>CAWKJF010000002.1:0-2727043 GCA_963850015.1 uncultured Verrucomicrobiae bacterium
ACGTCCTCCAGGCCGATGGCGGGACGCGCACCGCGGCGATTACCGGTGCGAGTCTGGCGGTGGCGGTGGCTTGCCGGAAATTAGCGGATGACAAAAAGATCGAGGCGCCGCCCATCCGGAAACTGGTGGCGGCCGTGAGCGCCGGCGTATTGAACGGGGAGTCGATTCTCGATTTGAATTACGAAGAAGACAAAAGCGTGAGCGTGGATTTCAATCTAGTCGCGACGGAAGATGGCGAATTCGTGGAACTTCAGGGCTCGGGCGAAGAGGCCACTTTTTCAGGCGAACAACTGTCCGAGATGCTGACGCTTGGGAAGAAGGGAATCGCTGAATTGATCGCCGCGCAACGTGCTGTCCTGGCAAGTTTGCCGGTGGCACCAGCTAAACCAGTTGCCCGTGGGCTCACGATGAGCTAAAGCCAGACGCCGCATGAAAAAAGCGCTCATCACGGGCATTACCGGCCAAGACGGCAGCTATCTGGCCGATCTGCTCCTAGAGAAGGACTACGAAGTTCACGGTATCATCCGCCGCGCCAGCACATTCAACACGTCGCGGATCGATCACCTTTACGCCGATCCGCACATCAACGGGGTCCGGCTCTTCCTGCACTACGGTGACCTGGCGGACTCGGTCAATTTGGTGAAGCTGCTCTACGAGTTGAAGCCGGATGAAATCTATCATCTCGGGGCGCAAAGCCACGTGCGGGTCAGTTTCGACATTCCGGAATACACTTCGGATGTCACCGGTGTGGGCACGATCCGTATCCTGGAAGCGATCCGTGAAGCCGGACTCCGCTCGAAATTTTACCAGGCCTCGAGCAGCGAAATGTTCGGGAAAGCGCAGCAGGTCCCGCAAACCGAGACGACGCCTTTCTGGCCACGCAGTCCCTACGGCGTCGCGAAGGTTTTCTCTTATTGGGCGACGGTGAATTACCGGGAAAGTTACGGTCTGTGCGCGAGCAACGGCATCTTGTTTAACCACGAAAGTCCGCGGCGCGGCGAAACTTTTGTGACCCGGAAAATTACGCGGGCGGTCGCCGCGATAAAACTCGGGCTACAGAAGGAGCTGTTCCTGGGCAACCTGGAGGCAAAGCGAGACTGGGGTTACGCCCCGGAATATGTGGAAGGCATGTGGCGCATTCTGCAGCACGACGAAGGCGACGACTTTGTGCTGGCGACGAACGAGACGCATACGGTCCGCGAATTCGTCGAGGCCGCCTTCGGGCACGTCGACCTGGATTGGAATGATTACGTGAAGCACGACGGGCGCTATGAGCGGCCGGCCGAAGTCGATTTGCTGATCGGCGATGCTTCCAAGGCGAAGCGGATTCTGGATTGGGAACCGAAAGTCCGCTTTCACGAGCTTGTCCGGATCATGGTCGATGCGGACATTGAATTGTTTTCGCGCACGACCGCGCAGCGGCACCTCGGCAAGCTCCCGTAAGGGTAAGGATGTAAGGGTAAGGATGCCTGGCGGCGTCCAGCGGGCAGCGCGGCGCGCTGTCCCTACCAAATTACTGTTGCATCGCGGCAGTGACGTCCGTCGACGGCCCTGCCGTTGGAACCACCGCTTCCAATGGTTCATTCACAATCGTGACCTTCGCCCCCCAACCGACAATGTCGTAGAGCTGGATTACGTCGCGGGAGCGCATCCGCACGCATCCGTAACTCGCGGGCCGGCCAATGTTTCGCTCCTCAGGTGTGCCGTGAATGTAAATATGGCGGCCATACGCGTTCGCGTTCTGTGTCTCGCGGCCGCGCAGCCACAGTATTCGCGTCACGATCGGATCACGCCCTGGGGCATCCGGGGGGAGGATTTCACCTGTCCGCCGGCGATCCTTGAAAACCGCGCCGCTTGGAGCCGCACCGCCGATTTTTTCGGCGATTTCGAGTTCGCCCAGCGGAGTGCCGCGGCTTCCCGGCACATCACCGAGGGTAAACTTCGAGGTCGAAACGGGATAGGTGGCGAGGAGAGCGCCATTATCGAGCAGCGCCAGCCGTTGCTGGGGCACGCTGATGACGACGTGGTGGCGCGTATCCGGTGACACGCACGAAGTCAGGCCCACCGACATGGCAATAAGCAAACAAGCAGAGCGAATCGTCATCGGGCGAAGCGGAAGAATTTTTCGGCGGTCTCGGTGGTAGCGTCGGCCACTTCCTTCAGCGGTATGCCCCGCGCGGCGGCAATCGCTTCGGCCACGAGGCGTGTGTGAAAAGGCTCGCAGCGTTTTCCGCGGAATGGGACGGGCGCGAGATACGGGCAATCGGTTTCGACCATGAATTTCCCAAGCGATACTCGCGCCGCTACCGCTCGCACGGCCAGCCCGTTTTTGAAAGTTACGATCCCGGTGAAGGAGACGAGGTGGTCAAGATCGATGACAGCCTGCGCCTGTTCCAGAGTGCCACCGAAACAATGAAAGACCCCGCGCAACTTCCCCGCGAAGGGTTTCATGATCTCGAGCGTGTCATCCCACGCGTCGCGTTGATGAATGACGACATTTAGCCCAAGCTCGGCGGCGAGATCGAGCTGCTGTTCAAACATACTGGCCTGTTTCGATTTGTAAGCGCCATCGTGGATGTCGGCTTCAATTTCTTCTTCCATGGAAGTCTGGAGCACCTTCGAAAAAACCTGCGTCTGGCGTTCCTTTGCGACCTCGACACTCGGGAGCCGATGATAATCCAGACCAGTCTCGCCGATGGCCACCACGCGTGAGCTTTTTGCAAGCTCGCGCAAGGGCGTAATCACGTCCTCGCCAGATTCCTCGACATAGGTTGGATGAACGCCGATTACGGCAAAGATGTTCGGATATTTCTCCGCCAGATCGACCGCGCGCCGGCTACTCTCCACTGACGTGCCAATCGTGATAATGCGCGTGACCCCCGCGTCGGTGGCACGACGCAAAACATCATCGAAATCCCCGGCATAATCCGGGTAGTCGAGGTGCGCGTGGGTTTCGATGAGCATAATTTCGGATTGCGGATACCGGATTTGGGAAAGGAAGAGTCTTATTCTTTCCGGTTTCCGCAATCCGCAATCCGAAATCGCTTCACCATTCGATCACCGTGCTGGCCCAGGTCAGTCCGCCGCCGAAAACGACCATGAGCACATAATCGCCGGCCTTGATGCGACCGGTGCGGTTTGCTTCATCGAGCGCGATGGCCACCGCTGCGGCGGAAGTGTTCCCGTAGCGATCGAGATTCACATAGAACCGCTCCAGCGGAATCTTCAGCCGATCTGCGATCCCCTCGATGATTCGGAGATTTGCCTGATGGGGAATGACGCAGGCAATATCATCGATGGTGAGCCCGGCTTGCTCGAGGACGATCTTGGACGCCGCCAGCATTGCGATTACAGCCTGTTTGTAAACGTCCTTGCCGGACATGTGGATGGTTTGAAGATGCTGGTCCGCGTTTTCTCGGGTGATGGGCGTGCGACAGCCCCCTCCCGGCATGAAAAGGATGTCGGCGAACTGGCCGTCGCTGCCCATGTGCGTTGCGATTACCCCGTGTCCCCCACCTCGGTGCCGCAAGACCGCCGCCCCGGCGCCGTCACCGAAAAGGACGCACGTGTTGCGATCGGTCCAATTGGTGATCGAGCTGAGTTTTTCCGCGCCGATAACCAGCACGGTTTCGTAGGTATGCGAGGTGATGAATTGCTGTGCGATTTCGATCGCGTAAAGAAAGCCGGCGCAGGCGGCCGAAACGTCGAGGCAAGCTGCCTTGGTCGCTCCGATTGTTTTTTGCACGAGGCAGGCCGTGGATGGGAACGTCATGTCGGGCGTGGCGGTCGCGAGCAGAATGAGATCGATTTCCTTCGCTGAAATCCCAGCCTGCTCGATGGCAGCGAGGGCGGCTTTGGTCGCCATGTCGCTGGTGTATTCATCTGGCGCGGCAATGCGGCGTGCCTTAATGCCGGTCCGAGTTGTGATCCACTCGTCGGACGTATCGACCATCTTCGAGAGCTCGGCGTTGGTCAGAATTTTTTCCGGCACGTAACTGCCGGTGCCGATGATCGAAACAGTGCGCCGCGGTTTACCGGAGCGCGGGCTCGAGCGGGGTTGTCGTTTCATGATAGCGGCGAACTTCCTCGACGATATGCGGGTTCACCTGCTGTTCAATCGATTCGGCGGCGACGCGCAGGGCATTTTTGATGGCCAGCGGCGTGCTCGCGCCGTGGGCAATAATGCAAATGCCATTCACCCCAAGCAACGGCATCCCGCCGTACTCTTCGTAATTCACTTTTTTCTTGATGGTGCGAAAGGCGTTGCGGGCGAGGTAGGCGCCGGCCATCCGCGTTTTCGATTTCATCAGCTCGTGTTTGAGCCATTTGAAAATAGCGTCTCCGATTGATTCGCATGTTTTCAAAATCACGTTGCCGACGAAGCCGTCGCAGACAACGACCTCGACCGGGTCGGCGAAAAGGTCGTGGCCCTCGATATTGCCGCGAAAGTTCAGTTTGCTCTGTTTGAGCATCTTGAAAACTTCTTTGGTCAGATCGCTTCCCTTCATGTCCTCGTCCCCGATCGACATCAAGCCAATGGTTGGCTTCGGGTAACCGAGCACGTGCCGCGAATAGACGGAGCCCATGATGGCGTATTGCACCATATGGTCTGGCCGCGGATCGCTGTTGGCGCCGGCATCGATCAGGACAAAAATATTCGTTTCCGATGGCATGACCGCCGCAATTCCGGGCCGATCCACCCCCGGAAGGGTGCGCAACTTTATCGTGGTCGCAGCCACCGCGGCTCCGGTATGGCCGGCGCTGACAATCGCATCGGCGTCTCCCTTCTTGACCAGATCAACCGCGCGGCTGACCGACGAATCTTTTTTCCTTCGCACCGCGTCGACCGCGCCATCGCTCATCTCGACGACTTGAGTGGCGTGCACGATCTCGATGCGGCGGTCATTACAGCCGTGCTGGTTTAGTTCTTTTTCGATGCGTGGCGTATCGCCGACGAGAAAGAGCTTCTCAATGTGGGGATACTCCTTCAGCGCCATGACTGCACCGCCGACAATATTCGGCGGGCCGAAATCGCCTCCCATGGCATCCAGCGCGATTTTCATCGGTGCGGGATTTTGTGGATTTCAGGGCGCGAATGCAAAATCAAAACGTTGAAGGGTTGAAGAGTTAAAGCGTTGCAGCGGTTCTTACGCTTCAACTCTTTAACACTTTAACGGTCCAACGGCTACGCTTCCACCGTCAAGACCTGCCGACCCTTGTAGTAACCGCAGGAAGGACAGGCTGTATGCGACGCGACAGTGCTTCCGCACTGCGTGCATTTATTAAGCTGGGGAGGCCGCCAGCGGTGCGACGCCTTGCGGGTGCGCAGGCGCATCTTCGAAGTTTTGCGTTTGGGAACTCCCATAAGGGCAATCAGGAAAGCAGGCTTTCCGCGAAAGGCAACCGTAAGTCCTCCTCTCGATCCTGATCCTAATCGTGATCTTTCCTGCGAGATCAGGAGCAAGATCAAGGTCAGGTGCACAAGTTTCCCGCTATAACTTCAACTTATCCAGCGCACTCCAATCCGGTTGGCGTTTGCGGTCCTCCTCGTGGGCTAGAGCGTCGGCGGCCGTCCCCGGTTCCGCCGGACAGACCCGGCTGCCTTCCCGGTCGCAGTGCGGATGCGGCGGCAGATTCAGCAGGATATCTTCGCGCAAATAAGGGGTGAGATCGATGAGCTCCGGCCCCGTTAGATCGATGTGGATCGAAAACGCTTTCGCTTCAATATCGAAGGGAAAAGGCTCGAGGCAGCGGACGCAGCGAAGCTCGACCGGTTGCGCCAGCGACCCAGTGGCCCACAACGATCCCTCGGAAATTCCCAAGTCGAGCGCGTAGCGCAACGGACCAGTGCAGCGGACATCCTCCACCGCCAGCTCGGGAAGCAGGCATTCCTCCTCGCCTTCGAGATGCAAGCCATCGGCGTGAATCTGTCGAAGATGAATTTTCATTGGCCAAACCTTTCGGGGTTCATTTTTGCAGCTTGGCCCGGAGTGCCGTCGCGACCTGAGCCGGCAGGAATTCTTCCACGTTGCCCCCGAGCCGGGCGATTTCTTTCACGATCCTCGAGCTGAGATAGGTATATTCCTCCTTCGGCATCAGGAAGATCGTCTCGACCGTGGCTTCGAGCTTGCGATTCATCAGGGCCATCTGGAATTCGAACTCAAAATCGGAGATGGCGCGCAAACCGCGGATGACTGCGGTCGCCTTCCGGGTCACCGCGAAATCGACCAGCAGACCGTCGAGCGGCGCGATCTCCACGTTGTCCAGCGAACCGACGGTTCCCTGGAGGAGGGCGAGGCGTTCCTCGAGCGTGAAGAGTGGTTGCTTCTGATCGTTATGCGCGACGGCCACAATCAACTCGTCGAAGAGTTTGCGGGCACGATCGATCACATCCAGGTGACCATTCGTTACCGGGTCGAAACTGCCGGGATAAATCGCGCGCCGAATCATGCAGGAATGTCGAATGACGAATGACGAATGTCGAATGGGGAGGTTCGAAGATCCAAGTGCAACCGCACCAGGCTGTGCTGCAAAAATCCAAGGAAGCTTGCCGAACTGTCGCAAATCGGGACACTAGTCCGCGGGACAAATGATCGATCCACCTTATCGGACCGTGGCCGTGGCCAGCACATTTTCACCTCGCTTTGTGCAGGTGTTGGCGGAGGCAAAACGCATTCGAGACCGCCTGGCTGCGCAACTGCACCTCATTTACGTCGGCAAACGGGATGAGGAAACGACCCGGAAATTCAGTTCCGCCCTGCGCGAGCTCGATCTGCCGCAGGATTCGACCATCCATTATCAGGAGGGCGACCCGGCGGCTGCGATCCTAGAGGCCGCCCGGACGAATGAGATTGATCTTATCGTGGCCGGCGCGTTGGAAAAGGAAGCGGTGCTCCGCCAGTTCCTGGGCAACGTCGCGCGCCGTCTGGTGCGTGAAGCAAGCTGCTCCGTGATGCTGTTCACCAAGCCCGAACAAAACCCAAAACCGCTCTGCCGCATCGTTTTGATGGCGGAATATTCCGAGCATGGCCGGGCGGCTCTGCACAAGGCATTGCGACTGGCGGCCCTCGAAGAGTGCGAGAAACTCTTTGTCGTCCGCGTTTATACCACCTTCGATGCCGCGCGAGCGAAGGCCCGGGAAAAATCCGCCCAGGCCACGAGTGAGCCGGCGCGGACCCTGGAAGAAGAAGAGACGGCGCTGGAAGATTTCATCGATTCGGCGGGACCGACCGATGTGCCGATCGAAGCGAGATGCATCCGTGGCAACACCGGGTATGCGGTCCTGGATTTTGTCCAATCGGTGGAGGCGGTTCTTCTGGTGGTGCCGGTCGATCCTGGCACCTCCGAGGGTGGCCTCCCGGCCCACGTCGCCTGGGTGACCGATGTCATTCCGTGCAATCTTTGGGTGATTCGATAGGGCTTGTCGATCTGTCCCCTCGTTGATCTTATCGCGGCGATGGATGCCGCACCTATCGCGCCGATCTTTGAGCGTTTCGGACTGGCGCATTTGGTCGTCATCGTTCTGACCGTGGCGCTGCCGTTTGTCATGGCCGCATTCGTGCGCAAAGGGCGTTGGCCCCGCAGCGAGCGAATCATCGGGCGGGTCATCGCCGTCCTGCTAGGCCTCAATTATCTCGGCTACGCCCTTTACCTCAGAACTACGCAAGACCTGACGTGGCAGAATCAGCTGCCGTTTCAGTTATGCGATTGGGCCATGATCGCCATCATTGTCGCACTCCTGACCGGACGGGAACGCTGGCTCGAAGTCTCCTATTTTTGGGGAATTGGCGGAACGGCCCAGGCCATTCTGACCCCGGATCTGCAACATTCATTTCCTCATATCCGCTTCTTCAGTTTTTTCATCGGGCATTCCGGAATCGTGATCGGGATCCTCTTCCTAATGGTCATCCGCGGGTATCGCCCCCATTTTCGATCCATCTGGCGCACGTTCGCGTGGTCGGAAGTGTACTTCGTGGTCACGATCGTGGTCGATCTGCTCACGGGCGTGAACTACGGCTATCTGCTGCACAAACCGCAGACGGCTTCGCTCCTGAGTTTTCTTTCCGATAATTGGCCTGTTTATCTCTTGCAGATGCATCTGCTCGCGCTGGCCTTTTTCTTCGCGCTCTATGTTCCGTTTGCCATTTATGATCTCGTTCGCGCCCGAATTGGCTCACACGGAGGGCACAAAGGAGCACAACGGTAAGGAGATTTCCGGACATGCTTCCTTAGCGTCCCTTCTGGACGTTGTGTGAGCTGCCTTTTTGATTGATCGTCTTCTCGTGAAACCGAAACCGCTGAAGATTCGTTCCGTCACCATCGGCGGCCGGCAGCCGGCGTTCGTTCTGGGTCCGTGCGTGATTGAATCGGAAAAGTTTGTCTGGCGGATGGCGCGGCACATTGCGGAAGTCTGCCGGGCGGAATCGGTGCCATTCATTTTCAAGGCATCCTACGATAAGGCCAACCGAACCTCGATCCGTTCCTATCGCGGAATAGGGGTCCGGGAGGGGTGCGAGATTCTGGCCGCCATTGGAGCGGAGTTGAAAGTCCCGGTGACGACCGATGTCCATTCGCCAGCCGAGGCGGAAATAGCCGGCCAGACGATCGACGTTCTCCAAATCCCCGCTTTTCTCTGCCGCCAAACCGATCTCCTTCGGGCGGCCGCTGAAACTGGACGAGTCGTCAACGTCAAGAAAGGCCAGTTCCTGGCGCCGTGGGACGTGAAGAATATCGCCGAAAAGCTCTCCAGTTTCGGGAACGACAACTTCGTTTTCACCGAGCGCGGGACCAGCTTCGGCTACAACAATCTGGTGGCGGACTTCCGTTCTCTCTATTGGATGCGGGAAGCGGGCTACCGCGTGATCTTCGACGCGACTCATTCGGTCCAGCGACCCGGCGGGGCAGGGGATTCAACTTCGGGTGATGCGGCTCTCGCCCCCGTCCTGGCTCGGGCCGCGATCGCGGCCGGCTGCGACGGCATTTTTATGGAGGTTCACGACAACCCGGCGCGCGCGTTATCGGACGGGCCGAACCAGATTCCGCTAAAGCAGTTGCCGAAGCATCTCCGCATGTTAAAAGCTATTCATGCTGCCGTTTCGTAGCGGTCGCGCCGGATTTTCGGGTGCGCCCTCCGCTTTTTTGTTCCTCGCCCTCTTGAGTTGTGCAGCGCTGGCGGGCGAAAAGACCCCCAAACCCGAGGTGGAAACGAAGAAGCCGAAGACGCGACCCAAGCCAGAAGAAGGCGTGACCAACGTCCCGATCGTCGCGGGTCATGACGCGAAGGGGCTCGTCCTGCCGGATTTCGATCTCCAGGGACGTTTGCGCGGGAAGCTCGAGGCGGGGGTAACGCGGCGCCTCGATGAGGAACACATCGAGTTCAGGGGAATGAAATTCACCACTTTCCTTCCGGAAACCGAGACGCCAGACCTCCAAATCGTCATGAGTACTTCGGTCTTCAATTTGAAAACGCAGGTACTCAACTCCTCCGAGCGCACCACCGTCAAACGTTCGGATTTCGAGATTACCGGGGACAAAATGCAGTTCGAAATGCTGACGCGGAAAGGGACGCTGGATGGGAATGTCAAGATGGTGGTCCGGGGAAAGTCCCGGGCTCCGGCGAATGAAGGCGAATGAGAAAGCTTGGGGCGGTTGGTGCAATTCTTTGCTTCGCGCTGACCGTCGGCATTATCCGAGGCCAGGGCACGGCGCCGTCGACGCTTTCGTCTCGAGCCCCGGGCAAGCCAGCCTGAAAAGGCGCCGGCCAAAGCTCCAGCGGAAAATCCTTCCCCAGCAAAAGATCCGGCCGACAAACCAAAGGACGTGAAGGGCGGAGCAGCCCCGCAGGAACAGATCATTACCGAAATTTATGCCGACCAGACCGTCTTCGATTCGGCGAAATCGATCGGCATTTTTACCGGTCACGTCATTGTCACCGACCCACGCTTCAATATCCAGGGCGACAAGTTGACGATTTTCATCAGCAAAAAGCAAAACGAGAGCTTCGAAAAGGCGATCGTAGAAGGCAATGTGGGCGTGGTGCGTGATCGACCCAGTACCAACCGGCGGCCCGCCCGATCGGATGGTCGGCCGGTCGGAGAAAGCGGTTTACTTTGCCAAAGAGGGGCGTTTCGAGCTGACAGGCAATCCGCGGGTGCAACAGGGTCTCAACACCCACGTCGCGACCAGCCCCGAAACGGTCATGATTCTGAACGAAGCCGGCCAACTGGAAACCCACGGCCCGAGCCGAACGGAGATTCGCCAGGACCCCAATGCCGCCTCGCCCACACCCAAGCCGTGATTAGCGAACCAGTGTCCACCTCGCCGTCAGTCCCTCCCTCCGCCAGGCCCGTCGCGAAAGAAAACGTGCTGGTGACGGAGCAGCTCGTGAAAACTGTACGGCGGACGCGCCGTGGTGAACGGGATCGATATCAAGGTGCGGGCCGGCGAGATCGTGGGGCTGCTCGGCCCGAACGGCGCCGGCAAGACGACGAGTTTTTACATGATCGTTGGGCTCGTTCGGCCAAACAGCGGGCGCGTCGTTTTCTCCGGAGAGGACGTGACGAATTATCCCATGCACAAACGCGCCCGCCTCGGCATGGGCTATCTTCCCGCAGGAAGAATCGATTTTCCGCAAAATGACGGTCGAGCAAAATATCATGGCGATTCTCGAAACGCTTTCGCTGAGCAAGTACGAAAGACGTCAGCGCTGCGATGAGCTGCTCCACCAATTCGGCATCGAACGGATCGCCAAGAACACCGCAATCACTTTGAGCGGCGGAGAGAAGCGGCGGCTGACGATCGCGCGTTCGCTCGTTACCTCGCCCAGTCTGCTCATGCTCGACGAGCCCTTCAGCGGGGTCGATCCCATCGCGGTTTACGATGTGCAGCAGATCGTCATGAACCTGCGCAAATCCGGTCTCGCGATCCTGATCACGGATCACAATGTGCGCGAGACGCTCTCGATTGTGGACCGGGCCTACCTGATTTTCGAGGGCCGCGTCGAGAGCGAAGGGACCAAGGATTTTCTGATCAACGATCCCATCAGCCGGCAATTATATCTCGGTGAACGGTTTCAAATGTAAGCGAAAGGAAAACACGTGATATCGAACAACGCCCATCCCAACGTCAAGGTGACCGGCCGTCACCTCCAAATCACCGACTCGATCAATGATTATGTGACGCGGAAGATCGAAGGCCTCCATCTCGATTATCCCAAAATCATCGAGGCGCATGTCATCCTGGAGGTCGCGAAATACCGGCACTCCGCCGAGGTCGTGCTCGTTTGCTCGAATCACATCACAATCGAAGCCTGCGAAGAGACCGACGACATGTACGCCGCGATCGATGCGGTCACGGACAAGGTGGCGCGGCAGATGCGGAAGTATAAGACGCGCCTCATGCGCAAACACCGGCCGCGAAAAGACCTCGTGCAGCACCTCGACGAGCACGTTTTGCATCCAGAACCGACGGAAGAGGACGAGCATCAGGAACATGCCGTTGTCCGGACGGAGCGGCTCCCGGTCAAGCCGATGTTTGTGGACGAGGCGGTCCTGCAATTGGAAATGTCGCATCGTCAGTTCCTCGTTTTTTTTAATGCACGGAGCGCGCGCGTGAGCGTCCTCTACCGCCGGAAGAGCGGTGACTTCGGCCTGATCGAGCCCACGGCGAATTGATTTACTGCTTCGAGCTGGCGAAAGACCTTGGGGGCGAAAGGTCAGACCTGGATGATGCCGCGCTGGATGGCTTTGACAACCGCTTCGGTCCGATCCGTCACCTTCAGCTTTTCGTAAATGGTCGCGACGTGCGTCTTGACCGTGCTCTCCGCAACGAAAAGGGCAGTCGCAATCTCCTTGTTGCTCTTGCCGCGACTGATCAGCTCTAACACTTCAACTTCGCGGGGTGATAGCGCCGCCCCCGACATGGAGTGTTTCGCCAGCTCCCCCGCCACCGCTGGATCGATAAAGGCATCGCCGGCGTGGACGGTCCGGATGGCACTCAGAACGACTTCGGTCACCGCATCCTTAAGGACATAAGCACTCGCCCCTGCCTCGAGCGCTCGATGAATGCGTTCATCTCCCGCATAGGTGGTCAGAACAACAATACGGGCCTGCTTGTCTTTCGTGCGAATCCTGCGGATCGCTTCCAAGCCGCTGAGTCGCGGCATTTCCAAATCGAGAACGGCCACATCGGGCCGGACTTGCTCAAATTGCGCCACTGCTTCGACCCCGTCCTGAGCCTCGGCCACGACTTTCATATCGCCGGCGCGATTCAGAATCGAAACCAAACCTTCTCGGACCACGTTGTGATCTTCGGCGACAAGAACGCGAATTTTTGCCATCGATGAAGCAAGCTATGTGGCCACGACGGCGGTCACCGTGGTTCCCGCTCCCTCCCGGGTAACAATTTCAAAATTCGCGCCTATTCGCCGCATTCGTTCTTTCATTCCCTGGATGCCGTGTCCGCGGGAATCTCCCGCGAGCCCGTTGCCATTATCCTCTATGCGCAGGGTTAAGCTACGCGGCAGATACTGAAGCAGAATTCTGATCTTGCCCGCGCCGGAATGGCGGATCGCGTTGCTGACCGCTTCCTGTCCGACACGAAGTAATTCCGTTTCAACTTCACTCGGCAGATCGTACGGTTCGCCCTCGCGCACGGCTTCCAGCCTGACAGAGTCATCGACCAGAAGCTGGCGCGCGGTCAGCTCGATCGCGTCCAACAATTCCCGCCGCTGGTGCTCGTTTGAACGAAGCGCCAGGATCGAGCGCCGCGCTTCATCGAGACTTTGCCGAGCCAAGGCGCGGGCCCGTTCGAGATGACTCCAGACCTCGTGGTTCTTTTCCACGGGAATTTGCTCGGCTGCATTTATCTGGACCACGATGCCGGTGAATCCCTGCGCGAGGGTATCGTGAACTTCCCGGGCCAGGCGCGTCCGTTCTTCCACCACCGCCTCTCGCTGCTCTTGCTCGGCGCGGCGCGAGGCGGCGACGAGGTTTTCGAGATGCGAAGAGAAAAGCCAGGTCAGGTAGCCGGTCGCTCCGTAGGTGACCGACCAAAACAGGAACATCGGCCAGTCACCGTTTGAAATTGGCGTTGAAATACAGAGCAAAAGAAGAATGCAAGTCGCCGTCCACCCTCCCAGGAAATATCCGCCGATAACGAGGCCGCTGATAATGATCGTCGGCAGAAGTAAGACGGGCGTGGCGCTGCCGGGGCCATACTCCGCGATGACGAAGCCTGCGACATGCGAGAGAGATACAATCAACAAAGCCGCCGCCAGGGCGACTTTGCCTCGTTTTTGGAACCAGCCGCAAACCAGCAGAAGGGCGAGCGATTCAAAAGCCATCCAGGGAAAGAGCCTGCTTCGGACCACGCCGGCGAAGCCCAGCGCAAGGAAGACGACCTCGGCGAGAATGGAAAGCACCAGCAGCCGCCGCAGCAACCCGGCGCGCAGCGGCTGTTCCCATGCCAACCTCTCTGGATCGGGTTTGCGGAATCGAGCCGCAATCCGGCGCAGACTTCCTCTATTTGCTACGAGATCCATCGCCAGCTGGTTGCGATCTGCTCCAAAAGCCGGTTGGCGGATTCGCCTTCCACCGTGATCGACCAAAGTGAGTTGCCTTGTTTAAAAAGGAAGCAGGCTGCCTTCTCCGTCGACGCTGCTTCTCCCGTCAATTTGCCCATGGTGGGGCTGCTCATCTTGCCCTCGGCAAACGAGGAGACGAGCTTCTTTTTTGAGGTTGCAATATCCGCTCCGACATTGCTCACCTTCACGGAAACCCGGACGCCTCCTGGACCTTCCAGTTCCACGATTGTCGGATCGGGAAAGACTGCCTCCGTTTTGGTGAAGCGAAAATTCGACGGAGCTTCGAACGAGAACGCGAGCCATGGATTCGAATAACGATTTCCTTCGATGGTGTGGCGGGCAGTGTTTTCCGGCACCTTTGTCGTGGTTCCGTTGCGTTCAAACGAAACGACCTGGAAATCCACGTAGCCGTACATCTGTGAGGCGGCGGCAATTACTTTTATCAACTGATCATCTCCCGAGGAAGCTCCGAACCACAGCCTGGCCGCATCCGCGGGGCCGGGTCCGTAAAGCGCCGCATCCAGGGCAACCCACTGCCCGTCGATGAAAACTTCCGACCAGGCGTGTCCGCCCCAAATGCCATTCGCGTAGGCATACCCCATGGCCACGCGCGACGGCAAACCGGCGGCACGTTCCAGGGATGCGAGAAGGACCGCATAAGCGATGCATGTTCCGCGACGATTTCGCACCACTTCGGAGGCCGGAGCCAGCGCGATCCCAAGATCGAAATCAAGGTTCCTACTCACCCAATCCTGCAAACGCCGGGCCTTTTCGAAATCGCCTTTGACCTCGCCGGTGGCTTCACGAGCGATTCGAATCACTTCGGCGTCGTCGCTCTGGATCAGCGCATTCGGTCGCGAGTATGATTCATCAGGCGTTTCCGACTTCGCACTCGGGCGTGTTGGCGAATTGGAGCCGCGAATCTCGACGACACGAAGAGTGTCCGATTTTTCCAGGACACGCTGGCTGGATGAGTCCAACCCCGGCCAGCCGAGATCTGGCTTTTGATGATGAAGCTTCAAGGTGACAGCGGTGAGTGTGCGTGGATCAGGAAGCAAAATATTCGAGCGTGCCATTGTCTTGTCATAGGACTCGCTCGGTAACGTGGCCTCCTGCTTCGCCGCCGGCCCTGCACCCTGTCCCGAGGTCGCGGGCTGCGTTGATGGTTCCATCACCAGATCACCGAACGGCAGCGATTGCTCTCTCGTCACCCAGCGGCCATTCTCGTCTAGTGTGATCAGTTGTGTTCCGGGCATCCCTTCGATCGTCTCTTCGACTTTTATCAACTTGCGGCCTCCGTGCTCCGATTTTCCAACTGCTTTCCTGGTGATAGAGACAATGCCAGCTACTTCCGCGGAGAACATCTGGAAGGAAGCGGTCGCGCCTTCGGATTTAAGATTATCACGACTTAACTTCTCGACCCCTTTCGGTCCAAGCACCGGTCCCTGGAGGGGGATTTTCTTTTGGTACGATTTGCCGCCTGCCTCGGTCTGGACTTCCAGAGCGGCATTCACCCGTGTCGCTCGCACGCGCGTGGCCGCTTGAGAACTGCTGATTGAGCCGGTGAGAGATTCCAGCACGCCATCGTTACTTTCCACAGACTCGCTCTCGGTCGTCATCGAAACTTTGCTGCCGAGGCGGTTCATTTCCAAAGACATTATTTCTTTAGTCTTTACCTTTCCGTCGGCAGTCGTGACGCTCGTTTCGGTGAAACCTCCGCTCGGTTGACCAGCGACTTTGAGCTGCCAGACGCGCTCGTTCGGTGTCGGCTCGGCGCCTCCCTTCTGCGCCGTCACTGCGCTGAGGGCGATGGCAATAAGCCGCACAAGGATGCGGGCTGACAGGATGGATGAAGTTGCGTTTTTCATACTGCAACTCAAAGCGAAGACCAGGCCGTTCCGCAAAACAGCAAGGTATGGGTTTTTCTCTCCCCCGAATGGAGGAGCGGACCCGTCACCGCTGCCGAAGCGCAGGTGTTTAGAAACCGCCTTTCTTGGAGTTGAATTTGGATCTGCTGTGGAAATTGCCGCCGTCCCGCGATAAGTGAATGGTGGGATGAGCGATAAGCCGATAACGCAGGCGATTACTTCAGGCAGTGATCAACGCAAGAATATCCCGGTTGTCACCGTCGATAGTTTTTTTCGGGCCCACGGAGAGAAGCTTCACCTGAAGCTCGAAGGAAAGCGGGTCGGTTTTCACCGAAAAATCCGGGAACCGACCATCAACCGCCCGGGGCTAGCGCTCTCGGGTTTCTACAATTACTTCGCCGAAAAGCGCGTTCAGGTCCTGGGCGCGGCCGAGCAATCGTATCTGAACAGTCTTCGGCCGAAGACGCGTATCCAGCGGTTTCGCGCCTTGTGCGCGCAGAAAATTCCGTGCTTGGTCACTTCACGGGGCGCTCACCTCGAACCGGACCTGCTGGCGGTCGCGGATGAGGAGCAGGTCGCTGTCTTCCGGACGCCGATGGTGACGATGCGATTTATCAATGCGGCCACCATTGCGATGGAGGTCGATTTTTCGCCCAGTGTAACTGAGTTCGGCAGCATGGTAGATATTCTGGGCGTGGGTGTTTTGATTCGCGGCCAGAGCGGAATCGGAAAAAGCGAATGCGTGCTGGGATTGATCGAACGAGGCTACAGCCTGGTGGCGGACGATGTGACCCGGGTAAAATCTCTCGAGGGCCGCGAGCTGGTGGCGACGGCGCCGGATCTGACGCGGGACCACATGGAGGTGCGCGGCATCGGCATCATCAACGTCGCGTCGGTTTTTGGTATTGGAAGCATTCGCACCGAAAAGCGAATCGACCTGGTCGTGACCTTGCAAGACTGGCAGGAGATCGAGGAGATTGATCGGATCGGGCTCGACCAGGGGTATTACGAGATTCTTAAGTTGCAGGTGCCGCACATTACCATCCCGGTCCGTCCCGGCCGCGATATCGCGCGTTTGATCGAAGTTGCGGCGATGGACCAAAAGCTGAAAGGTCTGGGACGAAACAGCGCAGTGGAATTTAACGAAAAATTGCTCAATCTAATGGAGAAGAAGGAAATTTAATGGGCCTGTTGAATCGGAGATCGGGAGCAGCGCGCGGTCAGAAGATCGAAAAGGAGATTACGATTATCAATCGCCTCGGTCTGCATGCGCGGCCCGCGGCCATGTTCGTGCGCATCGCCAGCCGCTATCGCTCGGAAATCTGGGTCGAGAAGGAAGGCGAGCAGATCAATGGCAAGAGCATCATGGGTTTGATGATGCTGGCCGCCGGGCAGGGGTCGAAGCTGATGATTCGCTGCGAAGGACCGGATGCCGATAGGGCGATGGAAGAACTCGAGGAATTGATCAGCGGGCGTTTTAACGAGGATTGAGAGAGCTTCTTCTGGAGAACGGGGGCGCTGACCGCGCCCATGGGCCCAAATCCCACCGCTCATCGGGAGGATCAACGGCCCCGGCCTACAGGAAGAGCGGGCGGTCGATTTTTCGCGCTTTAAGAAGGCTTGACATCCGCTACTCTCGGAGCGGCATGAGTAGCGATAACGCAAGACCGGAGAAGCGGTTTCAGGGCGTCGGGGTTTCCCCCGGCCTCGCTCGCGGAACGATCCATGTCGTGCCTGACGATGGCGATGAGGTCGCGCGCCATCGTATTCAGCCAGCGCAGGTCGCGAATGAGATTGGGCGGTTCGAGACGGCGCTCATTCAGACGCGCGCCCAGATTCTTGAGATGCAGGAGCGAATCGCCGAATCGATCGGCGCCAAAGACGCCGGCATCTTCGACGCGCATCTACTCGTGGTCGAAGACCGCACCTTGATCGACGAAGTCTTGCGCAAGCTCGAGGCCGATCTTTGCAATGTGGAGTTCGTTTTTCAGGAAGTGGCGACCCATTACGCCGATACGCTGAGCAAGATCGACGATCCGTACCTGCGCGAGCGCGCTCTCGACATTCAGGACGTAACGCGACGCGTCATTCGAAATCTCCTGGGGAAAGGGCAGAAGTCATTTCTCGCTTTGAGCGAACCCCACATCCTCGTCGCGCACAACATCACGCCATCGGACACCGCCACGATGAACCGCGAGTACGTGCTGGGTCTGGCGACCGACCTGGGCAGCCGCACGTCCCACACCGCGATCATGTCCCGTTCGCTCGGGATTCCGGCCGTGGTCGGTTTGCACGACGCCACCGATAAACTCGAGAGCGGGCAGCAGGTCCTCCTCGATGGCTACAGCGGCCTGCTCATTCTCGATCCGACTCCTGAAACACTCTGGCATTACGGCGAGCTGGAGCACCGGAAGGTGAAAGTCGCCGAGCAGCTGACCGGCTTGCGCGAAACCAAATCGACCACGCGCGATGGTCGGCATATCGTGCTTTCGGCCAACATCGAACTGCCCGACGAAGTGGACGCAGCCCCGCGCAATGGCGCGGAGGGGATCGGCCTTTACCGGACGGAATTCCTTTACCTCAATCGCACTACGCTTCCGAGTGAAGAGGAGCAATACGCGACCTATCGAAAAGTGGCCGAACAGGTGCATCCGCATCCGCTCATCATCCGGACCTTCGATCTGGGGGGCGACAAGGTGGCGGGGGCGCTGGGTTCGGGCGATGAGTCGAATCCATTCCTGGGTGAGCGAGCCATCCGGTTTTGTCTGGAACATCCCGACATGTTCAAGGCGCAGTTGCGCGCGATCATTCGGGCGAGCGCGGCCGGGAATGTGAAGATCATGTTCCCCATGATTTCAGGTTTGGAGGAATTACGCCGCGCGCTCGCGTGCCTGGAAGAAAGCAAAGCGGAGCTGGAGCGGGAAAATCAGGCCTTCAACCACGAGATGGAAGTGGGCGCCATGATCGAAATTCCGAGCGCGGCCATCTCGGCGGACCGCCTCGCACGAGAGGTCGATTTCTTCAGCATCGGCACGAACGATCTCATTCAGTACGCGATCGCGGTGGATCGGGTCAACGAACGGATCGCCCATCTTTATGAGCCCACCCATCCGGCGGTCCTGCGTCTCCTCAAGATGGTGGCGGACGCCGCGCACGCGCACGACATCTGGGTGGGGGTATGCGGCGAGATGGCGGGGGATCTTGCGCTCGTGCCCCTGCTTCTCGGCTTGGGAATGGATGAGCTGAGTGTGGGCGCGTCGCTCGTCCCGCGGGTGAAGCGCGCCGTGCAAAGTCTCACTCACACCGAATGCCAGCAACTCGTCGCCGACGTTATGGAACTCGATACGTCGGCTGCGATTCTCGGGCGCTGCACGGAAATGGCGCAAGCGCGTTACGGCGATTTGCTGGGATAGGGAGCAGAAGCAGGAAACGACAGATTATTCCTCTTCCGTCGATTCGGACTCTGATTCGACATCAGGCTTGATGCCATCCTCCTCCATCTTTCGGAGGACGTCGCTCATGTCATCGACTTCGTCCCAAACTTCCTGGCTGACGTAAATTGGCGCTTTCTGCTGGGTCGCCATTGCGATGCAATCACTGGGCCGCCCATCCAGTTCGATAATCTTCTTCTGCTGCAGCTCATTTTCCGCGTGGATGATCATGCGCGCGTAGTACGTGGCATTTTTCAGATCGTTGATAATCACGCGTTCCACGCGCGCGCCGAGTGCGGTCATGAGATGTCCCATCAGGTCGTGGGTGAGGGGGCGCTCCTTCGAGACGTCGCGCATAAACATTGTGATCGCGCTGCCGACCGTTTGATCGACGTAAATAATGAAGACTTTGTCGTTGTTCCCGAGGAAAACCGCGCACCCGCCACTTGTCGGCAGGACCGCTCGCACCTGGACCGCGATGACCGTCTTGTTCATCCGCGCAAACCGTATCAGTCCAGTCACGAAAAACAAGCGAGGGGCCGTGCGCTCATGGCTTCCCTTCGTAATCGTGCTCGTGCTCGATCTTCCTATTTTCAATCACGATCACGATCACGAGACGAAGACGGGATTGTTCGCCCCCGAAATTTTCACGATGCGAGCTTGCATGTCCGCAGCGGTGATTGAATATGCGCTCTGCGGCTGCCGCTGCGCACGAAAAAATGAAGACCGAGTGGGACGTTGACGCCGCTATTTCCACTTACAACGTTGATGGCTGGGGTGCCGGCTATTTCACGGTCAACGGCGCCGGCAATGTCGAAGTGCGACCCCTGCAGGAAAAAGGCGGCTCGATCGATATTCTCGCCGTCGTAAACGAAGCCCGGAATCGAGGCCTCGGGTTCCCGCTCGTCGTCCGGTTTCAGGATTTGCTGCGGCACCGCGTTCAAGCGGTCAACTGCGCGTTCCAAAATGCGATGGCGGAGTTCGGTTACAAGAATCAATTCCGCGGAGTTTTTCCGATCAAGGTCAATCAGTTGCGGGAGGTGGTGGAGGAGATCGTCGAAGCCGGCCAGGAATTTCATTTCGGACTGGAAGCCGGGAGCAAACCAGAACTGGTCGCCGCGCTGGCGATGCACAAGGACCCGGACAGCCTGATCATTTGCAACGGCTACAAGGACCGCGCTTTCATTCGCATCGCCCTGCTCGGCCGCAAGCTCGGCAAGTCCGTCATTATTGTCGTCGAGAAACTCGAGGAGCTCGAGCAAACCATTCGCGCGTCGCAGGAAGTGGGGGTGGAACCTCACATCGGGATTCGCGTCCGTTTGTACAGCAAGGGTTCGGGCAAATGGTCGCCCAGCGGCGGCGAGAACGCAAAATTCGGACTCGACACCGCCAGCCTCGTGGCGGCGAGCGAGATGTTAAAAGCGGCGGGACTCGCTCATTGCTTCAAGCTCGTTCATTTCCACGTCGGGTCGCAGGTGCCGGACATTTCCACGATCAAACGGGCGGTGCGCGAAGCGGCTCGCTATTACGCAAAACTGAGCAAGCTCGGGCATGAGCTTGGTTACCTGGATGTCGGCGGCGGGCTTGGAGTTGATTACGACGGATCGCGGAGCGATTTCGACAGCTCCGCGAATTATTCTCTCCAGGAGTACGCGAACGACGTCGTCTGGAATATTATGGACGTCTGCGATTCCGAGGGCGTCGCGCATCCGGCGATCGTGAACGAAGGCGGGCGCGCGATTGTGGCGCATCATTCCGTGCTCGTCGTGGAAGCGTTCAGTTCCATTGAGAAGACCGCACCGAAACTCAAGGTCGAGATGACCGAGAAAGATCACAAGCTTTTGCGCGACATTCTGGATGTGAAGCAGCGGCTCAAACGCGGCAATCGCCTCGAGAGTTTGCACGACATCAAGCAGATCAAGGAGGAATCGCAGCAAACCTTCAACCTTGGTCTGCTCGATCTCGAGTCAAAGGCGAAGATTGACACGGTTTACTGGCAGCTCGCCCAGCAGATCGTGAACATGCATCGCGGTCTGCGTTTTGTGCCGGAAGAAGTAAAGGAGCTCGAGACTTCGCTCGGCGACCAATACATCTGCAATTTCTCTGTTTTCCAGTCGCTCCTCGATCACTGGGCGCTCGGGCAATTGTTCCCGATCATGCCGATCCATCGCCTCAACACACCTCCCGAACGCCACGGCATGCTCGTCGACATCACGTGCGATTCCGACGGAAAGGTCTCCAAGTTCATCGACTTGCAGGATGTGAAGGACACCCTGCCGCTGCACCGGATCATTCCTGGCGAAATGTATTATCTCGGTGTCTTCATGGTCGGCGCCTACCAGGACATCATGGGCGATTTGCATAATCTGTTTGGCCGTGTGACCGAGGCGCACATCTTTCTCGATCCCGACGAAGAATCCGGCTGGTACATCGAGGAAGTCATCGAAGGCAGCACGATCGGGGAAGTGCTGGCCATGACGCAGTGGGACAAGGTCGAGTTAATGCGTCTGCTCAAGACTCAAGTCGACAGTGCGATCAAGAGCGATCGTCTCAAGCCGAACGACGGAATGAGACTCCTCTCGGATTACGAGCGCCTCCTGCAAGAATACACTTACCTTTCGCTCACCGACACCAAGCCTCCTCCGCAGGCCGGGAACTGGCTTCCGCTGAGCTGACGGAACGATCAACTTACGACCGGAATTCTTTCCGGCCAGGATGGCGGTGAAGGCTACGGTGGACCGCGGTCGTAGATTTCTACAACGCCAACACCAGTGCCATTGTTCAACCCGGCAAGGAGCGCGGTGTAGAGACCCGGTGGCAGCGTCGCAGCGATGCCAGACTCCAATGGATTGGTTGGTGCCAGGCCAGCCGCGGTCAGTTCCGTGGCTTGATCCGGGTTATCCTGCCAGTTGTTATTCGCGACGAGGAGCGCTCCGTTCTTGTCCCGCAGCTCCAGCGTTGGATCGGCCAGCGCGTTAGGCACACCGAAGCCAGTCAGGCTCGGCCCGATTCCGCGGATGACAATCCTGTCTTGACCCGCCTGAGGCGAGTTGCCACCCAGGACGACCCCGGCAATCACGATGTCGCCCCCCGTGCCGACCAAGGCCCGAGTGCTGATGTTGCCCAGTTTCGAGTCGACTTCCTGATTGACGTCGTAAACTTCCACCAAAGCCACGCCTGTGTTGTTATTCTTGCCTTTCACGATCGCTGTATAGGCTCCCGGATCCAGCGTTGCGACGATCACGGAGTCGAGACTCCCCGGCATGCAAAAAGGAGACGGAATGAAGGAGCCAGGATCGCAGTTATCGTTGAAAAGGGTAATGAATCCGGGAGGACCGTGCAGCTCCATTACTGGGTCAGCCAGAGGATTGGGAATACCGAATTGGGCCAGCGCGGGCCCAACGGCGCGGAGCAGCACTCGCTTCGGAACCGATCCCGCGAGGATGAAGCCGCCGATGCCAACATTATTGCCGGTCTGAACATGCATTCGCGTCGAGAGGTTGAGCGCCTGTATCCCGGGCGGGGGGCTGGCAGTTGGGGTGGGTGTCGATGTGGGAGTTGGAGTTAGAGTCGGTGTTTGTGTCGGAGTCGCAGACGGCGCAATGGTCGCCGTTGCCGTGGCGGTAACGGTCGGTGTGGGCGTAGGCGTCGCAGTCGGGGTAGGTGTTGCAGTTGGGGTAGGCGTCGCAGTTGGGGTAGGTGTCGCAGTCGGGGTTGGTGGGGGCGGCTGTCCGGTCTGGGTCTCCAACGACCCGATGTCGATGCGCCCGTTGAAGACGCGAGGATAACCGGTCCCCCGCTGATCATTCGGAGGGCCCGGCGTGAAGCTCGGGTTGCCTGCATCAATGGCTGGGCTGCCGGTCAGCAGTTCATGGGTAAAGGCCGGGCCGCCGTTGTTCTGGAGTGGCCCGAGCATTGGCTCGGTGTTGATCTGGTCGCCGGGACCGGTCAAGAAGCCGCCGCCGTTGTCATTGGTGAGATTGTAACCGTTCGAGGTAATCGTGCCCGAAAGGTTAGATATGCTGGGGCTGAAGGTGCTGACCTTGAGGGCAGTATGCCCAATCTGCACTGTTGCGCCGTTGTAATTGGCGATGGTGCCGCCTTTGAGCGCGTTGTTACCGCTGAGGGTGCTGTGTTTGATCGTCAGGGAACCGCGGTTGCTCACGGCGCCACCGGATCGGGTAGAGTCATTGTTGCTTAGAGTACTATTGGTGATCGTCATCGAAGCCGCGGCGCCGTTGTTGTTGACGCCGGCGCCCTCGCCCCATCCCTCGAGCTCATTAATGCCCATGGCCGTGTTGTCGCTTATGGTGCTGTTCTCAATAACTGTGAGCGCGCCCGTGCTGTAGATGCCGCCGCCATCAAGGCCGGCTGAGTTGCCGCTGATCGTGGTGTTGCGAACAGACAAAAAGAACGCCGCGTTCGTGATACCGCCGCCTTGGCCGAACGGAAATTCGGCCCCGTTGCCGCCAGACACGTTGTCGCTCACGACGCAGTTGGTCATATCCATCTCGCCCGAATTCCAGATGCCGCCGCCGGAGGCATTGCCAGAGCTCCCGGCGGTATTGTTGGTCACGACGCTGTTTTGCATCGTTAGGATCGAGTGGGTCGGAAAGGAACCATTGAAGACGAAATCGTTGTGAATGCCGCCGCCAGCCACATCAGCCTGGTTATTCCTGATCGTGCTGTTGGCGACTGCCAGGTACGAGTCGTCGAAGAAGGAATTCTGACTGAGAACACCTCCGTAGCCATGGCAGCCCTGCACCACGCACCCGTCAAGAATAACCGTGGCGTCATTCCAGACGCCGGCGCCCCTGGTACCGTTGCCATCGATTGTGAGATTTTTTATTCTGACATTATGGCCGAGCACGATATGAAAAATGCGAAAATCCGGCGCGCCTGAGGATTTTGTCACCGACAGTTGATCCGCACCGGGTCCGTCAATCGTGATGTTCTTGTCGATCGCCAGTTCGCCGCTGGTGAGCGTGATGCTTTGCCCGTTGAGCGTGGCATCGAATTGAATCGTGTCCCCATTGCTGGCTGCCGCGGCGATCGCAGCACGGAGCGATCCCGCGCCGCTGTCCGCCGTGATAGTAACAGTGATCGTGACCGCGTGAAGGCTCGAGGCGCCGGTCATCATCGCGAAGAGTTGCAGCCCGACCGATGCGGGGAAACAGCGGAGGATTAGGTGCATAACGAAGATGCTTCCTCATGGATTATCGTAAAATGACTGACGCGCCAAGCACTAAATCCCGGCACAGAGAGTCCTACTGCGGCGTCTGACACAGACGCCCTACAATAGGGGCTTTCGTGAGCGCGCTTCGTCGCCGGTATCGGCAACGAACGTCGCGATCGCTTCCAATATTCGGTGATCGACCTCCTCCTGTGTTGCGCCCGCAGCCGTTAGCTGTCGCTTCGAAACCTGCAACGAATGATCGCCCCCTTCGACGACGTGGAGAAACGTCGTCGCCTTCATCTCCGTGCGCACGCGTTCCAAAAGATCCAGCGGACAAAGTGAATCGCGCGTGCCTTGGATAAAAAGGATCGGCGTTTCCAAGGCTCGCAGAACCTTGTCCCGCAGTTTCGTTGGATCGCCTCCGCCGCAAAGCGGGTATCCGAGACAAACAACGCCGTCCACCTTTTCTTCGAGTGAGACATGGCAACCGATGCGGCCACCCATGCTCTTGCCGATCAGAATTGCGCCTCGTCCTCGCCGCGCCTCGACCAGCGCCTGCCGATGGGCTGCGATCAACTGGGGCAGTGGGTCCGGACGCCTCCGTCCTTCCCGCAGGTAGTCGTAATCGAACGCTTCGACATCGCCGATCGTCGAAAGGCGTTGCTTCCAACGTTGCATCCACGGATGAGTCGAAGGAGCGCCAGCCCCGGGCGCGAAGAGGAAGAGCGGTCGGGACATTAAACTCTCCGGCCTTTCATGAATCCAGCCCTTCGATCAATCGGTCGAGGAAAGCAGTCTGCACCACGTTGATCTTCCTTCTTGCTTCCTCCACCGGAAAGAAGCTCGCGCGATCGACTTCAGGAAATCGTTCCATCTTCCCTGAACGCGGTGGCCACTCCATCTCGAATGTGTTCGAGACGAACTTGAAATCGTCCTTCAGGTCACCGGCAAACCCCCAGGCGTGGACTATTTTTCCGCCTTTCTGCTTCACGCTGCCCAGGTCCAACCAGTCGCCCGAAGCCGCGAACCCCAGTTCCTCTTCGAACTCAATTCTGGCGCGGGCGAGGAGATCTTCGCCTTCAGCCACTTCGCCTTTGGGAATGGTCCAGGCCCCATCATCCTTGTTTTGAAAGTAGGGACCGCCAAGATGCACCAGCAATACTTCCAGTTCCCGTTGTCTTGTGCGGAACATGAGCAGGCCGGCGCTTGTCTTGGACCGCATGACTGGGAAGCTGTGGGAATATCAGCGCCCGTATCCCGTTCCGCGAAGCATCTGGTGACACCCGCCGACGTTGCAAATGAAGAGCAGCAAGAGCACCGCATATAGGATCCAGATAGTCTTCCGTTGCCTCGCGCGGAAAAGGAAGACGGCGTGGACGAGGTAGATGGCCCAACCCAGACAAAGCAACGGAATGGCCCACTTCTCGTCCGGCTGTCCGGGCGGGAGGAAGGCAAAAAGTCCTGCGGGGAATAGATAGGCCAAGGCCCAGAGACGGACATCGATCGCGAGCAGTGCGGCACACCAGGTGGCGGCATAGAGGATGATTCGAACTCGAAGGGAAACTGTCGAGATTTCTGCTGCGGGTTCGCTTTCGGACATTTCTCCTCCGAGAAAAAGATCAACCGAAAGCACGCCAGAAAGCCAGACAAACCTTGGACAGATGCCGACTCAATCCGCGTCTCCGAGAGTGATGGAGATTACTTCCTCCGGGGAAGTCAGACCGGCGAGGACCTTGCGCACGCCGTCCTCGCGCAAAGTGCGCATGCCGAGCTCGCGAGCCCGCTGACGGAGGTGCAACGTGGAGGCGCGATTGTTGATCATGTGGCGGACATCGTCGTTGATCGTGAAGATTTCAAAGATTCCCATCCGGCCTTTGTAACCCGTGCCGCGGCATTGCTCGCAACCGGCCGGCTTCATGATCTTCGTTTCACTTGACGCTTCCAAATTCAAAGCGCGCAGCTCGGTCTCATTTAGTTCTCCGGACTGTTTGCAGCTCGGACAAAGACGCCTGACGAGCCGTTGCGCCATGATCGCGCGCACGGAAGAGGCGACGAGAAACGGTTGCACGCCGAGATCCACCAGACGCGCCACGGCTGCCGGCGCGTCGTTCGTGTGGAGCGTGCTGAAAACCAGGTGCCCGGTCAGGCTCGCGTTCGTCGCGATCGTGGCGGTCTCCAGATCACGAATCTCGCCGATCATGATGATGTTCGGCGCCTGGCGCAAAATGGAGCGCAACGCGACTGGGAAAGTCATCCCCACATCGTTATTAACCTGCACCTGATTGATTCCGGTCATTTGGTATTCGACCGGCTCCTCGACCGTAATGATCTTGCGGTCGGGTTGGTTGATGAAATTGAGGCACGAATAAAGCGTGCTGGTTTTTCCCGAACCTGTCGGCCCGGTTACGAGCAGAATGCCGTCCGGTAGCCGGAGCAACCGCTCGAAAGTCTCCTGGTCGTCACTGAAAAATCCCAGCTCGGGGAGGCCCAGCATCAGGCTCGATTTGTCGAGGACGCGCATCACGACGCTCTCGCCATGGTTCGTCGGGATCGTCGAAACGCGGAGATCGATCGGTTTCCCCGCGATTTTCACCTGGATGCGCCCATCCTGAGGCAAGCGCTTCTCCGCGATGCTCATCGATCCAGTCATGATCTTCAGCCGGCTGACGATCGCTGATTGCAATCGTTTTGGCGGCGCCTGCATTTCCTGAAGAACGCCGTCGATCCGAAATCGGACGCGAAACTTTTTGTCCAACGGCTCGAGATGCACGTCACTAGCGCCCAGGCGATGCGCTTCGATCAGAAGCATTGAGACCAGACGAACGATCGGCGCGTCCGCGTCGTTGGTCGCGCTAATCCCACCGCCCTCCATGATCTCCAGACCGAGGTCCAGATCGTTTGTAAGCTTTTGCGCTGGCACATCGGAAATTTCGCCGGGCGTGCCGTAGTATTTGATCAAAGCCTGCCGGATTTCCTCGGGGCTGGCACAGACCAGCGCGATTTCCCGCTGCAACAAGAAGCTCAGGCTATCGATCGTATCGATGTCGAACGGATCGCCTACGGCGACGATCAGCCCGGTCTCGCCGAAACCGACCGGAACAACTTTGAACCGTCGCGCATCCTCCGCCCGAATTTGATTGATGACCTGCGACGGAATGTTTGTCGTCGAAAGATCCACCCACTCGATCCCTGCCTGCGCGGCGAGATCGCGCGAGACGTCGGCCTCAGGGAGGTAATCTTCTTTCGCTTGCACTGGGGGGCGCTTGACGAGCGCCGCAAGGTTATGGGTTTGGACTGCAGGATGTCAATGACGACGACCAGGCCATCTGGGAACGGCTAATCTCGTCTCCTTGAAAGTCCGGATCAACCGAATGGGCCTCAGCGGCTCCGCAACCTACCATACTACTCGACGGTGACGCTCTTCGCGAGGTTGCGCGGTTTATCGACATCGCGGCCCAGCTCGACGGCGAGGTGGTAGGCGAGCAGTTGCAGCGGAATGACGGTCAGAATCGGGCTGACGTAATCGGGCACGGAGGGAATAGTGATGATGTCGTCGGCGATCTTGGCGAGGCGATCAGCGCCGGCGCCGGAGGTGAGGGCTATGACCGGGCCTTTGCGCGCGCGGACCTGCTCGATGTTGTTCACGTTTTTCGAAAAAACAGCGTCATCCGGCGCGATGAAGACCGAGGGAAGCTCCGGCCGGACGAGTGCAATGATGCCGTGCTTGAGTTCGGCGCTCGGGTGGCCTTCGGCGAAAAGATAAGTGATCTCTTTCATCTTGAGCGCCGCCTCGAGCGCGACCGGAAAATGAAATTGGCGGCCGAAGAAAAGCATCCCGGGGGCGGAGACGTATTTCTTGGCGATCGCCTTGATTTGATCGCTCAGCTTGAGCACTTCCTCGATCTGGGATGGCAATGCTTCGAGCGCCTCGATGATTCGGGTCCCCTCGGAAGTCGAGAGGTGACGCATCCGCCCGAGGAGCAGCCCGATCGCGGTCAGGATGGCAATTTGCGACGTGAACGACTTGGTGGCCGCGACGCCGATTTCCGGGCCGGCGTGCATATAGACGCCGCCGTCACTCTCTCGCGCGATCGTGCTGGCGACGTTATTGCAAATGCCGAGCGTGCGATAACCCTTGCGCCGGCTTTCGCGCAACGCACCGAGCGTATCCGCCGTCTCCCCGCTTTGGCTGATGGCGAACACGAGGGTATCGCGCGTCATCGGCGTGTTGCGGTGGCGGAACTCGCTGGCGTATTCGACTTCCGTAGGAATCTGCGCGAGCGCTTCGATCAAATATTCGCCGATCATCGCAGCGTGCAGCGCCGTTCCGCACCCGGTCAGGACCACGCGGCCGACATCGCGCAATTGCGCCGGCGACATATTTAACCCGCCCAGCTTGGCCGTGCACTCTTCCTGACTGAGGCGGCCGCGCATCGCATCGCGCACAGAGCCCGGCTGCTCAAAGATTTCCTTGAGCATGTAGTGGGGATAATCACCCTTGTTGATATCCGCGTCGCTGAACTCGACTTTGCTGAGCTGGTAATTTCCAACTTCGCCGGCGACTGAGCTGATCTCAAACTTGTCCCGCTCGACTGCCACCACGTCGAAATCGTTCAAGTAAACGGCATCCCGCGTGTAGGCGACGATGGCACTGACGTCGCTCGCCAGAAAGTTTTCCTCCTTGCCCACGCCGAGAACAAGCGGACTACCGCGCCGGGCGCCGACAAGGAAGTCCGGGATGTCACGATGAACGAGGGCAATTCCGTAGGTGCCGATGACCTGGCGCAAAGCCGCGCGAACGGCGTCGACGAGAAGTCCCTTTTTGTTGACCGGCACGGCCGCGGCATCGCCGTTGGAACCCGGATCCCTGGTTTGGACAACCGAGTCATCGTAGATTTTGCCGATCAAATGCGCGAGGACTTCGGTGTCGGTTTCGGAGGAGAATTTGCGGGCGCCGTCCCGGAGGAGTTGATCCTTCAGCGCCTGGTAATTTTCGATCACTCCGTTGTGCACGAGGGCCAATTTCCCGCTCGCATCAAAATGCGGGTGGGCGTTTTGATCAGTGGGTTTCCCGTGAGTGGCCCAGCGAGTGTGGCTGATGCCGAAAGTTCCAGCGGGCGGCTTTTCCGCCATCAGCTTTCCGAGCTCGGCGATTCGCCCTGCGCATTTACGGGTTTCGACATGCTCGCCGTCCATGATTGCAACTCCTGCGGAATCGTAGCCGCGATATTCCAGGCGGCGCAAACCATCGAGCAGGATGGGAGCTGCCTCCGAACGTCCAACGTATCCGACAATGCCGCACATGTAGAAGGGGAGCGTGACATTAAGGTGTGGAGGGCGCAACCGGTAGGGCCGGCCACGACCGTTACCGAAGGGCTCAAGTTTCGGGATTCAGGGTTCAGGATGCAGAATTCAATTTCATCCCCTGAAGCCTGAACTCCGAAATCTGAACCCTTATTCGGTAAAAAGGTTGATGGGACCGGGGGCAATCTGCGTTAATTTGCTTCCGTGGGAACCAAGATGAGCGCGACAAGCCAATCATTTTCAGCGGACTCAGCCGTCGCTATGTCCACTCCCGCACTTCCTCCAGGCACGACGCAGCGGACCCTGGCAGTCATTATGGGTGGCGGCGCCGGGACGCGCCTGTTCCCCCTAACGAAAGATCGGTCGAAACCGGCGGTGCCGCTGGGTGGAAAATATCGACTCGTCGATATCCCGATCAGCAACTGCCTGAACTCAGGGCTGCGCTCGATCTATGTTCTGACCCAGTTCAACAGCATGTCGCTGCATCGCCATATTCAAGCGAGCTACAAGTTCGATAATTTTTCGCGCAGTTTCGTGGACATTCTGGCCGCGCAGCAAACGCCGGAAGGGTCCCAGTGGTATCAGGGAACGGCGGACGCGGTGCGCCAAAACATGCGCTACTTCCTGGAGCGGCCATTCGATTACTACATCATCCTGAGCGGCGATCAGCTTTACCGGATGGATTTCCGCGCCCTGCTCCACCAGCATATTCGCTCAGGCGCGGAGATCACCCTGGCAACCAAGCCGGTGGTGCGGGAGAGCGTTTCCGAATTCGGGATCATGCAGAGCGACGCGGACCGCCGTATCACGCGTTTTGTCGAAAAGCCCAAGGACGAAGGCGTCCTAAACGAATTCAGAATGAGCCGGGAACTGCTCACCTCGATCGGGTCGGCGCCCGATCAGGAATTATATCAAGCCTCGATGGGCATTTACGTTTTCAATCGCGACGTGCTGGTCGAATGCCTCGAAAACGATCTGGTTGATTTCGGGAAGCACATCATTCCGCATTCCATCCAGGAGCGTCAGGTCAGCGCCTACATCTTCGATGGCTACTGGGAAGATATCGGGACGATCCGGGCATTTTACGAAGCCAATTTGGACCTGACCGATTTGCTCCCCCAATACAGTTTTTTCGAGGCGTCGGCTCCCATTTATACGCACCCGCGTTTTTTGCCGGGCAGCAAGATCAACGGCGCGACCTTGCGCCAGGCGATCATCGCCGACGGTTGCATCATCTCCGACGCACATCTTGAACGATCTGTCATCGGCGTGCGCAGCATCATCCAGACTGGCGCCACGATTCGAAATAGCATCGTGATGGGAGCAGACTATTACGAAACCGACCCGCCGAGCTCGGAGCGCGAATTACCGCCTATAGGGATTGGGCGCAACTGCGTGATCGATCGCGCGATTATCGATAAGAACGCGCGAATTGCGGACGGCGTGGTAATTACGCCGGAGGGAAAGCCGGCGGATCTGGATGCGGGCAATTACTTCATTCGCGACGGCATTGTCGTGGTGCCAAAGAATGCGGTGATTCCGGCCGGGTTCTGGATTTAGCCGGGGCGAGTCTACCGGCGACCCGCTGTATTCAATCCAGCCGCGGAGCCATCTCTCTCCCATTTCGCTTGTTCGTTCCAAGGGAGAGCGCTGTCGCGTGCGGCGTTGGGATCGGCGATGAGCGGTGGCGGCTCTTTCGCCACGCAGGAAGCGAGCGCGGTCGCCACGCAAAAAATCAGAGTGATTCTGATGAGTCTGAAACAACTGAGTTCAGGAATTCGTGCCAGCATAAATCACAGTATCTCCGGGTTGCACCTGGACACCGCGGGCCAGGCTGCTGGTAATGATATCGCCGATAGCGGTCGCTGGTTCAACTGACGAAATCCGGATTTTGCCGATGAAGGAGCCGCCGCGCAACACCAGCATCTCGCTATTGGGTTCGACGCCCTGCCGGCCGCCGAGATTGAGAACGACAAAATTGTAGGCCCGGTTGACTGCCAGCACCGTGCCGCGAATTGCCGGATTTCCTCCGGCGGGAAGCCGCCTGGTCTTTTCTGTTTCTGGCTGAGGTGCGCGCCCCGGTGCTGTCCTGATTTTGTCGGAGAGCAAAGTCTTTTCGCGTTCCACGGCATCTAACTGCCTCTTCGCGTCTTCCAGTTGGGCCCGCAAATCAGCCGTTGCGGGAGTCGAAGGATTGATGCTGACGGCTGGCCCCCCTTCGGATTCCTCGATGCGCTTCCGAAGTTGCGCAATCTCGGTTTCGTTTTCGCGCCGTTTCCTTTCGAGGTCGTTCCTTTCGTTTTGCGCTGTGATCAACTCCGCTTCGGTGCTGGCCACTTTCGTTTGCGTCTCGTCGGATCTGGCGTTGGCCGCGGCCACGGCTGCTTCGCGTCCCTCCAGCTCGTTTTCTCGTGTGATCCGAAGCCGTTCGGCCGCATTACGCGCGGCTTCGGTCTGGGTTATCCGGGCGCGCAATCCGCGCGTCTTTTGAGTATTAAGAAGACCCAGCGCTGCCGAAAGCGCGAGCAAGAAAATGGAAACGCCGACGAGTATCCTTGGGGTGTTCACTGCAAGGGGAAACGAAACCAACCGCTAGGCTGTCTTTCTATTCACCCGAGGCGTGCATAGCAATCCGATTCGCAAGTAAGAGCTGGTTTTCGGGCGGCTGAGGCGTATTTCGCGTTGCGCCGGCACGGCCTTCCGTCCTATAGAACGCATCATGGGTCAGCAACATCGGGTCAGGGTCAAACGTCGGCGTCGCGTCGCTTATTTGGATCGCAAGAAAGCGGCGGCGAAAGCCGCGCCGGTCCGGCGGGAAGCACCCAAGGCCAAAGCCAAACCGAAGAAGCAGGCTGCGCCCACGCCGGAAACTTAATCCGCGGGAGCTCGGATAGCGGCTCGAGCGGACTTTGCGACAATCCGTTTTCATGCAGAGTGCGCGCGCAATATCTTCTCGTTGACGGTCACAGCGTAATTTTCGCCTGGCCGGAGTTGCGCCGCCTGCACGAACGCCGCACCTCTCTCGCTCGTGACGCGCTCGCGAAAAAATTGCGAGACTACCAGGATTGGACGGGGGTCCGCGTGGCCGTGGTTTTTGACGGCAAAGGATCTGTGGTCAGCGTGAATTCAGATCCGGGGGAGATACAAGTCTTCTATTCGCGCGAGGGTCAGACGGCGGATTCCATCATCGAACGGCTCGCAAGCAAGTATGCCGCGCCGATTCAAGCTGCTGGTGGCGACCGGCGATGTTCTTGAACAGGAGACTGCCAGCGCTTGCGGGGCGGAATGCATTTCTCCCGAGGCGCTCCGTTGGCTCCTGCAGGAAGCGTCTCCGGGGTAATCTCGCTGAATTCCTTGCGGCTAGGCGGCGCCCGCCAACCCAGGGTAGGGACGAGCCAGCGCTTCGCGGCGGGCCCGTTGCTGACAAGTGGCGAGGACTCGAGACAGAACGCAGTAAAGTTGTTCGATCGGCAAATTTTTGCTGACGTAGCCATTAGCGCCGGCGCGCAAGGCTGCGTGCATTCGGTCCTCGTCGTATCCCACGCCGGTGAAAACGATAATCGGCAGGTTCTGGCTCATCTCCCGGATGAACGCGATCAAAGAGATCCCGTCAACTTTCGGCATGTTGAGGTCGACCACCACGACATCACACTGGTGATGCTCGAGCCACGCCGCCGTCTGGAATCCCTCTGTCAGGTACTCGCAGGTGTGGCCTTTTTGCTTGAGGTAAGTGACAAGAAATTTGGTGATCGCTGGATCATCATCGATGAGGAGGAATTCGGCGGCATCCCGGGGCAGTATTTTCATGGCGGCAGGTTCTTATAATTACTATAATGACTATAAGCACTAACCTTGCCAAGTTGTCCCGGCCTGTTTGTTGCCGACCAAAATTCGCAAAAAGCCCGACCTTAGGCGGAGAACCTCTCCGCGCGGAAAATCCGTCGGCCGGCAACAAATCCCCGCTGCTTCGCCGAAAGCTGAAGGACGCTAACTATTTCTTCAGGCTCGCCCGCACTGCGTCGAGTTGCCCGGCTGAGCCAAGTTTCCCGTTCTTATGAGCAATGAAATTCGCGTATTCCTCGACGAAGATTTTACCCGGCGGGCGGAAATCGAACTCGGCGGGATGATCGCGAAAATATTCCCGGTGGACTCGGGTCCAGACGAGGCGGCCATCAGTATCGATATTGACCTTGGTCACGCCCAGTTTCGCGGCCGGAAGATATTCCTCTTCGTTCACACCCCGGGCGGAAGGATCAAGCTTGCCGCCCGCTGCATTAATGCGCTGGACCTCTTCCACCGGCACACTGGAGCTTCCGTGCATCACGATCGGCAGGCCCGGAATCAATTTCTTGATTTCTTCGATCACCTCGAAGTGAAGACTTTGCTGGCCCTTGAATTTGTAGGCGCCGTGGCTGGTGCCGATCGCAGCCGCGAGCGAATCGCAACCGGTCCGCTTGACGAACTCAACTGCTTCCTCGCGGATTGGTGAGCGAGGCGTGGCCTTCGTCGACCTTGATATCCTCTTCGACGCCGCCCAACTGCCCGAGCTCAGCTTCGACGCTGATCCCTTTCTCGTGGGCGCGATCCACCACCCGCTTTGTGATCGCGATATTTTCTTCAAACGACTCGTGGCTCGCATCGATCATAACGGAGCTGTAGAAGCCCGAAGCGATGCAATCGTAACAGGTTTCCTCGTCGCCATGGTCGAGATGCACGGCAAAAATTATCTCGGGGAACATTTCCTTCGCCGTGCGAATCATCGCTTCGAGCATCCTCTTATCCGCGTATTTTCGCGCTCCTTTAGAGAGCTGAATAATGAACGGCGCCTGGCTTTGCTCGCAGCCGCGAAACAGCCCGAGGAGCTGCTCCATGTTGTTGATGTTATAGGCGCCGACGGCGAATTTTCCGTAGGCCACTTTGTATAGCTGAGCGGTGGTAACGATCATAAGGATATTTCAGATTGAGGATTCGCGTTTCAGGCGGCGGCGCTGGACACGCCGTTCGGGAAGGACTCCACCTTAAATCCGAAATCCGAAATCCGAAATCTGAAATTCTTCAGTGTCCGTTCGGGCTGGCCGGCAGCATGACGCTCACGGAGGTGCCGTGGGGATTCGAATCAATATCGACCCGTCCATTGTGATCGAAGATGGTTCGTTTCACGATCGGGAGGCCCAATCCCATGCCGCGCGCTTTGGTCGTGCAAAACGGAGAGAAGACTTTCTCCCTCAGGTCCGCGGAGATCCCCTTGCCGTTGTCTTTTACCGTCACGACACTCCACTCGCGTGCTCGCCTTCGCGGATTTGCTTGGCGGCCAAAGTAATCCGCGGTTTGCTCCGGCCGGACGTGGCTTCCGCGGCATTCGCCACGAGATGTGCGAAAGCCTCGGTGAGCGCGGTTTCGTCGCCCAGCACTTTTGGGAGGTCGTTCGGCAGTGTCGTGTCGATCGCGACGCCGTTTTTCTTCATGCGCGTCCGCGCCAGCTCGATCGCTTTCCTGAACTGACGCCCGGACGTCGATCGGTTTCATCACCAGTTCGGACGGGTGAGCGAAGTTATTGATCTGCGTAATGATTTTGTCGAGCCGGTCGATCTCCTGCACCACAATCTCATTGAAATCCTTTCGGAAATCCGCGTCATCGAATCGCTCGGGCAAGAGCTGCGCGAAGGTCTTGATCGCCACGAGCGGGTTTCGAATTTCATGTGACATGCTTGCGGCGAGATCGGTCCAGAAGGCCGCGCGATCGACCAGGTCCTGCTTTTGCCGCAGGTTGTCCTCGGCGGTCAGGTCGTGGAGGACAGCCACGGCGCCAAGCGGCGTTTTCTTGTCCAGCAGGCGCCGGGTTTCCACGGAGAGGGACCGCCGCGTCTTGGGATCGATCCATTGCTGGGCGGGAAGGTTCCCTTTCGACTCGAGGGTCTCGCGCAGAAACGCGGCGAGTCGGCTGCCGGCCGCCTCGACGGGTTGATTCAAAGCGTCGGCTGCCGTGATGCCGAGAATCCGTTCCGCCGTCGGATTAAACCAACGAACCACCGCCTCTTCATCTGTCGCGACGATGCCGGGCGGGATCGATTTGAGAAGGGTTTCGGCGAGGGTTTTTTGAAGGGTGACCTCTTCATACAGGAGGGCGTTCTCCAGAACCGTGGAAACGTTTTCCGCCAGGAGCATCAGACCTTCGAGATCGTTGTAATCGAAGCGTTGGCCGGTGAGGCGATGGCCGAAGAAAAGCCAGCCAATGATGCTCCCGCGCGCGTGCAGTGGCACGATGACCTCGGCGCCGAAAGTGTCGAGCGCCCGCCGCATCAGAGTGCGTTCCTTCTGCTCGCTTGCCTGGCCGAGGTTGCTTCGGCAAATGAGATGCGCGTGCAATTCGAACCAGCGGACCAGTGCATCGCGCTCGCCATATTCGATCTCGGAAGTTTCCGGGAGGCAGCGCAAGCCTGCCCGGAGGCGATAGCGCTCCCCCTGTCTGATCTTGGAGAAAATGCCCACTCGGCCGACGCCGGTGGCATCGGCCACCCCTTCGACCACGCTGGCGAGCAGGGCCTCGACGTTATCAAAACGGCGCAGGACTCGCGGAAAACGCAACAGGGGCATCGATGACTCGCGCCGCTCGGGAATCGACTCGATCCGCCGCGGCTCAGGATAGCGGGCGCGATCGATTTCTCGCGCAGATCGCGGTTTTCTTGCAACACCCGCAGATGCTCGAAGCCGCGTGAAACAAGGGCCTGTAATCGGCGCCGATCGATCTGCAAATCTTCCGCGGCATGGATGCTGGACTGTTCGGCCTCGCGCAAGGGCTCGGAGCGCGGAGTCCCGAGGGCCACGATCAAGACTTCCGGCCAGCCATCCTGAACTTGTTCGAGAAGATCACGGGCCTCTTTCGCGCGCAAATCCAGAAGGAGAAGCGCCGGTCCGGTCTGCTGAAGCACGGCATCCAGTCGATCGGCCGCACTGACATGGCGCACTTGCGCGAGCGCGCTCAGAAACGCCTTGATGCGCCGGACGAGGTCCGCGTCCTGCGAGTAGAGGATGCAAATCGGGAGAGGGATTCACGCGGCTGCGATCTCTTGTTTGAACCGAACAAGCGGGAGCAAGATATGAAAGGCCGTGCCTTTTGAGAGCTCGCTCTCTACTTCGATCTGCCCGGCATGTTCCTGGATGATGCCGTGCACGACGGACAAGCCAAGCCCCGTTCCATAGTCTTTGGTCGTGAAAAATGGATCGAACACGTGGGGGATGTCTTCGCTGCGGATACCTTCGCCGGTATCGCGAATCGTGATGCGCAGAATCTCGTGCGCACCCCCATTCGCGCCGGTCACGGCCGCGACCCATTCCTCCGCCGGGCGAATCTCTGTCGAAACCACCATCTCTCCGCCGCGCTTCATCGCGTCCATGGCATTGAGGAAGAAGTTGAGAAAAACTTGTTCGAGCTGGTCGGCATCGGCGCGGATTGTATCCACATCGGCCTGCCAGGAACGAGTTAATTTGATTTCTTTTTGATAAAGACGATGCCCGACAAGCTGAAGGGATTTTTCCAGGACCGTGTGAACATGCATCGGCTTCAGGAGCGGCTTCGCCGGCCGCGCAAAGCGCAAAAGCTGGTTCACGAGAGAGTCGATCCGATCGATCTCGTGCCCAATCAGGTTCGAGAAAGTTTCGCGGAAATCGGAGTCCTGATAACGTTCCGGCAGGAGCTGGGCAAAGGTCTTGATCGAAACGAGCGGGTTCTTGATTTCGTGCGCCATGCCGGCGGAAAGGGTGCCGAGGCTCGCGAGCCGGTCGCTCCGGCGAATCTGGAGTTCCAGGCGTTTCAGCGCCGTGATATCGGTGAGAACCACGAGGACGCCCAGCATCTCGCCCTGTTGCCCATGAAAGATTGAGCTGCTCGCGCGGACCACCACTGCCTCCCTCGGCCGAATCCAGGATAAGCTCGCGATTCGCCGGCCGGTCCTTCGATTGGAGTGTCTCCTGGACCAGTTCGCGGATTGAGGCCGGCAAATCCTTGATCGAGTGATCGAGCAGGTCCGTCGATTTCGAGCCAGTGATCTGCTCGGCTTCGTTATTGAAGACAGTGATGCGGCCATCAGCGCCCGCGGCAATCACGCCGGTGGTGAGGTTTTGCAGAAGGATCTCGTTATAGATTTTCGCGTTTTGCACTTCCGTAAACAGTTGTGCATTGTCGATCGCGATGGCCAGCTGCCCGCAGAGCACCTGGAGCGCATTCTGTTCGACGCTCCCATAAATTCGTCCCGAAAGCCGCGGTCCGAGTAGCATGACGCCGGCGAGGTGTTCCCGGGCAAAGATGCCCATCGCCACCGCGATTTGGAGAGACCCCATCTGTTTCTCGACCGCTTCCAATTCCGGCGTTTGCCGCATGCGATGCAGCTCATCGAGGACGAGGGTTTCCCGGTGAGTTTCCAAGTATTGGATAATCGCGTCGTCCTTGACTCAACACCAAGGCTCGAGCGGCTAGTTCGGGCAGTTGGATGCGGGTAGTGTTGGGCAAAGGCGTTGTGGTCCGGCAGCAGGATGAAGACGGTGTCCGTCGCGACGGCGCCGGCGATGGTCTTCGCGAAACGCTCGAGCAAGTCCTGCAAGGTCGTGACGGATTTCAGGATGGCGGCGGCTTCGTTCATGGTCGAACGAAAGTCGAGCCGCCGGGTGCCGAGAAATAGTTTGTCGGCCAGACTTTGCGATACTCCGCGCGCGGGAGCCATGGCGAACGCCACCACGATCGCGGCTACGACGTGGGCGAGCGATGTCGCCTCATTCGGCAGTTGCGAATCGAAGACACCGAAGACCAGCCACCAAACCAATCCGTAGAGGGCCAGGAGATAGCCGGTGAGCAGCGCGTAAGATATCGCGCGGCGAAAGAACAGACCCACCTCCATGATCTTTCGCGTCGCGATGCCATAGGCGACGACCAGGCTGAAAAAGATGACGCGAAACGGCGCGAACCAAAGCAACGCGTTGGATCGATGAAGCCGTCCAAGCGTGAAGGAGAAAAGTAGCGTGAAGGTCAACGCTGCAAGTCCGCCGATCAGAATGAAGGCGAGCTCCGCATGCTCCCCGCCCGAAGTGCTTCGCAGGTCGCGCCAGGTGGAGATGACGAGCGCGACGATCGCGGCGACGAAAAAGGCCGCGTAAAGAGAAACCCCATGCCCGTAGACCGGGATTGGGGCGGCGGACCCCGACCGGAGTCGGAGATCGTCGCCCCTTGCAGGAAGAAGTTTGTCTGGCAAAGAGCGACTATTCCAATTGTGCCGACCAGCCAGATGCGGGAACGGCTCAGAATGGCTCCGCCAAGCTTCGATCCCCGATGCAGGAGGGAAAGACGCAAGAGATTCAACATCGTCAGACAGAGCGCGCCGGCGACCGAAGCCTGCCTGATGGCAAATTCTGCGACGGTCGGGCTCGTGGCCGTAGAGGCGAAATGGAGCGAGGCGAGCCACGCCACGATCACCAAGGACAAAAGCAAAAAGCATTGGTTGAGCCGACGCTTTGGATTGGCCTGGAAGACAGCCAGTCCGAGGATCAGCTGGAGTGCTATCGCTCCGATCGTTGGAACTGTGGCGCCGCGTCATTACGCAGCGATGCGGTTTAGGACCATCGTGCTGGCACTGCCTCCCAGTCCTCGCACATTAACCAGGGCGGAATTCAGTTTCGCTTTGCGCGCGCGATTCGGGACGCAGTCAAGATCACACGCGGGATCCGCAACCTCGTAATTGGCCGTGGGGGGAAGCAGTTGGTCGCGAACGCTCAGCGCGCAAGCGATTATCTGAAACGGCCCGCCCGCGGCCAGGGCATTGCCGGTTACTCCTTTGATGGAACTCACCGGAAGCAAATAAGCGCGCTGGCCGAAAACACGCTTGATGATCTCCACCTCGATCGCATCGAGCATGGGATGGCCGGGGCCATAAGCCGAAACGTAGTCGATTTCATCCGGTCCGCATCCCGCGTTCGCCAGCGCCAGGCCCATGGAAAACTCCAAACCGGACGCGGGCTTTTCCGACGTCCAGGTCTCGTTGCGTTCCGTATCCGGTTATTTCGATATAGGCCCTTGCTCCTCTGGCTTCGGCATGCTCCAAATTTTCGAGGATAAGAATGCCGGCGCCTTCCGATATGACGCCCGAATCTCTCGAGAGATCAAAGGGCCTGCTCGCTGTCTCCGGCTCGGAATTTCGCCGCGAACTGAGACCGGAGGCTATGAAACTGGCCATGGCCAGAGGGGTGATCGGAGCATCGGCGCCTCCCGCGATCGCGAAATCCGCTTCGCCGGATCGGATCATCGCCGCCGCAATGGCAATTGCGTCCAACCCGGATGGGCAGGCCGAGGAGACGGTCGAAGCGTGGGCGCATGCGCCAATCCGATCGGCAATGACATTCGCGGCTGCCTGCGGCTTTGATGCGCCGAGCGCCGTAGGGCTTACGCGATCAGGCCCGGGTCCGTTCACTTCGTGAAAGACACGTTCAATCACATCGAGTGCGCTGGTGCTCACGCCAATCACAACCGGAGTGGGACTGTGGCAGCTGAAGATCGTTGATGTCCAGTCCCGCATCTTCCAGCGCCATCATTGCGGCTGCATAGGCAAACTGCGTGTGCCGTGCCATGCGCTTCGGTTTCAATTCCGGCTCGATGTAATCGAAGGGATCGAAATCTCTTCACTTCGCCGGCAATCCGGCTCTTGAACTCCGTCGCATCAAAAAGGGTGATGGGCCCAATCCCGCTCTTGGCTTCAAGAAGCGACTTCCAAAAAGCGTCCAGCCCGATGCCATTTGGGGCGAGAACGCCCATTCCGGTAATAACAACTCGGTTTCGCTTATTCATGGGAATCAGGGGGATAGAAAGCAAGAGGAGGGCCGCGAAAAGCAATTGCATTCTAAGCATTACATTAAATGGAGTCATTATGTTTCTCGCGTCAGTGGTGACAATGTTATTCACCAGATTTCCGAGTTATTCACAAGATCGCATCTTGTGCAGGGGCGAAAAAAGTTCACCATTGGGTCGAAGTTCGAACCACTCGCGGATGGCTCATTTTCATAAATTAAAGTGTCTCAGGGGCACGCGCTTAGCTTTACTTCCCTCATCATAATGACGATCGCTACCGAACTCCCTCAAGTTCTCGTCATCGATGACGAAATGGGTCCGCGTGAAAGCTTGCGGATGCTCCTGAAGCCAAACTACCAGGTTTACACGGCCGAAAACGTCGAGGCCGGCCTGCGTATCTTGCGCGACAAGAAACCGGACGCCGTCATCAGCGACATTCGCATGCCCGGGACCAGCGGCATTGATGGCCTGCGCAAGATCCGCGAGATCGATCCGCACGTTGCTGTGATCATGCTGACCGGGTTTGGCGCGCTCGAAACAGCCAAGGAAGCTTTGCGGCTCGGCGCGAACGATTACATCAGCAAGCCGTTTCGATGCCCGGGAAATGCGGGAAGTGATCGGGCGCAACGTCGAGCGGACCCGGATTCAGCGGACCGGCGTTAACGCGGCGGCCGAGATCAAGGAGTTGAACAACCGACTCCTCAAGGAGCTCGCGCAAAAGGAACGGCTCGCCTCGTTAGGCCAGGCCTCCGCCGAATTCGTCCACGACCTCGGCAATCCGCTCACGATCGTCTGGGGATACGTCCAGCTCCTCGCGAAAAAGCTGGAACAATCCGAAAAGGAAAATGGAGCGGCAAACTCGACCTCGGCCAAGGAGCTTCAATATCATCGAGCAAAACGTCCGGCTCTGCCGGGAATTGCTCACGATGTGGCAGAGCTACGGGAGCGTCGAGGCTTCGCCGCACAAACCGATCTCAATCACTCAGATCGTGCGCGAAGTCGTAAAGGGCGTTGACCCCATGGCTGTCCAGAGCGGCGTCGAACTGCAATGCGACATTTGTGATGATCCCTGCACGCTCCTTGGTGATTCCGTCCAGATCATGCGCGCGATCCAGAACGTAATCATTAACGCGCTCCAGGCCTCCGCGGAAAAGAAAGGCCCGGTCTCCGTCAATTGCACGCGCAAGGATTTTTATGTCGACGTGCGCGTGGAAGATACCGGCTACGGGATTACCCAGGCGCAACTGGCGAAAATCTTCGAGCCGTATTTCACCACGAAACAGGGGAAGAGCGGCACCGGTCTTGGTCTCTACATCACGAAGAAAGTCGTCGAAGACCACAACGGCTCGATCAAAGTGGACAGCACGCCGCAGGTGGGCACGACGTTTCACGATCCGACTGCCGCTTCTGAATAATTAGCGGCCCGGTCGGATTTCTCCCTGAAACGACCGTCCACGACTGCCGGAAGAAGGGATCCAAGAACATCGGGTTAGAGCGCGAGATCCTTTGGCGGTCACTGACCGCCGCGACAGAAGGGAAGAAACCGGCTCATTACTTTCGCTTGTCAGCGCAAGCCCCTTCCGTTCTGTTGCTTGAGTGCCTGGAAGTTACCGTGTAGCCCCGATTTTTCTGATCCGCATGGCCGGGGTCCCGTTCGATGTGCTCGATCCGCTTTCGACCCAGGCAACTGCTGCTGCCGGACGAACAGTTCTCGCTAGCCGGCGAGCAGTCGCCCAAGAAAAAGGATCCGAAGGCAGGATCACCGCGGTCGCGGGGCGTCCCGACCCCTATCTCGCCGCCACCCACCGAAGCTGGCCACAGATGCTCAGCGGACGCCGAAACAACTTTTAGTAATGAGTTTGAGCGCGAGCTCAACGCGGCCCGTGCAGCACTCTTGGAGTCCAGTCGCCGGGTTTTGCCGCCTTACCTCGTTTTTGGCGCCGGCCGTGAGCTGCTCACAAAGCTGCTGGCGCGGGGCGCCGACGAATGGACGCAGCAGCCGAACCGGAACGCGCGCGCCCGCGAGCGCGAACGTCACCTGCTCCTTTACCTCCAACGCGTCTGTTCGAAAAACGATACCTTCAGCGCATTCGGCCCCAGTGCCTGGGGAAGCGTTAGGAGCGATAAGCCTCTGGCTGTTCCATCCTCGGTGAGTGGTATAAGCCGCCGCGACACTTTTCTCGAACGATGGACGGCACACGCCCTGGCCGGTGCGGTGAATGCCGACCCGTTGGCTCGTGCGGAACTTGCGCCCCGATTGCACCCCAACGGACGAATCGAGGGCGAAACCTTTTTTTCAACCGATAGCGGTCTGCAAATCCCCCTGAGTCCTGATGTGATTCGCATCATCAGTCTCTGTAACGGAAGCTCACCCGCTCATGCGCTGGGTGTGTCCAATGAAGTCCTGGAGGATCTGGCGCAGCAAGACATTTTGCGTTGGGAGATGGAAGTGCCGGCACTTGAGGCGCACGCGTTTTCCGTTCTCACTTCAGAAATACGGCAGTGGCGGGACAACGCGGTGCGCGCGCGCTGGCTGAAATCCATTGAGGACATCGCCATCTTGCCGCTGGATTTCGCCCGGGCTGAGGAAACACCTGCCAGGATCGAGATCATGGAGGCAGCCCGACAGCGCCTGCAGGATCTCGGCGGCGCTCGCGACTCGTCTCAACGCTTTCTCTACGCGGCGTCTAATCCCATTGCTGAGGAGTGTTTTCGCGAAAGCGTTTTCGAAATCCCTGAAGCAATGACTGACGATCTGGCGCTCGAGGCGGCGCCGTGGATCGATCTCTGGCGCGATACCTACGCGTTTGTCGCCAGCCGGGTGGCCGCCGGACTGCGCACTCTCTTCGAGACGGCCCCGATCCAGGATGGAGCGGTTCCGTTGCCTGGTTTCTTGAAGCATTGCGAAATGCAAAGAATGCCGCTCACCGGCCCTGGCCTCGTGGCCCTGGCCCATATCGCATTTCAGGAGGTGAAGGCGGCCTTTCGCAAAGAGGTGGCTGGACGCGCCGGCCACGCCGAACTGGCACTGAGCGAACACGATTGTCATTTTGTTCGGCGCAACTTCACTTACGAGAAGTTTGACGAATACACTTATCCCTCCGCGGACTTACAGATTTCCGCGACGTCCGCCGCGGAAGCTGTCCGCCGGGAATTACGAGTGGATTGTGAGCGAACTGCATCCGCCCGTGGCCCTGCTCCATCACTGCTTTTACTGGAGCTGTCCCGACCCGGCGCAGCTTTCTCGGGCGCTCGCCAGCACAACCTGCGGCCGGCCGGCCTTTCACTACGGCTTCTCCGCGGCTGATTTCACTGCGCACACGGTCGTGCGCTGGATTGACGCATTGCCGGAATTGATGAATTTCGTCGCGCCGCAACGTGGAAAAGCGCACTGGAATATCGTGCTGCCAGCGGAAGCGGAGGTTTACATCGACGAACAAACTGGCGATGTCTGCGCGCGAAAACGGGGTTCGCGCGAATACCTCGGCTCCTTCGCGCGCTCGTGGATTATTCCGCTTGGCTTTCATCCGTTTCATTTTGGGCTGGCCCCCCACATGCCGCGATTGAGGTGCGGGCGGGTGATTGTCCAGCGCCGTTCCTGGACCGTGACGTTGGAAGAGCTTCCCCAGGGAGATTACACCGGCGTCTCGCGCGACCTTGTTCTCGCGATCGAACGGCTGCGCGCGGAAAAAGACTGGCCCCGCTATGTTTATATTCGGCCCAGCGAACAAGCGCTGCGGCGCAGTGGAGCGGAAGGACGCGATAAGGATACGAAACCGGTTTTCATCGATCTCGAGAGTTATCTCTTCCTTGAAATTTTTCATCGCTGGCTGACGAAGGCGGGCGAGCTGGAAGTCACGGAAATGCTGCCGGATCCCGAACATTTGCTCTGGCAGGAGGCTGACTCCGAAGGGACTCGCGGCCAGGGGGGACGTCGCACCTTTGAACTTCGAACCCAGATTATCCCAAGGTGAATAACGAAGTTCGAAGGTCGAAATCCGAATCCAGGACAAAGGACCGAAACGGTTACGCTGCGTGTCTCGTGCGTCGCATGTCGTCATTGATTCGTCATTCGTCATTGGTCATTCGTCATTTTCGCTCATGAAGATCATCGCCATCGCAAATCAGAAAGGCGGCGTCGGGAAAACGACGACGGCGGTGAATCTCGGTTGCGCGCTGGCGGAAGCCGGATTGCGCGTGCTCCTCATCGATCTCGATCCGCAGGGAAACGCCACCAGCTCCTTTGGCATGCAGGAATTGGAAGGCGAGAGCTTGTACGAGCCGCTCCTTGGCGGCGTCCCGATCGCCGAAAAGATCCTGCCCACGCGCCTGCCGCGCATCTTTCTCGTGCCGGCCGATCTCGATCTCGCCGGCGCGGAAATCGAAATCGCGCGGCTCGATAATCACCTCACCCGCCTGGCGGAGACGCTCGCCCCGCTCCGATCCGACAACACCTTCGATTTCGTCCTGCTCGATTGTCCGCCCTCTCTCGGTATTTTGATGACGAACGCGCTGGCTGCGGCGGACGAACTGCTCACGCCGATTCAGTGCGAATACTTCGCGCTCGAGGGCCTGGTTAAAATCGTCCGCATCATCGAGCAGGTGCGCAATTCCGGCGCGAACGACCGGCTCGAAATCGGCGGCATTGTCATGACGATGTTCGACAGCCGGACGAACCTGAGCGCGCAGGTGGTCGCCGATGTCCGGGCCCACTTCGGCGAACGGGTCTATGAGACCGTCATCCCGCGCACTGTTCGCCTAAGCGAAGCGCCCAGCTTCGGCAAATCGATTCTGGAATACGACTCGAATGGAACTGGCGCCCGCGCCTATCGCGCGCTCGCCGCCGAGTTCATTCAGCGCCATCAACCATAGCAGCGCCGTGGCGGTGTTTGCGCTTGATTCTGAAAACGATGGTCGGAAAGCCTCGGAAGACGGTTTGCTTCTCAGGAGTCATTCCATTTTTCTCGGCGACGCGGCGGGAGGCGATATTGTCCGGGTGGATGAGCGATATCACGTGCGGAAGCCGCCAGTCATCGAAAGCGTGATCGCGCACAGCCCGGGCCGCTTCAGTAGCGAGGCCTTGTCCCCAAGAGGAAGGATCCACGCGGTAGGCGATCTCCAGTTCTTCCACGCCGTCCACGGTTTGGAGAAAGAAGCCGCAGTAGCCGATTAGTTTTTCGTTCGAGCGCGGGATCAGGGCGAACTGCGAGGGTAACCCAGCACGATCGCGCGCCCGCATTTTCTCGAGAAAGGCGGCGGTCTGTGCGCGGGAGAATACGCCGAGGGAAAAGCGCATGAAATCTGCATTGGCCATGAGGACGGAGAGGTCATCCAGATCGCTCTCGGCAAAGGGGCGCAAGGTCAGGCGCGGAGTTTCGAGGAGAGTCATGTGAATTCGAAAATGCATTCAATGCACGCGGGCCAGGCAGACTTGCCGAAGAAGTATTAGGATGGTTGGCCAGAGACAAAGGAAAAAAGGCGCCGCGAAAATCGATGATGACTCGGACGACTGGAGGCCTGCGCCAGTGCCGGAGACATCGAGCCTGACCACGCTGGCGAAAGCCGGCAGGACTTGCACAGCCTGTCCTCTCTATAAACGCGCCACCCAAACCGTTTTCGGCGAGGGGCCTAAAGGTGCGACGTTGATGCTGCTCGGAGAGCAGCCGGGCGATCAGGAGGACTTGGCAGGCAAACCATTTGTCGGGCCGGCCGGCAAGATTCTCGATCGCGCGCTCGAGGAGGCAGGAATCAAGCGGGGCGAGGTTTACGTTACGAACACGGTCAAGCATTTCAAATGGGAGCCGCGCGGGAAGCGCCGGATCCATCAAAAGCCAAATTCACGCGAGATTGCCGCCTGCCGACCTTGGTTTGAGGCGGAAATGCGCCTTGTTCGGCCGAAGCTTCTTGTTTGCCTGGGGGCAACCGCGGCGCAGTCAGTTTTCGGTCCTTCGTTCCGGGTGACACGCGAACGGGGGAAGATCTTGAAGTCCGAGCTGGCTACGAGGGTTCTGGCAACCGTGCATCCGTCGTCGCTTCTTCGCCAACCGGATGAAGAATCGCGGGAGCGCGAGTACGCGCGCTTCGTCGCCGACTTGCGCGCTGCGCGCAAAGCGGCGTCAGAAGGTTGAGCCTGCGACGGCTTCTCCGCCGCAGGCTTACGTTTTGACCCGGGCTACGGTTTGGAGGAGGTCGAAGGAACGGCTTCAGCAGCAGCAGACGACGCGTCTGCCTTAGCCTTCTTTTTCGAGCTCTTTGCACTCGTAGCCTTTTCGGCCTCAGTCATCGGGCCCAGCTTGGCGGTCTTCACTTCGAGGCTGCCATTCGCGGCCTTCAAATAGGAACCGCGAACTTCCTCGTTGGCCGCGACATCCTTCATCGTCGCAGGAGTGCCGGCCTTGGTCAGGACGCTCTTATCGGTGACGTTGAAGACGCGCGATTTTTCTTTGCCCGCGATCGTGAAGCTCTTCGCAGCCTGATCGACTGCGGAGATCATGCCGTGGAAAGGGACTGCCCTTTCTGCGAAAGCAGCCACTGGCGCACAAAATGCGAAAGCGGCAATGCAGGCGGTTATGAGTGTTAACTTGTGTTTCATGGGGGGTGTGTTTTTGGGTTAATGTCGCCAATGACCCAAGAGTTGCCTGCCTGGGGGGTGGCGCACCTTTCGGGAGCGTTTTATCGAATTCAGGACCCCAAGGCAATCTAAAGATTTTTGGGAATCGTCGGCGCTTCTGACATCGCGCGGGGGGCCTATCCACTTAGTCCTCGGGCTTTCCCTGGAGTAGCGGCTCGCACGGTAACGTTTCCGGTCCCTTTTCAGTGCAAACAGCGTAGCTGGATCCGGGATACATCGAGACGCCCGCGTAATCTCCCTTCGCATTCAACGCGTAGAAATTGATGTTGAAGTTCGGGTTGCCTTTGCTGTTAAGGAGTCGTTTTTCGATAGTGTTACTCTTGATCCGCCGGCAGGCCTCGAGCCCGGCATCCTTCGGCGCCATGCCGCGCCGCATGTTCTCAACTATCAGGAACGAACAAAGATTGTAGAGATTCGCTTCACCGCGCCCGGTCGATCCGGCGGCGCCGACCTCACCGTCCACGTAAAGACCGGCGCCGAGGATGGGGGAATCGCCGACGCGTCCCGGAATTTTCCACGCCAGGCCGCTCGTGGTGGTGACGCCGCAAATTTCGCCCTTCGCGTTGATGCCGTTGCAGTTGATCGTCCCGTAGATGTGCTGTCGGTCGATCAGGCCCTCTGCCACCATCTGCGTCATCACGCGCCGGCCGGCCTCGGCGCGTTTCTCCGGATCAAGGTAATGCGATGGGTCGATGCGCCGTTTCCAATCCAGCCAAAGTTTTCTCGATTCCTCGGTGTTGAGGTCGTCCTCGATCTTGAACCCAAGGCCGCGCGCAAAAACCTGCGCTCCGGTTCCGACGATGAGATGATGATCGGTCTGCTCCATCACTGCCTTGGCCACGAGTGACGGCGTCCGCACTCCTTCGATCGCGGCAACGCCGCCTGCGCGTTTCTTCGGCCCGTGCATGCAGCAGGAGTCGAGCTGCACAATTCCATCCGCGTTCGGCAACCCGCCGTAGCCAACGCTGGTATCGAGCGGATCGAGCTCGACGATGTTCACTCCTGCGATCAACGCATCGAGCACGTCGGCGCCTCCTTGCGTCATCATGCTGAAGGCCTTCTGCACGCACGTCATGTCGCCGCCGTTCTTGAACTTGTTGCCATTGGCGGAAGCGATCACGACCGGCTTGACTGATTTCGAATTCATAATGGTAGGAGCCTGGGCAAAGAGCGCGCGGGGCGCGACCGCCACGGTCAATCCAGCCGCGGCGCTCGAACAAACAAAGTGGCGTCTATTCATGTCCGATCAAACCACGCGGGAGCGCTCGATGGCAATGAGCACTTTGCCAGGCCGGGATGTCCCCAAGGCCGGCGCTGAGATTCTAGCCGCGGGGGTTGAACCTCGCGCCGCTCACTCAGCGCGTGGCAGCAATCGCGGCGGGCGCTTTTGCGAAGATCGCCTCGAGGTCTGCCACGACCTTTTCCGGTCCGACATAATTCGTCCCGGCGTAGGTGTCGGAAATTACCCTGCCGCTGGCATCCAGGAGCACGAGGCAGGGAATGCTTTCGCCCCCATATTTCTTCAGGGCTTCCTTGCCCGGAAGTTTTTGCAAAGTCGATCGCCGGCCAGGGCATTTGCATGTCACGCATATAGGTTTCCATCCCAAAGGGAGAGCGATCGCGGCTGACGAAGACGATTTCGAATTCCGGGTGCTGCGAGGCGACCCGGTTGTAGTATTCCACCAACTGCGGGGTGAATTTGCGGCAGGGCCCACACCAGGAGGCGGAAAAATAGAGAGCGATCAGTTTCTTCTTCGCGAGTGGTTCGTCGTCGAACCGGGTAAGACTTCCGGTTTTCCACAAAACGAGATCGCCCTTGAGTTGATCGATGAGCGGACGTGGGCGTTTCGACTTGGGCAGGCGCGGCGGCTCGCGCCCGGGCGAGTTGATCCTGATAGAGCGTGTTGAATTTGCGCGATTGTTCGTTCTCGCGGGCGCGCCTAGTAGCCTGGGCGGCGAGCTCATTCTGCGCCGCCTGCGCGTCCGCCGGCGAGCTCGCGTAAGAGCCGTTCTTGATGGCGTCGATCAGGGCCGGAGCGGCGCCCGCATCCCGCAGAGCCTTCTCTCCGGCGGCATCACACGATTCGGCAAACCGCCGAACAGAAAGTTCCCGCTGCACGTTTTCACTCGAAAAACCGGACCGCAGCATAAGAGTCACTTCCTTGATCGTGAGCGGCAGAGTCCGTCCGAGGAGGCCGCTAAGAGCCGCTCCGGTGAGAAGAAGCGTGAGAAACAGTCGGCGCATTCTCCGATCCGAGCAGGACATGCGCCACATGGGGGCGAGGAGTGCGATTCAACGAATGTAAGGACGAGAGCGGGCGCTGAATTCACCGGAGCGTTGCGGGGAAACGCAGAAAACGCCCGAGCCCGGGCGGGGTCAACGACCCCGCCTACAGAATAGGATGCAACTCTCGGGGGGGTTATGGGCCGCCGCCGCGATCGTAGACTTCTATTAGGCCAATGCCAGTGCCGTTGTTCAGTCCAGCGAGCAGCGCGGTGTAAAGGCCCGGCGGGAGCGCTGCTGCGATGCCGGACTCCAATGCATTTGGCGGCGCCAGACCCGCGGCAGTCAGCTCCGCGGCTTGAGCGGGGTTGTCCTGCCAGTCGTCGTTCGAGGAGAGAAGCGCTCCATTGTTGTTGCGTAGCTCCAAGGTCGGATTAGCCAGTGCGGGAGACACGCCGAAGGCGGCCAGGCTCGGGCCGATGCCCCGCGCGACGATCCGGTCGTTGCCGCTGTTGTTGCCCAGGATGAACCCTGCGATCACGACGTCGTCACCTGTGCTGACAAAGGCCCGCGTGCTGATGTTGGCCAGTTTCGAGGCCACTGCCTGATTGACATCAAAGACTTCAACCAAGGCCACCCCAGTAGCGTTGCTCTTGCCCCTTACGACTGCGGTGTAGGATCCGGGGTTCAAGGTCGCATCAATCGCTGATTCCAGAGCATTGGTGGGTGCGAGGCCCGTGGCCAGGATGGCTGTTTGCTGGGCGGGGTCGTCTCTCCAGTTGTCGTTGTTGATGGTAGCGAAGGTGCCCGGGCCGTGCAGTTCCAGCACCGGATCAGCCAGCGCGTTGGGGACACCGGCCTGGGTCAACGAAGGTCCAATGGCCCGGAGGAGAACATGTTTTGGAGCGGTCCCCGTAGATAATGAAGCCACCGATACCGGCATTATCGCCGGTCTGAACGTGCATCCGAGTGGAGAGGTTGACAGTCTGCGCCGCTGGCGTCGCTGATGGGGCCGGAGTGGCGGTAGGCGTTATGGTTGGCGCGACAGTAGCCGTAGCGGTTGCAGTCGGGGTCGCGGTCGGTGAAGGCGTAACCGTCGTACTCGGCGTTGGCGTCGGGGTTATCGGAGTCACCGTTGGACTAGGAGTTGGCGTTACCGGAGTCACTGTGGGGGTCGGCGTGGGGGTCGACGGAGTAGCAGTCGGAGTGGGAGTCGCCGGCGTTGGCGTTGGGGTCGATGGCGTTGGCGTTGGAGTCGCCGGTGTCGGTGTTGGAGTCGCCGGTGTTGGTGTTGGTGTGGGTGTCGGTGTCGGTGTTGGTGTCGGAGTTGGTGTTGGTGTTGGTGTTGGTGTTGGTGTTGGTGTTGGTGTCGGAGTTGGAGTTGGAGTTGGTGTTGGAGTTGGTGTCGGTGTCGGTGTCGGTGTTGGTGTCGGTGTTGGTGTTGGTGTTGGGGTTGGGGTTGGGGTTGGGGTTGGGGTTGGGGTTGGAGTTGGAGTTGGAGTTGGTGTTGGAGTTGGTGTTGGTGTTGGAGTGGGTGTTGGTGTTGGTGTCGGTGTCGGTGTCGGTGTCGGTGTCGGTGTCGGTGTCGGTGTCGGTGTCGGTGTCGGTGTCGGTGTTGGTGTTGGTGTTGGTGTTGGTGTTGGCAGCGGACACTTGCCCGCACCACGTGCGTTGTAGATACCTTGAATATCCCCCTGGGTTAGCGTGCTATTGAACACCTCGACCTCATCGATTCGGCCGCTGAAGTTGTTACCGGCCAGCCGGCCACCGATGAAGAAGTCTGCCGCAGGACTGCCGGCGATAGTGCCGGTCCAGGCATCCTGGCTGGCCTGGGCACCGTTGACGTAAATCTTAATCAACGCTCCATCGTAGGTGAGCGCGATGTGCGTCCATTGACCGATCGGCGGCACAAAGAACGTGGTGTTGGCCGGGTAATCGGCGAACGCGCGCACCAGCTTCTCGCCGCTCGGATTGGTCTTGATCAGGGCGCTGAGAATCCCTGAATCGAAGAGTAAGACATAGTCGTTTTGCGACGAAATGGTTTTCCCGAAATAGATCGCGGTCGGCCCGGCGGAAGTCGGGTTGATCCAGCCATCGATTGAGACCGCGCTGCCGTTGATATTGAGCGGGCCGGAAGTGGCGGGCACGCTGACGGAGCCTGTGCCGGTGAAGCTAAACGCCTGGCCCACCATGCCGGTGGCAAAGGCGACGGTGCCGCTCGGTGTGCCAGTCTCGAAGGTGGGTGGTGCCCCATCGTTAAAGTTACCTTCCCCTTTGTACCACGCCACCATGTTGGTAGGCGGCGGGGTGCAGGAACCTGGCTTGCATTTGCCGAACGTGCCGGCGTTAAAGAGGTTGAAGATCTCTGGGCCGGTAAGCGCCCGGTCAAAGATCTCTACTTCATCGATCCGGCCGTCGAAATAACGACCGGGGAACGGAGCGGAATCATTGCCGAGCGTGACGTTGTTGCTGGAGTTGATGATATTATTCCCATTGCCCGGGTTGGTGGCCACTTGCACCCCGTTGACATAGAGCCTCATCCCACCGGCGGCGCTGTAGGTCATCGCCACATGGGTGAAGACACCTGTGCCGACCGGGAACGATCCGCCGCCCGCGCTGACCGTCCCGAAGCCGGGAATGGTGTTGACGAGTCCATCGATGCGCGCCATGCCGCCGCCCAGACCTCGCATGTGTAGACCCCAGGAACTGTTGCTGATCGTCTGCGAGAACTTCGACGCGATTGTTTTGAAGACAGAGTCGGGCGCTGTATCCGGACTGATCCAGGCATCCACAGTAATCGCGGTCGATTGCTGGAGACTGGTTGGATTGCCGAAGTTCGCCGTTTGGCTCACGCCATCGAAATCGAAGGCCTGGCCAACTTTGCCGGCGGCGAAGGTTCCAGTGTAGGAGACGGCATTGTTGCCGTTCCAGATGTCATTGGTGTTTCCGTCACCGGGCCACCAGCTTATCATATTGGTTGGCGGCGGGGTGCATGTCGTAGCGGGTGTGGGCGACGGTGTTGGGGTCGGTGTGGGAGTTGGTGTTGGAGTTGGTGTAGGCGTAGGCGTAGGCGTAGGTGTAGGTGTAGGTGTAGGTGTAGGTGTAGGTGTAGGTGTAGGTGTGGGTGTAGGTGTGGGTGTGGGAGTAGGTGTTGGCGTGGGAGTCGGAGTTGCGGTAGGTGTCGGGCTTGCCGTAGGTGTCGGGCTTGCCGTAGCAACCATTTCATCGGCACCGATGTCCGGCGTGATCGCGTCTCTCGTATCATTATCAAAATCATTCGTGATGCCGGCGATCGGTGTGGCCAGCGCGTTCACCGGCGACGTCGGGCCGACATGCAGATTAACCGTGGCGGCCGTGCCGGTCGGATTAAGGAACAACGGATCGAGTGCGATGCTGAGCAGGTCCTGACCCGTGGCTGTTTGCCAATCCAGGAGAGTCAGCCGATCGGCGGCCGCATACAACCCGGTGAATCCACCGGTGCCATTGGCCAGGAGATCGTTGCGATTTGAGGTCAGGCCAGCGGGATTGACGAAGGTTCCGCCAACGCGGATCGCGTAGTTCTTGCCCGGGCCGGACGCATTGCTGCGCGCATTGAAGAAGATGTTGTCCAGGTAGTTGCGTGCGTTGGTGACCACGGCGCTGTTAAAGGCGAACGTGTTGGCGGCGGAGGTCACTCCGGAACCGCCGACATAAACGCTGTTGTAATAGAAATTGTTCGTCCCCCCTTGTTCCAGGATTCCGTTAAAACCGATCCCAGAGGTGATGGAAGCCCCCGAACTATCCACGCCCAGGCGCACCATATTGTTCCGATAAGTGCTGGTGCCGCCCGTTTCCTGGACAATGCCGTCCACTGAGCCTGTCGTGACGGTCGAGATCAGATTGAGCGAGTGCACGAAGTTGCGTTCCACGAGGTTAGCGGCCGTTGGCCCACTGCATTGCAGCCCGCGCACGATATTGCTGGCCGCGCCTGCATTGTTGCTCAGCGAATGGACCACATTCTGGGAGAGCGTATTGGCCAGCGAGCTGCTGTTCCCGGACATAATGCCGCACGTTGCGACCACGCTGGCCGCATTGGAGTTGCTCACCAGGTTGCGGACCAGGTTCCCGGTGGCGGAAACACTGGTGAACGCCGTTTGAATGCCATAAACAAAGTTGGATCCAACCAGGCTATTGGTGATCGACCCGGCCGCTGTTCCGCCGATGATGTTGTTATTGACCGTGTGGGTGGTTCCGACTGTTCCCATCACCAGAATGCCGCGGATGCCTGCAGTGGTGCCAGTGCCCTGGAGAGTGATCGATCCGATGTTGTTGCCAGAGATGTCCACCGCATTGACGAAGTTGACGCTCAGAATGCCCTGGATCGCCGTCGTGTCGGTGAAGGCGCCGTGATTGACGACGATCGCGGAGGAGCCGTCCAGGCTGCCGATGGTATTTCCGGTGATGTTAGCGGCTGCATTCGTTGCCGAGGTGCCGCTTAGAATGGCGGAGAAGGCGGTAAGATCCGTCGGAATGGCGGTACGAGTGGTTGTCTGGTTGATGCCGGAGATGGTGTTGCCCGAGATCGTGCTGTAAGGAGCGGTCGTATTGGAACTAAGGAATTCGATTCCGCGGAACTCGTTCGAGGTGCCCGTCAACGAGCCGGTAATTGTCGTCGTGCCGGCGCCGTTGGCTGCGCCGAAACCGATGATGTTGCCGGAAACAGTGAAGGTGCCGTTGTTGTTGACCGTAATGCCCGAATAGCGAACGCCCGGTGCGCCGGTAAAGGTTCGTGGCGCGGTCTGGTAGATCCGATTGTTGGAAACCGTCCAGGTGTTGTTGTTCGCGCCGATCTGAACGCCCGAGGTGGAACCCGCCCCAGTGCCGAAGAAGTCGAAGATATTGTTGTCGCTGATGATGACGCCGCTGTTCGGTGCAATGCCGACCCCCAGGCCATGAATCGCCTTCGTCGGCAGATTGGTCCCCGCGGGGCCGATGTTACAGAAGGAAATGGTGTTGTTATTGTTTCCAGTCGTCTGTCCGGTGGAGAGGAAGATTGTCCCCGCGCCCGTCCCGAGCGCCGTCTGGGACGATCCGAGCACGGTGCATCGGGTCACGACATTCCCGCTGGCGTCGTTGATAAACCGGATAGTGCCCGTTCCACCCGTCGTTGAAACCGTGGTATTGGAAATCGTGAGCGAGTTTCCGGCCGTGTTTAGGCCATCGAACGTCACGTTGTCCGCGCCGCTTAAGTTGATCAACGCCCCGCCGGCCGTCGTCGCGCCTGTCACGGTTCGCACGCCTACTGGGGTGATCGTGAGCCTGTTCCAGGAGCTGACCGAAGGCTGACTTAAGACTGCGGTTGTCGTGCCTTCGTTCGTATCGCAAGTGATCGAGACGGTAATGTTATTGCCCGCCTGAGTTCCATTGCCGTTGATCGCGGCAAACGCATCCTGAAGCCTGACATATGAGCCATCGGCGCCGGTTGAGCCCGAGACGATCACACACGCGGGAGTCGGAGTGGGGGTAGGTGTTGGAGTTGGAGTTGGTGTTGGAGTTTGTGTTGGTGTTGGTGTTGGAGTTTGTGTTGGTGTCGGAGTCGGAGTTGGAGTTGAAGTAGGAGTTGGGCTCGACGTCGGCGTCGCGGTTGGTGAGGGCGAGGGTGTCGATGTTGGAGTTGGCGTAGGACAAGAGATCGTCTGATAGGTGAGTGAATCGATCCCGATGGCAAATGAATTACTACCACCGGGGCCACCGCCTGTGACGAAATAGCGAAACGCGATGCGGCCGCTGGTCGGACCGGCGAGTCCGCTAATGAATGCGCTGAACTGCGTCCAACTCTCCGGATAACCACCCGCAACCAGAGTGGGGTTGATGTCCAGGAGCAGGGTAGTGAAGTCTCCAACCGAGGTTGAGGTTGCTCCAGTATTGGTGCTACTGCCGTTTGTGCTTAGGCGCAGCTGAAGTCGGTCGGGGAAGGTGCTGCCGGGAACTGTCCTGGTATAAAAGCGTAGGACATCCCCATTGTTAAGAGTTTGCACCGGCATGAATGCCCAGTTGCTTAAGGCCGAGGTGCCAGCCCCACTCTGATAGTCGACGGTAATAAAAGAATTGGCGGTGCCACTTTGGGATGTGAGGACCGGTTTCGCCTGGACCCTGTCTCCACGTTGCAATGCTTCCGCTACCGGCCGGGCTACTTAGGTTTTGCTGGGCCCAGCCGCCACCGGCGAAGAGTGTCGGCACGGTCTCGAAGCCTTCGGAGATCGTCGGTGGGCCGCACGGTGTCGGTGTAGGTGTCGGTGTTCCAGGGGAGGGCGTCGGGGTGGGCGTCCCAGCGGTAGTGCCTTTGATCGCTATGGTGAGGCGCTCGTTGGGTGAGACGGCGCCAGCCTCAGTGAACAAAACCTGACCAAAAGCCACGGCACCCGTTAGATTTACCGTCGGCGTCGCCGTGATCGTAAGCACCTGTGTCTGCGCAAGGCTACCGGTGAAGTTGAAAGTCGATGGCACGACGTTGACGGTAAAACCGGGAGTGATGGCCGATCCCGTGGCAGTCCAGCTTGTCGGCACGGTCTTGGTATTGCGCACCGTGCGCGTCCAGACGCAGCTCGGTGTGCAATTCATGTCGCGGACCGACGGGACATTCACGTTCCGGGGATTGCCGCCGGTGGCTGGGTCGGCGGCCAGGAAGTTCGCAAAGGTTTCATTCATCACTAACCCGGCTTTGGCTACCTTCGTCAGGTCCACGCGCCCGGTGCCAACATCATCCGGATCCCATGGCGTTGATCCGTTTTCCTTGAAGCCACCGTTAAAGGAAGTCATCATCAAGGCCGATTTCACCTCTTCGGGAAGCCAGGTCGGTTGGAGTGCGCGCAACAGCGCTGCACTGCCCGCCAGGTGCGGGCAAGACATTGAGGTGCCGCTCATGGTGCCGTAGTTCGCGATGATGGCGGCGTAGATGCTCACTCCGGGTCCTGTGACGTCGGGCTTCGTCAGATTCTGGAAGGTTCCCGAGGTCGGGCCGCGGAGGCTGAAGTTTGCCAGGATATCACCGGTCCCGGGACCTCCAGCATCTTTCGTGGATGCGGCTACCGTCATGACCCAAGGACCAAGGTGGTTCACCTGGCCCACGGGATTGGGAACGCCGGTGCTCGTATTGCCGGCGGAGGCGGCGACCACGATACCGGCGTTGACCAAATCAAGCTTCTTCCGGTCATTATCACTCCAGGGGCTGGTTCCGCCGGAGATGGAGAAATTCATCACATCAACATCACCATGCAGCAGCACGCTGTTCATGCCGGCCTGGATATCGGCCCCGGGACAACTGGTGGTCGGACAGACTTTGTACATGCGGATATTGGAGCATGGTGCGATGCCCTGAATTTGGCTGGAGGGTGGCGGAACCGCGCTGGTAGGCACAACATTGCCGCCCGCCGTGCTGGCGGTATGGGATCCGTGGCCCTGCGCGTCGTTTGGATTGGGACCATTGCAAAGACCGCCCGGGCCTGTGGCGGTGGCACAATCCAACTGGCTGATCAACTTATTCGGCGCGCCCGAAACACCGTGGCCGCACGATACGTCGTTGACGAATGAGGGATGCGTCGGGATAAGACCGGTGTCGAGGTCCGCGATAACAATACCCTGGCCCTTGGTGCCGACGCCGCCCGGCACCGCCGTGCCATTCCAGATCTGGTCGGCGCCGATGAAAAATGGGCTGCGAAAAGTGTCCAGCTGGTAAACTCGTTCGCGCTCGACCGATGCCACACCGGGCATCATCCGGACGACCTGCGCTTCCTCGGGGGTCAGGCGAGCGGCGATACCACTGTGCGTCATCGCAAATTGATGGGTCACCTCCGGCGGGCGGCCGATCGCATTCGCGATGGCCGTAACGTAAGCGACTTGCTCCGCCCGTATTTGCTCGAGGCCGGCGAGTGCTTGTGGCGTGTCGGTCCTGAAGCGCGCTCCGGAAGTGTGTTCCTGCCGCCGCAGCACTCCTGGCTCGGCGAATTCGATTAGTTGAACGAACCGTCCGTTGCTGTCCGCGGGAGATAGCTGCTCATTTTCCTCGAGTAAGGGTCCGGCGGCATTTCGCTCCGACATCTTTGTTTGGGCAAATGTGTTCGAGAAGGCTCCGCAACCGAGCAACGTCAGAAAGACGCCGATCGAGCAGAAAACAAAGCTCAGAATGATGCGCGGATTAATGAATGCGGATTGTGAAGCGAGCTTTTTCTTCATGAGCGATTTCCCCTGTTATCTAACAGGTTTCTCCAATTGACGTGGAGAATTTGGACATCGAAACGCCGGTGGCGTAATCGCCTCCAGTTTATCGGATTACGATAGCAGGTGTCGAGCCATTGGCGGCGATCGAAATCATGATCTGCATCCGCCTTGCGTCCGACGAGAGTGGGGTCGCAGGTGGATTATTTTGACGTCGAGCCTGTAGGTTCGAACGCGCACTCAGCGGCTGAAAGAAAATCCGTCTCTTTACGGGGCGCCGCGATCGTAGACTTCGACCAGGCCGACGCCAGTGCCGTTGTTCACGCCCGCGAGCAACGCGGTGTAAAGGCCCGGGGGTAGCGTCGTAGCCAGTCCTGATTCCAATGGATTCGTTGGCGCGAGACCAGCGGCGACCAGTTCCGACGCTTGAGCCGGGTCATCCTGCCAGTCATTATTCAGCATCAAGAGTGTTCCATTCTCGTCACGCAGTTCCAGCGTTGGATTGGGCAGCGCGTTGGGCACACCAAAATCAGTCAGGCTTGGTCCGACCCCGCGCATGACAATCCTGTCATTACCAGTGTGGTTGCCCAAGATGAAGCCCGCGATCACGATATCGTCACCGGTGCTGACGATGGCGCGCGTACTGATATTGGCCAGCTTTGCTGGAACGGCCTGACTCAGGTCGTACACTTCAATCGACGCGACGCCCGTGGTGTTATTATTCCCTCTCACCACTGCGGTATAAGCTCCGGGATTTAAGGTCGCATCGATCGCCGATTCGAGGTTATCAGTCGGCGCAAGACCCGTGGCCAGGATGAGCGTTTCCTGCACGGGATCGTCTCTCCAGTTGTCGTTAGTGATAGTGGTAAATGAACCGGGGCCGTGCAGTTCCAGGATCGGATCCGGCAACGCATTAGGGACGCCGAACTGAGTTAGCGAAGGCCCAATGGCTCGGATGAGCAGACGTTTGGGGGCACTTCCCGAGATAATAAAGCCGCCGATGCCGACGTTGTCACCGGTCTGAACACGCAGACGGGTGGAGAGGTTCACGGCTTGGGCGGGCGAGGCCGTTGGCGTCGCGGTGACGCCCGGTGTCAGAGAGGGTGTTGCCGTGGGGGCAATGGTAGCCGTAGCTGTCGGAGCGGGTGACGGCGTTATTCCTGGAGAAAGAGTGGGCGTCGGCGTCGGTGCGATAGTCGCTGTCGCGGTGGGTGTAGGTGTCGGAGTAATGCCCGGTGTTATGGTAGGTACCGGACTCGGCGTCGCTCCTGGATCCGCGGGTAACGGCCAGACATAGGCGCCGCGGCCCCGCGTCCAGACTGAAAGCGTGGTAAAGCCGCGGTCATACTGCATATCCCAGATCATCGCGTGCGGCAGTCCTGCGTCGAAACGCGACCAGTTGGGTGTTGCCGCGGTGATGTCGTTCGTAAAGTACAAGCCCCAGTCGGTTCCCGCGAAGACTTGCCGCGGAAAGTTTGGATTGGCGATGATCGAGTCGACTGGAATATCCGGGAGGTTGCCGGTCTTATCGGTCCAGGTGAAGGAGGCGCAGTCAGTCGTGCAAGCTACCTGGAAGACATGACCCGGTGTGGCAGGTGTATTGGCGTTGAAGCCACCCACGGCGGCGTAGCCGATGGGCGCGGTGGTAGTAGTCGGATCGAAGGCGACATCGAGAATCGGGCGGTTTGGCAGCACGGTATTGCCGCCGGTTACGTTAACCCAGGTAGATTGGTTCGACCCAGTTCCCAGGCCGCGCCCGATTTGCACGTTGCCGTCATTAGTCCCCACGATCACGGTCGATTGCAGGGCCTGGGCGAAAGCAAGTTGATTGATGTAAGAGCGGTTACCCAAGGTTTGCTTGGTCAGATTGGGTGGACTGTTCACATACCAAGTTGGAGTAGTAGCGGCGCCCGTGATCGTTTCCCAAACTCTGACGGTCCCGGCGACCAGGTGACCACAGCCGGTCGTGGGACCTGCCGGTCCGCAGTCGTTACCCGGCGTATTCGGATCGCCCTTGAAAATCTCATAAGGTAGAATGAACGACTGAATATCGCCGGTCCATCCACCAGTACGATCGGTCCAGCTCGCGCCGGAGGCGGTGCAGTTACTGGTACAGCGGTGGAGGTGACCACTGTTGTTTCCTTGCCAGAATCGGAGGCTGGTTCCTGTGCCCACCGGGTCGATGCGACCATAGAAGCCGTCGCCGCCCTTACCCATTTGCCATTGCACGGGGCCAGTGGGACTACCCGAAAAGGTGACGGACATGGAGCCGTTGTCCTGCGCGCCGCCGTTCGCCTGCGGCGCAGCCGATATGGCGAAGTTGCCGCTGATATCCCCCGAGTAGAACTCGATGGTATTCAGACCTGTGTCCATGTTGGACCAGGTTGGATCCAGCGTCTGACTGGCGAGATCGGCGTTCGTAGTAACGTGAACACCGCCATCGTTGCCGGCCAGCAGGATGCTGGAAGAACCAGGCACGAAAGCCAGCGCGTGCTGATCGACGTGCACGATATTTCCGCCGCTATAGCCGCACGAGGTATCGTTCCAAACCGTATTACCATTCTGCCAGAACCAAACGTCGAAGGTGCTGAAGAAGACACGATCGGGATTATTCGGGTCTATCGCGATGGCCTGGTCGTACCAATTTTGCGGATAGTCGCCGGCGCCGCCGCTGCAGTTAACGAGCGAAGCGCCCGGAGAGCCGGTGATCTGAGTCCAGGTCAGGCCACCGTCGGTCGTCCGGTAGGCGCCGAGCTGGCAGCCGTTTGCGCCGCCGCAGCCGCCATTTGAGTTAGGTGTAATTGATTGCACCTGGGCATACATGAAGTTTGAGTTACTGGGCGCGACGGCAAGCTCAACGCGGCCCAGCTGGTTGCCGATACCGGAGCCGCCATAGGCAGTGCCGCTGGCCGCATTGAGTCCCGTCCAGCCATTGGCGTTGGTAGCAATTGAAGTGAAGTCTGACGGGCAACCGCTCGTCGGCAACGTCCCAGCATAGATACCGTTGGCGCCGTTTTGGTTGAGGTTGGTTTGGACGGCTGTGGCAAAGCCGCGCACGCCCACCGCGGCAACGATGCGGGTGCTGGTGCCGTTGTTGATCAGGGCCAGGCCGGTAATGTCCTGGCGCATTGTATTGAAGCTGTTGGTCGTGCATGGGCCTGCCCAATTCGTGCCGCCGTCGTAGGAGAAATAGAGGCCCGTCTTCGTGCCGGCCACGACATTGTTGCTGTTACGCGGGTCGACGCGCACTTTGCCCACGGCCTGGTATTGTGGGAACTGGCCCGGCGGCAGGGTTAAGCCCGGCCCGAACACGCTCGCTCCCTGCAGTATCCAGGTGGCCCCGGCGTCGGTTGACTTAAGAATGCCCTGACTGCCCATCGAGAAGGAACCAAAGTTCAGATCACCGGTGCCGGCATAGATCGTGTTATGATTGTTTGGATCGATGGTGACGGTGTCGACAGTAATGGTGCTCAGCAGTGGATCGTCGGTGACGGCGGTCCACGACGTGGAAGTGCTGCAACAGTTCGTGGTCTTCCAGACACCGCCGCCGTTGCTAGCTACGTAGGCGACATTGGTCGACACCGGATCTATTGCGATATCGTTCACCCGGCCCTCGGTAAGACCGTAGCTAAAGCAGCCTGAGCAGCCGATCATCCGCAAAGGCTGCGGCCCAAGCGCGGTGAAGCTGCCAGAAGCAAGTGTGATTGCTGGATTGCTCTGGTTGAAATTGTTCAATTGGCGGCCAGTGGGGACTTCTCGCGCGATGGCGGCATCCTGCGTGGCCGCCTGGCGGACCCACGCAGGGTCGAAGCGGCCGGTGGGATAGGTTAGTCGGTTGTGCCAGTCGAGTTCCATCTCGTCCAGTTCGTCGGCCTCGCCTTCGGGCACTGGCATATAGTGCTCCAACCGATCGGTATCGTCCCGCTCATTGTGGGCGTTGGAGCCGTCTGGCTGACTCGCCAAGTGCCACCCCATCCCGGTGAAACTGCCTATTGCCAGGAGAACGCCCGCTGAACAAAGAGCAACTGCGAGCAAGATCCTTGGGTTAACCAGACCAGAGGTGGAAGTGAGATTTCTTTTCATGAAATGCGCTCGCCAATTCCTGCGCAGATCCAGCCCCCAATTCCCATCGAGTTCGGCCGAAGATTCTGGAAAGCGTCGAGTGCTCGCCGGAACGCGTCAAGACCAATCTTGGAACTCCAAGCACGAGCGACGGCGCTACGGGGCGCCGCGATCGTAGACTTCCACCAGACCGACGCCGGTTCCGTTGTTCAGACCGGCGAGGAGCGCAGTGTAAAGGCCCGGCGGCAGCGTCGTGGCGATGCCCGACTCCAACTGGTTTGTCGGCGCGAGACCAGCAGCGGTTAGTTCCGCCGCTTGAGCCGGGTCGTCCTGCCAATCGTTATTCCCGATAAGAAGCGCGCCGTTGTTGTCGCGGAGTTCCAGGGTTGGATTGGCGAGAGCATTAGGGACACCAAACCCGGTCAGGCTCGGCCCGATGCCGCGCACCACCACCTTTTCAATGCCGTTGTGATTGCCAAGAATGATGCCCGCGATAACGATGCCGTCCCCTGTGTTGACAAACGCTCGTGTGCTGAGGTTGGCCAGCTTGGCTGGAACGGCCTGACTCACGTCGTAGACTTCGAACAAGCCTATGCCGGTAGCGTCGTTCTTGCCCCGAACCACAACCGTGTAGGTTCCTGGATCGATTGTTCCCCAAAGCGCTGACTCCAAATCGTTAGTTGGCGCCAGGCCGCTATCGATAATTTCCTGCCTGGTCAAGGCGTCGTTCCAATTGTCATTGGACGCGAGAAGTTCTCCGGCGGAGCCGTGAACTTCGATGATTGGGTCGGTGAGCGCTCCAGGCACCGGAAGCGATGGTCCAATTCCACGAACAATCACCGTCTTTGGCTGTGTTCCCGAAATGATGAAGCCGCCGATGCCAACGTTATCGCCAGTTTGGACTCGCATCCGAGTCGAGAGATTAACGGCCTGCGCCGGCGGGGTGGGACTCGGTGTTGCCGTAGGTGTCGGTGTGGGGGTTGGGCTCGGCAATGCAGCCATGCACACGCCTTCGCTTGTAATAGTGTCTATGCGCCACTCCACGCCAGGAACAAAGACGTCTGAAACCATGCGGAACCTCAGCTTGATGGTTTGGCCGTTTACGTTCGGACCGAGTCTCACCATTGGTACTGACGTAGCCACCTGAATTGCCGCTCCAGGCCTGGCGACCACCAATCGGGCTTCCTGAGGTGGAAGCAATGGTGCTGTTGTAGCCACCGGACACAAAAAAGCCCCCCACCGCGGGATCAGTCACATCAGTAAAACTTCCCCCATTAATATTGGGTGAGGAGATTTCCAGAACTCCTCCGTCATAACCGGTTTCGAGATTGTAGGAGTTACGAAAACTTACGTCAGCCACTCCAGAGCTAATGACCAGGTTCCGCGAGTCTAGAGATTTGTCACTGGCAAACTCCGGGTCGTCAACGAAGGCGCAATTAGGCGTTGAGTGAGGCGTCTCGGGCGAGGTTATCCAGTTGCCGGACGTGCTCCAGCCTGGCGGCAGGGTTGGAGCCACCACTCCATCGAAGTTCTCGGCGAAAACGATGGCGGAGCATGGCGTCACAGTCGGCGTGGGAGTTGCCGGTGTCGGCGTTGCCGTAGGGGTTGGTGTTGGTATCACGTCACAGACATTCGGCCCCAGGACGGGCACGGTAACTGGCGTCCCTGTCTTGAAGAAACCGATCGTTGCGTTTGTCGTCAGGGGCGGTTTGAGAGAATCGAACCGAAAGTTATACAGCGTGCCCCACCGAATGGCGTTCGCGTTCTGGTTCTGGGCAAAGGTTTCACTGCTCCAGTTCACTTCGCTGGCAGTTTGGACCGAACTCCAGGCGGTGTTGCTGAAGCCCGCGTCTCCCAGGGTTCCGTCGTTTGGAAATCCAGGATGATTCAACGGAGCGTGAAACCCGAGGTTGCTCACTGTTGTTCCGCATCCTAGAGGAACACTGAACGACTGGATCGCGCGATCGAGGTTCTGATTGTAAATAGCGTATTCATAATGCCAGACTCCGGCGGCCGGGCCTGTGACTTTGTAGGCAATGAACGCGCGGCCATCCAGCCCCGGAGCGGGTTCGATTGGATTGATGGTCGCTCCAGTCCACGCATTGATGGCAGGCGTCATTCGCACGGGAGGTCCGCCGTATGAAAAGGTGAAACTCGTCGTGCCAGCGACGAGGTACGGCTGGTAGCTCGCATTGTTGAACATGTTGCATTGTCCGGGGTGAGTCTGGCACCAGGCGTACTCATCCGGAGTGACGTAGAGCAACTCAGCGTAGTACGTCGCGCCGGAATTCATTGTTTGATTCAGGTCGTTGCTTTCCACCAGGATCATATGCGAAATCTGGGTGTGAGGGTGGCCGTTGTGGTCCCTCGCATTCGTGGGAAAAACGCCGGTAAAGGGATTTATCCACGCGCGCGAGCCCAGGTCGCTTAGGTGCGCACTTTGCAGGCTGCTATACGTGTCAGAGCAGCCCACGCCCAGATGAGTGAAGTCTCCGCCCGGCTGGCAGCCTGAACCACAGGCATTCGACTGATCGGCCCCGAAAGTGTGTTTCACCCACGCCTGGCCAATTTGCTCGAAACGGTCACTGTTATTCGCGCCGTTGCTCATTCGATAAAGATTTTGCGCCGCGACCGGATGGTGTGTATTTGGCATCGCCAAAAAGTCAATCAACGCATCGCCGATGTTGCACGTCGTTATTCCCATTGCCAGACCACGTTGACTCCCGGTAGCGGCCCACATGGTCAAATCGTCCATAGATCCAGCGATAGCGTCCGGTCCCGGTTTAAACGTTTCCGGAATGCTTTGCCTGGGCCGGGGAGCGGAATTCCCCGAGCTGTTGCTCAAAAGCAAAAGAAGCGGGAGCGCGAAACAACGTGATATTTTCTTGAACATGGCCCAATCCCTCACATTCAGGGCCCGTTTCGAAGGTCATGAAGTCCTTCCCTCAAGACGCCAATTTCCCACGTGTCGCAAGCCCTGGCTCAGAGCTTATGCGTCTTGCGCGGCAAAGTAGACTCTTTTCTTACTTTCCGTGGTAGTGCCTGGCAGGCGTCAGGACGTGGCGACGCTTGAAATGCAACCCGCCGCAATCAAGGCGGCTCCGACCCGCAGACAGAAGAAGCAAAGATGTGATTGACCTCCACCGAAGATTTCCGGCAATTCCTCTCTCCGTCAGCGAAGCCCGAGTGGCGCCGCTCACGTCTCGACTGCGCTCGTGGTTTGAGCAACGTAGACTGTGCTGGCGGCAGCGCAGTCCAACAATGGATTGGGGAACTGGACGATGTGCGCCCTGGAATTTCCAAACGCTCCTTCCAGCGCCTGGAGAAATTCTTCGTCCGGAGGGTCATCGGACCACATGGCGAAAACGCCGCCGGGATGCAATTGAGCTGCGAGCCGGCGAAGGGATTTGCGTTGATAGAACGATCCGTGACGCGCGTGAAGCAGGGCTTGCGGCGAGTGATCGATGTCCAGGAGAACGGCGTGAAATCGTTTGCCAGGGTTTTCTGGATCGAGCGTCGCGGAGTCCGCTAGCTGAAAGAAATCGCCATGCAAGAATCGGCAACGCGGATCCGACGTCAGCCTTGCCCCAAGGGGAACGAGACCGCGCCGATGCCAGCCGATCACCGCGGACAAGACATCGATCACCAGAAGAGATTTCACCGCCGGATTGTCGAGTGCCGCGGCTGCCGTGTAACCCAGCCCCAGACCGCCGACAACGACATCCAGCGCGCCAGTCTCCAACTCGCCCAATCCCAGTTCGGCCAGCGCGATCTCCACTTTGGTGAACAGGCTGGACATGAGAAAGCTCTCTCCCAGCTTGATCTCAAACACCTCAGTGCCTTCGAGTGAGACCAGTCGCCTGCGCCGCAAGATCAGCTCGCCCAGATCTGTCTTCTGGTAGTCGAGCTCTTCGAAATCGATGCTCATGGACGGGAAAGACACTACGCCAAGAGTCCCGCGAATTGAATGGCGAGCTTAATGCCTAAGTCGATTCGTGAGCGGCGGCGTGTTTGATTCACCGCTAGGTATCGAGCTTGCTCGAAATCAGCTCCAGAGTTTCTTGTTCGGCGGCCTTGATCTTCTCTGCCGGAACGCGGCGCAGATCACGAGTCAAACCCAGTTTGGAAAGACTCCAAATGATCCATTTGGTGGGATCGACCTGCCAGGGCTTTACTCCATTTCGGTAATCATGCTGAAACTCATGGTGGTAGTTATGATAACCCTCGCCAAAAGTGAAAAGGGCCAGAAAAAGCGAATCTCGCGCGCTGCATTTCGTTGAATAGGGTTGCCGCCCAATGGTGTGACAGGCGCTGTTGATCAGGAACGTGCAATGCTGAAGGGCAACAACCCGCGCGACGCCTCCAATCAGGAACGCGCCCAATGCTCCCTGCCACCCATTCCAGAGAAAACCGAGGAAGGTTGGCAGAATGAAGCTGACGACCACGGCGATGGTCTGGACGTGTTGATGCTGCCAGCAGACAAGCTTGTCTGCCTTAAGATCGGGAACGTTATCGAAGGGCGGATCGGGGTGCAGCTTGAAAAGAAGCCACCCGATATGCGCATGAAAGAAGCCCTTCGAGATGCAGTACGGATCGTCGTCATGATCGACATGCTTGTGGTGGCGCCGATGTTCGCTCGCCCACATCAGGACCGAATTTTCGAAAGCCCCCGCCCCGAAGATGAGGGTCAAGAGCTGGATCGGCCGGTTGGCGCGAAAGGCGATATGGGAGAAGAGGCGATGATATCCGAGCGAGACACTGAATCCGCAGGCGTAAAACATTACGACGAAAAGCCCTACTTGAAACCAATCCAAACCGAAATGGTAGAGGTAGAGAGGAACTCCGGTCAGGGCCAGAACGAGCGTCCCAATCAGAAAGGAGCTGGTGATCCAGTTGATCCGATCGATAGGCAAGCCCAGGATCGATCGCCCTGGCTTGGGGCTCGAAGGAGTGGCCGCTTCGACGTTGAGTGGAGGTGGAGCGTCTTCCAGGATAACGCCATTCATGGTGTCTGTTTGTCCGTGCTCCATAGTTTTGGTGCCGCGACCTGGGACTTGGCCGCCGATTCCACCAATGCATCCCAAGAGCCAAGTCCTGTCCTCTGGTTTATCAGCGCATTCAGGGCTGCTTCGTTTGTCCGATAGAGGCCCAGGATTCGGTGAAGCTTTCCCACGATGAGCTCGAGATAACAGCCGACCTGGGTCGACCTAAACGCAAACTCGCCGACAGACGTGCGGACGGTTGGGATTGTCTCCGTCGCATCCGTCCCGACAGACTCCCCGTCGCGACCGGAGCCGTTGCTCGCCGTCCGCTGCACGGCATACAGGGCGCCGTCCGGCATGATGGTCAGTTCCATAAATTATTTTCTCTAAACATCGAGGCTGGCGATCATGGAGATGTTGGTCTTGAGGAGACGCGCGATCGGGCAGTTCGTTTTCGCTGCGACGGCCGCCTCCATGAAGTGCGCCTGTGAGGCGCCAGGCACTCTTGCGTGCACTTCGAGTTGGATGCGCGTCAGCGTCCAGCCCGAAGGCAGGTTCTCCATTGTGGCGGTGGCGGTCGTCGCGATTCTCTCCGGGAAAAAACCGGAAAGATCGAGCTCGTTGGCCAGGGCCATGGCAAAACAACCGCCCAGCGACGCGGCGATCAGCTCATCGGGGTTGGTGCCGATACCTTCCGCGAAACGGGTGGAGAATGAATACTGGGTGTTAGCGAGGACCCCGCTCTCGGTGGAGATCGTGCCCGTGCCTTCCCGCAGGTTGCCTTCCCAGACGACCGAGGCTTCGCGATGCATGATATCGGCGGCACTAATTTCGCGGGATATGGCCGACGGCATTTCAGTCCATACGATCTCTCCGAAATGCAGCTAATACCTTGTTGGTGGGGAGGTAATAGCTTGCGGCTATGGCTCATTTCGTCCATGTTGGACTCGCTGCCCGCTGGAACAATCGCTCCTTGAATTATCGAAGCGATCCGTGGGTCGCCCTGCCTATCCGATTCTATGGAGCTTCGTCACCTGCGCTATTTCGTTGCTGTGGCCGATGCTCTGAGTTTCACCAAAGGCGCCCAGAAATTACACCTCGCGCAGCCCTCGCTCACGCGGCAAATAAAAGATCTCGAAGAAGAAATTGGCGTGCGGCTCTTCGACCGCGCCAGGACCGGTGTAAGCCTGACGGCGGAAGGCAAGTCGTTCCTGACCGATGCGAAACGGCTCCTTGAGTTGAGCGGAGAAATTGTCGCGTCTGTCCAAAGGCTGAGTCGCCAGGAAACAACTCCTCTGAACATTGGCTACGTGGCCAATTTATTCTACGACCTTCTTCCAGTTACGCTCGCGTCCTTTCAACGCTCCTTTCCATCGGTGCCGGTCAATCTCTTCGACATGACGTGCGGAGATCAATTTCGCGCGCTGAAAGATGGCAGGATTGATTGCGGTTTTGTCGGCCCACACGAGGCGATCGAAGAGCTGGGCCTTCAGTTTCGCTCGATCGCGTCCTACGAGACTGTCGCAGCTCTTGCCCGGAACAACTCGCTGGCGAAAAAATCGATCATCAAGCTCAAAGAACTCAAACCCTTGTTCTTCATCGGAATGTCAGAGGCCAGTTATCCTGGTTATCGGCGCTGGCTGAAGCAGACATGTCAACGGGTCGGCTTTAGCCCGAAAGTTCTCCAGGATGTGGAGATCGAGCGGACTCTTATTCAGGCGATCGCGGCCGGGTTAGGCGTCGCCCTGTTACCAGATCAGGTAAAGAAACTTCCGCACGAGAACGTGGTCTTCCGCCCTTTAACGCCCCGGGTCATGACCGAGTCCTGCATCGCCTGGAGAGGCGACAATCCTTCCGCCGCCTTGAAGGCCTATGTCAATATCGTGAGCGATCGCCGCACTCGCATGCGGTGAAAGTAGGGGAACGAGCTGGCGGCTTACTCTTCGCCGTCCGAATCCTGTGAGGCCGGGCCTGCGACCACCAGACCAGCCAGGAGGAAAGTGAAAGCGGCCGAGAACAAACAGTAGCGGCAGAAGGCGTGCAGGACGAATGCCTGGACGTAGAGCAGCCATAACGTCATCGCGAACATCGTCCACACCGTCACGGCGAAGAATCCCTGGGCGCGTCTGTAGCCGAACCCGGCGAAGGTCGCGAAGGTGAACGCGGCGAAATAACCAATGACGCCCAGGCTCGCCACGGGGATGCCGGCTATTTTTGCGTAGGCGCTGCCGAGTACCTCGGAGCACCCCGCGGCTCCGCCGCAGGCCGCAGTCTCACCGGTCAGGGCCATGACTGTGAGATAGGCCGCATCAGCCAGCCCGGCCAATGCGATGATGGCCGCGATGGTACTGAGAATTTTTCGCATGCGCGATCCCACTGGTTCGGTTTGTCTCTTTGCTTTGGTTTTCACAGGCATTTCAAAAGGAAGGCCACTTCGGTTTCACGGCTGCCTCGATGCAGGCGTGCCCTCGGGGCTTGTTTAACATGCCTGAAAAGACGACGATAGCGGGATGATTGCCAGAAATTTCGCGCTTTTTCGTTTTCTCCCTGGGATTTTCATGCTCGCTTTGCTGGCCGACGCCGCCGTGGCTTCAAAGGGGGCGACCACCCCGGGAACTTACCGCGATTGGAACGGCGACCTCGATGAAGTGACGATCGTCCAGCCATTTCGCCTCGATACCTATAACGACATTGCGGTGGAGTCTTTCGACGTTGCCGGAGTAATCCTGCCGAACCCAAAAGAAAATACTTACGAGGCTGTGCGATCGGCCTTGGGCTCAATCAAACCGGCGTTCATCCAGGGATTCCAGGAGAAGCTGCGCCAGAAGCCGGGTGCGGCGAATATGTCGCGCGGCAAGGGGGAAACGCTGGTCATTCGTGCGCGCCTGCTCAAGGTGGATCCAGGCTCACAGGCGGCCCGGTATTTTATCGGATTCGGAGCCGGTGGGGTAAAAATCGAGATGTTGGGTGAAGTGATTGATGCTCGTTCCAAGAAGACCCTGATTCGATTCAGGCAAGAACGACGGTCTGGGGTTGGAGCGTTTGGTGGCGGCTACGGCGAACTATTCGCCCGAACAGCGCGTCAAATCGGCGGAGACGTCGCTGACCTCCTGAACGCGTTCTAGTTGGATCGGCCCGATCGACGGCGGATATATTGGCCGTTGGCCGCAGGTGATCAAGCTGGGGCGGGATTGGAACCGTGCGCGGTCGCGCCCCACCAGTCGAACGGCGTTCTCATCCAGGGAAGCCAATTGAATTTCGCAAAGCGAAATTGTGGAGGTATGGGGATTCGAACCCCAGGCCTCGTCATTGCGAACGACGCGCTCTACCAACTGAGCTATACCCCCGAAAATCGCGGCGACAGCGTAGCCGCAACATCGCATTTTTCAACACCGCAGTTCGCGCACTCTGAGCGCCGACGCGTGAGGGATTTTTAACAGCCGGCCCTATTCATCGGGCCGCCTCGGCAAGCCCGAACCTTTCGGAAAAGATCAACCGTCCGGAGCTTTCGCCCGGTCGTGTGCTCTCGCTTTTTTAAATATTACGGTCATTGTTTACGGCTGCAACAACCGGGACCGGAGGAAAAAATCATATGGGCATCATGAATTTCATCAAAGGCGAGTTAATCGAGATCATCGAATGGACGGACGACTCGCGCGACACCCTTAGTTTTCGCTGGCCGGATGACGACAAGGAAATCAAGAACGGCGCCCAGTTGATCGTGCGGGAATCGCAGGTGGTGCAGTTCGTTTATCTCGGGCAGTTCGGCGACACCTTTACCCCCGGCAAGCACACCCTGACCACGGACAACATTCCCATACTGACCACGCTCAAGGGTTGGAAGTACGGCTTTGAAACGCCGTTCAAGGCGGACGTTTATTTCGTCAGCACCCGGCTTTTCACGGGAAACAAATGGGGGACTTCGAACCCCGTCATGATGCGCGACAATGATTTCGGGATCGTGCGGGCGCGCGCCTTCGGCACCTACGATTTCCGAATCACCGATCCGAAGTTGTTTCTTAAGGAAGTCGCCGGGAGCGATCAGCATTTCCGTCTCGACGAGTTTGCCGATACCATGCGCTCGCGCATCGTCAGCCTCTTCAGTGAGGCGCTGGCGCAATCGAAAATCCCGGTGCTGGATGTGGCGTCGCGTTATAGCGAGGTCGGCGCCGCTTTGCTTCCGTTGATCAATCCGGTCACGAACGCGAAGTACGGCCTCGAGTTGACCAGCTTCATCCTCGAGAACGTCAGTCTGCCGCCGGAAGTAGAGCAGGCGATCGACAAACGTTCTTCCATGGCGGCCGTAGGAAACCTGAATGATTTCGTGAAATTTCAGATGGGGCAGGGGATGACTCAGCCGGGCGGGAGCAATGCCGGCGGGTTCGCCACGGAGATGGCGGTCGGCATGGCCATGGCGCAGCAGATGATGCAGCAGCAGGGTGGAGTGCTCGGACCGCAAACGCACGCCAGCCGCCGGCGGGCACGCCGCCGCCGTTGCCGAATCAGCCCCCGCCGCCGCCGGCTGCGGCCAACACAATGCCGGAATTACTGAGTCCCGGCGACGTGGCCAATGTTCTCAAGCGTCAGCGAAGGCGACGTCATCGCGACGATCGAAGCCGGGGATCTGAAAGCGAAAAAGATCGGTTCGACCTACCGGATCACCCGCGCCGCGGTGGATGAATTCCTGAAGAGCTAACGTCCCTTCAGGTATGGCGGAAATAACGGCCCGGAAAAAACAGGCGTGTCCTGCCTGTGGCGGCGCGGTGGAATGGAACGCCGCCAAACAAGCGCTGGTTTGTCCGTTTTGCAGCACCGTCCTCCCGCCGCCTCTGCCGGGGGAAAGCGCGGATCCGAAGGAGAACGATCTCGCCACCGCGCTGAGTGCGGTAGGCGAAGACCGGCGCGGCTGGCAGGCGGAAAAGACTTCCGTGAAATGCCAGAGTTGCCAGGCGATCTCCGTGTTCGACCCTACGCGCGTCGCCCAGCGTTGCGAGTTTTGCGGGTCGGCGGCGCTCATTCCCTACGACGAAATCAAGGCGCCGATTCGGCCAGAATGCCTGCTCGAATTTAAATTGCCGGAGACAGACGTGCGCGACACGGTGCGCAGTTGGTATGGCAATCGTTGGTTCGCACCGAACGCGCTCAAGGGGCGTGCCCTCACCGATACCGTGCACGGGATCTACATTCCATATTGGACCTTCGATGCGCAGGTCCACGCCGATTGGACTGCGGATGCGGGCTATTATTACTACGAGACTGAGAGCTACACGGATTCGGATGGGAAATCGCAAACGCGCCAGGTCCAGCGGACTCGCTGGGTCCCCGCGGCCGGATCGCTCGATCATTTTTTTGATGACGAGCTGGTGCCGGCTTCGAAGGGAGTGGACGAAAAACTCTTACGCAAGATCGAGCCATTCCCGACGACGACCGATCTGAAGCCATACGATCCAGGATTTCTCTCGGGCTGGGTAGTGGAGCAGTATCAGATCGATCTGGTGGCGGCGGCAGGAAATTCGCGCTCGATCATGGAACGGAAAACGCGGCAATTGTGTTCCGAACAGGTGCCCGGCGACACCCAGCGAAACCTGAATGTGGACGAGGTGTTCTCCGACCAAACTTTCAAACACATTCTCGTGCCGATCTGGCTGGTGGCCTACACGTACGGGTCGAAGACGTTTCAAGTGGTGGTGAATGGCTACACGGGAACGATTGCCGGCCGCCATCCTTTAAGTTGGATTAAGATCACGCTGGCCGTGCTCGCCGCGCTCATTGTCGTGCTGATCGTCGCCGGGCTCTACTTGAGTAAGTCGTGACCGGCTTTCTCCCTGATTTTTGCTGAGCGCAGCACGATCGAGCGGGGGCGAGCTTGCCAAGAACCGAGCCACGATGGTCCCATCTGCGCGCCCGTTGTTGTGATCGCTATTTCATACCGTCGTGAAGATTCGTTACCCATCGCTGGACGGCTGTATGATCGTCTCCAGGCGAAGATCGGCAAAACGTCTTCGTGGACTTCGATTCGATTCCGGCAGGAGTTGATTTTCGCGAACGCATCAAACAGACAATCGAACAAACGGACCTTGTCGTAGCCGTGATTAGGCCGCGGTGGCTAGGAGAGCGGAACGATTTATCCCGACGAATCGATGAGCCGACGGATTTTGTGCGCTTGGAGATAAAGTATGCCTTAGAGCAGGGGCATCCCCGTTATCTCGCTTCTCCTTGACGACACACCAATGCCGAAGCCTGAAAAGCTTCCTGTTGAAATTGAACGATTGGCGTTCCGAAATGCTCTTCCGTTGGATAGCGGCATTGATTTTCACAGCCACAACTGACCGGCTTATCAATGGCATCCGCGAACTTGTCGATACCGGCAGAATGCAAAACAGAATCGTCAAACCGCCAAAAATCTTTGCGAACGACGCGCTCTATCAACTGAGCTATACCCCCGCGAAGAGACGAAGATTATCACGGTCAGGGCAATTTTCATCAAGCATTCTCGCTTGGAGGAAAGCGAGATTTCCATCAGGCGATGGCCAGCCTGCAATCAGGGTGCGCCGCGGTCGTAGACCTCCACTACGCCCACGCCAGTTCCATTGCTCGATCCCGCCAGCAGGGCCGTGTAAGAGCCCGGCGGAAGCGTTGCGGCGATGCCGGACTCCAATGGGTTGGGCGGCGCCAGACCGGCCGCGGTCAATTCCGCGGCTTGAGCCGGATCATCCTGCCAGTCGTTATTTCCGCGCAGAAGCGCCCCGTTATTGTCGCGCAGTTCCAAAGTCGGATTCGCCAGTGCGTTCGGTACTCCAAATTGAGTCAGGCTTGGGCCGATCCCGCGTAGGACAATCCGGTCGCTGCCGCTGTTGTTGCCTAAAATAAATCCCGCGATGACGATGTCATCGCCCGTGCTGATGAAGGCGCGGGTGCTGATGTTAGCCAGCGTCGCGGCAACAGCCTGATTCAGATCGTAGACTTCAATTAAGGCCACACCCGAGGTGTTATTGTTGCCACGAACGACCGCGGTATAAGCGCCGGGATCCAGGTTTGCATCGATCGCCGATTCGAGATTACTGCTGGGCGCGAAACCCGTGGCGAGGATGAGAGCTTCCTGCGCGGGGTCGTCTCTCCAGTTGTTGTTCGTGATCGTGACAAATCCGCCTGGACCGTGCAACTCCAGGACCGGATCGGGCAGCGCATTGGGGATGCCGAATTGGGTCAGGGAAGGTCCGATAGCTCGAACGAGCACGTGTTTCGGGGCGGTTCCCGAGATGATGAAACCGCCGATGCCGACATTATCACCGGTTTGAACAAGCAGCCGAGTCGAGAGGTTCACCGTCTGCGCTGCGGGCGTCGGACTCGGAGTTGGTGGAGGCGTAGGTGTAGTGGTGGGAGTAGGCGTCGGTGTGGAAGTGGGTGTTGGCGTAGAAGTAGGAGTGGCTGTGGCGGTAGGTGTCGGGGTTGCAGGCGGCGTAGCGGTGGGGGTAGCAGTTGGTGGAACCGTCGGCGTTGCGCTTGGGGTAGCTGTCGGAGTGGCGCTCGGCGGAATTGTTGGGGTAACCGTTGGTGTGACTGTCGGAGTACCGGTAGGAGTCGGCGTGGGGGCTCCGGTCTGGTAGGCGACGTAAATTGCGTTCCCACCATCGGTGAATTGCACTCCGAACGCCACGTCACCAAGATTGTTGAGGCTTATACCGCCCATGAGAAACGCGACCACGCGCGGACCGGTATCGGTCATGAGGGTGTCGTTCACTCCGGCGATTCGTTGAAAGGTGACACCGTCGGTGACGAAGACCGAGTCTCGCGGAGTCCCCTGGTTGTCGTTCCCGCGGAACGCCACCAAGCCCGTGTCATTGATGGATGGAGGGAAGAAGTCGATACTTGTAAAACCGGCGCCGGCGCTCACGGTCGGGAACATTGTCGTGGTGGTGCCGTCGGCGACCACGATGCGGCGGGTCGAGGCAGAGGTGCTCGTCCGGGTCGTGAACGCGACCTGATTGAGGTTGTTCATTGTGATGCTGTTGTCCATCGCGAAGAAGACGGGGCCGGTGTTGCTGTCGCCGGCCGCGACCAGGGTGGACGCTCCATCGGCGTTCCAGACTCGAAGTTCCTTATAGGTCGCCGGCTGGAGGTTGATATTCGCCTCGGCGGCGAGGCGGTTGTTGTTGTTGAAAGCTGGTGCGTAGAGAAACGAATAACGGCTGCCCGGGTCGCCGGACGTTTCGGTGACGTAGTTGATGAAGGCGTTGGTCGCGACGTTGTAGGTCATGAGCGCCTGTGGGGTGTTGAATTTCACCCGCAGGCCGATGAGGCCGTTGTCGTTGATGTCCGGGTTGCTGTAGGAAGTGGCGCCGAGCGGTCCGTTCGTGACGCGGGTCGTCAGGCCGGAGGCGTTCTCGTAGAGATACAAACCGTCATCGGCGGCGCTGGAACTGGCAAAGCGAGGAAACGATACCCGATTGCTTTGGTTGACGAAGGGATCGCTCACGAGGGCGTTATCGTCGTTCGCATTGTAAACGACAGCGCCGCTTCCGTGGCCGCCAAAAAAGAGTCCCGGGCTGGTCGTCAGTCCGATCGTGTTCACTTTCACGGCGACATTGCCGGCATCGTTGAGATTTACCGTGACGCTGTTGAAGGTCGATCCATTCGGCATGTTGAACGCGGTGCCACCCGTGTCGGCGCGCACTTGCAGCTGGATCTGATAAACGATTGGCAGGGAGATGCCCGCGCCGTCATTGCGATGCGGAACAATTGTTCCGTGCTTCGTTGTCCCTGAAGCCAATAAGATGAGGGCAGGAGCGAGAAAAGTGACGGCAAGCGCAATTCTGATTTTGGTCATTGGTGGAAGAGGACGTTACGGCAGTTTCGCGGATTGGAATTAAGATTTCGAAGTTCGAATGTCAAAATCGTGAACAAGTGCCACTGGCTCCAAGACGCGGAGCTGCCAAAGCCAATTAAAAGGCTTGCACGCGAGCCTTATTTGATCTTCCCATTTAGGGCATATGAAGCCTGATCCGAGCATCAACACGGCGGACGCGATCATCGGGAAGAAGTCGGTGGAAAACGCGGAGCAATGCCCTCGAGTGACTGGTGTATCTCAAGAGCCCGCCTCCGAGGTGCAGGGACGAGGGACGATCCGGAAGCTGATTCAGGATCCCTATTGCCTTGCCTACGTTTTCGCGAATCTACCGGATGACGGCTCAAACGTTTCCATTACCTGCCCGGTATCCGGCCACACGTTCTACGCATCGGTGATGGAACGTTTGTGACCGGCCCTCGACACGCAGACGCATTCCGTTCTTGCTGAGGCCAGCTCGATCGGTCTTTGTGACCCGTCGATCGGAGGGTGGCTGACCAGACACGGCGCCGGCAGGCAGCGCCGCGAAACGATTAGCAAAATCGACCCAAAATAGCGTTATGGAAATTATAAGAATGGCCTATAAACTGCTCTTTTCACCTGGAAATCAGCGGGCGATGGGCGCTCGACGATTCGAGGGAGAATCATCATGTGTTTGGCACTTTATTTGGCCGCTTCGCAGGAACTACCGGTGCTGGCTTGGGACGAGACGAAACCGGCTTTCCATGTAATCCGTTTGCCCAAAGGCGCGGAAGGCGTCCGCAAACATTTTCGTTCGGAGTACGTCTATTATGCCGGTTCCGCCCAGGGCTGCTCTTGCGCGTTCAACTACGAACATGAATACGATTCCATCGTCGAGCTGAGGAACTATCTGCGGAACGCGCTCATCTGTGTCGACGACGTCGAACTGTTCGCCTGCCTGGCTGGCTCCGAAGAGAAAGTGAAGCAACATGCCGTAGTCGCTTCTCCCGAGGGAATTGCGCTCCCCGAATTCCTTTTCCGGGATGGGCAACACGTGCTCATTCGCTCAGCCTCGAATGCCCTACGCGTGACGGAGGCGGAAAAATGTTTGCGGCGTGTCACGCAGTCGACCGCTCCGCCGAAAAGAAGCCGTGCTCGTCTTCTGACCGCGAAACCGACGGCTCTGACGCCGCTTTACGCTGGATCGACCTAAGCAGTCGGTCCGATCGTTTCAGCGCGGGCACAGTAACCGGCGCTCGCGGTTCATCGTCTTCATCCCGCCGCGCCAAAGGCGAGCCCGAGTCCGTAGGTAACGACGGCAACGATCACTCCGATCCACGTCATTTCGAGGCCGGACGCCCACCACGAGCGGATAGTGATGAGCGATTTTACCGCGCCCACTAGGAAATGCGCCACCAGACTGATGCCGAAGGAAACGATGACCGCGGGCAGACCGCTCATGAAAAAGAACGGAATGATCGGAACAAAGGCGCCGAGCGCGGTCGAGATACCGGCCGAAAACGCGGACGTCCATGGATTTGGGAAACGGTGCTCGGAAAGGCCCAGCTCACTCTGAGCCATGGCCTGCACGAATTGTTCCGGCTGTTCGGCCAGGCGCTCGGCCATGTGTTGCGATTCCTCCACGCTGAATCCTTGGAGCTGGTAGAACAGCGCCATCTCTTCAATTTCTTCCTCAGGATTTTCTTCTACCTCCGCGCGTTCCCGCGACATTTCCGCTTCGTAGACCTCCGCTTCGCTCTTCGCGGCGAGATAGGCGCCCGCTCCCATGGAAAGCGTGGAAGCCAGCATGCCCGCCAGGCCAGAAATTAGCACGTAATGCTGCTGATTGTTGGTGGCGCCAGCCACACCTGAAACAATCCCGAAGACTGCGCCCAAGCCATCGTTCGCGCCATAAATCGCATCGGCCACCCAACTACCGCCGCGTCCATGCCAGCGCTCCCGTTTCAAGATGGCATCGAGCGCTGTTCTCGGGCCGGGCGGCGAAACCATCGCGCTCAAGACCCGCGCGTGGGCTTTCTCTTCCACCGCGCTCTCGCGGAGAAAATCCCGCACATCTTCTTCGCCGGCGAGGGCGCGGTCACGCTGGTCGCGAAACTCCGCCTCATGCTGCTCTTCGGCTGCTTCCATTCGGCGAATGGCGATATCGGCGCCCGCTATCCGGTTCCACCAACGGTTGAGGCGGCGCCGGAGCGTGTTTTCTAAAACCGGCGGCTCCGCGCCGAGATCGCGCAGTTTCTTTTCCCAACGTTGGGCGTGCCGTTCCTCTGCTTCCGCCATTCGAATCAGAATTCCTTTGCGTTTTTCGTCCCGCTCCCGTGCCGCGAGATCCCGATAAGCCTGCGCCGTCTCCACTTCCGCGCGCCAGTTCCGCTCGACCACCTCAATTGTCTCGTCGGCTTGCGCCTTGTCGATTTTCATCGCGCGCAATCCCCCGATTCAATGATGGCAGGAATGGAAGAATCTTTTGGGCTTAATCGTTGCGCCATGATTACCACGGCAACCGAACCGACGATCAGTCCCGCGGCGATAAGGGTGCGCAAAGTTAAGGTTTCATTCGCGAACAGCGCGCCCAGTAGCACCGCGACGATCGGATTCACATACGCGTACGTGGCCACCTTCGCCGGATCGCAATAGCGCAGCAGCCAGGCATAAGAAACGTAGCCGATAATTCCGCCAATGAAGACGAGATAAACGAACGCGACGAGCGACTGCGTGGTAATCAGCCGCAGATCGAAACGCTGCAACTCTCCGCGGGCGATGCCTGCGATGAGCAGGAGTGCCCCTCCGCAAAGCATCTGCTGGCCCGCCGCCAAAAACGGGGACGGCGCGTTTTTCGCCACCCGGGAATAAAGCGAGCCCGCCGACCAGATCAGCGAGGAACAAAGCAGAATCGCCATTCCGATCCAGGCCTGGGGCGAGTCACCCGTGGCCGAAAAACGCAGCGCCGGACCGATCAGCACGCCCACTCCGGCAAAGCCGCCCGCCAGTCCCATCCATGTGATTGCGCTTGGCTGTTTCGCCATTCCAAAGAGCCAGCTCAACAACGCGATGTAGATTGGAACCGTTGCGACAAGCAATGCGGCGATTCCTGAGGGAACATATTGCTCCGCCAGCGTGACACCGCCGTTACCGCCGAGCAGCAAACATGCGCCCACAATCAGTGCTGTTCGCCAATCTCCTCGGGGCGAGGGCGGTGCGCCGCTCAATCGCGCCCCGGCATAAAGGACGATGCCGGCGATGAGAAAGCGCGATCCCGCCATCAACAGCGGCGGGATCGATTGAATCGCAAACAGGATTCCGAGATAGGTCGAACCCCAGATCAAATAGAGCGCCGCAAACGCGGCGAGCACCGCCAGCTTTTTTGGTTGAGCAGCCACCAATCATGGTGTCACGACGGCGATGTTCGCGCCAACGCGTAGCTCCCCGGTGACTGGGCCCCCTCTATGCGGCGCGGGCTGACCGCATGGATCAATTGCGCTTCGGAGCGATGAAACGGTAGAGCAGCAGCAGCAGCATCGCGCCGACGATCGACGCAATAAAGCCGGCCGGCTGTCCCGGCGCGTACCAGCCCATAGCCTTGCCCAGGTAGGAGGCGACAAATGATCCTGCGATACCGATGAGCATGGTGATGATGCAACCGCCCGGATCTTTGCCCGGCATCAATAGTTTCGCGATGGCGCCAATGACAAGGCCGATAACCAGAATCCAAATAATTGAGTCCGCGTTGAAGTCCATAAGTGGAGTGAGTTTGCCGAGCGCGTTCTGTTTGGTCAACCCTACAACTGGATTACCTGCGCCGACCTGATGTCGTCGTTCGCTCGAATCTTCGCGAGCAATGCGTCGTCCGGCGTAGTGTCGAGATTCAGGACGGTCAACGCGGTCCCCCCCGCTTGGTTCCGGCTCAGCGACATCGTCGCGATGTTGACCCCGTGATCGCCCAGCAACGTCCCGATTCTCCCGACGATGCCGGGCCGGTCGGTGTTTTCCAGCACGAGCACCACGCCGTGCGGGCGCGCCTCCACGGGCCGGCTGTTTACATTTACAATCCGCGGCGTCGCGCCGAAAAATGCGCCTGCGACTGAAACGGTCGTGCCTTCCGCTACGGCCGAGAGTTCCAGCAGATCCGTGTAATCGCCCGCCGCGCTCAAGCGCGTTTCCGTAACTTTTATCCCAAGACTTTCGGCAAAGGCCGGCGCATTCACTTCGTTGATCTCGCTGCCCCCGGCATGCTCCAAAAATCCCTTGAGCACCGACCGAGTAATCGCGGTTGTGTCTACTTCATTTACTTTTCCGCTGTAATTGATGTTGAGCCGCTCGATCCGTTTCGGTGCGAGCTGCGCGAGAAATCGCCCGAGCTTTTCACCGAACCGCAGGTGCGGTCCGACAATGGCAAGCGTCTTCGCGTCGAGGTTTGGCATATTGATGGCGTTGCGAATAGTCCCTTCCAGGAGCGCGGCGCGGATGGATTGCGCGATCTCGAGACCGACGCTTTCCTGCGCCTCGACCGTGGACGCGCCGAGATGCGGAGTGAGGACAAGGTTTGGCGCCTCTCGCAATGGTGAATCGAGCGGGAGCGGTTCCGTCTCAAAAACATCGAGGGCCGCCGCGGCCACATGCCCCGAGCGAAGCGCCTCGGCCAGCGCCGCTTCATCGAGAAGACCGCCGCGGGCGCAATTGATTACGCGCACCCCACGCTTCGTTTTCCCGAGTCGCGCGCGATCGAGCAAGTGATGCGTCTCCGGGGTAAGCGGTGTGTGTAGCGTTATGAAATCCGCCGCGGCCAGGAGATCGTCGAGCTCCTCGATTAACTCGACTTGCAAAGTGCGGGCGCGGGTCGCGGAGAGATAGGGATCGTAGGCGGCCACGCGCATTCCAAAGGCAATCGCGCGCCGGCTCAATTCGCTGCCGATCCGGCCCATCCCCACGATGCCGAGTGTCTTGTTGAAAAGCTCGACCCCTTCCAGATTCTTTCGGTCCCACTTTCCGCCCCTGAGCGTCGCATCGGCCTGGGGAATTTTTCGGGCAACGCACAGCAGGAGCGAAAAGGCGTGTTCGGCGGTGGAAATTGTGTTTCCACCCGGCGCGTTCATCACGATCACGCCGCGTCGTGTGGCTTCCATTACGTCCACATTGTCGATTCCCACTCCGGCACGGCCGACGACCCGGAGTTTTGATCCCGCATTAAAAACCGCCGCGGTGATCTTTGTTTGGCTGCGCACCACGACTGCGCTGAAATCGGGGATGATTTCCACGAGCGCGGCTTCGCTCAATCCGGTCTGCGTCGAGACTTCAAGCGCGCCGTCGCGGGTCAATTCATCCACGCCACTTTGCGAAATGGAATCTGCTATAAGAATCTTGGGGACGGTCATGCGGGAAGCAGTGTAGCAGCCTCGTCCCGTCCGCGCGAGGCATTGACATTCATCTCGCGCACACGAGACGATATAGGGAAATGAAGCGGGATCGCGACGAATTCGTTTGCTCTCCGGATAGGGGAGAAACGCCGTTCAGAAACAGGCCCTGGCTTTCGATCATCGTGCCCGTTCTCAATGAATCGGCCCTGATTCGCCCATTTTTGGAGCAGCTTCGGGCGGTGGCCCCGAGCGCCGAAATCATCGTTGTGGATGGCGAGAGCGATGATGGCACGCCCGAGTTGATCGGTGGACTGGTAGATCGCATCCTCAGGGTCCCGCGCGGACGCGCCCGGCAGATGAATGCGGGAGCGCGCGTGGCGCACGGCGAAATATTTTGGTTCCTCCATGCGGATTCCGTGGTTCCTCCCAACGCACTGGAAGAAATCGCGGAGATTTTGCGGAGGGAATCGAATGTCGGCGGTTGCTTTCGCCTCCGGTTGCCGGGTCGGGAATGGATTTACCGGGTGAGCGATTCACTTGGCAATCTGGGCGTCGAGGTGTTTGGCTTCGCCCTCGGCGATCATGGGATTTTTTGCCGGCGTGCGGCCTTCTGGCAGGCGGGTGAGTTCCCCGACCTTCCGCTTTTGGAGGATGCCGAGTTCTATCGCGCATTGCGAAAGGGCGGGGGCATGCGTCAATCGCGGGTAGCCATCACCGGGGATCCGCGGCGGTATGAAGAGCTGGGCCCTTATCGGACAACATTCTATTATGCCGTGATACTTGGCCTCTACGTCGTCGGGGCGAAGATGAGCACACTGACCTCGGTTTACCGAAGGCTTACTGGAAAAAGGAGTGCTGAGAGGACTTCAGCCGGTCGCAGCGCAAGCAGGCCGACAACGCCCAGCGTTGGGGCGCGGGTCTCCAAGTCGTCTATCTAGTTCCCCGCCAGAGGGTGAGTGACTGATAGATCAACAAAATGAGAAAGCAGGAATAGAGAGGCAACGCCGGAAAAAGGTAACGCTCATAGCCACCTACCCACCACGTTGCATCGAGAAAGGTGAAAAGGAGCACCCTCAGGAAAATCGCGATCCCCAGAAGGATGAGCGTGGCGTTGAGTGGATCGCTTGCGCGAAGCTGACGAAAGCAATAGGCGACCATTAATATTGCTACGAATCCGGCCAGCGACAGGCTGATGACAAAAAAGCGGTGGTAATTACCGATAAGATTTTCGAGCGCAGCTGAGATCCCGAGTGTTTTGGCAGGGTTGTGCGCAGGGGCCCGGCCGGTCATCTCGTCATAGAGAGCGCGTTGCGACTCAGTGAGGATGGCATCGTCCCGGCCTTCGATCGTATGGTATCGAAGCAGGAACAACGCAGCGATTCGTGGAAAGGATTGCGGCATGTAACGAATGCTCGCGATGGCCCCCGGCCCGAGAAGGGTCGAGAGGACAAAACGGCTGGGAACCCGGCCTTCATCGCATGCGCGATTGATCTCTCCGGCGACGTTTCGATAGAAGTCGTCTGCCGCGGCTGCGCTTTTATGGATCTCCTGCGCGTTAGCGGTGCTGCGTAATCCCCACAACAGCCAGGGTGTGCCGATTTCATGAATGCCGAGGGCGTCAAAAGCGGGAACTTGCCAATTGCGACCCAGCTCGCCTTCGAGCTGCGGTCTGAGTTGCGCGAAAGTAGGGCTGACGCTGTAGGCCTTCTCGAAAGCATCTGTGGAAACAGCGACAAAGCGCTGGTCGCGGTCAGGTTTGATCCGCATCAACGCTTTGTAGGCCGCTTTGAAACTAGACGCGTTGAACTCAGATTTTGCGAAGCTATGAAAGGCGCGGTAATTGGCCGCATTCGCCAACAGGTTTAGAAGTAAGAGCATCCCAAGCATCACGCCGACGGGCTTCAGCCAAAAACGCAACGCAGGTTTCCACGAGCCAGTTGCCAAGCGTTGCTGAAAGAGTGCGACGACAAGAAAGACAACGATTATCGGAGGAATGAGAACACTTTCTTCCCGCGTATTCCAGAGAAGGGCGAGAGCTATCCCTGTCCACGTCGCGTGCCACAGTTTCCTCGTGAAAAGAGTTAGCAAGAGTCCGCCGAGAGCTAGAGGCAAGAGGGCGGCATAGAAAGCATCAGCCATCGTGTAGTTGTTGAGCTGATAGCTGCCCGGATGCAGGATGATGACGGCGAAGCTCGCCAAGCAAACTCCACGGGGCACGCCAGCCCTACGAAGGCCCGCGACCAACGCCAGGTATCCGGCAACCTGCATAAGCTCGATTCCGATTCGCAAAGGAATGCCGCAGAGATGAACGAAAGCAATGAACAGCGGATAGGCCGGCGGCCGAACGAAAGCAGTCCAACTGTATTCTGACCGCCAATACCAGTGCCTCGCGGCGTTTAGAAACCAAAGCGCATCATACTCCGTCGCGCTTCCGTAAATCTCTTCGGTGTGAGTCAGCCAAAGCTTGAAGGCGACCAAAAGGAACAGGCCAATCGCAAATCCGTGGCGGCGCAGAAACATCCTGAAGGAGTATGAAACGTTGGCAGGGAAATCCATGAAAGGATTATTTTATTAGCCCACGCGTCGATGCGCTCGTCAGATGAGCGGGTGAAGGGAATCGAACCCTCGTTTCTAACCCGGCCTCAGGCAAGGTCGGTTTTGTCGAGGTCAGCGGACGTTTCAAAATCTAAGTGGACATACCCGGATGTTATGAATAACTGTTATGACTCAAGTGGCCAGTATTCACAAAGATCCGCGCGGGAAATCTCCATTTTGGTATTGCGCATATCGTCTTCCTAATGGGAAGCGCGCCTTTAAGTCAACGAAACAACGGAGCCGCGCGAAGGCAGAGGAGTTTTGCGCGGCCATCGACAAAGCTGCAAAGCTGGGAGCAAAGGGAAATCTCACGGAGGATCGAGCCCGGGTGCTTATTTCTGAGATCGTCGAGCAGGCGACCGGTGAACCGTTGCGCTTCTATTCGGTCGAAGAGTGGTTGACTGAATGGCTGTCCGGAAAGAAGGCGTCGAAGACGGAAGGCACGCACGTGAAGTACAAGGCGACAATCGATCGCTTTATTGGGTCGCTGGGCGAGCGCTCGAAGCGCGGTCTTGGGCACATGGCCCCTCGGGACGTTCAGCGTTTTCGCGACTCCGAGAAGGACAGAGGCTTACACCCGAGCACCTGCAATTCCGCAATCAAGCACCTCCGTATGGCCTTCACCGCGGCACGCCGGCAGGGTTTGATCACCACGAACCCGGCCGAGGCTATCGAAATGTTGCCGACCGATCCGGACTCAGCCAGGCGTCCGTTTGACCTTGAACACGTTACGGCGCTGATAAAGACCGCGCGCGGGGATTGGCGCGGTGTTGTTATCGTGGCGCTCTACACGGCCGCGCGACTCAAAGACGTGGTCAACATGCGGTGGGAGCACATTGATCTCCAGAAAAAATGGATCTCCTTCAGGGCCAAGAAGAGGAAGCAGTGGATCAATATTCCAATGCACGATGCGCTCTACGATTATCTGCTCGAGTTGCCGGCGCCCGATAACGGGAAGGCGTTCTTGTTTCCATCGCTCGCCGGTAAATCAACCGGTGGCAAAAGCGGCCTCTCTATGGCTTTCCAAAGGATCATGGAAAAGGCCGGGGTGGTTGCCGAAGTCGTGAGAGCGCGGACCGGAAAATCGGGCCGAGCGGTAAACTCGCTGTCCTTTCACAGCTTGCGGCACACGCTAAACAGCCTCATGGCCAATGCCGGCGTGCCAGTCGAGGTCCGCCAGAAGTTTACCGGGCATGCCTCAGCTGAGATGAATGCCCGTTACACGCACCACGAGATTGAAACCTTACGGGCGGCCATCGGAAGGATTCCATCGGTCGAACTATCATGAAAAAGAAGACTGCTCGAGAGCCCAATGCGTCAAAACCCACTCCGATAGAGTTGATCCGCTTCTGCAAAGAAATCGGAATGGACCTGTTTGGGGTCGATTTTTGCAATCGAATAGCCTCCATTAGGACGCCGGAGGATTACGAAGCCCTCGTCAGAGAAGCTCGAAGCGACAAAGCAGATTCAGTAGAAGATAAGCTGCGGCTTGCATTGAACTGGTGGACCGATATCGGTCACATTGCCGCCGGCGTAATTGAGGAAATCCGAACCCCAGGTGAGTTTGAGCGAGATGCGAGGCTCGCTATCCGGTGGCGCCGTTCGAGTAAAGTCCCTATCCCGCAATGCTTAAAAGATGAGGCGGAACTTCAGTGGGAAATTGCCTGCGATCAGGGGGCGAAAATTTCAGTAACGGACGCACTGAGATTGACCCGCTTCAAGACCGAGACCGGAATTAAGGAGGCACTGGGCGAGTTTGGTTGTCCTTCGAAGTTGAAGGGTCGTTTGACCACCTACGCCGCGAAACAGCTTCAGTGGCTTGATAAAAAATGGGTTAGATCCCAAAATAGGAAGCGCTCGATTAAGCGGAGAGCGGGCAAGTCACCAAGGAAAAAATCAACGTGACGCGCCATGCGTGGCAGCGTGACAGCTGGCGATAGTCTTCCCCGTGACGTGACAGACTGAAAGCGTGACGTTTTGAGCTCGCGCTACCAGTCCCGAAGAAAACTGAAGAGGTGTGACGAAGTATGTTCGCTCGCATGGGAGCAAATACAGACACGTCCACAGAGTTAACCCCAGTATGGCTACGCATCCCGGGCGCCGTTCGAGTCTCAGGAATAGGAAGGTCACGCCTTTACGAGCTCATTCGGGACCAGAAAATTCGCTCGAAGGTGTTGAAGCAGCGTCGGGATAGTCAGCGCGGAATCCGATTGATCAGCTACGACAGCCTGGTCGAGTTCATCAACGGAAGCGATGCAGTCGAAACCGCGGAGGGGGGCACCCAGTGAGGCCGCGAAAAAAAAGAACGCGCCGGCTTGAGGCACGGCGCGGAGAGTTTGGCGGCTCTTCCTCGAAGTTAAGCAAACGAAGGAGCGGGCGCAATCTCATTCTTCTCCCGGAGGTGGAGCCGTGATTCGACCAAGGCCGCCCGAGATGGATACGCCGAAGTGGCATCGGTACCAGTCGCTGGTTAACGACCGTGGCCCAGACAGGCCCTCGCTCCTCGAGCATCCGTTGCACGCTGAGTTCGTCGACTTCTGCTCTGACACGCGAGATCTGATTACAGCAGCTGTTGAGCTGTCGCTTCAAAACGATGGTACGGCTGCGTCGGCAGCCTATGCAGTTCGGTTAAAACTCATGGCCCAATCAATGAAGGAAAAGGCCGACGGACTTGCGTCCATCCTTCTCAAGAAGGTGGCGAAGTCATGACTCAAAGCGAGGAGATCAAGGCGAGGCTACCGATCCTCGATGAATTTCGGTGCGATGGGCACGAGTTGCGTCGCGCGCGTTCCCAATTCGTGTGTCTCTGTCCTTTCCACGAAGAGAGAACACCTTCGTGCTTCGTCAGTCCGGATACCGGGCGATTCAAGTGTTTCGGAGCGTGCTCTGCCGGCGGGACTGTGATCGACTACCATGCCCTCAAGCGGGGCATTTCGGCCGCCGACGCGATCAAAGAGTTGGCGTCCCGACTTCAAATTCCAGCTTCTGCCGACGGTTCGAGTGACCAGCGGACCATCCCGAAGGTAGCCCCGAAGCCAGCTCCTCCGCGATCTTTGCCCCGGCTACCTGATTTACGTGTGGGATCCGAGATCGACCTGAAAGCGCTTGCGGCTTCACGCAACGTCTCGGTGGAAGCTGTCTGCCTAGCGTGCGAGCGCGGCCTGGTTCATTTCTGCGATCTACACGACGGGGAAGACCTGTTGCGTGCATGGATCCTCACTGATCGCGCCCGTCGCAATGCTCAAGCCCGGCGCCTGGACGGTGATCGGTGGCATCACCAATGGGACGCTGACGCGAAAGCCTGGCTGCTGGTTGAGCCTGGGCAACGGAAGAAAGTTCGGGGGTTTTCCCATAACTGGGCATCGTGGCCAATCGGTATCGAGGAAGCAGGGCCATTCCACAATATCGCCCTCGTGGAAGGCGTTGACCTGCTTGCGGCATTTGTTTTCCTGCTTGCGGAGGAGTGCGAAGATCATGTTGCGCCTGTCGCCATTCTCGGCGCGAGCAACCGTATTCCAACCGACGCGTTGGCGTTGTTCACCGGTAAGAGAGTGAGGATCTTTCCGCACGCCGATCAGAATGATGCGGGTTTCAACGCCGCGGCCAATTGGGAAGCGCAACTCCGACCGATTGTGGAAAGCATCGACGCCTTCGATTTCGCTGGCCTGGTCTTGACTAGCGGCGCCCACGTCAAAGACCTGAATGACCTAACAAATATCGACTACGACTGCTTCGAAGCTGAGCGCGCGGTCTGGTCCTTGATGGATTTCTAACGCAACACACCCATGGAAAGAACTTTTTCACCTGAAGAACGTCTCGCGCATCTCAACGAAAAGGTGCGCGCGATGAATGAGAAGCCGTCGTCGACAGCCCTGGTAGTGCCGGCGCCGAAGGGAGGCTCGCCATCAGTCCAAAATCCAACGGAGGAAGCGTGGCCATCGCCTGAGCCAATTCGCATTGAACTCCGGGCGGTGCAGCCGTTGATCGAAGAGATGATCCCGGAGCCGCTGCGGTTTTGGTTGAACGATGTCGCATATCGAATGCAGGTGCCACTCGATTACGTGGCGGCTGCCACGATCGTGATGATCAGCTCCGTTATCGGCTCTGGCTGCGGCATCAGGCCGAAGCGTCGTGACGATTGGCTGGTAGTTCCCAACCTCTGGGGAGGAGTCATTGGTCGGCCTGGCATGTTGAAGTCGCCCGCGCTTGAGGCGGCGTTGCGCCGGCCATTGCAGCGGCTCGAAGCGGTTGCTCAGGAAAAATTCGAGGAGGCAGAGGCAGATTACGAACTTGAAGAGAAACGATATCAGGCGCGCCAAAAAGCAGCGGAGAAAGCGATGGCTGATGCCGCGCGGAAGGAAATAAAAACCAACTCCTCCTCGGGAGAGTTAGATCGAATTCAGAAAGACCTGGCCGGCTGGAGAGTTCCCGACCCTCCTGTTCATCGTCGTTATGTCACCAACGATGTGACCATTCAGAAAATGAGTGTTTTACAGGCCCAGAATCCGCGTGGGCTCCTGATTTTTCGAGACGAACTTACCGGTTTCCTCGCGACACTCGACAAAGAGGACCGGCAGTCCGATCGCGCTTTCCATCTTCAGGCGTGGAACGGCAACGGTGCTGACACCGTTGATACAATCGGCCGCGGAACAATCCGCGTGGAAAACCTATGCGAGTCGATCTTCGGTGGGATCCAACCTTCCAAGCTGAACGACTACCTATATCAAAGCGTCAAAAATATCGCGAACGATGGACTGATTCAACGTTTCCAAGTGCTCGTTTATCCCGACGAGCCGAAACAGTGGAAGCTCGTCGATCAGTTCCCGGACAATGCGCAGAAGAACCGGGCGTTCGCGATCGTCGAGGGGCTGGCGCGGATGGAATTCACTGAGCACGGAGCCATCCAAGAGGAAGATGAGAAAATTCCATGGCTGCGATTTTCGGATGATGCGCAGGCATTCTTCAACTCCTGGCTGACAAAACTTCAAACCGAGAAGCTCGGGGCGGGTGAAGACGAGCCGATAATGCAGGAGCACCTCTCAAAGTTCCGCAGTCTGATGCCGAGTCTCGCATTGATCTTCCATCTGATTGAAGTCGCCGACGGGACGGCCACCGGCGCCGTAAGCGAACGCTCTGCTGAACGCGCGGCGCAGTGGTGCGAGTATCTCGAAGGCCATGCTCGCCGAATCTATGGGCTCGTCCAAGACGCCAGTATGCAGGCCGCGAGTCGCCTCGCCCGGAAGATTCAAGACGGTGCACTGACTGACGGATTCACCGCTCGCGACATTTACCACAAAGGGTGGAGCGGACTCGATGATCACGCGATCACGAAAGCAGCGCTGGAGGAATTGGTCGACGCTGGCTGGATCAGGCCACGCACCGTTCCGGTCGCCGACAACAGCAAAGGAGGTCGGCCGCCCCTCCCTTCGTACGAGATCAATCCACAGCTCGTGAAAGCGGACATTAAAATTTAAGATGTGTCTCACCAAGGGGCCACCGAAACCACCTAAAAGGGTTTCGTCAGTTTCGTTGGCTCCCGTTTACCGCCATATGCCTAAACTTCCCGATAACTTCCGGCCAGGCACTCGGTTCTGGCTCGTGAGCATCGACATCTTTGCCGACGACGGGTCCGGCGTCCTGTTGCGCACGGATGGCACAGTCGTCGCCCGCGCCACTGCTGATGCGTTGCGTCAGCGGGCGGCCGGTGAGGGTGTTGAGATTACCGAGGAAGAATTTCGAATGTTTGCTCCTTCTTTTGTCGATCCAGAACTCTCGGATATCGACAAAATCACGGACGACCCCGAACTGGAAAAGGCCTTCCTTACGCTAGTTCCCTGCATCCCGACCGGCTCAAGGGCTGAGAGGATTTGCCAAAACCTGCTCCGAAATGCGCCGGGATCCAACCAGCGACAGTTTGCAGCCAAGGTCTTACTTGAGCTCGCCACGAAAAAACAAAAGAGGGATGCGCAATGACAGCGGCCACGGCGTTGTTGCAGCTCTCAAAAGTGCCCAGCGCAAGCCGGCGATCACCCACCGGAGAAATAGGCATTGACCCAAAAGATATTCCATGTTAAACACCGTCGTTTTTAACCGCGACGGCAGCCAGAAAGCCAACACAAAATGAACGGACCAAGTAAGACAATCAGCTTCGAAGTTTCCGGAGAGTTCTTCGATCGACTCACTAACAAACTCTTTTCTGCCTTGCAGGGAGATCCCGAGGACGCGATTAAATTCCTGCTGTCCCAGGCAATGACGGCGCCAGAACCGGCGATGCGTTGGATGCGGGAGAGGCGCCTCGCGGACTTGAGAACCTCATGAGGGACACGCCCCGCCGCTGGCAAAGAATGTGTTCGAGGCGTGTTTCGACGAGGCAAGAGAGCGTGCGTTGCAAGATAACCAAGCAGCGATCAACCTAGCTGCGGCGGTTAGAGTCTGCTGTCAGTAAAGAGGACTGCGATGGCTGCAACTGGTGAAGTCGAGGAAGAGCCAGTTGACCTACAACAGTCTTCACCTCCCTCTCCTATAGTTCACAGCGGAATCGGTGCCCGTGCGATTGTACCGTCCGCTCCCGCAGATGCTTCGCCCCAAGGGCTCGGTGCGGGATTAGCTGCGGCAGGAGCCTCTTTCGGCAGGCTTCCTCGGAACGCACCGGCGCCAACGGTGGCTAATGTACCGCGCACAAGTCCGCGACCGACACTCGGAACCAGTTTTGCGCCACTCACCACAAGCCCCCTGACGACTTCGTCGCTCAGTGTGAGCCCGACGCCCCTTGCTTCACCACAAGCTACATCGGGGTTTGGGGGCCTGCCGCGCGTTGCAAGCGGGTTAAGTCCAGTCGGCGATGAACAATTCGACCCCGACGCCCCGATGAACGGTTACGGTTACGATTCCGTATTGGCGAAGATCGAAGCAGGCGCAACGGTATCCAACGGACGAACTCCGCAGGCCGCATCGGGTTTTCCAAATCTGCCTCGCGTCGACCCGCAGAAGGCTTTCGCGACAGCCGGAAGCAATGTGACAGGTGCGAATCGCCAGCCAGCGCCACGAAAGCCAGAGGTCCGAAGTTCACCACGGCCGGTCCTCGGCGCGGAGTTGTCGCCGCTGAATGTTTCCAGAACCTCGGCTAATCCCGGAGGAGTCGACGATGCGTTGCCGGCGCCAAAAGCAACTCCCTTCACCGTCGCGCAGTTGAATCCGGTCGGACGACAAAATCCACAGAATGGGTATCGCGCGCAACAAGCCAACAACGACGGGCTGACCCGGTACAACACTGGGACGATGGCTGCAGCACAGAAGAGCGAACTCGGGAAAATCAATCGAGAAACGCAAAGCACCCTACGAGAGAATCGGGTTATGGGAGAAGCGGACGAGGACGGAATCATCAAGCCGGCGCGGGATGAATCGGGCCAGGTGAAGTTTACTGAAGGGAAAAGCCCGCAACTCAACATTGACGAGCAGTTGCACAGGGCCGCGCACGACGCGCTCGGGGTGGATATTTACCGATCAGCTGAAAAACTGAAAGGGGAGCGCGCCAATTTAGTCCAACTCAAAAAGCGCCGCGGAGAGATTCCTCTGAACGAGATCAACTCAGTCGCAGGCACTCGAGCAGAGGCCGACGCACTGGATAAAGCAATTGAGGAATTGGAAAATGGCAAACTCAATGAAGAGACAGGACTAACAGATGACCCGCCTGAAAAAGTCGCGATTCGCGCGCACAAAGAACTGACGGCTGACCGAGAGGCATGGGGAAGCGTGAAGCCAACAACGCCGGGGCAACTGGATCAACTTTTGGACGAGCGGCGCGCGAAAATCTTAGAACGCGGCGGCAATCCCGATGAAGACCGGATCATCCAAACAATTGCGGCAAGAAAGCAGGAACTGGGCATCGGAGAGCGGATCCCGGAGAGCGAAAAAGCATTACGAAAAGACCCGGCATACGCGCCGATTTTGGCACGGCGAGACACGCTTGATGAAGAAATAAAGCCGGTCGAAGCAGTGACGAACAGGTTGATCGCGAGGCTTGAAAACATCTCCGGCGTGGACACCGGTTTGACGTCATCGCAACAGGCAACTCTCAAGGAACGAGGGGTAACTCCATTCCTGGCGCCCAAACAGTCAGGCGGTGATCCATTCGCACGGGTGGCGGCAGCACTGAGTTACGTTGAGCAGCTAGACCCAGCGAAAAGGAGTCAAGCGGAAGCGGTGCTCAGAGCAATGGAGCCATACCTGGGGCAATTGCGCCAGATGAAAACGCATCGGGAGGGTTTGCAGGCGCAGGTGGAACACCGGGTTCGCGAGACGAGTCCTTTGCAGCAGGATACAGAACGCAAGGCGTACATCGAGAAGGTTGAGGCGAGCACGGCGGTAGCGCTAGGAGAATCGCCTCCATCAGCAGAACGCAGGTCAGAGATAGCGAGAATGGAAGCAAGGACGGCAGCGGCACTAGGAGAATCTCCTCCTACTTCTGTCGGGCCTGAAGCAAAGTCGGAATCCGGCCCCGGCGCTCAGCAAAGCACCTACACGAAGGATGCTCTGGAGAAAGTCGGGACCTGGAAGGACGAAAACCTTATCCCTCCGAAACCCATCGGCGGTGCTTCCCAGTTCGCCCGCGGCACCGCGAAGAGTTTTCTGCGTACTCTCGGCGGAGCACTGGCTGGCTTCGGCCAGACGGAGTTAGCGCGAGAAGAAAAACAGGAAAGCGAAAGAATCAAGGCGGTGGAACAAGCCGATCAGCCGCCGGCGGCTGATGCAAAACGGCCAGGCGGGCGTCTTCCGATCTTTGAAAGTGAGGCTGCGGCTCGCGCCGCAGGGAAGCAAGACAACGACATCGTGTTGATCCGGCAAAAGGGCGGCACAAATAAACTTCTACCGCAGAGGTTAGGCAGCACACCGAAGACGCCGAAAATTGTCCCAGACTTACCAGAAGATGAGGCCGCGGTTTCGATTGCAGCTGGTGGCCAAGTGGCGCTTGCGGGCGCTGTGAAATCGACCGGCGAAGCGATCAGGACCGATCCAACAAGAACCGTTCATTCTGGCTGGGCGACGTGCCAAATGCGCTGGGTAGCGCTGGAGCTTTTGTCGGAATCGGTGCCACGACTGGGCCGGCGGGCACGACGCTAGCCGGTGCCTCGCTGCAAATGGATCATGCCTACGATGCGGTGACGCAACTCGCTGAGCAGGCTCGAGGGAAGGGCGACGAATCGAAGGCGATAGAACTCGAAGGAAAAAAGCTCGAGCAAATGATCTTTCAGGCTCCCATCGGCGCGCTTGAAGGCTTGGGCGTCGGCGGTGCGCCGGCCCGGTGGTTCAAGGCGACGCCTTTTGGTCGGGCAGTCCAGAAGGGCATAGGCCGGTATTTGTTTGGGGGTACACGGGAGGGTTTGCAGGAATCCCTACAGGGCGCCCTGGAGGATGTGTCAATGCGTTATGGTGACGTCGACGAAACTGCGAACCCGTTGGATATCAAAAAACGTGCTCGGGAGTTCGCTGCGGGTGCTGTGGTGGGCGGTCCGCTTGAAATGGTGAGTTCTCTGGCGGAACGCTCCGACAAGCGCGCGCTGGAAGCGCAGCGGAAGATTATTCGGGACGATGCCACGGCCGTGATTGACGGAAAACATCCGGGATTAGATGGACTTTCCAATGATGAGGTAACCGCGGCTAGGGTTCGGGCGCGTGAAATTTTGCAGGCGACGGAGTCGGCGGAAAGACAAGAAGGGCTGACTAATGCGGAACGCATCGCAGCGATCGATAGCCGCATAGAAAAAGGTGGAACGGCCGAAGCGATGCGCACCCTCCAGACGAAGCGCGAGCAACTGGTGAACGAGGCCAAGCAGTCACAGGCTGCTCATGAGGCGAGCCAGGAAATCGATGGACTGCAACCGAATGACCGAGTCGCCCCAGAGCAACTGGCCCCGACGCAAAACGTGTTGCGGGGGTTAATTAAAATCAGCCAGGGCCAATCGCTAGCGGCACTGACCGCAGCAGAACGCGTGGCGGTGATGGCAAAAGGCCCAGATGGCTTGCCGCGGGTGGAGGTAATACAAGGGAAGCCGGTGATCCTCGATTCGACTTTGGCGCGGGCGAGGGAGATCGCGCCAGCTACGGGACGCTTTTTGCCCGCCGATGAGCAGAGTCAGAGACAAGCGATCCTTTCGCCCGTTGCCGGAGCTGAGGGGAAAACGATGGCGTCACCCGGACCTGAACCTGGCCTTACCCGGGCCAAAGCAGAGCCGCAACGAATCCTAACCGAAGCTGAGGACGCGCGTACGGCCGCACTGGCTCAAGTCCTTTCGGAGAGGGGCGTCGATATAGATGAATCTACTAGATTGGCCCACAAATTCGTAGGCGAAAACGGTGCCGAATCATCCTTCGTTCGTCAAAAGTTCAGATTGCTCGATGAAGTCGAATTATCCGGCGCCGAGAGAACTGCAGTGGTCGAAACGACGGCTCCTGCATATGAGGGAACTGATGGCGAAGAAAAAACCGCGACTGAACCGGGGGGAGAAGCAGTTACTGGCGAAGCTCGAGGAATCGGCACATCTGGTGAAGCTAGCGAAGGCGCACTTGTTAGTCAGGGCGCACAAACGGCGGAGCAGGCAGCGACCGGCCCTGAATTAACTGGGCGCACGCACGTTGACGACTCAATCAATCACGCGTTCGAACAGCGAAAGAGCGATTTTCAGCGGGCCGGGATCAACCAGATAACCGAATCAGACGAACCGTTTGGAGCGGTCGGGGTTCGGGAGCGGGCCGACGGCAGCCGGGAACTGCTCGTAAATCGAAAAATTGCGCGGGAGTGGTTCGACAAATTCGGGCCCGACAAGGCGCGCGAGTTGATCCACGCCGGGATTGATGAGGAATACAAACACGCGATCGAGCGATTGGTCGCGCGAGATAACCGGACAGACACGGCTGCGCTCTACCGGGATTGGGCGCAGAAAAATCCAGACCAAGAACACATTCTGGCGGAAGCCTATGGGGAGGGCTGGGCGAAATATTCCGACACTGAGAAATCGGCTGAGCTGGCCCGGATGATTTTGCAGACTCGCGAGAGCGGACAAACAACGGAACAGGCCTTCCTTGGTCCTGATCGGGCGGCTGCGGTAACCCGGGCCCTGAAGCAGTTCCAAGAGCCAGTGCGCCTCACTGAGCGCCTACGTCAGCACATTGCGAACGTCCTCGAATATCTGCGCGGGTTGAAGAATCCCTCGAAAGCGATTCTCGAGCACATCAGGCAGGTGGAGCGGTTCGAAAATGAACTGAAGACCTCGGAGGGCGGGACATTGGCCATGGCGAAGCCCGCCAGATCCCGTCAGGATCGTGAACAAGCCCGCATCGACGGAGAGAAACCGCCGGCTCAAAGGTTCAACGATGCGCTGCCATTTGCGCAGAGAATTGCGTCCGGATATCGCAACATCCCTGGCATTGACCTGAAAGATGTCGAGCAGCACGCGCGCATAGCGCTGGCACGTGCGGCGAAGGCGTTCGATTCCGAACGCGGGATTCCTTTTGAAGCTTTCGCACGCGTGGCGATCAACAACGAACTTCGCGGCTTGTACCGAAAGCAGATTAAGATTCCAGAACAGACAACGCTTGATGAACCGCTCTCGGGTGAAATGAGCGAGACGCGCGGATCTCAGCTACCTGACGAGATTAGCCGTTCCCCGGCAGACGACGCAGCATACAACGAAGGGATCAGGGCTTTGCATGAAGCGATTGACGCTTTGCCGGCGAAAATGCGGACCGTGGTGGCACGACTGGCTGCCGGCGACGAGCCGGGAGATATCGCGCGCGACCTGAACATCGTGAAGCAAGGCGTGAGCAACCTGAAACTGGCCGCGCTTCGCCGGTTACGGGGGAAACTTGGCGAGAAAGGCATCACCGATATTGATGATGACGGAATTTTGCGCATGGCGAAACCCGAACTCGACGTTCGCGAGGCGTTGAATCCGCTCCGGACGTTGGGCGTTGCGGAAGGCGCTCTAAATAACGGGGTCGTCAATGCCGTGAAATGGTTGGGGCGTGCGATTTACGCTGGTGGGGACGCGATTTCCGCAAATGCCGCCATTCGTAGGGCGACTGACGCGTTCAGTAATTCAGCGCCAGGGGCAGTCGTCGACGCAGCGATCGCAACCATGAAAACGCAGTTCGTTTCGCTCGGAAATGTTCCGACTGAGGCAGCAGCGATGATCCGCGAGCGACAGACCGCCGAGGTTTATGGCTCTCAGGTTGCCATAGAATGGGCAAAGTTATTGAGCGGTGGCGGTGAATCGCAGCTTCTGGGATTACAGGTCGAACCGCGGCTCGTGACCCCTGAGAACAAACGACTGCTCGACCAGGTGATCCGCGGTGAAGTCAGAGTGAACGCCCTGCCAGAAGCCTTGCGTCCAGCAGCAAAGAGAGTGCGCAAGATGATCGACGATGTCGGTCTTGATCTTGTGGAAGCCGGTTTATTGAACCCGACAACCTATGAGCGGAACAGAGGCAGTTACCTCGCTCGTTTCTACCTGCCGAAAGAGATGGAGAAACTCGGTTTCTTGGGAGCCGGGCGCCGTTACTACCGTTTGATTCTCGATCGATTCAAACCGCAGCTTTCAAGCGCCTATGCGGTGATCGACAAGAATGGCAATCCGGTGGACTGGACGAAGGGTCAATTCCGTTTCGAGAATGCCGCGGCACGGGACGCTTGGTTTGACCAGTTCATCGGCCAGAAGATCGTTCGAGATCCCGAGCTGAACCGGTTGGCATTCGAATTGGGATTCTTTGGCAAGCGCCAGGATCCGCAAATGACGGCGGCGGACCTGGCAGCCTTCGAGACTCTGCCGGCGGGACTGCAACGCAAGATTGGAGATCTCAGAGAGGCCATCACCCGAAAATATCAGAAGATCGACCCGCTGAGCGCTGAGCAACTTGATCGTATGGGGCTAATCCGTGAGCCAGGCTATCCGGTCGGTAAAGCTTTGCTTCAGATGAACCATGACCTTCAGCTGGCACGACTCTTCAATGGGATCGCCGATCGGGCCGAGTGGGTGAAGAATGAAGAGGCGCAAGGTTTCACGAAAATGCCGGACAGTCCGAGATACGGCCAACTCTCCAGCAAATGGGTTCAGGAGGACATCGCGCGTGAACTGCAGGAGTTGGGGGAAGTACCTTCCGTCGCCGGACAAATTTATGATTCGGTACTTCAGACCTGGAAAAAGTGGAAGACCGTCTACAACCCGGCAACGCATGGCCGCAACCTGATCGGCAACGTTATGTTCGCTGATTTCGCGGGCGTGAATCCACTCAATCCAGCCAATTGGCAGCATTATCTCGATGCTGTGAAGGTTCTCCGCGGAAAACATTCTGAGGTTACGTTGGAGGAACTGTACAAGCACGGCGTGCTCGGCGGTGATTTTGGGAGTCAAGAGTTACAGACCGCGCTCCGAGAACCTAAACGGGGTCATCAATCCTGAACGGCCACTGGACTGGATTGCTCGCTTGGCAACACTTCGGCCGGCTCGTGAGTTCGCGCAAAAAGCGTATCGCGTTGAGGACGATATTTTCAAAGCCGCAGGCTATCTCCGCGCGCGCTCGATGGGATTATCGCCAGCGGAATCGGCCGAACACCTCCGCAAGTGGTTTCCCTTTTATGACCAGGTGCCTAACAGCACTGCCATGAAGGTGCTAAAACGTGGCCCGCTGCCGTTCGGGTCGTTTTACTACGAGGCGATGCGGATCGGAGCGCGCGCAATGCGTGAGCAACCAATTTCGATGCTGAAATGGATGGCAATTCCGAGCCTGATTACGCTGGCTTCATCCATTCGTTTGGGACTCTCCGATGATGATCGTGAGGCCATCGCCAAGGACATGCGCGGCAAGGTCGGAGACTGGCCGGTGTGGAGTGCGCTAATGCCGTGGACCGATGAGGAAGGCAGGCCCGTGCAGTGGGATCTCACGAACGTCATTCCCTATGCTGATCTGATCGGAAAACGAATCGACCGCGGCGACCGGGAGAATGCCTGGTGGCAGAACATCGGTCAGCGAATCTTATTGGGGAATCCAGTGTCGAACATCGTGACGGCGCTCGCGACGAACACAGACCCTTTTTACGGCAAAAAACTCGTGCCCACAGGCTCAACGGGCGGTGAATCGGCCGCTGCGATAGGCCAGTTCATCGGCAAGACGATCGCGCCGCCGTTGACGCCCTTAGTCGGCACTACTTGGTCGACCCTTACACAGCCGGAGAAAACGAAGGGCACTCTGCAGAAGCGCAACCAGGCGCAGGCACTGATGCGCGGCCTCGTGGGTGTTGATCTACGCAGCGCGGCGCCGAGTCTCGCCCGCATGAAGGCGGACTTCCAAAAGGCGAATGCCTACAAAGAGCGTCCGGATTTCACTGACAGCACTCCAATTTCGCGCACGCGCGCGGAATTGTATCAGGCCATGATCAATGGCGATCCGGATTCGATGTCCCGGGAAATTCAGCGGCTTGACGAAATGAACGTCCCCATAAAAACCGCAGGGGATTTGCTGGAGGTTCTTGATAACCGGCACCCGTTGTCAGGCATCAAGGTCGCAGATCGTGGCAAATTTGTCCGCGGCCTGACGTCTATAGAACGCGGGGTCGTGACCAAATCTCTCGGCGAGTTTGCTTCAATCCGCCGTGATACTCCGCGACTATTCGCCCAGGCGAAGGCGCGACTACGCTCGGCGAGTAGCGGTTCCGCTCTTGCTGTCGGCGGCGTGCGTTAGGCAACGTCCGGGGGGGGGTGATTTCTGCGGTAGGATTCGCTTCCTCACTGGATACGGTAACTACTCTTGCGCGCGATTCATTTCCTCGATCAGCTCCTCCACTTGGCTCAGAATCAGGCACCATTCGAACAGGTTCAGCTTCCACGCTTCCCGTTGCTCCGGATTTCGCTCCGTCTGCCAGTTTAGTTTCGGCGGGCACGGCACCGCTGGCAGGTGGAATCTTGGCTGGTCGGGTAGGTTCATTGCTCGCTCGCGTATGATCTGAGTGCCAGCGTACGAGAACCCCGATGCCGATTTGAAGCAGCTCGGTTGGGTCGGGTAACTCTCACTCTTTCTGTTCTGGCGGTTGCTCGTTCCTTGCCCGGCGCCGATCAACGATCTGCTGCAAGAACGCAGCAACCCCGGGGTCTTGGTCCTCGAAATGAATCAATATCCGCTCCACCTGATCCTCTTTTTCCTTCTGGAACCAATCACGAATCGATAGGCCTTCGATCACCTCAACCCCGAGGTGTTTACCGAAAAGTTCGAGTAGAGTTAAGATGTTGTCGATTTGAGCCGCCTGTATCAGGCTGCCAGCCTGAAGACCATCGAGCATTTGTGCCAATTGTGTTGCGCTGGGGTAGCCCTTTTTGTCGTCGTTCATTTGACGGGCTCTTACCTATGCGATGCACTTTTGTCACCCGGTTTTTGTTACAGCTTTTCGCTGTGATCCGAGAGGAAAAGGCAGCGCCGCCGTGGGTTTTGAAACCCCAAACAGCGCTACCGTTGCTCTCTCACGGCGTGTTCCAGTTCAGCGGGCGTTTGTTATTTCAGAGCCCGACATACCTTCGTGATCGTCAGATGACGTGCGATCGAGCTCACGCGTTGCGCCACGATACCCGACTCCCGGTCGGTCAAGCTCACGCCGTCGTGGCTGATGTAGATCGTGCCTCGGCCGCTGTCAGTGCCGAAGTTGCGGCCGAACCGTTCCGCGACGGCACCTTGGAGATGCAGAATCGCCCTTTCGGTCTGGCTCAAACCTGCTCCGCCGAGTGGCAGTGGTTTGGGTCTCCCCCCCTTTGCTTCACTGAGGCGCCGGCGACCGATTGCGTCCATCACGTATTCGCGTGTGTGCTCCAGCGAGTCATCGCAATTCCCGCGACCCATCGCGTGACCAAGGTTCCCACCGATCACGCCATTCGCGACATCTTCGAGGCTGCGGTCGTTTTCTGCTGCATACAAGCGCACCATTTTCGATGAGAGGGCATCAAGTGTGATTGTGATGTTCTCCACCGCGACCGTCGATCCGGCTCGATTAACTGCTTTTTTCATTCTGATTCCTTCACAAAAAAAGCCTGCGTGCGGAAGGCGCAAACCTTATCACTCCAACGGTGAAGTCGGAGCTATCCACACACAGGCTGTTTCTCTCTTTTAGTTTACGCCCCAGCTCGGGTCACTACTCCGAACTTTTAAGATTTTGGCGATCGCATGTTTGCGCAGCGATACCAGCCCTTTACGCAAATGCCTGGAATCTGACAACGGAAAATTTTGTAGTGGTAAAGAATCTGGAAGCAGCGGTCGCGCTGCCCTACATGCACTACAATTTCTGCCGGATTTACCAATCGCTCCGCGTCACTCCTGCAATGGAAGCGGGCGTCTCAGATCACGTTTGGAGCTTGGAGGAAGTAATCGCGCTCCTGTAGTATCGCGATTCATGGCGCGCGCATTAATTCTGTCGCTGGTGATTTGCGGCATTGGTGCGGGCCTAGAGGGGTTGTTCGCTGGCCGTGGGGTAAGGCAACGCCTCTCCAGTCTACGCCTGCCTGCCCACGCGCCCCCTTTTCCGGTGTGGGTAATCATCGGCGGGTTGTACTACGTGATCTGTTTTGTGATTTGGACGCGACTTTTCTTGCTGCCTGACTCGCCTGCTCGGAGCGTGGCTTTCGTCCTGTTGGCGAAAATGATGTTTATAAATGCTTTCTGGAATTACCTCTTCTTCCGAGCGCGACACCTTCAATTCGCTTACCTGATCGGGCTGCCATATGCCGCTATCGCGCTGGTGCTGTTTTTTCTTCTACTGAAACTCGACAGTGCGGCGGCGTGGTGCCTCTCGCTGTATCTGGTCTATTTGATTTACGGGAGCTTTTGGGGGTATCGCGTTTGGAAGTTGAACCCAAATTAGGCCGTTCAAACTGTACCACTACCGGGGATTGTCGGGGAGAAGTTGGTTAGCGAGGGATGTGATTGCAGGTCGTCGTACACCTGACAAATTCTTCGTTGCATATTTCGATACTTCTGGAGCCTTGCGCTTTCACGCATACCCGTTGGCGTCTTTCGCAATTAGCCCAGCATTTATCGTAAATAGAATCTGCGAATGCGACTGAGAAAATCAAAAGGGAGCACAGACTCAAGGTGCTGGCGATAATGGTCTTGATCATACTGAGTCAGACACCAGAAAGATCGGAACATTCAAATTAGGACACTGCCGGGCGTCGTTTACGCGATTCAAACTGTACCACTGACGAAAATTTACCGGCATCGATCGCTTTGGAACTCATCGGGGCCGATCGGTCATCGTGGTTTGGCGCGGACTCGGCGCCGCTGTGAATGTCCGCGCCCGTTCCGCTCGCGAGCGAGTTTCTGCTTCTCCAACCGCTTCCGCACCGTCTTCGAGTGCGCGGCGACGTAAGCGGTCGAAGTGAATTTCGGGTTGGCTCGGCGCCACGCCCGGTAATGGCGCACTGTTGTTTTTCGGCCATAGAGGAAGGTGTAACCGCAAGACCGAGCCGCTGTCATCATCGCAGCGCTTTCACCAAAGGCCGCCCGCGACACTTCGTAGCCGAGCGCCGGAGTATCCAGACCGAAGACACATCCCAGCCGTCTCTCAGGCTCCTCAGTACACGTCTGGGAGGCGGCGCTTTCCCGGTAGTTCATGCTGTTTGCGTCGCAACTCCGAGGATAAGGCGAGACACCTTATCATCCAATGCATCTAAACAGTAGCCAAGCGTAGTAAGCGCCTGCGAGCATCTTCTGCCCAAGCGTTAAACTGTGCCACCACTCATTCACTTTGAAGCGGCAGCTGGGACCACTCTTTGGAACCGATCCAATAGGGGGAAAGCCTCCTGCCCCAGTCCCAGTGAATATTCCTCCCGTCACAGCCCAGACGAGAATGATAAAGGCGGCGATTATCCAGAACATCGTTCGAGAGTCAGAGACTACTCAGGTCGATACAAGAAGAAAGCGTTCGAACTGGTGTAGGATTTCTCCTACACCCTTGAGCACTGAGAGGCGGCACGGATGACCCTGACCCTTTCGCGCGCGCGTTGATCTCGAGTTCAACTTCGCCCAGTCAATCTCGTATTTATAGTTGGGCGACGTGTCCGGGGGGAACGTAGCCAGCCGTCTCTCACCAACTCCCTCGAGAGGGTGAGAGGCGGCGCTTTTTTTATGGAATACGCCCTTCTGCCGATCCTCATAGGCGCCGGTGGTGCACTAGCGGCCCCAGCTGATCGGCAGGGGCACGCTCGGGCGAATAACTCTGCCGGCAAGTATGCGCTGGAAGTTGAGTGTGATCGTTCTTACTCTATCCACACGATGAAGCGCAGTGCATTGAAGAACACGCCGGCAGTTCGTGCGGCGATCTGCAAGCTGATCGCGTTGGGGCTTTCCCCGAACCGAGCGGCAGGAAAAGTGAAAGTCCATCACTCGACCGTTGCCGAGTGGCGTAAGAACGACCCTCAGTTCGACGCTGATGTTCAAAACGCGGAAGCCGCCTTTATCCAGAAACAAATAGAGAACGTTCAAGCCGCGGCTAACAAGGGCAGTTGGCAGGCTTCCGCCTGGCTTTTGGAGCGCAAGTTTCCATCTGAATTTTCGCAACCCCAGGTGCAGTTGCACCAAGGCGTGGTGAAGGTGGAATTCAACGACCTCGGCGAAACCCTCAAGAGGCTGAGACAGAGTTCAGAAGGGAGGCGGTTTTTGAGCGAGATGCCTTCAATAATCGAGGTGGAATCAAGTCCTCCCCGAATGATGAACGGCAGTGGCGATCATGCGGTGAATGCAGGATAGGGAATCTTCGGGTTTCGTTTTGGTAAGTAGTTCCCCGATCGTTTTGACCTCCTTGGAGGACGCGATGAGTGACACGACGCGACATCATAACGCTCTGGTCACTGCCACCAACGCCGAGTTGAAGAGGAGCTCTCCAAATCGATATGGGCTTTTGAAAGCAGATATCGATGGAGCCATGCAGGTCCGCGTCACTGAAGGGTTACGCGACCGCGCCATGCGAATTCTGCAATCGGTCATCGTGCAAGCGCAAGTGCGAGGGTGGATCGTTCGGGCGAGGCGCCGAGACACCAGCTACCGCGGGTACTCACCGGCGGGCGTTGTAGTCGGTGAGGAACTTGTTACGTTTGTGCTCGCGGAAGGGTCGCGGTTGATGAGCCTGTCAGAGCGAAAAACGCTGTTTGGCGACTCTGGTCATCATTACAAACCGACTGGGCTACTCCGCCTCCAAATCACCAGCAGGTTCGAAGACAAGACGCGACTCTCATGGCCGGATGGGCACAAACGCAAGGTCGAGGACTTGATTGAACCGTTTCTCGATGCTGTGGGCGCCGCGGCGGAGGAATCCCGAGTTCGCAGCGAAGCGCATCGTGAAGTTGAGAAGGATGCCGAGGAATGCGAGCAACTGGAAGATCGCAAAGAGAAGCTCGAGGAACAACTGACTGGCTGGCGATGGTCCGCGTCGGTGCGCAAAATGGTCGCAGAGGTAAAGCGTCGCTCAGCAAACGATCCAGATGATGTGTGGCGCTCTGAATCGGTCCTAGGTTGGATTGCATGGGCGGAAGAAGAGGCGCGCCGTGCTGATCCATTCGACAATGGATATTTTCATCGGGCTCTGCTGGATTCGCAGGAAGGCGACTGAGCATCTCAGCATTTCAACATTGAGAGCCTAAAACGTTGGCCCGGTTGGCGGCCCGCTTCGAAGAACTGGCCGGCCCGGTCTGCATGTCTTCGGTTCCACTGAGCATCGCGACCATCGAGTTGGCCGGTGGCGGCACTCCCGCTCGATAAGTTTTCGTCTCCACGATATCCCCCGCCTGGTTGAATAAATAAAGCTCCGCCCCGCTTACCTGCGCGAGAAATCCGACCATCCTTCGTCCGTATTCGACGGCATCCGGCCCTGGATAATCCAATGGACTATCCAGTCTGCCACCGCTCAGGCGATAGCCGGTCGCGATTGGATGAAGGGAATAACTGTCCATATTTCGCAGTTGACCAGACCAGCGGATTTTTGGCAATCTCGCGGCTTCGTTTCCCCAGACGTGAATCCGCCTTGCTTCTCCCAGTGTTGCGCCCGCGTTTCGGCTGAGCTTGTCGCCGTCGAGATCGAGCGGTGGCAGGCCAAGCTAGCAGACCCGGAGTTTCGGGCGTTCATGCTTGGCGTTTTTCAGACGACGTTGGCCAAGTATGATGAGGACCAGAATGGAGAGGATGCGACACGCGAGGACTTCATGGCGTTGCCTGCTGACGGGCAGCGGCAATTTCATAAATGCGGTGTGTGCGGTCTGATTGTCGATATGCGCCACCTCGATGACGTGCTGTTTTCATGAAGACCACAAGCCCCGGCCAGACCTTCAATACGGATCGGCGGGCCGACGTTTGTCGCCCTCCGCAGGCGAGATGCAGCCTCCTTGCAGGGATCGCGCAGAAAGGCCCGAAAAGCTTATCAAACCCCGTGCGAACCGGCCGGATTCGGCTTTCACCTCAAACCCGGATTCCGAGGGCGGCGGATTCGTAAATTTTCCTTCTTCAAGCTCTTCCGAGCTGATTCCGGGCTGATTCGGACTGATTCAATGTTTCTCAAACCCGACTATGGTCTTCATTGCGCTTCTCCGCGTTTTGCTGGTTCTCCGCATACACTTCTCTGAATGCCCTCCCCGTCGCGTTGATGGCTTTCAATTCTTCAAGAACGAAGGCGTCAGATAGAGTGTCGTCTAAGCTGCACAAAAGGGCCTCGATCTGCAGGGCGACCTGGGGATTGCTTTCCCCGTATTTTTCCAGGGCCTGTTTCGCCTCGGCGTGAATTGCGAGCCTTTCCGTGTTCACGGTTGCCGCCAATAGACGCGCGCGGATTTGGCTTTGCAACTGCCGTGGGTCGCCAATGACGCTTCGCGCAGAACAGCCCAATAGCTTCTCAAACCTTGCGAGAATTGCTCGGATCCGGCCTTTTCGTCTCGAGCTCCATCCGGCGCGGCGGCGGGCCGGATCAGCGCATCAGGGACCCCACTGATTCTGGGCGTTGTAGTTGCCGGAGCGGAGGAACCCGCAAGCATTCCAAATGGTGTCGCAGACGGGCTGGAGAATTCGCGCGGCCCACCGAAAATTCTCGCGCTTTTCGCCTTCCGCGATCGGGACTTCATCGACAAAAAGATCGGGGATCAAAAGGTTGTCTCGGTCGATGAGGGCGCCACCCCGCGCACCCGGCCCCATTATCAGCCCCAGCCCGCGGACTCCCAGCAAGCTGACCGCCACGATGTACGGATGGCCTATGCCCAATTCTGCGGACACAAAGTGAAGGTATTTTCCGATCTCCCTGATCATGGTGGATTCGAAGAAGTCCCGTGGAATCCCGGGTACCCCGTTGCCGAACATATCGGCGCTGACCGATTCGATGCAGCCGTTTCTGAACAATTGAACGTAGCCTCCGCCGTGGTCTGAATTTTCGGGAGCCAGGCTGCGGTGAAGGATGCCGTCGAAATTGTGAAGCGTGCTTGCCCCGCCGGCATTGAAGGGCCTGAGTTCCATGAAAGCCGCGGTCTTCAGATGGTTCACGGGGACAGCAAAGCCCGGCATGAACGACTGGAGGGGCATAATGTGCGCGGCTAAGCGTGAGCGGCCGACAATTCGCGATAGCGTGTCGTCTGCAATAATTCGGGCCACACGGTCCACCCGGAAATCGCGCATGCGGTCATTGATCGTCTCGGACGCTACAAAGGCGTTCCGGATCTGCTGAACGTCCATCTGGTATTTGCTGCCGGCGCTCGTTCGCGCGAAAAATCGAGAGCCCCCGAGGTAGCTCACCATGTGGGGAGGCGTGAAACTTCTGGGTATCTCGATGATCAACACAGAGCGCCCGTCCGCGAGCGCTACGTGGCTCATGGTCACGCCATCCAGGCGCGGCGCGATGCCAGAGCGGATGGACTCGGTGAGGCGAAGCTTCGTGGCGTCACGATCGGCGTCGACGATGCCGCTGATTCCACCAGAAATTCGCGGGTTCCTTCGTTGGAGCCGGTCGGCAGCTCGCGTTTGAAATCGACGCGTAGTCCTTCCGGCGTTTGCGCGGCCACCAAGCCCTTCAGGTTTTCTTCAGTTAGGTCCTCGATTCTTTTTCCAGCGAGCATCGGTAATCTGGGTTCTCGACCGACATTACTCCGGCCTGGCCCACCTTCAAAACGGGGCTGGGCCACCGCCGTTTCCCCCTTTTGGGCAAACCAACTAAACCGCCAAAGCCAGTTGTGATGGTTTCGGTGGTTACCCGCTCGGGAACAATTGAAATTCACGCTCCGACTGAGGACGGTGAGTAACCCGCTCGTTTCGTCGAGTCAAAATGGGGTGGCCCACCCCCTTATCGGCCCGCGACCCGCACAGACAAAAAAGAGGGCCTTCGTGGCCCCCGGACTGTGGCGAACTGTCCCGGATTTTGGCGCACGTGTTATGACTATCGGCCTACTCTGTTATGACTTTCTCTGAGACGAGGAGCTCTGTCATGCGCAAAAAGCGGGTGAAGGGAATCGAACCCTCGTGTCCAGCTTGGGAAGCTGGCGTTCTACCATTGAACTACACCCGCGGGAAGTTGAGAGGTGATAGTTGATGGTTGAGAGAGAGAAAGTCAAGCGTGGCGTGTGTGCGGCAATCAAGGAACGGCGCTTTCCAAACCGCCCTTTTTTGAAGCGTTCGGCGGTTTGTAACCGCCGTTCTTTGGGGAGGGTCATTGCCAGGAGATGACGTCGTCTTTGTTCGTTCCGCTGTTTTTGTCGGAGGGCGTGGTAGTGGTTTGCGAGAGAGCATCTTTTCCGAACGACCATGCGATGACGCCGGCTCGCAGAAAAGGCGCGCCGCCCGCGTTCTGCGAGTAGGGGTTGGTGACTTGATTGTCGTAATCCGTGTCGATGCGGATGAAATACGGCTTTCCCCAAGGGTCGAAGTATTGGCCCGCCGCGCTAACGCCAGCACGCGGATTGTTCGAATCTTTCACGTCAGGTGGCGACAGGAACACAATTTTTCTGGGATTTTGCGAGGCGTTGACGGAACGAAGTTCGTTGAAGAGCTGCTCGTTCGTCGTTGTCGCGCCGTACGTGGTGTCGGCGGGAGTCGCAGGCGCCAGGGGATACCTTCCGTACTCGGCGTAGAATGCGTTTACCGCGGTCACGATTTGCACCAGATCGTTTCTGGCCTGCGTTTTCTTGGCCTGGTTCTGGACACCTTGGAAAACAGGGAATGCCAGTCCCAGGAGGACGGCGATGATCGCAATGACGACGAGGAGCTCGATCAATGTGAAGGCGCTGGAGCGGCGGTCTATGACCGCCGTTCGACCGTCAATAACCCGTCGGCAGTCATAGACCGCCGCTCCAGGAGGAGGTTTCATTTCCATTTTCGCATCTGCTCGGGGAAGGGGCATTGAGCGCAATCGGAATTGTCCTGTAAACAGAAGTCTTCGTAGATCTGAAGCAGGCCTTGTTGTTGGGCGATCGTTTTCGTGAAATGCGGGCGGCGCGAATCGCCGCCAAAGAGCCTGGTGACTCCGGTTTCGAGCCGGCGGTTTGAGAGCCGCGCGGGCAATTTCTCGTAGGCAGCCCAGACCTCGGCGCCTTCCGCGAGGAAGAAGGGCAGAAGAACATTCGCCAGGATCTCGGCAATGCGCGATTCCCCGACGAGCGCCATTTCTCTTGGAGTCGGATCGGCGGCGAGCGTGTAATGAAAATTCCAAAACGGATGGCGCAGCTCCAGGAAAAACCGTTTGGCTGTCTTCGGGTTCTGTCTCGACAGCGACCTGATGAACAGGGGCCACGCCTCGATGAGCGTAGCGACCGCGCCGAGCCGGCGTTGCGGATGGTTCAGCGGCCGCGTGCCACTCAGTCGCCAGAGTTTGGCCGGCAGGACCAGCCGCTCCATGTCATTACGATGCGGCCACCAGCGGTCCCAGAGTTTTCTGACGTAGCCGCGCGTTTCCTCCGGGTAAACGGCGAGGTCCGGGGCCTGGAGGAAGCTCGCTACTCCGAAGAGCGTCGCTTCGGCGTCGTCCTTTTGCTGGCGAAGAAATCCGAGTGGCAACCGCTGCGCGAGAAGAGTAAAGGCCAGCTTGTTCTCCTTGTAACCAAGCGCGGCGGCGATCTCCTGAAAGAGCGCTTCGTCGCGGCCGTGATTTTCCACGATATTCTTGATCCGCGCGGCTTTGCGCTGCAGGCGGAATTGCGAGGCGGCCGCGAGAATTCGGCAAAGCCGTTCTTCCGGCAAATCTCCGAGCGGCGCCTGGCAACGGCCCGGCCGCGCCAGCGGGACACTGGCCGAGAACGAGTCTGGCAACGTGTTTGGATCGACCCGCACTTGCGGGATGTTCCTATTCGATTTGGTGCGGGTGAAAAAGGCGCGAGCGCTCTGATGAACGAAGACGTGCAGGACTGCGTCGTCGAAGGCGGGGTTGGTAGCGTGACCGTGTGTTTCCCAGCTGCGATCCGACAGGTCGAACTCGATCGTGCCGCGAATGGGATCGGCGTTATTGAGTCGGACGACGGCGTCGGAAAAGTCCGGTCCGGCGGCCCGATTCCACGTGCCGAATTGGACGACCTCGACGTCGTCGCCGGTGACGGAATGAAAACGCCGACCGAAATCGCCCGCAAACCAGCGTGCTTGCAATTCCAGCTCGCTCGGGGTGCGTTGTGACGGAAACAGCGCGCGTTCGTGGACACGCGCGGAATCGCGCAGCTCGGCATAACGGTCGGCAAGCAGCATGGGGGGGAGAGGGGACATTGTCGGCGGTTTCAGCGCCTTTTGGCGACAAAAAAATGTGGACTGGGAGACTTCGCTCCTGCTCCTGATCATGCTCTTAATCTTGATCCTTCTTTAAGTGGTGTGATCCGACGGGAGGATCATGAGCAGGATCAAGATCAGGAGCAGGAGCAGGAGGATGAGGCAAGACGCTCCCGCATGTCGCGGTCCAGTCGCGGTGTTCCCTTGCCTAAATGTGTGCGATGGGCTCGGGCGCTAAGGTCTCGGCTGCAATGGGGGGTGAGCTCGGACGTTGGCGTAGGTACTCCGCCATCTGCTCGACCAGCGGGCCGCGCGAACGCGTCAACATAAAAGAGTATTTTGGGCCGCGACTCGCGGTCGGGAAGATAACGAGATTCTCGGAGAGAAATTGAGACTCATGCGCGATGCTCGAACCCTCGAGGTCGATCGTCTGGCAAAAGCCGCGTCCACTTTTCTTGGCCACGAAAACAATTTTGTGCGGCTCTTCGTTCGTGGCGACGAGAGCGCCGAAAAGATTTGCCGGAATCCGCCGGCCCCGACCGCTAATACAGGGGACCGCCCACGCGATGGTCTCGCCCAGGACGTTCTGCTTGCTGAAGATCGGGGCCAGGCGCGCGGGGAGGGCAATTGGCAGGGTCGAGGGCCGCTGCAAATCGGCGGGGCCGTTCAATTTTGTTAGCGCGAGCCAGATCTTCGCTTTCATGGAGCGGAGAACCTTCGGGGCGAAATAGAGAAATGCGGCGATCGCCAGGGCGAAGAGCGAAAGCGCCAGGACCGGATTGTAATGAATGAGCGCCAGTCCGCCGAAGACGGCGACATCTTCGGCCACGCTAAGTCCAATATTCGAAAATGGTTCCGGCGAACTGTTTGCCACCAGGCGCGAGGACGCCTTGGCCGTGTGGGTAACGAGGCTGGTGCCGCCCGCCAGGAGAACGAGGAGGACGTCGAAAGTCGGAGTGGAATGGCCGAGGACCTGTATCGCGAGGAGGGCGCCGCCGATGGGCCGGATGACGGTGTGAACGGCGTCCCAGGCTGTATCCACCCACGGTACTTTGTCCGCGAAAAATTCGAGGAAATAAAGAACGCCCGCGATCATGATGATCCAGGGATGGCCGAGAACTTCGAGCGAATGATAGCTCGGCGAGAGAACGATCCAGTGCTGGTTGATGGCCAGGCCGGTGACAAAGACGGTGAGGTAAAGATTGATCCCGGCAAGGCAGGCCAGGCCGAGCGCGACGCTCAGGAGGTTGAATCTTTCCACGCGGAAATATCAAACGCGCCCTGGGATTGTCATCTGGTTTTGCTGAGGGGCCGTGCCCTTCGTGATCGTGTTCGTGCTCAAGAAAAGAGGTAGCACGAGCACGAGCATGATTACGATCGGATCAAGAGCACGACATCGAAAGCCAGCAGAACGTTTGCGCACAGTGGGTGTCGCTGATATGCCAAGGACATGCTCGATATCCGGCTCATCCGGGAACAACCCGATTTTGTGAAAGAGCGGCTCTCCACTCGCGGAGGAGGCGAGGAAGTCGCCAGGATCGACGAAGTGCTGCGGGTGGATGCGGAACGGCGCAAAGCCGAAACGGCGTTGCAGCAGCTGAACGCGGATCGGAAAAGATTGAGCAAGGAGATTGGCGGCAAACGGTCGCGCGGCGAGTCGTCGGACGAACTCGAGGCGAACGTTCGAGAGATTGGGGAGCAGATTTCCGGGCTAAACGAGCAAACGTCTGCCGCCGATGAAGAACAGAAGGCATTGCTTCTGGGTATTCCAAATTTGCCCCACGCGAAAGCGCCGATCGGTCAGGATGCGAGCGCGAACCCGGTGGTGCGGAGCTGGGGTGAAAAGCCGGCGCTGAGCGAGCCGGTCCTGGATCATGTCGCGCTCGGAACGCAGCTAAAACTTTTCGATCTGGAGCGGGCTGCAAAACTGAGCGGCAGCGGATTTATTTGCTTCACTGGGGTGGGCGCGAAACTGGAGCGGACGCTGATAAATTTCATGATCGATCTGCACACTCGAGAGCATGGATATCTCGAAATGAGTCCGCCATTTCTCGTGCGGCGCGATTGCATGATCGGCACGACCCAATTGCCGAAATTTGAGCCCGACATGTATGGACTGGAGGAGAATCAGATGTTTCTCGCGCCCACGGCGGAAGTGCCGGTGACCAATTTTCATCGCGAGGAAATTTTAGCGGCGTCGGAGCTGCCGAAGAAGTATGTCGCCTATACGCCCTGTTTCCGGCGCGAAGCGGGTTCGGCCGGGCGCGAAACGCGCGGGATCATTCGCGTGCATCAGTTCGACAAGGTGGAGCTGGTGAAAATCACGACGCCGGAGAATTCCTACGCCGAGCACGAATCGCTCACAGCCAATGCGGAACGTGTCCTGCAATTGTTGAACCTGCATTATCGCGTAATCGAGCTTTGCACAGGGGACCTGGGCTTTGGGTCGGCGAAGACTTACGACATCGAGGTCTGGTCGCCGGGACAGCAGGCTTACCTCGAAGTGTCGAGTTGTTCGAACTTTGAAGAATTTCAGGCGCGCCGGATGAACCTGCGCTTCAAAGATGCGGAAGGGAAAAACCGCTTCTGCCACACGTTGAATGGTTCAGGGTTGGCGCTGCCACGACTATTTGCGGCGTTGATCGAAACGTACCAGCAGCCGGACGGCTCGATTAGGATTCCCGAAATATTGCAGCCTTATTTTGGCGCGGCGGAGATTCGGTAACTCCTGCTCTTGATCCTGCTCCTGATCTTGCCCTTTTGGATCAAGGATCAGGAGTAAGATCAGGATCAAGAGCAGGACTAGGGGGAGCGATCCCTGCCTGCAAAAAGGTCCAACTGACCAGGATCGGCGGAGGCCGTTTCTTCGGCGGACGGAAGCGGAAGATCGAAGCCGAGGCGATTCGCGAGACGCTGGCAAGTCTCCGGGCGCGAAGCCTTCGAAATGGTTGTTCACGAAAGTCCAGACGCTCCGCGTCTCGGCGAGATGCCGCTCGATCTTTAGCGTCCAGCTCTCGAGCGCTGCTTCGCGTTTCCAAAGAAGTTTGCCGTACCGATGGACGTGCCCGCCATCGCGATCGTATTTCGTGGCGTAATCGCCGAGAAGCCGCAGATAAAGGAAATCGGTCGTGCGCGGCAGGAATTCGAACGGGGCGAGATTGCGTTCGTTCAGCGGGCTGGTGTCGGCCCAAACCCAGCAGACGCGGTGTTTTTCGAGCAGGCGAATAAACTGCGGACGATGCCACCCGGGATGGCGAAATTCGATCGCAAAGCGGAAGTCGCGCGGGAGTTGCTCCAGGAATTCGCGCAAGGCCTGGCGGCCCTGCTTCGGGGCGAAGGATGGAGGCAATTGAATGAGGATGACCTGAAGCTTCGATTCGAGCGGTTCGATTGCGCGCAGAAAAGCGGCGAATTCGGCCTCGCAATCGCGCAGGCGGCGGACATGAGTGATTTCCCGGGGAAGCTTGCAGGCGAAACGAAAAGTGGCCGGAGTGTGTTCCACCCAGCGCCGCACGGTCGCTTCGCGGGGCGCGCTGTAGAAGGTGGAATCGATTTCAACGGCTGGAAAATAATGCGAATAGAATTCCAGCCAGCGGGCCGGCGGCAGCTCCGCCGGATAAAAGCTTCCCCGCCATTCCTCGAAGCTCCAGGCGCAGGCGCCGAGCCGGATTTTTTGCTGTGCCGAGAGATTCAATGGATCCTTTCGCAGAATAATCGCATTCCACCTCGGTGGAAAGCTGTCTTCGGACCCCTCGCCGTGCGGTCCGGGGCGGCCATTTGTTTGCCCTGGCCAACTTGACTGGACGGGTAAGGTAGCTACCCTGCGCAACGCGATGAAATATTCCTTTCGCATACTTATTTTGCCTGCCCTGATCTGGTGCGCCTCGCCCGGGCCTGCCGTCGGCTCTGTGGTCTTTAAGCCCGGCGAAAAGGCGAAGTACCAGGCGCCGGGCGAGGAGGAAATGAGCGGCAACGCGCAAGAGCTTTTCTCGAAGGCGCAGGAGGCGGAAAAGAAGGGAAATATCAGCGGGGCGATCAAGGCTTACCGCAACCTGGTGCGGCGCCATCCCAGAGACACGCTCGCGCCCGGCTCGCTTTACCGGATGGCGCAGCTGCAGGAGCAATCCCGCCAGTATCTCAAGGCGGCGCAAAGCTACGCTATCCTCGCGGAAAAATTCCCGAAGAGCGAGCGCTTCGATGAATCCATCGAGGCCCTCTTCCGGATCGGCGAGATGTATTTGGCGGGGAAAAAGGTGAAGATATTCGGCATTCCGTTCAAGGCCTCGATGGAAGAGGCCGCGAACATTTTCACGTCCATCATTCGCACCGGTCCTTATGGGAAGTACGCGGCGCGCGCGACCTTCGACCTTGGGACGGGCGCGGGAAAAACAGGGAGCCAACGATGCGGCCCTGGCGGCCTACCAATCGGTCGTGGAAAAGTTCCCGAACGATCCGCTGGCGGTCGATGCGCAATACCAAATCGGCTACATCTGGACGTCCGCGATGCGTTCCGGCACCTACGATCCGAATGCCGCGGCGAAGTCGAAGACGGGCTTTCAAGATTTTCTCTATCGCTATCCCAACAGCGAAAAATCGGCGCAGGCGCGGGAGAACTTGAAGAAGCTCGAGACCAAGCAGACCAACACTGCCTTCGAGATCGCGAGGTTTTACGACAAGCAGAAAGCAATATCGCGCGGCCGCCATCTATTATAACGATGTCATCCGCCAGCAACCCGGCTCGCGCGAAGGCGACCGGGCGAAGAAGAGAATTTCCGAACTGCGGGCCAAGCTCGGCGACGCAGCGCTGCAACCGCCCGCGGTGACCGCGGCCGCCGCCAACAAGAAAAGCAAGAAAATGGAGAGAGCGCCAGGCCCCCGGTCCGAGAGCCGATTTGCCGAACGACGCGCCGCTCCCGCCGCCGGATACCGACGTCTCTTTGCCGCCGCCCGCCTCGCTCCTGCCCGACACCACCACCGCGCCCCCATCGATCTACGACTGATACCGCTGCCGCCACCGGCGTCGGAGGCGACCCCGGAAGCGGCCGCCACCCCGGAGAGTGAAAAAAGCGTTTTCCACCTACCTGCTCGCGTTTGTCTTGAGCGGGTGCGCTGGTTACCACGTCGGGCCAGCCACGCCGGCTTACCTCCGCCAAATTCATTCCATCGCGGTGCCCACGTTCCGGAACGAAACGCTCATGCCGCGGATCGAGGTTCTGGTCACCGGCACGGTCATCAAGCAGTTTCAGCAGGACGGAACTTTTCGGATCACCAACGAGGAAACGCGGATGCGATCTTGAAAGGCGAAATCGTCGCAGTTGGCCGTTCGCCGGCGCGTTCCGTCCGCGGCAACGTTCTCGCAACGACCGAATTTAATCTTGTGCTGCGGGTGCGCTATACGCTGGTCGGCCGGGACGGCAAGCCACTCTCCGGGCCGTCGGAAGCAGGGGGAGCGACCAGCTTTTTCGTGGGCGATGATGTGAATACGGATGAACGGCAGGCGTTGCCCCTGGCCGCCGAAGAACTAGCGAAGCACCTTGTCAGCCAGCTGAGTGAGGGTTGGTAATGCCGAATGAAGGGCAACGAAAAGTTGTGGGGCATCCTCAACGACAAGCTGGACATGCTGCGTGCCAGCAACCGGCTGCCTGAGGCAATTCGCATCGCCGAGACGGCGCTCGATTTGGCGCAACGCGCTTTCGAGCCCGGCGACATCAACTACACCCTCAGTCTGGAGAAGCTCGGTCAGCTCCACGACCAGGCCGGCGATCGAGCCGCCGCGAAACCTTATCTCATCAAGGCGCACGGCTTCCTGGAAAAAGCGGATCCGATTGATGGCCGGGCCCTTTTTCGTTCCGCGCGCCGGCTCGGATTTCTTTGCGACAACCTGGGCGAAACGGATGCCGCCATCGGCTATTACGAAGCCGCTTTCAAGACCGGCTCGAAGCTGGAAGACATTCCTTATTCCGATCTGGGAACGATGTTGAACAACGTCGCCTTGATCTATCGCAAGACCGGGCGGCAAAAGGCGGCGGAGCCTTATTATCTTCACGCCCTGGAGATTTACGAAAAGCAGCTCGGGCCGGATCATCCGGACGTCGCTTCGGTCCTGAACAATCTCGCCGTTTTTTACACAAACGAGCGCCGTTTTGCCGAAGCGGAGCGAACCCATCTCCGCGCGCTCGCGATTCGCGAAAAGGCCCATCCGCCGACGCATCCGGATATCGCGCAATCAAAGTGCAACCTCGCCGTCGTCTATCATTCCAATGGCGACTATGCGCGGGCGTCGGAACTCTACCGCGCCTCGATCAAGGCCTGGGAGGAGGCGACGGAGAGGCCGCCGGAGGATTACGAGATTGTCGCGTCGAACTACGCCGACCTCTTGCGCTCGTTAGGCAAAGCGCGGCAGGCGAATCAGCTCGAAGAGCGCGCGCGCAAGAAGCGCCGCCGTAGATGAAGCTCGACCGCCTTGGCTGCTCCCCTTTGCTTGCGCGAATCGGCCCCGCGCGCACCTTAGCAACCGCTTCCCGATCAGCGCTCACGTGGCGGAATGGCAGACGCGTACGGCTCAGGACCGTATGGGGAAACCCGTGGAGGTTCGACTCCTCTCGTGAGCAGTTCTTGGCGGTCCGTTGATCGTCAGCGGGAAGGCGAAGGATCGGGATAGGTCATCCAATTCGAGCGAACGATCTTCAAACCGTCGCCGCGCTTCGCGAGATCCCATTCCACGCGGGTGTGACCAGTGCCGTTGTTTCCCGAGACATCCCGCGCCGAGTAACGGACATCAAAGATCACCGTAGCGATCATCGGTTTTGAGGAGTCCTGCACCTTGACGTCCCCACCTCAAAGCTTCGCATGGAGAGAGCGGCTACAAATTGGCGCATCTGCTCGGTGACAAAGGCCTTGTCCTTGGGACCAAAGGCGTAGTAATCGACTGTTTCATCGAGGTACGATGCTGCCTTGCTCACATCGCCCCGTTCCATCTCGCGATAGAATGCTTTCGCATAATTTTCCGCCTCGCCCGCGCTGACGATCGTGCTCGTGTTCGGAGAGGAATCCGCGATCGATGGGCTAACGCGAGCGGACTCCAAATTCAGATTTGGCTGAACAGATGGAAGCGGCAGCGCAACCAGAGTGAGGTTGGCGGAAGGCTCCGCCATCGTTGCTGCTGGCTTGGATCTCGCCTGACCGAATATCAGGAACAAGGCGATACCTCCGAGCACGGCCAGGGCAACCGCCGCCAGCGCCACCCACTTCCAGATATTTGGGGAAGGCGTCACCGCGGCTCGAGAGCGGAGCAGTCGCAAGGACCGGACTGGCCGGGCGGGCTTCTGGTGATTCGGCACCGCCGCCGGGTCGAGGTCTTTTCGGCGTCGCAGCCTTCTCCGTCTCTCCTGCGCGTGGCAAAGCCAGCAGCGCTTTCACGGAGATTTGGAGCTGCGCGAGATGATTCTCCAGCGGTGGAGTCACCGCATCCAGCCAATGGGGACCACTCAGGTAATATTCGAGATCATCGCTGGGAACCACCGCGTCGATGCGAAACTGGACGATGTGCAAACGTGAGTTTGCCGCCAGCTGCACTTCCCGGAGGACCTGCTCGGAATTATTTGATTGCTCCGAAAAAATGAGCAGGAACGCTCTGCTCTGTTGAATGGCCCGGGTGATTTCGCCCGAGTAAGAGCGTCCCGGCATGACATCGCGCGGAGCGATCCAGCAGCGAATCGCCTCGCGTTCGAGCGCGGCGCAGACGGCGTTCGCGACCGGGCGATTATTCGTCGAGTGGGAAATGAAAACATCGTGCGCCATGCGCGTGAGTGCCTCCCGTTGTTACCTTCTCAGCCCGTGAGAAGCAATTCCTTACGCAGCCGACTCAGGACCGTATGGGAAAAGCCTGGGGCGAGGCTACGCCGGCGACAATACGGTCGCACCCGACTTGATGGCGTGCAGTCGTCCCAGATTTTCGCGGAGGCTCGTAGTGTCGAATCCGTCGGCCTCGAGTTGATGGATGGCCGATTCCATCAACGAAATTCCTACTTCGATCGGGAGAGGTTCGCCGTTGTGATCGATGGTGGGGGAGACCCTTATCCAGCGCGACCGCAAATTCAAAGGTGCATCCGTTGCTGAATTGCCAGTTCTGATTGAAGCACCCGGTCTTGATCCGCGTGCGCAGAAGTTCTTCCCAGAAAAAGAGATATTCTGGCTGTGACCAGGTCGGCGCCATGAATGGCCCGGGAGTAATCACGATCGTTTTATCAGTCAGACGATTGCGCACGCATTGGGCAAATTTTTTACCGAGTCTTACATTTTCATCGAAGATATGGGTGCCGAACCACGCTTTCCCCAGTTTCTCTTTCAGCTCATCTCGAGTTTTGACCTTATGTTCGCGAAAGGCTGCATACAGTCTGGCTCCGGTCGTCAGCTCGCTGCTGCAATAGATCGCCTGTTCATCGTTCAGAACGCAGTCAATCCCCGAAAAAACCATCTTGATTTCTTCCTCATGAAGCCGGGTGAATTCTCGATCGCTTTTGCTGTAGAAATACATTTTCTATTCGGGCTGGAGGCTATCGTTTATATCGTGCAAATGCTGTAGCCGCAAGACGGACAGTTCCGGCAGCCGCCCTGCATGACGAGCGGATTGCCACACTCGGGACAATGCTCGGCATCCATCCCGGCGCGAAGGACCTGTTGCGCTTTGCAACCATCCCGAAAGACCGTCACTCCCTTGCAACCCGTCTGGAAGGCAAGCTGGTAGGCGTCGGCCACCGCGGCCAGCGCGGCGTCGTGCGGAAGGTTGATTGTTTTGCTTACGGAGGTGTCGATGTATTTCTGAAACGCCGCCTGCATCTTGATGTGCCATTCGGGAGCGATCTCGTGCGCAGTCGCAAAAAGGTTGCGTAGTTCCGGAGTAGCCGACGTACGGTCGAGCCGGCCGCTTGCTCGGACCTGCTTCAACAACGGTTCTGAATCGGAACCTTCCGAGCGCAGCATCTCGAGTAACGCCGGATGCACGTCAATTGTCTTCGTCGCGCCGATGACTTCGCGGCGATAGCTCAAAGCGAAGAACGGTTCGATGCCGCTCGAACAGTTCGCCAGCAGGCTGATCGTTCCCGTTGGCGCGATCGACGTCACACAGGCATTGCGGAGCGGAGCCTGTTGCCCAGCGCTGAGGCGGCTGCTGGCGAACGTCGGAAACGGGCCGCGTGTCTCGGCGAGCTTTGACGACGCGAGCTTTGCCTGGTCCTGGATGAAACTCATCAACTCCTCGGCGAGGGCTATCGCCGGTGCGGAAGCATACGGGATGCGGAGCCCCACCAGCAGATCGGCAAAGCCCATGATCCCTAACCCAATCTTGCGGTTCCCCAGGGTGACTTTGCGCACGGCCTCGACCGGGTAGGAGTTCGCGTCGAGCACGTTGTCGAGAAAGTGAACGGCGTGATGCACCGTCGTACGCAGCCCTTCGTAATCGATGGCGCCGCCGGTGATGAATCTCGAGACGTTAATTGAACCCAGGTTGCAGGACTCATAAGGAAGCAACGGCTGCTCGCCGCACGGGTTCGTCGCTTCGATCGGCCCAAGCTGCGGCGTCGGATTCCCCGCGTTAATGCGATCGTAGAAGAGCAAACCGGGATCCCCGGTTTGCCAGGCATTCATGACAATTTCCTCGAAAAGCGCGGTAGCGCTGGTTTTCCCCCGGCTCGCTCCCAATCCGGCGCCGTTACTCGAGGGAAATCGCAGCGGAATATCGCTGCCAGTCTGGACGGCATGCATGAATTCGTCCGTCGCCATGACCGAGATGTTGAACGAGGGGAGGCTTTCCGGATCCTTCTTGGCATTCACAAACTCGTGAATGTCGGGATGATCATGCCGCAGTATTCCCATGTTCGCGCCGGCGCGAGTCCCGCCGAGACGATTAATCTGGGTCGAATAATCGTAGAGACGCATGAACGAGACGGGCCCGCTCGACACCCCACGCGTCGAACCGATATAGTCACCCCGCGGCCGAAGACTTGAAAACGAGAAACCGGTGCCGCCGCCGCTCTTCTGGATGAGCGCCACGTCACGCAATGTGCCGTAGATGGACTCCATCGAATCCTCGACCGGCAGGACAAAGCAGCCGGCTAATTGACCGCGAGGCGCGCCGGCATTCATCAGCGTGGGCGAATTGGGCAGAAACTTGAGCGAGGTCATCAACTCATGAAAGATTTCCTCGGACTCTTCCCGCCGAAACCCGCCGGCGACGTCGTCAATCGCCGCAATCGCGCGCGCAACTCGGCGAAACAAACCGGCCGGATCTTCGATCAGCTGGCCGACCTTATCCCGCAGCAGGAACCGCTTCTCGAGCACGGCTAGCGCGTGCTCGCTCAGCTCAGTCACGCGCTGCGTCCCGACATCGTTGGCGCGCGACTGATTAGGCGGATTTTCACGGATCTTCTGACTGGCGTAGGACATAAATAATAATAAAGCATATCAGTAACGGCGCACCCGCGACGACATCCTCGCCCGAGATCGTTTCTCTCTCACCGACTGAAGTAAGTTTTACGCCAAGGGGGGATGCCAGCTCAGTCTACTTTTTCGGACTTGCCTATGTAGTTATAAATGTGCTCGTTAAAACCACGCAGCACTTCTCCGAGAACTCCCATCGCAGTGGTGAGAGTGCCGCGCACGCCGGCGTTTTTGCACCAGTCTCCCAGCATCAACTCCGCTTCATCATATAAGTGCAGTCCCAATTCTTTAGAATTTTGGTTGTCCTGGTCCATCTTGGCGGCCGGCTTGTCTGGCGTCTTCGAGAAATCCCAAATCTCTTCAAAGTGTTTTTGATTACGGAAGGAGATATGGATGGCCCCCTTCACATAGTTGCTCTCTTCATTCCCGCGTTGCCGTGGCCACGGCACCGGAAACACCGCCCAAGCCTCGTAATCCGCGCCACTGCGTGGTTGATAGTGGCTTCGTAAATAAATCACGGACTGGTCGTCTGCGATCGTTTTTTCGTTGTTATGAAGCAGAACGATCTCTTTGAACCTGTCTTCATTGGCGACGTAACTTTTCTTATACCAGCGAATTTTCCCAGTAAACACCGATACCCACGCCACCGAACGTTGGATAAAGGACTGACGAGAACTGCCGAGAGCTTGCGAGATATAGAACACACTCTTTTGGTCCAACGAGAGGACACTAATGTTCACCCGCACGTCATCCGGGCGAACTTTTCGCTTCTCGCTGCCGGACTCAGGCGGCGAAGATAACGACTGGTCCGACCACTCGCGTAAGCTTTCCATGATTACATTGTGGAGCTGCTCGCGGATCGTATTGGCCACGCGCACGAGGTTGCGTTGTTGATCGATAATCTTGGCCGAAAACGCCCGCGTTATCGCATGGTTGTTACCTTGAATCTGGTTGGTGAACGTATCTGCGAACGTGAGCAGTGGCACTCGCAGGGATGAAAGCCAATGTAACGGGACGTCGTACAACCGATAGACGAGCCAGAACCAAAAATTACTGAGCCTAACGAAATTTCGTGGCGGATCACCTAGCGGCCTCCACTTCGGCCGCGGCAATGGATAGTAAATAATGGCGAACCGCGCCCGCAACGCTTCCACCAACCCTCGCAGAAAGGCCGATAGGAGGAGCAGGACAAAAAACGAAATAACAAACCAAACGATGTAAAACTCTTTGTCGCCGGCCGAGGGCTTTTCATCGAAAGACTTCAAGACCGAGGCAGCGGCCAGGCCGCCCAGGCCAGCGATGATTATGCCGGCGAAATTGCCCGTAAAGGGGGAAGAATCGACCGTTGCCTTAGGCTTCTCGGGTTCTCCGGGAAGTGGATCGTCTGTCGGTGGAATCTTCCAGATCGCAACTACCGTGAGGAACGTCGCCAGAATTGCGATCAACAGGATCGCTAGCCTGTCCAAAGACTTTGAATTTTGATCGTCGCCGAGCTCCCACAGCCACGTGATGGTCGCGTGCAAACGCTTACCGAGAGGCTCCCAGAATCCACGTCGCTCACGGTGGTGTTTAGGTTCGGAATCGGGAGAGAACGCACGAGTTTCGGAGTCGTACCAAAACAAGCGCGCCTCGACGCGGTCTGGTTGCAAATGCACCAGCGAAAAGCCACGCGCCTGAATTGGCGATGTGTCTTGATTCTTCACCGCTAGCGGTGGCGCCAGGAACAGTTTGCGAAACGCTGCCGGGCTGCCGCTCGACCACGCATACGGGCGCCGATATATCTCCTTGTGCGCATCGTGCAGATGACCTGCGAATATTCCACGCACTGATTCCGAGGTGATCTCGTCCTGCCACTCGTCGAGCAACTGTTCGCTCACCTTCCAAGTCGTCACGGAAGTCGGTTTGTCCGTCTGGGTCTGTGTTTTCTTCGTTTTCGGAGCTGGCGGAGTGGTTCCTGTCGGAGTTGCCGTTTCCGCGGCAGTTGCGGTTTCGGTCGGCGCGGGCGTTGCGGTCGGCGCTGCTGGCGTTGACGTTGGAACTGATAGCGCCGCGGTTGTTGCCTTGGGATTGACGTAGCGTTGCTGGGCCAGCTCAAATGGATCATCCATCTCGGGCGTGTGGGTAATGATCAGGGCCTTCCTGCCCTGTTTTCGAGAGTCTTCCAGGAGTTGGCGGAACTTCTCGAATTGCGTCCGCTGCGCTTTTTCCTCGTCGTTCTTGGAAGAGTAGGAGGAAAAACCAATCAGACGATAAACACTATGTGGAATGTCGGCGTAGCACGACCCCGAAGCTTCGCTCGAGACATAGCAATGCGTCAGGTTGTGCAGACGGACGCCGTTCTTGCTCTTGATCAGCTCCTTCTGCACATCCTGGATAAAGTCGTTGAAATATCTGAGCGCGGGGTCACCCGCGGATTCGTTCGCGATATCGTTGTTGCCGGCAACCAGATAAATGTCTTGGACTGGGCTCTCGCCCAAGACCTTCGCTGTAATCTCGATCTGGCTATCGTGTTGGTCCTGCTTGACCTTCAAACAATCATCCATCGTTGGAGTGGCTGACGTTTGGCTTCCACTCTGGCGAATGTCGCATGGATCCACACCCAGATCGCCCGTGAGGACCAGGAAAGCAGGCGAGCCATAGCCATCTGGAAGTGAACCGATCCATTTGAAAAGGTCGGACAGGGTTTCCTGGTTTTGCCGCTGCTGCTCTTCTCGGCCTGGTTTTTCGGGCGAAACAAAGAGGTGCGGGTCGGTGGCGTGGACGAACCAGGTGCCGTGATCTTCGTGTTCCCGATGACCTGCGGCCGACCTCTCAACAGAGAGGCCGAACGCCAGCACCGCGGCGCATGCGAGCGTCCAATGGCGCGCTGGGCGTCGTCTGCTCATCGGTGCGCCTGCTCTGGCGCATTCGTCATTTGCCAAGGTCACGGGGAGACGGGGAGGTTGTCAGAAGAGTCGCCTCCCCGTCAATGCCCAAAAAGCCACCCGATTTTTCATTACGACAGCTTGAATCGTGATCGCCACGGTTCGTTTTTCAACGTGCGCGCCATTTCTTTATTGCAAGCGTCACCGGCGGATTCAAGCTAGTAAAAATGCGTTAACGCGACATCCGAAAGTCTGCCCGCACAAACAAATGCCCTACATCAAACAAGAAAGACGAGAAGCTATCCTCGCAGGAGCAGCACCCCAGGACGCAGGGGAGCTTAATTTCGCGATCACTGTTCTAGTGGATGATTATTTGAAGAACAAAGGCGGGATCAAATACTCATATCTTAATGAAGTGGTCGGCGCCTTGGATTGCGCCAAGCTGGAGCTTTATCGCCGCCTCGCCGCTCCCTACGAAGATAAGAAGATCGAAGAGAATGGGGATGTTTACAGAAGCACGCAGGACCCGCCCGCCACAACACCGCAGTCGTAGATCAGAGCCGCAGGCTATTTCTTCGCGGGGATGTATTTCCAGTGCAGGGTTTTGCCTTCCGCGAGCCACTTGATCGAGGTCGCGAGCCTTTCCTTGCGGGTCTCCTCGCGTTTCGCCTCGGTGACCCACTCGAGATACTCACGCTTCTTGCTCGGTGGAAATTTCTCGAATGTTTTCCGCGCCTTCGCGTTTTTCTTTAGCGCGGAGCTGAAGTAATCGGGGGCCGAAATCGGCTCCTTCTTTTTCGGTTGGGTCCGGCCGGGCGCCTTAATTCCGGCGTCGTTGAGCGCGGCGGCCTTTTTTACGTAGCCAATAAGCGCCTTCTCGCTCGGCAGGTCGGCCAGGGATTTGATTCATCCGAAACTTCGCATCGCCGTCTTTTCCGGGGCTTTGCCTGAGTCGAAAATCAGCGACTCTTTCCAAAATCCGAACACGCAATGGGCCTTGAAAGCCGCCATCCCGCACATCACGCCCTTGTAATCGAAGTGGGGCATCGACCATTTCAAGGTCTCCTCCACCTTCGGGCAGCCGGCGTGAACCACTTTGCGTAAATGTTTCAGGATCGGCTGGGCGAAATCCGCTGATTTGGCGATGTAGGCGTCGATTCGAGGATCTTTGCTGGCCATGGATTTGTGAATCTCCTTCGGGTGGGTCGGTAGCAAGATTACAAGGCCGTAAAACTTTTTGTCGAGCCGCAAGGCGCGCAGATGTAAGCTGCGAATCCTATGGCTGGCATTGTTGTTATCGTCGCGTATCGGCCGAAACCCGGCCGGGAGAAAGAGCTGCTGGAAATCGTGCGCAATCGCGTCCCGACCTTGCGCAAGGAAGATCTCGTGACCGACCGCGCACCCGTGCTGATGCGGGCGAAAGATGGCACGATCATCGAGGTCTCGGAATGGAAATCACGTCTGCGATTGCGTGCCGCTGAACACGGTCCCTGAATCGGCGACGATGTTCGCCGGGTTCGAGCCGATTCCGACGCCACTGCTGGAAGGCGTGGTGCCGACCGAACCCTAGCGCTGAAGCCGATTTGCACGTGGCATCGCAGCCTGGCCCATGAGAACCTGCGGCCGCGCGTGCCGCCCAACCGCACCCATCAACGCGACAACCCACGGCGTATTAACACGCCGTGGGTTGTATCTGCGTCCCGGTGGGGACGTCACAGGCAGTTATGCTTGGTTCTCAAAAGCAGCACGGGCAAGTGTTGTTCGCGTAGGTGCCCGTGATCGCCGAATCCTCCGGGATCGCATTCAGTTTATGTCCGAACGCTTTGACATGCATTTGTTGGTAGGCTGGCACGATAAGCACAACCGGACTGGTACCGGAGGCGGACATGTGGGTAGGGTTGACCGGGGGTGTAGTGCCCACGTTGTAGTAGATCGTGCATGGGGAGCTTGGATAGCCGATACTGTAGGACGTCATGGTAATGGTAACCGAACACGACGGCCCGCCTCCTTCGTCAAACTCCACCTCGGTACAGGGCGCAGGTCTGGCCCAGGCGGAGTGCGTGGGAAGAGCGATAACCGCAATCAGCCCCAGAAGGAGCCCGATTGCGCCAAAACCGAAACCTATCAAGGCGCGTGGATTGAAGAAACCAGATTTCGACACGGATTTTGTTTTCATGGAGGTGTTCTTTCTTGTTGAGGGTTAGTGGGGGGTAGGGCCTGATCGTGCCGATCCGATTTGAAGTCCTCAAACAAAAACACTCAAATGGGGTGTAGGAGAATTCCTACACCTTCTCGGGTCCGCTGTTTATGAACTTGAGGTCGCCTGAGACTCTCTCCGCACCATGTCCGTGGCTCGCGCTGGCATTGCGTCACCTTGGCGATGTGCGGCTCCTCGCCATTGTAAAAGTGGGGATTTTCTTGAAATGCGCATGGTGCGTCGCTATCTAAGCGGCGGCTCCACAACGCTTTTACCCATGGCTCACGCTGAAGTTACAATTCCGCCACGAACGTTTGGCCAGACGATGCGCCCGGATGCGTGGTGGGCCCAGCCGTTGCTGGTCTTTCTCGGGCTGGCGAGTTTCATCGTTTATTCGACCTGGGCGGCGTTTCAGGGAGACCACTACTTTTTCGGTCCGTACCTCTCGCCGTTTTATTCGCCGGAAATTTTCGGCGCTTCCCACCACAGCTGGTTCGGACCAAAACCGGCGTGGTGGCCCGCCTGGTTGTTGTTTTCACCGGCGCTACTGATTCTGTGGGCGCCGGGCGGTCTGCGGCTCACCTGTTACTACTATCGGGGCGCGTACTACAAGGCGTTCTGGGCGGATCCGCCGGCCTGCACGGTGGGCGAGCCGAGAAAAACTTATCTGGGCGAACGTTCTTTCCCGCTCATCATGCAGAACGTGCATCGCTATTTTCTCTACCTCGCGATCCTGTTTATCTTCGTGCTCAGCTGGGATGTTTGGAAAGCGCTCTGGTTCGCTGATCCGGCGACCGGGAAAACATCTTTTGGAATCGGAGTCGGCACGATCGTGCTGGCGGTAAATGTCGTTTTGCTCGGCGGCTTCACTTTTGGCTGCCACGCGCTGCGGCATTTGATCGGCGGATTTCGCGATCAGCTTTCGAAATCGCCCTCGTGCTATCAGGCCTACGCCTGCGTCAGCTGTTTCAATCGCCGCCACATGCTTTGGGCGTGGCTGAGTTTGTTCTGGGTCGGGTTTTCCGATCTCTACGTGCGGTTATGCTCGATGGGCGTCTGGCACGACCTGAGATTCTTCTGAGCCCATGCCTGAGTATCAAACAACCGAGCACGATGTGCTCGTGATCGGCGCGGGCGGCGCGGGATTGCGCGCGGCTATCGAAGCGTCGGCCGCCGGCGTTTCGGTCGGGCTCGTTTGCAAATCGCTCCTGGGCAAGGCGCACACCGTCATGGCCGAAGGCGGCATCGCCGCCGCGCTCGGCAATGTGGATGATCGCGACAATTGGAAGGTGCATTTCGCCGACACGATGCGCGGCGGCCAATATGTGAATCAATGGCGCATGGCCGAGCTGCACGCCAAGGAAGCGCCCGATCGCGTGCGCGAACTCGAAGCGTGGGGCGCGGTCTTCGATCGGACGAAGGATGGGCGCATTCTGCAAAGGAATTTTGGCGGCCACCGGTACCCGCGCCTCGCGCACGTGGGCGATCGCACTGGTCTGGAAATGATCCGCACCTTGCAGGATCACGGCATCCATCAGGGGATCGAGGTTTACATGGAGCACACGGTCCTCGCGTTGCTGAAGGAGGGCGAACGGGTCGTCGGCGCATTTGGCTACGAGCGCGAACGCGGCCGGTTCAAGATTTTCCGTGCGAAAGCGATCGTGCTCGCCACCGGCGGGCTGGGCCGCGCCTACAAAATCACGAGCAACAGTTGGGAATCGACCGGCGACGGTCTTTCCCTGGCCTACGATGCGGGCGCGGAATTGATCGACATGGAGTTCGTGCAATTTCATCCCACCGGCATGATTTGGCCGCCGAGCGTGATGGGAATTCTGGTGACCGAAGGCGTGCGCGGCGAAGGCGGAATCCTGACGAACAAGGACGGCAAGCGGTTCATGTTCGATTCGATCCCGGAAAATTATCGCGCGCAGACGGCCGACAACGAAGAGGAAGGCTGGCGTTATTGCCAGGGCGACAAGAACGCGCGGCGGCCGCCGGAGTTACTGACGCGCGATCACGTGGCCCGCTGCATTGTCCGCGAGATAAAAGAGGGCAGGGGATCGCCGCACGGCGGCGTCTATCTCGACATCGCCTGGATCAAACAAAAAATGTCGAACTCGGCGGAGCACATCAAAAAGAAACTGCCGAGCATGTATCACCAGTTCAAACAGCTGGCGGACATCGACATCACCGAGCAGCCCATGGAAGTCGGGCCGACGACCCATTACGCGATGGGCGGAATCCATGTGCACCCGGACACGCAAATGTCGCGAGTGCCCGGGCTTGTTCGCGGCGGGCGAGTGCGCGGCCGGGATCAACGGCGCCAATCGGCTCGGCGGCAATTCGCTCTCCGATATCGTGGTTTTCGGAAAACGCGCGGGCGAATTCGCGGCGAAATTCGCGAAGGAAAATCAGTTCGGCCAGATCGATAACGAGCAGATCGACGTCGCCGCGCGCGAAGCGCGTCGCGCCGTTTGAGCGGGGCGCCGGGCGAGAATCCGTACTCGGTGCAGCGCGATCTGCAGGAAGCGATGCAGGACCTGGTCGGCATTGTCCGAACTGAATCGGAAATGACGACGGCGCTGGAGAAATTGAAAACATTTTGGGAACGGGCAGATCGCGCCGGCGTGACGGGCCATCGCGAGTTCAATCCCGGCTGGCATACCGCGCTCGACTTGAAACCTCTGCTCACCATTTCCGAGGCGATCACGCTCGCGGCGCTCGAGCGGAAAGAAAGCCGCGGCGCGCAATTCCGCGACGATTATCCGGAGAAAGACGAACGGTTCGCCAAAGTGAACACGATGATTTTCAAGGCGGCGGATGGCTCGATGCAAATCCGATTGGAACCGCTTCCCGAAATGCCGGATTACCTGAAGCAGGTGATCGAGGAGATGAAGTGAGCGCCGCCACCTTCAAAATCTGGCGCGGCGACGCGAACGGCGGCGCGTTTCGCGATTACGCGACGGAAGTATCCGAAGGCATGGTGGTGCTCGATGCCGTGCACGATATTCAGGCGAAACAGGCTAACGACCTGGCCTGCCGCTGGAACTGCAAGGCGGGCAAATGCGGCTCGTGTTCGGCGGAAGTGAACGGCATGCCGAAACTGATGTGCATGTCGCGCATGAGCGATCTGCCACTGGACAAGCCGATCACGATCGAGCCGATCAAGGCGTTCCCGCTGGTGAAGGATTTGATCACCGATGTCTCCTGGAATTTTCGGGTGAAGAAGAAGATCAAGAAATTCAAGCCGCGCGCGCCGGATGCCGCCGATGGCACCTGGCGGATGGCGCAGGAAGACATCGATCGCGTCCAGGAATTCCGGAAATGCATCGAGTGCTTTCTTTGCCAGGATGTCTGCCACGTCCTGCGCGATCACCGGAAGCACGATGAATTCATCGGACCGCGCTTTCTCATTTACGTCGCGGCGCTGGAGATGCATCCGCTCGACACCGAAAACCGCATCCCGGAGTTGAAGGCCGCCCAGGGAATCGGCTACTGCAACATAACGAAATGTTGCACGAAGGTTTGCCCGGAGAACATTCAGATCACGGACAACGCGATCATTCCCCTGAAGGAGCGCGTGGTGGATCAGTTTTATGATCCGCTCGGCTGGATTTGGAGAAAATTGAAAGGAGATCGTTAAAGCGATTTCCATGTTTGAACTGAAACCACTTTCCGCGGAAGCGATTCCAGCAGCGCTGGAAAAGGCCGAGCGTTATCGCCTCCTCAACGAGCCCGCCGAGGCCGAGAGCATCTGTCTCGATGTGCTGAAAGCCGATCCGGAAAATCAGAACGCGTTGATCACGCTTCTCCTCGCGGTGAGCGATCGCTTCGGCAAAGGCTACGGGGTCAGCGACACCCAGGCGAAAGAGTTCCTGGCGCGCGTGAAAGGCGAATACGAGCGCGCTTATTATTCCGGCATTTTGGCGGAGCGCCGGGCCAAGGCGAAGCTCGCGCAAGGCACTCCCGGCTCCAGGTTTTATGCTTACGATGGCTTTCGTGAGGCCATGAACTGGTTCGAAAAAGCGGAGGCCGTCCGCCCGTCCGGGAATGACGATGCGCTGCTGCGCTGGAACACCTGCGCGCGCATCATCACGCAAAACAAACTTGTCCCGCGCGAGGAAGAGCGCGTGGAACCGCCGCTGGAATAATGTAGAGGCGCTTGTGCCAAGCGCCTATCCAATACAGGCGCTCGGCGCAAGCGCCTCTACAACTTTCCTTGAATCCGGATCCGAATTCTTCACGATCCCGAAGTTTCGCGCGATCCCGACGCGGTTCGCGCCATGTTCGGGCGGATCGCGCGGCGCTACGATCTGGCGAATCACCTTCTGAGCGGCGGCGCGGATTTTTTGTGGCGCAGGCGTGCGGTCAAAATAGTCGAAGCCTGGCGGCCACGGCGCGTTCTCGATCTGGCCACAGGCAGCGGCGATCTCGCGCTCGCCCTGCAGCGTCGGCTGCCGGAAGCGGCGATCATCGCGGCGGATTTTTCGCCGGAAATGTTGGCCGTGGCGAAACGCAAAGGCGTTCGTGAAACAGTTCTGGCGGATGCGCTCCACCTTCCTTTCCCGGACGAATCATTCGATTGCGTCACCGTCGCGTTCGGGTTGCGCAACATGGCGGATTGGAGCGTGGCCTTGCGTGAAATGAGGCGCGTTCTGCGCTCGAGTGGGCATTTGCTCGTTCTCGATTTTTCATTGCCGGCCGGCTCCTTGCGGCCGGCCTATCGCTTTTATCTGCATCGTTGCCTTCCGCTCCTGGCCTCGCTCGTGACCGGCCAGAAGGAGGCCTACGATTATCTCGGCGGCTCGATCGAGAAATTTCCCAGCGGCGACGAAATGATTCGGCTGATCGAAGAAAACGGATTTGCGTGGGCTGCGGCGCAACCGCTGACCGGCGGGATCGCCACGATCTACACGCGCAGAAAAGCGTGATTAGCAGCGTCAAGGAGCGGCGCTTGCAACGCCGTTATGGTTGTCGGCGAAGCGGAAGCCGGATGCTTGGCGCGGCGCGCGGAAGGCGCTCGGCGCTCGGCGTTGGACTGGCCGACGGGCGTGGCTGCGAGCGGCAAGCGCAACGCGTTAAGATCCGGATTGTTGAGCACGAACGTGCCTTCGCGCTCATCCGTGCGCGCGAACCACATGCCGTCGCCGGCGGAACCGCCCACCACAAGTTTGTGCGCGTTCTTGTCGTCGGGCGACGTCGTGAACGTGATCGTGACCTGGGGTTTCTCGAAACCATGAGCGGGCGTTGTCGCCCCTGCCCAACGCACGGCGCGCAAAACGGTGAGCGTGTTCAGCAACGATTGCACATTCACCTGATTGATCGGTTCGTTTCCCTTCACCCACGTCCACTCGTTGCTGGCGTTGCGGACCAGCGCCGATTCACGGTCCGTCACGACAGTGAGCTTGTGCACGTCGTCCGGCTTGAATTTGAAGATCGCGAGCTCCTGCCACTGGAGCGGGTCGGCGAAAATGTTATCGAGCAAGGCGCGCCGCACCGCGACGATAAAAGGCTCATCACCCAGGCGCGCATAGACATTGTCACCCTCGGTTTTTCCGAACGCGACCGTGGCAAAGGGATGCTCGCCGGCCGTCGTCTCGGCGGTGTTTTCCGAGGCGAAGGAGCTGAAGGTCAACTGGAGCTGCGGCTTGTCGAGCCCGTACTTGGGCAGGTCCGAGGCCACGTCTTCGACGAATCTCGTGACCTGTTCGTTCTTGATCAGATCGAGCAGCCGATTGACTTCGCCCGCGTTGGCCGGCTGATTGTTGCGGTTCGCGATGGTCCAATTTTCGCGCCTGGCGGGCGAGCACGGTCTTGCCTTTTTCGGCGGCGTCGATCGTCATGCCGGTCGAGAATGTTCGAGGTCGAGCCGGACGAGGTGCCGATCGCGCAGATCGGAGGGTTTCGCCGCGAGGACCTCTTCGATTTTCTTCGGCAAAGTGTAGACGGCATTGCGCGCGGCGAACCGCACATAGACCTGGTCCTTCGCCTTTTCGGGGACGCCGCCGATCTGGAGCATTTGTCCCTTCTTGTCATCGGCGGCGAAAAGCGTGATGGAGCCGCGCGGCTCCGCCAGTCCGTACGGATGCAGATCCCCGCGGTCCTCGGCCACGAATTGCTCGATCTGGGCGGTGGTCACTTGCGCGAGCAGATCGCCGATCTTCTGGTCGTCGCCCCGCGCCCGCAGCGGTTTGACGATTTCCCAATGGTCCGCCTTCTTTTCCAATTCCATTTCGCCCGCCGCTGTTTTTAGGAGCGCGCGCGTCACCTGGGCGGTCGTGAGATCGGTCAGCTTCTTGTCCCGGAATTCCTCGGGTTTTTTCGAGATATCGTTCCGAACCGATTGGGCGGCGAGAAACACATCGTTCGCGCCTTCCAGACGCACATACATCTTGCCCTCAAACGCGGCGTCGCTGCCGAAGACGATTTCGGCCGGCATATCCTTGCCGAGCAATTTGAGGCGGAGCTTCGCGTTGCTCAGGCCGAACTCATCGAGGCGGCCTTTGTCCTTCGCAATTTCCCTTGCCGGAATGGTGTCGTATTTTTGCCAGCCCTCCAGGTTGGCCAGGAAATTCTCGATCGCGCCGCTGTCCGCCTGATCCTTGAACGGCGCTTCGATCCGCCATTTCTTCTCCTGGCGTCGCAGCTCGATCTTGTCGTCGCCGTTTTGAATCACGATGCCGTCGAGCGCCTCCCGGTCGAAATTCACCACGTTCTGGCGCCTGCCGCCGGGCTTCCGCGGTGTTCGGTCCTTTGCTCTCGTAATTTGATGAAAACGCCGAGCGCCACGACAACGGCGAGCAAGAGAAGCGTCGTCTTTGTTTTCATATGTAGGGCAGCGCTCCGGCTGCCGGTTCGGAGGCAAGCGGTGCGCTTGCCCTCCAATTCCACCGCTCGCTCATGTCGCGCGGCGCCGCCACCAAACGGCGAATCCCAGCACCGCCGGGATGAGCGGCATGACGACAAGGATCAACCAGCGCAGATTTCGCAGCGCGTTTTCATCGAGACTGAAAGTGAGCGTTTGTGGAACTTTGGGGGCGATGCCGATGAGTTGCTCGCGGTTCAAGAGCCAGTTCACCGCGCCGGAAATGAAATCGAGCGCCTGCTGGTCCTGTCTGATGGCGTTGTCTAGGATAAACATCGCGTTGCTGACCACCACCATGCGAGATGAATTCGCCTGCACGCGTTCGTCGGCGCTGCCGCCCTTCTCGATCGAAGCCGCGATCGTGTGAATGGCGCCGGCATTGCGCGCAGCGTTTTCCTGGAATTTCTCCTGGTCGCCCGAATTGTAATCGGCTTCGGCCCAATAGCCTTTCTCCGCCTGGACGAGCGGTTGCAGGCGGACGTTCGCGGCGCGCACGCGGTCCGGCTCGAGCGTGAGCGAAGAAGAGCCGCCGGGGAAAATTCCGCGCGCCTCCGCCAGGCGTTTCGTGATCGGACTGTCTCCGAGGAACTGCGCCTGCACGTCGCGGAGGAGGGCGACCTCCTGGATGCCCGTTTTCACCATGGCCATGAGGCGGTCGTCGTTCACCTTTACGCCCAGCTCATTCAAAAAAGCATGGAGCTTGGGCGTTTTCGCGCCGGGATCGAGCAAGAGCAGGATGCGCCCCTGCTTCTCCCAAAAATCGCGAAGCAATTTCATTTCGCGATCGGAGAAATCGTACTGGGGGCCGGCGATCAGGATGGTTTTGAGCTCGGCCGGAATCGCGCCGACTTCGAAAAGATTCAGTTCCTGGAACTTGATGTTTTCGTTCTCGATAAATGTCTTCAGCACCCTGATGGGGCTGGTGGCCGCTGCCTCCGGTCGGCATCGCGGTGGGCGGCGGCTTCCGCGATCGGCGGTTCCTTGTGGCCAAGCACGTAACCGATCGCGTTCTTCTTCCCTTCGACCAACTCCATCAATGCGCTCGTGAGCGCCTGCTCTCCCTTGAACGCCGTGACCTTTGGCTGCTCGCCGAACATCGGATTTCCCTGATCGATCTCGGCCATCTCGGACGCCTTCACCGTTTTGTTCCGGCCGTCGTAATCGAGAATCAGAAGGTCTTCGCCGGTGACGACTTTGTATTTATCGAGAAGCTCCTTCGCCCGCGAGAGATTGCGCTCGGGATCGATGTTCTCGACATCGAGTTTCCCTTTGGCCGCGTATTGGTATTCGGTCAGCATTCCCTGCACGTCGCTGGCAATCGGGTTGTTCGGCAGGAAGAAAACCGTGATTCGCGCCTTGCCTGGCATGCTCTGGAGAAAGCGCTTCGTTTTGTCCGAGAGCGCGAACTTTTTGTCGCGGGAAAGGTCCCAGCGCCGGTAATGCTCAAACCCGAGGTAATTCACCATGATCGCGAGCACGAGCAGGATCGCGACCTGGATCAGGACGTTCAGGCCGATCCGAACGCGATGGATTTTCTGCGGCTTGGCGGGGGCTGATTCGTGCGTCGGCCATCTTTACAGTCTCCACTTCCGCGATTGAAATGCCTGGTAAGTCAGGGTCAGCATCACGACCGTCATGCTGAGGTACAGGACCATCGGGCGCGTATCAATTTCACCGCGCGAGAGCGTTCCCATTTGTTCGAGGGCGGAGAAGTAGCCGAGCAATTGCCGGGTCTCGGAACTGACTTCCTGCAGGACGAAGGAGATAAGCCCCGAGAAAAAATGAAGGGTGATGACGCAAAAGGAAATGACCGCGGCGACGATCTGATTTTTGGTCAAGACTGACGCGAGGCAACCCACTGAAACGTAGAACATCCCGAGCAGAAGCAGCATCAGATACGCGCCGAGGTAAGCGCCGGTCGAGTTGGCCGCGGGCTGATGGGTAACCGCCTGAAAAATCCAGAAGTAGATGAGGGTCGGGAGCCAGAGAATCATGTAAAAAACGAGCGCGCCGAAGAATTTCGCGAGCACGACCTGCCAATCTCGGACCGGCGCGGTCATGAGCGGCTCGATCGTGCCGAGCTTAAACTCCTCCGCGAACAATCGCATGGTGATGAGCGGGAAAATCAGGACGAACGCGAACCAGAAAAAAACCGAATTGAAGAACGCCTCCTGCACCGAATAGGCGACGGGGCGTTGATTCATGAAGGAAAGCTGGAAGTAGAAATCCGCCCCGCTTACGAAGAGAAAAAAGACGAGAACGATGTAAGCGATCGGCGAGTAGAAGTAGCTGCGAACTTCGCGCGAGAGGAGTGTGTAGAACTTACGCATCGGCGGAGTGGAGTGATGGAGTAATGGAGTGGTGGAGTAATGGAGTGATGGGATTGGGACTGTACTCTGATGGGTCGGAGATGCGTGCGATCCAATCTTCGTCATCCCGCTTTTGCTCGAGCTTCTCGATATGCCGCAACAAACGGTTTTCGACCTCGTAGTGCAGAAGGTCCAACTCATGGAGTCGCTCGTTAGAAAGTTGCTGGGCTCGGTTCAATCCCATCGCCCGAGTCATCGTCTCCGCCGCCGATCCCAACGCGATGTAGAGAAACTGGATATATTCTTTGACCGATCGCCGGCCATATCCTTCGGCGATATTCGCGGAAACTGACTGAGCCGCGTCGGCAATCTGGGCGCGGAGCTTGAAATCGATTCGTGTTTCGACGTACGTGATCTTCCAAACAAGCTCGAATAGATCGAGTGCCTTTTGCCAAACGATCAAACCCATGTAGCCGCGGTTCTTGTTCCGAAGGTCGGTCTGGTACGGATTCATCGCTCCATTACTCCAGTTCTCCATCACTCCATTTCACTCCGCATCCGGATGGGTGATTTCGACGAACACGTCTTCGAGCGTCGCCTTTCGCTGCGATAGTTCGCGCACCACCCAGTGCCGCTCGCTCGCCAAACGAAAAACTTCGGTGCGCACATCCGTCTCGGCTTCCACGCGCAGCGCAAAAACTTCCCACTCCCCGTCTCTGGACGTGGTGACATCACGAACTCCCGAAATCTTCTTCAGTTCCTCGGCGCCATTGTCCGCCCCGACTTTAGCCTCTACGATGACTCCACCCGCCGTGCGAATCCGGCCAAGTAAATTTTCCGGCGTATCGCACGCCTCGATTCTGCCCTTGTTGATAATGATGACGCGACTGCACGTCATTTCGACCTCCGGCAAAATATGCGTGGAAAGAAGGATCGTATGTTGTTTGCCGAGGTTCTTGATCAGGTCGCGCACCTGTCGAATCTGATTGGGATCAAGGCCGCTGGTGGGCTCGTCGAGAATCAGCAAATCCGGTTCGTGCACGAGCGCGTCCGCCAGCCCGACGCGTTGCCGATATCCTTTGGAAAGGGCGCCGATCAATCGCTTCTCGACCTCTTTCAAACCGCACAGCTCCTTCACATCGCCCACCCGCTCCGCCAGACGGCGATGCGGAACCCCTTTCAGCGCCGCGCGGTAATCCAGGTACTCAGTCACCCGCATGTCGTTATAGAGCGGGACGTTTTCCGGCATATAACCGAGATGCGCCCGCGCTTGGAGCGATTGCTCGAAAATATCGAAGCCGGCGATGGTCGCGCGCCCGGAAGTCGGCGGCATGAAGCTCGAGAGAATCCGCATGGTAGTGCTTTTCCCCGCGCCATTCGGCCCGAGAAATCCCATGATCTCGCCCTTGCCGACCTCGAAATTCAGATCCTGAATCGCGGTGTGGCCGGCATAGCGTTTCGTGAGATTTTCGACTTTGATCATGAAGCAGTCATGCTGTCAGACAACTGAGACAGCATTGCGTTGCGAGATTTCTCCTAATTTCACCGCGCGGTCAAAGGAACAGTCTCGACTTGTTCGCCTCGCCCGTTCGCGCGCACGATACCGACTGTGAAGTCTACGCTGGTGCCGGACTCCACCCGCGCGAGCAAATTTTCCAACTGTTTGATGGACGAAACATTGTAGCGTCCCACGCGATAAATCACGAGGCCGCGTCGGATTCCGGCTTGATCAGCGGCGCTGTCGGGTTCGACGGCGCTGACCAGGACGCCGCGGCCCTGGACATAGCCGAGCGCGTCCGTCAGGTCAGGCGTCAAGTTCTGGAGTTGCAGGCCAAAAAGGCGCTGGGCGTGCGAGTCGGTCAATTCGCTTTCGGCCGGCTTGCCATTGGTTGGAGGCTTGTTCTGGGCCACCACTTTGAATTCAGCGACGCTGGTGCGGACGGTTTCCGCGGGAATGGCGAAACCCAATCCCTGGGTCGGAACGCCCTGGGGAGTGAAAGCCATCTTGGCGGAGCTGACCCCGACGAGCCGGCCGGAAAGATCGATAAGTGGGCCTCCGCTGTTGCCTGGATTAATCGCGGCGTCGGTTTGCAACAGATCCTTGTAATCCATCTCGTCGATGGTGATGTCGCGTTTTGTGCCGCTCAAGATGCCCCGGCTGATCGAGCTGCCGTAGCCGGCGGCGTTCCCGACCACGAGCACCGTTTGGCCCAGGAGGTTGGGCGAGATGTTCTCCAGATTGATAAACGGAAAATCCGCCTGGGCGTCGATCTTGATGAAGGCGAGGTCCTTCTTCTTGTCGCCCGTGATGTAATGGGCGCGGTAGACCTTTCCGTCGTTCATCGTTACCTCGATCTTCAAGTCAGCGGCGCGCTGCACGACGTGATCGTTCGTTACGATGTAGCCCGCGGGGTCGACGATAAATCCCGAGCCCAGGCTCTGGAGTGTTTGCCGAACTTCGCGCGGACGACTCCGGTAGTTGCCGAAATATTGCGCCGCGAAATCTTCAAAGGGATCGCGCACCCGGCGTCTCACGATCCGCTCCGTATTGATATTGACCACTGCGGGCAGAACCTTGGCCACCGCCAGCACGGCCGGCTCCGTGGCGGGATCCGCTTGGGCGACGAGCGAGGGCGCGGCGAGCAGCGAGGTCGCCGCGATAATCAAGGTAGGGACGGACCTCCGGGCCGTCCGTCGTTTCCACGGCGTTGCGCACCGAGCGAAAATGAGTCGGACGCCTCGGAGAGGCGTCCCTACCTGCGAGGTAGCTGCGCAAATAGATTGGCGAATCTCTTGTGCGGTCATATGGCGGGTCAAGTAACGGAACACCGCTCGCACTGTCAACTTGCCGCACCGACGGGATGCTTGCAGATTGAGCCGCCATGCGTCCCTCTTTCGCCACCCGGTTGAATCTCGACCTGCTCGAGGAAAACTACGAGCGGTGGCAGAACGATCCCGAATCGGTCGATTCAGGTTGGTCGGCGTTTTTTGAAGGCTTTGAGCTGGGCGATCTCCATTTGCGCAACGGCGCGGCGATCGCGGCACAGCCGGGTTCCGAGGCCGGTGAGAGTCCGCTCCAAACTCGGATTGATGGGCTGGTCTATGCCTACCGGACCCTCGGCCACACGATCGCGCGTCTCGATCCGCTGGCGAAAAAACGGCCGGAGAATCCGCTCCTGAGTCTGCGCGAGCTGGGGTTCAGCGAGAAGGACCTGGATATGCAGGTCTCGTCCAAATTCTTTTTGGACAACCGCAAGATGACGCTGCGCGAAATGATCGCGGCGCTCGCGGACATTTATGCGGACACGATTGGCGCCGAATTTCAGCACATTCAGAACCCGCGTATGCGCAACTGGGTCCTGCACCGGCTCGAATCGCGTCCGGCCAAGCGTGATACCTCGCGGGAAACGCAGATCGCGATGCTGCGGACCCTCCTGGAAGCGGAGACTTTCGAAACGTTTTTGCACACCCGTTATGTCGGACAAAAACGCTTTTCGCTCCAGGGCGCGGAGTCGCTCCTGGTGATTCTCGACACGATTCTGCAGAACTGCCCGGCCGAGGGGATCGAGGAGATTTGCATGGGGATGGCGCACCGCGGCCGGCTCAATGTCCTGGCAAATTTCCTGAAGAAATCGCTCCAGGTGCTCTTCACGGAATTCTCGACCAATTACATTCCGGACCTCGTCGCCGGCGACGGCGATGTGAAGTATCACCTGGGATATCGGACGATTCGAAAGCTCGAAGACGGCGCTGAGGTCGAGATCCGGCTCGCGGCCAATCCCAGCCATCTCGAAGCGGTCAATCCCGTCGTGGAAGGTACGGCTCGCGCCCGGCAACGCATTCGGGGCGATACGGAGTTGCGCCGGAAAGTTTTACCCCTGCTCATTCACGGCGATGCCGCTTTTGCCGGCCAGGGCATCGTCGCGGAAACACTAAACATGTCGCAACTCCCCGGTTACGGGACTGGAGGAACGGTGCACGTGGTCGTGAATAATCAGATCGGTTTCACCACGCTGCCGGAAGATGCGCGTTCGTCGATGTATGCCACGGACATCGCGAAGATGATCGAGGTGCCGGTCCTGCACGTGAATGGTGACGATCCGCTGGCGGTCCTGTTTGCCACCCAGCTGGCGCTCGATTTTCGGCAGACGTTTGGTCGCGACACCGTCATCGACATGTATTGCTACCGGCGCTTCGGCCATAATGAAGGAGACGAGCCGTCGTTTACGCAACCCGATCTCTACGCGCAAATCCACGAGCACCCTTCCGTCGCGCAGCTTTACAAGAAAGAGCTGATTGCCGCCGGGACGCTGAACGCTGATGAAGCGGCTAGTCTGGAGGCGGAGTTTGAGATGCGTCTCGAATTGGTTTTGCAGGAAGTGAAGTCGATCGAGGAAGAGACGGCGGGAGGGCAGGCGCGCTTCAAGGAATCCACTGCCGTGTTTCAGCCGCAGTACCGCGATGAAGGCGAGCCGACCTCGATCAGTCCCGAGATGTTGCGCCAGATTGTGGATGGCCTAACCAGCGTGCCAGAAGATTTTGACGTCATACCCAAAATCCGGCGCACGGTGCTCGAGCGGCGCCGCGAGGTTTACGAAGCCGGTGGTCCCTATGAATGGCATTATGCGGAAGCGCTCGCGTTTGGATCGCTGCTTCTGGAAGGAATTCCCGTCCGGCTTTCCGGGCAGGACAGCCGGCGCGGGACTTTCAGTACCCGGCACTCGGTCATCTACGACGCGAAGACTGGGAAGCCTTACATCCCCTTGCTCCACCTCGCGGAGAAACAGGCGCGCATCTGCGTTTACAATAGTCTCCTCTCGGAGGCGGCCGTCCTCGGGTTCGACTACGGTTATTCGCTCGATTATCCGAACATGCTCTGCCTCTGGGAAGCGCAGTTTGGCGACTTCGCCAATGGCGCGCAGGTGATCATCGATCAGTTTATTACTCCGGCGGAATCGAAATGGCAGCGGCCGAGCGGCATTGTCTTGTTGCTCCCTCACGGTTACGAGGGCCAGGGACCAGAGCATTCCAGCGCCCGGCTCGAGCGCTTTTTGCAGGCTTGCGCCGAATACAACATGCAGGTCTGCAACGTCACCACTTCCGCGCAGTACTTTCATCTGCTGCGCCGCCAGATGAAACGGGATTTCGTTAAGCCGCTCATCATCATGACGCCGAAGAGCCTGCTCCGCTCCGAGCAGGCATCATCCCGCACGGAAGATTTCACCAGCGGTGCTTTCTCGGAAATTCTCGGATCCCCAGAAGTGGGCGCCCCGGAAAAAATGAAACGCGTGATCCTTTGCTCCGGCAAAGTGTACTACGACCTCTTGAATCATCGGGAAACCGAGAAGATAACGAACACTGCCATTGTCCGGATCGAACAACTCTATCCGCTGGCCGAGGATAAGTTGCGAGAGGCGATCAAGCCGTTTCCGGCGAAGGCGAAATTGATCTGGTGCCAGGAAGAATCGCAGAACATGGGCGCCTGGACTTATATGGAGCCGCGGCTCTGGGCCCTTTTCCGCCGCGAAATCACTTATGCCGGCCGGAATGCCAGCGCCAGCCCGGCAGTTGGTTCGCTCGTGATCCACAAGCGCGAGCAGGCGCAATTGATTGCCGAGGCCTTCAGTCTCTAGGTTTCCTTCACATTGCTGTTCGACCACCGCCATCGATTGCGCATAATGTAACGCCTTCATGAGCATCGAAGTGAAAGTTCCGGCAGTCGGTGAATCGATAACCAGTGGGGTCGTGTCTGTCTGGCACAAAAAATCCGGTGACGAAGTCAAAGCCGGGGATGCGCTCTTTACTTTGGAGACAGACAAGGTTTCCACCGAAATCACGGCCGAAAAGGACGGCGTCCTGCAAACGCGCGTTGCGGAAGGCGCGGAGGTGAAGATCGGCGAGGTGGTGGCGGTGATCGAAGAGGGCGGGGGAAGCGCCGCGAAACCGGCGGCGGCGCCGGTTGCGGCTAAAGGCGAGCCGAAAGCGAAAGCCGAGGAAAAGCAGGATGGGCAGAAGGTCGCGCCTCCGGCGAAATCGTCCGATGCTCTTTCACCTGCCGCCCGGCGGATTGTTACCGAGGAGAAGTTGGATCCGCAGGAGATTCGCGGGAGCGGCAAAGGCGGTCGCGTGACAAAAGGTGACGCGCTGGCTGCCGCGGAGAATCGCACAACGGTTCCGGAGCCATCGGCAGCGCCCGCCCCCGTGGCCGGCGATCGCGCGGAAGAAAAGCCGGCGCCGCCATCGGAGAACGAACGTTTTACCCGCAAGAAAATGTCGCCCTTGCGGCGCAAGATCGCGGCTCAGCTCGTCATGGCGCAGCACACGGCCGCGATCCTCACGACCTTCAACGAATGCGACATGACGGAAGTGCAAAACCTCCGTGCGAAATCTCAGGACGAATTCACCAAGAAGAACGGACTAAAGCTTGGGTTCATGTCGTTCTTCATCAAAGCGGCGGTCGAAGGATTGAAAGCGGTGCCACCGATCAACAGCCGGATCGAGGGCGACGATTTCATTCAGAATCACTTCTACGATATCGGGGTCGCGGTCGGGACGGAGCGAGGGCTGGTCGTGCCGGTTGTGCGCGATGCGGACAAGAAGAGCTTTGCCGAGATTGAGCGCGATATCGCGGATTACGCGGCGCGGGCGCGCGAAGGAAAGATCAAGATCGAAGATTTGCAGGGTGGCACGTTCACGATTTCCAACGGTGGCGTTTATGGTTCGATGATGGGCACACCGATTCTGAATCCGCCCCAAAGCGGCATCCTCGGCATGCACGCGATTATAAAGCGGCCGGTTGCGGTAAAAGACGAGGTCGTTATCCGCCCGATGATGTATCTCGCGCTGAGCTACGATCACCGGGCGGTCGATGGGAAGGAAGCGGTTACGTTCCTCGTCACGGTCAAACAGTGCATCGAGGATCCGAAGAAGTTGCCGCTCGATTTTTAGCTTCTGGACCTAAACGACCTATTTAATCGCCATGGATAAATTTGATGTCGTTATTATCGGCTCGGGACCCGGCGGATACGTTGCGGCGATTCGCGCGGCGCAACTTGGCTTGAAGACGGCCATCATCGAGAAAGACAAGGAACTCGGCGGGACTTGTCTCAACATCGGTTGCATCCCAAGCAAGGCGCTCCTCACCTCGAGCGACCATTACGTTTTTGCGAAAAAGGAAGCCGCCAAGCACGGTATTGTGCTGGAGAACGTCGGCCTCGATCTGGCGAAGATGCTCGCGCGCAAGGACAAGGTCGTGAAGACGATGAACGGCGGCGTGAAGGCGCTGATGAAGGGAAACAAGATCACCACGTTTCAGGGCCTGGGAACTGTCACGGCGCGCGGCCGCGTCGGAATCAAGCCGGACGAAGGTGACAGCCAGGAGATCGAAGCAGCGCATATTGTCATCGCCACTGGTAGCGTGCCGGTCGAGCTGGCCAACATGAAGTTCGATGGCGGCGTGATCGTGAGCAGCACCGAGGCGCTCACTTTTGAAAAAGCGCCGGAAAAACTCCTCGTCATCGGCGGCGGCGCGATCGGTCTTGAGCTTGGCTCGGTCTGGAGCCGCCTCGGCTCCGAGGTGACCGTGCTCGAATTTCTCCCGCGCATCGCGCTCGGCTTCGATCTCGAGCTGGCGAACCTCTTGCAGAAATCACTGACCGCCCAAGGCATGTTGTTTCATCTCGAGACCAAGGTTGGTTCCGTGAAGGTCGAGAAGGGCCGTGCGGTCGCCACCGCGACAAAAGGCGGTGAAGAGCTGAAATTCGAAGCGGACAAAGTGCTCGTGTCAGTCGGACGTCGTGCCTTCGCCAAGGGGGTTTTTGGAGAAAAGCTCGGGGTAGCGCTGGACGACCGGGGCAGGGTAAAAGTGGACGAGCACTTCCGCACGAATGTCGAGGGCGTTTACGCGATCGGCGATGTCATTGCCGGACCGATGCTGGCGCACAAAGCGGAGGAAGAAGGCATCGCCTGCGTGGAAATGATCGCCGGAAAAGCCGGCCACGTGAATTACGAGGTCATCCCTGGAATCATTTACACGAATCCGGAACTGGCGGGAGTCGGCCTGACCGAAGATTTAGCGAAGGAGAAGGGGATGGAGGTGCGCATCGGCAAGTTTCCTTTCCGCGCCAATGGCCGGGCTGTGGCCAACGAAGATTACGAAGGCGTCGTCAAATTCGTGGCGGACGCGAAAACCGATCGGATTCTTGGCGCGCACATTCTTTCGCACGCCGCGTCGGAGTTGATTGCGGAAACGGTGGCCGTGATGGAATTCGGCGGAAGCTCGGAAGATCTCGGCCGCACGGTGCACGCGCATCCTACCTTGAGCGAAGCGGTGAAGGAAGCGGCGCTCGCCGTAGAGAAGCGCGCCTTGCACATCGGCAACAGGTAGGGACGCCGCGCTGCGGCGTCCGCCATGGTGGCTTCCAAGCCGCGTCGATTGGGAAAGATTTCACCCTCCGTGTGCCCGCGTCCGCTCAGTCCCCTAACGAACAAAATTAATATCGACATTTTATCCTAGAAGTGGGATATCTGCCCCATGCGGCCGATAAGGTTATCGCCGGATCCCGGTCCACCCATGAAAAAAATTACCAAGTCCCCTTTTGTCGCGGCCTTCGCCGCTTTTGCCCTGCTGAGTTATTTGTCTGCCGCCAAGGCAGATATCCCTGGCCTAACACTCACCGACACCATCGATCCATCACTGGGGACAGATGCGTTTGGATTGACGCTCCTTCAGGTCAACCATGCGACCCACAAGCTCTATACGGCTGGTTACCCATCGGATTACACGCGGGGTTTTGGATTCAAGGTCGTTGACACTACCTCCAACACCATCATCGCCGGAATTGATCTTGGCCACTACAGCAACTCGAGCAACGGTGTCTGGCCCCTTGGGATAGGAATAGATGAGAGTGCGGCGCCGGTCGGTGACAAAGTTTATCTGATCTGCCGGACCGACACCGGTGGCGGACTTTTGCGCACTATCGACGGCCCGACCAACACGAATCTGACCGGGGAAGGGACTGACGTTTTTCTTCCGGTCACTAATTTTGCGAGCATGGCGGTCAATTCAAGCAACCACAAAATTTACGTGGCGAACTATGACGGTGAGATCGTGGTCGTCGATGGCCCTAGTCGACAAATCCTGAGAGTTATTGAGCCCAATTTCGGCGAACTCCTTGTGGCCAATCCGGCTGCGAACAAGATTTTTGTTGTCAATCACAACGGCGGTGGCGTCATCAACAGTGCCGACGACACCTTTGCGCCGCTCTTATTGTTCTTTACTGCCACGGCGGCGGCGCTCGATTCCACTCATAACCGAATCTACTTCGTCGGGCAGGCGCTGGGCAACAGCAACAGCATTTTTGCCGTGGATGCGACGACCGGCGAGATTGTCGGCACCAAGAGTGGGCTCGCTCATGCGCCCTTGAGCGTCACAGTCAAGCCTGACGAGAACACGGTTTACGTCGGTTCGGAAGCGGACTTGCTGGCTTTCGATGGGACTACCTTTGCGCCTAAGGGAAGCGTTGCGCGGCCAGCCGTGAAGCTGGCCTGCGATCCCACCGTGCCCGCCGGATTTTACTTTATCGACACGAACCGGGCGAACTCGGTCGCTGCCCTGACCTTCGCCTCCGGCGCAACGGCGACTTTGACGATGGGCTATCGCCCGTTGGATGTCGCCGTCAATAACAGCACTAATCGCTTCTACGTGACGGACGAACAGACGAACGAGCTGCTCGAGATCGATGGGGCCAATCACGCTATCCTCAATCGCACTCTCCTAACCCCACCTGTTTCAAATGACCCGCCTCTCTTGCAACGTTATCAGGTCCATCTCGCTGTCAGTGAAAGGTTGAACCGGGTCTACGTGCCGCGAACCTCGTACGATGGATCGCCCAATGTGTCTCGCTCGTTCCTTGACGTCATCGACGGTGGAACAAATCAAGTCCGATCAATCGCGTTGGATCCCGCGATTGGATTCTACTCAGATCGCGTCGCGGTCGACGACACCCGGCGCCGGATTTATGTAACAGCGGCGACTCAGGGCGGAACTTTCAGTGCCCACGTTAAGTTGGTCGTCTACGACGCCGACACCGAGCTGCCGATCACCAACATTGACCTGGGCGAATTCTCATCGGCCTACCTTGGGGGAATTGCGGCTAATCCTGTGACTGGCCGGGTTTATATTTCGCTCGAGAATGGGGTGGTCATCGTCGATGGCAACACAAACACGAAAGTCCGCGTCGTGAATTCGGTGATTGGGCAGATCGCCATTAACCGGCGAACAAACAAGGCTTACGTTGTTAGCGCTAACGTTTTAGCCCTCGGCAGTGGGGTGAAAGTCATTAATGGCGCGACGGATAGCCTGGAAACAACCGTTCCGATCCCGGACAGCAATGACTTCGCCGTCGGGCTCGACGTCGATGACGTGACCAACAGGGTGTACCTGGCCCATGGGAGTGGCCGGGTCACAGCCTACGACGCAAACAATAATTATCAGCTCCTCGGTCAGATCGATCTCGGGCTGACATATGCCGCCGGGGCGGCGTTTGGCGGTGCGCCTCGCCAGATGTTTGTTACCCACCGTCTGGACGGAGTGATCAGCGTTCTGCAAAGCACGGCGACATCTGTGCCAGCCGACCTTTTCGGCAATATTGCGACGCGTGCCCGCGTGGGAGGCGGCGACAATGTAGTTATCGGCGGGTTTATTATTTCGGGAACGCAACCGAGGACCGTGGTCGTTCGTGGAATTGGACCTTCGCTGCCTTTGGCTGGAGTCCTGTCCGACCCGGTCATCGAAGTTCACGGCTCCGCCGGCGAGCTTCTTGCGACCAATGATAATTGGAACGACTCCCTCACCAGGCAGCAAATTATCGATAGCGGGCTGGCGCCAACCAATGCCCTGGAATCTGCGCTTTGGGGGATAATCAATCCCGGGGCCTACACGGTTGTCGTCCGAGGTGCGAACAACGGGACCGGCGTAGGCTTGTTCGAAGTCTACGATCTCGATCGAACGCTGCCGGGTAAGCTCGCAAATATTTCTACCCGTGGTCACGTCGACACCGGGGACAATGTGATGATAGCGGGCGTGATCATCGCGGGATCGAAACCCACTAGCGTAATCGTTCGTGCCATGGGGCCGTCCCTGGCTGCCGCGGGCGTGCCAAATGCGCTCGAAGATCCTGTGCTGGAGCTGCGCGATCCAAACGGCGGGCTCGTGGTCTCGAATGACAACTGGCAGGAACACGAAGCCGAAGTCAACGCGACCAGGCTGGCGCCGACTGATCCGCGAGAGAGCGCGATCGTCGCGCGACTGTATCCCGCGAACTATACGGCCATTGTGCGGGGCAAAAACGGCGCAACGGGCGTAGCGCTGGTAGAAGCGTACGACCTGAATCAGTAGGATCGAGTCGCGCAAAGGCGAACAGGCGATCAACGCCCATCGGCGACGATTGACAAAACGATCGCCTTCCGGCAAACCGGCGAGCGAGATGAGACGAACGCTTGGATTGTTCGCAGTCGCGGCCTGCCTGTTGGTGGCAATCGATCCAGCACGCGCGGCGCCGGAAATCGTCGTGGCGATCCGTTATCTTCAGGCGCAGGGCGAAAGCCACGCCCACCTTTTCCTCTACCGCGAGGACGGACTGCTTCTCCGTCAGTTGACCAAGGACGAGTCCGGCCAGGACTGGGATCCAATGTTCGCGCCAGACGGCGAAACGATCGTGTTCTCGCGTGAAATAGGCGAGAACAAGTTCGAGTTTTGGAGCGTCCAGCCGAGCGATGCGGGCCTGAAGCGCCTCGATGAGGCGCCGGAATGGTATTCGGAGAAGCTCGCCCTATTTCGCCTGGCCGGATCTGGGTTCGGGCGACAATGAAGAAGCAACGCCCTTCGGACAACGCGGCCCGCGCTTCCGGACGCCCGATGGTTCGATCGAGCTGGTTCTACGCGAAATAAAGCAGGACGAAGATGACTCGATCAACGGACCCGAGCACGGAAAGCATTATCTCCTGCGCGATTTGAAGTCGGGCAAGGAGATCGAATTCGCGAAGATCCCCGGTTTTAACGGCGCGGTCGAGCAACTCCAGTTGAAGGGACGCGAGGATCGTTTTCTAATCGAGCCGCCGTTGCGACTCGCGTTTTTTGGGGTGCATCTGAATAGCACCGAGGGCGATACCGATTACGCGCTCGACCTGACGAATCGGCGATTTGTAAGATTATCGCCAAACTGGGCGGCGCCCATTCCATTGCCGGGGGAGCCCGCATTCCTGACCCTGACTTATGTCCGTTACGTCCCGATTCCGAACACGAGCAAGACCGCGAACTGCAGCTATATGGAACGCTGGGACGCGAGCATGACCAAGGTGCGTTATGCGCGGGACGGAGCCGCCGCGATTTGTTATGGAGCCTCGATGTATCGACCGGGAAAAACACCGGCTACGATCACGGTTCGCAAGAGCGGCGACTGAAGGCCCGGCCGTGTTTTCACCGAGCGGCCACCACTAAATGGAAAGAGCAATTCATCTGACGCGCGCCGGACCGCCCGTGCCCCATGGCCTTCTCTCCGGTCCGGCCATCGTGCTCCTGCTGGCTCTCGCGAAGTTCATTTTTCATCTCCTCACCGCCGGCCGCTACGGAATCTTTCGCGACGAATTGTATTATCTCGCCTGCTCCGAGCACCTCGCCTCCGGGTACGTCGATCAGCCACCCCTGATCGCCTTCGTCACCTGGATTGCGCGGCATCTTTTCGGCGAATCGCTCGTGGGCTTGCGGTTGCTGCCCGCCCTGGCCGGCGCCGCGACGGTTTGGCTGACTGGAAAAGTGGCGCGCGAAATGGGTGGCGGCGCTTTCGCCCAGGCATTGGCCGCTCTCGCTGTCATGGCCGCGCCCATTTATCTTCTTCTCCATCATTGGCTGACGATGAACGCCTTCGAGCCGCTCATCTGGCTCGGATGCGCCTGGTGCATTGTTCGCGCGATCAATCACGGCGAACCGCGCTACTGGCTTTGGTTTGGTGTTCTCGTCGGGCTCGGGATGGAAAACAAATACAGCACCGCCTTTTTCGCCGTGGCTGTTTTCGTCGCGCTCCTCCTGACACCTCAGCGGCGTTTTCTTTCGAACGCCTGGATCTGGGTCGGAGCCCTTTGCTCGCTCCTGATTTTTCTCCCAAACCTGATCTGGCTGATCCGCCACGATTTTCCCTTCCTCGAATTGATGCACAACATCCGGGGCACGCGGACGGGATGTGGTGCGCGGGCCGGTGGCCTTCATCGCCGATCAAGCGATGCTGATGAATCCGATCCTGTTTCCGCTCTGGCTCGGCGGACTCGGCTGGCTCTTCCTGAATCGGGAGGGAAGTCGCTATCGCATCCTGGGCTGGGTTTATCTGCTCATGCTGGTCGCCTTCATCGCATTGAAAGGGAAGAATTATTACCTCTCCGCCGCCTATCCGATGCTCCTGGCGGCGGGGGCGGTTGGGTTTGCAAACCTGACGCGCGCGAGCGGCCGCTGGAGCCGCGTCACTTATGTTGGCTTGATCGTGGCTGCGACTTGTTTCCTGGCGCCAACCGTGGCGCCCGTTCTTCCACCAGAGACTTATGTTCGGTATCAAGCAGGCGATCGGCCTCGAGCCGCCCAAGGCGGAGAACCAGCCGACCGGACCGTTGCCCCAGCATTTCGCCGATGAGTTTGGATGGGAGGACATGGCCCGGGAAGTGGGGCGAGTTTACAATGCGCTTCCGCCGGAGCAACGCGCGAAGACCGCGATCTTTGCCAATAGTTATGGCCAGGCTGGAGCGATCGATTTCTTTGGGAAAAAGTACGGGTTGCCGAAAGCGATCAGCAATCATCAAAACTACTGGTATTGGGGACCGCGCGATTACACGGGCGAAAGCGTCATCGTGCTGGGCAGCGATGGCAGCGGTGACCGCGAACATTTCGCCAGCGTGGAATCCATGGGACGCACCTATCATCCGTACTCGCGGCGCGACGAACATTTCGAAATCTTTGTGTGCCGCGACCTGAATACGCCTCTTTCCGCACTCTGGCCCGAAGATGAAGAAGTGGGATTAGTTTTTCCTACGCGGAGGCGACGTGCTTCTGCACGTCCCATTCTCGATTCCGGCCAAGCTGACATCTCAAGATTTGGGACGTGCAGAAGCACATCCCTCCGAGGATGGTTCGAACATCCCATGGAAAGCACCGCCGCCATCCTGCTCCGCAAGCGCAAGCTGAGCGATACCAGCCTCATCATCTCGTGGTGCACGGAGTCGTTAGGCTGCATCCAGACGGTCGCGCGAGGCGCCCGGCGTGCAAAAAGTCCTTTTGCCGGCAAGCTCGATCTCTTTTTCGAAGCAGAAATCCAGATCTCGCGGAGCCGGAAATCGGATCTGCATACACTGACGGAAGTTGCCCTGCGAAATCCATTTGGTGGAATCCGGGAGAATTTTCGTCGGACGCAGGCCGCCTCCTATTTCGTCGAGTTGATCGAGATCTGCACCGAGTCCGACCATCACGAACCGGAGCTCTTCGCGTTGCTCCGGCGCGCTTTCACCTATCTGAGCGAGAAGGATCCCAATCTCAAAGCCGTGCTCCATTTCGAGACCGAGCTGGCGCGGATCGCCGGCGTTCACGATACCAAGATGCTGAAGAGCGATCCGGCCTTGGCGCTCGCGAATCTTTTCGGCCGGCTGCCGACCTCGCGGGCCGATCTGCGCAAGTCGCTGGCCGTTGCGATGAGGAAAGGTAACGACAACGTTACTATCGCCCACTTGCCAAGGCGTGTCCGCCTGAACCAATCTTGGCCCATGAAATCCTCTCGTTTCCTGTTCGCGCTTGGTTTGGGCCTGGTGGTCGGGGGCTCCTCGGTTCGTGCGAATGAGATTTTCAAATTCGACTCTGCGCATTCGACGATCGCGTTCAAAGTCCGGCACATGATCGGGAGCGCGAAAGGCAAGTTCACGAAATTCAGCGGGACGATCGAGGTCGATCGCGAGCATCCTGAGAAATCATCAGTCGTCGCGACGATTCAGGCGGCGAGCATCGATACCGCGAATGCGAAGCGGGACGAGCATTTGCGCACTGCGGATTTTTTCAACGTGCAGAAATATCCGGAGATCACGTTCAAGAGCCGGCGCGTGAAACAAACCGGCCCGAATGCGGGAGAGATCGTCGGCGATCTATCGATGCACGGTGTGACGCGTGCGATAACGCTGAAGGTTCAGCTGCTCGGCGATTCCGAATCAGCCGCGAAGAGTCGCGACAACCCGCTGGCGCGTGACCACGGCGCCGCTAAAACGCAGCGACTTTGGGATTGGAAAGGGCGCCGTCGGGGCCTCGATGATCGGCGACGATGTCACAGTCGAGATCGAAATCGAAGCAGCCCGCGCGCAATAAGCGCAGGCCATTATTCTTCAAGTCGACTCCGGACGCTGCAGGAGCGGACCTCTCGCGAAAAAGAAAACCGCGATCACCGGTAAAGTGGCGACGAACGAAGCGCCCATCATTAGACCGATGTTTCCGGTGGGGGCGAGGCCGCCCTGCCAGGCAGGCAGCAACCGGGCGAGCACCTGGGTCAGAAACCCTCCGTCAAATACGACGAGTGGCGTCGCCAGAAGAACGGACGTTGCCATCAGAGTCAAAAAACCGATTAACCAAAGCTCGCGCCCTACCCGCGGCAAAAGGACATGCCAGTAGGTTCCGAACCAGCTGCAACCATCGAGCCGCGCGGAATCTTCCAGCTGTCGTGGAATCCATCTAATGGCTTGGCAGAGGACGATGATGCTGAATCCCGATATCAACCAGTTACAAAACGAGAACGAGTACGATGCGAGACCGGCCGCCGTCGAATTCCGCACAATCAGCGACGGCACGATCCAGAACTGTCCCGCGATAACGACGGTCGCGAACACAGCGATCATGCCGCGGTGGTGCAGGCGGAGCCGAAGGAGCGCGTCCGCCAGCAATGAATAGATCAGGAGCATTCCCGCGAAGTTAACCGCGAGGGCAAACAGGTAGTTCATTGGAGTTGGCTTTCGCCCGAAGTGACGCGATTAATCATCTTCCTCTTAGCCCGATGACGCGACATTTCAAATCACGCCGGAGATTTGCCAGATGAATACCCGCTTCGATGTTCAGACAATCGCCCTCATCCTCGCCTGGGTTGGGACGGGCTGCTGGTGGTTTGTTTCTGGTGGATGCATCGGCTCTCGGGCCGCCAGCAAGCGATGTTGGAGGAATTGCACGAGGTCGCGAAGCGAATCGAGAAGCTCTCGAAGGCCGAGCACGATCTGCTTCAGGAAGTTCATCCCAAGGTCGAGAAAATAGAGGAGTCGGTGAAAGACGTGGCCGTCGCGGTTTCGGCGGAAGATTCATCTGGTCAGGCTGCTCGACGATAGACGGCGGTGATAGACCGCCGCTACAGTCACGGCAATGGAGATCACGCCGCTCGGAGATTCTGCGCTGATCGTTCGCGTCGTTGATGATTTTGCGCGTGATCCGGAAGGTTCTTTGAATGCGGTGCTCGCTGCCCTTCGTTCTCTCGAGGCGGCCGCAATTCCGGGCGTGACTGAGCTGGCGCCCGCCTACTCGACTGTCGCCGTTTTTTTCGATCCGGCGCGGACCGAACCGTTCGAGCGCCTCAGGACAACAATTGAGAGCATTTTGAGTTCGTCCGCCCTTGGCGATGAGATCAAAATCGAAACGACCTCTGATTGAGATTCCCGTTTGCTACGACCGTGAGTTTGGTCCCGATCTGGACGATGTTGCGCGGGTTGCCGGACTCGATGGAGCCGAAGTGGTCCGCCGCCATTCCGAGCGCGTCTTATCGCGTTAATTGTGTGGGATTCATCGCCGGGTTTCCGTTTATGAGCGGGCTGCCGCCGGAACTCGCGACGCCGCGCCGGGCCGCTCCGCGCAAGGAAGTTCCCGCGGGCTCGGTTGGGATCGGCGGCGCGCAAACAGGGATTTACCCGCGAAATTCACCCGGCGGTTGGAATCTGATCGGGCGCACGCCGCTTCGCTTGTTCGACGTTCAACGCGACCCTCCCACGATCCTGCAAGCCGGAGATCGGGTCCGTTTCCGGAAAATTTCGCGGGAAGAATTTGACGCCGTATCGCAATGAAGGCTTTCGTCCGCTCAGCCGGCTTTCTAGCTTCCGTGCAGGACTTGGGGCGCACGGGTTATCGGCAATCGGGGATTTCAATCGGCGGCGCGTTGGATTCCCATGCGCTGCGGGTCGCGAATGCGCTGGTCGGGCAACGAAGACGCAGCCGCGGGTCTGGAGGCCACGCTGGGGAATCTGCGACTTCGTTTTGGCGATCAACGCGTCGTGGCGTGGTGTGGCGGCGGCATTCACCGTCCGGATCGGCGAGCGAGAATCTTCCGCCCGGCCACGCGGCTCTCGTGGCGAAGGACGAAGAGCTGGTCATGACCGCGCCAAAGACGGGTTCGCGCGCCTGGCTGGCAATTTCCGGCGGAATCGATGTGCCACCCGTTCTCGGCAGCCGCTCCACCGATCTGCGCGGAAATTTCGGCGGCCACGAGGGACGGGCACTGCGTGATGGCGACGAGTTGCCGCTCGGCACAATAGCGGCGGTTTACCGTCGAAGGAAGACGGCGGTTCGAAACCGCCGCTCCTTGGGTTTCGGAATGGAGCGCGCCGGCTCCATGGGCCACGACGGCACACCGCGATCGCTTGCTGCGATTCGTGAGGGGTTCGAACTGGGACCGTTTCACTCCGGATGCGCAAGCGTCGTTGGGCATGGCGCCATTTACGGTCATGTCCGATTCCGATCGCATGGGCGCCCGCCTCGATGGCCCCGACTTGTCCCTGCGCGATCAGAGCGATCTCCTTTCGGAAGCGGTCACGCCGGGCACCCTTCAAGTTCCGCCAAACGGCAAGCCGATTCTCCTGCTCGGGGATTGCCAAACCATCGGCGGTTATCCAAAAATCGCCCACGTGATCACGGTCGACTTGCCGATTGCCGCGCAGCTTTGGCCCGGCGATCTCGTTCGCTTCCACGAAGTTTCCCTGACCGAAGCGCAGGAACTCCTGCGGGAACGCGAAGAGGATTTCGGGCGCTTCCGCGTGGGCTTGAGCCTGCACAAGCGCATGAACCTCGTCGTCGATCTCAATTCCGATCTCGGGGAAGGCGCCGGACATGACGAGGAGATTCTCGATCTGGTCAGCTCCGCGAACATTGCCTGCGGTTTTCACGCGGGCGATCCCGCGTCGATTTTTGCTTCGATCCAGGCGGCACTCGAACGGGGTGTCGCGGTGGGCGCGCATCCCAGTTTTGCCGATCGCGAAAATTTCGGCCGCACCGAAATCACGATTCCACCCGCGGAAGCTTATTCGCTGCGTCGCTTATCAGATCGGAGCGTTTCAAGCGCTCGCGCGCGCGGCCGGCGGGCGGATGAATCACGTCAAGCCTCACGGCGCGCTTTACAACATGGCGGTGCGCGATCAAAGGCTGGCCGAAGTGATCGCGAACGCCATTTTCGCTCTCGATCCGAAGCTTATTCTATTCGCGCCGTCCGCGAGCCTGCTCGATGCCGCGGCCACTGAGCTGGGCTTGACCACGTGCGTCGGAGGTTTTTGCGGACCGCAATTATCTTCGCGGACGGATCGCTCGTGCCGCGCTCGCGATCCCGAGCCTTCGTGCACGATCCAGTCGAAGCCGCCGAGCGCATCATTCGCATGCTGAGCGAAGGCAAAGGTGCGCGCGGTGGATGGCACGGACGTGGACGTTTTCGGAACCACGGTGTGCGTGCACGGCGACAACCCGCAAGCCGTCGCTTTCGTGCGTCAACTGCGCGAGCGCCTCGAGCTGGAGGATGTAGTGATCGCAGCGCCCGCTCCCCCGCCGGAAGATTTTTGACCGCGGATTACGCGGATTTCGCGGATGGAAAAGCGAAACCCGTATCGGTCTCAAGGCTCATTCTCTTGCTTCATACGTTTAATCCGCGTAATCCGCGGTTAGAAAGTCTTGGAACTTGTGACATCGACGCCCCACGTGACCGAGTCCGAGCAAAAAGCCGCAGCTCTCGAACGGCGTCTCGGCCCGCTCGACGCGACCATGATCGTGGTCGGCTCGATGATCGGGTCCGGCATCTTCATTACCTCGGCGGAATCGGCGCGGCTGACGGGCGCGCCGGGCTGGTTGCTGCTGGCCTGGGCCGTCGCCGGACTGATGACAATCACCGGCGCGCTCTGCTGCTCCGAACTGGCGGCGATGATGCCGCGGGCCGGCGGAGTTTATGTTTTTCTCCGCGAAGCCTACGGTCCTTCGCTCGGATTTCTTTTCGGCTGGACGCTCTTTCTCGTCATCCAAACGGGAACGATCGCCGCGGTCGCCATTGCCTTCGCGAAGTTCGTCGGGGTCTTCGCGCCGGCGATCGCCACGGACCATTATCTCGTCAGTCCGATCCATCTCTTCGGCGGCTACGCTATCAGCCTTTCGACGGAGCAGCTCGTGGCCATCGCGCTGATTCTTCTCCTCACCTGGACGAACACGCGCGGCCTCGAGACCGGCAAGTTTGTCCAGAACACATTTACCTTCGCGAAAACGGCGGCCCTTCTCGCCCTTATCGTCATTGGGCTTTCGTTAGGCTGGAAGGCGGAGAGCGCGGCGCTCTCTTCGAGTTGGTGGGATTCGTGGAGGAACGGCTGGAGCCCGCAGGCGGCGCAGCCCGGTTTCACCGTCGTGGGCGGGCTCGCGCTCGTGTTGCTCTTTGGCAAGGCGATGGTCGGTCCGGTCTTCGCGCAAACGGCCTGGACGAACGTGACCTTCATCGGCAGCGAAGTGCGCGATCCCGGGCGCAATCTCGCCCGCGCGCTTCTGGCCGGCTGCGCCCTCGTCGTTGTCCTCTACGTCCTCGCCAACCTCGCTTATGTCGCGACCCTGCCGCTCGACGGAATCCAGCACGCGCCGCAAAATCGCGTGGCGGTTGCCGCGATGAATTCGATTTTTGGAAAGCCCGGCGCCCTCGCCATGGCGGCCGCGATCATGATTTCCACCTTCGGCTGCAACAACGGACTCATCCTCGCGGGCGCGCGGGTCTATTACGCGATGGCGCGCGACGGTTTATTTTTCCGGCGCATCGGAACGATCAACGTGCGGAATGTTCCGGCCGCTGCCCTGGTCGCGCAAGGGATCTGGGCGGCCTTTCTGACTCTTCCGCGCACCGTCACGACGAATCCGGCAACCGGCGCGGTCAGCTATGGCAACGTCTATACGCAATTGCTCGAATACATCGTCTCGGCCGATCTTGTCTTTTACATCCTGCTGGTCGTCGCCGTCATCGTTTTGCGAAAAGGGCGGCCCGGCGCGGAACGTCCCTATCGGACCTGGGGATATCCTATCGTGCCCATCATCTCCGTGCTCCTTGCCGCCTTTTTGATTATCGATCTCGCCTATCTCGCGCCGACTACTTCCGGAATCGGATATTTGCTCGTTCTTGACCGGCATCCCCGTTTATTTCGTCTGGCGTCGAGGATTCTCCGCCGATCGCAGCGCCTAGGAGCATGACCGAACCACCTCGAACGACCTCCTGGCCCATCTCCACCTTGTGGTACCTGGCCGTCCTTCCTTCTTTTTGGTCGTTCGGTTACACGCCCATGCGAGGCTCCGACCTGTGGTGGCATCTCGCAACTGGTCGATGGATCCTCGAACACCGGTCCTTGCCTATGATCGACCACTGGTCATTCACCCGCGACGGACAACCGTGGCTCCAGCACGAGTGGCTCTCCGATGTGATTTTCCAGGGATGGGCGGTCCTTTTCGGAGTCAACTCGCTGGTTTATTGGAAATGGCTTGTTATCACCCTCATCTTTACCCTCTTGTTTCACGTGGTGCGCCGACTCAGCGGCGACCCCATCTCCAGCTATGTCAGTGTCCTCCTGGCCATCGCCGCAGCGGCGCCATTCCTGGACATACGTCCTTATCTTTATTCCTCTCTCGGTTATGTTCTTCTCCTGCACCTGGTTGTGGGGCGCGGCAAACCGCCGCTCTATCTGCCCCTGATTTTTCTCGTCTGGGCGAACTTGCATGGCGGCTTCTTTTTTGGATTGCTCGTGCTGTTCCTACTGTTCCTGCCACAGGGTATTTTCGGGGAGCCCAAAGAGCGGCTACGGGTGGGCCTGATTTGGGTCGCGTGCGTGCTGGCGTGCTTGCTTAACCCGAACGGGATTGAAGCTTTCGCCTATCCCCTGAAGTACGCATTTGATAGCAGTTCGCCTTTTAAGCAGGCAATCGACGAGTGGCTTTCTCCGTTCAAGCCAGGAGGAACTCAATCGCCGCTGTATCCTGTCTGCATAGCTTCCTTTCTGGCCGGAACAGCTCTCCTTCTGTTTACCCCTGCCCAGCGTAAACAACGGCTGAATTGGTCCCTCATTGCGCTGGGTGCTTTGACGCTGGCCATGTCTTTGACCAGCCGTCGGTTTATTGTGTTGTTTGCGATTGCGCAAAGCCTGGTTACGGGCAAGGCGCTAGCGGGCCTTTTTGCGGCACGAATGCCAAAGATACCGAGTCTAATAGCTCCGGCGGTCGTTCTTCTCCTCGGGATGGTTTGGCTGCGACCCTATCCTGTTTCTCCCTATGCTTTCCATTACCTGACCGCCGAGGATGAGTTTCCGATTGAGAACCTGCAATTTCATCGAGCTCAATCAACTGTCCGGCAATGTGTTTGTTTACTACAACTGGGGTGGCTATGTGCACTTGCGGACGAATGGCCGGATGAGGACCTACATCGATGGCCGCGCGGACACCGTCTTTGATGCTGACACTCTGGTGAAGTATGCCCACGTCCAGGGCTTTCGCCCGGGTTGGGAAGATATCATCGAGAGTTCTGGCGCTAACTATATTCTGTGGCCAAGGAATCACCTGGGACGGCCTCTTGGCCAACTCGTTGCTTCTGGTCGTTGGAGGATTCTGTTTGATGACTTCGTCTCAGTCTTGCTTGTGCGCACCCAGGAGTCCTTTGGACCTTTAAAGGCAACGCCTGATTCTGCGTATCGACGGCTAACGCTCGGGATAAAGAATCTTGAACAGCGTCATTATGATCTGGCCGAGAAAGACTTTCGTGGCGCGCTCGAGATGATGCCTTACCTCCGAACAGCCTGCTATTCCTTGGCGCAAGCGCAGGCTGCACAGGGGAAAACGCAGGAAGCGCAACAGAGTGTGGAAGGATGTCAGAGACAGTTCCCTGACCGCAAGAAGGCGGGGAGCATCAAGGGTCCCGAGAAACAAGAGTCGCCGTGATCGTCCTTAGGCTGCTTAGCCTATGAATACTTGATCGACGTAACACCACGCCCAATCTTCACCCGGCTGGAAAGATCGAACGATCGGGTGCGCGGTGGCGTGAAAATGTTTCGTGGCATGCCGATTCGGCGACGAGTCACAGCAACCCACATGTCCGCAGGTCAGGCACAGCCGCAGATGGACCCAGGGTGAACCGATCTTTAGACATTCCTCACACCCGTCCGCGCTCGGGACGACGTCAGGATTAATTTGACCCAAATGCCCGCATTCTTCGAGGTTCATCGTTTTCGGTCGGCCCGGCTTTCGCATTACGTTCATTCACTATTCTGCTTTCGCCAGTTCCGTCTCTACGCTTCTTAATCCTACCTCCCGTCCTGGCACGGGAACGGCTGCAATTGACCCGCTTCTCCGTCGGTAGACGTGATTTTTTTCCAACGAGACAAGGCAAAACAAACGGAAAAGGTCGAGCCGCCTTCGGTCGATCCTTCCCTTTTGCCGAAGGACGAGAAGCCGAAGCCGGCAGACACGCTTCAGCCTATTCATGTTGATGAAGCGCAATATCTCTCATTGACGCGTGCGCTCCGTCCGGAGGCCGCGTCGGTCCTCAGGGATCCTTCCGTGAACGCTTCCGGAACGAACGCCTCCGCTGTGCTGGACGGAACCGGCCAGTCATCGCCCGCGGATTCCCCTTCCGCCGCTCCCGAGCAACCGTCGGGCACTCCGATCGTCTGACGAAATCCGGTTGCGTCCGATCCATTCGAACGCAGCTTAATCGCTCAACCATGAGCGATCGGGCGAGGGGGAGATCGGGGGGATTTTCATTCGCTGGATCAGTAACTCGCTAATTTCTTATGCGCATCATCTCTTCTCTTCGCCTCTTGCTCGGTCTTGGGCTCCTGCTCGTGATCGATTCTTCTGCCTTCGCGCAGAACTTGCCCAACACGACCCGGCTGCTCCGCTTTCCGGCCATTAACGACCGGCAAATTGTCTTCAGTTACGCCGGCGAACTTTACACGGTGCCCAAAGACGGCGGTACCGCGCGACGGCTGACCAGCGGCCCAGGCTACAGCTCGTTTCCGCGGTTCTCGTCCGACGGGACGCAGCTCGCCTTCACTTCGCAATACGACGGCAACACCGAGGTCTATGTAATGCCCGGGGAAGGCGGCGTGCCGAAGCGTTTGACCACGACGGCGACCCTCGGGCGTGACGATATTTCGGACCGGATGGGCCCGAACAACATCGTGATGACCTGGGAGAACACGAAGCCGGTCGTGGTTTTTCGATCCCGGATGAAGACGTTCAATTCGTTTATCGGCTCGCTCTACACGGTAGGCCTGGACGCGGAGCTGCCCCAGCAGTTGCCGGTGCCACGCGGCGGATTTGCTTCATTCTCGCCGGACGATTCCAAGATGGCGTTCAACCGCGTCTTTCGGGAGTTCCGCACTTGGAAGCATTACCGCGGCGGCATGGCGGACGATGTCTGGATATTCGATTTCAAAACCGGCACCACAGAAAATCTGACCAACAACGAGGCGCAGGATATCTGCCCGATGTGGGGACCGGACAATCGCATCTATTTCGCGTCCGACCGCGACGGCCGGATGAATCTTTTCTCGACCGATCTGACCGGGAAGGACACGAAGCAGCTGACCACGTTTAAGGATTACGACGTCAAGTTTCCCTCCATCGGCAAGGAATCGATTGTCTTCGAACAGGCGGGTTACATCTGGCGTTACGACATCGCGAATGGCAAGACGACGCCGATCCCGATCGACATCAAGGAGGATCTGGCCTCCGGCCGTTCCGCGTTCATCGACGCGTCGAAAAACATTCAATCAGTCGGCACGGCGCCGGATGCGCAACGCGTCATTGTCGTCGCGCGCGGCGATCTTTTCTCAGTGCCGATGAAAGAAGGCACGGCGCGTAACCTGACCAGGACCTCGAATGCGCACGAACGAGACGCAGTCTGGTCGCCGGACGGAAAATGGATCGCCTACAATTCCGACGCGACCGGGGAGAACGAGCTCTATGTCCGCTCGCAGGATGGCAAAGGCCAGCCGCAGCAGATAACGAGCAACGCCGACACCTATTATCTATCAAGCCATCTGGTCGCCCGACAGCAAGAAGCTGCTCTGGAGCGATCGCGTGCAGCGGCTGCGTTATGTTGATGTTGCCAGCAAAGCCGTGACTGAGGTCGACAAGGATAAGGAAGGCGAGATCGCCGGTTACGATTGGTCGCCCGACAGCCAATGGATCGCCTGGTCGCGTCCCGAGGAGAACGGCGGCGATAAGGTTTATCTTTTCTCTACCGCCGATAAGAAGAAGACGGCGGTGACGGATGATTGGTATTCGGCCGACAACGCTACTTTCAGCGACGACGGGAAATATCTCATGCTCACCTCGAGCCGCGACTTCCGGCCGATCTTCGGCCAGGTCGATTTCTCCAATGTCTATCGCGACCTGGAGCGCGTTTATCTCATTACCCTCGCGAAAGAAACGGAGCCGCCCCTCGGCCCGCGGAGCGATGAAGTCGGTAAGAAGAAGGACAAAGACAAAGACAAGGACGGAGACAAGAAAGACTCCGACAAGAAAGACTCCGACAAGAAGGATGCCGATAAGAAAGCGGACGAGAAGAAGGACGACAAAAAGAGCGGCGACGCCAAGGACAAGGACAAAGACGCCAAGAAGCCCGTCGTCGTTAAGGTGGACCTTGATGGTATCCAGGACCGGTTGTCCGCGCTTGGAAATCCCGCCTGGCAACTACAGCAATCTTCGTCTGGTCGATAACCGGATTTTCTACCTTCGCCGCACCACCGCTGATAACCAGGCGAGACGACGACGATGACGGAGATGGCAATGATGGCACACGGCATCTCTGCGTTTACAGCCTGGAAGACCGGAAAGAGACTGTCCTAGGCGACGTCAACACTTACGAAATCACCGCGGACGGCAAGAAGATGCTGGTCAAGATCAAGAAGGATTACGCCATCATCGATCTTCCCAAGGACAAGCTCGAGACCAAGGACCACGAATTGAAGCTGGCCGGGCTCGACATGCACCTCGATCGCCACGCCGAGTGGAACCAGATCTACCACGAGTCCTGGCGGCACATGCGCGATTTCTTCTACGTCAAGAACATGAACGGAATCGATTGGAAGGCCATGCGCGACAAATACGCGGCCCTGGTCCCCTTCGTGAATCACCGCAACGATCTCACCTATCTCGTCGGCGAGTTGATTGGTGAGCTGAATAACGGCCACGCCTACACCGGTGGCGGCGAGCGACCGGAGGCTCCGCGCATCAAACTCGGTCTGCTCGGCGCCGAACTGACCCGCGACGCCGCGACCAAGGCCTATCGCATTGAAAGGATTCTGCCCGGCGAAAATTGGACCAAGCGGGCCCGTTCTCCGCTCGCCGCCATCGGCTTGAATCTGAAGCCGGGCGATTACATTCTCGCTATTAACGGCATTCCCGTTTCGACCTTGGCGAACCTCTACGACGCACTCATCGGCACCGCCGATAAGCAGGTCATCTTGCGCGTCAACTCCAAGCCGGCGGATGAGGGTGCGCGCGACATCACCGTTGTGCCGATCTCCGACGAATCGGCGCTCTATTACAAAGCCTGGGTGCAGAAGAACGTTGATGACGTCAGCAAGAAGACCAATGGCGAAGTGGGCTATATCCACATTCCCGACATGGGGCAGGGGGGCTTGAACGAATTCACCAAGCAATACTTCCCGCAGATCAAAAAGAAGGGGCTCATCGTCGACGTCCGTGGCAACGGGGGCGGCTTTGTTTCACCGCTTGTCATCGAGCGGCTCCGGCGCGCGCTCGTCATGATTGAGATGTCGCGCAACGGCACGCCGCAAACCAACCCACCGCAGACCTTCATCGGTCCGATGGTCGCATTGTGTAACGAATTCTCCGCCTCGGACGGCGACATCTTTCCCGTACCGTTTCAAGGCGATGGGTCTGGGCAAATTGATCGGCAAACGCACTTGGGGCGGGGTGGTCGGCATTCGTAATCCGCTTCCTCTCACCGATGGCGGCCAGATCTTCCGGCCCGAGTTCGCCCCTTACTCGAAAGACGGCAAGGAGTGGGTCATCGAAGGTAAAGGCGTCGATCCCGATATCGTGGTCGATAACGATCCCGCGAAAGAATTCAAAGGCGAGGACCAGCAGCTCGACCGAGCCATCCAGGAGATCCAAACCGATCTGAAAACCAAGCGTTACGACCTGCCGCCCGTCCCACCGGCTCCGAACCGCAACCCCGCGAAACCCAACTAGCACTCCCGCTCGGGTTCGACCGTCTAATATGAAAGCACTCCGCTACTTCTTCTGCGTCGTCCTTCCGCCCGTTGCCGTCCTAATGACTGGCCGGATCCTCAGTTTTTTCCTGAGCCTGTTACTGACGTTGCTGGGCTGGGTTCCCGGCGTCATTCACGCCTGCCTGGTGGTCAACGATTACCAGGCCGAGCACCGGCGCTGATACCAAGCTTGGCATCCGTCCCCGGCGCCACCTCACGAGCGTTAGACGTTAAGCGTTAGGCGTTAGGCGTTCAGCTCGCGGTCCCCGCGAGCTGCAATCTCTCCGCATCTGCTCGCAAGGCTGTAATCACCCCGGCGATCACGTCTTCGAGTGGCATCCCCAATTCCGCCGCACCGCGGACGATATCATCGCGGTTGACCGCGCGGGCGAAGGCCTTGTCCTTCATTTTCTTTTTCACCGAGGCCACATCCACCTCTTGAATGCTCTTCGAAGGCCGGACCCGCGCCACCGCCATGACGAAACCGCTCAACTCATCCACTGCGTAAAGCGTCCTCTCGAGCGGCGTCTCGCGCGGGACGCCGGCATAATCCGCATGCGAAAGAATCGCGCGACAGATCTCTTCGCTCCAGCCCTGTTCGCGTAACGCCGCTACTCCCACGAACGGATGTCCTTCACTCTGGCTTTGCTCCTGGGTTCGGGTGGCGCTCGTAGTCCATGTCGTGCAGCAATCCCACCGCTTCCCACAAATCCGCATCCGCGCCGCCTAGCTGCGCGAAATGCCGCATCGAATCAGCCACCGCATAACAATGGCGGCGCAAGCTTTCGGATTGCGACCCACTCGTGCAGAAGGATCAAGGCGCGACCGGCAAGCATCGTCATAAGAGTGCCACAACATTGATTTCCGGGCGAGTCCAAGCCGTGGAATTTCCTTGTTTTGCGTTGTTTGGGTTGTTAGGCTGGAGCGCATGAACCTCCTTCCCGGCAAACCCACCCTCCTTCTTGTTGCAGCCGTGGTTCTTGCGGCTTCGGTCACCGCTCAATCCGCTATTCTCACCGTGACCAATACCCAGGACAGCGGAGCGGGTTCGCTCCGCGATACAATTGCCGCGGCCAGCGCCGGGGACACAATTCAATTCGATGCGGCGCTCAATGGACAGACGATCACGCTCACGACCGCCGAGCTCTTGATAAACAAGACCCTCACCATTAATGGCCCAGGCGCGGATAAGTTGACCGTGCAGCGCAGCACCGCAACCGGCACTCCCGCATTTCGCATTTTCAAAATTTCCGCCCATAACGTAACTCTTGCCGGCCTGACGATTGCCAAGGGAAACACTCCTGAGGATGGTGGAGGCATTTCCTGCACTGGTTATGATTTGACGATCACTAACTGCGTCGTCTCCGGCAATAGCGCCAGGTACGGAGGCGGTATTCACCGCGATCGCGCCGGTATCGGACCAGGCGGGGTCAATGTCAGTAACAGCGTAATCTCTGATAATCGCGCGGATGCTGGTGGTGCAATTTATATTGTGGGTCACTCCACCGGCATGGCACAGGAAGGCACGTTGACGATGACCAACAGTACGGTTTCCGGCAACGTTGCGACTACCTCGGGTGGCGGCCTTTTGGTCGGTGGCCGTGCGACGATTACCAACAGCACCATTTCCGCCAACGTCGCCGCCACCATGAACGCGGATGCAGGTGGCGGGGGTATTTATAACGCGGGCTTCGTAACGATCGCCAATAGCACCCTCTCGGGCAATTCGGCCAGCCATGGTGGCGGTGTTTGGACTTTGGGAGGAGGCAATCCTCTTTACCCCGGCACATTGACGATCACCAACAGTACGATCTCCGGCAATTCGGCGAGCGAAGGCGGCGGCCTTCGCCTCAGCGGCACAACTTACCTACGGAGTTCCAAGAGCACAGTCATCGCCTTGAATACGTCTGCGAATGGTCCTGATGTAGCAGGCGAGCTCAGTTCGGACGGATTCAACCTCATCGGCAACAACTCCGGCGCGACCATTTTGTCTCCGCAGGCTTCAGATCAGATAGGCACGGCTGCCTTGCCCATCGATCCGCTGCTCGGCCCTTTGCAAAACAACGGCGGGCCGACTTTTACCCACGCCCTGCTCCTGGGAAGTCCGGCCATCGACAAAGGGGAATCCAGTAACGTCACGACCGATCAGCGGGGGTTCGGACGGCGGAAGGACATTGCGGCACTCGCCAATGCATTGGGCGGCGACGGCGCGGACATTGGCGCATTTGAATCCAAGTTCGCAACTCTCGCCAATATTTCCACTCGCCTGCGCGTTCAGACCGCCGACAACGCGATGATCGGCGGATTCATCATTACTGGAACAGCTCCGAAGACCGTGCTGGTTCGTGGGATTGGCCCGTCGTTGCCGCTGACCGGGGCGCTGGCTGATCCGTACATCGAGGTCCACGGTCCCGCCGGCGAGTTGCTCGCGACAAATGACAATTGGCAGGACGCCGCGACCCGGCAGGAAATTATCGACAGCGGCCTGGCGCCGGCCAGCGTATTGGAACCGGCACTTTGGGGTATAATCAATCCCGGCGCTTACACGGTCGTTGTCCGGGGCAAGAGTGAGGCTACCGGCATTGGCTTGTTTGAAGTGTACGACCTCGATCAAACGGTTGAATCCAACCTGGGCAATATCTCAACCCGCGGTTCCGTCGGAACTGGTAACGACGTGATGATCGGCGGCACGATCATCGCCGGAGCTGTTCCGGCCAGAGTGCTCGTCCGCGCGATTGGGCCCAGCCTCGCGAATTTCGGCGTCTCGAATGCGTTAGGAGATCCGGTCATGGAATTGCATGACGGCAATGGCGTCCTCATCGCCTCCAACTACAATTGGCGGGATACTCAGGAAGCTGAAATCAGCGCGACGGGCCTGGCGCCGTCGAACAATCTGGAATCGGCGATTCTGCGAGATCTCGCGCCCGGTCCTTACACAGCGATTGTGCGTGGCCTAAATGACACGATCGGCGTTGCTCTGGTCGAAGTTTACAATCTGAACTGAGGCCAGGTGCGTGGACACCATTAAACCTATGAAATTCTCGCTCAAGCGACTCCTCGCCGTTCTTGTCTCAACTGCAATTATTGCGCTGGCCGCGGTCTCTGCCAAGGCAGCTGTCCTGTTCGTTAGCAATACGCAAGATGCCGGCGCCGGTTCACTCCGTGCGACGGTCGAAGCGGCAGCTGCGGGCGATACCATCACGTTCCAAATCCCGACGACCGATCCTGGTTACGACCCCGCGACAGGTGTTTTCACCATTACCCTAACGAGTGGCCAAATTGTGTTCGGCAAGGATTTGACCATCGCGGGGCCATCTGCGGCGAAAATTGCCGTTAGCGGCAATCACGCGAGTCGCATCTTTCACATCACGGCATACAATGTGTTGATTTCCGATCTCTCGCTGATCGATGGCGCAGTCACAGGAGATCGTGGAGCAGTGGCTGGCCTCCCCGGTTTGCCAGGAAGGGGAGGCGCTGTTCTCAACAATGGAACCCTCGTTTTCGCTGGTTGCACCTTCAAAGGCAACAGGGTTCTCGGCGGCGAGGGTGGCTCGGGGGTTACGGCCGGAGTGGGTGGAGATGGCCGGGGCGGCGCCATTGCCAATGAGAGTTCACTTTCCCTGGTCAACTGTACGCTGAGCGGCAATTCCGCGGAGGGCGGCCACGGCGGAATTGCGATCAACACTTCCTTACATCCTGCGAATGCATTGGGCGGAATGGGTTTGGGAGGTGCGATTCATAATGCGGACGTCGGCACTCTCTCGGTGAGTAATTGCACTATCACGGCGAACAGTACCAAGGGAGCTGACGGCATTCAGGTCCAGATCGCCAGCCGGGGCGCGGCCGCGCAGGGTGGCGGGATCGCGAACTTCGGTACTTTGCAAATGGTGAATAGCACGCTGGCGAGCAATACGGCGCGCGGAGGAGATTCGAAGCCTGGCATGTTTTTTGGGCCATTCGATGGTGGAGCGAGTTCCGGAGGCGGTCTTTACACAGCGACCGTCTCAACCGTGTATGATTCCATTTTTGCTCCAAACAGCACAGTGGGTGGGGCCGGAGCTGGCTCGCCCGCTGGCCCCGGAGCTGCCACAGGGCCTGATGTAAGCGGCCCGGTTACCAGCCAGGGACATAACCTGCTGGGCCGTTCGGATGGCTGCACTGGTTTTACGACGGACGACCAACAGGGCGGGACAACGGATGACACCAGGCTTGATCCGAGGCTCGGCACTTTGGGCAATTATGGCGGACCAACAGAAACCCTTCCGCTTTTGCCTGGCAGTCCTGCTATTGATGGCGGAAACGCTGCCGCCCTCCCGCGAGACCAACGCGGCTTGGTTCGCAGTGGTCCGCCAGACATCGGCGCTTTCGAGTATCAAGGGATGGAGCCTGTTGTCCTGGCGAATATCGCGACGCGCTTGCGAGTCCAGTCAGGGGATAACGCCATGATTGGTGGATTTATCATCACGGGAACACAGCCGAAGACCGTGATCATTCGTGGGATCGGGCCATCGCTACCTTTGGCTGGAGCGTTGGCCGATCCGGTCATCGAGCTTCACGATTCCGCGGGTGGACTCCTCGCTGCCAATGACAATTGGAGGGATGGAGCTTATCAACAGCAAGTCGCAAGCGCACTGCCGCCGGCCAACGATTTGGAGCCGGCACTTTGGGGAATACTCAATCCCGGCGCTTATACGGTCGTTGTCCGGGGCAACAACGACGCTACCGGCATAGGCTTGTTTGAAGTGTACGACCTGGATCAGGTGGTTGATTCCAAGCTAGGCAACATCTCGACCCGCGGTTTTGTTGGGGCGGCTAACGATGTGATGATCGGCGGCACGATCGTTGTTGGAAGCGCTCCGGCGAGGGTGCTTTTTCGTGCAATTGGGCCCAGCCTCTGGAATCTCGGCGTCTCGAATGCGTTGGGAGATCCAGCCCTGGAACTCTATAACGGCAATGGCGTGCTCATCGCCGCCAATGACAATTGGCGTGACACTCAGGAAGCCGAAATCATCGCGGCGGGTCTTTTTCCCTCGAACGATTTGGAGTCGACGATCGTGCGAGATCTCGCGCCCGGGCCCTATACCGCGATTGTGCGTGGCACGAATGACTCCACCGGCGTTGCACTCGTGGAAGTTTACAATCTGAATTAGCGCCCACTCCCTAGCGCGCGAGCCTTAGAAGCGCTTCGAACATGGATTTTGTAGGGCGTTTACGTGAAACGCCGATCGAGGGCTAAGGCGTCTGTTACAGACGCCCTACAACTCTTTTTCGCGCGCCTCGCCCTCGAATTTGTCGCGCAGTTTATCCGCTGTGCGCACGACCACATCCCTGGCCTTGTCTCGCGCTCCACTCGTCTCGGCGTGAAGCTGATCGATCGCGCGATCCATCGCGGCCTTGATGCTGGCCGCCGTTCCACCCTTCTCATATTCGCGCACCAACACGCCCTCCAGCCGCGCGATCACGCCATCCACCGTATAGTTCCGGCCGACTCGGAAATCGCCCTTCTCGTGGTGCTCGATCGCGCTGTAAACATCGATCACCTCTTCGCTGTGTGCGCCCCATCTAAGCACCTTATAGAAGCGCGCGCCTTCTCGTTCGCCCCGGAGGATGAGGTCGATGAGCGCCGCCACCAAAGAAACCGGCATCAGCGCAAAGTCGCGCACATTATCGAGCAGCATCTTGATCTGAAAAACCACGACATCGCGCAGAAACCTCCACCGATCGTCGGGATGCGTTTGCGGTGCTGTCGATTGCGGCAGGTTCATGGTGTGGCAAATCCAATATTGGCTTCCAATGGAACCTTTACCAGATCAACGTCACTTCTGTGAAGGAACCAAGACCATGAAACGAATTCTTCTCTCTGCCGTGCTGCTATTATCACTCGCTGGCCCACTCCGCGCACAGACCGCTCCGGACGCGGCCGAGCTGACCAAGCTCCTGCACGAATTCCTGGCCGGCGCGGGCCGGAACGACGCCGCCCTGCACGACCGCTTTTGGGCGGACGACTTGATCTACACTTCGGCTCTCGGGCGTCGGAAAGGAAAGGCGGAAATCATGCGCGAGGTGCGCGAAGAGGGACCGGCCAAGCCCGGCGACGAAACCGCGGTTTACACCGCCGAAGATATTCGCATCCAGCAATACGGCGAGACCGCCATCGTCGCTTTCCGTTTAGTTTCGACGACCGACAAGGCCGGCGCAAAAACCGTCGCCAATTATCTGAACACCGGCACGTTCCTGAAACGGAATGGCAAATGGCAGGCCGCTGGCTGGCAGGCCACGGCGCTTCCGAAAGCAACTACACCCACGCCCGGTCCGGACCCGAAAAAGCCTTAGCGGCGCCAGCGCTGCGGAATGCGTCCGCTTGACTCCTGATGGAGGTAGCCGGCGGTGATGGAGAATTTATCATTCCCCACCGTCCCGATGATGTAGCTCTGAAAATCCTCGCGGCCGTATTTGCCGGTGGACTTTCCGTAGAGAAAACCAATTTCTCCGCCGAAATAAACACTACTCGGGGCCCGCATCTCCACGACGTTGTCGAAGGAGTCTTTGCTGTCGAGCATGACCGGAGAGTCGACGCTCCGCCGCTCCACCGGACTGAAAGTCGGCAGGAAATCCGAGGTGGCGTGCATGGTCCCAAACGAGGTCGAGAGGAAAAAACGGTCCTGATTTTGCAGCGAAAGCGATGGGGCCTCGAGAAACGGCCGATTCAAGGAGGCGTTTTCGAGAAAGAGTTGTTCTGGCCCCAGCACGGGTCCTGCGGACAGGAACGGACAGAGCCCGAGAAATCCAGCAACGGCGAAAAGTGCGCGTTTCATGGAGAGAATTCTCCCTCGAAACGCGTCGAGCGCCAGCGAAATCTCTGGAGACAGCCACAGAGAGCGCCGAGGGAGGCGTTTCAATACACCTAATTCCCAACCCCTTTCTGTGCCCTCCGCGTCCTCTGTGTTAAAATCCCGATATCCATGAAAACAACCGTAAAACCCATTCCTGACGGCATGCACACCGTCACGCCGCATCTGATTTGTGCCGGCGCGGCCGAAGCGATCGAATTCTACAAGAACGCCTTTGGCGCAGTCGAGCTCACCCGAATACAAGGCCAGGACGGGAAGGTGATGCATGCCAGCATTCGCATCGGCGATTCGGTGATCATGCTCAACGACGAAATGCCGCAGTGGGACTCGTTTGGAGCGAAGCATTTCAAAGGTTCGCCGGTCACGATTCACCTCTACGTCGAGAATGCGGATGCTGTCTTCGAGCAAGCGGTGCGCGCCGGCGCGAAGGTCACGATGCCGCTCGACGACATGTTCTGGGGTGATCGCTATGGCAAACTGGAAGATCCATTCGGCCATCAATGGTCGATCGGTACCCACGTCCGTGATGCCACTCAAGAGGAGATGCAAAAGGCGATGGAGGAAATGGGTTCCTGACGCCCGCCAAATCTGACAGGTTCAGTTCAATCGTAGTCTTGCGCTACACCGGACCGCGGGCAGTGTGAGCCATGCAGAAAATTACTCCATTTTTGTGGTTCGATGGTCAGGCGGAAGAGGCGGCGGAGTTCTATGTCTCGGTATTCAAGAACTCAAGGATCACCCAGATTACGCATTACACTGGCGAGGAGCGCTCGGGACGGAATGGCCAGGTGCTGACGGTGAGCTTCGAACTGGATGGGGAGCAGTTCGTCGCTTTAAACGGCGGGCCGGAGTTCAAGTTTACGGAGGCGATTTCCTTCGTGATTAACTGCGGGACGCAGGAGGAGATCGATTACTACTGGGAGAAACTGACGGCAGACGGTGGAAAAGAGGTGCAATGCGGCTGGCTCGCGGACAAATACGGGCTCTCCTGGCAGGTGGTGCCGTCGAAGTTTTTTGCGGAGTGGGCCAAGGACCCGGCCGGGTTGCAGCGGGTGATGCATGAGCTGATGCAGATGACGAAGCTCGATCTGGCGAAGCTCCAGGCGGCTTACGATGTGAAGTGAATCGCGAATGACGAATGACCGACCGGAGATAAAAATGAAAAAGAGTTCCCGCGCGTTTCTGGCGATTGTTTTTGGTTTCGTAATTTCGGCGCAAGCGCAGGTAGATTACGTCAAAGAAATCGAGAAATGGCGGAGCGACGGAAGAGGCTGACCTGAAAAAGGAAACCGGCTGGCTGACCGTGGCGGGGCTTTTTTGGCTGAAGGAGGGGGTCAACACGGTCGGTGCGGGCCGGGACTTTGATGTTCGATTGACTGACAGCTTCAAACAGAAAAAGTTCGGCGAAATCGACTTCAAGAACGGCGGAGCGACGTTGAAGGTTGAAAGCGGCGTCGAGGCCCAGAGTGATGGCCAGAGCATATCGACGGCGGTTGACCTTGTCTCCGATGAGAAGGGAAAGCCCACCCAAATTCGCACGGGAAGTCAGACTTTCTTTCTGATCAAGCGGGAGGAGCGGTTCGGCATTCGGCTGAAGGACACCCAGAGCAAGGCGCGACTGGCCTTCAAAGGGATGCACTGGTTTCCGATTGATGAGAGTTATAAGGTGACGGCCCGATTCGAGGCCTTACCGGAAGCGAAGGAGTTGATGGTTCCGAATGTCCTGGGCGGGTTTTTCAAAATGAAAAGCCCGGGCCTTCTGAAATTCAGCCTCAAGGGAAAAGAGTATTCGCTTCAACCGGTCGATGAAGGAGATGGGACGCTATTTATCATCTTCCGGGATGCGTCGAACCTGAAGGAGACTTATAGCGCGGGACGCTTTCTTTACGCGGACAAGCCGGTGAACGGAGAAGCGGTGCTTGATTTCAACAAGGCCCAGAATCCGCCGTGCGCGTTCACTTCCTTTGCCACCTGTCCGCTCCCGCCGCCGCAAAACAATCTCGACGTGGAAATCAAGGCCGGCGAAAAGCGCTACGGGGACCACTAGAGCGATGGTAGGAACGGCGCGTTGCGCCGTCTGAAGGGTCGCAGTTCGAGGCGCTGCGCATTGGGACCGGCGGACGCCGCGGCGCCGCGTCGCTACCAATCAAAGATCAAACTTGTGCAGGTCACGCCGGCTTCAGCTTTCTGCAATTCCGACACGTCGATGGTCCGCACACCGAACCCTCGCTCTTCGAGCAGGGCGCGGGTTTTGGGAAAAGAAGCAGGAATAATCACGACATCGTTGAGCAGAAGCGCGTTCGCGGCAGCTGGCTCTTCCTCGGGGACGTCGAGCAATTCAAATCCGGAGAGTGGCGCGGCATCGATCCAGGATCGATTCACGAGAATGGTGCCGTTGTCAAGATAGGAGCAGGCACTCTTAAGATGAAGGCAGCCGCTGACCGCGATGGGCTGGACCTGGTAGCCGTAGGGTCCAAGCAGGCTGGCCAACTGGCCGATGCCGTCCTGATTTGTGCGTCGCGATAAACCGACGAAGACCGAGCGGCCGATGCGCAGGACGTCGCCTCCGTCCAGCGTTGCGGGCTCGGTGATGAATTTGAGCGGCCGGTAGTGTGCGAGCCCATCCGCCAGGGTTTTCGCTTCGGGCTGCCGGCTCGGCGCTCCCATGTTCGAGATGATGGCAACCTCGTTGACGACCACGGCCGGATCTTCGACGAAGACAGCGTCCGGAAGTCCGGGCTCGGCGGGGAGAGAGACGAGCCGAACACCCAGCTCGGTGAGGCAATCCTGATACGCCTGGTGTTGCGCAATGGCTTTGGCCACATCGATGTGCTGCCGCCCGTGAAAGGACAGCTCGCAATCGTTGATGCTCGAGCTCACCTCACGAACAATGGCGGTCAATGGCATAAGCGAAGAACGTGGGATTTCATTGGGTGAAGGAATGGACTGCTTTTCTCCTGCTCATGATCCTGATCTTAATCTACGGGGGGCAGGAGCGGGATCATGATCAAGAGCAGGATCACCAGGCTGCGGAAATTTCCTTTTGCAGTTTCTATTCGCCACCATGTGCGTCTACTGACATAAGACTGTCATATTTGATTCTAAATGTTTTGGCGTCTCAGCCACTTGTATGAAAAAACGTAAACCACTTTCCACCGCGACGACGTCACAGAACAAGGGCGCATCCAAACTTCGCACGAAACGCGAGAGCCAGCCCAGCGGGGACGAGATCACGCAGAGCGCCGCTTTTCAAAAGGCGACCGCGGAAGCGGAATCCTGTGTGAACGATCCCGAGCGCCTCCGAACGCTGCTGGTGGGCGCCCGGGAGAAGATCAATCATATCCCGCGCGGGCCCTTCGCGGAAACCTGGCCCTATCTCATGGCGATGATCCGGTTGATCCGCGCTTATCATCAGGGCGAATACCGAGACGTGGCCGCGCCGAATCTGCTCCTTGTTGTCGCTGCGATGAGTTACTTCGTCTCGCCCTTCGACGTTATCCCGGATTCGGTACCGGTTCTGGGGCATATCGACGACGCGCAGGTGGTCCGTCACGCGTTGGAATCCGTCGGCGCCGATCTGGACACATTCATGGCGTGGGAGACATCGAAAGTTTGATGACTGCCGGCATGCAGCCGGGACCTGCTGCCATCGCGTATTAGAGATGATGAAAATCCAATATGTTTTGATGGTCGCACTTGGCAGTTTCGTGCTCGCAGGCTGCGCCAAAGACCGGGAGACGATGGTCCAAAAGCCCGACCAAGCGTCCGACCAGACCCAAAAGAGGGTCCACACCCAGGAGGAGTTGCTGAAGACCGGTCAATCGGAGACCGGGGCTGCGCTGGAGAAGACGGACGCTGCTGTGCGGACGACCCGTCCGTGAGCGAAGCAGTCAGCAATGTAGAGGCGCTTGTGCCAAGCGCCTCTCCAACAGTTTTACCTTGATGCGAGCGGTCGGTTCCAGTGAAGGATGAACGCGTGTTGGGCGGAGTAACAGGTGCGGGGGACGCGCGACTGACGTCGCGGCTGGAAGCTTTCGGCGATCTGGTTTTTGGGTTCAGTCTGTCACTTCTCGCCCTGCGCTTGGATGTGCCCTCGCGAGTCGAGGAAATCTTCGAGCCGACCCGCTGGCTGACGGTGATCGTCACGTTCGCTCTCATTTGCCGGTTTTGGCTGGAGCATTATCGCATCTTCCGGCACCACTTTGTAGTTCGGACCCCGGAGATGGTGGTTAATTTTATTTTCCTCTTCGGGATCGCCATTCTGCCCTATGTGGTGCAGACGTTTCTCCGGTTCGAAAGGCAACGGGTGCCGTTTTTGCTCTATCTTGGCGATGTCGTTCTCGTCCTGACCACCCTCTCCTTTCTGCGCCTGCGCGGTCTCCGGCAACGCCGCGATGACGCGGGTGAGGAAGACCGGCTGCGGGATTGGCGGCGCACGGTCGCGCAGTTTGCCGTGGCGGCCATGTCGGCGGGAGTGATGGCGATCATGCATCGCCCGGGCGCTGACTTCCAAACCGATCTGCGGCGCTTCGGTTACGCCATACCCGGAATCGTCCTGCTTTCTGTCCTGGGCCCGCGCGGAATCCGGAAGCTGCCCGGTTTTCTGCGGCGGGAAGAGTAGGCCGCGATTCGCGGAAACGCCGCCCGGCGCATCGAATTTTTCTCGTCCCATCAGCGACAAAGCGCTAGAAGCTGGCCCATGCTAAAGGTGAATCTGAAGGAGGTGGAGGAGCAGGAACGGAAATCGCCGAAGGGGAAATTCCATAAGTTTGTGAAGGATGTGTCGATCGCGTTGGGCCGCGATCGTGATTCACTCGATTTGGAGAAACGGCAACCGTTCGATCTGGCGGTGGTGCGGATTCCGAAAGGTAAATCCTACTGCCCGTATCATTCCCATGGCGCGGAGTCGGAATTTTATCTCGTGATTTCCGGTCGCGGTAGCATTCGAGACAAGAACGGCACCACGGAAGTGACAGCGGGTGATGCGTTCTTTTTCGGCCCTGGCGAAGCGCATCAACTCACGAACGCGGGGGACGAAGACTTTGCCTATTATGTGATCGCCGATAATCCGCGCGGTGATTCCTGCTATTACCCGGATAGCGGCAAGTGGGCGGTCCTGCTGGAAGGTTCGGACGATGCCATCGTAAAGGGAAAGGTCGCCGATTACTACGACGGCGAAGAGTAAGAGGCATTGATATCGCGGAAACACGGCGATCCGCCGCCGCGGGGCCGTGACCACAGGTAAGGTTATGAAGCTTAAGATCACCTACTACGTCGATGTCGCATCATCATGGTGTTTCCTGGCGGAGCCTGCCTGGGCGGCGCTGAACGAGCGCTACGCGGGCCGGGTGGATTTTGATTGGAAAATCGCGTTGATGGATGCGGCCGGGCTGCCCACGTCCCGAGAGCAACTGGCGTGGTTCTACCGACGGAGCGGAACGATAATGCGCTCTCCTTTCATGTTGAACACCGAATGGCTCCAGCCTGGAACGGCGGAATATCCGGTGCGGAACTTTGTCGCAGAAGCAGCCAGGGAGCTGGGAGCGACAGATGACTGCGTGAGGCTGGCGCTGGCCACCGCCGTATTGCGTGACGGTATGCCAGCCGACGAATGGGAGATCGCGGCTGAGATTGGTGCGCAGGCGGGTGGGCTTGATCAAATCAAATTGCTCGAACGCGCGCGTTCGCCGGAGATCGAAAGGCGAGTGAGAGCTAGCACCGCCGAATTCCACGCGATGAAGATCACGCAACGGCCGGCCTTCGTGATCGATAGTGAAATCGGCGATCGGGCGATCTTCTCCGGCTTCGCCAGGACGGCTCCGCTAGCCGCCACGTTAGACGCGATGCTGGAGGACATTGCCGCCTACGAAAGCCACAAGGCACACTTTGGCGACCCGCCACCTTCGTAGGTGGCCGATGTCTTGACCAGGAATGGATTGGACGAACTATGAGGCAATACATGGTCATCGAGAGCTTCCGGCCAGGTTGTAAGGAGAAGATCTACGAACGCTTTCACCAAAAGGGAAGAATGTTGCCGGAGAGGTTGTTATACGTGGACAGCTGGCTGGAGAAGGACGGTGACAGGTGCTTTCAGCTCATGGAGACCGATGATCCATCTCTCTTTGCCGTATGGCTCGAACATTGGAAGGACCTCGTCGCGATGGAAGTTATTGAGCTCGGGGAAAAGCCGAGCTGAGAAGACGACCGCTCGTGACCTGATGCATCGCGCGTCAGCGCTTCGTTTCGTGTCTTCATGGCAGGTCGGAGCTCCCAGGGTTGCGTCTGCCGATGTTCGGATGGAATGTCACTCTGCGCTCGCTCTGCCCGCAAGGATTGTAGACGCTGGCGGTGAAAAGGACCGCTAAACAAGGAGGATCACAAATTGGCCAGACCAAATTACTCGGGTGAGAAGCGCAGGAAAGACCTGGCGAAAAAGGCGAAAAAAGAAGAGAAACGCCTCCGCAAATTGCACGCCAAGGAGAATCCGTCTTCGGAAGACGCCGATGCGGCCGAGCCCAGTGAGGCCGGCGACGAGACGACGGGTGAAGGATGACCAAGAGCACCTGGGAACGGGTGTTGGTTCTGGTGGATGAAGCGAATGTGGTCAGCTCAGTTCGGACCCAGGGGCGCGGCCTCGATTGGCTGAAGCTCCGCGACTTTCTGAGCAGTGGAAAGACAGGCCGGAAGCTAATCGAGATGGTGGTCTATGCCGGACTTCCGCCCGCCATCCCGGTCTGGCAGGAGGAGCGGGACAAGAAAAACAAATTTGTCCATTGGCTTCGCTCCAATGGATTCCTCGCGGTGACGAAAGACGGTTCGCCCACCGAGGAGGGCCACTACAAGGCGAATGTGGACGTAATGCTGGCGATCGACGCGGTTGAACTATCCACGCAGATGCAGCCTGATGTTATCATTCTCGTGACGGGCGATGCCGATTTTGCCTACCTGGCCCTGCAATTGCGCCGCCGCGGGATTCGCGTCGAGGTGGCATCAGTCGTGCAGAATCTTGGCAGCGCGTTAAAGGCCACGGCGAATGCCGTAATCGATCTAACGCCTTTGTTCGCTACGTTTGAACCTTTGTAACTTGTCGGGCAAGCCCGTCGCTCGGCGCTCCGGCCTACCGCTTGGGCTTGACTGTTTGCTTGGCCGCCCGGTTGTCGTTCTTCTGCTTGGATGCGGAGTTGGCTTTCGCTTGTTTCTGCGCCGCCTGTTTGTTTTTGGTCTTCGGTGATTTGTCGCCCATAGCTTGAACAGTCGCAGACCTTCGCGTAATCGCGAATTCTTCGCCAGGTTTCCCGCTAATTTCCCGCGCGCTTCTTGGCGGCGAGCACGGCCTCGCGTCCCACCAGGTAGAGCAAGATGCACAACGCGGCGAAGGGGAGCATTGCGAGGAGATCGGCTGAGGGCCCTTCGAAGAATGGGTTGTGCGCGCTGGCCCACTCCTGCCAGCCATCGAGGCGCTCCTTCCAGGGGATGACCATGAAGGCGAAAAGCACACCGGCAAGAGTGCCGCCGGCGATGTAACCGGATGAGAGAAGGACGCCGTTGCTCTTGTCCCCTTCGGCCACGAGCTCGTCTTCGGTGAGTCTGGCAGCCGCGTGTTTGCGCCGAGTGTATCTGTCCACGAGCCATCGCACCATCCCGCCGACAAAGACGGGCGCAGAGGTGGAGATCGGCAGATAGACACCGACTGCGAAGGCGAGGGCCGAGACACCGGAAAGCTCGAGCACGATGGCGATGAAAACGCCCAACAAGACAAGGCCCCACGGAAGTTCGCCGCCCAGGATTCCCTTAATGATGTAGGAAACCAGCGTGGCTTTCGGGGCGGTGAATTTTTGCACGCTCGAGCCGTCAGGACGCTTCTCGTAGGCGCCGTTGATTCCAGGATCGGCCAGATAGACCGGCGCGCCCTCGTCGTTCACGAGATAGCGACCGGTGGGTCCGTTCTCCGTGTTCGTTTTGTGGTAAACGAAATACTCTTTCGGATCAGCGCCGGCCTGTGCGCCAGACAAGCGTTCGCGTTTCGGCTGGCCGTTGTTGTCTTTGAGGTAATCGGCCGGATTCGCGTGAAAGCTAGAGACGCCGGCGAAATCCTGATTGCCGGCGACCGGAACGTAAATCGTGCCGGATCGATTAAACTGCATCAGGATCGGACCGAGGATCAGGGCGGAAGCGAGGGTGCCGATCAGGATCGCGATTTGTTGAGACCTGGGCGTGGAGCCGACGAGGAAACCAGTCTTTAGATCCTGCGAAATGGTTCCGCCGTTCGAAGACGCGATGCAGACAATGCCGCCGATCGAGAGCGCGGTGACGAAATAAGGCGGCGCGGTCCAACCCAGGATGACGAAGATGAGACAGGTCAGCAACACGGTTGCGATCGTCATGCCGGAGGTCGGACAGGAAGAGGAGCCGACTTCACCGGTCAGGCGCGACGAGACCAGGACGAAGAGAAAACCGAAAGCGATGATTAGAACCGCGCCTAACAAATTAAAGCGCAGGTTTAGCTGCGGCGCGATCATGATGACAATGAGCAAGGCAATGATCCCGCCAATCACCCATTTCATCGAGAGGTCCTGATCGGTGCGTGGCAGATTTTTGCGGACAGAACCGGAGCTACGAAGGTCGGCCAGGCCGCCTTTCAATCCGTGCCAGATGAGCGGGATCGAGCGGAAGAGACTGATAATCCCGGCGGCGGCGACGGCGCCCGCGCCGATATAGAGGATGTAACGCTTCTGAATCTGCTCGACTGACATGTCGGCGATGGTGTGCGCGGTTTCCGGCGCGAGCGGCAGTGTTCCGGCGGAGCCGAAATATTTGATCGCGGGAATCAGGACGAGATAGGACAAGACGCCGCCGCCCATCATGAGCGCGGAGATGCGCGGACCGATGATGTAACCGACGCCGAGCAGCGCGGGATTGTTCTCGAGTGAAATGGAGGCGCCGTCGAAGGGCTTTCCGAAAACTTTCTCCGGCACTTCCTTCATGATTTTGAAGATCTGCTGGAGCCCGTAGTAGATGAAGCCGATGGCGAAGCCGCCAATGATGATCTTGCCGCCGCTGACCGCTTCGTCCGCCGCGGCGCGTGCCACGGCATCGCCCTCATGTGCGGCATCGCGGGATTCAGGCGACGCGGCGGCCTTCAATACTTCGGCGCAGGCCGTTCCTTCCGGATACTTCAGGTAACCGTGCTGCTGCACGATGAGCGCGCGGCGCAGCGGAATCATCATCAGGATTCCAATCAATCCGCCGAGGGTGGCTACCAGCATGACCCGCGTGATCTCGAGATCGAATCCGAGGATCATGATGGCGGGCATGGTTACGCCGAGACCGAACGCGATGGATTCACCGGCTGAGCCCGCGGTCTGCACGATGTTGTTTTCGAGAATCGTGGCGTTGCGAATCTTGTTGCGCGAAATCCACGACAGAAACCGAAAGAAAGTAATCGAAAGGACCGCGACCGGAATCGACGCGCTCACCGTCAGTCCGACTTTGAGCACGAGATAAAGCGAGGATGCGCCGAAGACCATCCCGAGCAATGTGCCCATGATGAGCGGCAACGGCGTCAATTCACGCAGCCGCGCGCCCGGCGGAATGAAGGGCCGGAAGCGGGCGAGGATCGGGTTTACGGGTGGCGCGCTAACGATGTCCGGGAATTCGTTCGGCGGGTTGGACGGATCGATGTTTGCCATGGAAATCCCAGCTGGCTAACGGATCACGCGCTTCACGCGGATCGTTTCTTCGCCATGCCCAGAATCCATCGATAGAGCAGGAACCCGATCCCGGCGAACGCTATACCGCCGAGGATTTTCCCGATGTGTTCGAATTCGGGACTGACGAGCGCGAGCGGTGCGGCTACACCCGAAAACACGACGATGGCCGAGAGGACAACCCCAATAGTGCTTTCGCCGACAATCAAGCCCGACGCGAGTAACACGCCAAGGTCCTTGGTGGCTTTTGGTTTCGGCGTGCGGTCAGCGGCGCGGTCGAAGAACCAGCCGGCGATCGCGCCGACGACGATCATGAGCGTGCTCGCGGTCGGCAGATAAATTCCGAGTCCCACGGCGAGCGGAGGAATGCGCATCTGTTTCGTCGACTTCGACAGGATGAAGTCGAGCACAATGATGCCGACGCCGATCATCGCGCCCATCCGGATGAGACTCCAATCGATGTCAGCGGCGATAACGCCTTGGGCGAGCGAGGAGATCAGGCCGGCCTGGGGTGCAGGCAGGGGATTCGGACGCAAGTCCGCACCGGGCGCGCCCAGGAAACCGTAGGCCTGATTGACCAGGTTCAGCACTGGCGGAATAACGGCGGCGCCAGCGAGGACACCGATGATGAGCGCGACCTGCTGTTTCCACGGAGTGGCATCGACCAACTGTCCGGTCTTAAGATCCTGCAGGTTGTTGTTTGCGATCGCCGCGACGTTGAAGACGACGGCGGTGGTGAAAAGCGCGAAGGCCATTAACGCCTTGAACGCATCCGGCCCGACGTACGGCTTCACGCCAAGGACAAGGAGTAACGCGGCCCCGATCACGACCAAAATACCGATGCCCGAGAGCGGACTGTTCGACGAACCGATTAGGCCGGCCATGTAACCGCAGACCGTCGAAACGAAGAAGCTCATGATGAAGACATAGGCCACGCCGCCAATGACGAGCGTGGTCATGTGCGCGCCGAGGCCGCTCTCGTTGGCGAAGTAGCCGAGCACCCAGCCGATTGGCAGCATGCAAACCAAAGTGATAATGCCGACGATCCCGATCGGAATGTCGCGCTCGGTGATCGGCAGCGTATCCGCTTTGCCGGCCTTGCGCGCGCGCGATGCAGCCATTGCGCCAGCCAGACCGCTCATCACGGGCTTGACTAGCTTCAGCAGGGTCCAAATTGCTGAAACGCCAATCGCTCCCGCGCCGATGAAACGCACTTTGCGGCTCCAGGTGACCTGGGCCAGGGCGCCCGCAGCAGTCGTCAGGTCGCCGGTCAGCGAAGAGTAAAATGGCACGAGCCAGCCCCAGCCGATCAAGGCGCCGAGGAGCATGGCAATGCCGACCGACAAACCGACCAGGTGGCCAATCGCCAGCAGAGCGAAGGAAAGAGTGAAATTATAGCCGCCGACCGCGCCGCTTTTCCCGATGCGGAACGTCTGGGCGACTTCCGCCGCGAAAACTTGAGTTGCGACGATGACGGCAAAGACGGCCGCCACGATGGAACCCCACACCACCGCGAGCAGACCCGAGCGGCTATGTTCGATTTCACCGGCATCCTCTTTGCCGCCACTGCCGATCTTGAGGACTTCGGCGCACGCGACCCCTTCCGGATACGGCAAATCGGAATTCGTCACCAGCGCGCGCCGGAGCGGAATCGAATACATCACGCCGAGAATGCCGCCGAGGGCGCAGATCAAAAACGAGATCCAGAACGGAAACCCAGTCCACCAGCCGATCATGATCAGACCGGGCAAGACAAAGATGATCGACGACAACGTGCCGGCCGCCGAGGCCACCGTCTGTACGATGTTGTTTTCCTGAACGGTGGCGTTTTTGAAACTGCGCAGGATCGCCATCGAAATCACCGCGGCGGGAATCGAGGTCGAAAACGTCAGGCCGGCCTTGAGGCCGAAGTAGACGTTGGCGGCGGTGAAGACCAGCGTGATGATCACGCCGACAATCAGCCCGCGAATAGTTAGTTCCGGGCGCCTTTTCTCGCTGAGCTCGTCGTTCGTGTTCACGGTGTGTCCATGTCCTTAGGCGGCCAGAAGAGCAAGCCGCGCGTCGAAAGGCAACAGGAAAAGCGTGGCGCTAAGGTGCGGGCGAGGTAACGGGCTTATCCACGATGATGGTGACCCGGCGGTTCTGGGCCCGTCCGACGATATTGTCGCTTCCATCCGGGTTCGTGTTTGCCGCGACCGGGTTTGCCTCGCCGAAGCCTTTTGCTGCAATGTGTTTCGGGGGCACGCCGCCCTTCTTGACCAGCCAATCCTTCACGGAAGTCGCTCGCTCACGCGAGAGCTGGAGATTGACGGCCGGCCCGCCTTTCGAATCGGTATAGCCTTCCACGGTCACGTTGCTTTCGGGAAAGAGCGACAGGACGACGGCGACTTTTTGCAGGGCTTCCTCAGCGGCCGGCTTCAATTCCGCCTTGTTGTAATCGAAAAGCACGTCCCCCGCCAGATTCATGCTCATCGACTTGCCAGTGTCCTGATATTGCAGCTCCTGTTTTGCCTTTTCGAGATCAAGTTCCTTGCGCCTGAGCTCAAGGCTCTTCTTGTCGAGCTCGAGTTTTTGTCTTTCGAGTTCGGCTTCTTTTTTCTTGATGTCCTGATCCGCCGTCGTCTGCGCGGAGGCGAACGAGAGTGCGCTGCAAACCAGCACGGTGGAGAGGACGACGATCTTAACGGGTGAACTGAATAACGCTTTCATCCTTTCAATTCGTTTATCGACCAGCTGCCGACCGTTTCGGGACAGAGCGCAAATCTGCCGCGAGAGGAAAGTGATCTGACGCAATTCTTGTGGCGGCGTCGCGCACGACCTTGATGGAGTCTACCTGCCATCGGTCGTTCACCAGAATATGGTCCACGGCCAGGAGAGGCAGGCGCGTCGGAAAGGTCCTGAGCTTGGGCGTTGGGTGGATGAAGGTCCGGGCGTCGCGCAGTTGCCGCGCGAGCAGTTGGAATGGCGGAGAACCGGGCAGGCTATTGAAGTCTCCCAGCAATATCAGCGGATCATCGCTTCCGACACTCCCCAGCCAGTCGGGTCCGGCCAGAAGTTGCGCCTGCATGAAACGCTCGCGCCGGCCCAGCCCAAGGTGGGTGTTGATCACCTGCACGGCCCCGTCGGGAGTTTCAATTTCCACCCAAATCGCGGCTCGACTCTCGGGACAAACTCGCGTCATGACGGACGGCAGCTCCTGCGCCTTGCGCAGCCTCATCGGGTAGCGGCTGAGGATGGCGTCGCCATATTGCTCGTCCGCGACGCGCAGAGCCGGATGGAAAAAATGGTGCCAACCGAGCTGATTCGCTATCACGGCCGCCTGGTCGACTCCCGCGGACCGGCGCCGGTTGAGATCGAGCTCCTGCAAGCCGATCGCATCGACGTTCAGCCTCGTGATGACCTTGGCGATGCGTTCCTCCGAGCGGCGCGCATCCATCCCCCGGCAGCCATGCACATTGTAGGTCGCAACGCGCAAACGTTCCGAATCATTTCCACTCATCAGCCGAAGCGGCTTACATTTGCGATCGCAGGATCAGCCCGGCCGCGCCCTTGATTTTTTCTTCCAAAGGACGGCGGCGCCAGTCTGACAGCGTAACTCGGTGCGAACGGCCTTTGTCCTCCTCGAAAATCTCAATGTGCCTCGCGGCAAATCCCTCATCCAGGACATTCAAGTTCGCTTCCTCATTCAGGCGGAGCGAACGATTATCGAAATTGGCCGAGCCGACCGACGACCAGCAATCATCCACGATCATGTATTTGCAGTGGAACCGCGCCGCCTGGTATTCGTAAAAGTGAGCGCCGGCTTTCAATAGCGCCGGCCATCGCATCTTCCCGACCGCTCGCACCGTCTTCGCATCAATGTCCGGCCCGGGCGTGATGATTTCCACCTTCACACCCCGCTGGCACGCGCGCACGAGAGTCTCCAGACACAGATCGTCCGGGATGAAATAGGCGTTGGCGATCCGGATGTGCCGGCGTGCCGCCGCGGTGGAAAGTAGGATCATCATGCGGGCGCTGTCGGCCCCTTCGCTGGCTGAGCTTTTGAAAACCTGGCCGGTCACGCTGCCGGGCCTCTCCAGGCTCGGAAAGTAGGCATCACCGTGCAGCAGGACCGCCCGGGTTTGCATCCAGTTGTCAATAAAGGCCTGCTGCACCTGGGCCACGACCGGACCTTCGAGCCGGTAATGTAATTCCCGCCAGTGTCCCGGGGTCTGGCCGTCGCCGCGCCAGTCATCGGCGATTCCAGTTCCGCCGATAAAGCCAATTCGCCCGTCGATGGTAAGCAGCTTCCGATGCGTGCGGTGGTTCATTTGAGAGAGCTGATAGAAGCGAAAGATCTCCACCTCCACTCCCGAGCGCTTCAGCAGTTTCATTTCCGCGCCGTGCAGGCAGTCGCACCCCAGGGCGTCCTGTAGGAAATGCACTTTCACTCCCGCGCGGGCGCGCTCCGCCAGCGCCGTGGCAAACTGGTCCCAGACTTCGCCCTCTTTCAGGAGAAAATTCTCGAAAGTGATCGTCCGTTTCGCTGAGCGAATTCCCTCAAGCATGGCCGGGAAAATTTCATCACCATTTTGCAGGATGGTGACCTTGTTGCCTTCGAGAAGTGGTGGCCCGAGCAGTTGCCCCATGGTGCGCACGAAAACCTCGTCGCCCGCGGCGTAATCCGTGCGGATAGGACACTTGATCTTTTTCTCCGTCCCGAAAAAATTTCGGACGATGAAGACCGACACGGCACCGCCCAGGGCCGCGACGCCCAGGAGTTTTTTCCACGATGGATCACAATCAGGCGGACCTTTCACACCCTCTTATCGTCGTGGCCCGTACCTCTTGGTTCGCCGTGAGGGCAATCTTGTCTGCGCCTTCAGGTCCGCGGTCAGCGACCGCGGCTACAATGCGAATGCCCCTGACGCTGTCAGTGGTTCTCTTTTTTCTTGGGGGGTGGTTTGGGTGAGAAAACCTTCTTAAGAGTGTCGCCGAGTTTGCCCCAGGCAGATTTCTCTTTCGGTTTGGCTGATCCGTGGCTGCGCCCGCGAAGTTGAAACGCGATCTCAGCCGTCTTTTCGCTTTCGATCGTCACCGTCTCGGTCTTTTTCGGAAAATCCTGGTGCTGGGCGACCAACTCCTGGCGTCCCAACGGCAGATCGACCGTCAAGGGCGTGCGACCCAGAAAAGTTTCGCCGAGAAAAATTTCGGCGCCCTCGGGGACGCTGGTGATCGTCGCGCTGCCATGGGGAAAGTTGTATTCGACGGGAAGAGTTTGCCCCGCCTGCAAGGCGATTTCCGCGCGAACGTCAGTCCAGCCCTGGTTGCGCAGGAAGATCGTGTATTGGCCCGGCGGAAGGTCTGCGACCGAGTCGGGTGACGTACCGCTGCGCAGGGGCGAGGTGGTGGGCGCTGTTTTGCTCTCAACCGGTCCGGGATAAATTGCGAAGTTTGCACCCGGCGGCGTCGTTGCTAATTGCACCGTGGCGCTCGGCGTGTCTTCAATTTCCAGAGCTGGAACATTTTTGATCGGCGCCTCGAGCGCGTAACCCGGAGGAGTCTGTTTCTTGAGGGCTGAGAGAACGGCCGTGCGCTGGGATGTTGAATTATGACGATACAAGAAGGGGGCGGCGATCAGCACGGCCACGCAGGCGGCCAGCGTGCCAAGCTTAACGTAGCGCTGGAAAACTGGTCTGGGGATTTCCCGGGCGACCGTTAAGCTGACCGTTCCACCCAGCTGTAACCGGGTCGCGACCTCAGCGGCACTCCGGGGCCGTTGCTCCGGATATTTCGCCAGACACGCGGCGATGGTTTCCTCCCAGTACTTCGGAATTGGATCGCCCGCGATTCCCAGGGTCACGCGACGCTGGTTGATCGGGGGCGCGATCACCTCACGCACCTGGGAGGGCACATCCCCGTTGTAGAAGGGCGGCTTGCTCGAAAGCATCTCGTAGAGAGTCGCGCCGAGCGAATAGATGTCATCTGCAGGCGAGGGATGGTCGCCAAGCATCTGCTGCGGGCTCATGTAGTGCAGCGTTTCCCCGGGAAGGGAGGCGTTTGCCCGGCTCATGGAATCGCGCAGACTGGCCGCGGTGCCGAAATCGGTGATCTTCAGGTGCGACCGGCTGTTCAACATCATGTTCGCCGGGCTCAGGGCCCGGTGGGTCAAGCCGGCGGATTCGTGCGCATAAGTAAGCGCATCGCACAGCGAGGTGATCCAGGGGACGACCTCGGGGATTCCGAAACATCTTGATCGTTTTTGCCGCCGCGCATTTGAGAGGGGGACGCCGTCGACATATTCCATGCAGATCGCGGCCATCCCTTCATCTCCAATGAAATCAAAAATGCGAACGATATTCGCATGGGTGAGCGGGAGGCTCCTAAGTGTCTCGCGTTTCAAATCCTGACAGGCAGCGGGATCGAAACAGGCCGACTCTGGCACAAGCTTGAGTGCGACCAGCCGCTCCAGCCGGTCTTCGAATGCCAGCCAGACCACACTCATTCCCCCGCAGCCAAGGACTTTCTGGAGAGTGAAGCGCTGAAAGAGTTGCGTGCCGGCGACCACGCCGCGCATTGGCCCCCCGAGGTCTGATTTTTCTTCCTCGAGCGTACGTGGATCCATGATCCACTAAAAAAAGCAGAGGTCGTGCCCCTGGTCCCCTTAAGGTTTGAAGCACAAAATCGGCCCTAGCCATGGGGTCTGTGGTCTTGACAGGATTGCCCGCTTTTAAAAGAAGGGACGAGTCTTTCACCGCCATGGACCGAGTCGTCGGGGCCTTTTCCACGAACACGGAAAAGCCCCCGCAAAGGAAGAGGCACGAGCGAATCCTCAGTCGTCGGTTAAGCCACCTGCCGCAGGCTGAACGGCCCAGCTGCGTTTACGCCCAAGGTCACACCCCGCACCCCACGGAAAGAGCAACTTCGCACTTTCCCCGGGAGCAGTCGTAGATCGTTGTCTCCGCGCCTTCGTAATAGTGTGAGTGGACGATGATCTCGAGCTTGCCGTCTCCGTTTAGATCGAGCACGCCCGAAATCTCGTACAAGTTCGAAGCGCTGGATTCATCTTTCACGTAGAGTTCGCCCGCCACGAGTTCTGTCTGCACCTTTCCCGCCACCACACGGCGGAGAAGCACAATGGAGTAACTGCCGGGCGCGGCCGTATCCATGGGCACGTCACCATCCTCGGTGAAGTAATTGGTCGCGTTGATCAACACCTCCTCTTCGCCGTCCCCATCCAGGTCCACCAGCAGAATTCGCGTGATCTTCACCTTCGGATCGGTCATCCGGCGGGACTCCAGGAATTCGCGCACCGCATCGAGATAGACTTGCTGGGTTGGGTCGGCGATTTGCGGCTTGCGGGGCAAGGCGTTCCAGGGCGCGCTTAGGGCGATCACGCCCTCCTCCGGCTTTGATGAAAGCTTTACCGCCAGCATGTCCGAACACACCTCCGCGTCGGCAGTTTTCGGTTTGCCTCCGGTGGCTTTGCCAATCTCCTGGGCGAGCCCAAAAACGCGAAAGGCGGTGCGCCCCTTCATCGATTTGGCTGCTTTCTCCGCCTTGATCCATTTGCGATCGGCGCTGCCGCCGAACAGATAGCCCGTGTCCGCTTCGACAATCGGATGGAGATCGGCGGCGACGGCAGATGCCGATAGCAGAAGTAGAACAACCAGAGACTTCATGTGCACCGCTTTTTCTTTACTGCCCCGCGCCGGAAAGCAATCTTGGCGCTTTATTTCTTGAGCGCATCGATCGCGAGTTTCGCCACTTCCGCCACAAGCTTATTGCGCGCTTCCTGTGTTTCTGATGGGTCCACCGTGTAGATGGCGAGAAAGATCGGTCCGCCACTGGGAGGCCGTACAATGGCGATATCATTCGTAGCGCCGTCGCCACTTCGGCCGGTCTTGTCGCCCACCTGCCAATCGCTGGGCAGAGCTGCCCGAATCATCATTGAGCCGGTTTGGTTTTGTCGCATCCAGCCTTCAAGTTTTGTCCGCGACCCGACGGTCAGAAAATCCGACGCGAGCAATCGCTGAAGATCGGCGCACGTGGCGGCGGGCGTAGTCGTATCGTCGTCCTTGCCGGGTCTCGCCAGGTTGAGGTCGGGCTCGTTGTGGTCGAGCCGGGTGAATTTATCGCCCAGACTTCGCGCGAATTCGGTCCACTTCGCCGGCCCGCCGATCGCTTCCAGCAACAGGTTGGCGGCGGTGTTGTCACTCTGCTCGATCGCGGCTGCACAAAGCGCCTCCAAAGTCATTCGGCCTTCTTTCACATGCGCGCGGGTGACTGGGGCATAGGAAAGAAGCTGTGCCTCCCCGTAGGTCATAAAACGGTCCAGCTTCTCCTTGTTTTCGTCCACTCGCTTCAAGACCGCGGCCGCTGCGAGGACCTTGAAAGTGCTGCACATTAAGAATCGCTCTTCGGCGCGGTAATCGACCCGGCGATTTGTCGAAAGATCGATCGCGGCCACACCTATCCGGCTGCCGGCATGTTGTTTTTCGAGATCGGCAAACGCAGTGACATCGCCGCGCTTTTCCTCTCCTGTTGCGGCAATGAGCGGAGCCAATGTCAGAGTGAGGAACAATGGAAGAAATCTCATCGTATGTTGCCGTAGCCGGGGCTCGCTGCGATGGCAAACGCAAAATGCTGAATTGACAACGCACATCGGGTTTTTCGACGATCTGACCATGATCTCGCGCTGGCTTCTGGGTTTGCTTGTCTGCGCTTTTTCGTCGCTCCCGGTCAGAGCAGAGGAATCCCCGAAGTGGGAAAAAATCACCGCTTCCTCGCCCGACAAGAAGTTCGCCATGCGGATCGTGTGCGACAGCAAACCGGAGGATCCGGAAAACATCGATGCCGGCTCAGTCAAAGCTGTCGAGATAGTCTCCTTGCCTGGAAAAGAAGTCGTCGGTTCTTTGTCCGCCGGAGAAAGCGCCGGCTTTCGCCTGATTTGGTCGAGCGACTCGAAATGGTGCGCCTTCTACTCCATGTCCGGTCAGCGGGTTGGCGACACCAGCGTCCATCGCCTCTAGGGCGATAAATTCGTCACGCTTGAGGCCGAGCTAAATGAGCGTCGAAGTCATAGGCGATACGCGCAACCAATATGTCGAACCTGTCCGATGGCTGAAACCGGGCACGCTGGTCCTCAAACAATTCACATCTTTCGCGGAGGCGGCGATTCGACGGTTCAATTCACTGTCCGTTTCGATGACAGCGGAAAGTTCCACGTCATCAGCAAAAAGAAATCGGATTAGGTGAAATGCCGGCCGATTCGCCACGAAGCTTCACTACGACTTCAGCTTGTTGGTCATAAGAGTGGACTTTTTACAATCAGTTGGCCACGCGGTTCGGCAACGGTTTGATGTAGTCGCGATAAAATGAACTCTCAAAGAGTTCCGTTGGGTCGTGCCTTTGTTTGAGTTCGTAGAACTCTTTGCATCGCGGATAAGCGCGTTGGAACTGATCGAGCGTGGCGTGCGGGCGATAGGGAAGGTAATAACTGCCGTCGGAAGCGAGAGCTGCATCAATGAGCTGTCTTGTAATAGTGCGCATTTCCGAATCAGACTCCGGGGTCGCGGGATAGCGAAATAGCATCACCAATCCGATCTCATCCTGACGAGCGTAGGCCAGCATAGTTTCGTTGTCCTGCTGAACAGGTCGTATCGTTATGTTCAACAGCTCTAAGCCTTTCGTGCTGCGCAAGACAGGACGGATTCGATCCAGAAAATCGGCCAGCTTCGCCGGAGGCACGAAGTATTCGTGCAAGATCTCGGTAAACTTTGGATCACGATTAGCGAACCATTCGGAGGGTGTCCTCAAGATTCCATTGCGCGACACGACGCGACGAGTTTGTCCGTGCACTCGCTCAATCGTCCATCGACCTAGCTTGCCAAATTCGCTCCCCACCGACGCGCGGAAGGCCGCACGGGCGAGACTGATTTCCCATGGTCGAGGCGCGAGGTGGCGATTTCGGTCCAAGGTGTTCGCGATCTCTCCCTCTGTTGCCTTTGAGTTCGCGGTGACGAACCCAATGATCCGGGCATCTCGCAGAAACCATGGCCCGGGTGCAACGCTGAGGCGGCCATAAGCGAGTCCGCTAGCCTCCGTAGTAGGTCCGATGAGCTTATCGAAGCGTTCCGTAAGAGTTTCAGACTTCGCAGAGAACTCCTCAGCGCGATACAGCGCGTTCGGCACAACGCGCAAATCGGCCTCCAGAATAACGCCGAAGAGGCCGTAACCGCCGCAAACCGCGGAGAATAATTCCCGATCTTCCACTTTCTGGCGCCGGCACTCGCGCACGGAACCGTCTGCCAGGAGAATTTTGAACGCCTCAACCGTGCTCGCGATTGGCGGCGAGTTAGGCTGCCAGCCGTGGCAGTTTGCCGAGATGGATCCACCGATAGTGAAATCGTCGTTCGATTGCATGACGGCGACGGAGAAACCTTCGCGATCAAGCGCGGATAGGAGTTCGTGCCAGGTCGCACCAGCGCCCACGCGGACGACGGGCCCCCCTTCTCGCACCGTCACCGGATCAATGTGACGGAATGCGTCAGAACGCATATCGATGCAGAGACTACCGTCAAGCAACGTATGCCCACCCATGGAGTGGCGTGCGCCTGCGATTGTGATTTTTCCTCGTTGCTGCGCGGTTTGGCGGACTAATCCGCGCAATTGTTCGATCGCGCTCGCTGTATCCCCGTCCGGAACTATTGTTTCCGCAGGCCGAGCGCGAGCCAAGCGACTGAAATCACCCTGGCCAGCCGAGGGTTCGGCCAGGGAGGATCGTGAATCGACAAGCCACGTGTACGCAACCAGCGTCACATAACTCAAGACGATCAGAAACGCTGCTACGACAGCGCCGATTACGACGCGCCTCAGCAGGTAAATAATTTTCAAGCCCGCCGCTCGTTAATGGATTGCAGGAGATCAGCAATGACTTCATCGCGCGGCTTTGCGCCGAGATTGCCTTTTCCGTGCACCCGGACGCTGACCGCGTTGGCTTCCATGTCGCGGTTGCCGATGACGAGCATGGTGTGGACTTTCATCTGCTCGGCGTTGGCGATCTTCGTCTTCATATGGTCGCTGCTGGCGTCCAGTTCGCAGCGGACTTGTTGGGCGCGCAGTTCGGTTTGGATTGCGCGGGCGTATTCGAGAAGCGCGGGCTTCATCTCCGATCGGAAGGATGCGGACCTGTTCGGGGGCGAGCCAGAGCGGGAAGTTGCCGGCGTAATGTTCGATCAGGAAGCCGATGAAGCGCTCGTGCGTGCCGAGCGGAGCGCGATGGATGCAGAGCGGCGTCTTCTCGGTGTTGTCGCGGTCTTTGTAAACGAGGCCGAAACTGTTCGGCTGGGCGAAATCGACCTGGTTGGTGGCGATGGTGAATTCGCGTCCGATCGCGCTCCAGACCTGGACGTCGATCTTCGGGCCGTAGAAGGCGGCTTCGTTTGGGACTTCGACGTAGTTGATGCCGCTGCGCTGAAGGACGCCGCGGACCATCTCCTCGGTCTTGAGCCAGAGCGGCGAGTTATCGACGAATTTTTGGCCGAGCTTGGCTGGATCGTGCGTCGAGAAACGCATGACGTATTTCTCGATGCCGAAGAGCTTGAAATACTTCAGATACATCTCGTTCACCGCGAGAAACTCCGTCTCGAACTGGTCTTCAGTGCAGTAGATGTGGGCGTCGTTCATCTGGAGCGAACGGACGCGCATGAGGCCGAAGAGTTCGCCGCTCTGCTCGTAGCGGTGGCAAGTGCCGTATTCGGCCAGGCGCAACGGCAAGTCGCGATAACTCCGCGGAATCGCATCGTAGAGTTTGTGGTGATGCGGGCAGTTCATCGCCTTGAGGTAATAACGATTTGTTCCCCTACCAAATGCGTTAAATAGCATGTCCAACCCCGCGAAATTCCCGAGTCGATCTAATTTATCAACGAGTTCCTCGCCGAGCATTTCGTCGAAACTGTCTTCGCCTAAGTTATCCCACATTAATTTCTCGAGAGCTTCGTCATCCGTCGCAGCCGCTCCCACTTTCGCCTTGATTTGCTCCTTTAACCTTGAGGCTTGTAGCTCGCGCTCAGCTCGTCGGTCCAAGACAGTCAAGTCTTGTGTGACATCCTCCTTCAATTCCATCGGCGGGAACATCGATTCGGCGTAATACGGTAGGTGGCCGCTTGTTCTGTAGAGTGATCTCGCGGGCGAGATTTGGAGTCCGCACCCGCACATAACCGGCGGCGAATTCCGTTTCCTTTGCGAGCTTTTCCAGTTCCTCGATGATCGCCGTGCCGCGCGGGAGCCAGAGCGGCAGGCCCGGGCCGACTTGATCGTCGAAAGTGAAAAGCTCCAGTTCCTTGCCGAGCTTGCGGTGGTCGCGCTTCTTCGCTTCCTCGAGCATGGCGAAGTATTCGTCGAGCTGGGTCTTGTTCTTGAAGGCGGTGCCGTAGATGCGCTGGAGCTGCGGGTTCTTTTCGTCGCCTTTGTAGTAGGCGCTGGCGACGTGGGTGAGCTTGAACGCGCCGATGTTGCCGGTGCGCATGACGTGCGGGCCGGCGCAGAGATCGGTGAATTCGCCGTTGCGATAGAGGGAGATTTCTTCGCCCTCGGGAATGTTCTGGATGATATCGAGCTTGAACTTCGAGGGAGACGGCCTCTCACCAAGGGCGCCAAGGACACCACGCTGGGCCATGGACAGGGCTTCGTCGCGCGGCAGGGCGACCCGCTCAAAGGCGTGGTTGGCTTTGATCTCCTTTTTCATCTCCGCCTCGATCTTGTCGAAATCTTCGGGCGAGATGCGGTGGTCGAGTTCGAGGTCGTAATAGAAACCGTTCTCGACCGGTGGACCGGCGGCGAATTGCGCGTCGGGCCAGATTTTGAGAATGGCGGTCGCGAGAACGTGGGCGGCCGAATGCCGCAGGCGCTCGATGTCGGTCATCTGAGCAGCGTTGTTCGAGAGTTTTTCGTTCGTCGGCCATAGGAGATTGATTCGCAATTTTTTCAATCGCTCACCCTTTGGGCTTTGTCCATGTCGCATGGCTCCGCGCGAGCTCCATTCCTCGACCCATTCGACTTCGCTCAGGGGGCTTTCGCTGGAATTACAAAAAGCACGGTGAGGCGGTGCGGCGGAGGAGGAAAGCCAAGGAGCGGCGGTTTACAAACCGCCCTTCCTTGATTGTTCTTCGCCGTTCTGCGCGGCTTGGGATGACAAACGGAAAATGCGAGAAAATTTCCGCATCCGGCGTGGCAATGAGTTCCGTTTCTTCTGACATGAAAGCAGTCGTTTTTCACCGGCCGGGGCATGTCGAAGTCAACGAGGTTCCAGATCCAACGATCCAACACGATGAGGACATCATCGTCCGAGTGACGTCGACGGCTATCTGCGGATCCGATCTCCACATCTTCAACGGGTTCTTCCCGCAGAAAGACGACATGGTGATGGGCCACGAATTCATGGGGATCGTGGAGGAGAGGGGCCGAGGAGTGGCGGCTGTGCAAAAGGGCGATCGCGTGGTGGTGCCATTTCCGATCGCCTGCGGGAGTTGTTTCTTTTGCGGCGACGGGTTGCCCGGCCACTGCGAAAACTCAAACCCGGAAAAGTACGGGCCGGAAGGCGGCACCTTCGATCAAAAGGGCGGGGGCCTCTTCGGTTACACCGATCTCTACGGCGGTTACGATGGCGGCCAGGCGGAATACGTGCGGGTGCCTTATGCGAACTTCGGTCCGCGCAAGATTGCAGATCGCTTCAAGGACGAAGAGGTCCTTTTTCTCACCGACATATTCCCGACTGGCTGGTCGGCGATTGATTGGGCGAATCTCAAGGGAGGCGAAACGGTGGCGGTGTTTGGTTGCGGACCGGTCGGGTTGATGGCGCAGAAGATCGCATGGCTCCGCGGGGCGAAGCGGGTGATCGGCGTCGATATCCAGCCGTATCGCCTGGAAATGGCTCAACGCGCCGCGAAATCAGAAACAATCAATGCCGCGGACGGTAATGCCGTGGAAATGATTCGCGAGATGACATCAGGACGCGGCGCTGATGTGTGCGTCGATGCGGTCGGTTTGGAAGCGGACCGAAAACTGACCGACAAACTGAAAAATATCTGGCACATGGAGATGGGAAGTTTGAATGCGCTGAAAGCGTGCATCAGTGCGGTGCGGCGCGGCGGAGTTGTGAGCGTGGTGGGCGTCTACGGATTGCCCTACGATGCATTTCCAATCGGACAGATCTTCGACAAGGGAATCAAGATGGCGTTTGGCCAGGCGCCGGTGCACAAATACATCGACGAATTGATCGGCATCATCGAACGCGGTGAGATCAGGCTGGATGACATCATCACCCATCAGCTTCCGTTGGATCAGGCGCCGCACGCCTATCAAATCTTCCGCGATAAGGAAGAGGACTGCGTGAAGGTGGTGCTGAAGCCGTAGACGCCTACTGATTGCCCCCGTGCCGTTTTCGGAGCGCCGCGATGTCGATCTGATCTTTTTCGCGGGTTGAGTCGGTCTTTAGTCGAATCAGGCCGTCGGCATTCAGGAAGTCGATCCTGACGCCGTTAATCGTGGTATGTCGCAGGTGGCCGGCAAAATCGTGGTAGGTGTGGCCGCGCATTACGGTGAAGATGTCCAAGGGGAAATCTTCGATGACGCGGATCGCCCCTTCTTCTTCCCCAAAATCCTCCAGCGAAAGTTCGCGAGCATGTCCCTCGCCGAAAGAGGCGAGCGTCGCTAACAAACGGCTGACGTTTTCGGCGGAGCGCTCGATGAGGATATCGACATCATCCGTTGTTCTAACGAAACCATTGAGAGCGACTGCGACTCCACCGACGACGATGAACTTAACCTTCGCTTTGGCGAGGTTTTCCAACAACTTTTCGTACGGTGTATCCATCGTTCGGCTCGCCCAGAAGTCCCAGATTGGTTGCGAAAATATTGAGCCGATAAAGCTCGCTCCAGATATCGCACGGCTTTTTCTTTCCGACGACCTTCTTTAACGGTTCGGTGGAGTCTTCTTCGACCATGGCTACTTCACGTCCGAGAGCTTTTTCAGCTCGATGCGCTTGAGCCAGTCCTGAAGATCTTTCGCGTCCTGGGCCTGGGTCTCGATTTGCAAAACGTAACGCTTCGCCACCATCAGCCAGAGCGTGCCGTGTTTGCCTTCGTTCTCGAAAGTTTCGAAGCCCGGCATTCCATCCACCGTGAGCGCCTTGGTGTACCCTTCGGGAGTGGACGCGGTCAGGTTCCAGGCCGCGGTGGTTGAGGCGACGTATTCCGGATTGGCCGCCGAATCGAGAATGCTGATCGATGTGGTCGGCGCGTCGTCCGCCGCTCCCTTTTTATAATCCCGATGAACGGTGGTGATCTTGACGCCGCCCGCCTCGTCGGTGGAGCCCTCCGGCTTGTCCGAGGTCCAGCCGGCGGGCCCCTCGGGAAGCAGCGGCAGGAGTTTGGAGAAGTCGACGACGTTTGGAAGGAGCGGAGCGGGTTCTTCCTCGGCCGCACGGATACTCGAGGTGGCGGCAAGGGCAGCCGACAAAGCGATGATAGCGGCGACGGTTTTCATTCCGGTTCGGGCAGAGCGTCTGTACTCGATTGACTTTAACGAGGCCGTTTGTCAAGGACAGTCGCGCCTCATGACAAATTTCGAAATCCGAACAACGACGGAAGCCGACGTGCCGGTGATCCTCAATTTGATTCGCGAGCTGGCGGACTACGAACGCGCGCCGGAAGCGGTTGTGACGAACGAAGCGGGATTGCGCGAAGTGCTTTTCGGGCCGCAGCGTTCGGCCGAAGTGCTGCTGGCATCGGAATCAGGCGAGCCGGTCGGGTTCGCCGTTTATTTCTTCAATTTCTCCACCTGGCTGGGCCGGCCGGGGCTTTATCTCGAGGATCTTTTCGTTCGGCCATCGGTGCGCGGGAAAGGGTATGGCCGGGCGCTGCTGGAGCGGCTGGCCCAAATCGCGCAGGAGCGCGGGTGCGGACGAATGGAGTGGGCGGTGCTCGATTGGAATGATCCGGCGATCCAGTTCTATAAGAAGCTTGGCGCGGAACCGATGACGGAGTGGACGGTATTTCGGCTGACGCAGGAGGGTATTGCCAAGCTGGCGAAGTCAGGCGCCGCCTGACCGTGAGTCTCTTTTCCTGCTCCTGATCTTGATCCTGATCTTGATCTAATTGCGGTTCGCCTTGACGGCAGAGGATCAGGAGCAAGATCAGGAGCACGAGAAGAAGAATGTTACACGTGGGCGAAGGCGCGAACGGGGAAGGTGCCCATTCCCTTGACCTTCACGGGGACGGCGAAGAAACGCGCGCCGCGATCGGGGAGCGCGGCCAGGCCGCGGAGATGCTCGACGATTGGAATATCGGCGCCAAGCAGGGCGGAGTGCACGGGGCGATTTCCGTCGTCGGTGCAATCGATATTGAAGGAGTCGATGCCGACAAGAGTGACGCCCGCCTCCACAAGTTGCTGCGCCAGGTCGCCGGTCAGGTACGGGTGACCTTCGAAATAGCGATCGGTGCGCCAGTGCGCGTCCCATCCGGTGTGGACGAGGAGCGCTTTGCCTTTCAAGGTCGCGAGATCGATCGGGAGCCGGTCGATGGCCCGGTCGCGGCGCTCGGTCGCCCGAGCAACAACGCAATCAAGATTCGCGAGCGATTCCAACGCCAGTTCGGACAAGTCCTTGCCATGCGCATAGCGATGAAACGGGCTGTCGACGTACGTTCCCGTGTTCGCGACCATCTCGATCTGGCCGATGTGAAATTCCGTGCCCTCGGCGTAACGTGCGCGAGAGGCTTCGCGGCTCAGATAATCGCAAATGATCGGCGCGGGCAGACCTTTGTAGGTAACCATGCCATGCTCGATGGTGTGGCTCAGGTCGATGAGTTGGCTGGATGACAAATCGGACACAGCCGAAGATGGCATCGTGAACGGATCAAACAAGGAGCGGCGACATATCTACTCTTGCTCCTGATCTAACCTGAGCAGGCGGCTTCTGATAAACGGATCAAGAGTAAGATCAGGATCATGAGCAGGAGGAGATAGGAAGATGGCGAAGATCGAAGATTACGCATTCCTGAGCGACACGCAGACGGGCGCGCTGGTCAGCCGCGATGGTTGCGTGGATTGGCTTTGCTTTCCGCGGTTCGATTCGGGCGCCTGTTTCGCCGCGTTGTTGGGCGACCGGGAAAACGGCCGATGGCGATTTTTCCCCGAGGGAGAAATCACCGCGACGCGCCGTCGTTATCGGGGCGACACCTTGATCCTCGAAACGGAAATCGAAACGGCCGAGGGCGCGGTGCGGCTGATCGATTTCATGCCGCCGCGCGGAAAGAATCCGGACATCGTTCGCATCGTCGAAGGCCTGCGCGGCAGCGTGCGAATGAAGATGGAGCTGATCATCCGATTCGATTACGGCCACATCATTCCCTGGGTGCGCAAGCGCGACGGCGGACTGGAGGCGATCGCCGGGCCCGATGCCTTGATCCTGCGGACCCCGGTGGAAACGCAGGGCGAGGATCTGACCACGGTGGCGGATTTCGCCGTCGCGGAAGGGGATCGCTTCCCGTTTGTGCTGACCTGGTTTCCGTCCCACGAAAAGGCCCCGCGAGCCATCCATCCGGAACACGCGCTGCGACAGACGGAAGAATATTGGAGCTCCTGGGCGAAGCGATGTCACGCGCAGGGGCCGTGGCGCGAGGCCGTGGTGCGTTCGCTCATCACGTTGAAGGGGCTCACCTACGCGCCGACCGGCGGCATCGTCGCGGCGGCGACAACTTCGCTGCCGGAAGAGATCGGCGGGGTGCGCAACTGGGATTACCGTTATTGCTGGCTGCGCGACGCGACCTTCACGCTGGTGGCGCTGATGGAAGCCGGTTACCTCGAGGAAGCGCGTTCGTGGCGGGAGTGGCTCTTGCGCGCGGTCGCCGGGAGCGCGGAGCAGATGCAGATCATGTATGGCGTGCGCGGGCGAGCGCCGTCTGGAGGAATTCGAGATCGAATGGCTGAGCGGTTACGAGAACTCGCAGCCGGTCCGGGTCGGGAACGCCGCCACGAAGCAATTTCAGCTCGACGTCTATGGCGAGGTTCTCGACTCGATGTATCGCGCCCACCGCGCCGGGATCGAAAGCAGCGAGCTCGACTGGCGTTTGCAGGCCGCGCTCCTCAAGTTCCTCGAATCGAAATGGAAGGAACCCGACGAGGGCATCTGGGAGGTGCGCGGCGGCCGGCAGCAATTCACGCATTCCAAAATGATGGCGTGGGTGGCGTTCGATCGCGGGGTAAAGTTGATCGAGCAGTGCAACTGCGCCGGCGGAGAGCATCTCGAACGCTGGCGAAAAATTCGCGATGAGATCCACGCGCAGGTCTGCGCCGCAGGGATACAACGCGAAGAAGAAAGCGTTCACGCAATTTTACGGATCGGAGGAACTGGACGCGAGCTTGCTCATGATGCCGCTGGTCGGGTTTCCTCCCGGCGGAGCGACGAGCGGGTGCGCAGCACGATCGAAGCGATCGAGCGAGAACTAATGGAAGACGGTTTTGTTCTGCCGCTATCGCGACCGGAAGAACAACGTGGATGGATTGCCGGGGACGGAAGGCGTTTTCCTGCTCTGCACCTTCTGGCTGGCGGATTGCCTGCACTTGATCGGCCGAACCGAGGATGCGCGCGAGCTTTTCGAACGTTTGCTGGCTTTGCGCAATGACGTCGGCCTGCTCTCCGAGCAATACGATCCGCGCGCGAAGCGACAGCTGGGCAATTTTCCCGCAGGCGTTTTCGCATGTCGCGCTGGTGAACACGGCGCGAATCCTCTGGAGTCGGCCGACGGCGAATCGAGCCGCAGCATCTAGAGCGCGCCGATCTGGACGAGGCGCTTGATGATGTCTTCGCCGGTGACGATGCCGATCAGTTGCTTCTGCGAATCGATCACAGCGGCCAGGCCGAGGCGGGCCGCGCGCAGCCGCTGAATGATGCGATAGGCCGGCTCGTTCTCGCTCGCGGTGACGATTCGCCGGGTGTAACTGGCGAGCGATTCGCGTCGCGTCTGATCGAGCAGGATATCGAGAACATTCACGATTCCGATGGCCTGTCCCTCGGCCGAAATCACCGGCAACCGATCGACCCCGGCGCTGGCGCTGAGCTTCAGGATTTCATCGATCGGAGTGTCCGGGCCGCACCGTCACGGCTTTGTCGATCGGCACCATCACGTCGGAGGCCTTGACGTTTCGAAAATCGACGACGTTGTGGATCATGGCGCGCTCGGTCGAGGTGAGGGAGCCTTCGCGTTCGCTCTGCACGGCGATCTGTTTCAATTCCTCGCGCGCGATGAAGAGGCGGGCGCCCTCGCTGGCCCGGCGCGGGAATGAGCAACCGCCCCAGGCGTTCCCCGATTTCCAGGACCGGCCAGAGGAGCGATCGAGACGATATCGAGGACGCCGCCGAGGGCCGCCAGGGCGCGAAACGGGAAACGCCGGAAAAGCGATTTCGGCAGGACCGCGAGCACGAAAAGATAGATCGGGAGCGCGATCACGATTGCCGCGAAAAATCCCGCGTAACCCAACGAGGCGACGAGCAATTCGCGTGAGCAGGAGCAATCCGAGAATGTCGGCCATGTTCGTGACCAGCAGGACGGTGATGAGCAATCGCTCCGGCCGCTTCGTCAGCCGCTCCAGGCGCAAGCGCCGATGGATTCCCTTGTTTGACGTGATGGCGCAGCCGCACCGGATCGACCGAGAGCAGTCCGGCCTCGATCCCCGCGAAGAAGAACGAGACCGTCCAGAGGCCGAGAATGGCGAAAGCGTAGATCATGATTCCGTCGCGCCGTTCTCGTCTGGCTCGATCGCCGTCTGTAAGGCAGGCGGTTTTTTCCAGCAGGATTTCTTCGATCCGCTTGCGTCCGGTCGCGCCGAACCGTGATCGCGAGCCGCGGCATTTCGAACCTGCGTGCCCGAGGGCGGCAGGTAGCCGAGCCGGTTAAAAACGAAGCCGCCGATCGTATCGATTCCTTCGGCCTCCAGCTCGAATCCGAGATGCTCGCTCAGATCGTCGAGACGGGCGTTCCCGCTGACGAGAAACCGCCCATCTTCGAGCGGTTCGATGTAGAGATCGGCGTCGCCCAGCGGGCGCCGCGTCGCTCATGATTTCTTCGATGATGTCGGAAAGCGTGATGATTCCTTCCGTTCCGCCGAATTCATCCACCACGATCGCGAGACCCTGCGGATGGGTGAGAAAACTGCGGAGCAGATCCATCGCGTTCATCGTCTCCGGAACGAAGGAGGGCGCGATGAGCGCCTCGGTGTAATGCTCGGTTGGATCGAGAAGAAATAGCTTCACGTCGAGAACGCCCACAATCTGGTCGGGCGTCTCCGCATAGACCGGGACGCGCCGGTGCCGCCTCTCCTTGAGTTGCGCGATCGCTTCCTCATTCGTCAGGTCGTCCGGCAGCGCGAACGTGTCCACGCGCGGGCGTCATGCAATCCTTCGCGGTCTTGTCTCCCAGCTTGATGATCTCCTGGATCATTTCGCCTTCCGCTTCGTGCAGCGTGCCTTGCTCTTCGCCCATCTCGACCAGCGTCTCGAGTTCTTCGTCGCTCATGCGGGCGCGTTTTTGGCAGGTGCCGCGGCGTGAGGCGATCGACGATGGCCTGTGCTGACCTGCTCGAGCAGATCGCCCGACCCGATCGAGCAGAGGCATCAACGCCTTGAGGGTGAAGACGCCCAGCGCGGAAAGGCGATAGGGGGCGGAGAGCGCAAGCAGTTTCGGGATCAGATCGCAAAGCAAGACGACGATGGCGAAGATGACGGTGGCGGCGAGCCACTGCGGAACGCGCGCGGCCAGCGGTCCTTCCCAGATGAGGAAAAGACAGAGGACGACGAGGGGAACGTTGACGAGCGCGTCGGCCGAGCAGGAGAACGTTGAGGACGCGCCGCGGGTTATCGCGAAAGACCTGGATGAATTGCTTCAGCGAGGGATGGTCTTCCTCGAGCCGGCGCAGCTGATGGGACTTGAGGGAGAAGAGCGCGGTCTCCAGGCCGGAGAAAAGCCCCGACCAGAAGATCAGGATCGCGATGGCAAAGAGGAGAAGGGTGAGAGCCGGCCAGCGTCATTTTTCGCTGCGGCGGCGGTCGTGCAACCGTTCGCCCTCCCGAAGACTGAAGCGTGCTCGTTTGCCCATCATCGCAGGCGCCGCCAAGTTACGGCCTCCATGAGCAAAGGCGAGAGAATTTCCCAATTCGTGCAAGAGCTGGAAGGCGGCGAGGCAAAACCGGCAGCGGCGCGATCGCCGATCATCCCTATTACCGGGCGTTTTTTCGCTGCTGGAACGAGCAGCGTTATTATGAGGCGCACGATGTTCTCGAGCAGGTCTGGCTCAAGAGGACGACGACCTCCGACGACGCGCAATATTTCAAGGGCTTGATCCAGGCCGCGGGCGCTTTCGTCCATTTGCAAAAGCAATTCGAACATCCGACGCATCCGAAACATGGGCGCCGCCTGGCTCCGGCGGTCCGGCTATTCCGGCTGGCGGAAAAGAATCTGGCGCCGTTGGGCGCGGAGCGGCACGACTTGGATCTGGTGAAGTTTCGGGAGATGCTTTCGCGACATTGCGCGCGTGAGCAGTGCAAGTCCTGAGGGCAACGGCCAACTCCTGTGGATCGCCCGAGACGCCGCCGCGGCGTCCCTGAAAGTTGTCATCCGAGCCATCGGGTCCAGGGACCGGCGCGGTCTGCAGACCGACCGACGGGATCTTCGCTCGCTAGCGCTGATGACGTCCCTCGACCGACACGCTCTCTGCACGTCCGCAGTTCATCGTGTACGGTCGACGACGAAGTCTGCCTACAGGAACAGTGCGGTTTCAAACCGTCCCTCCTTGGCTTTGCGGAGCAACCCGATACGTTGATCGGAACAGTCTGAACAGCACGAACCGGCTCGCCCGCGAGAAGTCTCCCTACCTGCTTCAGCACGCGCATAATCCGGTCGACTGGCTGCCGTGGGGCGAAGAGGCCTTTGCCAAAGCGCGCCGCGAGAACAAGCCGATCTTTCTCTCCATCGGTTATTCGACCTGCCATTGGTGCCACGTCATGGCGCACGAGTCTTTCGAGAGCGCGGAAGTAGCGGCGATCATGAACCGCGAGTTCGTGAACATCAAAGTCGATCGCGAGGAACGGCCGGATGTCGATCGCGTTTACATGACTTTCGTGCAGGCCACGACCGGCGGCGGCGGCTGGCCCATGAGCGTCTGGCTGACGCCGGAGCTGAAGCCATTCGTCGGCGGGACTTATTTTCCGCCGGAGGATCGCTACGGGCAGCCGGGCTTCAGCAAGGTGCTGGAGCGAATCGCGGCGGCGTGGAAACAGGACCACGAAAAAATCGCGGAGCAGGGGACGAAGATCGTCGAGGCGCTGGCGCAGGCTGAGGCGGGTGGGGGAGAGGCGACGCAGCTTGGCGCGGCGACCCTGGAAGCGGCCTATCAGCAGATCGCGCGGAGCTATGATGCGCACGAAGGCGGCTTTGGCACTGCGCCAAAATTTCCGCGGCCGGTGACGCTGAATTTTCTTTTTCGGGTTTATGCGCAGGCGCGCGAATCAGCCAGCGGCAAACATGCGCTCGAGATGAATCTCTTCACGCTCCGCAAAATGGCGGCCGGAGGAATGCACGATCATCTGGGCGGCGGTTTTCACCGTTACTCGGTCGATGCCTTCTGGCACGTGCCGCATTTCGAAAAAATGCTTTACGACCAGGCCCAGCTGGCGGTGGCTTATCTCGAGGCGTTTCAAATCACCCGCGAGCCGCTTTTCGAAGAGGTCGCGCGGGATATTCTCGATTACGTCCGGCGCGACATGACCGCGGCGGAAGGCGGATTTTTTTCCGCCGAGGACGCCGACAGCGAGATTCCTGCAGCGGCGGTTCTGACCGCCGAACGAAGGACCCTGATGATGGAGGTGAATCCGGCGGTCAGAGACCGTCGCTACAGAAGAAAGCGAGGGCGCGTTTTATGTTTGGACGAAGGAGGAAATCGAAGCCGCGCTCGGATCAGCCGCGGCGGAGATTTTCAATTTTCATTATGGGGTCCAGCCGAAGGGAATGTTCCTCCCGCCGCCGATCCTCACGCGCGAATTCACCGGGCAAAAACATTCTGATCGAGCTGCAAACGATGGCCGAAACGGCGAAGCATTTCCAAAAAGAGGAAGCGGAGGTGCGGGAACTCCTGTCCCAATCCCGGGCCACGCTCCTGGCTCTCCGCGCGAAACGTCCCCGGCCGCATCTCGACGACAAGATCATCACCGCCTGGAACGGCCTGATGATTTCCGCTTTCGCCCGCGCTGCGCAGGTGCTGGACGATCCCGGCTACCTGGAGGCGGCGACGCGAGCGGCGACGTTTGTTCGGACGGAGCTCTATGACGAGCCGACGAAGGTCCTGGTGCGAAACTATCGCGAAGGGCCGGAGCGAGGTGGAGGGTTTCGCCGACGACTACGCGTTTGTCATTCAGGGATTGCTCGATCTCTACGAGGCCTCTTTCGATGTGCGCTGGCTGCAGTTCGCGATCGAGTTGCAGGAAACACAGGACCGGCTCTTTTTCGATGAGGAAGGCGGCGGTTACTTTAGCGGCACGGGCAACGACCCGAGCATCCTCCTCCGCCTGAAAGAGGATAACGACAGCGCGGAACCGGCCGCCAGCTCGGTGGCGGCGTTGAATCTTCTTCGGCTGGCGCAATTCCGTAATGAAATGAGCTGGTACGAACGGGCGGAGAAGACCATCGACGCGTTCGCTCCCCAGATCGGCCATTTCGCGAGTGCCATGCCGCAAATGCTGGTGGCGCTCGGTCTTACGCTGAGCAAGCCGTGGCAAATCGTAATCGCGGGCAAGCGCGACTCGAAAGAAACGCAGCCCTTCTCAAAGAGGTCCATCGACATTTCTCCCGAACAAGATTCTCCTCCTGGCGGATGCGGGCGCTGGGCAGAAATATCTGGAGGAAAAGCTCGAGGCGCTTCGGGAAATGAAACCGATGGAAGGAAAGCCGGCTGCTTACGTTTGCGAAAACTTCACCTGCCAGGCGCCGGTAACCGATGTGAACGCGCTCGGTAAGTTGCTTTCGAAGCCCTGAACCTATTCAGGTAGGGACGTTTCTCCGAAACATCTCGAATTTTTTCGCCAAGGCGCGCAATCCGAATGCGTCGGATGCCTCGGAGAGGCGTCGCTCTACGTGTTTGAGGTCTTGTCGCCGTTGTCGAATTTTGCCGTCGTCATCGGCAGTTTTTTCCGGCGGCGCAGGCGCAGCCAGTTGTTCCAGGTTTTCCGCATGCTGTCGCGCGGAGTCAGATAGTGCTGGTTCAGTTCGTTGCTCTTGCACGATCTGGGCGATGACGCCTTGCACGGAAAAATCGCTGGTATTCAAGATCGTGTAGGCGGTGCCGACGGCCTCCGAGTGGTGCGCGTCACTCGAGGCGGTCATGGGAAGGCCGCGCAGCTGCGCGTATTTGAAGGCGTATCGGTTATAGCGGCGCAGGGTGGTGGCGGCGTTGAAGACTTCCAGCGCATCGATCGGCAAGGTTTCGAGGACCGGAAAGCGAATGCCGGCGCGGAAGAGATCGTAGGGATGCGGCGGAATGGCGAGCCCGCCGCGTTCATGGATGATCTCGCAGACTTCGCGGGCCGGTTTGCCTTTCAAATAGGGAAGAGTGGCGCCGATGCAGAGGAGGTGGCCCTCCGCCGTGGTGACTTCGACTCCGGGGATGATGAGGAAATTGTCGACCGGCTGGCCGTCTTCGCGCATCAAGCCCTTTTTCGAGAAGATAGGTGACCGCGTCACAGGTGTTGTGATCGGTGATCGCAATCCCGTGCAAGCCCTTTCTCGCGGGCCGCGGCGATGTTCTCCTCGGGGCTCGAGACGCCATCGCCCGAAAAGAAGGTGTGCGTATGCAGGTCGATGTTGAACGGCATTGCGGGGAGGCTAGTTTGCGGCGCTCGAAATGGAAAGCGCCGGTTTAAAGGAGTGGGCCATCGTCTGCGAAGCGATGGGTCGCGGGGAACAGAGCATCATCCTGCGAAAAGGCGGCATGGCCGAAGGGCGCGCCGGGTTTGCGTTTCGGCATCCTGAATTTTTTCTTTTTCCGACGTTCTTTCACGAGCAAATCGTCAAGGTCCGGGCGAGAGCGACGCAGAAATTCCAAAGGCGCGGGAGGGCGAGATTGAGATCAGGTATTTTGCGAAGGTGATTACTGCTAGCGCACAGTTACTTCGTGGGAGACGGCCGCTGCGCTGGAGCCGCTGCACATTTTGCAGCCAGCGGTCGTGCGGGAACGCTTTGATTACGATAAGGCGCCCGGTCTGCACGTGGCTTTGGTGCGCGTGTTCCGTCTCGCGCCAGGCTGGATTTTTCCCGATGCGCCCAGCGTATGGCGGTTGCCGTTCCTGGGTGACTCTGCCGGACCATCCAACGGAGATCACGATTCGAGCCGGTTTTGACGGAGGCAGAGCACGGGGAACGGCTGGAGAAATTTCAAGCGTCGATTCGATCGATGTAGAGGCGCTTGTGCCAAGCGCTAACCAAAAGCACAGGCGCTTGGCACAAGCGCCTCTACACTATCCGATCGCGTCGACCAGAGCTTCGGGCTCCGCCAAAATCTCGGTTTCGCCTTCGCGATTGAATTGCATGTCGTAAAGCCGGCGATAGTAGCCGGACTTCTCGAGCAATTCGGAGTGGGTGCCGATCTCCTTGATGTGGCCCTGATCCATCACGACGATTTGATCCGCCGACAGAATCGTCGAGAGCCGGTGCGCAATGGCGATCACCGTTCGTCCGGCGGCGAGAGTTTCGAGCGCCTGCTGGATTTGCTTTTCCGATTCGGAATCGAGCGAGGACGTCGCTTCGTCGAGAAGGAGAATCGGCGCGTTTTTCAGGAGGGCGCGCGCGATGGCGAGGCGCTGTTGCTGCCCGCCGGAGAGCAGACAGCCCTTGTCGCCGATGATCGTCTCGTAGCCCTGCGGTTGCGCCATGATGAAATCGTGCGCGAACGCCGTCCGCGCCGCCTCGTAGACTTCTTCCTTGGTGGCATCGAACCGGCCGAACTGAATGTTGCTGAAAATGGTGTCGTGAAACAAAAATGTTTCCTGGGTGACGAGACCGATTTGTTCGCGCAGCGATTGTTGCTTCAGGGTTCGAAGATCCTGGCCATCGATGCTCACGCTGCCCGCCGGTCGGATCGTAGAGGCGCAGGATGAGGGAGAGAATGGTGCTCTTGCCCGCGCCGCTCGCGCCGACGAGCGCGTAGGTTTTCCCGGGCTCGATCCGCAGATTCAAGTCGGTCACGGCATCGGTGACCCCGCCGGCGTAGCGAAAGGTCGCGTGATCGAACTCGATCAACCCCTCGGAGTGCCGCAAATCCCTGGCGTCAGGCGCGTCCTGGACGGTGGGGGCCATGATCCATGATCGCGAAAACTTCCGTGGTCGCCTGGATCGACTGCTGCATGATGACGTGCATCCGGCTCAAGGTCTTGATCGGCTCGTAGAGAAGAGCAATTCCGAAGTTGAGCGCGATGAAACGGGCCGCGCTCAGGTTGGCGTAATAGACGTAAAGCAGCGCCAAACCGATGCCAAACGCGGCGATCACTTCCACGAGCGGGCCGACGGCTTCTATCGCCCGGATGATGCGCATCATGTTTTGGAATTGCAGGCGGTTGCTGCGGCGAAACAGGTTTTCCTGATGCTTCTCGCGCGCGAAGGACTTGACCACGCGGATGCCGGCGAAAGTCTCCTGCATCGTCACGAGCATCTGGCCCATGTCTTCCTGCTGGTGCTGCATGGCTTTGCGCGCGCGCTTTCCATAGTAAGCGATCGGGACCATGCAGCTCGGAAAAAGGACCAGGGTCACGAGGGTGAATTTCCAGTCCATGTAGAGCAGAACGGCGACACCGCTAATGATGGTGATCGGCTGCTTGAACAAATCGCTGCTGATGGTCGAGAGCGCGGCCTGCATGCCGCGCGTGTCGTTGGTGATGCGCGACATCAGGAAGCCGGAGTGCATCCGGTTAAAGAAATCCATCGAATGGTGCAGCATCTTGGTGAAGAGCTCGTCGCGAATATCGGTCAGGGCGCGGTTGCTGACCCAATTCATGTAGTAGGCATTGCAGTAGGAAAAGGCGCTCCGGACTATCATGATCGCCGGAATGGCCAGGCACATCCAGATGATGGAGCTGTCCAGCTTCGGGCCCGCGTTCAGGAGGGCGGGTTCTGCGGCAAGTTGCTGGCGGCCGACGGGACCGCCTGCCGTGGAAAATAGCGCCGTCGACTTGCCCGAGGACGAGCGGGATGCAGCGACGTCGATCACTGCCGAAGAGCCCGCCGCAGGCGATGCCCACGATGAAACGCCATCGATAGGGCTTCACATAGCCATAAAGCCGCCGATAAGGGCGCCAGCCGATGCGGATCATCTGCCAGAGCGAGGGCTTGGCCGGTGCGGCTTGCGATTCACTCATGGCACGGGTGCCGCCGGAGCCGACAGCAGCGATTCCATAGCATCGATCACCGATTTCGTCGAGATTTGGTTCATCGGCACGGCCCGCTGCTTCGGGTCAAATTCGCTGACCGGGCCTTCGGATTCACCCAGAAGGACGAGGGCGGAATCGGAGCGCGGGTGCCAATGAAAGGGGTTGGTGGGGCCAAACAAGACCACCTGAGGCGTTTCCCAGGCGGCGGCGAAATGCATCGGCGCGGAATCGACCGTCACAAGCAAACGGGCCTTGCGCACCAGGGCCGCGAGCGTGAGCAAATCGGTTTTTCCGGAGAGGTCGATCACGTCTGACCGGCTCGCAGACTTGATGGTGGCGATCTGGGTTCGTTCCATGGCGGAGCGGCCTCCGGTGAGGACGACACTTCATCTGGCGCTCCTGCACGCAGTGATCGATCAACCTGGCCCAGCGGTCCGCTTCCCAGAATTTTTCGGCCCGGGCCGAACCCGGGTGCAGAATCACGAATTCGTCGCCGGCTTGCGCAGTCTCCAGGAGTTGCTCCGCTTTCTCCACGGTGGAGTCCGGCAAATCGAGCCGGATGGCGCGGGACGCGTCGTGAATTCCCAACGGCTTCAGCAAGGCGAGATGGTAATCGACGGTGTGGAGAAGGCGCACCGGCGATTCCACGAACTCGTTGTAGCTCCGGGCGCGAATCTTCGTGCGGAGGTTCGGGTGGTCCGAGGTGATGCGCTTTCGCGCCTGCGAGAGCAGCGTCAGAAAGGAGGAGCGATCGTTGCGGGTGAAATCGAGGCAGTAATCAAAATTGCCCCACGCGAGCGCGATCCAATCGAGCGCATCGTCCGCTTTCCCCCTGAGCACGAAAACTTTGTCGACGCCCGAGATCGCCGGGAGCAACTCCTCGACCGCGGGCGCGACCACCAGGGAGAGAGTTGCCTCCGGGAATTTTTCCCGCAGCGCCGCGATCGCAGGCGTGGTGAGAATCAGGTCGCCGATTCGCTTCAGTTGAATGAGGAGAATGTTCATCGAACTCGTGCTCGTGATCTGATCCTGATCCGAGGACTCCGTTCGAACGAGATCAGGAGCATGATCGAGGAGAGGGGAAGCTAGCGCGCCATCCCCATCGCCAGCTCGTAAGCGCCGAGCAGCCGTGTCCGAAAATGGTCCCAGGTGAAATTTTCGACGACGCGCCGGCGCGCCGCCAGGCCCATCCGCTCGACCATTTCCGGATGCCGATAAAGCTCGAGAATGGCCGACGCCAATTCACCCACATTTCCCGGGGGAGACGAGAATCCCTTCGACGCCGTCGGTGACAACGTCCCCCGCTTCCCGGGTGGTGATTTGGGGCAGTCCGCAGGCGGCCGCTTCGTAGGTGACTTTCGCGCTCCCTTCGCATTGCGAGGGAAAAACGTGCACCGTCCCCTGGCTCAGGTAATTTTCCACGTCCCGCACAAAACCGACGACCTTGATATTGTCCCGCCAATATTTCTTCAGGTGCGGCTTTGCTTCATCATGGACGGAGCCGACCAGCCACAGCTCCGCGTCTTTGAGATCGAGCCGATGCCACGCTTCCAGCAGATGATGGATGCCCTTGCGCTCGATCAGGGCGCCGGAAAAGACCGCGCGAAAAATCGGCGGGCGCACGCCCGGCTTGAAGCGCTCCACATCGACTCCCCGCGGGAGATAAAACAGTTTTTCCTCGGAGAATCCCTGGACGCGGAAAGTGTCCGCCGCCTTTTGGGAGAGGACAAAGAGCATGTCGGCCAGGTCGTATTCCTCCAAGAAACGTTCGCGCGTCTGGAGCAAGTTCTCCTTCCAACGCCGCGGCCGCGGAAGATCTGGCGGGGCTGCCGGGGTCGAAGGACGCTCGCCCACTTTGCCGCGATCCCGGTGCCAGGTGGGAATTTCCACGATCGAGGGAATGCCGAGCTTGCTCGTCACGCGCAATGATTGCAGGCAATCGCCCGACCAACTGTGGAAAAGATCGTAACGTCCGGTCGCGAGCTGGCGCGCGGCGATCCAGTCGAGATACTTTTTCTTCGCGCCGTAATAATAGGGGCGCTCGAGAAACGAGATCAGGCGCACCGGATGCCAGCGCAGCGATTGAATCAGGTTCGCCGGGATCTCATCCTGGCGATTATCATAGGCGATGGCGCGGCCGAGAAATCCTCCCCGATGCGAAGCTCGCAACGTCTCAAAAGCGTCCGTATCCAGCCCGGAGCCGCCGATCCGGGCAAAGATCGAATAGAGCAAATGCTTGGGAAGGACGCCTGACCGTTGGGTCGCGGGGCGCGACGGCGAAGGGGCGTTTAGAGTTTCACCCACCATCGGCTAACAAGTATTGTGGTGATCGCGGGCAAGTAAAGTCCTCGTTCCGCCATGACGTAAATGCCATCTAATCATCTTACCATAGGATTTGTCCGGCGCGGATTTTCTTCCAGCGGCGGCGCCGAGGCGTATTTGAAACGGCTCGCCGCCGGGGTGGTGGAGAAGGGGCATCAGGTCCGGCTTTATGCTTCGAAAGAGTGGCCGGCGGACGAGTGGGCCTTCGGGCCGATCACGCGTCTGGCGGCCGGATCGGCGACTGCGTTTGCCGATGAGATGGAGAAGCTCGCGCCGCGCTCGGAGTGCGACGTTTTGATGAGCCTGGAACGCATCTGGCGATGCGATGTTTATCGCGCCGGTGACGGCGTGCATCGCGCGTGGCTGGAACGGCGCAGCGCAGATCGCGGGGCCGTGGCAAAAGCTCAGCCGCATCCTGAACCGCAAGCATGCGGCCACGCTCGCGCTGGAGAAATCGCTTTTCGCGGAGGGCGGCGCCGGGCCGCGTCATCGCGAACTCGCGGATGGTGAGGGAGGAGATCGGGCGACTTTATGGATTTCCGAAGCGAGAAGATCGATGTGGTTTACAACGGCGTCCCGATCGAGGCTCTTCGGCGCGGCGGGGAAACCCGGGCGAAAATTCGTGAGACGCTTGGGTTGAAGAGTGACGATGTCGCGGTGCTCTTTGCCGGCTCCGGATGGGAACGAAAGGGTTTGCGCTTCGCGATCGAAGCGATCGAGAAAAGCCGGAAGGAAATGCGGCTCCTGGTGGCGGGGCGCGGCGACGAAAGAAAATTTGGATCGGCTCGGGTCCAGTTTCTCGGCGTCGTCCAGGATATGCCGGCGCTTTATGGAGCGGCCGATATTTTCCTGCTCCCGACCATTTACGATCCTTTTTCCAACGCCTGCCTCGAGGCCCTGGCCGCCGGTCTGCCCGTCATCACCACGCGCGCGAACGGTTTCTCCGAGATCATGGAGACCGGCGTCCACGGCACCGTCCTGGACGATCCGCAGAACGCCGATGCGATTTGCGAAGCGCTGCTGTTTTGGTCGGACTCGGCCCGGCGCGAGCAGGCTGGAATCGGAATCCGCGAACTGGCGGATCGATTCGACATCTCCGCGAACGTCAGTCGGACCCTGCAGATTCTGACCCTATACCGCCGACTAGTTCCGCCAGGTCGGAACTGGCTTACCGCGTTTCCGCTGAGAATAGGCCAGCGTTTTAACGCTGGGATTCAACGACAAAAAGAACGAATCCCGTCGGGGACGAAAGAACAGCCTCATCAACGGTTGATTAATTTATGCCGGACGGTCCTTTCGTCCTTGAAGGACTCAATACACTTCGGGCGTGGCTTCCGCAGCGTTGAAACGCTGGGCTATTGTCACCAAAGCCCGTCGAAGCCCACGTAGGCCGTGGCGTTCAGGCAGTGTTCTGATCCAGATCAGGGCGCGGCGAGCGCCGCGTCCACGTGAGGGAAAATGATGAAAACCTGGTCGAGCCGGGCGATTTCAAAAATCGGCCGAACGTTTTCCTGCATGCCCGCCAGGACAAACTTTCCGCCGTAGGCTTCTACGTTCTGCATTCCTTCGATCAGGACCGCGAGTCCGGAACTATCGATGTAGGTCACGCGCGAAAGATCGACTACGACGCGCGCCGGTTTTCGTCGATGATCGTGGCCAGGGACGCGGCGATGCGAGGCGAGACATGAAGGTCGATTTCGCCTTCGAGAGGCAGAACGTTGGGTTCGTCGGGTAAAGTCATGGCGTTAAGGTGGGGGAAGATGTCACTCTCCGGGCGCGCGTCAATCGATCACCAGCCCAAAGTCGCGATCACGTCGTCCACCTTCGAGAGATCATCGAAGAGAAAATCGGGAGCGTATTCGGCCAATCTTTCCCGCGGCCACGAGCCCGTCGCGACGGCGATGGTGCGCGCGCCAAAAGCTTTTCCGCAGGCGATGTCGTGACCCGTATCGCCAATGACGTCGACCTGCGCCGGCAGGAATCTCGGCTCCGGTGCCCTCGTGCGCGCGCTCCAGAGCGAAGGGGCCGAGCTGGTTGCGATCGTGATGGTCATCCGCGAACGCGCCAAAAGCGAAAAAATGCCAGAGCTGATAATGCTCGAGTTTGAGTTGGGCGCCGCGCTTCAGATTGCCGGTGAGAAGTCCCAGAGTGGTGTCCGGCCGGTGTTCGGATCGCTCCAGTAACTCCAGGACTCCGGGCATCACCTTCTCCTTTGCTGCGCGGCAACTCCTGAGCGAGCAACTCCAGATAGAGGTCGAGAAATGTCGTCACGTTTTCCTCGGTGAGTGGCTCTCCATATTTCGTCAGAATCTGATGCGCGATGCCGGAGTCAGTTCGGCCGGCGATCTCCACGCCCTCCAGATCGCCGCCGGCGAACCGTTGGGCCGTCGCCAGCTCAATGGCCCGGGTCCCCGCCGCACCCGTGCTGATGAGGGTGCCGTCAATATCCCAGAGGAGGAGACGATTTTTTTTCATTGATGATTTCAGATTGCCGATTTCAGATTGAAGCGAGCTTTTCCGGGCCGAAGGAGCGCTCACGCTAATCGGAAATCTGCCAATCTGAAATCTGAAATTCCCTATCGCGGCCGGATCGCTCCGTCGCCGACGGGCTATCTGCATATCGGTCATGCGATGACGTTTTGGCGCGCGCAGGAACGCGCTCGCCAGGCTGGCGGAAAGCTTGTTCTCCGAATCGAGGATCTGGATCGGGACCGATGCCGGACTGAGTTTCGCGACGCGATCGTCGAAGACTTTCGTTGGTTTGGATTGCGTTGGGATGAAGGGCCGGACGTTGGCGGAGCGTTTGCGCCTTACACCCAAAGCGAACGCCGCGAAAACTATCTCGCCGCCTGGAAGAAATTGCGGGACGCGGCGTTGATTTATCCCTGCACCTGCTCGCGGCAGGATGTCCTTCAATCCGCCGGTGCGCCGCATCATGAGAACGAAGAGCCTGTTTATCCGGGAACGTGCCGGCCGAAGACGGAACGATCAGCGACCTGGATTCGCCGGGAGGGCGTAACTGGCGTTTTCGCGTGCCGGATGGGGAGGCGATGCAGTTCGTCGATCAGCGCCTTGGACCGCAGTTCGCGGTGGCCGGGCGAGGATTTCGGCGATTTCATCGTTTGGAGGAAAGACGACGTGCCGGCTTATCAACTGGCGGTGGTCGCGGATGACGCGGCGATGCAGATCACCGAAGTCGTGCGCGGCGCCGATCTGCTGCTCTCGACTTTTCGGCAGTTGCTGATCTATCGCGCGCTGGGTTTGGCCGTGCCGCAATTCTATCACACCGAATTGATCACGGATTCGTCCGGCCAGCGCCTCGCGAAAAGGCACGATGCGCTGAGTCTGAGAGAGCTGCGCAATTCTGGGGTGGATCCGGAGGAGTTGCGGCGGCGCTACGCTGCGAAATCCCGAATCCCGGAGCCCAAATCCCAGGCGAATCTCAATTAGCCAAGATCCAAAGCGATCCGAGCTACGCTGTCACTTTGATTTTGGGGTCTGGGGTTTCCTTGGGATTCGGCAATTGGGCTTTATCCCGGCGGGCCTGGCCCGCCAGGGCCGATTGACCCACACTGGACGCGCCCGCATAGTGCAGCGCTTTATGTCGATCGAGCTGACCCGGAATTTCTGCATCATCGCGCATATCGATCACGGCAAGACCACGCTCTCCGATCGATTGCTCGACCGCACCGGCACGATTCACGAGCGCGATAAGCAGGATCAATTGCTCGATTCGATGGACCTGGAACGCGAGCGCGGGATCACGATCAAGGCGCATCCGGTCGCGATGCGTTACACCGCGAAGTCGGGAAAAAAATACCGGCTCAATCTGCTCGACACGCCGGGACACGTCGATTTCGCCTACGAAGTTTCGCGGTCATTGGCGGCGTGCGAAGGCGCGTTGCTCATCGTCGATGCCGCCCAAGGCGTGGAGGCGCAGACGGTCGCCAACGTGCATCTCGCGCACAAACAGGGCCTCACCATCATCCCGGTGATCAACAAGATCGATTTGCCGAATGCCGACATTCCCGCGGTCCACAAACAGCTCGAGGAAATCCTCGCCATCCCGGCAGGAGAAGCGATCGACGCCAGCGCGAAGATGGGGATTGGCATCGAAGAAATTCTCGAAGCCATCGTGGATCGAATCCCTTCGCCTCCCAAACCCGCCGATGAAATTTTGCGCGGACTCGTTTTCGATTGTGTCTTCGATATTTACCGCGGCGTCATCGCCTACGTCCGCATCTTCTCCGGGCAGATCGAGGCGGGGCAGGGGATCAAGCTGATCAATAACGAAGCGCGCTACGAGGTGAAGGAAGTCGGCGTCTTCACCCCGAAGATGTTCCTGCAGAAAAAGCTCCAGGCGGGCGACGTCGGTTATTTCATCGCGAACATCAAGAGTACGGCGGACATCAAGATCGGCGACACCGTGACCGACCTGCGTCATCCCGCGAAAGAACCGCTACCCGGCTTCCAGGAAATCCATCCGATGGTTTTCAGCGGGATTTACCCGATCAATACCGGCGACTTCGAGCATTTGAAAACGGCGATCGGAAAACTGCGGCTGAACGATTCGGCCTTCGTTTATCAGCCGGAAAGCTCGGTCGCGCTCGGGTTCGGATTTCGCTGCGGCTTTCTCGGCTTGCTCCACATGGAGATCATCCAGGAACGGCTCCGGCGCGAATACGACATGGATATCATCGCCACGTCTCCGAGCGTCATTTACGAAATCCTCACGACGCGCGGCGAAACGTTGCTGGTCGATAATCCGGCGCATCTGCCCGACCCGAGCGTGATCGACGAAATCCGCGAGCCGATCGTGAAAGCCTATGTGCTGGTTCCGAACGAATACATCGGCGACCTGCTTCAGCTCATCATGGAGAAGCGCGGGCTGATGGACCACACCGAGTCGCTCGACACGCGGCGCGTCATGCTGCACTGCGAGCTGCCGCTCAACGAAATCCTGGTCGATTTCAACGACAAGATTAAGAGCATTACCCGCGGCTACGGCTCGATGGATTACGAGCACGCGGGTTATCGCGCGGCGAACCTGGTGAAGCTCGATCTCCTGGTCAACGGCGAGGCGGTCGACGCGTTTTCCATGATCGTGCATCGGGACCGCGCCGAGAGCCGTGGCCGGCTGCTGGCCGCGAAATTGAAGGAAGTCATCCCGCGGCAACTCTACCAGGTGGCGATCCAGGCGGCGATCGGCGGGAAGATCATTGCGCGCGAAAGTGTTTCCGCGTTGCGAAAAGACGTGACGGCGAAATGCTACGGCGGCGACATCACCCGAAAGCGAAAGTTGCTCGAGAAGCAGAAAGAGGGGAAGAAGCGCATGAAAAGCATCGGCAAGATCAACATTCCGCAAGAGGCGTTCATCAAAGTCCTCGCGCGCGCAATAATTCGTTAGGTTCATATTTTCATGTTCACACCAGGCTACATCAAACACGGTCGCCTCCTCATTCGCCACGCGGAGAAGTTGCTCCGCTATCGCAAGGACGTTCTGAGCGAGAGCGCGATCGCCGAGTTGAAAACGCAGATCGAGAAGGTGAAAAAGGCGTTGAAGGATCGCAACAAGCAAGCGGTGAAGGCCGAGTCCGAACAGTTGCACACCCTTTACTGCAGCGCATGCCCAACGCCGAAAGATGCGGCCTGGCGTGAAAACATTGAAGTGATTCTGGTCGCGATCGTCGTGGCGATCGGGATCCGGTCCTATTTCCTGCAGCCGTTCAAAATCCCGACCGGTTCGATGCAGCCGACCTTGAACGGAATTATCGGCCATAAGCATTTCTATCAAAACGACACGGAATCCCGGTGGACCAGAAACCGTCCTACGAACATCGGGACAACGGCTGGTACCTGCGAGGCTATTCGGCCAAAAATTCAGGGCCGGGTCTTTTGCGGCGGATCGGAGAGTTCGTCGTCCTCGGGCGCAATTACATCAATGTGGTCGCGCAGCGAGGACGATCAGGTCCTCCGGGTGCGACCAGAAGAAATTTCTCTTCTTCTTCACCTTTTCCCGGATCGTCGGTCAGCATCAGAATTATCTGGTCTATGCGCCGTGGGAAACGTTGCGGGACTATTGAATGTCGTTCCGGGCCGCGTGGTGCAGAAAGGGGACGTCATCGCGCGTGGCGCCATCGACACCGGCGACCAGGTCTTCGTCGATAAGTTCAGCTACAATTTCGTCAAGCCGCATCGCGGCGATGTTTTTGTTTTTCGCACCGATTCCATCCAGGGCGTCGATCCGCGGGCCGGAGCGTTCCGGTTCGTTCGATCTTCCGTGGTTCCGGCCGATGAGAGCGCTCCCTTTTACATCAAGCGCCTGGTCGGCCTGCCGGGAGATGAGCTTCGGATCGAGCCGCCGCTTTTGCATGTGAATGGGAAACTGGCGGACGAGTTCGGTCTGAAACGAGTGATGAGCGCCGTCCTCCCTACCGCGGCTACGTGCAGGGGCGGGAGGGGGTTATGTCTCCTGGCGCGGCGAGCATGCTTCGGGTCGATCTCTCCACGCCGTTTCGGGTGCCCGAACATGGTTATTTCGCGATGGGCGACAACAGTGCCAATAGTCTGGACAGCCGCTACTGGGGCCCGGTGCCGGAGGAGAATCTGGTCGGGCGCGGGCTGTTCGTTTATTGGCCGTTCAATCGCCACTGGGGTCTGATTCGTTAGGCAAGACCAGGATGCTTTCGAGCTTGCCGCGAGTCTATCCGCTGCTGGGACTTTGCGGCGGCTATGCCATCGTGATGCTCTTCAACCCGGTCCGGCTCGCCTTGCGCGACGGCTTCCGGTGCATCACGCGCTTCAAGCGCATCTGGCTCACCTTCATCTTGCTCGGGTTCGCCTATTCGGTTTTCCAGTTCGCCACCTTCACTCCGCTCCAGCAGCCGTCCGATCTCGATTTCAGCCAGGTTCTGGCGCCGGCAGAGCTGGGAGTGGCCAAGCTTTGTGGAAATTTGGCGCGAAGTTCCGCTGCCCGCGCTGGAAGGGGTCGCGGGGATTTTTGATAACGCGACGACCACTTATCCCTTGTCGGTCGTCGCCGCCGTTCTTCTGATCTTCAACTGGCGCGGCCTCCACGGCGCTCTCTTTCGCGCGCTGCGGAAACGTTATCGGATTTGGGGCTACGCGATCTATCTCGTCCTGCTCGTCAGCGTTTTCGCCACCCTCCTGAAGCCGATCGCGTTTTGGCGGTTGGACAGCGGACGGTGCCCGCAGTGGCTGCAAATCTCGGCGACGATCGATGCGGTCGCTTTCATCTTCGAATACCTGTTCGGCGTTTACATCCAGGTTTACCTGATCACCGTTTGCCTGGCGTGGATCAAGGGCTTGAGCTTCCATGAAGGAGACTTGTTCCGGTTCGCCATGCGCCGTTTCAGTTATGTCCTGGAATGGGCCGGCATCGTTGTCATCGTGGGCACGTTGGTCGTGCGCGGGCCGCTCTTCCTTGGCTTTTTTCGGGAAGTTCCCGAACGTCTTCGATTTCTGCTCGCGCCTCATCATGAGCGGAATGATCATCGCCTTTTGCTCAGTCCAGATTTCGCTCGTGCTTCATAACGAAAGTCTGGGAGCGGCCATTCGCGCTCATCACGAATTTATTCGGCGGAACCTCTTTCGCTTTGGCTGGTTTTTTCTCATTGCCGCGATGCACTTTTTCTTTCTGACGGCGTGCGATGCCATTGTGCGCGGCGCCGTGGCGGACCGCGTGGTGGGGGTGATTGGGTGGAAAATAATTTACGTTTGTGTGCGCGGATTGATCACAGGCTGGCTTCTGGCCTCGTGGGTTTGCCTGTTCCGCCAGTGCGAGACCGCGCGCGCGAACCAGGAAACGTGGATTCGGTATTGATGAGGATCTCGCAAGGTAGGGCCGCCGCGCTGCGGCGTCCGAGTGCGAGAGAAGGCGTCTCAAGGCCTGTCGGACGGACGGCGCAGCGCGCCGTCCCTACCAAGACAATTTTGCGATGAATGCGGCCAAGATCACGCGGCAAAGCAAATCGAACCTGGCTCTCGCCTTCATTGCTCTCGGTCGCGAACGCCGGGAGGATATCACCGTCTTCTACGCCTTCTGCCGGGTGATCGACGACATCGCTGACTCGACCGAACTGAGCGTCCAGGAAAAAACCCGCGACCTGACGGCATGGCGGCGGTGGCTCCGCGCAACCGACACCCGATGAACCCGCGCTCGCCGCAGACCTGCGCGGTTTGATCGCGAAATATTCCCTCACCCCGGCAATGCTGGAGGAAATTATCGATGGCGTTGAGATGGATTTGTCCAACGTTCGATACGATTCGTTCGAAGAATTGCGGGTCTATTGCTACCGCGTCGCCAGCGCCGTCGGTCTGGTCAGCATCGAGATTTTCGGATACCGCAACCCGGCCTGCCGCGAATACGCGATCCAGCTCGGCCTGGCGTTGCAGATGACCAACATCATTCGCGATGTCGGCAAGGACCTGAGTAACGGACGAATCTATCTGCCGCAGGAGGATCTGGCCCGTTTCGATTATTCCGCGGAAGATCTTCGCCTCAAGAAATACAACGAGCCGTTTCTTCGCCTGATGAAATTTGAAGCGGCGCGGGCCGACGAATTTTTCGCGCAAGCAGCCGACCTGCTGCCTAGGGAGGATCGCCGCTCGATGGTGGCGGCGGAGATCATGCGTTCGGTTTATCAGAGCTTGTTGCGGCGGATGAAGAAGGACGGCTTCCGTATTTTCGAAAGAGAATATCGCCTGAGCCGGCTCGAGAAGAGTGGCCGCGTCGCGGCCCAGCTTCTCCGAGTTTGCTTGAGTGGGAGACGCTGATTTTCCGCCAGAACTCCTCGAATCAGCCCTTTTTCTTTTGCAGCGCATCGACCAGGGCCTGCGCTTCGTCGGTCATCTTCAACAGCTCCGGCCAGGTGCGATGATAATTTTCGCCCGGAAGTTTGCGGGTGGCGTCGAACCCCATGTGCGACCCGATGTTTTGCGAGCTGGGCGCGTGATCGAGCGAATCGCTCGGATTCCGGATGATCGTGCTGTCGCGCTCCGGGTCGGTGTTCGCGCACAAGCGGAAGAGGACTTCGCTCGTGTTGTGCACATCGCAGTCTTCGTCCACCACCACGATGTATTTGCTGAACATCATTTGCCCCATGCCCCAGAGCCCGTGCATCACCTTGAACGCCTGATACGGGTATTGCTTCCGGATGCTGACGAAAACCAGATTATGGAAAACTCCCTCGGGCGGCAGCGTCATGTCGACCAGCTCCGGGAAGTTCATTTTGAAGACCGGCAGGAAAATCCGGACGCTGGCATCGCCCATGTAGAAATCTTCCATCGGCGGGATGCCGACGATGGTGGTCGGGTAAATCGCGTCCCGCCGGTGCGTGATCGCCGTGAGATGAAAGACGGGGTAATCCTCGACAGCGGTGTAGAAACCGGTGTGATCGCCGAATGGCCCTTCCGGCCGCGTTTCGCCCGGCTGCACATAACCTTCGAGGACGAAATCGACATCGCTCGGCACTTCCAGATCGACGGTCTTGCACGGCACCAGCTCGACCGATTTTTTGCGAATGAAATCCGGCGAAAAGAATTTCATCCAGTCCGTCGGGCAGCGGCGCAGTCGCCGCGAAGGTGTAAGCCGGATCGCCGCCCAGCGTGACCGCCACGGGCATGCGCTCATTGCGTTCGTAATAACTCTTGCCATGCCGCGCCCCCACCTTGTGCACCTGCCAATGCATTGCCGTCGTCCGCTCGTCGTAAATCTGCATGCGATACATGCCGACATTGCGCGCGCCCGTTTCCGGATCGCGCGTGTGCACATTCGGCAGGGTGATGAAACGCCCGCCATCCTTCGGCCAGCATTTCAGGATGGGCAGATCGCCTAGAGAAATTTTTCCGGTTTCCGGTTTCCCATTTCCGGTTTCAAACCGGTGCACCACCTCCTGGCACGCGCCTTCCTTCGAGTGCTTCGGCCGCGCATGCAGCAGATTCAGTCCCTGCTTAAGCAGGCTCCAGCCTTCGCGCAGATCGGTCGGCGGTTTCGCTTTCAGGATGAGCTGAATCTCCTGCGCGAGATCTTCCACGCTGTCGACCTGCAACGCGAGCGCCATGCGCCGGCGCGAGCCCATCGTGTTGATGGCGACCGGAAACTTCGACGCCTTGCCGTCGATCGTCGGCTTTTCGAAGAGCAGCGCCTTCCCGCCACCGGGCGATTTCATCTCGCGATTCGCCCATTCCGCGATCAGCAAATCGGTATCGACCGGAACAGAGATGCGCTTCAGTTCGCCCGCCTCATCCAGCGCGTCGACGAATTGCCGGAAGGAGGAATAAGCCATCTCGCTACGGCTGCGGCGGCTTCGCCCTTAGTAAAACCGCGGCGCAGGCAGAAGCTGGAACGCGATCGCGCGCCCATTCTGGAACGAAACGGTGCGCTCCGGATAGCGGACAATGTTGGCGTGATTGTAGAAAAAGGGATCGTAAAACGGGTCGTAAAAATAGTGTCGATAGCCAAATCGACCGCGCCGTCCGCCATACAAGCCGAAACCTGGGCCGTGTCCGTAGCGCGATCCGTAAAAGAACGGCCCAGCGTAATTACCCGCGGCCGTTGCATCGTAAATCCACGTCTCCACGACCTGACCGCGATTCCGTCCCGGCACCCGGTAGCTGGGCGGTCCCCACGCGATATAGACCGCGTCCTGCGACATGCCTTCGCGAATTTTTCCCTGTTGGACGAGCGCTTGATCGGAAGGCGACAGAGCGGAATAGCCGCGGGCCGTTCCTCAATGCGCGTCTCGGTCGTGGTGCAGCCGCTCAGAAAGAGGAGTGAAACGAGGGCGCCCAAGCAGCGCCTGAGAAATGTTGCGACGCTTCATAGCGAAAGCTAGCCGCCGGGTTTGGGGGCGTCAACTTGAGGCGGCCTTGCAGCGCGGGTTGCGCATCGTTACCTTGCTTTCTTGTGGAAGATCGATTCGGCCATCGCATTTCCTATCTGCGCGTCTCGATCACGGATCGCTGCAACGAGCGCTGCACTTATTGCATGCCGCGCGAATTGCAGGAATGGCTGCCGCGCGAGGACGTTCTCACCTATGAAGAAACGCTGCGGCTGATTCGCATCGCCACGGAATTGGGCGTGTCGAAGGTGCGGATTACCGGCGGCGAGCCGCTCACGCGCCGCGATGTCCTTTCCTTTTTCGAAATGCTGCGCTCGGTCCCGGGCATCGACGACATCGGTATTTCCACGAACGGCACGTTGCTCGCGCGCCCAACGCAATCCGGCCTGACCATGGCTGAAGCTCTGCGCGCAGCGCGGGTCAATTCCGTCAACGTCTCGCTCGATACGCTGGATCCGCGAGGCCTACGCGCAAACGACCGGTCGCGATTATTTGCCGCAAGCGCTGGCTGGGATCGAGGCCGCGATCGCCGCGGGATTTGCGCAGATAAAGCTGAATTGCGTTCTGATGCGCGGCCGGAACGAGGACCAGTTCGTTCCTCTGGTGGAATACGCCGCGGAGCGAAATCTGATGCTGCGGTTCATCGAACTGATGCCGGTGAGCACCGGCGAAGTTCTCCATGAGGACAATTTTCTGCCGGTCGCCGAGGCGCGGCGCGCGCTCGAATCGCGCTATGGTCCGCTGATTCCGGAGCCGGCGTTCCGCACGAACGGTCCATCCAGTTACTACAAGATTCCGGGGCGCGACCAGCGCCTCGGGTTTATCGGCGCGATGAGCAATCTGCATTTCTGCGAGAGCTGCAACAAATTGCGGCTGACCTGCGACGGGAAGCTGCGGCCTTGCCTCGGAAGTTATCTCGAGTTCGACATCATGAAGGTGATGCGCGCCGGGGCGACGGACGCGGAGTTGAAGCGGTTCTTCCTGGATGTGGTGGAGCGCAAACCGGAGCAGCATGATTTCCGGGAAAACTACCAGCCGGGGCGAATGATGGTGGCGATCGGAGGCTAAAGATGAATCGATTGACCCATCTGGCGGACGATGGCAGCGCGCAAATGGTTGACGTTTCCGCGAAGGAACAGAGCGCGCGGGAAGCGGTCGCCGCCGGCGAGATTCAGCTGCGGCAGGAAACGCTCGAGCTGATTGCCAAGAATCAGATCGGGAAGGGGAACGTCTTCGCGACTGCGCGCATCGCCGGGATTCAGGCGGCGAAGCAAACGTCGCAGTTGATCCCGCTCTGTCACAATCTGAATTTGAGCCACGTCGAAATCGAGATCGCGACGTGCGGGATCAGCGCTCGAAGTGAAATGCGTCGCGCGCACCGTTGCGCAGACCGGCGTGGAAATGGAAGCGTTGACCGGCGTGGCGGTCGCGTTGCTGACCATCTACGACATGTGCAAGGCGGTGGATAAGGAGATGCAGATCACAGACATTCGGTTGCTCAAGAAAACGAAGCGCGAAGTAAGCGGGCGCGAATGACGAGGCTCGAATGACGAATGACGAAGGAATGACGAAGCCCGAAATCCGAAACCAGAGCCGGAAAATTCTGTCGTTACTCGTCCTTAGATATTGTTTCGTCATTCGTCATTCGAGCTTCGTCATTTCGCTGGCCTGACCATGCAGATCACCGTTGGCATCATCACCATCTCGGATCGCGCTGCGGCCGGCGAATACGACGATCTGGGCGGACCCGCGCTGAAAGAGGCGGCGCAAGAGTATGGCTGGCAGGTCCTCGCCGAAGCCATCGTTCCCGATGAAATTTCGCGCATCAGGGAAACAATCCGCTCGTTCTCCGATCAAGGCTGCGGGCTGATCCTCACGACCGGCGGCACGGGCGTGGCCGAGCGCGACGTCACGCCGGAAGCGATTCGCGGGATGATGCGCGTCGAGCTGCCTGGTTTTGGCGAAACGATGCGACGCGAATCGATGAAGATCACGCCAAACGCGATTCTCTCCCGCAGCCTGGCCGCCGTGGTGGAACGCTCGCTCGTTCTCGCGCTGCCCGGCAAACCATCCGGCGCGGTGGAATGTCTTGGATTTGTGGCCGGCGCCATTCCGCACGCGGTCGCCCTTGCGCAACGCGTGCCGACTTCTCGCTGATTGGTAGCAGACTCTGTCAGCGTGCGGCTCGACGAGTCTCGCCCTACAGGCGTTACATCGTCACGACCGTGATTTCGGGCCGGCAATTCCAGCGCACTGGAATACGATACGTGCCGATACCCGCGTTGACATAGAGCGGGCCGCCGGGCGTGTCGTAATAGCCGAGATCATACGGCCCGACGCCGTGCGGGGACGATCAGCGCGCCGAGGAACGGCAGCCGCACTTGTCCGCCATGCGAGTGGCCCGCGAGAATGAGATCGAACCGGTGTTCGTGCAATTGGTTCGCCATTTCCGGGTAATGCATCAACAACACTCGCCGGCTCGCGCTGGGCGGACGTGAGAACGCGTGGATGCCATGCAGGGCCCATGCCGACGAGTTCGAGATCATGTTTCGGAAGCACGATCGAACGATCGACCAGCCAGGCGCCGCCGGTCGCCGCGAACGCGCGTTCAAACTCCGGAAAATGAGACGCGGCTCCAGTAATCGTGATTTCCCGGCGAGCCGTAAACGGGCGCTCGAATTTGCTGAATGAAACCAAGCGCTTCCGGCGCGAACCGCGCGTCTTCGACGAGATCGCCGGTGAAACAAACGAACTCGGGCGCAAGCTCATTGATCGTGCGCACCACTTCCGCCGCGTAACTCGCATCGCCTTTGTAATGGAAGTCGGTGAAATGAACGAAGCGGCAATCGCCCGGGCCTCCGGGCAAATTGAAATTCGTCACGCGCAGCGACGTCGGTTCGATGAAACGCGCATCGGCCCCGAGCGCCGCGGGCAGCGCCAGCGCGGTCAGACCGAGAAATTTTCGCCGTGTGATCTTGCTCATTCCGATCGGGCTTCAGGAAGCATATAGCATTCTTGCCGCCGCGGCTCTACCTCGGAGGGACGTGCTTCCGCACGTCCCAAACTTCAAATCGCGCGCAGGCTGACGAATGGGACGTGCAGAAGCACGTCCCTCCGAGAGGTCTAATCCGGATAAATCAGAAGCCGCAGGAACTGCTTTCCCTTTGTCGGTGAGATGGGCGCCCTGGCCGCGGCCGGCGATGTGGCCTCGCGTCAGGGACGACGCGTCGATTCCGGTTGGTTTCAGGTAGGAGAGCTCCGGTCCGCCGACCTGTTTCCCGCTGGGCTCGATTTTCAACGGGACGCCCGCGCGATTAAATGAGACTTCCCACGAAACAGGCCTTTCCGCGTTTTTTTGGGCGAGCATCCAGGGATAAAACTTCGGGAGATCGAAGTGCCCCGAGTCCGGCAGCAGGACGCGATAAAGCGTCTCTTCTTCGGAAAGAAACTCCGGAATGGTGAGCGCAGGCCGTTCTCGCAGCGCGAGGTAAAGGCGCGCGATGTCGATCCCGATCAAATTGAGCCCGTTGTAGAGGCCGTTGCGGTTGGGATCGGTCTTGAACAGGCTGTCGTGCCACGATTCGAACTGCCGGCTCAACATCAGGTTCAGTTCGAGATGCAAATGGGCGCGCGTCTGATTCAAGCCGTCGCCCGTGTGCCCCATCACGCCCAGCTGATCGCGCTGCTGCACCCGTTGCCCGACGCTGGACCTGGATCGAGCTCAAATGTCCGTAGAGGCTGTAGTATTTGCAGCCGTCCCAGCGGTGTTCCACCACGACATATTTGCCGTAGTTGGAATAGCCCGGCACCAGGTTCGTGTGGACGACCATGCCTGCGGCGATCGCGCGCACCGGATCGAGTCGGTTCGCCGCGCTCATCGCGTTGGAGCGGCCGGATGTCGATGCCTTCATGAAAGCGAGTGTAAACCAGTCCCCGCCGCCGTCTCGGCCGGATCGCGGACGAATCCATACTGGCCGCCTTCCCACGGCGTCGATTTCACCCCCTGGTAGTCGCGCTCGATGTATTGATAAAACTCGGGGCCGTCGCCGCGATAAATCGCATCGTTGTCCGTCGGGAGCGCGAGGTTCAATGGCTCCGGCTGGCTTTGCCCCAAGGCCGGAAAACTGGCGAGCAAGAGGCCGCAAAACGCGCTACCGACATGTCGCATGGCCTTATTTTTCCGCAGCTGGTCTGCCGCCAGTCCTGCTCCATCGGTCGATCTCATTGGAGGTCACGCGGATGCGATGTAGACTTGCCCTCAGAGATGCGTCGATCGATTGGCTCGGTATCGGACGGCGGCGATGGCGGCCGCGCGATGGTTTGCATGGCGGATTGATAAAGGGTTTGACAGGATTTGCAACGTTTGCTGATTAGCCGCCTCATGAGCCGCTCCCTCGCCCTGGCCCTGCTGTCGCTCGCGATCGCCGGCCGCCTCGTGGCCCAGGACCAGACGCCGCAGCCGACACCCCAGAAGCGGGCGGCTGGTTCAGCCGGATGCTCCATCCGTTCCAGTCCAGTCCCAGTGCCGACTTACAAGGACGCGCGGCTCCGCGGCCTGGTCCTCGATTTGAAGCTCTCGCCGCAGCCGGTGAAGTTGTCCGAGGTTCGGCAGCTCGAGGTCAAAATAACGCTCACCAACGTCTCGAAGCGCGCCGTCGCGCTCGATTTCCCCACCGATCAGCGAATCGAAATTCACCTGCAAAACTCATCCGACGCGGTGCTGACCACCTGGTCGGACAACCATGCCTTTGAGCCGAAGGCCGGCACCGTCCTGATCAATCCCGGCGAGCACATCTACTATCCGGAAACGATCGCCACGCGCGAACTGACGCCGAACAAGGTTTTCATCGTCGAAGTTTTCTTTCCGCAATATCCCGAGCTGCGCATCCGGCAGAAATTTCTGACCGCGCCGTAGGGACGCGAAAATGTAGAGGCGCTTGTGCCAAGCGCCTGATTTATTGATTAGGCGCTTGGCACAACCGCCTCTACATCCTGATGCTGCTCTTCTCCGATTACCATTCCCATCCGCAGGGCCATCGGGTCCAGCCCTACAGCCAGGAGCTTCTCCAGCCCTGGGTCGATCACGCTCGCAGGATCGGACTGACCGACATCGCCTTTACCGATCACGATCGCTATCACGAAGGGGTCGATTTTGACGAAATCGAGAAGCTGCGCGCGGCGAATCCCGACATCAAGATTCGCGCCGGCATCGAACTGGATAACGATCCGGAAACGTCCGCGGCGGGCCGGAAGTGGGTCGAGAAGAACTGGGACAAGCTCGATTTCGTTCTCGGTTCGGTGCATTACCTGGAACGCGACGATCAGATGTTCGACAGCGTGCCGGCCGGCGCCGAGCAATTCGCCGGTCGCGACATCGACCAGATCTACGCCGATTATTTCCGGCGCGTTCGCGAGGTGGCGGCGACTGGCCTGGTCGATTGCCTGTCGCATCTCGATCTGATCAAGATTCACGGCCACCGGCCGAAAGCGAAGATCGAAGCTCTGGTCGGAGAGACGCTCGATTTCATCGCCGCGCGCGGCCTCTGCATCGAGCTCTCGACCGCCGGCTGGCGCAAACCGGTGAACGAGCTTTATCCGTCCGATGAAATCATTCAGCTCGCGATGGCAAAGGGAATTCGATTCACGACCGCGTCCGATGCGCACTCACACGTGCAGCTTGGCGAGAATTACGACCGGCTGGCCGAAAAGATGGAAAAGCTGGGGATCCGGGAAGTGTGCGTTTTCGAAAAGCATCAGCGCGGAATCTCGGCAACTCTAGCGGTGTCTAGGGCCGCCGTCTTCGCGATGCGCGTTCGGCATAGACCGCTGCTACCGGAAATGCAGACTACGTCCTACAGCCCCAGCCCCGTCACGCCCAGCCCGCCGGTAATCTTCGTCATCTCGGATTGCGCGAGTTCCTTGCCTTGCGCGATGGCCTGCTGTCACGCCGCTCAGGACTGCTTCTTCGAGAAACTCCACGTCCTCCGGATCGACGATCTCCTTCGCGATCTTGATGGAAATCACATCGCCCGAGCCGTTCGCGACGACCGTGACTTTTCCGCCGGCCGCCTGCACTTCGACGGTCTTATCTTCCAGCTCGGCCTGCGTTTTCGCCATTTGCTCCTGCATCTTCTGGGCCTGCTTCATTAACTTGTTCAGATTCATAATCGGGTCTCCTCGCGAAAGCTTTCGGAGTTAATCGCTCACGGTTTTGATTTCGCCTTTGAAAATTTCCAACGCTTCCCGGATGAGCGGATCATCTTTGAACATCGCTTGCGAGTCTCCCGGTTTCCTTGCCGGCAACTGCTCCGGCGCCGCCGCCGGCTCCGGAACAGGCGCGACCGGCAAACCTTCCTTGAGAGTGAATTTGATTTTCCAATCCTGCCCGCTGATTTCCTTGAGGAGCGCCTCGAGAAAATCGCGAGTCCGCGGGCTGGCCACCGACTCCATCGCCGTTTTCTGCTCGGGCGGGAATCCGAGGACGAAGAAACGTCCCTCGATCCCCAACGCTTTGGCCGATTCCACCCAAACTCGGATCAAGGGCCGGCGCGCGCGGATTTGTTCGACCGCCTTTTCCCAGACCGCTTCGTGATCGACAGTCTTCGGTTCGGCGGGCGGCGAAACCGGTGGATCTTCCCGCGGACGCGATTGTCTCGTACGGGCGGAGCTTTCTCCGCGAGCGCTTTGCGCTGGCTTTTCCCGGATGGCACTCGCTGCAGCGGGTTCCGGAACGCGCGGCAGCGCGTCCACCGGCCGCAGCCGGCGCCGGCGATTTCCCATCGCGCAGCGCCGCCAGGTTCTCGATCACCTCGTTCAGCGTTACCTGGCTCAGCGTTTGGATTGCTTTGATCACCGCGACTTCGAAGTGCAGTCGCTTGTTCGGCGCCCATTTCATTCGTCCTTCCGCCGCGGCAAATTGATCGATCAATTCCAGAAGCCGGTCGGTTTCGATCATGGCGGCCTGGGCTTCGAGCGATTTCTGCAGCTCGGGATTCAAGTCGTCCGCCAGCGCGTCCGGTTTCACTTTGCAGACGAGCAGATCGCGCAGATACGAGATCAGGTCGGACATCAACTTCATCATGTCCTTGCCGTTCTCCGCCTCGGCGTGGAGCAGCTCGAGCGCTTCCGGCGTTTCGCCGCGCAGAATCTTGTCGGTGAAATTGGCGACCGTCTGTTCGCTCGTGAATCCGAACACGTTCAGGACATCCGGCTCCGCGATCTTTTCGCCGCAAAACGCCACCAGCTGATCGAGCATCGATTCCGCATCGCGCAGTCCGCCATCCGCGCCTTTCGCGATGGCGTGCGCCGCGGCCGGATCGAGCGTGATCTTTTCCTTGCCCGCGATGAATTGCAGATGTTTCGCGATCAGGTTCGCCGGGATGCGATGGAGATCGAACCGCTGGCAGCGGCTCAGGATGGTCGGCAAAACCTTTTGCGGCTCGGTCGTCGCGAAAATGAACTTCACGTGCGGCGGCGGTTCCTCGAGCGTCTTCAGCAGCGCGTTGAACGCGGCCGACGTGAGCATGTGCACTTCGTCGATGATGTAGATCTTGAAATGCCCTTTGCTCGGCGCGTAGCGCACGTTGTCGCGCAGCTCCCGCACCTGCTCGACGCCATTGTTGCTCGCGCCGTCGATCTCCAGCACATCGAGGCTGTTTCCCGCCGTGATTTCCTTGCAGCTGTCGCAAACGCCGCAGGGCGTAATGGTCGGGCCGTTCACGCAATTGAGCGCCTTGGCCAGGATGCGCGCCGTCGATGTTTTCCCGATCCCGCGCGGTCCGACAAACAGATAGGCGTGCGCGAGCCGATTTTGCTCGACCGCATTCTTGAGCGTGCGCGTGACATGCGCCTGCCCGACCAGATCGTCAAAAGTCTGCGGACGATATTTCCGGGCAAAAACCTGATAGCTCACGGGCCGAATCTAATCCGGCCAATCGCCCGCGAAAACAGAAATCCAAGAAATGGCGGTCGCACGCGATTTCAAGGCGACCGGTCGCAGATCGCGTTCGGACAGCTTGCCGCACCGTTAGACATTGCGGACGTTGGAGGGTTTCTCTCTCCGTCATGAATGCAACCACACCGCGCCTGATTGCTCTCGCGCTCCTCTCGTTCCTTCCGTCTCTCCAGGCCCGCGAGCCGCAAACCTCGCCGCCGCCCACGCCAGCAAACCATCCGCGCCCGCGCCCTCGGCATTCCCTTCGACGGCACACCCGGCGCATTGAACGCCATCACCGATGTCGCCGGCGTCGAAGTCGGTTACACCACGCTCATCAGCGGCGAAGGAAAACTCGAGGTCGGCAAGGGTCCCGTGCGCACGGGCGTCACGGCCATCCTCCCGCGCGGCCGCGCCTCATTCGACGATCCGGTTTACGCCGGATATTTCAGCCTGAACGGGAATGGCGAAATGACCGGCACGGCGTGGATCGAGGAAAGCGGATTCCTGGAGGGACCGGTGATGATCACCAACACCCACAGCGTCGGTGTCGTCCGCGACGCGACAATCGCCTGGCGGGTCGCGCACGGCTGGACCCGACCCGACCGGTTTTTCCTGGAGTTTGCCGGTCGTCGCCGAAACCTGGGATGGATATCTCAATGACATCAACGGCTTCCACATCAAGCCCGAGCACGTTGCTCAACGCTCTCGACACGGCCAGGCCCGGGCCGATCGCCGAGGGAAGCGTCGGCGGCGGCACCGGCATGATTTGTTTCGAATTCAAAGGTGGAACGGGGACGGCCTCGCGTGTGCTCGACAAGAAAAACGGCGGTTATGTCATCGGCGCGCTCGTCCAGGCCAATTGCGGCCGGCGCGCGCAACTGACGATCGCGGGCGTTCCCGTCGGCAAGGAAATCACGGAGAACGCCGTTTTTAGACGGGAAGCCGGCTCGATCATCATTGTCGTCGCGACCGATGCGCCGCTCTTGCCGCATCAATTGAAACGTCTCGCGCGCCGGGCCAGTCTCGGCCTGGCGCGGACCGGCAGCGTCTCGGGAAATGGCTCGGGCGATCTCTTCCTCGCGTTCTCAACGGCCAACCCGCACGTCACCGATCCGGCCGTGCCGACTCATACCGTGACGACCGTGCCGAACGACCGAATGGACCCGATTTTTTCCGCCACCGTCCAGGCGGTGGAAGAGGCGATTATTAACGCGTTGGTCGCCAATCAAAGCATGACCGGCCGCGACAATCACCATGTCGACGCGCTTCCGCACGATCGCGTGCGCGAGCTGCTAAAGAAATACAATCGATCGCGCTGATGAGACTGGTAGGGCGAGACTCTGTCGAGCCGCGAACGGCCATATGGATCCGGCTCGACAGAGTCTCGCCCTACCAGCCGTTCATTTTGCTGCGCCTACGCGGTCAATCCGTGGCGATGGCCGTCTAGAAGCAATCGACGCTTTCTCCGAAGAATTCCGGCGCAGGGTATGGAATGTCTTGGCGGATCGCCGGCAGTGACGCGCACGCTCACACAGGCATCGCTCGGATCTTTTCCGGCGAAATTGTGTTCCCATTGCTGCTTCGCGGTTTCGCGCAACCGGGCGTAATTCACGGTCGAGCGCCTGCCTTAACTCATCAATCAGTCTGCGATTGTCCTGTCTCTGCCGGTCGATTTGCATGGTCCGATCTCGAGAAGCAGGTCTTGCGCCGAGGAACCGAACCGCTTTAGCGGTCGACTTTTTCCTTGGCTGGCAGCGTCGCGCGACTACTCGCTCTCCTCCAATTCTGCGAGCAGATCTTGTCTCAAATGCCGGCGGGCGGATTTCTTGATCGCCCGCCGCTCCGCCGCGACAGCCTGTTTCTCCGCCTGCCGTTCCTGCCGCGTCCGCGTTTCGACGGCGGGAGATAGATGAGAAACCTTCGGCCGCTTCGCGCCGACTTTTCGCTCGTTAGGCTTGGCGTACGGGTCCATGGTCATTTAACAATCTGGCGATTGACGATTTAGCGAATGCAGACGTTGGCGAAGGCCCAAAGATTTTCGTGGCGTTGCCCGTTTCGGCTCGATACGATCGCGCCTTTCCAAAACAAGGAGTTTCTAAATGTTAAAATCTATTCTGGGTGTAATCGTTGGTTATGTTGTGATGGCGATCTTTTCCTTCGCCTTCTTCACTTGTGCCTATCTTGGTTTGGGCGTCGAACGCGTCTTTGAACCTGAAAGCTTCGACATCTCCACCATCTGGATGGTGCTCATGGTCGTCGTGCGCCCTTATCGGCGGAATTGTCGGCGGCTTGGTTTGCGCCGCCATTAGCAAGAGCAAAGGAGCCTGCATGGCATTTGCCGCCATCGTTCTCGCCATCGGGCTAATCGTCGGCATCATGACGAAGATGAAGGAACATCCGGACACTGCTCGCTCCGGCGATGTCCCAAATCTTGAGGCAATGCAGAAGGCGCAGACACCTACGTGGCTCTGTTTGCTCAATCCGTTCTGTGGTGCGGCTGGCATCTTTTCGGTGCGCGGATGAAAAAGCTTCCGGCGGCGTAAGATTGCGCGCCGTCACCTGGAAGGCAGATAGGCGGGCGCCTGGCCTCAGGCGGTGCCGGAACAAGGAGATCAAATGTTAAGGGCTTTTGGGGGAGTAGTCGTGGGCTACATCGCGATGGCGATTTTTGTCACCGTCGTTTTCATTGGCCTTTTTCTGGCCCTCGGAGTGGAGCGCGCCTTTCAGCCGGACAGTTACGAGGTCTCCACGCTTTGGCTCGCCATCTCGATCGCTTATCAGTGTGGGCGGCGCGATTTTGGGTGGCTACGTCTGCGCCGCCATCGGTAGAAGCATGCGGGCCTGCAAGGCGCTTGCGGCTATCGTCGTCATTCTGGGCCTGCTTCTTTGCCTTCCGGCGATGAAAAGGGGCAACGGGCCTAATGTCCGCGCCGGCGAATCCCTGATCTGGAGACGATGCAACTGGGGGTTATGCCTCATCTGGGCACACTTGCTCACTCCGGTCCTCGGCGCGTTCGGCGTGCTTCTGGGCGCCAGGATGAAAAAGCTTCCCGCGGTCTAAGCTCCCACCTTTTCAAAAGGAGGAGCATGGCGGAACGTGAATTACCGTCGTTAGGTTGGCGGCGAACTATGGTTCCTTAAAATGAACGTCCTGGTCGTCGAAGATGATCCGCGCATTTCGGATGTGCTGGAGTATGCGCTCAAGGCGGAGGGCTACGAGGTGCAGACGGCCCAGCGTGGACGCGAAGCGGCGGAAATCGCGCGGAACACCTCGCCGGGTCTCATCGTTCTCGATGTCGGATTGCCGGATATCGACGGGTTCGAAGTCTGCCGGATCGTGCGCACGTTTTCCGATGTGCCGGTGATTTTTCTTACCTCCCGCAGCGACGAAATCGATCGCGTGGTCGGTCTCGAAATCGGCGGCGACGATTACATGGTGAAGCCGTTCAGTCCGCGCGAACTGCTGGCCCGCATCAAAGCGATTCGCCGCCGGAATCAGCGGCCGGAATCGACCACGGCGAGTGATCCGAAGGGTCAGTTTGATTACGGCCCGATTACGATCGATCCCGAGAAGTTCCGCATTCAGTGCCAGGGCCGTGAGATTTCCCTGACCGCCCAGGAGTTCAAGCTGCTCGAACTGCTCGTTAGGCATCCCGGGCCGCGTTTTCACCCGCGAGCAGGTGCTCGACCGCGCCTGGGGCGACGGTGGATTGGTGGCCGATCGCACGATCGATGTCCATGTCAAAAGCCTGCGGAAAAAATTCGGCAGATCTCGAGTTCATCGAAACGGTCCGTGGCATCGGCTATCGGGCGCGGGAGCTTTAAATGCGCCTCCCCGGTCTGCACAGCATCCACTGGAAGGTCTTCGTCTTTCATCTGGCGATGCTGATCCTGCCGCTCGGTTACATTGCGTGGAAGGTGCGGACCAGCATCGAGACGAGCTATCTCCACTCGACGGAGGAGGGGATGATCGACACGGCCGCCGTGGTCAGCGAGCTGTATGCGCGGCTATACGGCCAATATGGCGCGGATTCCGGGAAAGGTGAGCGCGGAGCTGTCGAGCGTTTATTCGAACCTGAACGAGACTTATGAAATCAAGGCGCGTCTGTTCGATTTCACGAAGGCGGAAGTGGATACGCGGCTGCTCGTTTATGATCCGGGCGGGCGCGTCATCTTCGACACCAAGGGCACCGCGACGGGTCAGGATTTCTCCAAGTGGACGGATGTCCGCCACGCGCTCGATGGGCAATACGGTTCGCGCTGGGAACTCGATAAGCCGCATCAGCGGGTAAACATTTACAGCACCCTGCCGGTCTTCGTTGGCGGGAAAATTGTCGGCGCGGTCAGCGTCTCGAAATCGACCAACCGCATTCGCAATTTCATCTCTCGTTCGCTCGAGAATCTGCTTCTGCCAGGGTTGGTCGCGCTCGTTCTGGCGACCGCCATGGCCTACGCGCTCTCGGCTTACATCACGCGCATCATCTGGGACCTGGCCTCGCGGGCCGAGCGGATCGCTGCGGGCGAAAGCAACGTGCGCCTCGAAACCTGGACGCGCAGCGAGCTGGGCACGCTCGCGCGAGCGGTCGGATCGGATGCGGGAAAAGCTCGAGGGCAAGGCCTACGTCGAAGAGATGGCGACGAATCTTTCCCATGAATTGAAGACGCCGCTGGCGACGATTCGCGGCTCGGCCGAACTCCTGGAAGGTGCGGCGGGCCACGATCCCGCGGCGCGGGCGAAATTTCTGGCCAACATTCAGACCGAAGTCGTGCGGCTCGATCGAATCGTGAGCGAGCTTGTTGAAGCTTTCGCGGATTGAAGCGCAGACGGCGGACGGACAGCCAGCGTCGATCGACGCGGCGTCCACCGCGCGCGAGATCGCCGGATCTACGAAGGCCGCGCCGCGGATTGTGGCGTCGCCTTCCGATCGGAGATCGCGCAGGAGCCGCTGCCGGTCAGGATCGACGAGCTGCAATTGAAGCAGCTCCTGACCAACTTGTTGGATAACGCGCTGCAATTTACCGCGGCCGGCCGTTCGGTGCGGCTGAGCGCGAAGCGGCAGGACAGCCTCGGTCGAGCTGTCCGTCAACGATGAGGGAGCTGGGAATCGAGCCGGAGTTGTTGCCGAAGGTTTTCGACCGGTTCTTCACCACCGAGAATCCGCGCACGGGCAATCGCGGCACGGGCCTCGGCCTGGCCATCGCGAAATCGATCGCGGAGGCGAATGGTGGCAAGATTTCCGTGCGCAGCGACCTGGGACACGGCAGCACGTTCACGGTGATTTTTCCGCTGGCCTAACGAATCAAAAGCATCTTCCTCTACCTCTTCCGCTTCCTCTGCTCTCATTGCGGTAGGGACGTCGCGCTGCGACGTCCGCGGACAGCGCAGCGCGCTGTCCCTACCAGCGGAAACGGGAAGAGGAAGAGGAAGAGGTAGAGCGTTTGAAACTTCATCGAAGTTTCACGCGCGCTTCATCAAGGCTTCACAATCGTGCGCCATGATGTTCGCATGGTTAAGCACATTTGTTGTCAGATTGCCTCGCTCGCTCTTCGGGGCGGTGGCGTTTGCGGCTGAGCCGGCTGCCGTCCCGGAATTGGGCGATGCGCGCGTGACGCTGCCTTACGGGGAATTAAAGGCGCTTTGGCAGGCCGCCCAGCGCGAGAAGGGCCCGGAAAAACGGAAACCGCCAGTGGAAGCCACGCTCCTGGCCGCGCGCTACCAACTCACGCTCAAGGGCGACCAGGCCAGCGGCGTCGTCGATTACGAAACGCAAAGTTTCACGGACGAGTGGACGGTGATTCCGCTGCTGGGCGCCCAGACCCAGATCGATGAAGTCGAGCCGGCGGATGTGCAGTTGATTGCGCGGGAAGGCCATTACGCGCTCGTCACGAATCGGATCGGCAAGCAAAAGCTGAGAATCAAGTTCGCGGCGAAGCTGATCGGCACGACCGATGGCGCGCATTTTCACCTGGCGACTTCGCCCGCCTCCATCAACACCCTTTCCGTCTCGGGAATTCCGGAGAAGCAAATGCTCCGGATCGCAGAGGCCACCCAGCTTTCCGCTGAAAAGGACCAGGCGAGCTTCCGCTTGCCGGCGCAGGCGCAGCTCGATTTTGACGTCTGATCCCGGAGAAAGCCGTGGCGCCTCCTACGCCCAGCCGATGGAAACTCGAGACGCAGGCATTCGTCGCAATTCAGTGACGGAAAACTGAACTACATCGCGCATCTCGCCGCCAATACGGACTAAGGCTCCGGATTGACCATGGAGCTCGAGTTTCCGCCGGGCGTGAGCATCACGAAAGTGACCGGGGCCGATCTGGCCGATTGGCAGGCGACGCACGAGCGAAAGCCAAAGCCGGCGCGTCCAGGTTCGCTGGCAGACGCGCGACGTTCTGCGGCGCGAGCTGGAGGTCGAATACGATTTCGCGCAACCCCTCACGGCCGGAGAATGGAACCTTAAATCTCCGCGGCTGACCGAGGGCGAAACTAATCCGCCGCTTTACGTCGTCCTGCCGGAACCAGGACTGGAACTACGGCCGCGACGCCGACCGCTGCGCCCCGGCAGTTGCCGGCCTGGCTGGCCCGGACTGGCGGAGGGAAAGAACTACCTCGTCTTTGTCGGCGACACACCGCTGGCCGCGAAGTGGTTGCCTCTGGTCGATACGGCGCAGGCGATCGTCGAGACATCGATGGCTAAAATGCGGATCGTTTCGGATGGCGCCGCGCTGACTGAAATCGAATACAAGATCCGGCATGAGCGCGCGCTGAGCTGGAGAGTCGATCTGCCGGAAGGCTGCGAGCTGCTCGCCTCCAGCATCGACGGCCGGCCGGTGAATCCAATCGATCGAGGCGAACACGTCGTGGAGTTTTCGCTTCCGAGCGGAAAGACGCTCAGCTCGGTGGCCTTCTCCTACACGGCGAAGAAGCCGGCGTTCAAGCCGGTCTCCGGGGCAGATCGCCGTGGAGCTTCCGCAGACCGATCTGCTGGTGCACCGGATCGATTGGGAGCTGCGCATCCCGGTCGCCTACGAAATCGCCGCCTTTGAAGGAAACGTCGAGTCAGCGCCTTGCGCGAACACGACCGACAACAACTCGCGCGTGATCCAACTCCACAAGGAGCTTTGCAAGAAGGAGCGTCCGCGCGCCGAGTTCTTCTACCAGAAACCGCAACCTAACAAGTAATGCCCATGAGATTGACTCATATCGAAAAACGTCTGGAGCGCCTGCTCGCGCGTCCTGCGAAACGCCCTCGTCCGACCAAGAAATACAAACTCCGCAAAAGAAAGGCTTCCCGATCATGACCCTGAAACGACTTATCGCCATTGGCGGCATCATCGTCTGCACCGCCGTCGGCTGGTTTATCCTCGGCTCGAGCGTGCTGGTTCGCTCCGGCGTTTCGTTAAATCGTTGCGGTCCGGAAGTGACCGGCGGCTGGGGGCCATTGATGACGCAACCCCATCCGGTCATCTATTACAACTCACCGGGCAGCGCGAATGGCCGGCACCTGATCCAGCCCTCGCAAAGCGACGTCGCAGTCTCGTTGCGCTACGAGCCGAAAAGGAAAGGGTTGCTCTGGTATCGAACGTTTCTGGTGGATTTCCAGGGCGATTACAGCCTGCAGAATCCCACTCAGATCACGCAAACGATTTATGTCCGGTTCGAGTTTCCCGCGGCGTCAATGCGAGCTACAGCGATTTTTCGTTCGTGATTAATGGCGCCCCTTCGACCGAGAACAACAAGACCGCGGAAGGAATCACCGAGGCGGTCACCCTCGCGCCCGGCCAAAGCGCCAAGTTCACGGTCGCCTACAAATCCCGCGGCACCGACCGATGGGGCTACTCTTTCGGCGACACGCCCCGCATCCGGAATTTTCGCCTCGCGATGACGACGGACTTTTCCGAGTTTGATTTTCCGGCCGGGACCGGCTCGCCGACGGAGCGCGCGCGGGCCGCTCGACAGGCTGGAATTTTGTCTGGTCCTATCCCGACGTGATCAATGCCCAGGCCATCGCGATGGCCATGCCGTCGGTCGCAAATCCCGGGCCGGTTGCTTCGCGCATGTCGTTTTTCGCGCCGGTCTCGCTGCTCTTTTTCTTCGCCGTGCTGATCCTGATCGGAATGGTTCGCGGAGTGAAATTGCATCCGATGAACTACTTCTTCCTCGCGGCCGGTTGCTTCGCCTTCCAGCTCCTCTTCGCTTACCTCGTCGACCTGATTCCCTTGTTTCTCGCCTTTCGTGATCTCGGCCGCCGTATCGCTGGCGCTCGTCTCGGGTTATCTCTTTGCCGCGGCCGGGCCGGCAGTTTCGCGCGCATCGCGGCGCTCGCTCAATTCGCCTTCATCGTGCTGTTCAGCTACAGCTTCTTCTTCGAAGGGCTGACCGGACTGACGATCACCATCGGCGCCATCGTTACCCTGGCCCTGCTGATGATCACGACGGCCAAGGTCAATTGGGCGGACAAATTCAGCTCGTCTGCGGCGATTCGTGGAATTCCTCCACCGGTCCCGCAGGTGTGAAAGGCGAAGAGTGAATCGTGAATGGAATCCCTCCCTATTCACGATTCACTCATTACGATTCACGAGCACGCCATGGCGTGCGCTCCACTACTTCACCGTGGCGGGCACGGGAATGACGTACTTGCCGTCTTTCTCCGCAACGAAGCTTTCGCTCGAACTGGTCGAGCTGCCGTTGGCGTCTTTGGTTTCGATCGAAAGTTTCAATTTCTTCGTCGGCGTAAGCGGGAGCTTGGCCTTGCTTCCATCAGGCCCGGTTTGCACTTCCGTTGCTTTCTTCGCGTCGTCCGGAGTGAGATCGACCAGCTCGATCTTGGAAATCTTGCCGCCCGCTTCCCCCGTCATCATCATCTTGTAAAACTCGAGCGCCATCGGGTTCGCATCCTTGGTGTAAAGGAACGATTCCAGCGTGGCCTTGTCGCCTTTTTCGAAAGCGGCCTTGTATTTATCGACAAATTCTTTGTCCTGCGCCGGAGTGCCGGCGTGGAGAGAGAGCGCGCAGAGCGGCGCGATGAGAAGAGCAGCGAAGAGGAGTTTTATTTTCATAGTGTTTTATTTGAGCCAGGTGGCAGAGCGATTCATTGGAATGGCCGCCGCCGCACGGAGTTAGCTTTAGTGCGTTACGAAGGACAAGTTTAAATTTTGGCCGGGATCAGCGCTGGACCCCGCTCGGACTCGCGAACATCCCTCAATAGGCAGTCTTCGGCTCAGGACCCGCGAGGATTTTCTGGAAACGCGGGATGCTGCGGAGCGGGTCCCATTGCCAGCGCCACTTGAGGTCGGTCAGCGTCATATTGTAAACTGCGCCGCGCTGAAGGTCGCCCGGCACAGTCAGCAGATGTTCGATCAGGTCGATTGCCTTCTCTGGTTCACCCACGTGCGCGTAAACCATCGCAAGAGCCGATGAGATAGTCGTTTTTCTCTATCGAACCGGCCGACGCAAGCTCGACTGCGCGGAGGGCTTTACGGATAGCTTCCTCTTTCGTCCAAGAAAAGCGTAAAGTAGGGCAAGATCGGCGCAGAGCCTTCGCGTTTGCGGAGACCATCCTTCCAGATGAAACGCTTCTCAGTTTCGTCCCGCGCTACGATAAGAGCTTGTTGCTTCTGACCACTGCGTCTGGGTTGGCGGCGAGGGTCAGGAAAGCTTCGTGAAAGGCTTTCGAATGCGGCGCTGGTTCATCGCGCTTGGAGAAATGCTTTTTCTGGGATCGCCGACAGATAGCGCGCCGCCTCTGCGTAATCGCGCTCGAACACCGCAAGTTCATAACGCATGACATCGGGCCAATCTTGCTTGGCCGGCCCGCCAGATTGGCCGGAGTCCGCGATCGCCTTCTTCAGGACATTAATGTCGCCGCTCATGCCGAAATTCGTCGTTGGCTCGGCCGCCATCGCTCGATGTCCGGCGCCAGCGCGACGAGGCGATCGAAGGTGTGCAAGGCTTCGGGCCATTCGCGCACCCAATCGATGGGTTACCAGCAGGAACCCAAGGACTCTTCGGCTCCGCGGGTCCAACGCCTCGGCGCGATTCAGGGCGGCGATGCGATCGCGGAATCTGTTTTGGCGCTTGTAGATAAACGCGGCGGTCAGCGGTACCTCGGCGGAGTTGGGCAAGAGGTCGGCCGCGCGGTTAAGCTCTTCGAGCGCGCGATCATAATCGAGGTCTCCCCAGAGGTAGCAATGCGTCAGCGCCAGCCGTGCCTCGCCCAGCTCAGGGCGAAGACGCAGCGCCTCGTCGGCTTCGGTGCGGGCTTTCGCTATCCAGGGGGTTGGGAAGTAATGGCCGATCCGATTCGCGCAAAGGGAGAGACGCGCTCGCGCGAGCGCGAAGTTCGGATCAAGATCGATCGCCTGCTGATAAAGCTGGGATTGCGCCTTTGAGCTCCTCTGGAGCGTCATCGTGGGTCCGGATGTCCATCTCACGGGCGCGGAGGTAAAACAGGTAAGCCTCAGGGTTTTGGGTCGGCCTGGTTGCCGCGACCATCGCTTCGGCCGGGGTGAGCGTGGCTTGCAACGCCCGGGCAATCTCGATCGCCAGGTCGCCCTGCAGCGAAATTGTATCGGTCAACGTCCGCTCGTAGCGTTCCGACCAGACCTGGCGTTCGTCGCGCGTATCGATCAGCGCCACGTTCACCACTACCCGATCAATTACCCGGCGGACGCTGCCCTCCAGCACGTGCGAGACGCCTAACGTCAGTACCAATTTCACGGACCTTCCCGGCCAGACGCGCTCCGCGGTAATCCAGCACCGAGGCTCGCGCGATGACTTTCAAACCTTTGATTTTCCCCACACTTGTGAGCACGTCGTCCTGGATTCCATCCGTGAAAAATGCGTCCTCCTTTTCCGCGCTGAGATTTTCGAAGGGGAGCACAGCGATTCCTTTTTCGATTGGACGTGCGGAGACGCTGGGGGCGAGCGGACGGAACAACCGTCGGCCTCATGAAGAAGAATGCGGACAGCGCGGCCATGAGGGCCGCAAGAACCAGGACAAAAGGTGCGAATCGTCGAAACCATCCTCGCTTCACCGATTGATTGCGGCACGATTCGATTGCCTGCATCAATTCTCCCGCTGATGCCGGGCGTTTCGCTGGGTCGAGCGCAAGGCAGGAGCACAGCAAATCGATGATCGAATCGGGAACCGCTCGCGCTTTCAATTGCTCCAGCGGCAACGGGTGATGAGTCTGCTGTTCGCGAATCTCCTCGATCGTCTTTCCGGCGAAAGGCAAGCGCCCGGTCAGAGCAAACCAGACTGTCACACCGAGCGCGTAGATATCCGATCGAGCATCGACTGCGTCGCCGGCAAATTGCTCCGGGCTGGCAAAGGCTGGAGTACCGACGAAACCGCCATGCGTCAGCTCCATCTCTGCGGTGACATCGCTGGCCGCTTTGGCGAGGCCGAAATCGATCACCTTCACCTCCAGTCGCAGTGGGTCGCTCTCCTGAGCGAGCATGATGTTACCCGGTTTGAGGTCACGGTGGACCAACCCGCGCTCCGCCGCCGCCATGAGGGCACGTGTTACCTGGACCGCGAGTTCGAGCGCCGCGTCCAATTTTAGCGGCCCTTCGCGCCGAACCCGTGCTTCGAGAGTTTCGCCTTCGACCAACTCCATCGCGCAGTAGCAGCGATCAACCTCTGGCGACGCGCCAAATTGGAACACTCCGGCGATGTTGGGGTGCCGGAGCGCTGCCGCCGCGCGCGCTTCGCGCAGAAAACGTTCCCGCACCGCCGGCCAATCGCTCGCTCCGGCGGGGCCTTCGATCACCTTTAACGCCACCGTTCGATGCAAAACCTTGTCCGACGCACGATACGTTACACCCATCGCGCCGCGGCCGAGTTCCCAGAGTGAGCCGTCCTCGCGCCGTTCGATCTCAAAGTCTCCGAACACCGTGCCCCCATGGGAATCCGCGGCTTCATCGGCATCATCCAAACCCGCGCGGAGGAGGCACGGGACGCAGACATGCTTCGTTCCCAAAGGTTCCCCGCAAGCCGAACAGACCGCGGTGGAGATGACGGAGTTTACCATTTGTTAGGTCATTCTACGCGCGTTTGATTCCGTGGGCGTCTGTCAGCACGCGCAACAACTCCCGCAATTCACCGTCAACCTCCGCGTCCGTGTTCACGGTTCGCCGCACTTCCGCCCGCAACACTTCTCGGTAACGTGCGCGCAATCGCGCGACGTGGCTGCGGAGCGTCGATTCGGTCATGCCGAGGCGCATCGCGAGTTCCGCATACGTCGGCAGAGGAGTCGCACCGATTGTGAGAAACGTTTGCAGTTCCTGAAAAACGTTTCCCTTCCCATCAGCTTGATACGTTGCGGCGACACGATCGAGGGTTGTGGCGACGAGAGTCTCGGCCCAACTGCGTTCGAAGAGCCGGTCCTCTCCAATTGCGCCGTCACCGCTGTGCGTCTGGAGAAGAGACTCGGCGGCTTCGGTCTGGTTTTCGTGAAGTGGGACGAAGTGTTGCCCGCCTCCACGCTTCAGCGTTTGCTCGCGGTCGCGCGCGTCGGACAAAAAGTTCTTCAGGGACGCGAGCAGGAAGGAACGGAATTTCCCCTTCTCGGGATCGGCGCGGGTGTAGATTTTGCGCTCGATCAGGAAAGCAAAGAAACCCTGCGTCAGGTCTTGGGCATCGTGCTGAGAATGTCCCCGTGCGCGCAGAAACGCGTAGAGCGGCGGCCAGTACGTCTCACAAAGTTGAGCCAGGGCGGCGCGGGCCGCCTCGGGGTCGGTCTGACTCTCGCCGGCAGCCATGACCACGCTCCAATGGGTGGGGGCGAACGGCTCAGCCTGGCCATACACAGTGCCCGGCAAAGTTTGCACCCCCGAGTTCTAATAGGTTCCCCGGAGAATGCCAAGCACTGCATCGATGCTGCCGGGGCCCCTTTGCGCGAATTTTGGCGATTCCGTGCGGCACGGGTCCGCGGATCCCTTTGTAAAGGGAAAGCGATCATCGCTTCAAAAAGAAAAGCCTAAAAACAATACAGACGAGGATATGAACATGACCATGAATTTCAACGAAGCCAAACTTAAGCAACTCGATGGAGCTACCACATACCGCGTCTACGGCCACGAGTTGAAGTTTGATCGGGACACGGCCAAGGCAGGAGCGCGGGCCAGACGTCGATATCGCCTATTTCAGCCGTGTCTCTGCGTGTGGGATTCCCCTCAAAACCCTTGCCGATGCGACGACGGAATGCTCTGGTGGCTACCGGCGGACGCGATCATCGGTGAGGACAAAGCCGGGCGGAAAGATCACCACGGAAAGGAACTTCAGTTCTTTGATGTCCGCATCGACTCGAAGATCTTGGTTGAGACGGTGCGTCCGGTTAGCGCTGGCGCGCTGAAAGGTCTCGGACAGAACATTTCCCCTCAGACGGTCCTGCTGACAGGGTTGTTGTTAGACGCTGGGGGGAAATCAAGACCGCTTACCCAGAAGGAGAAAAATTGGCTCATGGACTTCCTTGAGGCGGGTGGTGATGTGGTCGGCTCGCTCCTCGAGGATTTATTTGCCCCCCTCCGTTTTCCGGGTTGGCCCCCCGAACCGCCCTTCATACCGCCCCCCAGGTAGGGAATGCGCTTCGGAGCGGCAAGCGCAGGCGATATGAAAAGCGTAATATCGGGTTCTTTTCTTCGATCTCGTGCAGCGCGCGTCCGCGGGTCCCTTTGTAAAGGGAGATGATAATATTTGCCAGAGCAAGATCCAGAGCCGCGAAAGCTGCTCTGTTCCTGGTTTCCGTTGCCGTGCTGCTGGCCGCTGGCGCGATAGCGGTGCGTGGCCAATCTGCGCTCGATGGTTTCGACCCCAACGCGAACGGCATCGTTCGGGTAGTTGTTGTCCAACCGGACGGCAAGATTCTGATCGGCGGCGATTTTACCACGCTTACGCCCAACTCCGGTGCGACCGTCACGCGGAACCGCATCGCCCGGCTGAACGCTAACGGCACGCTCGATACCGCTTTCAACCCAAATGCCGGCGGTATTGTCTTCGCCATCGCGCTGCAGGCGGATGGCAAGATCCTGGTGGGCGGTTTGTTCGGGACAATCGGGGGTGCGACGCGCAACCGCATTGCGCGGCTCGATGCCGCAACCGGCCTGGCGGATTCGTTTAACCCGAATGCGAATTCTGCCATCTATGCCATGGCGGTGCAGGCGGATGGAAAGATAATAGTGGGCGGTGGGTTCAACGGAGGGAACAGCATCGGCGGGCAGACGCGCAACTACTTCGCTCGGTTGGACACCACGAGCGGATTGGCTGACTCTTTTGACCCAAATGCGAACGCTCCTGTCCGTGCCATTGTGGTGCAGGCGGACGGCAAGATTCTAGCGGGCGGTGATTTCAACGGGATCGGGGGACAGACGCGCAACCACATTGCCCGGGTCGATCCTTTCACCGGTTTGGCCGATTCATTCAATGCAAACGCGAATGATATTGTTCGCGCTATTGCGGTGCAGGCGGATGGCAAGATTTTGGCTGGCGGTGACTTTGCTTTCGGTCCGAGCAGCATCGGGGGACAGTCGCGCGACTACATCGCACGGCTCGATCCAACTACCGGTTTGGCGGATTCGTTTAACCCAAGCGCGGGCAACACCGTGTTTGCCGTCGTGGTGCAGACGGACGGCAAGATCTTAGCGGGGGGTGCTTTCACCGGCATCGGCGGCCAGACGCGCAATTATATCGCCCGGCTCGAGGCCACAACCGGAGCAGCCGATTTGTTCGACCCGAATGCGAACAGTAATGTCAATGCAATCGCGGTGCAGGCGAACGGCGGGATTGTGCTCGGCGGTGATTTTACGACGCTGGCGTCTAACATCACTCGCAACCGCGCCGGCCGCCTAGTCCCGCTGTGCCCGGGGAGCATAATATTAGCCGAGAACTTTGATGGAGTGGTCGCTCCCGCCCTGCCCGCAGGTTGGGTGGCGACGAATATTCAGACGGGGAACTCGCCACTCTGGACCACCTCGCCGGGTAGTCCTGATACAGCGCCTAACGACGCGTTCGTGCGCAACTTAGACGGGATCAGCGACAAGCGACTGGACACGCCGCCCATCGCGATTGGGAGTGGTACCGCGCAGTTAAGCTTCCGCAACAATTACAACTTCGAATACGACCCTCCGCCGAATGAGAACCTTGTGGGATGGGGGTGTCCTGGAAATTTCTTCGCCCACTATTAACGGAGGCGACTTCACCGACATCACCGATCCGGCGGTCGGTGGCATTTTTGTCACCGGCGGCTATACGGGCGTGATCGACGACAGGGGGGGGATGAATCCGCTGGCGGGCCAAATGGCGTGGGGCGGCAATTCGGGCGGCTATATTAATAGCGTAGTGAACCTGGGACCGAACGTGAGCGGACAAACCATCAAGCTGCGCTTTCGCATGGGACAGGACTCTAGTATAGGCGCCCCAGGATGGCGCGTTGATAGCATCTCCATCACGGGCCTGGACGTGTGCCCGACGCCCGCTTCCACACGCTTTGGCAACATCTCGACGCGACTCCGGGTTCTAAGCGGCGACAACGCTCTAATTGGTGGGATGATCGCTACTGGCACAGCCGGCAAAAGAGTGATCATTCGCGCGATCGGACCCTCGCTCATTCCCTTTGGCATTCCCGGCGCCCTCGCGAACCCGACGCTCGACCTTTTCCAGGGCAGTACGCTTCTTTTCAGTAATGACGACTGGCAAAATTCCCCACAACAAGCCGAGATCGCGAATAGCGGGCTGGCGCCGAGCAACAATGCCGAGTCCGCGATCATCCAGACGCTGACCCCGGGACAGAACTACACCGCGATAGTGCGGGGGCTAAACAGCACGACCGGCATAGGAGTAGTGGAGACCTTCGATCTGGATCAGGCTTCGGCCTCGAAGCTGGGAAACATCAGCACGCGCGGATTTGTGGACGTGGACGACAACGTGATGATCGCCGGATTGATCGCGGGCCCGAGCAATGGACCGAGCCTCAAGGTTCTGGTGCGAGCATTAGGACCGACACTGAGCGACTTTGGTGTGGCTGGTGCGCTGACGGATCCGACGCTCGACCTGGTGAACTCGAATGGGACGGTGATCCGCTCGAATAACAACTGGAAAGACGACCCGCAACAGCGCCCACAGATTGAAGCTGCCGGGTTGGCGCCGGCTCACGACGAAGAAGCGGCGCTAGTGGAAACAGTCCCGCCTGGAGCTTACACGGCGGTCGTTCGTGGAAGCGGCCGCACCACCGGTGTCGCGCTGGTGGAAGCGTACAATATTCCGTAGGCCTTTGAGGTGCGCGTTCGTTTGATTAGCGCTCTACTTTTCGACGCCGTCAGTCTTCGGTGCGAGGGAAGCGACGATTTTCGTGAAGCTCGGATCACCACGAAGCGGGTCCCAATCCGGGTCCAGTTTTAGCTCGCCGTAACTGACACCCAGAGTTTGTTCGGCGGACATGGCCAATTGTTGGAGAGCCAAATCTTTTTCGCCCACCCAGGCGTAAATTCTTGCGAGATCGAGGAGAGGCCTGAGACCGGATGTTGGCTCTTTGGCCAATGGCAGGACTTCGCAGGCGCGGAGCCCAGCCTTGATAGCTTCCTCCTTTCGCCCGAGCGAGGCTTCTACCTGGCCGAGCAAACTCCAGGCTGAGGCGTGATCAGATTGGTCGGCCACGAGCTTTTCCAAAGCGGCGCGTGTCGATGTGAAAGCCGAGCGCGCGGTCTCCGGACGATTGAAGGTTCGGGCAGCATAGCCAATATACCACTCGCGCGGCCGAACAAGTTCAGGGCGGGCCGCGATTCCCTCCAGGGGGATGGCCGCCAGCGCACGATCGGCCGCGGCGACATTGCGCTCGAGAATTGCGCATTGAAATAAGCTCTCCGCAATCATGGGCGCCACATTGGGCTCTTCGGTCAGGATCGCATCGAGTTCGGCGCGCAGGGGCTGGATATCCGCCCGCTCCCGATAGGGCTGAGAAGCACCAAGAGTTCTCGCGTTGTAACCGTGAGGCGACACAGCGCTCGCGCGGTGGCAAAGCTGAGCGGCCTCGGTGTAACGGCGCATACCTGTGTAAGTGCCGGCGGCATTTATGAGCAAGTCTACATTGCGCGGATCTAACTCCAGCGCCCGTTCGATATTCTTCACTGCTTCCGTCAAACGTCCCTGGCGCCGGTCGAGGAGTGCGGTTTCGTAGTAAATGGCTGGATCGTTAGGGAGGGTGCGCCGGGCGAGCTCCAGTTCGGAACGCGCGCGATCGTAATCTCGCACGCCGAGCCCAAAATATCGGGCTCGAACGAGATGCACTTCCCCGGCGTCGGGCTGCAGCTCCGCAGCCTTTTGGATGGCCGCATTCGCCATCTCGCGGCGAGCGACGTTGTGATCGTAACCGGAGGTATAGAGGGTAAGATTCACTCGGCTAAGCCTGCAGTAGGCCAGATAAAAGCGCGGGTCGCGGATGACGGCCTGTTCGAGCAGGCTCAACGCCTTGAGCAGATTCTCGTGGTACGGTGCCTCTCCCTCCAGCGCACCCGCCTGCAAATAAAGGTCGATGGCGACGGGTTCTTTCGTCGGCGGCAATGCCATGGCGGCCTTTTCGCGAAGCGAGATTTTCGCCTGGAGTTGATCCGCAATCGTTTGCGCGATCTCACTCTGAAGGACGAAGACATCGGCGATCTCGCGATCATAGGTCTGCGCCCAAAGATGAGAATCGGTGCGCGTATCGATGAGCTGGGCGTGGACGCGTAAATGCTCGCCGGAACGCTGGACACTGCCTTCAAGCAGATGCGCGACTCCGAGTTGCTGGCCGATTTCGTGGGCATTACGAGGACTGCCGGATTTGTAAAGATTCGCCGACGTGCGGCTAATTACTTTGAGGTCAGCAATTTTTGTCAGATTCGACAATATCTCCTCTTGGATGCCAGCCGTGAAATAGGCGTTTTCCGGCTCGTTGCTGAGATTGTCGAATGGGAGAACGGCTATGCTCTTTGCGTCGAGCGCCGCAGTCGGCTGGGACGCCGCAGCCCACGTCGCCACCGGAGGCTTCTCGCGAATCCGAAAAACAAAAATTCCTCCTATCATGCACGCGCAAATCAGCAGGAGGAGCAGCGCGACCATAAGGAACTTCGTTTTTCCCGCGAATGCGCTCCGGGCCGGTGGTTTGGGAGTGATGGCAACGCCTGGTTGGATTGCTTCGTCTTGCGGGACAAATAATGGTTTCTCCGCTGGCGCGGCGACGTTCGCAAAGGATCTAACTTCAGCGACAAAGCGGTAGCCGCGACCGGGAACGGTCACGATAAAGCGATGTAATTCCGGCGTGTCCCCGAAGACGCGGCGCAACGCCGAGATATTTTGGGTGAGATTGTTTTCTTCCACGATTGAATCGGGCCAGATCGCCTCCATGAGGCGCTCTTTATCGAGCACGGTGCCCCGATGCTCCAATAGGTAGAGGAGCGTCTCAAAAACCCGCGGCTTCAGCGGAACCCGCGCGTCTCTTCGCCACAAGATGCGTTTCTCCGGGTCGAGGCGGAAATCCTCGAACTCGTAAATAGGCACAGGTGGAGAGGTCGGCACGAGAGTTCAGAAGATTCAGAAAAATTCAGGCGCACGCTAAGGACATTCAGAGGTGTTGGGAAGAAAATGCCATCGGATCGCGCACCACCCGGTGAGCACAAGAATAACAGAACGAGAAAACGGCACCAACAAGAAAGAACCAACCCAAATGAAGACAGCAGCGCCCCAAGAGGAGAATCACGCCGCATCCAGGTTCGACTCCCGCAATTTAATGAGAAGGCTCTTTGTCCCCGGGTTGGTTGCTTTGCTTCTGGCTACCAGTGGCAGAGCGATAGCTGTTACGGTTGAAGTGCGGGTGGGAGGCGGCGACAGTGCCTTGTTTGACCCGGAAACCGTCAACATCGCTCCGGGGGATACGGTCCACTGGATTTGGAACCCGTCATTGGGTGCTCACAGTGTTACCTCGGGTGCTAATGGCGTGAGTAACGGTTTGTTCGATACGGGAATTGAGCAAGCCCCTTTCGAGTTTTCGTTTACCTTCCCGAGCGCCGGAACGTTTCCCTATTTTTGCCGGCCGCACTTCAATATGGGGATGGCGGGCCAGGTCATCGTGGGCGACGCAACTTCGACACCTACGCCGACACCTACGCCGACACCTACGCCGACACCGACGCCGACACCGACGCCGACACCGACCCCTGGACCGACCGCTGCGGCAAGTACGTTAGGAAACATCTCGACCCGCCTACGCGTTCAGAGCGGAGACAACGCTCTGATTGGGGGGCTGATCGCCACGGGCACAGGCGGCAAGAGAGTGATCATTCGCGCGATCGGACCCTCGCTCATTCCCTTTGGCATTCCCGGCGCCCTCGCGAACCCGACGCTCGACCTTTTCCAAGGCAACACGCTTCTCTTCAGCAATGACGACTGGCAAGACTCTCCACAGCAAGCCGAGATTGCGAATAGCGGGCTGGCGCCGAGCAACAATGCCGAGGCCGCGATCATCCAGACGCTGACCCCGGGACAGAACTACACGGCGGTCGTGCGGGGGCTAAACAGTACCGACCGGCATAGGAGTAGTGGAGGCCTTCGATCTGGATCAGGCCGCAGCCTCGAAGCTGGGGAATATCAGCACCCGAGGGTTTGTGGATGTGGACGACAACGTGATGATCGCAGGATTGATCGCGGGACCGAGCAACGGGACGAGCCTGAAGATCCTGGCGCGGGCGCTGGGGCCAACGCTGAGCGACTTTGGAGTGGCCGGTGCGCTGGTAAATCCGACGCTCGATTTGGTGAACTCGAATGGGACGGTCGTTCGCTCGAATAACAACTGGAAGGACGATCCGCAACAGCGCGCACAGATTGAAGCAGCCGGATTAGCGCCGGCTCACGACGAAGAGGCGGCGCTAGTGGAAACAGTCCCGCCCGGCGCTTACACGGCGGTCGTTCGTGGAAGTGGCCGCACCACTGGTGTCGCGCTGGTGGAAGCGTACAATATTCCGTAGCATCAACTCCGACCGGCGGTGAACCGCGGCGCTCCGCCGTCAAGCATTCGGAACCGCTGTTTGGACGCAGGTGTGCGTCTTGAAAGAACAATTCCACCTGCTCGCAGGAGAAGTCTCCCAGATATTAACGCCTTCCTTGCGGGTTGCGTTGTTAAACCTCTAGATTGAAAACATGAAACGGCGCCAATCATTTTGTTCATGGATAGGAATGGCTCTGCTACATTTCGGGTTAAGTCTCTCCAGAGCGTTATTTAACAGGCGGAGGGGCAGAACATCCCTGGCGCTCGCGTTGTTTATGGCGGCGATAGGGGTGCCGCGTGGCGGATTCGCAGATTCGCGCTCCGGCGAATTCTTACCGAAGGAGGCTGTCCGAGCTGCTGGCGCACCGCAAGGCGGCGTTCTCTATTTCGTCGATACCACCAGCGATACCGTGGTCCCCGGCGCGTGTGCTAACGGCCTGGCCAATTGCTCGCTGCGTGGCGCGCTTGAGGCAGCAAACAGCCATATCGGCGAAGATGGCATCGAGTTTAGCCTTCCCGCAGGCTCGATCATCAATCTGGACAGTGCGCTGCCTTCCATTTCAGAGAGTCTTTCCATTAACGGCCCGGGCGCGAGCGCGCTGACCGTCCGTCGCAACTCGGCCACCAGGTTTCGCATTTTTCACATCACCGCCAGCGGCCCGGTCCTTCTCTCGGGCATGACAATGACCAACGGCGAAGCCTTTATCGACGGTGGTGGCGGCGTCAAGCACGAGGGGATTGGCACATTGAATGTGAACGCCGTCACGCTGAACGCTAATAAAGCTACGATCGGCGGAGGCGGAATTCTGAATGCGAGCAGTGGCACGGTGAATGTCACTAACAGCACGCTGAGCGGTAACTCTTCTGGCCGCGGTGGCGGCATCGCCAATGAAGGCACCGGCACGTTAAATGTGAGCAGCAGTACGCTCAATGATAACTCTACGGGTGCGGCCGGCGGCGGCATCGCCATTTTCAGCGGTGTCGCGAACGTCACTAATAGTACGCTGAGCGCGAACGTTGCCGGCGACGGCGGCGGTATTGCTGTGGTCGAAGGGACCTTGAACCTGGGCAACAGCACGCTTAGCGGGAACGCCGCTGAGAACGGCGGCGGCCTATTCAGTAGCGCGGGGACGATAAATGTCAGGAGTAGTATCATCGCCTTGAATATCTCTCTCGGCTCGGGTCCGGACGTTAGCGGAACCGTCGTGACCGGAGGTTTCAACCTGGTCGGGAAGAGCAACGGAAGCACCGGCTTCACTGCGCTGACAGATCAGGTCGGGACGGCGGCGGCGCCTCTCGACCCCATGCTCGCGAGTTTGCAAAATAACGGAGGACCGACGCGAACCATGGCTCTCACTCCAGGCAGCCCAGCGCTCGACAAGGGCATCAACACCGATCCAATTCATCTCACGACCGACCAGCGCGGCTCAGGTTTTCCGCGCACTTTCGATGATCCTATAAATCCGAATGCGAACGGTGGCGATGGGACGGACATCGGCGCCTTCGAGGTGCAAACGGGGCAGACCGCAACGCCAACACCGACGACAACACCCGGCGTGACTCCGGTGGCAACACCTACACCAGGGGCAACCCCAACACCGACCGCGACACCTGGCACGTTGGGCAACATCTCAACCCGCCTGCGCGTTCTGAGCGGAGACAACGCTCTAATCGGTGGGATGATCGCCACCGGCACAACGGGCAAAAGAGTGATCATTCGCGCGATTGGACCATCGCTCATTCCCTTTGGCATTCCTGGCGCCCTCGCGAACCCGACGCTCGACCTTTTCCAAGGCAACACGCTTCTTTCCAGTAATGACGACTGGCAAGACTCTCCACAGCAAGCCGAGATTGCGAATAGCGGGCTGGCGCCGAGCAACAATGCCGAGTCCGCGATTATCTGGACGCTGATCCCGGGACAGAACTACACAGCGGTCGTGCGGGGGCTAAACAGGACGACCGGCATAGGAGTAGTGGAGGCCTTCGATCTGGATCAGGCGGCGGCCTCGAAGCTGGGGAACATCAGCACCCGAGGATTTGTGGATGTGGACGACAATGTGATGATCGCGGGATTGATCGCGGGACCGAGCAACGGGACGAGCCTGAAAATCCTGGCGCGGGCGCTGGGGCCAACGCTGAGCGACTTTGGAGTGGCCGGTGCGCTGGCAAATCCGACGCTCGATTTGGTGAACTCGAATGGGACGGTCATTCGCTCGAACAACAACTGGAAGGACGATCCGCAACAGCGCGCACAGATTGAAGCAGCCGGATTAGCGCCGGCTCACGACGAAGAGGCGGCGCTAGTGGAAACAGTCCCGCCCGGCGCTTACACGGCGGTCGTTCGTGGAAGTGGCCGCACCACCGGTGTCGCGCTGGTGGAAGCGTACAATATTCCCTAGCCCTACCTTCTAGGCCGCCACACTTCTGAATTTCCAATCGCGTCGGCGTCATGCGAATGATGGGGCATGATCAACGTGATTCGAGGCAGTTGTCTTTGCGGCGGCGTGCGCTTCGAAGTCGAGCCACCTTTCATTCGGGCGAGCCATTGCCATTGCGATCGTTGCCGCAAGCATTCGGGGACCGCCGTTTGTACGCAGGTGCGCGTTTTGAAGGAGCAATTTCACTTGCTCGCGGGAGAGGAATTGATTCGCGTTTATGGGAAAGGCGAGGGGGCGGTGAAGGTGTTTTGCGTAACGTGCGGCTCGAGTTTGTTTGGGGGCGACTGGCCGGATGGTCCGCAAGTCTCCATTCGAATGGGCGCGTTCGATGATGATCCCGGGATCCGGCCCCAGTTTCACACATACGTCGATTCGCGCGTGCCGTGGGACACGATTACGGACGACCTTCCCCAACACGGCGAGGCCTGGAATCCGTGAAGCGTGTTTGACTAGAGCCGGGTTCGCAACGTTGAGTTGAGGTCATGGCCGCCGCTTCTCTTCGCGCTTTGCTCGAGCAGTCGATCGATTACGCCGGAATGTTTCCGCCGTGCGCTCTCGAACTGGAGCCGGCGCTGACAAATCAAGCGCGCTACGTTCGCCTGCCCGACAGATGGATGCTCAATGCGTTCGTGCTGCCGGTCGGGCAGTTCGCCGCGGCCCGACAGTTTCTGCCGCAGTTCGACCCAATGCATCTTCTTTCTATCTCCGCGCTCGGGCCAAAGACGGAGAATGCGACCGCGTTTCTTGAAGCGCTGGCAGAAGCGGATGAAGCCATTCGTTCGTTAGCGGCGCACAACGTCGATCTTGTCTCGATCAGCCAGCTCGAAATGTTTTTGCCCGGCGATGCCGATTCCAGCTTGTTGAATGAGGCGCGAGCGATTCTGGGAGATTTGCCGGCATTCTGGGAAGCGCCGGCGGAAAGGGCGGAAAGGACAATCGCCTTGCTCGCGGAGCATAATTCCAACACCGATCAGGCGACCTTCGGTTACAAAATGCGCACCGGCGGAGTAACGGCGGATGCGTTTCCCACGTCGGCGCAGATCGCCCCGGCGATGGTCGCGCCGGCCACGCACCAGGTGCCGATCAAATTCACGGCCGGCCTGCATCATCCGCTTCGCCAATATCGCGAAGAAGTGCAAACGAAGATGCATGGCTTTTTGAATGTGCTGGGCGCGGCCGTGCTGGCGGCAGAACACCGGTGGGATGCTGCGCAGACCGCGGCCATGCTCGACGATGAAGATGTGAGCTCATTCAAGTTCGAGGACGAATTTTTTGCCTGGCGCGAATGGAAGATCGACCTCCAGCGGCTAAAAGACCGGCGACGGTTCGTGACGACCTTCGGAAGTTGCAGCTTCGATGAACCACGCGAGGATTTGCGCGCGCTGAAACTCTTGTAAGGTAGGGACGCTTCTCCGAAGTGTCCGACTATGAAATCTTTCATCGACGTTGCGGCCGATTCGCATTTTCCGATCCAGAATCTTCCCTTTGGAATTTTCAAGCCGGCGCAGGGGGACCGCGCGTGTTGGCGTAGCCATTGGCGAGTTCGTGCTCGATCTGTCGGTTCTCGAGGAAGCGGGCCATTTCCGAGGGTCCGAGTTTCAGAGCGGCCCTGTTTTCTCCGAAGGCGCGTTGAACGGCTTTCTCGCTCTCGGCCGGCCCGCCTGGAGGAAAGCGCGGGAAACGATCCAGAACTTGCTGGCCGCCGATACGCCGACGTTGCGCGATGACGCTGCGCTGCGCGAGCGGGCTCTTCACGCGCAGAAAGATGTCACGATGCAGCTTCCGGCGCGCATCGGCGATTACACAGATTTTTATTCGTCCTATCACCACGCCCACAATGTCGGCACGATGCTTGCGCGGCCCCGAAAACGCGCTGATGCCAAACTGGAAATGGCTCCCGGTCGCCTATCATGGGCGCGCCAGTTCCATCGTCGTGAGCGGCGCGGAGGTGCGGCGTCCCCATGGACAAACCAAGCCGCCCGATGCGACCGCGCCCAGTTTTGGTCCGAGCCGCAGTTTCGATTACGAACTGGAAGCAGCGTTCCTCATCGGGCCGGGGAACGCAACTGGGCGAGCCGGTGCCGATCGATCGCGCGACGGATCACATTTTCGGTCTGGTCCTGATGAACGACTGGAGCGCGCGCGATGTGCAGGCTTGGGAATATCAGCCACTCGGTCCGTTCCTGGCGAAAAATTTTTGCACCAGCATTTCGCCGTGGGTCGTGATGCTGGAGGCGCTAGAAGCCGTTTCGCAAACCGCTTCCGCCGCAGGATCCCGAACCGTTGCCCTATTTGCGGGCCGCGCAGGATTTCACCTACGACATCCAGCTGGAAGCGCGTTTGCAGACCGCGTCGATGAATGCGCCGCACGTGATCACGCGGACGAATTTCCAAAATCTTTATTGGAGCATTGCGCAACAGCTCGCGCATCACACCGTCAACGGCTGCAACTTGCAACCCGGCGATTTGCTGGCGAGCGGAACAATCAGCGGACCGACGGAAGAATCGCGCGGCTGCATGCTCGAACTGACCTGGCGCGGCGCGAATCCGTTGACGCTTCCGAATGGCGAGACGCGGAAATGGCTCGAAGATGGCGACAGCCTGACGATCACGGGCTGGGCGCAGGGCGATGGATATCGGGTTGGCTTTGGCGAAGTCAGCGGGCGCGTCGCTCCCGCGTCATAGCCACCGTTGTCATCCCGAGTCGCGTTGACGACGAGGAACCTCGCCAATGCAATTGCCGCTTTCTTGATTGAGGAAGCGTTCGCACTAGTTGTGGGGTCCTTTGCGCGCTACGCCAGCCTCAGGATGACATGCTCGTGATGTTGCGAGGCTAAAGCTTCGCTACAGCGTCGACCATTCGTTTCCGCGTCTTCGCGTCGGGAAGCTGACCGAGGCCGGCCTGCATATTGTCTTCCAGATGACGGGCCTTGCTGGTCGCGGGGATCACACAGGTCACGGCGGGATGCGCGATGATCCATTTCAAGAGGAACTGGGCCCAGGAATGGCAATCGAATTCCGCGGCCCATTCCGGCAGCGGCTTCTGGCGCACCCGTGCGAAAAGATTGCCGCCGCCAAACGGGCGATTCGCGATTACGGCAACACCGCGATCCTGCGCGAGCGGCAGGATTTCGTCGTTCCGCTTCACTCTCGAGCAATGAGTAATTGATCTGGACGAAATCGAGTTTCTCAGAGCGAAGGAGCTTTGCGACTTCATCGTATGCGCTGGAGTTGTAGTGGGTGATACCGAGATAACGCACGCGGCCCTTTTCTTTCCAATCGCGCAGGGTAGCGAGTTGGGTCGGCGCATCGACAAGGTTGTGCACCTGCATCAGGTCGATGCGCTTTGATCCGAGCTTGGCCAACGATTTCTCCATCGAATCGATGCCTTGTTGCCTGCCTGTCGTCCAAACTTTCGTGGCCAGAAAAAGGGCTTTTTGCAGATCGAGCTTCGTGGCGATCTCGCCGATCACCTGCTCGGCGCGGCCATACATGGGAGACGAGTCCACCACCCGGCCGCCGAGTTTTGCGAAAAGGGCGAGGACTTCTTCGAGTGGTTGGCGTTCCGCGGAAGCCGGGCCGACATCAAAGGCCTGCCAGGTTCCCAGGCCGATCACGGGAAGAGATTCGCTGGATGATGGGATCGGGCGTTGCAGAAAAGTGGACGCCTTCTTCTCCGGCGTCTCGGCGCCAAGCGCGACTGGGGCCAGGAGCAGGCCAGCCGCACCCTGGGCGATGACGCGGGTGGCCTGCCGTCTCGACATGTCCTTTTCTTCGAGCATGCACGACCACGATAGAAGCGAGAGCGGCGAAGTTGAAGCGAAGAATGAATCTCCTGCGTGAATATCGGTTCGATTCGAGCACGAGCACGAGCACGAGCACGAGCACGAGAACGAGAACGAGAACGAGGAGGGTGGAAACTCAATCCCGAAACTCGTAGTCGGCTCGAGAGAGATTGCCGACATGAGTCAGGCCGCCGGGCATGATCACATAGCCACGCAACCTTCTTTGGTCTTGTTTTGAAACGAAAATGCCGCCATCGCGCCCGAGACCACCGGAGAAGGAACGTTGCACGATCTTGCGGGGCGCCCGGTAGTAGTAGCCCTTGGCGTCCTCGGAATCGAGGACGTAAAGACCGGGCGGGAAATGAAGCGTTCCGGCGGAAGTGTTCGAGCGAAGCTCAAGATACCGCGGTGTTGATGTCGTGCCCGCGGGATTGATGGACTGACGACGGTCGGTCCCGCCGCATCCGGTTAAGAGCAACGCGGCCACCAGGACGGCGAAGATCGCAATTGGGCGCATGGGCAGGGTCAATTCCATCCGTGCAGAATACCGCCGATGACAAGGCCGCCGACCGTGCCGACAATAAGAATTGGCGCATAAGCCTTCGTGATCAACGCGCTAGGCACACTAAGCAGTAATCCGAAAACGATCCCGATTATCCACCCTGCCCAGGGCAATTGGACGCAACCGATCACAAGGCCAATCCCAAATCGGCTGATGAAGGCAGCCAACAGGGCCGTGGGTTTGTCGGGAAATTGCATGGGGAGCATCATGGCCACCGTGACGGCGCCAAAGATCAAACCGCTGATCAAGCCGCCGGTTAGATTTCCCATGGCGCTGATTCCAGCGCGTCGAGCGTGGCCGCGTCAATCACAAAGGCAAGCGGTCGAGTCCGGTCGCGAACACTTCGGTTGCACGACGGGAAAACGGCGATCATGCTTCTACCTCAATGATATCGACCACTAGAAGAAAATTCATCAAGGTCTCGGCCGTCGCCGGGGGCGCACTTGGTTTGGGGCTTCCTTTTAGCAGCCGCGCGGAAGAGAAGACGACAAAGCCGTTGCGCATTTTGATCCTCGGCGGCACGGGCTTCACCGGTCCGTTTCAAGTCCGCTACGCGCTCGACCGTGGACATAAAGTAACGGTTTTCAACCGGGGCAAGACCCATCCGGGCGAACTGCCCAAGGAGGTCGAACAGCTCATCGGCGATCGTAACGGTCAACTCGACGCTCTGAAAAATCGGCAGTGGGATGTCGCGATTGATAATCCCACCTCCGTCCCCGTGTGGGTGCGCGACGCGGCCCAGATTCTCAAAGGCAACGTCGATCGTTACGTTTTCATCTCCACGATTTCGGTTTACGCGGACACGAGCAAACCGGGCGTGGAGGAGAACGCGCCGCTCGCGAAATACAATGGCCCGGACGCCATGAAAGAATCGCGCGATAGCATCATCGCGTCGAAATTCGCGCTTTACGGACCGCTCAAGGCGCTGTCCGAACAGGAGGCCGAAAAGTGGTTTCCAAAACAAACGCTGATCATCCGGCCCGGTTTGATCGTCGGCCCGCGCGATGAGACGGATCGCTTTAGCTATTGGCCGGTTCGGATCGATCGCGGTGGCGAAGTGCTCGCACCGGGCGACCCGGGCGATCCGGTGCAATTCATCGATGGGCGCGATTTGGCGGAGTGGGTCATTCGGATGGTGGAACAACGCCAGACCGGCACCTACAACGCGACCGGACCGGAGAAGACGCTCGGTGTCGGCGCGATGCTGGAAGGCATAAAGGCTGCCAACAAATCCAAGGCAAACTTTACCTGGGTAAAAACTGATTTTCTCGAAGAGCAAAAAGTGCGCCCTGGTCGGACATGCCGGTGTGGGTGCCGCCCCGAGGCGAGGAAGGCGGAATGGGGCGCATCAGCATTCAGGCGGCGCTGGCGAAGGGACTTACGTTCCGTCCTCTGGCCGACACCGCGCGCGATACGCTGGCGTGGTTCAAGTCGCAATCCGCCGAGCGGCAGGCGAAACTAAAGGCTGGCTTGTCCCCCGAGCGTGAGGCGGAAGTGCTGGCGGCCTGGCATAAGAAGGCCTCATAACAAAGATGAAATACGTCACGGGCATCGGCGGAATCCGAAAGGAAACCGGATCGAATTGTGGGAGCCGCCGGAGATCGAGGCTGCTGCGGAAAGTAGTTCGTCCCGTTTAGGCCACGGGCAAAGATTGGGCGGTGAGGGTTTCGAACCCCCGACCTACTGGGTGTAAACCAGCCGCTCTACCACTGAGCTAACCGCCCGATTCCTGCGGACAAATTGGGCCGCAGTCGATCTTGGCCCAAATCCTAGCACAAGAGAGCACTTTCCCCCAGACGATCCTTGCTTGGAAGGCCACAATGAGCGGCGGCGAAGGCTTTTGACATCTACTTCCGCTTCTGTGACGGCGGAACTCGTGCAATCTTGCCGCGTCCTTGTGAAAGATTGGCTGCTTTACCTCAAGTCCGTGGAGGGCAAATACGGGGACGAATTTGATCTGTCGCAACTAGCACCGGGCGACGTCCTCAAAGTCGTCACACAGCACGCCGATTATCTATTCACCACTATCCAGGGCCGAGACGCAGAGCTTCGCTGCTCATGCGCCGGGCGCCCGAACGGCGAGGTGCGCATCATGGGCTGCACCTTTGGCAGGTCCTCCTCGATCAAACCAGACCATCTTTTCTGTGGAGGCAATCTCGAGCTGACCTACGAGCTCGAAGGTGTGCCGATGACGCACATCACGACCGCAATTCGGGAGATCTACTGGCGCGGCGGCCCGAAGGCTGGATCTCGAGGCGAGCGGGAGGCCTAGGGTTCGACCGTCGCGCAGCCGGGCCGACTGTCTTAGATCACGCTCGTTGTGGGTCTAATTCAAACCACGGCGGATCGGTGGCATGTCAAACGAGCGGCTGCAAGACGCCATCACTTTGCTGGATTGGGCGCACCAGCCGGGAGAGCTGTCTTTCTTGCGGTCGCACTGCTTGCACGAACTGAGCGAATGCCCTCCGCGATCGCTTCGGCCATTAGCTTCTTGTTCGATGGTTGTTTGATCCATTCCGCATCGTGCGGTGTAGTCAGGAAGACCATCTCAACCAGGATAGTCGGCACCTTACTGAAAATCGAGCCGGTGAGCGCACCTTGTTTCCCGCCGATGAATGTCTCATCATCCCCACGCCGTCCATTGTCTTTGAGCTGGCCGCGGAGTTTATGGGCAAAGGCCGCATGAAATAACTCGGCGGCCGCTTTCGATCTTCGGATGACGTCCGGGGCGGGGCCGGTAACTCCGTAAGACGTACCCTGCTTTCTGGGATAATAAACCGTGAAGCCGCTGGCCTTCCCGGCATCCGCATGCAGCCGCAAGAGCAGGTCGACTTGTGCTCGATTCGCAATCTCGGCTCGGTCCTTGTTGGTAACGAATTCACTTTCGCTTCCTTTCGTCATCACCACGCTGAATCCATCGCTCTCTAACTCGCGGCGCAACAAAAGCGCCACCTCCCAGTTCACCGAGACTTCCCGCAGGCCATTAGTTAACTCTCTGCCGTCATTGTTCTCGCTGGGATGGCCTGGGTCGAGACAAACGCGGAATTTGGGGGCGGCGGCTTCCGAGTCTTCACGCATCAGAGGCTTAGTTTGGCCGTTGATCGAGCCGATCGAGACACTCGTGATCAACAGGGTAAGGATGAACAGCTTCACGTCAGCGCTTACGGGTAAAGAGCTCTCTGGAGGAACTCCAGATACACCTCGGGAAAGCATGTGCCTTCGTTTATTACAGCACCTGGGCGATGGCGATGCCAAAAAAAGGAGCAACCGAACTGGGCGATGCCATTCCAATACGCTTGTTTGTCCGGAAGTTCTTCTACGTCGATTAAGTAACTAAAATAAGCCGCCTTAAGTTACTGTAGTATTTCGCTTGCAGTTGTTCCTGGCTGAGCTATCTAGGAGCCCATGGACTTGTCTCTATCAAAACTAACGGAAGCCCTTTCAATAAGGAACCAGATTAACACGCTTGAACGCCAGTTATCCTCACTCTTCTCGGGTGGTGTCTCCAGCGCTCCGAGTGCTCCTGCCTCACGCAAAGGGGGATCACGCAAGCGCAAACCAATGTCGGCGGCGACCCGCGCGAAACTCGCGGCTGCAGCCCGGGCCCGCTGGGCTCAGCGGAAGGGCACTGCTCCAGCCAAGGCGCCGGCCAAGCAAAAAGGCGGCCTTACGGCAGCGGGCAGAAAGAAGCTTTCTGACGCGATGAAGGCACGCTGGGCGGCGCGACGACGAGCGGCCAAGCGATAGCCAACCTCAGACCTTCAGTCTGATTTTGCTTTGCATTGACGCGAGCCTTCCGAACGGAGGGCTCGCGTTGACTGCTTTATAGAAGCAAACGCCTGCTCCAGGCAGGGCCTGATTGCTCTCATCCTAGGTCTGGCCGATCCAGGTCCTTGACCGAATGTCGTCCCAGCGCTCGCGAATCGCTTCGAATTCACTTTCGCTCAGGGGGCCTGCCTCGATCATTCTCGCGTTCTGGAGCCACCGCTCCGGCTTGGTTGTGCCGACAATGGCGGTATGAACGCCAGGTACGCCAACCGTGAAGCGCAAAGCGTGTGCGATCGATTCGTCCAGCGGACGTTGACGAATGAAGTCGTAATGGAGTTTATTCAGCCGGTCCCAGTAGACGTGATGGTAGGACTCAATGGGCTTGTGCTGTTCCTTCCACGCCGCATTCGCAATCGGGCGTTTTGCGATCACGCCCAGCTGCTTTTCGCGCGCGAGCGGAAGGGTCAGCTCAAGCGCTTCCTGGTCCGCGATGTTGATTGAGGTTTGCAAGGTGTCGAACGCCCCGCATTCCACGGCGAATTTCGCGGCCAGGCTATCTCCGCTATAACCCAGGTAGCGCGTGTAGCCCTTTTCCCGCGCGGTTTGCAAAGCCGTGATGACCTCGCCGTTTCGCAGAACAGATTCAGAGCAGCCATGCAGTTGAATCAAGTCAATGCGATCGGTTCTTAAGCGCCGCAAGCTCCGCTCGATGCTCTCAAGAAGAGAAAGCGGCGACCAATCCTCGCTTCCAATTCCGCGAGGGTGACCGCACTTGGTGAAAAGGTAGAAATCATTGCGGCGATGGCCGATTGTCTGGCCGATCAGCTCTTCACTGTTTTGATAGCACTCAGCTGTGTCGATGACATTTAGCCCGGCATCGAGCGCGCTGTTCAACAACTTCCCGACAGTCTCTTCGGAGGCGCCTTCGTAACCGATTTCGGAGCCCCCGAAACCGAGAACAGAAACCTCCATGTCCGTTTTGCCCAGCTGCCGTTTTTCCATCTTTTGAATTGTAGGGCGTTTCGGTGAAACGCCAATCGGAGAGAGAGAGCGTCTTACAGAATCAATTGGGTTACCCCTGATCCAGGTTCGATCCGGCCGATTTGTTTCGCCTTTAACTGACGCATCACCTTCTCCGCGTTTTTGGCCGCGACAATCACCGTCATCCCGATGCCCATATTGAAGACTTGATACATTTCGGTTCCGTCCACCTTCCCGTTGTATTGCAGCAACTCGAAGATAGGTGGCACGCGCCAGCTCCTGGTCTCGATCGCCGCGTCGCAATTCTTCGGCAGCACGCGTGGCAGGTTGTCGATAAGTCCGCCCCCCGTGATGTGAGCAAGGCCGTGGATCATCCCGGCGGGGACCTTGGCCAGCGACGGCTGATAGTTTTTGTGCACGCGGAGCAGCTCTTCACCTAACGACTGCTTAATGCCTTTAATGGTGGAAGCCGGTTTGAGCCGCATTTTTTCAAAGAGAATCTTGCGCGCGAGGGAGTATCCGTTCGTGTGGAGCCCGTTTGAGGGAAGCCCGAGGATGACGTCTCCCGGTTTTATCCGGCTGCCATCTATCATCTTCGCGCGATCGACCACGCCCACGATGCAGCCGGCGAGGTCGTACTCGTCCTTGCGATACATGCCCGGCATTTGCGCCGTTTCCCCACCGATTAGAGCGCAACCGGCCGACCGGCAGGCCTTGGTAAACCCGGAAAGCAGCTGGTCGAAGACGCGGGGCTTCAACGCTTCGGCGCCAATGTAGTCGAGGAAAAAAAGTGGCCGTGCTCCCAGGACCGCGATGTCGTTCACGCAATGGTTTACCAGATCGGCGCCGACGGTATCGTGCCGGTCCAAAGCAAAGGCGACCTTCAATTTCGTCCCGACGCCGTCCACGCTCGCGACGAGCACCGGCTCGCGCATTCCGGAAAAATTTGGTGCGAAGAGCCCGCCAAAGCCGCCGATTTTTCCCAAAACCTCGGGGCCGTGGGTGCCCTTGACCCGGGCCTGGATGCGACGCTTGACCAGATTGCCGAGGTCAACGTCGACACCGGCGAGCGCGTAAGCTTTCGTTTTTTTGTCCGCAGATTTCACAGATTTTCGCAGATTAGGTCGCAGGGAAAATCTGTGTCAATCTGCGTAATCTGTGGATCGACCTTTTTATCTTATTTCAAATCCCCAAACAAGGTCGGATGCGCTCCCTCGGCCGCGAGAGCTTTGGAACGGCCTTCGCGTTTTTCCATAATGTATTTGTCGAGTTCAGGATCGACGGGGAGGGGATAGTTGCCGGTGAAACACGCCAGGCAGAACTGATTCACGGGCTTCCCGGTCGCACGCACCATCCCTTCCACATCCAGATAACCCAGGCTATCCACGCCGAGATACTTGCAGATCTCATCCATCGGCATCTGGTTGGCGATCAGTTTTTCCGGATCCGGGAAATCGATCCCGTAATGGCAGGCAAAACGATGCGGCGGGCAGCTCACCCGCATGTGCACCTCCTTGGCGCCTGCCTCCCGCAAGTTCACGACCCGTGCACGCGCAGTAGTCCCGCGCACAATCGAGTCGTCAACTACTACGACTCGTTTTCCTTCCACCGCTTCCTTGATGAGGTTCAACTTTACCCGCACATCGAAATCACGAATGAGCTGGCTCGGCTGGAGAAACGTGCGCCCGATGTAGTGATTACGCACAAAGGCGTGTTCGTAAGGAATGTTTAGCTCATGCGCGAAACCCAGCGCCGCATAGTTTCCTGAATCCGGAACCGGGACGACGATGTCCGCTTCGACCGGAAATTTTCTCGCCAGCTCCCGTCCCATTTCGGTGCGGACCTTCGCCACGTTGATGCCACCCATGATGCTGTCCGGCCGGGAAAAATAAACGTACTCGAACATGCAAAAGGCCTGGTCTTCAGGCGGGAACGGCCGTTCGGAACGGATTCCGTCCTCGCTGATGATCACGACTTCACCGGGCTCCACTTCGCGAATGAATTCCGCGTGCACGAGATCAAAGGCGCACGTTTCGGAGGCGAGAATGTAAGCGCCGTCGAGCTTGCCCAGAACCAGCGGCCGGAAGCCGAACGGATCGCGCACTCCGATAATTTCACTCTCGCTCATGATGATGAGACTAAAGGCGCCCTCAAGGCGGCGAAGGACGCTCAGGGGACTCCCGCCATTTTTCGAAGGTTGGGCGAGAAGGTGCGGGATAATCTCGCTGTCGGCCGTCGTTTGAAAAATGGAGCCTTTGCTCTCCAGTTCATCGCGTAACACCGCGGCATTTATCAGATTGCCATTGTGCGCCACCGCGATTTGGCCCCGGGAGCAATCGACCACGAACGGCTGCGCGTTTTTCAGCGTGCTCGAGCCCGTGGTGGAATAACGAGCGTGTCCGAGCGCGCGCGTCCCCTTCAGCCGCTCCAGCTCTTGTGCGCCGAAAACCTGGGAGACTAACCCCATATCGCGATGAAGTTGAAAGGTGGAACCGGGCCCGTTGTTGGTCACGATGCCCGCGCTTTCCTGCCCGCGATGTTGCAGCGCGAAGAGGCCGTAGTAAGTCAGGACCGCTGCATTCGGATGGCCGAAGACCGCGAAGATCCCGCACTCGTGCTGCGGAAACGGGTGCGTTTCCGGCGTTGGGATTTGCCTCGGGAAGTCAGCGGACATCGTAGCTGCTACAATCCATCAAGCGAGCCTACGTTCAATCAATGGTTCGGTCGAAGAATTCGTTGCACGGCCCGGAGCAGCGGGACTGGGCGATCCCAAATGAATTTCGATGCGGCTTCAACAACAATCTGGGCCAGGGATGAGATTGGCTAATTACACCGCGCAAAGCGCATCACTCTACGGCGAGAGACCGTTCGATGGAATAAAACCAGTCGTCATGAAGAGTGGCGACGGGCCAACGGAACTCTAATCCATTGGACGTGATGAAAAGATCGCCAATTTCAACCGATCCAAGTTTCATAAAGGGCACGGATTGCGATCCCAATTCGGCGTAGATCTTCTCCACATCCCCGGGATCGACCGAAAGAATGACGCGAGACTGAGATTCGTTAAACAAAATGTCGCGGCTTTGCTCCTTTTCGTCTCCGAGCATTTTTGTATTCGAGATATCGACATTCGCGCCAAAAAGTCTTTCCGGATTGAAACAGCACTCGGCCAGCGCGACGGCCAAGCCGCCTTCGGAACAATCATGCGCGCTTTTCACCAGACCTGCGCGAATCAGCTCGCGCACGGAATTTTGCACGGCCAGTTCGCGGGCAATATCGAGCCGGGGTGGCAGGCCTTCCTTACGGCCGTGGCAGACTTTCAGGAAATGGGTGGCGCCCATTTCATTTCCGATTTCGCCCACGAGGATGATTACATCACCGGCGTTCTTGAAGAACTGGGTGGTGATGTGCCGTTCGTCTTCGATCAGGCCGACCATCGCCACGGTCGGCGTCGGATCGACCACTCCGGCGGGGCTCTCATTATATAAAGAGACATTGCCGCCGACGACCGGAGTGCCAAAGGCGCGGCAGGTTTCGGACAAGCCCTCCACCGCCTCACGCAACTGCCAGAAATTTTCCGGCTTGTAGGGATTGCCGAAATTCAAATTGTCCGTCACGGCGAGCGGAGTCGCGCCGGAGCAGGTCAGGTTTCGTGCGGCTTCCGCGACCGCGATCCGCGCCGCCCTCGCGCGGATCGAGCCGGCAATAGAGCGAATTGCAGTCCGTCGTGGCGGCCAAAATCTTGTTCGCTTCGCGGACGCGGAAGACCGCCGCGTCTGACCCGGGCAGCACCACGGTGCCCGTGCGCACCATGTGATCGTATTGGCGATAGACCCAGTTCTTTGACGCAATCGTGGGATCGCGCAGCAGCTGGCGCAGCGCTTCGTGGTTGTCGATCGCGGGAATGCTCGCCCAATCGATCGGCGGCGTGGGCGGCGGCGCGACCGCTTCGCGGGAATAGAGCGGCGCTTCATCGGCCAGCGGCTTGGCGGGAATTTCCGCGGCGAGCGTTCCGTTGTTCCGCACGCGCATCATGCCGTCATCCGTGACCCGGCCGATTTCGGCGCAGGGCACGTCCCATTTTTCGAAAACTTCACGCACGACCGTCTTCGCGGCCGCGCTTTGCGATGATGAGCATTCGCTCCTGCGATTCGCTGAGCAAAATTTCATACGGCGTCATGCCCGGCTCGCGTTTCGGGACTTTGGCAAGATCGATCTCGACGCCGGTGCCGCCGCGGCTCGCGGTTTCGCAAGTGGAGCAGGTCAGGCCGGCCGCGCCCATGTCCTGGATGCCCGCGACGGCATCGGTCGCCAGCAATTCCAGGCACGCTTCCAGGAGCAGTTTTTCCTTGAAGGGATCGCCCACCTGGACGGCCGGCCGATCTTCGCGGGATTCTTCCGTCAACTCGCGGGAGGCAAAAGCGGCGCCGGCCAAACCATCGCGGCCAGTTTCAGCGCCGACATAGAAGACCGGGTTGCCGATGCCGCTGGCCGCGCCGCGCGCAACTTGTTCGTGCCGCAGGACGCCCAGGCAAAAAACATTGATGAGCGGATTTCCTTCGAAGCTCTCGTCGAAGTAGATCTCGCCGCCGATGGTCGGAACGCCGATGCAGTTGCCGTAATGCGCGATGCCCGAAACGACTCCGGTAAATAGCCGCCGGTTGTTCTTGATCTGATCTTTCCGGTTTCCGGTTTCCGGTTTCCGGGATTCCGTGATTGGCCCAAAGCGCAACGAATTCAGAAGAAACTCCGGCCGCGCGCCCATCGTAAAAATATCGCGAATGATTCCGCCGACACCGGTGGCCGCGCCCTGGAAAGGCTCGATCGCGCTAGGGTGATTGTGGCTCTCGATTTTGAACGCCACCGCCCAGCCGTCGCCGATATCCACCACGCCCGCGTTCTCTTCGCCGGCTTTGACGAGAATGTTTGGCCCGCTCGTGGGAAATTTTTTCAACTCGCGCCGCGAATTCTTGTAGGAGCAGTGCTCGCTCCACATCACCGAGAAAATCCCGAGCTCGGTAAAATTGGGTTCGCGCCCGAGAATTTTCCTGATGCGCTCGAATTCCTCCGGCATCAGGCCATGTTTCGCGACGAGCTCAGGTGTGACTTTCGGTTCGGCCGCGGGCATTGTCATCGAACGATAGCCGACGCGGTTAATTCCACAATTCAGCGGGAGCAGCGTTGGGAGACTTTCGGTCGGGGACGCAACTCAACGCCGCCGCATGATGACGAGGTCTTGATAACCGGCGAAGGCGGCATCGATCACGTCCAAGATTTCAAAATAGCGGCTCCATCGTTCGTAGATGTAGCGCCGGCTGTGGAAGACGTTTTTGTAATAGTCGGTTTCCTTCATCTCCGGCAAAATTTCATCGAGATCCGGCGAGCGGCCGTAAACATAAAATCCCTCTCTTCTCCAGAGCGAGGAATCGTGGAAAATCGCCATCCACCCGGAAGAAAGCGATCTCGCCCTGGATCGACATCAAAACCGCGCCGCCCGGTTTGGTGATCCGCTGCAATTCGGCCAGCCACCGATCCTGATCGGCTTCAGAAAGATGAGTGAAGACCGATATGCCGTAAACCAGATCGAAGCTTTCGTCGCCAAAGCGGGTCGGGGGATGGAGACCGATGCTTTCAAACTCTGCCTGCGCGATATTTTGTTTGCACCACGTGATGTTGTCGGGATCGATGTCGATTCCGGTCAATTTTTCCGGGGCGAATTCCGCCACGAAGCGCGCCACGCGCGCGCAACCGCAACCCCAGTCGAGGATCGCTTCGCAATCCGCGTAATCGCGATTGAAGTATTCGCGCAACGCCCGGCGCATCGAGAGACAATCGGAAAGGCCGAGCGAAGCGAACACCACCGGGTCGAGTAGTGCCAGCGACACGAAGGCGCCGTTCCGAGTCCGGTTGCAGTCCGGGCGTCAATCGCAAATACCAATCTTGATAAGGAGAAAGTTCGTGGCCTGAACCGGGGCGAAATTCGACCCGAAGATTCTGGGCCTGGCCGAGCTGGTCCATCGGCATGGCGCAGCGAAACGTGTATTGGCTGGAGTCGCCCCTCACACCGTAACGCTTGAGGACATTTTCCGTCAGCTGGTTACCGGGCTGTTCCATGGTTGGGCATTCGATTCCGTTCACGAAAAACCGCAGCCGCATCGGCAGATCGCGCGGCGGAATCGCCCAGCCTTCGAACCGAAGTTCGCCGGCCTCCTGGCGTGGCTCCCACAAAATCCAAAGACCTCGGGCGAGCCATCCGGTCCGAGCGATGCGATAGGTTTCCTCAAGCGTGGCGGGCCAATCATCCGTGGTGACGATGGGATTGGCGGTCATCTGCTGCGCACCTTAGCTGATGTAAGGGGGCGCTCAACCCGCCGAAAGAGATCGGACGCAGTTTGTTGTTGTCGAGCGTTTCCGTGGCGAATTACGCTCAACTTGAACCAAGGCCACTTCGCTTTGGTTAACCTCAGGAGCTAATATTCATGACCACCGCGACTGCCGAATCCCAGAAAACCGGAACTCAGCTGAGCCAGCTCGAGCAGCTGAAAAAATTCACCATCGTGGTCGCCGATACGGGCGATTTCCAAAGCATCAAGGAATTCAAACCGCGCGATGCCACCACGAATCCAAGCTTGATCTACGCGGCCACGCAGAAGGAACAATATTTCCATCTGCTCGATGAAGTGCTGGCGGAGCGAAAGAGTTCAGGCTTATCGGGAGCGGCGCAAATCGAGGACATTATCGATCATCTCCTCGTCAAATTCGGTTGCGAGATTCTCGAGATTGTCCCGGGACGCGTCTCGACTGGAAACCGATGCGCGCCTTTCGTTCGACACCGAGGGTTCGATCAATAAGGGCCGGCAGCTCATCAAGCTTTACGAGGAGAAGGGGATCGATCGCCAGCGGGTCCTGATCAAGATCGCTTCCACCTGGGAAGGGATCAAAGCGGGCGAGGTCCTGGAAAAAGAGGGGATCAATTGCAACCTGACCCTGATGTTCTCGCTGCCGCAGGCGGTGCTTTGCGCAGAGGCCGGGATCGAACTCATCTCCCCCTTTGTCGGCCGGATTTACGATTGGTACAAGGCGGCGAACAAGCGCGAATATACCGGCGCGGAAGATCCGGGCGTCCAATCGGTCCAGGAGATTTACACCTATTACAAGAAGTTCGGACACAAGACCGAAGTGATGGGGGCCAGCTTCCGAAACGTGGGCCAGATTTTGGAATTGGCCGGTTGCGATTTGCTCACGATCAGCCCGGACCTGCTGGAAAAGCTGGCGGCGTCATCCGAGCCGGTCGAGCGCAAGCTGGACCCGGAAAAGGCGAAGAGCGCCATCGTGGAACGCCTCGAACTGGACGAGAAAAAATTCCGATACCTGTTCAACGACAACGCGATGGCAACCGAGAAGACGTCTGAAGGCATCCGCAAGTTTTCCGCCGATATCGTGAAGCTGGAGAAGTTCGTCGCGGGCAAGCTGGGATAAGAAATCTTCCTCTTCCGCTACCTCTTCATCTGTCAGTTGCGCAGGGGAGACGTGAGATTCGGAGGAAGAGGTAGAGGAAGACTCGATGTGTTCAATGTCGTCCTGATCGAGCCGGAGATTCCGCCGAACACCGGGCAACATCGGCCGGCTTTGTTTGGCGACCGGTTCGACGCTTCACTTGGTCAAGCCGCTTGGGTTCTCGATCGACGATCGCGAACTGAAGCGTGCCGGGCTCGATTACTGGAAGGAAGTGGACGTCCGTCTTTGGGATTCGCTTGAAGACTTGCAGCGGGCACAAGAACCCGCGCGGCAGTTTTTTCTGACGACCAAATCAGACCGCGCCTACTATGATGTTTCCTTTCAACCCGGAGATTTTCTTGTCTTCGGACGCGAAACCAAGGGCTTGCCCGAGGCTTTGCTGGCCGCCAATCCCGAGCAATTGCTCACGATTCCCATGCAGGGAGCGCGCAGCCTGAATCTTGCCACCGCGGTGGCGATTGTTCTGTTCGAAGCGGATGCGCCAGCAGCGTTGACCGGATCTGGCGTGAGGCGGATGGCGACAGTGCACCAAGACTTCCGAGCTTCGGTATTGTTATTTGGGCGAGTTGAATAAAGGGGCGGAGCCGCTGTCTAAGCTTTCGAGGTACAAATATGAAAACACTCTTATTATTAGCTTTTTCTCTTGCGACTGCGTTGGCGCAAAACGTCAACGCCGCCCCCCAGGCTCCGGATCAAGACGCAGCCCAAGGCTACAAAAAAACAACAACAGGGGCCGACCCATCGGCAAGCCCCGGTTACGCAAGCGCCCAAGGTCCAGCGTAACCCCAACATGCCGCCAGGCGCCTGTTTACCGGGCTCCGCATATTAATCCCGTTCAGACGAAGCAACCGCCCCAGGTGCGTTCGCTGCCAGACCAGGATTTGGTGCGCCAGCCGAGCACGGACTCAAGACTTCACGCCGCACGTTCGTCCGAACCAGAACGTTGTCCGGCCGCCAACGACGGTAACGGTACAACCCAATGTCAATGCGCGGAAGCGCTCCGACTGGGACAATCGAGACCGAAACAACAGCGATCGGCGCCACTGGAATTCGCTCAAACAACAACAACAGCTGGGAAGAGGCCCGCCGGCGTAATCATCGCAGTCATCATCATCGCGACTGGTGGAGAAGCCGTTACACCCGCTTCGCGCTTTTCGGCACCGGTTATTACTTCTGGGACAACGGCTATTGGTTCCCGGCCTATGGTTACGATTCCGCCTACAACACCTACGCTTATGACGAGCCGATCTACGGCTACAACGATTTGGAACCAGGGCAGGTGATCGCAAGTGTGCAGACCGAACTTCAGCGTCTGGGTTACTATCGCTACGCGGTGGATGGCCAGATGGGTCCGGCCACCCGGGCGGCCATCGCCAACTATCAGCGGGACACCGGCCTTTCGATCACTTCCGCTATTGACGAACCAACGCTGCAATCGCTCGGCCTCGATTAACGGCGTTCCTTTCCAAAAGCCGCACGATGGCCAGCCGTCGTGCGGCTTTTTTCTGCCTGAGGTCGGATTGCGCGCTGGGTGGATTCGGCCAATGCTGGTGCCCGATGGTTCAACCGCAACTCGTGGCTAATGACCTGCGCCGCTCGTTTCGCATCGGGTCACGCCGAATCGAGGTGCTCCGGGGCATTTCCCTCAGCGTCGCCCACGGCGAAGCGGTTTTTCTTTGCGGCGCTTCCGGGGCGGGGAAGACGACGCTGCTTTACACGCTCGCGGGATTGGAGCGCCCGGAATCCGGCACGGTGGAATTTGAAGGGCGCCGGCTTTACACCGGCAGCGCCAGTTCGCAGGCGCAGTTGAGGAACAAGAGAATGGGGTTCGTTTTCCAGGGATATTTCTTGCTGCCGGAATTGACCGCGCTGGAAAATGTAATGCTGCCGGGAATGATCAGCGGGGACAGAAAACGGGCGGCCGCCGAAGCCAGCCTGAGCGATGTAGGTCTCGCGGATCGCCTGCATCACCTGCCGGCTGAACTTTCCGGCGGCGAGCAGCAGCGAGTCGCCATCGCGCGGGCACTGACGAATGATCCCGACATTGTTTTCGCGGATGAGCCGACGGGCAACCTGGATTCCAAGACCGGCGATGCCATTATCGATTTGCTTCTTCAGGTGGTCCGGAGCCGGCAAAAAACCTTACTCGTCGTGACGCATGACACCCGCCTCGCCGAATTGGGCGATCGCAAGCTGCGAATCGTCGATGGTCTATTGGAGTAGGACTGCGGTGTGGGTGGCGAAAGTCCGAATTACAGCACCGAGTAAATTTCAACCAGCCCGACTCCGGTCCCGCCATTCAGACCGCTAACCACAGCGGTGTAAGCCCCGTTCGCGAGCGTCACGACCAAAGCCGCTTCGAGATCGTTTCCCGGGGCGAGGCCGGTTTGGGTAATGGCAGATTCTTGTGCCTCTTTCCAGTTGTTACACGTTGCGACGATATCTCCGCTGGCGTTGAAAAGGGTTACCGTGGGATCGAGCAACGCGTTGGTGACGCCGTGGGCCAGGAGCGATGGGCCAATTGCCCGCACCACGACACGAGCGCCATTCTCGCTCACAATAAAACCGCCGATTAGGACGTTGTCGCCCCCCTGCACGAGGCCACGAGTGCTGATATTACCCAATTTCGCAGCGGCGGCCGAATCGAGATCATACACCTCCACCACGCCGATTCCGGTCCCGTTGTTCACCCCTCGCACAACCGCCGTGTAGGCCGAACCGTTGGCAGGCACTGTTGCCACGATGGCCGAGTCCAAATCGCTGCCTGGCGGGAGGCTCGTCGAAATAATCTCCGCCTCTTGACTGCTGCGCCAGTTGTCGTTGGAAGCGATCACACCGGAGGAATTGCGCAGCTCGAGAATGGGATCTGCGAGTGTTCCGGACAGCGGTAACGACGGTCCAATTGCCCGGACGATAATTCTCTTCGGTTGTGTGCCGGTGACGATGAATCCGCCGATGAGAACGTCGTCGTTGGTGCCCACGCGCATGCGGCTGGAGATATTTACGGCCGAGCCTTCCGCCGGCTCGATGGCCATGAAAGCAGGTGAGCGCAGCTCCGCGGCGAAAACGCTCCGCACGCCTTCCGGCGTTACTTTGGTAATCTGGGCGCCGTCGTGTTCGGAAATAAACAGATTGCCATTCGAATCGAAGACCAAGCCGAATGGGCTGGTGAACCCGCTCAGAAAAGTGCTCTTTGCACCCTGCGGGGTGAACTTTGAAACCACCCCGGAAACCCGCTCCGCCACAAGCATGTTGCCCTGGCGATCGAAGATGATGCTGTAGGCCCGGTCAACGTTGGTCGCGAAAGTGGTTTTCGTGCCGCCCGGCGTTACTTTGGTGATCACGCGGCTCGTGAGCCCACCCGTGTAAACATTCCCGGCTGCGTCCACCCCAATACCGAGCGGAAGCGCGATGCCGGTGGCCAGAGTGCTCCGGGTTCCATCCGGTGCAAATTTGATGATCGAATTCGACCGAATACTCGCCACATACAAATTGCCCTGGCTATCGAAGGCCATGCCGATTGGTCCGTTCAACCCACCGGCGAACGTGGTGCGCGTCGCGTCCGGCGCGTATTTGTAGATGTTGTTGGAAGGATCTGAAGCGACCAGGAGCTGGCGTGTTCGGTCGAAGACGATCCCGAATGGATCCGGCACTGGTCCGGCAAAACGACGCTTTGCCCCGCTGGGGCTAATCGCAATCACCTCGCCATTGGCCGGCGTTACTTCGTCGATCGAGGTGACATAAAGATCGCCCGCGGCGGCGAAGAGGTGCGTCGGGAGGAAAAGGCTGGCCAGCGCGAGCGTGCGGAAAAGTTTCTGTAATTGCTCCATATAAAGGAATGCAGGGAAAGCCCCACAAACGGCTCATTTTTTATCCACGAAATTTTCCGAGCGGCCTGCCCGGCCTGAATGATGGACGCAACTAAACCGGTGAATTAATGTGACCGACCATGGTTTCGGCCGGTCTACCGCCAATCGACCGCGAAACCTGCGAGCAAGGGCTCGCGGGACTCTTGCCGAGTGTCTACGAGGAATTGCGTCATCTCGCGGCCGCCTATCTGAATGCGGAGCGGCCTGAGCATACCCTTCAGCCGACGGCCCTGGTCCACGAAGCCTATCTTCGACTGCTCAAACAGGAGCAAGTCCACTGGAAGGATCGAGCCCAGGTGCTGGGATTTGGCGCGCGTGTCATGCGCCAAATCCTGATCAACCATGCCGAGGCGCGGGCCTGCCTGAAACGGGGAGGGAAGGAATCGATCCGGATCACTCTGGACGAAGCGCTCGATTTTTACGACCGATGCGAGCTCGATGTTGCCGTTGTTGACCAGGCGCTCAAAGCCTTGGAGGAACTTGATCAACGCCAGGCGCAAATTGTGGAGCTACGTTTTTTTGGCGGATTAACAGTCAAAGAAATTGCCGAGGCGCTCGGCATCTCGACCGCAACGGTCAAGCGCGAGTGGACAATCGCGAAGCTCTGGCTCCGGCGCGAGCTTTCCCCATGAGGGCGACTCAGGCCGAGAACGTTCGCGTCACACGCGAGCAATGGCAGCGATTAAAGCACATTCTCGATCAGGCATTACAGGAAGAAACCGCGGCGGCGCGTTCCGCGGCCCTGCGAAATCTCATGCGGGAACGACGGCGTGCTTTTGCGGGAAGCCGAATCGCTTCTGGGCCAGGCCGAGCAGTTGTTCAGCGGAGAACCGGACCCGATGGAGGTTGGGGCGAGCGCGGCCACCACGCTCTTGCGGGGGAATTCGATCCTGCCGCGGGAGCTAGTCGGCCCTTATCGGCTTCTTGAAGAAACCGGGCGTGGCGGGATGGGCGCGGTTTATTTGGCGGAACGCGCGGATGGCCTTTTCAACAAGCGCGTGGCGATCAAGATCATCAAGCGTGGCACCGATACCGACGAGGTGCTGCGGCGCTTCAATGCCGAACGCCACATTCTTGCGCGCCTCGACCACCCGAATATCGCGAGGTTGCTCGATGCGGGAACGACGCAGGATGGGCTGCCCTTTTTCGTTATGGAGTACGTGGCGGGGAAATCGTTACTCCGTTTTGCACAGGATCGGCAAATGCCGGTGCGCGATCGGCTTCAACTTTTCCTAAAGGTCTGCGCCGCGGTCGAGTTCGCGCATGAGGCACGTGTGGTTCATCGCGATCTCAAGGCCGACAACATTTTGGTCAATGACCAAGCCGAGCCGAAACTTCTCGATTTCGGCATCGCCAAGTTGCTTGCGACCGAACCCGCCGCTGACGATGTGACGGCCGCTCGGCAGCAGGTGCTTTCGCCAGCATGTGCCTCTCCGGAGCAGGTTCGTGGTGAGCGGGCTACGCCGGCCAGCGACATCTACGCGCTGGGCGCATTGCTTTATGAATTGCTGAGTGGCCGGCCACCGCATGTCTTCGCAACCAGCGCACCGGATCAGGCGGAATTGTCGCGCGTCGTCTGCGAAAGCGAGCCTGTTTGGCCGAGCGTGGCCGCTCCCGAGCGCGCCACGGGACAGACCTTACGCGGTGATTTGGACGCGATTGTTCTGCAGGCCATGGCGAAGAATCCAGCCGAGCGTTATTTATCGACGGCTGCATTTGCGGCCGATGTCCGGCGATTTCTTGATGGCGCACCGGTGCAGGCTCGACGAGCCACAATGGCTTATCGGCTTTGGCGTTTCGTGGCTCGCAATCGTCGCAATTTTATCTGGGCGGCGGTAGCGGCCGCGGGAATTGCGACCTTGATTTTGGTCGTCAGCGCACTCGTCATCTCCGACCCGCGCGTGCTAAAAGCGCTGCGGATTTCTCCGGTTGCCATTGGAGCCGATAGTGGATTAGCGGTGTTGCCCTTCAAGGACCTCGGAGGCGGAGAAAACAGCGCCGTTTTGAGCAATGGCGTGCAGGATCAAATTCTTACCGACCTGGCCAAAGTCTCCGGATTGAAAGTAATCGGCCGGGCCAGTGTCGAGCGCTACAAGGCCGACGCGCCGCGCAACGTCCAGGAGATCGCGGGACAGCTCGCTGTCCGCTTCGTCCTGGAGGGGAGCGTCCAGCGGGTGGGACAACGGACCCGAGTGAGCTTGATGCTGCACGACGCGCGGAGCGACGTCCAGGTCTGGTCGCAAGGTTACGAACGCGATTTGATCGATGTTTTCGCCCTGCAGAGTGAAATCGCGCAAGCTGTGGCCGCGGAGCTGAAGATCAAACTCCTCCCAGAGGAAAAACAGGGGATCGAGCAGCCACCCACGCGCGACTTTGCAGCCTATGAACTCTTCCTCCGGGCAAAGGAAAATGTGAACGGCTATCTCGATGCGGCCGATCAGGAAGAGTCGCTCCGCCACGCGGTGCGACTTCTGGAGGAGGCCACGGGGCGTGATCCGCAGTTCATTCTGGCCTATTGCTTTGCGGCGCGTGCGCACAATCTGCTCTACGCCTTGCGCCTGGATAGAAACGAGGCACGCAAACTCCTGGCGCGCAGTGCCGTGGAAGCCGCCTTGCGTTTGCAGCCGAACTCGGCCGAGGCGCATCTGACGCTGGCAGACCACCTGTATCGGTGTGGGGGCGCTTTCACGCAGATCGAACAGGAACTCGCGCTGGCCCGGCCCGGTCTAACTAATAGTACGCTATTTCACTTCCTCGATGGATCGATCCATCGTCGGCGGGGACGCTGGGCGGAGTCAGATCGGAGTTTCGCTCGAGCGGTGGAACTTGATCCCAACTACACCGCCGCGGTCAATCTGCTGGCCGACAATTACGTCCTGCAACGGCAATACGCGAAGGCCATCCTGGTCTACGAGCGAGCTCTGGCCCGTGGCCTCGGCTCACCGAGATTGAAATTGCGCATTGCTGAGATTGCCTTTGCGGAAAACGCCGATGTGCATCGCTATCGGGCTGCTCTGGAGGCGGCTCCAGCGGATCTGGACATAGGTGGTGGAGAAACTTCAAAGCGAATTCTGGTTGCGCTGGCGCAGCGGGATTACGCCGGTGCGCGTCGGGCATTGTCAGCTTCCCGCCGCACCGCCTTTCAGGATGTCGACTTCACCTTCTACTACCCGCGGGCGTGGTATGAGGCCTCCATTGCGCGGGCGGAGGGTTGCACGGATGAAGCGCGCGCTGCCTTCGCCGCCGCGCGCCTGGCCTTGTCCGAGATGCTGAAGCTGAAGCCCGGCGACGTCCGGACGCTCGCCGTCCTGGCCCAGGTCGATGCGGCCCTCGGGCAAAACGAGCTCGCCCTGGTGGAAGCGCAAGAGGCGGTTGAGCGTACCGTCGAAAGGGATGCCTATGACGGTCCGCTCGTTCTGCAAGGCCTGGCTCAGGTCTACACGTGGGGTGGGGACAAGGAGAGAGCCCTCGGAGTACTCGAAAATCTTGTCCGCCTTCCAGGTTACGTGAGTTATGGCTATCTCCGAGTGGATCCGAGCTGGGATCCATTGCGGGGCGATCCGCGCTTCGAAGCAATCGTTAGGTCGCTCCGCCCATTGTAAGTTCGAGAGATTGTTCACGGACGAGCGATTTGACGCGGTACGACGTTGCCAGCTGCCGTCTCCATTTGTCGCTTGAATTGCCCCGTTGAACCGCCGAACGTTTTTATGTGCTTACAAAAACTTCGACAGCCGGAGCTGATGCAATGGTGCTGGACCAACCGAAACGGAGCGCAACTCCGAAGGCCGCAGTCAAGCCCGCCGACGAAACAGAAGCCGATTCCGCGAGTTCCAGCACTAAGGAATTGACGATTTTTCTCGACGGAAAGTTTGTTCCGGAAGCCGATGCGAAAGTCTCGGTCTTCGATCACGGCCTTCTTTATGGCGACGGGATTTTTGAGGGCATCCGCTTTTACAACGGCCGCGTTTTCAAGCTGGAAGAACATCTGGAGCGGTTATGGGATTCCGCCCGCTCGATTTGTCTCGAGATTCCGATGGGCCGGAATGAGATGACGGAAGCACTGCTGGAAACGATCCGCCGAAATGGTTTGCGCGAAGGTTACATTCGCCTCGTGGTCACGCGCGGCGTCGGCAATCTGGGGCTGAACCCGGTGCAATGTAAGCAGCCCAGTGTCTTCATTATCGCGACGACCATCGCGCTCTATCCGAAAGAGGCTTACGAGAACGGTCTGACGGTGGTTACCTGTGCCACGCGGCGCACGGGAGCGGCTGCGCTCAATCCGGCCGTAAAGTCGCTCAATTATCTGAACAACGTCATGGCGCGGATCGAGGCAAATCTCTCTGGTGCGGACGAAGCGCTAATGTTGAACGACGCGGGCAACGTGGCCGAGTGCACGGCCGACAACGTCTTCATTATCAAGCGCAGCCAGATTTTCACGCCACCGATCGCGGCCGGGGCCTTGCGCGGCATCACGCGTTCGGTCGTTTTCGATATTGCGGCGGAGCTGGGACTCAAGATCACCGAGACGGACATCACGCGTCATGACGTATTTGTCGCCGACGAGTGTTTCCTGACCGGGACCGCGGCCGAACTGATTCCAGTGATCAAGGCCGATGGGCGGATGATCGGAAACGGGATGCCGGGCTCGATCACGGCGAGAATGATCGGCCGCTTCCGTGAATTAACGCGCGAAACCGGCACTCCCATTTTTGCGTAACGTGGAGCAAAGGCGCATTCGGCGCAGAAGGTGCTTGGAAATGTCCGGGGTTGAATGTTTCCGGCGTTTCGAGGTCTAATCTCACAGAGATGTTGTGCGACGTTTGCAAATGCAATGATGCGACAGTCTTCCTGACGCAGATTCTTGAAGGCAAGATGCAGAAGGTGAATCTCTGCGATGCCTGCTCGAAGGAAAAGGGCGTGCAGGATCCCACTGGCTTTGCTTTGGCGGATCTGCTGCTCGGCATCGGTGCCGCCGAGGAGATCGAAAAGGGAGCGCCGTCGCAAAAATGTCCAGTCTGCGATTTTACCCAGGCTGATTTCAAGAAAACCGGCCGGCTCGGTTGCAGCGTATGTTACGTTACCTTTTCGGAAGGATTGGGGAGCCTGCTCAAAGCGATGCACAAAGGCACCGAGCATGTGGGCAAACTTCCTCAGCGCGCCCATCGCGAAATCGAGCTGGGCGATCGGATGCGTGCCTTGACCGCAGATCTGGAAAAAGCAGTCGCGGCGGAAAACTACGAAAGCGCCGCGGCCTTGCGCGATCAGATCAAACAACTCGAACACGAGAAGGCAATTTAAGGGATGAAATTTTCCAACGTGATGGCGACGGGCGGCGAATGGTTGCGCGGCGAAGGGCCGCACCACCAGATCGTCATCAGCAGCCGGGTTCGGCTCGCCCGAAATCTTCGGCAACGCGCCTTTCCAGGCTGGGCCAAGAAAGCCGAGCGCACCCAAATCCTCGAGTTGATCAAGCCGCGAGTCGAGGAGCTGCCGGAGATGCAGGACTCGTTTTCGGAATTATTGCAGGACCTTTCGGCGCTGGAAAAACAGGTCCTGGTCGAACGGCATCTTATCAGTCGCGAGCATGCCGCCAAGAGTGTCGGCAGCGCCGTCATCATGAATCGCCGTCAGACCCTCAGCATCATGGTGAACGAGGAAGACCATCTGCGCATGCAATCGATTCGCTCCGGTCTGCAACTCAAGAGCGCTTTCAAGCTCGTCGACAAGGTCGACAGCAACCTCGAAGGGAAGCTCGATTTTGCCTACGACGCGCGCCTCGGTTATCTGACCGCCTGCCCGACCAACGTCGGCACCGGGATGCGCGCCTCCGCGATGCTGCATCTGCCCGGGCTTGTTCTGAGCGAGATGATCAACCAGGTCATTCAGGCGGTGAACAAGATTGGCCTGGCCGTGCGCGGCCTCTATGGAGAAGGCACCGAGGCGATGGGAAACCTCTTTCAAATCTCGAATCAGACCACGCTGGGCGAGAAGGAAGATGAGATCATCAACCGCCTAAGCAAGGTGATCGAGACGATCATCGAAAAGGAACACGACGCGCGTCAGATGCTGATTCAGAAGAAATCGAATACGCTCTGGGACCAGATCGGGCGCGCCTATGGCGTCCTGACCTTCGCTCACGCGATGACCTCGAAGGAGGCGCTCAACCTTCTTTCGATCATCAAGCTCGGCGTCGATCTCGGCGCGTTCCCGGAGGATCGGCGTCTGCCCATCGACGAACTCTTCATCGATACGCAGCCCGCTCACCTGCAAAAGAGTTCCCAGCAAAAGCTCAACGCGGAGGAACGCGACCATTTGCGAGCCCAAATTATCCGTGAGCGTTTGCGAGTGTTCCCCAAGCCTGATATTAGTAAAGTGGCTCGAGAGTCGGAAAACGGATCGGATCCCGAGCCGCAAAACAATGAATAATTTCACGCCGCGAGCCCAGCAAGTCCTGGCGCTTGCCCGCAAGGAAGCGGACCGCTTCAACCATAACTACGTCGGGACCGAGCATCTGTTGCTTGGTCTGATCAAGCTCGGGCAGGGCGTTGCCGTCAACGTTCTGCAGAAGATGGGTCTCGATCTCGAAACCGTGCGGATGGAAGTCGAGAAGCAAGTTGGCTCCGGGCCGGAGACCAAGATGGTCGGCAACATTCCGTACACGCCGCGGGTGAAAAAGGTTCTCGCGCTCGCGGGCAAGGAAGCGAAAGCGCTCAATCATTCCTATGTCGGCACCGAGCACATTTTGCTCGGGCTCCTGCGGGAAGGGGAGGGTGTGGCGGCTCGCGTGCTCAAGAGTCTGGAAGTGGATATCGAGCGGACCCGCAACGAAATCCTGAAGGAGCTCGATCCCAACTTCACCCCGTCGGAATCGGAGCAGGAAGGCGGCGAGCCTTCCTCGAAGAAAGATGTCAAGACGCCGGCCCTGCGCGCCTTTGGCCGGGACCTGACGGAATTGGCCAAGAAGAACGAGCTCGATCCGGTTATTGGCCGGCATAACGAAATCGAGCGCGTGATTCAGGTGCTCTGCCGCCGGACGAAAAACAATCCCGTTCTGCTGGGCGAAGCAGGTGTCGGAAAAACCGCCATTGCGGAAGGTCTGGCCCAGGAGATCGCGAGCGGTAACGTGCCGGAACTATTGCGCGAGAAGAAAGTCATCACGCTCGATCTCGCGCTCATGGTCGCCGGAACGAAATATCGCGGCCAGTTTGAAGAGCGCATCAAGGCGGTCATGGATGAAATCCGCCGGTCCAAGAACGTCATCCTGTTTATCGACGAGCTGCATACTATTGTCGGAGCGGGTTCGGCGGAAGGCGCCATGGATGCCTCGAACATCATCAAGCCGGCCCTAAGCCGCGGCGAGCTGCAGTGCATCGGCGCCACGACGCTGAACGAATATCGCAAATATATTGAAAAGGACGCGGCTCTGGAGCGCCGTTTTCAGACCGTGAAAGTCGATGCGCCCACGGTCGAAGAGACAGTTCTGATCCTCAAAGGGTTGCGTCCGAAATACGAGGCGCACCACAAGGCGAAGCTGACGGACGAAGCGCTCGAGACCGCGGTGAAACTTTCGGAGCGTTATATTACGGGCCGCTTTCTGCCGGACAAAGCGATCGACGTCATGGATGAAGCTGGAGCGCGTGCGCGGATCAACGCGATGACGCGACCGCCGGACGTAAAGGAGATCGAAAAAGAGATCGAGGAAATTCGAGTCGAGAAAGAGGCTGCCATCAAGGCGCAGGATTTCGAGAAGGCCGCCGCCCTGCGCGACAAGGAAAAGCAAACGAAGGAGAAACTCGACGGAATTCTGGCCAAGTGGCGGGAGGAACGGGAAGAGAAGGAAGTGCTCGTGACCGCGGACGACATGATGCACATCATCTCGAAAGTCACCGGCGTGCCGCTCCAGAGGATGGAGCAAAAGGAAACGCAGAAACTGCTCGCGATGGAAGCGGAATTGAAGCAGCGCGTGATCGGCCAGGACATAGCAGTCACGGCTATCAGCAAAGCCTTGCGACGGTCGCGCGCTGACCTCAAGGATCCGAAGCGGCCGATCGGGTCGTTCGTGTTCTTGGGACCGACCGGTGTCGGCAAGACATTCCTGGCCCGGACGCTGGCGGAATTCATGTTCGGCGACTCGGACGCTTTGATCCAAATCGACATGTCGGAGTACATGGAGAAATTCACGGCCTCGCGGCTGATCGGTTCGCCTCCTGGGTATGTCGGGTACGAGGAAGGCGGACAGCTTTCCGAGGCGGTCCGCCGCCGGCCCTACTCGGTGGTGCTATTTGATGAAATCGAGAAAGCGCACCCCGATGTGATGCACCTGCTTCTCCAGATCCTGGAAGACGGGAAGGTGACGGACTCGTTAGGCCGGAAAATCGATTTCCGGAATACGATCATTATCATGACCTCGAACGTCGGTGCCGACCTGATCCGGCGGCAGACCACGATGGGTTTCGGTGCGCCGAAGGACAACCAGGACTACGACACCATGCGTGACAAGATCCTGGAGGAAACCAAGCGTGTCTTTAAGCCGGAGTTTCTCAATCGCCTCGACGAGATCATTGTCTTCCGCACGCTCAGCAAACCGGATCTCCTGCAGATCGTCGATCTGGAAGTGGACAAGGTAAAGCGGCGTCTAAAGCTGAAGGAAATCGAGATTGTGCTGGACGAGCCGGCGCACGAGTTCGTGATCAACAAGGGATACGATCCCACTTATGGGGCGCGGCCAATGCGGCGCGCCGTCGAGCGTTATCTCGAAGATCCGCTCGCGGAAGAGTTGCTCAGGGGCACGGTCAAAGCCGGCGACATCGTGGAAGTGACGGTCGCAGGCACCGAGAAGCTCGCTTTCCACGTGGCGGAGCCGCAAGGCAGCCCCGCAGCGAGCGCGAGTTGATTTTGTAGCGGCGGTCTATGACCGCCGAAAGCGTGACGTGCAATGACGGCGGTCATAGACCGCCGCTACAGTCACGCGCGCGGATGCGCGTCAGAGTAGGCCTTCTTCAAGCGCTCGACAGTCACGTGCGTGTAAATCTGGGTGGTGGAAAGGCTGGCGTGGCCAAGCAACGCCTGGACGCTGCGCAAATCCGCACCGCTATCGAGCAGATGCGTGGCGAAACTGTGCCGCAGTTTGTGAGGACTAAGCGCGATGGGGATCGAGGTATGACGCAGATAACGCTTCAGAATCAGCCAGATCGAGCGCGACGAAATCCGGCGGCGTGATTTGTTGATGAAAAGCGGGCCGGTTTGGACGTTGGCCGCCGTTCGGTAACGGGAGACGGCCTCCAGGGCGGGCGCACCGACCGGGCAGACACGTTCCTTTCGTCCCTTGCCGAGAACGCGGACCGATTCGGTGTAAATATCCAGGTCGGCGACATTCAGAGACGCGAGCTCAGTCAAGCGCAGGCCGCTGCTGTAAAAAAGCTCCAGGATGGCGACGTCGCGTAACGGCATCCAGGCCGGCGCCGCTCGCTGTTTCGGAATGCGCAGCGGGGATTCGAGCAACTCGTCGATTTGCTGGCGAGTCAAAACCAGCGGCAATTTCTTCTCCGGCTTCGGAAGTTGCAGCTCGCGCACCGGATCTTTCTGGAGATTTTTCCGCTCCACCAGAAAACGATAGAAGGTGCGAAACGCGGAAAATTGCAGCCGGATGTACGAGCGCGCCTGGCCCTTCTTCATCAACTCGAAGAGATAATCGCGGAAATCATCGGCCCTGCAGTTTCGCCAGGCGGGGACTTTCTCCTGCGCCCGGAAATCCTGGAGCGCCTGACGATAGGCGATCAGCGTGCGGGGCGAGACGTTTCGCTCGACTTCGAGGCAGCGCAGAAACTCCTCGGCGAGCGGATCCCGGGAGTTGCGCGCGGACACAGTGGCTACTCGGGCTTTTCGATGGCGAGTTTGCTAACCGCCGCCCGGGCGCGATCGCTATACTGGCTTTTGAAAATCGGCGCCGGACTGACCGAGACGAGTTCATATTTCTGCAGAACGAACTCGGGATAGAAGCCATTGCTCCCCGCATCGTAAACCGTATCGCCGCTAAAACGGCCCCAGAGCTTGTATTCGTAATTGTTATCGAAGCCGAAATTTAATTGCTCCCGATCCGGAGCGAGTTTTACCTTCTCGTTGAATACAACCAGTTTCGAAGTGCTCCAGGGCTGGCCCGGGCTCCGCACGTAGCCCCAGAACTTGTACTGCGGTATTTTGAAATAGCGGCGGCCGATGAAGTAATCGCCGGGCGTTTCGGCCTGGATGCTCTGGGCTGCGTTGACGCGGGCCTGCTGAATACCCGACGGCATGGGGGTGGCGCAGCTCGCGAGAAAAAACGCCGCGAGAAAAAGGTCGACTTTCAGGATGAACCGGAGCGCGCGATTGGTCATGGCCAAGTTCCCTTTATCGCAGTCCGGTCACGCGTGCAATCTCGACGTGGTGAGCGGTCGAGAGGAGAGTCGGCAGGCGATTCAGATTTTGCATCCCCGGGGCGTTGCTCCTAAGCTGGCCGGGTGTCCGAATCCCAAGTCCAGGCGTGGCGCCTAACGAATCGGGGGCTGCAGTAGCGCTGGCCCCTGAACCGCCATCATGTTTGCCCGATTTTTCACGATCCTCGGTTCCCCGGTGGTTTCGTTTTTCACCCACGTCGGTGAGGTGGTACTCCTGGCGAGCGAAACCTTCGTGTCGGTGGTGGCCCACAAGATTCGGTGGCGTTTGTTCCTGCAGCAGATCGTCGAGATCGGCTTGCGCTCGCAACTTGTGGTCGTGATTACGGGCGCTTTCACCGGGGCCGTTTTTGCCGCCCAGACGTTTTTTCAGTTCAACAAGCTTGGAATGGGATCGGCCGTGGGTGCGGTTGTCTCCGTTTCGATTTGCCGGGAGCTCGGGCCGGTTCTGACCGCGCTGATGGTGACCGGGCGAGTGGGCGCGTCGATGTCGGCGGAGATTGGCACGATGAAGGTCACGGAACAAATCGATGCTTTGCGCGCGCTAGCCGTCCATCCGGTCGATTATCTCGTCGTCCCGCGTACCCTCGCGATGATGGTTTCGATGCCGCTCCTGGTGGCGGAGTGCATCGGCGTGGGAATCGTGGCCGGATATTTCGTGGCGATTTTCTTATTGGAGGTGAACGGCACCTATTACGTGGCGAACATGGTGCGGTGGACGGAAATGCGTGACATTACCATGGCGCTTTCGAAAGCATTTTGCTTCGCGCTCCTGATCGTTTTCATCAGCTGCCACAAAGGTCTAACGAGCCGGGAAGGCGCCGTCGGGGTGGGGCGGGCGACCACCGAAGCGGTCGTGGATGCGTCGCTCGCGGTCTTGATCTTCAATTTCTTTCTGACCATGGCGCTCAACATCATTTTCCCCGCGGGTTATCAATAGGCCGGCGGAACTGGAGACCGGCGAGTCGCCGGCCGAAATGAGAGTGTTTTGCGTGTTGAACACCACGCTCGACGCGTGGATAATAAATCACGTCACACGACGTTTGAAACCCCTGCTTCAGCCATGCCGGGTTGGCTGTGGGGCGAAGGCCACGAACTCGTTGCCTGCCCGTAATAGACAGAAAGAATTCTTATGAAAAACGAGCGCCCTTCTCAAAACGGTTTCTTTAATCCGCGCATCCTGCTTGGTTTTGTCCTTGGCTCGATTGGTGTCCTTTTGGTGCTGGTTGGGTTTGGCCTGTCCTCGGGGACATCCGTCTTGGCGCAAAACCCGCGTGGTCCGGCACCCGGCGCAAAGATCGCGCCTGCAGTGTTGGCGGATACGACCGACGGTCGGAGCGCTTCGGTTGTGATTTTTCTGGCTGATCAGGCCGACGTGAGCGCGGCCTACTCGATGAAGGACCAGGATGCACGCGGCTGGTTCGTTTATAAAACCCTTACCCAGCATGCGGCTCGCACCCAAACCGGCCTCAAGGCTTTGTTGACGGCGAGGGGCGTGAGCTATCAATCGTTCTGGGTCGCCAACATGATCGTCGCGACGGCCGACCGTTCCCTGGTCGAGACGCTGGCTGCGCGCGCCGACGTGGCACGGATCGATTCCAACAGACCAGCCCGGTGGATCGAAAGACCGGAGATCGCAAATCGTCAGCCGGCGCCGGAGAACCCGGAAGGTGCGAACGCCATCGAGTGGGGCGTGAATAATGTAAACGCTCCGGCGGTCTGGGCGCAGGGCTTCATCGGCCAGGGCATGGTTATTGGCGAGCAGGATACCGGCGTGCGCTGGACCCATAACGCCCTCAAGGCCAAGTATCGCGGTTGGGATGGCGCAACCGCTGATCACAACTTTAACTGGCACGACTCCATTCACTCCGGCGGTGGCGACTGCTCCACCGATACAGTGGCGCCGTGTGATGACGACGGCCACGGCACGCACACCGCCGGCACGACGGTCGGAGAGAGCGGCACCAACCAGATTGGCGTCGCTCCCGGTGCGAAGTGGATTGGCTGCCGCAACATGAATGTAGGGGTCGGCACCCCGGCAACCTACACCGAGTGCTTCCAGTTCATGATCGCGCCGACCGATCTGGCTGGGAACAATGCGAATCCAGCGTTGCGCCCGCACGTCCTGAACAACTCGTGGGGTTGTCCCGTGGACGAGGGTTGCGTTACCGGGGCGGAGTTGGAGACGATCGTAAACAATACCCAGGCGGCGGGAATTTTCGTCGCGGTCTCGGCTGGCAATGCCGGCCCTAATTGTGAAACCGTGGAAGACCCACCGGCCTTCTACAGCGCCTCCTTCTCTATCGGGGCAATCGACATTGACAATAACCTGGCAAACTTCAGCAGCCGCGGCCCGAGCACTTTCTACACGCCGAACCTGCTGAAACCGAATGTCTCAGCTCCCGGTGTTCAAGTCCGCTCGAGTTATAATGTCAATGATTTCGGTTATGTGCGGCTGAACGGGACCTCGATGGCGGGTCCGCACGTTGCCGGCATCGTGGCGTTGCTATGGTCCGCGCATCCGCAGTTGGTCCGCGACATCGCCGCAACGAAGACGCTCTTACAGAACACAGCCAACCCCGGGGTAATCGTCACCGCGGAGACCTGTGGTGGGACGCCCTCCACCCAGATCCCGAACAATTCCTTCGGCTACGGCCGGGTCGATGCCTACGCCGCTTTTTTTCTTGGGGTAACCCCCACGCCGACGCCGATCACGACGCCCACCCCAAGTCCAAGCGCGACACCTACTTTCAGCTCAACCCCTTCGCCCACTCCAAGCGCGACACCTACTCCTTCGGTCGCACCGACTCCCGCCGCGCAGGCCGTGAACCTCTCGACCCGCATGCGGGTTCAGACCGGTGATAATGCTGGTATCGGCGGTTTCATTGTCACGGGCACCGCGCCGAAGCATGTGCTTCTGCGTGCCGTCGGACCATCGATAACGGGTCTCTCAGGGGTGTTGGCTGATCCAGTGCTCGAGCTGCACGGCCCGGCTGGATTTGCCACGGTCACGAACAACAACTGGCAGGATGACGCAGCTCAAGCCGCATTGATTCAAGCCAGTGGTCTGGCCCCCACCAATATTCTCGAATCAGCGATTGATGCGACCTTGCCCCCGGGAGCCTATACCGGGGTGGTAACTGGCAACGGTGGCACCTCTGGGATCGGCTTGGTGGAAGTGTACGACCTCAGTCAGGCACTTCTGTCGAAGCTGGGCAATATCAGCACCCGGGCTCTGGTCGGAACGGGGAGCGACATCGTGATCGCGGGCTTCATCCTGGGCAACAGCAGTAGCAGCACCAGAATTGTGGTCCGCGGCATTGGCGGGAGCCTGTCTCTCTTTGGGGTACCGAACGCGCTGGCCAATCCAACGCTAGAGTTGCGCAACAGCAGCGGAGCGCTCCTGGCCTCGAACGACGACTGGGCGAGTGACCCGGCACAAGCGGCGGAATTGACCGCCGCCGGTCTCGCTCCGACAAATGCACAGGAGTCCGGCATAGCGATAACGCTAGGGCCTGGCCAGTACACCGCGTTGCTTGCCGGACAAGGCAACACCACTGGCGTCGGTGTGATTGAAGTTTACGATCGCGGGGCGCCGTAGCGGACAGACCAGACGGCGTTCTCAAAACCTATTGTCGCGTGGGAGAGTCCGCGCCACTGTAGCGCCAGCATCGTGTTGTCCGCAGTGATCTCCAAGCAATGAAGGCAGCGGATTAATTTTCTGCTGCTCTTGATAGTAATAGCCCTTATGAAAAAAAAGCGCCCTTCGCAACGCGGTTTCTTTGATCCGCGAATTCTGCTTGGTTTTGTTCTGGGCTCGATTGGTGTCCTTTTGGTGGTGGTTGGGTTTGGCATGTCCTCGGGGACATCCGCCCTCGCGCAGGACCCGGGCACGCCGATTTCCGACGCCAAAATCGCGGCGGAGGTGTTGACGGATACGGCCAACGAACAGAGCGCTTCGGTGGTAATTTTTCTCGCCAACCAGGCTGACGTTAGCGCCGCCTATGAAATGAAGGATCAGGACGCGCGAGGCTGGTTTGTCTACAACACTCTTTCCCAGCATGCGGAGCGCACACAGGCCGAGCTCAAGGCTTTTCTAACGGCGCGAGGCGCTAGCTACCAATCGTTCTGGGCGGCTAACATGATCATCGCGACGGTCGATCGCTCCCTGGTCGAATCGCTTGCCGCTCGCGCGGATGTGGCGCGAGTCGATTCCAACAGGCCCGCGCGGTGGATCGAACCGCCGGAGATCGCCAATTTTGAGGTCACGCCGGACATCGACGTGCCCGATGCCGCGGAATGGGGGGTGACGAATGTAAACGCACCGTCAGTTTGGGCGATGGGCTTCACCGGGCAGGGCATGGTTATTGGCAACCAGGATACCGGTATGCGCTGGAGCCACAATGCGCTCAAGCCGAAGTATCGCGGCTGGAATGGCGTGTACTGCCGATCACAACTTTAACTGGCACGATTCGATTCATTCAGGCGGTGGCACGTGCGGCGTAAACTCGGTCGTGCCTTGCGACGACCAGGGCCATGGCACCCATACGACCGGCACGACGGTTGGCGACGATGGCACCAACCAGGTCGGCGTCGCGCCCGGCGCGAAGTGGATCGGTTGCCGTAACATGGACCAGGGTAACGGCACCCCGGCCACCTACACCGAGTGCTTTCAGTTCATGATTGCGCCCACGGACCTGGCCGGCAACAACCCGAATCCGACGTCTTCGCCCGCACGTCATGAACAACTCATGGGGGTGCCCCGCGAGCGAAGGCTGCGTGACCCGGGCTGAGTTGGAGACGATCGTAAACAACACTCAAGCGGCCGGCATTTTCGTCGAAGTTTCGGCCGGCAACGCGGGCCCGAACTGCTCTACCGTCGTTGATGCGCCGGCGATTTACAGTGCGTCGTTCGCTACGGGGGCGATTACCATTACCAATAGCCTGGCGAGCTTTAGCAGCCGCGGTCCCAGCACCTTCTACACTCCGAACCTGCTGAAGCCGAACATCTCGGCTCCTGGCTCTAATGTCCGCTCCGCCACCCGGACGAGCGATAGCAGCTTCGGCAATATGAGCGGCACCTCGATGGCAGGACCGCACGTCGCCGGTGTGGTGGCGCTCCTCTGGTCGGCGCGCCCGCAGCTGGTGCGCGACATTGCTACGACCAAGACGGTCTTGCAGAACACTGCCAACCCGAACGTAACAGTGGCTCTCCAGACCTGTGGTGGCACGCCCTCGACCCAAATCCCGAATAATTCTTTTGGCTACGGGCGCGTCGATGCATTGGCTGCGGTTAACTCCGTCGGGTCGTCAACCCCCACACCGACTCCACCGGTAACTCCAACTCCGACGGCAACACCTACAGCGACTCCGCCCGTGACGCCGACACCTCCAACAACGCCCACGCCCACACCGCCGGCAACGCCCACACCGCCGACGAGCCCAACTCCTCCCACAACACCCACGCCGACACCGCCGGTAACTCCGACACCTCCAGGTACACCCACGCCTACACCGCCAGTAACTCCAACACCGCCGGGCACACCCACGCCGACGCCGCCGACAACTCCGACGCCTCCCGGCACACCGATTCCCACCCCTCCCGCAACTCCAACACCTTCGGGGACCCCGACTCCCACGCCCCCAACAACGCCAACACCTGTCCCGACACCAGCAGCGCAGGCCGTTAACCTCTCCACACGGATGCGAGTGCAGACCGGTGATAATGTTGGCATCGGCGGATTCATCGTTACCGGGACCGCTCCGAAACATGTGCTTCTTCGGGCCCTTGGACCTTCGATTACGGGTCTTTCCGGTGTCCTGGCTGATCCGGTGCTCGAGCTGAACGGCCCGGCCGGATTTGCCACGATCACGAACAACAACTGGAAAGAGGATCCCGTCCAAATGGCGGCAATCCTCGCCAGCGGTTTCGCGCCAACTAATGATTTCGAATCAGCGATTGGTGCGACCTTAAATCCGGGCGCCTACACCGGCGTCGTCCGAGGCAATGGTGGCACTTCTGGCATCGGCTTGATTGAAGTGTACGACCTCAGTCAGCCTGTTTCGTCGAAGCTGGGCAATATCAGCACGCGGGCGCTGGTCGGGACGGGTAACGATATCGTGATCGCGGGATTCATCCTGGGCAATAACAGTGGTGACACCAGGATTGTGCTCCGTGGTATTGGGGGGAGCCTGACTGTTCTGGGAGTGCCGAATGCCCTGGCCAATCCAACGCTGGAGCTGCGCAACAGCAGCGGAGCGCTCCTGAGTTCGAATGACAACTGGCAGGATGATCCGACTCAAGCAGCGGAACTGACCGCCGCCGGTTCTCGCCCCGACAAACGCATCGGAGTCTGGCATAGCGATAACGCTAGGACCCGGCCAGTACACCGCGTTGCTCGTGGGACAAGGGGGCAGCAGCGGCGTGGGCCTCATCGAAGTCTACGACCGCGGTGCGCCCTAGGGCTAAATCGCCTGCTCGGAGTTATCTTAACCATCCCGCGTCTCGGTGGCGGCAGCAGTCGAGGTTTGACATCGCGACCGTTCGCCGTTTTGCTGCAGGTATGAATCTTCCAACCAAAGCTCTCCTTGGCGCGCTTTTCCTGTGCATTTCTTCCGGAGCGCAAGCGCAGCTCGCTTGGGAGAAAACCGAAATTGAGCTGAACCCCGCGCCCGGCACGGACGCGATTGTCGCCACCTTCAATTACGAGAACAAGGGCGCCACCACGATCAATATCAAGGGGGTGCGCACCTCGTGTGGTTGCACCACCGCAGCGTTGAAAAAGAATGACGTCGCGCCCGGGGAAAAGGGTGAGATCGTCGCTACCTTCAATGCCGGCGACCGCACCGGAACGCAGATGAAGACCGTGACCGTGGATAGCGACGACCCGAAATCGCCGCAGACGACCCTGACGCTCAAGGCAAATATCGCGCAGCTTCTCGAGCTGCAGCCGGCATTTGTTTTTTGGCAGGCGAACGAAGACCCGAAGCCAAAAACGATTGTGGCAAAGGCCGGCAAGGGCGTGACGATCAAGAGCCTCGAGGTGACTTCCTCGACCCCTGACTTCACGACCAAGGTTGAGCCTGGATCGACCCCTGGAGAGTTTCGGATCGTGGTCCAGCCAAAGGAAACAGGGCATCAGGCGACTGCAAACTTGACCATCAAGCCGGACAAAGGCGCAGGGGAGAACAAGGTTTTCAACGCGAGCGCCCGAGTGATGCCAGCTGCTAGTTCGTGAGACGGCTGCTTCGGCAGGGCCTGCTGCTCCTCGGCCTGGCGTTGCTGCCTGCCGGTGGGCAGGCACTTTATCTTCGCGACCAGGTTTCGTGGCGTTCGCCGATTCCGGCCTCCGAGATGGTAACTCTTGCGGATGCGCGCGGGTGGGGGAGCAATGCCCTTTGGATCGATGCGCGGCCGGAAAATGAATTCGCCCACGAGCACGTGCCCGGGGCTGGTCCTGCTGAATGAAGATCGTTGGAACGAACTGCTTCCGCAGATGCTGGCGGTGTGGTCGCCGGAAAAGCGGGTGGTGGTTTACTGTGGCAGCGAAAGCTGCGGCTCCAGCCGCGAAGTAGCGCGACGTTTGCGCAACGACGCGCAGTTGAAGAACGTCTTCGTTCTCGAAGGTGGGTGGGAAGCGTGGAAGGGGAATCAGAAGTGATGCCGACGAACGTTCAGCCGTCAATCCAGGAGCACGGCACCTCAACGCAGGCCCTCTCAACTGCCAACTCTCAATTCTCAACTCTCGCCTGGCGCATCCTGGCGATCCTTGTCGGCGCGATCTTCGTTTATGCGGGCGTGCTCAAAGTTTGGGACCCGGTTCGCTTTGCCGGCGACATTCAGAATTATCATGTTCTTCCCTGGGTTTTGAATCTGCCGCTCGCGCTCTACTTGCCCTGGCTGGAGATTTTTTGCGGGCTGGCGCTGATATTTCGGCGTTGGTATTCGGGTGCTTTGGCTCTCCTCCTCGGCCTCCTGCTGGTCTTCATCGCCGCAAGCATCGCCGCGAAGGCGCGTGGAATCGATATCACCTGCGGTTGTTTTGGCCATGTCAGCGATCAGCTTTCGTTTGCCTGGCATCTGGTGCTCGTCTTTGCGCTTTTCGCCGGCGTCGTCGCGTTGTTGAAATGGGATGCGGGAAATCCTCGCATCGGAGATCGAATCAGTCGTTAGGCCCGCGCCGTGGAAGTAACCGCGCATCCCAGCCGTCACGGGGTGCTATGTCATTACACGGGTGACGAAGTAATCGGCGCCTCCCTCTCTCATTACGGAGAATGGGCGGAAGAGGAACTTTATCTCCTTTCTACACTCATCGGAACGGGAGATACCGTGGTCGACGTGGGAGCCGGCATCGGAACGCACGCGATTGCTTTTAGTCGCTTCGTCGGCCCGACCGGAAGCGTCCTCTCGATTGAGGGCCAGCGACGCGCCTTTGCCCTGCTAACCTTGAATGCGTTCCTGAACGCCGCCGAGAACGTGCGTTGCGTGCAGGCAATCGCCGGGAAAGAGAGTGGGTTACGCATGGTAAAGGAGGGGACGGCGACTCCTCGTAATCTTGGTTCCTTCTCCTTTGCCTGGGAAACGCCTGCTCCACATGATCAACGGGACCCACCCCTTCTTTCGCCGGTCCCGGTCGTCGCTTTGGACGATCTTCAATTGCCACGATGCGATCTGATCAAGCTCGACGCGGAGCTCATGGAGTTTGAAGCGATGGTTGGGGCGGCCCGCACGATCGAGCGGTTCCGGCCCGTCCTTTATTTCGAGCAAACGGGTGAGGGCTACCTTCCACAAGTTTTTGAATTTCTACAGAAAATTTCGTATCGGGCATTTTGGCATGTGGCGAACCCGTATAATCGGAACAACCTGAAAAGCTGTTCGCACAACATCTTTGGCGCGGCTCGTGAAGTTATGATCCTCGCCCTCCCGCGAGAGAAACGAAATGGACTTGAGGAAAGCGGGTTTGTTTTGGATGAAGTTTCTCAACCAATCTTTAACCCGGCGCGCGATCCTGCGCCCGATCCAGGTTGGTCCCTTCCTCAAGCCGCATACGGCGATCTTCCTTCCGTAGATTTCGGGCGGATCGAAAGCCTTCTGGAGAAGATTCGCGCGGCCAGGCCGAATCAATGAAGTGTTCCCGAAAGAGCAATGCCTTTCGGCCAACTACAGGTCCGTAAACGGATCCCGGTTAGCGATGGTGCCGCCGGTGCCCTGTTGCTGGATCAGTTTTGCCACGAGGCCGGTCCACCCGGTCTGATGACTGGCGCCCAGTCCGGCCCCGGTTTCGCCATGGAAATACTCATGAAACCAATAGAGATCCCGATCGTGCTCGGCGTCGAGCGCATCGCCGCATGCCCGGGTGAAAGGACGCTTGCCGTCCGCATCCGGAAGCCAGAGCTGGATCAGGCGATTCGATAATTCGTTCGCGATCTCATTTAGCGTCAGGTAGCGGCCCGATCCCGTCGGGCATTCGACTTTGAAATCGTCGCCGTAGTAATGATGGAATTTTTGAAGCGACTCGATCAGGAGATAATTGATCGGGAGCCAGACCGGCCCGCGCCAGTTTGAATTGCCGCCGAAGATATTAGTTTGCGACTCCGCGGGCTCGTAATTTACCACCCGCTGCGAGCCGTCATCGTCGCGCAGCACGTACGGATGGGCCGCGTGATATTTGCTGAGCGACCGCACGCCGTAAGCGCTCAGGAATTCGTCCGAGTGAAGCATCCGGCGCAGGAGACACTTCATGCGATGGCCGCGGGTAAGTGAAATCAGGCGGCTCTCCCCTACGCCCGGCACTTCCCAGCGCGAAATGAGACTCGCGAGGTCGGGGCGGTTGCCGAGATACCATTCGAGGCGCTCCCTGAAGCCGGGCATCGCCTCGAGCAGCTCTGGCTCGATCGTCTCCACGGCGAGGAGCGGCATCAATCCGACCAGCGAACGGACGCGCAGCGGCAGATAACGCCCATCGGGCATATGCAGCACGTCGTAATAGAATTCGTCTGTTTCATCCCAAAGCCCGATCCCTTTTCCACCGACATTATTCATGGCGCCGGCGATCCCGAGGAAATGTTCGAAGAATTTGGTCGCGATATTTTCGTAAACCGGATTCTCGCGGGCCAGCTCGAGCGCCATCCGCATCATGTTGAGGCAAAACATTCCCATCCAGCTGGTGCCGTCGCTTTGCTCGAGGTGGCCGCCGTTGGGCAACGGCGCGCTCCGATCGAAAACGCCGATGTTATCCAGGCCCAGGAAACCGCCCTGGAAGATATTTTTCCCTGCGGAATCCTTCCGGTTTACCCACCAGGTAAATGAAATGAGCAGTTTGTGGAAAACGGTCTCGAGGAAATCCCGATCCCCTTTTCCAGATTGTTTCTGCTCGATCTTGTAGATGCGCCACGCCGCCCACCCGATCACTGGAGGATTAACGTCGCTGAAATTCCATTCGTAGGCGGGGATCTGGCCGTTGGGGTGTTGATACCATTCGCGCAGGATGACATCGAGCTGTCCCTTCGCGAAATGCGGATCCACCAGCGCCAGCGGGATGCAATGGAACGCGAGGTCCCACGCCGCGTACCAGGGATACTCCCATTTGTCTGGCATCGACATCACTCGCTCATTGAAGAGGTGGCTCCATTCGGCGTTGCGTCCGGCCCGTCGTTCGACTGGAGGAGGCGGCTGTCCGGGGTCTCCTTCGAGCCAGGTCCCGATATCGTAATTATAGAATTGTTTCGTCCAAAGCATGCCCGCCAGTGCCTGGCGATGGATCAACTTGTGTTCGTCGCTCAAGCAGGATGGTTCGAGCGCTTCGTAAAACTCATCTGCCTCCCGTCTCCGTTCCTCAAAAACGGCGTCGAAATGCTCGAACGCCTCATGATCCAGGACCGACACGCAAACTGGCCGGGGCACTAATCCGGGCTCGCCCGAAAGATCCTCCTCGATCGCGTCTCCGACCCGGCCGAACCAGAGGCGCACCGTCTGGCTCGCGCCGGGTGCAATCGTGAATGCGTAATGCGCCGCCGCTTTTGTCCCAACGCGCTCCGGATTCACCGCGCCGGTCCGGCCGTGGACGATAAAGTCGTTGATGCCGTCTTTGACGAACGGTTGCTTGTTCGGCGACGAAAAGAGCCGCTCCGAGTTGGTTTCGTTTTCGGTGAAGAGGAGATCGCGCGCGCCTTCGCAGTGCAGCTTGTATTCACCGAGCGCGCCATGACTCGCCTGGATCGTAAGGGAATGGCCCGCCAAATCGGAGCTGGCCCGAAGCGCCGGCCGCCGGTCGTCGCGTCCCCAGGACCAGGTGTTGCGGAACCAAAGCGTCGGCAGGATATGCAGACCGGCCGCGTCCGGGCCGCGGTTGGTTGCGGTCACCGAGATAAACATGTCATCGGGATCCACCTTGGCGTATTCGATCGTGATATCGAAATAGCGGTGCTCGCGCAGGATGCCCGTGTCCCACAGTTCGAACTCAGGAGCTTCTTTCGGCCGGCCGTGATTCACCGTCACGAGCTCCTCGTAGGGAAACCGCGCCTGCGGATAACGGTAGAGCATCCGCATATAACTGTGGGTCGGCGTGCAATCGGTGTAGAAATAAACTTCCTTCACGTCCTCGCCGTGGGAACCTTGCGGGCCGGTCACGCCGAAGAGGCGCTCTTTTAACATCGGATCGCGGCCGTTCCAGAACGCGAACGCCAGGCACAGCCGCTGTTTGAAATCCGAGAGGCCGCCGATCCCGTCCTCGCCCCAGCGGAAGGCCCGCGAGCGCGCGTGATCGTGCGGAAAATAATTCCAGGCGTCGCCGTTGGCGCTGTAATCCTCCCGCACCGTGCCCCAGGCCCGTTCCGAGAGATAGGGCCCCCACAAGTGCCATCGCTCGTCGACGCTGTTCTCCGCGAGGCGCTCTTGCTCGGCGTTCATCAACGCCGATTAGCAATCAAAAATCGCAAATCGGCAATCGCAAATCGAAAATTCCCTCACTCCCACTCGATCGTGCTCGGCGGCTTGCTTGAGATGTCGTAGCAGACGCGATTGACGCCTTTGACCTCGTTGCTGATGCGGCTCGAGATGCGCGCGAGCAATTCGTAGGGCACGCGCACCCAATCGGCCGTCATCCCGTCCTGACTTTCGACGATGCGAAGCGCGACCGTGTTTTCGTAGGTGCGCTGGTCGCCCATCACGCCAACGGTTTGCACGGGAAGCAGGACCGCGAAGGATTGCCAGACCTTGTAATACCAATCGGCGGATTCCATCTCGCTTTGCACGATCGTGTCGGCGGCGCGCAGGATCGACAATCGCTCCGGCGTGACTTCGCCGAGGACGCGCACAGCCAATCCGGGCCCAGGGAACGGCTGGCGAAAGACGATTTCTTTCGGCAATTCCAGCTGCGATCCGGCCTGGCGCACCTCGTCTTTAAAAAGCTGGCGCAACGGTTCCACGAGTTCGAAATGCATTTTCTCGGGCAAACCACCGACGTTGTGATGCGTCTTGATCACCTGCGATGGATTGCCGCCGATGGAAACACTTTCGATCACGTCCGGATAAAGCGTGCCTTGGGCGAGGAACTTGTAGCCGCCGTGCTTGTCGACGCCGTTCTTTTTGTCTTCCGCGAGCAATTCCTCGGTCGCCTCTTGAAACACGCGGATGAACTCGTTGCCGATGATCTTGCGTTTCTTCTCCGGGTCGGTCACACCGCGAAGTTTGGAAAGAAAGCTTTCCGACGCGTCCACGTACTTGAGCTTCACATGAAAATTTTCCCCGAAGACGCGCTGCACGACTTCTTCTTCGCGGTCGCGCAGTAATCCGTTGTTAACGAAGATGCAGGTGAGCTGGTCGCCAATGGCTTTGTGAAGAAGCGCGGCCATGACCGAGGAATCGACCCCGCCGCTCAAGCCGAGCACGACTTTGGCGTCGCCCACTTGTTTGCGGACGCGGTTGCAGGCTTCCTCGATGAACGAGCCCATCGTCCAATCCATCGCGCAATGGCAAATGTGATAAGCAAAGTTCCGCAGGATTTCCCTGCCCCGGGGCGTGTGTGCGACTTCGGGATGGAATTGCAGGCCGTAAAGTTTGCGCTCCGGATCTTCGACCGCGGCGAAGTTGGAGCTTTCGGTTTGGCCCGCGGCCCGAAAGCCTTTGGGCAGCGCGGTCACTTCGTCGCCGTGACTGTTCCAAACGTCGAGCTGCGCGCCCAATCCATCGAACAACTGCGAGCCGTTCGTCACCTTGAGCATACCCGGGCCGAATTCGCGGCGGCCGCTAAATTCAACCTGCCCGCCGAGATGATGCGCCATCTGCATGAGGCCGTAGCAAATCCCGAGGACCGGAATACCGAGGGCGAAAATCGCCGGATCAATCTGCGGCGCGTTCTTTTCGTAAACACTGGCCGGCCCGCCGGAGAGAATGATGCCGTTTGGTTTCAGCTCTTCGATCTCGGCCGCAGAAATGTTATATGGGACGATCTCAGAATAGACCTGCAGTTCGCGGACGCGGCGCGCGATCACCTGCGTGTACTGCGAACCGAAATCGAGGATGAGAATCTTGGAATGAGCGGATGGCGCGGCGGTCTTCACGGCTAGGGATTTTGCGGACCCGGTCCGGGCGGTTTGAGACTCGGATCGTTGGGACGATCGATCGGGACGAGAGTTCCGCCGCCGGTGATGCCGCGCTTGAATTTTTCGCCCGCCTCCTGCGCGAGTGGTTTTTCGATAGGATCGGCGCAACCAGCGGCCAGAATCGCGCTCGCGATGCAAAAGGCGGCAGAAAGGGCTTTCAAGCACTGAGAATAAATGGAAGGCCGGTTCATTGCAAGAACTTCGCAAGGACAACGGGGGAAATGACGAATGACGAATTCCGAATGACGAATCTGTTTTGCATTCGGACTTCGAACTTCGACAGTCGCAGTTCGCATGATTGCTCCCGAAGTGTTGCTCCAGGGGTACCGCCTCGGCGTGTTTCCGATGGCGATGGAGAACGGTGAGATCGAATGGTTTTCCCCCGATCCGCGCGCGATCATTCCGCTCGATAAATTTCATATCCCGCACACCCTCGAGCGCGTGGTCCGCAAGAAGACCTTCGAGATTCGAATCAACACTTCTTATGCCGAAGTGATGGAACAATGCGCACAGCGTCCCGAGACCTGGATCAACGATGAGATCGTGGAAAGCTATTCTCGGCTGCATCGGCTCGGCCACGCCCATTCCGTCGAAGCCTGGCAGAATGGCGCGCTCGCCGGCGGCCTTTACGGCGTCTCGATCGGCGGCGTATTCTTTGGAGAATCGATGTTTCACCACGTGCGGGACGCGTCCAAGATTGCGTTGCTCGCGCTGGTGGAACACTTGCGCGCGCGGCGCTTCACCCTTCTCGACACCCAATGGCTCACCCCGCACCTGGAAAAATTCGGCGCCATCGAGATCCCACGAACGAAATATCTTCATCTTCTGAACACCGCTGTGAATCTGCCGCGCCAGTTCGCTGAATGAACGATTCGAAATCGGAAATCCGAGGCCGGATCGCGGAAGAAACGACGACTTTCACTCCTGCTCCTGCTCCTGATCTTGATCTTAATCTTTGGGTGAGCAGGGGAGCAGGATCATGATCAAGAGCAAGAGTGGGTTGGAAATGTATGGATTTCTTTCCGCAATCCCGCCTTGCTCGATCCGCGTAATTTTGCATAGTGACGCGGCCTGGAGACAACGCGTGTCTCCATGGCGCCGCGGCTGGGTAGCTCAGTTGGTAGAGCAGAGGACTGAAAATCCTCGTGTCGGGGGTTCAATTCCCTCCCCAGCCACATCTTTTACGGCGACAATTGAGACGGCAACTGCTGTGATCACTGCCTCCAGGTGAAACGGGTCAATAAAACGCCGGCAAAGGGGGCGCCGCGAACGTCCACGACCCCAAGCCAGACCCCAGCATCCCGTGTCAATCTTCGCCTGAAGACGTGGCACAGAAGCGTGCTGCTTCTCAGCTTAGCCGCCATGGCTTTCGCGTGGCTGGCCTGGTTGTGCATGCGCGATCCTGAAATTAATTTCCTGCCGCGAGCTGGGCGACCGGAGTGGATTCTCTTCCCAAGGGCGATGGAAGCCCGGGCGCACCGTATTGTCAGTTTGCCGACCGTTTTTCGCCGGGAATTCGATCTCAATGTTCAACCGCGGGCGGCTTCGTTGCAGATGCGCGCAGCCAAACGCGCTGAATTAAAAATTAACGGCACGCTTGTGGAGATCACCGCGGGACGCAATTGGAAAGATGCTTCAACCTTCGATGTGGTCTCGTTCTTGAGAGCCGGCAGAAACAGCGTCGAAGCCAAAATCTTCAATGACAATGCACCCCCATCACTCTGGCTGACGTTAACTGCGGATGATTTCACATTGCGGAGCGATGCGGAATGGGAGGCATCGTTTACAGACTCCGCCTGGCGTCCCGTTGCCCTTGCCGCAACCCCCAAACTCCCGGGCCCCGGCAATCCGATGGCAGGAGGCGAGCGGATTTTTCATGCTCTGCACGCCACGCGGCTTATCTGGTTGTTGTTTGCCGGTATCGCGGCCGTTATTTGCTTTGGAGGGCCTCGCTGGCTTGGCCGTTTCTTTAAGCCTGCCGCTGGCAGCGGCCTGTCCAGGCCTCAGATTTTCATTCTACTTTCGGTGATCAGTTGTTTTTGGGTGCTCCTTTTTTGGAATAACGCCAGCTTGATGCCATTTCTTCAGGGCTTCGATGCGGAGGATCATCTCGAATACATCAAATACGTCCAGGAACGGCACGCGCTGCCGTTACCGACCGAAGGCTTCGAGATGTTTCAGCCTCCTCTGTATTATGTTTTGTCTGCGGCCGTGCTTTCGATTTGCGGGCTCTCGACCGATGCCCAAGCGGGAATCCTCGTGCTGCGTTTTCTCACTCTTATCTTCGGGCTTCTGCAATTCATCCTCGTTTTTCTGAGTTTACGGCTCTTCTTTCCGGGCCGGTTCGCTCCGCAGTTGATTGGCCTGACGCTGGCCGCTTTCCTGCCGATGCAGATTTACCTATCGCATTTTGTTACCAACGAAACATTCGCTGCGACATTGGCAACGGCATCCCTTTACCTCGGATTGCGTTTGCTGCGGATGGAAAATCCGTCGGTATCTCAATACGTGTGGCTAGGGTTGTGCCTCGGTGCGGCGATGTTGACCAAGGCAACCGCGCTCCTGCTGGTTCCGCCCATTTTTTTGGCAATCGCCACCAAGCTGGCTGTTCAACGCGCGCCCGTCGCGACTTGGCTACGCCATCTCGGCGCCTTGTCTGCAGTATTTCTCGCTACTTGCGGCTGGCACTACGTCCGAATCTGGCGCCGGTTTGGTACTCCATTGCTCGGCAATTGGGATGTAGCGTCAGGGTTTCCTTGGTGGCAGGATCCTGGGTTCCATACTGCGGCTGACTATGGCATGTTTGGACAGTCGCTGGTCGCTCCGCTATTCAGCGGATTTTCGAGCTTTGCCGATGGGATTTATTCCACGCTTTGGGGGGATGGCTTATGCGGGGGTGTTACGAATATGGCCGATCGCCCGCCCTGGAATTATGATCTGATGGTTGCTGGCTATCTCTTGGCGCCCGCCCCCAGCTTTCTCATCCTCACGGGCGCGGCCACGATCTTCTGGCGTTACGTCCGCAAGCCGTCGACCGAGGGGTTTGTCTTGATCGCCTTTGCCGCAGCAGTGACGCTCGGAGTGGTTTTCATGACTCTGAAAGTCGCTTCCTATGCGCAAGTGAAAGCCTTCTATGGGTTAGCGTTGCTAGTGCCCATCTGCCTTTCTGGGGCGGTTGGTTGGGAGGTGCTAACACGTGGACGCCAGGTAATACAAGGCACGCTCGGCGTTATCCTGCTGGTTTGGGCGATGAATAGCTTCGCATCGTTTTGGATAGTCCCTTCCGCATCTCACCATTTGTATGTCGGCCGGAGATTGGAATCCGAGCGCAAGCTCGATGCCGCAACTAAGGCGATCGAGGCGGATCCTACAAACGCGGACGCAAGGCGATTCCGGGCGGCGGTTCTAAGCGACTCTGGCCGAGCAAACGAAGCACTTTCGGAGGCCCAACGAGCAGTCGAACTGAGTCCGCTGGACGGAGCCTGTCGCCTGGAATTGGGTCTTGCTTTGGCCAGGCAAGGGCAAATGGAGCCCGCGATTAGCGAAACGCGCAGCGCTCTCGAGTTGGGACCGGAGAATCCCACCGCCTACGACTTATTAATATTTTGTCTTTCAAAATTGGGCCGTCACGATGAGGTAATCACCGTTGCCCGAGATGGGCTGGCCAAGTATCCCTTCAGTCTTGAACTGCATCACACTGTCGGTCTCCGCCCTGGCACAGAGGCAGGACCTCGTCACGGCCGCAAATCACTTTGCTTACTGCGTTTTGCTTCGGCCCGATCTCTCTCAACCGCTTTCAGATTTTCGAAGTGTGCTTCATTCTATTGGAAAAGCTCCGGATGGATTGCAGCGCCTTCACGAAGTCGTGTCGGCTGTGCCTGACGCTCCTCCGATCCTCAATGAAGTGGCGTGGTTATTCGCTACTCAGCCCGATGCGACTTTACGTAATGGACCCGAGGCCGTTCGCCTCGCCGAACGCGCGTGTGCTCTTACTGGCCGCATGGCTCCCGAGATGCTTGCAACGTTGGCTGCCGCCTACGCGGAAATCGGTAAAGTTCCAGAGGCAATCAAAACCGCCGAAGACGCCCTGAGCCGGTCATCCGGCAACGCTGGCGCGGCGATCCTGGTCGAAAAGTTACTGACTGCCTTCCGAGCAGGCCAGGCCTACCGCGAAGGACCAGCTCCATAGAACCATCGAGTTGCCTGAGAGCCTGACGCGTGGCTGATGGAGATTCCTAGAATAGCTCGGCTTGCTTCAAAAAAACCTCATATCGGAGTGTGTTGGGTCGGACGTAGAGGCGCTTGTGCCCAGCGCCTCTCCAACCTTTATTGAGTGAAGATCCGTGGCTGCTGAACCGACAAAAATCCGAAACTTCATCGATGGCCAATTCGTTGAGCCAGTTGGTGGTACGGTACCTCGACAACATCGAGCCGGCGACCGGCAAGCCATATTCGCAGGTGCCGGACAGCGACGCTCGCGATGTTCAATTGGCCGTAGCGGCGGCAGACAAAGCGTTCGTGGGTTGGTCGCACACGCCCGCGGCGGATCGGTCCCGCATCCTGCTGCGTATCGCCGATCTGATCGAACGCGACCTCGAAAAACTCGCGCGCGCCGAATCGATCGACACGGGTAAGCCGGTCTCACTCGCGCGCGGCCTCGACATTCCGCGGGCCGCCAGCAATTTCCGGTTCTTCGCGACAGCAATCCTGCACACTGAATCCGAAGCGCACATCACAGACGGCGTCGCGTTCAATTACACCCTGCGCCAGCCGCGTGGCATCGCGGGACTGATTTCACCATGGAACCTGCCGCTCTACCTGTTGAGCTGGAAAATCGCGCCCGCCATCGCGTGCGGCAACACCGCCATCGCCAAACCGAGCGAGCTGACGCCGATGACGGCCTATCTGCTCTGTGAGATTTGCCGCGAAGCCGGCCTGCCGGATGGCGTCCTCAACGTCGTGCACGGCACCGGACCGAATGTCGGTGCTCCCATCACCGCGCATCCTAAGATCGGCACGATCTCGTTTACCGGCGGAACGGTCACCGGCCGCAAGGTCGCCGAGACCTGCGCGCCAATGTTCAAGAAAGTCTCGCTCGAACTGGGCGGCAAGAATCCCAACATCATCTTCGCCGACGCCGACCAGGCCGCCGCGATCGCCGGCAGCCTGCGTTCTTCGTTTGCGAACCAGGGCCAGGTTTGCTTGTGCGGTTCCCGCGTGTTCGTCGAGCGTTCGGCCTACCAGGATTTCGTCGATCGCTTCGTCGAAAAAGCGTCGCAGTTGCGGCTGGGCGATCCCCTGGAAGCGACGACCGATCAGGGCGCGATCGTCTCGAAGACGCAGCTCGACAAAGTAAAGTTCTATGTCGATCTCGCGCAAAAAGAGGGAGGCAAGATTGCCCTCGGCGGTTCCGCGCCCGAGCAGATCAACGAACGCTGCCAGTCGGGTTATTTCTTTCCGCCGACAATCATTACCGACTTACCGGTCGCGTGCCGGACCAACCGCGAGGAGATCTTCGGCCCAGTCATCACCATCACGCCATTCGACAGCGAAGAAGAAGTGATCGGCTACGCCAACGACAACGAATACGGCCTGGCCTCGAGCGTCTGGACGCAAAACCTGAACCGCGCCCATCGTGTTGCCGAACAGATCCACACCGGCACCGTCTGGGTGAACTGCTGGCTCGTGCGCGATTTGCGCGTCCCTTTCGGCGGCATGAAACAAAGCGGCGTCGGCCGCGAAGGCGGCGACGAAGCGCTCCACTTCTTCACCGAACCCAAGAACGTCTGCATCGCAAAATAAGAATTGGATGATCGCGCTCTGGACCCGCTTGCCGGTCGTCGTGCGGGCCGTTCTTACTGGAGCCGCCGTGGCTTTGGTTGGGACAACACCGTGGGCTCTCCTGGTGTCAGCCAATTTCAAGTATGGGTCCGCTGTGCCGTGGTCGGTGCCTCCGACCGTGCTTTATCTGTGGCTTTTCTGGAGATATCTCCGAGGAGCGGGACCACCTCGATCAACCGCGGAGTCGCGGCACGCCAATCTCCGTGCTCAACCCATTTCCACCGAGGTCTTCGGCGCGGCACTTTTCGCCGGCGTCCTGGGCCTTGGGGCCGTCTTGCTCCTCCAAGTTGTGACGAACCGGTTGGTCACTCTGCCTCCACAACAGCTTCCCGACATTTCGCACGTTCCGGGCGTGACCTTATTGTGTTTTCTCCTCACCGGTTCCGCCGTGGCTGGCATCGTGGAAGAGGCGGCGTTTCGTGGCTACATGCAAAGGCCAATCGAACGACGCCACGGATTGGCCGTCGCAATCCTTGTCACGGGAACGCTGTTCGGATTTGCGCATTTCGCGCATCCGGAAGTGACCTTGATCTTGCTGCCGTACTTTATTGCAGTCGCCGCGGTTTACGGCGCACTGGCCTACCTGACGAATTCCATATTTCCAAGCATGGCTCTTCACACCGGTGGAAACATCCTGGGTGGCCTCGGCCTCTTGATGGGGGGCCGGAGTGAATGGCAGGCATCGCGGAGCCCGGAGCCACTAATCTGGGAGACAGGCGCCGACGCTACGTTTTGGATCGCTTGCGTGCTTTTTCTCATCGTAGGAGGGGCGGCCGTCGGGGCGTATCTCGCGCTCGCGCGGGTGGTGCGGATTGAAGGAGCCCGAAAAATAGTTTAGAGATTTCTTATGAAATACGTTGATGGATATGTCTTGCCCGTCCCGAAGAAAAACCTGGCGGCCTACCGCCGCATGGCGCAGAAGGGGGGGAAGGTTTGGATGGATCATGGCGCTCTGCAGTTCTGTGAATGCGCCGGCGACGACCTCAAGGCTAAGTGGGCGGTGTCATTCCCGGCGACGATCAAACTCAAGCCGGGCGAGACGGTGGTTTTTTCGTGGATCGTCTTCAAGTCGCGCGCGCATCGCGACAGCGTGAACAAAAAGGTCATGAAAGATCCGCGCCTCAACCAGATGATGGATATGAAATCGATGCCCTTCGATATGAAGCGGATGGTTTACGGCGGCTTCAAAACCATGGTGGACCTCTAACGCCTCCGCGTTAAATTTCATCCTTCTTAACTCTTACTTCTTATTTCCATCGCCATGTGTCGAAACATCAGAACGCTGCATAACTTCGCACCGCCGGCCACTGAGGACGAAATTCGCGCATCTTCGCTTCAATTCGTCCGGAAGCTGAGCGGATTCACCAAGCCTTCCAAAACAAACGAGGATGCTTTCAATCGGGCTGTCGACCAGGTGGCAGCGGCTGCGCACGAACTACTCCATTCCCTGGTTACGAACGCCCCGCCGCGCGATCGCGATGTTGAAGCGGTTAAGGCTCGCGCCCGCTCGGCGAAGCGCTTTAGCGTGGTTTCCCCACCGGTCGCGGCGGCGCACAACCACAACTGAGCCAGTGTCCGCGCCTTTCACTGGCGGGTGCGTTTGTGGCGCGATTCGCTACGAATGCACGGCTGAGCCAATGATGATGTTTGACTGCCACTGCCGCGATTGCCAGCAAACCACCGGCAGCGCGTTTTCGCCGGTGGTCTATGTGCCGGCCAAGGCTTTCAAGATTACCAAAGGCGCGCCGCGCTACTATTCCACGACGAGCGAAATGATTGGCCACAATAAGCGCGGCTTCTGCCCTGACTGCGGCTCTCGCCTTTTCGGCGGCGCTTCTGATGAAGGACAGGGCATCCTTGCCTCAAGTTTGGATGACCCCAGCTTGTTCAAACCGCGGGTCCATATGTGGACATCCGATGCGCAACATTGGGACCACATGGATCCAAAGCTGCCCAAGTTCGAGAAGTATCCGCCATCGGAAGACGGTTGAGAGTTGATGGTTGAGAGTTGAGTGTCGGATGGGTGCTCCTTGATCACCGGACGCCGACACATGAAAATTGCCTGCTCCGTCCTTGCCGTTGGAATCGCGGGCATATTTTCCTTTGGGGCTTCGGTTCAAGCGGCCGGTGAATCTGATTCGGCGCCCAACCGTCAAGTGATGCGCACGCTTCAGCGCGACGTCACTCACAAGGTTCAAATTCAATACCTCTTGTTTCTGCCTGCCGCCTACGAAAAGAACACGGAGAAATGGCCGCTCATTCTTTACCTCCATGGAGGATCCGTCCGCGGCGATGACATCAGCCAGATGAAGAAGTTGGGACTCGCCGAAAAAGTCGAGGTTGATCCCAACTTTCCGTTCATTGTCGTCTCTCCCCAATGTCACAAGGGGGAAATATGGACCGATGTTACCGCTCTGGGTGCGATCCTCGACGATGTGACGGCAACACATCGGGTTGATCCGGACCGCGTCTATGTGACAGGCCACAGCATGGGCGGACGCGGTGCGCTTTACGCCGCCTACAAAATGCCGAATCGGTTCGCGGCAATTGTGTCACTCGGCGTCTATAGCCCGATCACAGCCTGGGCGGAGAAGCTCGCAAACATTCCTCTCTGGCTGTTTCATGGAACAAACGACCAATTCACAACGCTCAAGGAGGTCGAAGAACTGGTTAATGCTACCAGAGCCGCTGGCGGCCATCCGCAGTTGACGGTCCTTCCTGAACGCGACCATTACATTCTCGACGTCTACGACCGGCCCGATCTCTACAAATGGCTGGCTCAGCAAAAGCGAAAACCATCTGCCTCGACGCGCTGATTTCCGTTTTTTGAATTCGTCGATATCGGCTTGGCTTGCCGGGCCTGGATCGGGTTGAATAGCCAACATGAAGTATTGGGCATTCATCAGTTACAGCCACCGAGACGCGCCTGTGGCCGATTTTCTGCACAAGAAGCTCGAAACCTATCGGGTTCCGCGCAGCCTGGTCGGCACACCCAGCCGCGACGGCACCGTCCCCGAGCGGCTGATCCCAGTTTTTCGCGATCGTGAGGAACTGCCGACCTCGTCGCAGCTGGGAGACAACTTGCAGAAAGCGCTTCAGCAATCGCGCTATCTCGTCGTGATCTGTTCTCCGGCCAGCGCGCAATCGCGCTGGGTCGAGGAGGAGATTCGCGCCTTCAAAGGCTGGCACGGCCGCGACCGGATCATCGCTCTGATTGCCAGCGGGATTCCCAATGCCAGCGAGGGCACTTCGCCTGACGAGGAGTGTTTCCCCTACAGCATGCGCTTTGAGGGGCTCGGTGCTGATTCGACCCCGGTTCGAGTAGAACCGATCGCGGCTGATTTGCGGCCGGATGGTGACGGGAAGCAACGCGCCTTTCTGAAAATCGTCGCGGGTCTCCTCGGCGTTGGGTTTGACGATATTTACCAGAGGGAGAAACGACGGGAGCAGCGGCGCCGGGTTTTGACCGGTCTGATCGCGGTTGCTGGGGTGTTGATTCTTGCCTCCATCTATTGGTCGTTCCGGCAGGAATTGGCAACTGTCGGGGCGGGATCCAAATTGCTTACGACCGAATTCAAAGACGTCCGCCTTTCGAACAAGGATGCGGAGGCTCGGCTTCGGGCGGCAGCTCAGCGGGCGATCGTGGCCATTGACGCAGTGGGGGAAGCCATTCGGAACCAGAAGTCGGATGCAGAGTTGCAAACTGCCACTCAGGATGCGCAGAAAGCAGTTTTGGCGGTCGGAGAATTGGCTCGCACCACGGAAGAACAAATCTTCGTGGGCGAGCTGATGAAACCAATTCACCCCCGCCTGATTGCGGCCTCGATGGACGTCTCGAATGAAATGACGAGAAGGGTAGAGGCTGAAGTCGAGAGGTTAACCGCCAAGGGGTATCGGGAAGCCGAGGAACGAATCAAGGCCAGGGAAGCGGAAGATGCGAAGGCACGAAAGAAGTGACAACTCTGCAAAGGTCGAAGAGATTTTCCACAAAGAACCCTCAGTAGCGGCAAACTTTGCGTCCGACTCCATCTTCGATTTATGAATGAAACATTCGAAAGCGCGCGCGCGCCGGAGCCGGTCGGCGCATTCCCGCATGCGAAGCGTGTCGGCGACTTACTCTTTCTTTCCGGGATCGGACCGCGGGTGCGCGGGAGCAAAGAGATTCCCGGAGTGACGCTCGATTCTGCCGGGAACATCTTGAGCTACGACATCGAGAAACAATGTCGCGCGGTTTTCGAAAACGTGCGGCTCGTGCTCGAAGACGCCGGCGCGTCCTGGAACGACATTGTCGATGTCACGGTCTTTCTTACGAACATGAAGAAGGATTTTCCCATCTACAACAAGCTCTACGCCGAGCATTTCGCCGGTGCTGACAAACCGAATCCGACACGCACAACGATTGAGATCATCTCGTTGCCCACGCCGATCGGGATCGAGCTCAAAGTGATCGCGGCGGTGGGAAAATAATCGACCGCTGATGACGCGGATGACACGGATTCGGAATCGATCACGAGCATGAGCGCGAAGAAATCGTTTCATATCGTTGCGGCGGATCACACTGGGATCACGGTTTCGAACCTGGAGCGGTCGCTCGCTTTTTGGCGGGATATTCTGGGGTTTGAGCTATCGCATCGAACCCACCAGACCGGTGAACTCGCTGGCGAAATCACCGGCGTTCAGGGAGCGGAGATTTCGCTCGCGGTGCTCAAAGCGCCTGGGCACAAGATCGAGTTGCTCGAATACCACGCGCCGCCTGATCGCAAACATCTCGCTCCCCGACCGTGCGATGTCGGATCAGTCCACGTCGCACTAACGGTTGACGATCTCGACGCCGTGCTCGCCGCGATTGCCGCATCCGGCTGGCATGTGGCGGGCAAGGCCCAAACGCTGCAATCAGGTCCCAATGCCGGGAAACGCGTCGTCTACGTGCGCGATCCCGACGGAACGACCATCGAATTCATGCAGTTGCCCTAATCAGAAGAAACGGCCACGGATGAACACGGATTTACACGGATTTTGGGAAGGCCTGGTAATTGAATCTCCTCAAATCCGTGTTTCATCCGTGTTAATCTGTGGCGAATCTCTCCCTCTCCGCTAAACAAAGACGATGACTTTTTCCTCCGACGAAAAGTTTGCCCTTCAGCTCGATGCCGAAGATTCGCTCGCGCAGTTTCGCGAGCAGTTTCATCTCCCGCTTGGTGCCGACGGACAGCCGCTCATCTATTTGGCCGGCAATTCGCTCGGCCTAATGCCGAAAACGGCGCGAGAGCTCGTCGATCAGGAATTGGACGATTGGGCTAAATTCGCGGTCGACGCCCACCTCGGCGCCAAGACGCCTTGGTACTCGTATCACGAAACGCTGCGCGAACCGGCAGCGCGGCTGGTGGGTGCGCAACCGAACGAGGTCATCTGCATGAACAGCCTCACGGTGAACCTACATCTGATGATGGCCACGTTCTACCGTCCGACGAAATCGCGATTCAAGATCGTGATGGAAGAGCCGGCCTTTCCCTCGGACACCTATGCGATCAAGACGCAGATCGTTCATCATGGGTTCGATCCGAAGGAGGCGCTTGTTCTTGCGCGTCCGCGCGAAGGGGAGTTCACCGTTCGGCAGGAGGACATCGAGAACCTGCTGGAGGAACAGGGCGACGAGATCGCGCTGGTGCTTATGGCCGGCGTGAACTTCTTCACTGGCCAGCTGTTTGATATCGAGAAGATAACGGCGGCGGCGCAGAAACGGGGCTGCGCGGTCGGGATCGATCTCGCGCACGCGGTTGGCAACGTGCCGCTGGCGTTGCACGATTGGAAGGTCGATTTCGCGGTCTGGTGTTCCTACAAATATCTCAACGCCGGTCCCGGCGCCGTGGCAGGCGCGTTCGTGCACGAACGGCACGCGATCAATCGCGAGTTGCCACGCCTGGCCGGTTGGTTCGGGAACGATCCGAACACTCGGTTCCGCATGCATCTCGAACCGGAGTTCATCCCCGTTCCGTCGGCCGATGGCTGGCAGGTCAGCAATCCGCCCATTTTTTCCATGGCGCCCCTGCGCGCTTCATTCGCGATCTTCGATGAAGCCGGGGGGATGGAAGCGCTGCGCGCGAAATCGATCAAGCTAACGGGATATCTTCAATTCCTGCTCTCCGACCCGGACGGGCAGATGTCTGGCGCCCATGCAAAGCTGACGGTGATAACCCCGCACGAAACGAATGCGCGCGGTTGCCAGCTCTCAATCCAGGTTCACGAACATCCTAAAGAGCTGTTCAAAAAACTGGAGGCGGCCGGCGTGAAGTGCGATTTCCGCGAGCCGAACGTGATCAGGGCCGCGCCCACGCCGCTCTACAACACGTTTCACGAGGTGTGGCGCTTCGCCAGGATTCTGGCCGAGCACCAATAACAGTCGGCGACTAGGCGAGCAATTCCTTCACGCAGTGAATCAGGCCTTTGATGGGGAAGGGCTTCACCAGGAATTTGACTTCGTTTTCGATGAGGAATGTTCTGACTTGGGGATCGGTGGCGAAGCCGGTGATGAAGATGAAGGAATCTGAGAGATTTGGGCGCAGTTCTCTGGCTTGGAGATAGAATTGATCCCCGCGTAGCCGGGGCATTCTCAGATCGCAGATGATGGCGTCGTATTGGTGCGCTTTCACCTTGAGCATGGCTTCCGCACCGTCGAAGGCCACATCGACCAGAAAATTCTCGTCCGCCAGAATCCACTGCAGAGCCGAGGCGAGTTGCTTGTCGTCATCGACCAGCAGAATGGCTTTCAGCTCAAAGGTGTTGCCGGGCTCGATGTCGTCTGGCTGCCGTTCAAATTTCATTGTCAGAAGTGCTTTCCTCTAGCAGTCGTGGTGCCAAGGAGGATTTCCAACGTGATCCGGCCGCGCCCGAGCCCCACATACACCTCGAAACCCCAATCACCGGGGCCACGGCATTATCGCGGCTTCGCCTTGGCTCGTAAGCCGCGGACATACTCCAGCTCTCTTGCCGCCTTCGAGTCCTTCGGATCTGCGGCCAGGCATTGTTGATATTTTTTTTCGGCCTCGTCCAGCTGCCCCAGCTCAACAAAAACATATCCCAAACCCCGGCGCGCCCGGCCTAATTCGGCGGCTTTCGTCTCAGCGGGAGCTAGCTCTGCGTGCTCTTCGGCGGCCGCGAAGGTTTCCTTCGCTTTCGGCCAGTTTTTCTCCTGCTGATAAATGTGGCCGAGCTCCGACAGATATTGTGAGTTCCACGGTGATAGTTCGATGGCCATCTTGATCGCCGATTTGGCCTCACCCATTCGACCCAAGTCTTGCAGCGCAAAGCCCTTCATAAAATAAGCGGTGGACCAGGTCCCGGAAAGAGCGATGGCACTAACGTTGTCCGCCGCTGCCTTCAAAAGGTATCCGAGACTTTCGGTGGACGAACGAGCGCAATAGATCTTCTCTTTGCGGCTTCCATAGTGTGCTTTGAAGCTCGCGATGACCTCGTCACATTTCTCGATCGCCAGTAGCGGCTTTTTCGCATCGACAAATTCCCTCGCTTTGTAAAGGAGGTTGGACAGCTTCGAGTCCTTGTCGGGATCGGCGGGAGAAGCGGCCCTCTGACTCTGAGTCGTGCAAAGGAGCAGGAGCAGAATCCTAACGAACAGTCGAAGTCTTGGGGACATGGTGCCCAAGACAATGAAATCCGGTGCCGTTCGGCAAGAAAGATAGAGCGTCGTTTGAACTGCCGGTCAGGAATCCCATCCGAGGAAGGCGGCCGTGACTCCGCGAGTTCGAAAAGCTCGGCTTGGAAAACGCAGGCAAGACAGGCTCCTTACTTCTTGGGATCTCCTTGGGACGTCTCCTGGCCCAGAAGGTTCCCAACGGTGAGACGCTGGGCCGGCTGCTCCAGACTCGCGACAAACTCCTGGAAACGATCGGAAAACAGATCGTGCCGGAGCTGCCAATAGTAGATCAAACCCGGGGAAGCCAGGTAGTGTCGGTAAAGGTTGCGCCAGCCGCGCCAGACCTGCTCTTCCATCACTCCATAAATGAAGTGGAAATGGATCGTCTCCATCGCCTTGAGAAACTGGAACGCCACGTGAAAAAAGCGCGCCTTCTCTTCCGGCGTCAACGTCTCAAGATCCTCGAGGCCTTTGCCCCAGAGTTTTCCCACTTCGGGGTTTTCCGCAAAGGGCCGGGTGACTTCGCGTAACGCGGTCGTCGCCGCATCCTGCGCGGCCAGCTTGGCGATACGCGTGCTGCGATGGACCTGCACCGCCAGATATAAGAGCGACACCACAACGCCGACTGAGCTGATCAATTGCGCGATCGCGTTGACCGCCTCCCAATTCATTCCTGCGATATATCACAGATTCATAGGGTCTTGCTATCTCAGAGGATGAATAAGCTGTGCCACGGTCCCGCCTATGCGGGATCGCCGTGCCTTCAAGCCACGCCTCGACAGAGCGAGGCGACCACAGCGCTTTTCTGCGAAGGCGGTTCGGCGCTGGCGGATCCGCGGTGAACAGGCTTCCTCTTCGTCCTCAATTCCGCTACTCCACCAATATGAAATACGTCATCATCATCGCCCGAGTCCTGCTCGGGCTCCTTTTCGCCGTCTTCGGAGCCAACGGATTCCTGCACTTCATGGGCCCGATCCCGCCCATACCAGGGGACGCGGGCGCGTTCATCGGAGCGCTTATCAATAGCGGCTACATTTATATTGTTGCCGGGCTGGAGGTCGTCGGCGGTCTGCTCCTGCTCCTCGGAGGACGCTTCGTCGCACCGGGGCTCACCCTGCTTGGCCCTGTGATTGTGAACATCGTGCTATTTCACATCTTGCTCGATCAGAGCACTCAGGGCCTTGTGATGTCCGGCGTAATCTCCGTCTTCACGCTCTTTCTTCTCTGGGTCTATCGCTTTAAATTCCCGGCGATCTTTCAGCCGTAGCTTTGGCGCGGCTCAGATTTTTCGCGAGTCGTAAGCCCAGTGCAACAACGCCTGCCGCTGTTTTCGCCGGCAGGCGAGATCGCCGCGAGCGCAGTTCTTTTTTAGTTGGGCAAGATGCCGTCGCACAGCGCGCCAGCGTTTGATCTGGCGCAAATCGTCCAGACAACGGCGGCCGGAATAGTAGCGGCAGTACCACTGAAACCAGCCGCGAGGATCTTCGTGATAAATCCAACCCTTCCTCCGCCAGATCGAGAGCGGTTGCGACGCATTCACCTCGAAGTAATTAAGCGACGCTTCATGCCGTTCCCGGCAGAGCTTCGCTTTCTGAAACCAACTGACGGGAAACTCCTTCGTGCAATCCGTCATGTACTTTCCGCCGAAGACGCCAAGCGCCAGCATTTGCCTTGGGGTGAGGTCGGGTTTGAATCCGACGCGGAAGGCGCGCCCCATCGATTTGCTGCGAAAATAAACGTAGCCTTTCTGCATCAGATCAATCACTTCCACGCGCACCGGCTTCATTCGCGGAGAAGGTCGCCCAACAGATCATTCATCCGCAATTCGAATTCTCCTTCGCTTGGCCATTCGACCTTTGCGTCCTTCGTGGACTTTGTGTGAGGCGATTTGATCCCGCTATTTGAAAATGAAGTGCGCCACCGCGGATTCGAGATCCCAGTAAATGATCGCGACTGCGGTCACGTCGAACGCCGCGTGCGCCACCATCAGCATGAAGATCCGGCCTCGGATTGCGAAAATCGTCCCGAAGACCAGCCCGAAGATTGTGGCCTGTTCGGCGCCGGCCAGTCCCTGGACTGGATAGTGGATCGCTCCGAACCAGGCCGAAGTGATCACAACAATCAGGGTCTTGGCCCATGGACTCGATCCGAAAAGCTTGCCGAAGCGTTCAAATAACCAGCCACGGAATACCGTCTCTTCCCCGAAGCCCGCACCGATAATCACGGCGAAGAGTATTGCCGGGAGCGCGGCCGTGTTTCCAGCCAGGTAGTGAAAAGCCTCATTGATAGGGGGTGCGCCGAGGAGCGGCATAACGACCGCCTTCATCAGTAGTTTGGAGGCGGCTCCGAAAACGATCCCGACCGCGATGCTGCCGATCCAGCTCTTGGGCCGCACGTACCCGATCTCGCGCCATGGCGTTCCCGACCACCGCGCCCACACCAGCACCAGAATGGCGCTGAGCGGGATAAACAAAAAATTGCCCGCGAGGATGAGGAGAATCGCGAGGATTCCGAGCGGTCCGAATCCGCGCAGTCGCGCCGCGACAGGGTCGTCTGCGCCTTGCGGCGGATCGGCCCCGGACGCTTTCGGGGGCGATGTCATTTTACTCGGGTCCGCCGGCATTGTCAGAAGAGCACAACTGAACGCATTCGATTCATGGAAACATCCGTGAAATCCGCGTCATCTGCGGTAAGTAGTTCTTTCTATTTCTGCTTGGCCTTGGCGGCTAAAATTTGCGGCAGCAGGATGTCCCGGACGTAATGCCAGTAGGGGACGAGCTCGAGCGCTGCGCGCGCCTGGCGTTCGGCCACGTTCACGTCAGGCGTTTTCTTGTTTAGGTGCGAATAGGCCAGATTCATCAACAATTCTGCTTCGCCCCAGGACGGCTCGAGCTGGTCTTCGCTTGCCTTGTTTTTCCGGGCCAGCTCCAGCCCGTTCTCGTACATCTCGATCGCTTTCTCCTGGCCGCCCCCGCGCTCCGGGGGCGAGATGAAAACGTTCGGACCGAGCACCCAGGGGAGACGTGGATTGTCCGGCGCAGCCGTTTTGGCCTCCTGAACCGCAGGGATCAGCTCCGTAAGCAGTTCCTTGAACCGCTCGGGTTCTTTCAGGTGGATGTAGCCAAGCAAGCTGATGCACGAGACAATCGCGATTTTCGCATCCCCGAATCCGGGATCCGTCTCTTTTACTTCCTTGAACTCGTCCAGCGCCTCTTGCAGATCCTTCTCCAGCTCCTTCGGATCGGCCGCGTCATTGAAACCATTGATCGCTCTCCGCCACATCGCGAAGCCTCGCCAATATCGGACGCGGGCCGCGAGAGTCTTATTCTCCAAAAACGGCGCCAGCTCATCGTAACGGCGTTTGAGCATTGCCCGGTCCCCCTCATAATCCGCGCGTTGAACCCGGGAAACGATTCGTATGACCGGCTCACGAGGGTCCTCATCCGAGGCTCCCCGCACCACGAAGGCCGGCGCGAATAGAATCGCCGTGGATATCGAGAGCACTCGCAGCAGACCGGTCGCGTGTGGGTGGCGCCGCTCTCTTTTCATCGCATTTCTTCTACTAAGAAAGAGAAGCGAGGACAACCGTGGATGTCACGGGTTGGGATCGGCTGTAGCCACGGTCCCGCCCATGCGGGATCGCCGTGCCGCTAGCACCTCGAAGGGCGAGGCGGCTACAGCGGAAGACGTCCGAGCTATTTCTTAGGCGAAGGCTTGGGTGAGGCCGTGGTCGCGCTCTTGGCCTGGCAGTCCTTAACCGCTTTGTTGCAGCCTGCATTGCACTGGTTGAGACGGTTATTACAGTACGCGGTGTCGCCCCCTCGGGCTTTGCATTGCGCCTGTTCATTGCCGCACGTCACCGTGCAGGCGTTGAATTTCTCGACGCACTTGTCGGCCTCCACGGCGAACACCATCATCAAGCCGCTGGAAAGCGCGAGAAATGCCAGACAGATTTTGCGTTTCATGGCGCGAATTCTTCCAGATTTCCATCGAACCCGTCTAGCAAAAATCTTGATGAACCGCGCTCGGCTCTTCGCGTCCGGCTACGGGTTCTTGCGCTGAAGCGCTACGGCGAACGGATGCAGTTCCGCCGTCATCAAACCCGCGACGACGGCAGGATCGCTCTCCATGAACGACCGGGCGGCCTTTTCGTCCGGCGCCTCGAAGATCGCGATGCCAAAAGTCTTGTCGCCCGGCTCCATGGTGCGGCCGGCCAGAATCAGCTCTCCCTTTTCGATCGCGAGTTTGAACCGAGTGAAATGGCGATCGAGCGCCATGTTGTCTTCTTTGGTCCAGGCAGCGTCCGAATGCAGCCGCGGCACGAGCCGCAAAACGTAGATAAACTGCTTCGGTTTGGTGTTCGGAACCTGCGCCGGCGAGGAGGGAGCGACCAGGCAAAGGCAAAGCAGTGAAACAAATTGGAGATAGATGCTTTTCATTTGAATCATTTACGTTGTGTCCTTGGCGGACTCTGTGCGAGCTGATTTCATCATGACATCCGCGGGATCCGAGTAATCCGCGTTTAATCATTCCAAGCAATGGCGCAGAAATTTGTTCTGATCGGCAGTGGGCTCGCGGGCGGGTTGCTCGCCGCGTATTTCGGGCGTCGTGGCTACGAGGTCGATCTTTACGAGCGCCGGGCCGATCCCCGCGAAGGAAATATCGTTGGTGGCCGCTCAATCAATCTCGCGCTTTCGACACGGGGCATTCACGCGCTCGAGCAGCTTGGCATCGCCGATGAGGTTTTGCGGCACGCCATCCCGATGCGCGGCCGGATGATCCATCCCGCAGGCGCGGGGGCGGAGCTCCACTTTTCGCCCTACGACCGCGACCCGAAAAAGCACATTAACTCGATCGGACGCGCCGCGCTAAACACCACCGTTATCGAGGCCGCCCAGCGTTATCCAAGCGTGCGAGTGCATTTCAATCATCGCTGCACCGAGGTCGATCTCGAATCGGCCACCGCTCAACTTCTAGACACCTCAACCTCTCAATCAATCCAGGCCTCAGGCGACGCCGTAATCGGTGTCGATGGAGCATTCTCCGCGGTCCGCCAATCGATGCAGAAAGGCCTGCCCGGTTTCGATTACGACGAGAGTTATCTCCCTCATGGCTACAAAGAGCTCACCATTCCGCCGGCGGCCGATGGCGGTTGGCGGATGGAAAAAGAGGCGCTCCACATCTGGCCGCGCAAGAGTTTCATGATGATCGCGCTGCCGAATCCCGACGGTTCATTCACCTGCACGCTTTTCTGGGAATTCAAAGGTCCGCGGAGTTTTGAAACAACAACGTCCGACGACGATGTCCGTCGCTTCTTCAACGAAGAATTCCCGGACGCCGTGCCGCTCATGCCGTCGCTGCTCGAAGATTTCCGGGAAAATCCGACCGGCTCGCTTGTGACGATCCGTTGCGCACCGTGGCACTACAAAGACAAGGTCGCGCTTTTGGGCGACGCGGCTCATGCGGTCGTGCCGTTTTACGGGCAGGGGATGAATGCCGCGTTTGAAGATTGCGTCGTTCTCGACGAATGCCTGGCCGCATTCCCCGGCAACCGCGAGCGCGCGTTTGCTGAATATTTCTCCCGGCGGAAAAAGAATGCGGACGCGCTCGCCGATCTCGCCGTCCACAACTTCATCGAAATGCGCGACAAGACTGCTTCCAAAACATTTCGCGCGAAGAAGAAACTCGACCATTTGCTGGAGGGTCTGCTCCCCGGTGTGTATCTGCCGCTTTACGCCATGGTGACGTTCACGCGCATTCCGTACGCCGAAGCCGCACGTCGGGCGAGACGACAGGAGCGAATCGTCTACGCTGGCCTGGTTGCTGGTATCACGGCGATTGCAGTCGCGTTGACCATGCTGATCTTCTGACGCGATGAAATACAAGCTCCTGACAACTGGCTTCGTCGCCTGCCTTGCTGCGGTATTGTTCGCGACCGGATGCCAGAAGAAAACCGGCGAGCTCTCGATGGAATTACAAGCGCGCTTTGAGAAGGAAGGCATCGCACACCGGGCGGACGATCTCATTTTCCGCCGCACCCATCTGGCGGGCAAGCAAGATGGCAGCTGGGACGAACAGCAGGCCTCCATCCTCGTCACCAGCTCCAGCGTTTTCCTTCATGTAAATGGAAAGCCGCTGGTCGAGATCACACCGCGCTCGACAGGAATGTACGAGGTTCATCGCGACAAGGATCGGATCAGTCTGCGTGCCGGCAGTGGCAAGTCCGCCCTGAGCTGGTCGTTTCGCCCGCCCGCTGACGCCGACAATTGGACGACCGCCATTCGCGCCGTGATCAAAAACGCGAAGTCTGGACCATCAGAAGATTAGCCGGTCAAACGCGCTACCCAGCGCCGCGGGCGCGATTCTGCTGTTTCGCTTGGTGGGGCCTCAGCCGCAATTAAGGTTGGGACGGCGCGCTGCGCCGTCCGCGCACCCCGCGTCGCCGACCGCGTTCAAGTCACAACGTGGGTCGCCGAGGTCTCATTCCAGATTGCCGCGCTATCGTGCAACCGGTAGCCTCCCAATCATGAAACAACTCGTTACTTCAATTTTCATCATTCTCTCGATCGCCACCCTGGCCGTTGGGCAAATAGCCACGGGCGGTGCAAGGTCCGGGATCGCCAAGGAGGTCGAGCAGCTTAATACCGACGTCGCCGCCTGGAACAAGCGGTGCAAAATCACCAAAACTCCGGCGGAAGACGCCTGGTGCAAAAAGGAGCGCGCCCGGATTGATGCCAAGAGGGCCGAACTGGTCGCTGCTGGCGCCATCCCGAAATAGGTCGCGAGCGTAGTTGGATGCAGATGACCGCGGATGACGCGGATTACCCGGATCGGCCTATCAAAAGCAGCAAGAAACGCGAATCATCCGTGAAATCCGCGTCATCCGCGGTTCGAACTTCCCTTGGAACGACGATGCGGAAAGCCGCGTTGATCTCGGTCGTTCATGTGGGCGCCGCTACGGCGGTCTATCGGCATCTCATCAGCGGAGGCTGGCTCACGAGCCATTACCAGCTCAACGATCCCAATATCGTGAATCTGGTGCTGGCCATTTTCGAGCCGGTCGCAATTGTCAGCGTGATTGCATACTGGCTTTTGCGAAAACCGGCTCTCTACCGGCTCATCTCCATCCTTTGCCTCGTCCAAATCCTGATCGGCGTCGGTTTTCTTGTTTTCATTCTCCTCTTCCTCTTCACCTGGCATCCAAAAATGATGTAGAAATGTGACCGCGGACCCGCCTGCGCCAAGGCTGCGGCGCGACAGGTGACGCGGATGATTCCCTGTAGCCGCCTCGCTCTGTCGAGGCGCCCAGGCAGACACGGCAACCGAGCGCCGTGGCTACAACCGATCCTCATCCGAGCAATCCGTGTCACTTGTCGCGCCGTAGCCTTGGCGCAGGCGGATCCGCGGTTAGAAGTTTTCTTTGAGATGGTGCGAGCCTAGACTGCGCGGATGAGCACAGATTTAGCCCAACTGGCCAGCGATCGGTACGAGATCGCAGACGCATTGCATCGTTACGCCTTTGGTTTGGACCACGGCGATCCGGATTCATTCGCGTCGGCTTTCACGGAAGATGCCGTCTTCGATTTCCGGCCCGCGGGCGCGAAGGTCGGAATTGAGTTCCCCGCTCTGACCGGCCGTGAAGCCATCGTGGCAAATGTTCTTCCGCTGATCGGTCCGCTCGACACCAGCCACACCGCCAGCAATTTCCAGATCGAGATCGACGGCGATTCGGCCACCCTTTCCGCGTATGTCATGTCTCAACATTTCATGCCACGGCAAGGCTCCCGCCGCGGCTCGGAGCACGCGCTCCTGATGAACCGCTACGATTGCGAACTCGCGCGCGACGGCCACAAGTGGCGCTTCAAACGCGTCACAATCGACAACGCCTGGGTCCAAGGAGATCCTCAAATCCTCAATGTCCTGGCCAGCCACCAGGCGTTGCGCGCGAAATCAAAGCAGCCGAAATAACAGCTTTCAGATTTCTTAACCACGAGCGTCACGGATAAGTCCTCTACATCTTCGATCAGTCTGTATCCGCGTCCGTCCGTGGTAATCATCTTCCGCGATTTCTGAATCCGAATCGACCAAGGACCGCATCTCACATGCATGACCAACATCCGCGCGATTTCTGTCCTCTGGTTTATTTTTATCCCTTTCCTGGTAGAAGCTGCGCCTCAAACTCTTTCGCTCGGTTCTCAAGGATGGAAGACTGACCGGACCGGGCGCTGACGTCATCCGCGCCGAATTGCCGAAGGCGCAATTCATCCTCTTTGGCGAAGATCACGGCTTTGCCGATTCGCCGATCATCCTGCGTGCGATCGCCCGCGAGGCGCGGCCGCTCGGCTTTAAGTATCACGTCGTAGAAGTCGGCTCGCTTTCCACGCGCATGATCGTCGAAACGCTCGGAAAGGACGGCCTCGCGGGTTTGCGTCAATTGGTGCGTGAAGTTCCTCTCGGCATTCCCTTCTTGTCGCTGAAAGACGATGCCGAGTTGGCCACAGATTTTCTCGGAAACGATTCGAGAGGCAGGCCGTATCTCTGGGCAGTCGACCAGGAATTCATCGGTTCGCCAAGTTTCCACCTGCAACGCCTGGTGAAGATCGCGCCGAACGAATCCGCGCGCGCGGCGGCGGAAAAACTTCTGGCGGAAGAGCAAGACGCGCTGGCGAAAGGGGCCCAGGACAAGTTTCTGATGATGCGTTTGCGCGATGTTGAGTTCGAGGCGCTGGCGGCGCAGTTCAAAGGACAAGCCGAAGCCCAGAACATTATAGCCGAGATGAAGGAGAGCGCCGCGATCTATCAACTGTGGGGAAGCGGCCACAATTACGAAAACAACGCGCGCCGCGCCCGGCTGCTAGCGAAGAATTTTCTGGCCAACTACAAATCCGCGGCGGAGTCGCAGCCCAAAGTCCTGTTCAAGATGGGCCTCGAACATGTGGCCTTGGGAACCACGACCATCAACACCGTCGATCTCGGCACGCTGGCGACATCCATTGCGCGAACGAACGACAAAACGGCTTTGCGAATCGCCTTTCTTCCCTTGGGCGGACACCACACCCGCTTCGCGCCAAAGCCGGGAAATCCAGCCACCGTCCAAGCCTATCAGAGCGATGAGTCGAAGGACTTCTTCACCGCCATCAAACTCGACGCAGCCACGCTGCCGCAGGACAGCTGGACCCTCGTGCCTCTGGAACCAATCCGGCAAGTTCTCGATACCAAAGGCATGGAGGCGCTCAAACCGTTCTCACGCTTCGTGCTGCTCGGTTACGATTACGTTATCACTACGCCGGACGCCAAAGCCGGCGTGTCGCTTTACTGAAGTGTTGTAATTGCTAACCCGTGCTCTCTTTATTGGCGCTGCCAGGTTCGGACTCGAATCGGATTGTCTTCGCACGCCTCACTCATTAGTTTCCAACATTATGAGCGACACTTATGTTCCACTGATCAGCTCCGGCACGGCCGGACCACTCGGCGTTCTGCATCTCCCGCGGCTTTGGCAGAAGGTCTCTCTTGAAGCGGCGGGGAAACTGGCGGCGGGCTATCCCGGCCTCGGACGAGGGTTCGATGCGATGACTTGTGCGGCGCTCGGGCTCGATGAACAGGCGGTGAAGGATTTCATCAAGCAGAAGAAGCCGACCTATCCGGAGTTCGAGGCGTGGGTGAAGCAAAATGCGAAGTCGTTCACGCCGGAGGCAGTCGAGAAACACAACGCCTCGGTGCGCGGGTACAATCACGATGACGATACGCGGAAGGGCGATTTTGGGGTCGTGCGGGATGGCGGACGATGCGTCGGCGCCGAAGGATGCGGTGAATTTGAACAATCTGGACGATTGGTACGAGTTTCATCAGCAGGTGCTGAAGTAATTAACGACTGAGCGATTAGCGAACTGAGGAATGGCGATCAAAAATCGCTAATTCACTAAGTCGTTCAGTCGCTAAATCGTTTCGCCCAGTTAGCGGCGGCTCCGACCGGCAAAAAAATTTAGACAGATCTTGCGTGGAGCTTCGTTTGTATCATATATGTCTATGGCACATATGGCTTCGGCAATCCTCGATCGCGAACTGAAGAAGGGCAGCGCCGAACTTTTGATTCTTTCCCTCGTGGAAGACCGGCCGCGGCATGGATACGATATCGGTCAGCTGATCGAGCTGCGTTCGCGCGGGGCGCTGCATTTCAACGTCGCTTCGCTTTATCCGCTCCTTTACCGCCTGGAGAAACGCGGCTGGATTCGGGGACGCTGGGTGGAGAAGGCGGGGCAGCGGCGGCGGCGTTATTACCGGCTGACTCCGGCGGGCAAAAAGACTTTGGCGGCGCAACGGGATGGCTGGCGCGAGTTCGTGGAAGCGATCAGCCGCATCACGGGGATCCAACATGCCTGATTTCAAGGAGGAGATCCGGAAGCGGCTGGCGGACGTTGAATCTTTCGCCGACGCGGGAGAACGAGATCGTCGAGGAGCTGTCGCAGCATCTCGATGATCAATACGAGCAGGCTCTTCAGAGTGCGGCGACGGAAGAGGAGGCCCGCCAGGCGGTGCTGCGCGAGCTGGACGAAAACGACTCTGTTGGCGCCCGCGAATTGAAGCGGATCGAGCGCCGCCTTCCACAAAATCCGGTCGTGGTAATGGGAACAGAAAGGAAAACCAATATGCTGGCAGATCTTTGGCAGGATTTACGTTACGGGCTGCGGATGCTGGTGAGGAACCCGGGGTTCACCATCGTGGCCGTGATCGCGCTGGCTCTCGGGATCGGCGCGAACAGCGCGATCTTCAGCGTGGTCAATACGGTGCTGCTGAAACCGTTGCCCTACAAGAACCCGGACGCGCTCGTCATGGTATGGGAGGAAGCCACCCATCATGGGATTTCCGTTCAATACGCCATCGCCCGCGAACTTCCTCGATTGGCGCGAGCAGAACACCGTCTTCGAAGGCATGGCTGCGATGGCGCAGCAGAGCTTCAACCTGACCGGCGCGGGCGAGCCGGAACGCTTCGATGGCCGGCGGGTTTCGGCGAATCTGTTTTCGTTATTGGGCGTGGAGCCGCTGCTCGGCCGCACTTTTCGGCCGGAGGAAGATCAACCTGGCACCCGCGTCGTGATTCTAAGTTACGGCGTGTGGCAGCGACGGTTCGGCGCGGACCCGAGCATCATCGGCCGGCCGCTGAACTTGAATGGCGAGAGCTACACCGTCATTGGCGTCATGCCGGGATCGGTCGATTTGCCGAGCATCGACAACTGGCACGATCAGCTCTGGGTGCCGATTGCCTTTACCGCCGAAGACGCGGCCAATCGCGGTAATCATTACCTGGAAGTGATCGCGCGGCTGAAGCCCGGCATTACGCAAAAGCAGGCGCAGGCGGAGATGACCACGATCGCGGCGCGCCTCGAAAAGCAGTATCCCGAGTATAACACGCGGATTGGCGTCACCGTTCAATCGTTGCACGAGAAGGTCGTCGGCAACATCAAGCCGGCGCTGCTCGTTCTGCTCGGCGCGGTCGGTTTCGTGCTTCTGATTGCGTGCGCCAACGTCGCCAACCTGCTCCTGGCGCGCGCCGCTGGGCGGCAGAAGGAGATTGCTTTGCGCCTCGCGCTCGGCGCGAGCCGCTCGCGTCTGACTCGGCAGTTTCTCGCTGAAAGCGTGCTTCTCGCCGCGATGGGCGGCGCGTGCGGGTTGGTGCTCTCGTTCGCTGGCTTGAACATTCTCAAAGACCTTCATTCCGCACGAGCATCTCGCAGGCCCAGGCGATCAGCATGGACGGGAAAGTTCTCATCTTTACCGCGCTCGTTTCGCTGGTCACCGGACTCATCTTCGGTCTCGCGCCGGCCAGCCAGGCCTCGAATTTCAATCTGAACGACACTCTGAAAGAAGGCGGCCGTGATTCCGGCGCGAGCAGCCGGGGCAATCGGATTCGCAACCTGCTGGTCATCAGCGAAGTGGCGGTCTCATTTCTTCTGCTCATCGGCGCCGGCCTGCTGATCAATAGCTTTCTGCATCTGCTGAAGCTCGATCCGGGATACCGCGCCGATCATTTGCTCACCATGAAGGTCGTCCTCTCCGGAGACGAAGTATCCGGACAAGGAGCGGCGCGCGCCGTTCTTTCGAGAGCTGATTCGCCGGGTCCAGACTTTGCCCGGTGTGCAATCGGTCGCAGTCGCCAGCAATCTCCCTCTCACCTACAACGGCGATTCCATGCCGATCGGCATTGAAGGCCGCGCCGATCCTCCGCCGGACCAGATGCCCGACGTGATTCTGCGAGTGGTCAGTCCCGGCTACTTCAGCACCATGGGAATTCCGCTCGTGCAGGGACGCGATTTCACGGAGCAGGACAAGCCGGACGCCGTGCGCGTGGCGGTGATCAGCGAGAAAACCGCGCGCCATTTCTGGCCCGGCGAGAACCCGATCGGAAAACGGTTCAAGCCAGGATTGGTCACGGGAGACAGCCCGTGGCGCGAAATTGTCGGCATCGTGAAAGACGTGCGGCAAAACGACTTCGTCGCGGAGCCGAAGATGCAGATGTACATGGCGCACGAGCAGGTGGGCTCGTTCGCTCCGAACGCGGTCGTTGTGCGCACCAGCGTCGATCCGCTGAGCCTTGGCACCGCCGTGCGCAAGACGGTGTGGGAGATCGACAAGGACCAGCCGGTCTCGGATATCCGGAGCATGGAGGAGATCGTTTCCGCGGCAGTGGCGCGGCAGCGTTTCAGCATGATGCTGCTCGGGATTTTCGCGACGCTCGCCCTGGTCCTGGCGGCGGTCGGCATTTACGGCGTCATGAGTTACTCCGTCGCGCAACGGACGCGTGAGATCGGCATCCGGATGGCGTTGGGAGCGCAGCGAAGCGACGTGCTGAAGATGGCGGTGGGGCAGGGATTAAAGCTGGTGCTGATCGGAGTGGCGATTGGCCTGGTCTCCGCCTTCGTCCTGACTCGCGTGATGGCGAGTCTGCTTTTTGGTGTCAGCGCGACGGATCCGGCGACATTTATCGCGATCTCGCTGGTCCTGATGAGCGTGGCGGTGCTGGCCAGCTACATTCCCGCGCTCCGGGCGGCGAGGATCGATCCGATGGTGGCGCTGCGGTACCAGTAGGCTGAGATAATTAACGACTGAGCGAATTAGCGAACTGGTGATTGCGGATCGTGATTCCGAAATCGTTAAGTCGCTAATTCATTCAGTCGCTCAGTAATCAGCGTTGCCTCGATTTCGCGGGCCTGCAATGCTGCGGTCGTGGACGCGCTGCGGCGAGTCCCTCCGGAAGAGGCAAAGCCAGATGATTATTTTCCACCCGGCAGGCGAGAAAGGCGTGGAGTGCCACGACCTCGGCCAGAGCCATGCCTTGATGAACAAGGCGGTCTGGATCGATTTGTTCGAGCCGACCGAGCAGGAGGAAATCATCGTGGATATGGTCCTCGGGATCGACTTGCCGACGCGGCGCGAGATGCAGGACATCGAAGTTTCCCGGCGTCTCTACAAGGAGGACAACGCCCTCTTCATGACGGTGACGATCCTGACCAAGACCGACACGAGCGAGCCGGAGAGCACCGCGGTTACTTTCATTTTCGTGGAGAACCGGCTCATCACCCTCCGCTACGCGGAGCCCTCGGTATTCAGGATGTTTCGGCAGGAACGAGAGTCGGACCTGGCGCGCTTCGATTCCGGCCAGCGCATCCTCGAAGGATTGGTCGATACCCTGGTCGAGCACATCGCCGATGTCCTGGAGAACACAGGCGCGGCGCTCGACGGCATTTCGCACGATATTTTTCGACGGCGCGGCGCCTCGAAGGATTCGGCCGGCGGATCCACCGAGCCAGCGGCCGAGGAGGAGAAGCCGCGCGATCTGGAAGAAGCGTTGCTGACGACTCGGGCGCTGCAGCGATCTGGTTTCCCGGTTACGTGAGAGCCTGGCCGGGCTGCGCCGGATGCTTTCGTTTTTCACCGCGGCGCAGGTCAATCTTGCCTCCCGAAGTTGCCGAGCATCTGCGGACGCTCGGCCAGGACCTTCAGCCGCTGGCTGATCACGCCTCGTTTCTCTCGGGGAAAGTGAATTTCCTGTTGGATGCGACGCTCGGGCTGATCAACGTCGAGCAAAACGCGATCATCAAGATCTTCACGGTCGCGGCGGTGCTGTTCCTGCCGCCGACGGTGGTCGGAACGATCTACGGCATGAACTTCGATCGCATGCCGGAATTGAAGTGGGTTTTTGGGTATCCGTTCGCGATCGTGTTGATGATCCTGTCGGCCATCGTGCCGTATTGGTACTTCAAGCGGCGCAGGTGGTTCTGAGTCGATCTGAGATCGAGGACTTAACGAATTAACGACTGAGCGAACTGGTGATTTAAAAGAGTCAGAGAAATCGCTAAATCACTAAGTCGTTAATTCGCTAATTGATTCTCACCCTCCGGCCATGGCGCCGAGAACGACGAAGGACTCGGCGCCGGTGGCGACGGCATCGGGAAGGGGAGTGTCGGGCGGGTCGTGGGAGAGGTCTTGTTCGCAGGCGAAGAAACGGACAAAGGCGCGGCGCTTTTGGCGTGACGTGGTCGCGGATGGTTCCGCGCAGCACGGGATAGCGCGCCTCGAGCGCGTCGAGGATGGCGCGCTGGGTAACCGGACCTGCAACCTCGAGCTGCACCTCGCCTTCGACCTTCGCCAGTTTCTGAAGATGGAAGGGAGCGCAACGCGGACCATGTGTTCAGGAAATCCCAATAGTCAAAACCCAGGCATTGGATAATTGGATTTTCCCTGGGATTTGGTTTTTGGAACTTGGGATTTATCAGGCAGCGTCTGGACTTCGACGGAGAGGACGGCGGGAAGATCGCGGACGATCGGTTTCCAGGTATCGCCGGCATCGGCCGAGCCATAGACCTGGCCGCCGGTGGTGCCGAAGTAAACGCCGCATTGGTCGAGCGAATCGACGCACATGGCGTCGCGCAGCACGTTGACGTAGCAATCGCTCTGCGGCAGGCCGTTCGTGAGCGCTTCCCATTCGTTGCCGCCGGTTCGGCTGCGATAGACGCGCAGTTTGCCATCGGGCGGGAAATGCTCGGAGTCGCTCTTGATCGGGACGACGTAAATGGTGTCCGGCTCGTGCGCATGGACGTCGATCGGGAACCCGAAATCGGAGGGCAGATTGCCGCTGACTTCATTCCAGGAATCGCCGGCATTATCGCTCCGCATGACGTCCCAATGCTTTTGCATGAAGAGTATGCCCGGGCGCGACGAATGCATCGCGATGCGATGAACGCAATGGCCGACTTCGGCGTTCGGATCGGGAATATATTCGGAGCGCAATCCGCGATTGATCGGTCGCCAGGTTTGGCCGGCGTCGTCGCTCCGAAACGCGCCCGCGGCCGAGATGGCGACGAAAATCCGATTCGGCTGGCTCGGATCGAGCAGGATGGTGTGCAGGCACATTCCGCCGGCGCCGGGCTGCCAGAGGTTGCCCTTGGCGCTGCGCAGTCCGGGAAGTTCCTGCCAGGTCTTGCCGCCGTCCGCGGTGCGAAACAGGGCGGCGTCTTCTGCGCCGGCGTAAACGATATCGGGATCGGTCAGCGACGGTTCGAGGTGCCAGATGCGCTTGAACTCCCAGGGATGCTGCGTGCCGTCGTACCACTGGTGGGTGCCGGGGACGCCGTCGTAGACGAACTCGTTCCCGACCGGCGTTCCCACGTTTTGCCGCCGTCTTCGGAGCGCTGAATCATTTGCCCGAACCAGGCGCTGGACTGCGACGCGTAGAGGCGGTTCGGGTCAACGGGCGAACCTTTGAGGTGATAAATTTCCCAGCCGGCAAAGTGCGGGCCGCTGACCTTCCATTGTTCGCGCTTGCCGTCCGAGGTCAGGACGAACGCGCCCTTGCGGGTGCCGACGAGTAAGCGGACGGCGCTCATTGTTTGCTCCTTCCCGCCAGCCATGGGCGCGAAGGTCGAATCGGTTGCCATTCTCATGGTGTGAATCTTTTCAAAAGCAGCAGCGAGGGCAAGAGGAATGAATGGGAAATGACCCACCTTCGCCAAGGCAATGGCGCGGCATGGCGAATGGGGAAGGGGAGGAATCCTGGCCACTGGAAGGCGAATGGCGGTCTTCGCAAAATTCGGATGGGCAGGAAAGAAATCGGGCGATATTATCGGCGATCCCATGAGCCAATTGGAACAACGGCAACCTGAGACGCCAACGGCATGACGCGGGCGGCGGCGCCTCGGATCCTCAGCCCGGAACTGAAGAAGCAGTTCGAGACGCTCCGGGACCATCTGCAGCGCGCCTTGTGGCTGGCCGAGAGATGCGCTGACGATGAAGCGACCCAAATTCTGCGCGTCCGTCTGACGAATTTGCAGGCGGCGGCTCTGATCGTCATCGTGGGGGAGGTCAAGGCTGGCAAGAGCAGCTTTATCAACGCCCTCATCCGTGAAGACGTCTGCGAAGTGGCGCCGGGGCCCTGCACCGCCGGTATCCGGGAATTGGTTTACGGCGGTGAACGCAAAATCGTCGGACTGAGCCAGTATTGCGAAAGGGTCTTTTTGCCCACGGAAGTGCTGCGCGAAGTGACGATGGTCGATACGCCAGGGACGAACTCGATCATCCAGAATCACGAAACGATCACGGAGAACTACATTCCGCAAAGCGATCTGGTGGTTTTTGTCTTTTCCGCGGCGAACCCGCACACCAAATCGGCCTGGGAGCTCCTGACGTTAATCAGGAAGGAGTGGCACCGGAAGATGGTGTTTGTGCTCCAGCAGGCCGACCGGGCGAGCGAGGACGAACTGAACATCAATCGGGAGCACGTCACGCAATATGCGCGCGACCGGCAGGTGGAGAACCCAACGGTCTTTACTCTTTCCGCCAACCGCGAAATGTCGGGAATTCCGGAGAGCGGATTCTCCGAATTCCGCAGCTACCTCCAGAGCGCCATCGCCTGCGGAGAAGTCTGGCGGATGAAAGTGGAGGGCTCGTATCAAACACTCCGATCCGTCATGACCAAGTTGCTCGCGCATCTTCGCCGGGAAAAGGAAGCAATCGAAGAGGAGCGCGCCTTCTATCAAAGACCTCCTCGACAAGGTAGGGGCCCACGAAGCGACGGCCTACTCGCTCAAGCTGGCGATTGTGGAAAAGCTTTCGACCACCTACGACAGCCTGGCCCGACAATCGGAAGAAGAATTCGCCCGGGGTCTCCGGATGGGAAAATTATTTCGGCGCGCAATTCCATTTTTGCGGGACAAGGATACCGGCACCTGGCTCCAGGATTTGCGGGCGCGCTTTGAACGTTCGGCCAGGAAACAAATCCAAAGCGAAGCGGCGGCGGTGTCGAAGGATCTCTTCGGTCAGATGCGCGTCATGATGGACGAACTGGCGCAGGGCATCGCGAGAAGGCAGGAGCGGCTGAGGGAAAATGCCCTCTTGCCGCACGCCGCGGCCCACTCGGCCATGCTCCAACAATTGAGAGCGAAATTGGATTTCATCCGGATCGACGACGAGGTCCTGAAGGGTAAAGTCGCGGAGACCAAGGATGTCAGGACGCTGGCCCTCGCCGGGAGCGGACTAGTGGGTCTGGGAATAATCATTGCGGCGTTCTCCCCGATTCTCTGGCTCGACATCACGGGTGGAATATTCCTGGCTACTGGGCATTCTCCTGGTGGCGGTCTGGCTTGATTCTGGCGCCGATCGAGCGTCCTGCGCGATTTCAGGCAAAAGCTGGGCGATTCCCGCCAGGAATTTCATGACCGTTTGGATTCCGAGTTCAGCGAGGTCTTTGACGGCCTCTTTTATGAGGTGCGGCAGGCTCTGACTGAAACGCTCTTCCGTCTCGAGTTACAGGCGTCTTTTAACGCGCCCCTGCTCGAGGAGACATTCCAGATTGGCGAAGCTGCGTCCGACATGGTCATGGTTTCCCAGCGGATCGTCGTCGCGCAACCGGAGCAGCCTTCGGTGGCTGCTTAGCGGTCGCCTAGGGGATCACGTGCTCGTCCAGATGGACGTCGTACGCATCCGCGCGGTCTCTGGCCCAGGCCGCTTCGTCTGCGTGCCCGGCCTTGGTTAACAGCTCGCTCAGCAATTGCCAGGACTCGGCGCGATACCATTGCGTGGCCAAACAGGCTTTCAGCTCGGCAATCGCGCCGGCAGTGTTGCCGCTCCGGTCGAGGACTTCGATGTACCGCTTCTCAATTGGCCAGTGCGGCGGTCCGGTGCGCGCCGCCAGCCGAAATCGCAACAGATCCACCCGGCCCTTCTCCTTCTCATCCAGGAGCGCAAGCAGCTCGTAGGCTCTGGCGTCGACCAGCGGCATCTTCGTGGCGCGATTGAGCAAATCGCGCGCGGCGGCGAGATCGTTTTGTCGAAGCGCGACCGAGGCGAGATTCAAGATGGCGATGGGTTGGTTCGGCTCCTTCCGCAGCGCCAGTTCCAGGTGCTGTTTGGCAGAATCGAGCTGTCCCTCCTTCAGCTCGAGGCCGGCGAGGTTGATTAGCATCCGGTCGGAATCTCCGCCGCTTGCGATCGTGCGTGCGAGAAAGGTGCGTTGATCTTTCCAATCAAATGTTCGCAGCCAGGTCCGCGCGCCAAGAAAGAGAAGCCAGGCAACCAAAGCCGATCGGAGAAGGAGGGGGGGGATTGAAAATCGGGAAATTGCCAGGCCCGCGGCGAGGAAAAGAAACGCGGCCGGCAGATAGATCCAATGCTCGGCGACATTGGCATTCAGCAAAAAAATACCGCTGACGGGTAAATAGGTGATCGCTGCCAAAACAAGGCAGGCAAAAATGGCGTTCTCCTGTTTCCTACTCCGGATTAGCCAATAAATCGCGCCACCGGCCAGCAATACTCCCAGGAGCGTTTGCAGCTCGCGTCCCGCTGCGCGGTTCGCCCGCTCGGCGCTTCCGCCTTCCGGACGCGTCTCTACGTCCCGGTCCATTTGGAGATTGATCGGCAGCAGAACCAAACCGGCATATTCCGCAAAGGCGCGGGCTGCCACGATAGGCCGAACGAGGAGGGGCGCGGGCGGGCGTAGCGTGGGCGCGGGCACATGCTCAGCCGGAAGGCGCAGGCTGAGATAAATTACCGCCACGGAGAGAACGACGAGCGTTGCCGAAAGGAATTCCGTCCACCGTTTTTTCAGCAGCAGAATCGCGATCCACAAGACCAGAAAAACGAGCCCCGCTTCCTTGCTCAACGCGCCCAGGAGGAATAACGCGGCGGCCGCAAAGAGGAGAATCCACCGAGCCATGTCCTTCGCGTGCAAGCTGCGGATTCCAGCGTAGAGGCCGAGAAATCCAAACATCGCTGCGAGCGGGTCGGCTCGACCAGAAATGTAAACCACCGCCGAGGTGTGCACCGGATGAATTGCCCAGGCGAGCGTAGCGAGAAACGCGATCCACCGCCGTTTCGATTCCTCGATGCCGAATAAGCCCATCAACTCGCGGGCGAGCAGGAGTAACGCGAGCGCGGCGACGAGATGACAGAGGATGCTGGTAAAGTGATAACCGGCCGGGCGAAAAGCGAAGGCGGCGTAGTCGAGCGTGTAGGTCAGCCGCTGGATCGGCCGGTAAAAGTCAGAAGCGGTGGCATCGGTAAAAAGGAAATGCTGGAACCCTTCCGGGATCAACCGCCAGCTTCGGATAAGCGGGTCGCGCAGGATCAAGGCGGTGTCGTCCCAAACAAAATCGTTCCGGAGCGACGGCGCATAAAGTGCGAAGACCAGCGTGGCCAGGAAAAGAGCAGATAGGATTTTTTTCACTAACGGAATTGAGTTGGACAGAAGCAATAAGATGCACGTCTAAGTTTGGGAATGTTTATCGCAACGGCGCGCTTCTTGAGATTTTGCCTTTTACTGGTGCTTCCGGCCACCGGATATGCTGGCGGCGTCCCGGATGATTGCACGCAATTGATTGTCGGGATTGCCTCGGACTGGAATTCGATGCGCGGCCAATTGCAACGATTTGAGCGAAGCCGCGGAGGGAATTGGGCACCGGTGGCTTCTGCTGTTCCCGTTCTCTTTGGCAAGAAGGGGCTGGCCTGGGGCAGCGGTCTCGCGGGACAAGATGAAAGCGGCTTGCGCAAGACCGAGCGTGACGGGCGCGCTCCCGCGGGGATCTTTCGAATCGGCCAGGTTTACACCTACGACGCTCAACTTCCCGCAGGCTCGGATTATCCCTTTCATCAGGTGACAACGGCCGACGCCTGGCCCGATGACGTGAGCCACCCGGACTACAATCGTCTGGTCACGATTCCCGATCTCGCGAATCCGCCGCCGTGGTTCGCAAAACAAAAAATGCGGCACAACGATTTTGCCTACCGCTGGCTCGTGGATATCCGGCATAATTCCGATCCACCTGTGCCCGGCGCGGGTAGCGCCATATTTTTTCATATTCGCCGCGGCGTTGATCGGCCCTCGGCCGGGTGCACGACCATGGCGGAATCCGATCTGGTAAAACTCATCAGCTGGCTCCGGGCGCCGCGGCATCCGTGTTATGTGCTGCTGCCGGCTGCGGAGTACGAGGCGAAGTGGCGGAATTGGCGCTTGCCCGCGCCAGAGACAGCGAAGGTGGATCGTTGACGCGCTGCGCGTTTGCAGTTGCGTTCGATCAATTTAGGGTGGTTCGTCAGGGACACGCACCATGAAAAAAAGAGCTAATCCCGACTCGGAACAAAACATTCGTCGCATCGACACCAAGCCGCGGGCCAAGAAACAGACGCACGGGTTTCAGGTGCACTTCCTTCGCGGAAGAGAGACGGTGACGAGATTGTTCAGCGACAGTGGGTACGGCGGGAAGGAAGGCGCGCGGCGGGCCGCTCGAAAATTCAAACGCGCGGCCATGAGTGATTTGCCGGCGCGCGTTTTTCGTGGACCGCTGGGCGCTGCGAAAAAAGCTTCAAAAGGCAAGCGGCCGGTCAAGGCGAAGGCGAAGACGAAGGCAAAGGCAAAGAGCAAGAAAGTCGCGAGGCGTTGAGGAACGCACTTCGTTGCGCTGGAGTCTTCCGGCGACGAGGCGGTTTACAAACCGCCTTTTTTTTGGTTCGGGGGTTTGGAAACCGCCGCTTCTTGTTTAAACGCGGCGCCGAAGGCCTCCCAGCATTCAACGAAGCCAGGCGCGAAATCATCGGGCCGAGCTTTCAACCAGGCCGAAACGACATCGGTCGGGAAGAACTGGCCGTATTCGATCTCGGAGCGGGCCAGCTCGAACGGGCCGTCGTGCCGCGCCTGATAGATCCAGATAAATTCCTGGCCCGTCCTTTCCGACGCCGGAAGCTTGGCCACCCGGGTTACTTCTGCGGCCACCCCGAGTTCTTCCTGAAGCTCTCGAATTGCCGTCGCGTCGTAACCTTCTCCCGCCTCGACATGGCCGGCGGCGCTGGAATCCCACAGGCGCGGATGACGATCCTTCCACGGTGAGCGTTTTTGCAGAAAAAGCTCTCCTAAATGATTGAAAACAAGGATGTGAACGGCGCGATGGAGCAAGTTATCCCCATGCACCTCGGCCCGAGGCGCGTCCCCTATTAACCGGTCCTGGTCGTCCACTACCGGGAAACGCTCGGACGCGGCTTGAATCGACTCCGCCAAGTCCGCGGAGCGAGTGAGATTCGAAAGCGCGATCCACTGCTCGAGACCAAGTTCCTCCGCCCGCGCGCGCGGCTCAAAGCCGACAGTGGCCGCGGCCTCATCCCAATTTGGAATCTGGTCGCGCAACAGGTTGCGCAGCTGTTTGCGACGCTGCGAGAAACCGCGCCGAACCAGCCGCAGAAAAGTCTCCTGATCGCAGTCCGGCAATTCGCCGGGTGTGCGCGGTGAGATGCGAACGAAGGCGGAATCGACATCTGGCTGTGGAAGAAAGACGCTCGCCGGGACCGTGCGCAAATAATCGACGCGATAATGAAGTTGAACGATGAGCGTGAGCGCACCGTAATCGCTCGTGCCGGGTGAGGCCGAGAGACGTCGCGCGAGCTCCTTTTGTAACATCAACAACCATAATGAAATAGGACTGGGATATTGCGTGAACTTCAGGAGCAGCTGACTGGAAACGTAATAAGGAAGATTACCGAGAAGCTTCACGCGCGGTTCCGCGAACAGCCGCCGAACGTCATAATCGAGCGCATCCGCATGAAGAATTTCCAGGCGCTCGGTGGTGAAGCGTTTGCGTAGGAACTCCGCCAGGCGTCGATCCTTTTCTATCGCGAGGACGCGCGCGCCTGAATCGAGCGCAAACTGCGTCAGTGCTCCCAAACCGGGCCCGATTTCCACCACGTAATCATCAGGTGTCAGCTCCGCCCTCTCGACAATCCAGCGGGCGAGATTGCCATCATGCAAAAAATTTTGCCCCAGCGTTTTGACCGGAGCGACCCGAATCTCGCGCAGGGTGGCGCCAATCTCGGAGAGCTTCATCGGGGAGGGCCCCCCGAAGCGGAAGGCAAGGCAAATTGGGCGTTCTTGTTCACAAAAATGATGTGAACAAAAAGCACCGTGCCGGGGACTTTATTCACAAGTTATTCTCCTCGGCGTCTGGAGCCGCCACCGGTCCCCTCCTGACCGGGATGTTTCATGACGCTGCTTCGATTTCTCGTATCCGCGCCGGCTCCCGTTGGGCACGCGTTTTCCGGCTCGCCAGGTAAGTCCGGCGGGCGTCCTTCAGTGAGACGCCCTCCAGGAAATAGACGATCGTGGCCCGCCCGATCGCGTAGGTTCCCGCGCCGGCGACCATCCCGCAAACCACGTTGCCCCATCCCGGAAAAAATTTCAGGAGCGCGCGCGTCCCCTCGCGGAGGATCATCCCGGCGCCCACATTTACGCCGAGTGCCGCGACAAATTCCGTCGCGGCTCGCAGGCTCCGCTCTCTTCCGCTGATGTACATGATGCCGGAGACCATCGCCAGCTGAAGCGCCGTGAGGATCGGCAGATCGGCGAGCGGGATTGGCTGGGCCCCAATCGCGGTGCAAACGGCCGTGGTCGACTTGACCAGCATTTGTGCGATTTCAATCTGGGCGCCGCGATCGCGCGCGATGCGGACCATTTCGACGCGAGCTTCATTTGGCAATTCACGCGCGAGCAGCGACATGAAGCGCTGCGTCTCCGGCGTCACGGCGTGGCCGGCCGCTTCTGCCGGCAGGAAAGAGAATTCGAAGACTTGCAGGAGATGTTTTCGGATTTCCAATTTTTCCTCGAGCACGCTCTTAAGACGCGCGCGTGCGTTTCCCGGCGCGGGCGAATGGGTTTCGCCGTTGTGAACGATGCGGGACGCCTGCGTATCGTGCAGAACCACTCCGATGACTTTCGCCTCGGTGCGGGCGGCGCCATTCGAAACGACAAAGGCGGCGAGATTGGCGAGATCCTGTGGCTGGCCGCGCGCCAACTCAGCGTCGTCGCCTAATTGAAGGAAAACGTCGGCCGGCTGCCGCTGCAATTCCTCCTGAATGTCGGGCATCGTTCTGGCCTCCGCACCGCGGGCGTCGAGCAGAGCGATTGTGCCATGGCCGCCGAGGTCGATCGATTGCCACCGGAAAAGTTCCATCAGGATATCACGCGACTCCGGGGGCGGCGTCCAGGCGAAGAGAGCGGCGACGACTTCCTGCACCGGGAGCTTGTTCGATCCAGTGAGGACGAAGCGAGGCGGCCGTTGCTGCAGAAATAATTCCTTCAACGGAGTCAGCTCTTGGAGGACCGGCTTTTGAATCGTGGCCGGAAGCTTGCCGAGAAAAGCTTCGAGGCGCTCAATGATGTGGAGGAGAGAGGGCCGGTTCATGCCATGGGCAATTCCAGTCTTGTCTGAGACGGATTGAATCTCGGGTTCCGCGCCGCTTTCAGCTTGGTTTCCACAGGTGCGGCCATTATACCCGTTCTCATGAGTTTAAATCTCGAAATTCTTTCGCGCGCCGCGGACCAGGCGCGCGGCCTGGCCATGGACGCGGTGCAGGCTTCGAAATCCGGACACCTCGGTCTGCCTCTGGGATGCGCGGAAATGGGGGCGGTGCTCTACGGCCACGCGCTCAAACATAACCCGGACAAACCGCGCTGGATCGGCCGCGATTATTTTATCCTCTCCGCGGGCCACGGCAGCATGTTCCTTTACGCCTGGCTAAATCTGAGCGGTTACGATCTTCCCATGGAGGAGATCAAGAATTTCCGGCAATTACACAGCAAGACGCCGGGCCACCCGGAGTTCTTTGAAACGCCGGGTGTGGAATGCACCACCGGTCCGCTCGGCCAGGGCGTGGCGAATGCCGTCGGCGTGGCGATGGCGGCGAAGATGGCGGCGGCGCGGTTCAACACGCCTGAGCACATGATTTTCGACCAGCACGTGGTCTGTCTCGCGGGCGACGGGTGTTTGCAGGAAGGCGTTTCCGCGGAAGCGAGCGCGTTCGCCGGCCACTTCGGTTTCGATAACCTGATCCTGATCTATGATTCGAACGCGGTCACGCTCGACGCGATGGCGGCCGCAACCCAGAGCGAGGATACCGGAAAACGCTATCAGGCCTACGGATTTGACGTTCAAAAAATCGACGGCCACGACATGACCGCGTTTTTACGGGCGTTAAACAAGGCGAAGAAACGCGACAACGGCAAACCGCAGATGATCATCGCCCAGACGGTGATCGGGAAAGGCATTCCGGAAGTCGCCGGAACGAACAAGGCGCACGGAGAGGCGGGTGTGAAGTATGTCGATGCCGCGCGCAAGGCCCTGGGCTTGCCGGAGGAGCATTATTTTGTCTCGGAAGACGTGCGCGATTACTTCGCGAAGCACAAGAAGGCGCTCCTGCGTCAGTACAAACGCTGGGAGAAATCATTCAAGGATTGGAGTGCGAAGAATCCCGAGCAAGCCCAACTGCTCGATGATGCCATCGAGAAAAAAGTCCCCGAGGATCTGCTCGCGACAATACCGTCCTTTCCCGCCGATGCGAAAATTGCGACCCGTAAAGCCGGCAGCGAAGTTCTGCAGCCACTCGCTAAAGCGATGCCGTTTCTGATTAGCGGCAGCGCCGATCTGCACGGTTCCACACTGAATTACATCGAAGGGGCGGGCGATTTCACCCGGGAAAATCACTCGGGCCGGAACATTCATTTCGGCATCCGCGAACACGGCATGTGCGCGATCATGAACGGCGTCGGCTATCACGGTGTCTTTCGCGCGTCGGGCGCGACGTTTCTTGTCTTTGCCGACTACTGCCGCGCCTCGATCCGGCTCGCCGCGCTCTCGCGGTTGCCAAACATTTACATCTTCACCCACGATTCGATCGGAGTGGGGGAGGATGGGCCCACCCATGAACCGGTGGAGACGGTGAGTGGATTGCGCGTCATTCCGCAACTCGATGTGATCCGGCCCGCCGATCCTGAGGAAACAGCGGGAGCTTTTGTGGCTGCGGCCCAGCGCATCGACGGTCCGACATTGCTCGCGCTGACCAGGCAGGCCGTGCCCCTGTTAAGCGAAATCAACGCCAATATGCGCCGTGAGGGAGTGGCGCGTGGAGGTTACGTCGCGAAGCGCGAGAGCGGAGAGCTCGATCTTATCCTGTTGTCGTGCGGGAGCGAATTGCAGCATGCGATGAAAGCGGCCAGCGAGCTTGGCGGCGGAACGCGCGTCGTTTCGATGCCCTGCTTCGAGCGCTTCGAACGGCAGTCCGCGGAGTATCGCGAAGAAGTGTTGCCGGCGTCCTGCCGCCGTCGCGTGGCGATCGAAGCCGGCGTGCCCCACCTCTGGTATCAATATGTGGGCCTCGATGGAAAGGTTGTCGGCATTGATCGTTTCGGCATGAGTGCGCCGGGCGATCAGGTGATGAAAGAACTCGGGATCGACGCCGCCCATGTAGTGGCGGCAGCGAAGTCGCTTTAGTTCCGGGGAGCGCACGCGCCCTCGCGTGCTGGTTTTGGCGCCCTCGCCAAAACAATCATATCCTGGAGAAAAGTTCGCGACGACGAGGCGTCGTCGCCAACACGCAAGGGCGCGCGCGCTCCTAGGAACTAAAGCTACAGCGGCTCGGTTGCGCTCCGCGCGCGATCCTCGAAACGCGTGAACTCTTTTCGGAATGTAAGTGGAATGTCGCCAGTCGGGCCGTTGCGTTGCTTCGCTATGATGAGATCGGCCTTCCCCTCCGATTCCTCTCTTTCCTCGTCGGTGTCGGCATAGTACTCCTCGCGCACAAGCAAGGCGACCAGATCCGCATCTTGCTCGATGCTTCCGGACTCTCGCAGATCGCTTAGTCGAGGACGACCTTTGCTATCACCCGTGCGATTCTCGGGGTTTCGATTCAATTGCGCGACAACCAAGATTGGGATTTTGAGTTCCTTGGCAAGTCCCTTTAGGCCCGCAGAAATCTCAGAAATTTCCAACTGACGATTATCCTGCGCCCGTCGACTGCTTGAGCGCAATAGCTGAAGGTAGTCGACGACAATTAGCTGGATATCTTTTTGCGCTTTTAGTCGCCGCGCCTTCGCACGCAACTCAAGAATGCTCAATCCAGCGCTGTCATCGATGAAGATTCGCGCTTCGGCAAGTTTCGAGGCTGCGTCTGTCAGGCTAGGGAAATCTCGATCGGCAAGAAATCCGTCTCGCACCTTCTGCAAATTAACTCTAGCCCGCGAGCAAAGCAGTCTCTGAACGAGTTGTTGACTGCTCATTTCGAGGCTGAACACTGCGACTGGCAGCTTCTGATGTATTGCTACGTGTTCGACAATGTTCATCGCGAAGGCGGTTTTTCCCATGCTCGGACGTGCCGCAACTACAATCATCTCCGCCGGATGAAACCCACTAGTCATCCGGTCAAGTTCTGCAAAGCCGGTCGCGATGCCGGTGATACCACCTTTGCGCTCATAAAGGTTTTCGATAGATTCGATCGCCTCCATGACCTGATCCTTCATGGAAACCAATTTTCCTTTGAAACGTTCTTCGCCGATTGAGAAAATCTCTCGTTCGACGTCATCCAGAAGACCGTTGACCTCATCTTGATCATTGTATGCACGTCCGATCGATTTTGTGCATGATGCGATGATGCTGCGCAGAATGAATTTCTCGCGAACAATCTCTAAATAGTACTCAACATTGGCGGAAGTCGGAACGAACGTGAGCAAATGCGTAACCGCCGCTGCTCCGCCCACTATTTCAAGCAACTGACGATCCCTCAGGAATTGAGTAAAGGTGATGAGATCAATTCCTTTTTGCTCATTCCACATCTCGACCAGAAGGTCATAGATTGTCGCGTGGGCTGGGATATATAAATACTCCGCGGTTATCCGCTCCACACATTGCGGAATCACATCGTTGGGCGAGATAAGCATCGAACCCAAAACTCCCTGCTCAGCATCCGTGCTGTGCGGAGGCGACCGATGAGGGTCTAGTGAATAACCTGTGGACGGGGGGGGATAAGTAGGCCTATCGGCTTTGCCCGATGCACTTAGAGGTTGCCCGGTTTTTGACCGTGTTTTGTTTGCCGTTTCAGCAGCCTCGGGAGGCATCACTATTCCTGATTATCCACCTTTAGGATCACCTAAAACGTACACAGGTTTCTCTTCAAATTCGTCTTTCGTCCCGAACACCTGGCATTTTTTCTTATAGATCTCCAGGCACATCCAGCCATTATGAAGATGAGTTCTCACGAGCGACAGATCATCGAATTCTTTGATGTCAGAAAACGGGATTTCATTCATCGCCAAATTCTACGCATCGTCTCGTCGTTTTCTAAATGGTCTCGCTTTTTCCGAGACTTCGCCGGTCGCTTCAGGCGCCGGGGCTTCTTCCTTCGCGGGTTTGATCTGGAAAACAAATTTCGCCGTCACGTCGTGATGCAATTTGATTGGGACCTCATGTTCGCCGGTCGACTTGAGTGGATGCTCGAGCACGATGCGATGGCGATCGATTTCGTTGCCGAGCTCGTTCTTGAGCCGCTTCACGAGATCCTGCGCGGTGACGGAACCGAACGCCTTGCCGGTTTCTCCGGTTCTCGAGGGTGAAGACGACCTTCAACTTGCTGATCCGGCGTGAAAGCTCTTCCGCCTCGTTCAATTCCGCCGCTTCACGCGCGGCGCGTTTGGCCTTCAAATTGTCGAGTTGGCGAAGGCTGCGCTTCGTCACTTCGTAGGCTTTGCCCTGGGGCAAAAGAAAATTGCGCGCGTAGCCGCGGCGCACTTTAACGACATCCGCCTCAGCGCCGAGGCCGGGGATGTTTTCGGTCAGGATAATTTCGGTAGAAGGCATGACAAATAATGGCTGATAAGGGTTCCGCGCGAGAAAACCGGCAGGCGCGAGGAGTGGGATTATAGGACCGGCAGAATCGCTGTCAAACGCCGAAAAAAATTGGGTAGTGTCCTAATTTGAAATTCCGTCGTAAAACCACACTTCGGGTTGGTTGCCTATCGGAAGCAGCGTCCAGTCGTCTTGATTGAGCGAAAACGTGAATGATGCTGTCTCCAAATCGCGCCCAATAAAGCACCCCACCAGATCAGTATTTTTGGGGGCCAGAAAGTGGATTCGCGGCAAAAGCTGAATCGGGAGCGTATCGGCTAAGCTAATCTCAAAAACATACCTCGGATTGGCATTTGGGTGGTCCGAACGGACAGACGGCGGAAAGATCAGCGCCAACATTCCGAGGAGCAGGGCGGTTTTCCTCATGCCTGTTGGCTATTGCCGTCGTTTACACCATGCCGAGCTTCATCCGGCCGGCTTCGCTGATCATGTTCTGATTCCACGGTGGGTCCCAGACGAGCTGGACGTCGGCTTCATCCACGCCGTCGATCGTGAGAATCTTGCTTTGGGCGTCATGCGCAATCGCCGGGCCCATTCCGCAGCCGGGGGCGGTGAGGGTCATTTTCACATCCACTTTGACGCCGCCCTCCGGGCGCTTGGTCAGCTGGCAATCGTAAACCAAACCGAGATCGACGATGTTCACGGGAATCTCAGGATCGAAACATTGCTTTAGCTGGTCCCAGACAGCCTTGTCATCGACTTCGCCCGAAGCTGACACCGCGGTTTTTTCCGCTGCTCCATTCGTGGAAGCAGGTTTCTCGATCCCGAGTGCGTCCAAATCTCTCTCAGCGACGCGAGCGAGACCCTGGTAGGTGGCGATCGTGTAGCTGCCTCCGAGCGTCTGAGTGATCACGCCCGGTGTGCCGGCAGGGATGGTCGTCTTGTTTCCGCTCGGGATCTGAATCGCCTCAAGGTCCCGGCTCAAAGTGAATTCGGTATTTTCGTGCATATTAAAACGGTCTTTGTTTAGCCACAGATTAACACGGATTTACACAGATAAACGGAAAGCGGCGGCGTAATCCGTGTTTCATCCGTGTTCATCCGTGGCCAATACAATCTTCACTTTTTTCCCCGGCGTGGATTCGACAGCGAAGGTTTGCAGTAAAGTCGGCGACGTAGGTTTTGTCTCAGCCTCCGGCGCGTTTTCGGAGCCACCCAACGCCGAGCGCAGGGCACTTTCGACCAATTGTGCGCAATGAATCTTCACGGGCGGGAGTGCACCCAACGGCGCCGCCAGCTCCGCGCCCGACATCGATTTCGCTTCTGCGATAGTTTTTCCGGCGAGCATTTCCGTCGCAACGCTCGCAACGGCGATCGCGGTCTGGCAGCCGAAGGTCTGGAAGGTCGCGCGATCGATCACTTTGCGGCCGCCTTCCTCCTTGAATTTCACCCACATCCGCAGCATGTCGCCGCAATCAGCGCTCCCGACGGTGCCGATGGCGTCGGCATCTTTCATCTCGCCGAGGTTGCGGGGGTTCTTTACCGCCTCCTCGATCCGAGCTTGCAGATCGTCGTTCAACGGATTGCTCATTCGAGATGATAACGCGCCAGCGTGGGATCGACGTCCGCACTCCAAGCGTCGATGCCACCGCGCAGACTCTTTACGTTTTCGAATCCATGCCCTTGGAAATAGGCCGCGGCGTCCATGCTGCGCGCGCCTTGGTGGTCGTAAATGACCAGGATATCGGTTTTCGATTCGTTGGCCAGAATATCCTGCATCAACTCTTGGGTGAAGAGATGCGAACCGGCCAATTTCACCGTTTCCCATTCCTCCCGTGTCCGCACGTCGAGTAGATAAACCTTTTCGCCGCTGGCGATTCGATCGGAGAGTTCGCGTGGTTCGATTTGCATCGCCGCGTCCGCCTCGTGACTGACGATGATGTGTTCCGCGACTTCTTCGACGCTTAGGTTTTCGTTGCGCGTGCAGACACCGGCCAGCGTCTCGTCAGGGCTGAATCCGCAGCTGCTGCAACCGCCGATGTGATATTTGCGGAAAAGAGCGCGTTGTGCGCCGGGAAATTGCACGAGCAATTCCCGCATGGTGATGTTTGGATCGATAGTGGCGGTTGTCTCCATGACGCGCGCAAGGTACGGCTCACAACCAGAGTTCGCAAGGATGTGGCTTCTGTAGCGGTCGTCTATGCCGCCGACCGCGACCAATCGTTTCGGCGGTCATAGACCGCCGCTACAGGCGATTTACAGCTTCACCGGATCGGCCAGGAGCTCAGCGATGCGCTTTAGCAAGCGCCCCGCTCCCCCGCCATCCAGGCTGCGGTGGTCGAAGCTCAGAGTGACCTGCGCTTCGGTGCGTGGAACGAATTCCCCTTTGGCCTCATCCCACGACGGCGCCTTCTTTCCCATGCCGAGTCCGAGTAACAGCGTTTGGTCCGGCAACGGAATCGGCGTCCCCCATTCCAAGCCGAAACTGCCAAAATTCGAAACCGATGCGATTCCACCAGAAGTCATATCACCGGTAAGCCGGCGGCGCCGCGCGAGATCGACCAGCTCCGTGTAGCGATTCGTCAGATCGGCGAGCGAGGTTTTGTCGGCATTCCGAATCACGGGAACCATGATGCCATCCTGCGCTTCCACAGCGACGCCGATATCGATCGATTCGGAGCGAATGGCGCGTCCGCCAATCAGACGAGCGGCGGCGTTTGGTTGTTCCGCGAGCGCAAGCGCGAGGGCACGCAGCGCGTAGAGCGCAGGACCCGGCTTCGGATCACGTTTCGCGCGGTCCTGCAACACGGGATCGAGACAAACCGAAAGGCCAACCGTGGCGAGTGGCCGTGTCCAACTGCGCCGCATCGCATCAGCCACGCCGGTCCGGATCGCGCTCGGTTTCTCCGTTGGATTGCCTTCGATCTGGCTAAGAAATTTCTCGAGATCTTTGACCGTGACCCGCCCGGCATTGCCACTGCCGGCGATCCCAGCAAGATCGGCCTGGGTCAATTGCAGCTCGATCATGCGCGCGCGAACTCGCGGCGAAAGGAAGCCCGCTCCCTTTGTGCCCGCGGGAACAGGCAGCACGCCAGCTTGATCGACCTGGAAATGCGAACCGGCGGCCACTTGGGGCAGGGCTGCTTCGTCGACTTGGAAATGCGAGCCGCTGCCATTTTGCGTCTTTACCGCCGTAGCGGATTCCTCTTCGCGCCCCGGCACTTCTTTCGCCACGTCGCCTTTCGGCGGCTGCGGCGCGCGTTTTTGGAAACGTGCGGCATCGGCTTCGCTCGCTTCGATATAACCAAGCACCGCCCCGACTGCGTAAGTTCCCTTCACCTCCGCTTCGATCTTCGCGATCTCACCCGCGCAGGGCGTCGTGACTCCCATGACCGCTTTGTCGGTTTCGACCTCGATGATTTCCTGGTCGGCCGAAACTTTGTCGCCGGGCTGGATCTTGATCGCGACGATCGTCGCTTCGGCCATCGATTCGCCGAGCTGCGGCATGGTGATTGGAACTTGTGGCATAAAATTATTCGGCGAGAACCTGGCGCACTTTGTCCGCGATCGTTTTCGCGTTGGGCCGATGCTCGCTCCAAAGATTCGGGTGATACGGAATCGGGGTGTCTTTCGCGTTGATCCGTGCGGGCGCGGCATCGAGCAGATGGAATCCTTCGGTTGTCGACGCGCGCGATCACTTCCGCCGTCACGCCGCCCCATGGGAATGCTTCGCCGACGCAAAGCAAGCGCCCCGTGCGCGCGACCGATGCCAGCACGGTGTCGGTATCGAGCGGTTTGACCGAGCGCAGATCGACCACTTCGATTTCGATTCCATCGGCGCTGAATTGCTGCGCGACCGCGAGCGCTTCGTGGACCATCGCGCTGTTGGTCACGATGCTGAGATCGCGCCCCGGCCTGACGATGCGTGCTTTACCGATCGGCAATCTCTCCGTCGGCAGAGCGTCGGCCTTGAGGTGGTAATAGAGATATTTGTGTTCGCAGTAGATGACCGGGTCGTCGATCGCGACCGCGTCGATCAACATCGTGTAGGCATCTTCGACCGTGGCCGGCGTGAGGACGACCAGCCCGGGATAATGCGAATAGATCCCTTCCATGCTCTGGCTGTGGAACGGGCCGCTGCCTTTCGTTCCGCCGGACGGCAGACGCACCGTGATCGGGCAGGGGGTCTGGGTCCGCCAATACTGCGTGCCCGCGTTATTGAGAATCTGGTTGAGCGCGATGCTGGAGAAATCCGCGAACTGCATCTCTACGATCGGCCGCATGCCTTCCATGGCCGCGCCGATCGCCGTGCCGACCATGGCGTCTTCGCTGATCGGCGTGTTCAGGACGCGCCCGGGAAATTGTTCCGCCAAGCCTTTCGTCGCTTTGAACGCGCCGCCGAATTTTCCGGCGATGTCCTGTCCGTAGATGAAGACGCGGTCGTCATCGCGCAGAAGATTCGCCTGCGCTTCGCGGATCGCTTCGAGGTAAGTGACGCTCACGGAATTTGATCGACGAGTTCGCGCGTCGAAACCGCGCACCAATCTTCTTCGCTCCCGACCGGCGCGTCTTCCTGCTGCGCGGTCGCGACGGCTTCGTCCACTTCGGCCGCGACTTCGGCTCGCATTGCTGCAGCGTCTCGGGATCCAGGAGTTCCTGTTCGAGGATCAATTGCTCGGCGCGTTGCAATGAATCCTGCGCGAACGGCTCGCGCCGCATGTCGTCGGTAACGTAGCTCGCGTCATCGTGCTCGCCGTGACCGGCCAGACGCAGAGTCGAGGCGACGACGAGCTGCGGTGGACGGCCCGCCCGGGCGCGCTTCACCGCGGCGCCGATGACTTCAAGGCACTGCGCCAGGTCGGTGCCGTCGACGGTGCTGCCTTCGTAGCCATAGCCTTTCGCGCGATCGACCAGATCCGCACAGGCGAATTGGCGATCGTTGGGCGTGGAATAGGCGAAATGATTGTTCGTCGCGACAATGACCAACGGCACTTGCTCGACGGCGGCGATGTTCATCCCTTCGTGGGTCGCGCCGGTCTGCATTCCGCCTTCGCCGATCGTCGTTAGCCCAACAAAACCCTTCTCGCCCTTCATTCGCTTCGCCAGCAATTTGCCGACGACAACCGAAATCATCGCCCCGAGATGGCTGATCATCGCGAGCTGTCCCGTCTTCGGGCAACCGCGATGGATATTCCCGTCGCGCCCGCGCATCGGGCCCTGGCGGGAGCCAAGATAAGTGCGCGCCACATCGAGCAGCGGTTCACCAAAAGCGGAGCGCCCGGCCTGATCGCGAATCAGCGGTGCGAAGACATCGCCTTTCTGCAAAAAAATCCCGCAGGCCACGCTGACCGCTTCCTGGCCTCGGCCGATGTAAACGCCGCCGGTAATCAGGCCGCCCCGGTAAAGACTGGCGAGTTTTTCCTCGAAAATTCGCGTCTGCAGCATGATGCGGAACGCCTCGAGATATTTCTCGTGCGGCAATTTTTTCGAAGTGGAAGCGCCGCGTTCGGCGGTTTGAAGCATCTCACGATTTAGCCATTGAGCCGAAAGCGGCGCAAAGTGTTTTTTGCTGTGACCACGGTCCCGCCCATGCGGGATCGCCGTGTCTGCGTTTAACGCGCCGACTGAGCGGCGCGGCTAGAGCGCTGAATTACCGGCTTGCTACGATCTCGTGCCCCTGCTCTTCGGCTTCGCCCGCGAGCGCAAATTGCGCCTGGCGCGGCTTCGTTTCTCGCGCGCGTGCGCCATTGCCATTCCCATTCGAGGCCTGCTTCTTGAGCTCTCCGTCGGCGCCACGATCCGCGGTCAGCTTCATTCCGACCAGTTTGCTCACGCCGCGTTCTTCCATCGTGACGCCGTAAAGGATGTCTGCCTTCGCGATCGTGCGCTTGTTGTGGGTAATGATGATGAATTGGCTTTGCGAAACGAACCGCTCCAGCACCCGGATGAACCGGTTGATGTTGCTCTCGTCCAGCGGCGCGTCCATTTCATCGAGAATGCAGAACGGGCTCGGGCGCACCATGTAGATGGCGAAGAGGAGCGCGACCGCCGTCATGGTTCGCTCGCCGCCGGAGAGAAGCGAGATGCTTTGCAACTGTTTCCCGGGCGGTCTGGCGCTGATTTCGATGCCGCAGTTAAGCGGATCATTCTCATCCAGGAGCGAAAGATCGGCCCGTCCGCCGTCGAAAAGTTCCCCGAACATCTCGCGGAAGTTGATCCGCACCTGCGCGAAAGTTTCGGCGAACAGTTTCTGGGTCGTGCTGTTGATCCGGGTGATGACATCGAGAACCTCGCGGCGGGCCGCGATCAGATCGCTGTTTTGCGTCTCCAGAAAACGGTAACGCTCCTCAAGCTCGTCGTATTCGGTGACGGCCTCGAGATTCACCGGACCCATGTTGTCGAGGCTTCGCGTCAGATCCGCGATGATCTGATCGAGATTGTCAGCACCTGGGTGGATCGGCTGCTCTGCGGGCGATGCCGAAACTGTCGCAGCTTCGCCGCCATTATTGTCATCGACCTCCGAAGCATTCGGGGTCGGACCACCAGCGCGCCGCTTCGTGAGAACGCTCAATGTCTTTTGGAAGGCAAATGCATCCGTCGTAAATGTGCGCAGATCGATTTGGTAACGGCGCATTACATGTTCGGCCAGGTTTTCGATCCGCAGTTGCAGTTGCGTTTGGCGGACCTCTTGTTTGCCGCGGAGATCACGTAAATCGTTCAACGAGTCGCGCAGGGCGCGCACCTGGGATTCCTGTTCGTTCACGGCGCCCAGTCGCTCTCTTCGTTCTTCCGCGAGAGCGTCAACCGCCTCACTCGCTGCTTCCAATTCCGATGCCTGACTGAGGATTTTTGCTTCCGCTTCTCCTGATTCGCCAGCCTGAGTGGTGAGCCGGTTCTGATAAGTCGCAATGTCACCGCGGCGCGCTGCGACGAGATCAGCCAGCTCCGCTTCGCGCGCGGCCATTGGCTGGCGATGATTGACCAGACTCTCGTGGCGCTGCCGTTCCGTCGCCACGGCGAGCCGCAACGCATTCAATTTCTCACCCGATTCCTCCTCCTGGGCTCGCGCATTCTCTCGGGCCTGCTCGGCTGCGCCCTTTCGTTCGCGTTCATCATCGAATGTCTTGCGCTGCGAGGACAACTCCGTCTCCAACTGGGCGACTCGTTCGTCAGCGCCTTGGATCTGCTGCTCCAGGGCCTTCTTCTCGGTTTCCAAGATCGTTAGTTTCTGCTCCGCATCCTGGAGCGCCCGTTCCGCGGAGAGAATCTGCAGGCTCGCCTGGGAACGATCCTGCTGCGCCGCTTCCTGGCTTTTTCGAGCTCCCTCGACCGCGTTGATTGCACCTTCCAGTTGATCCTGGGTGCGGTCACGCGTTTCAACCAACGCATGTCGTTTGGCGTCGAGCGCATCGCGTTCCTGCGCCAGGCTGGTCAAGATCGCCTTGCGGGCCAGGAGCGAATCAGCGGCCGCGACGGTGCTTCCGCCGAAGATGATTCCCTCCGTGGAAATAAATTCGCCCCTGACCGTGGCATATTGGAAATTTCCGGCGCGCTTCTTGAGCTCGAGCGCGGTAGCCAGATCGGCGACGATCACGACATCGTGCAACAGGCGCCGAACGATTGGCGCCAAAGTCTCTGGCGCGTCGACCTTGTCGATTGCCCAGGCCAAGGCTCCCTCGGGCAGACCGGACGATCGGGCCGCCGGAACATTCGCCGACCATTCAGGAATCGCCAAGGCCGCTTGGCCTGACTTGTTTTCCGTGAGCGTCTGGAAAATCTCCGCAGCGAGGGCCGTGTTATTCAAAACGACAGCGTGCATGGCGCGGCCGAACGCTGCTTCGAGCGCGGGGATAAACTCGCGGTCGACATTCAAATTCGCCACCAAGGCCCCGGCGACCGCCGGCCGGATGCGATCGGGATCGTTCAGGCCCTTCAACACCGCTTGCGAGCCTTTTTCCAATCCTTCGCCTTCCTCGGTCATTTGGCGCAGCACTTCGAGGCGGGCCTGCTTTTCGGCGATGATCCGATCGACCCCGGCAATCTCTTTTTCAGTCTCGGCGAGACTCGTCTGCTGCCGCAGCTGTTGCTCTTCCGCATGGAGCAAGGTTTGCCGCACTTTCTCGATCATCTCCTGCTGGCTTTCCATCACCGATTGCGCGCGGGTGAGATTGGTCCGTGCCTCTTCCACCCGCTGGGTCTCGGCGCCGATGGCGTGGCTCAACTCGGTGATTCGGGCGGCCGTGGCATCGCGTCTCGCGGTCACACCGGTCAAATCATTCTGCAGTGTTGTGATTCTGCTTTCGAATTTTGAAAGCGAGAGATGAAGGGACTGAAGTTCGTCTTCCCGTTGCACCCGCTCCGTCCGGGCCGCCCGCAAAGTCTCGGTCAACTGTTCGACTTCGCTTTCCTTTGTCGCGAGGAGCTGATTGGTTTTGGCGATGAGCGCGTCAGCTTCGTGAAGCTGCGTCTCCTGCTCGCTTCGTTTGGCTTCGGCGGCGGCGATGTCGCTCTCGTAACGCTCGATTAATTCTCCGAGCTCCTGGGCTCGCTGGCGGTTGAACTCGATCCGGCTGCGCAGGCTCGAAATCTCGCTCTGCAATCGTTGCACTTCCGCCCGCCCATCGCCGATCCGGCCGTCAATCTGATCCAGGTCTCGGCGCTTCGAGGAAAACTCGTTCTCGCTCGCCTCGATTTTCGCGTGAGCGCTCTTTTCGGCTTCCTGCAGGCGCGCCACCTCCAGGCGGCCCCGTTCCGCTTCGGCTTCAAGTTCATCGAGCTGCCGGCGCGAATGATGGGTATCGAGCACCTGCAGATCGGCCAACAAGGTCTGATATCGCTTCGCCTTCCCCGCCTGCCGCTGGAGCGAACCGATCTGGCGTTTTACTTCCTTAATGATGTCGCCGATTCGGAGAAGATTCGCTTCCGTCGCTTCCAGCTTGCGGAGCGCTTCGCGTTTCTGCGTTTTGTATTTCGTGATCCCGGCCGCTTCCTCAAAAACCGCGCGCCGATCTTCCGGGCGCGAGCTGAGAATCAGATCGATCTTGCCCTGCTCCATCACCGAGTAGGCGCTGCGTCCGACGCCGGTGTCGGCGAAGAGGCTTTGAATGTCGCGCAAACGGCACGGCGTCTTGTTCAGCAGGTATTCGGAATTGCCGTCGCGATAAACGCGCCGCGTCACGCGCACATCGTGCCAGTCCACGCCGAGTTCGCTCCCGCAATTCGAAAAGGTGAGGGAGACCTCGCCGAAGCCGACCGGCTTGCGCGTTTCGGTTCCGTTGAAAATGACGTCCGCCATTTCGCCGCCGCGCAAAGCTTTGGCCGATTGCTCGCCGAGCACCCAGCGAACGGCATCGAGCACGTTGGATTTTCCGCAGCCGTTCGGCCCGACGATGGCCGTGACGCCTTCGTGAAATTGAAAGACAGTTTTGTCGGCGAACGATTTGAAGCCGAGGAGTTCGAGCGAGTGAAGATGCATGAGTTCTGGCCTAGGGGCCGTAGATCTCATTAACAGCCAATCCTTATCCCGTGACAAGGAAAATAATACCATTTGCAGCGGGCGCGGGCCTGGCCCGGCACAACATATGGGGTCTGGGCCTTCCTGGGCCCTACTTTAGCCGCTGGCGAATCTTCGCCTCGTCAGCGTCCGCAAGGCATATAAAACCGACGCGATCACCAAGACCAGCGCGGCTATTCGAAATTCGTCCGGGGTCACATGCGACAAGATCCAAAGGACGATCAAGATCGCGAGGAGCGGCACGATTTTAATTCCCGGCATCGAGAAGGGCTTCCCGTCCGAGACCACGTTGCGGCGAACCAACTCAAACGCCGCCGCGCAGCAAAAAAGGTAAAGCAACAACGCCGCGATATTCGAGAGCATGGCGAGACGTTCGAAAGTGCCGCTGACCGATAGCGCGAAAGCGATGATCGCGTGGACGGTGATCGCGATGTGTGGAGTTCGGAAACGGGGATGCACCGCTGCCATTTTCGCGGGCAGGATTCCATTCCGCCCGAAAGCGTAAAGGGTTCGAGGCGAACCCAGGATGTCGCCGCTCACATATCCGAAAGCGGAAATAACCATACCCACCAGGATGATCGACCGCCCTGCCTCGCCGAGAAAACGCGACGCCGCTTCGGCCAGAGGGGCATCCACGAACTTCGACAGTTCAGCCCCGAGAACTCCCTGAGCCACGAGTTGAATCGCGATGTAAAGCGCGGTCGTGATCGCGAGCGCGAGGAAAATCGATCGCGGCACCGTGCGTGACGGATTCTTCACTTCGCCGCTTGGCACCAGGGCCAGTTCGATTCCCATGAAGGCGAAGATGAGCACCAAGGCGGTCTTGCCAATCGCATCGCTGCCCGGCCAGACCGAGCCATCCCAGCGCGGCCGGTTGGATGAAGAAAACCCCCACGGCAATGAAGAGAAGCAACGGTAACAGTTTCGCGATGGTTAGCCCTGCGACGGTGCCGGCACCACCGCGCACGCCGCGAATGTTGATGAAGGCCAGGCCGAAGAAAATCAGCACGAGAAGCAGGACCCGGCCGAGCCCTCCCTGCGCCAACGGAAAAATTACCGCAACCGAAGCGACGATGGCGCTCGCCACGCCGGCGACGGCGAGGACGTTCGTCAACCACAGCAAGACGCCGGCGAGAAAACCGACGTAGGAACCGAACGCCACTTCCACGTAGGCATAGAGGCCGCCCGTCAACGACACGCGGCTGCCAGCGATGGCGAATGAAGTGACGACCAGCGCCATGACCACGGCGCAAATCACAAACGCGATCGGAGCGGCGGCGCCCAAACCTGCGGCGACGACGGCGGGCAGCACGAAAATCCCGGCGCCGACCGTCGCGTTGACGATGCTGGCGGTGAGCGTCGGGAACGCCGAGCGCGCGGATCAGTTTTTCGTCCTGCTCTTTGGCGGGTTCCGCGGCCATGCGGCAGGCTGAGTCAGCGCGGCGCGCGGAGCAACGCGCAAATCGCAGGCGAAACCAAAAAAGTTGGTTTAACCGTTTGCCGACCATGCGCGCCAGTCATCTCGAAGATTATTATTCGTTCCTGCGGTTCCCGAGCGTTTCCACCGACGAGGAATATGCCGAGAAGGTCACGGAATGCGCGCATTGGCTGGTGGAGAAACTGAACGGCGATCGGGCTTGAGACGAAGCTTGTGTCCGACGCCGGGCCATCCCGTGGTCTGGGCGAAAAACAAGCATCAGCCCGGGCGCCGCACCGTCATGATTTACGGGCATTACGATGTGCAGCCGCCCGATCCGCTCGATCTCTGGGATTCGCCGCCCTTCGATCCGGTCTTGAAAGACGGCTACGTTTTTGCGCGCGGCGCGACCGACAACAAAGGACAGATTCTCTCGCACATTCTCGGGGTCCAGGAAGCGCTCGAGCAGCACGGCGATCTGCCGGTTAACCTGCATTTCGTCATCGAAGGCGAGGAAGAAATCGGCAGCGGCAATCTGGGAAATTTTCTCTCGGAAAATAAGGAGGCGCTGCAATGCGATGTCGTGGTCGTTTCCGATACCGGAATGGTGGCAAAGGGAATGCCGACTTTGAGTTATGGTTTGCGCGGCGTGACCGCGCTCGAGGTCAAGATGACCGGCGCGAAGATGGATCTGCACTCGGGCGTGTTCGGCGGCGCGGTGGCGAATCCGATCACGGCGCTGGCGCGATTGCTCGCGACTTTGCACGACGACAAGGGGCACGTCGCGATCGAAGGATTCTACGACAAGGTGAAGCCGCTGGAAGATTGGGAGCGCGAAAGCCTGGCGCGAATTGCCGATCGACGGCGATGAGGAAATCCTGAAGGAGACCGGCTCGCCCGCGCTTTTCGGCGAAGAGGGTTACAGCACGCTCGAACGACTCTGGGGACGGCCGACCGCGGAGATCAATGGCATCGGCGGCGGTTATCAGGGTGTGGGAACCAAGACCGTGATCGCGAGCCACGCGATGGCGAAGCTGACTTTCCGGCTCGTGCCGAACCAGGACGGCGACGAAATTCTGAACCTCGCGACCCGGCATCTGGAAAAGCATTTGCCGCCGGGCGTGACGATGGAAATAACGCGCGGCCACAGCGGACCGTGGTATCTGACCGATCCGCATTCGGCCGTCGGACAGGCCGCGCAACGCGCGTTGCGCGAGGCGTTCGGCAAAGATCCGGCGCTGATCCGCGAAGGTGGCAGCATTCCGATCGTCTCGCAGTTCCGCACCATTCTTGGAGTGGAGACGCTGTTGCTCGGCCTGGCGTTGCCGGATTGCCGCGCGCATTCGCCGAACGAGAATTTCCCGCTCGAGAACATGGATGCCGGAATTCGCCTGAACAAAGCGGTTCTGGCCGAGCTGGCGAAGAAGTAAGCGATTTCGCGTGTCATCCCGAGCCGCGCAGACGGCGAGGGACCTCGCATCGGCAATCGCTCGCGAACACGAGCGTGATCTGCGCGGCATTCGTGACGAGTGCGCTTGAGGTCCCTCGCCGTCTGCGCGGCTCGGGATGACAGCCGTCGCGCGGTATCCATCACGGCGCGTGTGCTACGTTCCCGCTCCATGCGACGAGTCAGAAGAATTGCCGGCGTTCTTTTCTTGATCGCATGCTCTCGGGCGCCCGAGCGCGCCGGCTGAAGAGTCGTTCGGCAACAAGATCAAGAAAATCTTCGCGCCGACGCCGACGCCGGCGCCGCGAAAACAGCGCAAGAGCTCGACGACTTCGAAGAAAACAGAGACCGCGGAAAAATCGCCGACGCCAAAGCCGTCGGCTACACCGGAGAAATCTCCGTCGCCCTCTCCTTCGAAAAACAAGAAAGCCTCTCCGAGTCCCACTCCCGCCGAGACAGCCGAGCCGGCGCATCCCCTTCGCCCAGGAAAAAGAAGAAGGCTTCGCCGACTCCGGACCCAGAATCTTCGCCAAGCGCTTCTCCAAAGAAGAAAAAGAAACGCAAACCTTCGCCCTTCTCCGACGTCCGACGGAATCCTCCACGCCTTCTTCGAGCCCGACCGCGACACCTGGAGCGGAGGAAACGCCCTGGCACTCACTCCGTCACCTTCTCCCTCCCCCAAGAAAAAGGGAGCGCCGGCCACCATCGCGGCCAGCGACATCGCCGGGTTATGAAAAGTATCCGGCAAACGTGCGCGAGATAATCGACACGGCGCTCGAGCTGACCACGCGGAATCTGGAATACAAATACGGCTCAGCCGATCCCGCGAATGGCGGGATGGATTGCTCGGGCTTCGTTTTTTACGTGCTGACGCAAAATGGCATTCGCGATGTGCCGCGCGATTCGAGCCAGCAATATGTCTGGTTGCGCAAGGCGGGAAGTTTCAAAGCGGTCAACAGCCGCCAGGAGGACACTTTCGAGCTCGATGAGCTTGTGCCGGGCGATCTTCTTTTTTGGACAGGGACTTACAGCATCGAGCGCGATCCGCCGATCACGCACGCCATGATTTATCTGGGCCGCAAGAAGGGAACGAATCAGCGCATCATGGTGGGCGCGAGCGACGGTCGGACCTACAAAGGCGAATCGCGTTATGGCGTGAGCGTTTTCGATTTCAAAATCCCGCAAGCCCGGCAAGACCGAAGAAGGAAGAACGAGTCCCGAATTCATTGGCTACGGGCATGTTCCGGGGCTGTAGATGTTCCCTGGCAAGCGTCATGACGGCTCGTTAGGCGACTTGGCCGAGACTGAGCAGACATGCGCGATGGTTCGACGCTTCACTGCGGCAGTCTCGAGTCGTTTCGCGATGATGTTTAAACCACGTCCAGACGAGCGCGAGCACCACGAAAATGACGACGCGCTGTTCGCCAGGCGTGAGAACAAACATGGCGAAGAACCGTTTCATTTTTTCGCGTAGGTAATCGGATCTTGCAGACCTGCCGCGCGGAAACCTTCCAGCCTGATCCGGCAGGAATCGCATTCGCCGCAGGCCAGCGAGTCCGCGGTCGGATCGTAGCAACTGTGCGTCAGCGAGAAGTCGACGCCGAGTTCGGTTCCTTTTTCGATGATCTGCGGTTTCGACATCGAGAGGAGCGGCGCGTGAATGCGGAAGCGCGTGCCTTCCACGCCGGCTTTTGTCGCCACGTTAGCCAACTCTTCGAAGGCCGAGATGAAGGCGGGCCGGCAATCCGGATAGCCGCTGTAATCGACCGCGTTTGCGCCGATGAAAATGTCGGCGGCGCCGAGGACTTCACACCAGGCCAGCGCGTAAGAAAGAAAAATGGTGTTCCGCGCGGGAACGTAGGTGATCGGAATGTCGCTCGCGTTCGTTTCGTTCCGGTTTTTCGGGACTGGAATTTCGTCCGTCAGCGCCGATCCGCCGAAAATGCGCAAATCGATCTGGGCGATGCGATGTTCGCGCACCCCGAGAGATGCCGCGACGCGCTTTGCCGCCAGGAGCTCGATGTTGTGCCGCTGTCCGTAATCGAACGACAGCGCGTAGGCCTCGAATCCTTCGCCAACGCAAATCGCTAGCGTCGTTGCTGAATCAAGTCCGCCGCTCAGCAGCACGACTGCGGGCTTCATTCAGGTAGGGATGGCTCTCCGAGCCGTCCGACAAATTCGAAGTGGAACACGCGCGGGAAACAAGTCGGACGTTTCGGAGAAACGTCCCTACCTTATTCGCATCTGGGAAATTCCGCGCGGACGGTGAGGGCGATCCCGCCGCGCGCGGAGAATTCCGCATTCACAACCGCTTCACGCGGCGAACAGGCGCGGACGAAATCGTCGAGAATCCGGTTCGTGACCGCTTCGTTGAAGGCGCGCTCGTTCCGATAGGAAGCGAGATAAAACTTCAGCGACTTGCTCTCGACGCAAAGCGCTTGGGCACGTATTCGATCGTGATTTGCGCGAAATCCACCTGTCCGGTGACCGGGCAGAGCGAAGTGAAATCCGCGGTTTCGAAGCGAATGCGGTAATTTCGGCGGGCGGGATTGGGGAATGTCTCGAGCCGCGCCTCCGCCGGTGAGGCTGGCAATTTTGTTTCGCTCTTGCCGAGCAGGGTTAGCCCCGCGGGTTTTTTTCGTTTTGGCACGAGGACTAATTACGTCTCAGCGGCCCGCGATTCAATTATCTTTCATTCAATGTGGGAGCGACCTCAGTGTCGCGATTTGCGGCGAACTGCGTGGCCAGAGTCGGGGCGCTTAGGCTCCTCCCACGTTCGGGTTGATCAATCCGGCTGGCGCAACATTGGATTGTTGAGGGCGCGCTCACGATCGCCGGGCTTGTTGTAGTTCCAGTAGTCGACCTTCAGATTGCGCTTCATCTTCAGGCGGCTGCCGTCGGCTGCGGTCCATTCGCGGAGCAGATGGGGACCGTCGCGATCCAGCACGAATTTGTCCGCGCCTGCGCCGTGCTGCACGGTGACGTCGATGGTCCGCTCAGTCGATTTGAATGAAATCTTCGCCGGCTTGAACACGATGGTGTCTTTTTTCGAATTGATGGTCGACCCGGCCAGCTGCACGTCGAATTCGCCGCTCGATTTGGAAAAATCGAGCGTCCGAACCAGCCAGGGCAGCTCGTCGTAGAAGTAGCCGTTGGCCGGCTGAGCGATGTTCTCTTTTCCTTCGGCCATCCCATCCCAGTAGGTGCGGTATTCGTAGCTGAGTTGATCGCCACTGCGGCGCGCTTCCTTGTAAGTGTTGCCGCAGCTGTCGTTGCTTGTGAGCGAAAATTTCAAGAGCCTCGCGTTGTCCACTCGCCAGAAGTTCGAGTGCATTTGCTGGTAAACGTAAAGGCCGGTCGGCACATGAAGAATCTGATTGAGCTTCAGGACCGCGATCGTTTCCGGCCGCGGCGGACCTTCCGGTTTGACGAATTGTTTGGGATCGAATGGCTCGCGCACAAGAATGTGCAGGACTTCGCACTGGCGCGGAACGCCGTAGCGGACGATTTGCGCGTCGTAGATGTTGAACTCGGCTTTGCCGTCGCCCCAGTAACTGTTGTTCTGGAGCAAGGCGGGGGTGAATTGCGCGAGGGCGTTCCTGGTTACGAATAATCCAAGGAAGAGGAGCGAGCACGAAGCATGCTCCGAAAATATGGCATTCCGCCGACGTGTCGAGCGCTTCTGCAATTGGGCGTTGGACGTTGGGCGTTGGACGTTGGACGTTTCGTCGAAATGACAAAGGAGCAGCGATCACGATCAGGAGAAGGAGTCGTTTCAGCGGTCGGCGTCGGCAATCCGGCGGTCATCGATCTTTTTGCGGTCGATAAGAAAAACGGCGAGGTCCTTCTGGCGATGCACGAGCCGCGAGCATGGGATGACTCGGACGAGCGGTTGCATCAACTACAGGAGAAATTCAACGCTTACGTCTCCTTTCTGCTCGATGGCGAGATGATTGCCGCGCATCCCGAGCTCGCCGGCAAATCGGCGCGCATCGAACTGCGCTGCGATTACATGCCGGACGAACGAGCCTTGGCTTTGCTAAATCTGATCCACGATCAGATCGCGCTTCAGGAAATTAAGATGGAAGTGGTCGTGGCCGAGCCCGGATGTGGGGACGGCTGCGCGTGTCACGAGAGTTGACCGGGCGCGACTGTCATCCCGAGCCGCGCAGACGGCGAGGGACCTCGGAAGCGCTGAACCGCTTCCGGGATCCTTGATGCGTTCACGGCGGCGAGGCCGTGCGGTCCTTGGTGTATAGAAATTGCTCGGGTGAGGTCGGCGCTCCTCCGAGGTCGCGATCCCGTCTGCGCGGCTCGGGATGACATACGAACAACCCGCTTCAGTACTTCAGAAACGAAACCACCGGGACTGGCGCCAGCTTTTCGCGGCCGTGCAGGAACTCCAGCTCGATCAGAAACTGCGCTTCCAGCAAGAACGCCGCCGACCTTTTTGATCAGCGCGGCCGCCGAAGCCGACGTTCCTCCCGTGGCGAGGAGATCGTCGATCAGGACAATTTTTTCCCCGCGCTCAATGGCGTCGATGTGCAGCTCCATCTCGGCCTCGCCGTATTCGAGCGAGTACTTGGCGCTTTCGGTTTTGTAGGGCAGGCGACCCTTTTTTCGAAGCGGCACGAAACCGATCCCCAACTCGTAGGCTACCGCCGAGCCAAAAAGAAATCCGCGCGCATCGATCCCGACAATTTTGTCGATTTCTTTGCCGCGGCATTGCTCGAGAAAAACATCGATCGACGCTCGGAAAAGCTTCCCGTTGCTCAGGATGGGGGTGATGTCCTTAAAGATAATATCCGGCCTTCGGAAAATCGGGCACATCGCGCACGGCGGCGCGCAGCTTTGAAGAGAGTCGGAAGTCATCGGCGCGAACGCTAGCGGAGCGAATCGAAACGTCAACGCCGATAGGCCCGGGAACTACTTCTTCCTCAGCTGCAATTCTTCGGTCTTACCGTCTGTCACCAGCCAATGTTGACCGTGGAGGACGTAGTGCACGCGCGTTTCATCAGGTGAAACGCAAATGCTGCCGGCACGAAAATCCTCGCCAATGATTTTCAATGAGTGCAGTCCCCGCTCGTAGATGGGCAGGCGTTCCTGCGGTGTGTACGGCATGTCCAGGCCGTAGTCGGTCCTCGTTCGCCGCGGCCTCGCGAGCTGTGCGAACCATCCGTCGCCCGAGCCCCCCATGCGTGCCAACTGGACGAAGATGGCATCCGCGGCCACCCCGATATCGGATACACCGATTTCAGCCGGCGTTGTATTTGCCGTTTCCAGGGTTGCCAGCGGCGCATACCGATAGGCGGCTAGGGAGAAGTGATCTTCATCCTTCTCGATTTCGCCATGCCACAGATCCCCGTACACTGCGAAGAACAATTCTCCGCTGCGTGCAAACACAAGACACGATGGAAAAGGGTGGCGCCGCATTCGAACTGATCTCCAATCACTGGGCGGTTTGAAGCGGAACAGGGGTTCGGCGTCCGCGTTTGTAGTCACGAACACAGCGTCGGTGCTCTGATCGTAGGCAACACGCCCAAACGCCGCGCCTGGCGTTGCATCGCGAATTTTCGTCAATTCTCCCGTCTTCGGATCCAGGGAGTAAAAGGCGTTCGCGGTTGTGCAAAAAAGCTTGTTCTCCTTGGTGCAAGCAATTCCGCGCGCGTCTTCAATTGCTGCCACGGTCCGGATGGTTTTCGCCTCTAAATCGATCTGTTCCACTCCCTCGGCTATGAGGTAGATTTGTTTGCCATCAGCGGAGAACGCGGCGTCGCCGGCCCGAGAGGACGTTCCCGCGCAAACCGTCAGGACCGATGGCAAGGGAGATCGAAACGGGGCGAGGCATCGGTGGGGATTGACCGAATAGAAGCTGCTTTGCCGCGGACGCAAGGCGCTCTACAATTGGGATCCCGATGGATCGACAACTTCATCCTTGCTTCGACGCTCTGTTATCTTGCGGCGGTCGCACATACCTTTGGCTACGCTGCGGGAGGGCGTTTTCCGGCGGCGACGTTTCAATTTCTTCGCTATCGCAATCGGGTTCGCGTTTCAAAGCGCGTTTCTGTCGATTCGCGGCCATGCGCTCGGCCGCTGCCCGATCACGAATTTGTTCGAAGTGTTCGTTTTTCTGGCCTGGTCGGTGGCGCTGATTTATCTGCTGATCGGCCCGGCTTATCGGCTTTCGCTCATGGGAGCGTTCACCGCGCCGCTGGTCTTGCTTGATTCAAACTTTCGCGCTCCTGGCGCCCATCGATGTTCCGCACCAGATCCGAATCGCCGCCGAATCCGTGGCTGGAATTTCATGCTTCCATGTCGATGATTGCCTATGGCGCGTTCGCGCTCGCTTGCGTGGCCGGCGTCATGTACCTGGTGCAGGAACGGCAACTGAAGACCCATCAGTTGCATTCGATTTTTTATCATCTGCCGCCGCTGACAAATCTATTTGCGGCCATCACCCGGCTGCTCTGGCTCGGCTTCGCGCTTTACACGGCGGGTCTGGTCAGCGGGTTTTTCACCGGTGGGCCGTTGCCGCGCGTAAAGATGATTTGCGCGTTTGGCGTCTGGCTCTTTTACGGCGCGATTCTGCAGGGGAGGCACCTGCACCGGCTCGCGCCGAAACGGATCGCGACCCTTTGCGTTCTGGCTTTCAGCGCCGCGGTTTCAGTCCTGTGGGCCATCAATTTCGTATCGCAGAGTCGCCCAATGTAATGAGCCTGATCTGCGTCGGAATCAGCCATCACACCGCGAATGTCGAAACGCGCGAGCGCTACGCCCTGCAACGCTCGGAAGAAGCGTTGCGCGCGGAGAGCGGTTGCGCGGAAGCGCTCATCCTGGCCACTTGCAATCGGGTGGAAGTTTACGTTTCGAGCCCCGGCCCGATCACGACGGAGCAGATCACGCGTTGTCTGGTCGCGGGGACAGCGGGAGGGCTTGAGGATGCCGGCGCCTTTTATCGCCACGAAGGGGAGGCATGCGTGCGGCACCTTTTCCGCGTGGCGGCCGGCCTGGACTCAATGGTGATCGGCGAAACCGAAATCCTGGGGCAGGTGAAAAAGGCTTACGCGCAGGCCCGCGAATCCGGGAGTGCCGGGCCGCTGCTGCACCGTCTTTTTCAGCGCGCGTTTCGCGTGGCCAAACAAGTTCGCAGCCGGACCGATATTACGCGAGGCGCGGTTTCGGTCGGATCGGTCGCGGTGGATCTCGCGGTCAAGATTTTCGGCGATCTCCGCGAGCGAAAGGTTCTCATTCTTGGCGCGGGCGAAACGAGCGAGCGTACCGCGCGGGCGTTGAGTTCGCGCGGCGTCACGGACATCCGGGTGAGCAACCGATCGTTCGAACGCGCTGAAAGTTTGGCGGCGCTGGTGCGTGGCCGCGCGGTCTCGTTTCCACGAATGGCCGCATCAATGCAGGGAGATCGACATCCTGATTTCGTCGACCTCGGCGGACGAAGCCGCTCTTAACGCCGGACGATCTTGTCGCCGCTCATGCGAGAGCGTTCGGACCGGCCGCTTTTCATCATCGATATCGCCGTGCCGCGCGACGTCGCGCCCGAGGTAAATGAGATGGAGGGCGTGTTTCTTTACGACATCGATTCGCTGCAATCGATCGCGGCGCAGTCGCTGGCGCTGCGCCGGCAGCAGATCGCCGCGGGTGAACAGATCATCGCGGAACATGTCTTGGATTTTCGAGCCTGGTTTGGACGCGACGAGGCGCCCGCTTCTCCAGGCTCCGGTTGTTTCGACCGCACTGGATGGAGCGGACCCTGCGTGCTTCCCAACTGTAGCGGCGCTCTATGAGCGCCGACATTTCGCGGAAGATTATCCTGGGCTCGCGTGGCAGCGAACTCGCCCGCGCTCAAACGGCGATGGTGGCAGCCGCATTGCGACAGGCGTGGCCGGAGCTGGAGGTCGTGGTTGAGATCATCAAGACGCGGGGTGACGAGCGAAACGGCCAGCGCAGCAGGTCGTGGACCCGCGCGCCGGACGCAAAGGGCTTTTCACCGGGAAATTGAGCGGGCTCTGGTCGCGGGCGAAATCGACATCGCCGTGCACAGCGCGAAAGATTTGCCGAGCGACGCGACGCTGGGGTTGGAGGTGCGCGGCGCGCTGCCTCGCGCGGCGGTGGACGATGTCTTGATCAAGAAGGTTCCTCGGGCCTGGCAGCCATGGGCTTGGGGGCGATATGTGCGACGGGAAGTGTCCGGCGGCAGTATCAGCTGCGATGGAAAAGTCCGCGGATTCAGGTGGTCGAGCTTCGGGGAAATGTTCCGACGCGATTGCGCAAGCTGGCCACGAACGACTGGGATGCGATCGTGCTGGCGCGCGCCGGCGTTGAACGGTTGGGCTATGATTTGTCGGGCGGTTCCTTCACTTTTGAAGACGCCGTATTCCATGCGGAGATCTTGCCTTTGGATGAATTTCTTCCCGCTGGCGGCCAGGGAGTGATTGCGATGCAGGTGCGAAGTAGCGACGAAAAAATAAAAACGATCGTAAACGCCATGAACGACGCCGATACGTTTTTATGTTTGCGCGCGGAACGGGAATTCTTGCGCCTGCTGCAAGGCGATTGCGACTCACCGGTTGGCGTGCTGGCCACGATCGACAATTGGGAAATGACGCTGCGGGCTCAGGTATTTACCAAGCCTGGCGAACCGCCGAAGACGGGGAAGGTGTTTTCTTCTCTCCGGGAGCAAGCTCCGGAAAAAATTTCAACTGACCTGCACGCTTTGATGTATGGGCAAGAGTAAGGCCGGCAAATGTTTTCTCGTGGGCGCGGGGCCGGGCGATCTCGGACTGGTCACGCTGCGCGCGAAGGAATGCATCGAGCAGGCCGAGGTGATTGTTTACGATTATCTCTCGCAATCCCGAGATGCTGAAATGGGCGCCGGAAAACGCCGAGATCATCTACGCCGGGAAGAAGGCGGGCGCGCACACGCTGACGCAGGATGAGATCAACGCGCTTCTGGTCGAGAAGGCGCAGGCGGGCAAACAAGTTGTCCGGTTAAAGGGCGGGGATCCATTTGTCTTCGGGCGCGGAGCGGAAGAAGCGCAGGCGCTGGCGGCGGCTCGGGTGCCGTTTGTTGTCGTTCCTGGAATTACCTCGGCGATTGCCGGACCGGCCTACGCCGGAATCCCGGTCACGCATCGCGGAAAGAATTCGCACGTCACCTTTTTCACCGGACATGAAGATCCGGAGAAATCCGAGACCTCCATCGACTTTGCGGCGCTCGCCAAACTCGGTGGGACGCAGGTGATGCTGATGGGTGTCGAGCGAATCGAAGCGATCGCGCGCGAAATGCTGGCAAACGGAGTGCGCAAGCGATATGCCGGTGGCGCTCATTCGCTGGGCCACGACGGGCCGGCAGGAGACGCTCGTGGGCGACCTGGGAAACATCGCGGATCGGGTTGCGGAGAAGGAATTTGCCGCGCCGGCCGTGGCCGTGTTCGGCGACGTCGTCACCCTGCGCGACGAGCTGAATTGGTTCGAAGACCGGCCGCTTTGCGGCAAACGGATCGTGGTGACCCGAACCCGGTCGCAGGCGGGCGTCTTGAGCGAGCAATTACGCGCGCTCGGCGCTGATGTGATCGAGCTGCCGACCATCCGGATCGAGCCGCCGACCGATCTGCGCGCGTTTGCCGAACTCGTGCAGGATGCTCACGCCTACGACTGGATTGTCTTCACCAGCCCGAATGGTGTGACGGCCTTCTTCGATTTGTTCTACAAGCTCTACGACGACGCGCGTGAGATCGGCGGCGCGCGCATCGCGGCGATCGGTCCCGCGACGGCGCAGCGGATCAAGGATTTTCACTTGCAGGTCGATCTGCAACCCGAGGAATTCGTCGCGGAATCGATTGTGCGCGAGTTCCGCAAACAGGGGGGCGTGGAAAACTTGCGCATTCTTCTGGCGCGAGCGGAAAAGGCGCGGGATTTGCTACCTAAGGAGCTCTCGGCTTTGGGAGCTATTGTGGACGAAGGTTTCGCCTACCGCACGGTCCCCGAAACGCGCGACGACAGCGGCGCGCGCCGACGTTTATTGGAGGAAGGCGCGGATTTGATCACTTTTACCAGCTCATCGACGGTCGAAAACTTCCTCGCGCTGGGACTTCCGTGGCCGGCGGGCATGCAGGTCGCCAGCATCGGACCGGTTACGTCCAAGACGGCGCGTGATCACGGCCTTGACCGTCGCGGTCGAAGCGCGCCGGCACGATATCCCGGGTTTGGTCGACGCGATCCGCAAATTTTTCCTTGGCAAGACTGGAGACGAAAGACCCTGATGGAGATCGACCTGAACGACGAATTTGCCTCGACCATGCAGCAGTTGAGCGCTGAGGCGGAGAAAGCCCTTCCGGAAGCTGGCCCGGAAGAGGGCCAGAAGCGAGGAGCAATTCGCGCAGATTTTGCGGCAATTCAACGTCTTGAACGGACGGATGCTATGTCTGGAAGAGAGAGTGGCGAGACGGCTTGAAAAGGACGAGGGCCAGGAGCAGACCGAGCTGGCGGAGCAATTCCGCAAAATGGACGAGCATATGGTCGCGCTCCGCAACACGGAGAGCGTCAACCAGCGACTCTTCGATTCGCTCCACCAGGAGTTGATCAAGTATCGGGACAATTTTCTGCATGAATCCTTGCAGAAGCCGTTTATTCGGGATCTGCTGATCCTGTTTGACGATTTGACTGCTCTTTCCTCTCAGCTCCAAACGGCGGTCGAAGCAGGTGAAAGCAAGCGCGGCAAGCTTGGGCAATGGCGCGATAATCTCGAAAACGCCATTCACTCGCTGACCGAGATCCTGCACCGGATGGAGGTCAGCGAGATCGAACCCAAAGAGATGGTCGACCGGGCCTTTCATCGCGTGGTCAGCTACGAGCCCTCGGACTTCGCGGAGGACGATGGGCGAATCGTGATGCGGGTCAAACGTGGTTTCCTCTGGCGGGATCAAGTTTTGCGTCCGGAGGAAGTAGTCGCGAAGCGTTTCGGATAGGCTGGAAACGGACGCCGGGTTTGGTCTTCGAAAAATCGTCTTTTTCCCTCTCGGCGCAGGCATGGAAATTGCAACTGTACAGCGGTGCAGAATTATCTCTCAGCAACCTCAACATATACTCTCCTGATATGACGCGAAGAAAAGCAGTGGGAATTGATCTCGGCACAACCTTTTGCGCCGTTTCGCACATCGACCTGTACGGAAAGCCGCAAATCATTCCAAACTCCGAGAGCGAACGCATCACGCCATCGGTCATCCTCTTTGATGGCGCGAGCGTGATCGTCGGCACTCTGGCGAAGAACAATTCAGTGGCCGAGGCGGAAAAGATTGTCGATTTCGTTAAGCGCGAAATGGGCAAGCCGAAGGACCAATTTCAGCGCGAGTTCAACGGTAAGATTTATTCGGCCGAGGAGTTGTCGGCTTTGATCTTGCGCAAGCTGAAGGCGGATGCGGAAAAATATCTGAAGGAGCCAGTCACGGACGCGGTCATCACGGTGCCGGCTTATTTCAACGACGCCGAGCGCACGGCCACGATCACGGCCGGCCAACTCGCGGGGCTGAATGTTCTGCAAATTATCAACGAGCCGACCGCGGCGGCCCTGGCCTACGGCCTGGACAAGCTCGATGAGGATCAGACGGTTTTTGTTTTCGATCTGGGCGGCGGAACGTTCGACGTCACGATCATGCGGATCGAGGGGCATGGGATCGAGATGATCGCCACGAATGGAGATCATCGTCTGGGGGGAAAGGATTGGGACGACGTCATCGTCAATCATGTCGCGGAGGAATTCGACCGCTCTCACGGTGAAAACCCTCTGCTCGATCTGCAAAGCTATCAGGATCTACAGAGCCGCGCGCTGGCCGCAAAAATTCAGCTCTCGAGCCGGCCGCGCACCGCGATTGTGCACAGTCACAACGGGAAGAGCGTGAAGGTCGAACTGACCCGGGAAGAATTCGAACTCAAGACTCGCCATCTGGTGGAGAAGTGCAAAACGATCTGTGAGATGGTCTTGCAGGAGGCGAAAATGAGCTGGGGCGACATCGACAAGGTCCTCCTCGTCGGTGGAATGACCCGGATGCCGATGGTTCGCGAAATGATTGCGCAACTTTCATCCCTTCCGCTGGTGGACGACGTGAATCCCGACGAAGCGGTCGCGGTGGGCGCTGCGATTCAGGCGATTTTGTCACTCCTGCAGGAGGAAGAAAAGACTGGTGTGAAGACGCTTTCGGACGATACGCGCCAGCAATTTTCATCACGCGAAGGTGGGCTCATGCAGGTGACCAACATCACTTCGCATACGCTCGGGGTGGTGCTTTGGGACGAAGGTCACCTTGAGGAATATGTTTTCCCGATGATCCGAAAAATGACGCCAATGCCGGCGACGGCCAAGAACTCGTTCGGCACGGCCAGCGCAAACATGCCGCGGGCCGTTGTGCGGATCGTGGAGGGCGAGAGCACGTTACCCGCGGAATGCACCCCGCTCGGTCTTTGCGATGTAGAGCTTCCCGCATTCCTGCCCAAGGGTTCGCCCGTGGAATTGACCTACGAGTATAATGCCAACCAGGTCCTCGAGGTGTCGGTCAAGGCGAGCGGGAACCAGGCGAAGGTGACCATCGAACGGAATACGGGCCTCGCGCCGGATGAAGTCGAGCGCGCCACGGCGGGCCTGGGCGCCATCGTGGTGGCGTGAGATGATGCAATACGAGGGTAATTTTCCCGTGCCGCTTCCGGACGACCCGCAGAAGTGGGACGGCTGGAGCAAGTACAAGTCGCCGAATCTCTATGAGCGGCTTTGCCTGGATCCACGCGCAAACCCGAGCAACGAAATAATCGAAGAGCATTGCCGCGAACTAATGCGGTGGTGGCAGAAGAAGTTGCCGCTCAAGAATCAGCCGAGCAATCCGCTCGCCCAATTGTTGCGGCCTGGGCTCGACGAATCGTCGCGTTACCTGACCGAAGCCCGCGTCGAGCTGCTCGATCCAGCCCGCCGCCAAAAGTTGGATTCCGAGCTGGCGGCCCAGGCCAATGAGCAGGCGGTCATCGAATTTCACAAGTATCTGACTTTTGCCCTCGCCGATGGCGTCTTGACCGCGGAGGAAGAGAAAAGCCTCCATCGATTTGGGACCGAAAACGCCCTGACCGAGGAGCAGATCGTTTCCTATATCGAGGCGGAGTTGAAAGACAGCGGCGCCCAACGCGTCGTGGCCAACGCGGCTCCTCCGCCGCGGACTGCTGTTTCGAGCGAAGCGCGAAGGGAAGCGAGGGCGCGCCGGCAAAAGTCCCTGGATCCGAAGGAGGATTTTCTCCGCATGCTTCGCCTGAGCGGACTGGATAGCGACGGAATGGCGGATGAAACGCGGGATGCCTTCGTCAACATGGCGGAAAATCTCGGCATCGAGCCCGATGAAGCCGAGGACCTGGTTGATCTCTACCTCGATGAAGCGGACAAGATGTCGGATCCAGGAGCGCTGCCTCCGCCTCGCGTCACAGTCGTCCAGCCCGCTGTCAAACTGGCGGCCGACGCCGGCGCGGCTGCCGCGGTCGCAACGGAAGCTCCAGCGCCTGAGACGGATCGGACGCGCTTCGCGAATTATGTCAATTCGGCTGATTCCCAAATGTTTTTTGTCCCCTCCGGTGAATTTCTTATGGGGAGCGAGGCGATCGATGCAGGGCCGAACGAGCGGCCGTTGACCAAGGTCACGTTGAGCAGATTTTACATGTCGCGCTTCCCGATCACGAACGCGGAGTACGAGCAGTTCGACCCCAGCCACGCGCGAAAACGGGCGGCGGGCGCCGGTGACCGTCATCCCGGTGGTCTATGTCAGCAGCCTGGAGGCGATCAAATATTGCCAATCGCTCTCGGCGCGCGAACGGAAGAGGTACCGTCTGCCCACGGAGGCGGAATGGGAGTATGCCGCCCGCGGCACGGATGGCCGGAAATACCCATGGGGAAATCATGATGGCCGCGGCGATTTGGCCAATTTTGCGGACCGCAACACGGTTTTCGCCTGGAGCGACCGGGAGATCGATGACGGATATGCGGAGAGTTCGCCCGTGGGCGCTTTTCCTTTCGGGGCGAGCCCCTTTGGGATGGAAGACATGGCGGGAAATGTATGGGAGTGGTGCCTGGATTATATGGAAGCCTATCGCGGCACCCCTAAAGTGAACCCTCGTGGCGCGCCCAATGGGGCCAAACGCGTCTATCGAGGCGGTAGCTGGAAATCGCGCTTCAATAGCCTGCGCGCGACTGCTCGCGGCTCCAACATGCCGAATTATTCCTGCAACGATCTCGGCTTCCGGATCGTGTGCGAGTGCGACTGATCCCTCCTGCTCCTGATCCTGGGTCCGGAGGTAGACGAGGGGGTTAGGAGCAAGATTAAGATTAAGAGCAGGATTACGCGTAGTAAAAGTACACAAAAAAGCGCTCGCCGCGGGCGAGCGCCTCAAAGTGATTGCGGGGAAGACCCGCGTTTACGAAGGATTAAAGCGGAACTTTGTGCGTCCCCGCTTGGCATTCGCCTTGGCTTTGCGCCGAGTCTTTTGATTCGGCGTTTCAAAGGCCCGCAGACGGCGGACTTCTTCAAGAATCCCCTCGGCGTCGAGCTTGTTCTTCAGCCGCTTTAATGCCCGGTCGACCGGCTCACCTTTGCGAACGATAACTTCTGGCATGGTAGTTCCTCGGTTTGAAAACTGTCCCGGATTCGACCGGTGAAGCCGAGCCTACTCGGGGGGACGCAGGGGCGTCAACTATTGTGAATAACTTTCGTTAGGGGCGCCCTTTCCAGCGAGGGGGAATCCCCTTTCTGCCGTCCCCGGGACGTGCGGAAGCCCGTTCGTCCGAAGGGTTACCGCGAGGAACCGGCCGGTCCAGCGGCCGCGGCCGCTTTTTGGGCCACTTCCCGCCGGAGCGTCGAGGCGCTGCCGCCCCGCGCGCGGGTCCACCAGAGCACAATCGGCGAGGCGATGAAGATGGAGGAATACGTTCCGACCAGCATGCCGATGATGATCACCAGCGCAAAATCGCGCAGAACCGCGCCGCCGAAGAAAAACAGGCAGAGGACGGAGACGAACGTGACCCGCCGGTCAGGATGGTGCGGCTCAACGTCTGATTGATGCTTTCGTTCATGATCTGCTCGATCGAACCGCGCTTGCCGCTGGCCAGGCCTTCTCGAATCCGGTCATAGACCACGATCGTGTCGTTGATCGAATAGCCGGCGATCGTTAGCAGCGGCGCCCACCATGGTCAGGGTCAACTCCCGGCCCAGGAGCGAAAAAATGCCCACGGTGATGAAGACATCGTGCAGGAGCGCGACGATCGACGCCGATAGCGAACGACAGCTCGAAGCGGAATGTAACGTAAGATGAGAATACCAATCATGCCGAGGCCCAGCGCCCAGAGCGATGTTTTGGCCAGTTCGCCGCCGACGAGCGCACCCACGCGCTCCGACCGCTCCACTTTGAACCGCGCTTGCGGGAGGGCCGTGGCGAGTCTGCTTGTTCAATTGCCTCGCTCGTGTTGAACGGACTGCGAATGGTCGATGTAATTCTTGCGCGCTCTGCGCCGATTGCTGGATCGAGCGCTTCGCCAGAGCTTGTCGGCTCGCGCATCTCGCACTCTGTGCGACGGAAACAGGCTGCGTCGGAGCTGAGCGTGAGAAGATCGCCGCCCTTGAAGTCGACGCCGAAGTTCTTTTCGCCCCGCACGACAAAACGCTCCCACGCCGGCGAGCGATCAAAGCGAGCGAACAAAGCAGGCGATGAAGCCTTTGCCGAGAAAATCGAAATTATGCGCCGAAATCAGGTGCAGCATCGAGACGCTTCTTGATCCGGCCGGTATCGACAAACCAGCTAAGCACATTCCGGCACACGATCAGCACAGTGAACAGCGAAGCCAGGATGCCGAGTGATAAGCGAGATGGCGAACCCCTTGACGGGGCCGCTCGCCTGCCAGAACAGGATCGCCGCCGTGATCAGGGTCGTGACATTCGAGTCAAAGATCGAGCTGAAGGCTTTGTCGAAGGCGGATTGGACCGCAATCTTGAGCGATTTCCCGAGCGCCAGTTCTTCGCGCAACCGTTCGTAAATCAGGACGTTCGCATCGACCGCCATGCCGATCGTCAAAATGATACCCGCGATGCCCGGCAGCGTGAGCACGAAGTTGAACATCGTGAGCGCTCCGATGAGCAGGATGAGATTTACCAGCAAGCGCGAGGTTCGCGATCAGGCCCGAGAATCGGTAGTAGACCATCACGAAAATGAGCGTGAGCGCGAGGCCGATGCAGACCGGCGATGATGCTGGCGCGAATCGAGTCGAGCCCCAGAGTCGGGGAGACGCTCCGTTCCTCTTCGATGCTCACCGGCGTTTGGAGCGGATTTTCCAGCACGCTCGCGAGGCTGCGCGCTTCCTGTTCCCCAAACTTCCCGGAAATGCGGGCGCTGCCCCCATAGATCGGCTCCCGGATATTGGGCGCCGATTGAATCACCCCATCCAGGACAATCGCGAACCGATGGTTCACATGTGCCTCGGTGATCTTGCCGAATAGTTTGGCGCCCTCGCTGTCGAAATTGAGCGACACTTCCCAGCCCTCATTGCCATACCCGGCGTGCGCTTCGGTCACGCGGTCGCCGCCCAGATCGGCCTTTTTCTTGACGAGCAACCGCTCTTCGACCGGCTTCTTTCCGCCATCGGCATGCGGGTTATAGGTCTCGATCTTGTATTCCGGCGGGATCACTTCCGTCCCGGCGTCAATGGCCTGGAGGCGCTGGCCGTTATCGGGATAAACGAGGCGGAATTCGAGCTTGGCCACGCGCGAGAGCTGTTGGCGGGCCTCTTCGATTTTCTCGGTGCTCAACCCCGGGATCTGGACCAGAATTCGATCTTTCCCCACCGGGCTGATGATCGGCTCGCCCCCGCCGAAATAGTCGACCCGCTTCCGGATCACTTCGACGGCCTGCTCGAGCATTTGTTGCGTGATTTCTTTGTCCCCGCCCACGAGCCGGATCAGGAACGAAGTGCCGCCCTGGATATCGAGACCGAGCTGGATCTTCTTATCGGGCGGATAAATCGTGAGGAGGCTGAACATGACCAGCAGCACCATCAGAGCCGTCGCGAGCATTCGCTTCCGGGCTCCGTGATCAGTCGCGAAGTACCAGCCGAAAAGGATCAGCAGGCCGAGGAGGCAGAGAAATGTGTAAGCGGGACTCATCTTGAATGCGGAATGCGGAATGCGGAATGCGGAATAGCGACCTTGGTCATGGCCACGTTACTCCGTTGATTTAACTACGTTGGTGACGGACGTTTTTTCCATCTCAATCTTCACGTTGTCGGCGACTTTTACGATAACGGTTGTGTCTTTCACATTCGAGATCAGGCCGTGAATTCCCGAGGAAGTGACCACGCGATCGCCGGTTTTTAGCGAGGAGACCAGTTGCGCCTGCTCCTTTTGCCGCTGCATCTGCGGCCGCAGCATCACGTAATACATGATCACGAAAATGAAGACGAACGGCAGAATGCTGAGCAGCCCGCCCCGGGTCCCGGGGATGCCGGGGCTGGGGCTTGAGCGAGAAAAAGAGCGAACATAAATTGAGATTTTGCGTTTCAGCGCCTTGCAGTTGGTCGGACGCGAGGCGGAAGAGCGGCTTCTTATTGAGCACAATGCCGGGTAAATTGCAAGGGATGGCCAAGGCGGCGCGACTGCAACCAAGGGAAGCGCACGATCCATTTTGGATTTCAACGGCGCTCTACCTCAATCTCTCCCCAAGTCGGCTCCTCCAATTGAATAGAGGGGTCGTCGATTTCGCTGCGGTTGATTTTTTCGTAGCGATCCGACACGTCGGTCCAGGCGCGGAGGCGCAACTTGACGTGGTCGCCGGGACGCAGGCGGGCGGCGGGTGTCGAGGACGTTGTCGCGCATGCTTTCGAGATAGACGAGCGATTCCAAGGCTTCGGTCGCGGGGCGGCCTTCCACGGCGAGGTCGGTCAGGTGAAGGGCGAGGATGTGGTCTTGGTAGGGGACTGTTCCCGGACGCGGGACGGTTGAGATGGCTTCGATAGTTGCGTTCACGACAACTTGCTCGCCGGTTTTCGGGATAAAGAATTGAGAGGGCTGCGGTTGTCCGAGCTTCATCTCGATCATTTTCCAATCGCCGAAGGCCAGCTCGCGCGCGGCGAATTCCCACACGACCAGTTTCTTTCCGGCGAGCCGGTCGCGACCGCGCGCGAGCTCTCGGCTGAGCATTTCGCGGGTGGCAAAGGCGGCGTCGCTGTTGCGCAAAATGCAATCGAGCGGACGGTCGCCCAGCGCACGGCTGAGATGCTCGGCGAATCCGGCGGATTCGCCCCAACCGAGCGCATCGAGCGAAAAGATATTCGAGAAACTGTCGCCGAGAACGAGAATGTCGGCGTCTTTGCTCGAGCGCCATGGCGTGTTGCCGGACAAGACTTCGTGGATCGTTACTTTTTCCGGGCGGTAGAGATTTTGCGACGGCGGCAACTTCAACATCCGCGCAATGTCGCCGAGGCCGCTGATCTCTTTCTCCGTGAGTTGAAAGGGCGTACGTGGGCTTGGGGAAGAGGAAGAGGATGAGGCAGAGGAAGCGGAAGAGATGAGCGAGGCAAGAGTTTCAGCGACAAACTCCACCGTTTCCGGCCGCCAATGCGTGTCGGTTTCCAGGTAGAGCGGGGCGCCGTGCACGGCCCTCTTGCGTTGCATCAGGAAAGGACTCGGATCGAAAACGCGCACCCCGGCGTTTTCCAGGCGCCCTTTGAACTCCGCGAACGACGCATTGTGGAGCGGTGCGCTCTCGTCGGCGCGGCTGGAAAGCTTCTCGCCTTCGATCGCCCGGCTTCATCGGCACGGGCATCGCGATCAAATCGATCCCGCGCGCGGCGAGCTGATCGCGAAAATCGACGATCGCCTTGACCGGATCGGGCTGGACCCGCGTCGAGCGTGCGCTCGGTGCCGCAACTGGGTGCGGATCGAGAAAGGGCGGACCGGTGATGTAATCGACGTCGGGCCGATAAAAGAGCCAGCGATCGCGGCCGAGATAAACTTGTTCGTTGCCGGCGCGAAGTTTCCCCGTCAGCACGGACTGAACGCGCGGCAGGAGCCACGCGGAAACGACCGACTCGCTCTCGAACGATTTCTCCGCGGCCTTGAGCTCAGCGGCGCGAGGCAAGAGATGCCAAAGATCCCGCGCGCTTCGGACCGCCCGGATTTTTGCCCAGGCGGGGTAGGCCTTGTAGAGATCGAAGGTGGGCAGCCCGCCGGCAGGCCGCGGCGAACGCAGCTCCGCCGCCAACTGGATCGCCGGAACGGAAACGATCGTGAGAAGAAAGAGCGCGATGAGAAGCGAACGCGTGCCGGGGGTGAATGTCGGTGTGCTTGAGCGCCAGCTCCGCTTCTTCTTCGCGCGAAAGCTTGCCGGTGCGTTTCGGGTGTCGGCTCGCTGTAGCTCGGAAGCGAATGGGTCGGCCTTGCTTGGCTTCTTGCCTCCGACTGGGATGTGAGGATTCCTTCGGCCACGTTTGATCCTAAAAAATGAAATAGATGAACGGGTTGTATTCCTGCGTGGCCAGGACGACCAACGCGAGCCAGCCGAGACCGAAGCAAATCGCCGTTTTCGGAAGCGTCATGCTGTTGGGTCCAATCCCAGGTCTGTTTGCCCGCCCAGACCACCAGCGCGGCGATGCGCGAGCGAGAGCAGGTAATACGGCTTGTAAAGAATTCCGCCGAGCAGCGCAGCGCTCGGCTCGGCGTGGCCCAGGCCGAACATGCTGGCGAGATAAGCGACGGCTCGTGGCAGATCGGCCGCGCGGAAAAAGACCCAGCCGAGCAGCACGATGACAAACGTGAACGCGATGCGCAGCGGCTTGGGAAGGTTGTGATAAAAACCTTCGCGACCCTGGCTGCGCTCGAAGGCGAGCATGCCTCCGTGCATCGCGCCCCAGATGACGAAATTCCACGACGCGCCATGCCAGAGCCCGCCGAGCAGCATGGTCAGCGATGAGATTGGAGTAGGTGCGGCGGAGCCCGCGCCGGTTGCCGCCGAGCGGGACGTAAAGGTATTCGCGCAGCCAGGTGGAAAGCGAGATGTGCCAGCGCCGCCAGAAATCGGTGATCGATTCCGCGCGATAGGGCGAATCGAAATTTTTCGCGAAGACGAAGCCGAACATGAGGCCGAGCCCGATCGCCATGTCGGAGTAACCGCTGAAGTCGAAATAGATTTGGAACGCGTAGCCGATCGACGCCGAACCACGCGTCGAGTGTGCCGACGGATCCGGCGTCGAAGGCGGTGTCGGCTATTTTTCCGCACGGATTCGCGAGCAGGATCTTTTTCGCCAGACCGAGCATGAAGAAGGCGACGCCGCGCGCGAATTTGTCCGAGGTGAGGGCGCGATGTTTGAGTTGGTCGGCGAGGAAGGAGAACTTCAGGATCGGCCCCGCGACGAGGTGCGGGAACATCGAAACGAAGCAGGAGAAATCGACGAAGTTCGACATCGCCTCGGCTTCGCCGCGATAAACGTCGATCGTGTAGCTGAGCGCCTGGAAGGTGTAGAAGCTGATCCCGAGCGGCAGGACGACGCGGAAAAAGGTGTCGAATTGGGCCTGCATGAAACCCGAGCGCCTTCGGCGAGGGCGTTGCAACTCTCGACGCCGAAGTTGAAGTATTTAAAAAAGCCGAGGACCGCCAGGTTCGAGGAGGACCGAGATCCAGATGGCGTGCCGCTGGGTGCGGGTCCGCTGGCGCGCGGCGCGGCAGTTGTTTGCACCGGCTTGCCGCAGGACGCGCCAGAAGCGCCAGGTGTCGTGCGCGATGACCAGGCTCATCAGCCAGTCGATCGAACGTGGTCGCGAACATGAGCGGCATGAAACGCGGCTCGGCCCAGCCGTAGAAAATGTAGCCCGTCAGGATGAGCCAGCCATTCCGCCATCGCTGGGGCGCGCGGACGAGCGCGTAGTAGCCCAGCAGCGCGAGCGGCAGGAAGTAGTAGACAAAAATGTGAGAGCTAAAAACCACGCTGGTGTCTGAGAGTTAAACGCCGGCTGAGAACAAAAACAGCACGGCGCAGTTGAAAGAATGCGTATTATCGCTACCGGCTTTCAATCCCAATGAAATTTTTCTGCGCGTCTCTTCTGCTTTGCTCGTTCGCGGCTCGCCTCGTCGCGCGAAATGCCACGCCACTTTCGCTCACGGAACCGCAGCAGAAAGTTTCGCGAGCGAGCTTGCGCACGGTCTTTCAATCCTCGAAAAGAAAAACGCCGCGGCCTGGCGGAGGCGCCGATGGCTGGCTGTTCTTTGGCGGCTGAGCTTCGCGCTCCTCTCGCTCGGGCCGCTTCTGGGGCGACGAGGCGCCAAAAACGAGCCGCTCGCATAAACCCGACCTGGCCGATCCGATTCCGGCGATCATCGATTTTCAGAAACAATTGAAGGCGCGCGGGATCGAACTTCTGGTCGTGCCGGTTCCGCCCAAGGCCGCGATCTATCCGGAAAAAGTTGTTCCCGGCTTCGATGTTCGGACTGCCGACCCGGCCCCGGTGCTCCGTCATTTTTACGAAGAACTGCGCGCGGCCGGAGTCGACGTTCTCGACCTGACGCCGCTCTTTATCCAAAACCGTGACGACAAACGGGGACGGAGTTTTTTGCAAGACTGACAGCCATTGGTCCGGTCTGGGGTGCACGCTGGCCGCGCAGGCGATCGCGGAGAACGCTCGGGGCGCGCTGCCGGCGTCCGCTTCGAGAAAGGAATATGCGGTGGAATGGAAGGAATTGGAGATCAAGGGCGATCTGGTCGGCCTTCTTCCGCGCGAGCACCACCCCAAGCCGGGTCCGGAAAAAATTGTGGTTCGGAGCGTGAGTGAGAAGGGGACAGGCGGCGGTCCAGCCGGACCCAAACAGCCCCGTCCTGCTCCTCGGCGACAGTCACACGCTCGTCTTCCACGATTTTCTGGCAGAGCGCGCGGGCCTGCTCGATCAACTGGCGCAGGAGTTCGGGTTCGCGCCGGACTTGATCGGCACCCGCGGCTCGGGGGCGACGCCTGTTCGCATCAGTCTCTACCGGCACAGCCTGAAAGAATCCCGAGTATCTGGCGAAAAAGAAAGTCGTGGTCTGGTGTTTCGCGGCGCGCGAATTCACCGAAGCAACGGAAGGCTGGGCGAAGATTCCGGTGGCGAAATAACGCAGGTAGGGACGTCTCTCCGAGGCGTCCGTCGAATCTGGGCGTTGTTGAAAAGTCGGACGCCTTGGAAATGCGTCCCTACCTGAAACATCCTTGACGCGAGAGCGGATTCGCTGGAAAGCGATTGCCGTGTTGCGAGTCGCGAACCTGAAGATTTTCTCCGTGTCTGATTGCTCTGGCGCTTCTCGGCGGCGGCCTGTTCGCGCAACAGCCGCCAGCCACCGAGGTGCAACCGGCTGTGCCGAAAGCTGTGGCGGTGTCCGACGGCATCAACGTCCTGATCCTGGGGGATTCGCTGGCGCTCTGCGGATTTGGAAAACGCCTCGACGAAAGGTTCCGAAAAAATCCCCGGGTGAAATCCACCTTACACCTACATTGCGTGTGGAACGAATCCGCTGAGCTGGCTGAAAGAGCGGCCCTACACCAACATCAAAACGCATTGTGGATTTGTGAGCATCGAGTCGAACGGCTCGGGCCGCCCGCGCGAATTACAGGACGTGTATGGCATGAGACGCGGCCATATGCCCTATTCCGCATGCCGTGCCAAAGCTGGAGGATCTGGTGGTGTCGCTTCGGCCGGACATCCTGATCATGCAAACCGGCACGAATCTCTTCGATTTGTTTCCGGATCATAAAACGGTGATCCCAAATCGCCACGGACCTGCGCTCCGAAGCTATTTCGTTCCTTTCATCAATAAAGCAGCCCGGAGTCCGTCGACGTTGCGGAAAATCTATTGGGTGGCGTCGCCCACTTCCGGCCGGGTTTCGAAAGAAATTCAAGATTTCGTGGTCGAACAAATTCGAGCCGACATCGGCAATATCGCCCAGGTCATCGATAGCCGGACGCTCGTCCCCTATCCGTACCGCCACATGGAACCCGATAAGGAGCATTTCATCGGCGAGGACATGGACCATGTGGGCCGACAAAGTATTCGACCTGGTCGAGCGTGATCATCTCCGCGCAGCCCTTCGCGACCCTCAAGCCCTTATCCGAAAAAGCGCCGAGCTCCCGGTGAGCTGGCGCAAGGAATCCGTGGCTCGCTGCAGCGCAACAAGCCGCCAACACCGCCCCCGGCCGAAAAACCGAAGGATCAAACCCTGAAGATAAAGGCGAAATTGATTTCCAAGACCGAACCAATTCCGCTGAACGAATTGTTGCCATACCAGGAATATCTTGTCGGCTACGTTTATGAGATTGAGAAGATCGTGGCCGGCCAGTATTCGGAAAATCAAATCCTCGTGATGCATCCGGCCTTTATCGGACTGAAAAAGCAGAAGCTCCGGTATCGGATCGGGAAAACCTACAAGCTGCAATTGCACGAGCTGGAAGAGACTGTTTGGAAAACCGTGAAATCCAGGGATGATTCCGGCTTGATCAATCTTCAGCCCTACATCCGGATCCAGGATGAAAAGAGACACCCTGAGCATGTACGTTAGGAAGTTGTCGCCCCTGCTCCAATCGGCGCTGTTGCCGCTGGCCTTTGTCGTGGGCATCGGCTCGTTCGTCCTGGTGGCGAGCGGTAAGCAACAAAAGTCGAGCAAGCCCGCACCCGAAGGTCCGCCGCCGAGCATCCTGATGGTGGGAGATTCGCTCTCGGTTGGGAAATTTGGCGAGGTCGTGCAATTGCACCTGGCGCAGAAATACCCGGTCGCCGCCTATGCGTCCTGCGGTTCGTCGCCGGAACACTGGGTGAGCGGGGAGCAGGAGTTCATCACCAAATGCGGCTATCGCCAGCATACGATCGATTCCGACGTGTTCCGTGATTTCGTGAAAGGGAAATCGCCGCGGCCCACCCTCACGCCGAAGCTGACGAAGCTAATCAATCGGCATAAGCCAACGATCCTCATCGTTCAGCTCGGAACGAATTGGATGGATCGCGGTTTGAGTGACGGACAGATGAGCGACTATCATTGATCGCTTTGTTCGGGAAGCGCGGCGTGGTTCTGTCCAGGAGATCATCTGGATTGCGCCGCCGGATTCTTCCCGCTTAAGAAGAACGCAGGGGCGGGTGCATGGATTGATTCGACAAGCCGCCCGACGCGATACCTTTCAAGTAATCGATTCACGGGAGGTGACGCGTTACGTCGTGGGCAAGACCGGCGGAGACGGGATTCATTATAACAACGACGCTTCGGAGGCGTGGGCCAGGAGGATCCAAGGCGATTTGGACTCGAAGTTGTCTCGCGGCATCCGGGAGCGAAAATTTAGCCGCCTAAAAGGGAGCTAAAGGCGGGGACATGGCCCCGTGCTACTGGTCGAGCGGGATGCCGCGCGTCTTATAACCGGCCGACAAACCGGACGCGCAGGTCAGCGAATGTTCCGTCCTCGATCGCACGGCGGGCGCGCTCCATGAGATCGAGGTAGAAATGGAGGTTGTGCAGGGTGATCAGCCGCAACCCGAGGATTTCCTCTGCCTTGATCAAATGCCGGATATACCCGCGGGTGAAATCGCGGCAGGCCGGGCAGAGGCAGCCTTCTTCAATCGGTTCCTTTTGCAGGGTGAACTCGGCATTCTTTAGGTTGAGGGTTCCGGCGGCGGTGAAGGCCGTTCCGTTGCGCGCGAGCCGCGTGGGCAACACGCAATCAAACATATCCATGCCGCGAGCGATCAACTCGATCATTTGGGGCGGCGTTCCCAAGCCCATCGCGTAGCGCGGTTTGTTCTCCGGCAAATGCGGTTCGCTCCAATCCACCGCCTGCATCATCTCCGCCTCCGGTTCGCCCACGCTCACTCCACCGATCGCGTATCCATCGAAATCCATCGCCGCCAGCGCCTGCGCGCCCGATCGCCGCAAGATCTTCGAACGTCCCTCCCTGCACGATCCCGAAAACCATTTGAGATTGCGGATTGCGAGCTGCGGAACGCTCAGAGCTCGCATTCCCTTCTTCTCTTTCCGGTATCCGCAATCCGGTTCCCGAAATCTTTTTGCATCTTTTTGCCCAGCGCAGCGTCATCTCCAGACTCTTCGCCGCGTAATCATACTCACACGGCCACGGCGGGCACTCATCGAGCACCATCGCGATATCGCTCCCGAGCCCGGCCTGAATCTCCATCGCGATCTCCGGGCTAATGAACGTCGGCGTTCCGTCGAGATGATTCTGAAACGCGACGCCTTCCTCCGTGATCTTCCTCAACTTCGCCAGCGAGAAAATTTGGTAACCTCCGCTGTCGGTCAGAATCGGCCCATCCCAATTCATGAACTGATGGAGGCCGCCGAAATGTTTGATCACGTCGAGCCCCGGCCGCACGAACAAGTGATAGGTGTTGCCCAGGATGATCTGAGCTTTCACTTCGCGCAGCTCGCGCGGACTCATCGCTTTGACGCTGCCTTGCGTTCCAACCGGCATGAAGGCTGGGGTCTCGATCACGCCATGCGCAGTTTTCAGGCGACCTCGGCGTGCTCTTGTGTTCTTATCGGTCGCCGTCAATTCAAACATCGGCGGCACCTTGGGAAATGATCGAACGCGCCGCAAGCGGCAAATCATCCAGCCACCGACCAGCCTGGCGAATTTACTATTGGAGCGCGGTGGTCGTGATTTTCAGTTGGGCCGCCTGGCAAAGATTTGCCCTTCCGCTCGATCCGATCGCCGATCCGGATGTGTGGGGTTATCTGGCGCCCGCGTTGAGGAAATTAGTCGGCGCGGAGTTTGGTCATACTTACGGACGCAACTTCGTTTATCCCGCCTTCGTTTTTTCAATCCTGCGCGTCTTCGCAGATTTTCGCGCGGTCGTGATTGTTCAACACCTGCTCGGGCTCGGGGCCGGCGGCATGTTACTGATCACATGGCGGCGCGTTTTTCTCTTCGTGCCGGACGCAGGGTTGAGCCGAGCCGCCCATGACGGATTGGGATTGCTCGCAGCGGCAATTTTTCTCTGGGCGGGCGAACCCATTCGGTTCGAGATGCAACTTCGACCCGAAGGCGTGTGCGCCTTTCTCGTCAGCATCAATCTCTATTTCGCTCTCCAGTTCATCGCCTGCTGTTTTGTGGAGAAACGGCCAGGGCCCACGGTTAGCTACGGGATTGGAACGGCGTTCACGGCGGTGCTGCTGGCGTCGGCCAAGCCGAGCTTCGCGTTGGTCGCGGTCGTTGCCCTCACGCCAGTCGGAGTCTTTTTTTTCCGCGGGGGCTGGCTCCGGCAAAAGGTTGCGCTCGCAGGGGGTGCGGTGGTGGGCGCGGCCTTGCTGCTCGTGCCCGAACACTTTCTCAGCCGCGACGACGAAACCAGCCGGACGTTCCTGCCGACTACGCTATTTGTGAACCATGCCGACCTCATTCGCGACCAGATGGCCGACGATCTCGAACGCGGCGCCGAAAGTCCGTATCCGCGAGAGTTGATTGAGCGGATTCACGATGCGCTCCGTTCCGAGATCATGAAATCCTCCGCGGCCCGTCCCGGACATTATTGGTCCCTCGGCTTCGATCCAGATTACCTGATGTACCGGGCCTCAATCACCGCGCAATTGCGTCGGGAATTCGCCCACAATGTCCCAGGGCTTTGTGCGTTTTATCGGCATTATTATGGGCGAATCTGGAAGGAACGGCCCTTCCAGGTTCTGAAAAGAATCGCGATCCAGATGTCGCTCTTTTACTCCGAAATGTGTCCCGCCTATAACCGGGAAAAGTCCCTCTCCCTCGCGAATGGGTATGCCGACGGAGAGTTTATCCTCGGGATGGAGCCGCATCCCGAGCTTTGGGCGACCTACCCACCCGCGGTGGAGTTCATCGAGCGGACTAGACTCCTCTCGCGGAGCGCGCCCGTCATTCAACAGCCCGCTCCTCTTCGGATTACGCTCTCGTGCCTGGCAGGCATGTACCGGCCCCTGCTTTGGATCGCACTCGCACTCAGCTTCATGGTCCTGTTTCGACAGCGTTATCGGCGACGGCTGGGCTGGTTGGCGGCGCTGGTCTTGTTCGTTTACGCGTACAACGCAGCCGCCTGTCTTGAAGTAGCGATCCTTAATTCTCTGGAAGTGCGCCGTTACCTGACCGTGCAAGTGTTCTTCACCACGGTGGCGCAATTTTTCGCCCTGTGGCTGCTTTGCGAAATGGCTCTCGAAATGCGAGCCGAGCGAAAGTCTCGCCTCTCGACGAGCGCGTGAGGGCGCCGGGCTGATCGCCAGCGCACAGTGTGGTAGGTTCAAAGCGAACGATGGGCGCGCTCACGAAAATATTACGACGAACCCCCAAGGGTGAGAAATCGACGCGCAGTGATTCTCTCTCGACGCCGGCGCATGACCTGTGGGAACGCGTCTCGCATTTCGCCGCTGAAATCCAGCAGAGCGATTTCATGGCGGAAATGCGGCCTCATTTCCACGGGCCCGACGGCCACGGCCTTATGGGTGCGCTCGATTGCGCGACGCTCTACGGGCTAACACGCTGGCTGCGACCTGCGGTCGCAGTGGAAACCGGCGGCTACCTCGGCATGTCGTCGGCGTTCATTCTCAAAGCGCTGGCGGACGAAGGCCTGACCAAGGCTAAATTATACAGCCTCGAGATGGACCCGAATTGCGATCACGGCGTGATGATTCCGAGTGAATTGCGATCTCAATTCGTGCCGATGCGAGGGAGGGTGGAGGACTTTATCAAGCGCGATGAATTACCCGCGCCGATCGACATGTTCTTGCACGACAGCTCACACCGCTACCGGCACATGCTCTGGGAGTTTCGGCAATTCTGGGACCGGCTCCGCGACGGAGGCCTGCTGGTTTCACACGATGTCCATTTCAATGCCGCTTTTGCCGAGTTCGTGGCAAAAACCCACGCCCGCGACAAGGACGGGGTCCTGGACGCGCGAGGCACGACTCACCACGATTGGGGCCGGTGGGGCTATATCGGTTTCGTCATTAAGAAGGCGGATTGAGCGGTTCGCGCGCTTTCTAGGAAATCTTTGAGTATGTCGGAGCCGGTTCTAAACGCCATCGCCAGCGCAAGCGAATTGGTCGTGCGCTTTGGGAATCAGGCCGTGCTCGATCATGCCTCCGTTACGATTCTGGAAGGTGAGCGCGTGGGCTTGGTCGGACGCAACGGCTCCGGCAAATCGACTTTCCTGCAAATTGCCGCGGGCGTGATGAAGCCTGACGCAGGTGAATACAATCAACGGCGCGATCTCATTGTCGGTTACATGCCGCAGATGTTTGAACTCGACGAGAAGGCGACAGTCCACGCCAATATCCTTTCTGGCGCGCAGAGCGTTTTGGATTTGATCGCCGAGTACGAACTCGCGCCCGCCGAAGGCGCGCGGAGCGGAATCCTGCTCGATCAAATTTCGCACTTCGACGGCTGGAATCTCGAGCATCGGATCAAGAGCCTCATCACGAATCTTCATGCGCCGGATCCGGAAAGGATCGCGGCCAGTCTTTCCGGTGGCGAAAAGCGCCGGGTCGCGCTCTGCCGTGCGTTGCTGGCCCGACCCGATTTCCTGATTCTCGACGAACCGACAAACCACCTCGACACCGGATCGATCGAATGGCTCGAGGATTTCCTGGCGCGCTATACCGGCACCTGCCTTTTCGTGACGCACGATCGCTATTTTCTCGACCGGATCGCGACGCGCGTGGTCGAGCTCTCGCGCGGAAAGTTCCACAGCTACGAAGGCAATTACACCGATTATCTGCTGGCCCGGGCGGAGCGTGCGGCGGTCGAGGAGATGCAGGAGCACAAGCGTCAGAAGTTTTTGAAGCGGGAGCTGGAATGGGTGCGGAGAGCACCGCGTGCGCGCCGGACGAAATCGGTGGATCGGGTGGAGCGCTACTTCGAAATGGCGCGACAGGGTCCGCCGGAAGCGGAGCTCGACGTCGATCTGATCATCCCGCCCGCGCCGAAACTGGCGAATCGGGTGATTGAGCTGCGCGATGTGGGGATCGAGCTCGGCGGCCGCACGCTTTTCCAAAATCTTTCGCTGAATCTCGCGGCCGGAGAACGGCTTGGCGTCGTGGGGCGGAACGGCCTCGGGAAATCGACGCTGCTCAAGATCATGTTGCAACAGTTGAAGCCCACGAGCGGGGTGGTGGAGGTCGGCTCGCGCACCGAGATCAATTACGTCGATCAAAACCGGCTTCTGCTCGACGACACGAAGACGGTCTGGGAAGAAGTCGGAGAGGGGAGTGAATATGTCCGCCTCGGCGAAGAGAACATCACCTTGCGTGGATATCTCCGGCGATTTCTTTTCACCGAGGAGCGCATCAACACGAAGATCGATCAGCTCAGCGGAGGCGAGCGAAGCCGGGTCTTGCTGGCGAAGATTCTGAAGCGCGGCGGCAATGTTCTCATTCTTGACGAACCGACAAACGATCTAGATCTCGGCACGCTCCGGTTGCTGGAGGAAGCACTCGTCGCCTTTGGCGGCAGCGTGATCGTGGTGAGCCACGATCGCTATTTTCTCAATCGCGTTTGCACGGCGATTCTTGCATTTGAGGGAGATGGCGGCGTCCACTATGGCGTCGGAAATTATGATTATTACCTCGAGAAACGATCGGAACGACCTGCCGCCGGGAGCGGTGACTCCGGCTCGGGAAAGCGTGAGCAGGCCCCCGGCGACAAGAAGGGAAAGGCGCGCAAACTGAAATGGAAGGAAGAGCGCGAGTTGGAAGGCATGGAAGCCGCGATTCTCACCGCGGAAAACGAAGTCGCCCGACTCGAGGCGCTATTCGCCGAGCCTGATTTCTACGTAGCGCATGCAACCGACTACGCGAAGTTTGAGGCCGAGCTGCGGAACTCTCGCGATCAGGTGGCCCGCCTCTATGCGCGATGGGCGGAACTGGGTGAACTGGCCGGCACGAACTAATCAGCGATGCGGTGGGGCCGGCCCATCCAAACGTCGACACCGGGAGAATAGTTGGCGCCCCGGCATTCGGCGCTTCTCCACCATCGGCCGGTCGCGCTGAGCAAATCGTCCGCCGTGACTTCGATCTCGACCGGCGTCTGCGGCCAGGGTGGGTGCCACACTCGAAAAAGACGGCGCCGCCGGCCCTGGCAGGTGAAAGCCGTGTAGCGCTCCAGCAAGAATTCCGTTTGCGATTCGGCTTCACTCGGATCAAGGCTCGCCGCGGAGATTGCTCCTCGATATTCAAGACGGCCTTCCCTGGCGGTTACGTTTCCAAGGATTTTGCCTTCACATGGCGTATTCGAATAGCTGAGATGGCCGAAACGGTAGGGCAAACCGAAGCTGCGGGGTCCCAGGCGGACGCTCAACGGATTCGAAAGCCATTCGGCCAGGAAGAAAATGCCGGGCTCTCCGGCATGCCGCACGTAAGTGCGAACGTTGAGAAATTCATGCGAGGCGATCGGCCGGAAGAGCCATTCACCAAGCCGCCCACCAAGGCGCGGGCGCATCCGCAACAACGTGAACGCAACCAGGCTGACAAACGCGCGTCCCTCGCGCAAATCGAGCGGAAAGGGAACTTCCCGTTGTAACACAATTGGATCCGCCTCGTAGTGAATGAAGACCGCCTGGCCCCAGGTGGCGAGGAATAGTGGTTCGCCCGCCCTCGCGAGCATTCGGCGTTTGCCTTCCTTGCTTGGGTCGTTGGTGGCGGTCGCAGTCGGCACCGGGCGTCCGTTATTTGGGAATGCCAACCATTCGCAGAGCCCGGTCTCCCAACTTCGCAATCTTGACCACCGCGGGCGTGGGCAACTTCTCCAGCCTTTCGTAGGCCGCGCCCGCCAGTTCGAAAAATTCCAGAAGATCCGCCAGGCGGGCGCGGGTGTGCGGGTCGGCGGCCTTGGGTTTGTCCGCTTCCGCGAGGCAGTCGCGCAGGACATGAACGGTCGGGTCGATCTCTCGTTTCTTGCGTTGATGCGCGATCGCTCTGAACATGGCGAAGACATCCTTCATCGAAGCGAAATGGTCGCGGCGATCGCCCAGGACGTGGACGATTTTGACGATGCCCCAGTTCTGCAGCTCGCGCAGGCTGGTGCTCGTGTTCGAACGGGCGATGCCGAGCGTCTCGGCGATTTCATCCGCGGGCAGGGGCTTTTCGGAAAGAACGAGAAGGGCGTGCACTTGTGCCACGGTGCGGCTAATGCCCCAGCGGGTGCCCATTTCGCCCCAATGCAGGATGAACTTTTGAGCGACGGAAGAGAGGTTTGCCATAAAGATCAGTCTATTCTGTCTAAACAGAAATAAGAGAAACAAGGAGTCTTGTCAAAGTGTAAAAGAGAGGGACGGCGGGTCGGTTGAAAAGAGCCACCTCTGTTCGAAAATATTGTTGCAGCGTTTCGAATCGCTCCTATATTGCCCGCTCTCCGCATCAGGTGCGTGGGAGCTAAAACGCGGCCTGTGCGGTTTTTTTGTCGCCCGGATTACGAAGATCGGGCGGCTTTTAATTTAACGACGATGCCAACAATTAATCAGCTTATTCGCAAGGGACGAAAGAAGGTCTCGGTGAAATCGAAATCACCGGCGCTGAAGAATTGTCCACAACGGCGCGGCGTCTGCACCCAAGTGATGACGCGAACGCCGAAGAAGCCGAATTCCGCTCTGCGGAAAGTGGCAAAAGTGCGGTTGACGAATGGCCAGGAAGTGATTGCCTACATTCCCGGCGAAGGACACAATCTCCAGGAGCACTCAATCGTGCTCGTGCGAGGTGGACGCGTGAAAGATTTGCCGGGCGTGCGTTACCACATTGTGCGGGGAACGCTCGATAGCCTTGGGGTTGATGGGCGCCGTCGCAGCCGTTCGAAATACGGCGCGAAACGTCCGAAAGCCGGGGGCGATGCAGCAGCCAAAGATGGCGCGAAGCCGAAGAAGTAATTTAGCACTCTAATAAGTACGGAAACAATACGACATGTCTCGGCGGCGGAAAGTTTACAAAAAAGAGGAGAAGCTCGACTCGCGTTACGGCAGTCCTGCGGTCGCGCGCCTCATTTCCACCGTGATGAAACGGGGCAAGAAGTCGCTCGCCGAACGGATCGTTTACACCGCGATCGATAAATCGCGGGAAGGCTCGGATGCGGTTGATCCGCTCGAAATCGTCAACAAGGCGCTGGAAAATGTCCGCCCGCGCCTCGAAGTAAAATCGCGCCGGGTTGGTGGCGCGACTTATCAAGTGCCAATGGAAGTCACGCCGGCGCGCCAGGTTTCTCTAGCGATGCGCTGGATTGTGCAATACGCGGATAACCGTCGCGGGATGCCGATGGCTGAAGCCCTTGCCGCCGAATTGAAAGACGCCGCCGCCGGCCAGGGCAATGCGATTAAGAAGCGCGACGACACCCATAAGATGGCACAAGCCAATCGCGCCTTTGCCCATTTCCGTTGGTAACCATTTTTCCTGTCATGCCCGCCACGCTCGAACAAAAATCCGCCGCTCCGACGAATCCGAATTCGCCCGACCGCAAGTTCCCGCTTGAGCGGACGCGGAACATCGGAATTGCCGCGCACATTGACGCGGGCAAAACCACGCTGACCGAGCGCATTCTTTTTTACACGGGCATGATCCACAAGATCGGTGAGGTCCATGAGGGCAACACGGTGACCGACTGGATGGAACAGGAACGCGAGCGCGGTATTACAATCACGTCAGCGGCTACGACTTGCGCCTGGATGCAGAAGCCGGAAGAGGGCGTCTACAAGATGTTCGAGGGCATTAAAATGCGCGTGAACATTATCGACACGCCGGGGCACGTCGATTTCACCGCGGAGGTGGAGCGGTCGCTGCGCGTTCTCGATGGCGCCATCGCCGTCTTTGATGCCGTGGCCGGAGTGCAGCCGCAATCGGAGACCGTCTGGCGCCAGGCGAACAAGTATCTCGTCCCTCGCATAGCGTTTATTAATAAGATGGATCGTGTCGGCGCCGACTTCGACATGTCGATCGACTCGATGCGCAAAAAGCTCGGCGCAAATGCGTGGCCGATTCTCATTCCTCTTGGAAAAGAAGATTATCTCAAAGGCCAGCTCGACGTAGTGAACGGCAAGGCGGTGTTCTATCTCGACGACGACTCGATGGGTTCGATCTACGAAGTGCGGGACATTCCGGAAGAGAATAAGGCGCAGGTGGACAAGGCGTACGCCGATCTAGTGGAGGCTATCTCGAACATCGACGACGAAATTGCAGAAGCCGTCCTGGAAGAGAAGCCAGTCACGCCCCAAATGCTGAAGGCCGGCATCCGCCGCCAGACAATCGCAAACAAGTTTATCCCCGTTGTCGGAGGCTCCGCGTTTAAGAACAAGGGGGTGCAGTATCTCGTTGACGCCGTGATCGACTATCTCCCCGGGCCGCTCGATATTCCGCCCGCAATCGGAATGGAGCCCGACACTCACGAGAAGATGGAAGCGGCGACCGACGACAAAGGAAAGTTCTGCTCCCTCGCTTTCAAACTCTGGAGCGACCCATTCGTTGGGAAACTGGTTTTCTTTCGCGTCTATTCCGGGAAACTGAGCAAGGGCGACAACGTCTACAATCCCCGCACGAACAAGCGCGAGCGGATCAGCCGGTTAATTCAAATTCAAGCGGACAAACGCGAGGACATCGACACCTGTTTTTCAGGCGATATCGCGGCGATTGTTGGCATTAAGAACATCACGACGGGCGACACGCTCTGCGACGAGGATTTTCCAATCCTGCTCGAGCCGCCTTCATTCCCTGATCCGGTTATCTCGATGGCGATTGAGCCGAAAACCAAGCAAGACCAGGAAAAGATGGGCGTCGCACTCCAGCGGCTCTCCGAGGAAGATCCCACTTTTAAAGTCTTCACGCACGAAGATACGGGCCAGACAATCATCGCGGGAATGGGTGAACTCCACCTGGAGATCATCCGCGACCGCATGCTCCGCGAATTCAAAGTGGACGCGAATGCGGGCAAGCCGCAGATCGCCTATCGCGAGACGATTACCGCGCCCGCGGATGGCGAGGGCAAGCTAATCAAGCAATCAGGCGGCCGCGGTCAGTATGGCCATGTCATCGTCAAGGTGCAGCCGAACGAGCGCGGCAAAGGCATTACCATTGAGAATAAAGTCGTCGGCGGCAATATCCCCAAGGAATATATCCCCGCCTGTAAGAAGGGGATCGAAGAGGCGATGACCACCGGAGTGGTTGGCGGCTACGAGGTGATCGACGCGAATGTAGATATCATCGATGGCTCGTATCACGACGTCGATTCGAACGAAATGGCCTTTAAGCTGGCCGCGATTTTTGCCGTGAAGGACGCTTTCAAGAAGGCAAAGCCGATTCTGCTCGAGCCAATCATGAAGGTCGAGAATGCGACTCCCGAAGAATATCAGGGCGACATCATGGGCGATCTGAATCGTCGCCGCGGTAAGATTGGCAGCATCGAAGTGAAGGGAAACCTCACGATGGTGCAGGCCGAAGTTCCTCTCGCGGAGATGTTCGGTTACGCCACAGCCATTCGCTCGCTTTCAAAAGGCCGTTCGAGTTACTCGATGGAGCCATCGCATTTTGAACAGGTGCCGGCGCAGCTCGTTGCGGCCGTTTTAGATCAGAAGGAAACTAAATGACGAACGGCCAACGCATCCGCATCCGCTTGAAGGCATTCGACCACCGCATGCTCGATCAATCCGCGATCGACATTGTGGAGACGGCCAAGCGCACCGGTGCACGGGTGGCGGGACCGATTCCGCTGCCGACCTTGATCGAAAAATTTACGGTGAACCGCTCACCTCACGTCGACAAAAAGTCGATGGACCAATTTGAAATTCGGACGCACAAACGCCTGCTCGACATCATCGAGCCGACCGCAAAAACGGTCGACGAGTTGAAGAAACTAAACCTGCCGGCGGGTGTGGACATTACGATCAAGATTTAGCGGTTTAGCTTCGAAAAATTTGCAAACCAACGACCATGAGCATCGGTTTACTAGGACAAAAAATCGGCATGACCAGCGTTTACGACGCGAATGGTCGAATGCGTCCGGTGACCGTGATTGCGGCCGGCGATAACGTGCTTCTGCGCCGGGTCACGGCGGAGAATGATGGGTACTCCGCGATCAAAGTCGGCTTCGGCGTCCAAAAGGAGTCGCGGGTCACGAAGGCGCGACTGGGCGAATTCGCAAAAGCTGGCTCTGAGCCGAAAAAACTCATGAAGGAGTTCCGGCTCGAGGCAGACGCGCCTGAAGGGGACATCAATCTGAGCGTTACTCAGTTTCAGCCGGGTGACTGGGTCGATGTGATCGGCCGTTCGAAGGGCAAGGGCTTCCAGGGTGTGATGAAGAAGCACAATTTCCAGGGCCAGGGCGCATCGCACGGCTCGAAGACGCACCGGCGCAATGGCGCGGTCGGCAATCGCTCAACGCCAGGGCGCATTTGGAAAAACATGGGTATGCCCGGTCATATGGGCGACGAGCGCGTCACCGTACAGAATTTGCAGGTGATGCAGGTGCGCGAGACGGAAAAAGTCATCTTGATCAGCGGAGCGGTGCCGGGCTCGAACGGAAGCTACGTCGTCATCCGGCCTGCCATTAAGAAACCCGCGGGAGAAGCGAAAGCCAAATGAGCGCCAAAGTTTTGACAGCGGCAGCGGCCAAAGAAGCCAAGATCGAGTTGATCGAAACCGGGCGGGGCACGCAGGCGCTCCATGACGCGGTTGTGGCGATGCGCGCGGCGCGTCGTTCCGGTTCGGCGAACACAAAATCGAAAGCCGACGTGAATCTTTCCGGCGCGAAGCCATGGCGGCAAAAAGGAACAGGCCGCGCGCGGGCTGGATACAAGTCGTCGGTGATCTGGCGGGGTGGCGGTGTCGTTTTCGGACCGAAGCCGCGCGATTACTCGAAGAAGGTTTCCAAGACAACCAAGCGTCTCGCCTTTCAGAAAGCGTTGAGCGAACGGATCAAAGCGGGCGATGTCTTGACTGTCGATAAGTTCGCGGTGGCGGAGTTGAAGACAAAATCGTTTGTCGCCCTCCTGAAAAAGCAAACCGACGCGCGGAAGGTCCTGGTGCTGTCCGATTCTTTTGACGACAACACTTACAAGTCCGCCCGGAACGTGAAGCCGGTTTTGCTCGCGACCGCGGCGAACGTGAATGCGGAGCAGTTGCTCGCCTTTGACAAGATTCTAGTCACACCGGCGGCCTTGGAACATCTCGCGGAAAGGATGAATCGGGAATGAACGAACATTACGATCTTATTCAGACCGTTCAGTTGACGGAAAAGGCCTCTTTGTTGAGCGATAAGCTGAACAAATACGTTTTCCGCGTTTCGCCGCGTGCGAACAAGATTCAGATCAAGCAGGCGATCGAGAAGCTATTCAATAAGAAGGTCGTCTCTGTGAACACCTGCAACTACGCGGGCAAAAAGAAGCGCGAGCGTCGCGCCGATTTCGGCCGCAAGGCGCATTGGAAGAAGGCAATCGTGACGCTGAAGGAAGGCGACAAGATCGACCTCGTCTAAATTTGTATGGCTCTTAAGACTTTTCGCCCACTTACTCCCGCGCTTCGTTTCAAGTCGCTTCCGGCTTTTACCGAGATCACGAAGTCGACGCCGCACAAGAGCCTTATCGAGGTAAAGAAGAGAAGCGGCGGCCGGAACAATAATGGACGGCTGACTTCCCGGCACATCGGCGGCGGGCATAAGCAGAAATACCGCAAGGTTGATTTCAAACGCCGGAAACACGGAATCGCGGCTGACGTGGTCGGGATTGAATACGACCCGAATCGCTCGGCGCGTATCGCTCTTATTAGGTACGCGGACGGCGAAATGAGCTACATCCTCGCCCCGGACGGATTGACGGTGGGCGCGAAGGTCATGTCAGGAAATGAGGCCACGCCCGATCTCGGAAATTCGCTCCCGCTTAGCACGATCCCGCTCGGCTCGAGCATTCACAATATCGAAATCGCGCCAGGCCGCGGCGGCCAGATCGCACGCAGCGCCGGGCAGCAGGCGACGTTAAGCAACCGCGAGGCCGGTTATGCGCTGGTAAAACTTCCTTCGGGCGAGATTCGCCGGATCCACGAGACCTGTTTCGCGACAATGGGCCAGGTGGGTAATGTCGATCACATGAACGTGGCGAGCGGCAAGGCCGGACGCACCCGCTGGCAAGGCCGGCGCCCGCACGTGCGCGGCATGGTCATGAACCCGATTGATCACCCGATGGGCGGTGGCCAGGGCAAGTCGAAGGGCGGTGGCGGACGCCATCACCCAGTAAGTCCGTGGGGTCAGCTGGCCAAGGGCTTCAAGACACGGGCCAAGCACAAGCCGAGCGACCGCTTCATCATGCAGGACCGCCGCAAGAAGTAATTTTGATTTATGGCCAGATCGCTAAAAAAAGGACCGTTCGTCGCGCCGCATCTTCTCGAGAAAATCGACAAGATGAATAGCTCGGGCATCAAGAAACCGGTGAAGACCTGGGCGCGCCGTTCGATGGTGACGCCCGATTTTGTGGGTCACACTTTCATGGTCCATAACGGGAAGACTTTTATCTCAGTGTTCGTGACTGAGAACATGGTCGGTCACAAACTCGGTGAATTTTCGCCGACACGTATCTTTAAGAAACACGGTTCGCACACCGCGAAGGTGACGAAATAGTTGGAAGAAAGTTGAGGGTTTAGAGTTGAGAGTTGAGAGACGGAAGGGCTGGAAGCGGCTCCTAACTCTCAACTTTATACTCTCAAGCTGCTGCGTTTTTGCGGCAGAGGAAAATAGTTCTTTGTCAGAATCCAAAATTGAAAATGCGGACACGAAAGTGACCGCCGCCGCTATGCTCTCGCAAAACGAGGAGTTGCGGAGGCAACTTTCGCTCGCTCGCGAGTCGATCAAGACATTGACCGACAGCCTGGCAGCATCGAATGTAGCGGCGGAAGATTTTCGCCGAAAGTATTCGGATCTGCAGTTGCGCGTAGAAGCCCTGGGACTCGACGGGACGAACCAGGATCGAGCGAAGCTCGAGCAGCGTTTGCTAAGCGCCGTCTCCGACTTGCGTTTGCTGGAGAAGGAGCGGGAGAAGTATCGCGATCAGGTGTTAGGATTGAGCGAGGCGATTATCCACTTGCTCAAGACCTCCACGGGAGGCGATGCGCTGGCGAGAATGGAAGTGGAGGCGCAGCTCCGCAGCTCGAATGAGCTGGCTACCAAGTCGCAGGAGTCCTCGGAGAAGGAGGCGGCGACGTTGATGGACGGCCGAGTGGTCAGCATCAAGGAGGAGTGGTCGCTGGTGGTCGGCAATATCGGAGAAAAGCAGGGAGTGAAGATTGGGATGCCGCTGCGAGTGCTGCGGGCGGATAAGGTAATCGCAACGCTCCGGGTGGTGGATGTGCGCCAGAGAATTTGCGGCGCGGTGATTCAAGAAATGGGTTCTGGAAAAATTAAAGTGGGCGACCGCCTCCAGGCGGATGCCCGCAAAAACGTGAGTTTGAAATAGGAAAACCAATGCAAGTTAGCTCGACATATCGGTACGCGAAGATTTCGCCCTTCAAGGTGCGCGAAGTCACGCGCGCAATTCAGGGCCTGCCGGTTTCGGCAGCGCTCGATCTCGTCGCGTTCAGCCCGAAAAAGGCGGCCGGCTTCATTGCCAAAACGTTGAAGAGTGCGGTCGCAAACGCCGAGAACAACGCGAACCTCCGCGTGGACGGTCTGGTCGTGAAAGAGGCCACCGTGGGTGAGGGGCCGACGATGAAGCGGATGATGCCGCGAGCCCGTGGAAGCGGCAGCCAAATTCTGAAACGCAGCAGCCACATCCGGATCATTTTGACCGACGAGATCGAGATCAAGACACGGGACAAGAAAAAACGGCCTAAGAAAAAGTCGCAAAAGAAGGACGAAAGCAAGAAAAGCGAAAGCAAGAAGCGCGAACCAAAGCACGAGGAAAAAGCCGAGACCAAACCGGAGGCGAGCACGGAGAAGGTTGAGACCCCCGAGGCGCCAATTGAAGAGGTGAAGGAATAATTTATGGGACAGAAAGTTAATCCGATTGGTTTTCGTCTCGCGGTAAATCGTGACTGGCGTTCGAAGTGGTACGCCTCGCCGCAGGAAATGCCGGCATTTCTCCACAGCGATCTCGCGATCCGCAACTACGTGAAGAAGAAACTGCAGTTTGCCGCCGTATCGAAGATCGTGATCGAGCGCGCCTGGAACAGCATTCGCGTGACTATCTACACGGCGCGGCCCGGGATCGTGATCGGCCGCAAAGGCGCCGAGATCGAGAAGATGACTGAAGAGATCTCGAAAATGGCGCAGGGCAAACAGATCAAGATCGACATTCAGGAAATCAAAACGCCGGAGCTGGATGCCCAGCTCGTGGCTGAAAACGTGGCGCTGCAGATCGAGCGCCGAATTGCTTATCGCCGCGCGATGAAAAAGGCGGTGCAGGTGGCGATGGATTTTGGCGCGCAGGGAATTCGATTGCGCAGCTCGGGCCGCTTGAACGGCGCGGAAATTTCGCGCTCGGAGTGGTATCGCGAGGGCAAAGTGCCGCTGCACACGCTGCGCACTCCGATTGATTACGGATTTGCGGAAGCCAACACCGTTTACGGCAAAATCGGTGTGAAGTGCTGGCTCTGTAAGAAGGAAGAACCGGTCGCGGAAACACCGGCCGCTCTCCCGCCACCGCCCGAACCAGCCGAAGCTTAGAGTTTTTTAGGAGACCGATATGCCATTAATGCCCAAACGCGTGAAGTACCGGAAGACCCAGCGGGGTAGCCGGAAAGGGACGGCGTCACGCAATTTGCGAATCGATTTCGGCGAGTTCGGCCTGCAGACGCTCGAGCGCGCCTGGATCACCAACACGCAGATCGAAGCCGCGCGGGTGGCGCTGACACGCAGCATGAAGCGCAAAGGCAAACTTTGGATCCGCATTTTTCCAGACAAGTCCGTGACCGGGCGTCCACCGGAAACCCGAATGGGGAAGGGCAAGGGCCAGCCAGAGTATTGGGTGGCGACGGTCAAGCCAGGCAACATCTTGTTCGAGCTGGACGGCGTAACGGAGTCGGTCGCGCGTGAGTCGCTCCGCCTGGCGGCGGACAAATTGCCGGTGCGGACAAAATTTTTGACCCGGCACCACGTGGCCGCAGCCTAACGAGCTATGAAGTTTAAAGAAATATCCGAGATGAGTTCTGACGAGCTGCTGACGAAGAAGCGGGATCTGCGTCAGGAAAGTCTCCATCTGCGCTTGCAGCAGCAGAGCGGCCAGTTGGAGCAGCCGAGCCGGTTGCGGCTCCTGCGCCGGGAAGTGGCCCAGATCGAGACGGTCCTCTCGCAACGCGCCGCCAAGGCGGTAACGAAATAATTTTATGGCAGAAGCAAACGATCAACAAAGCGGGACGACCGCAACGGCGGAGACAGCCTCGTCTGCAAGCCGCGGTGCGCGCAAGACACGCACGGGTGAGGTGGTTTCGAGTGGGATGAACAAGACGATCGTTGTCCGTACGGTCACGCGGGTGCCCCACGCCAAGTTCGGCAAGATCGTGAAGCAGATGAGAAAATTTTACGCGCACGACGAAGAGAACAAGGCCAAGACCGGCGACACCGTCCGGATCATGGAGACCCGGCCATTGAGCAAACTGAAGCGATGGCGGTTGGTCGAAGTCGTGCAGAAGTAAGGGAAGATTTTTATGGTTTACCTAAGATCCAGACTCGACGTGGCCGACAACAGCGGCGCCCGGATGGCGACGATGATTGGCGTGATCGGCAAGGGGACCGCGCAGTCGGCCGGGATTGGGGACGTAATTGTGGCGAACGTCAAGGAAGCCAGCGCTACCGGGACGGTGAAGAAAGGCGAAGTTGTCCGGGCGGTGCTCGTGCGTACGCGGCAGCCAATCAAACGCGGAGACGGGTCGGTCCTCCGTTTCGATAACAACGCCATCGTCATCATTGATAAGGACTTAAATCCGCGCGGCACCCGTATTTTCGGCCCGGTCGCGCGCGAGTTGCGCGAGCGCAATTTCATGAAAATTGTCTCGCTCGCCCCGGAAGTGTTATGAACCGCATCAAGCTGCACGTCCGCAAAGGCGACAACGTCGAAGTCATCTCCGGGAACTTCAAGGGTTCCTCCGGCAAGGTGCTCGAAGTGATTGCGCGGAAGCAGCGCGTGCTGATCGAAGGCGTGCGGATGATCAAGAAGCATCTGAAGAAGTCACAGGACAATCCGCAGGGGAAGATCGCGGAACGCGAGGGCCCGATTCACATCTCGAACGTAAGAGTCCTGGAGCGCGGCGAAAGCGCGGCAGGCAAGGGCAAGGGCTCGAAGAAAAAGGCGACGAAAGAAAAGGCGCCCAAGAGCAAAGCCTCGAAGGACAAGGAAGCGAAAGAGGAATAGGCCGTGAAGAACGAATTTTACCAGCACTACAAAGAGCAGCGTCATGCCGGCGTTGCAGAAGACAGCACGGCTACAAGAATCCGCACCAGGTCCCGAAAGTGGAGAAAGTCGTGATCAATACTTCGGTCGGCTCGCAGTCGGACGTGAAGCAGGCGCTGGAAGATGCGAAGGCCGAGCTGGCGTTGATCACCGGCCAAAAGCCTTCCGAGACGCGCGCCAAGAAGAGCATCGCGAATTTCAAGCTGCGCCAGGCCCAGGCGATCGGCGCCAAGGTCACTTTGCGGGGCGAGCACATGTATGAATTCCTGGAGCGTCTGATCAAGGCATCGCTGCCGCGCATTCGCGATTTTCGCGGGGTTTCGCCGAAGGGTTTCGACGGGCACGGGAACTACACGCTGGGCGTTTCGGACCAGGCGATTTTCCCCGAGGTTGAGCTCGATAAAATCAAGCGCAACATCGGATTTGATGTTACCATCGTCACCACCGCGCGGACGAACGAGGAAGCAAAATCGCTCCTGAGCGAAATGGGAATGCCGTTCAGCGACCGGGCGAAGAAGCCGGCCGCAGCGCCACAGCCGGCTTGATTATTTTTACATGAGCACAGTTACAGATCCTATTGCCGACCTTCTCGCCCGCGTGCGTAATGCCGCGAACGCGCAGAAGACCGAGATGTTTGTTCCGTACTCCAAGATCAAAGCGGAAATCGTGCGTATTTTGAAGGACGAGGGCTACATCACCGATTACTCGGTGGATACCGAAGCGGCGCACCCGCGGATCAAAATCACGAACAAGATCGCGAACCGCACCAGTGCGATCACGGGCCTGAAACGCGTTAGCCGTCCGGGCTTGCGCCGTTATGTGGGCGCGCAGGAAATTCCGCGCGTGCTCGGCGGAATGGGCGTATCGATTCTTTCCACGCCGCGCGGCATCCTTTCCGGGCGCGAAGCAAAAAAACAAAACGTGGGAGGCGAGCTGCTGGCTTACGTCTGGTAAGCGCGCCGTAATTTTATGTCACGTATTGGAAACAAGGTCGTCGAGATTCCCGACAAAGTGAAGGTGAACATCGGAGCCGATGGCGCCGTCGCGGTCGAAGGCCCGAAGGGCAAACTGAGCTGGAACCTGCCGCAGAGCATCAAGGGGAGCGTCCAGGACAACCGCATTTCAATCGTCCGTGAGGCCGAAACGCGGAGCGTCAAAGCACTTCATGGCCTATCGCGCAGTCTCGTTCACAACATGGTGCTGGGCGTGAGCGAAGGCTTCACGAAGCAGCTCGAGATCGAAGGCGTCGGATTCAAGGCCGCGGTGCAGGGGTCTACCCTGAACTTGAGCCTCGGAAAATCTCACCCGATTCTGTTTCCCATTCCCAACGAAATCAAAATCACGGTGACAGATGCCACCAAGATCACGATTCAGGGGATCGACAAGAAACTCGTCGGCCAGGTCGCCGCGGATATCCGCAGGTATTACCCGCCCGAGCCCTACAAGGGCAAGGGCGTGCGTTATGCGGGCGAAATCGTCCGCCGCAAGGAAGGCAAGACCGTTCAATAGTTATGGCCGCCAGCGATCGTAAGGAAATTCGGCACCGCATTCATACGCGGATCAGAAAACGCGTCTCGGGCACTGCGGAACGTCCCCGCCTCGCCGTGCATTTTTCGGGCAAGCATGTTTATGCGCAGGTCATCGACGACGATGCTGGCCGCACCCTGGCCGCGGCCGCGACCACGGAGGAGAAGGTCGTGGGCAAAGCAAAGGCGGGAGCCAATCGCGCGTCGGCGGAAAAGGTCGGCAAGGCAATCGCCGAACGTTTGCTCTCAAAGAAAGTCGACAAGGTCATCTTCGACCGCGGCGGCTTTCTTTATCACGGAAAAGTGAAAGCTCTCGCGGACGCGGCGCGCGAAGGCGGACTCAAGTTTTAGAAGATCATGGCACAACAACACAGCGGCGGCGGACGGACGACAGGAACGCCAGACAGACAAGAGCTCAGCGGCGCGAGGGGACACGACCGAGAAGGTGGTGTTCATCAATCGTTGCGCGAAAGTCGTCAAAGGCGGCCGGCGTTTCAGCTTCAGCGCGTTGATTGTCGCGGGCGATCACGATGGCAAGGTCGGCGTCGGTTTCGGCAAGGCGAATGAAGTCGCCGAGGCGATCCGCAAGGCATCCGAAGCTGCGCGCAAGTCGATGGAGAAAATGTCGCTGCACGAAAACACGATTCCGCATGAGACCATCGGCGAGTTTGGCGGCGGTCGCGTTTTGCTCCGTCCGGCCTCGCCGGGAACGGGCGTGATCGCGGGCGGCGGCGTGCGCGCCGTTGTGGAAGCGGTCGGCATTCGCGACGTGCTGGCGAAGTCGCTGGGTTCCAGCAATCACTCGAATGTGGTCAAGGCGACGATCGAGGCGTTGCGCTCCCTGCGCCGGCGCGATGAGATTTTGAAGGTGCGCGGTATTCGCCTGAACGACGGAAAGGCCGAGCAATCATGATCCGGCTGCACAACATGCGGACGCGGCCGGGTTCGAAGCATCGCGTCAAGAGGCTCGGTTCGGGAGAAAGTTCCGGTCACGGCAAGACGAGCGGCAAAGGGCACAAGGGGCAAAAGGCGCGCTCCGGCGGCAGCCTTCGTCTCGGGTTCGAAGGCGGCCAGATGCCGCTGATTCGGCGCTTGCCGAAACGTGGTTTCAATAACGCGGCCTTTCATAAGAATTACGCGATCGTGAATCTGAGCGACCTGAATGCCTTCAAGGAAGGCACCGTCGTCAACGAGCAACTCTTGCGCGATTCGAACTTGATTCGCGGCCACGGGGCCGGGCTCAAGATTCTTGGCGGCGGCGAATTGAAGCACGGTCTCACGGTCGAGGCCGATAAGATCAGTGCTTCCGCCCGGGAGAAAATCGAGAAGGCCGGCGGCACGGTGACACTGCGGGAAAAACCCGTGCGCGGTCCGCGCGTCGCCCAGGAATCTGCGCCGGCGGCCGATGCCTCCGGGTCCGAAGCGAAGGCGCCTGCGAAGGCGAAGACTGCGAAAAAACCATCTTCGAAAAAGAAAGCGCCGGCGAAGGCCGCGTCGAAGAAGAAATCATCGGGAAAGAAATAGCTTTCCAGGTGATCACGAAATCCTAGTCGATGGTTTCGGCGTTCTTAAACACGGTCAAGATACCGGAGCTGCGGCGGCGTATCCTGTTCACGCTCGCGGTGATCGTCGATCGTGCGTCTCGGCGCCGCGATTACCACGCCGGGCGTGAACCAGGCGGTGATCCAGGAGTGGTTCCGCACCGCGCTTCACGGAGAATCAGGGCGGCAACGTTGCGGCCTTCTTCAATTTATTCAGCGGCGGCGCGCTGGAGAACTGCGCGATTTTTTCGCTCGGGATCATGCCCTACATCAGCGCGTCGATCATGATGCAGTTGCTGACGGCGGTGATCCCAAAGCTTGGCCGGCTGGCCAAGGAAGATGGCGGGCGGCAGAAAATCATGCAATTCACGCGTTACGCGACGGTGGCGCTTTGCCTGGTCCAGGCCTATCTCCTCGCCGTTTCGTTTCAGCATCCGGAATCGTACCAGACGATGCTGCCGGGGATCACCGACACGATATCCCGGTTGGGAATTCCGCTGGTAGAAGATCTGGGAATGACTTTCCGCATCGTCACGGTGGTGTCGCTGACCGCGGGCACGCTGTTTTTGATGTGGCTGGGCGATCAAATCACCGAGCGAGGAATCGGGAACGGCATTTCGCTCATTATTACGGTCGGCATCGTGGCGCGCCTGCCCGCGGCGCTGGCGCAGGCTTGGAAGACCTTCGTGCCATCGGCCGAGACCGGAACGAGCCAGGTCAATCCCGCGATCCTCGTCTTGATGGTGGCGTTCTTGTTTATCGTGATCGCCGCGGTCATCGCGGTCACGCAAGGTGTCAGAAAGATTACGGTGCAATACGCGAAGCGCGTGGTGGGCCGGAAAATGTATGGCGGCCAGACGCAATACATGCCGCTCAAGGTGAATTACGCCGGCGTCATGCCGATCATTTTCGCCTGGGCGCTCCTGCTCTTTCCCACGACGATCGTGAGCGTTGCTTTCCAGAACAGCCGGACGGCGAAGACAATCTCCGACATGCTTTCGACCGGCTGGCTGCACTACGTGGTCCTGGCGGCGATGATTTTCTTCTTCAGTTATTTTTGGGTGGCCACGCAATTCCAGCCCTCGCAGATCGCGGACGATCTGAAGAAATACGGCGGCTACATTCCAGGCGTTCGCCCGGGAAAACCAACGGCGGATTTTCTGGATTACACGATGACCCGCCTCACTTTTGCGGGCGCGATTTTCCTCACCATGATCGCAATTTTGCCGAGTCTGATGAGCGACTGGTTGAATGTGCCGGTCATTACCGCCCAGTTTTTCGGCGGCACGAGTTTGTTGATCATCGTGGGCGTGATACTCGATACGATGCGACAAGTGGAGACGCATCTTATTCAGCGGCATTACGACGGATTCTTGCGCAAGGGCCGGATCCGCGGCGCCCGTTTCGATCGCGCCAGCTACGCTCGGGGCGAGGCGGCTCGCGGGAGCACTTTGATGTGGCTCTATGTCGCCATCGCCATCATTGTCATCGGCGGTGTGGCGATCTTTCTCTACGGGCAATAAGTGAAAAGGCGATTGGTGCTTTTGGGTGCGCCGGGTTCCGGAAAAGGAACTCAAGCGGAAATGATCACCCGCCAATTTGGCATTCCGGTGACTTCCCCCGGCGCCATCTTGCGCCGCGAACAGAGATCTCGGGACCCCGCTCGGATTGGAGACGGCGGACACCACGCAGCATGGCGGGCTGGTTTCCGACAAGATCATTGTCTATCTCATCGAAGATTGGCTGCGGCTGCATGGTGGCTATGGCTTTGTTTTCGATGGATTCCCGCGCACGATCCCGCAGGCGGAAAGCCTGCAGAGCATTCTGATTCGTCTCCGGACGCCGCTCGACCTGGCGATCTGGCTCGATGTCTCCGCGGAAACCGTCGGTGACCGGATAGCGAGCCGGCTGCAATGCCAGGGGTGTGGTTTCACGACCAGCTTGAGCAGCGCGACCTTCGCGGAACGCCCGATTTGTCCTTATTGCGATGGTCCGCTCGTTCGGCGCAACGACGACGATGCCGAGGTGTTGAAGAAACGCCTGGAGGAATTTGAGGCAAAGACCCAGCCGCTCGCGGCTCTCTTCGAAAAGGCCGGGACGCTTCGAAAGATCGATGGAAATCGCGACCGGGACGCCGTCTTTAGCGATATCTCCTCGTCTCATCGAGCAATCGGCATGATTCCGATCAAGACCGGAAAAGAGATCGAAAAAATGCGGCAGGCCTGCCGGACGGCCAGTGAGATTCTTGATCGGGTGAGCGAGCTGATCCGGCCCGGAATTTCGACCAAGGAAGTGGACCAGGCGGCGGCCGATTTCATGCAGGAAGCCGGCGTGCGCAGCGCGTTTCTCGGCTATCGGATCGGGCACCGTGTATTTCCCGGGAAATATTTGCATCTCGCTGAATGACGAAATCGTTCACGGGATCGGCAGCGCGCGGCGGATTCAATACGGAGACATCGTGAAGCTCGACATTGGCGTGATCGAAGATGGCTGGGTGGGGGACACGGCGTCGACTGTCCCGGTTGGGATGATCGACGAACGCACGGAGCGATTGTTGCGCGTGACGGAAAGTGCGTTGCGCCGGGCGATCGAGACGGCGTCCGAAGGGGTGCGGCTGGGCGACGTCTGCGCGACGATCGAAGAGATCGCGGTGCGCGAAGGGTTCAGCGTCGTTCGTGAGTTTGTGGGGCACGGAGTGGGCCGGAAGCTGCATGAAGAGCCCCAGGTGCCGAATTACGGAAAGCGTGGCAGCGGTCCGAAATTGAAGGCGGGCATGACGCTGGCGATCGAACCGATGATTAATTCCGGGACTGCTTCCGTCAGACTACGGGATGATGGCTGGACAGTTTGCACGGCGGACGGCATGCCATCGGCGCATTTCGAACACACGATCTTGATCACGAAGGACGAGCCGGAAATCCTGACATGGCGCGGAAAGACGCAATTGAAGTAGAGGGCACGGTTCTGGAGCTTTTGCCCAATACAATGTTCCGCGTGGCGTTGCCCAATGGCCATCGGGTCCTGGCCCATATTTCGGGCAAAATGCGTCTCCATTTCATTCGTATCTTGCCAGGCGACAAAGTTATGCTAGAGGTTTCCCCCTACGATTTGTCGAAGGGGCGGATTACGTATCGCCAGAAGTGACAACGCGGAGCCGAACTCCGCGTTTTTCGTCTCGCCGAATCTGTGAAGTTATGAAAGTGCGACCATCAGTAAAAAGACTTTGTGAAGCGTGCAAGATCGTGAAGCGGAAGAATGTTGTCCGCGTGATCTGCAAGAATCCCCGGCATAAACAGCGGCAGGGATGAGGGGAATTTAGCGATTTAGCGATTTAGCGATTTAACGAGTTAGTGATTTAGCGATTGTCATATGCCAAGACTATTAGGAGTTGAGATTCCGGCCGATAAACGCATCGAAGCGTCGTTGACCTACATCTACGGGATCGGACCGAGCGGGGCGAAGCGCATTTTGGAACAAACCAATATCGATCCGAATCTGCGCGCGAAGGACCTGACGCCGCATCAGATCAACGAAATCATCCAGACGATCACCGGCAACAAGATGCTGATCGAAGGCGATCTTCGCCGCGAACTGCAGAGCAACTTGAAGCGCCTCCAGGCCATCAATTGTTATCGCGGAATCCGGCACCGCCGCGGCCTGCCCGGTGCGGGGCCAGCGGACTTCCACCAACGCGCGCACCCGCAAAGGCCCCCGCAAGACCGTTGGCGTTATCCGGAACAAGGACGCAAAGGCCGGCAAGGTTTAACCAAGCTTTAGGACCCACTCATGCCCGACTCAGACGAGAAGAAAAAACCCAAGGCCAAAGCGGCCAAGGTAAAGCCAGAGGAAGCAGAGCGGCGGAGACGCCTGCCGTGGAGGCCGCACCTCCGGCTTCTGAAGTTCCATCCGCCGCGCCTGATGAAGCCGCTGCCGCAGCTCCCGCGCCTGTGAGCGCCGCCACGGAGCCGGCTGCCAAACCAGCCAAAAAGGCGGCCAAGGCGAAAAAAGAGGAAGCTCCCGTGGCCGAGGCGCCCAAGGAGAACCTTTCTCTCAACCCGGATGACGTTGAGAAGCCCAAGATCATCAAGGCGAAGGGGAGCAAGAACGTTCACACCGGCATCGCGCACGTGCTCTCGACTTTTAACAACACGATCGTGACGATTACCGATCTGAAGGGGAACGTGATCGGCTGGTCGAGCGCGGGCAAGGTTGGATTCAAGGGGTCGCGCAAGAGCACCGCCTACGCGGCCCAGATGGTCGCGCAGGACGCATCGCGCCAGGCGATGGGTCATGGACTGAAAGAAGTGGAAGTCCTGGTCCGGGGACCAGGCGCCGGCCGCGAATCGGCCGTCCGGGCGTTGCAAGCCATCGGGCTCGATCTCACGGTGATCCGCGACGTAACGCCAGTTCCGCACAACGGTTGCCGTCCACCGAAACAGCGGCGCGTCTGATCGTTCTTTCAACTCTCAACTAAAAACTCTCAACTTTCCTTCATGGGCAGATACACCGGACCAAAAACCAAAGTCAGCCGCCGCTATGGGGTGCCGCTCTTTGGACCATCGAAAGCGCTCGAGCGGAAAAATTATCCGCCGGGCATGCACGGACCGAAAGGCTCGCGTCGCAAGCAATCCGATTACGCGATCGCGTTGGGCGAAAAACAGAAGCTTCGCTATCAGTACGGTCTGCTCGAGAAGCAATTCCGCCGGATTTTCCAGACGGCCTTGCGCAAACGCGGCGTCACCGGTGAAACGTTGCTCCAACTTTTGGAAACGCGCCTTGATAACGTCGTCTTCCGCCTCGGCCTCGCCAATACCCGGAGCGCCGCCCGCCAATTAGTTTCACACGGCCACGTCCAGGTGAACGGTCGGAACGTGAACATCGCTTCCTATAACGTCAAAGCGGGCGACGAAGTCACCGTGAAAGACAAGCCGAAGTCGCGGCAACTGGCCTTGCGGAATCTGGAGCTCACGCAAATCGCGCCGGTCCCGGATTGGCTGGTGGCGAATCGTGATGCCCTCAGCGGCAAAGTTTCGCGCATCCCAACGCGGGACGAAATGCAGCCGATGGTCAACGAGCAGTTGATCGTCGAGTTGTATTCGCGCTAGGCGATGTCGGAGACGCTCGCCGCGGCGAGCGCCTCTACATTGCAGACAGCTCGAGCGCTTTGCCGTAACTGCGGCGCTGGAGAAAATGCCGCAACTGCGGATCGATCGTGGAGGGCAGGCCCTGCTCGATCTGTTCGATCCTTTCCGAAACTTCCCGCAGCCGTTCGGTGTGCTGAGCCGGATCGCGCCGGCTTTCTTCGTCGGCAATGATAGCCAGGCGCTCTCGCAAGGCCGCGGCCAGCTCGGTCAGGGTTTTTTCCATCGGAAAAGCTTGAAACGCTCGCGCGCTTTCGCGCAAGCGTCCATTCATGGGTGGCGGCTCGGCCAAAGAAAATTCTGATCGTGGACGACGACGTGGGGCTTATGCGGGTGATGCGAGAAGCGCTCACCTCGTTTTTGCGTTGCGAGGTGGATACTTCGCCCAACCCGGAATACGGGTTCGAGCTGGCGCTGAAGAAGACGTACGATCTGCTGATCTTCGATTTCTCGATGCCGATGATCGACGGCGCGATGCTTTTCTTCCTCATCGGAAAGGCCTACAACCACGCGAACCGCCACGGATCGTGCCCCCACTGTTGCTCGTGACCGGGAGAGGGCGATGAGAAGCCGCGCGCAGGAACTATTGAAGGAAGCCGGCGTGCGCGGGCTGGTCGCGAAACCGTTCGTGATCAATCGACTGATCGAAAAAGTGAAGGAATGCCTGCCGGGAATCGAATCGCGTCGGCAGCCCTAGATGGACGTCACTAAGTCGCCTGGCCTTCTGGGACGCAGGCTAGAGCTTGCGTGCCGGCTTCTTCGATCAACTGGCGCTTGCTTCGATCCAATCGTGGGCGGAGTCGCCTGCCAGGGAAAGCTGGATCCGCCGCTCCGCGATAAAATAGGCGCGGAGCCGGATTTCTTCATCGGACGGCTCCCAGACCGAAGCAGTCGAGCGACGCTTTCTTCGGCTGCGACGGGCTTGATGGCACGAGCGGTTTTCTTCTTCGGGGCGGCCTTTTTTCGTCCCGGGGCTTCGCTGTCGCTTGGGCCTTTGCTTCTACGGTCCCCTGCGTCGCGCGGCGCCGGGTCCGGCCGCCTGGATCGGTCTCTTTTCCTGATTCGATTTTGGATTTTCTAGCCACGTCTTACCTCTCCGATTGAGTGCCCAATCTACTGACGAGGCCGGTGGTTGCAAGCGGATTTTGCAAACCGGTTGCGTGAAGGGCAGAAACTTCGAATACCCTGCGGCCGATGCGACATTTGTTTTCCGCTGGATGATCACGACCGTGGCCGTGATGGTGGCGCCGGCGTTCATCAGCGGGATCCGATATGACTCGGTCGGAGCGCTAATAGGCGCGGCACTGTTGCTTGGCATCCTAAATGCATTTGTGCGTCCTGTGTTGTTGATTTTGAGCGCCACCGTTGATTCTTGGTGACGCTTGGATTTTTCATTTTGGTTATCAACGCTCTGATGCTCTTTTGGGTGCCGGGCATGGTGAATGGGATTTCATGTGGATAGTTTCGGGAGCGCGTTTTGGGGCGCGATTCTCATCAGCATCATCAGTTGGATGTTGAGCGCTTTTTTTCGAGGAAGCGATGGACGAGTCCATGTCCTGACGCATCACACTCAGATCAAACGAGTCGAAGGCCGCGTGATCGAACCTGTGGAAGACCGACGCAAATGACCTATTGCCTCGGAATGCTTTGCCGCACCGGCGCGGTTTTTTTGTCCGACTCGCGCACCAGCGCGGGCATGGATAACATCACGAGGTGCAGCAAGATGCGGATCTATGAGAAGCCGGGCGAGCGCGTCATTTGCATTCTCAGCTCCGGCAATCTTTCCCTCACCCAGGCCACGATCGCGTTGATCGACGAGGATCTGTATCTCGGCGGGAGCGACCCCAATCGCGAACAAGTCACCAACCGGAAAACTCTCTACGAAACCGTTCGCTATGTCGGATCGAAAGTGCGGGAGGTGGAAAAGAGGGACCGCGCGGCGCTCGAGGCCGACGGGTTCGATTTCAATATCCACCTGATCGTGGGCGGGCAGATTGCGGGTTTTGCGCCCGAAGTTCACCTGGTTTATCCCGCAAGGCAATAGCATTCACGCCACGCGCGATTGCCCCTTTTTGCAGATCGGCGAACGGAAATACGGCAAGCCCATCCTGGATCGCGGTTTTAGCTACGAGACGAACCTGGCCGATGCCGTGAAGGTTGGGATCATTTCGATCGATGCGACGATGAAAAGCAATGTGGCGGTCGGGCCGCCGATCGACATCCTCTGTTATGAGAAAGATTCGCTGCAAGCGAAGCTGCGGTCGCATCTTGATGAGGACGACCCTTATCTCCTGGAAATCGGCCAGCGCTGGCAGGAGGGCATCGTGAAGCTGGTTAATGAGATGCCGGCGCCAGATTTCAGCAAGCCGGCGCTGGGTTTCGCGACGGCGGCCTAACCGCGCTCTGGAGCCGGCTGCGCCGGATCTCTCCTGGGAAACCGATAGTTTGGCCGAGATCGACGTGATCGAAGCGTCGTTGAGCTCTGACCGGTGCGAAGCCCGGAGCGATGGTGCGGCCTCTGCGGCCTCGTATTTCGATCATCGTCGCCCCATTGCCCGGCTGTTCTCTCCATTCCCTGGACGGCGCGGCCCTAACACCCGGGGCTGGTCTGCTTCCTGCTTTAAACGCTTTCCGCACTCTTCAACTTCCCATTCATACCTATGTTTAATCGCTTCAAACACTTTATCTGCGGGACGGCGGCATTGCTCGGTGCCATTACCCTTTCCGAAGCGCAGACCGGCTCTCCCACACCGGCTTCTAGCTGCTCGCAGCGAGCTCCCGATGGTCCACAAGCGAAATCGCCCACCTCTCCGGCGCTCCCGACGGCTCCGTCCGCCAAGACAAGCGATAATTCCCCGCTCACGCTGGTGCAGGCGTCGACGACCAATCCCGCACCCCCGCCGACCACCACGACCACGAACGACCACCTCGACTCAACGACCACCGACCCAAGCGAAGCCGACACCGCGACCGACAGCGGCGGAGTGGGCGTTCGTGAATTTCAGGGCGACGATGTTGGCCAGGTCCTCCGGCTCCTGGCCCGCCAGGCGAAGATCAACATGGTCGTCAGCGAAGCGGTCGTAGGCACGGTGACGATGCGGCTGGAAGATGTCACCGCCATTCAGGCGATTGCGATCATCGTGAAGGCCAAAGGCCTCTTCATGGATCAGATCGATAACGTTTACTACATCAAGACCCCCGCGGAAAAAACGGCCGAGCCGACAGAGAGCGATACCTACCAGTTCAGCTACGCCCGCGCGAAGGAAACTGCCCCCCTGCTGGCCGCGCAACTCTCCAGCAAGGATGCGCCGCAGGTGGACGAGCGCACAAACACCATTTTCTATCGCGAGACCCGCAGCAATATCGAGAACATCCGCAAGCTTTTGGTCCAGATCGACAAACCGACCAAGCAGGTCATGATCGAAGCGCGTTTGGTGGAAGTGACCGGCGAACCCAAAGCAATCCTACGGAATCAATTGGTCGGGCGTCGTCGGCGGCGCGAGCAACCCGCAAACGCTCAAATTCGCGGGAAGCCAACCAGCAGGAGCCCTCGACCACGACCGTCAACGCAGACGGCGTGTCACGACCGTCCCGGGAACACCAGCGCAGGGCAAGTACGATCCGGCACGGGAAAGCTGATCGGGGCTGACTTCTTCTTCGATAAACTTCTCAACCCACTGGCCGGCCAATTCGCAATTCTTTCGGCTCCGCAAATGTCTGTCACGCTGTCGGCTCTTGAATGAGGATGCCGACGCTGAATTCCTGGCGAATCCGCGCGTCGTCACGGCGGACAACATGCAGGCGAAGATCGAAATCATCCGGAATCAGCCGGTGCCGCAGCTCAACTTCAACGAACAGACCGCCACGGCCGTTTTCGGCGGATTCCTGGACAAGAAATTTGGGAACACCCTGATTGTGAAGCCATCGATCAACAAGGACAGCTTCATCACGCTGGCAGTAAAGCCGGAGATCAGCAACAAGGTCGGCGACTCGCTCTTCAACTTTGCCGGCGCACAGGTGGCCAGTCCGATCATCGATACGCGTTCTCTGGATTCAAATGTCCTGATCAAGAGCGGTGACACGCTGGCGATCGGCGGTTTGCTCCAGGATGAAATCCTGAAGTCCCGCACCAAGGTTCCGCTCATGGGGGATGTGCCGATCCTCGGGTATTTCTTTCAGAGCCGGACCAATATTCGGACAAAGCGAAACCTGCTGGTCTTCGTGACGCCTACCATCATCGACCAACGTTACGGCACCGGCCTGGAGGACCAGGTCAGTGGGGTGCATCATTCCGGGTGAGGAATTTGCGGATCCGAACGGCTGGAGAAATAACGCCAAGGGAGCCGTGCGACTCGTCCCAACTTCAAATCGCCAGAACGCGGCGGATTATCCGAAACCCGGCACTCCTCCGGCTCCGGCGAGGGGTTCCACCACGAAAACGGTCACGGAAGACAAGGTGTCATTCATGAGCACCGCCAAGCAACGAGACTTTTAAGCAACGAGAGAATGTGGGGTTGAGAGGGGGCGGATTCTCGCGAGAGGTCCGCCCTCTTTGTTTTTCTGGAGGCAGGACTCAACGCTTCTGCTCAGAGATATCGGCTCAAGCGGGTCCGCAGTTCGGTCCGAGCTCGAAAAAGAAGACTCTTCACCGCGGGGACGGATTGATCGAGCACATCCGCGATTTCTTCATAGCTGAGATCATCGTAGCGGCGAAGAACGACCGCCAGCCGTTGTGTTTCGGGAAGCTGCGCGATGGCGGCCTCGATGGCGCCCTGTAATTCCCGCTCGAGCAAGGACGCATCCGGCGCCATGGCGCGTTCATCCTTTATCGGCCGCTCTTCCTCCTCCGATTCGGCTTGAAGCGGCAAATGCGCGTGACGAGAGCGCCGCCGCAATTCGTTGAAAACCAGATTGCGGGTGATTTTCAGGAGCCAGGTCGTGAACTTCGCTCGAGGGACATAGCGCCGTCGCGCTTTTCCAAACTCGGACGAAGACCTGTTGCGCGATGTCTTCGACGTCGGAATTGTTTCCTAGCATCCGGGCGACGGTTCCCACCACCAGTCGCTGATGCCGCTCCACGAGTTCCTCGAAGGCGACTGTGTCCCCGGCGCCGACGAGCTGCATCAACGCGCACGTCTTTGGCGTCCTCCTCGGAAGTTCCCGCTGGACTCGGTTCGTTGCGGGACATGGTGAAAATAGACGAGCCGGCCGAAGCCCGGTTACATGATTAACCCGCAAAAACCGGAAAGGTTTCGTCCTATTGCCTCCCGCGGGCACCGTTTCGCCGCGCTTTCGTTTGCAACCGGGCGGGAGTATGTGCATCATGAGTTCGAAAAATCCGCAGCGTGCCAACGTTCGATGAATCTATCTCTCATTCCAACCGACCTTCAACCCATCGCTGAGAAGGTCGATAGCCGGCAGCGCATCTCGGAGGCCGAAGCGCTTCAACTGTATCGTTCCAACGATCTCAACGCGCTCGGAATCATGGCCAGCGCGGTCCGCGAGCAGAAGAACGGCAACGTGGCGACCTACATCCTGAATCGCTACATCAATTACTCGAACCTCTGCATTCTCTCCTGCCAGTTTTGCGCGTTCGCGGCCAAGAAGCGCGACGCTCACGCCTTCGAGCGCTCGATCGACGACATCGTCGCCGCCGTGCAGGAATCGCTCGCTGCTGGGAATCACCGAGGTTCACATGGTCGGCGGCTTGCATCCGACCTTGAAAAAGGAGTGGTATCTCGAGCTGCTCCAGCGAGTGCGCGCGCTCGATCCGAAGCTGATCATCAAGGCCTTTACGGCCATCGAGATCCGGCATTTGGCCCAGCGGGTTTTCAAGCTTTCCATCGCGCGACACACTCGCGGTTCTGCGCGATGCCGGTCTGGGCGCGCTCACTGGCGGCGGCGCGGAGATTTTCGATGCGGAGGTGCGCGACGAGCTCTGCCGCGGCAAGGAAAGCGCGGAGGAATGGCTCGAGGTCCACCGCACCTGGCACCAGATGGGTGGCCGCAGCACTTGCACCATGCTCTATGGCCACATCGAGACGCTGGAGCAGCGGGTCGATCACTTGCGTCAGCTCCGCGAATTGCAGGATGAAACGAGAGGATTTACCGGATTTGTTCCATTTGCCTTCGAGCCGCAAACGACCATCCTCGCGCACGTCGAAGCCGGCTTCGGCGGTCGAGCAACTGCGCAACCTCGCGGTCAGCCGGATTTATCTGGATAACTTCGATCACCTCACCGCTTATTGGGTTTCAATGGGGTTGCCGCTGGCCCAGATTTCTCTCAGCTACGGCGTGGACGACCTGCACGGCACGATCATGGAGGAGAAAATTTTTCACATGGCCGGCGCGAAAACGCCGCAGGAACAAACGGTCGCAACGCTCGAGAACGCCATCCGCGAAGCCGGTCGCGAACCGGTGCAGCGAGACAGCTATTACCGGCATTTCCGAGGAGGCGCCCGGCCGCTGCGACCGGCCCGCCGGCCGTGGAGTCCGAGCTGGTTTGCGCGTAACACGTGGCTGCCGCGGACCTGATCCGGATCGGTTGCGTCAAGTATCTCAACGCTCGTCCGCTGATTCACGGATGGCCGGGCGAGGTCGTGTTCGATCATCCCAGCAAACTCTGCCAGCAACTGGCCGATGGCATGCTCGAGGTCGCGCTCGTTTCCAGCTTCGAATTTCTTCGAAACCCGATTTACGTTCTGGTCGATGACGTTTGCGTTTCTTCGCATGGCCCGGTCCACAGCGTCTTCCTGGCCCACGCCGGAGAGCTGGCCGAGATCGAGGAGATCGAAGTCGACCCAGCCTCGCAGACGGCGGTCAACCTATTGCGTTGCCTTCTGGCCGAAGCCGGACTAACTCCGAAATTGGTGGCAAGGACTCCGTTGATCCAGCGGGCTGTCACGCCGCGCCTCGCGAAGTTCTTCATTGGCGACCAAGCCATCCGTTTTCGCGATCGGAGTGCGGGGGCGCTGCGCTTCTGGGACTTGGGCGAGGAATGGGAGAAGCTCGCGCACCTGCCGTTCGTTTATGCGCTCTGGCTCATCCGGCCCGAGGTCGCCTTCGCCGAAACCGATCGCGGACCGGCTGCGCGCCTGCCGGGACAACAATCTGCGCGAACTGGACGTGGTGATCGCCGCGCAAAAGGAATTCAGTCCCGCAGTTTTGCGACCTATTATTTCCGCGAATGTCTCGGCGTATCATTTCGGGCCGGCGGAAAGGGAAGGGCTGTCGATGTTTCGGAAGCTATGCGAAAAGCACGGAATTTTGCTGCCCGATCCGACTTTGGTCTGTGACGGCAGCCGATAAGAGCAGAGCGTGCGCCCGTTGATGCGAAACCACTCGCCGGCCCATGTCCGCCATCGCCCGATAATCTGATCTGTGCAGAGACGTTGGATCATCGCGCCGGCTGAACGACAAACCAAATGCCGGACGATTGCCTGGGCGGAGATTTGCGGCCTGCCTTGCATCGCTGAGCTATGCTGAAGCGGAGAGGCTTCGCCAGCGCGGAGGAGGTGAACGCTTTCCTGCACCCCCGCCTCAGTTCCCTGAGCGATCCCTTTCTCCTTCCAAACATGGCGGCGGCCGTGACGCGGATTTTGCGTGCCATCGATGCGCGCGAACGCATCGTGCTTTTTGGCGACTACGATGTCGATGGGGTGACCTCTCTCGCGCTGCTCTCGGAAATGCTGCGAAGCTACGGCGTCGCCTCCGGAATTGTTTTTGCCCCTGCGGATGGAGGAGGGATACGGCATGAGCCCGGAAAGCGTCGATCGCTGCTGGGAACAGCATCGACCGCAACTCCTGATTGCGGTCGATTGCGGCACCTCCTCGATCGCCGAGATCGCCGAACTGAAGCGCCGCGGAGTCGACGTCATTGTGCTCGATCATCACGAGCCGAAATCCGCGCTGCCCGATTGCGTGGCGGTGGTGAATCCGAAAGCTGCAACGGATTGCGCGTTTCATTACCTCTGCAGCGTCGGGATTGTTTTCAAGCTTTGCCACGCCTTGCTTAAGACGCGGCCCTCGCCGGAATTCGATTTGCGGGCAAACCTCGATCTGGTCGCGTTGGGAACGGTCGCGGACATCGTCCCGTTGCAGGACGAGAATCGCATCTTCGTCCAGCGCGGAATTATTGAAATCGCGAAATCAAAACGTCCCGGCCTTCGGAAATTGATGGAGGTCGCGGCGGTGCGCTCTCCGCTCGCAGCCGAGGACATCGCTTTCCGTCTGGGCCCGCGCCTGAACGCCGCGGGACGGCTCGCCACGGCGGAGAAGGCGCTGCGGCTCCTGGTCACCCAGGACGAAACGGAGGCGACGGAATTAGCGCGATTGCTCGATGCGCAGAATCGAGAACGGCAAGGAGTCGAGAAAAGGATTTTCAGCGAGGCGGAGGAGGAACTGGCGAAGAGTTTCGATCCGGCCCGCGATGCGGCCATCGTGGTGGGCGCGCGCGATTGGCACCCCGGCGTTCTGGGAATCGTCGCTTCGCGTTTGGCGCGAAAATATCATCGGCCGACGGTTGTCGTCGGCTTCGATTCCAGCGGGCTCGGAAAAGGGAGCGGCCGGAGCATCGAGGGCTTGTCGCTGGTCGAAGCGCTGGGTCGCTGCGAGAAATGGCTGGAGAAATTCGGCGGTCACGAAATGGCGGCCGGTTTGACCGTGCGGGAAGAAAACTTTCTCGGGATTTGCCGACGCCTTCCGCAAGGTCGCGCGTGAGCTTCTTTCCGAGGAAAAGTTGCAGCCGCGCCTCCATCTCGATCACGAACTGGCCTTCTCCGAGCTCAATGGCGATTTGCTGCGATGGCACCAGGCGCTGCAACCCTTCGGCAGCGGCAATCGGCAACCGATGTTTTTTGCGCGCGGGGTCGAGCCGGCCGTCGCGCCGCAGGTTCTCAAGGAGAAGCATCTGGTTCTTCGCCTGCGGCAGAAAGACCATTTCCGGCGCGCGATTTTTTTTGATGGCGCTTCGTCGCCTCTGCCCTCGTCTCCCTGGGACATGGCCTTTCGTCTCAGCGCGGACGAATACGAAGGCGAAACGCGGTTGCAGATTCAGGTCGAGGCGTTGCGCGCGTCGGCGCCGATCGAATGATTCAATTGTCCCAACCGCTGGCCGAGCTGGATTGGATTCCGCGCCCGAAATTGACGGCGTTGCGCCGGCTTGAGATTGAAACCGTCGAGGACCTGCTCGACCCATTTTCCGCGTCGCTACGAGGACCGCACCAAGTTTGCCGAGTTTCCCCACGAAGAGAGCGAGGTCGCCGATTTTGCCTTTGCGGCGAAGTCGTCAACACCCGTCTGGTCCGCTTCGGCGGCTGGAAGAAAATTTTCGAAGCGACATTGGAGGAGACGGATTCGAACGCGCTGAGCCAGCCGCTCGTCCTCCGGTGGTTCAATCTGCATTACGTCCAAAAGATGATCGCGACCGGGCAGCGGCTGGTGGTCTTCGGCAAACCACGGTTGCGGGGGAAGCGGCTTTGCATGGAGCATCCGGAGTTCGAAGTGATCGAGAACGACGAGGAAATCTCGGTGCATTTCCGCCGGATCACTCCGATCTATCCCGCGACCGAAGGATTGCCCCAGCGCGTATTCCGCGGTTTGATTTATCGCGTGTTGGAGAATCTCGCGCTCGACTCCGTCGCACGCTGTTGCCGAAGACATGTGAATCTCGGTAACGCGCGAGCACGCTTTGCACGAAATTCATTTTCCGACGACGGAGGCGCAACGCGACGCCGCCCGCGAAGCATCTCGTCTTCTCCGAGTTTTTCGCCATGCAGGTGTTGATCGCATCGCGGCGGTCCGCCGCGTCTTTGCGGAGCGGACAGGCGCATTGTGGGCCGCGGCGAGTTGATGGAGAAATTCTTGCGCGGGCTGCCGTTCGATTTGACGGACGCGCAAGTGCGCGTGATCGACGAGCTGCGTCGTGATCTTGCGAGCAAGCATCCGATGAACCGTTTGCTCCAGGGCGATGTCGGGTCCGGCAAGACGGTGGTCGCGATCGCAGCCATGCTGCTCGCCGTGGAAGGCGGCTTCCAAGCCGCGCTCATGGCGCCGACCCAAATCCTGGCCGAGCAACATTACGCCGTCCTGTGCCGCTGGCTCGAACCGTTGGGTGTTCGGTTGGCGCTGCGGACCGCCGCGCGGCAGGAGGAAAGCGGGCCGTTGCCGTTGTTTGATCCGGGTGATGCGGACAGTGCGCGAGACGCGCGCGCTGCCGAAGCGAACAGCGACGCGCCAGACATCATCATCGGCACGCACGCGCTGCTCTACGAAGGCGTTTCGTTCGAGAACCTGGGTCTCGCGGTTATCGATGAGCAGCATAAGTTCGGCGTGTCGCAGCGCGCCCGGCTGACGGCGCGGGAGCCGGCGCCGGATGTCCTTGTCATGACGGCTACGCCGATTCCGCGGACGCTGACCATGACCGCTTACGGCGATCTCGACGTGTCGGTGATCGACGAGATGCCGTCGAATCGAGGGAAAATCATCACGGCGGTGCGGGAGCCCTCGAAACTCGGCGAGGTGCTGACCTTTCTCCGTGGGCAACTCGAAGCGGGGCGGCAGACATACATCGTTTATCCGTTGATCGACGAGAGCGAGAAGCTCGACGTGAAGGCCGCCGCGGCGGAATTCGAGACCTGGCGCGAACGGTTGCGGCCGTTTCGCTGTGAATTGCTGCACGGGCGGCATTCCCAGTCCGGAAAAGCAAGCGATCATGGAGCGGTTTCGGCGAGGGGAAACCAGCGCGCTCATCAGCACGACGGTCATTGAGGTGGGGGTCGACGTTCCCAATGCCACCATCATGTTGATCGAAAACGCCGAGCGTTTCGGCTTGGCCCAGCTGCATCAACTCCGGGGGCGGATTGGGCGGGGCGAACACAAATCGTATTGCATTCTCTTGAGCGCGGAAAAATCGCCCGAGACGGTGGCGAAACTGGCCGTTCTCGAAAAAACCAGCGACGGATTTGAAGTCGCGGAGGCGGACTGGGAGATGCGCGGCCCGGGCGATCTTCTGGGGACCGCCCAGAGTGGTTTGCCGGCGCTAAAACTGGGGAATCTCAAGACGGACGCGGGAATTATGAGGGAAGCGCGCGGCTGCGGCCGTCGCGATTTTCGAAGCCGATCCGGAGCTGGAGGCGCCGGACAATCAACGTTTTCGAAGATTGATTGTCGAAGAACGGGGACGTACGTTCTCGAACGTTAGCTAATGAAAAATCTACTCAAATTTCTCCTGTTCGTTTTGCTGGTGAGTGCCGCCATCTCCGCGCTTTACGACTACCGTCTCAAGCACGGCGGTTTACAGGTTCCTCGCGCAAACCACGGCGGACAAATACACTCTTCAGACGACGCACCAGCGTCGATCCCAAAGAGGTCGTGGGCCTGGAGAACCTGAATCAAGGAACGGCGCGCTCTAGTCAGCAGCATTCTGCCGGCGGTGGTCAGCGTGAAGACCTCGAAGAAAAGTGGTCAGTCCTCGCCGGAGTTACGGGCTGGATCCATCCGAGTTTTATAACCGCAACCCGCGTCAATTTCGGAACCCGAGCGAAGAGGAGATGGTGCAGAATTCTCTCGGTTCGGGCGTTATCGTTTCGGCCGAAGGCCACATCATCACCAACAATCACGTGATCGATCAGGTGGACCAGATCGAAGTCCTCTTGAGCGATGGCCGAACGAAAAAGGCGCGGCTCGTCGGCGCGGATGCGACCGTGGATCTGGCCGTTTTGAAAATCGATGAGCCTGGCCTCAAATCGCTCAAATTTGGCGATTCAGATGCGGTCCAGGCGGGTGACTTCGTGATCGCGATCGGCAATCCGTTTGGATTCGAGGAAACGGTGACTGATGGAATCATCAGCTCAAAAGGGCGCCCGAATCGGGTCGATGGTTTCGGCGATTATCTGCAAACCAACGCTGCAATCAATCCCGGCAATAGCGGGGGCCCGCTGGTAAATCTCCGCGGTGAGATCATCGGTATCAATACCGCCATCATTTCGAAAAGTGGCGGGTCGCAGGGACTCGGTTTCGCGATTCCTTCGAATTCCGTGCGGGCGGCCTTGGAGAGCTTGCTGAAAAACGGACGTATTATCCGCGGATATCTCGGCATCGTCTCACGCAACGTTGGACCGGGGGCCAAGGAGACCGAGGGGGTGGTAGTGGACGACATCGTAGCCGATTCGCCGGCCGCCGAAGCGCAAATGAAGAAGGGCGACGTGATCCGGAAGTTCAATGGGCACGACGTGAAAACGTTCAACGAACTGCGGAGTTTTGTTTCCCAAGTCGAATTGAACAAGAAGGTGGAAATCGAAGTGCTGCGGGATGGCAAGCCCCTCAAATTGACGACGACAATCAAGGAACAGCCCGTTGATTATAAGACGACACGCGTCAATCCCCGTGAGTCACCGCCACCGTCCCGAACGGCAGACTCCGGCGGAGCCCGAAGATCAGACCGAAGAGGCCGGCGTGTTCGGCTCGATCGAGGTCGGCGAGCTGACTCAGGATATGGCGCGCCGGCTCGACCTTCCGAGGAGCGTCCGGGGTGTGATGGTGACAAAAGTGAACGACGATGAAAGCGAACTGCGCACAGGGGACGTGATCGAAGAGGTCAATCAACAAGCGGTCACGTCCGTGGCGGACTACAAGAAGATTGTCAGTTCACTCGACCCAACCGAGACGCATGTGCTCTCGGTTTGCCGTCATCGCACGCGTTCGTTCGTCGTCTTGCGGCCCAAATAGGGGGCGGCTTCGGGTCTGGTCCGTCCTATTTCCTGGGCCGGCGCCGAAGATCCTCCGTTCCCCAGGAGAGTGTGGAAACCCTTCGCCTGGTTAGGCACGCAGGGGGCGTGCGGCTTCCGATTCAGATCGAGGTGAATAATCGCCATGGGGCGCGAGGTCTAAGCCCTTAATCACTACTCAATCTATGAAACGAATACTTCTTGCGGTAACGATATTGGCTCTCTTTTTGCCCGCCCTGAGGCAGGCGGAAGCCGAGGTCGATGTCTCGATCGATTTCTTCTACGATAACGTCGGCTCCGACGGAAGCTGGGTCGAGGTGGCCGACTACGGCTATTGCTGGCAGCCGGCTGTGGCGGTGAGCAATTCCAAATGGCGACCGTACTCGGATGGCTATTGGGTTTATACCGATGTCGGTTGGACGTGGGTTTCTTACGAGGACTTCGGATGGGCCACCTACCATTACGGGCGCTGGGTCCGGTTGCGTGATCGCGGCTGGTTCTGGGTGCCGGGCCGCGAATGGGGACCAGCTTGGGTTTCCTGGCGCACCGGGGGCGACTATGTCGGTTGGGCGCCGCTCCCGCCGCGCGGTCGTGGAGACTTCGATGACAGCCGGCCCATCAACGGGCACGTGGACGTCGACTTCGATATCGGCCCCTCCTACTACAACTTTGTCGATGTGCGTTATATCGGCGAGCCGGTTCTGCGCGAACGGATTGTCGAGCCGCACCTGAACGTCACCTACATCTCTCACACGGTTAACGTAACCAACATCACTTACACTAACTCGGTGGTTTACAATTACGGGCCGGACTACGACACGATGAGTCGTTATTCGACGCGGCCAATCAGGCGAATGAGATTGGAACGCGAGTCCAATGTCGATCTGAGCGTGGCGGTCAGGTCCGACGCTCGCCTCAGAGTGCAAGGCGACAGGCTTATGGTGGCCGCACCGCCGCTGCTCCAGAAACCGACCAAGCCGGTCGCTCCGAAGATGTTTAAGGAGAAAATCGCAAAACCGACTTTAGAGCGTGGCTGGGATGGCGCTAATCCGAAGGCTCAAACGGAGCTAAAGGAGAAGATGAAGAAGGAAGATCCTAAGACTGTTCCGCCACCTAGCTTTACGCCGAACCCCGCCGCCGCCCCGGCAGCCAGCACGGCGCCCGGAACCGGTGCAAGCCCCGCTCCGGCAGGCAGCGTTGCTCCCGCCACCGGTGCAAGCCCGGCGGGTTCAACGAACCCGGCTATGACGGCGGCTCCCGCCCCGGGCGCCAGCCCAGCGCTGACTCCTGACAAAGGCAAGGATAAGCGGTTGGAGGCTTCTCCGATGCCTACTGCCGCAGCTCCCATCAATCCCGCCGCGAGTCCGGCGGCAACTGCTCCCAAGAAAGAGCGAGGCGAAAAGCCGGTGCCAGCGGTGAGTCCTTCGTTGTCCACTGAACCAGGCACGAGCCCGGCGTCTCCGCCTAAGAAACCGAGTGACCGTCAGAACCCTTCACCATCGAGCCTTGTGACTTCACCGGACGGCACTCCTTTCCGAGAGCCAGCGGCTCCCGAGCCTAAGAAGGACAAACGCTCCCAGACGGCTCCGGACACAATGCCTCCTACCCGTCAGCCAAGCGTCCCGCCGATCGACAAGGCGCCGCACAAGCCGAAAGACGTGCCGACGGTTGCACCAAACCGGGAAGCACCACCCGATGCCCCGCACAAACAGCCGAAAGCCGACGTGCCGGTCGCACCCGTGGCGCCCCCGAAGCGAGAAGCGCCTCCGGAAGCTTCGCACAAACAGCCGAAAGCCGATGTGCCGGTCGCACCCGTGGCGCCACCGAAGCGAGAAGCGCCTCCAGAAGCTTCGCACAAACAGCCGAAAGCCGATGTGCCGGCCGCACCCGTGGCGCCGCCGAAGCGAGAACCGCCTCCAGAACCTCCGCGGAAACAGCCGCCAGTTGATGTGCCGCCGAAGGAACGCGGCGCTCCTCCTCCCGGCCCGGCAGGGAATCAGCCGGCGAAGCCGGAAGCGCCTCCGAGCAAACAACGCCCAGACAAGAAGGCAAACGAGCCCGCGCCGTCGCCCGGTTCGTGACGACCGCGCCATCTGAAATTGAGCGGCCCCGAAGAAATTCGGGGCCGTTTGTTTTTAGAGAAGCTCGGCGATCTGGACCGCATTGAGGGCTGCGCCCTTGAGCAACTGATCGCCGGAAACCCAGAACGAAAGTCCGTTCTCCAGCGCGCAATCCAGCCGAACCCGCCCGACTTCGCAATTATCTTTGCCGGCGGTAGAGAGCGGCATGGGGTAGCTGTTTTTTGGCGGCTCATCGACCAATTCGAGCCCGGGCGCCTTAGCCAGCGCCTCATGGGCCTCCGCGACCGAGACGGGCCGCTCGAATTCCGCGCTGACCGCCACGGAATGGGCCCGGTAAACCGGGACGCGAACACAAGTGACCGACGCGCGGAATTTCGGGAGATGCATGATCCGCCGGCCCTCATTCTGCATTTTCATTTCTTCTTTCGTGTAGCCGCTGGGCAAAAACGAATCGACGTGCGGGAGAACGTTGAACGCGATCGGGTGGGGATAAACTTCGGTCACGGCCGCTTTGTTCTGGCTCGCCGCCTCGACCTGGGACCGCAGCTCGCCGATCGCGCGGGCACCGCTGCCGGAGACGGCCTGATAACTAGCCGCGAAGACACGCCGGACGCCAAAGGCCAGATGCAACGGATAGAGCGCCATGAGCGCCACCGCGGTGGTGCAGTTGGGGTTGGCGATCAATCCGGAATGTTGCTGAACGTCTTCGCCATTTATTTCCGGGATCACGAGCGGGACATCCGGTTCCATCCGGAAGACCGAGGAATTATCTATCACAATTGCGCCCGCCGCGCGCGCGATCGGTGCGTAGCGCTGCGAGATGTCGCCGCCTGCGCTGAAGAACGCGAGATCGATGCCTGCAAACGACGCGTCAGTAAGCTCCTCCGCGGCAATCTTGTTACCCCTGAAAGAGACGACCTTTCCGGCGGACCGACTGGAAGATAAGGGGAGCAGTCGTTCGACCGGAAATCCCCGGCGTTCGAGGACATCGAGCAGCTCAGCGCCGACCGCTCCGGTCGCGCCGACCACGGCAATGTGATAGCTTTTTTGTCCCGGCACGGGGCCATCCTACTGCCAGTCTCAAATGAAGAAAAGCGCGCAAGCAAAGATCCACATTTCGGTGCGGGAGCAGAGGCTCACGTTGAAATCGGGACGGAAGAGGCTGGGCATCTACCCTATTTCGACATCCCAATTTGGTCTGGGGACGGAAGAGGGGAGCATGAAGACGCCGACGGGCCGATTCCGCATCGCGGAAAAGATTGGGGACGGAATGCCGGTGGGAACCGTGTTCAAGAGCCGCCAGCCCGTCAAGGTGACCAAGAAGCTCCTGCGGGAGGAGGATCTGATCATGACGCGCATCCTCTGGCTGGACGGGCTCGACCCGGCGAACGCTAACACGCACGAGCGTTTCATCTACATTCACGGGACAAACCACGAAGAAAAGCTCGGGGAACCGGCCAGCCACGGTTGTATCCGGATGAAAGGCAGCGATTTGCTGGAGCTTTTCGAACTGGTGGACGTGGACACTCCGGTGGCGATCAAAGCCTAACCGGGGGCGAGCGGCCCCAGAAAAAAGTCGAGAAAAGCGTTGCGTGACCGGTCGTAACTGCCTAAATGACGGCTGCAACCTGCACGGAAAGGAGGCGAAATATTAAGTGAAAATTTTCAAAGCAATAATGATAGTGGCCGTCGCGGCCAGTGCGTTAAGTTTGGGGGCTTGTGCTCAGAAAAAAGAAGCGCCGGTCACGACCACCAGTTCAACCTATTCAAAATAACCGTCCAGTTGTCCGCCTGGCGGATAGCTTTAACCAAGAAGGCCAGGTCGGTTTATCGGCCTGGCCTTTTTTTGGACGCGCCGGTGAGGGCCTGCATTGTGTCCGTAACCGCTCTTGTTGTTTCGGGAAACCATCTCTAATAAGATGCGGATGATGCAGCTGGCCGGCCAACCATTGTCGCTCTCGGAAATCGCCGCCGTCGCGCTCGGCGATGTCCAGATCGAGGTCGCGCCTTCGGCTCACGCGCGGATTCAGGCGTCCAGAAAAGTCGTCGAAGAAATCGTGGCGCGGAGCGGGGTCGTTTACGGCATTAGCACCGGTTTCGGCAAACTGGCCGACGTCCAGATCCCGACAGGCGAACTTCGCCAGCTCCAGTTGAATCTTGTCCGCAGCCACGCCTGCGGCATCGGCCGGCCCCTCTCCGTCCCGGAAGTGCGGGCGATGATATTGCTTCGAGCCAACGTGCTCACGCTCGGCTTCAGCGGGATCCGTTTGGAAGTCATCGAGCTGTTGTGCGAGCTGCTCAACCGAGGTGTCCACCCGGTCATACCGGAAAAGGGTTCTGTCGGCGCGAGCGGGGACCTGGCGCCGCTGGCGCATCTGGCCTTGACGCTCATCGGTGAAGGCGAAGCGTTTTACGGCGGTGACGCGTCTGCCTAGTCTCGAAGCGCTCAGCAAAGCCGGTTTGCGCCCCGCCGCCTTGGAAGCGAAAGAGGGTCTCGCCCTCTTGAATGGGACGCAGGCGATGCATGCGGTCGGCGGCCTGGCGTTGCTCCGCGCGAAGTGCCTGTCGCGCGTCGCCGATGTGGCCGGAGCGATGAGCCTGGAAGCGTTGAAGGGGACGCCGACGGCGTTTGATCCGCGAATTCATGAGGCGCGTCCGCATCCCGGCCAGCAGGCGGTGGCGGAACATTTGAACCAGTTGCTGCGCGACAGTGAAATCAGGCAATCCCATCTCGACGGCGATCCGCGCGTCCAGGATGCGTATAGCTTGCGCTGCATGCCGCAGGTCCACGGCGCGATTCGTGGGGCGCTGGCCCATTGCGAAAGCGTCTTTGAGATCGAATCGGGCTCGGCGACCGATAATCCGCTCGTCTTTGCCGAGACCGGGGACGTGCTCTCCGGAGGGAATTTTCACGGCGCCCCGCTGGCCCTCGCCCTCGACTATGCGGCAATCGCGTTAACCGATCTGATGAGCATCAGTGAGCGCCGGACCGATCGGCTGGTGAATCCGGATTTGAACGAGGGGTTGCCGCCGTTTCTCGCCCCGCACGCCGGGACGCATTCCGGTTTCATGATTTTGCATGTCGCCTCGGTCGCGTTGTTGAACGAAGCCAAAGTTCTGGCGCATCCCGCCAGCGTGGACAATTTGCCGACCTCGGGTGGCAAGGAAGATCACGTCTCCATGGGAATGACGGGGGCGCTGAAGTTGCGCACGATTGTCGAGAATGCGGAGCATTTGATCGCGATCGAGCTTCTCGCCGGCGCGGAGGCGCTGGAGTTTCGGCGGCCCTTGAAAGGCGGCGTCGGCGTCGAGCGGGCCTACGAGCGGGTCCGGGCCATTTCGCCCGCGGTGAATGAGGATCGATCCCTGTCGCTCGACATCGAGCGGGTGGCGGCGGCGATTCGCAACGGCGAGTTCGATAGCGGGACCGAAAAGATATGAGCGCGAAACGAGTCATCCGCGCTCCGCGCGGGAGCGAAATAAGCTGCAAGGGCTGGCAGCAGGAGGCTGCGCTCCGGATGTTGATGAACAATCTCGATCCGGACGTGGCGGAGAATCCGGACAAGCTGATCGTTTACGGCGGAACCGGCCGGGCCGCGCGGAGCTGGGAAGCGTTCGACGCCATCGTGCGATCGCTTCGCGCCTTGGAGAACGACGAGACGTTGCTCGTCCAATCCGGCAAACCGGTCGGCGTTTTTCGCACACACGAGGAAGCGCCCCGGGTCTTGATCGCGAATTCCAATCTCGTCGGCCACTGGTCGAACTACGCGGAATTCAATCGGCTGGAGCGCCTCGGACTGACCATGTACGGCCAGATGACGGCCGGCTCGTGGATCTACATTGGCAGCCAGGGAATCGTGCAGGGAACCTTTGAAACGTTCGCGGAAGCCGGCCGGAAGCACTTCGGCGGGTCGCTCGAGGGAAAATTTGTTGTTACGGGTGGACTCGGCGGCATGGGCGGAGCGCAGCCGCTCGCCGCCACCATGAACGGAGCGCTTTTTCTTGGAATCGACGTCGATCGCACGCGGATCGAGAAGCGATTGCAGAGCGGCTATTGCGATAAGATCGCGACCACCCTCGACGAAGCGCTCGCGCTGATCGACGAAGCGCGAAAGAAGAAAGAGGCGGTCTCGGTCGGCCTGGTCGGCAACTGCGCGGATGTGTTGCCAGAGATGGTGCAGCGGGGCGTCGTTCCCGATGTCCTGACCGACCAAACCTCGGCGCATGACGCCCTCAACGGCTATGTCCCGAACGGGATGACGCTCGCGGAAGCGCTGCGGTTGCGGACCGAAAATCCGGACGAATACATCGAGCGCTCGATGCGATCAATGGGGGTGCACGTCGAGGCGATGCTTGCGTTACAAAAGCGTGGCGCGATCACGTTCGACTACGGGAATAACATCCGAACGCAGGCCAAAAAGGCAGGCGTTGAGAAGGCCTTCGATATTCCCGGGTTCGTTCCGGAATATATCCGGCCGCTTTTCTGCGAGGGAAAGGGTCCGTTTCGGTGGGTGGCGTTGAGCGGCGACCCGGCAGACATCGTGCGGACCGACCAACTTGCGCTCGAGCTTTTTCCAAAGAACGAAACTCTTGCGCGCTGGATGAAACTGGCGAAGGAGCGTATCCATTTCCAGGGTTTGCCGGCGCGCATCTGCTGGTTCGGCTATGGCGAGCGCGCCGAGTTTGGCGTGGCGATGAACGAACTGGTGAAGCGCGGCGAGATCAAAGCGCCCATCGTCATCGGCCGCGATCACCTCGACACCGGCTCGGTCGCTTCGCCGTTTCGCGAAACCGAAGGCATGCTCGACGGGAGCGATGCGATCGCGGATTGGGCGTTACTCAACGCGCTCGTCAATACAGCGGCCGGCGCTTCGTGGATTTCAATTCACAATGGTGGCGGCGTCGGCATTGGCTATTCACAACACGCCGGAATGGTCGTCGTGGCCGATGGAACGGAGAACGCAAAACGCCGGCTCGAACGGGTCCTCACGAGCGATCCTGGCATGGGCGTTTTGCGTCACGCGGACGCCGGATACTCTCGCGCGATCGATTTTGCAAAAGCGCACGACATCAATATTCCGACAGAGCCGCGGGCGCGAGATTAGGAAGAGGTTGCGAAGACCATGCAAAAAGTCATCGAATGCGTGCCCAACTTCTCGGAGGGCCGTGACCTGGAGATCATTCGACAGATCACCGCGGCGATTGAATCCGTCGAAGGCGTGTCGCTGCTCAACGTGGATCCCGGTGCGAGCACGAATCGGACGGTGGTGACGTTGGCCGGTCCGCCGGAGGCCGCGGTAGAGGCCGCCTTCCGCGGAATTCAAAAAGCGGCGGAGCTGATCGACATGCGCAAACATCACGGCGCCCACCCTCGGATGGGCGCGACGGATGTTTGCCCCTTCATTCCGGTGAGCAACGTGAGTTGGGAAGAAGCGATCGTCTGTGCCCACGCGCTGGGAAAACGCGTCGGCGAAGAGCTGAAGATTCCAATCTATCTCTACGAAAAGGCGGCGAAGGATCCTGCTCGTTCGAATCTCTCGATCATTCGTGCGGGCGAATACGAAGGATTCTTCGAAAAAATCAAACAAGCGGCATGGAAGCCAGATTTTGGTCCTTCCGTCTTCAACGAGAAAGCGGGCGCTACGGTGATTGGCGCGCGGGAATTCCTGGTTGCCTACAATGTAAACCTGAACACGAAGGCGGTGCGAAGAGCCACGTCGGTCGCCTTTGATGTCAGGGAAAACGGCCGGGTCAAAACGGACGACGGCACGCCGCGGGGAAAACCGGTGCTCGACGCGAATGGAGAACCGGTCCGCGTTCCCGGAATGTTAAAGCATGTGAAAGCGATTGGTTGGTACGTGGAAGAGTATGGCATTGCCCAGGTTTCCATGAACCTGACCAACATCGAAGAGACACCCCTGCACGCCGCGTTCGATGCCTGTAATGAAGCTGCCAGCAAACGAGGCCTGCGGGTGACGGGCTCGGAAGTTGTGGGCATGCTGCCCAAGAAATGTTTGGTGGAGGCAGGGAAGTTTTTTCTGCGCAAACAGCAATGGTCGGAAGGCGCTTGCGAGGAGGAACTCATTGAGATTGCAATCCGCTCCATGGGATTGAATGAATTGAAGCCATTCGATCCAAGAGAAAGGATCATAGAATTCAAAATGGAATCTGCTGGAAAAAAATCGCTCGTGAAAATGAACCTGCGGGAGTTCTGCAACGAAACCCTGAGCGATTCTCCGGCGCCTGGTGGCGGTTCCGTGGCGGCATTGATGGGCGCACTTGGCGTTTCGCTGGGAGGAATGGTCGCGAACCTCTCTGCCGGAAAACGCGGCTGGGAGGACAAACTCAGTTATTTCAGCGATTGGGCGGTCAAAGCGCAGCAAATAAAGGATGAATTGCTCTTTCTCGTGGACGAAGACACCGCGGCCTTCAACAAAGTGATGGACGCATTCGCGCTGCCGAAAGAGTCAGCCGAGGAAAAAGCGGCCCGCTCCGCTGCGATTCAGGCCGCGAACAAATACGCGGCAGAAATTCCGCTTCGGGTCATGGAAACCGCTTCGAGATCCTACCAGTTGCTCGCCGAGATGGCGGAAAAGGGTAACCCTGCTTCGATTTCAGACGTTGGCGTTGGCCTTCTCGCTCTGCGCGCCTGCATTGACGGAGCGGCGATGAACGTCCGAATTAATTTGGCGGGTCTGAAGGATGAAAAGATCAGGTCCGCTCTCCAGGAAAAGGTCCGGGGAATTAGCGCCGAATCCGAAGCCGAGTTTAGGAAGATCAGTCAGATCGTTGAAAGCAAGATCGGTTAAGGGAACGCTCGCCGTTCTCCACGCCTCGCAACTCGTCACGCTCGCCGGTCCGAAACGGCCGCGGGTGGGCGCGGAGCTTTGCGATTTATCAATCATTCCAGACGGCGGAATGTTGGTGCGCGATGGCGTGATCGTTGCCACGGGCCCGTCCGACGCGATCGAAAAGCAGATCCCGACCGATGCGGCGGTCGTCGATGCAACGGATCGCGTGGTTCTGCCCGGATTCGTCGACGCGCACGCGCATCCGGTCTTTGGCGGGGACCGGCTGGACGAATTCGAGCTGCGGGCGAGAGGCGCGACCTACGAGGAAATTGCGGCCGGCGGGGGCGGGATTCGGTCTACGGTCCGCAAAACGCGAGCGGCCACGGAGGATCAATTACTGGCGCAGGCAATGAAGCATGCGGCGTGGTTTCTTCGCTGGCGGAACGACGACGGTTGAGGCGAAGTCGGGTTACGGACTCTCGGTCGAAGACGAAATTAAGATTTTGCGGGTGGTCCGGCGATTGAACGAGGAAACCCCCGTTGAATTTGTTCCGACCTTTCTCGGGGCTCATGCAATCCCGGAGGAGTTCCAGTCCGCGCCGGATCGGTATGTCAGTTTGATTGATCGACGAGATGCTTCCGCGGATCGCGGAGGAGCGGCTGGCTGAGTTCTGCGATGTTTTTTGTGAGCAGGGCTACTTCGACCTCGAGACGTCCCGCAAAGTCCTGAGCGCGGCCAAAGAGCGCGGCTTGGGTATCAGGATGCACGCCGATCAGCTGACAAACGGTGGAGGAGCGGAGCTGGCGGCGGAATTAGGCGCCGTGACCGCCGATCATCTCGAGCAGACCGAGGCCCCGGGTATCGCCGCGATGAAGCGTGCTGGAGTGCAGCCAGTGTTATTGCCGGGATCGGTCTACGCGTTGGGCAAGACTCGTTATCCTCGTGCCCGAGATATGATCGAAGCTGGATTGGCCGTGGTGATTGCGACCGATTTCAATCCCGGGTCTTCGCCGACGCCCTCGATGCCGATGGTGTTGTCGCTTGCCGCGACGCAGATGAAAATGACACCCGCGGAAGGGGTGACCGCCGCGACGATCAACGCCGCCTACAGCTTGAACCGGGGCGACAAGATCGGGTCGCTGGAAGCCGGCAAGCTCGCCAATTTACGCCTCTTCGATTGCATGGATTACCGGGAGCTCGCCTATTGGTTCGGCTTTCCCCAGGCGCATTCGGTTTACGTCCGCGGCGAGCGAGTGTTCTAGGCGGAGCGTGCGCCTCCGGGGCCGGTATTCGGCTCGCAGAGCTGCGCCGCTCACCTTGCGTATCTAGCGATGCGCCTAACGTCGCTGCGCAAATGAAAGTAGAGGTTGAAAATCAGCCGCAGGGCCTGGCGACGCTGCGGATCGAATTGCCGCCGGAGGAAGTGCGAAAGGAGTGGGATTCCATCGCGAGCAACTACTCGCGTTATGCCCGTATCCCGGGTTATCGCGCCGGCAAAGCGCCCCGGCAGGTCATCGAAAAGAAGTTTCGCAAGGAAATCCAGGATGAGCTGACGAAGAAGCTGGTGTCGAAGAGTTACCACGAGGCGATCGCGGAAAAACAATTGCGGGTCGTTTCCCTGACCGATCTGGGGGATGTGGAATTTGGCGAGGATCGATCAATGCGTTTTCGCGCGACGGTCGTGACTGCTCCGGAGTTCGAACTTCCCGAATACAAAAATATTCCCGTGCAACTACCCGAAACGGCCGTGACCGAAGCGGAGATCGATGCCGCACTGGAACGTTTGCGCGATCAATCGGCTGATTTCACAGATGTCGCTGACCGTGAACTTGCGATGGGTGATTTTGCGGTGATCGATTTTACGGGGGCGGTCGACGGGATTTCGATTAGCGAGATCGTGCCGGAGGCGAGCAAGAATCTCCACGGCGGGAAGAAATTCTGGCTGCATCTGGCTCCGGAAAATTTTCTGCCGCAGTTCTGCGAGCAAGTTGTCGGAATGAAACCCGGGGAGACCCGGAGTGTTCAGGTCCTCTTTCCTGCTGATTTTCCCGTGACAGACCTGGCGGGTAAAAAAGCGGATTACGCGGTGACCTTGAACGAAATCAAAGAAAAGGTTTTGCCGCCGTTGGACGATGCGTTCGCGGCGAAGTTGCTGCCAGACAAGACCCTGGCCGATTTGCGTCACACGATTGAGCACAATATGGAGCACGAGAAAGAGCACGAACTCGAGCGGGCCAAGGAAGGGCAGGTGGTAAAATTCCTCCATGAACACATCGCGTTTGATCTTCCTCCAACTCTCCTGAAAAGCGAAACGCGCCGCGCGCTGAATGAACTGGTGCACCGGAATCGGGAACGGGGCGTGACTGATGATTTGCTGAAGGGGAAAGAGAAGGAGTTGATTGAGGGGGCGGGCTCGCTTGCCGCGCATCGGCTAAAAACGAACTTCATTCTCCAGCGCATCGCCGAGAAGGAGAAGATCCAGGTGACGCAGGAAGAGCTCGACGCCGCCCTTCGCGAACAAGCTGCGCACTACAACCTTTCCGTGGAGAGAATGCGCAAGGAAATGGAAGAAAAAGACCGCATGAACGGCCTCGCTGAGGAGATTCTGCTGGGCAAGACTCTTGATTTTTTGAAGCAAAATGTTATCGTCGAAACGACTCCGGAAGCGGCGCCGAGTGAGGCTCCGCCGGAGGTAAAATCATGACTGAAGCGAGCAAGAATTTCTCTCAATCCGTCCTCATCCCGATGGTGGTCGAACAGACCGGCCGCGGCGAGCGGAGCTATGACATCTATTCCCGTCTGCTGAAAGACCGGATTATTTTTCTTGGGACGCCGATTGACGACCACATCGCTAACCTGGTCATCGCCCAGTTGCTTTTTCTGCAAATGGAAGACGGCAAGAAAGACATCAGCATCTACGTCAATTCCCCCGGCGGCTCAGTGACCGCCGGACTGGCGATCTATGACACGATGCAGTTCCTGACTTGCGACGTAACCACTTATTGTCTCGGCATGGCGGCCAGCATGGGCGCGGTCCTGCTTTGCGCGGGGACGAAAGGGAAGCGCTTCGCGCTCCCGAATTCCGACATCATGATCCATCAGGTCTCCGGCGGGGCCCAGGGACAGGCGAGCGACGTCGAACGGCAAGTGGAGTACATGTTCAAGCTCAAGAAGCGCCTGATCAGGATCATCTCCCAGCACACGGGCAAACCAGAGGACCAGGTTCGTTTGGATTCAGATCGCGATTATTACATGACCGCGGCCGAGGCGAAGGCGTACGGGCTCGTGGACGAAGTGATCAAGTCCCGCAAGGAAGCGAAACTCCTGGATGGCACCTCTCCGGAGGGTTCAACGGCGATCGCGGAAGCCGCCTTGCCCCGGAAGATCGAGGAATAAGAACTGCTATTTTAAGCCGCCACCATGGCCCGCGCTTCCAACCTCACGATGTGCTCCTTTTGTGGTAAAAGCCACGCGGAGGTGCGCAAGCTCATCGCCGGTCCCGGAGTCTACATTTGCGACAGTTGCATCAACGTCTGCAAGAGCATCCTGGACAAGGAATTAAACGAGGACGCTCGCCGGCAATCATCGACGATTCGAGTCCCGAAACCGGCCGATATTCGCCATTCGCTGGATCAATATGTTATCGGCCAGGATATCGCGAAAAAGACGCTTTCGGTCGCCGTCCATAATCATTTCAAGCGCGTCTTGCAAAGCGCGACCCCGGTCGACACTTCCGCCGCTTTCCAACCCGACCCGTTCGCCGACGTCGAAATCGAGAAGAGCAACATTCTGTTGATCGGCCCGACGGGCTCCGGGAAAACACTCCTGGCAAAAACTCTGGCCAAGATCCTCGATGTGCCGTTTTGCATCGCGGATGCGACGACGCTGACGGAAGCCGGTTACGTAGGGGAAGATGTGGAGAACATCATCCTTCGTTTGCTCCAAAATGCCGATTACGACGTGAAGCGTGCCGAGATCGGGATCGTTTACATCGATGAGATCGACAAGATCGGCCGCAAAACGGACAACGTCAGCATCACCCGGGATGTGTCGGGCGAAGGCGTGCAGCAGGCGCTGCTGAAGATTCTCGAAGGCAGCACCTGCAATGTCCCGCCGCAGGGCGGCCGGAAGCACCCGCATCAGGAATACATTCAGGTCAACACGGAGAAGATTCTTTTCATCTGCGGCGGTGCGTTCGTCGGGTTGGACAAGATCGTGCAGAAACGCATTGGCCACCGGATGATGGGCTTCAACAGCCCAACGCTGGAAGTGGAAGCTGCTTTGGCGCGTGAAGCCGTGCGGCATGTTGAGCCGGAAGATTTGCTGAGCTTCGGGATGATCCCCGAATTCATCGGGCGTCTGCCCGTCCTGAGCGCTCTCGACGCCCTGACTGAGGACGAGTTGGTCGCCATTTTGACGGATACGAAGAATGCGATGATCAAGCAGTACACCAAGCTCTTCTCGATGGAGGGGGTTGACCTGAGCGTGACCAAGGGTGCGCTGAAAGCGCTCGCGGCTCAAGCGGTCACGAAGGGCACTGGCGCTCGCGCGCTGCGTTCCATGCTTGAGCGGATCATGCTCGAGATCATGTACGAAGTTCCGAGCCGCGAGGACATCGCGGAGGTGACAATCAATCGCGCGGTGGTCGAAGGGAAGAAACCGCCGGTCATTCGTTTGAAGAAGCAGGAAAAGGCGGCCTGAGGAAAGCACGCTGGCGCGTGCGAAGGTTACATCGTTAAACTGTTGAAGCGTAAATTGGTAGAACGCTGCAACACCTCAACGTGACCATCATTGTCATTAACACCGGCACCGAGCTCCTGCTTGGTGATGTGCTCAATTCACACCTCTCTTTCATCGCTCGGGAGATCTTTCCGCTCGGATTGCGTGTCGACCGTCAACTCGCGGTGCCGGACGGTCCCGCGATTCACGTGGCGCTGGCCGAATCAGCAGAGCAGGCCGATATCATTTTCGTGACCGGTGGTCTGGGGCCGACCACGGACGATCTGACCCGCGAGATTACGGCTGAATTTCTCGGGACTGGATTTGCAGCATGATGCGGCGGTCATGGCCGCGATCACCGCCCGCGCCGCGCGGCGCGGATTCAAATTGACGGACCGAACGGCGCGCCAAGCCCAGGTCCCTCAAGGCGCAATCGTCTTGGCGAATGAAAACGGATCTGCCCCCGGCTTGTATCTCGCCGCCAAGACAGCCCCGCCGAAGAAATCACCGCACCTATTTCTTTTGCCCGGTCCACCGCGCGAATTGCAGCCCATGTTTAGGAATTCGGTGCAGCCGATCCTCCGCGAAATTGTTTCGCCGGGATTTGCGACCGATCGGCGGACTTATCGCATCGCGGGAATGGGCGAATCTCTCGTGGAAGAAGCTATCGGGGAGCGCCTGCTCGAAATCACCGGAATAGAGCTCGGTTATTGCGCGCGTCCGGGAGAAGTTGATCTCCGGATCATCGGCGAACTATCGGCGCTTGACCGGGCAGAGGCCATCGTCACAGCAGGGCTGGGTGCGTCGATTGTTTCCCGCGACGGCGGAAGTCTTGAGGAAGTGGTCGTAAAACTCTTAACGGAAAAGAAGGAGACGCTCGCGGTGGCGGAATCGTGCACCGGCGGGTTTCTCGCTCATCGAATCACCAATGTGCCGGGCGCCTCCGCTGTCTTCCGGGCGGGATACGTCACCTACGCGAATGAGACCAAGGAGCGAATGTTGGGCGTCGATCCGCACCTCATCTCGGCTCACGGCGCGGTGAGCGAAGAGGTGGCGCGAGCGATGGCGGAAGGCGCGAAGCGGCAAGCGAATACGCGACTTCGCCCTGGCCACGACCGGAATTGCTGGGCCAGGCGGAGGCACGGACGAAAAGCCGGTTGGCACTGTCTTCGTCGCGTTGGCGGCCGAGGGCGCTGCGACCCAGATCAAGAATTTTCGATTTCCTGATGACAGGCCGACGTTCAAGGAACTGACAACGCAGGCCGCCTTGGAGATGCTGCGGTGCTCGCTGCTAACGATGCCTTGCTGAATTTCAGCAGGCCCCTCTAGGGCTCGACGACCGCCGGCGTTCCGACCTTTACCTTCGAATAAAAGAGCGCGGCGGCCGGCTCGGGCATGCGGATGCACCCATGGGATGCGGGATAGCCCGGTAGAATCCCGACGTGCATCCCGACGCCTCCGCTGGTCAAACGCATGAACCATGTCATGGGCGCGCCGACGAAGTGGGTGCCGCTCGGAGCCGAATCGATATGCGCGCTGATGCCGCCGCGAACGGTGCGTCCCTTGGAGTCCTTGTAGTCGCCGTAAAGATTGGAGCGATGGTCTTTGTCTTTCTCCATGATCGTAAAGCTCCCCGTCGGCGAGGTGTGCCCGCGTTTGCCGGACGAAATTGGGCTGTCGGCTGCGATCTGATCGCCGGTCATCAGATAGGCGCGCTGTTTCGAGAGCGAAACGAGGACATGCGCGTTGTCCGGGGTGACGCTCTGAAGGACAGCCGCATTGGTGGTCAATGGCGCCTGAGCCTTTATCAGGTCCGATGCTTTTCGCATCGGTTGATTAAGTGGTGCGGGCGAGACGGCCGGCGAAGGCTTTGAACGGGTTTGCCGTGGGCCCGCCGGGCTGGCCGCTGCAGGGGAGGCCGGCGGCGGCGCGGGAACATGCTGCCCGAAGGCCGCGTCCGATGCGAAGAAGAGAATGGCGGCGGCGAGCGTGGAACGAAGGATGGAAGAGGTCACGATTTAGTGTTGAGCGTAGGTGTCAATTCGATTCAGCCAGCCCGGGAGCCAGCGCGCTTCATTGCGCTCCGGCGGCGAGTTGTGGACTCGTTTAGTCAGAACTTTTTTCGCGGATTCGGCAAAGTTTTTCACGGTATTTCGACTACTGCTTTCCTGGGACATTCCCTCGAGGACTTGTAACAGACCCCAACCCTGTCCTGCATATCGCTCGGTCGCAAGAACACCTTCTCCCTTGAAGTTCACGTAATCAACCAGCGCGTAACATCCCATGGCCGAATTGGTGACGCTATTGAATTGCTGTTGGATCTGCGCGTCGCTGGGACGCGGGCGCCGCGGCGAGCATTTTCGGAAGCGCTCGTTGCAAGCGCTGGACGAGAAACTCCGCCTGGAGATCAATGCTGTTCGCGAGAAAATTGTCTCAGTTCGTTCATTTCGGGTGCGTTTGGCTGCGCCCAGGAATTCCGCGCGCGAATTCCAAGGGCAGGCGTTTCTGCCGTTAACAGCCAGTATCCGTGGAAAAGAGGGAGACCTCCGCGGGCCTTCGCCGTCGCAACGAAACTCACGAACTCTGGAAAACTTTCCTCGAACGGACCGCTTGGGCCTTCCGGGTACCAGATGAAGTGGCCGATACCGAGAGAGGCGAAGTTCTCGCCCTCATTCCACGAGGTCAGCCCGGCCAAAGTCCCGTTGCATTCGTTTTGCCAGATCTTTTGGCCGATTCGGCGTGTCTCGGCGGGGGAGAGGTTGACTGCGGCCGTGGCGGCGGAGGCCAGAAAGAGCATTGCGAGGGTGATGGGCCGGAGTGGGGACCGCAGCAAGGCCGGGTGCGCGCCCCCGCTTGACGATCGACCTTTATTCACTAGCGTGGCAATTCTCGCGGCGCCCAGACTAGAAATCCTAACAGCGCCCGCCGTAATCATTGTTATGAATCGTTTCATCATTTGCTTCGCCACCGTGCTCGTTGCCTCCATTGGTTTAGCGCAGGACAAGACAGAACTAAAAGATCAAAAAGAAAAAGCGAGCTACGCCATTGGCCTTGAGCTGGGCAACTCCTTGAAAAAAGGGAAAATGGAGATCAATACCGACACGCTCCAAAAAGGCCTGAAAGACGGTCTCAGCGGCACCAAGCCCCTTTTGAATGAAGAGCAGGTCAAGGAAACGATGACGGCGCTGCAAAAGGAAATGATGGACAAACAAGCCGCCGCCGACAAAGAGGCTGGGGAAAAAAATGCGAAAGAGGGTGAAAAATTCCTCGCGGAGAACAAAAAGAAGGAAGGCGTGAAAACGACCGCCAGCGGACTCCAATATAAAGTCCTGAAAGAAGGGACCGGAGAGTCGCCGAAGGAGACCGACCAGGTCATCACTAACTACAAGGGCACGACGCTCGATGGGACGGAATTCGATAGTTCTTACAAGCGCAATGAACCCGCCACTTTCCCGGTCAATCGGGTTATTAAAGGCTGGACCGAAGCGTTGATGCTGATGAAGCCGGGCGCTAAATATCAGCTTTTCATTCCGGCCAATCTCGCCTACGGCGAACGCGGGGTCGGCAAGGACATCGGACCGAACTCGACCCTGATTTTCGAAGTGGAATTGGTCGCCATTAAGCCGCCGGATCCAACTCCGACGCCGCCACCCCCGGGGGCAGCCAACAAGCCTACTCTGCCATCAGCCGCCGCGCCGCCGGCGCCCGTGAAGACTTCCGCCGCCCCGGCCGCAAACGCGTCCGCCACGCCGCAGAAGAAATAGCTGAGCCGACTGCCGGATCTTAGCGCTTCTCGTCGGCCGGCGGCCACGACAGGCGCGGGGCGTCGCTCCACAAGTCTTCGAGGCTGTAGAACTCGCGTTTTTCGCGATGAAAGACATGGACGATGACTTGCATGTAATCGAGCACGATCCACTGGCTCGCAGGAAATCCGTCGTTTGAAACGGGGCGCAGACCTTCATCTTTTTTGAGGCTGCCCTCGATTTCGCCCGCGATTGCCTTCAGATGGGGCTCCGACGTGCCGGAGCAAATCACAAAAAAGTCGGTAAAGGTCGAAATTCCCCGGAGATCGAGAACGACAATCTCCTCCGCTTTCTTGTCCGCCGCGAGGTCAGCGCAAGTTTTGGCTAGATTTTCCGCGGTTATTTTTAAGGCTCCCTGTAAAGCTGGCGATCATGGATGATCTTTTCGACCGCCGGTGGTACGAGATAACGAATGGAACGCCCGCTGGCAACCGTGTTTCTGATATTCGTTGCGGAAATATCCAGATATCGCCGAACCGTCTGGTAGGGGTGATCGGTTTTTACCCCGGTGCGATCGAGCACGACGAACTGCACCATCTGGGAAAGATCGGCAAACCGGTGCCACGTCGCCAGGCGGTCCACGTTGTCTTCTCCGATGAGGTAGAACAATTCCGCGTCCGGTTCGCGCTGACGGAGTGCCTCAACGGTATCGACGGCATAGGATGGCGCTGGGCGTTGAAGTTCCATCGAATCGAATGCAAAACCCGGCTCGCCTGCGATGGCCACCCGCACCATTTCCAGGCGGACATCGGCCGGCGCAAGCTTTTGTCCCAGTTTATGAGGCGAAGCGGCCGCAGGGACAAAAATAACCTTCTCAAGATTGAGCGCTTCGAGCGCATCCCGGGCCAGAATCAAATGAGCGTGATGGATCGGATCGAACGTGCCGCCGAAAATACCGATCTTTTTCAAAGTGCTTTCATACTCTGTTGCCATTCCGACCGCAGTCGAGGAATCTCTCGCTTTTCCGCCGGGTTAATCGAGAGGTTCTTCGACTCCGCTGCGCATCGCTCAGATGACAAGTAAGAAACGCAACAAAGATATCCCTCGGTCAACTGATCCTTACCGGAGTTCCCGGGCTCGAATTGGATTCGGAAACAGCGGCCTTATTTCGTCGCGTTCAGCCGGGCGGGTTCATTCTCTTCGGGCGGAATATTCAAAGTGCGCGGCAGCTCCGGAAGTTGATCGACGATCTGCGCGATCTGAGCGAAATCGAGCCGATCATCACGATCGACCAGGAAGGAGGCCGAGTTTCCCGTTTGCGTCTGATCGGGAATGAGCCGCCGAACGCGCAGCAATTGCGGGACCGGAACGATGTCGCGCTGGTGAGTCGCCATGGGGAAATCACCGGCCGGCTTCTGCGCCTTTTCGGATTCAATCTCGATCTTTGTCCGGTGCTCGACATTTCCTTCGACGATGAGGCCGATAATTCGCTCCGGGGCCGCTGTTACGGAAAGACCGTCGAACAGGTCGTCAAACTGGCCGGCGCGTTCAATGACGCGATGCGCGAGCAGGGGATTTTGAGCTGCGGCAAACATTTTCCCGGCTACTCAGCCGCCAGAGTGGACGCTCACCATGATTTGCCGAAAATCGACCGGACGCGTGAGGAGTTGGATGAGCAGGAGTTGGCCGTCTTTCGTCATTTCGTGCCGTCAGTCGACAGCATGATGATCTGCCACGGCTGGTATCCATGCTTCAACCCGGCAAGAAGGCCAGCCTCTTTATCGCGGGAGATTGTGACGAATTTGCTCCGGGACGAATTCAAGTTCGAGGGCCTGATTATGACGGACGACCTCGATATGGGCGCGATTCTCAATGAATACGGCCTCGAAGAAACGATCCGCCTCGCGATCGAGGCCGGCAATGACTGGGTCATGATTTGCCACCGCGTCGCCGCGATTGCGGAAGTCCACTCGACACTGGGCAAACTTCCGCCGGAGCAAATTGAACGCGCCTTGGAGAGCGTCGTTCAAACAAAAGCGAAGCTGGCTTCGCCACATGAGTTTTCTGAGGAAAAGTTCAAGGAGATCGACGCTGAGGTTTGGGATTTGCGCGTCGCCGTTCTGGGAGAGGAAGAAGCCTCCCGGCGAAGCCCCGAAGACGGAAAACGCTCCCCGGTCGAGACCTACTAGACAAGACAAGGAACGGCGGTTTGAGACCGCCGACCCGATTAAAACGGCGATTTCACATCGCCGCTGCTTGAGGTGCATTCGCGCCTCGGAATCTGATCACGAGGCGGCACTGAAGAAAGTTGAAGGATTGCTGGCGGCAGTTGCTACTCACCTTTTGAGACCATGTTGATTCTTGGAAGCCGGCTGAGTGCTGTCGCAACTTCCGCGCCTCCAATGCGCGGGAACATCTGTGCCACGCCGTGCGAAGGCGCGCGGCCCGGACTTAACGGTGCCTCACATTCGACTTCGGACCGCTCGGGTATGGCCATGGCAAAATCGAAACTCGAGGAGATCGAGACGCTCGGCCGGCGGTGCAAGGACGGTGATTGCGCAGCGTGGAGCCTCCTGTTTCCTAAAATCTGGCCGGTCCTCGTGACGTTCGTCCACCGCCTCTACCACTCGTTCGATCAACAGGACGCCGAGGATGTCGCGCAAGCGTCGATTGAAGCTGCCGTCCGAGCGATCGGCACCTTCTCCGGGCATGGATTGTTTCGAGCGTGGCTTTTCGGGATTGCGGTCCGCCAGGCCGCGAACTTCTATCGTTCGAGCTCAGCAAAGAAACGGGGCGCGCAGCTTCAGGTCCCACTCAACGGCTTTCACGACCATAAGGACGAGGCCAAGTCGCCGGCAGAAGTCTCAGCCGACAACGATCGCGCCGCGATCCTGCACCGCGCGATAGACCTGCTCCCGGAGACTGATCGCGATCTCGTCCACCTCCACTTCTTTGGTGAACTCACGTTTCGGGAGATCGCGGAAGCGCGAAGGATGAACTCGAAAACAGTCTGCACTCGACTGACCCGATGCAAAGAGAAGCTCCTCGTTACCCTCGCGCGCTTCGACCTGACCAAATCCGATGGATGAATTAAGACAAGATCGCGAAATCGTCGCCGCGCTGCGGGAAGTCGTAGAGCAGCGCGACCAACGGTTGGGCAAGAGGCCGGCGCTCTCTCCGACCCGCCAGGCGATCTTGACCGACTGCCTGGCCCGCGAGTTTCCCTTAGAAACTACGCTTCGTGGAGCTGCCACGAAACGTGACGGGCTGCTCGATTTGCATGCGGGAATCCCCGCGTCGGCCGAAATGGCGATATACCGTCAATTTTCGACTGCCGGACCGGCGCCTGCTGGGATCCACGGAAGAGCCGCTTCGGCCGAGCAGAACGCCTGGTGGCTGCGGCCTTTTCGATCTCAGCGGAGCGCTGCGGTGACGACATGCATCCTGGTCGCCGTTGTCATCCTCTGCTTCGTAAATTGGGGAAATCCGCCACGCCACAAGGCGGAGAACTTCCCCCGCACTCCGCAAGTCGACGCAGTGAATGTTGAGTCGGGGATGGGGTTCGATCGAGTCAGCTTTGGGCGAACCGAACTGTTCGCCCGCACAGCTGCGATCCGTCCGTTCAACCTCAACACAAACGAGCCGGCGTCTCTGCAAGCTTTGTTCCTCGCGAACAGCACGATGTCTCTTGTCGATGGAAGCAATGGATCGCTCGGCCTCCGCCTCGATCTGCCAATACGGACAACTCTCACGGATGACGGTCGCGCCAGAATTCCGTGATCCGCTTTCGAACCCGGAACTCCATGACGGGCCAAACATTTTCCAGTCGCTCTGGCCGCATCCACAAGCCCGAGCGGATCTTGCCGGCCAGCAGCCTGCGCGAGTCCGCGCCACGCGTCATCGTGCTGGTGCTCTGCCTGATCAGCGCCGTCGAAATACGAGCGCAGGCGAAGATCGGCACAGTCGACATGGATCGTGTCGTGAAGGAATACCAAAAAAGCAAAGAGGCTGAGGCAAAACTCAACGAAGCGACGAAGGCAGCGAAGAAGGAATTCGACGATCGGGTCGAGGCCTACAAAAAGGCGCTCGATGAAATCAACAAGCTCAACGCCCAACTCGACACGCCAGCACTGAGTGCCGACGCGAAGGCGGCAAAGGCGAAAGAACGCGACGAGAAAATTGCGAGCGTCAGGAACATGGAGCGCGAGATCAACGAGTTCCGCCAAACGCGCGAACAGCAACTCCAGCAACAGATGCTTCGTCTTCGCCAAGGCATTGTGAAGGAGATCACGGATGTCGTAATGGAGCGCGGAAAGTCCAGGAATCTGGATTTGGTATTCGAGAAGTCGGGCGCCAGCTTGAACCGCTTTTCTCCCATTCTGTTTTCGCCCGACAGCATGGACTTCACGGCAGAGATCATCGCTGAGCTAAACAAGAAGAGCGCGATGACGAGCCCGACCGTTGCCAGGACTCCCGCGAAACCGTAGGGCGCCGACATATTGGGCAAGCAGACTAGCCTTCGAGCCAGAGCCAAGGAGGGTGCTTTTGAAGCCGGTTGCCTTCCCTGACGGCGATCTGGAGATCGCCGCTCCTTGATGCTCTCGCGATTGACGGCACTTCACTCCGCCCATACCATTCGCGCGTGCAAGCGGAACTGGAGCAGTTGCTCGTCATTCAAGATCGGCAGCAAAAGATCAAACAAATCCAGATGGAGATAAAGAACCTGCCGTGGCAGCGCCAGAGTCTCGACAACCAACTCGCCGCCAGCGTCGCGGCCCTGGCTGCGCTCAAGCACAAGGCGCAACATCTGGAGATGGATCGCAAAACGCTTGAGCTCGATGCCGGTACCCGACGGGAAAGCATCAACCGCCTGAAAACGCAGCAGTATGAGACGCGCAAGAATGACGAGTTTCGCGCAATGGCGAACGAGATCGAGCGTTACGAGAAGGAGGTGCAGTCGATCGAAGACCAGGAACTCGAACTGATGGACCAGGCTGAAAAGTTGAAGGTCGAACTGGGCGCGGAAGACAAGAAGGCGGCGGCCTCCCGGGATTCGATCGCGCGCCAGGTGGCCGATCTCGATGAAAAGGGAAAAGCGCTCGAGGCACGCCTCAACGAATTGACCGCCGACCGGAACGAGCTGGCTGGAAAAATTGATGAAGATTTGCTCGGGCTGTTCGAGCGCCTTTTTGCGAGCAAAGGCGATGCTGTAATCGTCGCGCTCGAACATGAAGTCTGCACCGGTTGCCACATGAAATTGACCACCCAAACGGCGCATCGAGTGAGGAACGGGAAAGAGATTGTGAGCTGCGAGCAGTGCGGCCGGATACTCTACGCGGCGTAGCAAAGTGGGGGACCTCAGTGTCCCGACAGTCGCGGCGCAAAGGCCGCTCCCACATTGGAGGAGCTAGACGTTGAAGCGGAATTCGACTACGTCGCCGTCTTTGACGACGTATTCTTTTCCCTCGATCCGAAGTTTGCCCGATTCACGCGCTTTGGCGAATGAACCGAGCGCGACGAGGTCGTCAAAGTGGACGGTTTCGGCGGCAATAAAGCCGCGCTCGAAATCGGAATGGATAACGCCCGCGGCCGCCGGCGCCTTGTCGCCGGCCCGGATGGTCCAGGCGCGCGTCTCTTTTTCACCAGTCGTCAGATAAGTGCGCAGGCCGAGGAGATGATAAACCGCCCGAATGAGCGCGCTCACGCCGCTGCCGGCAACGCCGAGGTTCTGGAGATACTCCTGTGCTTCGGTTTCGCTCAAATCCACCAACTCACTTTCGATCTGGGCGCTGATCACGACGGCTTCGGTCGCGAAGTGGTTCCGGGCGTATTCCTGGACGGCGCGCACGTGTTGCAGCGCGGCGTTGGCCTCGGTTTCTTTTGAAATTGCGGCGAGATCGGACTCGGCGACATTGCAGGCGAAGAGCGTTGGTTTGGAACTCAGAAGGAAAAAATCCCGCGCCACGGCTTTCTCCTCGTCGGTCAATTCAAGCGTGATGGCCGGTTTCCCGGCGTCGAGGTGGGGAAGAAGTTTGTCAATAACGGTAACTTCGGCCTTGGCCGCTTTCGATCCGGCGCGGACTTCCTTTTGCAGGCGATCGTGCCGCTTTTGAAGGGAAGCGAGATCGGCCAGGACCAGCTCCGTGTTGATTACCTCGATATCGCGGATCGGATCGATGGTGCCGCTGACGTGATGGATATCGGCATCCTCGAAGCACCGGACCACCTGTACGATCGCGTTTACTTCGCGGATGTGGCTGAGGAATTGGTTGCCGAGGCCTTCACCCGCGCTCGCTCCCTTCACCAGGCCGGCGATATCGACAAATTCGATAGCCGCCGGGATGATCTTTTGCGAGTGCGACAGCTTCGAGAGGGTTTCGAGCCGGGCGTCGGGAACGGTGACGACGCCCAGGTTCGGATCGATGGTGCAGAACGGGTAATTCGCCGCCTGCGCTTTTCGCGTGCGAGTGACCGCGTTAAAAAGCGTGGATTTGCCGACATTTGGCAGACCGACAATTCCAGCGCTCAACATAGGCGCGGACGGTAATGCCACCGGCAGCCAGTTGCAATGCGGGCCGGAAGTCCCCACCGAGGGGCGTTGAAATGAGAGCGGAAGAGGTAGAGGAAGCGGAAGACGCTGAGCGGCAGAAAAATCTTCCTCTTCCCCTGAGTCTTTCTGGGAAAAATTATCGGGCCGGCGGGATTCGAACCCGCGACCTCTTGAACCCCATTCAAGCGCACTACCAAGCTGTGCTACGGCCCGATTAACCGCCCACTATTCACCGCCACCCTTACGATTGCCAAAAAAGTTTTCGACTCATGTGGGCTTGTCTTTTGGCGGGGGGATGGCAGTTGGTGCTGAGGCCATGAAATATCGACGGCTCGGGAAATCGGGATTGCAGGTGAGCGAACTCTCCTTCGGCGCCTGGGTGACCTTTGCCCAGCAGATCAGCGAAGCGACCGCGGAACGGCTGATGACGATCGCGTATGACGCGGGCGTCAATTTTTTCGATAACGCAGAAGCCTACGCGAACGGCAAGGCCGAGATCGTGATGGGCAAGATCCTGAAACGACGAGGGTGGGGAAGGGATACGTTTCTGGTTTCGAGCAAGGTTTTCTGGGGCGGCGATCTTCCCAATCAGGAGGGGCTCAGCCGCAAACATGTGATCGAGGCGTGCCATGCGGCCTTGCGCCGGCTGCAGGTGGAATATCTCGACCTTTATTTTTGCCACCGCCCCGATCCGAATACGCCAATCGAAGAAACGGTCCGCGCGATGAGCGATCTCGTGGCGCAGGGGAAGGTGCTCTACTGGGGCACATCGGAATGGGGCGCGAGGGAAATCACGCAGGCCCATCGGATCGCGCGCGATCTTCGGCTGGTCCCGCCGACGATGGAGCAGCCGCAATACAACATGTTTCACCGGAGCGGGTCGAAAAAGAATTCGCGCCGCTCTACAAACGTTTTGGCCTGGGCACTCACCGTCTGGTCGCCGCTTGCCTCCGGGCTGCTGACCGGAAAATACAACGATGGCGATCCGGGCGACACGCGGATTTCATTGAAGGACTATGATTGGCTGCGGGAGCAGTTTGAGAACGACGAGGCGCGCCGGCGTCTGGCGAAAGTGAAGAAGTTGGCGACCGTCGCTGCAGGATCTCGGGACGACCCTGCCACGGCTCGGGCTCGCCTGGTGTTTGAAGAACCCGCACGTCAGCTCCGTGATCACCGGCGCCTCCAAACCAGCCCAGGTGACCGAGAACATGAAAGCCGGCCTGCTCGTCGATAAGCTGACGGATGAAGTGATGCAGCGGATCGAGAAAATTCTGCAATAATCAGACACGGATTTTCACGGATAGGTGGATGATGGAATCCGTGTCCCATCCGTGTTCATCCGTGGCTCATTGAGCCCAGCTCGCCAGGAATGCGTCGATCAACTCCGGCAAATCGTCGCTGTAGCCGCCTTCCAGAATCGCACCGGCCGGAATGTTCAGTTTCGCGCAGCCACTGCCCAAACATCGCGAAATCTTCTCGGGCGAGTGTCATTTCCGTGATCGGATCGCCGGCATACGCATCGAATCCCGCGGAGACGAGGAGCAGGTCAGGCTTGAAGGCCACGAGCTGATCGAGCGCGCGGCGCACCTCGGCGACATGGTCCGCTCGCGGCGTAAGCGGGGCGACGGGAAAATTATGGATGTTCCCAAAGGAACGAGTTCCGGTTCCCGGATAGCCCGGAAATTGGTGAATCGACGCGAACTCGATCCGCGGATTATTCGCCACAATGTCCTCGGTCCCGTTGCCATGGTGCGCGTCGAAATCCCAGATCGCCACCCGTTCTGCGCCGTTCGCGAGCGCGTCTAGTGCGGCGAGCGCGATATTGCTGAAATAACAAAAACCCATGGCGCGATTGCGCATCGCGTGGTGACCAGGCGGCCGCATGAGACTAAATGCCGGCGCGCCTTCCATCGCCGCGCGAGCTACGTCCACCGCCGCACCCGCTGCTCTGGCCGCATGTTGGTAGATACCCGGATGCGCTGGCGTGTCCGCATCGAAATCATGCGCGGCGTCGCGAATCCGCGCGAGATGCTCGGCCGTATGGCCACGCAATACAGCCGCATCCTCGGCGGGCCGTGGCTCACGCCATTCCCAATCGCCATGGCGATCTTTCAGAATGGGAACGGTGCGCGTGATTCGTCCGGGCCGCTCGGGATGCCCTGGCGCCGAGTAATCGATGCATCGCGGATCGTGAAAGATGATCACGGGCGATCCCTATGGTGCGGCGGGCACGGACGCTGGCTTTAGGGGCGGTTGCTGGGCCTCCAAAGCCTTCCGCTTCTTTTCGATGCGAACGCCATAAATCATGTGCGCCGGCCACATGAGGATAAACGACATTGGTGAAATAAAGGCGTAACGCCGCGGAGCAGCGAGCGCAATCAAGACTACGATCGCGCCGACTGCCACGCTGACCGCTTGCTGGCCGGCGTACGCCCTGACATTGAATACTTCCAGCGGGGTGAGGCCGAGCTCGTGTCGCTTGCGATAGGCGTGCAGATAGAGCAATCCGAACATCACGAAGAGCGCCACAAACCCGAGCCCGTAGATCGCCGAGGCTTGCGCGAGTTGTCCCAGAGTCATCGGAGTGACGCCCTGGCCGGCTCCTTTGGCAAAATGGGCGAAGCCGGAGTCGAGCATGAACTTGAGTGGGTAAACGTAGAACATGACGACGAAGAGCAGGGCGCCGTTGAGGACCACGGTATAGGGGTCCTGCATTCCGTAGCGCCGGAAGAAAAGGTTGTGCTCATACCAGATCCAAAGGAGCACACCAAAGCAGAAGGCGAATGAGGGAAATCCGCTCATTAGATTCATCAGCTGCGCATAACTTTTCGGCACTTCGAGCGAGACGACGAGCAGGGTAAGGGCGAAGGCGAAGACCGCGTCGCTAAAGGCTTCGAGGCGAGAAATGTCGTGGGTTCGTCGCGGAAGCATGAGGGAGATATAACAGGAGGCGGTGAAGCTCGGCCGAGACTGCGTTCGTTCGGACTACAAGGTCTCGCCGGGAGTCGCTGTCGGCGCCGCCGTTTCCTCGCCGGCGGTGAGCACCGCTCCTTTTCCCCGGCTCGCCAAGGATTTAGTCGCAGGCAACGTGGCGGTTGGTTCCTGGCCTACCGGCCTTGGATCGTAGGTCTCGCCGACAACAGGCTTGATTTCTTTCCCATCCAGATAGGCGTTCAGTCCAGTCACTGTCGTGCGCGCTCCATCCGTTACCTTGGTTTGCGCAACCCATCGGGCCTTGGCCTCGGAGATAGCGCGCAGGTTTTCCATGATCTGCGCCTCTTGTTTACGCTCCTCTTTGGAAACCGACTCTCCCAACGCGGCGGTGGTGATAATCGGGGCGAGCAACGCCCACGGCACGATGAGGACTGAAGCGATGATAAGCAGAGTTCCCTGAACTTGTCCTCCCCGGGTCAGAATGACGATGGCCATGATGAGCGTGGCTAGCGCCACCGGCCAGACAAGAATCCAACTGCCGCAGCCGACGACTGGGACCAGTGAGATGACGAAGGTAAAGCCGAGCAGGATCCAGCAGGAAGCGATCATCCCTTTGTTGCTTCGGGCTGGTTTCGACGCCAGGGCGCTCGCGCTGCCTGGTGTGGCCGGCGCCGGTGGCGGAGTGCTCGGTGCAGGCGGGGGGACGACTATCGGAGCCGACGCCGCTGTGCCTGGCACTGTTATTCCGGCGATGCTGGAAAGGGGAGCCCATCCCGCCGCACCCTCGTGCCACGCCAGGTCCGTAGGCGAAAACGTTCCGTCGGCCAGCTTCCGGTTGACCTCTTCGACCGAGAACTGCCCGAGTTGTTGTCCGTTCCGGGCCACATGTATTTGCATGGTGGTTCTTGTGGCGGAAAGGCGGGGGTAGAGCAAGCCTTTCGTCTTGCTCTACAATTTCGAAATTCGAATTTCCTAATTCCTACGGCGATGCTCCACGGTCGTAGACTTCCACGACGCCAACGCCAATGCCGTTGTTCGATCCCGCCAGCAGCGCCGTGTAAGGACCGGGTGGCAGTGTTATCGCTATGGCCGACTCGAGATTGTTGGTTGGCGCAAGGCCTGCGGCAGTCAGCTCCGCGGCCTGGGCCGAGTCATCCTGCCAGTTGTTATTTGAAGCTCGGAGCGATCCATTGCTATCGCGCAGTTCCAGGGTTGGATCGGCCAGCGCGTTAGGAACGCCAAAGGCGGTAAGGCTGGGACCAATTCCGCGCGCTACGGCCTTATCGTTGGCGTTACCGCCACCAAGGACAAATCCGGCGATCACGATGTTGTCGCCGGTGTCGACAAACGCGCGCGTGCTTAGATTGGCCAGCTTGGAGTCAACTCCTTGATTGAGATCATAGACTTCTACCAGGCCGATACCCGTGGTCATCCCCATGCCGCGGAGAATGACCGTGTAGCTTCCGGGATCCAGCGTCTCGATGATCGCGGATTCCAGGTTGTTCTGTGGTGGAATGCCAGTGGCCTGGATCGCGGCCTCCTGAACTGGGTCTTCTCTCCAATCGTTGTTCGCGCGGATGCGCGTGCCGTCGGGCCGGCGCAGATCAAGCGTCGGGTTGGCTAACGCGTCAGTCACGCCCAGAGCGGTTAGGGAGGGTCCGATGCCGCGGAGGAGGACATTCTTAGGAGCGGTCCCCGTGATAATGAAGCCGCCGATACCAGCGTTGTCGCCGGTTTGAACGCGCAGCCGAGTCGAGAGGTTGAGTGCCTGCGCCGCTGGCGTTGAACTAGGCGTCGCTGTTGGGGTCGGAGTAACGGTCGGGGTAGGCGAAGGAGTCGCTGTTGCCGGGGGGGTAGGGGTGGGCGTGGCGGGAGTTGGGGTTGGCGAAGGTGGAGGTGTTACAATATCGGAGATCACCAGAATAGTGTTACTCGTGCCAGTGATGGAGGCGTTGAGAGTGTCAGTGGCAGTGATCGTTTGGTTTCCCAGCGTATTGAGAGTGGCGCTGAAGGTACCGAGGCCGTTAGTTAACGTGCCATCAGGCGGCAGGTTCCCCTGACTGGTGCTCGTAAAGTGGATCGTGCCGGCATAGCCCGTGGCCGTGATTATTAAATTGATCCAGCTGCTCTAACGGTGAAGTTAAACGGTTGGAACGTTGCCACCATCGATGGAGCGATCACCTCAAAGTGGGTAACGACCGGTGGGCGTCGGCGTCGGTGTCGGGCTCGGGCAGCCGATGTTGTGCCTCGACGGAAATAGTGTCGATGCTGCCAGCCCGTCCCGGCTCCGCTGCAGTCAGTAGCCAGGCGGAAGCGCAGGCGCACGTTCTGTTGGCGCCGCGAAAGGCATCTGGGCCAAGAAGTGTAGACGTAGCCGCCGGAATTGCCCGTCCACGCCGCTCGGCCCGCGATCGGACTGAGGGATCCCGACGAGATCGTTCCGTTGTAGCCAAGACTGCCGCCGCCCGCTGCGACGAAGTCGACGAAAGGCCCGCCGTTAATGGAAATCTCCAGGACCGCGCCGTCCATGCCGCTCTCCAGATCGTAGCTATGACCGGAATAACCAGGAAAGTGCCGTTGGCTGCGTCCGCTGACAAAAGAGGGAGTGTCCAGGATGGAATCGGTCACGCAGCCAGGGGCATCATGGAACGCGCAATTGGGTGCCGTGTATGGGAGAGCGGTGCTGGTCGCCCAGTTCGTGCCTAGCGCGCAGGTGCCTGTCGGAGTGCAGTTGGCTGGCGCCGGGAGTAAAGCCACTGACCCAGCCCGCGGGCAGTGCCGGCGCGGTCACTCCGTCAAAGTTCTCCCGGAAAGCGATAGATCATGCCGCACGGCGTTGGCGAAGGAGTCGCGGTGGGGGTGGGGCTTGGAGTCGGGGATCCCGCCGGGACCATCGCATACGCGCGGGTCTCGCCGTTATGGACGCCAGTGCCGACGATTACGCCGTTATCACTGATGCCGAGCGCCGAGGACGAAGTGTTCATCGACAAGTCCCAGCCCGAGCCGGGAGGCAGAAGGTCCGCCAGCCGATAGGTCGTCGTTCCATCCCAAAGAAACGGAATCGAGAAAGCGGAGGAATCCTGGCCTACCACCCAGCCGGCCGAGTTTACCGCCCGGGCCGAGCCTTGGCTCGTGCCGGTGGCCAGCGGTATCGCGACGATCCCGGTCGCCTGCGACCAGATGAACGGCAGGCCTGAGCCCTGGTTCATCATGCTCGAGCCGACCACGTGGCCGCCGTTCCCACGCCGAAGGCGAGCGCTCCATTTGCGCCGGGCAGTGCGCCCACTTCGAAAGCCGCGGGGCTTCCCATGTCGTAAACGATTCCCACATTCCTGGCGGCGTTGTTCGGGTCGATACCCTGGCCCACGACTCGGGCCGAGTTGTTGATGCCGAACGCCGTGACAAAGAAGCTTCCATCCGGCGTCGTCTGGGTAATGACTGTCGCGCGTGCCGCCATTATAGACCACGGCCTGTTGCAGGCTTCCGCCATCGACTGAGCCAACGGCCACGCCTAACGCATTCACGCCGTTCGCGTCGCCGAGCGTTTCGCCGGCGGGAAGCGGGAGCTGCGAAACCGCGCCGCTCTGCCAAATCACTGGCAGCCGGCCCGTGCCGAAGAGCCGTAGCTCGCAGCGGTGCCTACCACGACGCCACTGTCGTTCGCGTCGTTTGAAACGGCGAAGCTGCGGCCGGCCAGGTTTGGCAGCCGACAAGGCCGCCGCCTTGCGTCCAGCTAAACGCCTGGGCGCCGCCGCTCCGAACCGAGCGGCCAACGGCGACTCCCGCGGGCGAGACGCCAAAACCCTGCGAAGCCGTATCGCCGACCTGGACGACGCCAATATCGAAAATCTGATATTGCGGAGCGGCAGCGACTGTGACAGCCACAAGAACGACCGAGCTATAAGAGCGGAAACTTTGGTAAGCGCGCGCATGCCCGAGTATGCGGAGCGCGAATAGCGAAAGCTCAAGCCTTTTGTCCGTCAGCTGCAATCTCGAAATCCGAATTTCGAAGTTCGAAAACAAATTCGAATTATCGAAAGAGAGGAAATTACCAAAACGGGATCCTGTTTCGAATTTCGGTCGCGATAGCCATCGCGGACCTTCGGTGCCGGGCGCCTACTACTGACCCTGCATCGCTAATTGCTTGTCTTTTAAAACCGTCCGGCGGAGAACATGCCTCATGAAGTCCTTCCTTTCCTGTCTCGCCGCGGCGTCCGCCGGTGTCTCGCTCGTCTCCATCAGCCGTGCAGCCGAAGTGGAGTGGACACCGGAAGCGACCATGGATTCGCAGCTCTTCCCTTCGCTCATCATCGCCACCGCCACCGCTCGTCCCATCGAAGAAGACGACGAAGAAGCCAAGGCCCCCGATCCTTATTTGCTCGGCGAACGCTTCGGCCTGGTCGGTGTCTCGATCAAAACGGTTTCCGCAAATACGAAGGTAAAAATCACCATAAAAGAAAATGAGCTGATGGCAGCTTCGACCTGGAGTGGCGAGCTGCCGGAGGCGGACAAGGAATATTACATCGCACCGAAGGTGAACTATAAGTTCGAGAAGCTCCGGAAAGCCACGCAGCAGGTGCCGTTGAACGTCTCCGTTGCCGTTGAGCTTGATGGAAAATCCGCCGGGGAAAAGACGGAAACACTTCAGGTCCGCTCGATCAACGATTGCCCGTTCGGCGTCTCGAACGACGAGGAGACCCTCAACGACGAAGGCTACGTCGCCGGCTCTGCCGAGATCGGATGGATGTTTGCCGCTTACGTGAATGAGAATCATCCGATGCTCGACAAGATTCTGCAGGAAGCCCTCGCCACTAAGACCGTTAACGCGTTCCTGGGTTACCAGCGGGACGAAACGGAAGTGGTGAAACAGGTCTTTGCCATCTGGTCCGCGCTCCAGAAACGCGGAATCCAGTATAGCTCCACCACGACCACGCCCGGTGGGTCCGAGGAGGTTTACAGTCAGTACGTTCGGTTTCTCGATCAATCGATCACCAACACCCAGGCCAACTGTGTCGATGGCAGCGTCCTCTTCGCTTCCATCCTGCGCAAGATTTCGATCCACTCATTCCTCGTCACCGTTCCCGGCCACATGTACATGGGCTTCTATCTCTCATCGGATAAGAAGGATTTCGTCGGCCTCGAGACCACGGCCATCGGCGTGGCCAATGCCACCGAAAAGGAGGAAAACGACGAGCCCAAGGCCCTCACCGCGTTGCGCGGAAAGCTCGACGAGAAAGCCCGCGACGGCCGGGATTGGAAGACCTTCGCGAAAGCGATCCAGATCGCGAGCGACGACCTGGAAAAGAACAAAGACAACTTTGAAGGCAACAACGCCGCCTACCAATTCATCGACCTCGACGAAGCGCGCGCCGAGGGCATCATGCCCATTCCATTCACGGCTCCCGAATCCTCAGCCCCGTCCGCTTCTTCTACTCCCGCTCGTAAATAATTGTAGGGCAGCGGAGCGCCTACCGGGTTTAGCTTTTTCTTCGTGCTCGTGCTCGTTTTGGGGGAATTCGAAATTCGAGATCAGGCAGACGGCAGGTCATACCTGTGAGCTATTGCCCCGCAAGCAAAAAAGTATTAGTCCGGTTGTCGAGCGGCCGATATAACGAAGAGGAATGTCCCCCTCGAAATTAACCCGCTCCCGGCGCAAGGAAGACCCCTGGATAAAGGCCTTGCGGAAATCCGAGCTGCGTTATCGGCGCTTGTTTGAAACCGCTCAGGACGGAATCCTGATTCTCGATGCGGAGAGTGGCAAGATCACGGACATAAATCCATTCTTGCTCGAGCTGCTCGACTATGAATTTGAGGAGCTACGCGGGTGTAAGCTTTGGGAACTGGGACAGTTTAAAGACATCGCCGCGAATCATCTCGCTTTCGAGAAACTTCAGCAGAACGAATACGTCCGTTACAAAAATCTTCCCCTTCGGCGGAGCGATGGAAAGAAGATACCGGTGGAGTTCGTCAGCAATGTCTACCGGGTCGACAAGCGCAAAGTCATTCAGTGCAATATTCGCACGCGCTCCGACACCTGGTACGATCGCGGCACTCCTCCCGAGGTGATGGAACTAGCTCACTGTAATTTCTTCTGAGCCCATCCTCCGCTCCGTCTTCGTCTTGTGCTCGTTGGGGAAATTCGAAATGCGAAGCTCGAAATCCGAAGCAAATTCAAATCACCGAAGGGGAGAATGATCTAAACGGGCGCGTTTCGAGAATTTTCTACCTCGAAAAGTTGGTGATTGTTTTGAGCTTCGGATTTTCTTTCGCTACTTCTTCACCGCGATCGAGAACCGAGAACTGAGTGTCGTCCCACATCAGTTTCAACACGCCATCGGCGGCGGTTTTCTCCACGGCGATCATGAATTGCTCGACCGGATTATCGAGCTTCTGCTGGATCAGCCCGATCCGCGCCAGGTCCTGGCTCTGGTCGTACTTGGTTCCCCATTGGCCCGTCTGCTTATTGACGATCAGCTTCGCGACGCCTTCTTCAGGCAGAAGAAATAAGGAGTACATGCCGGCTGGGACAGCAGTCCCGCCGATCGAGATCTCTTTGTCGGTCGTGAAAAGGGTAGCTTCGTCAGCCCCCATCCGCCAAACCTGGCCGTAGGGAACGAGGCCCCCCCAGATTTTGCGCTTCTCCCCGCTCTTCGGATCCTTCGTATAAGGCCGCCCGTAAACGATCGTAACCTTAGCGTCACCAACGGTGGCGTTTACCGTTTCATGCGGACTCACTCGCGACTTTTCCTGGGCGAAGAGCGGCGACGCGGAAAGGAGGAGGGCCGGAAGAATAAGCAGAGTTGATCGAAGCGATTTCATGGCGACAAACTCGTCCCGTCCCACGAGTGCGTCTAGCGGGAAACGCAGGCAGAAGAAAGTGACTTTGTGACATGTGACGTGTTCGGGAGGCAGTAGTCCCCAAGTTCAACTTGAGAACGAGGGCACAGATGTCACCCGTCACTTATCACACCTCACTTACTTGGCACCGCTTCCTACGCTCCGTCGACGTTCATTGGCTGTAGGAAACGTTGGGGCCTGGGCAGAAAGTAGCGCGAAGGATCGAGGGAGATGAGCACGCGGGGGACGCGGCCGACTATGGCGGCACGTGGAATCGGGCCGATGAAGCGGGAATCAGCGCTATTGTCGCGCGAGTCGCCCATCATGAAATATTGGTCCGGCGGCACGACTAACGGGCCGAAACTCCTCACGGCCTGACGGCCCGGCAGCGACATCACGTAATGATCGCAGTCTGCCAGGTGCTCGATGGTGACGACCGGATTTGCATCTTCGAACACGTCGCGCCGGAAAGGCGCGGAATCGGTGGATGAATACTGTTGCGGAAGGCCGTTCAGGTAGAGGACGCCGTTCCTCAACTGGACGATGTCGCCAGGTAAACCGATGACACGCTTCACCAACCGCTTGCCATCCTCTGGCGAAAAGAACACGACCACGTCTCCGCGATCGGGATTGCCCCAGGTGGAAACGTGCAGAGTGGTGAATGGGACCTTCAAGTCGTAAGCGAGTTTGTTTACGAAAACCATTTCGCCTTCGAGGATCGACGGCTTCATCGATCCGGTCGGAACCCAATTCCAATCGGCAACGGCCGATTTGAAGGGGACCATGATCATGAAGAACAACGCGAGAGAACGCCATTCGCGCCAGAGTTTGGTGGCAATCTGTTTCATGGGGCGACTCTACACGACGAAGGGTTAGAGGAAAGTGACGGGTGATATGTGACGTGTGACGTATTGGTGAGGCAGATTTGAACCCAGAGACATTGTGACGTGTGACGTGTTGAGGAGGCGGAATGGAGCGACCGGAATCTTGGGAACGACGAGCCGAACTTACGGCTGACCGTTTCCACCGGCAGAGCCGTAGATTTGTCCTGTGGCAAAGCTGGCATCGCTCGCGGCGAGCTGAACATAGATGGAGGCCAGCTCTGCCGGCTGTCCTGGGCGGCCGAATACAGTCTGGCTTCCGAAGCTTTTCACCTTTTCCTGGGTGGCTCCACCACTCACCTGCAACGGCGTCCAAACCGGTCCGGGCGCCACTCCGTTCACTCGGATGCCTTTCGGTCCAAGCTGTTTCGCCAATGACTTCACGTAGTTCATCGTGGCCGCCTTTGTTTGGGCGTAGTCGTAAAGATCGGGCGAAGGGTCGTAGGCTTGCACGGAAGCCGTTCCGATGATGACCGACCCTGGCTGTAAATGCGGCAGCGCCGCTTTGATCATCCAGAACGGCGCATAAATATTCGTCTTCATCGTAGCGTCAAAGTCCTCGTTCGAAATATCGAGAATCGACTGACGCGCTTGCTGCCGCGCGGCATTACAGACCAGGATATCCAGGCCGCCGAGGCCGCTCACGGCATCAGCGACCAGCTTCTGGCAAAAAGCTTCGTCGCGCAGATCTCCCGGCAGTGCCACAGCCTTGCGGCCCGCCGCTTTGATCAGCTCAACCACTTCCTTTGCGTCCGGCTCTTCCGCAGGAAAATAATTGATCGCTACATCGGCGCCTTCACGCGCATAGGCGATAGCGGCGGCGCGCCCCATGCCGGAATCACCGCCCGTGATCAAAGCCTTTCGGCCCAGCAAACGGCCGGATCCTTTGTAGCTCTTTTCACCATGATCGGGCGGCGGCTCCATCTTGCTGGCTAACCCCGGCCATGGCTGCAATTGACCCTTGAAAGGTGGCTTGGGATATTTCGACACTGGATCCTGTAGTTTATCCGGCATCGGGGCATCCTGTTTCGGATCGGCCGCGAAAATTCTTGGAGCGGCCATGGCCGCGAAACCCACACCCAACCCTCCGATCACTCGACGACGGCTCATTCTATTTTCTTCATTCATGACGCAACCCCTCCTTTTTGTACGGCCCCATTGAAGGAACAAAACGACATCGCGCTTCCGGCGCGATTTGGATGTGAATTCAGAAAAATGGCGAATGACGAATGACGAATGACGAACCTGGAGGACGGCACTGGAATTGACTGCATCCAAAACGGCGATGGGCTCCGTTTTTATTAGTATGAGTAAACTCGCTGGAAAAAAGGTGGCAATCCTGGTCGCAAATTTCTTTGAGCAGGTGGAGATGACAAAACCGCGCGCGGCGCTGGAGGAAGCGGGAGCGGAGGTCAAAATCGTCTCGCCCGACGACGGAGAGATTCAGGGCATGAATCACGAGAAGCTTGGGGACAAATTCGATGTCGATCTCACGCTTGAGGATGCGAGCGCGGAGGAATTCGACGCATTAATGATTCCCGGCGGAACGATGAATCCGGACACGCTGCGTTCCACGCCCAAGGCGCTGGAATTCACAAAACACTTCTTCCGTGAAGGCAAGCCAGTCGCGGCCATCTGTCACGCGCCTTGGGTGCTGATCGATGCTGGCGTAGTGCGCGGGCGAAAATTGACTTCATGGCCGGCCATTAAGACGGACATAAAGAACGCTGGCGGCAATTGGGTGGACGAAGAGGTGGTCGTGGATAACGGCCTGGTCACGAGCCGCAAACCGGACGATATCCCGGCTTTTAACAAGAAAATGATCGAGGAAATTGGGGAAGGCCGGCATGCGAAACAAACGGAGAGAGCCGTCGCATCCAGGTAGCGTGCAACGAAGCGGCCGATCCATCGCGGCGAAGGGATGACAAAGGGCGGAGAAGAAACGGTGGCAGGGTCTTCAAGGCGGGCTGATGTTCAGTCATGAAAAAGAGATTTCTCGGAGCGTTTTTAAGCGTAATAGCGGTGGGCAGCCTGGTGGCAGCGGACCCGGACCCGCAACCGCCGGCGGCCGGACAGGAAGCACCGCAATTCAGCTTGCCGGGCATTGCGGGCGAATTGGTTAGTTTGAAGGACTACAAAGGCAAATGGGTAGTGCTCTATTTTTACCCGAAGGACTTCACTGGCGGTTGCACGCTCGAGGCGCACAATTTCCAGAGCGACCTGACAAAGTATCAGAGCCAAAACGCGGTCATTCTTGGCGTGAGCGCAGACACTGTGAAATCACATAAGGATTTTTGCGCGAAGGAGGGACTAAACTTCAAATTGCTGGCGGACCCGAAACTGGAAATGATAACGGCGTACGGATCCGCCATGGAGTATGACGGTGCGAAGATGGCTGCGCGAAATACGTTCCTGATCAATCCCGACGGCAAAATCGCCAGGGTTTACTTAAAGGTCAGCCCGGCCGGGCACAGTGAAGAAGTCTTGAAGGATCTCGCGGTGTTGGCGAAGAAGTGAGGGTCGATGGAAGAAAGTGACATATGAAGTGTGACGTGTTGGGGAAGCAGAAGGAGGGCCGATGCGGGACCTCGCAAACATGTCACTCGTCACTGTTTTTGAGACTGGGCTGCCTTCTACACTGAGAGCGCGCGAAGGTAACAACGCTGTTACCTTTCGCGGCTCGCGGGAGCTTCGAGAAAAAATGCAGATGTGCTACGTTCTCGAAGGGAGTTCACCAAATATGAAAACAATACGTTCTATCGTGCTCATTTTAGTTGCCACCGTGTTGGGCTTCGCGAGCGCGACGCCTGTTTCTGCAGGTCAATCGGAGTATCCGAGTTCCAGGGACGCCACGGGGCGCATCAGGATGAAGCATTCGCCGGTTCTGGGAATCAATATCCCAATTTCCGTGTGGATCGACGGGGTCCTCGCAGGGCCGTTCGCCAAAGGGCACATCTTCGAACGGCATCTCACACCAGGCCGGCACGAGGTCTACGCGAGTCGCCCTGGACCAGGTCGGGGAAGCGATGCGTGGTATGGCACAGTGGACGTACGGCCAGGCGAGACGCTTTCCTTCGTGGTCCATTGCAACCCTTACCGCGTCATTCTCCAGCCGGTCGGGTACGTGGACTAGAAGGCCTCGAAGGGAAACCTCACACGAAGGACATCAAAGGGCACAACGTTAGTGCCTGAATCCTGACACCTTTGTGGGCCTTGGTGGCCGTTGTGTGAAACCTTCTTTCGGGAGCGTTATTTTACCGCCGCGATGCTGTTCATGATCGCGGTGATATCTTCCTGATTGTCCGCCACGCCTGCGCCGCGCAGGATGACCATCGCGCCTTTGTCCTTGGTCACTTCGAGGCTGGTGAGGGTGAGTTTTATAGCGCCGCTGTCACCCTTGGCGTCCACGGTCACAGTGACAACGTTCATGCCGTTCATGGTTGACTTGGTGTCTTTAAAGGAATCGAAGTCGGGTTTTACCTTCAGCAACGCGAACGCTTTGTCGTTCGAAGGGCCGAGCATGTCGGGTCTGGTGACGATCACGTCGATGAGGACGTCGCCGTCTTCGTTGCTGGCGGTGAGGGTGTCGCCCGTCACAGCGGCTTTCCAACCTTCCGGGAAGGTGATGGAGGCGAACGGTTTGTCGGCGGGAAATTTAATCGTGTCGGCCAGGGCCGGAGCGGTGAGGGAAAGGGCGAGGAGCAGGCAGGTGAGCGAGGTTTTCATTGTTGGAAAGATGGAACCGAGATGCGGGCAAGTTCAAGTCGGAAGTCGGAATGCGGAAGTCGGAAGATTCCGCATTTCGCGTGCTTTCCGGCCGATGAGGCTCCCTCGTTCCCAAGTTGCACTTGGGACGGACGCCCCTAATGCCTGAATCCCGACCTCCTTTGTGCGCCTTTGTGGACGCGGTGAAATCTTCGATCCGGGGATCAGGTTTTCAGCGCTTTTTCATTTCGCGCAACGCGGGCTGCTTCCTGTTCGTCGGTTTTCACCCAGAATTCGGCGAATGTGGTCTTCTCGTTTTTCCGTGTTTTAACGCGGTCCATCAAATTGGAGAGCCACGCGGGGGGCGTTTTGGGCTGATATTGGGGAGTGACGAGGCTCAAGTTTAGCATCGTCTTGAGGATGATGAAGACGCCGAAGAAATGCCGGTTCGCGCCGGTGAACATGACGGCGGCCATGCCGCCCATGATGGTGAGGTGAATGACAAAGACGCGGCTGACCGTTTGCTGGCCCAGCCGCTCAATCCAGGCGAATGGCCGCGTCCTGAGCCAGATGAGATCGAGAAAGAAATCGACGGCCTGGAAGATCGCGATGCCAATCAAGCCGGCGAGTAAGTTGTTGGGATCGATTGCGACTTCCTGGGTCAGATTTTTTTTGGCGATCAATATGCCGCCCAACACGGCGAGAAAAAATCCATGGGCACCCGTGAAGATGAGCGTCGGAACAAGGAAGGCCGAGAGATAGCTCGAGCCGCTGCTCCGGGGCGCGTCCGTTCCTTGCGGCGGCGCCTGGTAGCTCCAATGCCCCTCGCTCGGCCGGATGTTTCGATGGAGGACGATCCGAAGAGCGACGAGCAACGTGCCGATGAGTGTTTCGATCCAATAGAGCACGAGCATCGTGCCCCCGGACCATTCTCCCACAAACCATCCCAAGGCCGGAACGGCGTTGAGTCCGAGGGCGGTGATGAGAGAGCGGAACGACATTTTGGAATAGCGAAGTTCGAATGACCGCCTTCGCCCAGGCTACGGTGGGCGAGTGGGTCTGAGTTCGTTCAGCTACAACTGTCGCAACGCGATCGCGGTTTCGGCAATGGCGACGACGTTGACGAGGCCATGCAACCAGATGGTCAGGAGGGTTGAGTTCGTCATCGCCCGCACAGTGCCGAGAATGAGCCCGAACGCAAAGATCACGGAGATTCTGTACCAGTCGTATTGCTGATGGATAACGGCCCAAAGGGCAGACGTAATGATGGTGGCGCCATACCAGTGCAAGCGCGACGCCGCGAGGCCTGCGAAGAGGAAACCGCGGAAGAAGGTTTCTTCAAAGATGGGCGCAGCGACCGCGACGGCCAGCCACAGGACCCATCGCGGATTGGCGGACTCGTACGCGTCGGAAAAAAGTGCGACGGTTCCCGCGGCAGCAGCGATAAGATCAGACCGGCCAAGCCGCAAAAGACGCTGGTGATGAGGCTCCATTGCAAGACTGGCCGGAGGCGAGGCACAGTCAGGCCTAGATAGCCCTTCACCTGCGAGCCGCGCTTAAGCTTCGCGATTCCCGCGATAAGAGGAACGCAGACGAGCAGGGTCGCGAAGGTGCCGAAGGACAGAAACGTCCCGTCGAATCTCAGATCGGAGAAGGCGGCCCGTGCCTCGTTCGCCGAAAAATCATGCGAGGTGGCGACGCCGTACGTGACAGCAGCAAAAATCTGCACGACCCGGTGCGCGATCGCGATTACTACCGCCCAGAGGAGCGTGAGGACAGGGCCCCAAACTACAGAGCTATGCTGGTCTGATATCCGCCTAGGGTCCGATGAAACGAGATCCATCGGCGACAGGTTGCGCGAAGTGCCGTTGGAGCGCGAGGCCGATTCGCGATCCTCCGACGGTTCCCCGCGCAAGGGGGGTCAGGAGATGTTGAGTGTCGCCTGTTGGCTGGCGCCCCAGTCGGAGCGCTCGTCGAAGGGGATCGTCTCTTCGATCTCGCCGTGGGCGGTGAGAATCCGGATTTCGCCCCGGCGGAGTGCGGTCCGGGTTGCGGCGTAGTGGATCGCTTGCTCGCGCTCGCTGAAGTACGGCTCGATGCCCTGGGCTTCGAACACCTTCCAACCTCCGAAGTGTGACCTTATCTCAATGATCGTTTGCATAGTGAGTGACCCTTTCAGTCTGGACAAATGCATCCGTCGATCAGGAGAAGATTGACGCCGGTTCTCAATAACCGTGACGCCTAAAGCAGCAATAATCGTGCGGATTCCCGAACGGAATAATGACAGGCTGCAAATTCTTGGAGTTGGGACGAGGTACTGGAGGTCCCGATCCACCAGCTCGCAGTTTGCCCAGAGGAAAGCCAAGAAAAGACTCTACTTCGCCGCGCAAAAAGGATAAAAGCGGGATCAATAGCCCGCGACACGTGGGGACCGGCGTCTTGAGTGAAGGACTTCAGAACCTTCGAAGCGGGCTGAGAACCGGAGGATTAAGCGATGTTGAAGAAAATGTTCGGTCATCTGACGTTGTCATTAATTTTGCTTCTTATCCTGGCTCCCCAAAGCGGCAGTGCGCAAAGCACTCCGGCAGGGAGGAGCAATGGACCCGATATCATGTCTGGGGAGGTTGGTCCTTATGAAGGATTCGCACAATTTGGAAGTAGCGGAACTCAGGTCGGCCTGGCCATGTGGACAACCATTTGCAATGCCGGAAACGCGCCCTTGGAGGTATTTGCATTGCCGGATACCAGCCATGCAATCATACCGCAACAGCTTTATCGAATGAGCGGCGGCGCCGGCAACAATGATCGCTTTGAACAAATTGGCTTTTCCTGGGTGAAACATATGTTCGCGTCGGCCTCAATGGACGATTGCAATTTTGGCTGCACGAGCGCAGGGACGGACGCTCTTCTCGGCGTGGGATGCTCCGATGTATACGACTCGGCTCAAAACGCGACGGCGAATGACCTGACTTCCCGGGCCTGGGTGAATCCGTTCACCGGCGCCTTCCAATCCAACGTAAACAACCACGCGGGACATGTTCACACTGGCACATCGCACAGGCTTCTGGTCGAGAGCAACGACCTGAATACGACGCTAAATCCCGGCGCGACCTACTACGCCGAAGTGCAATACCTGGGCCCACACGAGTACACTTGGTGCCAGACCCATCCCGGGCAATGCAACATGTACAACAATGCCTCTTACCGTCGGTTCAATGTTAGTGGTACGACAATTTTCACTTTCGCGCCCGCAGCAGCCTCGGTGATAGGATCCCCGGCGATCAATGCCTGGACGGGAGCGACCATTAATCCGATCGAGCCTGAGCCGGGAATCGATGGCCGTGCCTTCATCGCCTACAAAGTGACGGGCCCGGACGCCGGGGTTTGGCATTATGAATACGCGCTCTATAACATGAATCTCGATCGCGCGATTCAATCCTTCAGTCTGCCGCTGGGGTGCGGAGTCACGGTAAGCAATGTTGGGTTTCACGCCCCGCCTAATCACCCTGGATTTCCTAACGACGGCACCCTTGGAGACGCGGGGTTTAGCAACGCGCCCTGGACGTCGACCCAGAACGCCGGCGCGTTGAGCTGGAGCGCGGAGACGTTCACGCAGAACCAAAACGCGAACGCCATTCGCTGGGGCACGTTGTACAATTTTCGTTTCGACGCGAACCAGCCGCCGGAAACGATGAATGCGCTAATAGGATTCTTCAAAACGGGCTCGCCCGTTGTCGTTGGGATTCAGGGCCCGAGCGCCTGTATTGCGTCGCCGACACCGACACCTACTCCTTTGCCGCCGGGAGCCGCCCAGGCGGTTAACCTCGCTACGCGGATGCGGGTTCAGGCTGGTGAAGGTGTAGCCATCGGCGGGTTCATCATCACGGGAACTGCTCCCAAACATGTGCTCCTTCGAGCCATTGGACCCGAATTGGCTTATTCCGGGATTACGAATGCACTGCCTGATCCGGTGATGGAACTGCATGGCCCGGGCGCATTCCCCACCGTCATAAATGACAACTGGAGAGACACGCAGGAGGCGGCGATCCTGGCCACTGGCCTCGCGCCCTCCAGTAATCTAGCGGCCGCGATTGATGCGAGCCTAAATCCAGGCGCCTATACCGCAATCGTCAGAGGCACGAATAACAACACGGGGGTCGGCTTGGTGGAAGTGTACGACGTGAGTCAGGGAGTGGCCGCAAAGTTGGGCAATATCAGCACGCGGGCATTTGTCAGCACCGGCGGCAACATCGTCATTGGCGGGTTCATCCTCGGCAGCCACAACGATAACGATAGAATCGTGGTGCGTGGGATCGGGCCGAGCCTTACGGCCTTGGGAGTGGCAAACGCCCTCGCTAATCCGACGCTGGAGCTGCGCGACAACAACGGAGCTGTGTTGTTCTCGAATAACGATTGGCAGGACAATCCTGCGCAAGCGGCAGAACTGACGGTGGCAGGTCTGGCGCCGACACATCCATTGGAGTCTGCCATCGCCGCTACGCTGCCGGCGGGCCGTTACACGGCACTTCTCTCAGGAGTGAATAACGGCACCGGCATTGGCCTGGTGGAAGTCTACGACCGCGGCGGGGCACCGTAGCCTTTTCGTTGTAGGTGGAGTCGCCGACCCCGCTCGGGATTATTACAGTTAGAGTGCTGCAGGGGCCGGGGTCAGCGACCCCGGCTACAGCTTCACAGCAACCGCACTGCGGTCACGGCAATGCGGCCGCCGAAGCAAATATCCACGTCGGCTCCTGGAGTGCGATCCCGAAGCTGGTAATCGCCGGCATGATAGAGACCGGTTTCTTCATCGTGCCGATAATTGAGAGGCAGGGGCTTCGGGTCGAGCTGGCACCAGACCACTTCTGGCGTGTCGGCTCCGGGCGGAAGGATTGGCAGGTTTACATTATAGAAGAGTCCGGGCTCGATCGGCCTCGCCAGAATATCGGCCAGGATTGGCGTGACCCAACCGGTCGCGCGCGCCCAATCGTAATCCACTCCCTTCTTACGATATTGCGACACGGCTACGCCGGACCAGCCATGCAGCACGGCTTCGCGCACTGCGGCCACGGTGCCGGAGTAGTGCACGTCGGCCCCGAGATTTCCGCCGTGATTGATGCCGCTGAGGACCCACTTCGCGTCGGGGACAACCGTCATCAATCCAAGGCGGGTGCAATCGGCCGGGGTGCCGTGGATCGCAAAGCGCTTGTCACCGCGCGGTTCAATTCGAACGCCTTCATACCAGGTGACCGCGTGGCTCACGCCCGATTGCGGTCCAGCCGGCGCCACCACGACCGGATCGCCGAGCGTGCGAGCCGCGTTGAGCAACGCCTCGAGTCCCGCGGCGTCAATGCCATCGTCGTTGGTGATGAGGAGCTTCATTTGGGAGGATCAAGAGTTGAGAGTTGACGGATGAGAGTCAATCGCAGGAACGCGGGCTGCCAACGTGTAAACTTTTAGCGAATTGAAGGTTGTGGACAAGGGTGGGGGAGAGCGACGGGCGAATTTCTCCCACGCGATGTGACTTCGGTGTGACAAGTTGTTCGGCGCTTATCGACAGTGTCGCGGCGGCTCGTCAAACCGAGCCAGCCGTGCGCGAACCTTTGGACTCGCCAATTCACGGAGCGCATCTTTGCCGACCCATCGGCAGGATGCTTCTTTCGACAGCGCCAGACGTTTGGCGACCGCGATAGCCGCGAGATTCAGAGCCGGGTCGCGTTTGCCGATGCAGCGGAGAGCCCAATTCACAGCCTTCTTCACAAAGTTGCGTTCGTCGCGTGCGCCTTGCTCGATGAGGGGCAGGAAGGCCAGAAATCGTGGACCAGGAGCGGCCTTGTCGTGCACTACCAGAGAAGCCATGAGCGCAAAGCCGGCGCGCTTGACGAACTCACGCGGCGAGGCCGACCACTGGCGCGCTTTCGTCCAGGCGAATGGAGTCCGATCGAAAAGGTGGAAGCAGAGAGTGTCGCAAATACCCCAGCTGTCGAAGTCGCGACACCAGCGGTTCATTTGGGCGGAGGTGACGCGGCTAGGCTCGTCCACGAACGACGTCAACATGCGGGCTTCGTAAACGCCGGTTTTCCACAAGGCGGCGGCAAGTTCGTGCTTTTTGCCAAGACGTTTGGCGAGAATGCGAATGTCGGCGACCGACACGCCCATGGCGTTATGCGAAGGTATAGCGTAACGCGCCATCCCTTCGAGAGTGTGCCTGGTGGCGTGCCGCTTCAACCATTTCAGTGCCGACTCGACTTCATCTTCGAGTGTCGGTTGTGCTTTCTTCTTAGGCCTCTCGGACACGCGCTTCATCGATCCGTGTTCTTCGCGCGCCGGAGCAATCCGCCGAGCCAGGTGCAAGGCAGCGCGGTGACCGCGAGGACAATCGGATACCAGGCTGGCGCTATTTTCATCGGGATGGTCACGATTGCACCCGCCGTGCAGAGCAGAAGTCCAATTACCCCGAGAATGATCACATATCGCATCGGCGGACTTGGAGCCAGGGCCGCGGTGATGTAGCCGCCGATCACGGTGAAAACGCAACGGTAGATAGTTGCGGTCACCACCATCCAGGGAGTGTGAAATCCTTCGTGCGGCGGGGTGAAAATGCCCAATTTTTCCAGCACAAAATCTGTGCCGGCATGGAAGACACCAATAAAGATCATTCCCCCCAGGATCGCGCCGACGCCTTTCAAGATGTTCATCTCAGACCTCCCTGGTTGTTCATTTCAACGGATTCGCCGGGGGAATTCAGCTGACGGACAGGTTCAACGTGAGTCCGAGCGTATTCGCCAGGGCGATGAAGCGCGCCGCGTCGAGTTCCTCCGGCCAGACGATGCCTGCTTTCGTCTTACCCTCGGTGAGTTGGAGGGCGCCAGTCGCGGCCGCATAGGCCACGGCCACATTGGCCGTGCCGAACAATTCCAGCGCTTTGGCAGCTTCGTCGAAAAAGACCCCGGTCACGATGCGGTAGCTTTTCTCTTTCCCGCCCGCGGTTCCCTTAATCAAAATGTGCCCCTTGGTATCGGCGATGTACGGCACCAGGTTTTTCTGAACTTCCGGATCGAGCATCGCGACTTGCGCAGGCCGCGGCACCAATGCCATGAGCACATCGATCGCCTTCACTTTGCCTCCTTCCACCTCGACGACCCGGTCCTGGGTGAACCCAGTGGCGAAGAGCGTGGCGATGGCCGGCTCGAATGGGAATTTGTAGCAGCAATATTGGATGCCTTTCCCAATCATTAGCGGCAGGCTGTATTGTTCGTCGTGGGCGTGGTGGGTGAGCTGGATCTCTCCGAGATTGCCCCCGAAATCATAAGTCTCCGGTTCATGAAAGACCGGCATATGCTCGTGCCGGCCATCGTGGAAAAGACACGGCGGATCGCAATAGTCGAAAAACTGCTGCTCCGGAGACCATGACGGTGTCCAGGTTTTAACCATCTCTTTCTGGGCGGGAATGTGGAATCCGCACCGAATCTCGATCCGCTCCACGGTTTCGAGTTCATCACAGAAACGGCGGCAGATGATGTTCACAATTCCCGGACTCGCTCCGCAGCCCAGCAACGCGGTGCGGCCAGCGGCGACGAACCGGTCAGCCAAATCGAGTGGTTGGCCCTGGATTAATTGGGCCAGGTGCTCCGGGCACGCGGCCGTGTTCAAGTAGTGAGCGTTCAGGGCCAGGGCCGCTTCCATGACGTGGACGGAGATGAACGAAGGCGTCAGGTCGACGACCACATCGACCGTTCCGAGCGATTCGCGAACGGCGCGGGCGATTGCGTCGGGTTGCCGGGCGTCGAACTCGGCGGCCAAGACTTTCGGGCTGTCGAGCCGGTCGCGCACGGACGCGGCGTCGGCGAGCTCGCGCGTGCCTAGGAGAATGCGGCCGACGCCTGGCTGGCGGGCGAGAATGGCGACGCAAGGAGCGCCCTGCGCGCCGGCACCAACAATCAGGACATTAATCTCTTCGTTCATGATTGGGTTACAACGTTCCAGAAATCAGGACACGAGGCCAGATAATCCGGGTCAGGGATGTGGTTTCGGCCACCGAAAATGTCAGCCCAAAAGAAAAATGGGCCCGTGGCACGAAAACAAACATTGACCTTGCGACGCAGTTATGAGAATTATGGAAACTCTTAGTTAATCAACAATTCGCGCTTACGACTATGAAATCTTCCTTGCTCCTCGCCGTCCTCACTGCCGCCCTCTACTTTTATCTTCGTAATTCTCCTCCAACCCCCCTCCAGGGTGCCGTCGCCCGCCCGGCCGACAAGGTTGCTCGGTCACAGACCATTATCGTTGCGGCCCTCCCGTCCTACCATGATCGATGGAATACAGGACCGAATGCGCAGACCGCCTTGGCGACCGGCCCGAACGCACAGACCGACCTAAAGGACGGACCTAACGCGCAGACGGAGTTCGAACCGTTTGCGCCGAGTCAACACGCGACCTGGAACCAGAATTCTCCTGGGTATTCGATCGTTTCGGGAGCGAGACTCCGAGTGCGATAAGGTTACCGCTGCAGGCCTTAGGGGATCTCGCGTTCAGTCCCTTCGAAGGTCGGATGCGGTCGCACGGCCGCGTAGAACACTAGCAACCCCGATACGGCCGTTCGCCGGACGGATACGTCGGCAGCTCGCGCAAAATGGTCTGTTTGCGCTCCTGTCCACGAACAGGCTTGGCCTCGTCCCGAAGAGCGTGGGACGGCTAAAACAAATCCAAAAAGAAGCTTGCACTCGCGAAATGGTGTTGTAGTTAACTATAGCACTATATGAAACTGAACAGCCAACCGGAGCGATCAGCCCTCGCACTCTTCTCGTAAGAGCGATCGCCAAGACAAGGATGGATCATGAATGGAACGATAGTCAGCCGATCTACCGCCAGCTGCGCGACCGGGGTGTTCACATGATACTCGACGGCGTTCTCAAGGAAGGCGATCCGATGCCGTCCGTGCGCAATGTTGCAGCCGAATTTCGGGTCAACCCGCTTACGGTTCTCAAGGCCTACCAACAACTCGCCGACGAGCAACTGGTCGAAAAGAAGCGCGGCCTCGGCATGTTCGTTAAACCCGGCGCGCGGGATCTTCTGCTCTCGGGCGAGCGCCAAAAGTTTCTTTCGGAAGAATGGCCCAGGGTCGCTGCGACCATTCAGCGGCTCGGACTGAAACCACAAGAACTGCTCGACGGCATCGCAACCGGCCGGTCGAACGCAAAGGAGCAACGCTAACCATGGCCTGCATAGAAGCACGCGGCCTCCGCAAGGCCTTCGGTACCACCATCGCGCTGGACAGCGTCAATTTGCGGGTCGAGGAGGGCCGCATCCTCGGCCTGATCGGTCCCAATGGCGCCGGCAAAAGTACGGCGCTCAACGCCATTCTCGGCCTTACCCCTTTCGAGGGAGAGCTGCGGGTGTTAGGTCGCAACCCCTGGACCGAGCGCGATCAACTCATGCGCGATGTCTGCTTCATTGCCGATGTCGCTGTGCTGCCGCGTTGGATGCGGGTTTCGCAGGCGCTCGACTACGTGGCCGGTGTCCATCCGCGCTTCGATCGCGCGAAAGCGGAAGGTTTTCTCGCGAAAACGGAAATCAAGCGCGCCAGCAAGGTCCGGCAATTGTCAAAGGGCATGGTGGCCCAGCTGCACCTCGCGCTGGTCATGGCCATCGACGCTCGATTGCTGGTGCTGGACGAACCGACGCTTGGTCTCGACATCCTGTTTCGCAAGCAATTCTACGATTCCCTGCTGAACGATTACTTCGATCGCAGCCGCACCATCATCGTCACGACGCATCAGGTGGAAGAGATCCAAAACGTCATCACCGATCTCATGTTCATCAACCACGGCTGCATTGTGCTGGAGTGCAGCATGGAACAATTCGAGTCCCGCTATGCGGAAGTCATGGTGCACCCCGATCGTCTCGCCGCAGCCCAGGCGCTCAAGCCGATTCACACCCGCCAGTTGTTCGGTCGCAGCATCCTGCTCTTCGACAATGTCGATCGCGCGCAGCTCGCCGCTCTTGGCGACGTGCGCACGCCCGGCATCGCCGATTTGTTCATCGCGACCATGGGCGACAAGGCCGGTTCGGCAGGAGGAACATCTAAATGAATAGTGAATCGAACCCCGCGCCGGAATCTCCTCTCGACCCGCAGCCAATCGCGCCCGCACCCATGTCGGTGACCCGGCCATTCTTCTGGTCCGTGCGGCGCGAAATCTGGGAGAATCGTTCCATCTACATCGCGCCGCTAATCGCCGCCGGCGTGGTGTTGTTCGGCTTTGGGATCACGGCGTTCAGCTTGCCGCGGCTTCGGCTCAACGCGTTGGCTCTCGAATCCACGCGCCAGCGCGCCGCTATCGAGATGCCTTACGACGCCGCGGCCATGATGATTATGTTCACGGCGTTCATCGTGGGCATCTTTTACTGTCTCGATGCGCTCCATGGGGAACGGCGCGATCGCAGCATCCTCTTTTGGAAATCGCTGCCCGTTTCGGATCTCACCAGCGTGCTCGCGAAGGCGGTCGTTCCGTTGGTGATCTTGCCGCTGCTCACATTCGTGATCGTTATTGCTACGCAGTTCATCATGCTGCTGGTCAGCACGGTAGTTCTTCTCCCGAGCGGCCTCGCGGGCACGACCTGGCAATTGCTGCCGTGGCCCCGGCTCTGGGTGATTCTCCTCTACGGTCTTGTCACCAGCGCCCTTTGGGAGGCGCCCATCTTCGCCTGGCTACTCCTGGTCTCCAGCTGGGCCCGGCGCGCGACGTTCCTTTGGGCGGTATTACCGTGGCTCGCAATTAGCGCGATTGAGAAGCTCGCGTTCGACACCACTTTTTTCATTCGCATGCTCGCCAGTCGTTTGACGGGCGGTTTCGAGCAGGGGTTCGTCGTCGTGAAATATCCGAAAGACACCCACGCCCCTGTCGTCGATCGGCTTATCGAACTGGATCCGCTGAAATTTCTCAGCAGTCCCGGTTTGTGGATCGGCTTGATCATCGCGGCGGCTTTCCTGATCGCCACCATCCGTCTCCGTCGCTCCCGCGGCCCCCTTTAACCCGGCCTAACGAATGAACAGCATGGTTTTACCGATCCACATTGCCGCAGGCGGGCTCGCCCTTGTTCTCGGCGCCGTGGCTCTGTCGGTCAAGAAGGGCGGAACCGTCCACCGCCGTGGCGGGCTGCTGTTCGTCTACGCCATGCTCGTCATGGCCTCTACCGCCGCGATCCTGGGCAATGTCGGAGGCGGCTTGATGACGGCCTACTTTGTCGTCACGGCGCTGACGACCGTCCGCCCCGTGTCGCCGTGGACCCGCCGCATCAATGTGGCCGCGCTGATCGTTGTAGTAGGACTTGCAGTCCTCGACATTCTGGGCGGCGTGAAGGCCTTCAACAGCCCCAGGGGGGCCCTCGACGGCGTTCCGTTCGCCATGTTCTTCTTCCTCGCCACTATCATGATCCTGGCGGCGATTGGAGACGTGCGCATTATGCGATTCGGCCTGCCTCGCGGCGGTCCCCGCCTAGCACGACATCTATGGCGGATGTGCTTCGCGCTGTTCATCGCGGCCGGCTCGTTCTTCTCGATCCGTCAGCGCGTGGCGAAAATCCTTCCCGAGCCACTCACGACCGTGCCGATGCGGATGCTGCCGATCCTCCTGATCTTTGGCGCAATGTTTTATTGGCTGTGGAGAGTTCGCCGCCGTCGCCCGTTGCCAGTGATCGTCCGACACGATCCGATGCCACTGCCGATTTCCGCGGAGTGAATGCGAGTGACCGGAAAAATTTCTCACCAATCTAAGATATGAACAAGCTCATCACCAATCCTCTTACCCGCATGGCAATCGCTGGCGCAGCCGTCTGGCTCGTGTCCGTTTTCATGGCACACGGCCAGAACAAGCCGAATGACCTTCAACAGCGGATCCTCGCTCAGGCGCAAAGCGTCGGGGCGGATGATTACGCCTTCACCCGCACGCTTCGCTCCGAGCCGACCGCCAACGGCAAGACCGAAACAACCATCACGGTCGATAAGTACGATCCGACGAAGAGCGGCGAGGCGCGCTGGACGCTCGTTTCCGTGGATGGCGCGCCTCCTCCCGCCGACGCGCTGAGCAAATACCGCAAAGAAACTCCCAAGCGCCGCGTTCCGGGCTACCATCGCCTGGCGAACTACTTCGCGGGACCGGTGACGACCGCGACGGACTCCCGCAGCCGGACCGTGTTCCGTTTTGCCTCCCTGCCGAAAGACAGCGTGTTGGTCTTCAATAGCGACGTCTCTCACAACGCGAGCGCGGAAGCTTCGGTGGGCGAGGCCAACGGCGTTCCATTCGTCGAGCTGGTGCGGCTTTCGATCAAACCCACGCGGATCAAGTTGATCATGAAGCTCGAAGACTATGAGTCAACCTCCCGGTTCCGAATGGGACCGGAGGGCAAACCGCTGCTCGTCGAACAGGTGGCGGACGTGACGGGATCGGGCATGGGCCAGGAAGGTCGCTTGCATCAGGTGATCACCTACAGCGACTACCGCGCAGTCAAATAACCGACTCTCCACCAACCAGTCCCTCTATATGTTCTCCAGTCTTCGCTTCGCCGCCCGTTCTCTGCTTCGCAGTCCCGGATTCACTCTGCTCGCTGTTATCACCCTTGGGCTAGGCATCGGCGCTAACACCGGCATGTTCAGCATCGTCAATTCGATCCTGTTGAAACCGCTGCCCTATCCTGAAAGCGCGCAGTTAGACCGGATTGATCGCGCTACTCCGCAGAACCCAGTGGGACGCGTGTCGCCTGCTGATTTCCTTGATTTGCAGCGGGAAATGCAGGCTTACGGCGAGATAGGGGCCTACACCATAGGAGACACAAGCCTCTCGGAGCCGGGGCAACCGGCCGAAATGGTGCGGGCCATTCGCGTCAGCGCCAATCTCTTGTCCACCTTGCGGGTTCGACCTCAGCTCGGCCGCGATTTCCTGGCGCGCGAAGATCTGGCTGGGAACGATCGCATTCTCATTATTAGCCAACGTTGCTGGCAAAATCGCTTCGGCGGCCGAGCCGATGTCATCGGTCGCACCGTTCGCGTTGATGGCGAACCGCACGAAATAGTTGGAGTGCTCCCGGCTTGGTTGAACGACTGGCGGCACTTCGGTCCCTTCGACTTCTTTCGGCCGCTTGCGCTCGATCAACAGAAGTCCTCCGATCGCCGCACCACCAACCTGCGTTTGATCGGCCGGCGCTCTGACAAAATTGCCGCGATCCAGGCGGCCGGATTCATCACCAACTTCGGCGTTCGTCTCGCTAAGGACTTCCCCGAGGTCAACGCCGGCAGCACCTGGCGCACGATTCCACTCAACGAGACTGTCATGGGTAAGACCGGACGCACGATGGTAGGGATGCTCATAGGGCTTTCCGGATTCGTGCTCCTCATCGGCTGCTCAAACCTGGCGAATCTTCTTCTCGCTCGCACCATGGCTCGCGCTCGCGAGTTCGCGGTCCGCGCCGCGCTTGGCGCCACGCGCATGCAACTGCTTCGCCCGCTTATCGCTGAGTCGCTCCTGCTGGCTCTCCTCGGCGGGGCCTTTTCCATCGTTGTGGCTAGCTGGGTGACCGATTGGCTCTCCTCCAAGACGATTGGGGACAATGGCGAGCAGATCCTGTTCGCCTTTGACTGGCCGGTCTTCACCTGGGCCTTTGCCGCGGCGCTCATTACTGCCGTCGCTTTCGGCCTCGCGCCTGCACTGTTCGCGTTGCGGTTGAATGTGAACGATACGCTGAAAAGCGGCGCGCGCGGCACGACTGGCGGTCGGAGTCATCAACGCTTTCGTCAGGCACTGATCATCGCGCAGTTTGCCCTCGCCATGATTTTGCTCACCGGCGCTGCGCTGTTTGTCCGCGGTCTCGACGAGTTGAACAATAGTCGCGAAGGCTGGCAATCTGATCACATCGTCTCCGGCACAGTGATTCTTCCGACAGCGGGTTATGGCGACGCGGATAAGATCGCCAGCTTCCATCGCATCACCCTCGAGCGGTTGCAGGCTGTGCCCGGGGTCGCGGCGGCGAGCATTTCTTCATTTACGCCATTCTTCAATTGGTCCGACGTGCGCAAGTACATCGTTGCGGGGCGAGAGCTCCCGAAGCCCGGTCAGGAGCCTGCCGCCGTGGTCAACAGCATTAGCCCGCATTATTTCGATACCTACCAAACCAAAATATTGGCAGGACGCGCCTTTTCGGAGAGTGACATCCTCACCGCAGCGAAGGTATTCATCCTCAGTCAGACCACCGCCCGGGCTCTCTTCGGAGAGGAAAATCCGATTGGCCGCCGTATTGCGCAGACCGGTCTTGGCGCTTCTCAATGGGGCGAGGTTGTAGGCGTCGCTGCCGACGTGAAATCAATCATGCCTGATCCGGGCCCGGTCAGTCTGCAACTCTACCAGCCGATGGCGCAAGATCCGCGGCCCTACAATGAAATCGCGGTGCGTATCACCGGCGTCGCAGCGTCAACCGTTGTCCAAAGCCTTCGCGCGCTCATGACTGAGCTCGATCCTGATTTGCCCGTGCGCCAGCTCCAATCCGCGGACACGACTATCGATCGCGCTAATTACCAGACGGCTCTGCTGCGCGACATGCTCAGTTCGTTTGCGGTCCTTGGACTTGGCCTGGCTTCGTTAGGAATCTACGGCGTCATCGCTCGCACGATGGCGCAGCGCGCCGGCGAGTTTGCCATTCGCTTTGCCCTGGGGGCTGGCATCCGGGACATCACCCGCATCGTCCTCGTGGCCGGCGTGAAGATGGCGGTGATCGGCTCCGTCCTTGGGCTATTAGGTGCGATGGCGGTTACCCGGTTCCTCGCGGCCGCTAATCCAGCCATGCATCTCAACAGTCCTCTCGTGCTTATTGGTACCACGCTCCTGCTTATCACCGTCGGTGTGGTCGCCAGTTGGTTTCCCGCGCGGCGCGCTGCCCGCATTAACCCGATTGAAGCTCTTCGGGCAGAATAAGTTCGTTAGGCGTATGAAGATACGGCGTTTTTTGAAGGGTATTCTAAAGTGGAGTCTTCGCGCGTTTTTGGTCGCGCTAGTATTGGCGTTCCTGGTGGGGTTCATCGCTTACTGGAGATCGACCAACGAATGCGATCGCAAAGTCGCTGCCCCGGCTCATCCCATGAAAGCGATTCGTTACTGCGAGTATGGTCCGCCCGACGTGCTCAAGTTTGAAGACGTGGAAAAGCCGGTTCCGAATGACGATCAAATCCTGATCAAGGTCCGCGCGGCTTCCCTCAATTTTATTGATCCGGGCGTGATGCGAGGGCCATTCATACTTCGGCTGATGCTCGGGAGCGGGCTGCGTAAGCCAAAAAAAACAGGGCTAGGCAACGACTTGGCCGGCCAGGTTGAAGCGGTGGGCAAGAATGTGACGAAGTTCAAACCGGGCGACGAAGTCTTTGGTGTGGGCCGTCCGACTCTGGCGGAGTTTGCGTGTGCCCGCGAGCGAGGATTGGTGATCAAGCCGGCTAATGTGACCTTTGAACAAGCGGGGTGTGTTGCGTGGGCGGGATTCACCGCCTTGCAAGGTCTTCAAACCGGCAAGATCAAGGCGGGACAAAAAGTCTTGATCAACGGTGCATCGGGCGGCGTCGGTACGTTTGCCGTTCAAATTGCGAAAGCGTTCGGCGCCGAAGTCACGGCGGTATGCAGCACGAGCAAGGTCGATCTCGCCCGATCGATCGGCGCGGATCACGTCATTGATTACACAAAAGAGGATTTTACCAGGAGCGAGCAGCGATACGACCTGATTTTCGACAACGTGAACAACCGGTCGTATGCCGACCGCCAGCGCATTCTCACCCCCAATGGCATCTGTGTTTTGGCCGGCATCGGCGGAGCGGGCCAACACGAAGGTCAATGGTCCCGCATCGTCGGAAACTTTAAGGCATTCCTCGCTTCGCGTTTCTCGGAGCAGAAATTCCAAATGTACGGGACAACGACAAAACAGGAGGATCTGGCCCTGCTGCGCGATCTGATGGCGAGCGGAAGAGTGACACCTGTCATCGACCGCACTTACAAACTGAGCGAGACCGTGGAGGCGATGCGGTATTTCGAAGAAGGTCACTCACGCGGCAAAGTAGTAATCACTGTCGAATGAGCGCCGTTCGAACCTAACCACCCGATTTTATGAAAACACAACCTCGACTCCTAATCCTTACCTTCAGCACGGCTGCGCTCATCTTCACCGGCGTGGTGTACGGACAGGCACCGAGCCCCACCGCTGCGTCAAAGATGAAAGCCATTGTCTACTACAACTACGGCTCGCCGGATGTCCTTCAGTTGGAAGAAATCGAAAAGCCGGTTCCCAATGAAAATCAGGTTCTGGTCAAAGTTCGGGCGGTTTCGGTAAATCCTTTTGACTGGCACTTCATGGAAGGCGTGCCCTACATCGGTCGACTCCTGGCGTTCGGCCCGCTCAAACCAAGCTCACCCCGGCTAGGCGTTGACTTCGCCGGGACGGTGGCAGCGGTCGGCCAGACGATCACGAAGTTCAAACCAGGGGACGAAGTCTTTGGCGGGAAAATCGGGGCCTACGCCGAGTATGTGGTTATTTCCGAGAAATTCCTGGCCATGAAGCCGCCCAACATCACGTTCGAGCAGGCGGGATCTGTCCAGATTGCCGGGCTGACCGCCTTGCAAGGTCTGCGCGACAAGGGAAAGACTCAGCCCGGCCAGAAGGTTCTGATCAATGGCGCGTCGGGAGGCGTGGGCACGTTCGCCGTGCAGATCGCCAAGACAATGGGCGCGGAGGTAACCGGCGTGTGCAGCGGGAGGAACGCGGAATTAGTCCGATCACTCGGCGCGGATCACGTCATTGATTACACCAAGGAAGATTTCACCACGAGTGGGCAACTTTACGATGTGATCCTCGATAATGTCGGGAACCGCTCGGTCTCGGAATGCAGGCGCGTCTTAACTCCTCAAGGGAAATACGTCTTGATCGGAGGAGGAGGGGTAAACGACAACCGGTGGACGGGTCCGATCGGCCTGGTCATTAAGTTGATGCTGATGAAACCGTTCATAAGCCAGGAGATGAAGATGATGCTGGCGGATGTAAACAAAGAAGACCTGACTTACCTGGCCGATCTCATGCAGTCCGGAAAGGTGAAGCCGATTATCGACAAGGCCTACCCCTTTAGTGAGATTCGTGAGGCGATTCGGTATGTGGAAACCGGGCGCGCTCGAGGCAAAGTCGCGGTCACTTTGCCAGATTCGGGCGAGATCTCACTGACCGGAGGTAATGCTGCAACGAGCTCTGGGAGTACGGTCGGACCCCTTCTCGTTGTTCTCACGTCTATTGCCGTCCCTGTTGCCGCGTTGATCGGGCCAATTATCCTAGCGTTCGCGCTCAATCGTCGCTTTCGTCGAGACAATCCGGAGAAGCGTCCCTACCGATGGGGCTACTACTTTAGCGTCATGTCATTAGTGGCCGTCGTTGGTCTCTGCCTCCTGCTGGATTGCGGCATCACATGCTTGATTTTCTGCGGCCTTATTTACGGAGTCCTCGCCTGGTTCTTCGCCCAGCGCCGGCATTGGGCTTGGATCGCACTCACGATTCTGAGCTTCAATCCTATAGCCTGGATCATTAATGCCATCTATCTGCGGAAACGTTGGGCGGAGGAGCCCGCCGTCACTGCATGAATGATATCCGACGGTGTGGCCGCCTCGTTATGTGGAGACGCTCCCCCAGACACGGCGAAAGAGCACCGTGACTACAGCCAAAAACTAGCAATAACTTAATGAATCGGCCGCAGCTCTTAGATTACCTCGCAGGTCGAATCATCGAGACAAAGCGGCCGCATCCTGTTCGTGTCGCATTCGATGGACCTGATGGCGCAGGCAAGACCACTCTGGCTCAGGAACTCGTGGCGCCGCTGGAAAGATGCGGCCGGGAGGTCATTCGCGCTTCCATCGATGGTTTCCACAATCCAGCAAGTATCCGTTACGCGCGCGGTTCCATGTCGTCCGAAGGCTATTACTACGATTCTTTCAACTACCGGGCGCTCGCCGATTCATTGCTAACTCCCTTGGGACCCGGTGGATCACGTCACTTCTGCGCGGCGGTGTTTGACTCCCGCACAAACTCGGCCGTGCCCATTGAAACTCACCTGGCAGAAGAAAACGCCGTCCTTCTATTCGACGGTGTTTTCCTTCTTCGCCCCGAAGTGGCAGCGTCCTGGGATTTCACAGTCTTCGTGGACGCCTCGTTTGAGGTAACTCTCGCCCGAGCTCAAGAGCGCGATGCCGTTTACCTCGGCGGCCGTGAAGAAGTCCGGAAACGTTACGAGGCACGCTACATCCCGGGCCAGAAGCTCTACTTTGCTGAGTGCCGTCCCAGAGACCGGGCGCAAGTTATCATCGACAATAGCGATCTGTCGAAGCCCCTAATCATCAACAACTCGAGTGCTTTCCATGCACCCTGAACGCGTCGTCCATCAAACCGTGTTCGGTCGTATCCTCGGCCGAGTCGCCTTGATCGAGAAGCATGAGATGGCGGCGGTCATCGCGGCGTTCCTGCTCTTCTTCTTCGTGCTCGGCGGTTATTTTTGCGTGCGCCCCGTCCGTGAAACGGTGGGCACTATTCTCGGCCGGGATCGCGTGGCAGACCTTTATCTTTGGACGTGGGTGGGCTCGATCGCCATCATTCCGATTTTCGGCTGGCTGGTCGCGCGGTTGAAGCGCAGCGTCTTCCTGCCGCTTATCTATGGATTCGTCGCTGTCTCGCTTGCCGCCATTGGCATCGTGTTACGGGCGAATGAGGGCAGCATCGCCGTCGGCCAGTTCTTCTACGTTTTCATCAGTATTCTAAGTCTGTTTCTCACCTCCGTTTTCTGGGCGTTCCTGCTGGAGCTGTTCGATTCAGGCCAGGTGAAGCGTTTGTTTGGCGTCATTGCGGCCGGCGGAACAGCCGGCGCTCTGGCTGGCCCTGGCATCACTTACCTCACGGTGTCCACGCTCGGGAACAGCGGGGTCCTTTTTGTAGGTGCAGCGATGTTTTCCGTGGCCATCTTCTGTCAGCAAGCCTTGCTCCGAATTTGGAAGGCGCGAACTGACTCGCCTCGAGAAGATCGCCCGATCGGCGGCAATCCGTTCGCGGGCTTCTGGCTGGTCTTGCGGTCACCCTATCTGCTGGCTATCGCGTTGTTCGTCGTGTTGCTGGCGTCCGCCAACACGTTTCTCTATTTCGAGCAATTGCGACTCGTCAAAGCGACCTTCGCCGATACGCAAGAGCGGACCAGGGTTTTCGCTGCCCTCGACTGGACCGTGCAAGGGCTGACGATCGTCTGTCAGCTCTTTCTCACCGGGCGCATCGCTTCGCGCCTGGGGCTGAGCGTGCTGCTGGCCATTGTGCCGATCACTATGATCTTCGGCTTCCTCTCGCTCGCCGCTGTGGGAACGTTTGCCGTCCTGGCGGTGGTGTTCGTTCTGCGCCGCGTGGGCGAATACGCTTTCGTTCGGCCGGGCCGAGAAATTCTCTTCAGCCAGGTAGATAACGAGACGAAGTACAAAGCCAAGAATGTCGTGGACGTGCCGGTTTATCGCGCCTCGGATGCTCTCACCGCGCAAGTGAGCACGGCGTTGGAGGGCGGCGCGCTCGGGACATCCGCAGTTGCGTTGATCGGCGCAGCTGTGGCGACCGCCTGGGCGGTCAACGGATGGTGGCTGGGCAAGCGGAGCGAAGCGCGAACCGAGTGAAGGTAGGGCGACCACTGATTCCTTACGCCTCGTATTGAAACACTTCGCTCAGTGGCTTCTTGAACGCCGCGGCGATGCGAAACGCCAGCTCCAGCGACGGCGAATATTTGGCCGCTTCTACGGCGATGATCGTCTGGCGCGTCACACCCGCGGCGTCGGCCAGGCTTTGTTGGGTCATTTCTTCGGATTCAAAGCGCAGCCGCCGGATTTGGTTTCGAATTGTCGGATGTTTCACAGTTAAATCCCCCGCCGATAGCAAATTCCTTGGGTGAGATATCTAACGGTCTCCGCCAGGATGCAGAGGAACAGGAAGACCTGGCTAAGAAAGATGGGGTCGAGGTAGCGTTTCACGTCAGGCACGGCCGAGACCGGGCCGCCGATCACGATCCAGACCGCTGCTATGACGGAAGAGACCGAGAGGATGTTATAGGCCAAGTGCGATGATTTGGCCTCGATGGTGCGATCGCGTTCGTCTTTGGGCTCCTCTTTGAGGACGATGGCCAGGGTGATATGAATCACGACCAGGAAGAAAACCTGGGAGAATACCGCACCGAGAAAGACCCCGAGCAGGTCGCCTGCGCCCAGGCGGTTTTCGAGGAATCGCCGGAGGACCCAGGAAAAATAGGGGACGTAAACGAAACTGGTGACGATGAGCGACGCCCAGGCCCCAAGCTCCCGATAGGAGGTATTAGCGAAGGCCCGAAGAGCGCGAGCAGGCATTGATTCGGTAGGATTAGTATCATTCATATGACATGATGTAATATATACATTACATTATGTCAACTGTAACTGTACTGGCAGTTTGAAATATTTTTGAGGCCCTCTTATCCTCGGCGTTCCGTAATGGCCCAGAACCTCGACGAAGTGAGTTCGGTTATCTAGCGTTTGGGGACATGCGATCGGTAAGAATTCTTCTTCGTGGTTTTCTTGTGGTTCTCGTTGTCGGCGGAGTGCCGGCTTATGCTCAGGACGAAGGTGTAGTCAGCGAGCCCGAAGTCGGGTTGCGGGCCGAGCAAAATGCGAACGCCCCGGTGGTTGCCACGGTGAAGCGGGACGAACCGTTTACCTACGAATGCGAAGCAAAGGCCGAGTGGTGCAAAGCTTACGCTTCGCTCCGGGGAGTCCGGCTGGTTGGAGCGCGCTGCGATCCGGTATCATTTTACCGAGAAGGATCTGCCGGAGAGGGGCGATCCAAAGAATCTCTCCGAGATCGGGATGATGGCGCGGAGCCGTGGTTTCAATTTCGACAAAGTCATCCGCGCGGCTGCCCGTGGAGACGCGAAGGCACTGAAACAATTCTTCGCCCTGGCGGAGGACGTGGATGGCGCCGCGGCGGAAAGTTACGCAGGAACTCCGTGGACAGTGTTTCATCTCGTCGGCGACGCGAAGTTCGCCGCCTTTCTCAAAGGGCAGCCGGTGAAATTTCGACTGATAGTGCGGAACTCCATCGCCGGCGATTCGGCGACCGCGTATTTGCGGCGCCACTTTCCAGAAACGGTTGCGATTCTTTTTTACCGCGAAATGACCGATTGGCTGTCGCCGAACGGCCGCTACGTAATACGCAAAGTTTTCTCCGACGAATTTGACCTGAGCGACTCCAAAGTGACGCGCGCGGAGTTAATCGAAAAGGAAAGCGGCAAGGTCGTGTGCGATATGACGGCCGACGATATTGGGTGGGGGCGTGATCGGGAGGGGATTGTTTTGTGGTCGCCCGACTCGAAACGCTTTGCCTATATGTCGGCTTGGATGAAGCAGTTGCCCGGAAAGTTCTCCGATGTGCCGCCGCCCGCGCCAAAGAAAAAACAGACAGTGGTCTACCAGCTCGCTGGAGAGTCTTTTGCGAAAGTCGATTTGCCCTTAGGCGAAGCACCCGGTCGCGAGAAGGATGAAGAACTGGCCGGCGCTGTTCTCGGACACGAATATACTGAGCCGATTCGCTGGGCTGGGCCGAACGTGCTCATTCTGCAACGCCACGAGTATTATCAGAAGTTCAAGCCGATAACGTCCGGAGGGGTAAAGTTCGAGTCGATCATTGATCTCGGACGCCTTTATCAGATCACCGCGACGATAAAGCCGGAGGGAGAGGCGGCGGTGGTTTGGAAGCTTCGCAAGGACCAGTGAGGCGGAAAAATTCCGTGAAAGTTAGGCATGTAACGAGGCGCAGTCGCCGTTGACTCCGCTGCGCCTCGCTCAGGATGACAAAGTAGGGAGGGCGTTTCGCCTACGCGCCCGTCCTGAACTGGTCGTCCTTGTTCTTGAACAGGATGTTGAAGGTCGTAAGCGATCCGTAGCAGCGTGTGATGTATTGCTGCAGGTCGAACTTGTCGGCGTCGCTCAGCTTGTCGCTGGCGTTCACCTTTTGTTCGAGCACCCGCAGATTGTTCCGGATCATCACAATCTTGTGAAAGAAAGTTTCGAGCGGCACTTCCTTCGGTTGGAGTGAAGCGTCGGAGGATTGCATGACGAGGGTTCCGCGCTGCCAGCGGGTCGCCAACCCATCCACGATTACGTCCTTTTGCTCCAGGCCTAACGCTTCCACCACGGCGTGGGCGGTGTCGCGGATCAGATTCGTGAGAGGAAGTTGCAGCTCACTGAGCGTAGCGGTGGCCTCGGCCGGCTCCAGGCCGCTCGAAGCCGGCGCCACCGTGCGCGGCGCATCGTCAAACGCGATCTCGGCCGTGTGTTCAGTGAGCGACCTCACGACCCCCACGCCATACTGAGGATGTCGCACTTTCATTCCAATGTGGAGAGTTTCGATGTTCACGTAGGAGAACGGTGCGAGATGGACGGCGAAATCGCAACTGCGATATGCTCAATCTGTGACTGCGGTCATCGCTCTCCCGCATCCCGCCCGGCTTCCGCCGCCGTCGCGGCGTGAACGGGACCTTTCTCGGCCTGCTCTACACGTCGTTTTACAGGTGCCGCTACAACCTTTCCTTGAGCAATCATGCGATCAGCACGGAGTTCGGTTTTTCCCAAGCGCAGATCGGAACGATCATCACAACCGCGCTGCTCGCCTACGCCTGTGGCCTGATCATCCACGGTCTGCTCACAGATCGTCTCGGCGGAAAGCGCGCCATGCTGATCGGTGCGTCGGGGACGATCGTCCTGAACGTGTCTCGCCGGCTATTTTCTCGGACGGCCCCTCGGCAAGAGTTGGGGCAGTTATTCTTACTTCATGGCGCCGTTTGAGGTAGGGACGTTTCTCCGAAACGTCCGACTTGAACCCACCGATCCAATCCAGTCACGGACGGCTCGGAGAGCCATCCCTACCTGAAGAGGTCGAGCTGCTCTCGTGAGCGGCGGAACGCTTTCGTGGAGAGCGACGGGCGTGCACCGATTCCGCTGCGGCGGCAGGACACCTCGAACATCGATCGGATCTGCTCAGCGAAAACTCCTTCACCTCTGATCCGCGTCCCCCAGCGTGCGTCGTTCAATTTCGATCCACCGCGAATGTGGCGAATGCGATCCAACACCTTTGCTTTTTTCTCGGGGAAATGCTCGTCGAGCCAGTGCTCGAAAAGCGGCGCAATGGCCCACGGCAAGCGCACGATTGTATAACCGGCAAACTGCGCACCGGCCCGGGCGCATGCTTCCACGATTTTCGGCACCTCGTGATCGGTCAAGCCCGGGATGATGGGAGCGACCATTACTCCTACGGGAATACCCGCCGCATGGAGTGCCGCGACTGTTTCCAATCGCGCCGAGGGCGAGGACGTGCGCGGCTCCAGAACGCGTTGCACGCTGGGATCGAGCGAGGTTACCGAAACATTCACGGCGGCGGCACCGTAACCGGCCAGCTCGCCGAGAAGATCGATGTCGCGAGTCACTAGGCGGTTCTTGGTGATAATCGCCACGGGGTTGCCAAATTTGGCCAGCACCTCGAGGCAGCCACGCGTGATCCGCAGCTTCCGCTCGATCGGCTGATACGGATCGGTCACTCCGCTCATGACGAGCACTTGCGGCTCCCATTTCGGCGAGGTCAACTCCGCTTCAAGTAATTTTGGCGCCTCCATTTTCACCATGATCTTGCTCTCAAAATCCAGCCCTGCGGAAAGGCCGAGGTATTCGTGAGTGGGCCGCGCAAAGCAGTAGATGCAGCCATGTTCGCAACCGCGATACGGATTCAAACTTGTTTCAAAGCCAACGTCCGGACTGTTGTTTCGCGCGATGATCGTCTTGGTTCCGTCACGGAAAAATTGCGTCTGGGGGCGCGGCTTCTCCTCTTCATCCAGCGGATCCACCTGAACAACATCGACATCGCCCAGATCGACATGAAGTTTTTCGAATCGATTGGCCGGATTCCAGGAAGCGCTTCGCCCGTGTATCGGAGGGGCCGGAGGCGGCGCTTCCTCAACGATCGGCACAAACTTCTTTTTCGTTCTCGGGCCGCACCACGTTCCATGATGTTAAGTTCACATGAACATAGACCGCTGTCGAGCCGGTCGGTCGATCCACCTTGCCCACCGGCGCGGCAATGGCACAATTCCCGCGAACGCTGTCGCACGGGAGGGGTGGTCGAGTGGTTGATGGCTCCGGTCTTGAAAACCGGCAGGGCGAAAGCCCTCGTGGGTTCGAATCCCACCCCCTCCGCCAGCTAATTTCGGATTTCGGATTGCGGATTGCGGATTTCAAGCTGCAGCCACTGCGCAACGAAATACGCCGACAACAATCCGATTGAGGAAGCGCAAACCACATCGGACAAATAATGCGCACCGACATACATTCGGGAAAAGGCGATCAGGAGCGGGATAATGAGGAACGCCGCCCCGATCCGCCAGGAAGCCAGCGCCAAAGTCGCAAAAAATGCGGTGGAAGCAGCCGTGTGCCCGGAGGGAAAGGCGTTGTAACTCGCGCTCACGCTCGGCCCTCTCCACGCCGCCTCCGTTTGCTGCACCGAGGGTCGGGCGCGTCCGGTCGCGATCTTTACGACGCGGGCTCCCACGCCTGCGAGCGCACAGGCCAAAATCATGGCCGCCGCCACCCGCGTCCATCTCTTGCTTCGCCGCCAATACGCGAGCACGAGCAGGACAAGACCGAGCGAAACATGGGCCGGCCAGTCGCCAACCCGACCCACCCCGCGCATGAACTTTCTCACGTCGGCGTCCTGATGTTGCACCATCCAAGTCAGGGCGGTGTCATCCAGGTAAAAGCTCGCGAACATCAGCAACCCCGCGCCGAGAAAGAGCAGGCTCCACCACCAGCGAAAGCGAACGTTTAGCGCCACGAACAAATTTCCCGTTTGTGTTTCACGCGTCCCTATCTTTGAATCACCGCTCTGTCATCCACAATTCGCAATTTCGTCCTACTCTTCTTTTCCTGCCTGCTTCTGCATACCGCCGGCACCTGGATTATCCCGCTGGCTGATCGAGACGAGCCGCGTTTTGCCGAGGCATCGCGCGAGATGCGGGAACGGGGCGATTATGTCGTTCCGTATTTCAATAATAAATATCGCTTCGACAAGCCCCCCTTCATTTATTGGACGCAGATCGCGAGTTACCGCCTCTTCGGTGAAAACGATTTTGCGGCCCGGTTGCCTTCGGGAATTGCGGCGGCCTTGACCGCGGTCCTGCTCTTTGCTTGGGGCCGGCGGCTCGGGAGCGAACGCATCGGATGGTGGGCTGCGATCATTTTCAGTCTTTGCCTGCAAACATTCATTCACGCCCGGGCCTCCGTCGCCGATATGTGGCTGGTCTTTTTTGTGACCGCGGCCTTTTGGGCAGGATACGAATTGATCGCTGACTGGTTAAGTCCATCCACGCCATCAAGCGACTCGAAGCATTGGAAATATTGGCGGCTCGCGTTCTACGTTGCGCTTGCGTTCGCTTTCCTGGCCAAAGGGCCTCTCGGATGGATGCCTCTCTTGACGGTGGCAGGCATGAAGTTTTTCTTGCGGGGTCAACCGCTCAATCGCCGGTTTTGGTTTGCCTCCGGCATGTTGTTCACCATCGCCATTATCTGTTCGTGGGGCATCCCGGCCCTGATTGGAACGAAGGGCGAATTCTTCTGGGTCGGCATTGGGCGGCATGTGGTGGAACGCAGTATTGGCGCGATGGAGGGCCACGGGGGACAGACCTGGAGCAGCTATTTTCTGACTCTGCCTTTTTATTTCGTGACCGTTTTTGTCAGTTTCTTCCCCTGGTCAATCAAGCTCCCTGCGTTAACCAAACGCCTCTGGCGGGAGCGCGACGCGGTCGACCGATATCTGATCTGCGGAGCGGCGATCATTTTCATCCTCATGACGGTGGTTAAAACGAAGCTTCCGCACTACACCCTAACCGCCTTTCCACTACTCTCGCTCTTGCTGGCGCGGCATCTCTTTGCCCTGCCAGGTTCGCCTCGGTTTGCGGTGCGAACGGCGGTGGCCACGGTAGTAGTTTCAATCGGAATAGCGCTCGTTGGGTTTCCGATTCTCGCGCGAAGTTTTCCCACGGTGCAGCTCTTCGAGAAGTCGAAAGACGATCTGCTGCCGGAAATGCATTTCGGCGCGGTCGACTATTCGGAGCCAAGCGTTGTCTGGTATTTTCGAAGCCGCGTGCACGGGTTTCTCTGGGCTGGAAAACCGGACCAGGTGAAGAAATATATGGAGTTCTGGGGACCGAAATTTGTCATCATGCCGACCGCCGTGGCTAAAGATCTTTATCCCGAACTTCCGCCCGGTTGGAAGTCCTACACCGCGCAGGGCTTTAACCTCGCGAAAGGAAAGCACGTCGATCTGACGATGATCTTGAAGCCGACAAATGACTGAACCGTTAAATCGTTACATCGTGAATTGTTAAATCGCCTTGCCGTCCTACCGTTTCGACGCTTCACGCTTTAACGTCTTAACATCCCACCATGATCACCTTCCTCGACGGCAAACTCGTCTCGGCGCTGCCCACCCAGGCGATCGTGAACGTCGCCGGCGTCGGTTACGAAGTTTTCATTCCACTATCGAGTTACGACAAATTACCCGCCGCCGGCGAACCGGTGCAGATCCTGACCCATCTGCATGTCCGCGAAGACGCCCATATTCTTTACGGGTTCATGACGGGGCCGGAGCGCGATCTTTTCCGCTTGCTGGTGAATCACGTGAGCGGGATCGGCCCCAAGCTCGCCCTGGCGGTTTTGAGCGGGATGAGCGTGAGCAATTTCAAGAGCGCGGTCGTGAATGCCGATATTGCCTCGCTTTCGAAAATAAGCGGGCTTGGGAAAAAAACAGCGGAACGGATTGTTCTGGAGTTGAAAGACAAACTGGGTGTGGTCGCCGCGTGGGAAGCGGCCAGCGCGGCGCACGCGCCGACCGCCGAGCAAAGCCAGGCGAACGAAGCCGTCCTCGCGCTCATCGCGCTCGGCTACAAACAGGTCGATGCGCATAAGACCGTGCGTGAGTTGCAGGAGCACGAGGGAGAGATCAAGACAGCGGAAGAGCTGGTCAAGATGGCGTTGAAGAAGATGGCGGCGGGGAGGTGAGGTGAAGAACGTTACAACGTTGCATCGTTACATCGTTAGGAGGGGAGAGTGCCTCACCGATGCAACGGTGTAACGATTCAAAGATTTAACGATCCAACGTCTCCAGCCAATGAACGCGAACCTCGACCAACTCGCTTCGATCCGCAGTGCTTTTCCGACCGAGGGCCTTTTCGCCGAAAAGGATTTCCTCCTTTCGCCCGATCCATTCCCGATAGACCCCGCCTTCACGAAAGAGCTCGACCAGCTTGGTCACCGCCTTTTGGTTTTCCAGCGCGCCTGCAACGAGCTTTACCAGCGCAGCGTCAAAGGCAAACAACCCGCCTGGATTGCAGCCTACCTCGACGCCGGGAAGCCCGCCGACCTGATCGAATTCTCGCGCCAAAAACAATTCCGTAATGACGTGCCTCTGGTCATCCGGCCCGATCTGATTCTGACCGAGACCGGTTACACCATCGCCGAAATTGATTCCGTCCCCGGCGGGATCGGTTTGACAGGCTGGCTCAATCAAACTTACGCGGCCACCGGCAGCGAAGTGCTCGGTGGCGCCGAGGGAATGCTCGATGGCTTCCGGAGTTTGCTGCCGGAAGGCGGCGACATCGTGATTTCGGAGGAAGCGTCCACTTACCGTCCCGAGATGAATTGGATCGCCGCGCAGCTCAACGCGCGTCGCAGCACTCCATTACTCCAGCACTCCATCACTCCACCTTCTCCTGATGCTCCATGGCGCGTCTTCGACGCCGAGACGTACGAGCCAGTCGCGGGCCGGAGCGTTTACCGCTTTTTCGAGTTGTTCGATCTTCCCAATCTCCCGCGCGTTTCCGCCTTGATGAACGCGGCGCAAGAGGGCGCGGTCCGGGTCACGCCGCCCTTCAAACCATATCTCGAGGAGAAGATGTGGTTCGCGCTTTTTTGGATGCGGCCGCTTCGCGAATTCTGGCGGCGCGAGCTGAGCGAGAATATTTTTTTGAAATTGCAGGAGGTAATTCCCTACACCTGGCCGCTCGATCCGACGCCGTTGCCGCAGCACGCCGTCCTTCCCCGGCTCGAGCTCAACGATTGGCGCGAAGCGGCAAAGCTCAGCCAGAAGGAGCGCGATCTTCTCATAAAGGTGAGCGGCTTCTCGCCCTTAGGGTGGGGGAGTCGCGGCGTCCTCGTCGGGTCCGATGTTCCGCAAGGCGAATGGGAACGCGCCCTCGAAGAAGCGCTGACGGCCTTCCCGACCTCGCCCCGCATCATGCAACGCTTTCACAAAGCACGCCTGATCGACCACCGCCACTGGGACAACGCGACGGGCGAGATCAAGACGATGCGCGGGCGCGTCCGGCTTTGTCCTTATTTTTTCGTGGAAAACACAAAGGCGACCCTGCGCGGCGCCCTGGCCACGATTGTTCCCGCCGACAAGAAACTCCTCCACGGAATGCGCGACGCGATTCTCGCGCCGGCTGGCGAGATGTTGAAACGCTGAAACTCTGAAGCGAACCCAGGACAGGACGCGCGGAAGCACGTCCCTCCAGGAAAGGATTTGCGGTCGGCGTCAATGTGGGCGTCATCGTCGGTAGTGTTGGTGTCATTCTTGACTGATTCAGCGCCATTGTTGGCTGCTGAAGCGTCGTGATCGGCAACATAAGCGTTGTTCTTGGCTACAGCTGCGTTGTTCCTGGCAACATGAGCGTCATTGTCGGCAATGTGCGCGTCATTCTTGGCTATGTGCGCGTCATTTTCGCTTCCTAGCGTCCTCTAACAGACGAGTTTGGTCCGTCATCGGCCGACCATGACGCATCAACTGACGAGTGCTTCGCTCTATCTCGCGATGTTGTTCCTCTATCTGGCAACGTCAACGCTTTGACTGGCAACAGAGATTGACGGAGGGGCCGAACTACAGGCGGGTCTCGGGGATGCGTTGTTGGGGAGCGTGAATCACCACCGGCTGGGCAGCATGTGTACAGGCGCTTGTCACAAGCGCCTCTACACTTTCGCTGAGCGCGATTCTCGCCTTGTCGGTTCGCACCGACGGCCGCCGCTATACGGGGCTACTTCGTCTCGCGCATGACTTGGCCGGCCTCGTCAAAGACCGCCCACAATTCACCTTCCTGAAAAAGGAAGACCTTCATCAAGGGAGTCCCATCCCCGTTCAGAAGCTGGACCGGATAAATCACGGTACCCTTGGGAGCGATCTTGCCGTCAGAGACGGTTGTTGCTTCACGTTCGAACTTTTGATCTGGCATCATTGCCGCCAGTTTCCGGATGACGGCTTCCGACGGGCCGGCTTCGTTCTTTTCTTCCTCCCCAAAAACCTGGAACGCGGCGAACAATGAGACTAAGACGGCGCAAATAACGAACGAATGTTTTTTCATTTGGAATGGATGTGAGAATTTTGAGGCGACCAGAATGAACAAGAGTTTCCCACCGAACGCGATCACTTTTTCATCGGATAGTCGCGTCGATTCCCGCAACCGGGTTCGAACCGTGGGACGCAACTTTTTCCCGCTTCGGAAAAGCTGTGCAATTGTCGTCGCGTTCCTGGTTTTTCTGTCGCGGCACCTGCTGGCCGCCGACGATCAAAATGGCTTTCGCGTCATTAAGGAACGCGACGGCGATGCGATCGCCTTGATCATTAAGAGCGACTATGTGTGTGAATTCACCGTCACTCTTGAGGCAACGCTAAAGAACATGACGGCGTCGCGGCCGGTGCCGTTTACGGTGGACGCCGCGGGTCGGAGCTCGTTTGAGCTGGTCCGGTTCCGGCCAACGAACAAGCGGGTTCCGTGGCGATACGATTTTCACTATTACCGGCAGCTGGGTGGTCGCCGCTCCTCAACGAGCAACGATGCCGATTACGCGATGCCTTTTAAGCCGGGCCGTTATGTCGTGATGCAGGGACCTCGTGGCAACTATAGCCATTTTGCCGGCTCGGTGAGTGAGAACGCAGTGGACTGGACGGCGCCCGAGGGCACTGTCGTTTGCGCCGCGCGGGAAGGTCGCGTCGTCGGTGTGAGGCAGGATTCCACCGTCGGTGGCCCGGATCGGAAGCTAAGGCCGTTCGCGAATTACATCATCATCAAGCACGCGGACGGGACGTTCGCCGATTATGTGCATCTCAAACCCGGCGGGGCGCTGGTGAAAATAGGGGACGAGGTCACAGTGGGTCAACCGATCGGCTTTTCCGGTCAGACAGGATTCACGAGCGCTCCGCATCTGCATTTTTCCGTGTTCCAGGCAATCGACGGCAAGAAGAAGATCACCTTGCCGTTTCGGCTGAAGACCGATCGCGGCGTCTTTACCGAGCTCATTCGGGGACGCGCATATTGAACTGTAGCGGCGGTCTATGACCGCCGAATCGAGTTGCTATGATTTGGGCCCGGCGGTCATAGACCGCCGCTACAGGGAACAACCAACTCGCGCGTGTAGATCGAACCGCTCGGCGTGAGCGCGCTGGAATTGAGGGAGAAGGATTCGACGTGAATCATCCCAGCATCGAACGCGGCATGCGCTCGAAGAAACGGCCGCACTGATTCCGTGGAAACATCCCGGCAGCGCGCGAGGGTGATGTGCGGATGAAACGATCGGAGATCGGGATCAAGGCCGGCGTGGATCGCGGCTTCCTGCACGCGCTTGTGCAGTTGGAAAAGGTGCGGATGGCCGGTGCCGACCCCAATCCAGAGAATATTTGGCCGGCCCTTGCCGGGAAATGTGCCGAGACCGGAAATGGGAAGGAAAAAAGCCTTCCACGCGATGGCGTTAATATTTGTCTTCAGCTCTTCCTCGACGTGTTCCGAAACGTCGCCCAGGAAACTGAGGGTTAAATGCATCTGCTCCTGCGCGAGCCAGCGGACGCCGCGCAGGTGCGGATCCAACAACGCGAGGCGTTGTGTGACGGAGCGCGTAAGCTCGAGGCTGACGAAGAGCCGCTTCGTGCTCACTCGGGACGACTAAGTTCCAAACCGGAGCGAGATGCGTCGCCGTCCAGGCCAGCGGGTGGGGGAAGCACCACCGTGTTGATTACCTTCATCATGCTCCCGGCAATGTTTGGGAAGAGCGCGTTACCCAGAATCGTCGCGCGAGCAATCAGCGGAATCGTCAGCGAAGGCAAACCGCGGCGGCAAGCCGAGATGATTTGAGCGGCGGCGCGTTCGGCCTTCACGGAGGCGAAGGGCAGCGCGGTGGACAAAGCGAACCACGTGTACTCAGCGAGGTGATCACCTTTAAATTTGGCGTTTCCTTGCGAGCCGGTCCGCATCAAGCCTGGCGTGACGGTCGTGACGTGAATGCGGTCGCGCGCCAGCTCGGCCCGGAGCGCATCGGACAATCCGACGAGCGCAAATTTGCTGGCGCAATACGGAGCGAGGTGCGGCACCGCCATTCTGCCGCCGATGGAGGCGATGTTGACGATGCGCCCTTCGCCGCGGCGCCGCAGATGCGGAAGCGCTTTCACGATCAAGTCGAACGGTGCCCAAAAATGTAGGTTCATCGCGCGCTCGAAATCTTCCCGCTTCATATGCTCGAGGGGGCCAACTTCGATGATGCCCGCATTGTTGATCACGACGTCGAGTCCGCCGAAATGATCCACGACATTTTGGACAGCGCCGTCGATTTGCCCGCGGTCGAGCAGGTCACATGAGATCGTGAGCACGTCGCCACCGCGCTGCACAAGCTCCGCGCGAGCGTTCGCCAGCTCGTCGGGATCGCGCGCGAGCAGGGCCACCCGCGCGCCGTCCGCGCAGAGTTGGCGCGCAAGAACCAATCCCAGTCCCCGCGATCCGCCGGTGATCAGCACGACTTTGCCGGCAAACGAACAGGTTCGCCGAGTCGCGCGCGAAATTAGGCAAACGGCCAAAGCGACCCCGCCAAGGGCAAGAAGGAAGGAACGCTTCATTGAGAGTTAGCTACACATTGGACCCGACTGGGACGGCTTGAAGCGATCGGTCGGTTGCAGGTCTTTTCAAGCAGAACGCCAGCAGGGCTCCGATAAGGCAGAGGAGAGCGGCGACCAAGAACGGCGTTCGGCCATATTCGACGAGAGGCTTTTTCAAATCCAACATCAAGAGCCAGCCACCGAGCAACGGTCCGATAAGACGCCCGGCGCTTCCAGCAGATTGCATAATGCCCAGCGCACGGCCCTGCCAGTTGCGATCGATCATTTGTGAGGCCAGTCCACTCAAGGGTGGGCTCGCGGAACCGCTTCCGAACGAGAGACCGGCGGACACGATCAGGAGGAGCGTGAGATTGTGGCTCGCAGGCAGCAAAGCCAGGGATGCGGCAGTCAATAGGAGGCCAACCCGGGTCAGGGTCACTTCTCCAAACATTTTGACGAGGCGGCCGATCAGTCCGCCCTGCACAATGACGCTGAGAACGCCGACGTAGGCAAAGAGGTACCCATTCGCCTGGGCGTCGTAACCGAATCGCTTTTCGGTGAAGAGCGCGAAGAACGCTGTCATAATTGAAAATCCCGTGATCAGGAAGAAATAGGTCGCTACGACAAGGCCAAACATCGAGCCACGTCCATGACGAAAGACCTCGGCGATGCTTGCCTTTTCCTGGGGGCTGGCGCGGTGCTCACGCGAGAGGCTTTCGGGCAAAATAAAATAAACGAGGATGACGTTGGCGACGGCAAGGCCCGCGGCGAAATAAAACGGCGTGCCGTAGGAGATACGACTCATGAGTCCGCCGATCACCGGCCCGAAAGTAAACCCGAGGCCGAAGGCGGCGCCGATCATGCCCATGGCGCGGGAGCGCTCTTCCGGAGCGGTGACATCGGCGATGTAGGCTTGAGGAATGGAGATATTGCCGCCTGTGATGCCGGCAAGAATGCGCGCAACGAAAAGGAGGGGAAGCGCCGTCGCCATGCCCATAAGGACGAATCCAACCGCCGTGCCCGCGATGCTGACGATCAAGACGGGACGGCGTCCGAATCGATCGGAGAGTTTTCCGAGGATCGGCGTGAAGATAATTTGCATGCCCGAATAAATGCCGGTGAGCCAGCCGATCGCGATCGGCGAAGCGTCAAAATGCTCCGCGTAAAGGGGCAGGACGGGAATGATGATTCCGAAGCCCACCAGATCGATGAAGACGGTGAGGAGGAGGACGAAAAGTGGAGAGCGTTGGCGCGCCATGCGAAGTTCTAATGTGAATGCGCAAGCCGAGCTGACAAGCTGCGTGAATGGTGACTGGGTGAAAAGCTGGGATCACCAGTCTACTTCACGAATCCATCACCCGTGCCTGCGATTGAAGCGCGCTACTTCGCGCTCGGTTTCGCGGTCAGTCGCACGCTTTTTGAGATCGGCGCGCTTGTCATGCGCGACTTTGCCCTGCGCCACTCCGATCTCCGATTTCAGGCGCCCGTTTTTCCAATAGAGACTCAAGACCACGAGCGCGCGGCCGGCGATGGCCGTTAAGCCGTAAAGTTTATCGATTTCCTGTTTGTGCAGGAGCAGGCGCCGAACCCGTTTCGCCGCAGGGATTTCGTGGCTGGCCTGTGCGTAAGGCTGGATGTCGGCGTTGTGGAGGAAGGCCTGGCCCTTCTCGATCCGGACAAAGGCGTCGCTGATATTTGCTTTGCCGGCGCGGATCGATTTGACCTCGCTGCCCTTCAGCTCGATGCCAGCCTCGTAGCGTTCGAGAATGTGAAAATCGCGGAGCGCCTTGCGATTAAGGATCGTCTCGGTCGCCATGATCGCGCTTCCGGACGAGGCGCGAGATTAGGCGGCGCCTTCGGCGGCAGGTTTCTCCGGGGCCAGCTCGTAAGTGAGTTTGCCGGCGATGATTTCCCTAAGGGCGATGTCCGTTAGAGAAGAGCGGGGAGTGGCTTCGACGAGCGGACGATGGCCCAATCCCAGCTGGCGCACGCGGCGGGAGACGACGTTGATCAGCAGTTGCTGATTCGGGATCACTTGAGCTGCTTCCTGCAGGAGTTGAGTGGTCATATTTCGCAATGAACGGACGGCGCGGGTCGCGTCCGTCGGAAACTGAAGAATGGCCGGGGTGTTCGCTGAAACGGCTGGTGGAATGATGTTTGAGACGAGCATTGACGGGAAAAAAGAGAATTTTGACTTTGCGATTCGCCCCCGTCGTTGTCAACCGATTTGTTAGCGCGCGAGCTTGCCCAAGCTGTTCGGTCGCGCGGGCGTTTCGGTCCATCGCCAAGTGTCGGCCGCGCTTGCTTGGGGCGGTTCCAAATGGACGCCGCGGATTCGCCACCCGCGCTCGATCACGTTTGACGGTTACGGAGTCGTTTTCGCCGGTTCAGCCCATTGAAGGGTGAAGAGGCTGCCGCGGAAGGCCCGAAAAAGCGGTTCAAAGTCTCGTGTTCGGGCAACCATGCGGAAACGAAGTTGCGTGTCCGGCAGGTTCGCGAAAAGCACATTGGCGGTGTACTCCTCTCCGCGAAGAGAGTAGGTAATCGTCACCCCATAGGTGTCGTGACGATTAATTCGAAGAGGATTTTGCTCCTCGGCCGCGACTGTTATTTGCTGGCTTTCGGGGGGGAGCGTTTTCAGCGCCTGGGCGCGCAAGGCGGCTTCATCCATTGGCTCTGGAGTGGGCAGAGGCGACTGCTCGATATCAGCGCGCGCCTGGGCAAAATTCGCAGGAGTTAGCCGAAGCCCTTTTGAGTCGCCAGCGTAGGTCCATCCGCGCGGCTGTTCGTAGGTGATCTTGCGATCGTTTTCCCGGAAGATCAGTTGTTTAAAGATAATACCCTCTTGGTTTCGTTCGCCAGGCATGGGCGTAAAATCAATCGCCGCGTCCACGATTGAGAAGGTCATAGCGAATAGGAAAGCGCCTTTTGACCAAAGACGGAGGCGCGACAGGCATTGAATAGGCGCTGACAAATTGGAGTTCATATGTGCACTTTTTTCAACATCCGCGCGAAAGGATCTTGCGGCCTGACAAGCCTCTGATCGCGCTAAAAGTAAAGCAGCTTCGGTGCCGGGACCCAATCGGCGCCGCCGGTACCTGACGGCACTCTACAGCATGTACCATCGGGAGCGACGGTAGTTGATCGAATGGAGGGCGCCGGGCGGCGGGTGCGTCGTAAAGTTCTTATCGAAATACCAGGCGCGGTCGGGCGGACTGTAACCCGGGCCCCAGTGGCCGATTGCCTGCTCACTTTGGTAAAGCTGAATCATCGAGCCGTAGTACGTGAATACCTTGTTGTCCCAGTTTTCCAGGAACCGTGGAAAATTCTCAACTCCACCGCTGTAGTCGCCGTTAATTGTTTGAACGTTGCCGGAAATGAGCCCGGCGTTGATGGTGGTAGGGGCCGCGACCGGCATAGTCCCGGAAGCAGAATCCACCCACTTGTTTGAGAGAATGTTTATCGCATCGGCGATGATCGCGGCTGGCTGGCGTTCGTAGGTGGGGATCGTTGGGCTTGGCGGCGTGGCGCCAGGAGCGGGAGTCGGCTGTGTATTCGTTGGCGGCTGGCTAGTTGGCGTCGCTCCCGCTGTGGGGTTCATGACTGAACCTGTATTGTAGTCGCCCTGCACGTAAATCGGATTGCCGCTCGCGATCGTCAGTCCACCGTCTGGCAGCCGACCTCCATTTTTTAGCCGAATACCGCGTTTGGTAGTCACGCCATTCTGATTAGGGCTGATATCCACAATATAGATGATAGGGTAGATGTCGATTGTGCCGTTTTCGATTTTCGTGGTGATCGCGCCCACGTCGAGCGTGGCGAGCCGAATGCTGCCATTGCCAGTTCCTGCTCCCTCGCGGCTGTCGGTAATGGTCACGCCGGTCGTAACTGCGGCCTTAAACGCATCAAGAATTTTTCTGTTGTTGGTTCCGGCCGTGGTATTTCCGGTCGTGAGTTCGCTCCCGCTCTTGTAAACCCGGACAGCATTACTGTTATCGATGGTCACTTCCACGCCGGCCTGGGTCTGGAAACGGTATGGATTGAGCGTTGCATTTGGAACCAACGGAGGATTGGTGCGCGTGCTCTCAATTAGCTCATGATAGTCCGTCACGCTGATGTCGTATGGTTGCTCGTCCATGCTTTGAGCCGGCGGAAGATCGGATGGCCAATGGGGGGAGGTGGGCGGCGGTGGGACTCCCCGCCGGCTGTCCTCGGGATGGTAATTGATTTCCCAGAGACCGGTATAGGTGCTCTTGCCGTTCAGAGTCAGCGTATCATGGGCTGTATATAAATTGCCATTGGTGTGGACCTGGCCGTTCACGGTCTGGAGCGGTCCCGGATGCATTTCGAGATCGTCGTCGAAAAAAATCGCATAGCGCCAGAGCGACAGAATTTCTTTTTGGAAGATGCGCCGGACTTGGGCGACGAGATTGCCGCCGTCAGTCCTGCTCGTCGGATTTTTTGACGTCAAAGTCGGAATGATAACATCTGCCGAGGCGACGAAGTAGTAGCTCAGATCGTTTGCCTGCGGACCAGCGATCGGAGAAGGAGTCGAGTTATTCCCGGTCTTGGCGACCCATCTCGAATCCAGGGGATAGACCAGGTAGTTGGTCAGAGTGTAACTTGAAACTCCGGGGAAATTGCCCGGGGTGGGGGTGGGGAGTTCGTTGTCCAAGTCTTGTTTTTTCAGGACGTAGCCAGGAGCTTTGCTGCGGGCAATCCCGCGCCAGGCCGAAAAGGACATTTCCGTACTGGCATCGGCAATATTGACGGCTTGCCGCAGCAAGATGCTCCGTTGAACATTCCGCCCAATGTTGTTCGTATACTCAAACGCGAGTCCGACACAGACGCTGACAATCATAAGGGTGATCACCGTAACTACTAGAATGTTGCCGGTCCGCGCGGGATGATTTCTTTTCAAGTGCATAAGACTTATTGTTTTGTCGTAAGGCGGCATCGAAATGGGATGAGGGAGCTGATGAACATGTTTACCGCAGCGTAGCCTCGCTGCGTAAACTGAGGCTCAACGGTCGAGATATTGACCGCTGCAACGTAGCGATTCTGCAGGCCACCGCCGGAAAGCGTCGGAATCGTGAAGGGTGTTGGCGAGGTGATATTTCGTGCGATGACTCGGTAGTTCGCGAGATTATTGGTCGCGTAATACCTAAGTTCGGTCCCAATAACCGCATAACTACAGCGGGAAGTCATAATAGCGGAGACAAGGTAAGTGGTATCAGGATCGTCATCTTCGCCACTGGCTAGAATGGTGACTTCGGTTCCAATCGGTTCCGAAAGGGTATATCGCCGGTTGCCGGAACCGGCGGAACCGATATTGGCAGAAGACAGGACATTCAGCTCGATGCCATGCGATGTAATATTGAGGCGCGAATTGGTGGTCGGCGTGTACGTAGCGCCGGTGCCCGAGGCCAAGTCGATAGTGGTAGAGGTCGCCGCTGCGTTCGCGACAACAGGAAAGGGGCCCGCCTCGAAGCGCTGGAAAGTGAGGCCGGCCGCCGGACCAGTGCCCGGGGCAGCGATCGGAACAAGGTTCGTGTTGACCAGCTGAGGGATCGACACCGAGCCATGAATGTTCTGCAGCATTTGATCCACGCCCGAACGCGCCTGCTGATGGGCAGCGTTGACCGCGGTGTTTTTGGCATAAAGGTTCATGCCGCTGTTTAGGACGGTATAGGCCATTCCGCCGACGAGGACCATGAGCCCGGTTGAAATCATCACTTCGACAGCCGTAAAGGCGCGTCGAGCGGCGTTGGTGCGTGAAAGTCTCATACGTCGGACGCTCGCATCGCGTTAAATTGAACCTTGTAAGTCTTGCCTCTAAACGTGTAGGTCACGACGACCGTAGCCGCATACATATTGAGGTTGGGGAAACCGGGGGCATTGACCTGAGTCACGGTTGTAACCATCTGGCCAGTAATGATGCGCGGTGTGCCGCCTGCCGGATTCGGTTCATTGTAAACCTGGACGGTCTCCGCGGCGTGGGTTCCGAGCGCGAGAACCGTAGGGATCTCGGGTGGGGTTTTTTGCGGGTTAAAGGGGGATTCCGACAGAATCTCATCGATTCGGTTCTGCGCCACCGTTTCGGCGCCGGTATAGAGTCGAGCGACTGACGCGTAGTTGTTGGCTTGGGCCAGTCCCCAAATAGAGCCGGCAGAAAGCAAGCCAAGGACGGAAACGGAAACGATGATCTCAGCGAAGGTGAATCCGGCGTCCGGAACTACCCGCAAGAGGTTCATTCGGGAACGGCCCGCAATAAGGGAGCGAAGGTTCATTCTAGACCGGTTTATGTAGCAACACATATGCCAGTTAACATGGTTTCTATGGTCGTTTTACAAAAGCGGGCCTAACTGGCGCATGACTTGCTACTTTCGCGAAAAGATACCCAGATGTTCATGAATCCAGGCAGCAGATCACAAACCTCGTCCGACACCCCGACAGGGGGAGCGTGGCCGCCTCGGCCATGGTCGCGCCTTTCCCGGTGCGCGGCGTTTACCCTGGTCGAGTTGCTCGTGGCGATGAGCGTCATCGGACTTGTCGCTGGCAGCTCTGTTTGGGCAATGCTCGATTCAAATCGCTTTGCCGCCATCGACCGGGTCAGGACCGCAGCCAAAGCGGCTTGCCAGGAAAAGATAGATCAGGCTTTGACCGTCCCGTATGCCTCAGACGCCATTCCCCCGCTCTTTACCACAGGGAGTCCTGCCACCATTCCCTCGCCCAATGGGAATCCTGACCGGGGAACTCAAACCATCCCCGCTGAGACCATCTCGTTGTATGTCGATCAGGACAACACCAGCCCTGCCGCAGTGCAAGGAACAAGGATAACGCGGGTTTCGCTTTCCGATGCCGCCCTGGGCTTGGTGCGAGTCTGGGTTCGGGTTGATTACAGTTTTCGGGGGAAGGCCTACTCATATGAAATGTATGTGGTCCGCGCCCCGGATTGAATTTATGAATCAGCGTCTTAACCAACTTCCTCGGACGCGAGGTTTTACCCTTTCGGAAGTGATGATTTCGTTGGGCGTTTTTGGCGTGGTCAGCACCGTCTTGTTTTCCGTGTTACAGGCTGGCTCAGTGCTCCTGGCGAAGGGCACTGGCATCAATGTCAGTCACGGTCAGGCCCGAATGAGCAGCGAAAGGCTCTTGAATCTAATCCAGTCGTCAGTGGCATCGCCAATTTTAGTCGACTCTTCCTTGGCCCCCGTGTCGGGAAACGGACCCGCCGCCGGCATCACCTTTCAGCGTTTGGCCTCCGGATCGACTTACGCAAATGTGAACGCCGTCGCCGCGACTGCGACAACACTCGTCCTGCGCAGAACGGCCGGGATGCCGACGCCTGAAATCGGCGACGTCCTGGTCATGTTGGGCACTGACAACGCTACGTTTCTGACCACCAACATTATAGGCTTTAAGGCCAGCATTACCGGAGTCAGCGCACTCAACGGGACAGATTCCACCCTAACTTTCGGCAGCAGTATTGGCAGCTTCTGCAATCCAGTGGCCACCACGGGCACCGTATTGCCGGCCAGCGCAAAGTTGTTCATGCTGGATAAGATGGCCTGCGTGGCTAACGGAACGCAGCTTCGGTTGCTGAACAACGCTTCGACGCCGAGCACATATGAAGTCTTGGCGACCTTGGTCCCGAAAACCGGCGAAACGCAACTGCTCCCATTCAAGTACGATACGACGGCCACGCCAGATCGCCGCTGGGTCGATGTGGACCTTCGAGTAGAATCTACCACCTATAACAAGCGCAAGCTTGGCACGAGCAATACCTTTTTCGACTTGAAGGAATCTATTGCCTATCGGTCGGCCATCCTCGTGCAGAATTAGCCTTAGCAAGCCCTCGAAATGAAAATGAAACAAAAATCGCATTCCTGCGACGGCTACGGTTCACTGGTCGCCATGATGGTCCTGGTCACTATGGTGACTTTGGTGGGAGTGGCGCTTAACCTCACATCCACGTTCGCGCGCCAGGCGGGCCGGCAACGCACCGTCCTCCATGCGCAGAGCGCAGCGGACAGCGCGGTTGAGTATATCTTCGCGAAATGGAAAAAGGATATCAAGACCAACGCCTACGCTCCCGTAAATTCTTCGTCTTTTGCCTTGCCCTCCACGTTGCATCCCGCTCTGGGAACCACGCCTTCGACCGGTACCGGCGTCACGCCATTGTTCCTTCCGCGGCCTCTTACCTTGCCGGCGAATGTGAACTATACGACGACCGATCAGTGGGGGTTAACGGCGGGAACTGCGACTACGGTGAAGGTTCTCGAATGTGCCAGGATATCCCGGCTGGAGCGGGAATTCGACCTTCTACAAAGCCGAGGCTTCCACGACGACACCTGCAGCCAACGCTGCCATAACCCAGGGGGTCAGGCGCGCCATGCAACTTACCTTTGTCCCGCTCTTTCAGGCGGCGGTGTTTTATGAAGATGATCTGGAGATCCATCCCGGACCTCCCATGACCATTACCGGTCTAGTCCATACCAACAAGGATTTAGAGGTGCTGGCCTACGACAAACTTCGGTTCATGGATAACGTTTCCTACAGCGGAAATTATCGGGAGACGGCGCCGGGTAATTGGTCCGGCACGGGTGGCACCGACTACACGAATCCCACCGAAAAGCCTTACTGGGAAGATGACCTTCAATCAGGCTTGAGCGCATCCATGAACACTCAGTTGAAGAAAGTGGACCGAATGGAGCCTTTGGGCACCCGACCAGCCCAACTCTTTAACACCACCGATGCGAACGTTAACAACGATGGTTTTCGTGAAATCATCGAGCGGCCGACGAGCGGCGCGGCCAATCCAGACCCGCCGGAAATCGCCGCCATGCGCTTCTATAACAAGGCATGCCTCAAGATTGAAGTGGATTCATCAAAGGCCACGACTGACCCGGCGTATTTGAAAGTCTATGACGACAAAAACAGCCCGGCTCCCGGAGGTACAACTAACAAGGTGAAGCTGGCGATCCTCGGCAGCACGAACATGTACGAGCAGCGGGAGGGAACTAACGTCAAAGTAACCTCCCTGGACATGAACAAATTCAACGATGTCATCACCCAAATGGGCGGCAAATACAATGGAGTCGTCTATATCACCGATATTTCAACGGACGCCACTAAAGATGCGATCCGGCTCGTCAATGGACGAGTCTTGAATGACGATATCACGGTGGCAACGGATAAGGGGATGTATATTCAGGGCGATTTCAACACCGGCGGCGCTTCAGCGGCCGATGTTCCGAGCAACGGAACCACGTCTGGCGCGAACCACACGGCTCCGGGCTACACAGAAAAGTCTACGGCCGTCGCCGCCGACGCGGTCACGATCCTTTCCAACAGCTGGAACGATGCGAATGCGGGCAGCCAACTCACTTCCAGAGTCGCGACCAACACTACGGTAAACACCGGTATCGTTTCGGGGAATGTTCCGACAAACTACAACAGCAGCGGAAATCCTTCCGGCGGGGTGCACAACTTTCCTCGCTTCCTCGAGTTGTGGTACAACCTCGGCAGTAACCAGGGCATAAACTTTACCTACTACGGATCGATGGTCGAACTTTTCCAAAGCAAGCTCTTCACTGGGTTATGGTACACGAACAATACCTACTGGCCACCCAATCGGATCTGGAATTTCGACCCGCTGTTCCAAACCAAACCGCCTAAGGGAACGCTCCAGGCCACCCAATTCTCGCGCGGCCGCTGGGAGCGGTTTTGAAATGCCGGCGGCATGTTCCCTAGTGTTATGAAACGAATCTGCTTCGCTATCCTCCTTCTGGCTCCTGTCGCCGGCGCTTCCGCGATCGATTTCACGCCGCGCTATGCCGAATCCGTTCAGGATGGTTTTCCCGTTAAGCGTCTCTACTTTTCAGACGAAGCGCAGCGAATTTATCTCTCGATTCCCAACAGCTGGCGCGTGACCGGCGATGGGCAGCACGGTACGTTTACTCCAGCAAGTCTTCCCAACGCCTCGATCGTTCTCGAGAACTCGCCAATCAACGCCACGGTCGCATTCGATGAAAAGGGCCTGGTGGCTTATAGAAAGGCGGCGTCCGATCTCCTACCGCCTGGCGCGACCGACGTGCAGATCGAATTCGAACGAGCGAACGAGATTCAGCTCAATGGCTGGACCAGTTTTGAAATGGCCTTCAGTTACAAATATTACGGCCAGCCCTTCTCGAAGAGCGTGCTTTTCGTTAACATCAACCCGGAAACGCAGATTCGATTTCGGGTTGACGCGAGGACAGAGAATTTCGAGAAGTTGTACCCGCAGGCGCGAGCCGCGCTGGGGTCTTGGTTTGCCCCTTCGCCGGAACTCGAGGCAGCGCTTCAGCACCTGAGTTCCAAAGGGTAGCGGCGCCTTCCTGCGAACGCGCAGCGCGCGTAGCAGCGTCCCGCCTGCGAATTGCGTGGGCTAGAGCAGCAAACCTCTGCTGCGACCCGCTCCCGATTTGGCTGCTCTGCGCGCGGTGGGAATGGCGGGCAAAGCCTGAATCGCCCTTAAGCCGCTGATTCAAGCCCAATCTGGCTCTCCTGCGATCGGTTTGGCGGCCGGCCGACATTCGCACAGGGGTATTGGGTCCCGAAGCACCCGAGACTGTTGCGGCCAAGAGGCCTTTCTTGGGGGGCGAAAAATTTCTGAAAGATATTATTGCGCACCGGGTGGGCATAGTGATAGAAATTTGCCTAGCGGGTGGCATAAAAATACTTATTGACGTTGCGACTCAATTATGACAAATATGGAAAACATTGAAAGACCGATAAGTGACACAGAAGGCACTAGCCGGTTTAGACCACAAGACAATCGCCAAAACCTAATCCAAATGAGAACATCAACGACCAATCGCTTCCTCACAAACTCCGTGCGCACCCTTTGCTGCGTAGCGGCCCTTACCGCCTGCTCAGCCTGGGCAACAGTCGCCACCTGGCAGCCAAACTCTAGCGCTAGCAGCAACGCCCCTGGCGCAACCAGTGATTCTTCTCAATCGGCGTATGCCTCGACGGCCCGGGGGTTCGAGAACACGAATGCTGTCCAGTATCAAAGCTTGGCCAGTAACGATCGGCTGTCGTTTGCCGCCAACACCAACACGCCGACCCGGTCTGCGACCGAACTGGACGAGGCGATGGCCAAAAGCTTTGGCGCAGATTTCGTTTCGGTGCCCACAGTCCAGTTCGCCGCGACCGGTGCGGTGGGGGCGACGGGTGCGGGAGATGTTTCGATGGCTTCCATGACCTCTGGTCCCGGTTCTCGCTCCGGCTCCGGAAATGAGCGCGCTCTTTCCCATTGTCGGTTTGATTGCAGCGGTTTCGTTCACGCAGATTCTTCGCCGCCGCCGTGCGGCGCAGCAGAGTGCATCTCGCATCTTAGGTTAGTTGTTTTCCTGTTTGTTTGGTTTGAGACGGCCGTCTTCGCAAGGAGACGGCCGTTCTGCGTCCAGACCAGGCGCGACTTGGGTGGGCTTGCGGCGGAGGCGGTGCGAGCGAGATGTCCGGCAGATTACTGGACTGTATCCGACGCCTTAGCCACCAACGCCTTTTCCTCTGGCAGAAGGTTGGCCTGGGCCGCCAAGGCAAGGTACTCGCGCGCCTTGTCCTTTTGGCCGGCGGCTGCCAGAAACACTCCATAGTACGCAGCCACCGATGGTTCACGCAGTTGATCCGGGCTGAGCTGGTCCATTGCTTGCAACGCGCCTTTCACATCGCCTTTGGTGTGGAGAGAAAAGGCATAAGTCGAGACGTAGGCTCCGTTCCGCGGCTCTTTGTTTTTGATTTCCGCGGCTACTTTCCGGGCCCGGTCCATATCGGCCCGGAGGAGCAGGGAAATTTGGGCCAAGTTGTTTTGGAGAGTTAGATCATTCGGCAAGGCCTCCACCAGCCGGAGAAGCGCCCTATATAGCCCGGTTGTGTCGCCCGCCTTGGCATAGTGCTGATAAAGCGTCTGCAGGGCCTCAAATTTTGTCCCATCACTTTTTGCCAGAACCCAAAGCAGATCCACCATTTCAGGCTCCCAGCCCCACGCGGCGACTGTGCGCGCCAGCATGAGAAGCGCTTGGGGGTTTGTAGACGCTTCTTTCTGGGCTGCCAACCACTCCTGTTCGGCGGGAAGTTTCTTGTCCTGGCCACGGAGCGCACGAGAGAGATAGGCGCGGCGCAGAAAATCGAACGGCGGCCATTCCGAGTTCCGGGCCAAGCGCTCGAGGCCCGCCCAATCTTTCAGGTTCGCGTACGCTTCTGCGAGCGCAGGTGGAACCGGCCACTTGCCGGCGGATTCCACGGGGAGGGTTTTCCCAAACTCAACCGCCGCCGCAGCTGTTTCGTTGTTGCTCATCCAGGAGAGCAAACTGGCCAGATCCGTGGGATTCGAGAGGGCATCTTGCTCCAATTTGGTTAGGTATTCGGCGAATCCAGGGTCGCGCAACTGCCGCAAAATCTCGAGGTAGAGCAGGCGATCGCTGAACTGGGCTTCCGGATAACTTTGCAGTTCGCTCGCGAGCAATCGCATGCGTTGCGTTTCTTCATGGTGGGCCACTCCGTCGAGAAGCAAGGTCCGGGTGGCGGCGGCGCGCTGCTTGGGGTCCATTCGCAGGCGCTCGAGCACAGCCAAGGCCGATTTTCGCTTCGCCTGGTCGTTCATTCCCAAGTGAATCAAGGCGAGTTGGAATTGGTACGACGTATTTTCGGGCGCAACCTCGCTGGCTTTGGCCCAAAGACGCTCCGCTTCGACCGGATTTTTCTTCATCTCGGCCAGCCGGCCTGAGGCGGCGTAATATCCAGCTGTCTGCTTCGCGGCCTCATCGAGTCCAGTGAGGGTCTTTTCCGCGGTCGCGAGATCATTCACGCGCAAGGCGGAGCGAACGAGTGCCAGAGCGTCCTCCGTGGTGTGGGGCTCGAGTTCCAGCACCTTACGCCACCAGTCCGGAGCGGTCCGGTCTCCGGTGAGGTCCGCAATTTGAGCCATGGCGCGCGCGGCATCCGGGTTGGCTGGATTCAATTGCAGGGCGCGCCGTGCGCTCAGGGCGGCCGCTTTCACATCACCACCGCCCAGGTATGCGGCCGCTCGCCTGACCAAGCGGCGCTCCTGCCAGCGATGGAAAAAATGGACTCCCACATACGCGAGCACGATGACGAGCACGAGGCTGACCAGCCCGCCAACGATGAGCTTGATATACCGCCGCTCGTTTTTTGCTAATTGGGTTTCCAATTTCGCTGAGCTTAGGTGTGGCGTTCCCTAAGTCAATTTGGTCCAGGGAGGCCCGCTCGTTGGTGACGATTCGGCCTTGCCACTGCGACGGGACTACGCGAAAATAGGTGCGCGATTAGTTCGGGCTGTGGCTCAGCTTGGTAGAGCGCCTGCCTCGGGTGCAGGAGGCCGCGGGTTCGAATCCCGCCAGCCCGATAGTTCTCGTGGCGAGAGCCCGCAAAATTTTCGTATCATGTCTGTCGACTTAAAAGTGGGTGATCTGGCACCGGAGTTCCGCACTCAGGTGATCGGCGGTAAATATGAAGACGGGCAGGCCGTCGCGCTCGCCGATTTTCGCGGTTCGGCCGTCGTCCTCTATTTTTACCCGAAGGATGATACGCCGGGATGCACGGTCCAGGCTTGCGGCTTGCGCGATGCCTGGGGCGAACTCGGCGCCCGCGCGAACGTCTTTGGTGTGAGCGTGGATTCAGCGGCCAGCCACGAAAAATTCATCAAGAAGTATCGGCTCCCGTTTCCGTTACTGTCCGACGTGGATAGGAAAATTGTCTCTTCCTACGGCGTTTGGGTCGAAAAAAGCATGTACGGTAAGAAATATATGGGCGTGGAGCGGAGCACGTTCGTGATCGATGGCACCGGTCGGATTTCCGCGATTTTCCGGAAGGTCAAGCCGGAAGAACACGTCACGATCCTGGAGCAGGCCCTGACCCAGGCGGCGCATTGATGAAAGAAGTCTGTTGCGGATACCCGCATCCGGTGCTTGCGTTGCGCTCCGGTAAACCGGCATTCTGACCAAACCTTTATGGGCTCCCTGAAAAAACGACGAAAAGCGAAGATCTCCAAGCACAAGCGCCGCAAGCGCATGAAGGAGAATCGCCACAAGAAGCGTTTGCGTTACAAGTCGTAAGCGCACCCATAATCTTGGTGAGTCGTTACACGAGCGGGGACCCGCGACTCCGGGACAGGGCTGGTTTGCGTGCTGCCACCGCCACCGTTACACTCTTCGAAATGATCCTGGGGAAGAACTGGCGCAGTGCATCTGTCCGGCGTGTTCTTCTCTGCGGGCTATTTTTCTGCGTGTTTGAGGTGGCGGCGGCACCCTCCGTACTGCGCTCACCACCCCAGAGCGAAGGGGCGGCCAAAGCTTTCCCGGCAAAAAAAAGCTCAGGACAGGATGATTCGTTCATGCGCGTGCCGGCGAAGGATCTCGCCCTTCAACCCGAGAACGCGCGCAAAGCCGATGCCCTGGTCGATTTTGTGGAGGGTGTCCGTTTGGAGGAAAACGCGGAGATGGAGAACGCGCTCGCCTTGTATCAAAAAGTCCTCACCGTCGATCCCGGGCAGGCGGAACTGGCGTTGCGCGTGGCGGCGTTACTGAGCCGGCAAGAAGATTTCCCGCGCGCTATCGACGTCTTAAAGGACGCCATAAAAGCGAACCCGAAAGAATCCTCACCTTATCTGCAGCTTTCTTTCATTTACGCGAAGTATCTCAAGAAGATGGATCAGGCCGCGAAATACGCGGACCAGGCCATTGCGCTCGACCCCAAGAATTTCGACGCCTATCAGCGCCTCTACGAGATCGAGTTGACCGGGAAGGATCCCAAGAGAGCGGCTCAGGTGCTGGAACGCGCGGCTGCCGTCACGAGTGACGATTCCGCCTTCTGGATCAGGTTGGGCAAACTCTACGCCTCCATGCTTTTCCGGCCGGAGGTCGAGCCGAAACCGGAAGACATCAAACGCGTCAACGATCTCTTCAGAAAAGCCGTCGCGTCGGCCGGAGATGATTCTACCGTCTTGAAGGAGGTGGCGGATTATTTCGCGGCTTCCCAGCAAATCCAGGAGGCGATTCCCCTTTACCTTAGAGTCTTGGAGTTACAGCCGGACGACTCGAACGCGCGCGAAAAGCTTGCCTCGGGATTCGTGCTGACCAATCAGCGAGCGAAGGCGATCGACATGTTGCAGGAAATCATCAAGCAACATCCGGAGAAGTATCAGCCCTACGATTTACTCGCGCAGCTCCTCGATGAAAATGCCCGGGCCTTCGCTCGCGCTAACCAAACCGAGCCAGCCAAGGCGGAATTCGCGAAAGCCGCCGCGAATTACGAGCAAAGCCTGTTGATCAATCCGGGCCGCGGGCAAACCTGCTTGCGCCTGGCCGAATTACTCATCGGTCCACTCCGCGACGGCGAACGCGCGGTCAAGCTTCTGACCGAGGCGCGGCTGCGTTTTGCTAACATCCCGGCGTTTACCTACTACCTGGCCCTGGCGCTGCGGGAAGCGAAACATCCGCAGCAAGCGGTCGTCACTTTTGAGGAAGCTCTCAATGAAGCTCAGAGCGACAATGACGGATTGCTGAATGCGCGCTTTTATTTCGATTACGGCGCCGCAGCGGATCAGGCGGGCCTTCACGACAAGGCGGCCGACCTTCTCCGGAAATCAATCGCGCTCGATCCGGCCAACGCGGCCGAAGCCTATAATTACATCGGGTTCATGTGGGCGGAGCACAATCTTCACCTCGATGAAGCGGAAGAGATGATTGGCCGTGCCCTCCAGTTGGACCCAAATAATGGCGCGTATCTCGACAGTCTTGGCTGGCTCTATTATCGTAAAGGCAAGTACGACGAGGCCCTGAATCAATTGCTCCGCGCCGCGCAAAGTCTCACGCGGGATGATCCCATTGTCTTCGACCACATCGGCGACGTCTATTCCAAGTTGAACCGCGTTCCGCAGGCGCTTGAATTCTGGCAGAAGGCGATCGCTTTGGATCCTGAAAATAAACTACTCACAGACAAGATCGAAAAGACCAAGACGACCATGAGCAAGGGTCCGGCGAAAACTAATCGGATCGACTGACTTGGAACGTTAGTCCGCCCGCACCCTCCGCCCGCGACCCATGTTGCCTCATAGAATGACAAAGTATCCCACGCCCTGGCAACGCAAGACAATGTGGGCGGCGCTCACCGCGCTCTTCGTGGTGTTGCTCATCACCATCGCGTGCTCGGTTGTCTGGATTGTGGCTAACGTGGTCGGATTCATTCAACCAATCCTCATTCCGGTCGCGATCGCCGGCATTCTCGCCTATCTCCTCGAACCGCTGGTCACAAAAATGGCCGCCCAGGGACTTAGCCGCACGAAGGCAGTTCTGGCCCTTTTCACGATCGCGTTTCTCTCCATCGGCGTCCTGGTCGCGTGGCTTGCTCCGATCGTTTCGATGCAAGCGGCCAGCGTCACGCGTGAGTTGCCGCAATACACCCTAAAAGCACGCGATCATCTGGTCGATCTCATCTTACGTTACGACCCCACGTTTGGGACTCCGCGGACAAAAAATGAACGCACCTCGCCGACTTCGAGTCTTGTAAACTGGCTGCTCGCATCTCCGACTCCGGCTGGGCCGGCGAAACCTTCTCCAACAATTGCGCCGGCGTCACCCGCCGCGGCCGTCGCCAGCCCATCCGCTTCTTCCGCGGCCAGAGAAACGATCTCGCCTGCTGCCGCGCCCCTGACTTCCGCCGATCGCCAGCGCATCCAGGATTGGGTGCAAAAGCTTTTGCCCAACCTGGAGCGGCAATTGCCTTATCTGAGCGAGAAAATTTGGGTGCTGCTTAAGCAAAGCATCGGCGGGTTTCTCGGCGTGACTGGGTTTTTGCTGAGCCTGGTCATGGTGCCGATCTATTTGTTCTTTCTCCTGAAGGAAGCTCCGGCGATTGAACGGCGCTGGCGGGAATATCTTCCGCTCCGGAATTCACCGTTAAAAGATGAAGTGGCCGCCGTCCTTTCGCAGATCAACAACTACGTCATCGCCTACTTCCGCGGCCAGCTTCTCGTTTGTCTCATTGATGGCCTGCTTATCGGTACCGCCCTCTTCGCTGTCGGGTTAAATTTTGCTCCCCTCATCGGGCTACTGGTGGTCGTTCTGACGATGATTCCATACATCGGCATCGTCTTGTGCTGGGTCCCGGCTGTTCTCATCGCCACAGCGCAATGGGGGGACTGGGCGCACCCGATTATTGTCACCTTCGTCTTCCTGATCGTGCAAAATCTCGAAGCGATTTTCATTGCTCCGCGCATCGTCGGCAGTTCCGTGGGCTTGCACCCGATGACGGTGATCGTTTCCATTTTTGTTTGGGGCCTGCTCATCGGAGGGTTGCTTGGGCCGATTCTCGCCGTGCCTCTCACGGCGACGGCGAAGGTCTTACTCGCCCGTTATGTTTGGGGACGCCGCCTGCGGGAAAAAGTGGCCGACGCCGTCGAGGACGTGCCTGTGGTCAAGGAATCGGAAAGCGCAGCGAACGCGTAGCTGGGCGAAATCGCAGCAATCGATTTCCGCGCGGCAGTTGCATTTCACTTCTCTGCAAGGATAGAAAATCCGGCGATGGCAAAACACGTTCGACGGATTCGACGAAAACGGCAGGCGAAGCCGCCGGGAGCGGCCACTTTTACGCCGGCTCGTCTTGCGATGGGCGCCGGCGCTCTCGTGGTCGGCTTTGCCCTGGGCCTTTTCCTTCTCACCTATGGGCCGGAGACTTACAGCGGCTGGCAGGAAAAGCGCCTGCTGAAGCGAGCCTCGGCGATGCTTGCGCAGCAGGACTTCGCGGGAGCGAGCCGCGCCGCTCGCGAGATCGTGCTCCGCCACGGGGATTCGCTCACCGCCTTCTCCATCCTGGCCGAGGCGAGCGAGAAACAAAACCAGCCTGAAAGCGTGACGTGGCGTGCGCAGATTGCCCGCCTTCAGCCGCGGGATCTCGACAGCCAGCTTAATCTCGCTTCCGCTGCGCTTCGTTTTGGCCAGCTCGATGCCGGGCGCAAAGCCCTTGAGAAAGTCGCGCCGGCCGATCGTGATCGTGCCGCCTATCATGTCGTCGCCGGCTGGCTCGCGCGTGCCCAAGGAAGCGAGGCGGAGGTCGAGGAGCATTTCGCCGCGGCTGCAAGCCAGGAGCCCGCCAATGATCTCTACCAATTTAACCTCGCCGTTCTTCGGATCCGCTCAGACGCGCCGGAAAAAAGCGATGAGGCGCGCCAGGTCCTGGAACGATTGAGGAAGGTGCCGGGATATAGCGCCGGTTCGGTTCGCGCCTTGCTGGGCGACGCGGTGCAGCGCAACGAACTCGAGCGGGCGGACACCCTCGCTCAGGACTTGCAAATGAGTCAGCAAGTCACCTTCACTGATTACCTTCTTTGCCTCGAATTTTATCGGAAATTGGATCAATCAAAATTTTCCGCGCTCCTCGAAAAAGTGAAACCAGTCGCGGCTCGCAGCCCTTCCGATCTCGCCCTCTTGATGGATTGGCTGAACGACAATCGCCTCACGGCGGAAGTCCTCAAATGGATGGAAAAGCTTCCCGTCGAGCTCATCACGAAACCGCCGCCCGCCATAGCGATCGCGGATGCATTCGTGGAAGGAAAAAATTGGTCGCGCTTGAAACGCTGGACGCGGAGCGGTGCCTGGGGCGAATCGGAATACCTTCGACTGGCCTATCAAGCCTACGGTTCGAAGCAATCGCGCCAGTCAGCGGCCGACGTCGAGTTTTCCTCGCTCTGGCATTCCGCGGAGCGGGCTGCGGCCGATCGGCCCGATCGTGAGATTCTCCTGGCCCGGCTCGCGACAAAATGGGGCTTCTCCATGGAAGCTGAGCAACTCTGGCAGCGGGTATCGAAGAACGCTCCTTCGCGGCGCGAGGCGCTCGACGCGCTCTACCGAATCTACCGCGCGAACAATGATCAAACGAATCTCTATCGCACGGCGCGGCGCTTGCATGAGAGCTCTCCCAACGAACCCGGCGTCGCTGCCGACTACGCGCGCCTCGCCCTCCTGGTGGAACAAAACACAGCCGACGGTCACCGCATCGCAAAGGAAGCCTACGAGCGAGCGCCGGCTGACGCGAAGGCGGCGATTACTTACGCCTTCTCGCTCTATGGCCTCGGCCGTTCGGCGGAGGGAATCGAGATCATGAAAAAATTGCCTGCGGAAGAAATGCACGATTCGCATGCCGCCGCCTACGCGGCAGTTCTGCTCCTCGACGAGAACCAGATTGCGGCCGCGCAGGAATATATTGCGGCCGCGCAAACCGGCCCAATTTTTCCGGAGGAAAAAAAGCTGCTTGATGAGGCAATTGCGAAAGTCAGCCCAGCCTCGCCGGGCCCAAGTGCGACTCCGTAGTTGACCGAGGTCACAACCGGCATCGAGCGAAGGGAAGCGACGTCGAGGGGCCCGCCATGAGTCGAGCGACGTATCACGGGGTCCTCGGCTTTGCTCGGGATGACAGTCGAGTGCGCCAAGGAGAATCAGCCCGCAGCCTGCATCGCTTTTTCTACGACGGCGGCAGCGAGGCCTTGCGTCGCATCGTCCAGCGCCGCATTGGCGGCTTGGAGTCGTTTGGTGTCGTTTGTTCCCAACGCTTCTCGCAATTTTTCGGCATGCCGAAGAATCGTTTCCTTTTCGCCGGATCAATGGAATCGCCCACCCGCTCGAATGCGGCCTCGACTGCACCGAGCATCTCCTCTGCCTTCAGCTTCGCTTCGGTCCAGATCCGTGCACTCATGTCGTCAAAGGCGTGGTCGAGCGATTCGGAAATCATCGCTTCGACCGCTTCGTCCGAGACATCGACCGCGCTGTTGAGGGCCACCGTTTTTTCGGCGCCCGATTTTGTATCGCGCGCCAGCACATGAAGAATGCCATTCGCGTCGATCTCAAATTGCACCCCGACGCGCGCGACACCTTTTGGAGCCGGCTCAAACTCAATCTCAAACTGCCCGAGCGGCCAATTGTCGCGCGCCATTTCCCGTTCCCCCTGCAGCACCTTGATCGACATCGATCTCTGATTGCTCACTGCCGTCGTAAACATTTCGCCCGCTTTGATTGGAATAGTCGAATTGCGCGGAATGATCACATTCATCAATCCGCCGAACGTTTCGATACCCAGCGAGAGCGGGGTAACATCCAGAAGCACGACATCGCGAACCGCTCCCGACAAGATGCCGGCCTGGATCGTCGCGCCGATCGCCACAGCCTCATCCGGGTTCTGCGAGGTATTTGGCTCACGCCCAAAAATCTCACCAACAATCTCCCTGACCAACGGCATCCGGGTCATTCCGCCGACAAGGATGACCTCATCGAGATCGGCGGGCGCCAGCCTGGCGTCCGCAAAGGAACGGAGACAGTGAGCGCGTGTTTTCTCGATAATCGGGCGCGCGATTCTCTCCAGTTCTTCTCGCCCAAGATCGAAGTGCAGATTTTTGCCGCCGTCAAAAAACGGAAGGTCGATCGAAACAGTTTCCTCTGTCGAGAGCCGATGTTTTGCCGCAATCAGAGCTTCCAAGAGTCTCGCCAAACTTTCCGGTTTCCGGTATCCGGTTTCCGAAATCGAATGGATCAGCGCTCGATCGATGTCGTCTCCGCCAAGGCGCGTATTTCCATTTGTGGCCAGCACTTCGAAGACGCCGTTGTTCAACTCCAAAATCGAAATATCGAAGGTCCCGCCGCCCAAGTCGAAGACCGCGATCTTCGAGCGGCTCTTGAGCTTGTCGAGACCGTAGGCTAGCGCGGCGGCGGTCGGTTCGTTAACGATCCGCTCGACGGAAAGGTTTGCCTCCTCAGCTGCCCTCTTGGTCGCGGTCCGCTGTGCGTCGTTGAAATACGCCGGCACGGTGATGACCGCGGACGAAACCTCGCGCCCCAACGCGGCCTCGGCGTTGGTCTTTAGTTTTTTCAAGATCAGCGCCGACACGTTCCTCTGGAGCGATTTCACGGCCTGCGGCTTTCACCTGGAGGGGTTCGCCTGGGCGACGGACCAATTCATAACGGAGGTCATCGTTTCCGGCCTCGCCGCCGCGCACGCCCATCAAACGCTTGACGGAGTAGATGGTGTTGGCGGGATCGAGCGCCGCATGCGCGTCGCTGCACTCCCGCCAGTGGTTCGCCGTCCATGAGGAAAATGAACCACCGATGGGGTCAGCCGCTCGCCATTCGCATCGGCGAGCAAGATCGGAAACCCGGCGTCCATGACTCCGATGAGCGAATTTGTCGTCCCGAGATCGATACCGACGATAGAGTTCATTGAGTGAGCGGGTGATTGAGTGACAGGGTCGAAGCTACGCCCATTCCTGACTCCTCGACAAACGGGCCGATCTCCATGGACTGCCGTGGCTTGGGGAGCGCGACCGCGAAATATGATGTGCTATGTATCCCTCCATGCCGACAAACGTTCTTGGGACCGAGCTACGCTGCTGTTGCCGCGATCCGATGACCGGATTTTATCGGGATGGATATTGCCGGACCGGTTCCGAGGACATTGGGCAGCATACGGTTTGCGTGAAGGTGACGCGAGAATTTCTCGATGACTCTGTTTTTCAGGGAAACGATTTGGTCACGCCGCATCCGGAGTGGGATTTCCCCGGTCTCGAGCCGGGTGACAAATGGTGTCTCTGCGCGGCGCGTTATCAGGAAGCGTTCCAACGTGGCGTCGCCCCGCCCGTGGATCTGGAGGCGACGCACTCCTCGGCGATCGAGTTTGTCACGCTGGAAGAGCTGAAGGCGCATGCGCTCAAGGAGTAGCATGACCGTGTCATCCCTCCTGCGCTCGGCGAGTGACCTCTCCCTTGTGATGCACGCTGCTCGCGTCCATAAGTGGATCAGGAGCAGGTCCCTCGTCATCAAGGACCGGGATCACAGGCGAAGTCCCGGCGCCTCCGATATCCGTTCTGGAATTGTAACGCGTTCCCCACCACCGTATCGCCGATTTGAAACTGCCGTTCAGCTTCTTCCTCGCGCTTCGTTATCTCAAACCGAAGCGGACGTTCGTCTCCATCATCACACTTATTTCCATGGTGGGTGTCATGCTCGGCGTCACCGTTCTCATCGTGGTCATTTCGGTCATGACCGGATTCGACCGCGAGCTGCGGCAGAAAGTGGTCGATTGGGACGCGCACATTCTCGTCAGCAGCGAGGACGTTTTGCGCGATTGGCGGGATCTCACGGTGAAAATCCGGAACACGCCCGGGGTCGTCGGGACGGCGCCGTATGTGCAAGGCCCCGTCATCGTCGAGTTCGAGACATCAGCGACTGGCCCCGATGATTCGCGGGGTCGATCCGGCCGAGGAGGAGAAGGTCGTGCCGCTAAAAAAATTCATCAAGAAGGGCGCGCTCGATCTCGAGGGAGAATCAGCGGTGCTCGGCGTGGAGTTGGCCCGCAAACTCCATATCGACGTCGGCGACAAGTTGACGATTTATTCTCCCGGGAACCTCGGCGAAATCCTCGATGGCATAAAAGAGCTGGAGAAAACCAAGGGCGAGGACGAACGCAAGGCGATCGACAAGTTGCGCGAAGTCGTCTTGCCGAAGGAATTGACTGTCACCGGCATTTTCGAGACCGGCCATTACCTGCACGACTCGGAGTTCTTGCTCGTGCCCATTTACGTTGGGCAGGAACTCTATGGCCTGGGCGATGCGCTTCACGGCATCACGGTCAAGACAGTGGACCCGTATGGTGCGGACCAGGTGAAGCGCGACATCCAGCAGTTTCTTCAGCCGCCGCAATACGCGCAAACGTGGATCGACATGAACAGCCAGTATTTCGAGGCGGTTCGTCTGGAACGGACCGTGATGTTCTTCCTCCTTTTCTTCATCGTCATCGTTGCCGCTTTCGGCATCATGAACACGCTCATCACCGTGACGGTGCAAAAGACGCGGGACATCGGAATCATGAAAGCGATCGGCGCCAATATCTGGCAGATCGTTTGGGTCTTTCTCGGTCAGGGCGTCGTTGTGGGGGTTTTCGGGACGCTGGCGGGTCGGCCTTGGGCATGACGCTCGATCCGTTATCGAAACGAATTCAGTCATTGGCTGGCCACGACGCTTGCACATCGAGATTTTTCCGAAACAGGTTTACCAGTTTTCGCAAATTCCCGCGGAAGTGATACCGCGCGATGTCGCCATTATTTGCATCGGAGCGCCTTTGTGATTTGCTGATCTTTTCGCTTTCCTCCCGGCCTATCGCGCCGCGCGCCTCGATCCGGTGACAGCGTTGCGCTACGAGTAATCGCTTCGTCATCCTGAGCGGAGCGAAGCGAAGTCGAAGGACCCCGGGGATCGTCGATCGACAGACCACGAGATCCCTCGACTTCGCTCGGGATGACAGGCGGAAATGAACGGCTAGTTTGCCTGCATGAGCCGGCTCGCATTTCTCGCGCTATTTTCTTAGCATCACGATTTCTGTCGCTCCGGCCCAAATCGATCGCATCACGGGCAAGCCGTTCGCCACCCGCTCCGAAGTCGTCGCCCGCCACGGCATGGTTTGCACCAGCGTGCCGCTCGCGACCCAGGTTGGGCTCGACGTTCTGAAACGCGGCGGCAGCGCCGTCGACGCGGCGATCGCGGCTAATGCGGCGCTGGGATTGATGGAGCCGGTTTCGAACGGCATCGGCGGCGACCTGTTCGCGATCGTTTACAGTCGCGAAGGAGAACAAACTCTACGGCCTGAACGGCAGCGGCCGCTCGCCGCTCGGGTTGAGCTACGAGCAAATGAAAGCCGAGCTCGACGAAATTGCAACGCGACCACAATTCCGCCGCGCGGCATGCTGCCCATCAGTGTGCCTGGAGCGGTGGACGCATGGAGCGAGCTGCACAAGAAGTTCGGCAAACTCACGCTCAGCGACGATCTCGCTCCGGCCGGCGAAATATGCCGAGGAGGGTTTTCCGGTCACTGAGCTCATCGCGTTTTATTGGCATTTCGGGCCGGAACTTTACAAGGATTTGCCCGGGGGCTTTCCTCGAAACTTACACGCTCGACGGCAAAGGGCGCACGCCGGCGAAAGGCGACATCTTCAAGAATCCCGCGCTCGCCCGCACCCTGCGCCTGATCGGCGAGAAAGGCCGGGATGCTTATTACAAAGGCGAGATCGCGGACAAGATCGACGCATTCATGCAGGCGAACGGCGGTTACCTGCGCAAGGTCGATTTCGAGAAACACACTTCCACCTGGGTCGATCCCGTTTCCGTGAATTATCGCGGCTACGATGTTTTCGAGTTGCCGCCTAACGGGCAGGGCATCGCCGCGCTCCAAATGCTCAATGTCCTCGAAGGCTTCGATCTGCGCGCGCTGGGCTTCAATTCGGCCGCGACATTGCACGCCATGGTTGAGGCGAAAAAACTGGCCTGGGCCGATCGCGCCAAATTCTATGCCGATCCCGCGTTCTCGAAAATTCCGCTGGCCGGCTTGCTTTCGAAACCGTACGCGGCCGAGCGCCGGAAGCTGATCGATCCGGAACGGGCCGCGCGGAAAGTCGCTCCCGGCAATCCGGCGCTGAAAGACGGCGACACGATCTACATGTGCACCGCGGACGACGAAGGCAACATGGTCAGCCTCATCCAAAGCAACTATCGCGGGATGGGTAGTGGCATTGTCGTTCCCGGGCTCGGCTTCATGTTCCAGGATCGCGGCGAATTATTTTCCATGGAGCCGGGCCACGCGAATGTTTACGCACCAGGCAAACGCCCCTTCCAGACCATCATCCCGGGCTTTGTCATGAAAGATCAAAAGCCGTGGCTCGCGTTCGGCGTGATGGGTGGGGGGATGCAGCCGCAGGGCCATGTGCAGATCCTGACGAACTTGATCGACTTCGGTATGGGCGTGCAGGAAGCCGGTGATGCCTCGCGCTGGCAACACGAAGGCGACAGCGAACCGACCGGCGAGAAGCTTACGGAAACTGGCGGGTACGTGAATGTCGAGAGCGGCGTGCCGTCTGAGACTGTGCGTGAACTAAAGAAGAAGGGTCACGACGTTCGTTCCGACGTCGGCGGCTACGGCGGGTATCAGGCGATCAAAGTCGAGATGCACGATGGACAGCGCGTTTATCTCGGTGCCAGTGAGAGCCGCAAGGACGGCCAGGCGGCGGGGTATTAGGTTGGCCTTACATCTTGCTTGTCATCCCGAGCCGCACAGACGGCGAGGGACCTCCCAAGTGGTCAAGCCGCTACCACGAAAGTTCAGGCGCCTTCATCGGATTGCGCATTGCTGTTTCGTGTAAGCGTCGACCCCGATTGTGAGGTCCCTCGCCGTCTGCGCGGCTCGGGATGACACGGCGCGCGCGCCCTCTGCTACGCGATCGACACCGTCTTGATATTCACAAACTCGCGGATCCCTTCCGCGCCGAGCTCGCGGCCAAATCCGGAGCGTTTGCCCCGCCAAACGGCAACCGCGGGTCCGACGCCACCATGCTGTTAATGAAGACCATTCCAGCTTCCAACTCGGAGGCGAAGAGTCGCTGCTCCGCCGGATCGTTCGTCCAGGCGCTCGCCCCAAGCCGAACGAACTGTCATTCGCAATCTTGATCGCTTCCGCCGCGTCCGAGGCACGAAAGAAGCAAGCGACTGGGCCGAAGATCTCTTCGCGATAAGCGGGCGAATCGCGAGGAATGTCCGTCAGCACAGTGGGCTCGTAGAAGAATCCGGCGCGCTCGATTCGTTTCCCGCCCGTGAGCAACTTTGCCCCCGCGGCGATGGAATTCTGCACTTGCTCATCCACGCCGCGCAAGATCGCTTCCGTCGCGAGTGGCCCGACTTCGGTCGCCGCGATCCAGCGGATCGCCAATCTTGAGCGACCCGCATGCGCTCTACAAATGCCGGCACAAATCGATCATAAATTCGATCCGACAGGATAAACGTTTTGCCGCGATACAGGATTGGCCGGTGTTGAGCGTGCGCGCCGTAACTCCCGTTTTGATCGCGGCTTCGAAATCAGCGCTCGGCATAACGATGAACGCATCGCTGCCGCCGAGTTCGAGAACGCTCTTCTTGATCTGTCGCGCCGCAGCGCTCGCCACTTCGCTGCCGGCTCGTTCGCTGCCAGTCAGCGTGACCGCCTTCACGCGCGGATCGTCGATCAGGCTGCGCGTCTGTTCCGTCTCGATGAGCAACGTCTGAAAAACGCCTTCCTCGAATCCCGCGCGGAGAAAAATATCTTCGATCGCCAGCGCGCATTGCGGAACGTTCGCGGCGTGTTTGAGCAGGCCCACGTTGCCGGCCATGAGCGCCGGAGCCGCGAAACGGAACACCTGCCAGAACGGAAAATTCCACGGCATGATCGCGAGCACCGCGCCGATCGGCTCGTAGCGCACATAACTGCGCGTCGCATCGGTCGGAATAATTTGATCCGCGAGAAAGCGCTCGGCGTTTTCCGCGTAAAAGCGGCAACCGCGCACGCATTTCGTGACCTCTTCGACTCCGGCACGCAGGAGCTTTCCCATTTCAAGCGTGATGATCCTTGCGAGTTGTTCTTTTTCCTGGTCGAGCAATTGCGCGGCGGCCAGAAGCCATTCCGCGCGTTGAGCGAACGACGTTCGACGGTGCCGCTCGAAAGCAAGGGCGGCCTTCGCCAGCTTCTTCTCGATCTGGCCCGGATCGAGCGCGGTGAATTCCTTCAGCGTTTCGCCGGTTGCCGGATTGATCGATGCGATCGCCATTGTCTTCTGGTGGATCGTGCGCTCTGCGCTCGATGGGAAAATCTACCGCCGAAAGCTTTCGGCGCATTATTTAACATCGCGCGACGGAGCGCACGATCCACTACAGACCGCAGGCCCTTTGGAATCAGGACCCGGTCCAGCAAATCGAAACTCCATTGGACCAGCAGAGCGAGAACGGCGGCGGGAATCGCGCCCTGCAGAATGGTGGCGTGATCGTTCAAATTGAGGCCGCTCAAGATTGGTTCGCCGAGGCCGCCGGCACCGATGAGAGCGGCGAGGGTGGCTGTGCCGATGTTAATGACTGCGCTGGTTTTTATTCCGCCAAGGATCGTGCGCGATGCGATCGGCAGATAAATTTTCCAAAGGCGCGCGGATGGTTCGAGGCCCAGGGCGATCGCCGACTCGCGGATGGGCGGCGCGATGTCCTGCAACCCGGTCGCGGTATTGCGGACAATCGGGAGCAGTCCGTAAAGAAAGAGCGCGGCGATTGCGGTGCGCGGACTGATTCCGAAAAACGGAACGGGAACGAGCAAGGCGAGCAGGGCTAGAGAGGGGATGGTTTGCACGGCGCCTGTCACGGCGAGAATAGCCTGGCCGATTGCGCCCCCGCGGCTGGCCGCGATGCCAAGCGGAATGCCGACGATGATGGAGAGGAGCAGTGAAATGCCGGCCAGCTCGAGATGTCGCGAGGTCCAGCGGATCAGCTTGTGCGTCAGAGATTCGCCGATCTGCGTTTCGCGCGGTGGTGGCGCCGTCTTGAAAATAGAGATCGGCTGCGCGCGCGTAGTTCCTGGTTCGTTCCGCTTCCGCGTTCAACTGGATCATGCGCTTCTCGTCCAGGGTTCCTTCGAGCTTTCGCAGAGCTGCGATCGCGTTCGGCGGCAGCGTCAACCGATAGAGAAACACCGCTTTGTACTGCGGGAAGAACTGAAGATCGTCCTCCAGCACGAGCAGATCGTTCTCGCCGATTTTCGCGTCGGTCGAGTAAGCATCTTTGACGTCGATCGAGCCATTCCGAAGGGCCGCGTAGCCGAGACCGTGATCGATTCCCGAGACGTTTTGGGTGGGGAGTTCATACTTCTCCGCGAGCGGCCGCCAGCCATCCCTGGCGATTAAGAAATTCGTGGGTCAGGCCAAACTTGAGTTCCGGATGATTCCGCAAATCGCTGATCTTCTGAATTTGCGATCGCTCGGCGGCGGCTCGCTGCATGACCAGGGCATAGGTATTGTTGAATCCAAGCTCGCCGCTCATGCCGACTCCAGATTTCTCGAGCTGGGTGCGCATCTCCGTCGTGGAAGTGGAAGGCGATGCTTTGAGGATTTCCTCGCCGATCGTGCCGGTGTATTCCGGGTAGAACCCTATTTGGCCGGTCCGCAGCGCCTCCCAAAGAATGATGGTCCCTCCCATTCCCTGACGGTGTTCGGTGGCGATTCCCGCATCCTCGAAAGCTCGTTTCGCGATCTCCGCCAGAACGTACGATTCCGTGAATTTTTTCGAGCCGACGAGAATCGGCTCCGCCGCGGAGGTTGACGCTCGCAGGACGCAAAGCGCGGCGAGCAAACCAAGGAGGGGCGGTTTAAAACCGCCCATTTTTAAATGGTGGGCGGTTTCAAACTGCTGCTCCTTGATGCGTTCCTCGACAATCATAGCGCAATCAGCCCTCGTTGGGCGTTGATGAACTCGGTCACGAAATCGCTCGCCGGTTTCGTGCGCAGATCTTCCAGCGTTCCGATTTGCACGATCCGGCCCTCATTCATGAGCACGATCTCGTCGCCGAGGTAGGCGGCTTCCGCCAGATCGTGCGTAACGAGAATGGCGGTTTGCTTCAGTCGCGCGAAAATCTCTTTCAGATCCTTCTGCAAGGCGGCGCGGACCAGCGGATCGAGCGCGCCCAGCGGTTCGTCGAGCAAGAGCAGCTCCGGCGAAAGCGCGAGAGCGCGCATGAGACTGATGCGCTGCCGCTGGCCGCCTGAAAGCTCGATGGGATAGCGATCGAGCGCCGCGCTCGGGAAGCGCGTCAAGGCGCAGAGCTCCGCCAAACGCTGATCCATTTCTGCCGCCGGCCGTTTCAGATGGGCCGGCATCAGGAGAACATTCTTGCGCGCGGTGAGATGGGGAAAGAGGCCGCCGTCTTGAATCACGTAACCAATCCGCCGTCGAAGTTCGGCAATGTTTGCGAAAGTGATGGGCGCGCCGTCGAACTGGATCGTTCCGCCATCGGGTTCGAGCAGGCCAATGATCAAGCGCAAGAGGGTGGACTTGCCGCAACCGCTCGGCCCGATCAGCACGGTGGTTTTTCCCCGCTCGAAAGAGAGGTCGGTCGGATGGAGCGCCGCGGCGGCGCCGAAGGTCTTGCTAACCCCGCGAAGCTGAACGAGCGCGTTCACCGACGGCTATTCTGCCACGGTAAAATGGAAAACGGCAAACAACTGCTGCGGATCGGTCCAGACGCGAGCGAGACGGAAGCCGGCCGAGACGGCGAGCCGGGCGAATCCTTCCTGGGTGTACTTGTAGGAAAATTCCGTGATGATTTTTTCGCCGCGCGGGAAATGAAACTCCTTGCCTCCGACATGAACCGTTTGTCCGGCTTCGCTGATCAGGTGCATCTCGATGCGACCATGGCGCTCGTTGTAAATCGCCTGATGGCGCCAGAACGGGAGATCGAAGTCCGCGCCGAGTTCGCGGTTCGCCCGAACGAGAAGATTCAGATTGAATTCCGCGGTTACGCCCGCGCTGTCGTTATACGCGGCTTCCAGAACGGCGCGGTCTTTCTGAAGATCCACGCCGATGATGAGCCCGCCGCTCTTCCCGCAAAGCCGGCAAATGCGCCGAAGAAAATCCGCGGCGAGGCTCCGGTTCCATATTTCCGATGGTCGAGCCCGGAAAATAGACGGCGACGTGATCCGGTTTGCGGAGCGATTTCGGTAATTGCAGCGGCTGAAGGTAATCGGCGCAGACCGGCAGGATATCGAGCGCGGGCATGGCCCGGCTCAATTCCGCGGCCGAGTCCGTGAGCCGCTGCTTGGAAATATCGACCGGAACATAGGCGATCGGATTTTCGAGGTGTTCGAGCAGCATCCGCGCCTTCACGCCGGCGCCGGTCCCGAAGCCGATGAGCTCCGCGTTTGCGCCGATTGATTCCGCCATCTCGCCGCCGTGGCGCCGCAAGAGCTCGGTCTCGGTGCGGGTGATGTAATACTCCGGCAGCTCGCAAATTTTCAGGAACAACTCCGCGCCCCGCTCGTCGTAGAAAAATTTGCACGGGAGCGATCGAGGCGAACTCGAGAGTCCGGCCACGACTTCGACGAGAAAATCCTCACTGACCGGCTCGAGATCGAGCACGTGGACCTGGCCGGGCGGGCCACTCATGCCGGGTCGCGGGCCAGCCGGATGCCGGTGAACTGCCAGCGTTTTTCCGGCTGAAAGAAATTCCGGTAAGTGGGGCGAATGTGACTGCGCGAGGTGGCACACGATCCGCCGCGGAGGACCATCTGGTTGCACATGAACTTGCCGTTATATTCGCCGAGAGCGCCGGGCACCGCGCGATAGCCGGGGTAGGGGAGATACGCGCTCCGCGTCCACTGCCAGACGTCGCCAAACATTTGAACGACGGTGCCGTTGTCATTCGTGCCGTTGGCCGGCGCGGGATGAAAGCGTTGCGCATCGACGAAATTTCCCTCGATCGGCAACTCGGAGGCCGCGTGTTCCCATTCAAACTCCGTGGGAAGCCGCGCGCCATCCCAATTCGCGTAGGCGTCCGCCTCGAAATAGCTGACGTGGGTGACGGGTTCGGATTCGTTGACGGGCCGGAACCCGGAGAGAGTGAAATTCCACCAGGCGCCATCACGCTGCACCCAATAGAGCGGCGCCTGCCAGCGTTGCTCGTTCACCGTGGTCCAGCCGAGCGAAAGCCAGAATTCCGGGCGCGTGTATCCGCCGGCCTCCATAAAGGCGAGGTACTCGCCATTGGTAATCAGGCGATTCGAGAGCGAAAACGCAGGCACCAGCGCGCGATGCCGCGGAGCCTTCGTTATCGTAGGAAAATGCCGCGCCATCGTGCCCAATCAGAACGGTCGCTTCATCGAAGTCGACAAAATGCTGCGGTGCGATCCGGTCGGCTGTCCACTTCCGTTACGTCGGGCTGAAAGATCGGGTAGAGGGGATTCTGAGAGAAGACATGCTTGATGTCGGTGACCAACAATTCCTGGTGCTGTTGCTCATGGTGCACTCCCAGGGTGAGGACTGGCTCAATTTCCGCGAGTAGCGCGTCGTCCGCCTCTTCGAGTAATCGGATGACGCAATGATCGATCGACTCGCGAAAGCGGTAGGTTTCGGCCACGGTCGGCCGGGAAATCAGCCCGCGCAGATCGCGCCGATGCATGTCTCCGGCGGCGTTGTAGTACGAGTTAAACAGGTAGGCGTACTGCGGGACCTCCGAGCGATACTGCGGCATCCAAACTTTCACGACGAAGGTCTCGAAGAACCAGCTGGTATGCGCCAGGTGCCATTTCGTCGGACTTACGTCCGGCATCGATTGCACAACGTAATCTTCCGGTTCGAGACTGCGGCAGAGACGCGTGCTGAAATCGCGCACTTGCCGGAATTGCTCGATTAACTGCTGGGAGCGGCCTTCTGCCGCTCGCGAGGCCGGCACGGCCTCCTGTCGGGCGAAAACCTCGTCCACGAGTGGACCGGTCGCCTTCACGGTCGGCCCTCCTGCTCGAGCTCCTCCTTGCGAGCCTCCAGCATTTGGTCGTGCGCGGCTTCTTCTATTCCGTCAGCGACAAGTTGCTCGCCGAGATTTTCCTCATCTTCCACCCGGGGTGCGCGGTGGCCGGTCGAAGAGGCGACGACGTTCCATTCTTCGACGACCTCGGCGTTCTCATCGGTTTCCTCAGGGGCATTATGGGACTCGGTGCCGAGCAATTCCCGGCGCGCCTGGTCCCAGTCCGCGTCGGTGAAGTCATCCGGATCGCGTTCTGCGATCATCGCGATCTCGCGGGCCCGTTTTTCCACGGCATCGGGAGAGGGCACTCCCACTCCGTCGCCATGCACTGAAATCTTGCCGTGGGTTGGATGCGAATGATCGTTCATACCCTTAATTCGCAACGCAGAGGGTTATTGTCTGCATCGGGAGGCATTATCTCGTGGAAACGGGAAGCAATCAAATGGGCTGGGTTCTGGGAAGTGCGACAACCCGTTGCTGCCATTACACTATGACATGAAGGGGGAGAGGCAGATTTTCCGGCGGGAAAATGGCGCAACGGTAGCTTTCAGCGAATACGGCGATCCGCGAGGCGCGCCGGTCTTTTTTTGCCACGGCTGGCCCAGCTCGCGCACGATGGCGGGAATCACGGATGAAGCGGCAAGTAGCCTCGGCGTGCGCATTATCTCACCGGACCGCCCGGGCATCCGTGATTCGAAGTTCGTGCCAAACCGTACTTTGCTTGATTGGCCGCCGCTGCTGGGTGAGCTGGCCACGTATTTGCAGATCGATCGATTCAAGATCCTCGGGATTTCGGGCGGTGCGCCCTACGCCTACGCCGCTGCCTGGATGATCCCGGAGCGAGTGGAAGCGATTGCGGTCGTAAGCGGCGCGCCACCGATTGCCGAGCTCGAGGACCGCAGTGGCCTCCTCGCTCTCTACAACCGAATCCTCGCCTTGCGCCAATCGCAGCCGGGGTTGTTGCGTGCACTCTTTCACATCGCGCGGCCGTTCGCACGGGTGAGGCTGCCCGTTCGCATCCGGCCGCTCCTGCTCAAGGTTCTCCAGCCCTGCGACGCGAATGTGTTGCGAGATTCGAAATCCTTCGAGGCTTGCTTTGAAAGCGCCCGCCAGGCCTGGCGGTCATCCACTGGCGTGATGATCGATGCCGAGATCTACGCGGAGCCCTGGGGTTTCTCTCTCGAGGACGTGCACGTGCCTGTTCGGCTTTGGCACGGAAAAAAAGACCGCACGTTTTCTTTCCGTCTCGCGGAGAAAATCGCGACGCGACTTCCGAATTGCGAATTCCACCTGATCGATGACGCCGGCCATTTCTCGCTGCCGATCCGTCAGACCCATGAAATTCTCGCCGATCTCTTGAGGTAGGGACGAGGTGGATCGCCCGAGCCACTAACTTTTCTCGTGCGCTTCTTTAGGCCGTAGCCGAAACTCACCAGTGGAAGATTTCACGGCAGGCACGACTCACAATCAACCGGCACGCCGACAATCGACCATCGATCCGCCTTTCGACGCGCGGGTTCGCCAGCTCGTAGCCGATTGGGGCGCGGATAAATCCCCGGAGCTGATCGAAGAGATGATCATCACCGCGCTCAAGATGGCCAGTGACAAAATGGGCACGGGCGACCTGAAATTGATGAACCGGTCGCTCAAGGAGATGCGTTACGCCGCAAAGGTTTTCTCCGACTACCGTCAGTTTCGCAAGGTCTGCGTTTTCGGCTCAGCGCGCACGCCGCCGAGCGAAGCGCAATACGAAGTCGCGGAGGAATTCGCGCGCGAGATGGTGGCGCACAATTACATGGTGATCACCGGCGCTGGCGATGGCATCATGGGCGCCGCCCAACGAGGCGCCGGCCGTGAGCACAGCTTTGGGCTCAACATCCGCCTCCCTTTTGAGCAGCACGCGAACGTCATCATCGAGGGCGACAAGAAGCTCGTTAATTTCAATTACTTCTTCACGCGCAAACTCAACTTCGTAAAAGAAACCCATGCTTTTGCCCTTTTCCCCGGCGGCTTCGGGACGATGGACGAAGGGTTCGAGGTGCTCACCCTCATGCAGACAGGCAAAGCGCGGATCATCCCGGTCGTGTTGCTCGATCGCCCCGATGGCACGTATTGGCAGACGTGGATGAAGTTCCTGACTGAGCACCTCTTCAAGTTTGGTTACGTCGATTCAGACGATTTTCACCTCTTCAAGATCGTGCCGAACGTCGCCGAGGCCGTGCGGGAGATCGTCCAATTTTACAGCGTCTATCAATCCTCTCGCTGGGTCGGCGAACAGTTGGTCATCCGCCTTAGCAAAAAGCTCCCCAACCCGGCGCTCGTCAAACTCAATCAGGAATTCTCCGATGTGGTGCGAACGGGTGAGATCATCCAGGGCGATGCGCTTCGCCAGGAGAAGAACGAGCCCGAGATCTGGGATTTGCCGCGGCTTATCCTGACCCCTCACCGCCGGAGCTTCGGCCGCTTCCGACAATTGATCGACGCGATCAACTCGACCAACGTCGATCCCTGACCGCTACGCCGTCGGGGCCGCAGCGCGCTTCTCGAGAATGTAATCGTGAATCGTGTCCACCGTCCGAAGCGCCTTGGCCGCGACCTCGGAATTCGGGACGCCGACGCCAAAGGTTTTTTCCATACTGACAACGAGCTCGAGCGCGTCGATGGAGTCGAGTCCCAGGCCGCCGGGGCCGAAGAGTGGCAGGTCGTTGCTAATCTGATCCGCGGTGGTCTGGAGCATCAGGTTCTTCACCAGCATCTCTTTGACTTGGGTGCGAAGATCGGGCTCGGACATGGTTAGGTAGGCGGCGACGTGTGGCAGGGCCAGTACGCGCGAGTCGCGATTGTGTCGCAACGCCGGGCAATGTCAAATACCGCAGGGCTAGACTTGGCCGGCTTTGTCGCCGGGAACGCGCGCCTGGTCGGGATCGCGCTGGAATTCGCTCGCGGCGGATGCGGCCGGAGCGCTCTCGATCCTGGGAACCGTGGCGGTCGGCGGACGGGTGACGGGCGCATCGGTTTTACCGGCGGTATGCAGCTCGTCGGTGAACTCATCCTTCGCCTTCTGAAATTCCTTGATGGCGGAACCCATCCCGCGCGCCAGCTCCGGCAATTTCTTCGCGCCAAACAGAACGAGAATGATCAGGAGAATGACAATCAGGTCAGGACCTGCCAAATTCATGAAGCTGGCAAGGAGGCTCATAGGTGCCAAAGCATCTGCCCATCGGGCGAAGTTGCAAGGCATTTCATGGTGACGGGGCCGGGCCCGTTATGTCAGAGTTCGCCGCCGGCGCCTGCTGGCAGCTCCTACATGAAACCCGCCACTGCCCCGGAAGCTAGAACGGAATCCAAAGGCGATTTGTTGGCGCGTCTGGGCCGGCAAGCCAGATCGCTTTTCGATAAACCCTACCGGCGGGCCTACCGAAACCTGCGGCATCTTCCGCGGCTGGAATATCGTTCCGTGATCGATGGCGGCGCGAATCGCGGCTCGTTCACCGACGCCTTTCTCCAGTTGCATCGGCCGGAAAGGCTCGTGCTTGTTGAGGCCATTCCCGATCTGGCGGAAAAGCTGCGCGTGCGCTATGCGGTCGAGTCCGGTATTTCGGTCGTTTCCGCCGCGCTGTCCGACAGGAATGGCGAGGCGCGGTTTGAAATCAATCAGTCCGATGCGTCGAGCTCGCTCCTGCCGATTGATCCGCGTAACTCCGAGTGGTTCAGTCGCGATCTCCGTGTCGCCCGAACGGTGACAGTGCCCACCATGACGTTGCCCGCTTTGATGGAGGAGCAGGGATTGCAGGGAGTCGATCTGCTCAAGCTCGACCTTCAGGGCGCTGAGCGTTCCGTCCTGACGGGCGGAACCGCTGTGCTGGAACGCGTCCGAGTCATTTACACCGAGGTCTTTTTCGAGCAGCTCTACGCCGGCGCCTGGCTCTTCTGGGAGATGAACGAATTTCTTTCTGGCCGTGGCTTCAAACTCTGCGGCTTGTCCAATATTGTCCACGCGCGCGACGGCGATCTCGTCCAGGCAAATGCGACGTTTCGTCAGAGTGCCTGAGTCGATTCCCCAGTTAACATCACAAGATCCGTCCTAGGAATGAGACAGGAACGCGCAGGAGGCCTGCTAGGGCTTTGATTGTTCGCCGATCGGCGGCAGCGAACCTGTAGGGTTGTACTCCCACGACCAAAGTAGGCCGGTTTCGCCGGCGAGGGTTTCCACCAGCGCCGGGAAAATCGTTTCGCCTCGAATGCTATTGGACAGAATGAGGACGCACTGCTTCTTCCCTTCCACGCACACCGCTAGATTGTCCGTCCAATCGTCGTGTCCACCCTTGTAGAAAGCCTTGCCATAGGGTCCTTCGAAAACTATGGAACCGAGGCCGGCAGCAAATTTGACCTTGCGATTCAATGGGTTCGTAGCGGGGTCTAGAGTAGGGAATTGATGGGCCGAGGTGATCGCAATCTGGGGACGCAGCATCTCTGCCTTCGATTTGGCAGAGAGGCCCTCGCCGCTCATAAAGCCCGCCAGGAATTTGGCGTAGTCGGCAATCGTTGTGTCCATCGAGCCGGCAGCGCGGACCTTGCTCCGCGCGTGATGCCCTTCGAACTTGCCGTCAGCATCATATCCGGCGGCGAGATTGGGCTTAAAGTCTTCGCGCCACATCATGCTGGTCCGTGTCATTCCGAAACGATCGAAGACGCGTCTTTGCATTTCCTCCCCGACCTTTAGGGACAAGCCATTTTCCAGAACAAATTGCAGCAGGTTGAATCCTTCCCCCGAATACGCATACCGAGTTCCGGGATCAAACTTGAAGTCGAGCTTCCCACTTTGGTTTAGAAAGCGAAAATTCGGGAATCCCGTCGTGTGATCGAGGATCAGGCGGGCAGTGAGCGACTTCCAACGGGGATCGTCCGTTAGATCGGCATACTCCGGGTATTCAGGCAGAGGCTTCGGGAGATATTCTCCTATCGGTCGATCCAACGAAACGACCTTTTCGTCCACCAACTGCATAACCATGTAGGCAAAGGCCAATTTGGTTAAGGAGGCGCCGTACATGACCGTATCAACCTCGAGCGGTAATTTGTCCGCCACGTTCCGCAGTCCAAAGGCCTTCACATAAACGGGTCGATTGTCTTGAATCAGCGCGAGGGCCAGGCCCGGCACTTGCCCAATCCGCATTAGTCTTTGGACCTCGGCGTCGATTTCCAGGGCCGAAATGGTCCGCCCGTTGAGCCGTTTAAGATCAGCGTCAGCAATGGCTTCGATTCCTCCCGCGAAGCACCCCACCGTTAGCAGAACCCCAAACAGCCGTAGAAGAATCAACCTCTTGGGGTCGAGAAAGCCCGCGATCTCACGACAAGCGGGGAATTGCATTGGAAACGCTCGCGAGCTGAGACGGGAATTTCGAGCCATTTAGAGGACTCGACCATCCTGGAGAGGCCTCAGGCTTTTCTTTTTTGCTTCGCCAGTTTGTCGCATTCCTCTGCGCACTTGCGGCAAGCTTCGGCGCAGCGGGAGAAAGCTTCCACTTTGGGATGCTTGGCGCAGGCTTTCGCCAGCTCTTCACAGGCGCGCGCACAAACACCGCAGATCGGGTAGGCGTATTTCGATCCGCGCTCGAGAAGCTGAGTGGTCAGTGTCGCGATCCGCGCCACATCCCGGGCGACGACGATGACCTGCGTGACCTTGTTGACATCAGGCTGGGCCAGACCCGCCGTGACCGCACGTTCGCACCGGCGTCGGGCGACATTACAGGCTTCGAGGCAATCGCTAAATTTGGGAGGCCACATAAAATTATTCCTCAGTTGATGTTTTTACCGTCGATCCCGCTCGACGCTGAGTAGAAAAAGATTCGCCCTCGATGGCAAGATCTTATTGCCACGGCTGCCAGTTGAAACGGTCTCTCAGTCGCGCGAAGTGCCGCCACGCCGATCGCGGTCAATGACCAAAAAACCGGAGACTTTGCTTTTCGGAGAGCGCCATCTCATGGTCGAGCCGTAAGTTGGCGTGCGTAAGATATGATGGAACCCAGTACGGATCATCCAGGTGCAGGGGAGTTCGCGCGAGGCGGTCCGGCAAGCTTCCAACGGGAGAATTCAACGTCCCACCCGGGTCTGACGGCAGAAATTTCCACAACGGATTTTCCCAAAAAGATTCGAGTGGAGATCCCGCTGCGTCCTCGGCGCGTTTCTGATCAATCTGTTGACCAATGGAGCGCAAGGCTAGCTCGAGCGTCGTGGGTCCAGGCGAGGTTTCGAAGTGACCCGTGATGGTGATTGTGGATGGGTTGAGGAGCATGTCCCCAGCGTCCGCTTCCTTTACTGGCTCGTTGGCCTGCGCCAGCAAAATCCACGGCGCGCACGCGACGGTGACAACCAGGCTTCGCAAAGTGTTCGCCATCACTGCTTTCATCAGACATCGTCCGGGCGTATTTCGTTCAGTGCGCCGCGAGCGCCGGGGTTTTCCAAGCATCGATCATCCGTCCCTAAAAGATCGGATCGTTCCGCCCAAATTGGTAATCGGTTGGGAAAAGCCTCGGGTACATCCGGCGCATCTCTTCTACGTTTTCCTTCCGTTTCTCCTTCGGCATGCGCAAGAGCGGGTAATAGAGGAAATCTCTTACCCGCTGCTGCACTTCATCGGGTTGGCGATCGAGAACCTTGAGATACAGATCGACCCCGTAAGCCTCCCCGAACCTGAGCCAGCAGCTGTACATGATTTGGCCATAAGTCCGGGCTTTCCGGTCGAATGTTTTGAATTTAAGGGACAAGCCAAAGAGCCGGCCGAGCGCCTCTTCATCTTTCTTGTAGATGCGCTGCATCTCGGGTTCCAGGTCGAACCCTCTCGCTTTGCCGAACTTCATTAGCTGATCGACCTCGACCTCCCCAATCGGGCCAAACGGCGTCGCGTCCTTCGCACCCTGTGCGTCCGCCGACGAGGACCAGGCCAGAATCGCCAGCAACGCGAGGAAGGTCGCCATCGCGCCTTGATTCAGACAGTGCCTGCGCGGCGAGGTTTCGTCAGACGCTTTCATTCTTCACCATCAAAATAGTCCAGATTCTCGGAGCGGATAATCGCGCGTTCGGGGGAACGCACCAGCCATTTCTTGCTGTCGGGAAAATAAGACGACTCGCCGATGGGATTATCCGCCACGATGTAGAGCACGAGGTCCTCGGCGCTGTCATTTATGAGCTGATGTGGTTCATCGGGCAGGAAGATGAATGCGTCCCCTGACTCGATCGACGTTTTCCCATCCTTGTGCCGGACGCTACCTCTGCCCGAAATCACGTGATAAAATTCCCATTGCATGCTGTGGGAATGATAGACGTAGGGAGATTTCCCCGGCGGGACACGCAAGATCTCAACATCAAAAGGATGTCGCTCCTTGAGGTCCGTCGAAAGCGGTTTTCTTCCCAGTGCCTCTGACACCTGTTTGCCTGCTCCGCCAAACTTTCCCTTGGGGGAAGACCAGGACAACTCAGCGATGTCTTTCGTGTTTATTTTATTCATAATCCTTTTCGGTTATTCCGGCACGGAGGCCTCGTCTCTGAAGTCATTCTAAACGGTGGGCGCATCGCTCAAAAGCTACACACGATAATGGGGGTCTGTTCCGGATAGGCTCGTATTTCCTCGCGGGTGTCGCACATCTGTTGTTCGATGTTGCGCTGCCATTGGTCGCGTTCGTCAGAATTGTCGGCCGAAAAAATCGCGAGGCGAACCTGTCCCATCTGCCTCGCTGTGTCTCGAAGTTTGCGCGTCTCGTTGGGATCGAGAAACTCCCTTGAAATAGGCACGATTTGCAGGTTCGAGTATCGCGTCGGGCCATAAATCTGAAGAGCCGTCTGTGGATTGCCCCATTGCGGGTCGACGAACAGGATGCCAGGCCGCTTCTCTTTCTCGAGTCGAGCTACGACATCTTTTACCCCGAAACCGGTCGACCACGATTTGAGGTAGTTACGAACCGCCCAAGACGTACTCCGCTCGATGTATTTTCCGGGAGAACAAGTCATCAGAACAAGCTGGTAGCCCCAATGGGCAACCAGGATTGCAGCGCAGATCAGAAGGCCGGCGCGCGCCCGGCCGACACTGCCACTTCGAGTCATGTCCCAGATGATAAGACCAATCCGGGCGAGCATGGGCAGGAGGACGGCGACAATCGCTGTGTTTAAGAGGTATTCATTGAATCCGCGCAGCAGGAAAATGACCGCACCGCCGCCGGCCAGACCCATGAGGGCGAGCGCCAGTTCCGGGAGATTTCTTCTCCGCAAGGCAAACGCAACAAATACGCAAAGGAAGAACGGCACTCCCCAGGAATAATACGAACCAACATAATCGGCGACGACGGACAGGTTCGTGCGCCATGCTTCCATCGGGAACTGGAGCAATTCCCGGACAGACATGACCCAGCGACTGTTGAAATGTTCCCGCGTGCCGTCGAAGGCCGAAGGAGTAGCCAGATGGGCAGCTGTGTGGGAAAAGCCAATTATTAGAGCGACGCAAAGGCAGTTCAGCATGAACTCCTTCCAGTCCCATTGCGCCGCTGCCCGTCCTTCGGCGGTAGGGTCAAGTGCCTTCACCGATGTCGTTTCCTTCTTCCGCAGTCGCGCCAGAGGCAAGAAGATCGCGATAATTAGGAGCAGGGATCCCGACTGTTTGAAGAGAAGAAGTGCCGCCCCAATCACGGTCGCGAGGATGGCCCATGGCGGCTCCAGACGTTTCGATCCCATCATTCTGAGCAGCGCCCAGTAGAAGAATGGCGCGATCGAGAAAAGAAAGGTTCTCGGCGATGAATTGGTTGTTATAAAAGAGGATCGACGGGCAGAACGTGTAGAGCAGGGCGGTTATGACGGCCTCTCTTGGACCGAAGAATTCTTTCGCGAACAGATAAAACCCCGCCAGGCCAAGAAACGACACTAACGAAGCGACCCCGCGCCCTGCCACTAACGGATCGCTTCCCCAATCAATCACCGGCGCTGCGAGCCAGTACCTGAAGCGGCGGCTTCCAGTCCGCCCATTCGCCGTTCATCGAAATGAAGCGGTTCTTCTGCCAGTCCTCGTGGATCGCCTGGGAATACTGCAGATAGATCGCCTCGTCGTTGAAGATGGGAAAAACCATCAGGGTCAGAGCCCGGGTCACGAAGAAAGCTGCCAGAGCCATCAAGAACCAGTTGCGCCAAGGCGAGGAGCCTCCTTGAAGCTTCATGGTAGTGGTCCGCCCAGGTTCAACGCGGCTGGCAACCTGGTCATTTGCTGAACCGGCATCACCACTAACGAGTAATAGACGACATTCTGTCGTCCATTTCCGAGGAGTTCCATGGAAACCCCAGTTGCCGTCTACACGTCGTAATACATCGCGAACTCGTACGGGTGCGGGCGGAGACGAAGGGCGTCGTATTCCTTTTGTTTCATCTCGATCCAGTTCGCGACGAAGTCGGCGTTGAAGACGTCGCCTTTGAGCAGGAACGAATGATCGGCTTCGAGCGCTTTGATCGCGCCGCTGAGGGAATCGGGAACGCTCGGGCACGTTGGCGAGTTCTTCCGGCGGCAGCTCGTAGAGGTTCTTGTCGAGCGGATCGCCGGGATCGATCCGGCTTTGGATTCCATCGAGTCCGGCCAGCAGGAGCGCGGAGAAGGCGATGTACGGGTTCGCCGCGGCGTCCGGCGTGCGGAACTCGATCCGTTTCGATTTCGGATTCGCGGAGTAGGTCGGAATGCGGATCGCGGCGGAGCGGTTGCGCGCGGAGTAGGCGAGATTGACCGGCGCTTCGAAGCCGGGGACGAGGCGTTTGTAGCTGTTCGTGGTCGGGTTGGTGATGCAGGTGAGCGCGGGGGCGTGCCGCAAAATTCCGCCGATGAAGAAGAGCGCCATCTCGCTCAGCCCGGCGTAACCGTTCCCGGCGAAGAGCGGTTTGCCATCTTTCCAAAGCGACATGTGGGTGTGCATGCCGGAGCCGTTGTCGCCGTAGAGCGGCTTGGGCATGAACGTGACGCTTTTGTTGTGCTTCTTCGCCACGTTCCGGATGATGTATTTGTAATACTGCATCCAGTCGCTCATCTGTTTCATCGGCGCGAAGCGGATATCGATCTCCGCCTGGCCGGCGGTCGCGACTTCGTGATGTTGCCGCTCGATCGGGATGCCGGCTTTCTCGAGCTCGAGGCACATTTCGTTGCGGATGTCCTGCAAGCTGTCGGCCGGAGCGACCGGGAAGTAGCCTTCTTTCGCGCGAATCTTGTAACCGAGGTTCGGGAATTCTTCGCGCCCGCTGTTCCAATGACCTTCCGCGCTATCGACCAGATGGAAGGAGGAATTGCCCGTGTAGCTGTAACGGACTTCGTCGAAAATGAAGAACTCGGCTTCCGGTCCGAAGAACGCGGTGTCGGCGATGCCGGTGCTTTGGAGATACGCTTCCGCTTTTTCGGCGACGCCGCGCGGGTCGCGATCGTAGGGCTCGCGCGTGATCGGATCGACGATGGTGCAAATGAGGCTGAGGGTCGGCTCGGCGTTGAAGACATCGATCCAGGCCGTGCTGGGATCGGGGATGACGAGCATGTCGCTGGCGTTGATCGCGCGCCAGCCGCGGATGCTGGAGCCATCGAACCCGAGGCCCTCGGTGAAAATCTCCTCGCTGTACTCGGTGAGGGTGGTGGTGAAATGCTGCCAGGAGCCCGGCAGATCGGTGAACTTGAAGTCCACGAGTTTGACCCCGTGGTCCTTGATCATTTTGCTGACGTCGGAAGCGGTTTTGTCTTTTTCTTTGGCCATGGTGACTAGGGTTCGGTGTGTTGATCGGTTGAGACGTTATGGAGAGGAAATTCGGTTCACGACTAAAAGCTGCGGACACGTATCGCGGATGCGCGCGAATGTCGTTGGCGGAGTCCGGTCGCGATTGGTCGTGAGCGAATGCCTCAGACGGCTTTTTCGCCGATCTCTTCCGTGCGGATGCGCACGGCGTGCTCGACCGGGAGCACGAAAACTTTGCCGTCGCCGATCTTGCCGGTCTTGGCCGCGGCCACCACGACGGTGACGGCTTTGTCGACCATCTCATCGGCGAGCACGACTTCGACTTTCACTTTCGGGAGAAAATCGACCGTGTATTCGCTGCCGCGATAAATTTCGGTGTGGCCTTTCTGGCGGCCGAAGCCCTTCACTTCCGTCACCGTCATGCCCTCGATGCCGAGCTCGGCCAGGGCTTCCTTTACTTCCTCGAGTTTGAACGGCTTGATGATCGCTTCGAGTTTTTTCATGTGAAGTAAAGTTGCGGCGTGTGGGTGTTTTTCAATCGCAAAAAGGGTTGGTTCGCGGAATTCCGGAACGATTGCGCCCTCTAAAATTCGTATCGGAGAATCGCCGCACGTGCTGTCTTAGCAACGCCGCGCAAAACGTGCAACATCGAAATTTTGTGGGCAATCAATTTCCTCGCAGACCCAGCGGAAAAAGGCATCGCGCAACGGACGCCAAAGGCCACAACGGACTTGGTGAAACTTTGTGACCGTTGCGTGAATGCCCGTCGTATCCGCGACTTAGCGATTAGGCCAGTTTTCCCTCGCAAATTTGCCGCATTGGACGCGCCGTTTATAATGCGGTCGAATGCCTTCCGATTCCTTCGTTCACCTCCATCTCCACACGGAATATTCCTTCCTCGATGGGGCGGTGCGGATGAAGGAGCTGATGAAAAAAGCCGCGGAATTCGAGATGCCGGCGGTGGCGATCACCGATCACGGGAACCTGCACGGGGCGATCGAATTTTACCAGGCAGCGACCAAGGCGGGCATCAAACCGATCATCGGTTGCGAGGCCTACATGGCGCCGGGATCGATCAAGGACCGGCCGAATAATCAGCGCGACGCGGCTTATCATTTCACCCTGCTGGCGAAGGATGAAACCGGGTTATCGCAATCTCGTTAAGCTCATCTCCACCGCGCACCTCGACGGATTTCATTACAAACCGCGGATCGACAAGGAACTTCTCGCGGCGCATTCGGCCGGTTTGATCGGATTGAGCGGCTGCCTCAAGGGCGAGATCAACATGGCGATCCAGTCGGACAATCATGGCCAAGGCGCGCCAGAGCGTGGCGGAATTTCGCGACATCCTCGGCGCGGAGAATTTCTTTTTGGAAATGCACGACCACGGCATCGAGGCGCAACACAAGTGCAACCAGATGCTGCCGCGCCTCGCCCAGGAATTCGGGCTCGGCCTGGTCGCGGCCAACGACGTGCATTTTCTGGAGCGGAGCCATCACGAAACCCACGACGTGATGGTCTGCATCGGCACCGGCAAGATGGTGGCGGACGAAAGGCGGATGCGTTATACGCCGGAGCTTTATTTCAAATCGGCGGACGAAATGCGCGCGCTTTTCCCGGACCATCCCGAGGCGATCTCGAATACGCTCGAGATCGCGGATCGGATCAACCTGGCGCTGGAGTTCGGCGTTTCGAAGTATCCCGAATACCCGATGCCGGAGGGCAAAACGCGCGAGGCGTATCTGCGCGAGCTTTGTTACAAGGGTCTGCGACGATCGCTTCGGCGAACGGGCGGGAACCGACCCGGAGCTGGTCAAGCGGCTCGATTACGAATTGGGCGTGCTGGAGAAGGCCGGGTTCGTCAGTTATCTCCTGATCGTCTGGGACTTCATTCATTTCGCGAAGCAGCGCGGGATTCCGGTCGGCCCCGGCCGCGGTTCGGCCGCCGGTTCCCTGGCCGCTTACGTTCTTGGAATTACCGATATCGATCCGTTGCAATACGGGCTCATCTTCGAGCGGTTCCTGAATCCGGAACGCGTTTCGCCGCCCGACATCGACGTCGATTTCTGCAAGGATCGGCGTGGCGAAGTGCTCGAATACGTTCGCCAAAAATACGGCGATCGCCGCGTCTCGCAGATCGTGACGTTCAACAAAATGAACGCGAAGAGCGCCGTGCGCGACGTCGGGCGGGTCATCGGGCTTTCCTACGGAGAGGCGGACCGGCTCGCCCGCATGATTCCTACCGGACCGGGAGCCGCTAAACATCACCCTCGCGGAATCAGCGGCCGCGAATCCCGAGTTGCGGCGCGCCATCGACACGGAACCGGCGACCCGGCAATTGTGGGACCACGCGGTTTTGCTGGAAGGCCGGTCGCGCAACTTCGGAGTGCACGCGGCCGGCATCGTCATCGGCGATCGCGATCTTTCGGAATACGTCCCGCTGCGCCGCGATCCGAAGGAAAAGGAAGTGATCACGCAATATCCGATGGGCCCGCTGAACGACCTCGGCCTGCTCAAAATGGATTTTCTTGGGTTGCGAACGCTGACCGTCCTGCACGATGCGGCGGAACTCATCCGGCAAACGGTTTCCTGATTTTTCGCTGGAACAGATTCCGATGGATGACGCGGCGACTTTCGCCCTGCTGAATCGCGCCGAAACCATCGGCATTTTCCAATTGGAAGGCGGCATGACCGGTTTCTGCAAACAGTTCGATTTCAAATCGATCGACGACATCATTGCCTTGAGCGCGCTTTATCGGCCCGGGCCGATGGATCTGATTCCGGATTACATCAAACGGAAGAAAGGCCTGGCCAAGATCAAATACGAGCATCCGCTGCTCGAGGAAGTCTGCGCGGATACCTACGGCGTGATGATTTACCAGGAGCAGGTCATGGCCGCGGCGAGCCGGCTGGGCGGTTACTCGTTAGGCCAGGCCGATCTGCTCCGGCGGGCCATGGGCAAAAAGGACCGCGAGAAGATGGCGATGGAGCGCGCCAATTTCATCGAGGGTTGCGCGCGCACGAACAAGATCCCGGAGAAAAAAGCGAACTCGATTTTCGATCTGCTGGAGAAATTTGCCGGTTACGGATTCAACAAGAGCCACAGCGCGGCTTACGGATTGATCAGTTATCAGACCGCCTATTTGAAGGCGAACTACCCGGTCGAATTCATGGCCGGTTTGCTGAGCAACGAGATCAACAACACGGACAAGATTTCGACCTTCGTCGGCGAGTGCAAACGGATGGGAATTCCGATCCTGCCGCCCGACGTGAACCGGAGCGGATTGAAGTTCACTCCGGAAACAGCTGGAGCGTCGGACCCCTCGTTGTAGCGGCGGTCTGTGACCGCCGATGGGACGGGATCAGGGCGAAGAAGGAGACGGCGGTCATAGACCGCCGCTCCAGAGGGAGGCGAACGCAATTCGCTACGGCCTGGCCGCGATCAAGAATGTCGGACAGGGCGCGATGGAATTGGCGATCCAGGAGCGGGAGGCGAGGGGAGAATTCACCTCGCTGGAAGATTTCTGCCGGCGGCTCGATTCCCGCATCGCCAATCGCAAGATCCTGGAGAGCCTGGTGAAATGCGGCGCTTTCGATTTTCTCGGGCGCGAGCGCGCGGCGCTCTTCGCCTGCATCGATGAGTCGCTGGCGGCGGCGTTAGCCACGCACAGGGACAGGGCCAGCGGGCAGGTCTCGCTCTTCGACGATATGCCGCCGCCGGCCTCGAAGCCGGCCCTGACGCGGGTGCTCCCGTGGACCGAGCACGAAAAGATGTCGAACGAGAAAGAGTTGCTCGGGTTTTATGTCACCGGGCATCCCCTCGATGCGTATGCGGCGCTGCTCTCCGATGGGAAATATCAAACGATCGCCTCGTTGAACGAGCTGCCGGATCGCGGCCTCTTTCCGGATTGGAGGCGCAATCGTGCAGGTGGATAAGAAATTCACGAAGAAAGAGGGGAAGCCGTTCGCGGTGGTGTGGCTGGAGGATCTGACCGCCACGCTCGAAGTTGTTTTGTGGAATGAAGTTTACATGACGGTTTCCGATGTCCTCGCCCTCGGACGCGTCATTGCGGTCCAGGGAACGCTCGATAAGCGCGCCGACGCCCTTCGCGCGGTGGCGCAGAAGGTGAAGGTCTTGACGCCGGCCGATGCTCCGCCGCCGCACTCGCCTAACGAGTCAAATGGCAATGGCCGGGCGGAGAGCGAAGCGCCGCTGGTCTTGCGCTTCTCGCCCACGGCGAGCGCCGATGAATTCCGGCAGGTGCAGGCGGTCCTGGCGGCATCACCGGGAACGCGGCCGGTGAGATTAATGTTCTGCCGTCCCGATGGGGAATCGTTGCAGATGGAGGCGGGCACCAATCTGCGGGTGGCGATGACCCCGGAGCTGCGCGACAAACTTGCGCCCTGGTTGGAGACGGAAGAGCGGCCAGCGTGGGGAGTTAGAGCGATCCGGTTCTGGACGAAGCAGTTCTCGAAGCCTTCAGGGAAAGGACGACCGAACCAGTCCGAGGGTCAGCTTTTTCCCGGTTGGCTGGAGGTCCGGGCAAATGGGAAATGTCTGCGATGACCCGCCTCGCAGGAGCGTCTCGAGTGGATCGTCTGACTGCTTTTCTCTCAACGAAATCGTCCAGTCCGGAGCGAGAAGGCTGCCGTGAAAATCGATTTCGTCTATCCGCTCTCGCCGCAGTTCCAGCGCAGGGCGGCCCGTTGGAAAAAGCTCGATCCCATCGATGCAATCGCCGGGTCCAGAGGCGTCAACGCGAACATGGGCGCGCTCGGGAAAATTTTCATGGTGATATCGGTCAATTCACGGAAATCAATTTCCGCCGCGCGCGCCGTAGGCGGACATTATTTTTCGAGCAACTGTGCGAAATCAATCGTCGCGGTCTTGCCTCCGAAAGTGATGCCCGTGGAAAGCGAAGGCCGCCCAGGAGCCGGCCGTTGATCAGGTGAGGGTTGCCGCGCAGCTGCGGGTGGAGCAGCGAATCGGAAAAGGCCAGCCGGCCGCTCAAGATTCCATCGACGAACATCCGCGGGAAAGATAGAGCGGCAGTTTCGAGAAAAGAATTGCAGGGAAATTCAGAGTCGCGGAAAGCGGCCCGTTGCCCTTAAGCGCATACCCTGGCTCCCGCTTTTCCAACTTGAAGGGGATTGATGCTTCGAGAGTTACCGGATCCGATCCGCGGGCGAGTGCAGTTGACTTTTCCGCTGACGGATTCCAAGACTGGCGCGGGTTTCCAGGTCCACGGAAAGGCGCGGCTCATTTCCGAAAACAAAATCGCGCAGGTGAACGGTCGATTTTCCCTCGAGCGACGCTGGCGTGCCGTGAACTTCAAGGCTGCCCGATGCCTCCCTGACATTTTCGGCCGCGGTGGTCAACGCGCTGGCCAGCTCCGCGAGGTCCGTCGGGTCGAGAGTGAGGTCGAGATCGAAATTGGGATCGTCGCTCAACGCCGCCAGCCAATTGTCCTGCGGGCGCAGTTTCGAGAGGGACAACGGGAGGAAAATATTGCCCTGCAGTTTCGGTTTGCCGTTCAGATCCAAATGAAGCGTCTGCAGTTGGAAATAATCCTTCGCCACCGTGACGAATGCGCTGAAGGCGGCGTGCGGATTTGAGAGATTGAATTGCCGGAAGAAAATCTTATCCGGCGAATAGTCGCCTTCGAATTCCGCCTCGAACGGGATGATGGGAGACTCCACCGGATGAAGGCCGTGTCCGCGCGCGTGAAATGTGCCCGAGTGCGCCGTTTCTGTTCCGTTGCCCGTCCAATCCAGGTCGAGGCTGCCGCTAATTGAAACGCCTGGAGAGCCTCCGGGATCAGAGCGGCGTAATCCGCAATATCGGCGACGGAACTGGTGAAGGTAAACGAGTAGGCGCGCTCGCCGGCCAAATCCAGGCTCGCCTGGCCGCGAGAGAGTCGTTTTTCCGGCGGAGATCGAATGCGCAATTTCAAGCCGCGATTCTTTCAGATTGAGCTTGACGCTTAGTGATTCGAACGGCGCTCGAAACAAGGTGACGCGAATTGCCGGAGACGGAAAGATGGCCGCCAAGTTTTCGCTCCCGGGCGTTGACGCTTGCCGGCGATGTCGATCTTGCCGGCGAAATCGGAGGGGCTGGCTCCAAAAAGGCGCGCGAAATCGCCCAGGTCGTTGATCGATGCGGAAATGTCTCCGTGGAAATCGGGATTCAGCCAATCGGACCATTTCTGGGGAAGGGCGGATTCGCCGCTGAGATTAAACTGATTGTTGCGCTGCTTTACGAAAAGCTGCTGAACCTGCACCTGGCGGTTGTAGAGCGAGGCGCCGATCATGATCGTATCCGCCGTGCGGTCGCGCCAGGTCAGTCCCGTGACCTCAGCCCAAATGGTGGCCGTCGCTTCCCGAAGATTCGTCGCTTCGCCGCGAAAAGTGAATTTGCAGGCGTGCAATGAGCCGCTGGCGCGATCCGTCAGATCGAGCGCATCGGACATTTGGGCGAGGGAGATTTCGGAGGCGGCGCCCAGCCACGTCCCAGGTTCGTTTGTCCCCGCGATCTTCGCTGGAAATATGGGCGCGGAGTTTTCCTCCAAACGCGTCCAGGGCCATCTCCAAGCCGAGCCGGCTCTCGCCGATGTGGGAGAGGTCGATGGTGACCGCATCGAGGTCGAGGCCGCGGGTGAGAGTGAGCGCGCCGACGGTAAGCCGTTTCTCCTGCCACGAAGTCGCGCCGCGGAGCTGCGAAAAACTTTTGCGAAACCAGGGCGATTCGATCGTGATGTCGCTCGCGCTGAAAACGCCCGCTTCGATCTGGGTGCCGGAAAGCATGCCGTTGTGCAGATCGACGACGGTGTCTCCGTTTTCGACATGAAGCTGGACTCCGGAGAGTTTGAAATTGTCCGCCAGCAAATCGTCAAGGATTCGCCAGGCGAAACGTTGGGGCGTGGCCGGAGGTTGCGGATTTCGCCGGACGTCCACGGCGATTGTTTCTCCCGTGAGGGAGCGGAGGAAACGGCCGCGCGATCGATTGAAGAGGGCGGCGAAATTCAGATCGAGTTCGACCCGGGAGGCTTCGACCATGACACGAAACGGGGCGTCCGCCTGGCTGGCGATCTGGAGCTTGTGCACGACCACCGGACGCCAGAGCGGCGCCTCGATTCTTTCGAACTCAATGCGCAATCCTTCCTGCCGCGCGGTGCGCGCGATCCATAAGCGCAGGCCGGCTCGCGACCAGCAACGGCGTCAGGCAAACGCCAAGAACGCCGGCGACCAAGCAGCGAGCCGCAGAAAAAGAGGAGAAATTTCTTGAACCGCATTTGCGTCCTAATGCTTTAGCGGGAAACGACATCGGCTGAAAGCGGCTTCTCTGAGATCAAGGATGTAGAGGCGCTCGCCGCGGCGAGCGCTTGGGACTTATTAATCCTTCACCGGCGTTTCTTGGAAAACAAGCTTGAAGCGCTGGGCGGCGTGGCACGCGTTCCTCGAGTTGCTTTTGCAGGGCGGTTTCCGCTTCGGCCAGAATACCGCTCTCAGCGGCTTTCTGGCGCGCGAGATCGGGAAGGGCTGCGAGCTCATTTTCCAGATCGGCCGCGGAGATTCGATTCCACAAACCATTTTCGAACGCGAGCACTTCCGTCTGGGTTTGTTCCACGCCGAGAATCGACGCGTGCGGCAGCCGGACCGTGATTTCATCCGGGCGCAGGTCCACGGCGACGTCTTGCTGCAAATCGAAGCCGGCTTTGGCGGTGAAAGTGCCATGCAGCTTTACCCGCTTTGTGCTTCCCGCCCACGTGTGGAGCAATTCGTGTTCGACTTCGATCTGGCGCGAGAGAATCGCGAGCTGGGCCGTGGCCGTTGTTTTCTCGAGATAGACACGGTTGTTGATCGTGATGCGAGGTTGCAACTGCGCGACTTCCACAAACGCATCGCGCAGCTCGCGGCCGACGCGCTCCAGTTCCGCCGTGCTTTGTTTTGCGGTGCGCGCGGGCCAGCTCTCCAGCCGGAGAAAAATAATCGTGAGCAGCGCGGCGCCGATCAGGGCGATCAGCGTCAGCGCGAGCGGCCAGGAAAATTTTCGCCGCGGTTCAAGCGATGCCGGGTTCATGAAACGTGTCCCCCCAAAAAAGTACCGCCCCCCACGTCCGATGGACATGAAGGGCGGCTGTTCCCCCCAGAACGAGTCCAGAATTGCAGACCTGTCTCGCGTCAGGCAAGAAAATTAGTATTGGTTTTGCGAGAAATTTGGGTTTCGGCGCCAGAATTTCGCGGATGATCTTGATGCGACGCGGACGGGAGGGAATGCAATAGTTTGTTCTGATGAAGTTGGGGCTGCGCTATCAGACGACCTACCGCTACGAGGAAGCGGTCGGCTTCTCGCCCGCACGATGTTCGCCTGTTTCCGCGCAGCGATCGATTCAGCCGCGTTCGCCGCCTGGATTTCACGACAGTCCCCAAGGCGACTGTGCGATTTTCGCGCGATGTCTTCGAAAACACCGTCGCCTCCTGTTTTTTTCCAGAACGATCGAAGGAGTTGGAGTTCCGGCTCGCGATCAATCTGGACCTGGATGAAAAAGATCCGTTTCATTTCATCCTGGAGAACGACGCGGTCGAGACGCCGTTTGAATATGAGCCGGCGATCGGCAAAATTCTCGCGCCCTACCGGGAAAGGCGCACGAAAGACCGGCTGGTCGTGCCAGGGTGGGCGCCGCCGACGAGCAGAAATCGCCGGAACACAGTCACGACGCTGGTCGAGCTGAACAAGCGACTGCATGAATGCATCGGCTACGAGCGGCGCGAAGAAGGCGCGGCGCTGTCCCCCGCGGAAACTCTCCGGCTCGGTCGCGGCGCCTGCCGCGACGTGACGGTGTTGCTGGCGGAGATTTTGCGGCAGATGGGATTCGCGGCGCGCCTGACGAGCGGTTATCTGCGCGAGAGCGACGCGGAGACGCGGCGCGCGGAAGGTTCGTTGCATGCCTGGACGGAGGTTTTTCTTCCAGGCGCGGGCTGGGTTGGTCTCGACGCGACCAACGGTGTTTTCTGCAATCACAATTTCATCGGGGCCGCGGTCGGTCTGACGCCGGCCGACATCACGCCGATCAGCGGAGTTTATTTTCACAAGAAACGAATTCCCGCGCAGATGACGAGCAGGCTGCAACTGATTAATTTGTGAGCGGCGTTTGTTGCCTGTCATCCCGAGCCGCGCAGACGGCGAGGGACCTCACAAGCGAAGTATCGGTTACTTGTACGCATGGCGTGCACGCATGGGCGGCGCGGCCTTCGCGGAGCGCACCGGCCCAGCTTGTGCGAGGTCCCTCGCCGTCTGCGCGACTCGGGATGACACGTTGAAAGTCGAACCTAATTCGATGACTCACCATGCTCGCTGACCTGCAGCTTCGAAATTTTCGCTGCTTCGAATCGCTCGGGGTCGAATTTTCTCCGGGGTTCAATTTTTTTGTCGGCCGAAACGGGCAGGGGAAAACGTCGATCCTGGAAGCCGCTTGCGTTCTTCTGCGGCTGCAATCACAACGCAGCTCCACGCTCGCGCCCATCGTCCGCTTCGGAGAAAAATCGTTCGCCGTTTCCGGCCGCCGCGAAGATCACCTCCTGGAATTTCGCTACAGCCCGCTGCGTCGAAAAGTTGCCTTCGATCATGTCGAACAGCGCACGCTGGACGAATATCTGCGAGTCGCGCGGGTCGTCTCCTTTGCCAATACCGACATCGAACTCGTCCGCGGCGGTTCCGAAACACGCCGCCGCTATCTCGATTTTCTGGCCGCGCAAATCGACCCGCTCTACCGGCCGACTCTCCGCGCCTACGAACGTGCTCTGCGCTCCCGCAACGCCCTTCTGAAATCGCCCCATCCGCGTCCGCGAGAGATCGCGGCGTATGACCCGCCGCTGCTGGAATACGGCGCGAAGTTATCGGCGATGCGGGCGCGGCTGGTCGAGCGCCTGGCTCCCCTCGCAGCCGCCGCGCATCGCGAGATCAGCGGGACCGGCGAAAGTTGGAGATCGAGTTCTCGCCGGGAAATAGTGACGATTTCCCGCGTGACCTGGCAAATTCCCGCGGCGCAAGAGTTGCGGCTTCGCCAGACCGTGGTTGGCCCGCATCGCGACGACATTCAAATTCTCGTCGAGGCGCATCCGGCAAACCAATACGCCTCCGAGGGCCAGCAGCGCACCGTTGCGCTCGCGTTGAAGATCGCGCAGGCGCGAGTCTTCATGATGGAAGAGGGCACGCCGCCGCTGCTCTTGATCGACGATATTTTCGGGGAACTCGACCCGGTGCGGCGCAATTCGCTCTTGCGGCACCTGCCGGCCGACGCCCAAAAACTCGTGACGGCCACGACCATGCAATGGCGCGAGAAGCGGTGGAGAGGGACCGGTTTTTGAATTGAAGCGATGGCGCGGTTGATTTCGCGAGTAGGGCACGTTCCATATTGCTGCTGCCTTACCGGAAAGAGGTTGCGAAGGGGCTTAGCGGCAGCTTCTACTTTCTCATGCGTAACCTCGGGGATGGAATGCCGCTGAGTCTGGCGGGTTCGCTGCTGGTCGCTCATCCGAACATGCTCGACCCGAATTTTCGCCGGGCCGTGCTTTTCATTTACGAGCACGATTCGAACGAGGGGGCGGGTGGCCTCATCATCAATCGCCCTCTCGATAAGCAAGTGGTCGATCTGGTGAACGAGGCGCCGCCGGAAGGTCTCGCCGATGTCCCGGTGTTTCTCGGCGGCCCGGTCGGGAAGAATCAGTTGATGTTCGCCGCCTTTGAATGGGAAACGGACGCGGGTCTGAAACTCAATCACAATGTTGGAGTGGACGAGGCGCAACGAACTGGCGGGGGAGGATCCCAGCTGCCATCCGGGCGTTTGTCGGATACGCGGGCTGGAGCGCCGGGCAGCTCGAAGCGGAGATGAAGGAAAAGGCCTGGATTTTGCAGCACCCCACCCGCGAAGCGCTCACGCCCGATCGTTTGCCGAAGCTTTGGTTTGAGATCATGCGCGGGCTGGGGCCGTGGTACAAGATGCTGGCCGCGGCGCCGGACGATCCGTCACTGAATTGAAGAAAGTGACGAGTGACGTGTGAGGAGAAAAAACCTCGTCGCGCCGCATTTTTAACTTGTCACTCGTCACTCGTCACATGTCACTCTCTTCCGCATGATCATCGGCGTTCCGAAAGAAATTAAGCAGCAGGAGCATCGCGTCGGCCTCGTTCCCGCTACCGCAACCACCCTGACCCGCCGCGGCCATACGGTGCTGGTGCAGAAGAGCGCGGGAGTCGGCTCCGGATTCCCCGATGAGGATTACGTCGCGGCCGGCGCGAAGATCATCGACACCGCCGAAGAATTGTTTCGACAGGCGGAGATGATCGTAAAGGTGAAAGAGCCGCTGGAGGCCGAATACGGTTTGCTGCGCAAAGGGCAGATTCTTTTCACCTACCTGCACCTCGCGGCGAGCAAGCCGCTGACGGAAGCGTTGCTCAAGTCGGGCGTTACTGGCGTGGCCTACGAAACCATCCAGGTCGGGAACAAATTGCCGTTGCTCGAGCCGATGAGTGAAATTGCCGGGCGCATGTCGGTCGTGATGGGCGCGTATTATCTGGCGAAACATAACGGCGGGAATGGTGTCCTGCTTGGCGGCGTTCCCGGGGTTCTGCCGGGCAAAGTGGTCGTGATTGGCGGCGGCACTTCGGGGGTGAACGCGGCGCGAATGGCGGTCGGTTTGAAAGCGGACGTGACAATCCTGGAAGTGGATGGCGAACGGATGCGTTTCCTCGATTTGACGATGCCGAACGTAAAGACGCTTTATTCCAACGAAGCGAACCTGACGGAGTTAATGCCGACGACGGATCTGCTCATCGGCGCCGTGCTCGTTCCGGGCGCAAAAGCGCCCAAGCTGATCACGCGCGAAATGTTGAAAAAGATGAGACCGGGCAGCGTGCTGGTGGACATCGCGATCGATCAGGGCGGATGCGCGGAGACCTCGCGCGCGACGACGCATCATGACCCGATCTACGTGGAGGAAGAGCGTGACCCACTATTGCGTCGCCAACATGCCCGGAGCGTATGCGCGCACTTCCACCCAGGCCCTGAGCAATGCCACGGCCCGCTACGTCGAATTGCTCGCTGATCTGGGTTTGGAAGGGGCGTGCAAGAAGCAGCCCGCGCTCGTGGGCGGGATCAATACGCGGGACGGCCGGATGACTTATGCGGCGGTCGCCGAAGCGCACGGACTGAAATACGAAGCCCCGTTCTAGAGCGGGTCGGCGAAAGGCAGATGCCTGCGAAAATTCACTTCAGCAAGGCCGGAAATTCGCCTTGTTCCGATTCAGGCTTAGTCCCAAGATGGGACAACCAATCCAAACTATGAAAAAATTAATCTGCATTTTGGCCAGCGCCGCGCTTCTCGGAGCGTGCGAGCAAAAAACCGAAGTTGTTGCTCCCGCGGCGCCGGCTGAAAAGAAGGCTGATACGGCACCTCGGCCAGCCACGAGAGAACGAAGGAGACGACGACCACCACGGAGACCGTCACCAACGCCCCTCCGGCAGACGGAGCATCCAGAGCAAGAGCGAGACGAAGACCGACGACGACGTCTTCGAGTCCGAATCCGTAAGCCTCAACAGGCTTTAGTCGAAAGTCTTCCCGTGGCATCTCCGCGGGAAGACTTTTGCTGTACCGGCGTCGGGTGCGCGGGCTCCTCGGCGTCTGTGGTATGATGTGCGGTCATGCCGCCCACTCGACTTCGCCCAACTTATCGTTCCCGAAGACCAGGCGCCTGGTCCGAACGGCGGAGTTCGCTCGGGTCAAGGCGGAGGGAACCGCGCATCGAGGCCGAACGCTCGTCTTGGGCGTGCTCGCCAAGGAGGAGGAGAAATTATTCCGCGCGGGCTTCGTTACCTCGAAGAGGATCGGCGGGGCGGTGGTGCGAAATCGGGTTCGGCGCCGGCTGCGTGACATCGTTCGCACCCAACAAGGGAGGTTGCGGAGCGGTTTTTGGTTCGTGGTGATCGCCCGTCCGGCGGCGGCGCGCGCATCGTATCAGCGCGCTGAAAGATGAGTGGTTGCGCCTCGCGGAGCGCGCTTCTATTCTAGCGCCCTGATGCTCTTGCTCGTGCGTTTTCTGATTCGCGGTTATCAATTGCTCGTTTCGCCCGTGTTGTCTTTTCTGGGTGGACCGGGCTCCGGATGCCGTTTTCAGCCGACCTGTTCGGTCTATTTTCTCGAAGCGCTCGAGAGGCACGGCTTTCTTCGTGGAACGTGGCTGGGATTGCGCCGTCTTGGCCGCTGTCATCCCTGGGGCGGACAGGGTCACGATCCCGTGCCGCCGCTAGTGGGAGGGGCTCAGCGCGCCGATGCGCCGAACGGCGGCTCCCGCACGCATCTTGTTTGTGAATAGCCTCCGGGCAGCGTTTATGGATCGACAAGCATGGATTGCCGTCACCCTTTGCGTAGTTGGGTTCGTCGCGCTGCAAGTCTACAACGCGAAACACCTGCCGCCGCCGCCCGTGCCGGCCGCCGTCTCGCCGACGCCCGCCGCGGCGCCGGAGAATCCAGCCGCGCCGCTGCTTCGCCGGCGCCGTCGGTTAGTCCTTCGCCCGGGGCGACTCCCGACGCCTTCGCCCGCTGCCTCCATTGCGCCTTTTGCCGAGAAAACGGAGACGCTGCGGAATGACGACGTCGAACTTCATCTGACGAATCGCGGCGCCGGCATCACGCGAAGCGGTGCTGCTCAAGCATACGTCGGGGAGAGTGGCCAGCCGGTCGTTTTGAATTCGCCGGAGCACACGCCGATTGGCGCGATCATCGAGCAGCCAGCGACGCCCGCGCTGCCCGAGTTCACGATCGTGCGCGGGAGATGACGGGAGCGTTCAGTTCGAGCGCACAACGCCGGAAGGCGTGAGCGATCCGCAAGAAATTCTTCTTCCCGCCGAGCGACGGAGAAGAAGGACAACTTCGTCGCGGAGATGGAGGTCGATTTCCGGAACGACGGAGCGCAGCCGTACACCAGCGCCGGCTATTTTGTTTCCCTGGGTTCGACGCAGCCGCTCCATCCGAAGGACATGCCGCTCTAAACACGCGTCTGGTTTGGTGCATCAAGGGCGAACCGAAGGCAACAGACGTTACCTGGTTCGCAGGAGGAGGAGGCTTCCTTGGCATGGGTCAACACGCGCCGCGGCCTCTTTACCAGGAGAAAATAGTAGGCGCGGAGTGGGCCGCCATGACCAACCAGTTTTTCACCACCATCCTGACGCCGCTCAACGCCAAAGTCGGTCGAAAGTCTGGGCCCGGCCTTTCGATATCAAGCACGCGGATGGTCCAGACCTTGCAAGGCATGGAAGGCGCGATGGGGATGCCCGGGTTTCGGCTTGCAGCCCGGCCAGACCAGCACGGTGCGTTTCCAGATTTATGCGGGCCCGAAACTTTACGCGCCGCCTCGCGAAACTCAGCCACGACGAGGCGGAAATCATGAACTTTCGGCTTTTTCAAATTGGTCAGTCAGGCCCTGCTCAACTTCATGAACCTGCTCCACGGCTGGGTCAGCAATTACGGCCTGGCCATCATTATACTGACCGCCTGCGTGAAGGGCGTCCTCTGGCCCCTGCAAAACAAGGCGAACAAATCGATGCGCAAGATGTCCGCGCTCGCGCCGAAAATGCAGGAGCTGAAGGAAAAATACAAAGACGACCCGACCCGGATGAACCAGGAGGTCATGAAGCTCTACAAGGAGCATGGCGTGAATCCGGTGGGCGGCTGCCTGCCGATGATGATCCAGATCCCGATCTTCTTCGGACTCTTCAACATGCTGGGCCAGGTGGCGGAGCTGCGGAATGCCACCTTCCTCTGGGTGCACGATCTGTCCCAGCCCGATACGCTCTTTGCCATTCCGGGAATGGGTTGGGTCCCGATCCTCGGCAATCCGCCCTACGGCCTGCCGATCAATATTCTTCCGATCCTCATGGGAGCGACCAACGTCTGGCTCATGCGCATGACGCCGAAGACCGGCGACAGCACGCAACGGCGCATCATGATGTTCATGCCGCTGATCTTCTTAATTTTCTGCTACAATTTCGCGGCGGCGCTGGCATTATATTACACGACACAGAACCTGTTCACGATTCTTCAGCTTTGGCAGAACAAGAGGCAGCCGGTGCCGGTTCTGGAGAAAGTTGCGCCGGCAGGGAAAAAGTCGCGCAAAGGACGACCATGACGCCCAAGGAATTACTCGACACGATTCTCGGTTATCTCGGCTTTGTCGTGCAGATCGACGAGACGCAAAGCGAAGGCGGAAACCCGACCTTGCAGATCTACATGGAGGAAAGCCACACCTTGATCGGCCGCGATGGCGAGACGCTCGAAGCGATCCAATTTCTGCTCAACCGCCTGATTCAAGCGAAAGACAAAGACGCGCCGAAAGTGATCGTCGATTGCGAGCATTACCGCTCGATGCGCGAGGACCGCATCGTGCAGCGGGTGAGGGAACTGGCCGAGCGCGTGCGCATATCGGGGCGCTCACTTCAGCTCGAGCCGATGAATTCCTACGAGCGGCGCATCGTGCATAACGCCTTCAAGGACGATCCCGATGTGGCGACGTGGAGCCCCTCAGATTCCGCGCGGATCAAGCAGATCACGCTCCTGAAGCGCCAGCCGAAGGGCGAGGCCGCGCAACGCAGCAGTAGTAGCAGTCGAGGATCGCGCGCAGCTGCCATCCCGAGCCGCGCGACGGCGAGGGACCTAGCAGCGTCGAGGCTGTAAGCGCGCACGAATCAAGATGGCGAAACCTGTAGCGAAGGTCCCTCTCGTCTGCGCGGTTCGGATGACATTCACCCGATCGAATGTGAACACGATCTTCCCGCCCCGCTTCCCTTGCGACGCGTGTGCCACGGCGGCCTTCGTCTCCGCAAGCGGATAGGTCTTTTCCACCTTCGTGCGCAACAGCCCGCGTTGCGCCATTTCGAAGAGCGGCGCAAAGGTTTCCGCGCGCTGCTTCGGAGTCGCACCGTCGTACCATTTGTTTACCCAGAAACCCGTGAAGCGGAGGTTCTTGAAAATGAGCATGCCGTTCGGAATGCACATCGGCTGCAAGCTCATCGCGCCGTAGGTCACGATGGTTGCCTCCGGCGCCAGCGCTCTTCGCCATGCGAACGGCGCTTTCGCCGCCCACCGCATTCAACGCCAATCGAATCGGCGCTCGCTCCGTGGCTGCGACCACTTCGTCCCGGAGGTCGTCGCCATCGAGCAAGACCACATCACCGCCCAGGGCGCGAAGCTCTTCCGCGAGTTCCGAGCGTCGAACAATGTTGATCGTCTTGTATCCCAGCTCGCGTGCGATCTGAATGACGGCGCGGCCGGCTGCCGAGTTCGCCGCATTCTGAATCAACCAATCGCCCGGCTGAAGCGGAACAAAATCGTGCAGCATCCGCCACGCAGTGATCGGATTTACTTTTAGCATTGCGGCCTGGATCGGTTCGATTCCCTGGGGAACGGCGACAAGCTTTTCCGCGGCGACGGCGCACGCCTCACGCCATGTGCCGAGACCGTGCGGAAGAATGACCAGCGTCCCTGCATCCAGATCGCGGACAGCCGATCCCAGTTCAACGACCACCCCGGCGCCCTCCATTCCTGGCGTGGCGGGCAGCGGGGGTCGGACCGGATATTTCCCCTCGATCGCGTTCAGATCCGCCGGGTTGATCGGAGCCGCCGCCATCCTGACCACGACTTCATCTGGTTTCGGAGCCGGCCAGGGCTGGTCGACGATTCGCAAAACCTCCGCCGGAATTCCGTGCGTTTCGTAGATCGCGGCCTTAAGACTTTTGCTCATAGATGCCGCAGGCCTTTCATCCTACATCGAACGATCTATCGGGCAATTCCGGAAAGTGGCGCACAGGCTCCCGACGTCTCGGGTGCCCGGTCAGTACATAGTCACGAGAACAGCGGAGATCCGAACCTCGTGCTTGCCGTCAATCTCTGGATTGGATAACCTCAATTTTGGTAGCGGCAGATTCCAAAGGTGATACGGCCCAAGGAAAAAGCATGAATGAACCCCAGAAGCCTAAACCAATAAGCGTCACGGTCACGTACGATCGCGAGAATGGCCGGCCGCTCTCCCCGCCGAAGCAAATTCCGCTTTCGGCGACGGAAGAGCTAGCCGCTGTGTTCGGCAGGGCTGCGGCCGTCAATCCCAAAGATGAAACACCGCTATCGTTTACCTCGATCCTGATCGGCTTGCTCACCGGGGCCGATGCCTGTTCGAGGTGGCTCAAATCGGAGCTCGATGGACGAGGGGCAACAGTGGAAAAAATTGCGAAACGACGCTCACGCCCGCTGAACGAGGCCAACCTCCGGAGGATAAGCGGTCGGTCCATTTCCAGTGTGATTGCTGCTTCTGTGTCTGCGCGACGGGCGATCGAGGAGGCCCAGGCGATTGCGGCAGTGCTGGAGAGTTCTCAGATCGACGTTCGCCATCTCGCGGCCGCATATCCAATTCTGCCTGATTGGCATATCGAGGATTTTAAGGAACTCGGGATCGATCGATTGGCTTGGTGTCGTGCATTCGGTGCGGAGATGGCCAGATCATTTCCAGAAGAAGAGTGGGTACTGGCGCGATTATGCCGACCGAGCGTCGCCCGTTCCCCTGACCTCATTCAGCGCGGACGTTTATACCGAGAAAGATCTGCTTGGTATCGATCGCACCGTTGACGCACTGGCGCTCCTGATCGCGTCGACCCGGACCGACACTCCGCTTTCAATCGGAGTGTTCGGGCCGTGGGGCGCTGGTAAGTCGTTTTTCATGCGCCATCTGCGCAAACGGATTTGGAGTTTGGCCGGGCGTGAGCGCAACCGCGTGCAGGACTGGGTCAAGAAACGAGAGAGTGGGAAGGCCAAGCCAGAGGATGCTCCGCTTTATTATGGACATGTGGCACAAGTCGATTTTAACGCCTGGCATTACAACGAAGGCAACCTCGTGGCCAGTTTGGTCGACCACATGTTTCGTAATCTGCACGTGCTCCCGGGCAAGAACGACTTGGAACTCGAGAAACGACGCTCTGAAGTGCTCACGCAAATTACAGCAGCGGAAGGCGACGCACTCATAGCGAAAGTGACGCTTGAGCAAACTCAGCAAAAAGTCGAAACCGCGCGTAGTGACGTAAAACGTGCCACGGAGGAGCTTTCCTCTGCGCAGAAAGATGTGGCGGAAAAAGCAAAGGCGCTGGCCGAGTCCACTTCGCAGGCAGAGGAGGCTCGGCAGGAAATGGAAACAACCATCAAAGAGTTGGTCCTGTCGACCGGGACCAACGCCGACGCCGTAGTTGCGATGGCCCTGAGTCCATTGTCCGACTCGCCGGCCTTGGAGGGGGTGCGAAAAGCGGCCGCGGAATGGACCCGTGCAGTGAAGGACTGGCGGAAGTTCCTATCGAGTCTGCTTTCCCCACGCGGCGCGATCGTGCTGGCGCTGTGCCTTGTGGCACCGTTGGTAGGGCGGTTGACCGGCTGGTTGAATGATAAGTGGGCCGCTCTGGCCGGAGGAGCGGCGACAGGCGTGGCGGCAAGCGTTACGTCCGTGATTGGTTTCATTCGAGAGCGGCGCAAGGAGTTCGAGGCGAAGATGGAGGAGCTGAAGAAGGAAGAAGGAAAGCGCTTGGAGAAAAGGAAGAAGGATTTGGAGACGCAGCGAGGGGAGATCCAGTCGAATTGGGATAAGAAGCTGGCTGTTCTACAGAAAGGGTTGGAGGAACAACGAACATCGATCGCGAGGCGGGAGGAAGCCGTCCGGTCGGCGGTTCAGGTGCTGACCAACCTCAATCGGGAATTTGACCAAAAAGTAGAAGCGCGTGTCTCCGCCGAAGAGGAACTTCGTCGCCTCCAGGCCAAGCTAAAAAAATTATCTAGCGCTCTCTTGCTCGACGAATTCTTGAAGGATCGTTCCGGGACAGAAGACTATCGCAAAGAGCTGGGTTTTCTCGCGCTGGTTCGCCGCGACTTTGAGAGGCTCTCCGACCTAATTGCCGCCGCAAATGACGAATGGTGTTCCCCGACGAGCAAAGCTCCAGCGCCGTTGCTGAACCGGATCGTTCTCTATATCGATGACCTTGATCGATGTAAAGTTGAGACAGTTATCAAGGTGCTCGAAGCGGTTCACCTGCTCCTGGCATTTCCCTTATTCGTCTGCGTCGTGGCAGTCGATCCTCGATGGATAGAGCAATGTTTGAGAAAAAAGAATAGCTACCTTTTCCGTGAGCAAAACAATGGCGACACCATGCATGTGACGGTTGGGGACTATTTGGAAAAGATTTTTCAAATCCCAATCTGGATGCAACCGATGGAATGTCGCCAGCGCTCATCGCTGGTGAAGACGCTACTTGGTACGACGGCTGCGCCAACGGCTAAGGGAGCAAGGCCCCAACCTTCATCAGACCAGCAAGAGGAACCCTCGCCAGGGAATGGAGTCGAACGCGGGAGCCAAACGGATGGATTTCAGGCCTTGGTCAAAAGGGCTGAGGACACGCCTGACCCTCTAAGCATCAGCCGCGAAGAGTCTGAATTTGTCGACCGTCTGGCACCACTCCTGAGCGATAAGCCCCGAGCCTTGAAGCGGTTTGTGAATTCTTATCGGCTACTGAAGGCAAGCCTCTCCGACATCGATCGGCAGACATTCGTCTCCAATGTCCCTGCCAGTCCTTACAAGATTTGTATGAGTCAACTTGCTTTTTTTACCGGTCAGCCCCGTTTGGCGCCAATGCTCGTTCAGCAAGTTAAGCGGACGGACAGAGCCGACATTACCCTACGAGCGTGGGCTGGAGGGCTGGACGGACTGCATCGCAAAGAACTGCAGCCAATTTTGAGTCTATTCGACGAAGACGATGCCGAGGCCGTGATGCTAGAGGATTTTCGTGCGTGGCTGCCTGATACCACGATGTATTTGTTCAGTCGCGATACCTAGGCGGATTCTAGTTCGCATTTCAAAACCTCCGCCGGAATTCCGTGCGTTTCGTAGATCGCGGCCTTAAGACTTTTGCTCATAGATGCCGCAGGCCTTTCATCCTACATCGAACGATCCCGCCAGCAATATGCAAACGGGCGCACGGGTGGCGCTTGCCGGGATGATCGTGAACGTCCTGCTCGCGGCGGCCAAAGTCACAGCCGGTCTGCTCGGAAATTCCTATGTGCTGATCGCCGACGGAATCGAATCGGTGCTCGACATCGGAGGCTCCGCGATCATTTGGGGCGGCCTCAAATTTGCCTCGCGGCCACCCGACGCAACGCACCCTTACGGCCATGGCAAAGCCGAGCCATTGGCCGCGGGAATTGTGGCCGTGGGCGTGCTTTTGGCCGCGGTCGGCCTGGCCATCCAAAGTGTGCGCGAAATTTTTCTGCCGCACCACGCGCCGGCGCCTTTCACCCTGATCGTCTTGATCGTCGTGGTGGCCGTGAAGGAATTTCTTTACCGTTCCGTGATCCGGCTTGGAAAGAACGTCGAGAGCACGGCGGTTCAGACCGACGCCTGGCATCACCGCGCGGATGCGATGACTTCGATCGCCGCTTTCATTGGCATTTCGATTGCCTTGATTGGCGGCGAACGCTGGCAAAGCGCGGATGCCTGGGCCGCGCTCTTCGCTTGCGCGATCATCGCGGCGAACGGCTATCGCCTGCTTTTTCCGGCCTTGCACGAGATGCTGGACACGGCGCCCCGCGGCGAAATCGTGGCCATGATCAAGCAAGCGGCGAGCGCCGTCCCGGGAGTTCTGGAAGTCGAAAAATGTCTCGTCCGGAAAATGGGTCTTTCCTTCTATGTTGATCTGCATGTGGGGGTGGATGGCGGAATTTCAGTGCGCGATGGCCATCGCATCGCGCATCGAAGTGAAGGACGCGATCAAAGCTGATTCGCGCATCGCCGATGTCCTGGTCCACGTCGAACCGGCCAGTTCGTAGTCAGATCAAATCCACGCGCAAAATCTTTTCGAGCGCGCTGGTGAGCGTCTGACGGGCGAGCGCGATACGTTGGCGAAAGGAGTTCAAACGGACTGCCGTGAGTGGATGCGTCACCAGATAAAGCGCGAGGCGGCCGAAATTCGTCTTTTGTTTTTCCAAATCGAAAAGGACTTCGGGAGGGGCGGGGAAGGGCTGCGAGGGCGTATCGCTGATCACGCGGAGTGACAGCAGCGGGACCCGGTGAGCCGCGCACGCCGCGGCAATAAACTCCGTTTCCATATCGACCCCCGCGGCGCCACTCTTCGCTGCCCAGCGGTCACGCTCTGGTTTTGAATCAACGATCCCTGGCACGGTCGCCAATTTCCCAACGAAAAGCGCTTCGTCCGCGAAATCGAGATGCGGAGAACCCAGAAGCTCCGGGCTGGAAAAGTTTTCCGAGAGCAGCAGATTTCCGACCTGCAATTCCGGATCGAGCGCTCCGGCAAAACCGGCGCTGAGCAGGTACTTGCATTGTTGGTGGCGGAGGAAATTCGCCATGCGCGCCCGGCAACTCTTTTCGCCGACGCCGGTGTGAAAAACGGCGACGGACCGGCCATGAATTTGGCCGCGAATGCTCTTCCCGCCGGCACCGGCCTGAGCCACCGGCTTCGCGAGCAGCCGGAGGAAGTCCGAACTCTCCGCCGGCAGGGCAAAAGTAATCCCGATCAACGGCCCGCCGTCACTCACGGATTCTGCGGCCGCACCGCCTGGGTAATCCGCACATAGATATTTATTCTTTCCCGGTCCGCGGGTCTTTTCTCGGCGGGGTGCTGGAGAGGAAAAATCGGCCTGCGCGAGGGGTGCGAGCGCTTGCCGGAATTCCTCCTCCCGGCTCGCCGGAAGGTCCGCCAGGACGGTGATCCCCGCATCGTCGGGCGGAGCTTTCGCGGCGGAGCCTCCGTATTGGGTCGCAAGCATCACGACGTTATTGGCGAGCGCTTCGTGTTCGCTCGGCGGGAGCAGACAAATGGATTTCTTCCGCATCGAGCGTGGGCGGAGGCAGAGCGCTTTCCGCCGTTTTTTGAAGCGAAGCCGTGAGTTGCTGGCGCATGGCCAATTCCCTGGCGCGAAGGTCGGCCGGGTTTTGCGATTTTTTCTTGCCAATGATGAACGCGATGCCGACGAGCACATTCACCAGCACCAGAAGGGCAAAGACAGCGATCAGCCGCCGTCCCAATTTTCCGCTCGGCGGCGGGACCTCCAATTCGTCGCTCTCTCCGAGGACCTCGCGCGAGCCGCGCGAACGCCGATGCATTTCCCGCGCGATGGCGAGTTCGCGTTGTAGCTGCGGATCGGTCGCGAGTCTTTCTTCGAGCTCCGCCTGTTCCCCAGCGTTGAGGTTTCCCTCCAGGTAATCGAACAGTTTTTCCGGGTTCATGGGCCAACGCCAACCATCGTCATGCGGACCAGCGCGGGCAATAGGGAACTCGCGCTGGGCGTCATCCTTTAGAGGCAACTCGTCGAATTTTCGCTCAATCGCGTAATAAGCTTCGGCTATTGCTCTTTACCCTCGTGGAAATAGATTACCGCCCTCGTGGATGAAAACGGCAAGGCACTCAAGCAACGGCGTCGGCGATGGCCTCGGCTGGTCCGGCGGAGCTCTGCTCGTCTTGCTCGCGCTCGTCCTGATCTTTCACCGGCCGATCATCTTCGGTCTCGGCCGTTCCCTGGCAAATCGTTACGCGGCCAGGGAAAACCTGAAGATCGACTGCTCCCTCGGTGGAACGATCTTTACCGGCCTCGTCGTGCGAAATCTGCGCGTCGTTCCGATTGGTCCTACGATCGTGGAGTCGATCGATGTCGATTACATCCGGGCGGACTACAGCCTGCTCGACTGGTGGCAACGCGGCCTATCCGAGGTCTTGAAAAACGTCGAGGTGCGGACGGCGCGGATCGTCCTGAATCCGGCGAAAGCCTCGTTGAAGCCGAAGGTGCCCCGGCCGGACGAGAGGATCACACTGTTTCCGGTTTTCCCGGATCGACTCCGCCTCTCCGACATTAATCTCCACGTTCGCTCGACCACCGACGCAGCAGGATTTCGTTCTGGAGCATCTCGACGTCGATCTGGATCCGAAAAATCCCGGCGAACTCCGCATTGCCAGGCTGCAACTTCCCAACGCCGCTCCCTGGACCTCAATTTCTGGGCGGACCTCCTACACCAACAAGAATCTCATCCTGGGCGGCCTGGTTTTGGATGAGACGAACCAGATTCGGCTTCTGGCCTTTGACGCGTCGCACATTTCATCCAGGTCGATCGAGGTGGTGCTGGACGCGTCTCTGGCGGGCGGAACCGTGGCTGGCTCGGCTGCCTTGAGCGAAACGGCGCGCTCGCTGAACACCAAGCTCCGCCTCGTCGCGGAGAATATTTCGCTGGATACATTGCGTGGCTATCTCGGCCGGCCCCCGGAATTTCTGACGGGCGATGTGCGAACGCCTTGCCATCGTCTGCAACGGAGTGATCGATGCTCCGCGCACCTGGAATGGGACGCTCGAAGCGCACGATCGAAATTTGCGACAGGAGAGTTTGTTCTTTGATCGCTGCGTTTTGAAAGTGGCCGCGCGCGACGGCAAGGCTGTGCTGGAGTCGGGCGAAGCGACGACCGGATCGAACAAGATCCGATTGAAAGGCTCGTCCGAGCTGCCGGAGCATATTCGCAACTTTGGGCAGAGTCCGGCGACGATTCGAAATTTCCGCAGTGTTGCCGGACCTCCAGTCCCTCACGGCAAAATTCTCCTCAACCGCTGACGGGCTCCGCGACGGTCAATGGAAGGGCTGAAATCAAGGACGCCGTCTTACGGGCCGATCTCACTTTCGGCGGCGGCCCGATCGGATTCGGAAATGGCTCGGCCGCCAAGGTAAGTGGGACGCTGAAGGCGTCGAAACGAATGCCGGCGACCAACGAAGCAAAAATCTATTACGCTGACCTCCGTTCGCAGATCCACGTCGAAATGGCGGATGTGCATTTCCGGCGAAAATCTCTTCGACTCGGTCGTGGCGGATTTGAGCAGCGAGGGCGCATCGGTCAAGCTCGAGCGCATGGTGGCTGTGCGAAAACAAAACAGCATCATGGTCGCCGGCGATTATCTGTTGCCTGACGATTTAGCCCGCGCTCCGACCCAGCCCGCGAATTTCACGGTCTCGTTGGGCGCAATCGAGCTGGGCGATTATTGGCCGGAGGATTCCCCGAACCGGATCACCGGTCCTCTGCAACTGAGCGGTGAGGTGACAGTCCGTGACGGAAAGGCAAACGGGCAGGTGTCGGTCTACGGCTCGAATCTGAAGTTTCGAAACCTGATCGTGCCGCAGGTCAGCGGGCAGGCGTCCATTTCGAAGAACGTCGTTTATCTGAACGACTTCACCGCGAACCTGAACGAGCGGGATTACATCGCCGGCCACGGCGTTTTCTCGCTCGAAAAACCTCACACCTACAGCGGGAAAATTCTTCGCGAGCGTGGCCGATCTCGCGCGCCTGAAGCCGATCCTCGCGGCGGCCGGCAATAACAACGAATTCGCCGGTTCGCTGGTGTTCGATTGGGAGGGCAGCGGCGACTCGCCGAGTTCAAGAATTCGGGAAAGCTGAAGCTGACGCTCGAGAAAGGGCGCTACGCGAATTTGCAGGCGCTCCAGGCGAACATCGATGCGAGCTATTCGCCCGACGGTCTCGATGTTCCGACCATCTTCCTCGGCAGTGACAAAATGAGCTTCCAGGCGGCTCCTGACCGCGAAGGGTTCGGCTCTTGGAGATCTCAAAAATCCAGATCGATCAGGGCCAGGCAAAATACGCCTCGGGCTACGTTTCCTTGCCGTTCGTCTGGAAAAACATCGGAACGAGCGAGCCGCTTTTCCCTTCGGACGGGAAAGTCCTGGTGACATTTCAGTCGGAGAACCTGGACTTGAAAAAGCTCTTTGAAGACCTCGGCACGAAGCCGCTGGCCACCGGGTTGATTAACGTGAAGCTCGATGCGCAGGGCACGCTCGCGCAGTTGGGTGGGCGGCTTGACCGTGCATGCAAGCGATCTCCACAGTGCGGACTATCCGAAACTCGAGCCGGCGACTTTCGATCTCGACGGCGGACCTGCAAAACAATCAGCTCGCTTTCAATGGCCAGTTGCAGCAAACCAAAATCCAACCGGTGCAGATTACGGCGAACCTTCCCTTCGACCTTTCGAAGATTATCGCAGCGAGAAAGTTCGATGAGGAAACGCCGGTGACCGCGAAAGTACAGTTGCCCCGCAGCTCCGTGAACTTCCTGCGCCAATTTCTTCCGGGTATCACTCAACTCGATGGCGACCTGGCGCTCGATGTCAACGTCAACGGCACCATCGCCAAGCCGATTTTGAGCGGTTCGGGCGATATCACGATCAACATGGCCCGCTCCAGCAACCCGAACACTGCCGGCGCTAAGTGGATTCCATTCCCGCCTGATTTTCGATCGCGACGTGGTTAACTTCGAGCGCTTCAACGGCGATCTGGCGGGAGGGCCCTTCACGATTTCCGGCCGGGTCACGTTTCCAAAACTCACGGAGCCGAATCTTGATTTCCAGCTCAAGGCCCAGAGCATTCTTGTCGCTCGAGACGATTCAGTCACCGCGCGGGCCGATGCCGACTTGCGCGTGAGCGGTCCGTGGGCCAGCGCGACGGTCACGGGCAACGTCGCCCTGACGAACAGCCAATTCCTGAAAAACATCGACCTGATTCCGATTGGCCTGCCGGGCCGCCCCGCGCCGCAGCCGCCGTCCGATCGCCCTGATGTTTCGATCCCCGACCCGCCGATTCGTGATTGGAAATTCGACGTCGCGGTCAAGACCAAGGACCCCTTTCTCATTCGAGGAAATCTCGCGAATGGCGGAGCCATCGTGGACTTGCACCTTACCGGCACTGGCCTGCAGCCCGCTCTGCAGGGTGTGGTTCGCCTCGAAAACGTGGAAGCCACGTTGCCCTTCAGCCGGCTGGAGATTGCCCAGGGTTTCCTTTACTTCGACCCAAGCGATTCGTTCAATCCAAAGATCGATTTGCAAGGCACCTCCCTCATTCGCGATTATACGGTCCATGTATTCGTCTATGGCACGTCGCTTGCACCGGAAGCCCTGTTCAGCAGCGAGCCGCCTTTGCCTCAGGAGGAAATCATCTCCCTGCTTGCGACGGGCGTAACGCGCGGAGAATTAATCGGGAATAACAATGTTCTGGCCGGACGCGCCGCGATGCTTCTAATTCAGCAACTTTACCAAAAGGTCTTCAAAAAGGGTCAGGCGACGAAGAGCAATTCGGCGTTCGACCGGTTGCAGGTAGATATCGGCCAGGTGGATCCGCGCACGGGACAGCAGCAGGCGACCGCCCGTTTCAAGGTAAACGACAAGTTTGTCCTCGTAGGCGATTTGGGCGTAGGCGGAGATTTTCGCGGCATGGTGAAGTATCTGATTCGATTCAAATGAGATGAGGAGGACTTTCCCAACGAAAACGCGCTGTAGTCGCGGCGCTCGGTCGCCGCGTTCGTGCTTGCGCGTCGATAGAGCGACGCGGCTACAGCGCTTCTGGCTGACGTCGGTGTTGGCCCTGTTTTTCACCGCCTTAAATGCGTCTGCCCAAACGGCGGTCAACGTTCCCCGGCCGGAAGAAAAGGATCGTGCCCAACGCGCGGTGGCCAAGCAGCAGGAGAAGCAGGCGCAGCGGACCAGCGTGATCGAATTCCGGGGCCAGGCTGCGTTCGATGAGAAGACCCTTCGTTCTCAGTTGAAGGAGCAGATCACGACGATCGACGAATTTGGGTTAACGCCGGCCCGTGGAGATGACGCTGCTTTCTTTCTCGAACTGTTCTATCGCAAACACGGGTACGCCAAGGCGAGTGTGCGCTACACGATCGAATCGGGAGACCGTTTGCGACTCGATATCGACGAAGGCCCTCTGGTCACGCTGCGCCTGGTGAATTTTGTCGGCAACCAAAGTCAGCCTACCGAAGTGATTTTCGACTACGCCGTCGGGCCGACGCGGGAACGATATTCGAAGCTCCAGAAAAATCTTCCATTCGTAGCGTCAGACGTGGAAGAAGGCGCGGAGCTTGTTCATCGCCTTTACGTCTCGCAAGGCTTTCTCGACGCAAAAGTCGATCCCCCGCTTTATCACTACAGCGAGGACGGAGCGCATGTGGATGTGACGATCCCAATCACGGAAGGGCGTCAGTATTCTTTTGGCCAACTGACTTTCGCCGGACAAAGCATCTACGGGCCCGATGCCTTGCACGGTCAAATGCTCGACTTGGTCGAGCAGCCTTACACCGAGAGCCGCGTCGCCGATATCCCGCGCCGATTGCAGGCGTATTACCGGGCGCGCGGATACTATGAAGTAAAGGTGGACGCGATCGGGAATCCCCCCGCATCCAGCAATGGCAAGGTTCCGGTGCAGGTGACGATTACGCCGGGGCGGCTTTATCACTTTGACGGTGTAACGGTGAAGGGTTTGGACCGGCTTCGCCCCAGTTACCTTTCCCGCCGGTTCAGCAAGTTTAGCGGCCAAACCTACAGCCCCGATCTGGTGGACGAAAAGTTTCGCGAGCTGATGCGGTCCGGGTTGTTCAACGTCCTCCAGATCAAACCGACGCCGGTCGGTGGCGACGCGCTCCGGCTCGACATCTCCGCCGAGGAAGCGAAGAGCAGGGAGTTTGGTTTCTCCCTCGGTTACGGCTCGTACGCGGGCGCCATTGTCGGAGCAAGTTATCGCGACCGGAATCTTTTCGGATACGGCCGGCCGCTGACGACTTCAGCCGAGTGGTCGCAACGCGGTTACAAGGCCGAAGTGCTCTGGGAAGATCCGTATTTTTTCGACACGGAGTTTGGGTTTAAAGCCAAGCTCGCCGCGCTGACTTTTGAATATGATGGCTACACGAAGTTTGAGGCCGGCACGCGCTTCGATCTAACCCGAAAGCTTTCGAAAAAGTATGAGGTGGGACTCGTTCTGACCGAACGGCATGTCGAAATCACGAGCGCCGACATCGCTCCGCAATTCCTGGGGCGGACATCGTATTTTGTCAGCTCGATCGGCCTGACCCAATCTCTCGATCTCCGGGACAGCAAGGTGAATCCAAGCCGGGGCCTGATTTTCGATAACACTCTCGATCTTGCCTCGAGTGCGATCGGCAGTCAGATCGATTTTGTCCGGAGCACCGCTCGAATCACCTATTTCCAGCCGCTGGGTCACGCCCCGAAGCCGGGGCAGCCGGACCGCCGCACCCTGTTGGCCTTCGGCGCCCGAGGCGGCATCATTCAGGGCCTGGATGGGGATATGGTCAACGGATCTCCCGATCGACGAAAGGTTCTTCAATGGAGGAAACACCACGGTCCGCAGCTTCACCGAGCGAGACCTCGGACCGCACGACGGCGACAACCCGATTGGCGGCGAATTCTTCACCGTTTTCAACGTGGAATACACCTTCCCGATCTACGGTGAGTTACAGGGGGCGGCGTTTGTTGACGCCGGCAATCTTCTGCCGGACTCTGAGAATCCGGGCCTGGATGATATGCGCTACGCGATCGGGCTTGGCTTGCGTTACCGACTTCCGATCGGTCCGATCCGCCTCGACTATGGCTACAATCCAGACCGGCGCGATGGCGAAGACATTGGCGCGTTCCATTTCAGTTTTGGTTTCGCCTTCTAGGGTAGGCCGTCGTCTTATCAGGTAGGGACGTCTTTCCGAGGCGTCCGTCGAATCTTCGGTCAAAAAGTCGGACACCTCGGAGAGGCGTCCCTACCTGAATCCGAAAAACCACGCGTGGTGATAAGACTTGTCGAAAGGAATCGCACGCGGTTGGTTAAGCGGCATCAGCGCCACACCGACAGCCTAACGAATGAAACAACACTCGAAGAAGTCCATTGCCGACCTCGGCGACATTCCAGCGGATGCCTTCCGCCAGCATCTTCACCAGATGGCGGATTGGATTGCAGATTACCGGGAAAACATCGCGGAGCGGCCAATTGCACCGAACGCCAAGCCAGGCGCAGTTCTCGCCCAACTGGACGCGGCGCCGCCGGAAACCGGCGCCTCGCTCGACGAGATTTTCGCTGACGTTGAGCGCATCATCGTTCCGGGCGTCGCCCACTGGGCGCATCCGCAATTCATGAGCTACTTCGGCTGCACGACAACAAGTCCTGGCATCCTCGCCGAAATGATGACCGCAGCGCTGAACGTTAACGCCATGACCTGGCGGACCTCGCCGGCTGCCACCGAATTGGAAACACTCGTGCTCGATTGGCTGCGGCGGTGGCTTCGATTTCCAGATGAATTTTCCGGTGTGGTTTACGACACGGCTTCGATCTCGACCATGCACGCACTCGCGGTCGCCCGCGAAGAAGCGAGCACTTCAATTCGCACTCTCGGGCTCTCCGGCCGGACCGAACTGCCGATTTTCCGGATTTACACTTCGGACCAGGCACACAGCTCCGTAGAGAAGGCGGCCATCGCGCTGGGATTGGGGGAACACAATGTCCGCCGGATCGTGAGTGACTCCGCGTTCCGGATGAATATGGTCGCGTTGCGTGAAGCGGTGACGGCCGATCTCCGGCACGGATTCAAACCCCTGGCGGTCGTTGCCACGGTCGGCACCACCTCGACCGCGAGCGTCGATCCCGTGCGAGAGATCGCGGCCCTTTGCGCTGAATATCAAATGTGGTTGCACGTTGATGCGGCCTACGGCGGCGGCCTGGCGCTCTTGCCCGAACACGAATGGGTGACGGACGGCTGGGCGGAAGCGGATTCGTTCGTGATCAATCCGCATAAGATGCTTTTTGTGCCGTTTGATTTTAGTGCGCTCTATCTGCGCGACATCGATCGCTTGCGCCGTCTCTTCACGCTCACGCCCGAGCACCTCCATCAGCGCGATCCCGCCGGGGCTGAAATCAACTACATGGACTACGGGGTCCAGCTTGGGCGGCGCTTTCGCGCGCTCAAGGCGTGGGTCGTGTGGCGCGCGTTTGGCCGCGAGGGGATGGCCGCGCGCATCCGCGAACACCTGCGGCTGGCCCAACTTGTTGCGCGCTGGATTGAGGAGGACGGCCGATTTGAAATTTCTGCGCCGGTCATGATGGGTGTCGTCTGTTTTCGTCTCAAGGATCCAGACGATAAAATCGCGGATCAAAAAAACAGCGGGACGGTGGCAAAGATCAATTCAGCCGGAGAAGCATACTTGACCCAAACCAAACTGCGCGGCCGGGTCGTGATGCGTCTCGGCCTGGGAAATTTGCTTACAACCGAAGCACATCTTCGGCGGGTCTGGGAAATCATTCGCGAAGCGGTTTAGGGCGTCGGGTGGCATCCATGGCGCACTTCTAATTCGGCTTGGCGCGCTAATCGCCAGATCTCACCTCATCTTCGGCAAATACATAAAGGCGATCACGATCACGATGGCTGGAATGAGCAACGCGAAAAAGTTCCAGGCGCCCATGGCCATCAGGACACACTGATTGAGGATGACGAAGGCGGTGTAGGCAAACACCGACCATTTCAACATTTTCCAAAGGCCGATCATGCAAACGAGGCCAACGACCGCGCTGAAGGCCAGATAAGGCGGATACCAGGCTCCGATGTTGGCGGCGGTCGCCATGAAAATCGCGGGAATTGTGAGGGCGGCGCCAATAAATCCGATGATGCAAATGATCGTAATAGGGACCGGACGTTCGCTGGTTGCGGCTATTTCATTCATGATTGGATGGGATTGTTTCTTTAGGTTTGGTCTGCGGATATCTAATGGCGAAAGAGCCAGTTGAAGGATCGACGGCGAGCGTGGCAAAGATCGAAAGCGTTGTCATGCATTAACTTATGGAAGACAGCGATCGAAATAGATGGACGCAGGAGCGAGACCCGCTCGCTTCGTCGCGCGGTCGGGTGTTAGCGTCGAACGGAGACGATGAGCCATGCATTGGGAGAAAAACAAGACGCGCCGGTGGGGCTCGGCGAGGCAGTCGGACGCGGGTTCGCCAGGCTGAAGCGACGGGTCGGCGCGCACAAGGCCGAGGCCGTTTGCGCGGCGCTGCTGGTCGTGATGGCCGTCAACCTCCTCACGGCGATCTTGCGCAAAGGGATCACCAACGATGAAATCGTTCACATCCCGGCAGGTTACTACCATCTTGTTGCCGGACAGTTCCAGCTCAACAACGAGCATCCGCCGCTCGTCAAGATGTGGGCGGCGCTACCACTGCTCTTTATCCAGCCGAACGAGGTGAAGCCATCGGAGGGCGAGGCCGGCGAGAACGCTTCGGAATTAACGTGGAGCTACCACCAGCGTTTCTGGTTAGACAACCGCGAGCATTTCGAGGCGATATGCTTCTGGACGCGCGCGATGATGGTGCCTGTCGCGCTTCTGCTCGGTCTCCTCATCTTCCACTTCGCGCGTATGCTCTTTGGCGCTCTCGCCGCCGTGTTCGCTGTTGCGCTTTACACGCTCGAGCCAACGGTGCTCGCGCACGGGCGGATCGTCCACACAGACCTGCCCGCTGCGCTCGCTTATCTCCTATTCTTCTTCGCGCTGTTCCGTTTTTTGAAAAAGCGCACGGTCCGGCGTGCGCTCATGTTGGGGCTGGTGAGCGGTTTGGCGCTCGTGACAAAATTTTCGATGATTGTGCTCCTGCCGATTCTCGCGTTCCTCGCGCTCGCCGGTCTGGTCTTGGTGCCACGCCTAAGAGAGAGTCTTAAGCGGGTCGCGCTTCAGGTCGGTTTGGTGGCATGCCTCATTCTCTTCGTCCTCAATGCGGCCTACCATTTCAAGCGCCCATCGCTGGAGCCCGCGGACGTTCAATGGGTGCAAACGCGCTCACCGGACGCGTTCGATCATTGGATGGCGTTCTTCCTGGCTGGCTCCAAGGTCGTGCCGACGTACTATTTGTTCGGCCAATATAACGTCATGCTCCACAACCGCGACGGGCACTCCGCGTCGCTCCTCGGCCAGGTACAGCGAGCGCGGCTGGTGGTACCATTTCCCCGTCGCCTTCGCGCTGAAAACATCTCTGCCATTTTTGCTCCTCTCGGTCACGGCGCTCGCGTGGGCGTTGTGGAGGCTGGTCAGGATAAGGGACAGACGCTTCCTCTGGCTCCTCGTCCCGTTCGCAGTCTATCTGGCGCTCGCGATGACGAGCCGCATCAACATTGGCGTCCGTCACCTTCTGCCCGCCTATCCATTCCTCTTCGTTGCGGGCGGCGCGCTCTGTGAAAGGCTGCTTCGTGTGCGTTGGCCGCGCCAACTTGCCATTGCCTTCGTGGCCATGGCGCTTGGCTGGATGTGTGCGGAGGCTTTGCGCGCCTACCCAGACTACGTTCCCTACCTGAACCAGCTTGCGTCCGCACATCCGCATTGGCGTTACCTCTCCGATTCCAACGTAGAGTGGGGCGACGATGCGCGGGAATTGGCCGGATATCTGCGCGCGCGCGGGGAAACCCAGGTACGCGGTGCGATATCCGGTGGTTGGGGCACGCTGGCGCAGTATGGCGTCACCTACCGCGAGATTTTTCCGGGTCCGGGCGTCCAGTTACCGGAGACGCGTTATGTCGCCATCGGCGCGAGCTTCCTTAATGGTTCGACCATCGCCATCCAAGCCGACGAGAACGGTCGTCTTTTGCCCAGAGAGCAGCAGATAAACTATCTGTCTGATTACCGCAGGCGCGTCCCCGAGGCCGTGTTCGGCGGATCGATCTATCTTTACCGAATGAAAGACTGAGATGGCCCGCACGAAAGGATAAGAATGGGGCGACGTGCGGCTGAATTGATCTCGGCCGGGCTGTTGCTCGCGATGGGCGCCAACCTCATCAGTGTCATCGCCCAAAAGAGCATCACGATTGACGAAACCACGGCGATCCCCTCAGGTTATTATTATCTCACCGAGGGCGCTTTTAACATCAATAGTGAGCATCCGCCGCTGCCGAAAATGCTGGCTGCCCTGCCGCTTCTCTTTCTGCCCGTTGAAAAGCCTGCCCCGGACGCCGCTCCTCCCGGCAACTCTTCGCAGAACACGGTAGTTTCGGCGGAGCGATTCTGGCAGTCCAACCACGCGCACTTCCGCCAGATCTTCTTCTGGTCGCGTGTGCCGATGGTGCTCATCACGCTCCTGCTCGGCGCGCTGATTTTTGCCTATGCGCGCTGGCTGTTCGCGCCGCGCGCCGCCGTGCTGGCCGTAGCGCTTTACAGTATTGAACCAAACATCCTGGCGCACGGGCGTGTCATCAAGGACATCTACGTCGCGTTCGCCTACTTGCTCGTCTTCGTCGCGCTCCACCTTTATGCCGTCGCGCCGACGTGGCGCCGGGCCCTCTTTATCGGCTTTGCGGGCGGTCTTGCGCTGGCCATGAAATTTTCGATGGGCATTGTCGTTCCCGTTCTTCTCGTCGGCGCCGGCGCGTTCTTTGTCTTGGCGCCGCAACACGGCCGGAAGCGGCTGACCGTCCTCGCACAACTCGCCGCCGGAGCGCTGGTCGCGCTTTTCGTCATCAACGCTTCATATCTTTTCCGGCACCAGCCCCTGATGCCGGCAGATGTTGAGTGGATGCGGCAAGCTTGGCCCGGCGGCGCGGCTGCCGCTCTCCTGGCTGTCATCAGCCCCCTTTCGATCATACTGCCGCCCTATTTCCTCTTTGGCCTCCTGGTCGGACTCGCTCGCAACGCGGGTGACCACCACGTCTTCCTGCTCGGCATGTACAGCAGTAAAGGCTGGTGGTACTACTTCCCCGTCACGTTCGCGCTGAAGACCACAATCCCGTTTCTTTTGCTCACCGTCGCAGCGCTGGTGTGGGCGGCGCGTTACGCGATCAAGCGGGAGACGAAGTTCTTGATGCTGCTCGCGCCGGTCGGCATCTACACGTTCGCGGTGGCGCTGATCAGCATCAACATCGGTATTCGCCATTTCCTTCCGGCCTTTCCCTTCTTTTTCATCCTGAGTGGGGCACTGCTCGACCGTGCGCTCAGCGCACGCAGGCGGCGTGTGGCTCTGGCGTGGGTCGCGACACTCTTCGCGTGGATGACTTTCGAAACCATCCGCGCCTACCCTGACTATATCCCTTACATGAGCCGATTTACGTCGGGACAGCCGCATTGGCGGTGCCTCTCGGATTCGAATATCGAGTGGGGGGACGATTCGGGCGCGCTGGCGGAATACCTCAAGGCGCGCGGAGAGCAGCAAGTCCGCGCTGCACTTTTGGGCGGGTCGGTGCTGCTGCCGCTTTACGGCGTGGAGTACGTCGACCTGCTCGCGCCGCCCGGCACGTCGCTTCCGGAAACGCGTTACGTCGCTCTGGGCGCGAGTTTCCTCAACGGCTCGACGGTTCCTGGATGGAGCGCAGGCAGCGGGCGGGAGACGAAGGAGCAGCAGAGGAATTACTTCGACGCCTACCGCGACCGGACGCCGGAGGCCGTCTTCGGCTCAATCTATCTCTACCGCGTCCGGTAACTTGCGCGGGTCCACCAGGGTGAGTCCAGGTTCATTGAAGAATTGCATGTAATAATGTGAAACCAGCCTCGGGCTAATGGCCGACTCAACGCCGTTTGAAAGCTATTCGCAGTGGGTTAACATGTTTGGTTAGGAAATCTAAACCGCTATGGAAACAACAATCGCCGCCCCGAAAGCCAGCTCGTCTGCCGAAATCGATTTTCTGCCTCTGCAAGGGACCGATTACGTGGAGTTTTACGTCGGAAATGCCAAGCAGGCTGCGCACTTTTACAAAACTGCGTTCGGTTTTCAAAGTCTCGCCTACGCCGGACCGGAAACGGGGACAAAGGACAGGGTCAGCTACGTCATTCGCCAGAACAAGCTCACCTTTGTTCTGACCACGCCGCTGAGGCCGGACAACCCGATCGCGGACCACATCTACAAGCACGGCGACGGGGTAAAGGTGATCGCACTGAAAGTGGAAGACGCCACTTCAGCGTGGAACGAAACGACCAAGCGCGGGGGCAAGAGTTTCATGGAGCCGGTGACCCTTTCGGATGACAACGGCGAAGTGGTCATGAGCGGCATCCACACGTATGGAGATACCGTTCACCTGTTTATCGAGCGAAATGGATATTCCGGCGTCTTCATGCCGGGTTTCCGGAAATGGGAGTCGCTTTATCAACCATCGGACACCGGGCTGTTGTATGTGGACCATTGCGTTGGGAACGTCGGTTGGAACCAGATGAACCCCTGGGTGCAGTTTTACGAAGAGGTGATGGGCTTCCGCAATATCCTCACCTTCGATGACAAGGACATCTCCACCGAGTACTCGGCTTTGATGAGCAAGGTCATGAGTAACGGAAACGGGTTCGTAAAGTTTCCGATCAACGAACCGGCCGAAGGAAAGAAGAAGTCACAGGTGGAGGAATACCTCGACTTTTATAACGGCGAAGGCGTTCAGCACGTGGCCATCGCCACGAACGATATCGTCAAGACGGTGACCGAAATTCAGAGACGTGGGATCGAGTTCCTGAATATTCCGACAACCTATTACGACGAGCTGCCTGATCGCGTGGGTCACATCGATGAAGATCTCGAGCCCCTAAAGCAGCTCGGTATTTTGGTTGATCGCGACCACGAAGGTTATCTGCTGCAGATTTTCTCGAAACCGTTGGAAGACCGGCCCACCCTCTTTTTCGAAATCATCCAGCGCAAAGGCGCGAAGAGTTTCGGCAAGGGTAATTTCAAAGCCCTCTTCGAGGCGTTGGAAAAAGAACAGGACGCCCGAGGCAATCTCTAAAGGAGTAACGACATGCCGTATTATCAAAAGCTCGGTCAGATTCCGAAGAAGCACCACATCTGGTTCCATCGCAACGGAAGCGGACCTTCTTTCAAGAACGAGGGAATCGCCTACGAGCACGTCATTACGACGGAAGGCTTCAACGAAGCCTACTCGATCATTTATCATCTCCGGCCGCCGACGCGGGTGCGGAACGTCGAGCTGATCAAGTATTGGGCGCCCAAAAAAATTACGGAAAGCCCGCTCCGGCATCACCACATCAAGACCGCGGAAATCCCGCGGCGAGGTGACCTCTACACCGGTCGCATTCCGATGCTCTTCAACGAGGACATCACCGCTTACCGCGCGCGACCAGAAAAGGCCTACGGTGAATTCGAATATTACAAGAACGGCGGCGCCGATGAGGTCATCTTCGTGTTTCATGGCGCCGGCACCCTGGAAACCGTTTTCGGAAAGCTCCGTTATCGTGCGGAAGATTATGTCGTCATTCCGCGCGGCATCACTTATCGCCTCGTGCCGGACAAGGTAGAGGAGGAAGACTACCTCATTTTGGAGTCAGCCGGGCCAGTGCGGATTCCGCCTCGTTATCTGAATCATGAAGGCCAGATCAGAATGGGTGCGCCCTATTCGGAGCGCGATTTTCACGGTCCCACGGAAATGCTCACAGTCGATAGCGAGGAAGACGTGGAAGTGCTGGTCAAGGATGGTCCGCGCCTTACCCGAGTGACGCTGGCCCATCATCCTTTCGATGCGCTTGGTTGGGATGGATATCTCTATCCCTTCACCTTCAACGCCGCCGATTTCGAACCAATTACCGGCACCGTGCATCAGCCGCCGCCGATTCATCAGACGTTTGAAGTGCGCGGCTACGTCATTTGCACGTTCGCGCCCCGTTTGCTCGATACGCATCCAGAAGCGGTCAAGATCCCCTGGGTCCACGACAACGTCGAAGCCGACGAAGTTTTGTTTTACGTGCGCGGGAATTTCGGGTCGCGCCGCGGCATCGAGAGCGGATCGATCACGCTCCATCCGCGCGGGATTCCGCACGGGCCGCATCCGGGCACGATCATGGCGAGCAAGGATGCTCTCCGGACTGAAGAGCTGGCGGTGATGTTCGACACGGCGCATACGCTCGAGTTGACCGAGGAATCGCTCGCTCTCGACGATCCAAACTATCCGTTGAGCTGGCTGGATTAGGCGACGAGCGATCAACGCAGCCACCGCCAGGTTACGAGCGACACTTCCTGGTCGGCGATGTGGGAGGTGTTTAAATCGACAATCTGCACGCGTGCGACGTCTGGATCGGCTTCGATCCAGCGTTGATGACCCAGATAAGCGAGCACATGGCTGCCCGAGGTGGTCACGGCGAGATCGCCGGGACGTAAATCCTGCGCCGCGCGCATTGGCAGGGGAGATCCGTCGCCCAGGGGCAGCGTTAAACCATTGGCGCCTTTTCCGAGCTGGATCGCGTTTGTGTCCCGCCACCACAAAGTAAACGCAGAACGCAACATCCCGGAATCCCGCGAAGCGAAGCCGCGATCGATCAACGCCCGCACCATGGCAGCGCGCACCAGTCCTGAGCAATCGACCCCACGGTGATTCTCGCCGCCATAGACATATCGAACGCCATCATAATCCGTTAGCCGCTCCACAAACCTTCGGCGAAGCGCGTCTGAATCCGGAATTCTAGAGTTACTGGTTATCAGGAGCAGCGCAGACAGCGCCGGGGCGACGATTAGGACGACGCGCAGGATTCTGTGTTTGAATGCCAGCGCGACCAGTCCGGTCCAGGCCAGGCAACAAAGGATGAGCATCCCTGCACGAACGAGGCTTGTGCGATACGGAATGATTATGACCAACCCAAGAAGCGCGAGACAGGTTAAGAAAAAGATCAGCCGGCGCCGCACGTCCCTAAGGTCTCGCAAAGCGACCACAATGCCAACGGCCTTCAGCTGTGGAGATTTCTGACCGCGGACTGGAGACCGCTGCTCCTTGGTTTTTCAGCCGCCCGCGATTATGTTGCGCCGGTTATGAGAGCGGTTTCAGGACCCTTAATGATCTCGCTCTGGCTGGCGATGGCGAGCAGTGGATACGCGGGCGCGGGGACGTGGCAAACCCTGGCACCGATGCCTTCCGCCCGGCAGGAGCTTTCCAGTGCCGTTTTGAACGGCAAGATCTACGTCATCGCGGGGTTTGACTCGGCGGGCGCTTCGACCACCACGGTGGAGGTTTACAATCCGGCGACGAACACTTGGGCGTCGGTCCAGCCGATTCCAATCGCGAACAATCACAACAACGCCGCTGTCGCGGCTGGGAAGCTCTACACCTTCGGCGGCGTCTCCAACGCTGCGTTTGTCTATGATCCGGCGCTCAACATCTGGTCGCCGGTGGCCTCCATGAATTTTCAACACGGTGGGACGGCGGCGGTCGGGGTCATTGACGACAAGATCTACGTCGCAGGAGGCAATGGCGGCGGCATGCAGCAGCGGGAGTTGGAAGTCTACGACCCGGTGGCCAATACCTGGACAAATCTTGCCCCAATGAGTGTGCCGCGAAATCATACGGGCGGCGGCGTCATCAACGGAAAGCTCTATGTCGTTGGCGGCCGCGATTCGGCCAATGCGCCGACGGCGCTCGAAGTTTACGATCCCCCGAGCAACACTTGGGCGACTCTCGCCCCGATGCCGACCGCGCGTTCGGGCATTGGCGTTGGAGTGGTCAACGGCGAGCTTTACGTTTTCGGTGGGGAGCTTCCTGCCCTGCATCCGGAAGTCGAAGTCTATAATCCGGCCAGCAATAGCTGGCGCAGGCTGGCCGACATGCCGACCCCGCGACACGGCCTTTGGGCTTCAGTCATTGGCAATAAGATTTACCTTCCGGGGGGTGGCAGCCAGCAGGGATTCGGTGCGACCAACGTCAACGATGTCTTCATCGTCTCCAGGAAGGCTGCTTTCGCCAATATTTCATCACGCTTGAAAGTGGAAACCGGCGATAACGCGCTCATTGGCGGTTTTATCGTCGCCGGGACCGCACCCGAAGCGAGTCATCCTGCGCGCGATCGGGCCATCGCTGCCGGTTCCCGGCGCCCTGGCTAACCCGCGCCTCGAGCTTTATAACAGCGCGGGCCAGTTGGTCGCGGCAAATGACAACTGGCGGGACGCGCCCAACCGGCAGGAGATCATCGATAGCACCATCCAGCCTTCGCATGATTTGGAGGCGGCAATTTTGACGACCGTCCCACCCGGCAATCACACGGCGATTGTGCGGGGAGAAACAAATTCGACCGGGGTTGGCTTGGTGGAGGTCTACGACCTGGAGGCCGGTTCTCCTTCACAACTGGCCAATATCTCGACGCGCGGCCTTGTCCAGACCGGCGACAATGTGTTGATCGGGGGGATGATCCTGCTCGGGCAGGACGTGCGAAAGGTAATTGTGCGGGCGATCGGTCCATCGTTGACTCTTTCGGGCGCGTTGGCGGATCCGACCCTTGAGTTGCGCGATGCCAACGGCGTCTTGCTGGCCTCGAACGACAACTGGCGCACGACCCAGGAGGCCGAGATCATCGGGACCGGCCTTCCGCCCTCCCATAATTTGGAATCGGCGATCGTCCGGACTTTGCCGCCGGCCCAATACACCGCCATCGTGCGCGGGCAAAATGCCTCCACCGGCATCGCGTTGGTGGAAGCGTACGCCTTGGACTGAGTGAACGGCGCGCGCCTTCCCGAGGGGGCTCGCCGCTGGCCGTTATCTTTACAGCCTCAGGTGCGGGCTTATACTCAGGTCGCTTTATGCAAAATCACGAGACGGAACTCGAGGCGGCGGAACGCCGGATAGGAGCATTGCCTCGCTGCGGCGCCGCCAAACTCGCGGGAATGGAACGCTCGTTCCACGATTTGCTCGAAGCGGTCGGCGAAGATCCGCAACGCCAGGGATTGCTCAAGACGCCCAATCGCGCCGCGCGGGCCTTTGAGTTCCTGACCAACGGCTACCGGCAGAGCCTGGATGACGTCGTGAACGATGCGATTTTCGATTCGGACGCGAGTGAGATCGTTTTGGTGAAAGACATCGAGCTCTACTCGATGTGCGAACATCATTTGCTGCCGTTTATTGGCAAAGCCCACGTCGCCTACATCCCGAGTGGAAAAGTGATCGGGCTTTCCAAAGTGGCGCGCATTGTCGACGTTTTCGCCCGGCGTTTGCAGATCCAGGAGCATCTCACCCTCCAAATCGCCGACGCGTTGATGAAAACCATCCGGCCGACCGGCGTGGCGGTGGTGATCGAGGCAAAACACCTCTGTATGATGATGCGCGGCGTCGAGAAGCAAAACTCGGTCATGAAAACATCGTGTCTTCTCGGCTCGTTTAAAGAGGACGCGCGGACCCGGTCCGAATTTCTCGCCTTGCTGGCCTAACGAGCTGTCGCGTCATGCTTCTGACGGTCAGCAAACGGCTCGAATTTTCCGCTTCCCGGCGGCTGTTCGTGAAAGAGTGGAGCGAGGCCGAGAACCTGGCGGCGTTCGGCCCGGAAACCTCGGCGCGCTACGGCACCGGGCGAAATTACGTCGCATATTTCATTTTTTCCGGCGCGTCGATCCGACGACCGGAATGCTGATGAACATCAGCGAAATCAAGGAGCGGGTCGGCCGGGTTTTGCGGGACGGCTTCGACCACAAATTCTTGAATGAGGACAACCAGGCGTTTCACGCTATCCCTCCGACGGCGGAAAATATCGCTCGCCGGCTTTTCCTCGATGCCGCGCCTCTTTTTAGCGACGCGCGCGCGAAACTCGTTGCGTGTCATTTGTCGGAATCGGAGGAACGAAGCGCGACTTACTTTGGGACCGGCGCGTTGGAGTCGAATTATTGGTTCGAGTTTTCCGCCGCGCGCCAGACGACTTCGCCGCGGCTCACGCCGGAAGAGAACCAGAAACTATTTGGCGTCGCCGCTTCGCCGTTTGGCCACGGCCACAATTATCGCGCCCGACTGACTTTCCAGGGAAGGGCAGACGCCAATGGCCTGCCCCAGGTGCGCTCCCGCGACATCGAAAGCTGCGTGGAATCGCTTCGGAGCGAGCTCGACCACAAGAATTTGAATCACGAGGTCCTGGCCCTCATCGATCAACCAATCACCACCGAGAATCTGGCGCGCCACATTCACGAGCGGGTTTACGAAAAGGTCCGGATCGATCGCGTGCGCCTGCACGAGCGCGACGATTTTTTTGCCGAACATTGGAACGGCGGGAAATATTTTCTTGGAATGCAAATTCCGTTTAGCGCCGCGCACCGATTGCACGCAGGTGAGCTCGCCGCGGAAGACAACGTTGCGCTTTACGGCAAGTGCAATAACCCGCTCGGACACGGTCACCGTTACCTGACGGAGGCGACGATCGGCGGCCCGTTCGACGAACGAAGCGGAGCCCTGATGGATTTCGGGGCTTTTCAAACCGCGGTCGCCGAGGCCGTCCGGCCCTGGCGGGACAAGCACCTCGATCTCGAGATCGAAGAATTTCGGGATAAGCCGTCAACGGGTGAGAACATTGTGCAAGCGCTCTGGCCGCGGTTTGATTCGCGTCTCGATGGCCGGCTGGTTCGGCTGCGCCTTTGGGAAACGGCGAACAATCGTTTCACGCTGCGCAAAATGTAGAGGCGCTTGGGCCAAGCGCCTGGTTTGGTTGGATAGGCGCTTGGCACAAGCGCCTCTACATCGCGAAATCTTTGAAACGCCATTTCGCAAGGCGGCAGGGCGCCACGGCTACAGCGCCGGAGTTGCCGGCTCCAGATTCGTCTTGTGGTAGGTGACAAGCCGGAAACCCCACTCGATCAGCGTCGCGTTGTCTTTGTCGAGCGTCTTCCGGCCGTTCAGAAATGTCATCACCTGCTGCTTGAGCGCATTCTGCTGACCGGTTTCATCGAGGATCTCGAAAATCTCCATCGAGAGGAGCCAGTCGTCGGCATGCTCTTTTTGCTGCGTCTCCCAGATTTCGCCGAGACGCTCATACCCGACCTTCCGCTCCCGGATGTCGCGCACCTGCGCGTAAAGGCTTTCCAGTCTCTTGCGCTTCTCGTCTGAGGGCGACTTGATCGTGCGTTCGCGCGGAATCAACGCGACCTGGTTGTAGGCGTCGTTGTCGGCCGCGCCGTTGAAGACCGACACGATTCGCGCGCCCACCGCCATGTCGAAATTGCCCCAGGCCGGCTCGAACAAAACCCGATCGCCGAACGTTACCCGGCAGTTCGTAAACGTGATGAGCAACAGTTTGCCATCGTGCCGCAGAATGTTTTCGACTCGGCCCTGGACGACAACGCCGCTGGCGAACTCCACCGTGGCGTCTTGGCCCGTCGCAATTCCCAGCGTCGCCAGCTCTTCGTCGGTGAGCGTTTCCGGTGCTTTGTCCGTCGATTTCCAATTGCCAATCGGCGCGCCAAAACCTTCCGCGTGATAATCGCGTCCGTGTCCGGCAAGTTCCTTGTTCCCGAAAGCGAGCGCGCTCGGTCCAGTCGTGCGCAAATAAATCGCGTCGCCTCCGTGCGTGATCACTTCGGTGAAAACACCGGAGACTTGCAGTCCGGACGAATACTCACAGGTCGCCGTGTTCTTGCATTCGATCGCCTTGGTAATTCCCTCGAGGCCGCCGACCCGGAAAGCCATCTTGCTGGCAAATTCCTCCAGCACTTCGGCGAGCTGCTGGAAATCGCGCGTGACAAAAAGCTGCGGCTGCTTCGTGGTGATATCGAACGGCACATTCTGCGCATCGATCGAATAGGGGATCTTCTTCACCTTCGGTTCGAGGCAGCTGACCGATTCGCCGATCGAGGAGAGCAGGCCCGCGCCATAGATCTTCGGTTTGTCGAGCGGCCCGATCAGGCCGTATTCGACCGTCCACCAATGAAGGCGCGAGAGCAGCGCCATCTCGGACGGTTCGCCCAGATTTTTTTGCCGCTCCTCGACCAGCTTCGTCGCTTTCTCCAGCGCTTCGGGATCCGGGTCCGGCTGCTCTTTCAGGATCGAGAGGTGCCGGATCGCTTCGTAAAGCTCGAAATCCTTCTTGGACGACATCGCTTTCGCGCCGACCTCTCCGAACCGCTGCAAATAATCGGCGTATTCCTGGTCGACAATGATCGGAGCGTGGCCCGCCGCTTCGTGCACGATGTCCGGCGCCGGGGTGTATTCGATGTGATTGATCTGGCGCATGTCGCACGCGATCACCAGGACGCGATACGCCTGAAATTCCATGAACGCCGCCGGCGGAATAAAACCATCCACTGCCACCCCGCCCCAGCCGATCTTGCCGAGGATCTCGTTCATCTCTTCGATTCGCGGAATGCGGTCGAAGGAAATCCCGGTATCGAGCAGGCCCTGGAAGTAGAGTTTGTGCGCGTATTCCTTCAGGAAGAAAATGTTCTGCCGCATGATGAAGCGCCAGACGGCGTGATCGACCGGGGTGTATTCGTCGTAACGCTGGTCGACGGCGAACTGGAGGAGATGTTTCGGCAGGGAGGCGACCGCCTTGTTGTTCATCGAAACGGGATTTGACTTCATAACCGGTAGCTCCTTCGCGCGACGCAGCTTAAAATAAGATCGATTGGAAACTGAGCAAGCGCATTCAAGTCGGATTCTGCGCGGTCGGGACGCCGTGTTGCGGCGTCCGCGGACAGCGCAGCGCGCTGTCCCTACCAGGGACGACGTGAGCTTCGACCCGCTCGCGCCCTGGTATCAGACGCTGGAGCGGATCGCCTTTGGTCGATGACCTCCAGCGTTGTCGCGTCGCCTGTCTGGGCGAGATCGCCGCGCCGCGACGTGCGCTGATCGTAGGCGAGGGGAATGGAAGATTTCTTTGCGAATTATTGCGGCTCCATCCGGGGGTCGAGGTCGATTGCCTCGATGCCAGCCGGCGAATGCTGCAACTGGCGCGGGAGCGCATCGAGCGTGAATTACCCGGACGCACGAGACGTGTCCGGTTCTCCATCAGGACATCACGTCGTGGGCTGCGCCCGAACATCACTACGACCTGCTCGTAACGCATTTCGTTCTCGATTGTTTTCCGGAGGCTGCGTTGACCGGCGATCGTAACGAAGCTGGCCGGCGCAGCCACGGACGATGCGAACTGGTTGTTGGCGGATTTCTGTCTTCCGCCCAAGGGAATGGCGCGACTCCGCGCTCGCGCCTGGTTGGCTGCGATGTATTTATTCTTTCGCGTCACGGCGCGAATCCCGGCGAACGAGCTGATCGATCCCGACTCCGTTCCTGCGAGCCGAAGGATTCGCGTTGGCTCGGCAGCATTCTTTCCGAAAGGGAATGCTGAAGTCGGAGATGTGGCGCAGAAATCCGTAGGTGCTTCACCCACTGTCATCCCGAAGCGCGGAGTCGCTGAGGGACCTCGCAGCTGCAATCTGTTCCCGCTTGTTCAAATGTCGTGCAGCCTAACGTAAGCGCGTTATCATCGCGCACGCGAACTAGCGTTTGCAAGGTCCCTCGCCGTCTGCGCGGCTCGGGATGACACGCATTTTTGTGGCGTTCGGCGATATCTTCAGCCTCAGCCCGCTCCGCCTTCTTCCTCAGCGCGCTGCTTCCGCGCGCGCCGCGCGCGGGAAACCCGGCGCATCACCCAGCCGAGGCCGACAATCGCCAAGCCCCACGGCGCGAGAAACGCGACCGCCACGCCGATCATGCGCGCGCTCCACATCAAGGCCGCCGCGCCTTGCCCAATCGTCCGGCGCAGCGTGGCCATGATCCCGGTCTCCTGGGAAACGATGTTGCCCTGGCTGTAAACCTGGATCGTGATATCGGCCGGCGCGTCGGCCTGGCTGACCTGCGCGTCGGGCCGGTCGTTGCGTTGAACGCTGACGTTTTCGACTTTGCCGAGTGCGTTCAGCGATTGCATCAGCGCGTTGTAATTCTTCATCGGCACGCGCAGCGAAACATTGGCGTATTCGCGCCCGTTCGCGATCGCGCGAGAACGACGAACTGCGGATCCGGCCGCTCTGTTTCTCCGCGAGATCCCGCAGCTGCTTCGGTCTTGTCGTTCACCTCGGATGGCGCGAATCCGAAGCGTGGTTTGCTGCAACGCCTGCTCCTGTTCTTCCCGCGAAATGGTGATGTTCAGCACCACCTTATCGCGCTCGGTCTTCGCATTCTCCCCGAGACCGTCTCCGCCTTGCGCGACGCGTTCGGTCTGGACCTGGAAATTCTCCACGCGAGCCATCGCTTTCACCCGCGCGATGACGGCCTCGCTCTCTTCCGGCGCGATCAACATGTAGACGTAACCGGAAACGCGTCCCGTGTTATCGCGATTGATCTGGGCATTGGTGATCTGCACCTTCGGCGACGCGAGCGCCTTGATGTCGTTGTAGGTTTTCTCGACTTCCGGCGCGTAGAGCGCGAGTTGCGCGCGCTCCTTCAAGAGGAACGCCGCTGGAACGTTCATGTTCTTCTCGGAAAGCTGAATGGTCACCGTGGCGAACTGACACCTGGGAATCCATGAACTTGAGTTCGCCCTGCATCGTCTCGATTTCCTCGCGCACCCGGCCGAGTCTCCTTTTCGACCTCGAGCAAATCCGCCACGTCCTTGCTTTTCGTTTTCAGGATCTCGATCAGACGCTGCTCCATCAGCCGCGCGTTCTTCAACCGCGATTCCGTGTCGAAATAAGCCTTCGTCACGTCTTCGGTGGTCAGCGCCTGGTTCTTCAGCTCGCCGATCCCGCGCAGTTTCAGCAGAAACTTGTCGAGATTGTCCGGCAGAACCTTCACCACGACTTGGCCGCTCAGTTTTCCGTTCGCCTGCTTTTCGGAACTGCTGGTTGAGACGTAACCTTTATCTTCCGCGGCGAAGCCGGTGATCTTTCTGGACTGCTTCTTCGAAGCTAACGACCTCGAGTTCGGCCGTCGCGTTTCGGACAAGTTTGCGGTTCGCGGCGGCCCGGAGTCGAGGGGATCCGCACTGTAAGTCGCAACGGGAAGTGCGCTCTCGGTCTCTGCGGTTGGGATGTATGAACCGGTCGTAATAACCTGCTCGGTCGTCGCCTCCTCCTGTGTTTCCGGGGCGGCACTGTCATTTTCGGTTTTCGCATTGTCTACGAAAGAGGGCAGCTGGCGCAGACCTTCCACCGGCGCGTTTGTCTTGTCTCTGCCGGCGGCGGCGCCGGGTTTTGCGCCACTACTCCCGCAACGGAAGTCGATTTGCTCGCGGCGGACTGGTCGGCACCGCTGCCCGGCGCATCGGTCTTGTAAGCCAGCACCCCGGAATCGCGCCTGGCGTCGGGAGCCGACTTCGAGAGCGCGGATTCCGAGAGGGTCGTTCCATTTTCGCGGCGCGCGGTGGCGTCATCGATTCCCCGGTGATCATCCGTCCCAATTGGACCATGCTGAGCAACAGCGCCGCCGCGGCGGTGAGCTGGACGGCGCGGAGTCGGACAAGATTCATGACCAGTTGAACAAGACCGGGGCGTTGCGGAACGCGGTCGCGAAAGCGCGAGACCATGCGTTGCTCGAATCCGGTATCGGCTTTCTTGTCGGCGATCGTTTCGTTAAGAACTTTGTGCATATTTTTTTCCTCCTGAAAGGCCTGGCGGCAGTCCGCGCAGTCGACGAGATGCGCATGGAACGCGTCGCGTTCGGCGGCGCTCAGCTCGCCGTGGAGATCGGCGGCGAGTAGCTCGTCAATTTGTTCGTGAATGGTTGGCATAAAATCAGGCGATGGAGGCGAGAGCGGGTTTGAGTTTTCGGCGCATGACCCCGAGGGCGCGGCCGAGAATTCCGCGAAGCGCCCCGTTCGAGAGGCCGAGCGTTTGTTCGATCGTCGCGTAATCCAGTTCCTCGAAGTAACGAAGCGTCACCGCCAGCTCGGTGCAGCTCCGGCAATTGCGAGAGGGCGGCCTGGACTTCGGAATCAAGGTCGCGTGTTCTCGGCTTCGGACTGCCTCAATCGTCTCGGTGGATTCAAAATCGTGCGGCAACGGCTCCGGACGCCGGCGCCGGGCCAGATCGCGCGCGCGATGGCGGGCGATGGTCGAAATCCACGCCGGAAACTTTTCGGGATCGCGCACGCGCCAGCGCGATTTCCACGCCTTGACCAGCGTATCCTGGACGACGTCCTCCGCTTCCTCGCGGTTCTGGAGAATGCCGTAGGCGATGGCGAAAAGGTTCCGGCTGAAAGAGCGAATGATCATCTCGAAAGCATCGCGATCGCCCTGGATGGCTGCGCGGTAGATGGCGTGTTCATTTGAGTCCATTGCGTTGATCTACCAGCCTAGACGCACGAGATGCCGGTTCCGCGCGAAAAATCTTCGAAAATCCAGCGCGCGCATCGAAGGATCACGAAGCGTTTCACGCGATGGCGTGAATCGCGCGGGCAGCTGCTCGCTACCTTTGTGTCGCTTGGTGACCTTTGTGCGAGGTCCCTGAAACGGGCGGAGGATTACTTGAAGATCGAAACCGGGTTGCCCACGCTGACCATGTCCTTCACGCGCGCGGCATCCCAATTCGCCGTCCGAATGCAGCCGTGGCTCGCGGCCCGGCCGATCGTCTCCGGATTGTTCGTGCCGTGAACGCCCACATGCGGCTTGTTCAATCCAATCCAGAGCACGCCGACCGGATTATTCGGTCCCGGCGGCAGATTGAAGAACTCGGTCGATTTCACGCCATGATTGAGCACGCCTTCGTCGTGACGGAACACCGGCAGGGTCGCGATGCCCGAGGATTTTCCAGAGGCCCAGCGGCGCGGGAAGGGTCGACGATCCCGGCGTAATCGGAAATTCGGCGACGAGCTGTTTGTCTTCGTAGATGAGGAGGAACCGTTCCTTCGTGTCGACATAGATCTTGCGGTTCGCGAAGGCGGGGTTCGCCGGAATGAACCCTTCGTTCAGGTCCTCGATCTTGAACGGCAGCACGTTCGGCACTTTCACGGTGTCGCCGACCTTGAGCTTCTCCAGGTCCACGCCCGGATTCAGTCTTCTTGAGAAATTCCTCCGCGGAATGATATCGCTCCGCCACGAACTCCAGGAGCGAGCCATACTTCATTCCCTTGAGCTTCGATTGCTCGGACGGCTTGCTCGCGGTGGGTCCGACGAAGTTCTCCGCTTCCGGGGGAATGATGAAGTTCGTGTAGGTCTCGGGCACCTGGTCGATCAGCCATTGATCGACCGCGCCCGTTTCCGGCATTCCGTGGGACGCGCTTGTAATGGACGAGCGCCTTGCGAAAAAACTCGCCCATCTTGCCGTCGATCTTGCCCGGCCCGAAATAGTTGTTATCGAGAAAAATCTGGAGCTTGGTGCTGGTTTCCTCATCGTAATTTGGCAGCGCCACGCGAACCTGCGGGCCGCGGTCCGCCGGCGCGGCCTCGCGGACGGGCACCGGCTTCTTGACCGGCTTCGCGGCAATGGCCGTCAGCGCGAGCAAGACAATCAGGATCCGGGAATGCATCGCGAAGTGTTCTCTGTAATGATGCAGCAGGCAACCTGCCATCACCGATTTGCTCCGGCCGGGAACATGACTTTGTCCGGTTCGGCGTTGAGCGCGGCGAGAAGTTTCGGGATGAGCCGTGTTTTCACCGAGCCGGCTTCGCGCGGCGGGACCACGTAACGGACGATCGCATCGATCCAGGCGACTTCATCGACCCGGAAGAAAACGCGCGGATGCGCCCTGACTTCCAGCTCGTTCACCGGGGTCTTCGCCAGCAACTCCCGATAAACGCCCACTCGTTCCTCCATGTCTTCACCGATCTCTTCCTCCACGATGCGCTCCATCGTCTGTGGCGACGAACTGCAGGTCGCTCTGATAGGCGATCTGAAATTTGATCTCGTTCCAGATGTAGGGGAAAAGCGGCCACGAATAATTGTAAACGATCGAGTCGAGCACCTTCGCGTTCGGGAACTTGATGATGCGGCCGCTGGGATGATCGGTCGAAAGGAGTTGCCCGCCAAATTCCCAGAGCGTGGTGTCGATGTAACTGACGTCGATGACGTCGCCGGTCGCGTCGCCGATCTTGATCCGGTCGCCCACGCGATAAGGCCGGCGCACCAGGATGTAAATCCAGCCAATGAAACTGGTCATCGGCGTTTGGACGGAAAGGCCGACGATGACGGAGATGACGCCGACGGAAATGAGCGCGGTATACCAATTCGCGAAGAAGATGGAGACGCCGATCAGGACGATGAGTATGCCGACGACGAGGTGGACGATGCGCCGCAAGGTGAAACGGGTCGCCGCGTCGGCGATTCGTCCGATCCCGTAGACCGAAACCGCTTTCGCGATCGCCAGCACGAGGACGATGAAAACCGTGCCGCGCAGGGCCCGCTGCAACAGATCGAGCTGCGCCTGCGGGAGAGGAATCAATTTCCAGCCGAGAAGAAATGCGACCGCCGCGCAGCCGAGAAGAACGAGGGCGTGGGTGACAAACCAGAACTTGTCTGTCGCCTGCGCTTTGACTTTGGGCTTGCCCCCAGTCTGCGCGAGCGCTTCGCGCACCTCTGTTTTTCTGCGAAAGTTCGGCGACGGTTTCGGGCATAACTATGAATCGAAACAGCGCCCCCGATAATGAGCGCCGCTACAGGCTCTTCGTGTAGCGGCGAGTCTATGACCGCCGGTAGCGCGCGTCGGATGTCATGCTCGGTGCTGAACGCCTGTCGGCGGTCATAGACCGCCGCTACAGGAGCAAGAGACTCACGCCGTCTTCACCCAGCAGCGCAGCACTTCCGCCACGCTCCAGGCCTGCGCGATGCAGCCGCCGGCGGTGTGCGGTTCGCGGGCGTCGAAAACTTCGCTGATCGTGCCGATCCCATTCTCGTTCATGCTTTCGGGAAAACGGTCGAGGAATTTCCGCGCGGTCGATTTGTCCTCCGGATGCACTTTCAGCCAGGCGTCGATGAACGGCCCGATCAGCCAGGCCCAAACCGTGCCCTGATGATAGGCGCCATCTCGCGAGCGAAGATCTCCGCCGTAAAGCGGTTTGTAATCCGGATGGTTCGGCGAAAGCGAACGAAGGCCGACCGGCGTGAGCAATTCGCGCTCGGCGACATCAACCACGGATTTCCAGCGCGCCTCGTCCAGCACCGGATGGTCGAGCGAGATCGCGAAGAGCTGGTTCGGCCGGCACGCCGCATCGTCGCCGCTGCCGCCGTCCACATCCACGACATCGTAGAGATGTCCGCCTTCCTCGAACCAAAAGCGTCGATTGAACGACTCGCGCTGCGCGCCGCGCCTGTTCTTCGTAGCGCTGCGCCGCCTCCGCGTCTGCCCATCTCGCGCAGCCAGCCTTCGAGAAGCTTGAGCGCGTTAAACCAGAGCGCGTTGATCTCGACCGCTTTTCCGCGCCGCGGCGTAACGACCCAATCGCCCATCTTCGCGTCCATCCAGGTGAGCTGGTAACCTTCCTTTCCCTGGATGAGCAGCCCGTCCTCGGGATCGACGTGGATGTTGAATTTCGTCCCGCGCAGATGGTGCTCGACGATGTCGACCAGGGTCGGCAACAGGAGCCGCGAGCGTGATGCGGTCTTTGGATTTCTTCGAGGTAACGGCCGAGCGCATGGAAGAACCAGAGGGTCGCGTCCGCCGTGTGATAAAGCCCTTCTTTCTGCCCGTCGGGAAACATGTTCGGGATCAATCCGTCGCGGACGTAATGCGCGAAGGTCCGCAGGATGTATCCGGCCTCGAGACATCGCCCCGTGGTCGAGGGTCAATCCCTCCAGGCTGATCATCGTGTCGCGCCCCCAATCGGTGAACCAATGATACCCCGCGATCACGGTGCGAACTTCATCGCCGGCGGCGTGGGCGCGCGCCGCGTCCTCGGCGCGGCCAGCCGGCGTGATGACAAATTGGTCGCTCGCAAAAACCAATTCCGCGGCGACACCTTCGCGCGCTTCCGGTTCGGCCTCCTCGAGCAGGCGGGCGCGACGCTCGCGCTCCGAGCGCAGCACATCGGCCGGGCTCAAGACATCGACGATCTCCCACGGCTCGGTCGAGCCGATCAGGGTGGCGGTCGATTGATCGGCGAGATCGACCTGGAAAAATCCCGGGCTCCAGAGTTCGCCTTCGTGCGCATAACCGCGCGCCTGCTCGGTGCGATAGATAACCTGAGGAATCTTCGCCGGCGAAATCGTGAAGGCCGAAGCGCGGGCCGTGCAGACGCATCCGCAACGGCGGAACTCTCCGGCGGGTCGAGACGATTTCGTAACGGTCGTTAACGGCGGTGAGTTTGTAGGGCTCGCGCCAGCGGCAGGTCGACCGAAGCCTCGTGATGCCGGAAATGAAAGGCCGGCCGCAGCTCGAGCCGCGGCGCTTTCCCGGCGCCCGATGATCTGGTAACTGACGTGGACCGTGTTTTGCAGATGCGGGAGCAGAACGCGCTTCTCGATCACGAGATCGCGCACGTGATAAATCCAAACCGGCAAACCGTCTTCGAGCCGGAACTCGCGCAGATAATCGGCGCCTTTCAGATCGAGCTGGCCGCCGGCGCGCTCTTCCGCGCCTAACGAGACGACTTCGCCGTCGTCGAACCGCAGGAACTCCGAAACGTGGTTCCACATGACCACCCGCCCGAGCGGCGCCGGCAACGCCGCGACCAGGATGCCATGATATTTCCGCGTGATCGCGCCGGAGACGGTGCCGGAGGCGTAACCGCCCAGGCCGTTGGTGACGAGCCATTCGCGGTTGAGCAGAATTTCGCGCGAGGTCTGGGCGCCGTCCCAGCTCATCGAGCGAGTCACCGCCAGCCGCGGAATTGGTCAGCTCGTTCACTTAGCGTTTCTTCGGTTTCTTGCGCGGAGCTGTTTCGCGGCACGGGATGCAAGGCGACGGCCGCTTCCGCGGGAAGCAGCCAATGCTCGTCACTCGTGACCTGAGTTTGCCCCCGGCCCACCGTAGCGGGGCGAGTCGCTCGTCCAGAGAGTTTCCCAGCGAAATCCAAACGGGGGCGCGAGCAGCGGCTCGGGAGCGGGCTCAAGCGGCAGACGTTCGCCCAGATTCACCACCAGAAGCCGATCATCGCCATCATCGCCAAAATATCGCAGCACGAAACTCGCCGGGCCCAGAACCGCGCCGTCGACCCCCCGCATCTTTTGCTCGCGGAAGCGCGCGTCTTCGCGCCGCAGTTTCATGAGATCGCAGTGCAGATCGTAGAACTGCTTGTTCGTTTCCCGCTCCGAAAAATCGAGTTTGCAGCGCGCGAAGACTTCCGGATCGGACGGATCGGGCAATTGTTTCTGAATCTCCTCGCTGGCCAGCGAAGGAAATTGAGCCAGGAATTTGAAACGGCCCTCGCGAATCGCCTTCTCGCAAGTCTCCCGACATGTCGGTGAAGTAGACAAACGGGCTCGAGGCGCCGAATTCCTGGCCCTGAAAAAGCATCGGCGTCCACGGGCCCGAGCAGGAGCAGCGCAGTCATCGCGCGATAGCGGCCCGGGTGAGGTGTAGAAAGCGCACGCGCTCGCCGAAGGCCGAGTTCGAAACCTGATCGTGATTTTCGATGAACCCGACGAAAGCTTCCGGACGCGACGCCGAAAGTCGGCATTCCGCGCGGCGCTTCCTGCCAGGAGTAAGGTTGGCCTTGGAAAAGGTAGCCGTACTTCGCGGCGGAAATGAATTCCTGCGGCCGGCCGCGGTAATCGGTGTAATACGCTTCGTGCTGCCCGGTCAAAGCGACCATCGCGCTGTGATGCAGGTCGTCATTCCAGAGCCCGTCGAGATCGTCGCCGCCTTCGCTGCGCGGCCGGACCAGCTTGGTTTCCTGCGGCTCGTTTTCCGCGACCAGGATGATCGAGCGGTCCCCGGCGGCGAGGCGCGCCGCGCGGCCGATCGCGCCGACGATGTATTCACTCGACGAATCGATGATGCTTTGCGTGGCGTCGAAACGAAAGCCGTCGAAATGGAACTCCTCGATCCAGTAGCGGCCGTTGGTGATGAAAAACTCGCGCACCGGTCCGGAGTTCGGTCCGTCGAAATTGAGCGAATCGCCCCAGTCGTTCTCGTGGCGATCGGTAAAGTAGTCGTTCGGAAAAGACGCGCAGGTAATTTCCTTCCGGACCGAGGTGGTTGTAGACGACATCGAGGATGACGCCCAAGCCTAACGAGTGCGCGTCGTTCACGAAAGCGCGCAGATCGTCCGGCGTTCCGTAGAGGCGGCAGGGCGCAAAGAGATCGACGCCGTCATAACCCCAGCCGAATTCGCCCGGGAAATCCGCGATCGGCATCATCTCGATCACGGTGATGCCGATCCGGGCCAGCTCGGCCAATTCCTTTGCCGCGGCTCGCCAGGTGCCTTCGCGTGTAAAGGTGCCGACATGCATTTCGTAAATGATCTGGCCCGGCATTTTGAGGCCTTTCCATTCCTGATCGCTCCAGCGGAACCGCGACGGGATCGACGACGCAGGACGAGCGATGCGACTCCCTGCGGCTGGAAACGCGATGCGGGATCGGGATGGAATGTTTCCGCTTCGTTGACGCGGAAGCGATAGAACGCGCCCGCGTCCGCGGCGATGGAGCCGGAGAAATATCCGCCGTCTTCCGCTTCGAGCGGATGGAAAGTTCGCTCCGCCTCATTTTCCGGGCTGCTTTCCAGCACAACGTCCAGGCGTTTTGCCTTCGGCGCCCAGACCCGAAAATGCGTCCGGCCTTCGCCGATCAGCTCTGCCCCAATCGGGTAGCGGCGTTTGATGTTCGCTTCAGTCATCCCACTCCTTCGACCAGCGACGGCGTCGCGGTCGTGCTGGATTTCTCTTTTCGTGTTCGGCATCAGGAATTACAAAGGTGGCACTCGTTCATGCCCGGAATCATCGAACGTTACACGAAATGGCTGCATACGCAGTGGCCCGCGGGCACTGTGGAGAAGCTGCCTGTTTCCGGGCCGGACGGCGTCACGGCCCAACCCGGCGTGCGGATCGTCGGAGATCTCACCGGAATTCCGCTGCTGAAGTTTTCCTCCCACACCGGCGCGCAGGCGGTCCGGGCGATTTTAAAGGAGGCGGATTTCGAAGAAGGCAGAAACCGGATACCGGAAACCGGAAAGTGGCTTGCTCGATCTCGCGATCATCGGGGCGGGCGTGGCTGGGATTTCGGCGGCGATCGAAGCGAAAAAGGCGGGACTGAATTTCGCGGTCTTCGAAGCGACCGAAGTTTTCTCGACGGTCGTCAATTTCCCGAAAGGGAAACCAATCTATACCTACCCGACGGAGATGAAGCTCGAGGGCGGTCTGCAATTTACCGCGGACGTCAAGGAAGCGTTGGTTGCGGAAATGGAAGAACAGCGGTGCGCGGCCGGAATCGAAGTCGTGCCCGCGCGGATCGAACGCATCGAACGGAAGGGGAGCGAACTGCTCCTGCACAAGGACGACAAGACGACGATCGCGGCGCGCCGCGCCATCGTCGCGATCGGGCGCAGTGGAAATTTCCGCAAGCTGGGCGTTCCCGGCGAGGAGCTGGACAAGGTTTACAACCGGCTTTTCGATCCGAAGGAATTTGCCGGTCAGAACGCGCTCGTGGTCGGCGGAGGCGATTCCGCGCTGGAGACGGCCATCGCGCTGACGGCGTGCGGCGCGCACGTCACGCTCAGTTATCGGCGCAAGGAATTGGCGCGCGCGAAGCCGGCGAACATCGAAAAAATCGAGATGCTCGTGCGCGATGCTTCGGCCGATGTGCAAATCGAGAAGCCGACCTCGGAACGGGTTAACACAGCATTGACCTCCGGGATGCGGGGCCAGAAATCGCCGGGCTCGCTCAAGCTCGCGCTTGGCACGGAGGTGACGCGGATCGAGCCGAAGCGGGTTTACCTGAAGAACGGAACCGAAGAGGCGCTGCCGAACGACGTCGTTTTCACCATGCTCGGCCGGGAAGCTCCGCTGGATTTCTTTCGGCGCTCCGGCATTCCGATCGCGGGGGAGGGGACGTTACCTGGCTGGAGCGCGCTCGGCGTTTTTCTCGCCTTTTGCATTTTCCTTTATTCCTGGAAATCGGGCGGCTTCGCGGAGACCTGGCTGAATCCGTTTCCGGAAAACATGCCGGCAGTTCTCAGCTCGTTAGGCGGCTGGTTCCAGGCGCAGGTGGCGGATCGTTCGACGCTCATCGGGACGCATCGCGGTCTCGCTCAAATCGCGTTCCTTTTATTACACGTTCGCTTTACAGCCTCTGCATCGTCCTCTTTGGGCTCGCGCGCATTCGCCGGCGCAAGACGCCCTACGTCACTTTGCAGACGACCGTCCTGATGCTCGTGCAGGTGATACCGCTTTTTCTCCTCCCGGAAATCATTCTCCCGTATCTCGGTTACAACGGCTGGTTCGACCAGGGACTGGGCAAGACGATCGCGGATCATCTTTTCGAATCTTACATTTCGGCGCAGCAATACGCCGCTCACCAATGGCCGGACTGGGGACATCCGCGCGCCTATTGGCGCGCCTACGGTTTCATCCTCGCCTGGCCGCTCATGGTCTACAACGTCTTCACCGACGCGCCGCTCGCGTGGTGGCTCGTCATCGCGTTCTTCCAGACGTTCGTCATCATCCCGGCCATGATCTGGCGCTGGGGCAAGGGCGCTTACTGCGGGTGGATCTGCTCCTGCGGCGCGCTCGCCGAAACGATGGGCGACACGCAGCGCCAAAAAATGCCGCACGGCCCGTTCTGGAATCGATTGAACATGGCGGGGCAGGTCATCCTCGCCATCGCGTTCCTTCTTCTGATCGTCCGGATCGCCGGCTGGATTTGGCCGCAATCGATTGCCGCCTCTGTTTTTCATTTGTTGCTCGAAGGAAAAAACAGCGCCGGACAGATGGTCACTTACTTCAACTACAAATGGATGGTCGATGTGTTCCTTGGCGGGATCATCGGGGTCGGACTTTATTTCAAGTACTCAGGCCGCGTCTGGTGCCGGTTCTTTTGTCCGCTCGCCGCGCTCATGCACATTTATGCGCGCTTCTCGCGCTTCCGGATTTTTCCCGAGAAGTCGAAATGCATTTCCTGCAACGTTTGCACCTCGGTTTGCCATCAGGGGATCGACATCATGAATTTCGCGAACAAAGGCCTGCCGATGCAGGATCCGGAATGCGTGCGCTGCTCCGCGTGCGTCCAGGAATGCCCCACGGGCGTTCTCGCCTTTGGACATTATGACGGCGGCGGCCGGATCGTCCTTGATAAAATCCCGGCCTCCCCCGTGCGAATGCGCGAGGGAGCGTAGAACTAGTTCAACGCGGACCGTCGATCGGGAGACAGACCTAGCAACTATTGCACTACAAAGTTGAGCCTAGGCCTCGGCACCGCCAAACAGCGTGGCGAACATGCGCGTGTCGAGAACACTTCCGACGCTCCTGACGCTCGGAGATGTCTGCTAAAGCCTCGCCGATGTCCAGCCGGTATGAAGCCCAAGAGCTCGCCACTGGCAAACGCGGCCACGGACTCGCCGTCCGCAGACCAGCGCAGCTGCAGCGAGTCTTCGCTCGGAGACATCGCTGCGTCCGGAGCCGTCGCAAGAAGCGGCACTACTGGTGCGTCGCCGTCGTGCATCTTACCTATATCACATCGTTCGGGAGCCGGGCCACGATTGTAGAGCCAGCAATCACTGATGGGCTTTACGGAATCCGGCGCAGTCAGATACAGTCAGCCAACACGGCCGTCATCCTCGATGATGGCCCAGCGACGCGAAACCGCATGCTGCTCAGAAATGTAGGGTCCTTCGTGCACGTGACGTTCTGGAAGGCCTAACGAGAAAGAAGTCAGCTGCCGCTGGGGAGAGCGGGCGTGGATTGAAATGAATGGGTTTCCATAATTTCTTGCGAGCCATCAGAGGGGCCAGCGGGTAGCTGCAGCGATTGGTTAGACTGTTAGGGGCGCTTGCCAAGCGGAATTCCGGCACGTTTCAGTGCGGCATCAAAGGCAGGTTCTGCGGTAGCATCGGTATTCGCGAGCGACTTGCCAGGTGGGTACACCTCAATCATCTCACACGCGAAGCAGATCACCAGATCGATCGTCCGAGTGCCGATAGATGCCCGAATCGCGTGTCTGGGTTCGAAGCAGTAAACGTAGGCGCCGCTCGAATTTGCGATTGCCTGCTGGAGCGCTTGAAGCAATTGGTCACGTTGCGGGCCCTTCTGAATTTTGCCCCTGCCCAGGACTCTATATCCGTGAAAGAGCTTCGTCCGGAGGCGGCGCCGCTGCTTGTCAGTGAGAAGCGTCGGATCGAGCGAGAGAAGCTCAAACTCCCCCTCAGCTAAGATTTGCTCCACCTCGGGAGGAAGGAAATTGGGCGCAGAACGAAGCGGACTCTCGTGCTCGGTCGCGGACACAGACATCACGGCCGCGGCCACTAGCGACATGATGCGGAGAGTCGTGCGTAAAGCGCTGTGCATGCAGTCTAACGAATGAGCTCAGCGACCGCTGGCGGGCGCGAGCGTGGACTGCAATTGAGGTCTATCCATAATCCTGTGCGAGGCGTCGGAGCGGCCAGCGGTTAGCTGCAGCGATTGGTTAGATGATACGCCGTGGATGGTCATGAACCAACGAAGGCAAGAATGCCAAACATGACGCCCGCGGTCATACATATCCCGCCGATCAAGCGCATCGGCTTTTTGCGGATTCGGGCTGCAGCGGCTGGGGTGAGCTTCCCTTGCTGTTCGAGCTGATCGACATTCTGGCGCAGGTGAAACTGCTGATAACCAAGGTAGAAGAATGCGGCGGCACCGACCACAAGACTGAAATCGAGGGATGTCATCTAACGAGAACAAGATGAGCGACGGCGGACGAAGCCGCGCGTCGATCGGGGTGGGAGTGTTGAAGTCATTTCAAAATGGTGACGCGGAGCGGTCCGACGTTCGCTCCATCGCATGGTTAGGCCTGTTTGCGTCCGTACCTCACGAAGTGACAGACCGACGTTCCTTGCGCGGCCGACCCACAACCACCCAGTGGCCGCCTCGACGAATTACCGTAAACGACTCTACGTCTTCCGTCGGGTTACCCTCATAAGACGGCCGTATCGTACAGATTATTTCGGCGTGGTCTGAATCGTGCACAGTGATCGAGGTGATCGGGACATGTATACCAAGGCTCGGCAAGAGACGTCCGATCTCCCGCTGATCCCGCGCGCTCAGAGTGCCGTACCCGTCAAAGTGGAGAGGCGGACCTGGCAACATCGCCGAGCACCCGCCGACAATCACGGCGAGCGTAATGCACGCGAAAATCTGACTGTGCGGTGTCTTCATAGCGCCTAACGAGAACAAGCTCAGCCACCGCTGGCGAGAGCTAGCATGAACTGCAATGGACGTGTTTTCATAAAGGGAAGCGGGGCATCACAACGGCCCGCGGTTGGCCTGCAGCGCCCGGTTAGATGACGGCGTGACTTGTGAAGACGTATTCATGCCATGTTGATGAATACGTGGCCTAGCAAGGCATGCACAGAGCGATCATAGGCGTAGACGAGAAAGCATTAGGTCGGCTTTGCCGTCGTTGATGGTGCAGCCAAGCGAAGCTGTTCTTCGACGAAACGATAGCGCAATAGAAGCCCGATCAGCAAAGGCGGAGAGGCAAAGCAACATAGCCTGCCGAAACAGGTGACCTCCATTACAAAAGTGCCGTGCCTTCCCCAGAAAAGGCAGTCGACCAGCTTACTGAGCAGGCAGGCGGCCATGATCAAGTAGCACCACGACAGGGCAAGCACGCCCCAACGGAACCGTGGAATTAAAACAAACACCAGAGGGACCGCGGCCGCGGAAGCGATATAAGCGCCAAGATCCCGGACCGAAATCGAGGAATTGTAGCCTCTCCAAAACAATGCGTCCGGGTCACCAAGATGTGCCTGAAGCCAGTAAATCCAGCCGTATTGCAAAGATTCGCCACCATACGCCATGGCGATCGTGATGGTGAGAATGCGAATGAAAAGGAGAAAGCGAGTGTTCACGAGGAAACATTGCCTTCATCACTCCGAGGAGCCCGAAGCTCCCGCGCCACAAATCGATGGCGCAACAAGATGCCAATAATTGTCGGTGCGAGGGAAAAAGAAAGCTCTTGGCAATAGGACGTAATCTGAACAACCGGAGAGAGGTATCTGTTTGAATAGCCATGATATAGGTTTGTGAGCACGCAGATGCCCAGAAGGAGAAAGCACCATGACAGCGCGCGCACTCCCCACCTGAAACGAGGAACCGCAACGAAAACAATCAGGATTGCTACAGGCGCAGTAATATAAACGCCGAACTCGCCCGCTAATGTGAGCGGCGATGTATCGGTGTGATAAATTGCGGATGCGCTGCTGAAGTGCTCCTCGAGCCAGTAAATCCATGAAATCGGCAGGGAACCGCAGCAATACGCCAGCGTGACCAGCAACGTAATCAGGCGGAGAAAATGGACGAAGCGCACAATTTAAGAGTCATCTAACGAGAATGAACTGAGCGACCGCTGGCGAGGGCGGGCGCGGGAAACATTTGGAACGCTCTCATAAAAGCAAGGCAACTCAACAGAGCGGCCAGCGGTTCGCTCCAGTGATTGGTTAGGTGCACGCGTGTGAAATCATCCATGGCGTGCACAAATGAAGACGACTCCGAGAAAATAAAGGCAACAAAGTGCGTTAATGGGAATCATGAAAGCCCAACCCCAATAAAACTCGCTGTAGCCCACTCTGTGCGAGTACGCCACAAATGCCCAGACACCGACAACCGCAAGCAACTCGAAAATGACGCCGCCAATCATTGGACGCGTGGCGCCGCCTCGTCCGCGAGTGGCGATGAAATACACGAGGGGAATAAGCAGCGCTCCGAAATAGATCAGCGAGCCAACGACAATCATCGCGGGAAGTGCATCTAACGAGAACAAGATGAGCGACGGCGGACGAGGGCGGTCGTCGCTCGGGGTGGAAGCGCAGAAGTCATCTGAAATGTGGCCCGGAAGCGGTCCGACGTTCGCTCCATCGCATGGTTAGATGCGTTGGCGCTCATACCAGAATGATCGTCTTCTCAAAATGCCATTTTCCGCGAATCTTTCGGGCGGCGAAAGTGTGATCGGCTTCGGTGATCACGGTGACGACACCTTGCGGCGACCGATCTCCGAAACGCTGACATGCCCTGACCCGCTCTGGACTGAACTTCTTGAACGCTGCCGTGATCTCGGCGCACTCCTCGGCTGTGACATGGGTTATGCGAAACTCGGCCTCGACAGGGTCTACAGCACAGCCAGATAACGCTGAAGCGACGAGTATCAGGATCAAAGCTAGGCGAACGTGTAGCATCTAACGAGAATGAGCTGAGCGACCGCTGGCGGGAGCGAGCGTGGCAAACGTGAGGGGGTGTTTCATAAATTCAAATGTGGACATCAGAGCGGACAGCGGTTCGCTCCAGCGATTGGTTAGACGGTTGGTGTCAACTCATTATGTGCTCTACTGAAAGTGCATTTCTTTGACGACTTCGCCCTGCCTCGGATCGTAATATGCCTCGAATGTCTTGCCGCCTCCGACGATCGGACTCTTCTGCTCCGGCAAGTAAGTAACTAGGAAGACGATGCACTCGTCCTCTGTACGGTCGCGTCGAATCTCGTAATCGGTCTCCTGCCAGTGCTTGTGCTGTTGCACGTACCGACTGACGACTCCGACAGCCGTGGCATCCTCGTCTCCTGCAATCGCGGCGGATTGCGCAAGCACCCCGAACAGAAGCAACGCTACAATCACCGTGGATCTCATGATGCGTGTACCGTCTAACGAGAATAAGATGAGCGACGGGCACCGAAGGCGCGCGGGGCCTGCAGGAAAAGCGTGCAAGCGGGAGCGAGCGTGGACCCGTGGCGGGTGCTCGTTCGCTCCATCGCATGGTTAGATGCGCGCGTGATCACGGAGAAAACTGTTCAACGGGAGAGGGCTGTCCCGAAGGCTCCATCGCCATGCCAGCACCGTGCACGCGTAGAGTCTCCGCGGTGGAGAGCAGGAGGGAAAGCTCAATGGGACCATCGAGAGTACCAGCGACCGCCGGAATGTGGTTCTGGTGGAACGTGCCAGCGACACGGATGAAGCCGTCAGCAACGCTGGCCGGCAGCTGAACCTCCGATGCCATCTCGCCATGTGCGATGGTAAGCGTCGCGGGCTGATACCAGCCGATGCCCGCGTCGACGCCTGGCACTCCGGCGGACTCGTGCACGTATACAGTGCTGAACGAGAGCACGACCGATGGGCCAACCCGCGAAACTGCGGCCAACTCCGAATCATGGAACTCAATAGCGCGATTCGCAGATTGCGACATGGCATCTAACGAGAATAAAGTGAGCGACGGCCACCGGGAGCGCGAGCGACCCGAAGTGCAGAGGTGCACGCTACGCCAAACGTGAACGCGCAGCGGGTGGCTGTTCGCTCCACTGCATGGTTAGGTCCGTTCATCACTCGAGGGGTTTCAATAACTGAGAAAGCTTCTTCTCGTCAGCTTTTCCTTGGGCGTAATCTGCGAGTGCCTCAGCCAGCCGAGTGAGAAATAATGTCTTGCCTCGCTCGGGCGACCATATTTCCCCGCTCACGATGCCGTGCTCATATACCCACATCGAGAAGTGATACGTCTCACCGTCGGTGCCGAGAGGCGGCCGTTTCGGATGTCTCGCGTCCAATAGCATATTTTGCCAGACGCGGCGGATCCGCTCCGTCAGCGGAGCGGATATGCCGCGTGAGTCCGTGTGAACGGTGATCTCGCGGAAATCTGAGGGAAACTGTTGCTTCATCTTCGCGAGCTCGGAATCCGGATTGAGTGGCTGCCCGTGAGTCTGTTTTTCCGCCTCGTAGATCCAATTATGTCTCGTAGATGTGAGACGACGGCTTCGAGGCAAAAGCTTCAAAGCCACCTTCCTTCTTCCGAATGCCAGCCATCTCTTCCGGCTCAAACGCTGGAAAGAACACAACCTGTAGCAGGCTGTCGCGCCAGACGTCCGCAAAAACTTCACGAACCTTCAAATGATATTCACGCTCTTCGGCGAGCGGTCCCGTCTCAGGCGTGAGGTGATCCTGACCAAACGCTGCCGACGCGCCCCAAATCGCGCTGACGATAAATACGGCTCGCTTCATAAAACGCACGATGCAGGACCTAACGAGAATTGGGCCGAATTATTCGGCAATTGCTGGCAAAAGGGGAATAATTCGGCCTAGTAATCCGCCTGCCTTTTGGGGTCGCGGGAGGGAGGATACCGAGCATGGCCCCATCATATAAATTGGGGATTCCCCCGGGCAAGCCCAAACTCCTCGAGCACGCTCGGGATGTTCATTCGGCGAAAACATCATGGTTTTCGAACTGAGCAAATCGGTATCGACTGGATTCGGCGGGGACTAACGGCACTTAGGCTCAGCAGGGCCTTCGCCCCTCCCGAGCGGGTGGGGCCGGGCAATTCGTTTTGGCGCGCGAGGGCAAGAGGCGCTCACAGAGCGACGGGTACAGGTATTCGGAAACAGCGAATGCCCAACCCTGAGCTTGCCTGGCGTCTCGCCAAGGTATGAAATGCGGACATGAATGGGGAGCAGTCTAAGATAGAGATTTTCGAGCCCTTCGGCGCCGCGTTCGAGATGATGAAGAGAATTCTCTTTCAGCCTTTCGACTTCGCTAAATGGCTGGTGCTCGGTTTCGCGGCGTTTTTGAGCGGCTCCTGGGGAAGTAACTTCCGGTTTCATGTCCCCACGAAGGGAGATTGGAGTTTCCGTTCGACCAGTTTCCACAACACGGGGACATCCGAATCGATGCCGTCGTGGTTGCTTCCGCTTATCATCGCCCTGGTAATCATCGGGATCATTGCCGGTTTGGTCGTCATGTGGGTGGTATCGCGTGGCCGGTTTATCTTCACGGATTGCGTGGTGAAGAACCGCGCGGCGATCGCCGCGCCCTGGCGAGAGTACCGGCGCGAAGGCAATAGCTACTTCTTGTTTTCTCTCGCGGTGGCCTTTCTGGGCATCGTGCTGGCCGCGGCGGTCGTTTTTCTGATTGTCCTGCCGTTGGGGCTGTTTTCAGATTGGAAATGGACCGGCGGACTCGGCGTAGGGGCGGTGCTTGCGATCATCTTCGTCGGGCTCGTGTGGCTTGTCTTCGCGATCTTCTTCGCAGTCGTGAGCCAGTTCATGGTTCCGGTGATGTACCGTCGTCGTTGTCTGGCGCGCGAAGCGTTTTTCGATGTTTCGAGGCTCGTGTTCGCACGACCCGGCCCCATGGTGCTATTTGTCCTTTTTGGGATTGTTCTGGTCATGGCGCTCGTCGTGGTCAGCACGATCGCTACCTGCATGACCTGTTGTATCGCGGGATTGCCGTATGTCAGTTCCGTCGTGCTTCTTCCCGCCTTCGTCTGGTTGCTCGCCTTCAAGCTCTTGTTTCTGCGGCAATTTGGGTCGGAGTATGACGTCTGGGCGGCCGCGGAGGTTCCGCCTCTCGCTCCCCCGCCAGCACCACCAGATCAGGCTCCACCGCCAACAGGGTGATGGATTCGGAAGCGACTCGCCGTTAGGGATTCGACGCGGCCGCTTGTGGGTCTGGCGCTGCGATCGTTCCGACCTCGTCCGGTACCTCTTCTATCCGAACTCGCGCCATTCCTTCGCTGATTATCCCGAGCTTTTCCGCCGCTGGTTTGCAGAGGTCGATGCTGACTCCTCGTTTCGTGATGCCACGGTCGGTGATGCGGACAATGACGCTGCTCCCGTTTTTCAGGTGAGTGACACGGACCATCGATCCCAGGGGCAAATGATTGTGGGCCGCGGTGAATTCGCCTTTGGCAGCTCTGCGATTTGCGAGCGAATCAACGGGGACAACGTACCAAACTGCGTAGCCCTCGCGATCATAGTCCCTTTTTGATTTTTCTCCTTTGGCCGAAGTGGATGGGGATGAGTCCGCCGACTCCTTTGACGTCTTGGTCTGGGAGGAGGGCCGGTCGCAACTGGCGCACCCCACCGCCACCACGAACGCAATAACGCTCAGCAGGAATCTGGAACGGAATTCACCGCGCGGCGGCTCGTCAAACGAGCGAACTATAGGCATATCTGCCTTCGTGAATGACGTCGCGAATCTTGCGCGCGAGCGTCTGCGGCGTGAACGGTTTTTGGAGAAGTTCGAAACGCGGGTCGAGCACGCCGTGGTCCCCGATATCGTTGTCCGAATAGCCGGAGACGTAGAGCACCTTCATGTCGGGGCGGATGCGGGAAAGCTTTGCGGCCAGTTCGTGGCCATTCATGTGCGGCATGATGACGTCGGTGACGAGGAGATGGATGGTACCGTCGAAATTCCCGGCCACTGTTAATGCCTCCAGGCCATCCGCCGCGCAGATCACGTTGTATCCTTGTTCCTCCAAAACGGCACAGACGAGCTCGCGGACGATCTCTTCATCTTCGACGACAAGGACCGTTTCGAAATTGTCCGATTTCTCTACCGGAGCGGAAGGCGTCTTGGTGTAGTCGACCGGCGGCGGTGACCATCGGCAGATAGATGCGGAAAGTGCTTCCCTTTTCCGGTTCGGTTTCCACCGAAATTCCGCCGCCGGTTTGCCGCACGATGCCGTAAACCGTCGCGAGTCCAAGCCCCGTGCCTTTGCCTGGACCTTTCGTCGTAAAAAAGGGCTCGAAGATGTGCGACTTGGTTTCTTCATCCATGCCCGCGCCCGTGTCAGTGACTGAAAGCACGACGTAATCGCCCGGAACCAGCGACGCGGAGATCTGGGGCGCGGTTACTTCGTCGAGCCGGACATTTGCCGTGCGAATAATCAGTTCGCCGCCTTGCGGCATCGCATCGCGCGCATTCACTCCGAGATTCAAAACCACTTGCTCGATCTGGCTTGGATCGGCTCTAACCCGTGCCGATTTTTGCGTCCGGATGAGTTTGCAAATCGAAACGCTCGCCGATGACTCGCCGCAGGAGCTTCTCCATTTCCACGACCAGGTCATTGAGGTCGATGACCTTCGGCTGGAGAATTTGTTTGCGGCTGAAGGCCAGGAGTTGCCGGGTTAGCGCGGCGGCCTGTTCACCGGCTTTGCGAATGAGATCGGCATTTTGCTTGGCGAGAGTGTTGCTGGTCACGCGCGTCGAAATCAGCTCCGCGTAGCCAATGATGGCTGTGAGCAGGTTATTGAAATCGTGCGCGACACCGCCGGCCAGCCGGCCGACCGCTTCCATTTTTTGCGAATGCCGCAGTTCTTCTTCGCTCTTGCGCAACGCTTCCTCCGTCACGCGCCGTTCCTCCATTTCCCGGACGAGATTGTCGCGCTGCTCGAAGAATTTCCGGGTCGTTCGCGCCAGCTCGCCGAACTCGGAAGTGTTTTCGCACATGCCATCGATCGGCTTGGAATCGTTTCGTTTCAGGCTCTCCATGATTAAGCGAAGCGGCCGGCTAACCCAGCGGACGAGGGAGGAGTAAATCAAAAGCAGAAGCACCAGGGCGAACAGGAGAAGCAAGAGGATCAAGCGTTCGCTCGAGCGATTCAGCTGTTCGATCGCGGGCATTTCATTGCGAACGATGAGTTGCGCGAGAGGCTTTCCATCCCACGCCGGGCAAAGGCCGCGCAAAGACAATCAATCCATTCTCTTCGTCGCTCCGGATGTTCCTTGCGCTGCGCGGTTCCGGGCGTAAGGCTGATCTTGGTGCCGGAAAACAGCGACATTTCCTCCAGCGCGGGTTGATTCCATAAACGGCCCGCAAAGAAAAAACCGTGTCCCGGAGGTTGGCGCTCAAAATCCTTTGAGCCATGAACGGTCGCGCCGCGAATCTCCATGATTTCGTCCCCGACCTTCACAAAAAAATGAGCGAAAGGTTCTTTGGCGAAAAGTTGCCGAAAGCTTCGGGTGGGATCGGGAGAGGCGGGGGTGTCGTGTTGGTATTGTTGGTCGAATAGCGGTCAGCGTGCCGTCGGCGCGATAAATCCAGACCGCGTTGGCTTTGTAACCCGCCAGGGTCGGAACCGTTCACATTCGCCTCGAACCACGGCTGATCGTTCTGCTCGATGGCCTGGACCATCTGGTCCAGGTTGGTGTCATCATCCGCCAGCGTCTTGAGTGGCTCGCCATCCTTTTCCAGAAAAGCATCGAAGGCCCGGTTGCGCTCAGCGACGCGCTCTCGGGTGATGCCGCGAAACTTGGACTCTGTCGTAAACCCGAAAAGCCCAGAGACCGCCCATGAAGGTCGCGACCACGAGCACGATCAGGAGGGTGATCTTGGTTTGGACTTTCATCGTTAACGTATCGTTTTGGCCGGGGCCTCAGAGGTCGGGGGATGGCAAGACCGGGTTTCCTCAGACGGCACCTCCTCCGCATTTATTCGCGCAAGCGTTGCTCCCGAATGGCAACTATTTTCAATCCGTCGCCCTCCGGGCGCACGGTCCACCAGTTTTTGGTGTGGCCCAGAGCGACATTCTTGGTCGTCCGGCCTTTGCTTCGCAGGTTGAAGGCAATAGTGAACTCGACGACGGTTCTCCTCTCGTTCCAGAGGCGAAAAAGGTTACGGGGGCCGCCAGAGTGTATTTGCGCTCCGGCCAGCGCTTGACGTAATCCCCCACGTCTTTGGTCACGAATTGCTCGTCGACAGTGCCGTGCGGAAAATACTCGACCGGGAAAGCGAAGTATTTCACTTGCGCCGGAACATCGTCGGTTTCGCCATCGCGCAAGATAGTCCTGCACGAACTTGGTCACCCGCTCTGGAGTCAGATTCTGCGCAGGGGCCGGGGATTCTGCCGGCGGGGGCGGGGCGGGTGGCAGGTCGAGATCTATCTCCTCCCTTTTCTTCCAACGCTGTGCGCCGGGCTTCGGACATCGCACTCGCGTTATCGCTTCGCAGGACGGGCAGATCGGGCAGGACCTCGGTGGCGGTAGCGGTTTGGATATGGAGAGAGGTGGCGGTTTCCTGATCGACGCTTCCGGTGACCGCGAAACCCTTCCGGGTTTGATACCGCTTCAGCGCACCAGTCAACTCGGCACTTTCCTGGCCGTCCACATTCCCGAAATACAGATTCCGCTTCCGCAGTTCTTCCTGGGCCTGGCGGATTTTTTCGTCGGCCCGGAGCGGAACTCGCCGTCCCAATCAAAACCAAACAGAGAACAGACAATGGTTCGCATCATTTTACGCCACCTGTCCGATAAGGCAGGTTAGCAATGATGGATCGTATGGAATTTATAGATCGGTCGTATGCCAGAACTTCCGGAACGCATCCGGCCAGCTCCGGTCCACCACGCTCTGACGCGCCTTCTCACCCATCCGTGCTCGCATTTTGCGATCGCCGACCAGAAGAGTAATCGCGCGCGCCACGTCTTCCACGTCGCGGGCTTTCGTCACCAGCCCACTGATCCCGTCCTCGACCAGCTCCTTCGGGCCGCCCAGATCGGAGACGATCACCGGAAGACCCGGAGGCTTGCGCTTCAATGATGACGTTGCCGAAAGTGTCGGTCGTGCTCGGGAAAACGAAGACGTCGGCGGAAGCGTAAGCCTTGGCGAGCGGCTCTCCCGTGAGATAGCCCAGGAAAACTGCGTCGGGCAGCGCCGCCGCCAGCGCTTCGGAGTAGGGCCCGTGCCCCACCAGGTAGAGCTTCACGGGCTGGCCCGCGTGCGCGGACTTTGTCGATAGGCGGCCGCCAGCACATCGAGATCTTTTTCGCGCGAAATGCGGCCGACATAGAGAAGGCGAACTTCCGCTGCCGTTCGCTCCGGAGCCCGGCCAGAAGGAGAGATCGCGCCGCTTCGGATTGAACAAATCGGTGTCGAGCCCGCGCGGGAGAATCTTTAGCTTTTCCGGCGCGAACCCGCGGTCGATCCAGCATTTCCGGTACTGCTCCGAGTTCACGAAGACCGTGTCGACCTGTCCGTAGAGCCAGTGCATGTAGCTCCAGGCCAGGCTTTCGAGGAAACGGTCCTCCGTCAGGATGCGGACGTACTCGGGAATGTCGGTGTGATAGATGCCGCTCGTTTGCAGGTTCAACATCTTCGCGGCCAGCAGCGCCGTCAGGCCCATCGGGCCCGGCGTGCTGATGATGATCTCGGTGAATTGCTCCCGCTGAACGTAATCGAGGATCTGCATGATGGGCGGGAAGCTCAGCCGCTGCAGCTCGTACTCCGGCAATTCGAACTCGCCGATCGGCCGGAAGTTCTTGATCGGGATGTCGTCGACCTTCAAATCCCGCCGCGAAGTGACGACGATCAGCTGCTCTCCGGCCGCGACGCCGGCCGCAGTCATTTTGCGGATCGTGTTCGCGACGCCGTTTACATCCTCGAGCGTGTCGGTGAACCAGGCGCGCTTTCGATTTTGCAGCTGCAGGCGGAATCGACGCCCGTCATCTCCTGGAAAATTTCCCGCAGCCACCTGCGCGAAGGGGCCTGGCTGTGGAAAGCGTAGATGTAGGGCGAGAGCAGCACCACGATCGGCGCGATCCCGCTCAAGGCCTGCATGCTTTCGATCACGTTCCCGGTTCTGATTTGCTGCACGAATTTCTCGAAGAGCCGAAACGCGAGCTGTTCGCAAACCAGGTTCGCCATCAGGAAAGTTCGGCGCTCCGGCTCCGTCACGCCCTCCATCTCTTTCGCCAGCTGCGCCTTCACTTTCGGTCGCGCGAAATGTTTCGAGAGCCCTTTCCAAAGCGAGACGTTGGCCGGCTTCGCCAGCTCGAAAATTTTTCCCGACATCACGCCCTGGGCGATAAAGGTGGCTTTTTCGCGCAGGGTGAATTCGGTCGGGTCCCGCCCTTCCATGAAGCGCGAGAACATTGTCTCCAGCAGGGGAGCGCTCGGCCCGAGGCGTTCCGTGAAGCGGTCCTGGATGAAACAGGAGACGGTGTTGTAAAAACCGTGGGACAAGGCCAGAGGCGTGCCCCCTTCGCCTTGCGGCGTGCAATCGCCCTTTCGGACATGCTGGAGAAACTCCGTCGCGGTCCGCGCGCGCGGCGTTTCGGTGCAGGCGCTGGCCACAAACTTTCCGCCATGGTCGTCCGAGCCGCCGGTGAAGATCTTTTTCCACGGCTCGGCGTGCGTCGGCTGAAGGTTGTGGCGGTTCGCCAGTTCTTCGATTTTTTGGGGGGTCAGTCCGGAGAGAAGGTCCCGGGCCAGCTCGCTCAGGAGCGCATCGCGCAGGCCGTTGATGCCTTCGAAGTGCTTGAAAAGGAGAATCAGCCGTTCGAGGTGCGAGGCTTCGAGCTTGCCGTTGATGCTGTAGAGCGGGTGGGCGACCGAGTGGCAGATCGCTTCTTTCTGCAGATAGCTTTGCAGGTCGAAGATGTTCTCCCGCAGCGCCGCAATTTCGCAGTGTTGCGCTTCGGAAATTCCCCAGACCAGCAGATGAATTTTGCACGGATCATGAGGAAAATAACGTCGTAACTTCTTCGCTGATAAAAGTATGTTTCAGGTCGCTATTTCGCTAGATTTCCCTCGATCGTGTCGTGATCGGTGATCGTGACAAAGTCCATCCCGCGCTCGCGCAGCAGCCGATACAGCTCCCGCGGGTCGGTGTAACTGTCCGGAAAATCGAACCGCCGAAAGAGCCATTCCTCGGAACGCGCGCTGAAGCGGGAGTGAATGTGAAGATCGCAACGGCTCATGCAGCGAAACGGCTAGGCGCCGCGGCGGGCGCGCCTCTCCGCGATCCAGTCCCGATACGTCGTCGCGGTCCGGTTTTCGACTCAACCGATCGGTTAACCGCAGGATTTGTTGCCAGATTTCAGGGTGGTCCAGATCGGGCGGATGAATGCTCACGCGCGCCAGCGGCGCTCCGGCGAGTTGACGGGCCAGTGCGCTGTTCCAGACCAGGCTCGCGGCGCGCCGCCAGCCGCTCCGCACACTGTAGACGAGCGTTCGCGCGGGAAAATTATCTCCGGAACGCAAGTCGCGCACCCCGGTCAATCGGGTCGTGTATTCCATTTCTGCTTCGTGCTGCCGCTCGTTCCGCGGCTGGGCCGAGCAGCCAGGCCGGAGCGATGAAACCGCGCGGGGTTAGCCCGGCTCTGGCAAATTCTTCTCGCGCCTGGGTGATTCGGCGGAACGCCTCATCGTAATCGAGGTCGTAAAATTCGCCTTCGTCCCTGGTATACAGCCGGGTGAAGAATTTCTCGGGCAGGCCCTCGCCGTTTCGACGCGGTCTCTCATGAAAATAGCCGTGGATGACGATCTCGTGTCCCTGCGCTTCCAAATCCTGGAGCCAGCGCACGAAGCCGCGATCTTCCGTGGACGAGCCGCGGTGATGATAATTCGGGACCACGAGCAAGGAGCAAACCGGAATGTGATGGCGGGAAAGCTCCGCCACAATTTTCTCCACCGCTGCTCGAGTCGCCGGCGCGACGTCATGGACGGACACGATCAGAGCTTCGCGATCGGCTTCGGCCGAAAGCGCGAACATGGAAGGCAACGATGTCGCAGTGGCGCCGGTCACGCCGGATTTTCGATCCCAACCGGGCTGCAAACAAGCCTAATCGGTTTGGTAGGGACGGCGTGCTGCGCCGTCCGAAGCGCGGATTGAACCGAGCGGACGCCGCAGCGCGGCGTCCCTACCGCGCCATGCGGATAATTTCCGCAAACTCTCCGGCGCTCACCGGCTGAACCGACAGACGGGACAGACGCAGCAGCGCCATCTCTTTCAGTCGCGGATTGCGTTTGATCTCGTCGAGCGTGACAGGCCGCGGCAGTGCTTTCTCCGGCGCGAGATCGACCGCGCTCCAATCGCCCTCGGTCGCGGTTGGATCTGGATGCGCTTCCCGAATAACTTTGGCGATGCCGACGATCTCCTTCCCGACCACGCTGTGATAGAAAAGGACCGAATCGCCTTTTTGCATCGTCCGCAGATTGTTTCGCGCCGTGTAATTGCGCACGCCGGTCCACGCCGTCTTCCCATCGGCGACGAAATTCGCCCACGAATAGGCCGACGGTTCCTATTTCACGAGCCAGAACTGTTTCATCGCTGCCTTTCGTACCTGAGGCCGGCCCTGTTTGGAAGCCCCAAGGAGCGGCGATTTTCAATCGCCGGCCAACTAAACGGCGGTTTGTAAACCGCCGCTCCTTGAAGCGCCAACTGTTTCCCTGCGCACTCTCGCACGCCTAGAATTCGACAAGCGCGCTCCCGTGTTTCACACTCGCTCTGATGTCGCGCGGCGTGTTTATCACATTCGAAGGCTCGGAAGGTTGCGGAAAATCAACGCAGGTGAAGCGGCTGGCGGCGCGCCTCGAACAGGTCGGCGTGCCTGTGCTCGTCACCCGCGAGCCCGGCGGCACCGCGATCGGTGAGAAAATTCGCGACCTTCTTCAGTTCGCGCCGGAGAGTTTTGCGATGGCGCCAGAGACCGAGCTGTTGCTGTTCGAGGCCAGCCGCAGCCAGCTCGTGCGCGAGATCATCCGGCCCGCGCTCGAACAGGGGACAATCGTGATCTCCGATCGCTTCTTCGATTCGACCACCGTGTATCAAGGTGTGGCGCGAAAGCTCGAGCCGGGAGTCGTCGCAACGCTGAATAATTTCGCCGTGGGCGACGCGCGGCCGGACCTAACATTCCTCCTCGACGTCGATATCGCAGACCGCCCGTGCCCGCATGCTGCGGCGCGTGCGCCCGTCGCGGTGGAGGACCGCATGGAACAGGAACCGATCGAATTCTACGAGCGCGTCTGCGAGGGCTATCGCGAGCTGGCCGGCGCGAGCCTGAACGTATTCGTCCTGCTCGATGGCGCGCAATCCGCCGATGAGATCGAAACCGAAATCTGGAGAAACTGTCGCGACCCGCTTCCCAGATTGTGCCGGGATTCGCCCAATCGAAATTCGAAAATCGCAAATCGAAAATCTAGATGGCCTTCACCCGCAACGGCGCCTTCGAATATCTGAGCCGCGCCTATGAAAACGGCCGTCTGGCCCACGCCTACTTGATTTCCGGACCGCCGGGCAGCGGCAAGCGCGGGCTGGCCTCCGATCTTTCCAATCTCGTGACCGGCGCCACGGCGCCCGACGTTTTTGCCTCTCAACCGCCAGGAGTTTATCTGGCCGAACCGGAATCGAAATCGCGCCGGATCGTGATCGATCAGGTGCGCGCGCTCGAGCATGCGCTGCAAATGCGCGCTTCCGGGGGACATCGAAAAGTGGCGATCGTGGCCGAGGCGGATCGCCTTCAGCCGCAGGCCGCGAACGCTTTTCTGAAGACTTTGGAGGAACCGCCTAACGACTCGCTCCTGCTTCTCTTGAGTTCGATGCCGGAAGTGTCTGCCGGACACCATTCTCTCCCGTTGCATCGCCCTGCCGCTGGCGGTCGGAGGAGAAAGCGGAGCTTTCCGTGGAAGAGAAGGAGCTGGTGGAGTTGCTCGGCAGCGTGGCCACACCGGCGGCGAAGGGAGTGCAACATGCCTATCGACTCGCGCGCGGCTTCCATCGTTTGCTCGCGCAAATGCGCGAGGCGATCCAGGAAGAAAACGCGGCCGCGCTGAAGCGCGAAGAGGTGCGCTACAAGAACACCACGGACGGAGCCTGGCTGGACGAGCGCGAAGATTATTTCAAGGCCCTCACGGAAAGTCAGTACGTGCGCCAGCGCTCGCGCCTGGTCGAAACGCTCTTTCTCTGGTGGTCCGACGTGCTGCGGGCCAGCACCGGTGTCGCGCGCCGTGAGTTGCCAGTCGCGAGCGAGCAGACGCGACCTGCTCGGGCCAAAAATTGTCGACCGCGGAAATCTTGCGACGGATTCGGCGACTCGAAGAAATGCGCGATCACCTGGGCCGAAATATCCAGGAAGCGCTCGCCATCGAAGTGGCTTTCCTGAGCGTCTTCACTTTTTGAGCTGGCCCCGCAGGTAGGGACGTTTCTCCGAAATGTCCGACTCTTTCAGCAACTGCGGCGAACGAATAATAGTAGGACACCTTGGAAAGGCTCTCTCCCTGTAGGGCAGCGGTTTCAAGTCACCGCTCCTTGATGATTGTTCTCGGCCCACCGTCAGCCTATCATCCACATCTTTATGAGATTCGAAAATCAGGTCGCGGTGGTCACCGGAGCGGGGCGGGGGATTGGGCACGCCATCGCGGTGCGCCTGGCCAGTGAAGGCGCGCGCGTCGCTTCCGTCAGCCGCACCGAAGCCAACGCGCAAAAAACCGCGGACGAAATCAATGCGGCGCGCGCGGACGCGGCGAAGGCTTACGCCGTCGATGTCGCCGACCATGCCGCCGTGCAAAAAATCGGCGCGCAGATTTTGGAGGATTTCGGTCGCGTGGACATTCTGGTGAACAACGCCGGCGTCACGCGCGACGGCCTCAGCATGCGGATGTCGGTGGAAGATTGGGACACCGTCCTGAACACGAACTTGAAAGGCGCGTTCAATTTCGTGCAGGCCTTGATGCGGCCGATGATCAAGCAGCGGAGCGGCCGGATCATCAACATCAGCTCGGTCATCGGATTGATCGGCAACGCGGGCCAGGCGAATTACGCCGCGAGCAAGGCGGGTTTGATCGGCTTCACGAAATCGCTCGCGCGCGAGCTGGCCAGCCGCGGCATCACGGTGAACGCCGTCGCTCCGGGATTGATCGAGACGGACATGACCGGCGTGCTCTCCGAAGAGATTCGCCAGGCCATTCTGCAAAAGATCCCGCTCGGCAAGCTTGGGCAGCCGGACGATATCGCCGCCGCGGTCGCGTTTCTCGCTTCCGCGGAAGCGAGCTACATCACCGGCCAGGTGCTCGCCGTCGATGGCGGCATGGTGATGTAATTGCTTTCCGAAGGAGCGGCTGTTCCAGACCGCCGAATTCAATCGATCGGCGGTTTGCAAACCGCCGCTCCTTGATCTGAACGTCGTCGAGCGCGCATAGCAACCGACCAAGCACCAAATCTGCTTTTTCATTCCCGCTGCCTCTCGATAGGCCGTCCGCGAATGAAAACGCTCTCTGCTCTGCTGGCGATCGCTCTCGCCTTCGTCGGCTATCTTCTACCTTCACCGCCCGATCAGTTATCCCGCCGGGGTTCTGATCGCATCCGAGCCGCAGCAGATCGCCATCAGCGACGCCCCGCGCCGATCGAGCACGGCGAGTATCACCTGAAACCGCTCGCCCGCTTTTCGATCGATGCGCGAATCCTGCACCGGAAGAATTACGGCTACGATCGGCAGGCGAAGCTCGTGCCGGTCGATCTGGCGGTGGGCTGGGGGCCGATGTCCGATCAGGCTGTGCTCGATCGGATCAAGATCAGCCAGAGCATGCGCTTCTACTGGTACGAATACCAGTTGCCGCCGCCGATTCCACAGGAGCAAATCATCTCGCACAGCACCAATCTGCATATCATCCCGGCGACGACGGCAGTGAGCTCATTCTGCAAATCACTGCGGCAAGGCGAGCTCGTGCATCTCGAGGGCGAGCTGGTGGAGGCGACCGGCCCGGAGATCGGCACCTGGCGCAGCTCGCTCAGCCGGACGGATACCGGCAACGGCGCCTGTGAATTGATGCTGGTGCAGGATTGTTCGAAGATCGATCCTGCAGCTAGAAAGTCCCCGACACTCGTTAGGCGTTGATCGTTGGTGAATCGGGCGCTCCGCGCACGATGCTTTGAGTCGCCCCGAACGCTTTCGGGGCCTTAATTGTCATCGCGCGGCGGAGCGCTCGATCCACCTCGCACACGCGCACATTTGCGCCTCCGCTCTTCTCGTTTCATGGTGAAACCATGACGACAGAAAAAGCGACATTTGGCGCCGGTTGTTTCTGGGGCGTCGAAGCGACCTTTCGGGCCACGCGCGGCGTGACCAACGCCACGGTCGGATACGCGGGCGGCACGACGGAGAATCCGACCTACGAAGATGTCTGCGGTCACGGCACCGGCCACGCCGAAGTGGTGCAGGTGGAGTTCGATCCGGCGATCGTCAGTTACAATCAGCTGCTCGATGTCTTCTGGTCGAATCACAATCCGACCACGCTCAACCGCCAGGGGCCCGATGTCGGCGACCAATATCGTTCCGTGATTTTTTATCATACGCCCGAGCAACGCGCGGCCGCGGAAGAATCGAAGGCCAGCCTGGACAAGAGTCGGGCGTTTCAAGCAGCCCATCGTGACCCAAATCCAGCCTGCGCCCAATTTCTATCCCGCGGAGGATTATCATCAGCGCTATCTGGAAAAGCGCGGCTTGTCGCATTGCGCGGTTTGATCTGCCGCGCCGCACCCATGAAGCGCGAAGTGATCCGCTCCAGAAACTTCGTGCCCGACGCGGCGGAGTTTATTCTCGAGCAGGCCCGCGCCGCCCTGGCGGAACGAGGGCAATTCCGCATCGCGCTTTCCGGCGGAAACACGCCGCGCCCGGTTTACACCGAGCTGGCCAGGATCGGACGGGATCTTCCGTGGGACCGCGTGTTTTTTACTTTTGGCGACGAGCGCTGTGTGCCGCCCGAGGATGAGCAAAGCAATTTCCGCATGGCCCGCGAATCGCTTTTCGTTCCCGCGGCCGTGCCGGAGAAATCGATCGCGCGGATGCGCGGCGAGATCGATCCGCAGATCGCGGCGCAGGAATATCAGGACGGACTCGATCTTCTCGCGGCGCAACGCGGCGAGATGATTTACCGGCACGATTTGATTCTCCTCGGGCTGGGCGACGACGGGCACACGGCTTCTTTGTTTCCCGGCACCGCCGCGCTGGAGGAAAAAACGCGCAAGGTCGTCGCCAATTTCGTCCCAAAATTCGACGCCTGGCGGATCACGTTCACCTTCCCGCTGATCAGCCAGGCGCGTCAGATTTGTTTCCTGGCCAACGCGAACAAGAACCCCGCGCTTCTCGAAAAAGTGCTGGCAGGCGATCAGCAATATCCCGCGGCCCGGGTAGAGGCGGCGAACGGCGGCCTCACCTGGATTCTCGGTGAGTCGTAGAGCACCGGCACGCCTCCAGCTTCCAGTTTCCTCATGCGTAAGATCATCGTGACCGGTTCCGCGGGCCTGATCGGCTCGGAGACGGTCAAGCATTTCGCGAGCGAAGGATATCGCGTGGTCGGGATCGATAACGACATGCGAAGCCGTTTCTTCGGCGCCGGAAGCCTCGACCCAGAAGACGCGCGATCAGCTCGTCGAGAACGGTCGCGGACTACGAGCATCACGATCTCGATATCCGGGATGCGAACGGAGTGCTGGAGTTATTCAAAGAAGCATCGCGCCGACATCGCCGCCGTGGTGCACACCGCGGCGCAGCCTTCGCATGATTGGGCGGCGCGCGATCCGCAGACGGATTTCACCGTCAACGCGAACGGCACGCTGAATCTTCTCGAAGCCGCCCGCGAAGTTTGCCCGGAGGCGCCTTTCGTTTTCACCTCGACGAACAAAGTCTATGGCGACACGCCGAATCGGCTGCCGCTGCGCGAACTGCCGTTGCGCTGGGAAATTGCCGAGGGCCACGAGTACGAGCCCGGCATTTCCGAAACGATGAGCATCGATCACACGAAGCACTCGCTCTTCGGCGCCTCGAAAGCGGCGGCGGATATTCTGGTGCAGGAATACGGCCGTTACTTCGGAATGCCGACGGCCTGTTTTCGCGGCGGTTGCCTGACCGGGCCGGCGCACGCCGGGACGGAGCTGCACGGATTTCTCTCCTACCTGATGATCTGCACCGTGACGGGTCGGCCGTATCGCGTCTTCGGTTACGGCGGAAAACAGGTGCGCGATAACATTCACAGCGCCGATCTGGTCGAGGCCTTCGCCGCCTTCATCCGCGCGCCGCGCGCCGGCGAAGTTTATAACATTGGCGGCAGCCGCCACAGCAATTGCTCCATGCTCGAAGCGATCAATCTCTGCGAAGAAATCAGCGGCCGGCGCCTGGCCTGGAAATACGAGGAGAGACAACCGCATCGGCGACCACATTTGGTGGATCAGCGACGTGCGAAAATTCCAGGAGCATTATCCGACATGGAAGTTTCGTTACGGCCTGCGCGAGATCCTGGAAGAAATCCACGCGGCGGTGGTGGAAACCAAAAATGGTAGGGACGGCTCTCCGAGCCGTCCGTCGAATCTGCCTTTGAGACGCGGCGGAAGGATAAGTCGGACGTTTCGGGAAACGTCCCTACCTAATACTCTTCGCCTTCGTCTTTGGCCGTCGGCGCAATTTTGTCTTCCACGCCGTAGACATGGAACATGACCCCAAACCAATAGATCGGGATCAAGGCGAGCCCGAATCCGGCCGTGGCCGTCGCGGCCAGCGCGCCGAGCAGGATCGCGCCAAACGCACCGATCACGAAAAGCAGGCCGAGCAGTTTGTAACCTTTGTAAACATGCCCGAGCCCGGGCACCACGCTCAACATCACCGCCACCAGATCGCTCGCCTTGCCTTCCGCCGTGTCCGTGTCGGGCGCGCGCACCCAATCGCAACGATCGCAACTTGCGCATCCTTCGGCAGAACATGTCCGCAGAGCGGACAGTTCATGCGTGTCGGCGGCCAGGGTCGGTTCTGAAGTGGGTGCGTCAGTGTATTCCAAAGTGATCCTCCGTTTTTCTCACAATGCTTTCGCCATCGTTCCAATGACCGAGGCCATCCGTCAAGAAAAGTGATGCATTTGACGGTTGGATTCCAAGGCAAAATCGTGCCATTTAATCTCTCGAATTTTCTGAAGGGACTCACGGTGGCCGATATGCCAGATGCCCTTAGGCGGAGTTTGAGGGATTTTACGGCAAGAACCTCCCGCCGGATCGTCTCGTGCTGGATGTTCTCGAAGAAGATGACGCGCGGTCGTTTCCGCCGAAAGGTAGGGACACCGGCAATTGCGGATCCGGCCTGCCAGAATCTGCGGAGGCGCAGCGCGCCGTCCCTACTTGCGAGGATCACGATCTCCTCTGTTCAATCCGCCGCGCGTTGAGTAGAACTGACGCGATGGCAACCGTGTCCCAGTTGGTGGATTATTGCCGCGATCTCCTTCGCGTTCGGCGAGATCGAGGATTGGCCAAATGCGCTGAACGGGCTGCAGATCGAAAATTCCGGCGCGGTCACCAAGATCGGCGCCGCGGTCGATGCCTCCACGCGGACGATCGACGCGGCCATCGAGCGCGGGATAAATTTTCTCATCGTGCACCACGGCTTGTTCTGGCCGGGACTGCAACCGATCACCGGTGGCCGGCGGCGGATGCTGGAACGCGCTTTCCAGCACGACCTGGCTCTCTACAGCGCCGCATCTCCCTCTCGATATCCATTCGGTCCTGGGCAACAACGCGCAGCTCGCGAGCGCGCTGGGTTTTGAAAACACCGAGCCGTTCTTCGAGCAGAAGGGGCAATGTGTCGGGCTCAAGGTGAAGGCGCAGATTTCCCGCGCGGAACTTGCCCGCAAGCTCGAGAACTCGTTAGGCGGCCCGGTGAAACTGTTCGCGCGCGGGACCGGAGCAAACGCGAAACGATCGGCCTGATCACCGGAGGCGCCGGCTCCGAAATTTACGCCGTTGCCCGGGAAGGCATCGATACCTTCATCACCGGCGAAGCGCCGCATTGGGCCGCCGTGGCCGCGGAAGAACTTGGGATCAATCTCCTCCTCGGCGGCCATTACGCGACCGAGACTTTCGGCGTAAAAGCCCTGGCGGCTCATTTGGCGGACCGATTCGATTTGCCCTGGGAATTTTTGGATTTTCCGACCGGATTATGAGCCGCTTCTATCTTAACACGGCTGATCACTGGCGGCTGACGGACGACGCTTATGTTTGCCTTGGTCTCGGCTGGTCTTGTTGCTGCCGATCGTTCTGATCGTGGTGGGCGTGGTGGAGATCCACAAACTGAAGAAGACCGTGCGCGAGCTCGGCAGCCGCATCGGGGCGCTGGAATCGCGCGACCGCGGGGTCGTTGCGCCAGCGGCCCCGGTCCAGGCGGCAACGAGTGCACCCGTGTCACAGGCGGTTTCCCACACCGCCCAGCCCAACCGTGCCGCGCGCCGTCCCGCCGCAGGTTGCGCCGCCACCAGTCGTTCCGGAACCCGCGCCGCCCAAGGCGTCCCCAGCGTGCCGCCGCCGTTGCCACCGCCGCTGAGACCGCTGCCGCCGCCGCCCGTCCCACGAGTCGCGAAGCCGATCGATTGGGAAGCATTTTTTGGGGTCAAACTTTTCGCCTGGATCGGCGGCTTCGTTCTTTTCCTCGGGATCGTTTTCCTCGTGAAGTACTCCTTCGAAAACAACCTGATCACGCCCGCCATGCGGGTGGTGATCGGCACGGTCGTCGGGCTCGCCCTCATCGTGACCGGCTGGCTGACGGCGACCCGGCGGCTACCGCGTCTCGGGCCAGAGCCTCTGCGCGACCGGCGTTCTCGTTCTCTACGGGAATATTTTTGCGGCCCATGTTTTCTATCATCTGATCGAACTCGTTCCCGCGTTCGCCTCCATGGCGATCGTGACCGCGCGGCGTTTTTCCTCGCGGTCCGCATGAACGCCCAGGTCATCGTGGTCCTCGGTCTGCTCGGTGGATTTCTCACGCCTGTGCTGCTTTCCACCGGGGTCGATAATCCGACCGCGCTCTTCGGCTACATCGCGGTCCTGAATATCGGCGTCGCCGCCGTCGCGCTGCGCAAACGTTGGGATTATCTCATCCTGCTCGCGGCGGCCGGCACGGTCCTGATCGAATACGGCTGGGCCTTCAAGTTTTTCGAATCGCCGAAAGCGAATATCGCGTTTGCCGTTTTCCTCGGCTTCGAAGCGCAGTTTCTCGCGATTTTCGCGGCGCAGCGCCGGACCGAATCCAACGGAGAACTGGTCGGCGTGCGCGGTGGTCGTGGTGGGATTCACGGCGCTGGCCGCGGCCTTCTGTTTTCTCGGATATCCGACGCTCGGTCACCGGCCCGGTTTCCTTTTCACTTTCGCCTTCCTCGCGCGAGGCCGGCCTGCTTGCTCTGGCCCTCCTGCGAGCGAGACTGGTCGCGCTGGTTCGCACCAGCCGCCGGCCTGGTGGTCTTCGTCTTCCTGGCCAGCTGGACGAGGATTCTACCTGAACGACGCGTTGCTTTGGTGGGGCCTGGGCGGCTACGTCGTCTTCGCTCTTCTGCACGCCGGTTTCGCATTCTGGCCGGGATCGCGGAGCGCGCGGTTTCAAAGAGCGCGGCGTGGCAAAGCTACGCTGCCGCTGCTGCCGCTCGTGCTCATTTGCCTCTGCGTTGTCAAAAACGAAACATCGTCCGCCGTCTGGCTTTGCGTTCTCGTTCTCGATTTCATCGCGATCGCGGTGGCCTTCGCGCGCCGTTCTCTCCCGGCGGTGCGTATTGGCCTTGATCGTCACCATCTTCGCCGCGGCCTTGTGGATCCTGACGGCGCCCGCCGACATGGATCTCCGCGAATTCTTGATCGTCGCGGCTGGGTCCGGGGCCTTCTTTTTCTCGGCCGCGCTCTTCGCGGCCCGCAAGTTCTTCCCCGATTCGGAAAATGTTCGGCGGAATATTCCCGCGCTCGCGGCCTCGCTGCCATTCCTGCTTCTGCTCATGGCGATGGCGAAGCTGCCGATCGTGAATCCCACGCCGTTCTTCATCACGGCATTTTTCCTCGCGGTCCTTTTGCTTGGACTCGGGGTTGTGGCGCGGACGAGCTGGATCGCGCTGATCGCGCTCGCTTTCACCTGGGCCGTCGAACGCGAATGGCAGGCGCTCCATTTCACGAACGATTACGGCGCGCTCGCCCTCGGCTGGCAGATCGCGTTTTTCGTGCTCTTCCTCGGCTATCCGTTTTTCACGACGGAAGAGCGCAAGCCTTTGCCCTGGGCCATCGGCGCGCTTTCCGGGCCTCTGCATTTCTGGCTGATCTACGAAATCATCCGCACGACGTTTCCGGACCTGCGCAACGGATTGGTCCCGGCCGCTTTCGTTCTTCCGTACGCGGTCGGCACGCTTTTCCTGGTAAAGAAACGACAGGTGGTCCCCGCGTCGGGCGATGCGCGCCTCGCCTGGCAAGCCGGCGCCGCGCTGTTTTTCGTCAGCCTCATTTTCCCGATCCAATTCGAGCGCGAATGGATCACGCTAGGCTGGGCCTTCGAGGGCTTCGCTCTGCTTTGGCTGTTCCGGGTCGTGCCGCATCGGGGCTTGCGCTATGTCGGCGTCGGGTTGCTCTGTCTCGCCTTCGTCCGTCTCGCCTTGAATCCCGCGGTCCTCGAATACCATCCACGCAGCGCGACTCCGATTTGGAACTGGTACCTCTACGGCTACGGCTTGCCGATCCTCTTCCTCTTCGGCGGCGCCTGGCTCTTCCGCGCGCCACGGCAATCGGTTTTCGAGCGGATGGCGCCGACACTTCTGAACTCGTTAGGCGCGATTCTCGCCTTCCTGCTCCTGAACATCGAGATCGCGGATTATTTTTCCGTCGGGCCCAACGCTCACGTTTTCGTTCTCCGGCAATTTCGCCCGCGACATGACCTACTCCATCGCCTGGGCGCTCTACGCCTTCGCGCTTCTTCTGGTCGGCATGAAACAGAAAACGCGCTGGGTGCGTTACGCCGGCGTCGTCGCTGCTTCTGGTCACACTCGGCAAACTCTTCCTGCACGATCTTGGGAATCTGAGTCAGCTTTATCGCATCGGCGCCTTCATCGGCGTCGCCATCATTCTCATCGTCGCCTCGTTCGTTTATCAGCGTTTCCTGGTCCCGAAGATCAAGGAGAGTCCCCGCCGCGGTCCTCTGAAGCCGATGTAGAGGCGCTTGTGCCAAGCGCCTGTCGGTTTTGGTTCAGGCGCTTGGCACAAGCGCCTCTACATCTCATTGATTTTCCTTTCGTAAGCTGGCACTCCGCTGTTCTGTTGCGTCCGTGACAGCACCCGCGAGTCCGAATCAGCGAGTAAGCACGCGCGCGACCGGCATCGTCGGCATCGCCATTTTTGCAGCCGCATTCTCGGCTTGATCCGCGAGGTGGTCTTCGCCTCGCTCTTCGGCGCCGAGCCGAATATGGATGCGTTCCTGACCGCGTTTCGCGCGCCGAATATGTTGCGCGATCTTTTCGCGGAAGGCGCGCTCTCGACCGCTTTCGTCACCACCTTTTCGAAGAAGATCGCGACGGAAGGCGACGCCTCGGCCTGGCGGCTCGCGAACAAGGTCGCCACGCTCACCGCTGTTTTCATGAGCGCCGTCACCTTGCTGGGCATCGTCGGTCGCCCCGGTCCTCGTTGCATATCCTCGCTCCCGGGTTTCGGCCCGAAAAGGCGGCGCTCACGATCCTGCTCGCGCGGATCATGTATCCGTTCATCCTGCTGGTCTCGCTGGCCGCGCTGGTGATGGGGATGCTCAACGCGAAGAACGTTTTTGGCATGCCGGCGATGGCCTCGAGCTTTTTCAATCTCGGCTCGATCGTCGGCGGCGTCACGCTCTGCTGTTGGCTCGAGCCGCAGGCCGACTGGCGGAACCCGCAATTCGGCGAGCGCGGTCTTATGGGACTGGCATTGCGAACGTTGATCGGCGGCTTGCTCCAGCTTGCCGTGCAAGTTCCCTTCGTTAGGCCGAGTTGGTTTTCGTTTCCGGGCGGACTTCAATTGGCGCGACGAAGGCGTGCGCAAAGTTCTGCGGTTAATGGGCCCGGCGGTGATCGCGGCGAGCGCCGTCCAGGTGAACGTCGCTGGTCAACAGCGGGTTCGCCTCGTAGCTCGAGGATGGCGCCAGTGGCTGGCTCAACATCGCGTTTCGACTGATGCAGTTGCCGCTCGGGATTTTCGGTGTGGCGGTCGCGACCGTCACGCTGCCGCTGATTTCGCGGAGCGCCGCGCTCGGCAACATGGCGGAATTCCGCGGGCACTCTCTCACGCGATCCGGCTGGTCATGCTGCTGACGATTCCTTCCGCGATCGGGCTGATCATTCTGGCGGAGCCGATCATCAGCCTGATTTACGAGCACGGCCGATTCGACGCTTTCGCGACCGAACAGACCGCGCTCGGCGTTGCGTTGTTACGCGGTCGGCCTGGTCGCCTATTCAGCCGACAAAGTGCTCGCGCCGGCCTTCTACGCGCTCGACAAGCGTCATCTGCCGATGTTCGTCGCGTTCATCTCGATCGCGGTGAATTTCTGCCTCAACTACTTCTTCACCTTCCATCTCAAGCTAGGCCATCGCGGCCTGGCGCTTTCCACCAGTCTCGTCGCGTTCACGAATTTCCTGATGCTCTACACGCATGATGCGGCGCTACACCGGCCGCCTCGAGACTGGCGCGATGATCAAGACGCTTGCCAAACTGCTCGTCGCCGGCGCGCTCCTGGCGGGAATCTGCTTGCTGGCGCAGCACTTCATTCTCTTTTCTGACGTCGCCGTCGGCCCGTGGCGAAAGCTTTTCGGAATGATGCTTGACCATCGCCGTCGGCGGCGCCGTGTTTTTCGGCGCCGCCTATCTCCTGCACGTCGCGGAATTGCGCGACGTGGTTCATTTGGTGCGTGGCCGGCTCGGCCGCTTGCGCTCCTGACAGGTAGGAACGCCTCTCCGAGGCGTCCGACTTCTTTCGAGCGTCGCGTTCCCAAGAATAGTCGGACGCCCCGGAGGTGCGTCCCTACCTTTAGAGGGCTTACGATTCCAGCGCCTGCGCCAGATCCTCGATCAAATCATCCGGATGCTCCAGCCCAACGGAGAGCCGAAGCAATCCCTGCGGCGTGCGCGGATCCTCGCCTTTGATCGAGGCCCGATGCTCGATCAAACTTTCCACGCCGCCCAGGCTCGTCGCGCGAATGAAAATTTCTGTCTTCGCCGCCACGGCGAGGGCGGCTTCGCGGCCGCCGCGCACCTCAAACGACAGCATCCCGCTGAAAGCGCTCATCTGCCGGGCCGCGATTTCGTGGCCGGCATGGGAAGCGAGCCCCGGATAATGCACCGCCTCCACGCGCGGATGAGCGGCGAGCCAGGTCGCGACCTTGGCGGCGTTTTCCGAATGCGCGCGCATCCGCCACGGCAGCGAGCGCATCCCGCGCAAGACCAGCCAGCAATCGAAAGGCGAGGGGACCGCGCCACACGTCGTTTGGATTTCGCGCACCCGCTCAAAAAAATCCGTCTTCGTTTTTGCAATCGCCACTCCGCCGGTCACATCGGAGTGGCCGCCCAGATATTTCGTGGTCGCATGAACTACCAGATCGGCGCCGAGATCGAGCGGCCGCTGCACGATCGGCGACCAGGTGTTGTCGCAGGCGCAGATGGCGCCGGCGGCGTGCGCCACCTCCGCCACGCGCGCGATGTCGGTAATCTTGAGCCGTGGATTCGAGGGCGTCTCGACCCAGAACAGTTTTGTCCTGCGGCCGCACCGCTCTTCTTGATTTCATCGAGGTTCGTCATGTCGACGAAGCTCACTTCGAGGCCCCACCGCGATGAAAATCTCGCGCAGCAACTTCGTCATCCCGTGATAAACATCAGCCGGCGCGACAACATGATCGCCCGGCGCCAGCGCTTGCAGGATCGCGCTCGCCGCCGCCAGGCCGGAACTAAACGCCGCCGCGTCCTCGCCGCCTTCCAGCGCCGCCAGACCTTCCTCGAGCGCGTGCCGGGTCGGATTCGCGCTCCGCCCGTAGCTGTATCCGTGCGGATAACCGCCTTCCGCATCGCGCTGGAACGTCGTGGAAAGATGGATCGGCGCCGCCACCGCGCCCGTCGCCGCGATCAATGGCGTGCCCGGCGTGGACCGCCAGGGTCTCTATCCGCATTTTGCGCTTATTCTTCATTCGGGTAGGGACGCATCTCCTAGGCGCCCGACGAATTTCGCCGCGAAACGCCGCAATGCAAAAAGTCGGACGGCTGCGGAGAGCCGTCCCTGCCTGTGATTCGATTTGACGACTGCCACTCTCCCGGCGCAAATAGCACCTGAATCTTCACTCCGGGTATTCTACCTTCCCGTCTCACTTTATGAGCATTTACAACGACGACGTGTTCCAGATGGCTTGCGACCAGTTCCAGGTCATCGCCGATTATCTGGACATCCCGATCGAACGATCGCGATCGGCTCATGTTCCCGAAGCGCGCCATCGCCGTCACGCTTCCGATTCACATGGACGATGGCACGCGTTCAGACCTTCCAGGGTTATCGCGTGCAACACCACCTGACGCTCGGCCCGACCAAGGGCGGCACGCGTTTCGCGCCCAATCTTTCCATGGGCGAAACCGCCGCGCTCGCCATGTGGATGAGCTGGAAATGCGCGCTGGCCAATTTGCCCTACGGCGGCGCGAAAGGCGGCATCGCCTGCGATCCCACCAAGCTTTCGACGCAACGAACTCGAAGCCGTCTCGCGCCGTTACATGCAGGAGATGATTCCGTTCGTCGGCCCGCATACCGACATCATGGGCCCCGACATGGGGACGAACGAGCAGGTCATGTCGTGGTTCATGGACACCTATTCGGTCTATCAGGGCTACTGCGTGAACGAGATCGTCACCGGCAAACCGGTCTCGATCGGCGGCACGGAAGGCCGCCGCGAAGCGACCGGACGCGGCGTCGTTTATCTGATCGAGCGCGCGATGGACATGTTGAAAATCGATCCGGAAAAATGCACCGCGATTATCCAGGGATTTGGCAATGTCGGTTCCGTCGCTGCGTTATCCCTCGCTTACAAGACCGGCGTGAAAGTCGTCGGCATCAGCGATGCGACCGTCGCACTCTACAATCCCAACGGCATCGATGTGGCCAAGGCGGAACAGCACGTGATGAAGAAGGGAAATCTGCGCGCGTTCACCGAAGCCGATCGGATCGATCCCAACGAGATGCTCATCATGCCGTGCGACGTGCTCGTGCCCTCGGCCGTCGATCGCGTCATTAACGCGAGCAACGCGGCGAAATTGAAATGCCGGATTCTGGCCGAAGGCGCGAACGGCCCGACGACCCCGGAAGCCGACCTCATTCTCAACGAGCGTTGGGATGAGGTCTTCGTCATCCCCGATATTCTCTGCAATGCCGGCGGCGTGATCGTTTCCTACTTCGAATGGGTCCAGGGTTTGCAGGCGTTCATGTGGAGCGAGACGGAAGTGACCGACAAACTTTTCCGCATTCTCGAACATTCGTTCACCCAGGTGATCAAGCGCGCGAAGGCGCACAAGGTTTCGCATCGGACCTCGGCCATGGCGATCGGGGTCGAGCGCGTCATGAAAGCGAAGCATGCGCGCGGGCTGTTCCCGTGATCCGCGATGAGATTCTCGCATCGCGAAGATACGCCGGGACGACCGTCTTTTCGATGTTCTGACGGACGAAGAAAACGGCCTTCGTCTGATCGTCTCGCGTCTCGGCGCGGAGTTAATCAGCGTGGCGCGCCGCGATGACAGCGGCAATTGGATCGGCTTCCTGAACCGCGATAACGAAATCGATCCGCCCGAGAAAGGCTGGGCGAATCACGCCACCGTCATGGGTTACTTTCTGCACCGGATCAAGGACGAGCGCACGCTTTACCGCGGCCAGGAAATGCGCGGCGGCACGCACAGTTTTCTCGCGGACAAGGTGTGGCATTTTGACCAGTCAAGGCGCCGAGGCGAATTGACCTATCGCATCACGCCCGACGATTTTTCATCGGCGGAATATCCGCTGAAGGTCTTGCTCCATTTGACGTATCGCATCGATGGCCCGCGTATTTCGGTTTCGTTCAAGTTTAGGAACGACGAACCTGAATTGACGGCGCACGTCGGTTTTGGTCTGCATCCCGGATTTGCCGCGACTTCCTTCGACTCCTTCCGTTTCGAGATGCCCGCCGGCCTTTACCGTCGTCATTTTTCGCCGGAAAATTATCTGAGCGGCGAGACCGAAGACATTCGGTTCGCCGGAGGCGAGATGCCCTTCGCGAAAGAGAAGTTGAAGGGTTCTTACATCCTGGAATTGGTCGACGTTCCCGATCGCACGTTTACCTTCAGCGACCCGCCGAGCGGACGAACCGTAGCGATCGATCTCACCGGCGTTCCTTATCTGACATTGTGGTCCGATGGCGGACCGTTTCTCTGCGTCGAGCCATGCTGGGGCCTGACCGACCACCACGAACAGCGCGCCTTTGAGAACAAAGAGGGCATTCAAGAAATTCCCGCCGGCGAAGAACTCGCCGCCAGCTTCAGCATCGAACCACGACTGGCGCTGTAGCCACGGTCCCGCGGTTGCGGGATCGCCGTGAGCGTTCCTCTGCGCGCCTGGCCAGCCGGAATAAGAGCAGGAGATTGGTTACCTCCGTGTTCCGGTGAACCAGTGAAGCGATTCTTTGACCAGATCCCGCCTCAGGTAGTGCCCGCCGGAAAATTCCTTAAACTCCACGGTGTAACCGGAGAGCGTGAGCTGACGGACTATCCTCTCCGAGAAGTTGACCGAAAGAACCTTGTCTTGCACCCCGTGCACGATAAAGATCGGCGGCTTGCCGAAACGCATCGGCACCGTCATGAACTCAGGCGAATACGCGAGCACATGGCTGAAGAGATCACCATTGCTCAACCCAACCGACAGGGCATAGGACCCGCCATCCGAAAAGCCGGCGATGGCGAGCCGGTTCGGGTCCACGGCCACGTGATTGAAGGTGAACTGAAGGGCGCGATCCAGGAAGTCGATGTCCGGACCAAAGCTGCCTTTGATCCGGCCCCAGGTGAATCCGCGGGATTCCGGCACAGCCACCGCGATTCCTTGCTTCGCGGCGTCGTCGCAGAAAACGTCGAGGCTATTGCTGCTCCCACCAGCCCCGTGCAACATCACGATGAACGGAATTGGTTTCTCCGGCCGGTAATTTGAAGGAATGGAGAGGTAGCCGTCGCGTCCGGTCGCCAACCCGAAGCGATGCCTTCCAGCCGGCGCGCGCAGCTTCGGTTTCGCCGGGCGCGCCAGCAACCGGGCTCCGCGTTTCTCGGCCTGCGCCGAAGTCGAGCTTCCGCAGGCGAACGCGGCTGTGCTCCAAAGCGCTAGATCAACGAACCGGCGTCGGGTAATTGGCTGCTCCATGCGCCAGAATGGTTTGCATCATGTGGGCGAGCCAGGAATTTCCCGCCGATTGAGGATCACTCGCCCGCGATCGTCAATTCCCGTTCGCTCTGCCCGATCTTCGTTTTCGCTTGCTCGCAGCGAACCACCCTGTTTTCCGCGTCGAGGACAACCACTTGCGGATGATGCGCCTTTGCTTCCTCCGGGGTCATCTGCGCAAAATTCATGATCGTCAGGCGATCGCCGATCGCGCCGAGGTGAGCCGTCGCGCCATTCAATTCGATCAACCCCTTTCCAGCCGGCCCGTAGATGACATAAGTCTCGAAGCGCTCGCCATTCTGAAGATTCCCCACCAGGATTTTCTCGTAGGGGAGAAGCCCCACCATTTCGGCAATATCAGCGGGAACCGTGAGACTCCCTTCATAGTGCAAACTGGCCCCCGTCACCGCCGCGCGATGAATCTTGGATTTTAGGAGTGTGATCTGCATTTGGGTGCGACAAAGAGAGCTTAGGCGGGCCCTTTTGCAAAGGCCTTTCACGGTGGGCTTGGTGCGCTCCTGTCGAAAGGTGCGGCGAGCCGATTTCGGCTAGCGGCAAGGTAGGGACGCCGCGCTGCGGCGTCCGATTAGTGTGGTTGGCGGTTGGGGCCGGGAACGCCTCATCCGTAGCCAGACGCCTCGGACGGCGCAGCGCGCCGTCCCTACCATTATGGACTCAGGAAACGACAAAAAGAACAGATCCCGCCGCGACATCTGAGTAATAATTTAGACACGCTAACAAACATGAACACCAAAGACCTGAACCAGATCGGAGTGCCGCAGGGCGAGGCGATGAAGCGCGCCCATGCCTTTATTGTCGCGTTCCGTGAGAGCGGGGGCGACATGTCGCAAATCGAAAACGAGATCGGCGCCATCGTCGCTAATCCGAGCGCGTTTCTCGGCGATCCGTTGCGCGAGGAGTTTGCGCGCTCGCTTTACGTCCCGGCTTTCAAACAGCGCGAAACGCTCGCACCCTGGACGCAGTGGGGTTCGGGCCTCGAGCCGGAGGCGGTCAAGCAAATGGCGAATGCCTGCGCGCTGCCGATCTCGGTCGCGGGTGCGCTCATGCCGGATGCTCACGTTGGTTATGGCTTGCCGATCGGCGGCGTGCTCGCGACGGACAATGCCGTCATCCCTTATGCCGTCGGGGTGGACATCGCGTGCCGCATGAAACTGACGGTGTTCGATCGCAAAGCGAACACGATTGCCGGGACGAAAGACCGCTTGGCCAACATCATCGAGCGCGAAACGCGCTTCGGCGTTGGTTGCTCTTTCAAACCGCAGCGTGATCACGACGTGATGGATGAAGACTGGACCGTTTCGCCGGTGACCCAGCGGATGCGCGACAAAGCGTGGACGCAGCTCGGCACGAGCGGCAGCGGCAATCACTTCGTCGAGTTCGGCGCATTCTCTGTTGTAGCTGGGGTCGATGACCCCGGCGCCTGTAATGCGTTGGGCTTGCCTCCCGGCGAATACATGGCGCTGCTGACGCACAGCGGTTCCCGCGGAACCGGCGCCCAGGTTTGCCAGCATTACAGCCGGATCGCCATGGATCGTCACCGGGAGTTGCCGAAAGAACTAAAGCATCTCGCATGGCTGTCGCTCGACGAAGAAGCCGGCCAGGAATACTGGGCGGCGATGAATCTGATGGGCCTCTACGCCGCTGCGAACCATGCGCTCATTCACAAATACATCGCGCGTTCCCTGGGTGCGGAGGTTGTCCTCGATATCGAGAACCATCACAATTTCGCCTGGAAAGAGCGGCACATCGTCAGCGGCGAAGAACGCGAAGTGATCGTGCATCGCAAAGGAGCAACTCCGGCAGGCCCCGGCGTTCTCGGCGTTATTCCCGGTTCTATGGCTTCGCCCGGTTTCGTGGTGTCTGGAAAAGGACAGACAGAATCGCTCGCCAGCGCCTCCCACGGCGCGGGCCGCGTCATGAGCCGCACCAAGGCGTTGCAATCTTTCACTTGGAGCGCGGTGAAGAAACTCCTCGCCGAGCGCGACGTCACCTTGCTGAGCGCGGGGCTCGATGAAGTTCCGGGAGTTTACAAAGACATCGACGCCGTCATGGCCGCGCAGACCGATCTGGTCGACGTCCTCGGCCGGTTCGATCCGAAATTGGTGAAGATGTGCCCGAGCGGGGAGCGCGCAGAGGACTAAAGGGCCGCGCTCCTGCGAACTCAGTGACGCAGGGCGCTACCTATCCTTTTCGGATTCTGGCGGTGGAGTAGCTGGTGGCGGAGTAACGGCAGGCGGGGCAGTGGTTGGCGGATTGGGAGCTGGAGGAGCAGGAGCTGGCGGAGTAATCGTTGATGCACGCGCAGGTGAAGGATCGAATGGATCAGGGGGCAGAATTAAGGAGCGCATGGATTCCATTCCTTCCATTGCTTTAAGAAGCTCATCCATATCCTCGTCGCCCAAGTCATCTCCGCCCCATTCGTCCCAGAAGCTGCCTTCTGAATACTCGTCGGTCTCGTCCTCATCATTCTCATCTTCCTCCTCGATGTCCTCCTCGTCGGCCGGCAGAAGTCCACGGGGAACCTTGCCTACTCTCTTCCCATCGAAAAACTGCACGCCTTCTTTGTAAAGGAAACCGAAGAGCGGATCGCGAGTTACATAATTTTCGCCAGTAACGTCCAGAGTGAATCCGTTTCGTGCCAGCTCGTACGCAAGCAGCCAACGGGGCCCGTTGAGGTCGTCCGACCCGAGCGATGTCTTCCAAGTATTCAAGTCGGTTGCGCCTCCTAAAAGGCCGTCGAGATGAGCTTGGAACAACAAGAGAGAACAAACAGAGTCCTCCATTGCCAAGACAGCTTGAGCGGCAACATCCGTTACGTTGAGTTTAAATCCGAGGCACGCCCACAGTGCCCATGCGACTTCGCTCGAGTGCCGCTGCGGCGCGTGATCCCTCACAACCGAATTGAACGTCTGTGTTAGCGTCTCCGTCCAAAAGGGCCTGGGCACTCGGCGACGCAGCAAAATTGTCAATACGTGCGGAAGGCATCCGGCTTCGACACGGCCGCACTGAAGAACAAGGTCTTCAGCGACACGTTGTGCATCTTCGGCGAATGGCTTTTTCGTCAGTTTGCCGAGCGCGAATTTTAGGACTCCAGCCGTGGGTCGCGTTTGGGCGAGCTCGAACGCGCGATTGAAGTAGTCGATGATAGTTGCGCGGTGCAGCGGCGATTTCCGGGAAATCATCCTCCAAAGCTCACGGCTCCATCCGTCATCCAGCCCAATTGGGAGCCTTTGGATCTCAGTCTTGACCGGGTTGAGCGTGAGCCGGAACTCGGCGAGGACGGATTGAAGTTTCGTCCTGATCTCGATTGCTTCCGCCTCAGAATCGAACACCAATTCATAGTCGTCGATAAACCGGAGCCCCTTTCCGACGGTTGTGCCCAAGACTGTCGTATCGACTTTGGATAAGATGATCTCCGCCAGCAGTAGCGATGAATCTGGTCCAACCGGCAGACCGACGCTCTGCCCGTCCTGCATCGCGCGACAGAGCTTATCCAGCTTATCGCCAGGTAGCTCCACGCGTGCCTTCATAGCTGCTCTCGTTTCAGGTTTCCCGTGGATCGCCCAAGGAATTGTATGCGTGTAAATGGATCCGTAGAAATTTGAGATGTCGGCCTTGAGAATGAATTTGCCCGTGCTTCGGGCTGTCGCTCGGACGGACGGTAGTTCTCGCCCTCTCAACAAATTGCGGGGCAACTCGTCGATTGGCTTGGTGACCGAAATTGGCGATGCTTCTGCGGCAGTTGTCAATGCCGACCACATCGACGATAACTCGCGAGCCAGTCTCCAATAAGGAACTGGGTTGACTATCGCGAGTTCGCGCCGAAGTGTCCCCGCCCGCGCCAGATTGTGGACCTCGGTACTGCCTCCAAAGGCCTGCCGTCTTGTCGGCGTCCAACGGCGTCGTTGTACCAGCGTGGCGCGACGCGAAATCGCCGAAACTTCGTGTTGTAAACGTCGGCGGTAGCTCCTTCGGAAAGTATCCGGAACCCAGCAGGAGCGAAAAAATCGATTCGGATTTCACGAGCTTGTGTTGAATCAATCACCGACCTCACTCGCCGGCAAGCGCCGCAATTTCGCGCCGGACCGTCCTCGAAAGGGCCAGTTGAGGGGCGTTCGCGATCGCCTGTCTGCAACGTCGCAAGCATTCTTCTGGAGTGGAGTCGGTCGAAAGCACTATCCGCTTTGTCAACAGCAGAGCCGTGACTCGTGTCAGGCCCAGCGACATCAAGTTGATGGGTACCGGCCGGAACGCTCCGCTTTCCAAGTAAAGGTGAAAAGGCGGCAGTTGGTCGGCCACTTCGTTGTCGTCTCGATCGCGTAGAGCTTGCGCAAGGACGTCATTGTATGCGCGCAGGTACTTGACGTATCGAAAGCGCAACTCGCGCTCCATTGTATCAATAATCCCGTAGATGAGATTCCGCACGTTGACCTTTGTCGGGGGTAACTCTTTTGCCGCTTCGGCTTCCCGATAAGCCAGCTCGTTCGCAATAATCCGGCTCAGCGGTGCCTCATGGATCCACGCCGCCGCAATCTTCGCATGATACCGATACGAATCGTTATCTACGCCTCCAAGCAAGCGTTGAACGCGCTGAAATATCTCTCGCAATCGAACGTTCGTTCCTTTCGTGTTGGGCCGAATCGGACAGTAGGATGTAAGGTCGGTTTGCGTGCCGAAGAAAGCGTAAAGGGCTTCCAAGCGGCGAGGATGCACGCCGGAATTGCGAGCAAAAAGTGCGGTCGGGAGTCGAACTTCGCTGCTTAATTGTTCAAGCAACTGTAGTGTGGCCTTAAGAGAATCTGCATTGTTTGGCGTCTCATGGTAGTGGACCTCGAATGGTCTATCCTTCTGGATGAATTCGGTAAAGACGCGCCCAAGCGCTGCAACAGCCGTGTCGCCAGCTCCGGCATTTTCGTTGTCGTCCTCGAAGGCTCGTCGAATAGCAGTGCCGCCATCCTCGAGGACTCGGTCAAACGCTGACCGAATTTCCTGTAGCGGCGCACCTTCGAACGATGGCTCGCTCCATCGTGCGGGCCAGAGGCACCACACATTGCCATGAAATTCGTGCGTTAGGCGTCCAGCGCGACCCGCGAGATTAAGGAAGTCAGAACGTTGCATCGGTTTGTTCCGACCACGGGTCGGCGCCTCAATCACGATATGGCGAGCCGGTAAATTAACTCCTTGGAGCAGAGTACTTGTGCAGCACAGGTCCCGCAACTTCCGTCGCTGGAAGAGGTCTTCGACACCGGCGCGAACACTGCCAGGCATGTTGCTGTAATGAAACCCAACTCCAAAACGAAGCATTTCCGATAGCCCGTAATTTGGGTGCACGAACTCGTTCAGATAGGTGATAAACTCCTCCACGTCCGGATCGAGGCGCTCGACTGGCTTTGCACCGCGGACAAGATGATGAGCGGTCCGTTCCGCGTCCCTGGCCCCGTTCGCGTAGATAATGCAACAATTCTCGGGGTCATTCGGTGCGCCAAGCCCGCGGGCAAAGAGCGCCAGTCTACGCAACGAACTGAGGCCCCTGAAAAGAAAAGGGATATCTCGTTGTCCGAGGTCGAGACGGCCAATACTAGAAACCAGCGTGCATTGAATTCTACGCGGGCTGGACTCTACCGAGTCAACGAGAATGCGGTTTTGAGACACAGGGGAGTGTTCTTCACGGTATGGAAACGCGTCAACGCAACGAAACCGATCCAACAGGTATTCAGGATTCTTCGCCAATGGACTCGCGAAGATCACCTCTGCGTGGGGAAATTCGAGTCGGACCATATCGATTGCGGTGTGGAGAAGCACGCCTCGAGCTCCATCGCCGATCGACTGGGCCTCGTCGATGATAAGGGCGGTAATCCACGGCGCTCCTTCGTCGGAATTAAGCAGACTTAACAGACGCTCCTGAGTCAGAACATAGATAATGCCGCCAGGGGCTTCTTCGCGAGCGACGACGAGCGGCACACTCCGAATTAACGCGGATGGCAGGTTCGCGGCTGAAACTACCCGCCGAAGATCTACAACTACCTGCCGAATGAGTGCGCGTGTGGGCACAACATAGACGATGCTTGCCGGGCGCTGATCGCGGAGCTTCCGCAAGACCTCTAGACTCAAAACAAAGGATTTTCCCGCCGAGGTGGGTGCCGAAACGCTAACGGATCGATGCGCGGCAAATGCGCGCAACGTATCGAATTGAAAATCGGTTAGTCGGCGGCTAATCCCACCTGCATCGCTGATTGTGTTCTCGATCTCGCGTACCCGCATCTCGAACTGCAGCAACGCGGATTTCGAAGGAGCCTTTTCGAAACGGCTACGAAGTAAATCGCGTCCGGGGAAATTGCCGAGACGAGTTAGAACTAATTCGGCACCGCGAAGCAGTCCCGGAAATTCGGTCCCCGCCAGTGCAGCCGTTCGGGTCGCGATCTCGTAAGCCAAATCTCGCTCGGTGTGGCCGTCCGCCAGTGCCAGATGGCTTGCGACGCTCAAGAGCGCGGCAATCTCACGGGTTGGCAGCGGACCGAGGCTATCAACAGCGATCCCCGGAAGCCGGCGACGAACGTCTTGAACGAGCAGTTTCTCGTAGCTCGCAACTAACTCTGCTGGAAGTCCTGTCGTCACGAGCTGGGATCACAGCGTCTTAAGAAAAGCACCGCGGAATGCGTCCACCGAGGTAAATGGCAGCACAAAGATTTTGAATCGGATTTCTTTGGTGCTGAAACTGCCAAACCGCCCATCGAGAATGCGGTGAATGCGTTTTAGGTCTTTCCGGTATTCAGCTTGGAGCGCGGCGATCATTTCGTTAAGGCGGCCAGCGGTCAATCTGGCGTAAGCCCTCCCATCGTATCCGAGCAGACAAGCATGATTGATCCTAACGGTTTCGGAAGCGGTCCCGCGTTTCACATACCCCAAGATCGCCTCCTTCAACGGACCTTTGGCGTGTTTGAAGTGCCGGGTTACCATCCGTAGCTCAAATTCTTCCATTCGATTTGCATGAAACTTCTCAATACTTGCGACCGCATCTTTGGCCGCTTTACCGAATGAGGAGTAAAGTTTCGCCTCTCCGAAATACAGATCGAGGATGTTGTCCTCATCGTTCCACTTCATGTGGATTCCATCCGATCCGAAGGTTTCGACTGCCGGGTTCGTCTTCAGCGAAATCTTGGCCACCATTTGTGGCGCTCGTAGCACCGCTTCAAGAATAAAATACAGGAGCATTTCGCCCGCCTCGCCGGCCCGCTGTTCGTCTCGGAAAAACTGTCGCGCTTCTTCCCGAAGCTCCAGGATTTCCACATCCGTCCGCGCCAGTTGCCGCCTTTGGATAGCGAAGCAGTAAGATAGAATATGGTAAGCGAGATTCTTCGCCAGGTCTTCCCATCGTGGACGGCCATTGCCGTCCAGCTTCAAATGGTGGAAGTGCGCCGTGGCGAAAACGTTAGGCACGTCGTAAGTCTCGTCGAGGCAATCAAGACAGGCGGTGTATCGTTCGACTGAAACCTGAAGGTATTCTTCAAGGCTGAGTGTTGGGGAGGGGGTGATCACCTATAGCCGATTGTACTCCGATCTATAACCGGAGCCATCGAATTTGACTCGCTAGGTCGTCTTACTTCATTTTCCCAACGCCACTAGCCCGTCGAAGGGCAAATAGTCCGTGCGCGTCCGCCCAGGACCACGGGCTCTTCCCACTCCTGGCCATCCGGAGTGGTCTTCGGTTTCGTGTTCGCGTACCCAGCTGAGGCAGTAGCTGGCCTTGGTTGGTGGACCACTTTGCGCGCGCAGCGTCGTCCTTTGCATTCGGGGCGCTGGCTGCAGACCCAGACGGGACCGCTGCTCACGTTGAGCTCGTCCATCGGCGCTTCGCAGGCTGGGCAGAGCGGGGGCGTCAGCTTCACTTTGCTCAGGAGCTTGGGCGCCCATTCCCACACCGCGAGAAAATTTTCGTCCGGCTTCTGCCTGCGCCTCGGTGAGCAAGAGATCGAGCGTTTTCGCGTTGATCACGGTCACCCCTTTTGTCTTGGCGAAATTTCGTGCGTCCCACGAGAAGCCACAGGAGGCGACATACACGCCGCGGGTAACGCCGGCGGCGACCGCGGCTTCGTGCAGTTCCTTCACCCGGTCCACCGGCACCTTGTAATCCGGGCTGAATTTCTTGCATTGCACGAGCAATTTCTCCGACTTCCGCTGGACCACGAAATCGCCGCCGTGCCCGCCGCTCAGGCCGGCCGGCATCGTGACGCGGTAACCCTGGCGTTGATAGATCAGTCCCACCAGAAGCTCGAAATCGTCGGCCTGAAGCGAGTGCACCGGGTGCGTCATTTCGTAAGTCTCCGGCTCTGACGGGATCAGCTTGGAGAGATCCGGCAGCATGAGATCATCTTCGGGTGACGCGCCGCCGCCGGAAGAGGCGCACGACGAACATCCCGACGAGCACGATTGGAATCAAAGATAGCTCGGGGTTCGCCTTCGCCTTCTCCCAGACCTGGGCAAGGAGAGCGTCGCGCGCGGGGTTCGAAGCAGCTCTTCGCGGGCGGCTCCGCCTGGTCTGCGCGGCGTTTCGCTCGGCAACGTCGCGCCGGGTTGCGCATTTACAGTGGTGGCCCATCCGGTGGACGAAGAGGAAGCGAGAGGAAGCGCCGGGTTTCGCGAGTCCGTCGGGGATGATGGGTTTCCCCCCGGTTGCTCCAGTTCGATCCCGAGCTCGGACATGGTTGCGGCACCCGGCCGGCCGCCGTAAAGCTTGTCGCTCAGTTCACCCGCCAATTCGTCACGCTTGGCCGACCCTGAGAGGAACCGAAGCGCGCTTTTGAAAACAGTCGCCATCAAGTCGGACTCCTCCGACGCAAACTTTGGCATTCCCAAGCCTTCGACTCCTGGCGCGCCCTCGGGCATGCCCGCCGACTTCATGATGTAGGGCTTGGCAAACCTCAGCAGGGTTCCCATCAGCATCACCATGATCGCCATCGTCACGAACTTGATCACAATCTTTTTCAGCAGACGCATCGGAGAGGAAAAATGATTTAGCAAAACACGGGCCATGAGGGATGACGGAAGTGTCGTGTGACGCGTGACATGTGACGCGTGGACAAGCTGTCGATCAGGCGATCCGAGCGGAGGGTGGATCGCGCGCTCCGGCGCGCGATGCTTTCAAAATGCGGCTGCGCCGCCAAATGTCATCGAGCGACGGAGCGCTCGATCCACCTGATCGCCTTCTCGGCCAGCTTGTCGAAGGCGACGACGGCCAATTCGAGATGCTCTTCCTTCGTGTCCTCGATTTTGTTGTGGCTGATGCCGTGCAGGCTTTGGACAAACATCATCACGCTGGGAATGCCGGCGCGGGCGACTTCGGCGGCGTCGTGCAGCGGGCCTGAGGGCATTCGATGGGGAACGGCGCCGGTTTCGGGGATGGCTTCATCGCAGAGCGCGATGAGATCGGCGTGAAAGGGGATCGGTGCGATTTGCCAGATGCGTTCCCAGGAGACTGTGACATTTCCTTCCTTGGCGAAACGCTCGCTGGCTTCCTTCGGGCTTCGCGAAGCATTCGCGCGAGCGCGGTCGGCGTCGAGATGGCGCTGATCGAGCGTGATGCGGCATTCTTCGACGACGCTGGTGGCGAACCCGGGCTTGGTGGTGCAGGAGCCGATCGTGCAAACGCCGCCATGGCGCTCGGCGATGCGATAAATTTCCGGGACTCATTTTCGCCGCGGCGAGAAAGGCGTCCTGCCGTCGGTTCATCGGCGTGCTGCCGGAGTGCGCGGCCTGGCCGTGGAAGGTGATCGCGTGGCGCTCGACGCCGAAGGTTCCGAGCACCGTGCCGAGCGGCAGATCCAGATCGAGCAGCACCGGGCCCTTGTTCGATGTGCAATTCGAGATAAGCCGCGGCGTTCGCCAGTTCCTTGCCGCAATCCTTCACCTTCTCGAAATCAATTCCGTTCGCTTCGAGCGCGGCGGGAAGCGTGATGCCGTCCTTGTCTTTCAGCTCGCGCGCTTCATCCATGTCCAGGTGGCCCGAGCAGGCCGACGAACCGAAGAGGCTTTTGCCGAACCGCGCGCCTTCTTCGTCGGCCCAATCCACGAGGCGCACGGTGACCGGCGGCTTGCCGTTGTATTGCGCATTGATGCGGCGAAGAATTTCCACGCCGGCCAGCGTGTCCAGGCAGCCATCGAGCCAGCCGCCATTCGGCACCGAATCGATGTGGCCGCCGATCAGGAGCGCTTTCTCCGATTCGCCGCGCAGGGTCGCCCAAAGGTTTCCGGCTTCGTCGTGTGAATCTCCGCGGGCAGTTCCTCCAGCTTTCGCCGGAGCCAGGCGCGGGCTTTCGCCCAGGTTGGGGTGAAGGCGACGCGTTGCGCGCCGTTCTCGTCGCCGGTCAGTTCCCGCAGTTCCTTCAGCTCGGCGACCGTGCGCTTCGGATTGAGAGGCGATGCTCATCTTCGACCGAGAATAGGCATCAGGCGAGGATGCACAATTCGGAAGCGAGCGGAATGATCAGGTAGGGACGTCTTCTGTAGGGCGGGGTCGTTGACCCCGGCCGCGGGTTTGGCGATTCCTGCCGCGTACGGAGCCGCGTCTCTGCACGCGAAAGCATTTGGGTCTGCCAGCCTTGCGTCGGGGTCAGCGAAGCGCCGCCATACAGCCGCGGCATACAGCGTAATGTCAGCGAGGCTATTGAGCTTGTGCGGAAAAGAGCGGCCCGATACGAATCGACTGCCCGAGCGACGCCATGTGTTTCGTAATCCAAGCTCCTCTTGGCGCATTCGCCTCGACGCACCGCCCGAGCCAGGAGAGCGGCATTTTTTCTCTGTCTCCTTGCAGTTCTGTTGATCGGCAGCGGCGGGACGGCGGCGCATGGGCAATCCGCGCTCGACGGTTTCGACCCGAACGCGAATGACGCGGTTCGCGTTGTCGTCGTCCAACCGGACGGCAAGATTCTTCTCGGCGGCGACGTTTACCACGCTCTCGCCCAACGGCGGCGCGCCGGTTACGCGCAACCACATCGCCCGGCTGAACGCGGACGGCACGCTCGACACCGGTTTCAACCCGAACGCGAACGGTCTTGTCTATGCCATCGCAGTGCAATCGGACGGCAAGATTCTCCTCGGCGGCCTGTTTACCACGCTCTCGCCCAACGGCGGAGGAACTGTCACGCGCAATCGCATGGCGCGCTTGAACCCGGACGGCACGCTGGATGCCGCTTTCGATCCGAACGCCGATGGAATTGTCGAGTCCATCGCGGTGCAGACGAATGGCCAGATTTTGGCGGGCGGCTTTTTCACCACGATCGGCGGCGAGACACGCAATTTCATCGCCCGCCTCGATGCGACGACCGGTCTGGCTGACTCCTTCGACCCGAATGCGGACGCCATTGTCTCTGCAATCACGCTGCAGGCGGACGGCAAGATCTTGTTGGGCGGCTCCTTCGAGAGCATTGGCGGGCAGCCGCGCAATCACATCGCCCGGCTCGATGCGGGGAGCGGATTGGCTGATTCGTTCGACCCGGATGCGAGTCATGCCGTCGTTTCCATCGCGATCCAGGCGGATGGCAAGATCCTGGCAGCAGGGCAGTTCATGAGGATCGGCGGAGAGTTTCGCAACCGCATCGCCCGGCTCGATCCAACCAACGGTTCGCCGGATTCTTTCGACCCGATCGCGGACAATGCGGTCAATTCAATCGTGGTGCAGGCGGACGGCATGATTTTGGTGGGCGGCTCTTTCACAACCATTGGGCCCTCGGACAGGCCGGACGGGAATTTTGGCCAGGTGCGCAATTACATTGCCCGGATCGATCCGACGACCGGGTTGCCTGATTCGTTCAACCCAAATGCAAACGATCCTGTCTCTTCGATCGCTGTGCAGAGCGATGGCAAGATTCTGGCGGGAGGCCTTTTCACCACGCTGGCGCCGAACGGGGGAACGGCTGTGACGAGGAACCGCATCGCCCGCCTCGAAGCCGACGGCAGACTCGACCGGACGCTTCGAGAACCTCGTCGATTTCGGAGGTGGAATTATGTGGGCGATCGCGATGCAGCCGGACGGCAAGATTCTAATCGGCGGCGGGTTCAGCGCCATCTTAGGCGTGGCGCGTGGCAATATTGCCCGTCTGAACACGGACGGGACGCTGGATACTGCCTTCGATCCGAACGCGAACGGTAGTGTGTGGTCAATCGTAGTGCAGCCGAATGGCAAGATCCTGGTGGGCGGCGATTTTACCGCCGTTGCCGGACAGCCGCGGACCGGTATCGCCCGGCTCGATGCCATGACCGGTTTACCTGATTCGTTCAATCCGAATGCTGACGGCGCTTCTCCTCGAGTTCGTTCACTCGCGGTCCAGGCAGACGGCAAGATCTTGGCGTGTGGCGGTTTCGACACCATCGGCGGACAGCCGCGCCACAGCATCGCCCGGATCGATCCCGCCACAGGATTGCCAGATTCCTTCGATCCGCAATCCAACAGCAGTGTCGTTACAATCGCAGTGCAGCAGGACGGCAAGATTTTGGTAGGCGGTGTTTTTACGAACATCGGCGGACAGGCACGCAACTACGTTGCACGGCTCGATCCTGCGACCGCATTGGCTGATTCTTTCGACCCGAATTCCGACGGAGAGGTCACTGCGTTTGCGTTGCAACCGGAGGGCAAGATCTTAGCGGGCGGTTGGTTCAGCGACTTCAGCGGCGGCACCATCGGCGGACAGCCGCGCAACCACATCGCAAGGCTTGATTCCACGACCGGATTGGCAGATTCGTGGAATCCGAACGCGAACAATCTTGTCGAATCCATGGCGGTGCAGACGGATGGCAAGATTCTGGTCGGCGGGCAGTTCACGAATGTCGGCGGAGCGACGCGCAGTGCCATCGCCCGGTTGAATGGCACGACTGGTTTGTCAGATTCGTTCAACCCGTCCTCGAATGGTGCAGTCGATTCAATCGCAGCGCAGGCGGACGGCAAGATTCTGGTGAGCGGCAGCTTCAGCTTCATCGGCGGATGGGGTCGCAACGACTTTGCTCGTTTGACCAATAACACCGGCGCATTGCAAGATCTCGCTGTTACGCCAACCACCATTACGTGGACGCGCGGCGGCTCCAGCCCGCAATTGACGCGTGTTACCTTTGAGTATTCGACAGATAATGTGAACTACACGCCTGTGGGTGGCGGCACGGCGAGCGGCGGTAATTGGGTTCTCACTGGTCTGAATTTCTCGACCGGACAGAACTTTTACATTCGCGCTCGAGGTTATTATCGCAGCGGCTACGGGAACAACTCGGAGAGCATCACGGAATCAGTGCGGAATGCTTTTATCGCGGAGCCCGCTGGCACGCCCACGCCAACCCCACCGGGAACACCTACGCCACCTCCATCACCTACGGCGACCCCGACTCCAACGACAACACCGACGTCAACGCCTGCGGCGACGACAACCCCAACGTCAACGCCTACACCGACTGCGAACCCCTCGGCGCAGGCCCTCAACCTCTCGACTCGGATGCGCGTCCAGGCCGGCGATAGTGCGGGCATCGGTGGGTTCATCATCACAGGAACCGCTCCGAAGCAGGTGCTTCTTCGGGGGATCGGACCATCCCTGGCCGCTTTTGGAATTGCCGACGCACTAGCCAACCCGACGCTCGATCTGCGCCGACCCGATGGGACGCGCATCCGAGCGAACGACAACTGGAGAGATGATCCAGTGCAGGCAGCCGCGATCGAGGCGGGCATTCCACCGCAGAACGATCTGGAAGCAGGGATCGTCGAGACGCTGGACCCCGGGAGCTACACCGTCATTCTTCGCGGCATGGGGATGACCACGGGCGTCGGTGTGGCGGAAGTCTATGACCTCAACCAGGGAGTTACCTCCAAGCTGGGTAACCTGAGTACGCGCGCATTTGTTGACACCGGCAACAGCATCGTGATCGCGGGCTTTGTCCTGGGTGGCGGTAGCGGCAATGACAGGGCCGTGGCACGCGGCATCGGACCCAGCCTGACCGCCTTTGGGGTGGCGAACGCGCTGGCCGACCCAACTCTGGAGTTGCGTGACAGTAATGGAGCAATCCTCGCGTCGAATAACGACTGGCAGGATAATCCGGCTCAGGCTGCGGAACTCACCTCGGCGGGATTGGCGCCGGCAGACAATCTCGAGTCTGGCATCGCGATTACGCTGCCACCCGGCGCTTACACGGCGCTGCTGGCGGGACGGAACAACGGCACTGGCGTCGGTGTGGTTGAAGTTTACGATCGCGGTGCGCCGTAAACTGGTTTGGTCTTTTTTTAGGGTGGGTCGCAGGGTGGTGTCCTAATTACTGTTTAGCGCCAAAGGCGCGGCACTATGACTAGCCTGGGGCAACGCCCCGGGGATTCGCATAGCGTGCGTTTAGCGCCGAAGGCGCGATTCATTCCGCCCCAACCGGAGCCTTGAATCGCGCCTTCAGCGCTTAGTCATGATCCCGTGAAGATCCTGGGGCGGTGCCCCAGGCTCGTCTGAGCCCGCACCTTTGGCGCTAACGCATACTAATTGGGACACTGCTCGTCACTGAACCCGCCGTACAATTCATTTCATCGAGAAAAGTCATCCAGCTAGGGCGGCGCGCATTTGAGCGAAGCGACCCTTCGCGCTGGCTTCGGCCACCGGCGCACTGAGCATTTTTGCCAAATCGATTTTGTCGAGAAACTCCGGATCAAGTTCCTTGATGAAGGAACTCGGCGTACATGATACGACGCTGCCGTATTTCGTCCGATTCCGGCAATGGATCAGGGTCAGCGTCCGCATCGCGCGAGTGATGCCGACATAAAGGAGACGGCGCTCCTCGTCGATGCTGCCTTCGGCCCTCGAGCGTTCGTGGGGAAGGAGACCTTCTTCCAGGCCGATCAGGTAAACGTGTTTGAATTCCAAGCCCTTGGCCGCGTGCATCGTGATCAAGGTCACGCCGCCAATCTGCTCTTCCTCTTCGTCTTCCTCGCGCTCTTGATCGAGGGCGACTTCATCGAGAAAACCACGCAGGCCTTTCGTGGAGCGTTTCAGAAACAGGGTCAGATCCCGCAGGATGTCGCCGACATTCGATTCGCGCATCGCTGCTTCCTCCGCCGTCTTACAATTCCGCCGGAGTTCCGCCGCGTATCCGATCTCCTCGATCAATTTCGTCACGAGCGCCGCCGGATTGCTCAGCGGCTCCGCGAGTTTGGTTTCGTAATCGCCGACCATCTCGACAAAAGCGCGAATGCTGGCCGCAGTCCTCGCGCTCACTTCCCCGAGAAATTCCGGACTGCCGAGCGCATGCCAAAGGCTGCACTTATGTTGCACACTCCATTCGAGAGCGCGGGCGACCGTCGTTGGGCTTATTCCGCGGGCGGGAGTATTGATGATGCGCAGCAGGCTCGCATCGTCCTCCGGGTTCACGAGCAGGCTCATGTAAGCGAGCAGATCCTTGATCTCTCGCCGGTCGAAGAAGCTCTTTCCGCCGACGATGCGATAGGGGATATGCAGGCGCCGCAGGTTCTCCTCGAGCAACCGCGATTGCGCGTTCATCCGGAACAGGACCGCGAAGTTTTCCCAGGGGTCCCCATCGGCGAAGTTCTTTCGTTGCATCTCTTCGACGACGAATTGAGCTTCCTCCTGGTCGTTGGGCGCTTCGATCAGCCGCACCTTTTCCCCGCCTTCTTGTGCGCTCCAGAGCTTTTTCGGGCGGCGACGCGGATTATTCCCGATGAGCGCGCTCGCCGTTCCAAGAATCGCGTTCGTGCTGCGGTAGTTCTGCTCCAGCGTCACGACCGCGGGATTGGGGAAATGATGTTCGAATTCCAGGATGTTGGAGACTTCGGCGCCACGCCAGCCGTAGATCGATTGATCGTCGTCTCCAACGACCGCGACGTTTCGGCGTTCGTCCGCCAGCAGGGTGACCAGCTCCAACTGCAGTTTGTTCGTGTCCTGGAACTCATCGACCATGAGATAGCGAAACCGATTCCGCCAGCGATCCCGCACGTCCGAATGCTCGTTAAGCAATCTGACCGCGAGCCCAAGCAGATCATCGAAGTCGACGGCATTGAGATTTTTCAGCTCCGTCTGGTAACGCGCGAAGACCGTGCCCAGAAGCGTGTCTTCGTTTTCCGGAGGTTTCCAACTGTTGTTCTTGGCCTTGCTGATCAGGTTTTTCGCGACATTGGGATCGAGTTTTTCGTCGCGGGCCGACGTCCGGGTGATGATTTTCCTGATCAATCCAAGCTGATCGCCTTCGTCGTAAATGCTGAAGTTATTTTTGTATCCGAGGCGGTCGATGTTTGCGCGCAGGATGCGAAGGCAAAGCGCGTGGAAGGTGGACATCGTCACCTTGCTGGCCGCATCGGCGTCCAGGATTCGTGCGAGACGTTCGCGCATTTCAGTGGCCGCTTTGTTGGTGAAAGTGACGGCGAGGATGCTGGCGGGATCGGCGCCCTGCGTGATGAGGTAGGCCACGCGCGCGGTGATCACGCGCGTCTTGCCCGTGCCAGCGCCGGCCAGAATGAGGAGAGGGCCTTCCGTCGACTTCACCGCTCGCTGTTGCGCGTCGTTGAGATCGAAAAGTCGAAAGGTGGCCATCGGGAGCCGCGTAGCTTCGGGGCAAAAAGACAAACCGGCCAGCCGATTCGATCCGTCGCGGGAAAAGGCTGAGCTAGGAGGTTCCATCGTTGAAGCGTTACATCGTTACATCGATGCTGGGGAACACGATTCACGATTCAACGCTTAACGTTTCAATAGTCTCACCCCCACGCTCACGCGGCTTCGTTTCGCCGACGTAGATCCGATGTTCGAAGCGCTTGGCCCGTTCGTGCGACTTCGCCTCGACTACGTGAACGCGAAAACCGGCCCGGGCGAGCGACACGCCGAACGCCTCCTCGTCCGTCGCCGACCAAAAAGCGACGCGACCACCCGGTTGGAGAGCGTTTGCGATGCGAATGAACCCGCGGCGGCTGTAGATTTGCGCGTTCCGCGCCTGCACAAATGAGGTCGGCCCGTTATCGACATCGAGAAGAATGGCGTCATACCGCGTCGCCTGCGCGCGGCGAATTGTGCGAAAAACATCTTCAGTAAAGACTTTTACCCGGCGATCGTTTAGCAGTGCGCCGTTTACCTTCATGAGAAATTGTCGATTCCACTCGACCACTTCGGGCAGCAATTCCGCGACGTGGACCTCCGCTTTTTTCCCGACGATCGAAAGCACGGCCTTCAACGAGAACCCGAGCCCCAACCCGCCGATCAGAACGCGCGGATGCGGGTGTCGCGCCAGGTTTTCACACGCGAGCTTGGCCAGCAGAATTTCCGACGTCGTCGAAGTGGTGCTCATCAACTGGCGGCCGTTGAGCTTCATGAAGTGATCGCCGTCATGCTCGTGCAAAGTCAGCCGCGCGCCATCGGGCGCGGTCGTTTCAGCGAGAGTGCGAAAGGGCTTCATCCGTTCCGATCAATCTAGCGCACATCGGCAACAATGGGATGGTGCGGGACAAAAGAACCCTTTGAGCCTCGCTCTGTCGAGGCTTCCTGAGGAGGGCAGCGGTTCGGTAGCGGGGTTTGTTTGCACTCTTTCCCGGCGACAATAGCCCAGCGTTTAAACGCTGGGAAAACTGGTCGATAAACACCTCCAGTCCCTCCAGGGACGATAGAATCACTATTGAACAAACACGGTGCTTCCGTCCCCAGCGGGATTTCGGATTCCCATGCGGTCTGATCCCAGCTTTAAAACGCTGGGCTATTGTCTTCTGGACTATCCAGTTAGATTCCCCGCATGCCGAAGCCGAGCACAGTCGAAAAGCCAGCCGAATTGCTGGCCTATCTCTTTGCCACCTGGCCCGAGGTCAAACGCAAGCAAGTCCGGACGTGGTTGAAGTTTCAGGCGGTCACGGTAAACGATCGGTCGGTCACACAGTATAATCACAGCCTTCAGCCCGGTGATGTCGTCGCTATCCGATCCGATCGTTTCGCCGTCCCGAAGACGGTGCTCGCGTCTGGAATGAAGGTGTTCTTCGAAGACGCCTCGCTGATCGTGATCGATAAACCGGAGAACCTGCTCAGTGTGGCCAGCGAAGCGGAACCGGAGAAGACGGCTTACTTTCAACTGACCGATTATCTTCGGCAGGGAAGGGCGCACGCGCGCGATCGCGTCTGGATCGTCCACCGGCTCGATCGCGAGACATCCGGGTTGATGATTTTCGCGAAGACGGCGGCGGCGAAGCAAAGTCTCCAGGCCGCTTGGGACCATGCGGAAAAACGGTACGAGGCAGTGGTGGAAGGAAGGCTCGACGCTGAGAGCGGTGTTTTCGAATCGGACTTGGACGAAACGAATCCTTTCAAAGTGCATAGCACCGCGCGCAGTCCGCAGACGCGGCACGCGGTTACGCATTACCGGGTGTTAGCGCGCGGCCGTCGCCGGATGCTGGTCGAGCTCACTTTGGAGACCGGACGCCGGCATCAGATCAGAGTGCAACTCGCCGATGCCGGATGTCCGATTGTGGGCGACAAGAAATACGGCGCAAGAACCGACCCGGTGAAACGACTCGCGCTTCACGCCTGCGCGCTCAAGTTCCTGCATCCTGTGACGCAGAAAGAACTTCGCTTTACTTCTCCGTTGCCGCGCGAACTGGCTCGGCTGGTTTGAAGAGGGCCGTAGTCTGCGCGGCCGTCTGAGTCGAACTTAGTCCTTCATGCCCAGCAGAGACTTGATCTCTCGCAGGGCTTTCTTGCGGGCCTTGTCGTAGGCCTGGGCGTCTGAGTCGTCACCGCTGCTGACAAACTCCTTGAGGGCGTTCGCCTCGTCCAGAACCAGGTCCAGAACGTCAATCGTGCTCCGGACAAACTGATTGTCGTTCTTACTCAAGGTGTCGGCATCGAGGAGCTTTTTCATCTGCCCCTTCATTCCGCTCGTGATGTTGATGTAGGTGGTGACGAAAGTCGTCGCTTCGCCCGACTTGTAGGTTTTGGCCACAAACGCGTCGGCGAGTGTTCCGACCGCCATGTGGGTGAGGAGGACGGATTGACCGGTCGTGTAGCCGAGCGTGTTCAGAAGCACGGTGTCTTCCGCGGCACGACAGAGTGGTGCTCCGGCCAAAATGCACGCGGTCAGAAGGCTGAAAAGAAGTTTGGAATTCATATTTGGCTGTTATGAGGAGGGGCCGCACGGGTGTCAAGCGTTTGCCGACGCTACGCGCCGGGAAAATGAGCCCTCGGTCAGTTTTCCTCGCCAAACAGTTGCAACTGCTCGGGCCGCGCTGGCGGAATTTTGGTTTCTCGGGAGATGAGAAGGTCCCGCAGTCCCGAGTTGCGTTCGGCCCGGCGCGTCACGGCCTGTGCGAAAACAGCTTCGTTCCACCACAACTCGACCTGCGAACGCGCTCGCGTCAGACCAGTATAAATGAGTTCCCGCGTTAGGACCGGGGCGTCGCGGTCTGGGAGAATGAAGAGGGCCCGGTCGAATTCCGACCCCTGACTCTTGTGGACCGTCATGGCGTAGGCGGCGTCGTGCTGCGGCAAGCGCGCCGGAGCGAACCGGCGCAGCGTGTTCTCCTGGCCGATGAACCACGCCCAAAGCTGTTCCGGGTTTTCCTTCGCTTCGCCGTCGGGGAGGAGGACCCCGACATCTCCGTTATGAAGCCGCAATTGATAGTCGTTCTGCGTGATGAGGATGGGCTTCCCCGCATAGAGCGAGGTGACGTGTGGCGGGATGAGCCCAGCGTCGCGCAATATCCCTTCGATCTTCCGGTTCAATCCTTCGACTCCAAACGGACCCCGGCGCAGCGCCGAGAGAACGCGAAAGCTTCCCAGCCGCGACAGGGCGCCCGCGGGCTCTTTCTCGGCTGCGAACGCGGCGAAGCCCGTGCGGACCGCTTCGGCAAACTTCGCGGCCCATTCGCGAGGCTCGGAAATCTCGGAAGAAACAAGATCCGGGTAGGATTGTTCGCGCAAGATTTGCATGGCTTTGGTCGCATCGCCTTGCCGGACGGCGCCGCAAAGATGATGGATGCCGCTTCGCTCGCTGAATCGATAATTCTTCTTCAACGTTACCACCGCGTTGCGGAGAAGGCTCCCTGGCGCGACGGCGGCATCCACGATATCGGCTAGCACGGCGCCGGGCTCGACCGAGGCGAGTTGATCGCGGTCACCGAGGAGAATCACGCGGCAGCGCTCCGGCAAAGCGTCGAGGAGTTTCGCCAAAAGGGGGAGCGCAACCATCGAGGCTTCATCAATCACCAGCAGATCAAGCGGGAGTGGATTCTGGCGATCATGCCGGAAATAAATAGAGTTACCTCTAACTCCCAGGAGCCGGTGAATCGTCGAAGCGGCTACCGGGATGCGCGTCTTTACTTCGTCCGGGCAATCCAGCGTCTCCAGCCCCATCCGGAGCGTCTCTTCCAACCGCGCTGCGGCTTTGCCGGTGGGCGCGGCGAGAGCGATGCGAAGATTTTCGTTCCCAGCTTCCTGGAGCAGGCGCGCCAGAATGTGCAGAACCGTCGTGGTCTTACCCGTCCCCGGTCCCCCGGAGATAATCGTCAGCGCATTGTTGGCGGCAGCATCGATCGCCTCGGCCTGAGTCCCGGTCGCGTCTTGGCTTTTCGCATGATTGGCCGCGGCTTTTTTGCGAAGCGCCACGGCCAGACGCTGTTGGTAGTTCCAATAGCGCCGCAGATACAGGCGATCCCATTCATCGACCACCAGGGGTGTCTGCGCGTCGGGCCCGCCAACGGCACTCGAGTTTGCGAGGGCCGTCCGCCACGTTGTCACCGCCGGCCATTCCAGGAAGCGGATGTCATTGGCCTCGGCCGGTTGGGTCGGCGCCGTGCCGAGTGGCAGGCAAATGTTTCCCTCCCGGATCGCGCGGCTCAGCATCGCCGCCGCGAGTGGCACCAGCGTGTCGTCTCCGCCGAATCGTCCGATGAAGTCGGCAAAGTGCCGGTCGATGTCGGCGAACTCCGGTTCCACGAGACGGCTCATGAGAACCAACGCCCTCAGGTTCTTAACTGTCTTCGCGGCCGGCCGGTCCCGAAAAATTCCGCGCCTCGGATCCTTTGGATCGATGCCACGGAGGAAGATGTAATAGACGCCTCCAGAGTGCGTTTCATAGTCGTAGCCGGGGAGGCATCGCTCCAGAAACAAATCCGCGGCGAGGGTGTAAAGGTGGTATTGAAGGTAGTAATTGTGGCCCAGCATCGCTTGGCGCATTCCTTCTGGTCCGTAATCCGCCTGCTGACCTCCCAGCCAGTTGGATTTCCAATCGATCAGGTAGTAGCGATTCTTGAAGCGAAAGAGCAGATCGATAAAGCCGTTCATGAATCCTTCGACCGGATCGAAGTGAAGGGTTCCCATTCGCTCGCGAATGTCACCGGTTAGGTTCGCGCACTTATTGATCACCTTGGCCAGACTCGCGGGGGTCAGGCGCGCCAGAGGATAGGTAAACTCGACCTCCGAGAGCCGCTCCGTTTTCGGGATATCGCGCAGGCTCAGGCCAGGGTCGAGTTCTACTTCCATTAGTTGGTCAAGGATCTGTCTGATGGCGGGACGGTGTAATGTCCCGGGAAATCCATAGGCGCTCAGTCGGGATTCGAGCAGTTCCGAAAGCCCCGACAGATCCTGAAAATCCATGTGCTCAAGCACGTCGTGGAAAAAATCTCCGGTGCGGCGACCACGGTCGAAGGTGAAGATGGATAAGTCGGAGCTGTCCGGGCGAGGTGCAATTGGCGCATCGGGTCCAGCCCACCTGGTTAAGGCGAGTTCTTCGAGCTCTGGTGCGGCGAGATTAAGGCCGCTGAAGCTGGCGGTCATTGACACGCGCGAAATTTTCCCGTTGAAGATACGAGACTGAAGCGTGGTGGTCACCGGTGTTTCGTCGGGAATCCCCCTTGATTGAGCCGGCTCTGACGAAGCGGAAACGCAACCCTCGGAAGTTTGGGCGAACCCGCGCACCTGATCGAAGAGAGATTCCTTTTTGGACGGCGCAAAGAGATGAGCCAGCGGCGATTTGTCGGTCTTTTCTTCTGGCAGGTAGATATAGCAGCGGTTCATCGCCCGGGTAAGAGCGACGTAGAGAAGGCGCAATTCTTCGGCTCGCACCTCCTCGCTTTGCCAATCCTGGTGCTGTTTTGCGCCAGCTTTTTTCCCGCGCAGATCAAACGTCAGGAGTTTCTTTGGGTCATCACGATCGTGAAACAAAAGTTCCTTGTGACCAGAGTACTCTGAGTCGGTCCAAAGAAAGGGACAAAAAACAATCGGGTATTCCAGGCCTTTGCTCTTATGGATGGTGACGATTTGCACCGCGTCATCGTCACTCTCCAATCGCAATTGGAAGCGATCCTCCGAGACCCTCTCGCTCTCGCGCTGCGCGCGTAGCCACGAACAGACTGCATCCGGGGCCAGGCTCATTGTGCTTTCGGCTTCGTGCAGGAGCTCTGCGAGGTGCAGAAAGTTTGTCAGGCGCCGCTCGCCCGCCGGCAATTGGACCAGACGCGCCCGTACCTGCTGGGTCACGAGTAAGTGGCGGAACATCGCGGTAAAGCAGCCGTCGCTCCATCGCAGTTTCCAATCGGTGAAGCGATCGAGCCAGAGCTGTCGTTTCGGATCGTCCCGTTCGAGCGCGAAAAGCATCTGCGCGTCGAAACCGATCAGGGTCGTGGCGAGGGCTGCTTTGAGCAGACTGTCGCGCCGGGGATCAATGACGCCCTGGAGAAAGCGTTGCAATTCGCGTGCTTCCTCCGAGGCGAAGACGCTCTTGTCACTTTGCACAACGCTTCGAATCCCGCGCTCGCGGAGCACGGTCTGGAGCATCTCGGCCTGACTATGTTTGCGCACGAGAATGGCCATGTCGCGGTAGCGAAGGGGATTCTTTCCCAAATGCACGCCGGATGCCGCCAACGCGGCGATGTCGTCGCTGACCCATCGGCAGACCAGTTCGAACTGGGAGGCGCGGGCCTGGCCTTCCGCCGGAGTCACCAGCCGAAAACGCAAGGCAGTCGCAGCGTCGTCGAAAGTCGTTAGGTGACGAACAATCGGCTTCTTCGGTGCGTGCACCTGGTGATATTGAATCTCCGGGAAGATGAAGGGCTGTTCGGTCTGAAGAAACAGACGATTGATCGCCGCCAGCAGCGGTGCTTCCGCGCGCCAGTTCGTGGTCAGGGTAAATGCCTGATCGGCTATCGTGTTGGCCTGGAAGTAGGTGAACACGTCGGCTCCGCGGAAACCATAGATGGCCTGCCTGGGATCACCGATGAGGAAGAGCCGATGCTCTTTCGAACCGAAGATGGTTCGGAAGATTTCGTATTGTGCTGGATCGGTGTCCTGAAACTCATCGATCAAAGCCGCGGAGTACTTGCCACCAATGGCGGCAGCGAGCGTGCTGCCTCCTTCCTGCCTGAGAGCGTCACGCAAGCCGGTGATCAGGTCGTCATAGGTTACCGTGTTGGTTCGCGCTTTTCGCTTCGGCAGTTCGGCTTGGGCGAATTCCAGGAATTCGTGCGCGAGCCGATTAAACAATGCGTCCACTGCCTGACAGAAGTCCGAGGTGAGGGTGAAGAATCGATGCTTCGGCGGCGTTCCTGTTCCTTTCGTCCCCGCGGCAATGGCCTCCGACGTAACGCCCGAAAGCGCCTTGATGCTTTCCGGATCGGCAGACTCAAAATCCCCGCACGCTTCCGCCACCTTCGCCAGGAGCTCATCGACTCGGTCGTCGCGGAAGTTCTTCTCGCTGCGCGAAAGGTTTCCGTCGTGGCGAAGAATTATTTCGATATCCGCCTGGTGGTCGGTCCATTCTTCTCTCACGGCGGCAAACGCTGTCTCGACTCGCCGCACGAGCGCTTCGCCGGGCTCGGCCTCGGCTGGCGGCAGGATGACCAGATCGGGATGGCTCCGCGTTCGTTCCAGGAGTTCGACCCAGTCTTCCAGCGATCGTTTCCACGCCATCGCCAGCTTGGGTAGGAGAGGTTTTGCTTCGTAGAAACGCAATCGCCAGAAGTCGCGGGCCACTTCTTCAAAAAGCGGTTTCGGATCGGTGACCAATGTGGTGTCAAAGCGCGTGCCGCTCTCAAACGCATGATCGTTCAACATCCTCTGGCAGAATCCGTGGATGGTGAAGATTTGCGCTTCATCGAAGCTTTGGATGGCCAGATCCAGTTGGCGAATGCCAATGGCGGTATCGCCCTTCTTGAGGAACGCATTAACGATATCATCCTTCGAGGCGCCGCCGTGGAGGTCCTCCAGGGCCGATTGCAGACGTCGTCGAATGCGGTCACGCAACTCTTGAGTGGCCGCTTCCGTGAAAGTGACCGCGAGGATGTCGCGAATCTGAAGTTGTTTTTCGAGAATTAGCCGAAGGATCAAACCGGTAATCGAATAGGTCTTGCCGGTGCCGGCGCTGGCCTCGATCAGAGTTACACCGGCCTCGAGCGGAGCTGTGGTGATGTCGAAAGGAGTCGTCACAGATCCTCCCGTTTCGAGTGCTCAAGCATTGGGCGGAAAACGAGTCGTGCCAGTTCCACGAAACGTTCGTCGAGGGGATCAGGGCCGCTGAAGCAACGCGCGATGAAAACTTCGTCCTTTTCACCCCTGCGCTTTTCGCCCTTCTGCGGAAACGGGCCAAGCCATTTGTCGTTTGCTTTCTTGAGGGGGTTTCCCTTACCCGATCGCTCCGCTTCGACGAAGGCCAGGCCGCTTTCAGGAAAGAAACGGAGCGGCAGGGTCACTCCCTCTGAGAAAAGTTCGCAGAGTGTTTGCAAAACAGCGCGAGCGGAGGGGACGCGCCCAAAGGTAACGACAGCGTCCCGGGCGATCAGCACTGTCTCCGGTTTACCTCCTTCAGTCAGCGCACATAAGGTCAGGTGCTCGATCCAGGCGCGGAGATAGTCCGCTGCCTTCAGTTTGGCCGTTCGAAAATGAACGCACTGTCCGCCATAGAGTGAATGAATCTTGCCGCCGAGGCGGAACGTCTTCAGCTGCAGATCCACCTCAACGGGCTCGTCTTTTTTCCCGCCGCAATGTGGCGCCGAACAATCCCGAGCAGACCCTGCACCTCCAATCTCATCGAGCGAAGGTGAAGCGCGCCCATGGTGCCGGCCGGCAATATTCCGCGGGCCTGAAATACTTCGCGGGACAACAATTCTCCCGTGTCCAGTTCGTTTGCCAGCAACTCTTCCTTGATTCGATATCTCTCCAGGTGATCGACATCGAAGGGCTCGATATCGCTCAGGCAGTCTTCGTTTTCCCAGAGCGAGAGTCCGAGCCGCTTTCTCACGAAATATCTGGAGGGATTCTTCCAGAAATCGATCAGCGCGCGCAGTTCCAGGCTGCCGTTCGACTCCTCCATTTGGGGCAGGGGATCCGTAATGAACGGAGGCATCTCGGTCGCGCGTCTCGCCGAAATGCTTCGACTGGTTTCCGCATTCGTTCCTGAATAACTAAAGAAGTCTTGGTCCGCGGTGTCGGCGGAAAAGTAGCGCGGGCTAAACGCCTGCAAGGGATGCTCCGTCAGCACGAACTCTCGCGCTGTTTTCTTTTCAGGGAATAGGAACGCCTGATCGAGGTAATCGAAAAGTTCGCTGACCACCACGGAAGGGGGGATTTCGTTATTGTGAATGGCGGAGCGGCCAACGTAACTGATGAGGAGTTTTTCCCGAGCGGAGAGAAGTGTTTCCAGGAAGGAGTAGCGATCGTCCTGCCGGGCGGAGGGATCCCCCGCGCGGGCCGAGCGGGCCATGAGATCGAATTGCGCGGGCTGCGGCCGGCGCGGGAAAACCTGATCGTTGATTCCAAGAAGACAGACCACGCGAGCCGGGATGCTCCGGACCGGTTTCAGCGCACAAAAGGTGACGCCGCCCTGAAAAAATCTTCCGCGATGCTCCATGGCGCCCAGTTGTCCAATGAGGTGATGACGGATCAGGCGAAAATCGACCGCCTGCTTTGCGCCGAGGCTTTCACCGAGCGTGTGGAGGCGATCGATGGTCAGCCGCAGAAAGCGAACATCCCGAAGCTCGTCTTCCTCCACCGGGTCGAGAAATTGCTTGATGACATGTTGCAGCGGCTCGACCCAACCGGCCAGCGAGCGTGGAGTGGCAAAGGTTCTCTGTTAGCTCAAATAAAGCCTCGGTGGCGGAGATAAGTCGCCCCAGAACTTCTGCGCCATCGCCTTCGACTTCGTCGTGGGGGAGAAGACCTTCGAAGAGCTCCCTGTTATTGCCGGCCATGGCATAGCCAAGCAGTAAGCGGCGAAGTCCATGACGCCAGGTGTTGGCGTCGAGCGCGGGAAGGCCGACGCGAGCGCGGTCCGCCGTGTCGACGCCCCAACGGATGGCGGTCTCTTCAATCCAATCGCGGATTAAAGAGAGATCTTCGTCATTGAATTGAAACCGGGTTCTGAGAGCCCGCGAGCCCAGCAGAGCGAAAATTTGGGGAGCAGTGTAGCGGGTGCCGGGTAAATCCAGGAGGGTGAGGAACGTGTCGACCGGCAGGCTCTCACTTCTCGGATGGCGATCCGCCAGAGAGTAAGGGATGCGGAGTTCGTCCTCCGGATAGCCGAAAACACCGCGGATGAAGGGAGCATATTTTTCAATCTCCGGCGTCATGACGATGATGTCGCGTGGTCGCAGATCCGGCATGGTCTCGAAGCAATCGAGTAACTGGTCGTAGAGGACTTCGACCTCTCTCATCGGCGAATGACACGAATGAAGAACAAGCGATCGATCGTCTTGCTTGACCGCTAAGCGAGGCGCCGCAGCCGAGCCATCGCCAGTTTCAGCGCCCCGATTCTGCGCGGTGAGGATGTCGGATTGAAGGGATCCCAGCAGCGTGACGGGTTCGAACTCCCTGAATTCTTCGCTTCCATTTTCAACGGCCACGCCGAGACGTTCTTCCGTATCCAGAAGCAGATCGGTCAGTTCCGCATCGACTTTTCCCCAGGAGGTAACGAGAGGGTTGCTCGTCGTGGTGTGAGCGTTGAGACCCTGGCGTGCCCGTTGTTTCTCGGTGGAATCGTTTCCCCGGTATTCGCGCGACGGCCTGAGAATGAACAAATGAATGTGTCTGACCCGGGCCAATTGGAAGAGAAGCTCAAGGTAAATCGGAGGCAGACTGACCGGGGCGAAGATTGAGATTCGCTCGGGGAGATCAAGCCTGGTCCCGTCCGGAAATCCATGAGCGCGGAGGCGATCCAGTGCTTGATTGAAAGCGCCCCCCCCACCGAGCTCTCGCCAGAGCGAGGCCTGCCAGGCCTCGTCCCCGCGTCGGGACTTTTTTGGCGTCATCCAACCTGAAATCATTTCTGGCCGGTAAACGCGGTATTGATCGAAAAGATTAGCGAGTCTGCCTGCGAGTTGGAAACGCTTGAGCGGGTCACCGTCGCTCAGATACTTCGCCACGGGAGTAAACTCATTCCGCGCGAGGGACGGCGGGAGAAGCGAATCGATTTTCCAGGTAAGAAGGTCGATCGACATCGTATCCGCCGGCGTTTCGGGTGCGGAAGCCTGGTTCACAACCTGAGCGACAAAGTCGCCCAGAAACGGGAAGGCGTAATTCGCGCAGACCCCATGGAGCCGGGCGATCTCGAGTGAAAGCCAGCGCCGGCTCGCCAAACTTTGCACGACGACAATCTCTGGAACGAAAGGGGAGCTGAGCGGCGTCGAAACGACCTGGGAAATCCGGCGCGCGAGGAGGTCGAGCTGGTTGGCGGTGTGGAGAATCAGGCCGGGCATTGCGAGGGATTACGAATTCGAGTCGAAAACTTTTGGAATCTAGCATACGCGGCGCATCGACGGGCAACCGCCCGGCTCACGCTATTTCTGAAAGGGAGTTCCTAGATTTGGCGCAGCGTCCGTCGCTTTTTCGGTAGCCACGCCATCCAGAATCGCCGGGTCAGATAACCCAGCGCAACGAGAACCAAAGCCGCCAGCAGCAGTCGCGCCCGATGACTCAAACGGAAGTTCATGGGCGGGTGCGTGGCCGTTGTATCCACCGTGATGGGCCAGTCTTTGATCTTTTCGGCCGTCAGTTGGATTTCGCGTCGTGAACCGCGTGCCTCTTCCGCGTCGGCCAGCTTCGAGAAGAATTCCTGGACGATCATGCCGTTTCTTGAATCGGGCGCGTGATACGGACTGGAACTCGGCGCATTCCACAAGAGGTAGTGTCCCATTTGGGTGTTGAGAACGTAGTAATGGCAGATGAGCGCTGCGAGCGGCATAAACGCCAGCCGTCTCAGGTTCTGAGCGATGGATTGGTTCACCACTTTGGAGCAGGCCCACTCCCAGCCCGTGGCAAGCAGCGTTCCAAAAAGGAGCAGAAAGCAGAACGATTGAAGGTAGATGTAGCGTCGAACATCGCTCACGAATCGGATGGGCTCGTTGTGGACATCCTCATATCGCAAGAAGCAGGCGAGAAAGGACAGGCCCACGATGAGGTAGGCGAGAATGGCCAGCAGTGGCCTGATCCGGGGAACGGAGCGCGCTGCCGCGGAGCAGGCCATAACGAGAAACGCCATCCAGACGAAGAGAAGGGCGGGTTGCTCCCGGACTGCGAACTGAAGGGACAAGGAGCCAAATGCCGTTCGGAACGCTGCCGCTCCGACGACTTGGACGGTCCAGACGCACGCATCGAAAAACTTCGTGGCGAAACTCACGGGAATCGGAATGCCTGTGTTGTGGTCCCATAAGCCGTGTGTCGCGATGATGCCCGCGACACCGAAAATCTGGTGGACGACCAGATTGAAAAGCAAGAGCCGGTAGAAGGCCCGGTTTTCCTCATCCTTGAAAGAACGCCAAAGCACGATCGGGGCGATGATGATGGTGAGCGGATGCGACCAGACCAGAAGGTTGCAGACGAAACCGTGCGCAAAGCGCCATTCTTTTTTTTCGGAGGGGCGACACACGATGAGCAGAATCAAAATGCCCAGCAGGTTCCAAATGGAGTAATCCGAGATGGTCACAAGCTGAGCGTCAGAGATCGGGGCGAGCGCGAAGACGAGACACATCAGCCAGCGGCCAAGGTCGGACGGGAACCATCTGCGGAAGGCGCGCGCGAAAAACAGGCAGTAGGTCATGCTCGTAATCAGCACGGCCGAGCCGACTAGCGCATAAGGAATGAGGCGCGTGGGAAACCGGACAGCGAGGTAGCCGATCAGGTTGCCAATCACCGGCAGGTAGCCGGATTTGAATCGCAGGATCTGGGCGGGCTCTCTTTGCTCGTAGAAATGCGCAAACACGTTGCGCCCTTCATCCCAGAGAAGCGACGGCGTCAGCACCATCTCCGGTGCGCGGAAAAAGATGATCCCAAGCACGGCGAGGAAAAGCGTAATCCAGGCAAACCAATGTTTTTGGCCGGGGCTCATCACGGTATCCCGGATTCTGCTGAGAGAAGAATTGGTAAGCCACTGCGAAATTGAAAAAGAAGCGGCGGCGGAGAGGGAGCGAGGATCGCCCGGTTCTGCTGGAAATAAGTCAACCAATGCGCAACATGTGAGCGATGCGTTCCCGGCTTGTATTCCTGCTTTTGCTCGCGATCTGCCCGGCGGCGCAGGCGCTCGATCTGGCAGCCGTGCAGAGGGCGGCCGCCTACTCGTCTGCTCAGGGCGGCAGGTCGTTCCTGGCCATACAGAATGGCCAGGTGATTTTGGAGCGAAACGCGGGAGAGCCGCACAAGATTTACAGCGGCACGAAAGCTTTCTGGGGGCTGGCCGCGCTGGCCGCCGCGGAGGATGGATTGTTAAACCTCGATGAGAATGTCGCGGCCACGATTCCGGCGTGGCGGAACGATCCGCGGAAGGCACGTGTGACCATCCGGCAGCTGCTCGATTTTTCCTGCGGGCTCGAGCCGGTGTTTTCGTTGCACAACGATAATCCGGGTGATCGCGACCGGATTGCGATCGCGGCGCCGCTGGCCGCCAGTCCGGGCTCCGCTTTCATCTATGGGCCAAGTTCGCTTCAGGTTTTTCATCAGGTGTTGAAGCAGAAGCTGGCAGGGGAATCGCCCACTCGTTACCTGGAGCGCCGCGTCTTGAATCGCCTTGGCCTCGGGTCCCAGCGCTACCTGAAGGATAGCGCGGGCAATCCGTTGCTCGCCGCGGGTTGGTATCTCAGCGCGCGACAGTGGGCGAGAATGGGAGAATTGGCGGTGGCCGGCGGCGCCCCCGTCCTTGCCTCCGGCTCGCTCGCGCCTTGCTGGCGAGGCTCACCGGCTAATCGAGCCTTCTCCGTGGGCTGGTGGAATAATCGTGCTGCGCCCGGCGGACGTGAGTTCGATTTTGAAGAGATGCTGGTGCCGAGGTGGCATCGGCAAAATTGGAATGGCGCAGTTCTCTGCCGGGACGCTCCAAGCGATCTGGTCGCCTGCATCGGCTCGGGGTATCAACGCCTTTACGTCATTCCGTCGATGAGTCTTGTCGTGGTGCGGCAAAGTTCGGGCGGCCGGTTTTCGGACGGACGTTTCTTGCGGTTACTGCTCGGAAAGTAAACGGCACGCGATAACATTGGCGCCAAGCCGGAGGGGCTGCCGGAAATTAGCCGGTGGCGCAAGCCACCGGTTCGTTGCCACCAGGGTGCGAGCCCCGGCCGGGGCGGCGGAAATCGCGCGATATCACCCAACGCCCCTGTCGGGGCTCGACACATTTTGCGCATGCAACCGGCGGTTTGTACGCTGGCTAATCTCCGATGTCCCTTCGGGACAACTCACGACAAAACGTCCGCAATCTACTCCTTCGGTGTTGCGATCATCAGGGAGGAACGACTGGGCTGCCATTGATATCCGAAGCTGAACTCCAAAACGGGCGGTGCGCTTGCGGCATTCTCTTTGTTCAGGTCCATCTGTCCATGTTCCAAAAACCGATGGATCGGCCCGATGTAATGTCCGACATGGCGGCGGTTCCATTTGTCCGCGGCGAAAAACCGAAAAGGGATTCCGGAATCGTCCTGGAGAATGATCTTGCTGTGAGCGAGAAGAAAATCGCGCACCTGCGAGAAATTGCTGGAATGCATGAGGTACGAGGCGGCTTTGAGCAGCGTCGCTCCCTGGCCTTGCTCCTCGCAGAACTTCAAGAAACCGGGGTTTCCCTTCAGGGCCCAGTCCGCCAGGTCGGTGGTGAAATAGTACAGGGTTTGCTCACGCCCGGTCGGGCCGTAAAACACGATCTTCACGCCCGAAGACGCGCCTTTGCCTTCCGGAACAAAACTCCCGGTGCGATCGAGCGCCACCGGCGTGACGGAATCAATGGTGCACCCGGCGCGCGCGAGAAAAATGTAGAGCACCGGAAGAGTGCCGTTGAGCTGCGTTTGCTTCAGATCGACCTTCATGTTTTTCGTGATGAAAAAGCTGAAGCTCAGCACGGAGTCGAGCGACTTCCTCAGATTAGCGAGCGCGGAGGAGAGGATGGCGGGCGGCATTTTGTCGATATCAGGCACGGGGCCGACCGGTTCGATGCCGCAGAGAATGTAGGTGCTCGCGTTGGGGAAGAAGACGTTGGCATAGAGAAAGTCCGGGCCGCTGAACATGTAAAACATCGGCCCGTTCTCGTCATAGGCCGGGGTCAGGAACTGCGGCGCCCATTTGCGAATTTTCGCCAACTGCTGTTTTTCCAAACGCTCCCACGCGCGATCGAGTTCGATTGCGTGGGTCATCCACACTGCATCGGTGCTGTGCTTTTCGAGCGGCGTGCCACGCACCGGCAGTCCGGCCAGGAATTTCGCGGTCGCGTCAGCGGTTGGATCCGCAGCGAAAACCTGCGCGCCCAAGGTGAGCGAGAAAAGGAACAGGAGGCGTTTCAAAGGCAGGATCGTGATGCGAACAGATTTCTTAGGACAATCTCATTTGGGCCGAGCCATCATAAGGAGGCCGCGATCTTTTTGCCAATGATAGCCGAAAGGGAACCCGAGTTCGGGGGGTGGCGGGTTCCTGGAATAAATCGCGGCGAGATCGGGTTGATGGAATTTCCCGAACATCTCTTTGTGCGGCACGTAGCGCCCAAAGCAATCGACCATCCATCCTTTCGGGAAGGAGCGGAGCGGAATCCCGGAGTCGTCCTGAATGATCACGCGGCTGCGCGCGAGCAGGAAATTACGTACGCCGGTGAAGCCCTCGCTATGCATAAGGTAGGAGGCGGCCTTGAGCAAACTGAGGCCGGGCCCTTGCGCGGCGCACCAGCTCAGGAACGGGCTCTTGCCGCCGGAGAGATCGGTTTTGAAGTAATACAAAGTCTGCTTCGGACCGTGATTAACAAACGTGATCTTCACTCCAGGTGCGGGGCTGTTGATGTAAGTGGTGTCGAGCACAGTGCACCCCCGCCGGGCCAGGAACACGTAAAGGATCGGGAGTGTGCCGCCGACCCGGCCGAGATCGGTGCGCATATCTTTCGTAATGAAATAATGGGTTTTCAGAACGGTTGACATCGAGCCGCGCAAAGCGGCCAGCTCACCGCCGAGCACGTCGGGACTCATGCCGGAGAGATCGGGCACCTGCCCGACCGGCTCGAGCCCGGCGAGGATGTAGGTGTTGGCGTTGGGAAAAAACGTGTGCGCGTAGAGAAAATCCGGACCGCTGAACATGTAGTACATCGTGTTCGGGCTGTCGTAATATTCTTTGGCATTGGCCGCCATCCACGTCCGGATCGGAGTGAGCTGGTGAAATTCTTTCTTGAACCACGCCTCATCCAAAGCGTTGGCGTGATTTCGCCAGGACTCGCTTTGAGTGAGCGGTTCGAGCGGGCCTTTCACCGGCAGACCGCCGAGGAATTTCGCGGTGTCATCGAGAGTGGGAGGCTGGGCAAAGGCGGACGCGGCCAGGAGCATCGACAAAAAAAGGACGGAGCGTTTCATGACGGGAATCAGACGGATGCGGGGCTTCTTTTTGCGGAGAGAAAATAAACAGCCAAACCGAGCGCCATCGTGGCCAGCCCCCAAAGCGATGGTGTCCGGGTCGATGGATCGCTCAGCATGTGCTCCAGCATCCAGACGCTGACCAGCAGAAAAATTGCCGGCGTGACTGGGTATCCCCAAGTGCGATACGGGCGCGGCAGGTCCGGACGACGCCAACGCAGCACGAAGACACCCAGCACCGTCAGCGTCGAACAAAGGGTAAGGCTGAACTGGATGTAATTGACCGCCGTTTGGAAGGTGGCCGTGAGCAGCAGCAAAACGACGATCCCGAATTGCATCAGGATTGCGGCCACCGGAATGCCGCGCGCGTTGCGGCGGGCGAGGGGAGCGAGCAGGCCGAGGTCTTCACCCATGGCCGCCGTGATGCGTGGGCCGATCCACATCATCGCGCTGACCGTCGAGATCAACCCCAGGCAGATAAAGGAAGCCATCACTTTCGCCCCCGCCGGGCCGAAGATGTGCGCGCCGGCGATGACCGCGACCTGTTGTTTTCCGATCATCTCCGCTGCGGGCGTCGTCCGGAGAAAGACCGCATTGGTCGCAATGTAGAGGAGCATCACGATTACCGTGCCCAACCCGACCGAGAGCGGGATGGCGCGAGCCGGATTGCGCACCTCGCCCACGATATAGGTCGAGGCGTTCCATCCGGAATAGGCATACATGACCCAATAAAGGCTGACCGCGAACGGCCCGCTCATGATCAACGCCCCATCGCCTTTGGCCGGCAAAAACGAGACCGGCTGCGTCTTCGTTACCCAAAATCCCGCGCCGATAATCACGAGGATGAGCACGACCTTGAGAATGGTGGACCCGTTCTGAAACACGCTGCCCAACCGCAAGTCCCGAACCAGGACGAGCGTGCAGATCGTCACGACCACCAGCGAAAGAATCAGTGGATTCGTTCCCGGCACCACTTCCGAGAAGTAGGTGCCGAAAGCCATGGCCGCGATCGCGACCGGCGCGGCGAACCCGACCGTGGCCGAGACCCAACCCGCGAGAAAGCCAGCGGCGGGATGATAGATTTCCCGGAGAAAATTGTATTCACCGCCCGAGCGCGGGAGGGCTGCTCCCAGCTCCGCATACGAAAGCGCGCCGCAGAGCGCGCAGAGCCCGCCCACCGCCCAGACCGCCATGATCGAGAACCCCGTCGGCAGGTCCCCCACCTGAAACCCCAGGCTGGTGAAAATGCCCGTGCCGATCATGTTCGCCACGACGATGCACGTCGCCGTTAGCGGCGAAATGGTTTTGGCCTCTTCGATGATGGAATCCGAACTCACCCGGCGAGGTTTTAGGGGGTGCGTGCAGCGGAGTCAATGCTGGCGGTATTGGCTCACTTCTCGGAAGCACACCGGCGCACCGGCTGCGGCAATCACCTGGCAGATAAGTCTTCTTTCCTTCTCTTCCTTATGGTGAGACAGGGAATCATGGAGACGGACCCCCTTCCGGACATCTCCGGCCCCATCGACGAGGCCGAGGATCGCCACCTCACACCGGAGCAGCGCGACGACATCGCGGCCAGATTGAAGGATTCCGCGAAGGGGCAGGTCTCGATGACCGCAGCCGAATCCGACGCGGAAGCGGTTTGCTACCAGGGTGAAATTGCCGAGGTCTTGGAGGATTCGGGGTTCAACGTGGAAATAGATAACGCCAGGCCAACACCTCCGGGCGAGGAACTCCATCCGGGGGTGGAGGCGACAATTGCGGACGGAACCGTTCGGCCAAGGCATGCCTATCGGATTGTTCAGGCCTTTCGGCGGGTGGGAGTGGCGGTCGCGACAAAAATCAACGCGAATCGGCGGCGGAAGAACACGCTTTTCATCGCGGTAGGCCCGAATGACACGCCCCCCACTCCGGCAAGTCCTTCATGGATCGCGAAGTGGAGAGCGAAATTCGCGACTGGCCTGAGGCGGTGAAATGCTAAGACACTGAAACACTGAGATGCTGAACTGAGGAGTGGGGACGTGCTTTGTAGCATTTCAGCTTTTGGTGGCGCCCGGCACGGAATTCGGACTCACCCGGCGATGATTTAGGGGGGCGCGAGCCGAGAATGCTGGCGGTAGATGGCTTCCCACCAGCCTGCTCGCGAACGCTTTCGAGTCAGCTTCATCGCTATTTGGCTAGGCGTCCGCACTGCGCCTGACATTTCCCCTCAGCAATGCGGACATCATCCACAGAAAGAGAAATGCATTGGCCATGTGTGGCACTCGTCGAAACCAAAAACTGGTGACGCGCAAGCGGTCTATCAATGGCAGCGACAACCCGTCCGCACTCAACTGCCCCTGGATCGGCAACTGAACCATGAAGGTGGAAACCCAAGTGACGAGCTGCAACACGATAGCCAGCCAGACCATCCAACTGGGAATAGATGCGGGTCGAAACCAAAGGAGCATAATGGTCAGCAAGGTCGTGAGGAGCATCGGAATGACCATGTGCCCGATGATCAGGGGGCCGAGGGCTCGATGATAAGCACGGAACTCGTTCGCCCCGATCAGAGGCCAGGTCGGGTAGTTGACGAAGCTTTCCACGGCGGCCGCCCCCATCCCATAGAACACCAGGGCGAAGGTGATCAAAAAGAGCCAGACAGAAGGTCTTGTTGATGTTCGCATAATCGATAGCTTGTTGATCCTCGGGCTATTTGCCCCACTGATCGTCAGTGGTATCGGTTGTGCGATCGGAGCCGGCGGAAAAGAGGTCATAAGAATTCGGGTAACGTCTTCCCGGACAACGGTAAACGTAAGGTGCCGCGTAGGCATCTTTCGGAACCTCTTCCATGAAGCGTGGCACCAAGACCTCCAGGCCCTGGTCTGTGCTGGGATAGTAGCCATTTGCTTCGTTAAAGGAGAGCAGCATTGTTCGAATCCCCTGAATGTCGGCCTTGGTCCGTGTTTCTACGGCGATGCAGCCAAGGCCGGGGGATAGGGCTGCCCACGTGACCGCTATGGTGACCGATAGGAACAATACTGCTCCCCAGATGAGGGCAACGCGCACCAAGCCCGGCTCCTCTCGAATGTAGACCGCGCACCAGACGCACAAAAGCGTTGTTGCGATGAAACCTCCAAGAAAGGACGAAAAAGCGAGCCAGGGAGTGGTCGGGCCAAGCATAGACACCACCACAAATACGGCGGGCGCCAGAACAGCGACGCTGAGCAACCCCGAAAAGATCGAGCGACGTGCGCTGGAAGCTGAATATGGCAACAACATCTAACGATGCGGAGCTGCGCCACTGCTGACGGGAGCGAGCGTCGCTTTCATTTCATACATAATAAAAGCATCATTCATTCTTTGATTCACAGTGGCCAGCGGTTGCCTGCAGCGATCGGTTAAATCGTGCGCGGAGTATCATTTTTTCGCGGCTGGCTCGACATCAGCCACATGTGATAAAACCCACTTGTGTCAAACCCTCTTCATCAAACGCAAAGACTCGAACGTGATAATATTTTGTAGGGACATTGTTAATAAGGGGAAGCTCCCACTGCACCGTCACTATCCAAATCGCTCTGTCGCCCATTGTCGCGTGATACGCTGCTACGGGTAAATAAGCGAGCTCACCTTTGGAATGCGCGAAGATTAGGTCGAGCACCTTACGAAGCGAAACGGAATCAAGTTTCTGGTCAGCCGCCTTGTGACTTAGCGCGTCGGCAAACCTTTTGTATCTGTTCTTCCAGGCGCGGGTACTCGTGGAAGCAAAATTCCCCGCCTCCGGCCTACTGGCCACGTTTTTCCACAGGAATTGTTCCATCTGGTCCTGATCACTAGGCAACGGACTATCGAGGACTGTCACAACCACGGTGTCCTTACGCGATACTGCGTTGGCCCTATGTGGGAAAACCAGGAGACAAATGCTGGCGAGGATACCGAATAGTTTCACGATCTAACGAGAGTAAAGTGAGCGATGACCACCGAGTGCGCGCTCGGCTCGGAGTAAAAACGCCTTAGTCACGCAAACAGGAACGCGCAGCGGGTGGCTGTTCGCTCCACAGCATGGTTAGATCTCATCGGCATGATTCAAGATCAAAAAACAGCACCGCCCTGGATTCCGAGGATGATGAATGTGATGCCAGCAACGATTGGGAGAACGGAATACGCAACCGTATGAACGACAGTCCCAGCGGTGTCTCCAAACTGCTTCCGCATGGCTGCGAGCTTACCGAACTTTTCCGGCGATGTCACGCGGATGTAGATCGTGTAAAAGCCGAAGCCCAGAGCGAGGGTGCCAATGGCGATAGTGATCCAGTTCATGTGGGTGGTTTTACCATCGAACGAGAATTAGACGAAAGTTCGTCTTTAAAGGCGAGGGTTGTTGCGTCTATCGCGAAACATAGCTCTTGTGAGCATCGTGTGGTTAGACCTCACGCTTGGCGAACAAACCGGCCAGAGTAGTTCATTTCTTACCTCGAACGGCAACGTCAACGATTACAGGATAATGGTCGGACCCCACGTTAGGCCCGATCTGTTTCCTGCGGATGACCAACTCACGTGAGTGCAAGCAATGATCAATCGGAATTGACAGCAGCGGGTTGCCAGTCGGCCATGTCGGTTGCACACCGCGCCCTTTGGAACTGTCTCGCAAGCCGGTTCGCTTCAACAATTGTGTGAAATGATGACTCCACGGAGAGACGTTCAGATCCCCGAGAAGCAGAATTGGAGAACCGTCGCTGGGAAAATAGTCAGGAATCCTCTTGAGTTGGCTGTTCCGCCCTCGCGAGTAACGCGCTCCAGTGGGGGGCAGGGGATGCGTGGCCATGACTCTTAGAGTCGTCGTCTCAATTGTTACGTCCGCGAGAATCGAGGGGACTTCGGCTTCACCAATAGCGACGATTGTGGCATTACTTAGCGGAAACTTGCTAAATAACCCGATACCGAAGTTGTCCTCTCGAGGGCGGACGCACGAATGGGGAAAAACTCGCAGCGCTTCTTCAAGGTCGATGAGCCAGCGGGAATTAATCTCTTCCAGGACCACAATCTGTGGATCCATTTCGCTTAGCGTCTTGGCGACCAGAATCGGGTCGCCAGACTCTGTCTCCACATTGATCAACATCGCCCTGAACATCGACTCGTGCTCGCCGGCTTCGACCGTGTGGCCCAAGTACAAGGGAAGAATCACCCCCAGATTAATGATAGCGAAAATTCCACAGCATACTGCTGCTTTGCGCTGTCGAGAAATGAGGAGCAGCGGGGTCACCAGCGCGAGTGCAAGAAAATACTGAACCCGAAAATGGGAGAACAGATCAAACCACCATCCAAGTCGACCGCAGAATCCGAGAACAGTTGCGGTGGAGGCGATCGCGCAGGCGACCGCACCTGCCGCGCCGATCATTCCCCATGGACGGATTCTGAACCGCAGGGGATTAGGTTTATGCTGCACTGCTTCGCCCCTGCGGATTGGCCCAACGAGAACCAGGATACGCGACCGCGAACGGGCTGACGCATTGCCCCCAGGGAAGGTGTCCTAGTCATCTCAGGAGTTAAGCGCAAGGCTTCCCGCCGGTCGGTGCATCGCATGGTTGGGCGGTTCTTGATCCTTCATATAGATCCTCTGCCTTATGCCACTCGTGAAGAATATCGCGCATCAGTAGCGCATGATCGAACTCAATCGAACCCTCTGGAAATCGCTGCAGGTCTGCGAAGTAGCTGGAATGCACCTCGGTCACTGACAAGGCGCGGACGCGCCAATCGAGCGTTCGTAACAGCAAACCATCGAGTCGTTCCCCGTCCCGCGTGACGGAGTAACCGAGGCTGCCGCCCTCGAAGAAGGCCGACGCCTCGCCCAGCGAACTGAAGCATGACGAAGCAGGCAGCGAATCGGCGTCATCGCCGGCAACTCTGACTGCCACTGAACCATCAGCAGAGCGCATCGAGAAATCGATGTGAGCGCCAGTATCCACGACAGAAAAGCTCGCTGGATGATGCTCGCCCGGAAAGATACGCCCACCGGCGACTCGATTGAGAAATGAACCCGTGTCCCGGCGCGGGATAAACACACCTTCGCGCGGAAGGCCCGCCGCGTCTGTCCATTCCACTGCGATGCGGTGGGCGGCATTCTCGCTCGACACGCCCAGCACACCTGGGACGCCGGCCGGCCGGATCTGTTCCAGGCGGATGAGGCAGATGCCAACCAGGGAAAAGCCTTGGTGAAGCTTAGGACGAAACGACTGTGGAAGGATGCGCTGCACCACAGCCGGGTCAGCTCGGAAGTTGACCAGCAAGCGCCTCTTAATGGTGCCCTTGATGACTGGAATACGCATGTCTAAGGAAACATAGGATCAGCGACTCTTAAAGCCTTCGAAATTGGGGCATCGCCTGGTTAGGTCTGGAAGGGTCTCTTTATGTTTTTGGTTTTGTAATTCGAGCATCGCCCTCTGTTCCATCAACATGCTTGAGCCGCAACGTGCGCGTCTCTCCGGGATTCAATTTCATGAACGGCTGAAGCTCCCTGGCGCGCTTGCCGGCGACACTCTGGCCTTCGATCTGAATGATGTGGTCACCGGTCTTCATGCCGGCGGCGTCCGCGAGCGAACCCTTGGTCACCTCGGTCACGAGAATTTTCTTCACGAGCGGATTGAGGAAAAATCCTTCGCCCTCCACCTGGGTAACGAAACCAAGTTTTTGCTCTGCGGCGTGGGTGGGATGCGCGAAGACAAGCAAGAGCATGAAGGCGACTGTGATCCGTGTGGTGGGGGGACAGCGCGCGGCTGCATTTTGAAGGAGGAGTTTCACGATTCGCTGCGCTGTCCTGTTAGGCGCTTTCGGTTTCATGCAAGGTGCGCTTCTGGAGGAAATATCTGGTGTGGCCAACCGGATAATCCTCCAGCTGGCCGAAGACTTGGTAACCGAGCTTCTGGTAGAACGGAAGCGCCTGGAAATCGTAAGTATCACAATGCGCGTGGGAACATCCGCGACCACGCGCCTCGTGTTCCGCCGCCTGCATGAGAGTCCGGCCAAGTCCACTTCGCCGAAAAGCGTCTGCAACCCAAAGCTGCTTGATGAACAGCCAGTTCCAATGCGTGTAACCGAGGAGGCCGCCGACAATCTCTCCGTTGTGACGTGAGAGCACGGTTAATTCGCGATGATTCGCAGGCGTGGCTTGAGCGCTGTTGTAGCCAACCAACTCTCGCACGACGAAGTGCCGGTGGGCCTCGGAAGGAGATTCTTCAATACTGGTTTGGACGTTGTTCACAGGATGCGAGGAGGAATCATCTCTTGGTTACGCGGCGTGGTGTCCATCGCACTTCTCAAGATGTCTCTGCTGATTTCAGTCGATGCCCGTGCAAAGGTATGCAACTGGTGCTGGCGGTCGGCGACGAACAAGCGCCACACTCCCTGCACTGGTAGGCGAGACGGGCAGCAGTGGTAAGTCTTAATATTTCAATATTTCAGTGTTTCAGTCTCACTATGACGAGTGCCTCTGGGGAAGGGGAAAAGGGCGGTTTGGAAAGCGCCTCTCCTTGAAATTTATGACGGCAGCGGGAAGCGGCTGGTCAGGTCGCGCACTTTGCCGCGAATTTCTTCAAGCGCGGCGGGATCGTCGCGGCGGTTGAGGGCGTCGTTGATCAAATCGGCGATCTCGAGCATTTCTTCTTCTTTCATGCCGCGGGTGGTGACGGCGGGAGTGCCGATGCGGATGCCGCCCGGTTTGAAGATCGGATAGGTGTCGAAGGGGATGCCGTTTTTGTTCACGGTGATCCCGGCGAGGTCGAGGACCTCTTGCGCTTGCTTTCCGTTGATGTCCTTCGGCCGAAGATCGACCAGCATGAGATGGTTGTCGGTGCCGCCAGAAACGATGCGGTAACCGTGCTTCGCCAGGCCGGCGGCGAGCGCCCTGGCATTCACGACGACCTGCCGCTGGTAATCGCGGAATTGCGGCTGGAGCGCTTCGTGAAAGCAAACGGCCTTGGCGGCGATGACATGCATGAGCGGGCCGCCCTGAACACCCGGGAACATGGTCGAGTCGATTTGTTTGGCGAATTGTTCCTGGCACATGACGATGCCCCCGCGCGGCCCGCGAAGACTCTTGTGGGTCGTGGTGGTGACGAAATGCCCGTGCGGAATCGGGCTGGGATGCTGCCCGCCGGCCACCAACCCGGAGATGTGCGCCATGTCGATGAACAAAAGCGCGCTGACGGAATCCGCGATTTGGCGAAGGCGCGGAAAATCGATGACGCGGGGATAGGCGGACGCGCCGGCGGTGATCATGGCGGGGCGAACTTCCTCGGCTTGTTTCTGCATAGCGTCGTAGTCGATCTGCTCTGTCTCCGCGCTAACGCCATACTGCGAGACTTGGTAGAATTTGCCCGAGAAATTCGCCGGATGGCCGTGGGTAAGATGGCCGCCGTGCGCGAGGTTCATGGCCAGAATCTTGTCGCCAGGCTTTAGCATGGCGAAGTAAACGGCCATATTCGCCTGGGCGCCGCTGTGCGGCTGGACGTTCACGTGTTCGCAATTGAAAAGCTGCTTCGCGCGGTCGATCGCCAGCCGCTCGACGGTGTCGACGTTCTCGCAACCGCCATACCAGCGTTTGCCCGGATAACCTTCGGCGTACTTGTTCGTCAGCACGCTGCCCTGCGCTTCCATGACGGCGCGGCTGGTAAAGTTTTCCGATGCGATCAGCTCGATGTTTTCGCGCTGTCGATTTTCCTCCGCGACGACCGCGGCAAAAATCTCGGGATCAACTTTGCTCAGGCCGCCGCCAGTCGAAACAGCGGGAGCTGCACTGGCGGTGGACGGGATATCAGGAGGCTGGTTTGCCATGGTGTAGGATGAAACTCCGCCGCCGCGTGATTTGGCCGGCACCGCGAGCTCGCTTTGTTCTACGAATGCGAGCACGGTCGGTAAAGCGTTTTTAATGGTGGCCGCGCAAACACTGTAAACATCGCGGCTGCAACCGATCGGGTCGGGCACATCGCGCCAGACGGTCATGCCCGGTTCTTCAAATTCCCGGAGCAAATAGGCTTTCTCCGCGCCATGGGGGAAGAGCATGTGAATCGTGTCGAGATGGGCGCCTGTCATCGCGAAGATGTGCGTCGCGCGCTCGACCAGCGTCGCCGTCAGCGGCTGGCTGCGCAGTCCGCGGATGTCCACCCCTTCCTGATCGCAGACGTGGACCGCGTGCAGACTGGGAGGCTGCCCTCGGACCGCGTGCACGCCGGCCGATGCGACTTCGATGTCCTTCCGATTGCCCAGGAGCCGGCGAAAAAGGCCTTCTGCCATGGGGCTCCGGCAAATATTTCCTGTACAAACGAAGAGGACGTTTTTCACGATTCAAAGCCGGCGGCGCTGCCGACTTGCCAAGGTAAAATCAAACCGAATCAAGTCAACGCGGGCCGCGGCGTGATGGCCGAACTGGAGGGCTGTATCAGCCGCCAACCCGTGGCGCAGTCTCATGAATCGCCGGGGCGAGGTGGTGGAATGTAACGACGCCATTGTTCTGTTTCCGCGACCGCCTTGATCAGGGCGTTTCTGGCCACGAGGAAGCGTCTCATGTAAGCGATGAGGAAAACACGGTTTGCAACTTGCCCGAGAATGCCAAACGGGGCTTGAAAGTCGAATACGTCGCGCATGAGGGTGAGATCGCCTCGTTGCGAGAAGAAATGATCGTGATCGAAACGCTGGAAAGCTCCGCGGACCATTGAATCGCGGAAATGGAAGGGTCTGACAAACGCCGTGATGCGGCTGGTGAGATGCTGCCACGTGCCAAAGTGACGGGCCCGCCAGGTCACCTCTTGTCCGAGCTCCATCAGCCCGCTCGTCACTCCCGCCACCGCGCGCTCCCCGGTTCGTGCGGTAGAGTCCATGTGCAGCTCTACGCTTCGCGCCAGATCGAAGGTGCGCTCCAGAGGGGCGCGGATCTCGATGGTAAGCTCGATGACAGGCACAAACGTCCTCGTGTTCGCTCCAGCTTGTTCAACACCTAGCGGGCGGCCAGAAAATAAAGCATCATGGAGGCAAGGAGGATGAAAATGGCGGTAATCCACCAGATCATTTTCATTCCGGCCGGCTTGAGCGATGATCCGAACTCCCGGCGGACGAATTCATCGTGGTCGAAATCCTCCCCGGGCAAGTCCAATCCATCGTAAGTGTCCGCGTCCTGACGCCAGCCGGAATTGTGGTCCGCGCCGCACTCCGGGCAGGCCAGCGCGCCGCCGGGAACGTCCTCGCCGCAAACTGGACATGTTTCCGGCGCCTTCAATTTGATCCGCTTATTACCGGCCATCGTATGGCTCTTCGGGGGCAAAGAAGATGCCCGCGCCAAGGACTGCTCCGATGATGATGACGACGAAGAAGTTCATGAGAGGCGACTGGGCGAGGGTGTTTAAAGCCACTGCTAAGATCAAGGTAGAAATCAAAAGGGTAGGAAGGGCGGGAGATATTGAACACGGCGCTGCGTAGTGCAAAGTGACGGCACGCATGGACTATCCGCTTAAGAGAATCGCTCTCATCTTGTCGGTCAGTGCGTTTTTCGCCAGTGGTCACCCCGCCGCCGCCGGCAATCCCATTGGCGATTTCTTCAAGAGGCTCGGCGATTCGATCGCGCACCCTCGCACCACTCCGGCGCCGCGGCGGGATGCCAAGCAGATGAAGCTGAAGAAAAAAACCGGGAGTGACCCGGCTGGGCAAAAAGACCAGGCTGGCGCCCTGCCCCAGGTTTCCCCTGTGCCCACGCCAGCGCCGGCTTCAACACCGGAGCGTCCTCCCATGCCTGTCCCGGTTATGGTCCGGTCAGCTGCCGGCGTCCCTCCCACCAAGAAGCCGCGCCGTGATTTACCCTATGGAATCCCCGCGCCCAACAAGGCGGGATTTGTCACGAGCCCTTACGCACCCAAAGCGGGTTACGTTGATGTCCGCGGTTTTCCGAGCGGGACGGAGGTGACGGACCCCTACACCGGGAAAACTTTTCTGACTCCGTAGGTTGTCCCGATGGATAAGCAATCCGGACACCTTTCAGCGCTTTTGGAAAATGACTTGGGGATCGGCTCCGAATACCGGCATGTCGCCAAGCGTGTCACGTCTGGTGAAGCAGTCGAAACGCCGGGAGCTTTGCTAAAGTGGTATGCGGTTTACCGTGAGGATCAGCGCATTCCCGGATGAAATAACCCGGTTGGCGCGATCTTATCTTAGCCAAGACTCCGCTGGAAGCCCGGGGACTTGGCTTTGTCCTGCTGCACCGGTGCGGAAACGATTTCTATTTCCTGATCGTCTGCACGTGGCGCGGCTCGAACGAAATATGGGAGACGGTTTTCTATAAGGATGGCGATGCCATGGCTGATTTCGCGCTGTTTCCCCGGGAGAAAACGCATAAGCCGACGTTCTGCGTTTGGGAGCTCGCGCCGGTCTGGCACGAGCAGCAGGCCTGGGTCCGATTCCTCAAGTCGGCCCGCGATGAGGCGGCGGCGCAGGCATGGCTGGGCGATTCTATCCGCCGGCCCGGCCTGAGACCAGCTCGTTTGGAAAAAATGTCGTTGATCTCGCGCGAAAGGGGCGGCGTCAGCGAAGGAGTCAAATGTGCCGGTTGCAGCGATGCTCCGCGCGGACGCGAATGAAGGCGCCCCAGGCAACGCAGGCCAGGGAGGAGCCGACTGAAACGCGACGAACTCCGAGATCGGTGAGGCGCGAAACCGAGAGAATCTTGCTTGGTCCGTGCATTAGGACGTTGACCGGCTTCGGAGCGACGGCTTTCACGATTGCTGCGATCTCGTCCGGTTCGCTGACGCCCGGGGCATACAGACAATCGGCGCCGGCTTCCGCATAGGCGACCAGCCGCTCCAGGGCAAAGCGAAATGGATCAGGTTGTCCGACGAGCCAGCTTTCACAGCGTCCAGTCAGCACAACGGGAATCCCTGAGGCGTCGATAGCCTGCGCGCGGCCGCGCGGATGCGTTCAACGGCCAGGCTTGCCTCGTAAAGGGGAGAAGCTGAGTCTCCGGTATTGTCTTCGATGGAGAGGCCGGCGACGCCTGTTGCGAGGCAGAGCGTCAACATTCACGGCTACGCCTTCGGGTTCGTCTGCGTAGCCCGACTGGAAGTCCGCATTCACAGGGAGCGGTGTGGCCGCAACCACTTCCCGAATGTGCGCAAGCATGTCGTCGAGCGGAAGAGCCGGACGTCGCATCCGGCATTCCTCGGGCAAAAGCCGACGCCGGCCGAAGTCGTGGCCAACGCCTCGAATCCCAGGTGGTGAAGATAGACGGCCGTTCCGATGTCCCATGGATTTGGCAGGACGAAGCAACCTGACTCATGCAGCGCGCGAAATCGCGCAACGGCGGAAATCTGGCTCGAATTTGCGTTGCTCATGCCGGGAATTCTAAGATGAAACGCGCACTCCGTCGCGCGTTGTTTTGTTGATCCATCTTGACGACCAAGTTTCCGCAGGTCTTTCTGAAGGAATGCGTGCGCAAACTATTTTCGGTTTGGTGGCGGTGATGATTTCGAGTGTGAGTTTCGCGGGCTGCTGGAAAAAAAGCGGACAGGCGTGGTTCTGGAGAAGGAGCACATTGCCGTCAGGGAAATTGTCCCGACCCCTGCGGCTGACCAAACCGCTACTCCCGGAAAAATAGCCGCGAGTTCGCCTGAGCCAACGCCAACGGTAGAGGAAGCTCCCGAGTTGGCTGCGGACGAAATCGTTGTGGATACGTACGTGATGAAGAAGGATGCGCGGGGGACCAGCCGCGATCCGCGAGCCAGGAGCGACGAGCAATGGATCGTCCAGAGTTCAAATGATCGGCGGTCCGCGAATCAAGGTGCAGACCGACAAGGCTCACTGGGACAAGGTGAAGATCGGCGACCAGATCAAGGTCTCGTATCGCGAGGGTAAGTATACTGGAACGGTTTGGGCATCGGAGATTGAGTAGCGGCGGGAATTTCTTAACCGCGGATTTCACGGGTGGGATTCTCAAAAAAATCCGGTTTATCCGGGTAGTCCGCGGTTGAAACTTTGTATGGGCTACGATGTCGCGATAGTCGGGCTGGGCGGAATGGGAAGCGCAATCCTGGCTCATTGCGCCGCTCGTGGCGCCTCTGTTGTCGGCGTCGAACAGTTCACGCCGGCGCACGATCTGGGTTCGTCGCATGGAAAAACGCGAATGATTCGCAAAGCTTACTTCGAGGATCCGGCTTATGTGCCGCTGGTCCTGCGGGCTTATGAGTTATGGCGCGAACTTGAGCGCGCAGCAGGCGAGGAGATTTTGCGTGTCACTGGTGTGCTGTCGATCGGCGAAGAAGGCAGCGAGATCATCCGGGGGACGCGCCGCGCCGCCAGTGAGCACGACCTGGGGGTAGAGTCATTAAGCCAACGCGAAGTCAAAGCGCGCTATCCTACGCTGGAGCTGCTGGAAGGATGAAGTGGCCCTTTTCGAAATCGATGGAGGAGTGTTGGATCCCGGAGCGCGCGGTCCGCGCGCACCTGAAGGTCGCCGAATCGAACGGCGCGGAAATGCGCTTTGGTGTAGCGATGGAAAGCTGGCAGGCCAGCGATCAAGGTTTCGAGCTTTGCTCTTTCCGACGGTACGCGGATTTCGGCGAACAAGCTTGTCCTGTCGCTCGGACCCTGGTTTCAGAAAACGCTCGAGTCTCTTGGCGTTTCGCGTTCGCGTGCAACGCAACATTCAGGCCTGGTTTTCGCCTGGTACTCATGCTTATGATGCACCGGGTTTCCCAGCATTCCTGGTCAACCGGCGAGGCCTGCCTGCGCCGCTTTATGGTTTTCCGGATTTTGGCGATGGGATCAAAGCGGCCTTTCACGGCTTTGGGGATCTGACGGACGCGAAGCATGTCAACCGCGAGATAAACCTGGCCGGCGACGTGCAGCCGATCGCCGAGGCCATGGAGCAATGGATGCCGGGCGCGCGCCACGACTTTCCGAGAAGCGAAGCCCTGCATGTACACGCTTACACCCGACGAGAACTTCGTGATCGATTACCATCCCGATCACAGGAATCTCATCCTATGCGGTGGCTTTTCTGGCCATGGATTTAAGTTTGCGCCTGTCGTGGGCGAAATCGCGACCGAGCTGGCGTTGGATGGAGGATCCCGTCACGGAATCGAGTTCTTATCGCTGCGAAGGTTCCAGCGCTAAGACTAGCTCAAGTGGCGGCGGCTACGGCTTCGGCCATTCGACCGGCTTCATGGTAGCGGCCTGGAAAATAACGATCTGCTCACGGTCCGACTCTCCCTGGACAACGATGATCCAACGGCCATCGGGGGAAAAGGATCGTCGGGCCAGATAGTTCGCGATGCGGATCGAGCCTGTAGGATTCAAGTCCGGAAAAGAAAAACGCTGCAAGTAATAATCCCAGTGGGTTTCACCTAAGAAAACACTGTTATCAATCTCCAGATAGCAGACGGAGGAGTCCGGCGCGATCATCGCGCCGCCTACGGAAGCAGGGGAGGAGTGGGTCTTCAGGATGCTACCTGAGACTGCATCGATCAAGTCAACCTTCTTGTCCGGGCCCCACACGATCAACCATTTTCCATTTGGAAAAACGTCGATCTTTGGGCCATCGATCTCGTCGTGCTGCTTGATAACATAAGCGACGCTCATGGAGGGAAGATCATGGACAGTGGCCTCGCCGCGGCCCGATTGAACCAGGACGCGATTTTGACCCGGCAGGAACCGGCCCGACATCCCGTTCACGCCCGAAAGTGGCTCGCCCAGAGCTTTGTTGGCGATGGCATCCCAGACTTGGAGCTGTCCTTTGGGACCATTCTCACCCGGGCCGTCGAAGGTCACGATCCACTTGGCATCCTTGCTCACTTCGAAGCCAAATTCGTAGGCACTTTCCGCGGCCGGATGTTTCATCGGCTGGCCCAGCGGAGTCCAGCTCTTGGTCTGATACGCTGTAACTACGCCTTGTGGGTCCATGACAAAACATGTCGACCCCTCGCTGGCAAAGGCAGCCGCCGCAGTTGAACCCGACTCTTCCTCGAGTTCGAAAGGAATTGGGATCGTGGCAATCCGCTTGCCCGTCTTCACGTCGAGCACCGAGGTTTCCTTATCTCCGAAAAAAACAATGGTGTTTCCGTCGGGAGAAAACAGAGCCTGCGGATTTGCGTCCTCGCGAAGCGAAAGATCAAGCACGGGGGAAACGGCGGAGCCAGTGGAAGCATCGAAGACTCGCGCGTGTCCATCCTTGAACCCGGCCAGAAACTTTCGGGCATCCGGGCTCAGGACGTAGGCATTGGAGGGTTTCTTGAGCGCCGGGTCGCCGGTAATTCGCGTTCCTTTCCGGGGATCCCAAACCCCGATATCCCCGTGGCGCGTCCGAACCACCAGGCGGGAAGCATCATAATTGAATTGCGCCTGCCAGACCCCGCGCAATTCAGTCAGTCGTGCTGGCTCCGTCGCCATTCCGCAGGGCGAGGCCAACAAAAAGCAGATGCAAACAAATATGAGCCAGCGCTCACGGCGTATTTCGATCCTCATGACGCAGGCTATCGGGACGCATCCGCGAAGTCCAGATCGTGCACGGGACTAAGAGTGTTTCTTCGCGCTGTGGAAATCGTACCGCATCAGGAACTGGCTGAGGGGTTCCCGCGCGAAGCCGAGGGGCTGAAAGACTTCTTCGCCGAATTGCTCGGGGAACACTGCGGGCGTGAAAAACTCGCGGTCGGGATAGCGTTGTAAGACAGTGTTCGTGGTTTTTCGTAACGCGCTCCAGTCCATTCTGTCGGAACAGGACAAGGCATGCACGCGGACCGGCGAGACTTCCAGATCGCCCATGACGATGAGCGTATGGCCTCTGCGAAAAGCGTGCCTGGCGGCCGATTTGGCAATGGCATGTCGTGAGATTGGCCAGGGAAGATCCGGATACTCAAGCGCGCTCGGCATCTGAGTGGCTCTGATTATCGAAATTTCTTCGAGCAGCTCGGTTGGTTCGGCTGCTGCCGTATTGGCCTGCCTGCGCCAGCCTAACAGGTGCCCTATCTCGCGAAACCCTTGTTCGATGTAAAGCCGATGTGCCGCGGGATTCTGTTCGATTACCTCGAGCATCATGGCCTGGTCGCCACGAGCTCGCGCTTCCTCGAGAAGGTGAGCCAGGAGTCGCCGCGCCAGACCGGTTCGGCGTGCGGCAGGCACGACGCCCATGCCCGCGACGCGCGAAATATTTCCCGTCCGGTTGATATAGGCGAAGCCGGCCAGGCCATCCGTTGTTCGGACAAAGTGGCTGTAGGAAAGGTCCGCTCCCTGATTACAGATAAAACGAGCGAGAGCGGCCGCATCCATTTCGAACGAACCCCCGATGTAACCGGCGAACGCCTGGGAGAAGACCTTCGCCTGTTCTTCCAGCGGCACATCGTAGGCCGGAATCGTTTCAAGAGTCATGCGTGGACAGGCACCGGCTATTTAAAGCTGGGGCGCCGGTCAATTCAGGAGGGTGATAGGAACTCTGTTTGGGCAAGTCAACGCCTTTCCAGCGAAAAGCAGCGGGGCCCACTGCGTGTTCCGGACCGACCTAGTACCCCGCGCCGGTCAAGGTGTAGGTGATGGGTGCTCGAATTCTAAGAGCAGTTCCTGGCTTGAAACGCCATCTTCGAAAGCCGGTGAGGGCTGCATTATCGAGCACAGAACTTCCGGTGCTTGTTTCCATCACGACGCCAGTCACATTGCCGCCGACTGGATCGACGGTCAGGACCACAGTCCCGCTGCCAGTAATCTTTTGTCGTTTCGCTTCATACGGATACTCCAACTTGGGAGCGTTCAGGGCGAGGACCTTCGCCGAGGACAAACTCAGCGAGCCGGAAGTAGGGTTCCTTGGGTAGGCGATGGGCGCAATGCGTTTGCTATCGTGCCGAATGGGTGGGGGAGTCGAATTTGCGTCCGCAAACAATTTATCGGTCGTATCCTGGCTCGGAGTTGGCGCGACTGGGTCTGAGGGCGGCGCGGGATCATCAATGGGAGGTGTGGGATCGAGCACCAGTTCAGTAATTCCCGGCGTAGAGGGGATTTCGTCGATCCGCTCTCGCGGGTGAATGCTGGCAAACGTAATCGCGGCCAGATGAATCAGAGCGGCTGCGCTAAGAGCAGCTCCGATGCGCCATCTCGGGTTTGGCTGATAAAGTAAGACTCCGGTCATAACTGCATCCTTTCCGTTCCTAACTGCAAGTCAGACACCCGGCGGCAGGGAAACTTAAGGTAAATCGAGAACCTCCACATCAACGCATCTCGACAAGAACGAGCGAGAGAGATAGACAATGCCTTCAGATGGTAATTATCTCTCCGGTCAGAGTCATCTGCGCCACGCTGCTAATTCTACATTTGAGTGGCCTCGCGGCGTGTTCCGCCGCGGAGAATTCGCAGGCAACGGCCACCTACGGATCAAAGGTAAGGTTTGGCACGGGCCAGACGCTGCGCTTTCCGGACTTTGAGATGACCTACATGGGGAAACGTCATGTTACGCCGCCGCAATACCCACGTGGCTGGTGGATGCATGATTTCAAAGTGCGCGGAAAAGGCGGCGAACAAACTGTCTCGTGGTCGACGGGAACGGGAGATATCGGCCCGACCCGCTTTAAGGTGAATGGGGTCGATTTCCAGGTCGAGCTTTCTCGTTCGGACAAACTCGGATCGTTGCGCGACGATGAGTTGGTTGTTTCTCCGGTTAAGCCCCGGTAAAAGGCGCCTGACCTGGCCATGAAGGTCTTTATCACGGGCGGAACTGGTTATATGGGCAGCAGGTTAATTCCGTTGCTGACCGGACGGGGTCATGAAGTCACAGCGCTGGTGCGCCCGGGGTCGGCGACGAAGCTGCCCGCTGGCATTCGATCGGTCGTGGCTGATCCGCTGCAAATGGACTCTTACACGGCGGAGGTGCGAGGTTCGGATACCTTTGTGCACTTGATCGGTGTGGCGCATCCGAGTCCGGCGAAGGCGAAGCAGTTTCGGGAGATCGATCTGCCCTCGGGGCAAGTAGCGGTGCAGGCGGCGCGCGCGGCGGGGATTCGGCACTTCATTTATCTAAGTGTGGCGCAACCGGCAAAAATAATGCAGGCGTTCATCGCGGTGCGAAGCGAAGGCGAACGGATGATTCGTGAGAACGAAATTCCCGCGACGTTCGTCAGGCCATGGTATGTCCTGGGGCCGGGACATCGCTGGGCCTACGTGCTTCTGCCGTTCTATTGGCTGTGCGAACGGCTGCCCGCGACGAAAGAATCAGCGCGCCGGCTGGGACTGGTCACAATCTCGCAAATGCTCGATACCCTGGTCTGGGCGGTGGAGAACCCGCCAGATGGCGTTCGGGTTTTGGATGTGCCGAGGATTCGGGAGTTGGGGGGGAGGTTAGTTGATAATTGAGAGTTGTTGGATGACACGGTCAGAGCGTCTTGAGGTACTCGAGCAGATCTCGCTTTTCCTCGGCGGTTAGAGATGTGCCGTAGTCATGGCCGGCATTGGAATTGCCGCCCGTGGAGGTATCGAAGACGTAGGCCCCGGTATCGGTGTAGCCCATTTGGGTGGCGTCGTATTCCTGGGAGCCGCGATGAAATGTTTTCGCGCGTTGCGTGGGCGGAGTGAGCAGGTCTTGCATGGTGCGGACCGAGCCGTTGTGCAGGTAAGGAGCGCGCGCCCACACTCCATCCATGCTGGCCGCCCAGTATTTTCCGGTGCTGCGGACACCAAATTCTCTCGGTGGTTGATAACCGGCCGCTTCAAGTTCGGCGAGGAACTTGTTGAAATCGCCGGCAAGTTTTTCGGTGAACATGTTAGCCCGATTTGGATCGGTGCCGAGCTCAGCCAAAGGATACAGGCGCTTGTCACTCTCAGGTCCACCGTGACATGAGTTGCATTTCGCATCGAAGTGCGTCGCGCCGCGTTTGGCGGCGGCTTGGTCGATCTTAAATGGATAACGTGGCGGACGAATTTTCTCGGACAGATCGGTTTGCCGTTTCACCATGGCGAAATCCAGATTGCCTTGCTTCCCGTGGAGCGGGGCGCCCAGACCGAGCGATGCGAGCAGATTCCGAGCGATAGGCGACTTGGTATTGCCGTCCCAGTGCACCCAGGTCCGTTTGTCCACGTTCCAGACCAAACCGAATTTTATTGGCGCATAAGGCTGCTGCGCATTGAGCAGACTCGCGGAAAGGAGGCCGAAGGCGTCATTACGTCCTGGGCCGGAGGAGGGCGGTGCTTTTTCGGGAGGTTGATCCGGAACGTGGAGGGCCGCGCGCATGTTGTGAAAAAGTTTCAGAATCGAATGCGAGAACGCGGCGAGATCTTTTTCGTGTTCGAGACTCTCGTCATCGAGCTGAAGCGCGGCCGGTGCGATCTCATGCAGGGCGCCGGGCTCGACACCTTTCGAACCACCCGGGTCGGCCTTCATCGTCGCCTCGATTTTTTCCTTCTGTTTGTCCCATTCCTCAGCGAGCAGCTCTTGCGCGCTTTCATCCGCGTCGGGATCGACTGACGTGAGATAGGCGCGGCAAACCGTTTCATGTTCGCCGGATCAGCCGTGCGAAATGTCGCCACCAGGACGGAACCAAAAAACCCTTCGACATTGAAATGGCTCGTCCCACCCAAAACGTGAATGGGGTTAGCGCTGGCTGGCGAGGTGATTTGCACGAAGTGGCAGGAGGCGCAATTGATGCCGAGGGACGACATCCCACCCAGGTGTTTCACTTCCTTTCGAGAGAAACCGACCGGCCACCCGAAATCGAAATCTGGGACCAGCCCGAGATGAGTAAGGTCCTGGCTTGGAAACAAATCGGGATAGGTCTTGATGAACGCCCGAAGAACGGCTTCGGGCACGACTTCGGTGCTCATCGATCCGTGCAAGAAGAATTTCAGATCGTCTGCCGACCATTTCGGAATCTGGGCGGTGTCGATGCCAAGGCTTTTCTTCTGGTCCGCGATGGAATCTGGGGTCGCCGTAAGCACGACCAGCAGAGCGAGGAAAGCGCCGAGGGATCGACGAAGTTTGTTAGGTTTCATCGAGCAGCGATCTTAGAAAGCGGAAGGGAATTTGTAAAGCGCGGCCGGCAGCGATCACTGCTGCGGCCAGATCGCTTAATCCAAGTCTCCAACCAACCCGGTTACCGGACCTTGGGAATGAAAGGAAGAGCGTCGAAGTCAGTCAGGTCTTCGATCGGGCCAAACTTATTGAAGAGCTTCTCCCAAGTCCCCGGCGAACGTTCGCGGCTCCCAACCGTGGCCTCCAAAGCCGAGGCGCTGTGCTCGCCCCAGGAGCCGTCGAGCTCTTCTTCGTCACCGAGGTTCCCTGCATGGAAGAGCCACTTCTGCCATTGCAACGCCTCGTCCTTCGCAAAGTCATTCTTGAAAAGCCGCTCTTTCGGAATCTCGATGTGCGGCATATCCTGCATACCGCTGAAGTTACCTCCCCAGGTGAAACCGAAGAGGCTTGCGCCTTTGGCAATCTTTGCCTCCTCGGGGCCGGCCTCAAGGACAGAGCCGTTGGGCTTGAACAGGATAATATCCACAGCCTGAGCGCCCAGATAGTTATGATGCGACTTCTTGTTGATGCCATCGAGAGGTGTAAATGTGGTGCCCACCTTCACCCACTTTCCTGTGGTGGAATCGAACTTGCGGCCCTTCTTGAAAATTTCGGATTGTTCGGAAGGCGTGCGATGAATACCTGCCGAATCAGTGCCAGTTTTCCATCCTGCGGGAAGGCTCTTTTTTATTTCCTCCAGCATGCGGCCCAGCGCGGCGTGTAAAATGGGGTGAAGAAACAACGGATCGGATTTGTGGTTAGCCATAAGTTAAGAAGTGGTTTTTCTTTTAGACTCGAGGAGGGCGATGGTATCAGACCGCCCGGACGCCGTGCAACAGGCCACTACTCTTCGGATAGTAGGAGAATTCCTACACCGCTGTCCTCACACCGTAGCCGGACAGAAAACGCTCCAGTCGCCTACGGCGTCTTCAGAATCGCCACGATCTCCGTTTGAATCGGCTGCCCGGTCACTTCGATATCTTTTTCGCTGACATAGACATCGATCTCGGAACGGACGCCGAATTTGCCTTCAAGATAAATACCGGGCTCGATGGAAAAACAGACGCCGGGAGTGATGCGGCGCGAGTCGCGCGTCTCGAAGTTGTCGATGTTCACGCCGTTGCCGTGGCCTTCCTCGCCGATCGAATGGCCGGTGCGATGCGTGAACTGCTCGGCGTAGCCGGCCCGTTTGATCACGCCGCGCGAGACATCATCGACTTCCGCACCGCGAATACTCTTGCCTTCCCGCACGTTCTTCCGAACGAACTCGGTCGCGGCATCGCGCGCTTCCCGGACGATGTTGAAGATGCGAGTGAATTCCTCGGGCACGGTTTCGCCGACGTAGCCGGTCCAGGTTTGGTCCGTGCAAATCGCGCCCGGCTGCCGCAGTTTGCTGACGATATCGAGCAGCACGAAATCGCCACGCTTGATTGGCGAATGGGCATCCTTTGTGGGGAAGTAGTGCGGGTTCGCCGTGTTCGCGTTCACGGCCACGATACCGTTCTCACGCTCCATTCCTTCTTCTTCCAGGCGACGAGCGATGAATTGCTGGATGTCGTACTCGGTCATCGGCTTATCGGCGAGGATGTTCCGGCCGATCTCCGCGAAGGCTTCGAGGATCACGCGATGCATCTTGTCAGACGCTTCGATGTGCGACTGCTTCTGCTCCGGCGTCAGGACGGCTTCGAATTGCTGAACCAGTTCCGCACTCGTTACCGGTTCCACACCGAACGAGCGAATCAGCTCGATCGTGCCAGCATCGACGCGTGAGATGTAGGGGATGTCGTTCATCGGCGAATACTGCATTGCGACGCGAAGAGGCTTTTTCTTTTCTGCCGGCGAGAGCGTTTCACGCAGGCGTCGCGCGTTGTTCCTCCCAGCCGCGATAAACCAGGCGTTTGCCGGGCAGGGCATCGAGTTTGGAGCGCTCGATCGAGTGCACAATCTTGGTCGGCTCCCCGGTTGCCGGGATGTAGTAGAACCAGCGGCGCGATCCCGAAGCGTGCTCGCCGAGCATGAGGATTCGCGGCGCGAGCGGGTCGCTTCCCCGGAAATCGTAGAAGAGCCAGCCATCGAGCTTCGCGACGCCCAGGGCCTTCTGGATTTCCGCGACACGCTCCGCTGGGGTGGGATTGGCGCGCATGGGTGAGGGGAAGATGGCGAAGAGGAGGAAGGCCGACAAGAGGAACGAGGGATTTTTCATTTGGTGAATTAGCGAGCCACAGGAGGTGGATGATTTGCGCGGATGGGACGGAGATCGAGCACGAGCACGATTACGAGATTAGGCAGGGCGATGCCTTTTGGGCAATACAGACGGGCAAGGGATACCTCCAAACACCAAGATAACGGGTGCGATTGCCCCCTGGAGAGGCGATAGTCCCCGGCTTATGCCATTTCGTGCCCTTAACCTTTCCCCTGAAATTCTCAAAGCCGTGCAGGAAGCCGGTTACACCGAGCCGACTCCTATTCAGGTGGCGGCGATCCCGCACATTCTCGCCGGGAACGATCTCATCGGCATCGCGCAGACCGGCACTGGCAAAACGGCGGCGTTCGTTCTGCCTATCCTGACGAAGCTCGCGGCTTCCATCGGTGACGGGTCGCAGGCGCGGCACTCGCGCGCTGGTGGTCGCACCGACTCGCGAGCTGGTCGTGCAGATCGAGGAGAACGTGCGCGCGTACGCAAAACATCTTCCGTTGCGCATGGCTACGGTCTTCGGCGGCGTCAGCGAACGCCCCCAGATCGAGGCGTTGCGTTCCGGCGTGGATCTGGTCGTCGCGACGCCTGGCCGATTGATCGATTTGATGGGACAGCGCGTCTGCAATTTTTCCGGGATCGAGTTTCTCGTGCTCGACGAAGCGGACCGGATGCTGGACATGGGTTTCCTTCCCCCTATCCGGCAAATCGTGCGAGCGCTGCCGCGAAAACGCCAGACGCTGATGTTCTCGGCCTCGCTCTCGCGGGAAATCGAGAAGCTGACCCACGAGTTCCAGCAATCGCCGAAGATTGTTGAGATCGGCCGGCGGGCGAACCCGGCCGACACGGTGACGCAGCTCGCCTACGAAGTGCGGTCGCACCTGAAGCCCGCGCTTCTGCTTCCATCTGCTGGCCGATCCGCAATTCGACACCGTCCTCGTCTTTACCCGCACGAAGCACGGCGCCGACCGGATCGCGCGCCGGCTCGAGAGCAGCGGGATCAAGACGGGAACGATCCATTCGAACCGTTCGCAGAATCAGCGCCTTCGCGCCTTGAAGGATTTCAAGTCCGGAGCGGTGCGAGTGCTCGTGGCCACGGACATCGCGGCGCGCGGAATCGACGTGGACGGAATTTCGCATGTCGTGAATTACGATTTCCCGATGCACTCCGAGGATTACGTCCATCGGATCGGACGGACCGGTCGTGCGCATGCGATCGGCGATGCGATCAGTTTCATCACTTCGGAAGATCACGGACCGCTGCGCTCGCTCGAGCGCTTTATCGGGCGGGGCATCGTGCGCAAACGCGCCGAAGGATTCGATTACGACGCGGCTGCACCACCGCGCGAGGAGCGGAGCCGGGGCGAACGCCGTCTTGTTCAACCTAAGCCGCAGCCCAAATTGCCGGGCAATTCACCGCGCGGGGGCGGGGAAGCTCGACGCAACGGACAACGACGCAGCGCGGCTCCCCCGTCACGCCGTTCGTGGGGAAGATCGCGCTCGCGCTAGGAGTCGTTTCGTCGAAATGCCTGACAGAAGTAATCGCTCGTTAAGGCTTTCCGTATCCTCAATTTTATTTAAGCCTGCGAAGAAAAAGACTTCCCGCATCGCATACGCCGAATTTTTATTAGTTCGAAGGACCATGCCCTTCCCTTGCAGGCTATCCACTGATTTGATCTCAGTCCATTTCCCGTCGCTTTTCAGGACGGCGAGAAGGGCACAGCCGTAGTAATCTTGCTGATCGCCGCCTGGCTCGTCCAATTGTGCGAAAGAAAGAGCCGCTGTGCCGTCGGCCGTCTTATAAATGAGGAGGTTTACCAGGACGTTGCCGGCCTTGTTCAATTTGTCGGTGGCATAGTAGCCGGAGATCGTCATGGCTTGGGCCCGTTCCAGCGCGAGGGAATCATACCTTCCGCCCAGTTCCGAGTGGATCACGCGTGCTCCAGAGATACGCGCTGTGACATCAATCTTACCTCGGACGATAACAAGCCCTTCGATTGGAGATTGGAGAAGGGATTTGTAGAACTTCGGACTAATCGATCTCTTCAATACCCGGTGCGGGATGGAAGAAACGTCGGAGATCGTGCGGACCTTTGACGATTGGGGAGCAGCGAAGGTGCTGCTAACGAAAGCGACAAGGATGATTGAGGGTAGGGATATCAGTGGCAGCTTCATGCGGCGATGCTATCCAACCGCTGAAAAATAGACAAGATGATATTAAAAGGATTTTGGGAAATAGACGGTCTTATCTGACCTTTCGTGCCCAACGAAGTTTGGCGGAGACAGAACGTGGATTGCTGTGGCGTTCCAACGCGGCAGGCCGGATGACTGCCGGGGCGATTTCCGAGTAGGATCCGTCGCGCAAACCTGCCTCGAAGGATTTCTTCACCCGGCGGTCTTCACCTGAATGGAAGGTCAGGATCGCGACGCGCCCGCCGGCCTTAAGGCATGTGGGCAGGTTCCGCAGAAAGGCATCGAGCGCGGAAAACTCGTCATTCACTGCGATCCGCAACGCTTGAAAAACGCGGCGAACCGAGAGATCGACATCATCTTTGGGCCGGCGGCCCACGGCCTGGCGGACGGCGGTGGCCAAGGATGTAGTAGTAGAGAAAGCCTTTCCGGCCAGGGCCGGCGCGATCGTTTCGGCGTGCGGTTCGTCGGCATTTTCTGCGAGCAAGAGAGCGAGCGCGCCCGCGATGGATTTTTTCCAGGAAGACCGAGGCCGGCTGGCCGCGTCGAGGGTTCATGCGCATGTCCAGCGGCCCTTCATGCTTCACGGAGAAGCCACGTGCCGGGTCGTCGATCTGCATGGAAGAAGCACCGAGGTCGGCCAGGATGAGGTCCGCGCCGGTCGCCGTCACAGCAGCCAGGACTTGCGGCAAGCCCGCGAAGTTAGAGCGATGCGCGGTGAAAATTTCCGGGCCGAACCCAAGCGCGCGAAGACGTGCTTCCGTCTTGGGCAGTTCGATGGGATCCGCATCCAGTCCGAACAATCTTCCTCCTGGCTGAAGGAACGGGAGAATTTCCTGCGCGTGTCCGCCGTAGCCCAAGCGTGCAGTCGACCGCGATTTCGCCGGGTCTGGGCGCAAGGATTTCCAGGATCTCCGCCACCATGATGGGCCGGTGCGTGCCGGCAGGCGTCTTTGCCGGAGGCCATGACTTTGGCCACGGTTTCCTCATAACGCTGCGGATCGTGTTCCTTATACTTTTCCTCGAAGCGGCGCGGGTGTTTGCCACGGTAACGCGGGCGGCGCTTGTGCGGCGCCGGAGTTGGAGAGTGAGGTGTCGGACATGTGCGATTGAAACTGGAAAGAATGGGCCGTAATTTCTTTCCGCGGTTAGCGGTATAAGATAGACATCTTTTACGCAAGCAGCGAGATACGGGGTCGTGACGTTACGTTTTCCCCAGTTTAATTCGCCCAGATACGGCTACACATGACAATCCCCACAGAACCAATCGGCAGTATTCCCAGACCCCTCGCGCTGATTGAGGCGATCAAAGTAAGCGGGAGCCAGGATCCGGCTTTGGATCCGCTTTTTGAAGAGGCGATTCGCGACACGATCGAGCGCTTCGAGGCCACGGGATCTCCTGTGATCACGGACGGCGAACAGAGGAAGTATCACAATTTCGCAACCTATTGCGTCGACGGGCTTCCGAACATCGCGCCCGACGGGTTCAAGATTCCTTTCATAGCCCATACGCGCCAATTGCCCCGGCTTACGGCTGGTCCTTTTCGTTATCTCATGCGCGCGGACAGCTTTCATCGACGTGGCCAAACGCTATGCGCACGTCCCGCTGAAGCAGGCGGTCATTTCGCCTTCGGCCTTGAGCCTGATGTATCCGGCGGAGCCGATCCCGGGTTATTCGCGCGACGAGTTCATCAACGATCTGTTGCGTGAGCACGAAACTGAGATGCGGCGCTGTCTCGACAAAGGCGTCGCACAAAGTCCAGATCGATTTCACGGAAGGACGACTGGCGATCAAGCTCGATCCTTCGGGAGAGCTCCTGAACAGCTTCATCGATCTGAACAATCTGGCGCTGGCGCGGTTTTCCGCGGAGGACCGCCAGCGCCTCGGGCGTGCACACCTGTCCCGGCGGCGACCGTGATTCCACTCACAGCGCGGATGTCGATTACGCGGAACTGCTGCCGAGCTTGTTCGAACTGCAGGTCGGAAATTTTTACATCGCTCTCGCCGGCGAAGAAGATCGCGTCCGCGTCTTGAAGATCATCCGGGATTACATGAAACCGGATCAGCGCGTTTTCATTGGGGTGGTCTCTCCGATCGATCCGCAGGTTGAAACTCCGGAGGAAATTCGCGACCGAATCCTGGAAGCCGCGCGTTACATCCCCATCGAGCAACTGGGCACGACGGACGACTGTGGCTTTTCTCCGTTTAGCGACGACACTTCCACGACCCGGGAGAAGGCATTCGAAAAAATCCGTGCGCGCGTTCTCGGCACAGCCATGGCCGCGGAGATTATCGAAGACAAATAAGTGGAGCCGAACAACGACACAAGAAGACTTACTGCGTTCTTCCGCTCTCCAGACCGCCAGCAGCATCCTTCAGGCGCGGCAGCGCGCAGAGCAGGAACTCATTCAGGCCAAGCAAGCGCTGGAGCTAAAGACGAAGGAGCTCGCTCATTCGCTTTCGATGATGCAGGCCACCCTGGAATCGACGAGCAACGGAATTCTGGTGACGGACGGCTGCGGAAAGATCACGGCATTCAACGAAAAATATGTCGAGATGTGGCGGATTCCCCGCGAAGTCTTGGACGCCAGGGAGGAAGGGCCACTGAGGGAAATTGCCGGCCAGCAACTCAACGATCCAGCGAGCATTCATCGCCAGGATCCGCGAGATCGAGGCGTCTGGTCTTCCGGAAAGTTACGACGTTTTGGAATTCAGGGACGGCAGAGTTTTCGAGCGCTATTCGAAACTGCAAACCATCGAGAACCAGAGCGTGGGCCGTGTCTGGAGCTTTAGTGATGTCACCGAGCGCAATCAAGCAGAGATCATCTCCCAACGTCTGGCCGCCATCGTTGATTCGTCCGATGACGCGATCGTGGGCAAGGATTTGAACAGCATCGTAACGAGTTGGAACGCGGGCGCGGAGAGGATCTTTGGATATTCCGCCAGCGAAATGATCGGCACCTCCATCATGCGCCTGATCCCGCCGGATCACCAGGCCGAGGAAGAGCAGATTCTGTCGCATATTCGCCGCGGCCAGCGGCTGGATCCCATTGAAACCGTCCGGGTGGCGAAAGATGGCCGATTGCTCGATGTTTCGATCACCGTTTCGCCGATTAAGGATTCCGGCGGGAATGTAATCGGAGCCTCGAAGGTTGGGCGCGACATCACCGAGCGCAAGCGGGCAGAAGAAAGACTGCGACGCGGCGAAGATCGCCGCAGAACGAGCGAACCAGGCGAAGGATGATTTCCTGGCCGTGTTGAGTCATGAGCTGCGCACACCGCTCACGCCGGCGCTCGCCGCGGCCAGCTATCTGGCGGAACATGAGGAACTGCCGCCGCATCTGCGCGAGGAAGTCACCGCGATCCGGAGGAACGTGCAGTTTGAGGCGCGACTGATCGACGATCTCCTCGATCTGACGCGCATTACGCGCGGCAAACTTCAGCTCCATCCGGAAGCGGTGGATGCGCACCGTCTGGTCCACAACGCCCTCACGATCGTGCACGAGGATATCGTGCGGAAGGAGCTGGAAGGTGGCGACGGACCTTGGCGCCCAGGAGCATCACATCTCGGCTGATCCGATCCGGATCCAGCAAGTCTTTTGGAATCTGCTGAACAACGCGGTGAAGTTTACTCCTCACGGAGGGCGAATCACGATTCGGACCTCGAACGAGGAAGGGCGGTTTGTCTTTGAGATCACCGACACCGGGATCGGAATCGAACCCGAACATCAGGCGCGGATTTTCAATGCCTTCGAACAGGGCGGAAGTCTCCATTATCCGGCAATTCGGCGGTCTCGGCCTCGGGCTGACCATTTCGCAAACGCTGCTGAAACTTCATGGAGGCAGCATCAGTGTCCAAAGCGAAGGGAAAAATCGCGGCGCGTCCTTCACCGTGGCGCTCGATGTTCTCGCTGAACCGGTCTCCGGCACCGTCCAAGGCCATCGGACGAAGATTTTGCGATTGAGAGAAGCTTGCGCCTTCTTCTGGTCGACGATCACGCCGATACCCGCCACATTCTTTCACGGCTACTCGGCAAATGCGGGCACGAAGTTTCCACCGCGGATTGCGGCCAAAGCGCGCTCAAGCTCATGGAGACGGAACGATTTGATGCGCTCATCAGCGACATCGGCCTGCCGGACACAAGTGGCTACGAACTCGTGCGCGAAGCGAAGCGGCGCCAGCCGATGCAGGGAATCGCGCTGAGCGGCTTCGGGATGGAGGAAGATGTCCGCCGCAGCCTCGAGGCCGGTTTCGATTATCATTTGACCAAACCCGTGGAATTTCAGGAGCTGAGAGGGCTCCTCCAAAAGATCGCGTCGTGACCGGACGTCGATAAAATTCATGCCGAAATATCTTGTCGTCAGCACCAGTGGTAATCCCGACAGCAACAGCCGGAGAATGGGCCGGATTGCGTTTGGCCATCTGCAAAAGGCGAAGGTGGATTGCGAGTGGCTCGATATCAGCGAGCTGGGCCTGCCGTTGTGCGATGCGGACAAGTGCTATACGCAGCCGGCGGCGCGTGAAACTCAACGCTGTCCATCGAGGCGGCGGACGCGATCCTCGTCGCGACGCCGGTTTACAACTACGACGTGAGCGCGGCGGCCAAGAACATGGTCGAGCTGACGGGCAGCTCGTGGGAGAACAAGATCGTCGGTTTCCTCTGCGCGGCCGGAGGCATGAACAGCTACATGTCGGTCATGGCTTTCGCGAACAGCCTGATGCTCGATTTCCGTTGCGTGATCATTCCGCGTTTCGTTTATGCGACGGGCGACGCGTTTGATGGTGACGAGTTGAAGGATAAGAAGGTCGGCCAGCGGATCGAAGAACTGGCGGCCGAGGTGATCCGTTTCGGGCAGGCCCTCCGCGGCTGAAATCAGCTGCGGAAATCCCAGGCCCCAAATCCCACGTTCCAAACAATTACCAAAAACCAAAGAGCCAAAGAATCCAGAGAAACAGCGTCTCTGGATTGGAAATGTGGGTTTGTGGGTTTGGGGTTTTGGAATTTTGAGTCTTGGATTTTGTTTGGGATTTGGAACCTGAAAATTTGGGATTTCCGCTCTTTGCGGTGCGGCTCAAATATTGCTGCAATAGAAGTCCGCAGGGCTTCTCCGAGCTTCTCCGCGAAATCATGATGGAGAACAAAACCAAGCCGTCTGGCATGAGCGTATGGCGCGGCCGTCTTCACGGCCTTGCTGTTCGCGGTGCTCGCCAGCGCGGCCCGCGCCGAGCGCATAAACCAGGAAGGGCGAATTCTCGGACCGGAACCGATCGTGACAACGCCGACGCTGTTCAACACGCCGGCCGCCGACGCGATCGTTTCGGCGATGCAGATCATGCCGCGCGACAGCGCCTGGAACGAAGATATTTCGCAACGGCCGCCTCTCACGAATTCGAGCGCGATGATCGCGCAAATCATCAGCGACCTGGCTGCAAACCGGCGAACGTTGCGGCCGTTTTACGAAATGAATTACGCGCTCGTCCCGGACACTCAGCCGCGCGCTCACGATTCCGTTTTTCAATTATCCTGACGAATCCGACCTCGACGGCGGCACATTCCCGAACGGCAGTTATCCCAATCCCGTCGAACCTCCCGGTCGAAACCTGGCCGCGGGGCACGGGCAATCTCACTCTCCAGCAGTGGCAGCAGGACGTGAACAACACGGGCGGAGATCGCCACGCGATCATCGTTGCGCCAGGCGCGGGATCGATCTGGGAGACATGGCTGACGAAGCTCACCCAAAGCGGATGGGAGGCATCGAACGGCGCGAAGTTCGACCTCAATTCCAACGCGTTGCGGCCGGCGGGATGGACCTCGGGGGACGCGGCCGGCCTGCCGATGTTTCCGGCCCTAGTTCGTTACGATGAATGCCAGCGCGGCATGGTCGAGCACGCCTTGCGTATCGTCGTCGCCAAGACCCGGCGCGAATATATTTACCCGGCCACGCATTACGCTTCTTCCATTCCAGGCACTTCGATCAATTATCCCGCGATGGGTCAGCGCGTCCGCCTCAAATCGAGTTTTGTCATTCCCGAGAGCTGGAGGATCGAGGAAAAGGCGGTGCTCCGCGCGCTCAAAAAATATGGAGCCCTCGTGGCTGACAACGGCAACTTCTTTCTCGATCTCGGTTTGTCCCGGACGATCGCTTTGCTTCGAATGCTTTCGACCATCTCTCGACCATCACGATTGATAATTTCGAGGTGATCGCAACGACTGGTCCGAACGAAGGTCCGCGCTCCCCTGGTGCGCCAACGGTTCAAGCGGGCGCCGATCAATTTATTGAGCTTCCGATGAGCGCCACCTTGAACGGTGTGGTCAACGCGCCTTTGGGAAATGCGACGATCCAATGGCAACTCTATTCAGGACCGGCGGCCGTTGTCTTTGCGGATCCGAGTCACGCCACGACCACCGCGAGTTTCACCCAGGCCGGGGTTTACACGCTAATGCTCAGCGCGAATGACGGGGTGCACACTGTCGCCTACGACGCGCTGGTCGTTCACGTCACCAGCCGCGCCAGCATGGGGAACATTTCCACCCGCGTCGATGTGCAGAGTGGTGAAAGCGCGTCGATCGGTGGGTTCATCATCGCGGGGAACGCGCCGAAGAACGTCCTGGTCCGTGGAATGGGACCATCACTCGGCGCTGTGGGAGTGCAAGGTTCGCTGGCCGACCCGACCCTCGAGCTGTGGGACTCGAGCGGAAACCTGCTGCTCGCCAACGACAACTGGAAAGAGACGCAGGAACAGGTCATCCGCGACACGATGCTGGCGCCTTCGAATGATTTTGAGTCTGCGATCGTCGCTTCCCTGCAGCCCGGCGCATACACCGCGATCGTGCGTGGCAGGAACAACACCACCGGCATTGGCCTGGTCGAGATTTACGATTTGCAGCGCGCTCCGTCGTCGAAATTGGCGAACATCAGCACCCGCGGCTCCGTCGGTGTCGGCGAGCGCGTAATGATTGGAGGTTTGATTCTCCTTGGACCTGAGCCGGGAAAAATCCTTTTTCGCGCGATCGGCCCATCGTTGACGGCGGCTGGTATTCAGTTCGCCCTGGCCGATCCGCAACTCGATTTGTTTGATGGGCAGGGAGCGCGGATCGGGACGAATAACAATTGGCGAGACTCCCAGCAAACAGTCATCCAAGCCACCGGTCTCGCTCCCACCCACGACGCCGAATCAGCGATTCTCGCGGACCTTAACCCCGGGAACTACACTGGGGTAGTGAGCGGTGTGAACGGCGGGACCGGCATTGCGCTGATCGAAGCGTATTATCTCCAGTAAGGGGGCCGACCCGGCCTTCCTTCGGAGTTGGCGCAGCGTTTGGCGGAGAACCACGTTCTGCGCCGGCCGCTACTTCCCGATGAGAATCAAGATGCCGGCGACGAGTGCCAAAATGGGTATCAGTATGCTGGCGGCGCCAAGGCTTACCCCGAAGATGCCGATGAGGCCGACGAGGATAAGATAAATGGCAAGCAGGAGCATCCCGATATTTTTTGTGATCATGAGGCGATCCTGAACCGATGAGCGTGGTTGTCACGCGTAAAGGTTGGCCGTTAATCCCGACAAGATGATGATGAGTCCGGGCAAACGTTGTGCCGAGAATCGGAAAGAGGCATAATCAGCTCATGAATATCTGGGTCGGCACGTCAGGGTTTCAGTATGCGGAGTGGAAGGGGACATTTTACCCGGAGGATCTGTCCACGGCGAAGATGCTGCCGTTTTACGCCGAGCGATTGTCGACCACTGAAATCAATTACACCTTCCGAAGAATTCCGAGCGCGAAGACGATTCAAGGATGGTGGGATGCGACCCCGGAACGTTTCAAGTTCAGTCTGAAAGCGCCGCAGAAGGTGACGCATTTCGCGAAGTTGCAGAATTGCGGCGACACTTTGCGTTACTTTTACCAGGTCATCTCGGATCTGGAGGCGAAACTTGGTGTGGTGCTCTTTCAATTGCCGCCAGCTTTCAAGAAGGACGCGACCCTCCTGGCTGCGTTTCTCGATGAGGTTCCGCCTGGAATGCGCGCGGCCTTCGAATTTCGCCACGCCTCCTGGTTCGACGATGAGATCTTCGCGCTCCTCAAAAGCAAGAACATCGCGCTCTGCATCGCCGACAGCGAAACGCTCGCCACGCCGATTGTCGCGACGGCGGACTACGGTTACCTGCGTTTGCGCCGCGAGGATTACCAGGCTGCGGACGTTGCCCGGTGGGCGGAAACGATCAGAGCGCAGAAAGGCAGCTGGTCAGACGCTTTCGTCTACTTCAAGCACGAGGAAAGCGGGATCGGCCCAAAGCTTGGCCACGCAACTCCGCGAGCTTCTCGGCGAGACGCTGGCCTAGGCCGCGGCGCGCCGCTTCTGTTTGACCAGCGTGGAAGTGGAACGGCTGGCCGGCTCGACTGCCATTTCGTTTTGGCTTGAGCGATTGATTTCGGTTCAAGCTTTCCTGAAGCACCTTCACGAGATCGACCACGTTAGTTGCGCGCACGGCCAGCGCAGGCTTGCCCGCGACCTCCTTGTGCTGCGCCTTTTGCTCGATCATTTCCATGACCGCCGTCCGGTATTCGTCGCGATACTTGTCCGGTTCCCAGTCGGTCGACATGCTTTCGATCAGCGACTGCGCCATCTTAAGTTCCTTCTCGGTGATCGCGCCGGTCGGCCCGTTCTTTAATTCCTCAGGGCTCAGAATCTCGGAAGCGAAGTGCATCAGCTCGAGAATGAGAAAGAGGCCATCCGGCTTCACAGAGGCGAGGTGCTCACGATTGCTGATCACCACCTTGGCGATTCCGATCTTGCCCGTGCCCGCCAGCGCTCGATGCAGCAGCGCATAAGCTTTTTCGCCGCCTTTTTGCGGCTCCAGGAAATAGGGCTTGTAGAAGAACTTTGGATCGACCTGCCCCAGATCCACGAAGTCGGTGATGTCGATTGAATGAGTGGACTCGATCTTCACCTTCGCAAAGTCCTCTTCTTTGAGCACAACGTATTGGCCGCGCTCGTACTCGAAGCCTTTCACGATCTGGTCCGCGGAAACTTCCTTCGAGTCTGCTTCCGCGACTTTCTTGTATTTGATTGGGCTAAGATCGGTCGCCCGAAGCTGCCGGAAGCTGAGCTTCTCTTCCTTGGTGGCCGGGTAGACGGCAATCGGGATGTAAACGAGACCGAAGCTGATGCTACCTTTCCAAATCGCACGCATGGTAGAGCGATCTTAACAACACGGGACGCGTTGTGTCAACCGGCCCAGCATCTTGTGCAAGACGCGTGCCTTGTTGGCGTATTTTCAGTTGTCTCGACACCCACATCTCCAATATCACCCGCTGACCCGCAGTTTATTCTTGCAGTTACGGCGGTAAATCTGGCAAAGCTCGAATCGACCAACCGCGGGGCGCCGGCGCCAATGTGCGACGGGACCGCGGATTTCTTAACCACTGCATAGTATTATGACGGGAAGACCACCACCAGGACAGACTGCGGGGAGGGCTCCTTCGGGGCCGCGCAGGCCGGGGCCCCAGCCATCTGGCTCGGGCAAAGGACCGGGCGGGAGTTCAGGGGATGGCCGCCGGGAGCACAGGAAGAAGAGATAAAACTCAGTGATGTGCGCTGGGGCGTGATCTTTCGCATGGGCTGGAAGATGGTGGCCTTCTGCAAGCATCTCGCGCTCGTCTATTGCCTGATGACGCTCCTCCAGAACGGGATGAATCTCGGTGTGTCGCAGCTGATGGGGAAAATCACCCAGGAGCTGACCCGCTCGGCGGAAGTCGTGGCGCCCGCGGATTCGGCGTCTGTCGCAGCCAGCCCAAGCGCAGCTCCGGCGTCACCCGGCGGTGCTGCCGGCGAAGGACCACACTCGCCTGATCTGGACCTGCGTTCTTTGGGCGATCTGCGCTCTGGGCGCGCTCGGTTTGGGTATCCCGTTTCGCGCTATCTCGACCAAGCTCGACCTGACCATTTCCAATCGGCTTCGCAGCCGCCTTTTCGAGCGATTGCTGCGCCAGGGGCCCGAGTTTTATCACACCCACGATCCGGGAGAGCTCAATGCCGTGGCGAACCAGTTTACGATCGAGGCGGCCATGACCCTGCGGCAGATCGCGGTGGATATGCTGCTCCAGATGGCCGTCCTCGGCGGCACCGTCGCGTTGCTTATCTACAACTTTCAGATGAAGGGCCCGCCCCCGATCATCTTCGGGTTCGTGATCCCGCCTCCGCTGATCCCGCTCGCCATCGTGCTCTTCGCCTTCATCTCGCCCTACCTCACCGGCAGGATGGCGAACCGCGTCCGCAATGTCTCGAGCGACATGCAGGAAAAGATGCTCGCCCTCAACAGCCTCGTGACCGGCGCGATGCAATCGCCTGAGGAAATCCAGACCATGGAAGCGGAGCCGATTTTCGCGGAGAAGCACGACGCGCAACTCGAGGCGCTCCTCAGGTCACGCTTGAAATCAACCTTCACGATTGAATCGGTCAATCTCGTCAACGGCCTGCCCAGCTGGTTCATCCAGGTCGTGATGCTCGCCTTCGGCGTTTTTGTCGCCATCCGTTCCGGTAACGCGGAGAGCGCGGGAAATGTCGTGGCTATTTTCCTCCTCACGCCGCTCCTGATGTCGCCGATTGGATCGCTCTCGGCTTATATCGTAATGGCGGGCAGCGCCTGGCCCCGGATTGAAACGGTCAACAAAATGCTGGAATCGCGCGCCAGCCGCGACGAGAGCTCCGGCACAGTCAAGGTGGAATCGGTGCCGCCTACCCTCGTAGCGGAGAACATCACCTTTTCTTACAAACCCGATTCGCGGCGTATTTTTGAAGGACGTCTCCTTCGAGTTGCCTCCGGGAAAAATCACCGGCTTCGTGGCGAAGATGGGGCAGGGGAAGACGACGTTTTTCAAGCTCGCGCTCCGCTTTTACGATCCGCAGCAAGGCCAGGTGCTCCTCGGGGGAAGGCCGGTGAAGGACTATGCGGCCGACAATCTCTACGATCACATCGCGATGATGTCGCAATTCCCCGCGTTCTTTCACGATACCCTCCGGGCCAACATGAAGATGGCCAAGCCCGATGCGACCGACGAGGAGATCCGCGCCATCTGCGAGGAGACCGGAGTTTGGAAAGTTTTGCAGGCTGGAGTGAACGGCAATCCGCTGGATGCCGAATTCGCGGCCGGCCGACGTCTCTCTGGCGGCCAGAGAAAATTGCTGGCTCTAACCCGTTGCCTGCTCCGCAATCCCGCGGTTCTCTTTCTCGATGAGCCGACGGTGGGGATGGATAATCAGGAAAAGTTTGGGATCCTTGGGATGATCCGGCGAGGCGGCCAAGAACCACACCGTCATGGTGGTGGATCACGATCTTCGCTGGTTGTTGCCTTTCTGCGATTATTTCCTTGTCCTGAACGAGGGCAAAATCGCGGAGCGCGGAACAGGGGACGAGCTTCTCGCCCGGAAGGGCTTGTTCTACGACCTCTACCATGCCGATGGCGCGCAGCGGGCGGAACATCCACCCGGCGCGGCGTCCGCCTGAATTTTCGGACTTCTCGCCGTGGAAAAAGAAACTCGCAAAACGCTTAAACTTATCAGTCTAACAGGAAACAACGGCGGGCAGGCAAAGGCTTGTCACGCCGTGGAAAATCAGTAAAGATTTATCGCCAGATCGAGTGATATGGCGGTGAAACAAACCAAGAACAACACGAAAGGATAGTTAGTTATGGCCGACGAAAAAGCAGGCAAGAAACCCGATAGTGATGCGAAGCCCGAGACTGAAGGCGGTGGCGGCGCGGAAAAAGGCGCGGACGCGAGTGAAGCGGGTGGTCGCGGACGCAAGCTACTTTACACATGCTTCGCAGACGGCGCTGGCAACTACGTCGAGTCGAACTGGACGTGGTTCACGTGCTGGCGCTGCGGCGCGTTGAATTACATGTAAGCCCAAGAGGCTCACAGGAAGCGCAGGATTTCCATATCCTGCGCTTCCATTTTTTTGGCCAGGCTGCATCTCCGGGTGCAGCCTGTGCTTATTACGCGGCCCTCGGCCCGCGTTAACGGCCGAAACTTGAATGGCGGATTACAAACCAACCTCCCGCCGCCCGATCGCGGATATCTTTCGCCCGAGCGCGCAAGGCATCACGCGCTTTTGTGTTCGTCGCCAAATTCATCCCGACGCGATTTCTTATTTTTCGATCATCGCGGCCGCGGTGGCGGGAGTCTGTTTTTGGAAATCGGGCGCAAGTTGTCTGGCTTCTCCTGGTTGCTCCGGCGTTTTGCTACCTGCGGCTCTGGTGCAACATGCTCGACGGCATGGTCGCCCTCGCGGCTGGCAAGGCGAGCTGGCGCGGGGAGATTCTCAACGATCTCCCGGACCGCATTTCCGATGTTCTGATTTTCGCCGGCGTCGCGCACAGCGGTTGGATGAACCCGATCATCGGCTATTGGGCGGCGATCTTCGCGCTCCTGACGGCGTACGTGGGGATGTTTGGACAAGCGGTCGGCGTCCAGCGGGAATTCAGCGGGCTCATGTCAAAACCATGGCGCATGGTGACCCTGCACGCCGCAGCCTGGATCACGTTGGCCTGTCTTTGGTGGAACGACGGATCGATTCGATTCGCGAGCTTGACGGTCCTCGACTGGGCCTGCCTTATTGTCGTGGCAGGCTGTGTGCAGACGATGACCATCCGATTGAAACGAATCATGGCGGCGTTGCGGTCGAAGTCTGCCGCTCATTAATGTCGCCGCAACAAGCGCTTCACGATCCCGTCTTTCACGCCTACCTGCGCATCATTCTTGGCTCGCTGGCGGCGGGAGGAATTGTGCTCGGCCTCCTGCATTGGGGACTGAAGAAACCGCTGGGCTCGATCTGGAGCACCTATCGCTCCTGGCTCGTGCTGGCGCCGATCGGGCTAGCGGTGCATTTTTGCCGGCCGCGTCCCCACGATCGTCGGCGTCACGCTTCTGGCGATTTTTGGTTTCAAGGAATTTGCGCGCGCTTCCGGATTGTATCGCGACTGGTGGATGACCGGCGCAGTTTACGCCGGGATTCTCACCGTCGGTGCGGCTTCCTTGATGCCGCATCCGCGCGCGGAAGAACCCGGCCCAGGCTGGTATGGATTTTTCGTGGCCGTGCCGGTCTTCGCCATCGCGCTCATCCTGATCGTTCCGATCTTGCGCAACCGCGCGCGCGGCGAATTGCAACGGATGTCGTTGGGCATCGTCGGGTTTGTCTACATCGGCTGGATGTTCGGGCATCTCGGTTTTCTCGCGAATGCGGTCAACGCCTACGGCTATCTCCTGTATGTGATCTTCGCGACGGAGTTGAGCGACGTGGCCGCCTTCACTTTCGGCCGGCTTTTCGGCCGCCATCCGTTGCGCAGCGAGATCAGCCCGAACAAAACCTGGGAAGGGCGCTCTCGGTGCGCTGGCGGTTTCCATGATTCTGCCCTGGCTGCTCCGGTTTTCGTTTCCGGAATTCGGACCGTGGCAGTTGATCCTGACCGGATTGATCGTGGGCATCGGCGGACAACTCGGCGATCTTTCGATCAGCGTGATCAAGCGTGACATCGGCACGAAGGATATGGGAGCTTTGATCCCTGGGCACGGCGGCATTCTCGATCGGATCGACAGTTTGATTTATGTCGCGCCGCTCTTCATGCACATGGCCGGTTACTATCACGAGCTGCGATGAAGAAATGGCAATACGCACCCGCCGCCGATCTCGATCAAACCCTGATCGAGCGGCTGCGGAATTTTCCTCGCGAACCGGACATGCTCGTCTACGGATTGCGCTCGCTCGTGGCGCTGATCATCCGGGCGCTGCTGCGCACCTACTGCCGCTTCGAAATCATCGGGGAAGAGCATTTGCGCAGCAATCGCTCCTTTGTGCTCGTCGCCAATCATTCCAGTCATCTCGATACGGTCTGCCTTCTCGCGGGGTTGCCGCTGCGCCGATTGCATCGGGCGTTTCCGGCGGCGGCGGCGGATTATTTTTTCAAGAGCGTGCCGCGCACCTGGATCGCGACGGTGGTGGTGAACGCGTTGCCGTTCGCGCGCCAGGCGCACGTCCGCCAAAGCCTCGCGATTTGCGGCGAGCTTCTGGCGAATGCCGGCAACGTCCTGATCATTTTTCCGGAAGGCACCCGCTCCACCACGGGAGAGCTTCAGGAATTCAAGGGTGGGATCGGCGCGCTCGTGGCTGGCCGGGATGTTCCTGTTCTCCCCTGTTATCTGGATGGCGCCTTCCGCGCCTGGCCCAAAGGCAGCCGCTGGCCGCGGCCTCGCAAAGTCCGTCTGATCATCGGCGCGCCGCGCAACTACGCGTCGGTGCTGCCGGACAAGAGCGCCAGCGCCGTCATCGCCGGAACTCCACGAGCGTTCAGCGCGCTAGGCCGTGAATGATCAGATGTAGGGCAACCGCTCGGTTGCCGTTTCGATTGGCAGGCGATGCGCCTGCCCTACAGTTGGGACGATGAAGGACGATCACGTTTGCGACCTGGGATGGCGCGGAGCTCTTCTATCGCGCCTGGATTCCCGCGGAAGCGAAGGAAAAAGCGTCTGCTGCTCTTTCATCGCGGACACGAACATTCCGGTCGCTGGTCGGAAGTGGTGGAAATGCTCGGCCTGCCCGACGTAGCGATTTTCGCATGGGATGCGCGGGGCCACGGCCGCTCGCCGGGCGAGCGCGGTTCCGCGGAAAACTTCGGGGCAATGGTGAAGGATGTGGACGCGTTCGTGCGCCACATCACCGAGCGGCACGGCTTCGCGCTCGAAAACATCATCGTTCTTGCGCACAGCGTCGGCGCGGTCTCCGTCGCGGCCTGGGTGCATGATTACGCGCCGCCCATTCGCGCGATGATTCTCGCCACGCCGGCGTTTCGCGTCCGGCTTTACGTGCCGCTCGCCATTCCGTCGCTGCGGCTGAAACAGAAATTCCTCGGGCCCGGTTTCGTGAAGAGCTACGTGAAAGCGAAAATGCTCACGCACGATCCGGTGCAGGCTGCGCTTTACAATGCCGACCCGCTGATTTTTCGCCAGATCGCGGTGAACGTGCTGATCGATCTGCACGACGCCGGGACGCGTCTGCTCGCGGACGCGGGCGCGATCAACGTGCCGACGCTGATGCTTGAGCGCCGGCCGCGATTGGGTCGTCAGTCTCGAGGCGCAACGAGAATTCTTTAACGGCCTCTCGTCGCCGGTGAAGCGGATGCACGTTTTTCCCGCCGCCTATCACGCGATCTTTCACGAGAAGGAGCGGGCGCAGGTCGTCGAGCGCGCGCGCGAATTTATCGTCGAGCGATTTGCCGAACCGCCGGTCGCTCCGTCCCTGCTCAACGCCGACAAATTCGGCTACACCTGGGAGGAATACGAGCGGTTGAAGCTGCGCGGCGGTCCGCAGTTTGCCGTGGTTCGCGCCGGGATGAAAACCGGCGGGCGCTTGAGCAAAGGCATCGATCTCGGTTGGCGCAGCGGTTTCGATTCCGGACTGACGCTCGATTACGTCTACGAAAACAAGCCGCAGGGATCGACGCGACTGGGCCGTTTCATCGATCACGGATATTTGAACAGCATCGGCTGGCGCGGGATTCGCCAGCGGAAGAAGAACCTGGAGAAACTGCTGCGGAACGTGATCGAAAAAACGCACGCGGAGAGCCGCCCGGTGCGCATCGTCGATATCGCCGCGGGTGGGGGACGATACGTTCTCGAGACGATGCGCGCCTTGCCGGAAATTCCGATGACGGCGCTCCTGCGCGATTACAAACAGGAGAACGTCGATGCGGCCGCGCGCCTCGCGCAGAACTTCGGCCTAACGAATGTGACCGTCGCGCTGGGCGATGCCTTCGATCGGGCTTCCCTGGCCGCGATCGAGCCGCGTCCGACCATCGGCATCGTCTCCGGATTGTTCGAATTGTTTCCGTCGAATGAACGGCGGTGCTGACTTCGTTGCGTGGATTGGCCGACGCGATCGAGCCGGGCGGCCATCTCATTTACACGAACCAACCCTGGCATCCGCAGGTTGAATTCATCGCGCGTGTCCTGCGCAATCGCGAAGGCAAACCCTGGATCATGCGACGACGGACCACCGCGGAGATGGATGAGCTGGTCCGCACGGCCGGGTTCGAAAAAGTCACCATGGAAGTGGACGAATGGGGCATCTTCACGGTCTCCGTCGCCCGCCGATCGCGCCGCGTGATTTGCGTCGACGCCGATTCGCTCGCGCGCAAAGGCCCTCGGCGCATCCGTAGGCCTCTCGGTCCTTTTTCTGATCGTCTACGGCTGGTGCAATTGGATCACCTCGCAACGCCCCGACGTCGGCACGCTCTACTTCGAATGGGAACGCTTCATTCCGTTCGTGCCGCTGATGATCGTGCCCTACATGTCGATCGATCTCTTCTTTGTCGCGGCGCCGTTTCTCTGCCGCAGCGAGCGGGAACTGGCGACCCTTTCCAAGCGCATCGTCGCTGCGATCGTCGTCGCAGGAATCTGCTTTCTCCTCTTTCCGCTTCGCTTCGCCTTCGAGCGCCCGCCCGCGAGCGGCTGGCTCGGCGTGGTCTTCGATTGGTTTCGAGCGATGGATCAGCCGCTACAACTTGCTCCCTTCGCTCCACATCGCTTTCCGAACGATTCTGGCCCAACACTATCGCGCGCCATACCCGCGGCCTTCTGCGGAGCGCGTCGAATGTCTGGTTTGTCCTGGTCGGTCTCTCGACGCGTTCTCACCTACCAGCATCACTTCATGGACGTCGTCGCCGGTTTCGCTCTCGGCGTCTGTTGCATTTATTTCATTCGCGAGTCCGCGCCGCATCTTCCCGTGATCGAAAACCGGCGCGTCGGTCTCTATTATGCCGCTGGCGGCGCTGATCGTCGCCTGTCTGGTCGTTTGGTTTTGGCCGTGGGGCGCGCTGTTGCTTTGGCCGGCGATGGCGTTGCGCATCGTGGCGAGCGCCTACTTCGGGTGGGGCCCGGTTATTTTTCGCAAAGCCGATGGGCGGTTGCATTGGAGCGCCCGGCTGGTTCTCGCTCCCTGCTTGTTAGGCCAGCAGCTCTCGTTGCTCTACTATCGGCGGCAATGCCGGCCTTGGGACAAGGTGACGCCGCACAGTCTGGATTGGCCGGGTGCTCAATCACCGGAAGCAGCCGAAGCCGCGCGCGTCTCGGCGTGACCGCGGTGCTCGATCTCACCGCGGAGTTTTCCGAGGCGAAGCCGTTCCGCGCGCTCGTCTATCGCAATATTCCCATCCTCGATCTCACGGCGCCATCGCATCGATCAGTTGCGAGAGATGGCGACGTTCATCGACGAGGAATCGCGCAAAGGGAATTGTTTACATTCATTGCAAGATCGGTTATTCGCGCACCGCCGGCGCGGCGGCGGCTTACCTGCTTCAGACCGGAAAGGCCGGCAGCGTCGCAGAAGCCATCGAACTGTTGCGCCAGGTCCGGCCGCCATTTGTGCGGCCCGAAGTGTCCGGCGCTGCGCAAGTTCGGAGACATGAATTTTCTGTCATCCGAGCGAGCGAGAGTCGAGGACTTCCAGCTTGGTGCTCCGACGTCTCGCTGCGCACGGATCCCTCGACTTCGCTCGGGTTGACCAGAGGTGAACGCATCTCGCCGAGAATACGGCTTTTCTCCTCGCCTCGACCGGTCGCTCCTCCATAATCGGCGCTGCCTTATGAAATACGACGAATTGATTCAGCTCTACTTCGAACGCTCCAATGCACTGCAGGCCTACTGGACGCTCTACGTTGTCATCGTCGGTGGCATGCTCGCGTTTTCCTCGCTGCGAAAATTACCGGCGGCGGTGACGACGTTGATTGTCACCCTCCTCTTCGGTCTGTTCGCCTACGAAAACATGGATGCGATCATGACGGTGACGAGGCAGCGGCACGCCACCCTGGCCGCGATCAAGCAATCTGACTCCGGCTCGACGGCCGCCGAAATCAAGCCGGTCCGCGACCTTCTCGAACCGACGCTGACTCCGGCCACCGGAGAGCGCCGTGCAGAGGACGCACCTCGTGAGCGATCTGCTCACCATTCTGGGCCTTTGGGCGATGGAACTGCGGCGCCGGAAGAATGCCGGGGCTGCGCCGTTAGCACGTAGCCAGTCAATGTCACCCTGAGCTAAGCGTAGCGGCGTCGAAGGCGTGGAACGTCGGCCGGACTCGAAACGATGCTCGAATTGGCGGGCGCGTTCGAGTTCGGATTCCTCGACTGCCGCTACGGAGTGTCGGACGTTCTCTGGAAATCGCCGCAACCGGCGTCGCCGTTTCAACTCGCCGCCCGCGCTGCTCTGTCGCAGAATGAGATCATGTTCAAGACCCGTTATCCCGATTCCCGGCGAACCTCCCGGAGTGCTCAAGCCGCGCGCCGAACCGGCGGCGCACGCGCCCGTCATCACCCTGATCGAGTACGATCACAGCGCATCTCGAAGAACACACCATCACGAACAAAGACGAACTGGTCATCTTGCCTGGATAACCAGCGCATCACCTGGATCAACATCGACGGGCTGGGGGATATCGACGTTCTCGAAGACGCTCGGATCGCAGTTCAACCTCCATCCTCTCGCCCTCGAAGACGTGCTCGCCACCGGCCAGCGGCCCAAGCTGGAGCAATATGACGGCTACCTCTTCATCGTCGCGCAGATGCTCTACTTGAATGAGAAAAAGCAAATGTGCGGCGAACAGGTCAGCATGTTTCTCGGAAAAAATTTCCTCATCACGCTTCAGGAGGAAGGCGACTTCGACGTCTTCGAGCCGGTGCGCGCCCGCATCCGCGCGGCCAACGGCTCCATTCGCAAACAGGGCGCTGATTATCTCGCTTACGCTCTGCTCGATTCCATCGTCGATCACTATTATCCGGTGCTCGAAAGCATCGGCGCGTCGATCGACCAGATCGAAGATGAGTTGGTCGACGCTCCCTAAGGTATCCGGTGGGCGATCTCCACCGCTACAAACGGACGCTCACGCAAATCCGGCGCTTCATCTGGCCGGTCCGCGACGTGGTCAACTCCATGATGCACGAGGAGACGCGGCCTCGTGAGCAAGGGAACGAAAGTTTATCTGCGCGATTGCTACGATCACACGGTGCAGCTGATGGATCTGGTCGAAAGCTATCGCGACGTGCTTTCCGGCTTGATGGAATTGTATCTTTCCAGCGTGGGCATCCGGACCAACGAGATCATGAAGGTCCTCACCGTCATCTCTTCCATTTTTATCCCGCTGACTTTTATCGTGGGCGTCTACGGAATGAATTTTGCCCGGGAAGTGGATGGCAAGAAGCTGCCGTGGAATATGCCGGAACTTTATCAGCCGTGGGGTTACGTCGCGGTGATGTTATTCATGCTGGGCCTGGCCATCTTCCAGATCTTCTATTTCAAGAAGCGGCGCTGGCTCTGAAGCGGCGACTGAAGATCATGCGCGAGATCAAAGGAATCCATCATGTGACGGCGATCGCCGGGCCGGCGCAGGAGAACCTCGATTTCTATGCGGGCGTCCTCGGGCTGCGGCTGGTGAAGAAAAGCGTGAACCAGGATGATCCCGGCACTTATCATCTGTTCTACGCCGACGCCGAGGGACATCCCGGCACCGACCTGACATTTTTCCCGTGGGCGCAGATGGCGCCGAGCCGCGAAGGCTACGGTCTCAGCAGCGAAGTTTCGCTCGCGGTGCCGCCCGGGCAGTCTCGGTTTTTGGAGCGAACGCCTGCGAGCGATACGGCGCCAGGATGAGCGCCGGCGGAAGTGCGCTTCGGTCAAAACGCCCTGCCGGTGATCGATCCGCACGGCTTGCACATTGCGCTGGTCGAAAGCGAGGATTCGTTAGCGCCGCGCTTTCACGCCCTGGGACGGAAGTCCGATTCCGGTCGAACATCAGATTCGCGGATTGGAAAGCGCGCGCATGGTCGAGCGCGATCTCGTTGTCACGACTTCATTTCTTTCGGACGCGATGGGTTTCAGCCACCTCGGCACCGAGAATGGCTGGCATCGCTACGGTGTCGGCGACGGGAAAGTCCGGCGTTATGTCGATCTTCGGGAAATGCCGACGGCGAATCGCGGCGCCTGGGGCACCGGCAGCATTCATCACATCGCCTGGCGCGTGGACGATGAAGCGCATCAGCTCGAAGTGCGCGAACGCGTCGCGGAAGAGGGCGCGCATCCGACGCCGGTGATCGACCGGTTTTGGTTCAAGTCTGTTTATTTCAAGGAACCGGGCGGCGTTCTTTTCGAACTGGCGACCGAAGGCCCGGGCTTCGCCGTTGATGAAGATCCGCGCGCATCTCGGCGAATCGCTCGTGCTGCCGCCGTGGCTGGAACCGAATCGCGCCGAAATCGAAGCGGCGCTTCCCAAACTGCTCGCGCCGACGCCTTGAGTTAGCGGCGATCAAGTTGCGCCTCAAGGAGGCGCGCTGTTTCAAACCGCTCGCATTCCAACGGCGGTTGGCAAAGCGCCGCTCCTGCAGCTTCACCGCGGCTACGCGTCCTAGTCAGTAGCCTCGCTCTTTCAACACGCCGTCGAAGAATTCGACGATCCGCGTCTGGCGGCGCAGCCGGAGCAGGGGATCGCTCACCATGTGCGTGCCGAGGAGCGGAAGAAAGTTGAACGTCTTGCCAGCGTTGAAGAGCGCTTCGGAGAGCTGCATCGAATGCTGCGCATAGACGTTGTCGTCCGTCAGCCCGTGAATGAGCAAGAGCGGCTGGCGCAAATCAGCCGCGTAGGTGAGGACGCTGCTGGCCCGATATCCTTCGGCATTTTCCGACGGCAACCCGAGATAACGCTCCGTGTAAAACGTGTCGTAATTTTCCCAGGTCACCACCGGCGCGCCCGCCACGCCGCAGCGAAAGACGTCCGGCTTCCGCATCACCGCCATCGCTGAAAAATATCCGCCGAAAGACCAGCCGACCACGCCGACACGCTTGAGATCCATCGCAGGCTCGTGTTTGGCGAGCGCCTGCAACCCTGCGACCTGGTCCTCAAGCGCGACGTCGATCAGGTTTCCGCGGATCGCGCGCTCCCACTCGCGGCCGTGGCCCGGGGTCCCGCGCCCGTCGATCAAGACGACGATGTAACCCCGGTCCGCCATCCACTGGTCGATCATGTAGCGATCGGCCTGCGCGATCACCTGTTTGTGATGCGGTCCAGCGTAAACGTCGAGGATCACCGGGTAACGTTTGCCCTTTCGCAAAGTCGCGAGGCCGGACAATCGCCGCGTCCATCGCGCGCGGACCCTCCGTTCGCGTCAACTCAACCTTCGGCAGCGAAGAAGGACGCTCCGCCACGGATGGGAGCGCGCCGAGCTTGCTGCCATCGGAGGTTCGCAACACTTCCCATCCAGCGCGGCCATCCAGGAGATTGAAGCGATGCAGAAACTGCTCCTTTGCCGTCGCCGAAGGCGGCGTCATGACGTCCGCTTTCGCGGGTCAGGCGTTGCGGCTCGGCTTTGGCTTCCAGCGCAAAACGAAAGAGATGCCGTTCGCGCGGATCGGGACCGCCGGCGACGACGATCGAACGATCGGTTTCGTTGAGATCGATGAATTGCGTCGAGATTGAAATCGGCCGGCGTAATCGCGCGGACGAGCGCGCCATCGGCCGAGTGCAGCTCGACCTGCCACGCGCCATTCCGCTCCGTTGTCCAAAGAAACTCGCGGCCATCTTTCCGCCACACCGGCATCGGCTTCGAATCGAGGTTCAACCAGGCGGCATCCTTTTCCCGCAACAACTCACGCGTCGCGCCGGAGGCTGGGATCGACCGCGAGCAAGATTTCCTCCTGCTGCGCGCGATTCTGCACGAGCAGGCAGAGCGGGGCGGCAGCTTCTTTCCAAACGACGCGCGTGAGGTAGGGATATTTCTCGCGATCCCATTCCACCCAGCGCGTCGCTCCGCCCGAGCGCGCGATTATCCCGAGGCGGACCTTTGCGTTGTTCGTGCCGGCGCGCGGATAGAAATTTTTCGCCGGCGGCGTTTCGGGATGCAGCGGATCGGCGATGAAACGGCTTTCGACTCCGCTGTTGTCGGTCTCCTGGTAAGCGATCCATTGCGAATCCGGCGACCACCAGAATCCTTCGTGCCGGCCCATTTCTTCCTGCGCGACAAATTCCGCCACGCCGTGCTGGATCGTTTCCGTCGCGCCGGAGGTCAGGGCGAGATCCACTTTCGTTTCGAGATCGATGACGTGGAGCTCGCCGCCATTGACGGCGGCGACCGCGCGCCCATCGGGCGAAAAATGCGGATCGATCCAGCTCGCGGCCTGGAAGCTCGGTCACGCGCGAGTCCGCCCGCGTGATGACGTACAACTTGCTCGAGAGCGCGACGAGCAATTGACCGCCGTCTTTCGATAACTGAAAACTGGTGAAGCCGCGCAAACTCTGCCGTTCGCGCTCCCGCCGGCTCCGTTCCTCCGCCGTGAGCTTCTCGTCCGCGCCCTGGAGCAGCTTCTCCGGGCGTGAGGATTTCCCGCAGCTTCGCATCGGCGATGGTGAATTCGTAGAGCCGCAGGACCGGATCGCGCGCGCCGCCGCGCAGGAAGATCACCGCTTTGCCGTCCGGCGTAATCTTTGGAGAAACAGGCTGGCCTAACGAATAATTGCGCGTCTCGACCAGCTCGCGAAAGTAGCGCAGATCGGCCGACTCCGGCTCCGCCGCGTTTCCGGAAGAAATCGACGCGACAAGCGCGAGAGCAACGAATAATCGCATCCTCACGCTTTCCGCGAGACGGAATACTTTGCAAATGCCTTGATCTTAAGACCAAAGCAAAAATGCGGCAGAGGAATGATTCCCTCTGCCGCATATCTGTTACGAAAAAATACCAGCGTTATTCAAATTCGAGCTCGAGATTTTTCTCGCAAAAATCAAACTTCTCCGGCTCCGACTCGCTGTCGTCTTCGTAGACCGCCTTGAAGAATTGGCCGCACTTACCTCTGTCCGTCGATTTGTCCCAGACCAGGGTCATAGTCTCGCCGGCCTTGATGCCTTTCCCGATATCGAAAAATCCGTACTTCTCCCCATCTTCAGAAGCGAGCAGCTTCTTAATGGTATGTTTGGTTTTGTTGTGGACCTTGAATGAGTATTCCCCAGCGCGAACTCCGGGCGAGAAAAACGCAATGGCGAGAAAAGCGGTGGCGAGCACGGCAGCTTTCTTGAGGCGGTTTTGAAGTTTCATAATGTGATTTCTAGTTTGGTTAGTGTTGGTCTACGCCGCCGACTCTAGCCGCCGAAAAGCTGATGGCAATGCAATTTGAGGAGGGAAAAACTACCTCTGGCGGGATCAGTAAACGCGATAGTCCACGACCCGCCATTGGCTCGATTCGTAGGACAGGATCAGGCGTTCCGCAGCGACTGTTTTGTGTTCGAAAGAGGTCCGGAAAAGGATGCTTTCATAGCGGCCATCCGGTGAACCGGTCAGCTTCTTCGTAAAGGCCGCTCCAATGAACTTTCGCGACAAAACTCGCCCGAAAGGTGCGCGGCGGCCTTCCATGGAACGAACAAATTGGGCGTGGGTCGTGGAGGCGCGGAGACGCGCCGGTTCCGCTTCATACGCTTGCGCGTAATCGCCTGCGTCCACCAGTTGCAGCCAATGCAGGGCCGCGGCGCGTGCCTCCTTTTCACGCTCGCGCTTTTCCGTGAGAGATTTTGAGGCGGACCGATGCATCGCGCAGCCTTGGAACGACAGGAGCGACAGGCAGGCCAACGCAACGAGACCGTATTTCATCGGTCCGAGGTTTAACGAGTAGCGCCCGCGAGGGCAATTTCAAAAGGCGCTCAATTATTCTTCGACGGCATTCAAATCGATTGGCTTCTCGAGTTTACCGATCTTGAAGTAGGTCCCGGTGAAATAAGCGCGGGCGCCGTGATAATATTCAGTGTTCTTGCCTTCGATCTTCACGATGTGTCCTTTTGAAAAAGTGAAAGTCAGTTCGCACGGCTCCCGATCCTCGCCGGGTTCCACCTGCTCCTTGTAAACGGCGATGCCGTCTTTAAGCGTGGCGAGACCCGCCAGACCGCCGGTGTGCAAGGTGGGACCGCGGACGACATCGATCTGGAAGACGACGCCGTCCGACCGTTCCTCCAGGTTGAGCGAGCCACCGTATGAATCATCATAAGAGCCGGTGATGCCTTTTGGCAGAGCGCGGTCGAATGATGCTCCCAGAAATTCCGCGCGCGCCCTGGTCAGAACGGCCATCGCGTCCCAGTAGTGGCTGCTTTGCTTCGGATCATCCCCGTGAAATCCATTTTGGCGCGGTTCATCCGCCGCCATGTAGTCGCGGTGTTCCAGCCATTTTCGCTGTTGGTCGCGCAACTCGGTGAATTCGTCGGTCGGCAATTTTTTCCGCAGCGTTAGAAATGTCTTGTTCAAGTCCGCGTCTGCTGCCGCGAAAGCGTTTTTCGCCCTCCGCATTCTCTCTCCTTCGCTTTCCCCGCCAGTCGCCGAATCCGCGAGAAAAGTCATCCCAAGCGCCAGCGCGAAAATCAGGTTTGCCGTTCGCATAATTGTTTGCCGTCGCTCAGTCCAATTCCCAGGCAGGGGATGCCTCTCCGAGGCGTCCGTCGAATTTGCCGGAGAGCGTCATGTTAGGGAAGTCGGACGCCTCGGAGAGGCGTCCCTACCTGATGGGTAACCCGACGCGCCAGTCACTTACACCGAAATGGGCTATTTACTCTTTGTTCGAACGACGACCGCAGCCACGTCCGACGTATCAACTGCGGCATCGAAAAATTCCGCGCCGGTCAGCTGCGAAAGATGAACCAGCTTGTCGCCAACCTTCTCGACCTTACCGGCGATCTTCTCACCGGATTTCATCCGAAGTTCGACCGTTTGCCCGGCATTCTTCTGGAGAATGCTCAGGATCGTGTCGCTGGCTTGTAAATCGATTTTGCTTTGGGCGAACAGTTGGGAGCAAACAAAGGCGAGGGTCAGGACAATAACGAGTGATGAGCGTTTCATAACCGTTCTTCTGCCCAAGAATCGCGGGATTTGCCAGTGAATATTTGTTGCCGCTCGTCGGCGATGAGGTTGTAGTGGTGCCCGCCGCGGCGGGCACCTAACCCAATAGACAGGCGCTTGGCACAAGCGCCTCTACAACTACAGTCAGGTTGTGACATCAATCGCTGAGAACCTGGAGCAGGTCAGGTCGCAGATTTCGGAAGCCGCGAAAAAGTGTGGTCGCTCCGCGGACGACATCGAGCTAGTCGCGATTTCAAAGACCCACGAAGCCGAAAAGGTGCAGGCCGCGCTCGATGCCGGACAGCAACTTTTTGGCGAAAGCCGCGTTCAGGAGGCGCGTGCGAAAATTCCGATGCTGCCTTCGAGCGCCCGTTGGCATTTCGTCGGGCGGTTGCAAAAAAACAAGGTCCGCCACGCGCTCCCGCTCTTCGAGCTTTTCCACAGCGTTGATTCCGTTGGGCTCGCGCGGGACATGAACCGGATCGCGGAGGAAGAAGGGTTGCATCCTCGGGTCTTGTTGGAGGTCAACGTCGCGGGTGAGGGGAGCAAGATCGGGTTCGCACCCGAAGCGCTGCGAGCGCAAGTCGAGACGCTCCTCGAGCTGCCGCGTTTGACCATCGAAGGCCTGATGACGATTCCGCCCCTCGCGCCCGAGGCCGAAGCGCCACGCCGATATTTTGTGGCTCTGCGCGAACTGCGCGATCAACTCGCTTCAGAATTCGAGTTGTCGCTGCCGCACTTGTCGATGGGAATGACCGGCGATTTCACCGTTGCCGTCGAGGAAGGTGCGACCTTGGTCCGCGTCGGAACAGCGATTTTTGGCAAGCGCACGCCGATGCGGCAGAGGTCGCAGGCGTCAATCGATCCCAACGAATGACCAGCGGCGGTTACGGCAGCTGATAAATTTCGACGACAGCGATCCCGGTGGCAGTCCCTTTGCCCGATACGACGCCAGTATAGTTGCCCGCTGGTAACGAAGCCAGGATTGCCGACTCCGCGTTGTTGGTTGGTGCCGCTCCGGTCGCCGTGATGTCGGCTCCCTGCGATGACTGCCAATCGTCGTTGGTGGCCAGCACAGTTCCGTTGTTGTTGCGCAAGGTGAGCACGGGATCAGGCAGAAAATCGCTCACCCCAAACGCGCCAAGACTCGGTCCGATGGCCCGCAGCAGCACACGTCCGCCTCCCCGGTTAATGAACCCGCCGATGAGAACGTCATCGCCCAGGCCCACGCGCCCCCGTGAGGAAATATTGAGGAGCCGGGTTGGCATCGCTACAGAAATGTCCGACACCGTCTCTTCCCCCAGAATAGTCGCATCCGCGATGGCTCCCACCAACGTGGCTGCGCCGGAGGCCAGGTCGATTCGATAGAGTCCGGTGGGAGTGCCGGCGACTGTGAGAGAAGCGTAAGCGATTCCAGTCCCCGGCGAAATATCGAAGCCGGCCCTGTCTGTAGTATCGACTCCGAGAGCGCCGACGGTATTCAGCGTGCCCGCGTTTGGCGGGTTTTGAATCAAGAGGGCGTCCAAATTCGAATCAATATCGTAAAGGACCGTCGCGCCCGCACCGACGAAGTTGTTCGTGTAGGCGGAGGCGACTACGTTCGGATCCGCCCCGGCGTGAACGTCGGTGAGAGCAAATTGCAAATTCGTGTCCACCCCGGTGAATGCGCCGGTGTCCGGATGCAGGCGGATGTTTTGTTCGGCGTCACTTGTCACCCGAATGCGATCGACCGTGGGATTGAAATCGAACCCGAAGCGGCCACCGCTCAAGGGGGTTTTGGAGGGAAAGTTCGGACTGGAGACGTGGCCACTGGCGGGGTTCACGACAATGATCGTGCCGCTGGGGCCCACCGCGTAAAGGTCGCCGGTCTGCGGCCGGAAATCGATGGCCGCGAGCCTTTCCTCGGGGTAGGGGATGCTGATTATCTTCGTTACCGTGCCGGGAGTGGCGCTGTCGAAAAACAACAGCCGATTGCTCGACGTAAGCGCGACGACGGTCTCCGCCCGACAGGAGAGGGCGAAAAGGGCAACGAGTGAGCAGCTAAACAGGATCAGTTTTTTCATGCGAATGTCTCCGACAAAATCGTGACGAGCGGATTGGCGATTGGCAACTACATTCAGCGTGATGCCGCTTGAGCTGAAGGACGTGCAGTTGATCGGAGACGAACTCGCGATGCGATGGAGCGATGGCGTGGAATCGTATCTGCCGATCGAGCGTCTTCGGCGAGCCTGCCCATGCGCCTCTTGCGGTGGCGAGCTGGATGTCCTTGGCAATATCGCGCGGCCGGATGTGACCTACATGGACAAGAGTTTCGAGCTGAGGGGGTGGCAGTTGATCGGTGGCTATGCCTTGCAGCCACAATGGGCTGACGGGCACAGCACCGGCCTTTACTCCTTTCAGTACCTCCGCCGCCTCGCAGCCGCTTCCCCTTCGTAATCGTGCTCGTGCTCCTGTTCGTGATCAACGGGGATCGATTACGAGTGCAAGCACGAGAATACCCGCAAGCTTGACGGGTCTGATAGGCTCTTTGTTCCCATGCCGCGAACGATCAAAGCATCGCTCCTGTTCTTTTTCCTGGCCTTGTGCGGGACGGCGATTTTCTTCACCGATCACATGCGCCGGCAGGTCCCGCCGCCGACGCCACACGAGCTTTTTGCTGTCGTCGAAAATCAGCTGGCCGCTTTTCGCACCGCGGACTATTCCAGCGCCTACCGTCACGCTGCGAGCGAGGTGCAGCAAAAATTCACCGTGCCGCAATTCGAAGCCATGATCCGTCACGATTTTGCCGAGATGACAAATGCGCAACACATCGAATTCGGCTTCGTGAACGTCAACGGCGCCGCCGCCGTAGTGCACGTGTTCTTTACCGGCGAGAACGGTGCGACCCGCTCCTTCCTTTACAGTCTGAACGCCGAAGGGGGTAAATGGAAAATCAACGGCGTGCAGCCAGTGCAAAGCTCACCGCCGGGAAATCGCGCCGCTGGCTTGCGGATCTAATGTGGGAGGGGCCTCAGTGCCTCGACTGTCCTTTTATTTCTAGACGCAGGGTCGGGGCACTAAGGCCCCTCCTACATTGCCGAACAGCCCGCAGCTACACCGGTAGCGTTACGCGCAGAAGCGAAGCATTTTCGCCGATCGGCCGCAGCCGGCGGTTTTCCATTTGGGCTGGGACGAGAAAGAAATCCCCGGGTTTGAATTGCACCCCGGCGCATTCGAGCGCGCCGGTCAGGCAGACGACGATGGCGAAACTTCCGCTCGGCGCGATCTCGCGTTCGTTCGGCAAGAGCCATTTTTCCACCCCGAAAAAAGGCTGCCAGACCAGAGATTCGCCCTCCTGTTTGAGCAACTGCGGCTCTCGATCGCTGAAGTCAATGCACTGCAACGCCTCTGTGATGTGCATCTTTCTCGGCAGTGCCGTCTTTCTTCATCCTGTCCCAATCGTAAACGCGATAAGTCGTGTCGCTGTTCTGCTGGATCTCGACGATCAAATTTCCCGCACCGACCGCATGCAGTCGTCCGCTCGGAAGAAAGATTGCGTCGCCCGGATGCCACAAAAATCTGATGGGCGTGGCTATCCGGGTTTCCCTGTTTAAGGGCTTTGACGAAAGCGCCGCGCGTCGAGCTTTTCGTTCAGTCCGGCAAAAATCTCTGCCTTGGGTGTCGCGTCGGCGATGTACCAGAATTCCGATTTTGGCTCGCCCCCCAATTCTTCCGCGATCGCGGCCGGCGGATGGACTTGGAGCGAGAGATTCTCCTGAGCATCGAGCAGCTTTGCCAGGATGGGAAAACGCGAACTGCCAGTCGGGCTCAAACCGTCCGGGACTTGGCCGAAAATCTCATCCCGATGTTTGTGCCACAGCGTGTTTAAGGTGAGACCGCGAAAAGGGCCGTCGTGCACGACACTCTGCGCTTCGGGGCGATCCACCACTTCCCATGATTCACCGATGCGAACCGCCGGTGGCAATCGTTTGCCATAGAGCGACTCCAGGCGCCGGCCGCCCCATACGCGCTCCATGAAGATCGGTTGGAAGACCAGGGGTTGAGTGAGATCGGCTTTGGTCATGCGTGACACAATTGCAGATTGCAGATTGTAGGTTGCAGATTGATTAATGCAAAAGGCACCGGCGTCCAAATGCGATTCTTTCTGAAATTCTGGGTGCCGGTCTTGGATTTGGATTGGTGGGTTATTTTCGTAGCTTCTGGCGACCTGATGTCCGCCGAGCACACTTCGCGATTTATCGGGCCGTTTCTCTCTGGCTCAACCCGGACATTTCTCGTTGAAACGATTGCGCAATTTCAATTCTGCGTCCGAAAGGCTGCGCACCTGACCGAGTACGCCGTTCTCGCGCTACTCTTGTGCCGGGCAGTTTCTCGCGGAACGAATCTCAAACTGGGGCGAGGTCGACGTTGTTAGGACGTCTGGATCGCCTGCCTGCTCGTGGCCGCGGGCGACGAATTTCATCAATCGTTCGTTGCGTCGCGCGCCGCTTCCCCATGGGATGTAATGATCGACAGCGTAGGGGCAATCCTTGGGATCTTGATTTACTCGCGCTTCGCTCGCGAAAAAAGCGGGGAGGCCAGGATAGGGAGCGAAATCCCGCAGCGTCTTGACCAATCACCAATCACCAATCACTATTCACTTCCCCGGCGCTCCGCCGGAACGGGCCTGTAGCTCAGTTGGTTAGAGCATGCGCTTGATAAGCGCAGGGTCGCTGGTTCGAGCCCAGCCAGGCCCACTTTTGATTTTCGACGTCAGCATTTCTGAAAGCGATGTCGCGGGTTGCCCCGGGCGACGGTGCCTCTAGATTCGTCCATGTGGCGACGCACGTTCACCTTTGCTCTGGCTTGCGCGATCTGGCCATTGCTTCTCGCCAGGGCAGAGGAAGCCCCGGGAAATACTTCCTCGGCTCTCCTGCCCAAGAATTTGTCCGGCAACTATTTGATCGCGCGGCAGACCATTTCGCCAAACAGGAAATTCGCAGTGATGTATCCAAAGTTCGACCTCTGCTTTGGCCAGTCCGACGAGGACCTGAAGGCGCGGTGTAAAGATTACCTTGTGGCCCTGCAACCGTTTCGGATTCTTACCGAGTTAGGCACCAGGTGGCCTGACTTCGAGCACAAGAATCACGGCGGCATAACCGCGGCCTGGTCGAAAGACAGTTCGGTGGTGCTCGTTACCCTGCAAAACCAGTGGGGGCCGGGAGACGTCTTCCTCTACGAACTGCGCGGCGGCGGGTTGAGCCGATCGACCAATTTCCTCGGGAAAATCCATCAGCTTCTCGAACCAGATTTCCGAAAATCCGGGGCCGATCGCTATGACGATTTTCAGGAATTTGTTTTTGTGCAGGCGACCCAAAGCGACGGCACCGAACTGCCGCCGTGCCAGCTCGAGGGCAATTCGCGGATCCGAGTTCAACTAACGGCAACAACCGACCCGAACCATACTTCCTTTGAGCGTACGTGGGGAAGACACTTTGAGGGGGTGTGGGATATTCCGCAGGGAAAATTTACATCACAAACGATCAAGAAATTGTTAGCAGGGGCGCGGAGATAATGCTGAGGGAGGTGGGGGCGCGCACTGCGCGACATCCTTTTGCAAGTCCCCAATTCTTGGGCGCACAGAAGCGAAAGCGCGGATTCTCGTTGCGGTAATAAATCCGCATGGGATTGTCGCACTCTGTGAAATTTCTCTGGGCCGCCGCTCTGGTTTGCTTCTCCTTCGCTCCCGCGCTCCGCGCTGCGGAAGGTCCTCCTCCAACCAAGGCGATAGCCGTTCCACCGCTTCCCTTCAAGCACATGACCCTGGCGAACGGGCTTCAGGTTTACACGGTCGAAGATCACAAGAGCCCGACCGTCGCCGTGCAGGTTTGGTATCACGTTGGCTCGAAGGACGATCCGAATGGCCGCAGCGGTTTTGCTCATCTCTTCGAGCACATGATGTTCAAGGGTAACGAGAATCTAAAGGAAGACGCGTTTGAGGACCTAACCGAGAACATCGGCGGCGAGAACAACGCTTACACCGCAGACGATGTTACCGTTTATCACGAGGTCGTGCCTTCGAATTATCTCGAACCAATCTTGTGGGCGGAGGCGGAACGAATGTCGGCTCTCGCTCTCAACGACAAGAATTTTGCCTCCGAACGCGACGTCGTGAAGGAGGAATACCGGCAACGAATTCTCGCGAATCCCGTATGGCGAATTTTTTCTCGATATCGACCGGAAATCTTTTGCCGTGCATCCCTACAAACGGCCCGGGATCGGCAATATCGCGGAGCTCGACGCGTCGAAACTTCCCGAAGTGCGCGCTTTTCATGCCACCTTTTATCGGCCGGACAACGCGACGCTGATTGTCGTCGGCGATTTCAAACAGGAAGAGCTCGATGGTTGGGTGAAGAAATATTTCGGCGCCGTCACCAAACCGTCGGAAAAGATTCCGCGGGTGACGGTCAAGGAGCCGCCGCGGAAAGAGGACCGGCTCGAAACAACGTACAGCCCTAAGGCTCCATTGCCCGCGATTGCCATCACTTATCTCGCGCCCTCGGTGCAGAGCAAGGATGCCCCGGCCCTGACTATGGCTGAGGATATCTTGGCCGGAGGCGCATCCTCACGGCTCTACCAGTCCCTGGTTTACGAGCAGCAGGTCGCCCAGAGCATCTCCTGCAGCGCCGATCTGCATGAAGACCTCGGTCTGCTTGTTTTTCGCGCGATCCTGGCGAGCGGAAAGCCGGTCGAGAATGCGAAAAAAGCCCTCACTGACCAGATCGAAAACGTGCTCAAGAAAGGGGTGACGGAAGCTGAGCTGGCCAAAGCGAAGAACCGCTTTCTCACCGGCAAACTCATGGAACTGCGAGACCGCCAATGGCAAGGCGAGCGCACTGGGAGAAGCCGCCGTGATTTATGGTGACGCCACGCGCGTCAATACCGGCCTGGCCATGGTGCAGGCGGTGACGGCGGCGCAAGTCAAAGACGTGCTGAACAAATATATTACCGGCAAGAAGAAGGTAGTGATCGAGTACCTGCCGGAATCGATGAAGGCCGCCAGCCAGGAAAAAACCGAGAAGAAGAGCGAGAAAAAATCCTGATGAAGACACACATGACTTGCAGCCTCGGGGTGGTGTTCTTCGCCGCCATCCAGAGTGCTTCTGCCATTGGCGGCATCGACACTCCGCCGCCAGCGGCGGCTCCGCATGAGATTACTTTCGTCCAGCCGCAGGAAGCGAGGCTCGAGAACGGCCTCCGCGTCGTTGTGGCGGAGCGGCCCGGGTTGCCAATCCTGGCCGCGGAGGTCCTCTTTCGGACCGGAGCGGAAGTCGATCCCGAAGGAAGGGCCGGCGCTGCGAGCATGACCGGTTCTCTCCTGACCAAAGGCACCGAGCGAATGACCGCACCGCAGATCGCCAGCGCCATCGAATCGCTGGGCGGCGAGATGGAGTCGGGCGCGCGTTGGGATGCTTCGAGCGCTGTCATTGTCGTCCTCTCCAGCAATGCAGGGCCGGCTTTGAGTATTCTCGCGGACGTGGTTCGCCATCCCGCTTTCAAGCAGGAGGAGATCGACCGGCTCAAGAATCAAACGCTGGATGGCTTGCGCGTGGTTTTGCGGCAACCGGGCGCGCTGGCGCGGTATGTGACGGAGCGGGTCGTTTACGGGACGAGCGAATACGGACACGCCGCCGGCGGCACAACGGAGACGATCCAGGCGATCCAGCGCGAGGATCTCGTGAAACTTTACCAGACCTTTTACACGCCCCAAAACGCGACGCTCATTCTGGCTGGGGATATTACGCTGGAGCAGGGGAAGGCATACGCGCAGCAATTTTTCGGCGATTGGAAGGCCGAACCGTCTGCCAGCAAGGCGCCGGTCGCTTCCACTGCGACTGATTGGAAACCCGAAAACGTTGTCGTTGATATGCCGGAAGCCGGTCAGGCGTCGGTGACGGTGGTCAAGCCGGCTATCAAGCGCAGCTCACCCGATTATTACACGGGACTGGTGACGAACGCCGCGCTTGGGACGGGCTTCGTCTCGCGTTTGAACCGCGAGATCCGCATCAAGCGTGGCCTCAGCTACGGCGCCCGCAGCGCCCTTGATTCGCGTCGGGGCGGGGGATCGTTCACCGCTTCGGCGCAGACCAAGAACGAATCCGCAGCCGAAGTCGCAGGGTTGCTTCAATCGGAGCTGAAACGCTTGGGGACCGAACCGGTCCAGGGGGAGGAGCTGAAGTCCCGGCAGGCGGTCCTGACCGGCGGCTATGCGCGCAATTTGGAAACGAATCGAGGCCTGGTCGCGCAGATTGCCTCGCTCGTCACCTACGATCGCCCGCTCGATACCGTGAACAAATTTATCCCGGCGATCAACGCCATCACCGCAGCGGACGTGAGCGCGTTCGCCACAAAATATTTCGAGACGACGCCCAGCCTAATCATCGTCGGCAAATCGTCCGATTTCCTGGATGCGTTGAAAAAGAATTATCCGGAGATCAAGTTGATCCCTCAAGCCGAGCTCGATTTGAATCGCGCGGATTTGGTGAAAGCGAAGTAGGTGGATCGAGCGCTCCGTCGCTCGATGTATATGGCGGCAAAGCCGCATTTTTTAACATCGCCCGCGGAGCGGCCGATCCACCAATTGCAATCCTCAATCTGCCATCTACAATCTGAAATCTTCAATTAGTGCGGGGGCATAGCTCAGTTGGTAGAGCGCCAGCTTTGCAAGCTGGATGTCAGGGGTTCGAATCCCCTTGCCTCCATTTCTTTCCGGTGGATTGCCCGCTCCGTCGGGCGATGTTACCTTGGCGCCGAAGGCGCATTTGTTTTGCCATCGGGCGGCGGAACGCTCGATCCACCTATGCAAACGGATCGATCATCCAAGGCCAGCCCTCGGCCTTTGCGCACAGGCCCGCGACAACAGGATTCTGGCGAACGTAAGCAATCTTGATCGAGAGCTGTTCGCCGCGCTCGTCATCGCGCAATCGATGATCAAAGTAACGTTTCTGCCACTTTATCGCGTGATTGTAGGCGTAAAAATGCTTCCAGTCGCCGATCACTCGACTCATCGATTGATCCCTCGCAAACGACAAAACAGCGTGAATGTGATCAGGCATTAACAGGAACAGCGTGATGTACCAGCGCTGCTTTTCTTGATAGAAGTTTGCGGAACCAAGAATCGAGCGCGCGAGCGTCGGTTCCGTCAATGGTCGTTGCTCATGTTGTCGATCGAGAGCAACACGGACGTGGAATAACGCGCCGGACTCGACCCACTGCGGAACATCATGGTGCAGCCTGGAGGGGAAGCCGTGATACGGCATGCGTCCAACTGTGAAGCTTGCGTGCAGAGTCTGCAAGGTGGATCGGCCGCTCCGTCGGGCGATGTTAGTTTTGGCGCCGAAGGCGCATTTGCTTTGTCATCGAGCGACGGAGCGCTCGATCCACCTGGTAGGGACGCCGCGCTGTCCCTATCAGAAAACGAAAATGCCGGACGGCTTGGGGCCATCCGGCATTTCTCATGTTTGCAGCAAAGACTGAATTGTGCGTTACCGTTTCAGAGTTCTTCAAGCCTCGATTTCTTTCGATTTCGAGGGCTTAACGGCATCACCGAAATTCCGAAGAACTTCGGTCTTAGCCGTCGACCTACGCAATCACTCTAAAGAGCAAGCTCTCAGGGTGACGAATTCTCCTTAGAAAGGAGGTGATCCAGCCGCAGGTTCCCCTACGGCTACCTTGTTACGACTTCATCCCAGTTACCGCTCATAGCGTCGGGCGCTGCTTCCATTGCTGGTTGGCGCACGCACTTCGGCTACAAGTGACTTCCATGATGTGACGGGCGGTGTGTACAAGGCCCGGGAACGTATTCACGCCGTCGTAGCTGATACGGCATTACTAGCGATTCCGGCTTCATGGAGTCGAGTTGCAGACTCCAATCCGAACTGGGCTCAGTTTTGATAGATTTCCTCCACCTCGCGGTCTCGGATCGTTCTGTACTGAGCATTGTAGTACGTGTGCAGCCCAGGCCGTAAGGGCCATACTGACTTGACGTCGTCCCCACCTTCCTCCCCGTTTCACAGGGCAGTCTGAACAGAGTGCTCGGCTTGCGCCGGTGGCAACAGTTCACAGGGGTTGCGCTCGTTGCGGGACTTAACCCAACATCTCACGACACGAGCTGACGACAGCCATGCAGCACCTGTGCAAGTTGTCTCTTTCGAGACTCGCTGGCTTTCACCAACTTAGAAATGCATGTCAAGGCCTGGTAAGGTTCTTCGCGTTGCATCGAATTAAGCCACATACTCCACCGCTTGTGCGGGCCCCCGTCAATTTCTTTGAGTTTTAATCTTGCGACCGTACTCCCCAGGCGGCACGTTTAACGCGTTAGCTCCGGCGCGGAAGGGGTCGAATCCCCCCACACCAAACGTGCACCGTTTACTGCCAGGACTACCGGGGTATCTAATCCCGTTTGCTCCCCTGGCCTTCGTGCCTCAGTGTCAGGAACTGTCCAGAGACCCGCCTTCGCCACTGGTCTTCCTCATGATCTCTACGCATTTCACTGCTACACCATGAATTCCAGTCTCCTCTCCAGTCCTCAAGCACCGCAGTATCGAATGCAGTTTCGGAGTTAAGCTCCGAAATTTCACACCCGACTTACGGCGCCACCTACGCACCCTTTACGCCCAATGAATCCGAACAACGCTTGGGACCTCTGTATTACCGCGGCTGCTGGCACAGAGTTAGCCGTCCCTTCCTCTTCTGATACTATCAATACGAGCACAGTTAATACTCGTACCTTGTTCTCAAATGACAGGAGTTTACAACCCGAAAGCCTTCATCCTCCACGCGGCGTCGCTCCTTCAGGGTTTCCCCCATTGAGAAAAATTCTCGACTGCTGCCACCCGTAGGTGTCTGGACCGTGTCTCAGTTCCAGTGTGACTGGTCGTCCTCTCAGACCAGCTACCCGTCATAGCCTTGGTGGGCCGTTACCCCGCCAACTAGCTGATAGGCCGCGGGCTCCTCAAAAAGCGCCAGGTTACCCCGGCTTTGGATTCAGGAAGATGTCGTCCCTCACCACATGCGGTATTAATTCGCCTTTCGGCGAGCTATCCCCCACTTTTCGGCAGATTGCCCACGTGTTACGCACCCGTTCGCCACTGAATTATTTCTGTATTGCTACAAAAATAATCCCGTTCGACTTGCATGTCTTATCCACGCCGCCAGCGTTCGTTCTGAGCCAGAATCAAACTCTCCGTAAAAATTTGGAGCCGGTGTCATTGCTGCCACCGGACAAAGTTTGTCGAGACACTCGCTAAAGTGCCCGAAATTCTGACCATTCTTGCCTGAAAACGACTCGTGAGAGCCGGATCCAGGTTCGTCCGATCTTATAAATTAAGATTTCCTCGGCCCCGTGAAGGGCGTTTGGAAAAATGTTTTAATCAAAGAAATTTGCCCATCCCAAATTAGCTTCAGGAACAGGCAACCTCGAATTGCTTCGAGGCTCTGACGTATAACGCACAATTCAATTTTCGCTGACTTACTTCACCCTTTTGGATTTCGATAAATTCCGTCGTGATGACGAAATCCAAAATCAAACTGTCAAAGATCAACGTTCTCCCCCGTTCCGGTCCACGGCAAAATCCGATCCGATCAGCGAACTGAAAAAACCGGGCTCGCCCATGAGCCGAAGAGAAGAACACTCTGGGGAACCCCCGGAGTCCGCATTTCAGCGGGACGACAACATATTGCGTCTCGCCACATCGTCAAACAGGATTTTGCACATTTCTTTGCCAACTCTTCCTCGATTTGAGCACCCTGAATCCTCGCGGCCCCCAACCGCTCATTATTTGATGGAGGGCGTGCGACGCGCCGAAGAAAAACTCCACGCCGGCGGCGATGACGCTGGGCTCTTTTTGCTTCCTTTCCTCACCTGGGTTTTGTCTAATTGGCTGGTATGGAAATGAGGGCTGGTGGGATTCAGTTCGGACGAGGAACGGGCGACCGGGAAGGAAGCAAGTCGTTCTTCTTTTCGCGCAAGATCGTCGCAGTGCATGTCGTCATGACCGGCTACGATGCTCGGTTTGCAGATCAAGATCATCATATAAGATCGTTGACCCTTGTCCTCACAGCCCGTTTCCTAGCCCGGCCCGATTCCAACGGCCAGTTCCGGGCGATCGTCACTGGCAAATTCAACTTGAGAGACAGCGGTGGAAATCCCTCCTTTGGCAGAATCAATTTCCTTCTTTTCGTCGAATTTCAGGGGATCCTTCCACCGACACCGACCGCGCGAAAAAAGAGGTAAGCAACGTGCAATTCATTCCTCTAACGGTCGGCGGCTCGGACACGATATTTCCCGACACGGCCTTGGTCCTACGCGATTTTGTTTTTGCCCAACCGATGCAAGCAGCGCGCGCCATGCTGCGCGGCTTTGCCCTCACGTTCGACGATGGTGACGAGCATCTGCGAAACATCAACGTGACCCTGAGCACTCATTTTCATTCCGGCGATCGGGCTGGCGTGGTCGAAGTTGGGTTCGCCCTGGGGGACGATCACGACACCGCGAGAGTGATAAGGGCTCGGATCGACCTTGTGATTATCGGGCTGGCGTAGCGATCCAAGCAGGGCGCCACGCCATCTCAACCCGTAGGTCGTAGTCGCCAAGCGCTTTGGGTGGCAAACAAACATCGCATGGCGGGAGCAGCCGACCCAACCACGGATTCTAAGCGATCGGCACTTCTTTGTTGCGTTGGCGGGGAATGCCCAGGCTGTCGAAGATGGTGCGGGTCGCGCCGGATTTGTTGAGGGTGTAGAAATGGATTCCGGCGACGTGGTTGTCGAGCAAGTCGTGGCATTGTTCGAGCGCGAAGTGAACGCCGACACGCTCGACCATCTTTTTGTCGGCCTCAGAACGCTGGAGCGCACGCAATAGCTTCGCGGGAAAACGAGCGCCTCCCGCCAGCTCCGCGATTCGCTTACAGCCGCTCAGGGAAGTGATCGGCATGATTCCCGCGATGATCGGGATGCGAATCCCGGCCAGGTCGCATCGCTCGCGAAAATCGTAGAAATCGCGGTTATCGAAGAAGAGCTGCGTGACAATGTAATCCGCACCGGCGTCCACTTTCGCTTTCAGGTGGTCCATTTCGACGAGGCGATTCGGCGTCGCCGGGTGGCCTTCCGGGAAACCGGCCACGCCAATGCCGAAGCCCCGCTGGTCGGGATGGTCACCGGTCTGATTGTAACGCTTGATGAATTTCACCAGGTCGATGGCGTGTTGAAATACATCCGCCGATTTGTCGTAGACGCAGCCGCGCGGTGGATCGCCGCCCAGCGCGAGAATGTTGCCAATGCAATTCTTCGCGTAACGGGTCAGGATCGTCTGGATCTCGTCGTGTTTGTGGCAAACACAGGTTAAATGCGGGATGGGATTCAGCTTCGTCGTGGTCTTGATCCGCTCGACTAGATCGTGCGTGAGATCCCGAGTCGAGCCGCCGGCACCGTAGGTGACGCTGACGAAGTGCGGCATGTAATCTTCGAGCTCGCGAATCGTCTGGTAGAGGCTTTCCGCGGCCTCCGGCGTCTTCGGCGGGAAGAACTCGAACGAGAACGTCGGCGAATCCCCCTGCATGATGTCGGTGATGTGCATTTGGCCCGGGCGTATCTTTGCTCGGAAAGTTGAGAGTTGAAAGTTGAGAGTTGAGAGGATCGAGAGCTCACACGGAGGACACAAAGGATATTTCAGGTCCGGAGTTAGGACGTGGTGACCTTGGTGGACTTCGTGTGATGCCTTGAATGGTGATGCAAGGACGGGTAAATTTTCCACCATGACGAGGCGAACGTTTTTGGGGGCAACTGTCACTGGTGGAGTTGTGGTCGCGGCGGGGGGATTGCCAGCACTGGTGAAAGCAGAGACCACGACAACCAGCGGCACGTCGACGTTTCAACTGGGCGGCGATCTGACGGTGAACCGGCTTGGGTTTGGCGCGATGCGCATCACGGGCGAGGGGATTTGGGGTTGGCCGGCTGATCGCGAAAACGCGAAGAAACTTTTGCGGCGCGTGGTTGAGCTGGGCGTAAACCTCATCGATACCGCCGACGCCTACGGCCCCGAGACGAGCGAATTGCTGATCGCCGAAGCGCTGCATCCTTATCCGAAAGGATTGGTGATTGCGACGAAAGGGGGCCATACCCGACCGGGTCCAGGACAATGGGTGCCGAATGGTCGCCCGGAATATTTAGCGCAGTGCATCGATAAGAGTCTGAAGCGATTGAAACTGGAGCGGATCGATTTGTATCAATTGCATCGCATCGACAAGAACGTGCCGGTCGAGGAATCGTTAGGCGCGCTCAAGAAAGCGCAGGACGCAGGAAAGATTCGGCACGTGGGGTTATCGGAGGTGTCGGTGAAAGAAATTGAGCAGGCGAAGAAGGTGATGCCGATCGTGAGTATCCAGAATCGATACAACATCGAGGACCGCAGTTCGGAAGAAGCGCTCAATTATTGCGAGAAAGAGAAGATGGCGTTCATGCCGTGGGCGCCGATTGGCGGCAGCGGAAAGGGTTCATTGACCAAGGCCGGCGGGGCTCTGGAAGCGGAAGCGAAACATCACAACGTCAGTGTCGTGCAGCTCGCAATCGCGTGGTTGCTGCACCGATCGCCGGTGATGTTGCCGATCCCGGGAACGTCGTCGATCGCGCATCTGGAAGAAAACGTGGCCTCCGCAAAACTCCAGCTGACTCCAGCGGACTGGAAGAAGATCGAAGAGCTGGCCAAAGGTGGGAGCTGAGGTGGATCGAGCGCTCCGCCGCTCGATGACAAAATTGCGGCGCAGCCGCGAATTAGTAAGCATCGCCCGACGGAGCGGCCGATCCACCTGGGGAATTCCAAGACGATCGCGCGACATCCGAGCGTTGACATTCCGCGAGGCGCTTGAATTCTGATCCGGATGCGAAGCGACGCGGAATCCGGGACGCTCCTTAACGTGGCCGATTACGCGCGGGTCGCGCGGAGCAAGCTTTCGACTGATGTCTGCGATTACTTCGAAGGCGGCGCGCTGGACGAGATTACACTTCGGGAGAACACGGCTGGCTGGGAGCGACTGAAGCTTTTCTACCGCGTTCTCGCGGGAGTAGGGCAACGCGACCTGACCACAACGATCCTCGGGCAACCCATCTCGATGCCGATCGTTGTCGCGCCGACGGCGTTTCACAAACTGGCTTGCGAAGAGGGAGAGATCGCGGCCGCCAAGGCGGTTGGAACTCTGTTCATCCTCAGTTCGCTTTCGAATACCGCCATGGAATCTGTTTTTGCAGACGCGGCGAGTCCGCGCTGGTTCCAGCTCTATGTCTATAAGGATCGCGGGATCACGCTCGAGCTGGTGCAACGGGCGGAAGGGGCCGGGGCGGAGGCGATCGTCCTGACAGTGGATGCGCCGGGGTTGGGCACACGCGAGCGCGATGCGCGGAACTCCTTTCGATTGCCGGACGGTCTGGCCGTCGAAAATCTCGCGCCGTTAGGGAAGGGCGGAATGCCGGAAGTTCCTGGCTCGGGCCTGGCCGCTTATGTCCGAGAGAATTTCAAAGCGGATCTGGGATTCGATGATCTAGATTGTTGTGTGGTTCCACTCGATTGCCGGTGGTGGTGAAAGGCGTGTGCCGCGGCGATGACGCGCGCCAGGCGGCTGAACATGGCGCTAAAGCGGTGGTCGTTTCCAATCACGGCGGGCGCCAGCTCGACACCGCGCCCGCCACTTGCGAAGTGCTGCCGTACGTGGTCGAAGCCGTGGGCGACCGGTGCGAGATCTATGTCGATGGCGGGATTCGACGCGGCAGCGATGTGCTGAAGGCGATCGCGCTCGGTGCCCGTGCGGTGCTGGTGGGCCGGCCCATTCTTTGGGGATTGTGCGTCGAGGGCGAACAGGGGGCGTTGCTAGTCCTCGAGATCCTCCGGTGCGAACTCGACGAAGCGATGCTGCTCTGCGGTTGCACAAAGCTGAGCGACATCGGCCCGTGGTTGTTCAAGCCCTAGCGAGGGGAATCGGAAGGCGGAAGCGAGAGGCTACTCGATCGCGGTCAGCGGATAAAGATGCGGAATGGGGCTGCCGTTAGCTCGGCGAAAAATTTGTCGGCTTCACTGCTGCGATTCTGTTTTCGGCGCGACGATTTTTTGCGCAAGGGTTTCGAAGCGAGGATCGCCGTGGAGATCCTGCAGGAGCGGGTCGTATTTCAGTGTGAGAACTTCGGGCGCGTGTTGATCGAGTGCATTTTGCAAGGCCGCCACGGCCCCGTTCTTGTCGCCTAACGAAAGTCGAATCACTGCGATGCTCCATCCGCTGACGAACTTCGTTTTGCCTCGTTCTTCGAGGTTCGTCAAAATCTGTTGCGCCTCGTCGCGCAAGCCGGCCCGAGCACAAGCCTGCGCCAGGATCGCCAACGCGTACGGCTCGTCGGTTGAAGCAGCGGCCGTTCGATACTCCGAGAGGGCTTCCGCGAGTTTGCCTTGGAATTGCAGTCCCTGCCCAAGGCATTCGCGAACGACATGAAAGTTCGGATCGATCTCCAGAGTTTTTCGACTCTGCGCGATCGCATCGCCAAAGCGGTGCGCATTCAGGTAGTTGAACGCCAAGTCGGTATTGGCGATTAGCGACAGGGGATCGAGTGCGATAGCCTGCTTCGAGCTGGCGATCGCACGGTCGAACTGACCGAGCGCGCCGAGCGCCGCGGTTTTCCATTGATGAGCGGTCGCGTAGTTCGGATCGAGCTCAATAGCGCGATCATACTCCGTAATCGCCCTGGCGAAATCGTGATCGAACGCTGTGGAAACCGCACCCAGCGCGGCGTGCGGTGCGCTTAAGGAAGGCTCGAGACTGAGCGCTTTCATCGCCATCTCTCTTGCCTTCGGATAAAATTCTTCGGGCGCGCCGAGGCCGTAGTCGGGATAGAGGATATAGGCGTCGGCCAGACCGGAATAGGCGAGCGCATAATTCGGATCTTTTGCGATGGCTTGATTGTAATATTCAACGGACTTCGGCACATCAACCCCCGTTCGTTTGTTCCAGAAGAACCGGCCCCTGAGATAAAGCTCATAGGCGGCCGGATTTGCCGTTGGCTTTTTCGAGATCGCGTCTTTTTCTGAGCCGGTCAGTTTGGCCTGCAATTGATCCGCAATCGTTTTCGCGATGTCGCTTTCAACGGCAAAGATGTCGGTAAGCTTGCGATCGTAGATCTCCGCCCAAAGGTGAGAGTTCGTCAGGCCATTGATCAACTGCACGTTCACGCGCACCTGATCGTTCGCCTTCTGAACACTGCCTTCGAGGATGTTCATAACGCCCAACTGTTTTGCGATCTCGGGCAGATTCTCCGGAGCGGTTTTGAACTTCTGCGTGGAAGTGCGCGCGATCACTTTCAAGTCGGCTACTTTGGCCAGTCGCGTCAGGATTTCATCCTGCACGCCTTCGGCGAAGAACGCATTATCCGGATCGCTGCTCAGGTTGGCGAAAGGCAGGACCGCGATCGATTTCGCCGGCAACTCGCTGGTGAGCGGGACGCTCCGGTTACGCGCTGTGTAACGTCCGACGAAAAACAAACCGATGGAAAAAACGGCGCCAATGACAGCAACATAAATCCACGCGCGATGTCTCGGGCCGCTCGCATCCGGAGGATCGGCATCGTCCGTGCGTTTGATTCCTTCCGGCGTCATTTCGAAGGCCCAGGCGATCACCAGAGCAATTGGAAATCCCAATGCGATCAGGGCAATTACCATGCTTACGACCCAGGTTGGAATCTGCAGAAAGGGGAAGACCTGGGTGGTAATTTGAATTACCAGCCACCCGACCGCCGCGTAAGCAGCCGCAACTCTGTAAACGTTACGCCGCCTCAGTTCGGCGAGGAACTTGCGGGATTCACTCATTAGGCATGGCATTCCGATTTTCTGCCGAACGGCTACGCCGCGCAAATTTGGAACGCGTCATTCGATCACCTTCACCGGGTCGGTCGTTAGGGCATTCTTGTAAATGCCGCCTCCCTTCATGACGAAGTCCAGCTTTTCCAAAACGGTGATGTCTTTGAGCGGGTCGCCTTTGACGGCAACCAGGTCGGCGAAGTAGCCGGGCGCGAGCTGGCCCACTTTCGTTTTCCAACCGATCAGATCGGCGGCGCTGGTGGTGGCGGATTGGATGGCTTGCATTGGCGTCATGCCCCACTCGACCATCTTGGCGAATTGCTTCGCGTTCCAGCCATGCGGATAAACACCGGCGTCGGTGCCGAAGGCGCATTTCACTCCGCCCTGAAATGCTTTCCGGAAATTCTCCCGCTGCAATCGGCCGACCAGTTTCTCTTTGTCGATGATCTTTTGCGGGTAACCCAGCCGCGAATATTCGGCCAGGATGTAGTCGTCGTTGTAAATGTCGGAAACCAGCCAGGTGCCGCGTTCCTTCATCAGGCGAATGCCTTCGTCATCGATCAGGCTGCCGTGCTCGATTGAGGCGACGCCGGCGCGCACCGCCATCTTGATCGCTTCGGTGCCGTGGGCGTGCGCCGCGACTTTGCGACCCCAGAGCGCGGCTTCATCGACCGCGGCTTTCATTTCTTCCTGGGTATATTGCGGGGCACCGACCGCTTCTTCTTCGGAAAGAACACCGGCGCTGGCCAGAATTTTGATCCAGTCGGCGCCGTACTTGACGTTGCGGCGAACGGTTTCGCGAATCTGCTCGGGGCCATTCGCGATGCCGGGCCCGATCAGCTTAAACTCAAGGTAAGGCGAGAAGCCGTTCAGGTCGGCGTGGCCACCGGTCGAACCGAGCGCGACGGCGGAGCAGAGGATGCGCGGACCGGGAATCTTGCCGGCCTCGATCGCGCGGCGGAGCGCGATGTCGGTGTATTCATCGGCGCCGACGTTGCGGATGGTGGTGAAGCCGGCCAGCACGGTGCGCAGCGCATAAATGTGCGAGGTCGTCGCGACATCGATGGGCGACTTGCGAAAGATGTCATCGTAATAATTCTCCGGCTGGCCGGTGACGTGGGTATGGCAATCGATCAAGCCGGGCAGAATCGTAACGTTGCCGAGATCGATCACGCGTACTTCGAGCGGAGCGGCTTTCGCAACATCGGCTGCGGCGCCGACTTGCTTCACCTTGTCGCCTTCAATGAGGATGGCCTGGTTTTCTCGCACGACGCCAGCGACGGGATCGACCAGATGCGCCGCCTTAACGAGGATGAGGGGAAGCGGGGTGGGGGCCGGCGTTGGTGATTCCGCCGCGAGTAAAGGCAGAGCGAAAAGCCAACAAAGGAAAACGAAGCAGAAGCGGTATTTCATGATGAGGTGAGAGCCGGCCCGGAGGATAGCAACCTGGAGCATATTGGGCTACCTCGTTTCTCTTGGAGGGACGGTGTTTGACCGTGGAAATTCAAACGATGCCGGAGGTCAGCGACCCCGCTACAGCCCGCAACATACTCGACTCGCGGGAATTAACCGATCGGACAGCGTCCAAATTTTTTCTTGCCAGGGCCAACGATTCCGGCAAAAACTCGCCAGAACGTAACCCCAGAAGCGCTCGACACCCCAAACCAACCCCAATACTCAAGAGGAGAGCAAACGCATGCAACTCGTTAACGAGACCGGACAAAAAGTGGCTTACTGGATCCAAACGGCCAGCAGCGCAGATTGCGGAGAGATCGATGTGGATGGGATTGCCGATCTTCCGAGCTACGACAACCAAACGAACGTCTACGTCGGATTCAACACCGTCGACGATGCCTCTTTTCAAATCGTCTGTGACAACACCGGAACGGGCGAACAGGTCGAAATGGCGCTGGTCGTTGAGGCAGGAGAATAGCGCCAGAAACACAGAGTCTTCAGTTACTAATAGGAGAGATTATGAAACTATTTAACAACACCCCAATGGAGGCGTTTTACAGCATAGCGGGCGCGGGTTCCGCCGATTGCGGCAATATTCCCGCCAACCAGACGGCCGACCTTTCCTGGTACGACGATAAACAGGACGTGACGGTGACTTTTACCGCTGTTGGCAAAACGCCCCCTCCCTCGGGCGAGACGACGCCCTTTTCGGTGACTATTCCTGAATCCGGAACGGGCACGACGGTGACCATTGGTTTGTATCAGGAATAGTCCCGCGTTTTAACGATCCGAGGCCACAGAAAGAGGTATCCCATGGTAATTACGAACAATACCAATCAAAAAATAACCTATCGTATTGACCGCGGCGGAGAAGGTGATTGCGGGACACTCGATCCCGAAGGCGAAGCGGAATTCCCGAGCTTTGACAATAAAACTGATGTCAGGGTGGTTCTTCATATTATGCAGACCGGGGACGAAACAGAAGTGATCGTCGCGCAACCAGGTTCTGACCCGACTTATTCGGCGAGCATTTCGTCGAACAAGCACCGCCAGCGGTCGGCGATCGCGCTCCAACTCAGTTCGGGACGGCTTGCATTTTGGTAGGCGGCTTCGGCCAGCGCCTCCCGATGGGTGCGATCTTCGTAAATTCGCTGCAACGCGGCGGCAACGTTTTCCGGGGTTACAATGTGGGCGTGGGTGAGATTTCCCGGGTTAGTCAGTTTCATCACCGGCTCGATGAACTCCGCCGCGCCCGCCCACAAGTCCGCTAGTGCCGTGTGCCGCGGGACGATCTGCGCCGCCCTCGTCGCCGCATGTTCGAAACTAACCATGCCCCAAGCCTCGCCCGTCACGGTCGTGATCCCGACATCGCAGGCGTTGTAGAGTAAATTCAGCTGTTCGTCGGAAAATGTGGGCCGTGAGTTGTCGGCCTGGGTCATGATTAGCCGATCGAAGATCCCGTAGCGTTTCGCCAGGATCAGAACATTCCAGCCGGTATCCTCGGTCGCCATGTGGAGATAGAGTTTCACGTTGGCGGGCTTGTCTTTGGCGAACTCCGCGAAGCCCTGCATGGTGAGATCGATCCGCTTTCTCGGCATGTTCCGATTGGCGTTCAGCACGATAAACGCCTCGAGATGGTCGGCATCGTCCAGCTTCAATTGCCGGCGGGCCTCCAATCGACGCAACGGAATCGTTTCGCTGGCCGAACCAGAATTCTCGGAGAGCGGAAAGAATCTCTCGGTCGCCACTCCGTGGGGAATAACCTCCACCTCGGGGAATTGAAAACTCGGATCGTGTTCGCGAACGACTTTCAGCGCTTCCGCGATTTCGCGCCGACCGTATTCGGTAAAGGTGACGTAACGCGAAACGCCATGCAGTGGTTGCATGATTTCCGGCGCAATCGGCCCGGACTCAACGGGCGAATAGAACACGGTCTTCGGTTGGGGCGCGGCTTTTCGCAGTTGCTCGAGATACGGCCCGTGAAAGGGAATGTCGTAGAGAAGGAAAACGATGACCGGTTGAATCTGTTCGATCAGCGGAATGATCTGATCGTAGCCGTAGCGGCTCTTGCCTTTGGCGGCTGAGTACAATTTCCAGGAATATTTGTGAGGGCCTCCATCGTAACGCGTGGCTAACTGATGCAACTCGTAGCTGTTGCAGACCGGCTCAAAGATGCTGCGAATCACGCGAGCAAAACCGGTGGGAGCGACCGCATCGCCGATGATTAGAATCTTTGGTTTAGCAGGCGATGCCATCTGGTGCGCGGAGGAAATGGGATTGCAGAAATCGCAAAACCATCCGATGGCCGAGGGCTACACGGACCGGCTTCACGTGTCCAACAAATCCTTGACGCTCGTGTCAGCTTTGTCCGTCAGTAGAGTTGCTGATGGTCGGGTTTTCTGTGTAAAACTGCCGGTAATGAAGCCAGGCGACACCGCCCCAGGAGGTCAAAGCGAGCTTGAGCGAGCGCCCCTTTCGGAGCGAGTGCCGGGAGCGCCGCTCTTCGGCAACACCTTTCAGTTCCTGAGCGACACGAGCGGTTTGATCGCCCGGTCCTACCAGCGTTTCGGACCGGTCTTTCGGCTCCGGGCTCTCTGGCTGAAGTACACGGTTATTGGCGGAGTCGAGGCGCGCGATTTTCTCAATAGCGGAGAAGCCGAGAAGCATCTCTCGCGTCGCAAAATCTTTGACGCCGTGGGTGAGCAACTGGGCAGCGCGGATTTCGTTCTTGGGCAATCGGGTGACGCGCATTTGCGCTTCCGGCGAATCCTGTCGCTGGTTTACTCACGCGAAGTGGCGTCGCCGTTCGTCCCGGACTTCATCGGGGCCGTCCGGGAAGAGATCAAGACCTGGCGAGCTGGCGAAATCAAGACCGTGATGCCGGAGGTTACGCTTCTTTCGTTCGAGGAATATTGCCGCGTCATGTGTGGCGGCTCGCTCAAACAGCACTATCGCGATTGCCTGCTGGTCACCGATTACAACATGAACATCGGCGGCCGGGTCTGGCCGTTTTTCCTTTATAAGATGCCGTGGTACCAATCAGCCCGGCGTCGCGTCTTGAAACTAATGTGGGGCATGGTTGGCGAACGCCGCGCCAACGGACCGCCTCCGGATTGCCCGCCAACGCTCCTGGATACATTGCTCCGCGTGACCGACCGGGCGGGGCAGCGGCTCTCCGATGATGAGGCGGTCTGCTATTCGATGTACGGATTTGCCGGGAGCGCCTCCTACATGAGCCGGCTGGTTGCGTTTATGCTCTACGAAATCCTGAAGCATCCGGATCTGATGAAGACGCTGGTGGCCGAGGTGGACGCGGCGTTTGCCCAGGGACTGAAAGACGCGTCGGATGTGCGGCAGATGACTCAGCTTCGGGCCGTCTATCATGAGTCGCTTCGCTTCCATCCGGTCTCGCAGGGAATGCCCTTTTATGCCGATGAAGATTTCGTCTTTGCCGGCAAGAAGATTTGCAAAGGGGACATCACGGTTTTGTCGCAGGTGCCGATGAGCTTTTCGGAGTGCCCATTCCACAAGCCGCAGGAATTCGATCACACCCGCTGTCTCGAACCGAGAAACGAACACAAGACCACCGCCTTCCATCCTTTCGGCATCGGGCACCGCACCTGCACCGCCATGGGGCTGGTGGAATTGATGTCGATGACGATGGTAGCAACCCTGTTGCACGAACTGGACTTCGATCTTTTTCCAAACAACTACCGCCTCAAGCTCCGGGTAAAGCCATTACCCGCTCCCGATAACAACTTCCGAATTCGTCTCCGCGGACGGCGTGCGCCCGAGGTTCGCGCGGCTACCAAACGTCAGTATACCGAGGAATACATCGTCGCGGCATTTCCAGGTGCCGAAGACTCAGAGGTTCGGCGCGCGATCGCCGCGGCCGAGATCAAGACCTTCGAGCCTGGGAAAACAATCATCGCCGAGGGCGCGGCGGCGGACGCCTTCTACATTATCGCCAGCGGCTCAGTCGACGTGTTCAAGCGCATGGATGAGGGCGAGGTGCACGTCGCTCGACTGGGGCGGGGGCAGTATTTCGGCGAGACCGGCTTGTTGCAGGACACCCCGCGCAACGCCACGGTGCGCGCCGCTTCCAACACGCCAGTCACGGTCATGATGCTGACGCGGGATGTATTTCTCGATCTGGTCGAGGCGCTGGATTTGGACAGCGACGAAATCGGACGATTGATGAGGAAACGAATCTCCACGAACCAGCTCATCGAGGCTGTCCGCCGTCTGAGTGCGGAGGAACTCGTTCGAGTCTTGCCGGAATTCGAGGTGCTGACCATCGCTCCCGGCACAACCATCATTCGAGAAGGGGAGACGGCGGACGCCTTTTACATATTGGACGCCGGCGAAGTTACGATCACCTCGACGAAAGGGGGCGCCGAACAATCGCTCGGGGTCGTGAAGCCGGGCGGATATTTTGGGGAACTCGGATTGCTCACTGGCCAGCCCCGCGCTGCGACGGTTACAGCCTCACGGTCCGCTGATGTGGTCGTGTTGCGCACCGGAAAAGGTGGCTTCGAGCAACTGATTTCCGGTCTGGCCGACCCTCGGACCGATCTCGCAGCAGCTCTGATGGAACGCCTGAAAGGCGTCGGGCAACGCGCCGGCTAACCAAGTCCATCGTCCGAAACAGAGACCCGGCACCGATGTTTCCGGGCAACCAAATCAAACTATGAATAGGCGAAAATTTCTTGCCACTGCGGCCACTGTCGGGACAGCGTTATCCATGTCGCCATCAGGACGGGCTCTCCTGGGCGCCAATGAATCGAAAATATCGGACCTGAGCAAAGTGACCTCTGGAAAGTTGAAACTCACGCCGCCAGCCAAGGGCAGCATTCCCGTGGCGATTCTTATTTCGGAAGGCCTGAACGTGATCGATTTCTCCGGGCCGTGGGGCGTCTTCGAGAGCGTGTCCCTGCCGAACGCTACGCAGCCGCCATTTCAATTGTTTACCGTTGCGGAAAAGGCGGAGATCGTCATCTCGGGCAGTGGATTGAAACTGATGCCGCATTACACGTTCGCAAACGTGCCCGAGACAAAAGTGGTGGTGATCCCGGCGCAGAAAGGCTCGGATGCGATGATCGAGTGGCTCCGCAAGACGGCGCCTGCCGCCGATGTCACGATGTCGGTTTGCACCGGGGCCTTCAAGCTGGCCAAGGCTGGCCTGCTTTCGGGCAAAGCCGCCACGACGCACCATGACTTCCTGGGTCAGCTGCAAAGAGAGTATCCCGACATCCAGGTGAAGCGCGGCGTCCGGTTCGTGGAAGGCGAGAAGATTTCCACCGCCGGAGGTTTGACTTCCGGGACAGATCTCGCGCTCCGCGTCGTCGAGCGCTACTTCGGACGCGAAGTCGCACAAGCGACGGCGGCTTACATGGAATACCAGAGCAAGGGCTGGATCGTGTAGGTGTTGGGAAGAGGGCTGCGATCCTGCCCTCCAGTTGGAGAAAACTAACTCGGAGGATGCGCCGCGTCGTAAAGCGCGGCGTAGAGTTGATCGAGGCGCACCGGTTTTATCAGGAGGGCCAGCGCGCCAGATCCGGAGATATCCTTCGACGAGCCGGAGACGAGGATAACGCGAGCGTCAGGATGTTTGGCCACGATGTTGCGGCACGCGGTCGCGCCATTGAGTTTTGGCATCGTGTAATCCATCAACACGACATCCGGGTTGTGCCGGCCGTAGGCGTGGATGGCTTCCAAGCCGGAGGTGACCACCTCCACAACCTCGTGCTGACACAGCCGAACCAGCTCGGATAGCGAAGTCCCCACACTCCTTTGATCGTCTGCAATCAAAACGCGCATACCGTTATCGCAGAACCTTCCATGCCAGCCGCAATCTGAGGGCGGTCATAGACCGCCGCTACAGAAAAGACCTGCTGCGATCAGGCTGTAACCTGGCGAAAGGCCGCGACGAACGCTTCCATCTCGGCTTTCTTGCCGATCGTGAGACGCATGTGGTTCGGCAACGCCGGGAACAATCGGCCTACGCTCACGTTGCGGTGTTTGAGCGCCTGGATCAGCGGAACGACCGGCCGCTTGACGTTGAACATGATGAAGTTGGCCTGCGAAGGAATCTGTTCGAAGCCCATCTTGTCCAACTCACCGATGACGAAGGCTCTTGCTTCGCTGTTCAAACGCCGGCCGTTCGCGACTTGATCGGGATCGTTCAAGCTCGCGGTTGCCGCGACGAGCGCCATGAGATTGACGCTGTCCCAGGATTGATGCGGGCGCATGCGCTCGATCACCTCGCGTTGCGCGATGCAATAACCGCACCGGAGCCCAGCCATGCCATAAATCTTCGAGAAGGTGCGCGCCACAATCAGATTCGCGTTGTCCTTGATCAGCGGAATCACGCTCTCGTAGTCGGAACCGTCGGCGTAATGGTGGTAGGCCTCGTCGACCAGAATCATCGTCTGGCGTGGGGCCTTCGCGATGAAGGCGCTCAATTCACCCTTCGGCGTGATGCTGGCGGTGGGATTGTTCGGGTTGCAGATGTAAATGAGCCCCTCCTTGGCCGCGATCGCCATCTTGGATAGATCATGGCTGAAGGTGAGGGTGAGCGGTACCTTCACGGTATCGGCGCCATAGACTTTGGCGTGTGCCAGAATCGCTTCGAATGTTGGATCGGCTACAACGAGCTTGCCGCGCCCACCGGTCGGATTCTTTCCGTTGCTTGGTCCAGTGAATGTCTCCGCGCAAACTTTTAAGATTTCGCCGGAACCGTCGCCCAGCAGAATCTGCTCGCGCTCGACGCCGTTGTGCTTGGCCAGCGCCTCGATCAGGAGATCGGCGGAGTCGTCGGGATAACGGCACGCCAAACCGAAAGCATCGGTCATCGCCTTGAGTGCTTTTGGGGACGGACCATACGGGTTCTCATTCGAGCTCAAGCGCACGACCGCGCCCGCCGCAGACACGGCTGGCGACGGGTCGGGCGGCGGTCCCGCGAATGAAAGTGCGGGCCTGGCTACGGCGGCCGCGGCGCCGACGCCTAGCAGTTGGGCAAATCTACGTCGAGAAATGGAGATGGTGTTCATGAGATTTTTCGAGTTTGTGGCTGAGATGGTAGAGGTGTTCCAGAACCGAATGCGAGACTGAATTGTGGTGGAAGGGTTCGGGATTCGGGTTTCAGGGTTCAGAGTTTGGTTGCACATACTGGGGCGGTCTTGCCGAGAGGACCGCTTTTATTCATCGTCGGTGGATGAACAAATTTTTCCGTCCCCGTCTGTGGGTCCTGATCCTGGCGGCGCTTTCGATTTCCGCCCAGGCGGGAGATCCATCGCCGGGAAAAAATACGGCCGCTACGTCCGGGGAATTATTCGAGACGATTGCGCGGATGGACAAAGCCATCTTCGATGCGTTTAACGCGCATGATGTCGACCGTTTGATGTCAATCTTCACCGACGACATCGAGTTTTATCACGACACCGGGGGTTTGGGGAATTACCAGCAGAACGCGGAGAGTTTTAAGAGAATGTTCGTTTCGACTCCGGACATCCGCAGAGATCTCGTGAAAGGGAGTCTTGAAGTTTATCCGGTCAAAGACTACGGGGCGATGGAGATCGGCGAACATCGATTCTGCCACAAGGAGAATGGGAAAGATGACTGCGGCACATTCAAGTTCGCCATGGTTTGGCGTAAGACCGGTGAGTCGTGGAAAATTTCCCGCGTGCTCAGCTACGGGCACTAGCCTCGCGACGGGATTCCAGCATCGATACTTTGAAAACGATCATGATTCATCTCCAAACCGTTTATCTATTTGGGAGGCGCGCATCGGAACGTTGAAAGAATCATGCCTGCGGCTGGCCTGCGCTTTCGCTTTTACGAATGCGGCGGTCGCGCAGGATGCCGTGCCTCTTTCGCGCACGAATCGTTCGATCCTCCAGGCGCAAGACGAAGCTGCTGTCCAAAACGGCGGTTTTAGGAAAGAGGACCACATTACCGGCGATTGGGGCGGGTTATCGTGAGCGGCTCTTCGCGGCCGGCGTCGAGGTGTTCGGATTCTATAACAGCATCCTCAACGGCAATGTCTCTGGCGGAATTCATCCGCGCCATGCGACCTACGTCGATGACCTCTGGCTGGGGTTTAAGTTCGATCTCGAAAAACTTGCCGGCTGGAAGGGTGGCCTCTTCGTCGTGAGTGGGATCAATCGAAACGGCGACGATCTCACCACCAGATACATCGGCAGTATTTTCTCCACCCAACAATCCGTCGGCGGACAGCGGCCATTTCTTTATCAGGTTTATCTTCAGCAGAAGCTGCTCGGCGACCGGCTGACGCTGAAGCTGGGCCGCTTCGGCGCCTCCGATGATTTCAACGCGTCGCCGTTCTACGGGTATTCGCTGAACAACGGGATCAACGGAGACATTCGCAATGTCCTCTTCGATACGCGGTTCTCGGCTTATCCGTTTGCGGTCTGGGCGGCCGCCGTCTTCTACGATCCGACGCCCGAGTTCCATCTGAAGATCGGCATTTACCAGACGTCTGACGACATGTTTGAGAATGACGACAATGGCTTGAACTGGGGAATCGAGGGAAGCGATGGCTACACGGCAATCGCGCAGATCGGTTGGTCGCCGCAATTTTGGAAGCGGCCTGTGAATTCGACCAGCGACGGGAAAGGTTCGGACGCGCCGCTCTTAAAAGGAATGCCGGGTCACTATTGGATCGGCTTCACGTATTCAGAGTGGGACTTGTATTCGCGATTTAATGGCGGCTTTGAGGATCGCTCCTACGGATTCTACGCGAATGCGGATCAGATGATTTATAACGAAACGCCGGGAAGCGACCAGGGGCTGACAGCATTCGTTGCGTCCGGTTATTATCCGCAAACGGAGATCTCGATCGTGCCGTTCCAAGTCAATGTCGGGTTAAACTACAAAGGCCTATTCCCAGGCCGTGACCGCGACCACACGATCCTGCATTTCATCTATGGCAACATCAGCCGCGATTACGCGCGGAGTGTGCGCATTCCGGGTGGCCGGCTGGCTGAATCAGAGAAGGTGGTTGAGGTCGCGCATCGTTTTCAGCTCACCCCGTGGAGTTACTTCCAACCCGACATTCAATATGTTATTGATCCGGGCGGAACCGGCGACATTTCTGACGCAGTGGTGATTGGCGCACAGATGGGTTTCACATTTTAGGACCGGACAATCATGGACACCCCTTCTTCCGAACACCGGCCGGCGCCGCTCGATCCGCGGCGTGCTCCGAAAAGAAGCATGTTCGTTTTGGAGGACGGCAGAAATGTTCTGTTCGTCTTTTCGCTTCTGATCCTGCTCTTCGCCTTGTGGGGATTCTGCAACGGGATGATCGACGTGATGGACAAGCACTTTCAGGAAGAGCTTCACCTGACACTGGCCCAATCCGCGTGGGTGCAGTTCGCGCACTACCTAGGCTACTTCCTCATGGCATTGCCCGCGGGTTGGCTGGCGACGAAGTTGGGCTACAAAGGCGGCATCATTACCGGTCTCCTCATGGTTGCTGTCGGCGGATTCTGGTTTATCCCGGCAACCCACATTGCCTCGTTCTGGGCCTTCCTCCTTGGCGTTTGCATCATTGCCGCCGGCCTCACCTTTCTCGAAACCATCGCCAATCCCTACACGACCGTGTTGGGGCCAACCCAATTCGCCGCGACCCGGATTAATCTTGCCCAATCCTGCAACGGCATCGGTTTGCTGCTCGGGCCGGTCGCGGGCGGCATGTTTTTCTATTCCAAGAATGCCGCCGGCGAGAGCACTGGCAGTGAGAATCTCTGGATTCCTTACGCCTTCATCGGGTGTGTCGTCATTGTTCTCGCGATCATCTTCTACTTTGCCAACGTCCCCGAAATCAAAATGGAAGACGAATATCACTGCGACGACGCCACGCCGAATGTCACGCATTCGATCTGGGCGCGTCCACACTTCTGGATGGCTGTGCTCGCGCAATTTCTTTACGTGGCCGCGCAGGCGGGCATTTTCAGCTTCTTCATCAACTACATGACGTCGCAGGTGCCCGCCCGTCCCAGATTCGTGGAATCCCTCCGACCGGACCAGTGGCTGGTTCAGCGGCTGGTTTGAAACACACCCAAACGGAGCGCTCGGGTTCAGCAATAAGGCGGCGTCGAACCTGGCTTCGTTAGGCTTCCTCTGCTTCCTCATTGGCCGTTTCACCGGCAGCGCGATTTTGAAGAAATTTGCCGCGCATAAAGTGCTCGGATTCTATTCGGCGGTAGCAGTCGTGCTTTGCCTGCTGATCTTTCTAAAACTGGGCTGGGTGTCGGTGGCTTGCGTTTTCCTCACCTATTTTTTCATGTCGATCATGTTCCCGACGATCTTTGCTCTGGGCATTTTTGGTCTTGGCGAAAAGGCAAAGAAGGCTTCCTCGTTTATTGTCATGGCGATCATGGGCGGCGCCATTTTACCAAAAGTCATGGGTCATATAGCCGATTCGTACGATCTTTCGCGGGGCTTTATCGTCCCGATGCTCTGCTTCGGGTTCGTCGCGATCTACGGATTCATGTGGCCAAAGTTGAGCGGCGCCGAGGGTATGCATGGCGTGTCAACGACTGGAGGACACTGAGGAATGGCGAATGCGGAATGCGGAATTTAAGCAAAGGCGTTAAGGATAATGATGGCGAATCGCAGTTGCGCTCGTGCTCGTGCTCGTAATCGAATAATTAGCGATCCAATACTCCAACACTCCATTTCTCCAATCGTATGGATCCTGTCTTTGACCTGAACCACGAGAAGCTCGCGGGCGATCGGCGCTTTGCGGGAATCGCTGCTGAGCTGAGCGACCTTTCGCCGATCGATTCCGAGGAGACGTTCAATCGGTATTGTCGGGAAGCGTGCCGGCTCTGGACCGCTCACTTTCGGAAGCAAGTCGGAGAGACGTCCACGCGCTTTCCTGAGCTGCTCGAAAAAATCGAGTGCCGTGGCGAAGGGGTCATCAAGACGGAGTGGGGTGGGGTGGTAGTCACCCTGCATGAGCATCCGCGGGTCGAGAAGTTTCTCGTGATTCGCGAAGGCGGATATCTCGCGCTCGAGATGCATGAGCAAAAGGACGAGCGGCTTGAAGTGATCGAGGGGGCCGGCCTTGTTCTGTGGCGACGGCCTAACGAGAAAGCGCTGACCGTCGAGCCGCTCGAGCGGAACAGCACGTTTCATTTCGAGCCCGGCGTGGAACACTGCCTGATCGGGACCGAGAACCTGCTCCTTTTTGAGCGCTCGATTGATCCGAAGGGAATGGACCAGGACCTTATCTTTATTTACGAGCCGGACGGCGCCGTGTGAACACGGAATTCTACGCCTTTGGTGAGATTCTGTGGGATTGTCTGCCTTCGGGGAAACACGCGGGCGGCGCTCCATTCAATGTTACCGCGCATCTCGCGCAAATCGGCGTCTCGGCGTCGCTCATTTCGTGCATCGGCCGAGATGCTTTGGGTGACGAGATTTTGAAAGTTGCCCAGGACAAGGGGGTCAACACGCAGTTTGTGACACGGGCGCGGATCGGCCTGGGCACCGGCACCGTGCTCGTCACCGTGGATGTAAATGGCAACGCGACCTACGAGCTCGTGCAGCCAGCGGCCTGGGACGAGATCAAAGTTCCAGAGGAAGCGATCGAGGCTGTCACGCAGGCGCGCGCGCTGATCTACGGCTCTCTGGCGGGCCGTTCCCCCTATAACCTGGAACAGTTGGATCGTCTGCTGGCAGTGAAAGGTCCGCTGAAATTCTTCGATGTGAATTTGCGTCTGCCCTTTGCCGATCCGCCGCTCGTCGTCCAACTGGCGAAGCGCGCTGATGTGCTAAAGCTGAACGATGGCGAAGTCGGCCAGCTCGCGGCCTGGCTGCGAACGGGTGAGATGAAACACGAGACCCCTCGCGATGCCGAGTCGATTACCGATGCTTGCGCCGTTATTGCCGAGGCCACGAACGCGTCCCGCATTTGCGTCACGCTGGCGGAAGAAGGCGCCGCGCTGTGGGACCGCGGCAAACTGGTGACTGCACCCGCTCCCAAGGTTGTCGTGAAGGATACGGTGGGGGCGGGGGACGCATTCATGGCCGGTTTGATGGTTGGCCTCACGCGTGGAAATGACACGCGCAAGGTATTGGAAAACGCCTGCCGCCTGGGCGCCTATGTCGCCTCGCACGATGGGGCGACGCCGTTGTTGCCGCCCGAGATCGTCGGCGAATTCAAGAACGCCTAACTGTTTGGTGATTGCTGAAATCGCAAACTAGAGGAACAGAGAACATGCCTATTCCAGCCAGTCCGGCCGATGTCGCGTCGATCGACGCTATTATCACGGCCGCTTACGACGGGATTTCTGGGCCGGCCGGTAAGAAACGAGATTGGGACCGCGAGCGTTCCTTGTACTTTCCGGGCGCGCGTCTAATTCCGACGGCGAAGGCGGGAGAAAATGTCGATCCTGCGCCACAAATTTTGGATGTCGATGGTTTCATCGCGCGCGTCGAACCGTACTTTGAAAAGAGCGGATTCTACGAAAAGGAGATCGCGCGCCGGACGGAACAGTTCGGTCGCCTGGCGCAGGTCTGGAGCACCTACGAATCGCGGCACGATCCGGCCGATCCCGAACCATTCATGCGCGGGATTAACAGCATTCAATTGTTTAATGACCGTAAGCGTTGGTGGATCGTGAACATCTACTGGCAGCAGGAGAGCGACGAGGATCCGATTCCGGAGAAGTACCTGCGGAATGACTAATGACGAATGGCAAATGACGCCGGCCGCGTGATCAATCGCCGCCAGGCGCTGGAGCGCTCAACAGAATCTTTAGTCTGGCCAGGTCGATCGGTTTCGACAGGACGGCGATGGCTCCGGAATGGCTGAGCTCTTCTGCGCCGGCTACACCGGAAACCAGGATGACGTGGGCGGCCGGATATCGCGATAAGATGTTCCGACAAGCCGTCGCGCCGTTCAGACGGGGCATGTAATAATCCATCAGCACCACGTCGGGTCGATGGCGATGATAAGCCTGAATTGCATCGAAGCCGGAACCGACGACTTCAACGACCTCGTGGTCGCATTTGCAAACGAGGGCTGCGAGTGTCGTGCCGACACCTTTTTGGTCGTCGGCTATCAGCACGCGCATGGCTCCTTTTGCAGAACCTTTCGTGCCAGCGGGCCGATTAATCCCTGGGACTTCTTGAGCTGTCAGGCTGTGGCGCGCCGTGGCCGTTCGAGGTCCGGCAGGAACCACGTAAGCAGACCGATCAGTGGCAGATACGAACAAACTTGAAAGACAAAGGGAATGCTCGTGCGATCGGCCAGCGCTCCCAAGACGGCGGAACCGATTCCGCCCAGACCAAAAGCGAGACCGAAAAAGAGTCCCGCGATCATGCCCACGCGTCCGGGCACCAGCTCTTGCGCGTAGACGAGGATGGCGGAAAAGGCCGACGCCAGGATCAGCCCGATGATGCTCGTGAGGACGCCGCTCCAGAACAGATTGGCGTAGGGGAGGGCAAGAGCAAAGGGCGCCACGCCCAGGATCGAAACCCAGATCACGCTCTTGCGACCGATCCGGTCGCCGATCGGCCCGCCCAGTAAGGTCCCGGCGGCAACGGCGAAGAGAAAACCGAAGAGATGAAGTTGCGCGCTTTTCACCGAGAGCCCGAACTTTCCGATCAGGAAAAACGTGTAGTAGCTCGACATGCTCGCGAGGTAGAAATATTTCGAAAAGATCAGGGTAACGAGGACGGCCAGGGAAAACATCACACGGCCCCGGGTCAGTTGCGCTGTATCGCCACTCTGGAAGACCGTGGCCTTCGCCGTTCGGGCAACCGCAAGATTCCCTCGATACCAACGCCCTATTCCAGTCAGGACAACGATACCGACCAGGGCCAGCAACGAGAACCACAGGACCGCTGACTGTCCGCGCGCGACGACAATGACGGCGGCGAGAAGCGGGCCCAGCGCGGCGCCGGCGTTGCCGCCGACTTGAAAGAACGATTGGGCGAAGCCGAACCGTCCCCCCGAGGCGATGCGGGCAATCCGGGAAGCTTCCGGATGGAAGACCGACGATCCCACGCCAATCAAGGCCACGGCAGCGAGAACCAGCGTGAGGCTGCTGGCGAACGAGAGCAGGACCAGGCCGGCGAGGGTGAAACTCATTCCGGCGGCGAGCGAGAAAGGCTGCGGCCGCCGGTCCGTGTAAAGGCCAATAAAGGGCTGGAGAACCGAAGCCGTCAATTGGTTGGTCAGGCCTATCAGCCCAATGTGAACGAAATCCAGCTGAAGTGCGTTCTTCAGAATCGGGTAGATCGCCGGGATCAACGACTGCATCGCGTCGTTGAGCAAATGGGAGAAGCTCAAGGCCGTGAGCACACTCAGCACGGGTGCGCTGGCCCGAGGCACGCCCGGAGAAAGGTGCGCGGCGGGTCCAAGCTCGGGAGCGCCAATCGGGCTATCGGGCGAGATGGACAAGAGACATTCTCACCCCTCTTTTCCTTCGCGCAATTGAGCGCTCGAAGAGGTAAAACGCGGTTCTCCGGCGAATCGGCTTAGCGCGCCAACAGATAGAGCGCGCTCAAGGCCAAAAGAAAATAGGGAACGAGGGTCGCCGCCCCTGCGTAGTCCTTTGCCATGCGTTGGCCGAAGAAGAGCGCAATAATCGAAATCGCGGAGAGAACAGCGCCGTAGAAGGCAAGCGTGGAGTCGTGGCTAATAATGATTAGCGCGCATCCCACCGCGCTGAGGGCCCCGGCCGCGAGCTCCAGGATGGTGATCGCGGTAACCAGCAGAGGCACCATTCCGGCAAGCGGGCTCTTCGCGAAATGTCCTTTCAGCCACTCCAGATTGCCGCGGCGATCCACCACCTTGTCGATGCCCGACTGAAGAAAAAGGATGGCAAGAAACGCCGCGACCAACACTTGCAGCAAACGAATGACTCCCTCAGGCGTGTGCGGATCGGGCATCTGTTATCGTAGCACGAGTGACTCAGAACGCCGGTCTTTCCCAGCGGCGAAAAATCAAACGAGCGCGGGAATTCCCGCGTAATTACATATGCGAACCCGTCCGAGGCGCCGAACTGGGAGAGAGATTCTTCGCCTTCTCGTCGGCCTTCTTTTCGGCTTCCGTCTTGGTATTTGCAGGCGCTGTGGTCTTTGGAGTCAGCTTTTGAGGATTAGCCAGCGCGAGTTTTCCGGGAGGGTTGGGAGCGATCTTCCCTGGTCGAGCCGTTGTCCTAAGCACTTTGCCCTTGGTGAATTTGAATCCTTCGGGGTGGACCCATTCGCCCTTGGCGAAAACCCAACCATTGGCCGACTGGGCGAGTGTCTCCTGCGGCGCTGTCGTTTTGACAATCTTGTTGGAAGAGCGCTGCGGACCTGGCGTCGGCGTCGGCGCGGCTTGCAGGGCGATAGTGTAACTGGTGAAGGCCAGGAGAAAAAAGAGAGTGCGTTTCATTAATAAAGTTTTTCTGTCTTAAATAAGCCCCCGTGGGGCATTTCGTTCGCTGCTTCTTGGTTTCGGGGGCTGTCGGCAATCACACCCGGCAATTGCAGAGTTCGATTCTACGAATCCGCTGGCCGGGCGCAAAAAGTATTTTAGAGATCCCGGTAAGAATAGGCCGGCGTGGGAAAATCCAGCCTCGACCGAGCGAAATCATTTGCTCAGACAAAATCTGCGACGATATCTTGCCGCCCCTCTGAATTTCAGCTGGTGCCCTTATGATTACTACTTTTCGCAAACACCACCGCTGGTTGATGATCGTCATCGCGGTCCTCGCCCTTCCCTTCGTCTTTTATTTCAACAAGAGCGACTTTTGGGCGCAAGCGCGTGAGCGACCTGGGTCGCATCTACGACCGGCCGATCTCGCAAGTGGAATTCACCCGGCACGCGCGCATCCTGAACCTCGCCAGCGCCCTCGGCATGAACCTGGGCTCCGAGTTGATGATGACGAACGTGGCCAGCGAATCGGAAATGTACGTGGAGTTCACCTGGAACCGTTTGGTCCTTCTCCACGAAGCTAAACAACTGGGGATCCGCCCGAGTTCCAGTGAGATCACGGCTTTCGTCAAGACGCTGCCCCGTTTCCGCGGAGATACGGGTTTCGACATTGCCAAAGTACACCGAGTTTACCACGACGATGCTTCCGTCCCTGGGCTTCAACGAGTCCCAGATCGAAGAGGTCGTTTCCGATCAATTAGCGGTTAATCGGGTCAAAGATCTTCTCGCTACCGCCGTGCAGGTCCCCGAATCCGAGAGCCAGGAAAACTATGAGCGCGCTTACGGAAAGATGGAGGTGGCTGCCGTCCGACTGCGGGAGGATGACTTTCTGAAGGATGTGAAAATTACCGACGACGATCTCACGAAATACTACGAAGCACATAAGGACCAGTTGAAGAGCGAGGAAAAACGGCGGATCGAATTCGTCGGGTTCGCACTGACCGAGGACGAAAAGAAACTAACCGGGAAAGATCGGAAGGATCCTCTCCAAAAGGCCGCGGACCGCGCCAACGACTTCAGCCAGGCGCTTCTCGAGCAGGACGCGAAATTCGGCGAAGTTGCGGGCCGGTTCCAAACTCCGGTGGTTGTCACGGAAGACTTCACGACCGCGGCGCCCGACCCCAAACTGGCCGCCATCCCGCAGCTCACGCAATATGCCTTTCAGCTCACCCAGCAAGCGCCCTTCAGCGATCCCATCCAGGGGCCGGACGGATTTTATGTTGTGCATCTGCTCACTGTCGTCGAATCCCACCCGCTTACTCTCGACGAGGCCAAGCCAAAGGTCGCCGAGACACTGAAAACCGAGCGTCTCCGGGAACTGATCTCCAACAAAGGAGCGGAAGTCGCCCGCCAACTGCGCGAGGCGCTCAAGTCCGGAACGGCTCTCGAGAAAGTGGCAACACAAAATGGTTTGAAGCTGGAACGAATTCCGCCGATGTCGCTGGTGGAGGTTCCCAACCCGGACAAACCGAAGGAGCCGAAGGACGAAAAGCCGAAGGAAGAGGCGCCGGACTTGCCGGCGATCAAAAACGCCGTGGCTATGTTGAACGCGGGTGAAGTGACCGATTTTGTGCCGGCGGCAAAGGGGGGAGTGGTCGCGGTGCTCGAGAAACGTGCGCCAGCCGATCCCTCGGGCTACGCCGCGGCCAAGGCGCAATTCGAAACCCGATATCTTTCCCAGAGAAAAGGGGTCGTCTTCATTGAGTGGCTGCGAGATCGGCGCCGCGCGGCCGGAGTGATTCCCACGACCGGCTAGAACGAGGCCGGAGCGATCGCCCGCATGGCCACGCTCGAGGAGATTTTCGACGACGCCAATGGCGATCTTGCGATCGGCGAGCTGGCGAGCGCGGTCGAGAAATATCGCCAGTGTGTCGAGCTCGATCCCGCCTTTTTCGACGGCTGGCACGCGCTCGGCATGGCGCTAATGAAGGTCGGGCGCTTCCCTGAAGCGATCGAAGCCGGAAAGAAATCGGTCGAACTCCGACCTAACGACCAGATTGGCTGGACGAGTCTGTCGCTCTTCTACAATCGCAACGGCGACATCAAGGAAGCCGAGTCCGCCGGCACCAAAGCCAAGATCCTTTCCTGGGGCGGTAAGATCGCGAAGGAATAAAATGTGTTGTAGCCACGACGCTCTGTCGCCATGTTCTGTGGACGGCACAGAGGCCCCGACGTTCTTCGTTGAATCGCGGCGCTGAGGCCGCTCCCACATTTAAAGGCAGCGTTACCAAATGCTCACGCGCTTCTCCGCTGGGCGAACCATGGGAGAGCCGTCCGGAAGATTGAAGGCCTTTTGGAACTCCGGCGTGTTTGAGAGCGGACCATTGCAACGATATTTCGTCGGCGAATGCGAGTCGGTGTTAAGGCGCAGCTTCAAGGCTTCATCGCGAATATTCGCGCGCCAAACCTGGGCCCAACCCAGGAAGAACCGCTGTTCCGGTGTGAACCCGTCGATTTTTTCCGGTGTGCCGCCTTTTTTCGCCAACGCCTTTTGCAAGGCGGCGAAGGCCAGTTTCACCCCGCCATCGTCGGCAATGTTTTCTCCCAGGGTCAGCTCGCCGTTGATGTGCAGGCCGGGAAGGGGCTCATACTCTGCGTATTGCTTCACGATTTTGTCCGCACGTTCTTTGTACTTCGCGGCGGATTCCGGCGTCCACCAATCGCGCAAATTCCCAGTCGCATCGAATTGCCGTCCCTGATCATCGAAGCCGTGGCTGATTTCGTGCGCAATGACCGCGCCGATGCCGCCATAGTTGATGGCGTCATCCGCTTTCGCGTTGAAGAAAGGTGGTTGCAAAATCCCGGCCGGGAACACGATCTCGTTCATGTTCGGGTTGTAATAGGCATTGACCGTCGGCGGCGTCATGCCCCATTCGTTTCGGTCGACCGGCTTGCCGATCTTTTTCAGTTCGCGCGCAACTTCGAACGCGGACGCGCGCGCCGAATTCAAGACAAACGGGCCCTTGTCGATCTTGAGCGCGGAATAATCGCGCCATTTGTCGGGGTAACCAATCTTGACGCTGAAAGCGGCCAGTTTCTTGAGCGCTTCTTGCTTAGTCGCCTCGTCCATCCAGTCGCGCGACTTGATGCTGTCAGCCATCGCTTCCCGGATGTTCTTCACCAGCTCAATCATGCGGGCCTTCGATTCTGGCGGGAAATTATCCGCCACATAGAGCTTGCCCAGCGCTTCACCCAGCGCCTGGTCGGTGGAAGTTACGACCCGCTTCCAACGGGGTTTTAGTTGTTTCGCGCCGGTCATGGCGTTGCCGAAGAACTGGAAGTCTTCATTAACAAACTCACTCGATAACTCGGATGCGGCCGCGTGAATCAGATGCCACCGCAGATAAATCTTCCAATCGTCGATCGAGGTGTTGGCAAACAGCTGGCCGGCGGCCTTGAAGAAATCGGGCTGGCCCACATTGATATCGCCCGGGGCGGTTAGCTTGATCTCTTTGAAGTAGTCAGCCCATTTCCATTCGGGCATGAGCGCTTGCAGCTCGGCCTGCTTCATCTTGTTGTAATTCTTTTGCGGATCGCGCAACTCGACGCGCGGGCGCGCTGGCACAGCCAGGGAAGTCTCGAACGCCAGAATTTTCCTGGCCTGCTCCGCCGCGGCAGCCTCGGGTTGGCCTGCCAGCGTCAGCATTTTGGTCACATGCGCGACATATTGTTCGCGCTTCTCTTTCATCGCGTCGTCCTCTTTGGTGTAATAATCGCGATCCGGCATTCCCAGCCCGCCCTGGTAAGCCTGGCCAATCACCATCGTGCTGTTCTTGTCGTCCTGTCCTGAAGTGAAAAGGAAAAACGCCCTCACCCCCAGATTGTGGAGGTGGGCGATTTCCTTCAACACATCGCCGCGGTCTTTCATCGCATCGATGAGCTTGAACTCGTCCGCCAGTGGCGTCGCTTTCGCGGCTTCGATCGCCTTCTCGTCCATCCCGCTCGCATAATAGTCACCGACCTTTTGTACCTCTGGAGCCTGCTTTCCCTTGGCCGGTGCCTTGCTCGCTTTCTCGGCGGCCAGGCGCATCGCTTCGGTGTTTTTCTCGATCAATTGGTTAAAGCTGCCCCAGCGCGATTCTTCCGGCGGGATGGGAGTCTTTTTCAGCCAGTCGCCATTGGCGTAGGTGTAGAAGTCGTCTTGCGGCTTGACCGACGTATCCATGTTCTTCACGTCGAACGCCGGCGGATTCTTGTCCGTCTCGCCTTTATCCGTCGATTTTGCGGCCGCGCTTTCAGCCGGAATCGGCGGTGGCGGTTTCTGCTCGCTGGATGGCTTTGTGGCCTCATTCCCCGGAGCTGCTTTTTCCGGCGTCGGTTTTGCGAACAAAGTTCCGGCTGCAAGCAAGCCGGTAAACAGGAGACAGATTGGCTTAAGCATCCGCCACTGAACGGTGGAACACATCTGTTGTCCAATAGGGAAATGTCACCCGAAAGCCGCTCGAACCAGGTGGCCCGGTGGCATTTTTCCTGCATGTTCTACCTTATGATCGCCGTGCGAATTTCCGTGCTTTCCCTTGTGGGCGCCATTTCCCTGGCCCTCGCGAGCGGCGTTCTGGCCAAGCCGGCCAGTAAGAAATCAGCACCAGCGAAACCCGCGGCCACGCCAACGGCGGTCGCGAAACCGGATGAGGCCAAGCCCAATCCCGATTGGCAGATCATTAAGGTTGGACGTCGGGACTACTTGAGCGTGGACAATATCGCGAAGTTTTACGACCTCCTGGGCAACGTTGATTCGACCGGCAAGACCGTCGTGCTGAATAACGGCCGGAACCAGCTTCAGTTCACGCTCGATAGCCGCGAAGCCGTCGTAAACGGCGTGCGCAACTGGCTCTCCTTTCCGGTCGTCGCGCAGGACAACAAATTTCTCGTCTCCCGCATCGATCTCGCCAAAACCATCGAGCCGCAAGTGCGGCCCCAAATGATCCAGCGCAAAGGCAAAGTGCAAACTATCGTCCTCGATGCCGGCCACGGCGGCTTCGACAAAGGCGCGCGGAGTAGTTTCGGATCCGAGAAGGATTACGCCCTCGATGTTGTGCGCCAGTTGCGTCCGCTCCTCCAGGCGAGGGGATTCAAGGTCGTGTTGACCCGCGAGCACGACGTTTTTCTCCCGCTCCAACTGCGCGCCCACATCGCCAACCAGACGCGCGACTCCATTTTCGTCAGCATCCATTTCAACGGCGCTTCCAACCGGGAGGCGACCGGCTTCGAGATTTTCTCGCTCACGCCGCGCGGAGCACCCTCCACCGCCGATGACGCGCTCGCTTTGAGTTTCGTCAACATGCAGGCCGGCAGCGCAGTTGACGCCCAAAGCTTCGAGCTTTCCGTCGCTGTCTACCATTCCATGCTCGGCCACATCCCGGAATTCGATCGCGGGATCAAGCGCGCCCGCTTCGCCGTTCTGCGCCACACGAAAATCCCTTCGATTTTGGTTGAGGGCGGCTTTCTCTCCGAGACGAACGACAGCAAGTCCGTGGCGAATCCCGCTTGGCGCGCGAAACTCGCCGAAGCGATCAGCGTCGGAATCGAGAACTATCGCAACGTCACCGAAAAGAAGGAGCGCCCGATGCTGGCCGCGGATTATCGCGCGCAAGACGCGGGTGGAATCACCGTCCTGAATCTGGCCCAGCCGCCCGCGCGTCTCGAAGACTCACCCACGCCCGGCATCGTCCCCGTCTCCAATCCGGAGCAAGCGTCCGCGTCCGAGGTCGAGCCGTAAAGTGTGGAGGCGCTTGTGCAAGCGCCTGTCGGTTGGTTAGGCGTTTGACACAAACGCCTCTACATCTTTCCCCTTTTACTTCTTCCTTCTTACTTTATCCTTTCTTCGTTGCGGGGGAGCCAACGGCTGAGAGGTCCGAAGAGTTTTCGGACGACCCCTTGAACCTGATGCGGATAATACCGTCGCAGGGAGCAAGGATTTCGAAGCCATGCCGCTCTTCCGTGCCTGGCCTTTTTGTTTATTAGCCACAGATGAACACCGATTCTCACAGATTAAGTTTTCTGTTTCACCGCCTATCAGTGTTTCATCCGTGTAAATCCGTGGCCAAAATATGATCTCCGAAAACGAAAAAAACGACTCAACCGCCGACTCGCCATTGCCAAACTCCCGCAAGGTCTACGTCACCGGCCAGCTGCATCCCGAGATCAGAGTGCCCTTTCGCGAAATCTCTCTCGCGCCGACCAAAACAATGTCGGGCGAGATCGAGGTAAACGAGCCCGTCCGTGTTTACGACACCAGCGGCCCCTGGGGCGACGCGGATCAACAAGTCGATGTAACCGAAGGCCTGCCGGCGTTGCGCGCCCAATGGATTCGCGATCGCGGCGATGTGCAAGAGATCGATGGCCGCGTCGTGACGCCGATCGACGATGGGTATCTTTCCGAGAAGCACGCAACGAGTTCGAACGGCAAGAATGGAAATCATTCCGCATTCCGTAATCCGCATTCCGCAATCGCTGCGCGCCGGCCGCTCCGCGCTTCAGCGGGCCACGCCGTCACTCAGCTCTACTACGCTCGCGAGGGCATCATCACGCCGGAGATGGAATTCATCGCGATCCGCGAGAATCATAGACGCGATTTGAAACCGGAAACCGGAAACCGGAAACCGGAGATCTTGAAATCAGAGATCAGCCGTAATTCGCTGGGCCATCAACATCGCGGCGAATCGTTCGGGGCGAACATTCCGCGCGAAATCACCCCCGACTTCGTCCGGGTCGAAGTCGCGCGGGGCCGGGCCATCATCCCATCCAACATCAATCACCCCGAGCTGGAGCCGATGATCATCGGCCGCAATTTCCTGGTCAAAATCAACGGCAACATCGGCAACAGCGCCGTCGCCTCCTCGATCGAGGAAGAAGTCGAGAAGATGCGTTGGGCGACCAAGTGGGGGGCGGATACCGTGATGGATCTTTCCACCGGTAAGAACATCCACGCCACCCGCGAATGGATCATTCGCAACTCGCCGGTGCCGATCGGGACCGTCCCGATCTATCAGGCGCTCGAGAAGGTCGGGGGACGCGCCGAAGAACTCACCTGGGAAATTTACAGAGATACATTAATCGAACAGGCGGAGCAGGGTGTGGATTATTTTACTGTCCATGCGGGCGTGCTTTTGCGCTACATTCCGATGACGGCCAAGCGCGCCACCGGCATCGTTTCTCGCGGCGGATCGATCATGGCGAAGTGGTGTCTCGCCCATCACCAGGAAAGTTTCCTCTACACTCATTGGGATGAGATCTGCGAGATCATGGCCGCCTACGACGTCAGCTTCTCCATCGGCGACGGCCTTCGCCCCGGCTCCATTGCCGACGCGAACGACGAAGCCCAGTTCGCCGAGCTTTACACGCAAGGCGAGCTAACCCAGCGCGCCTGGAAACATCACGTCCAGGTGATGAACGAAGGCCCGGGCCACGTCCCCATGCACATGATTCGGGAAAACATGGAGAAACAGCTCGAGTGGTGCGGCGAAGCGCCGTTCTACACCCTCGGCCCGCTCACCACCGACATCGCGCCCGGCTACGACCACATCACCAGCGCGATCGGCGCCGCCATGATCGGCTGGTATGGCTGCGCCATGCTTTGCTACGTCACCCCGAAAGAACATCTGGGTTTGCCGAACAAGAAAGACGTGAAAGACGGCGTCATCGCCTACAAGATCGCCGCCCACGCCGCCGATCTGGCCAAAGGCCATCCCGGCGCCCAGTACCGCGACAACGCCATATCAGCAAAGCGCGCTTCGAGTTCCGTTGGGAAGATCAATTCAACCTCTCCCTCGATCCCGAAACCGCCCGCGAGTTCCACGACGAGACTCTGCCGCAGGAAGGCGCGAAGACCGCTCACTTCTGCAGCATGTGCGGTCCGCACTTCTGCTCCATGAAGATAACGGAAGACGTCAGAAAGTACGCCGCCGAACAGGGCCTCGTCGAAGCGGAAGCTCTTGAATCCGGAATGCAGGAAAAAAGGGACGAGTTCCTGGAAAAAGGCGCAGAAGTTTACGCCAAGGTCTGATTCCGGTAGGGCGAGACTCTGTCGAGCCGAGATGAGCGACGATTCTCCAATAATTCCCCTCGCTGATGTGCTCCGCGCCGCCAACGACCTTGTCTCTGCCGGCTTGATAAAAGACTATGCTCTTGGCGGAGCGATGGCGGCCATCCACTATGTCGAACCATTCACGACCTACGACGTCGACTCTTTTTTAGTCCATCGACGTCAGACTTGTCCGGAGGAATACCGCAAATTTAACATGCTTTGCGCTCGAAAGGTTGGGGCGTCGAAGGCGCTCACCTGTTACTGGAATGATTTTCCGGTGCAATTTCTGGCTGCGCACGGGCTAACTGAGGAAGCGGTGGGAGGCAAACCCGATTAAGTACAGAGGCGTTCCCGCCAAAGTCTTTCGGCCCGAGCATATCATCGCCATCGCTGCGAGCGTCGGACGTCATAAAGATCTGGCTCGGATTGAGCAACTCATGACGCAAACGAATATCGACAAGAATTTACTAGAGGCCATCCTCAAGCGTCATAGGTTGTCATTGCCATCATGAAACCGGAAATGCGCGCCGTTCTCGCGCGCGAGCCTTGCGAAAAGAAGATTCAGAAGGTGGAGCAACTCATTCGCCTCGCGAAAGGATTTCCCCGCAAGCGAATAGAACCGTCCGATATTTACCCTGAGGCTGAATCGAAGGAAAAGACGATTACCTTAGCCATTCGCGATCGGGCTGTTCTTGAATTCACGTATAACGGTCAAGCGCGAACGGTTGAGCCCCAGACCTATGGTATCAGCACCGTTGGCCATGCAGTTCTTCGTGCGTATCAGCGAGCCGGAGGAAGCACCTCCGGCCGGACGAACGGCCTTCGGTTGTTCGAAGTGGCAAAAATGTCACGGGTGAAAAAGACAGCGGGGCGGTTTCTCAAAGCCCGGCCGGAGCACAATCCGAACGATAGCGCGATGAAAGAGATTAGGGTGACCTTGCCGCCACCAGATTAACGGCCGCATTAGACGCTGCCGATTCGCGAACGCTGGCGGACTCCCCCAAGGGTCAGACGCGCCCGTGATGATGTAGCGCGGCCGTGCGGGCCGCGATGTTTATTGGGCCCCGGCCCGGCTCCCGAGCCGCGTCGAAGGCTTGACAGAGCGAATCGGAATTGCCGAGCCTTTCGGGCATGAACATTCCCCCCGAATGCAAAGCGACACTTATTGTACTGGCCGCTGGTTTCCTCCTGGCCGGCAACCTCGCGGCAAAAGAGAAAAAAGAACCCGCTGCGGAAACTCCGAAGGCAGAAAACCAAACACCACCCCTGCTCCTCGCGAATGTGTGGAACCCGTCCATCGATCCGACCGGCTGGTGGATGAGTGAGAAATATGACGGCCTCCGGGCGTATTGGGATGGCCAAAAGTTATGGAGCCGGAAAGGCAATCTCATTCACGCGCCAGATTATTTTCTCGCGGAGTTCCCGCGCGACATCGTCCTGGACGGAGAGTTATGGATTGGCCATGGGAAGTTTGAAGAGACCATGAGCATCGTCCGTTCAGAGAAGCCGGACAGCCGCTGGGAACGCGTTCGCTATATGGTGTTCGATGCCCCGGCCGCACGCGGCACGTTTGAACAGCGCATGCAATTTCTGCGCACCTCCGTCTCGGAAGGAAACCGCTTCGTTAAAGTCGTGGCGCAAGCGCGCTGCCAGAGCGTGGCCCAACTCCTGGCCGAGCGCGATCGCGTCGTCCGGCAGGGTGCTGAAGGATTGATGTTGCGCCAGCCGGAATCGGCCTACGAAGCGGGCCGCTCGCCTACCTTGCTCAAGGTCAAGCCGTACGACGACGCGGAGGCGACCGTCATCGCGCACGAACCGGGCAAAGGGAAATTCGCGGGCAAGCTCGGGGCGCTCCGTGTCCGGGCGGACGATGGCAGGGAATTTTCGGTCGGGACCGGCCTGACCGACGCCGATCGAGAATCGCCTCCGCCGGTGGGGACCGTCATCACCTATCGGTTCCAGGGATTAACAGCCAAAGGGTTGCCGAGGTTCCCTTCCTATTTGCGCATCCGCCGGGATTGAGTGCGGCACGCGGCCGACAAGATTTCTTCGAAGATTCGAGAGTTGTAGAGGCGCTTGTGCCAAGCGCCTAACCACAGAACAGGTGCTTGGCACAAGCACCTCTACACCGACGTCTTGCTTGCTCGGCGTCGTTGCATCTGATGCGATCAAGCAATGCGACGCTTCCTCGTCCCAATCCTGACGCTATCCATTCTCTCGCTCTTCCCGCATCCCGCGCCCTGTGCCAACCCACCTGCGACGCTGGATGACCTGAAAAAGCTCGAGATCATCTGTTACGTTCCCTCCTGGCTCCCGATAGGCTTTAAACTAAGAAACGTCACGATCACCTACGACGAACCGGGTCCTGATGAGCCTAAGAATCGCCGGTTGCCGCTCTACTCGATCGAATACGGAAATGGTCCGACCTCGCCACCGAATGACTCCGGCCAATGGTCCGACCGGACTGGCGGCGCGACCTTCACAATCGAATCCGCTCGGGAAGGAATCGGCGACCGCAATATCATGGAAACCGAAGACAGCGAAGAGGCTAAGGTTCTCGTCACCCTTCGGCCCGATGCATTTGATCTACACGCCAAAAGCGAAGGGGGCTAGCGGCCTGAAGGTTGAGATCAGGGCGAACTGGGCCAGCGACCCCAACATGAAGCGCGAAAAAGCGAAGAATCCGCGTGCTCATCCCGTCCTGGGCCGCTATTACGGCTTTTCCGCCACCGCGATCACCGTCGCCGACTTCGGCAAGATCATTCAATCGCTGAAGCCGATCCGGCCCTAACTTGGACGGTGCGGACGCATCTGATGCGCACGCATTAAGTAATCTCGTCAATCGTCGTACGTCACTAGTTTCTACCGGTCCCATCGATCCGGCACCTGTTTCACGCAGCGCGCAGAATTCTTCATTGCAACGCCTCGACAGTCTTCCACAGTCTCCATCGATGGCCGTAAGACTTCGCGTTATCCTAAGCGTTTTTCTGATCACGGCCGCCGTGGTAGCCGGGTCGGCGCTCGTCACATTTTGGTTCGGGAATCGTGTTTTCGAGGTGCGCGCCCGTGAGCAGGTTCGGCGAGATGGAATCACCCGGCTCGAGCAATTGGAATCGGTGGTAAAGGACGCCGAGACCGGGCAGCGCGGCTTCATCATCACCGGCGACGAGAATTACTTGCTGCCATTTACTCGGGCGACGGCACGCCTCCCGGCGGATCTCGAGAACCTGCGCAAATGCCCCAGCCTGGTTCTGGCTCCGGGCGAAGTCGCGAAAGTGACGGACCTGATCCAGCGGAAAATGGCGGAGCTGCATTCCACTATTGAAATTCGCCGGAGCGAAGGATTCGAGGCGGCCCTTCCTCTTGTCCGGGCCGGCTCCGGAAAACAATTGATGGACGATCTGCGCAAGGAAGTGACGGAGGTGAAAGAAAGGCAGGCTTCAGCGCTCAAAGAGGACGCGATCCTCAGCACCCGGGCGACGCGCACGCGGACGCAGGTTTTTCTTCTTTGCGGTTCTCCTCAACCTCGGGATGCTTGCCTGGGCCTATCGGCGGATCGCGGAAGCTTTCCAAGAGCGTGACGACGCCCTTCACGAAGCCAGCGCGCGCAGCCTGGAATTGCAGCAGCAGAAGGATCTGCTCAGCGTCACCCTCAGCAGCATCGGTGATTGCGTCCTTGTCACAGACAAGGAAGGCCGCATCACCTTCATGAATCCTGTCGCCGAAGAAGTGACCGGCTGGAAATTGAACGAAGCGATCGGGCGCCCGACGACGGAAGTCTTTCAGATCTTGGACGAGCACACCCGCGCGCCGGTCGAGAGTCCGGTCGAGAAGGTGCTAAGGGAAGGGGTGATCGTCGGCCTGGCCAATCACACCCTGCTGATTCGGAAAGACGGCAGCGAAATTCCCATCGACGACAGCGGCGCGCCCATCCGCGATGGACGCGGCGGTATTCGTGGCGTCGTGCTGGTCTTCCGCGATTTCACCTCGCACAAGCTAGCCGAGCAGGAAGTGCTCGCCGCCAAAGACGCGGCTGAGACGGCCAACAAGGCGAAAGACCAGTTTCTCGCCATGCTCTCCCACGAATTGCGCACTCCGCTCACGCCCGTGCTGGCCACGCTGAACCTTTGGGAAGCGAGCGAGGAAGTCCCACCGGCCTTGCGGGGCGATGTGGAAATGTTGCGGCGCAGCATCGAACTCGAGGCTCGCATCATCGACGACTTGCTCGATCTCACCCGGATCGCGCGCGGCCTGCTCTCGTTCTCCCCTGAAAACACCGATGTGCATTCGCTCGTCGAATTTCTCGTCGGGCTTTCTCAGAGCGAGCTCCAAAACAAGGTCCTGAAACTCACTCTCAAACTCGACGCGCCGCGGCACCATGTTCACACCGATGCCGGGCGTCTCCAGCAGGTTTTATGGAATGTGCTCCGCAACGCCATCAAGTTCACCGACCAGGGTGGCGCCATTACCATCACCACTTTCAATGATGCGCAGGACCGCCTCGACATCACGTTCCACGATACCGGAATCGGCATGACGCCGGAGACACTCTCGAAGCTGTTCATTCCATTCGAACAAGCGGATCCGACGCGGAATCGCCTTTACGGTGGGCTCGGTCTGGGTATGGCCATTTCCAATGCGCTGGTCGACCTGCTTGATGGAGAAATCCGGGCCGAAAGTCCCGGCCTCGGTCTCGGCTCTACCTTCACTGTCACATTCCCCACCGTCGACCCGGCCGCGGCCGGCAGCGAGCTTGCCTACGCGCCTCGAAAGTCGGAGGTCAAATTACGCCTGTTAATCGTGGAAGATCACGGCGACACCGCGCGCGCGCTGGCGCGATTATTGGAGAACCGCGGCTTCACCACGAAGATCGCGCAGAATGTCACCACCGCGTTAGAAACCATCGAGCGTGAGGAGTTCGATCTTCTTCTTTGCGATCTCGGATTGCCCGACGGCACCGGAATGGATCTGATCAAGAAAGTAAGAGAAAGCCGCCAAACGCCCGCCATCGCGCTCACCGGCTTTGGCATGCAGGAAGATGTCGATCGCGCGCAGGGTGCGGGATTCGACGCTCACCTGACCAAGCCAGTCAATCTCCAGAAGCTGGAAGCCACCATCTGGCGATTGCTTCAACCCGCGTAAAATGCTTCGCCTCACGCGGCTCTGTCGAGGCGTCCCGCTGTAGCCGCCTCGCTCTGCCTGCCGATCCGTAGCTGTATGCGAAGGATGGTCGAGGCGTCCCAATGTCTGGAGAGCGCACCCGCCTCGCGTGCTGGCGAGGGCGCCATCGCCCTCGGGCACTTGGAAATCCCGCCGAGACCGCGTGAGATGAAGCCTTTTACGCGGTTATGCCGGCTGAAAATTATTCGCCAGGAGTTGATCAATCAACTCGGCGATCCCTTCCCCGTGGGGACGGGCGGTGACGAAATCGGCCCGGCTCTTCAAGGCCGGCAAAGCGTTCGCCACGGCTATGCCGCAACCACAAATGCGCAGGAAAGCGTGATCATTTTCCGCGTCGCCCACGCCGATGGTGTAGCGCGTGGAAAGGCCCATCCGCGCCAATCCTTCACGCAGGCCGGTGGCTTTGTTCAGCCCCGTCGGCAAAATCATGACGGCGCCTTTGTTGAAAATCATTTCCAGCTCCAACTCCATTTCCTTGATCGTTTGGAGCACCGCAATCTCGTGCGGCTCCACTGTTGCCACAATGACGCGTCCCACGGCCACCGGCACACCCCGTTCCCGTAGCTTTTCGACAAAGGCTTGCGGCGCGGGCTCGCCTAGGAGTTTCATCTGCCCCGTGCTCGGCCAGTAGAGCAATGCGCCGTTCTCGGCCACCACCAGATCGCAAACGCCGATCTCCGGGAACACCTGCTTCAGTTCCTCCAGTTCGCGCCCCGTCACTAGCACGAGCTTCTTACCCGCAGCGCGCACCCGCGCGACCGCGTCCAGCGTTTCGGGACTCACCACCCCATGGTGCGCCAACGTTCCATCGTAGTCCGTGGCTAACACCTGATAAGGCTTGATGATCACGGCATTTCCCTATTTTACGCCAAGCTCAGTCAGCTGCGCGGTGAGCCACGCGGCCGCATCCCAAGAGTTAACATTCTCCCGCAGCCCTTCCAGCCGCGAAGAACGTTCTTCGGTCGACATCTTCAGGGCGTGCTTCATGGCGCGGGCGGTGCCTTCGATGTCGAGTGGCGAGACCAGCAACGCGTGATTCCCGGTGGTCGCGGCCACGCCTGCCGTCTCCGAGATCACAGCCACCCCCGGTCGCCGGGAAACGATCGCCCATTCCTTCACCACGAGATTCATCCCATCTTCACGCGAGTTTACCAGCAGCACGTCGCACAGCTCCATCGCCGCCAGCGCCTGCTCGCGATCGTTTGTGTAATAGACTTGGATTGGATCGCTGCCACAGTCCGCGGCGAAGCGCTCGTTCACCTCTGCGATGGCGGCATAGACCGCATCCCGATAGTTGCGATACACACTCAAGTCAGTCCGGGACGGAACGAGAAAGGCGAGGAACCGAACGCTGCGCCGCAGCTCGGGAGACAATTCCAGGAGCCTCCCGAAAGCGCGAAAACCGATGATCTGGTTCTTGCTCGGATCGAGCCGGTCCACCCGGATGATCGTCTGCTTCCCATCTTCGCGACTCGCGCCACTCCATTCGCTGAGTCGATCGCGCGCCGCCGTTACTTCCGGCGCTCGCATCGATTGCTCGACCGCGGCCGGGTCCGCGCTGGCGGCAAAAGTCCGCACCCGCACCAGCCTCCCGTCCCGCGCCTCGACGGTTTTGTACTTGTAGTCCACCTTCGCGCCGAGCAGTTCCTCGCAGCATCCTAGGAAGGGACGAGCATCCCACTCTGTTTGCATTCCCACTACGTCCGCCCCTAAAAGGCCGTGCAGAATGCTGTCCCGCCAGCTTTGCGGGATGAGTTTCAGCGTCGCCGAATCCGGAAAAGGAATGTGCGTGAAATGCAGGCTAGGACCTTCCGGGAAAGCCTCTCGCAACAACGCCGGCAACGGATAGAGATGATAATCCTGAATCAGGAACGCGCGGGGCGTGATCCCCGATTCTTTGATTGCTCCCGCGATCCGGCGATTCGCCTCCAGATATCCGTCGCTCCAGGCGCGGTGCCGTTCTTCATCGAGCGATGAATATCCAAACTGTCCCACCAAATGATGCTGCAGCATCCAAAGCACTTCATTGCTGATCGCTCCGTAGTAAGCCTGGTAAATTTCGGAGGGCAGGGGAACGGGGACGATGTGGTGTTCCGGATCCGTTTGATCCGCCGCGGTGGTAAACAATTCCTCGCGCGCTTCATCCGTCGTCGGCGGTTCCGAGACGCAGCAGAACCAGGTTACATCCGGGCGTCGGGCCAGCGGATCGATCATGCTCACCAGCCCGCCCGAAGACGCCTTCACCTCCCAGTGATTTTCCTGCCACACGAAATCGTTCGGCCCGCGATTCGAGACGATGATGATTTTGTCTTTGTCCTCGTGCATCGAAGAAGAATCGTGCGGTCGCGAAGGAACGACCGCCCAAGAATGTAGTCAATTCGAAACCAGCGAAACCTGTAGCCGCCTCGCTATGTCGCCGCTTCTGGCTTGGATGTTGTAGAGGCGCTTGTGCCAAGCGCCTGTCTTTTGAATCAGGTGCTCGCCTCCGCGAGCACCTCTACAATTCGCAGCACCCTAAAAGCCGCGTGAGGCGAAGCCTTTTACGCGGCATCCGTTCGCCTCACGACCCGCGATTCAGTAGGATGTTCCGCTGGATTATTCGAATGGTGATCTTCACGTTTGCTACCAAACTCCTGGGTAAGTATTTTGGTCCACGCGGTGTTCGCCCCCCGCGGTAACCACCACCCTGTTGGCAGGCCGAGGTGGATCGGCCGCTCCGCCGGGCGATGGTAACAAACTCGGCTCCGCCGACACCATGAGTCAGGAGATTGCCCAAGATCCCGGCGAAGCCGGCCAAATTACCATCGAGCGGCGGAGCGCTCGATCCACCATTCACCGCAGCAACTTCTCCGGAAAATTCGCGTTCTTTTCCCGTTGCAGAATGCGCTGCTGACGCCAACGCAACTTCCCGCTCGGCTTCGTCGGATCCCAGCCTTTCGGATTTGGCAGGACCGCCGCCAGCATGGCCGACTGCTCCCGCGTCAGACCGCCCGCGCTGACGCCGAAATAATGCCGCGAGGCGGCTTCCACCCCGTAGATCCCGCGCCCCATCTCAATCACGTTGGCATACAGCTCGAAGATGCGTCGCTTCGGCAACAGAAGCTCCATCCAGATCGTGTAATAAGATTCCAATCCTTTCCTGATCCAGGAACGTCCCTGCCAGAGGAAGATCGACCGGGCGCATTGGTTCGTGATCGTGGACGCTCCTCGAACCGGTTTCCCGGTCTTCTCCGCCTTTTCCATCGCGAGATCCATCTCCTTCCAGTCAAAGCCGTCGTGCTGGAAGAACCGCTGATCTTCTGAAATCCAAAGGTGCTCCAGGAACATCTCCGGAATCTGCCGCAAATCGACCCAGCGGTATCGGAGCGAAGCGCCGCCGGCCTGGTCGATCAACATCGGCAGCGTCATCGGGGGATTGACGAACCGCACCACCGCCACCTGTAGCGCCGGGATGAGGAGCAAAACCACGAGCGTGATCCAAATCCATTTCCGTCGGCGGAAAAAACCGCGTGAGGCAACGCCTTTTGCGCGGTTACGCTTCTTGGTCTTCGGCTTTGCCATCTTCGCCAAGAGACTGCGGTGGCGCCCCGAGCGCAACTCGTCGTGCCTAACGCTCCTGGGGATCGCCGCGTTCCGGGCTTGGACGTTGTAGAGGCGCTTGTGCCAAGCGCCTGTCGTTTTAGATCAGGTGCTTGGCACAAGCACCTCTACACTTTGCGGCCTGCCGCGTGACGCGAAGCGTTTTACGCGGACAGTCTAGCGTCGCCTTCGAGAACCGATGTTCTTAGCTGCGGGCGCTCGCCGCTCTTCCACAGGGCAGCCGTGTGTAAGACCCGGTATCTGAGCGGCCCGCCGTCCGGTTTTTCGCTTCGCGTAATGGGGCGCGGGATGCAGACAAGCTCGGTGCGCATCGCATCGGCCGACAATCGGACCTTCGCATATCCGTATCCGCCAAGATCGACGAACTCGAGGTGCGGAGCGAGATCGGGGTTAGTCCTTAGGGCTGACCCCGATTCCCCTTTTCTATCGGCGTCGCCGACTCACGGCGAAAAGGGTCTCGGGAAAGTCCAACCTGAGAGATATGCTGAGTTGACGCCGGTTCGCAGCTTTGGAACTTCCTTGCGGAAAGAGCAACAAACTATGCCGAATGAGCCATCGACGACCGACCCGAATCCGATCGAAGCGACCTCCCCCCTCGGCGTAACTTTGCTAGTCAATCCTGAGGATTCCGTGCCTTTCCGGCCGGGGCCGGTGTTCATTTCGCTTGGCCTCAAACGAGACGTTTTCACGGGATTCTCGGCTGGCATCGCCGTAGGTGACACCGAGCCCATGGGAATCCCGCCCCTCGACCTGAAAACCCCGGCCGGACTGATAAAGGCCTTTTCATTGCTTGGATTTGAACCGGGCCCGGACACGGTCCATTTAGGGTTCTCCACGCCAGAGATCTTCCGCGCTTCGGCACAGTTTAGAGAGACCATCAACCTCCCCGGCCGGAATGTTCCTTTTCCACCCGAGGTTATTGCCTCACTGCCTGAAATGATGAAGCCGACGGAGATTTCGATTTACCTGGCTGCCCAGACCAATTTTTTTCAGCTGTCGTTGAGCCCACTCCAATTGAAGCTGAGGGAAGTGGGCGTTCCGTTCACGCTGGGTGGAATAACTGCGCCGGCGGACCTGCGGCCACAGCTTTTCCTGGTCGAACACTATCAGCTCGCAAGCTTCCGCGGAGATCTATTGCGGGATGACCAGGTCGGCTCCGTCAGTCTGTCGCCAGGAGGATCGATCACCTACAAGCTGATCATCAAGAAGAAAACGTCGACGAGCAGTGAGTTGACCTCCACCGTGATGGACAGTCAGGACCAGGAAGCTAAGACCAACTTCAACAAGCAAGTCAAGGACACCGCTGACGCGAGATTCGGCCGGAACAACTACAATTATGGTTTCGACGGTAGCTTCCACGGGGAGGCTTCAGTCGGGATCGGTGAAGGCAGTGCGGACGCCCAGGTTCATGCGCAGGGAGCAACCAATGAGGTCAGAAATGATTTTGCGGAATCGACCGTATCAGCCATTGATTCTCAAGTGTCTGAGGCGAACCGCGTCCGCCAGCAGCGTATGGTTACGGGAACGGCAGCTACACAGACGGACGAGGAAACCGAGAGCGTCATGGAGAAGACAGCTCTAAACCCGACCGCGAAGAACGTAAACGTCGGAATTTATCTCATCAAGGAAGAGTTCGTGTCACTTCTCAGCCTGGTCGACGTTGAAATAGCCTTTCGAAATGGCGATCCAAACCAAGACCGTCTGGTGCCACTGCGCAAGCTGAGCGAACTGCTTGACGCCGTGATCGACCGCCCCGAAGTCCGCACGGAGATCGCCACGTCGATCAAGAGCCTGCTCCAAGGAATCTCCGACTACCAAGACGAAATTCGCAGTATCCTTAAGGTTGACCCAAGCAGTCCATTTGGTTTCAGCCGGGACCCGCAACTGAAATCAGAGTATAAGCTTAAGACGTCGGACGGGTCCGTGCGGCGGACCTTTTCGGTCCCAGGTATACTGATACGCGGCCATCGAAGTTTCTTGCGCCGACCGAACGTCACGGTTGAGCTGCCGATCATCTTGAAATAATCAGCTGCCTCTCTTTGACCCGCGTCCACGCTATCTCGCGCGTAAAGGGCGGCGCCCTAGGCCCTAGGGCCAGATCGGGGTCAGTCCTAAGGATTAACACATTTCGGCTGAAATCGATAGTGTGCTCGTGCGATGGCACGTCCCCTCCGGATCGAATATTGTGCGCAATGTATCACGTGATGAATCGCGGCGATCGCCGGCAGGATATCTTTCGTGATGCGTCGGATCGAATTCTCTTCCTATAGACACTGGGCCGGACGTGCGCCAAGACAGATTGGCAGCTGCACGCCTGGTGTTTGATGAGCAATCATTGTCACAATCAACCGCCGAGAACGCTTGGAAGCGTCGGTGTTAGAATCTCGACAGAATCATGGCTTGCCGGCGCCGGCGTTCATCCGAAGCAGGCAATACCCGAAATCAAATGCGCTCGGTTTTGTTCGCCACGGCGAATCGGTCCTTTGGCGGATCAGTCAATCTCGACAGATCATAGCTTCCCGGCGGCAGCGTGCAGCGCGTGAAAACCCACGTAAAAGCCTTCGGCTCACCTGGCTGATTGCGTTTTACGCGGACAGTCCAGCGTCGCCTTCGAGAACCGATGTTTTTGGCCGCGCTCGCTCTCCGCTCTTCCACAGTGCAGCCGTGAGCACTACCCGATACCTGATTGGGCCGCCGTCCGGTTTTTCACTCCGCGTAATGGAGCGCGGGATGCAGACAAATTCGGTGCGCATCGCATCTGCCGACAATCGGACCTTCGCATAACCGTGTTCTCCCAGATCGACGAACTAATTTCCTAGCGGCCCGCTACTCCCCAGACCTCAATACCGCCGTCAGAGCGCCCCACAGCCAGCCATTTTCCGTCCGGGGTGAATCTGGGGACCGGGTATCCCCTCATGGTGATATAACGGATGTCCTTGCCTGTCGCCATATCGACAAAAGTCATCATCCCCGTTATACCCACGCTTGCAACGACGATCGTTTTCAGATCAGGACTCAGCTCGATTGAGCCAGATAATATCAAGCGGTTACGAATGGGTCTGCCAGTGGATGAACTAAAAATAGTGATCTCCTGACCGATCTTGGATTCCACTCTTGCGATTTGCGAACCATCCATACTGCGCATTTCAAAATTTTGCCGCCTGTCGCGATCATGGCTAAACACAGATGTGTTCAGACGATCGGTTCTTACCAACGAGCCCGAGTTGAAGTTCCAGGTTCGGGCGAGCTTATCCCAGTGCCGCGTTACGAGAAACTTTCCATCCCGACTAAAATCCATGCTGCGAATCTCGCTCGTGGAATTGCCAAAACTTCTTAGCTTTTCAAATCGCGAACCGAAATACTGCTTGTCGGATCGGATGTTCGTCATTGCGAGATCGCGGACTCTGGCCGCTTCTTTGCTCGCCGGGTTGCACCTGAGCTCTTCGAGCGAGGCTTCGTAAGCGTCATCCCACCGTTTAAGCCGCAGTGCTCCTTGCGCGAGATTTAGACTGTGCCCACATGGATTGCGTTGCTGTGTAATCGTGGGCGGTCTACCAGCGAGAACCTTCATGAGAATTCTGCTGCAGTTGGTCACTACCGAGAGCAGGACAAACCCGACTGCCACAGCGAGGCAAATCACGCATCCGCTACTTAGACCTGTCTTCGAGGAGCCGCTCGATGAATAGTTGGTGTCGCCGGACGAGTAACTTGAGCCACCGTATGAATAACTGGAGTCACCGCTGGAGTCAGAGGGAGAATAATCTGAATCGTCGCCAGTAGCATGACTGCCGGAAGACGAAAAGAGACCGTGCGGGCAATCGCTGGTCGCATGATCCTCGCTGCCGCAATTCCCACATTTTGATGAGAACAATCCGTGTGGACAGTCGCTAGTCGAGTGGTTGGAGCTTCCGCAGTGGCCGCATTCCGAAGAAAAAAGTCCATGCGGGCAATCGCTGGTCGCGTGCTCTTTGCTGCCGCATTGACTGCACGCCGCCGAAAAAACGCCATGGGGGCAATCGCTCGTTGCGTGATCCTTACTCCCGCAATGGCCGCATTCGGAGGAAAAGAACCCGTGCGGACAATCGCTTGTCGCATGCTCTTTACTACCGCAGTTGCCGCATTCGGAGGAGAACAGTCCCACAATCTTGGTCTTCTATCTTTCTACGTGTTCGGGGAGAGCGAAGCAATAGCGACGGCCCACTTTAATGCGCCTGCCGCAGAACAAAACCAAGGGGGCTCGATAGGGGTCAGAGCGTTCATATCGTTGACAGAAAATCCGCCTCGTTTTTCGAACGTGCGGATTACGAAGTGAGTTTGCCGAGCGCGGCGCAGTTACGTCAGTTAAATCGCGGACAGTCCAGCGTCGCCTTCGAGAACCGATGTTTTTAGCTGCGGGCGCTCTCCGCTCTTCCACAGTGCGGCAGTGAGTAAGACCCGATACCTGATTGGCCCGCCGTCCGGTTTTTCGCTTCGCGTAATAGGTCGCGGAATGCAGACAAACTCGGTCCGCATCGACTCTGCCGACAATCGGACCTTCGCATATCCGTGTCCTCCCAGATCGACGAACTCGAGGTGCGGAGCCAGATCCGGATTGGAGAGCGACCGGGCGCGCTTCAGGTCGAAGCTCTTCGCATATTCCAGGCACGAACGGACGCCGTGCCTCAGCAGCATGTTGAAGGTCCAGTCCGGCTTCTCCTGTCCGGGCTTGTCGGCGAGAAAGAGCGCTCGGAGCGGAGCGTCCTTCTTAAGATTGTGCTCGTTGCCCTCCATGGGGCCGGGGCTGGTGAGCGACGCACCGACGAAACTCAGGCCGACCGGCTCGAACTTGCCGGGCGGAAGTTCCGCAGCCGCATAGCCGGCCCAGAAGCTGTGGAGATCGCCGGAGACGATGGCGAAGCCGGTGATCTTCGCGTCGCGCACGAGATTGTAGATTTCAGCGCGCTCCAGGTAGGCGGTGCCGAAATCGCCCCCGCCCATGTTCGCGTAGCCGCCGTCTTTCGGCCACGACTCCTTGGTGAGACCCGGTGGCAGGTTCTGCGGATCGGCGCGCTGATCCAAGACGCCCATCGAGTTCGCCCAGATTTTCCAAGTCGCCTTCGCGCTCTTGAGCTTTTCCTTGAACCAGGCCTTCTGCTCCCTCCCGAGAATCGTTTGCGGCGGCGCGTTTCGTTGCGGGTTGGGGACGCGCGCTTCGTTGAACCGGACTTCGTCCGGCGGCTTGCCGCCGTTGAAGGCACGGCCGCCGTCTAGAATCTGCATCAACGACTCAGGAGCCATCGCCGTGAACTCCTCGCCGCCCAGCTTCCCGAGCGAGGGATCGCTGAAGCAATCGGCGCTCCGATAGCTGTGTTGATCGGTAATAATCAGGTCGAGGTGCTGGCCGTAGCGGAACGCCCGGTAGGCCTTGAGGCTGTTGATCGCGATCAGGTTGTTCGGTTCCATTCCCAGCCCATCGCTATCCCACTTCTCGATGGGAACATTTTTCACCGCGGGTGGCCCGAAATGCTCGAGTGATTTACTCGGCGCAGCGACCCGCGAGGGGAGATATTCGAACCAGGCTTGGTTCGCCGCGATCTTCACGCTCTGGCCGGGCTGCTCGAACTTCCCCGCCTTGACGATGCTTTGCCAGCCCATCCACGAGAATTCGTGGTTGTCCCAGATGCAGACGAACGGCCAGCGCGCGCGCGCGTCCTGGAGATCGGGGTCGGCCAGGTAGCCTTTGTAGACGGCGCGGTAGCCATCGACGGTCAGCGGGATGTGGAAGTTGCCGACCTTGTGGCTGTCGGCGTCAGAAAACCGCGCCACCTCATAGATCGTGCGGTCGTAGCGAGTCTTCACTTCATCGGGATACTCGACCACCTCGTAGATGAAATCGCCGAGGTGCAAAACGAAATCCAGCTGCTCGACTTCGGGCGCCCGTTCGTCTTCGTAAATCATCCGGCGATAGCCGTTGAGCTTTCCCTCATTGAGATCCTGACAGCTGACAAATGCAAAATTCACCGGGCGCGGATCGTTTGGCGACGGCGCTGTGATCGTGCGGCCAACCCGGCTTCCGTTTCCGTCGGTGTCGGTAAACCGATACCAGTAGGTATGCGCCGGCTTGAGTCCGCCAATCAGAACGCGCGCAGTCCAGTCCGCGGCGCTAGAGACCGGCGCCCGGGCGTGCGCAACGACTCGGCCGAATGCCTCATCCTCGGCTACCTCGACGGTCAGGAAGTGGCGTTTGCCCTCGGTGAACGGACGCCTCGTCCACAGGATGACGCTGTGCGGGTCGGGATCGCCCGAGGCGACCCCTTGAGGATAAAGATCACGCCGCTCATGCCATTTGATACGCGAACCGTGGGCCGGTCCGACCCATGCGAGCGAAGCCCCCATGGCCGCGGCCGATTTCAAAAAGGATCGGCGGCTGATTGTCATCGTGTTACTTGTTTACCGCACCAGCCGCGTGAGGCGAAGCCTTTTACGCGGCGAAGCACCCATGGCCGCTGCAGCTTTGAGAAAGGATCGGCGGCTAATTTTCATCGTCTCACTCCGTGCGGCCGATTCATTGACCGAGTGATAGCAGCCAAAGCCACGTGAGGCGAAGCCTTTTACGCGGTTTTACCGCGCCAGCGCATAACGCGAAGCGTTTTTACGCCACCGATACCGAAGCCGCGTGTCCGCCGCTGGACGGACTCGCCGCGGCGAGAGGCAAAGCGTTTTACGCGGCTCTTCCTGTCTTCCGTCAACGGCAAGTGCGGGTCGGACACGGCGTTTCTTGGCCTTGGGCATCTACGCGACGAGACTGCTGTCGAGACGCGAACGCAACCCGCTGTCATTACAGGCATTTTCGCGAAGACACTCGCCCGCGAGCACCATCCCGATTATTGTTGGATCGATGCAAGCTGCGTTCGACGGACCCGAGATCGTTATGAGGAAGGCAAAACTCGTATCGCTGATCGTCCCGATTAACCCAAAGCATAACCAGCCGTTAGGCGTGCCGTGACTACCGAAAGTCAGAGTGACGGGCCCCCGCAAACTCCGCAGCCGTTGGAGCGGCGTCAGCTTGAAGTCTGGCGGGCACTTCGTTCGAAAGCAAAACCGAAGTTTCTGTTTCACGACTGGTATTTCAGCGCGATCGAGGCGGTAGCATCCTCGAGCGAAGCGAATCCCGACCGATTAGCGCAAGCCGGTAATGGCTTACGCGAAATCCTAGAGAAGCTTCCGCGTGCGCTCGACACGGAGATTCGCGGTCCGGATCGCAACATTTTCGAACAGAGCCGCGGCGCCCTGATTAACGCTGTTGCCCAGGCTAAACAAGAATACTCCGCCGGATGGACCGGCGGGATTACAGAGAAGCTGGCTGCCGCGCTGCAATGCGTGGATCGTTACCTCGAACTGCGCGCTTCGCCGACCCGCGCGGAGCGAACCTTTGGCGGCTTAGCAAAGCTTGATCCTATGATGAAAGCTTTGCCCGGTGGGCTGCAGCAGCGGAAGCTACGCCGCTATAGTCAGATAGCGAAAAGGCTCGAACAGTTCACCCATCACCAGTGCGCGTCAGACGATCAAGATTTCCGCGATTGCCTCACGCAGACAGAAGAGCTCATCCTCGATCTCCTAGCGCCGATTACGGCGGAGGATCAGGACGAGCTTCTTGCCATCGCATCGAAAGGCGGCGGCGTCACTGAGGAAGAGGTCGCTCGCGCGTTGCGTCTGATTGAGCGACGCGGCGCGAACTTCGCATTTTTCTTCGATAACATTAGCGATGCGATTTGGCTCCCACCGCTCGAGAGGACCGGCTTCTTCAAGGGGCCTCCAGACATAACGCCAGCTGGCGACGGTTTCGTGACGTTCCCCGTCTGGTGGCCCATGATTTTCCTGCGACGAGTCGCCATCCAAGCTCCGGAACATGTTGTCGAGATCCTGTTGAAGATCGAGAGGACGGATAACCCACACGTTCAGAACGGAATCCTTCAGATAGCCGCTGATCTGCCCGTCGAACATTCGATCCGTCTTGAGGACAGGATTCGCGCGTTCATCAACCAACCGTACCATGTTTGACGAGAACACGATCAAGCTTCTCAACAAGTGGACGACCGGTGGTGAAAGTGGGCTTTCTGCAGCTCTGCGACTTTCCCGCGATCTGATCTTTTTCCGGCCCGATCCGCAGCAAAAAGAAAAGGTCGCACGTCGCAACAAAGATCCGAACGATTGGATGACAAGCCTGGAGCCTCGTCCTCTATTTCAGGATTGGGAATATGCAGCTATTCTAAAACGCGGAGTTCGCCCGCTCGCACAAACGGCGCCCCTTCCGACGGCATCGCTCTTGATAGAGGCCGCCACCCAGATGATCGCATTGGAAACTGGTCGAGATCCGGATGCACATGATGTAGCCAGGTATGATGCTTCAGAGGTCTGGTTCCCCCGCCTTGATGGACCGACACGCCCGTATTCAAATTCGAATGACGAGTTGATTCGGACTTTAGCTTTCGCGTGCGAGCAGGTGTATGTCCGAGGGGATACAAGCGATATTGCACAGCTCGATCGTCAACTGCGATCTGCGAAGTGGTACCTTTTCGACCGAGTGCGATATCATCTTTATGCAATTCACCTAGATCGGGCGGAGGAGTGGATTCGCGAGGAGATCCTAAACTACGGGAGGTACGCTGAGGACACATACGGATTTGAATTTCAGCGCATGGTTAGGATCGCTGCCGAGCACTTCGGAGAAAAGCTTATTTCGACCACCGACATGCAGCATGTCTTGAGAACAATCGAAACCGCTCCAGACAAGGAAGACTACAGGCAGTTTATGGCCGAGCAGTTTACAGAGGAAGGATACCGTCGTCGACAGGACTACTTCCAGTTGCGGCAGCTTCGGCCATTTGCATCTTTGTTGGTCGGCAAACATGCAGAACGATATGGTGTGTTGGTCGCAGCTGGCCGCGAGCTGACCGACGAGGACTTCATCAGATACGGTGTCAGCGAAAGCAAGACCGGTGTCTCCCGCAGTCCCAAGGGTGTTCACGAACTGGCCGGATTAAGCGATGATGAACTAGTTGCTTTCTTGAACGACTGGGAAGAGGTCGGACGTGATCCAGAACAGTGGTGGGTGGAGATCGACTTTTCTGGTCTGGCGACTGCGTTTCGCCAGCTCATCATAGATAACCCTGCTCGCTTTCTGCAGTGGAAGGATCGATGGCGAACGCTTCAACGTCCGATCTTTGTGCGTTACGCACTCGAGGCTGCAGGAAAGCGAATCCCAGAGCATACAGCTGAACTTCCGGTCTGGCTTGATGTGGCCGACTGGGCGATGTCCCGCACTGACAGCGAACGGGAAGGCGAATCTAAGCCATCTGAAGTTTCCCGAGAACAGCCAAACTGGGATTCAACTCGGCGACAAGTCGTCGACTTGATTGCTGTTTCTATCAGCAAGGAAACCAATGTCTCGCTGGAGTGGCGAACGCGTATTTTCGCACTGCTAGCGGCCGCATGTGTTGCCCCGGACTACTACTTGGACGGAGATCGAGCGATAGTCACGCCACGCGAGTATCTGACCGATGCGATCAATACAACGCGCGGACGCGCATTGGAGAACCTCATTCGCTACGGCTACTGGGTGCGCCGGAACGCAGCCGAGCTAGATGTCGCTGACGTCTTTCGAATACTAGCGTCGCGTTTAGCCAACAGGCCAGCGCTCGCGATAGCCGAGCATGCGCTGTTGGGCGCTAGCTTTCATCAACTTTACGACCTCAGCGCGTCCGGCGCGAGTGATGCCGCGCCAAAAGTGTTTCCCCAGGAACGTGGCGACAAGTGGGCGAGTGCTTTCGCTGCTTATCTTAAGTTTAACGATGCCCATCCGTTCGTGTTCGACATGTTTAGACCACAACTTGAATTCGCATTGGAGAATCTTCATTTGCTACACGAGGAAGCGAATCCGCGAAACGATTCCATCGCGAATCTCGGACAACATCTGCTCACCTATTTCATGCTGGACCTGATCGATCTCGATAGCGCTGACAGCCTGTTGAGAAGATTCTACGTGAAAACCAAACCTGAGTACTGGGCCGGCTTGTTCGATCACGTTGGCCGACTCCTGAGTAATACTCCCGTTTTGAAACCGGATATGGATGCACGTCTCAAAGGCTTCTTCGAAGCGCGGCTCAGAGCGGCAAATGCTGAAGAGTTGAAGGAGTTTACATTCTGGCTTAGGGCTGAGTGCCTAGAACCAGAGTGGAGACTTGACGCTTTCCGGAGAACTTTAGCGGTCGCAAAGGGAACGCGCCATGGCGTGTCCATGGCGACGGATGATCTCGCGAAACTTGTCGGAGTAGCTCCGGATCGCGTCGTTGAGTGCTTCGCTGATTTAACGGAGGGACTGGTGACGCAGTCCTATTTCTATCTGAGGCCAGAGCGGGTGAAAATCATTTTGAAAGCTGGCCTCGCCAGTGCAAATCCAGACACAGTCCAATTAGCGAAAGTCGCCCGTGATAATCTTCTAAAAGCAGGACGCACGGAATACCGAGATTTAGATGCAATAAAAGATGATCCGCATTGGCTGAAGGATGAAGAGTGAGAGCGCGACAATGAAGAGCGTCGAGTTCGCTATTGAGACATCACGCTGAAAGGCTCAACAAATCGAGCAAATACGGCATGACGCTTTGGGGTGGATACTCGTATCGCACGAGTGCATCAGTCGCGAGCGCGATAAGAGGCATAACTTGGTCGAAGCGGACAGTGATTGAATCACCCTCTATGGCAATCGAACCATCCTCGAGTTTCTCAAGGTCGCGATGGATTTGTGTTTCAAAGTCCCTTTGGATCTCAGAGAACTCATCGAACTCCATCACGTCGTCAGCTTCGAGGTCGTCGTATTCTGCTTCCGCACCGTTAAGTAGTTTCTCGTGTAGAGTTCGTAACGTTCCAGAGCCGATAATCGTGGCGATATCGACGGGGCCAGCTGATTCGATGTAAAACCGAACCGTCAGATAAACGAGCACAGCGCCTGTCATCCGGCTGGTGAAATCAACAGCTTCAAGTGCCTTCTTTAGTACGATGTCACTACCGGTCAGCGTGCGGCGGATGTACGCATCAATACGTTCCTGGGTTAACAACAAAAAGTAGTCCGCGAAGGTCGGTTCGATAATTCTGGTGCGCTGAGCATTCTTGAACTCTCCTGCGATCGAGCGAAGCCGCTTCTTGTGTTCAGCTTCATGGACGCATGTAACGATGTAGTACCGGTGAAGTCCTTTGACTCGTGAACTCTCATCGTGCTGTGCTTTTAGCTTTTGCATGTAATCGTCTTGAAGGAGATCGTCGGTTCCTTTGATCTGAAACCCGATCAGTGAGTGAAATTCATCGTTCTCGTCGTGTCGGCGTATAGCGACATCCACTCCTTGGTCACGGATTCCTTGGGTGTCGTAGGTTAGTGGGCTGAGCTTGCCGTAGGACTCCAATACGCGTTCAAGTTGTTTTTGAAATTGTGGAAGCAAGTCTCTGTCATGCTTCAACGATTTGAATCGCTCGGTATTTTCAGACGGCGTTCTCCCAAGTCGCAGCATTCGATCGACAATTTCCGGCACTGAGTCATTCATTGAGAGGCAACATACACCCGCTGACGCGCGACGCCATTCTGCGAGTAAACGAAAAGGCGAGGAGGGTCAGGGCTCACTATTGGCAATTGTGACGAAAGAAGCCGGACTGACCATGCTGCCCATCAAGGAATCTGCATTTCACCCGGGAAAAGACGCGCCAGCGTGCGCACCTCATCCTGAAACCGTGGAAACGCGGCGGGCTCGGAGAACGCAAACGGAGTCAGTCTTAGAATCTCGGCGTCGCGTTTCTCGGGAGATTGGCGGCGCAGAAGCCGCCCTATGGCGCGCCGAGTGCAACCCGAACACCTTGGGTTGAGTCGACCGCGTCAAAACCGTCCTCGCCCACTTCCAAAGTGAATCGAAACCAACCCGTGGGGTTCCTCGCCTTTCTGGCCCATTCGCTAGCACTGTCACGAACACGCTGCTCGGCCGCGACGAACCAATGGTGACAACTGTTCGCCTTCGTCACGGCTGAGATCGGGTCGCCACTTAGTGCAAATCCACCGCCCAACGAACCGTAAACAATGCCCGGGACTACCTCGATCGGGCTGTTAATTTGCGCTTTCCGCAGCTTGGTTCGTCCAATTGAAGAAATCGGCTGCGATAGTCCCTCGACGCCCTGCATCCGAAAGTCCTGAATTGAAGCAGGCCAGTTGTCGTGAAGAACGCGAATTAGATCGTCGCTGCTCCACGCTCCGTGCTCGAAGACCCCTATAAAATATGCAGCATCAGCTGTAAGGCGCGCGTAAAGCAGGTTACAGGTTCGCGCGATGTACCGCGGATTATTCGGATCAAAACCGACGCCCAAGTGAAAGTGGTAAATGCCCCATTCCAGAAACATCAAGTCCTGTCTGCTCAAATCGGCCGCGCCTTTGCTCAAGTGCGGATGCAGATCGTCGCCCGCCGTGATCTTTGTCTCCAGTTCGGCGAGCCCCTGCGCACATTGGGGTGGACATGCGAACCCCTTGGATTTGTGAATCGCACGGGCGTGCGCAGGAGGAAACCGCATCTGATACCCATAGTATTTTACGCACACCTGATGGTCAGACATACTGCTTGGCAGGTGAACATCTTCCTTGGCAAGCTCGTTACGAAGGTGGTTAGCCCAGTCGCGCATTAACGCAATCTCGATCATCCTCGTCACTCTTGATGCTCCCGTGCAAGGCCTAGCCGCAGCAAGCAGTATCCGAAATCGAGAACGCGCCCGGTTTTGTCGGTGAGGAATTGGGGGGCGACCATGTCCGGGATCAGAAGTCGGATATCAGAGGTCGACGAGAAAGGCAACAGGCAAAAGCTGAAATGCTGAAAAGCGGAAATCGTCGAGCGAACGGCCGCGTCGTGTAATTGTGATACGCGCGTTTCCGCTAGTGTCCGGATGATACGGTTGCCCCCGGTTCAACGTAACGACGATCCGCGGTGAGCGCGGCCAGTTTCTTAGCAGATCGGACACTTGCTGATCGAGTTGGTCGCCGGCGGCGTAAAAAAGAAAGATAATGTAGAACCTTCTACCGACGTTCCCGTATTACTGATCTAGACCGAAGAATCGCCATTCCATGTAACAGCCCATGAAAAACATTCTCCTGACCATTGCCCTCGCCGTAATTCTTACATCGGACTGCCGGGGAAGCTGGCTTTCGCGAGCAGCGAAAAATGTGGAGAAGACAGTCGCCAAAGCGGCGAAAGATACCGAGAAAACGGTCGCCAAAGCTGCGAAAGATACCGAGAAAACTGTCGCCAAAGCTGCAAAAGATACCGAGAAGGCGGTCGCGAAAGCGGCAAGAGATGTAGGCCTAACTCCCTCGTTGCGCGACGGTGACGCCAAAAGGATCGTAAGCGATGCCGCAAAGAGGCCCCCGCCGCCCGACCCGACACCTCCACCGGAAACAGCGAGCTCTGACACGAAGGCTGTCTATGTCCAGACGTTTTACCTTAAAAAGGCCGTTGAGATCGTGTCGACTTTGGAAACCAGTAACCCTGAGCCAAATCACGCGTACCTAGATGTCACCCGCGACTTCGATGGACAAGGGCTTACGCTTGGATGTTTTGGTTGGACTATAGGTTCAGGAGATCTTCAACCGTTGATTAGAGGTCCCAAAGATTTTCCATCCGTGGCGAGACAAGCGCGCAGAAAGCTCGTGGAAGACGCGATGCCAAAGTTTGGAAAGCAGTTCTGGGAGGCCTGCAATTCTCCGATACCGCGCGGGTTGGAGATCGTGAGGTCTTGGCAGATCGTCACCGGCCGCGATGCGAAGTGGCGGCCCGACTGCAAGGCGGTCGAAGCAGAATTGAAGGCGTTGCTGAAAACTCCTGAAATGTGGGATGCACAAGCCGCGGCCGTTGTCGTTAAAAGTAAGCCAGCGATCAAAGCAGCAAACGCATGGGCTGAGGCAATGCGGGGGAGATCCGGAATTCCTTCAATCCGTGAATTTACGGTCTTTTTAGAAACGTTTGTCCAAAACGGCGGAACAAAAAAGAAGTGGACTAGCGACGTGAACGAGTTGTTCGGTGGTCCCGGCTCTGAACCTCCGGTTAAGACGGCTTGTACTTGGCTGGCGGGGGGCTCCAAAGGAGAGGCTCAATATGACATGGCGAAAAAAAACGCAGAGATGTGGAAGAAAGATTTTCCGGATAAATATTCGAAGCTGTTTCTGCTTACTTGGCTGATTGCTCGGGAGTCGAAACCGCAATACCGCCGGCTAGTGCTATCCCGCCGCGGTACCGTCCTCGCAAACAACGGTTACGTGAACGGAGCGAAATGGCAATTCGAGCAATTAGAAAAAGAATAGGCGCCTTGGACGAGAAAGCCGGGGTCAGTCTTAGAATCTCGGCAATTCAAAGTAGAAGGCGTAATTTTGCCGGCGGATCCAGGGAAATCGGCTGCAGCGCGATTAAACGGTTGGACGATCGTGTCGAACCGTGGCTCAGTCGCAATCCCAATGAAGCGCGAACTGAAACCCACAGAACACGAAGCCATCCTCCACGCCGTCATGGCCGGTGACCGCGTGAAAGCTACGAGCATTTACCTCTCGGCCACAGAGGGCAATTTGACGGATGCCCAAAAATTCGTGAAGACACTGGCGGTGGAGATAAAAGAGCAGAGGACTACCGGCGAGGCCTCCCCGCCCAGGTAACCGATCCGTAATTCCAACCTCCGGACCTTTTTCTGGCCGGCCCAACACATCGGAGGTTGCGGTGGCCGCGGCAAAAGCGCTCATGCTAGATACAAGGCAAGGCATCGATTGCTCGCCCACCGCGGGAGAAATGATTGGCTCCCTAGACGATTCCCGTTTCCTGCGGCGTCTAAGAGGAGACTCTTCGTTCAAATAATTTCATGCCTCATCACCGTTTGTTCTTTCCAGCCTGCGCGCTTCATCTCGCACTGCTGACCTCTCTCGCCGTTGCCCAACCCGCCCCGCCGGTTGCGCCGACGCCAACGCCGTCCGCCAGCCCCGCCCCATTGGCGGTCGCCGAGCGCGATGACGTTCTTGAGCAGCTTGCAAGAGAGCTCGAAACCAAATTTGTCTTTCCGGACGTGGCCGCGGCCTACGCGAAGATGCTGCGTGAACGCCAGCAGGCGAAGGCCTACGGCGACCTTTCAGATCCAATCGCTTTCGCGGCCAAAGTAACGGCCGATCTTCAGGCGGTCGGTGCCGACGGTCATCTGCGTCTTAATTTCAATCCCGGCGGCGATTTTTCCCCCGGTCGCACGGGACCTCCGCCAGGCGCACCGCGCGAGGCGCTGGCTGAGACCCGGATGATCCGCGGGTTCGCCTATTTGAAATTCACTTCTTTCCCAAACGATCCCGAGGTCGCTGCCAGAGCGCGCCAGTTCCTGCTCGATCATGCCGACGCTCGCGGTGTGATTCTGGACGCGCGAGACAGCCGCGGCGGCACAACGATGGTGATGGACGCCATTTTGCCCCTTTTTCTTCGCGGAACGGACCACGCTCATGCGGTTGGACACCCGAGAAGGGGCAGGAGTCCGCGGCCCGCGCCCATCCGGACCCGGAGCGCCAGGTGGAGGGCCACCGGGATCACCCGAAGGCGGGCCGCCGGTCAAGATATTGGGTACAACTCCGGGTCCAGAGCCACGTGATGATGGTCGGCCACCGACGCAGGTGCGGCAGAGCGCTCCCGCGGGCGTTGAACGTTACGACCACATCGTTGTGCCCGATCCGACGGAGAAAAGGCTGCAGAAAGTTCCCGTTTTCTATCTCACCTCGAAACTGACCCGCTCTGCGGCCGAGCACTTCGCCATGGCTCTCCAGCGGAAGCACCGCGGCGTCGTGGTCGGCGAAGTCACCGCCGGTGCGGGCAACTTCGGAGCGCCGGTGCCGATTGGAGCACGCTTTTCCGCCTTCATCCCTTTTGGTCGTTCCTACGATCCCGACACGAATCGCGGTTGGGAAGGCACCGGTATCAAACCCGATATTTCGGTCCCGGCTGTGAACGCGCTCGACGAAGCACTCCGTCGGACCGAGAGCAGCTCGCCGTCGCCCTGAGGATCATGCTCCCGCTTTTGCCTTGGAAGATTCGGTTCGTGACCCAGGTGGAGTGGCTGCTCTGTCCGAAGGGCGAATGAGTGGAGAGGAGGGAGGTGAGAAGGGAGCACAGCTTACTAGTCACAGTTCGTGACGGAAGAAGCTCCGACCTCGGATGCCCCCGACGTCGCAGTCGCCCCGGGAAAACCTCTCTTGGCAGATTTGCCCCATGCCAGCATCCACCGGGGCTGAGTGTCTGAAAGACTGGAAAGGGGAAACCGGAAACCGGAGACGGGATGGAGGTCACACCGGTTGTTTATCACACCAAAGAGAACGGTCTTGTTGCTATACGTGACTCACGTATAGGGCGGCAGCGGAGGCATGCCCGTTGCGGTGATTGGCGACAGTGGATGGACCGGAGGTCACGCCCATCGTTTATCACATCAAAGAAAACGGTCTTGCGGCTATACGTGACTCACGTATAGGGCCGCAGCGGAGGCATGCCCGTTGCGTTGATTGGCGACAGTGGGTGGACCGGAGGTCACGCCCATTGTTTATCACACCAAAGACAACGGTCTTGCTGCTATACGTGCCTCACGCATAGGGCGACAGCGGAGGAATGCCCGTTGCGTTGATTGGCGACAGCGGATGGACCGGAGGTCACGCCCATTGTTTATCACACCAAACAAAACGGTCATTGCCGCTATACGTGACTCACGTATAGGTCGACAGGGTAGAATCTCCCGGTGTGTTTGCCTGGCGCGGTTTCATCTTATCTGGATGCGCCCAGACGTAGCCGACTAGGAGGAATATCGTCGACGAATCTTCGCGAGCGCATTATCAAATCGCGATGAACTCCGAAAAAGCGCGCCGTCTGCTGACGGCGTGGACCTGTGTGTTTGCTCTGGTTTCCCTGAGAGCCCTGGGGACAGAGGCTGCCCCCGCAACTGACGAAAGTACCGACGGCTCCGGGCCGAGATTTATTTCACCCGACGGCAGGTATGGTCTGCTCGTGACAAAGGATCCGGCCGGCAACTCGATGAGTGAACGCGTAGAGCTAATCGAGCTGGCCACGAAACGGTCACTTGTCGTCTTGAATGATCCCGAGGCGCCCGAGCGTTCCGACAAAGCGCGGCTTGATTGGTCGAAGGATTCGAAAAGAGTGGCCTCCTTTACCGGAACGCGCGTCGACGGTTCGACTAGCATTCTCGTGCGCGAGGGCGACGGCTTTGCGGCCGTGAAGCTTCCGAAATTGCCTGAACTGCCTAACCCGGAGGAAAGCGCTGCCTTCGGGAAGAAACATAAGTTTAAGTTCCTGAAATGGATCACGACCGATTCCCTCGAGTTCGTTCGCTGGCTGCCATCCGGCGACGTCGAACTGAAGTATTACAATTTGGTGGCGACCAAAGAGGGCGGGGGTTTTCGCTCGCAGATCAATGTAACCGTTGCGATTGACTCGAAAAACCACGCCACGCTCAAGAAGGTGTCGCGAGAAGAAGCCGTCGAGTAGGGCGATCGCTGGGAAAGTAAGAAGGAAGAAGGCAGATTTAAGAAGTTCTCGCAGGAATCTGCATTTCATCCGGGAAGAGACGCGCCAGCGTGCGCCCCTCATCTTGAAACCGTGGAAACGCGGCGGGGTCGAGGATTTTTCGCGGACGAAAGAAGGCGAGATGATCGCCGCAACCTTCGACCACCAAGTCGGGAAAGCGCTCCAATTCCTCGAGCAGCAGCGGAACGAGAAAACGGCGTGCGCCCGCTTCATCGGCGCACTTTACTTTGAAGCGCGCGCTGAATCTCGGATGCGCCGGGAAGCGGATGCCGTGTCCGCTCAGACCCAGTCGTGACCAGAACCCGCGCGGCTTGATCGAGAACGGTGGGAAGGTCCACTTCGGGTTACCGAAAAAGGCGATCGTCTGCCAGATGTAGAAGACGGAGCGGCCCGTGCTTACGCGATAGCCGGCTTCCATCAACTGCATGCTGCGGCCGCCTTCAGAGGGGCCTTCGTAGCGAGTGGCCAACTGGGTGATGTCGCGCCGGCGCAGCGTCACGCTGGTCCGCCGGAGCACTTCAAGGAAATGGCCGGGGTTGTCGTCGTGGAGCGTGAACCCCGGCCCGAGCACAGCCTGAATCTCGCGGGTGCGTATGGCGGAACTCCGCTGCATCGACCGACGAGACAGATACAGCCAATAACCGAAGCCAACGAGGCCGAGGAGCAGAGCCGCCCCGGCCAGTCCAGCGTACAGCAGTTCACGCTGGCGGTAGGTGAGAAAAGTGAGCAGCCAGACGGCGAGCCAGGGCAGGACAGAAATTGCCATGCGCGACATGTTCGGCAAATGATCCGCCCGCGAGCAAGCCAATAGGCAGGGGCGGCGTCGCTGGGAACAGGGCGGCGAATCGGCCACGCATGGTGACCATCTGTTCCTGGCTTTGATTCAATTCGACCCGGTAAACGGACGAGCCAGCCGGTGGAAATCGAAAAACTTCGCCGCGGCGTTTCCGTATGGATCTGTGCCCGTCGCTACGCTTACGCCGACAAAACGGAAAACCGCGCAGCACTTAAACATCAACAAACCAAGATCCACCTTCATCATGAGCACCCGTGCCGTTGTTAAACTAAAAGGCGATTACGTAGACCATCACGAGCGGCAGGAGCAGGCACGACAAGCCGGCTGCCGGCTGGTCGTTGAGTTTCATTTCAACAGCAATGGCTCCAGCGCTGTGGGTGGGGAAACCTGGTATAAGCCGGGAGACACTTTCTCGCGGCAAGTTGCTTCCGACATTCGCAGCCGTTACCAGACGATTGGCCTGCCGCTGCATGGCGACGGCCCGCACGCCGCCGTCCAGGGGACCCGGGCCAGTTGGATCCGGCATTACGATCAAGGAGCGATCCTGCTCGAACCTCTTTTTGTGAGCAATCCCGGCCAGGCTGCCTGGATCCACGAAGCCGCCAACGTAATCCGGCTAGCGGAGCAGGTGGCCGAGGCAATTGTGAACGCTACGCAAAGCAGTGATGTGATCGGACTTTCCGTGGGACACCGATATAAGACGAGCGCTCCTCACGATGAAGGCGCCCCTTGCCGAAGCGGCGATAATGAGGCCGATCATAATGAAGCGCTTTGCAACAAGGTGGCTGAATTACTGAGCGGTAACACCGAAGGGAATGACGACGACGAAATGCACGAAGCGCTCGCGAAGGGCATCATCAACTCTCCGGATGGAGAAGCCAATGTGCGCAGTGGCCCGTCGCAAAGCCACGAGGTTTTGGCCGTGCTGCACAATGGCGATAAGGTGGCCATTTATGCTCGCAGCGGTCAATGGCGTCGGATCGCCCCCAGTCAGGAACAATGGGCGCATGGCAGCCTGATTCGAATCGCTGACAATGAGGGGACAGGCATCAGCCTCAGTTGGGAAGATAGCTCCCATCCGGCGCGAACGCAGTGGACGAAACAACTCGTGGCCTCCGTTCGGCAAAACAAGTCGCAACTCGACGAAGGAAATCCGAACGGGTTTATCCCAGGCTACAATGGTCTGTCTGGCGAGGGTCAGATCAAGTTCTGGTGTGAGTTGATCGTGGCGATGTCCAAATTTGAGTCGAATTGGAAGCCTACTGAGGTTTACGAGGAAGCCGACGGGCAGAACTCGATCGGTCTATTCCAACTCAGCATTGGCGACCAAAACAATTACCACCTGACTCCGCACGCAAATGCCGAAAAGGATTTGAAAGATCCGTTCCTAAATATCCAATGGGCAGTCACGATCCTCGCCCACTGGACAGTTGCAGATGAGCTCATCGCCACTGGCGATGCTGGGGACAACCGCGGCGGCGCGCGTTACTGGTCGGTTCTGCGGGGCGGCTCAAGCCATCATTACGCTGAGATCAAAGATCTGACCAAACAGCATTCCGGCCTCTAATCAGGGCCGGAATGCCCGTTGAAAAGTGAGAGTTCTTCCTCCCTTCGCCAAGGCTACGGCGCGACGGGGTAGTTGAGAGCGTAAAGCTCCGTGGGAGACACGCTCCGTTATGGAGTTGAGAGCCGGCCGGTGATCTGAACCGCGATCGCTGTTGCCTCCTGTTCGAGGGGTCCGAAGCGAACGGTCTTTGGGGCAATACGTGATTCACGTATAGGGCGTCAGCGTAAGAAGGTCCGTTGCGTTGATCGGCGACAGCGGAGGGTAGGGGCGCCCATTGTCAAAGCGAAGCAAACGGTCCGGGCGGTTCGACTGAGGTGCGGCGAGCCTCCGATCTCGATTTCCCAACGGTAGCGCGAACGCCACAACGGACAGCCGTTTGCGGAGCGAGAACCGGATTGACGTGTCGAACTAAGGGCGAATTAGGCGGGCATCGCAGAAGAAACCAAAGAGGAAGCCCTTGCTGCTATACGTGACTCACGTATAGCATTCGCGCGAATGGGTTTCGGAACACGTCCGCGGCAAATGAAGCATCGGAAGTCCGGGAGCGAAAAACTGTCGGTCCGGATCCGAGCGTGGCGTGAGAGGAATAATCTTTCGCAGAGCGAGGCTGCATTACGGCTCCAAATCTCGAAGCGGACTCTGCAGGAGTGGGAACAGGAACGCTCTGAGCCACGGGGCCTCGCTTCCGCTGCGATTGCAAAGGCGATTCGCGCGTAAATCTTTCTTGAGCCACCGATCAAGTTTGAAGCCATTCGCCAGGTTGGAGGCTATACGTGACTCACGTATAGCGACTTGCTTGCGTAATCCGCGCGTAGTTCTCAAACGCTGGCTCTTCCCGTCGTCGTGCTTCTGCGTCTGGCCGGACGTCGCGGTTGCCCTGGCAAAAGCCCTCATGATAGGTTTGCCCCATGGCAGCATCTACCGTGACTGAATATCTGGCCGCGCTCCCAGCGGATCGCCGTGACGCGTTGAACGAAGTACGCCGGGGAATCAACCGGGCCCTGCCACCGGGATACAAGGAAGGCATCCAGTTCGGCATGATCAGTTGGTTCGTCCCGCTGTCCGCGTACCCCGAGGGCTATGGCGGCAACAAAAAGGTACCCCTGCCACTCATCAGCGTGGCGTCAAAGAAAGGGTACATGGCGTTGCACATGATTTGTTTCTACGGGCAGCCTGCGGTGCGGGACTGGTTCATCGCGCAATACGGAAAGAGTGGCCAAAAGCTGGACATGGGCCAGGGCTGTCTCCGTTTCAAGACGTTGCCGGAGCTCGCGCTGGATGTGGTTGCGAAGACCGTGGCGCGGCTCCCAGTGAAAGAGTACGTCGCCGGCTATCAGGCCGCGCGTGACGCGATGAAAGGAAGCAAAGCCAAAACGCGCGCCCCCGCCAAGAAGAACGCGTGACGCTTAGCGTTTTACGCGGCTACGCGGGCGAGAAATCGGCCCGGCTCGTGGCGATCCATTCTTCGGCGCGGTCCCGATCAGGGAAGGCGGCGATTCGACGATTGGCCTGGCGGACGCAGTTCATAAAACCCAAAATGTATTTCATCGGGGTGGCCAGTTCGCTGACGACGATCGCCCGGCAGAGTGGTCTGTCCGAATTCGGCGATGTGGCAACTAGTTGAGCCACGACGGCTTCGCTCACCTGGGCCTCCGTGATTGCCGAGAAATCCCAGATGCGATCGAAGGCGGGGTCAAAGACCGGGTTAGCGAGCAGGTCCTCGCGGGCGCGAAGAAATTCCTCATCCGTCACCACGCCCTCGCCGGTCGTGATGGTGAGCCCTCGCTCCGGGTCGATGGTGACGGTGACGGGCATGACAAAGGAAATCCTAGCTACATTCGTTCCGTGCCGACCCGTTTGTTTCTGTTTAGGGAAAGGTAGCGAGGCCCTTCGCCCCCCCGGGGGGCTTTACTGGTAAGCCTTCAAAAGCGATGAAATGTCGGCCGACGGAACGCCCAATTCCTTGAGATTCTCCGCCGCATAGGCGCCGCCGTCGCTTCCGGCAACCTTCCAGTCTGTTCCCGTCCGATGCAGCACGACCGATAGATCGCTTTCGTCGGAGTAGGCGGTGCAAAGCGCCCAATCGTGAGAAACCGAGACATGCAGGACCTTCCCGAACTTTTTCGCCACAACCTTTCGCACCTGCTGAATATCCTTGGGGTTGCCAAGATCCCCGGCGACGGCCGGGATAACGAAGCTAAGAAAGGTGACAGCGGCAGCGAGGGTAATGTATCGGCGTAGTGTTCTCATAGTTGCCAAAGCCTGAGGCTCACGCATTCCCCTGTCAAAACGCCAGGCGGAGGGAACATCTTTTAGATTTTTTCCCAGGCCCGCTCGGCCACGGGATCCCGGCCTTCGTCGAATTCGATGTGGTCGATCAAGGTTTCGATCGGTTTGCCGGTGAGACCGCTTTCCTGAATGCGCTGAGGGAGGAGGTGGCTGCGTTCGTCGCGCCAGCCCAGCTTGGCGATGAAGCGGTTCCAGACGTGGCATTCTTCGTCGGTCCGCGGCGTGCCGTGGGCGTGCGCCCACGCTAATAGCGCTTCATCGTTCTCGCCGTCGAGCGCGCGGCGCTTAATCTCGGAGTAGGAGACGCCGAGAAAACGGCAGCAGCGTCCGTCGAGGGTGAAGAATTGTGTGTCGCTCAGGTAATCGTGGTAACCGAGCGGGAGTTGGCCCGCGGCGTGAAGGCGGATTTTGTCCAGCATCCGACCGAAATAAATGAGGCGCCCGACTTTATCGTAGCAACTGCGCAGACCAGGAACGTTCGGCATGGGCTAGCGTCGGTTAGGACGGGCGCGCCTGCCAGCTGAGAAAGGCCCAAACCGCGAATGGCAATTTCGATACCCGGGATTCGCGACGTTTGGCGCCGATTCGCGGTTCCCGTCCGCATGAATTGTAGGGTAGCCGTTCCGGTTGCCGGGATTCGGTGCAGGTGGTGCGCCGGCCCTACGAATTCCGGAAGGCGGCGACACGACGCCGCGGATTACGTTGGGTCGCCTTAGTGGCGTCCGTTCCCGCAGGGGTTTGAGACATTGCAGCCGACACAGCTGCCGCTACAGGGGATACGCGGGCGGTGACTCGAGGCGGGTCGTGACGATCCATTTCTCGGCGAGGGCTCGATCCGGGAACGCGGCGATTCGACGGTTGGTCTGGCGGACGCGGTTGATAAAGTCCAGAATGGCTGTCATCGGGGTGGTCCGTTCGCTGACAACGACCGCGCGGCAGATCGGACTCTCAGAATTCGGCGAAGTGGCGATCAGTCGCGCAGCGACATCGTCGCTCACCCGCGTCTCAGTAATTGCCTGGAAATCCCAAATGCGATCGAAGGCGGAATCAAAAGCCGGGTTCGCGAGCAGTTGCTCGCGGGCCTGGAGAAACTCCTCATCGGTGACCACGCCCTCGCCGGTGGTGATGGTGAGCCGTCGCTCGGAGTCGATGGTAACGGTGACCGGCATGACACGGAAATGCAGCTACATTCGTTCCGCGCCGACCGTTTTATTACCGCCTTCGCTCAGGTATGGCGGACGGGGCCGGTGCCGCCTACAGGGCTAGAAGTGTGCGCCGACGTATTCCCACATCTGGTGGTGCCAGTAGGGCCATTCGTGGCCGCCTTTCGGGCCCCAGTCGTCGAGATGATGAGCAATTCCGCGGCTCGTGAGCACCCGGGACATTTCGTAGGTCGGTCCGCTGTTCTCCCACGGGCCACAGCCGGTCGCGAGGTGGATGTCGCAGCTCGCTAACTGTTGCAGGAACCAGGGGTCGTTCTGGTTGGCCATGTAGTCGACCGGGTTATTGAAGTAGAAGTTGTCGTCATACATCCCGTCCATGGAATCGCGTAAATCGTAAACGCCGGAGAGCGCGTAGCAGCGTTTCACCCGGTCCGGGTGTTTGAAGAGGGTGTTGGCGGCGTGGTAGGCGCCAAGCGATGCGCCGTAGGTGGTGATCCCGATACCCGGCGTCTGGCAAACCGAGTCGATGAAAGGGATGACTTCGCTCGCCACGTAGTCGTCGTATTGCGCCTGGAGCCAGCTGCGATGGAAGGGGTGCGCTCCTTTGTTGCTGAACGAATCGCTTTGGACTCCGTTGATGGAAAAGAATCGGATCCGCCCTTGCTCGATGTACGGGCTGAGGGTGCGGACCATCCCCTGGCCATCCTGTTCATGCTCGTCGCCCATGCTGGTGGGGAAGGCGATGATGGGCATGCCGTAATTGCCGTAAACGTTGACGCCCATTTCGCGGCCGAGACGATGTGAATACCAACTGTGATGTTCGCGATGCATGGCGGCGAGAATACAGAGGGGACGAAAGAGCTCAAGCTGAACGAGAAGCAGGGAAAACGACTTTATGACCTACCACGGTGATCGTGGATCTCCTTTCCGGTCTTCCGCACACGTGGAGGCGGGCAAGAGCAGGACCAAGAGCAAGAGCAGGAACCGGAAGCGCGGAACGCGAGATTTTGCAGCGGTCGGGTTGCGGAGAGCCCGCAGACCAGCCACAGTTCATTTGAACATATATGGAGCTCGCCGCGAAACTCTCGATTCTGGCTGACGCAGCCAAATACGACGCTTCTTGCGCGAGCAGTGGCACGACCCGCCGAAACTCTCGGAGCGGGGGGCTCGGTTCCACGGTCGGTACCGGCATCTGCCACAGCTACACACCCGACGGCCGCTGCGTTTCACTCCTGAAAATCCTGCTCACGAATTTTTGCATCTACGATTGCCTCTATTGCATTAACCGCCGATCCAGCGGCGTGGAACGGGCGCGCTTCACGCCTGAAGAAGTTATTCAGCTCACGCTCGATTTTTACCGGCGCAACTATATTGAGGGGTTATTCCTCAGCTCCGGAATCATTCGCAATCCGGACTACACCATGGAGCAAGTGATTCGGGTCGCACGCACGTTGCGAGTTCATCATCAGTTTCGCGGCTACATCCACTTGAAAACTATTCCGGAGGCGGCTTCTGAATTAATAGCGGAAGCGGGCAAATGGGCAGACCGCATCAGCTTGAACGTGGAGTTGCCCACGCAAGACGAGCTGGAAAAACTCGCGCCGGAAAAGAACCTTATTCGAATCGAGACTGCGATGCAGGCAATCAAGTCACGGGTCGAGCAGTCGAAAGTCGAACGCCGCAAAAACCGCAAGGCGCCTGCGTTCGCGCCGGCGGGTCAAAGTACCCAGATGATTGTGGGCGCAACATCGGCGACTGACGCCACCATTTTGGCGCGGGCCTCATCTCTTTACGGCAAGCAAGGTCTGCGGCGCGTTTACTACTCCGCGTTCAGCCCGATACCAGACGCGTCGAGCAAATTGCCGCTGGTGGCGCCTCCGCTGGTTCGCGAACATCGCTTGTATCAGGCGGACTGGCTGCTGCGCTTCTATGGATTCAAGGTGACGGATCTCACTTCCCCGGCAGAGCCTAACTTGCCCCTTAATATCGATCCGAAGCTGGCCTGGGCGTTGCGCAATCGGCAAAAATTCCCGGTTGATTTGAACAAAGCGCCGCGCGAGCTACTCCTGCGCGTTCCGGGGCTTGGGGTGCGCAACGTGGATCGCATTATCCGGATTCGCCGCTGGCATAAACTGCGGCTAGCGGACCTGACCCGGCTCCGCGTTCCGCTAGACAAAGCGATGCCGTTCGTGATCGTTGCCGATCATTCGCCACGTTTGCTGGAAAGTGACGCGGTCATGCGGAACTTTGTCACCGCTCCCTCACAACTCGATTTATTTGGGCTCGTGGCGTGAAGGAATTGACGTCTCGCCGGGCAACGGCGCAAATCGCACAGATTACATTTGGGCCGACCTTTCCAGGCTGGCAAAAAGCCGCGCGGGTCGCGCTCGCCGATCAGCGTCCGCCGGAGAGCATTGTGTGGGAAGAGCTGAGCGACGTTCAGCCTGGCCTCGCGATATTCGACGAACATCCAGGCCTCAATGGCGGGACGGACGGGCGGGCGCGCGTTCCGCGACCTTTTGTCGAATCTGCCGCGCGCGTGGCTTGTCATCGCGACGGCCGACGGTGGGCTTTGCTTTACCGATTGCTTTGGCGGCTGACCCATGGCGAGCCGCGATTGCTCGACATCGTCGTTGATCCCGACGTCCACGATTTCATGCGAATGGACAAAGCTGTTCGCCACGACATCCACAAGATGCGCGCGTTTGTTCGCTTTCGTGCGGTCTCGCACCAAAACGAGAACCTGGCATGTGGCGTGGTTCGAGCCTGAGCATCACATTGTCGAGCAAAACGCGCCGTTTTTCCGCGACCGCTTCGCCGGCATGAACTGGTCCATCCTTACGCCCGAGCGTTGCGTTCACTGGGATGGAAATGAGCTCACCTTCACAGCCGGTGTCCCAAAGAGCGAAGCCCCCAGCGGCGACGCGGCGGAAGAACTCTGGCGGACCTATTACGGCAGCATCTTCAATCCCGCGCGCGTGAAGACCAAGGCGATGCAAAAGGAAATGCCGAAGCGTTATTGGAAAAATCTACCCGAAGCGGAGATCATTCCTGTGCTCCTGGAGGAGGCGCCGGGTCGCGTGGAGAATATGCTGCGGGCGAGTCAGGCGCGGATGATCCAGGCGAGCGAATACTCGGTCGCGCAGCCGCCGATAACTGACGACTGGGAACAGGTGCGCGATGCGGCTTGCGCCTGTCGGGCGTGCCCGCTTTGGAAAAACGCGACACAAACCGTCTTCGGTGAAGGCCCGCGGAACGCGGAGATCATGTTGTTAGGCGAACAGCCGGGCGACGTCGAAGACCGTGAAGGTCGCGCCTTCGTCGGTCCGGCCGGCCAATTGCTCAATGAAGCGTTGCGGGAAGCTGGGATCGACCGCACGAAGGTTTACGTCACTAATGCGGTCAAGCATTTCAAATGGGAACCGCGCGGCAAACGGCGCATTCATAAGACGCCAAACAGTCGCGACATCGCGGCCTGTCGGCCATGGCTCGAGACGGAACTCCACCTCGTGCAGCCGCGCGTTCTGATCTGTCTCGGATCAACGGCGGCGACAACGATATTCGGCGCCGGCGTCCGCGTGCTCCGCGATCGTGGCCAGCTACGTCCCTCAAAGTTCTGCCCGGAAACGATGGTCACTTTTCATCCTTCGGCCTTGCTGCGCGCGCCGGATGAGGCAACGAGAGAACAGCAATACGCCCAGTTTGTTAACAACCTTCGTGAGGCGCGTGAAGGTGCGCGCCAATAATTCGAGTCTAAACATTTCGACATTCGCTGAGCCCGCATGAGCAAACCAAAACGAATCCAGCGCAGCCGCGCCAAAGGCTGGAAAATGCCGGTGAACGCTATCTACGTCGGCAGGCCGACCGTTTGGGGAAACCCGTACGTCGTCGGCTCGCAGCTGATGAACGGAGAAACCCTCACGGCGGAAAAGGCTGTCGCATTATACGAACAGCACCTTGCCGAAAATTTCAACGAGCGCGATATCCGTCACTGCCTGCGCAACAGAACCTTGCTTGTTGGTGTGCCCTCGACAAACCGTGCCACGCCGACGTGCTGCTGCGGGTTGCGAATTCGCGGGCGAATTAGCGCGGGGCGCAATTTTGCAAACGCACCGGATGGGCGACGTTGCTCGCCCGTGAGCGCGATTCCGATTACCGAGAAACTCCTCTTCAGTGCAGGGGGATGGCAGGCGATGAAGCCTGCGCGTGAGCTGCTCAAGAGCGGCCGCGTCTCCGAGGCGAAATACGAACCGCCGTTGCTGAGTGGCTACGTGCGCGAAGGCGGCAAGAATTATCGCTCCGGGCTGCGAATCAAGAGTGCGGTCGACGTAGAGAATCTGTGCAGCTGTTGGGAGTCGCGCTCGGCGGGGAAAATCTGTGCGCATTCGATTGCGGTCGGGCTGGGCTATCTGAATCCGCCGGCTCTTGTGGTGGCCGCGCCGGTCGCGCCGGCGGTTCCCGAAGCTCCCGCAGGTCCGCGGTTTGTCGCCCTGGAGACGGCTGGCGCGGCACCCGCGACGCTGCACTTGATCCTGCCGCCGAACTTCACGGGCGCATGGCAACGCGGGCAGATCATGATCGTCGTCGAAGCGGAAGCCCGAAACCGCACGCTTGTCTCTGCACTCTCGAAGAAGGCCACGTTTGCGGTGGACGAGGCCGATCTCGTGCTGATCGAAGGGTTGCGCGCGATACCCGCAATTTTCGAGAGCGGAATGGCGACCTTGTCACGCGACGGATTCCTGCGGCTGTTGCCGGCGTTGCAAGAGCACCCGCGCGTGACGTTCGGCAAAGCCACTGCGGCGACGATTTCCTCGGCCGTGCTGCGGCCTGAGTTGCTGGTTGAGTCGCGCGGCGCTGGGGCAATCGCGGTGAGAGCGAACTTGCCGGGGAAGGGCAGGGGAATCGATCACGAGCACGAGCACGAGCACGAGCACGAGGAGAAAGAGAAGGCACTGCTGCTCTGGAACGCGACGGAGGCGTGGATGCTGCGGAACGAACGAGTTCGTCCGTTACGGGGAAGCGTTGCCGGCTGGCTCGACGCACCTGATCGAGCGGCCTTTGTTGCTCGAGGGCGACCGCGCGTTGCACTTCCTGGCGTTCGATCTGCCGCGGCTGCGCGATGCATTCGACGTGCGCGCCGGCGAAGGCGTTCGCCTGCCGGAAATCGCTACTGCGTTGCCAGTCTTTGAGCTGCGGCTGGCTGGCACGCTCAACAGCGTCACCGGCGAGCTGATGTGCACCTACGGCGATCGCGCGCCGATCAAAGCGCTGGCCAACGCCCAGGATCAGTTCGTTTTTCGCGATCCACAAAATGCCGATCGAGTGCTGATGCGGAATCTCGACGCGGAGAACGCGGCGGTCGCGCGGCTCGAGCAGATTGGCTTCGCCCGAACGGACGCCGGCGGCTTCGTGCTGCATGGCCAGCTCAATGTTGTCCGGTTCTTCGCGAGCGATTATCCGAGACTGCAGCGCGACTGGAAGGTTGTCCTCACCGCGCAGGTCGAGAAGTGGACTGGCGAGATCGAGCGGGTCACGCCGAAGCTCGAGATTGTCGGCTCGGGTCAGGATTGGTTCGAGGTGCGTTACTCGCTCACCACGCCCGGCGGGGAGGTGTTTTCGAACGCCGAAATCCAGCGGCTGCTTCGCTCCGGCCAGTCCCAGACGCGATTAAAGAATGGCCACCTCGCGGTGATCGATACCGCGGGCCTGGAGGATTTCGAGCAGGTCATCCGCGACTGCGATCCGGCGCAGACCCAGCCCGGGCTTTACCGCATCAATCGCGCCCACGCCGCGTATGTCGAAGAGACCGCGCGTCGAGCTTGGCTCCGCCGTCGCCGATCGTCGCGCAGCGCTGAAGAAGTTCATCACCGGCCGCGACGCGTCGCCGGATGCGAAGACGAAACTCGGCCCGCTCGCGGAGACATTGCGCGAGTATCAACTCGCTGGTTTCGATTGGCTGACGCGCCTCGCGGCGAACAATCTCGGCGGCATTCTGGCCGACGAGATGGGTCTTGGTAAAACGGTGCAGACGCTCGCGTTTCTCCGCGCCCACCAGGGCGAGGGCCCGGCCCTCGTCGTCTGCCCGACCTCGCTGGTGACAAACTGGGAGAATGAAGCGCGGAAGTTTACGCCCGAACTCAAGACGCTCGTGCTCGAAGGCGCCGATCGCGCCGCCCGTTTCAAATCGATCGCGGGCGTCGACCTTGTGATCACGAGCTACGCTCTGCTGCGACGCGACATCGACACCCTGCGCGAAATCAACTTCTCCACCGCCGTGCTCGACGAAGCGCAGCACATCAAGAACCCGGAGACGCAAAACGCGCAGGCCGCCTACGCTCTTCGCGCGACCCATCGCTTCGTGCTGACCGGCACCCCGATGGAAAATTCGGTGCGCGATCTCTGGTCGATCATGAACTTCGCGCTGCCCGGCTATCTCGGGAATCGCGCCGATTTCCGCGAGCGTTACGAACTACCGATCGCGCGCGGCTCCGCGCCCGAGGTGCAACGCCGGCTCTCGCGCCGGCTCCAGCCGTTCCTGCTTCGCCGGCGGAAACGCGACGTCGCGAAAGATCTGCCCGAGAAAATCGAGCAGGTCGTGCCGTGCAGCCTAACGAGCCATCAACGCGCCGCCTACGACGCGCTGCTGCGCGAGATCCAGCAAGGTCTCGGCGCTCCGGCAAGAATGTGAACGCCGGTGCCCAACGGATGAAGATGCTCACTGGTTTGCTCCGTTTGCGCCAGGTCTGCTGCGATCTGCGCCTCGTCGGCATCGATAAGGAAGAGACCTCCGCCAAGCTGGACCTGCTCGACGAACTCCTCGAGGAAGCGATCGACGGCGAACACCGCGTCCTCGTCTTCAGCCAGTTCGTCTCGATGCTGCACATCATTCGCGAACGCCTGGAGAAGCTCGAGATTCCATTCTGCTATCTCGACGGCTCGACCAAACAGCGTCAGGAAATCGTGGATCGCTTCCAGGGCGATTCCGCGATTCCAGTCTTCCTGATCAGCCTGAAAGCCGGCGGCGTCGGCCTGAATCTCTCCGCCGCCGACACCGTCATTCATTTCGATCCGTGGTGGAATCCCGCGGTCGAGGCGCAAGCCACCGACCGCGCCCATCGCATCGGGCAAACCCGTGTCGTCACCGCCTACAAGCTGATCACCCGCGACACCGTCGAAGAAAAAATTCTGAAGCTGCAGGAGAAAAAACGCGCGGCGATCGACGCCGCCATCGACAGCGAGGAACCGCTCATGACCGGCCTCACCACCGAAGAACTCGAAGAGCTGCTCGCGTAGGCAATGAGTTCAAACCGGATAGCGGAAACCGGAAACCGGAGGGTCACGAAGTTGTAGCGGTGCTTGTGACAAGCACCGAACCCTAACCAACAGGCGCTGGCAGCGGCGAGCGTCCGGGCAATGGCTTAGCGAGCGAATGACTGGCAAATCCCAGGTTTAGGAGGCATTTGCGAGACAAGTTGAAGCTGCGATCCTGAGCCAGGATGATGCCGCGTTCTCTTCTCATCGGAGTTTGCGCCCTGCTCGGGATGGGTGGCAGCGCGCGGCTCTGGGCCGACGACTCATTTATAGTCCTGCCGGGGACTGCAATCCCCCGATGGCCGCTTTGCTGTCGGCTGGGGTCTGCCGAAGCATCCGGAACTTTGGAACAAGGTGCGAGAGGGCACGGAGGACCAGGCCGAATCGCTCATCACCGACGTCGGGCAGTTTGAGGAGGACGTGGAAAATTATGTCGTGGATGTGCGCGCGATGCAGGTGCTGGGCAAACTTGGGTCACATTATTGGGAGGTGGCCGGGGGCCGGCCGAACCGCCATCATCTCGACATCGTCTGGTCTGCGGCCGGCGATCTGGTGCTGGTGAATCACACCTTTCGGTGGGATTGCCGGGTTTTTGAAGTCGTGCGGATCAGCGAGGGAAGAACCGGTGCGCGCCTCGATTTGAAGAAGGCCCTGGACGGTAAACTGCGTCAACACTTCAAGAAAGCTTTGCCGCGCGGATCGGGCATCACGATGCGTGATCTGCCGATCAGTTTCTCCGATCCTTCCTTGGTTTCCGGCGAGACATTCAGGGCAATCGTGGAGGCGATAAATCCGACCAAAGGGGAAGACGGCTGGAGCGGGCAGGCAGAAATTCGGTTTGCGCTCACGTTGTCGAAGGCCGGAATCTCCCTGAAGGTTCTTAGTCTTAAGTAGGGCGCTGCTGCGAACGGCTAAAATCCCGGGAAGACAACGCCAGCTCAAACCACTGGAGGACTCCATCCGGCAGTGCCAGCCGCGGCGACTTGGAGTAACGGCGGCTAACATCCCCACGGCGGATGCTAGCGCTAGCACAGCAATGGCGGTCGTGTCGGCCGCATCAGGCTGAAGTGGTGCATGCGACACGGCTGCGGCGATAGGAATCGGAGGATTCACGCTCTCGTTTCGACATGCTAGACTCGGCTCATGACCGTGCTGGACTGGCTGCTCGATTCCGACCCCGCCATCCGCTGGCAGGTGTTGCGCGATCTTGCCGATGCGCCGGCGGAGGTCGTCGCGGCGGAGCGCGCGCGCGTGGCGACCGAAGGCTGGGGTGCCCGGCTGCTGGCGTTGCAAGGCGAAGACGGCCAGTGGGCGGGAGGCGCGTTCTTCCCTCATGGGAAGTGGGACAGGAACGAACCGCAGCCCTGGACCGCCACAGCCAACAGTCTCGTTCTCTTGCAGGAATTCGGGGTCGATCCGCACGCCGAGAGCGTGCGCCAGGCCGTGGCGCAGGTCCGAGAGCACTGCCGTTGGGAGCACGCCGGGCAGCCGTTCTTCAGCGGCGAGGTCGAGCCGTGCATCAACGGCATGGTCGTCGCGCTGGGCGCCTACTTCGATCAAGATGTCGATGGTGTCGTCGCCCGGCTCCTTGGTGAGCAGCTCGAGGACGGCGGGTGGAACTGCGAGGCGGAGAACGGTTCGGTTCGCTCGTCGTTCCATACCACGATCAACGTCCTGGAAGGACTGTTGGCGCACGAGCGCGCCACCGGCGGCTCGGCGGAATCCATCGCGGCTCGCCGCCGGGGTGAGGAGTACCTTCCTCGAACGAAAGCTGTTCCGGCGTAAGAGCACCGGCGAGGTCGTCAACCCCGCCTGGCTGCAATTCTCGTTTCCGACCCGCTGGCACTACGACGTGCTGCGTGCCCTCGAATACTTCCGCGCGGTCGGCGATCCGCCGGACCCGCGCCTGGACGAAGCGATCGATTTGCTCCGATCGAAGCAGCAGCCCGATGGCACCTGGCTGCTGGAGAACACTCATCCCGGCGCGGTCCACTTCGCGCTCGAGGACGGCGACGGCCGGCCCAGCCGGTGGAACACATTGCGCGCGCTGCGGGTGCTCCGTTGGTCCAGCAGTGAAAAATGGAAAAGTTGAGAGTCGTTAGTTGAGAGCGTAAAATTCCGTGGGAGCCACGCTCCTTTACGCGTTGAGATAATCTTCGGACGCGGACGCATCTCGTCGAGATTCGGGTAGACAGTCACCACGCCGGCGATAGGATCGGCGCCGTGCCGGAGGAAGAGAGGACGCGAGGGGCCAGTCGATACGATGCACTCATCGCGACTTTTGTGGGAGTCTGTGCGCTGTGTGTTTCGGGTTACACGGCTTACATCCAACGCCAGCAGGTGCGCGGAGCGGTCTGGCCGATCCTCCAATTCGATAGCGGCAACGGGCCCATTCAATTCACTCTCGCTAACAAAGGCGTCGGACCAGCCATCATCAAGCATGTGATTCTGAAAGTGGATGATCAGCCGGTGAAGAATTGGGTGGAGGTGCTCGAGAAACTTCTCGGGCCCGGGTACCACCCCGGGGAGTCGATCGACATGAACAATCGTGTCTTCTCGGCGGGAGAAGCGAGCAAGGTTTTCACGCCTCACGATGAGGCCCGAAAGCCGATCGCTTTCGACCGGTCCAATCCGCTTTGGGCAAAACTGGATCCGGGTCGCAGCCGCGTCACGGTCGAGATCTGCTACTGCTCTACGCTTGGCGAATGTTGGACCTTACGCGGCGGAGGCACCACGCCAAACACCACGACTCCGACTCGTCAGTGTCCGACTGCGTCGGCGATTACCTTTCAGCAGTAGGTCGAACTCCACGGCGAGTCTGCGGCTGGACTGGCAATAGTTGCGTCACGGAAAACGTGAACAACGTTTGCACCGATGAACTCTTACACTCTTCAGCCGATTGGTTTCATTCGCTCGACAGTAAAGGGACGGAAAGATGCGCCACGGCAGGGACCCGAAGGTGCGCCGGATGCATGGCTCGAAATCGAGCCGCAATTTGCCGACGCACTCCTGGGAATGGAAGTCGGTCACGAGCTGATTGTGATCACGTGGTTACACGAGGCCAGGCGCGACGTTCTTAAGGGGCATCCGCGCAGCGATGAAGGCCGTCCACTCACGGGCGTGTTCTACACGCGCTCACCCGCGCGACCGAACCCGCTCGGACTGCATCCGGTGACGGTGCGTGAGATTGATCCGCCTTCGCGCGAGGGCTCCGGCGCGACGCGTGGCGCACGCGTGAAGATCGGTCCGATCGAGGTATTCGATGGAACGCCGGTAGTCGACATCAAGTCAGCCTCGACGCGGGCCGAGGGATGATCGGAGTGTGACGAGATAGCATCGCGCCGAAAATCTCCTGAAACGTATTCATGACTGAACCGGCGTTCAACTGCCGGTATGCCAGTTGCGCTAAAATTTCGCTAAAAATTTGTTGAACGCGCCAGCGCTGGCGTGGTTCAACGCTGTCTAACGAGCGACAATAAAATAAGGAATAACAAAAATGAATACCATCGCTCTCGTATCTGCAGACGCCCCGTGGATTATCTGGGCTGGAGGCCTGGCAATTGTGATGCTGCTCCTGTTCTGCCTGCCGCGGTTGCTCGGTATTGTCTACATACCCGTACACCCACGTAGGCATCATCGAGAAGATTTGGAGCAGCAAAGGCTCGCTCCGCGAGGGGCAGATCATTGCCCGTAATGGGGAGGCGGGTCTTCAGGCCAGATTCCTCCGCGGCGGAATTCACTTCGGCTTGTATCCGTGGCAATACCGCATTCATAAGGAGCCGCTCGTGGTGGTAGCCGAAGGCAAGATGGCCTACATCTATGCGCGGGACGGTGTCCCGCTCGAACCGGTTCAAACGCTGGGCCGAAATGTCGATTCCAATCACTTCCAGGACGCGATTCGCTTCCTTGAAGCGCAGGGTCAACGAGGCCGGCAGCGCGGGATTCTGCGCGAAGGTGTCTACGCCATCAACTTGGGACTGTTCGTTGTCATCACCGAAGACCGCGTCTTCTCCGGGCCGGTGCGCGAGGCCATCGATCGTTATGCGTCGTGGAAGGCACAGCTCGCTTCCATGCATGCGTTTGATCCGGTGGTGATCGGAACGGGCGCGGGCGGCCAGAGCGGTTTGCGCGCTAATACCGCCGAGTTCAGTCCCGTTGAACTCGATGCACCGCCGGCCATACGCAAAGAGACGCCCGAATTCGATCCGAACGTCGATACCATCGGCGTGGTCAGCATCCAGGATGGGCCGACCATCGGCTCGGGCGAAATTATCGCTCCCGAGGTAAAGGCGGTGGCAGGAAGGGATCACAATTACTTCCAGGATCCGGAGGTGTTCCTCGAACTCGGAGGCAGGCGCGGCAAACAATTGCAGGTGCTGACGGACGGCACGTACTTCATCAACCGTTGGTTCGCCACCGTGGAGATCAAGGCCAAGACGCTCATCCCGATTGGTTACGTCGGCGTGGTCGTTTCCTATTACGGCGCGGCCGGCGAAGACACGACCGGCGAATCGTTCCGTTACGGCGAACAGGTGGAAACCGGCCACCGCGGTGTCTGGCGCGCGGCGCTCGCGTCCCGGCAAATACGCGCTCAATCCCTACGCGCTCAAAGTGGAGCTCGTTCCGACGATGAACTTCGTCCTGCGCTGGATCAGCGGCCAGACCGAAGCGCACCGTTACGACGAGGACCTCACCAGCATCCATCTCATCACCGCGGACGGTTATGAGCCGCTGCTGCCGCTTGTCGTTAGTCCTGCACATCGACTACGAGAAAGCGCCGCGCGTCGTGCAGCGTTTCGGCGACGTGAAGCGGCTGATCACGCAGACGCTCGACCCGATCCTCACCGCCTACTTCCGCGACGTCGCGCAGACCTCGCAACATGCTCGACCTGCTGACGAACCGTGAGGAAATCCAGAAGCGCGCCACGGAAGAACTGGGCGCGCGGTTCAGGACGTTACGACATCAACTGCGTCGCGGTTCTGATCGGCCGGCCGGAATCGCGCGAGATCGCGGCCGGACAGGCGGACCCGATCGAAACGCTCTTCGACCAATTGCGCATGCGCCGACTGGCCGACGAGCAACGGGAGACCTTTGCGAAACAGCAGGAGGCCGCCGAGCAACAGGTAGCGCTCAACCAGGCGAAAGCGAAGGCCGAACGGCAGACGGAGCTGACGCAAAGCGCGATCGCGGTCGAGATCGCGGGCAACCGCGGTCAGGCGGAATTCGCGGAAGCGGAACAGCTGGCGAAGAAGCAGGTCACGCTCGCCGAGGGCGAGGCGCGGTCCAAGGAACTGATCGGCAAAGGCGAGTCCTCGCGGATCGCGCAGGTCGGCCTGGCGGAAGCGGCCGTCACGTTGCAAAAGGTCGGCGCGTATCGCGATCCGCGTCTCTACGCGCTCAACGTCTTCGCGGATCAATTCTCGAAGAGCGCGCAACCGCTGGTGCCGAGCCGGCTGTTCATCAGCAACGCCGGAGGCACGAGCCGGCGAAGACTCGGGTGGGCGGAGGCAGCGTCCTTGAGACACTGCTGACGTCTGATCCTGAGCGAGAAAGCCGGGATCAACACCCGGGAAAATGCCGCCAGCTCAAAACCGCTGGAGGATTTCATCCGGCAATTTGCTACTCGCGGGAATGGCGATGCGTCGGCGAAAGAGCGGCCGGCGTCGGCTGAAAAAGCAGTCGCAGAATTAGCGGAGCGAGGCGCGGACAAGTGATGCATGGCGATGGGCTTGTCTACCGGAAAGTTGAGAGTTGATGGTTGAGAGTTGAGGGTCATGGATGAGCGCGCATAAGAAGGGAACCCGCGAACAGTGGCTGTCGGCTCGGCTGGAGTTGCTCGAGACGGAGAAGGAATTGACGCGGCGGAGCGATGAAGTGGCGCGGCAGCGGCAGGAGCTGCCCTGGGTTCGGATCGACAAGGAGTATCGCTTCGAGACCGAAGAAGGGAAGGCGTCGCTCTCTGATCTCTTCCGAGGGCGCTCGCAGGTCCTGATTTATCACTTCATGTTTGGGCCCGACTACACGGCGGGGTGTCCAGCCTGCTCGGCGATCGCGGACGGCTTCAACGGCTTCGCCGTTCACCTGGCCAACCACGACGTAATGCTCTGGGCGGTTCGCGGGCGCCGCTCGCGCAATTGCAGGAATTCAAACGGCGAATGGGATGGACGTTTCCCTGGGCGTCGTCGTTCGGCTGCGATTTCAATTTCGATTTCAACGCCTCGTTCACCGAGGAGCAACAGCGGCAGGGCATCGAATACAACTACGAGCGGGAGGAACCCGTCGCCGGAATACCGTCAGGCGCAACGTCTGAGGGTCCCAGCAAGGGAGCCGACATGACTGGCACCGACGTTGCCACCTACACGCGCGAGCGGCCGGGCATGAGCGCGTTCGCGCTCGAGGACGGCGCCGTTTATCACACTTACTCCGCGTATGCGCGCGGATTGGACGGCCTCTGGGGCGCTTACCAATGGTTGGATCGCGCTCCGCTAGGCCGCAACGAACCGGACTTCTGGTGGCGCCGCCATGACGAATATAGGCGAACTGACGAGGCGCGAAGGACGAATGACGAAGGCGGAGCAAACGACTGCTGCGCTTGACGTCAGACACCAGGTTATCCTATGCCCGACCGCACCTTCGATTTCGTCCAGCTTGACGTCTTCACGCAGACGCCGCTGACGGGTAATTCGCTCGCTGCTTTTACCGATGCGCGTGAGCTGGATGATGGGGAAATGCAGGCTCTGGCGCGAGAGATGAATCTTTCAGAGACGACTTTTATCCTGCCGCGCGATCCGACCATTGAAGCTCAAGAAGGGAAGAAAGTCCGAATCTTCACTGTCGCAGAGGAGCTGCCTTTTGCGGGGCATCCGACGCTCGGCACGGCGCTGCATCTATATGCGTCGGAGTTTTCCGCCGATGCCCGGGGGTCTGCGGAGATCGCTCTTGATTTGAAAGCGGGGAAAATTCCGGTGCGCTTCACGGCGAATTCGGAGCGGGCCGGTCGTGACCGTGCGGACGGCCAGGTATTCGGTGAAATGCGCCAGCGTGATCCTGAATTCGGAATGACGTTTTCACGGGAAGAGGTTGCTCGCGTGATAGGAATCGCGCCGCACGAAATTCCAGCCGAATGGCCAATCCAGATCGTCTCAACCGGATTGCCCTTTGCCATCGTGCCCTTTCGCAACTTAGAGACCCTTGCGAGTCTCAACTTCTCTCATACACAGGCAGCCGAATTTCTCAGGAACACCGATGCCAAGTTTTTTTACTTTCTTTGTCCCCAACGGCGCGAAGACCGGCTGGAAGCCAGGGCGCGCATGTTCTTTTATGGCGCCGAAGATCCAGCTACGGGATCGGCGGCTGGTTGTGCCGCGAGTTGGATGGTCCAGCACGGAGTCGCTCAGACCGACGAACAAGTGGTAATTCGACAGGGAATCGAGATTCATCGTCCGAGCGAAATGTACGTGCGAGCAACGCACGATGGCGAACGGGTTACGAACGTTCGCGTGGGCGGCTACGCCGTCGAAGTGCTGCGCGGAACGGTGACTATTTAAGGAAGTGGCGATAGAGCTGTGGTTGATCCGCCGTTGCAAAACCGGAAACCGGAAAGCTATGATCAGCTACTCTCCAATTATCTTGACCAACACGCGCTTGCGCCGCCGGCCGTCGAATTCGCCGTAGAAAATTTGTTCCCAAGGGCCGAGATCGAGTTGGCCTTTGGTGATGGCGACGATGACTTCGCGGCCCATAATCTGACGCTTGAGGTGGGCGTCAGCATTGTCTTCGCCGGTGCGATTGTGGCGATAAGCCGTGGTCGGCGCGTGCGGCGCGAGTTTTTCCAGCCAGACCTCGTAATCGTGATGGAGCCCCGATTCATCGTCATTAATAAACACCGAGGCAGTGATGTGCATGGCGTTGACCAGACAGAGGCCTTCGGCCACGCAGCTCCGGTCAACCAATTGCTCGATCGTCGGCGTGATGTTGATGAACCCGCGCCGGCCCGGCACCTCAAACCAAAGATGTTCGGTGAGCGATTTCATCGTTCTTTTCCCAAACTAGTTCGGGCCATCGGCGCCAGTCCACACCAGGCGATGAAACAGTTTGTCCATTTTTTCAGGCGACAACGGCATCTCATGCTGGACCCACCAGATGAGTAAAGAGAAGAGGCTGCCCGCCAAAGCGTGGGCCACAGCGCCGCAGTGATCGCGCGGGGTGGTTCGGGCCCGTGGTATTTCGTTCAGCCGTTGTTCGATGCCGCGCGCGAAATGTCCCTGTCCAAGTTCCATGACAACGTGGAGTCGGCCCGATTCAACCAGCGCCTTGTAAAAGGGGCGCGCCTCACCGACGTGCGCGAACAGTTCCTGCACCGGTGCGACTCGTTCCGACTTGTCCTCTAGGCGTGAAAGGGCGTTGGCCATTCCTTCAAAGAAATCTTCGGCCTCGCTGAGGAAGAGATCATTCTTGCTTCGATAATGCGTGTAGAAGGTCGAGCGGCTTACTGCCGCGCGATCGAGAACTTCTTGCACGGTGATGTCGTCGAATGGTTTTTGCACGAGCAGTTCCAGGAGCGCATCGCCCAGTTGATCGCGAGTGCGGCGAACCCGTTGGTCTTCCTTTTTACCCAAGTCATCCAGGTTTCTGGACACGAGGTGCCTCTCTGTTCGGTTTCTGCCGGCGGTCATGGTGGACAACTAACTGATCGGTCGCTGAAGCTTGAGCATGAAAGATAATCGACTCGGTGGCATCGCGCTAATTGTCGGAGCAGTCAGCGGTATGATCACGATGAGTCTTCATCCAGTGGCGGGCGCTCATCCCATCACGCCAGCGCAATTTGAGAAAATCGCAATGTCCATGATCGGGGTCCACGTTTTGGCGATTGCCGGCATACCGTTTTCGTTTCTGGGCGCGCTCGCACTGACGCGGCGATTGGATTCGCCAGATCGCCTTGCCCTGACGGGCTTCGTTATCTACGGCCTCGGTTTGGTCGCGGTGATGATCGCCCCAGCGATGAGCGGCCTCGTCGGCACCGAGATTATCCGCAAGCTGATTGCGCAAGGCCCGGGAAGCGACCAGTGGCGGACTTTGATGGAGTACAATTTCCTGATCAATCAGGCGTTCGCCAAAATCTTCGTCGTGGCTTCGTGCAGTGCGATTGCGCTCTGGTCGTTCAGGATCGTGACGAGCGGCTCGCTTCCGATCGCGCTCGGCTTATACGGATTGCTCCTAGGCCCCGTTCTGGTCATCGCCATGATAACGGGTGGGCTGAGCCTCGACGTGCACGGTTTCGGCGTGGTCATTTTTGGTCAGGCGCTTTGGTTTATCGTCGCCGGCATTCTTCTGCGCCGGACGCACCAGGGTGGTTCCGCCCAGGAAGCCGGTGGATAATTCTAGTTTAGCAGCTCGATCGGGTCGCCTTTGCGAATCATTCCTTCCGCGAGCACGGCGCCATAGACACCGGCTTTCCCTTCGTGCGCCTGCGCGACGGTTTTCAATATCGCCGGCGTTTTTTCGGCGGTGTCGGGATCGAGCGTGATCATCATGCAACGCCCGTCGCGCTGGAGAACGGCGACGATTACCTTTGAGCCGATGCGGAGTGAGCGACCGACGAATTCGTCTTCGGCGAAGCCTTCGGATGACGTTAGATCAACATAAACATTTGCCCGGAAGCGACGCTTATCGACGGCAACGCCGGTTTCTTCGCCCAGTTTTTTCGAAGTTTGCACGGCGAAGATCGACAACGGACGGCAATCGGTCATCGCCTTGTCCGAGCGGAGCAATGTGAGCTGATGCTTTGGGTCGATATTTGCTCGGAGATGGTCGATCAAGCCTGGGTCATCAATCACGAAAGTTTTCCCATCCGGCGTTTCGACATCGATCATTAACTCGGACGCGCCAGCCGAGATCGGGTTCAAGTTAGGCGACAGTTTCTCCGCTTCTTCCCAGTTGGTCGGCTGCGCCGCTTTCGCCGGATTTCGGAAACGCGCGTGGTAACGAATCATCTGACGTTGGTCGCGCCCGGTGAAAAACGGGAAACCTTTTGGGCTGGCCGAACTCTCGAAAGCGAAGAGACGGTCGCCATAAACTCCCGCGTAGCCGGCGAACATTTCATACAACTCTTCGCCCCGCATGCTTTTGACTGGATAACGCCAAAGGCTTTCCACTTGTCCGACAATGCTCACGCGAGAAAGTAGAGACTAGAAACTGCGGCTTAGAAAGCTGAATGCGGAGTCGAAGGCGGGGAAGGCGCGCCAAAATCAGCGTTCATCAGAATCAGGAAACGCGAATCTGTCGCGACAATTCCCAATAAAGATGACATCGTCCCACTGATGATCGGCAACCTGAGGTTGGCGCTTCGGTTACTCGCGAAATCGCGCGGATTTACCGCAGTGGCGATCGTGACACTGGCTGTGACCATTGGAGTCAACTCGGCCATCTTTTCACTGATCGATGGCGCACTTCTGCGGCCGGCGGTCCCCTACAAGTCCCAAGAGGTTGTGTGCCTGTTCACTGGCAGTCGCGACGCGAAGAGATCATTTCGGCAGTTTTCCTTCGCGGAGTTTGCCGCGCTTCGTGAGCCCAACGCCGTCTTCTCGGATGTGGCGGCGGTGAATTTCAACTACGTCAGCCTTGGCCGAGAGATGGAATTGCGGCGCAGCTTCGCCTTTATGGTGTCGGACAATTATTTCTCGCTCATGGGCGTACAGCCGGTCGCGGGGCGGTTCTTTACAGCGGAAGAGACGCGGCCGAATGCGAGCGAACGCGTGGTCGTAGCCAGTTACAGCTTATGGCAGCGCAATGGCGGCCGGCCTGACTTCGTCGGCAGCACTCTGTTGGTGAATGGCCAATCGAATGTCGTGATTGGGGTTTCACCCGAGGGTTTCAGCGGAGTGAGCGCGCTGATCGCGCCGGAAATCTGGCTGCCCTTCGGATTGTTCGCCGAGACGACGGCGGCCTTTGGGGAGACAGCGAAGTCGCGCGATTTGTCCGATCCGAAAAATTATTCCGTGAATCTGATGGGCCGGATGCAGCCGGGCCTGACGATCAATTCGGCCCAGGCGAAACTGCCTTCTTTGGCTGTTCGATTAGCGTCAATTGATGTTTCCAGTGCGAGCGGGCCTCGTGATCTGGTTCTGGCCAAGCCTTTTGGAATCAACACCAGCCCCGGCGACACCGGCCCGCTTCGACTGGTCGGCCTCCTGCTGCTTTGCATGTCAGGAGTGGTGTTACTGATCGGTTGCCTGAACCTGGTCAACATGATGCTGGCGCGCGGCTCTTCCCGGGCTCCGGAAATCGCCTTGCGCCTCGCGCTGGGCGCAACCCGCGGTCAAATCGTGCGCCAACTTTTGACCGAAGGAATTGTGCTCGCGACGATCGGTGGCGCCTTGGGTTCTCTTGCTCAGCCTGTGGGCCAACTCGTTTCTGCAAAATTTCTTCGTGGCGCAGTTTGCCGCCTTCGATCTAACGCTGACCGCTCGTCTCCAACCCGACTTCATTGTCGTCGCGGCTACTTTCGCCCTTTGTCTCATCGCAACGCTGCTCTTCAGCCTCGGCCCGGCGCTGCGCGCGGCCCGGGCCGATTTGGTGCACGACCTCAAAGGACAATCCGGCGATGCGGCGGTCGCGGGGCGATGGAATCGATTTTTTTCGGGGCGTCATCTGATGGTGATGGGTCAGACGGCGCTTTGCCTCGTGATGCTTTTTTCCGCGGGACTCTTCGTCCGCGCGGCGATGAAAGAAGGGGACTTGGGCGCGGCGAGTGGCTTCACGGCCAACGGCGTCGTGATTTCGCAGCTCGATTTTTCCCTGGCCCGGACGAGTCAACCCGAGGTTATGCGCCGGACTCTGGCCGCAGCGGAACGACTGCGGCGTTTGCCCGGCGTTCAGTCGGCGGCATTGACCAGCCTTGTGCCTTATAATAGCAGCATCGCGACGACCCGGCTCCTTCCGACAGAGGCGCCCTCGGGGCCTAACGAAGCCCACGCTGCCGTTCCCGGCATGGTCGGAATTTATTCCTCGGTTACTCCTGGATATTTCGACAGCATCGGTGTCTCAATTTTGCGCGGCCGCGACTTTACCGAAAGCGAGGCGAGCACGCTCGGCGCCAATCGCGTGTGCATCGTCGACGAGGGCATGGCTGGAAAGCTGTTCCCGGGCGAGAATGCGCTGGGCCGCCGGGTTCGTTATGCGGAACGAACGGCCAGTGGCGCAGCGGGCGACATGGAAATTGTCGGAATCGTCAATCGGCATTGCCATGGTTTGGAAGATCGTGGCAAGCCTGCGCCCGGCGTCTATGTCCCCCTCGCGCAGGAGTTCAACCCGGTGCTCTTTCTCACCGTGCGTTCGGCAAAGCAGGATCGTCCCGCGCTTGTGCAGGCGATCGGGACCTATCGCCGGGAATTGCACGAGCTGGATCCAGCCTTGCCGATTCTCGAGATGGTGACGTTTCCCGCGTTCATGGAGAAGAACTTTACCCTGCGAATGATGGAACTGGGCGCGATGATCTTCGGTATTTTCGGCGGAATCGCCCTCTTGCTGGCAAGCGTTGGCGTGTATGGAGTAAAGGCGTATGCGGTCGAACGTCGCACGCGCGAGATCGGAATCCGGATCGCGTTGGGAGCGAACCGAAGCGATGTTTTTTCGCTCGTCATGAAACAAGGGGTTCAACAGACCCTGGTCGCGCTTGGGATCGGAATTGGTTTGTCCTTGTTGGCAGGGCACGCGCTCGCCGCCATCTTCTTCCAGGTGAAACCGTACGATCCAGTCGCGCTCGCTTTGTCCGCGGCGATCCTGACGGGCGCGACCATGTTGGCCTGCTTTGTTCCGGCAAGACGCGCCACCAGGGTGAGTCCTCTCACCGCGTTACGTGCTGAATAGGGTTTCTCGATGAAGGCCTCCGAACCGACCCCGAAATTAACAAAAGAGGGGACAGCCTTGCGGAAGTTCGCGCTCACCTTTCCGGATGCACACGAGGATCTTCCGTGGGGACATTTGGCGGTGAAGATTGGGAAGAAAGCATTTGTGTTCATCGCGGCGGAGGGCGGGGTGACTTCGATGAGCGCAAAGCTGCCGCAATCGAAGAAAAAGGCGCTGGCGCATTCGTTCGCCGCGCCGACGGAGTACGGACTAGGCAAACATGGTTGGGTGACGTTTACATTTCCACGCGGCGCGAAGCTGCCAACGGATCTGTTACACGATGCGATCACAGAGAGCTTTCGCGCGATCGCGCCGAAACGAGCGGTGAAGCAGCTCGATGCCGCGACGTGATGAGAATAAGAGGTCGGAAGGCTAGGCATTTCCGATCATGACAATCGGGCCTTCGCGTTTCGGGACGCCGCCTTCGCGCTCCAGACTGATGGCGAACGCTTTGATCTGCGCTGCAGTCTGGTCGGGCTTGAACTGGACACGAGTAATGCCATTTGGATCGACGTGGATGATCCCGGCGTTGATCGGGTCCGGGTGATTGGCGTCAACCGCCCAGAGCTGATAATCACGGCCGGCGCCGGCAGGCGGCATGTTGGCGATGGTAATGACGCCGGTTTGTTTCTCCGGGTGCCAGGCGACCGCGACCTTTGCATTCTCATGGCCCGGCTCGGGGGAGGTGAGGGTGACAAAAGTGAGCTGGCCTAAAGAAGTGGACTGACGCGCCTCGGCGATTTCGCGTTGCAGCCGCGCCCGATCGAAGACCAGGATTCCGCAGAAAATCAAAAACATAGCCGCAATGGCCCAGGGCAGCCAAGCCGCGGAGGATGATGTCGATTTTTCCCCAGAGCGAATTCTTTTGCCCGCCGGACCTGTCATGCCGGTAACGGCATCTTGTTTTTCGAGTGCGGCTTCGCCCAAGACGCGCTGACGCAATTCGCCGGGCGGTTTTCGCAAAGGAACCGTGCGCGCCAGATCCGCCGAAGCTTCGCGCATCTCGCGGACCAGAGTGCGCAGCTCGGCGTTTTCAGCCAGCGCGGTTTCGAAGGCGGCGGTTTCCCCGGCGTCAAGTGCGCCGAGCGCGTAGAGCGCGGCCTGATCCTGGAGTTCGTCGGAGATCATATGGCGACTTGCTCCCTTAATTTTAACAAGCCTCGCCGAATCCGCGCCTTAATTGTGCCGAGGGGCTGATCGAGCTGGGCCGCGATCTCGTGATGGGTGAGGTCGCTGAAAAACGCGAGCTCAATCGCCTGGCGTTGTTCCGCCGGCAATTTGTTCACGATTGATCGCACGCGCACAGCCTCCTCATTCCCTTCCACGGTATCCGCTCCGCTGGACACGGCGGATGCCTCAGCCGCCAGATGGGGGTGATCCGTATCGTCGGTAGAAGCGGCGACGACGCGCAAACGACGGCTCCGGGCGCGAAGGCGGTCGATGACGCGGCTGCGGGTCATGAGCGTGGCCCAACTAAAGACGCTGCTTTGCTTCGCATCATAGTTGGCGGAGCGGCGCCAAATTTGGAGGAAGACTTCCTGGAGCGCGTCCTGCGCTTCAGCGGCATCGCCGAGCATGCGCACGGCGAGCGAATAAAGCGGGCCGCTCAGGCGATCGTAAAGCAGCGCGAAAGCGGTTTGATCGCCGTCCGCCACGCGAGCGAGCGTCTCCCGATCGATTTCCTGTTGCGATCCCTCCATCCCGAGCGCCGGACATAGCCCAACGAGCGGACGCTGACAAGCGACAACGTCCTCCGCGGAGCCTGAGTAATTTCTTACGGACGTTCTTCGAATCTCAACGCCACGCCGTTTATGCAATAGCGCAGTCCGGTTGGCGCCGGGCCATCGTCGAAAACGTGACCGAGATGCGCGCCGCAGCGCGCGCACACAACTTCATCGCGCTCCAGGAACTGAGTGCGATCTTTGCCAATCACAATGTTCGCCGGCACAAAGGGTTTGGTAAAACTGGGCCAGCCTGTGCCCGAATCGAACTTGGCATCGCTGGCAAAAAGCGGCTCCGCGCATGCGACGCAGATAAAGACACCATGCCGGTGCTCGTGCAACAGCTCGACTCGACCCGGCGCGTTCGGTTCCCTTTTGCCTGACCACGGCATACTGCGCGGGCGTCAATTGCGTTTTCCATTCCGCCTCCGTCTTCTCGATCTTTTGGATCGGTGCCCGATCTTCGGAGGTCGCGATTACCGGTTTCGCGTCCGCCGTTTGATGGGATTGTTGGGCGCGCGGCTGTCTCGCGAAATAGACGAGGCTGGTTGCGACCAGGGCGAGGATAATAAGAGGTTTCAGGTTTTCGATTTTCATAAAAGGGTTATGGGAGGAAAAAGGCGGGCGCGATCCGCGCCCGCCCGTTCCAATCGTGAATCTTGAAGTTAGGGCATCAAGACGGTGTCAACGACGTGGATAACGCCGTTGGATTGCATCACATCGGCGATCGTCACTTTGGACATGCCGCCTTTGGCGTCGGTCAGTTCCACGGAGTCGCCATCCATCTTCGCGGTCAGGGTTTCGCCGTTCACTGTCTTGAGTTCGGCTTTGCCACTACCGGCCTTAATCTTCTCAACCAGTTGTTCTGCGGTCACTTGTCCGGAGACGACATGGTAGGTAAGAATGCCAGACAGCTTTTTCTTGTTTTCCGGCTTCACCAATGTTTCCACCGTGCCGGCCGGCAGTTTGGCGAAGGCCTCATTGGTCGGTGCGAAAACTGTGAAGGGGCCCTTGCCTTGCAGCGTTGCGACCAGGTCCGCGGCCTTCACCGCCGCCACGAGCGTGGTGTGATCTTTCGAGTTCATCGCGTTTTGCACGATGTTCTTGTTCGCGTACATCTCCGCGCCGCCCACCATGAGGTTTTGGGCTGCGAAAATGGTTACGACCGTGGTGGCAGCGATAAGCGCCGCCATTGTCATGTTTTTCTTAATCATAGGTTGTTCTTGTCGTTGCTAACCCGGCGTAGGTGTCCCGATCCATTTGGGCGGGTTGGTTGTCACTCAGACGGATTGGTTGTGCAGTGTGCTCCGCTGGAGAGGTTGGGTTGGATGCAGGAAGTTTCCGCAGCCGCCTTGTTCTCTCGGCAGGGCTCAGGACGCGCCAATAGAGATGAGCGCTGACGCGGCCACGGGCATTTTGACCAGGATTACGAGGAGGAGAGGGACTACAGAGTCGGAGCCGTGAAGGTGTCGCCCTGGCGAAGGTCGCCGGTCTCGTAACCTTTGCGAAACCAGCGGACACGCTGCTCGGAAGTGCCGTGGGTGAAGGATTCGGGCACGACGGCGCCGCGCGAACGGCGTTGGAGATTATCGTCGCCAACCGCGCTGGCCGCGCGCATCGCTTCCTCGATATCGCCGGCTTCGACGACGTGTTTGACCCGATCGGCATGACGCGCCCAAACCCCGGCGAAGAAATCCGCCTGCAGCTCGAGCCGGACGGAGAGTTGGTTGTATTCCGTTTCGCTGACGCGGCCGCGCGCGGCCTGCACGCGATCGCTGATGCCGAGCAGATTTTGCACGTGATGTCCGACTTCGTGCGCGATGACGTAGGCCTGCGCGAAATCACCCGGGGCGCCGAACCGATCACGCAGCTCCCGGTAAAAGGCGAGGTCGATGTAAACACGCCGATCTTCCGGGCAATAGAACGGACCGCTCACGCCACTGGCGAATCCGCAGCCGGAGCGGGTCTGATTCGAGAAGAGAACCAGCTTCGGGTCTTCATATTTGCGGCCCATCTGCCGGAACATTCGTTCCAGGCATCCTCGGTATCGGCCAGGACGACGGCGATAAACTTTGACGCTTCGTCACGCGGCGCGTTGTGGTCGACCTCCCGGCTTTCCGACAGTGGCGATTGCTGCTGGGAATCGATCAGCGCCTGTGGATCGCCCCCGAGGAGCAGGTAGGCGACGACGAGAATGACTCCGCCGATTCCGCCGCCGACCGCAACGCGGCCGCCGCCGGAACGCCGCTCGTCCTCAACGTTGTCACTTTCCCTTCGGCCTTGCCAGAGCATCGCTCCGTAGAGTGGCGCGGTTCGCTCGTATTTACAAATGCAGCCTAGGCCGTAGAAATCTCCTCGAACTCCCCGCGTTCGCGATTTTTCCGGACGCGATCCCAGGGAAAACATTTCCCGTTCATGGCGATGTAAACTCCCGGTGGCAGCACCTGCACGAACGAGAGCGCGCTGCCGAGGTTAAAGAGACCGTCGGAACTGCCGAAAGCGTAGGGGATCATGGCGCCGGCGAGGACGACGGTTTTCCCGGAGATAGCGCGAGCCACCGCGGCGGCAGTCTCCGTCATCGTGTCTGTGCCGTGAGTGATGACGATGCGATCTTCCTCGGACTGAAGACAGTTCTGCACGATGAGGGCGCGATCGGCGTCGGTCATTTCGAGACTATCGATCATCATCACCGTGCGGATGGTGACTTCCACCCGGGAACGCCCCAGCCGGAGCATCTCCGCGATGTGGGTGTCTTTGAAAAAGAGCTGGCCGGTGCGTTCGTTGTATTCCTTATCGAAGGTGCCGCCGGTGACGAGGATTCGGATGGCCATGGCAAGATTGCGCGATGCGCCGTGAAGTTAGCGCTCGGGCGCTCCTGCGGCAAACTTGCCGAAACTGTGTTCAGTGCGCAACATCAGGGATGACCGAGAAAGCCATTCAGCCGAGGCCCAAAGCAGTCCTTCTCCTCACGTTCCTTTTGGCATGGTCGATGTTCGGATGCGTCTCACTGGCGCCGACTAAAACGGCGGACCTAGAGGCAGTGCGGACAGTGGTGATTGCGCACAAGGTGGCGATGCCGGAGAAGATGGTTTTCTACGGCTTGAGCCAATCGATGCTCGCGGGACTGGCGGGCGGCGTTGGTGGCGGAGGTGCTTACGCGATGGAGATGCAGCGTTCCGGTGCCACGGGAGCGTCGGAGCACTACGACCTTCCACAGTCATTACGTGCTTCCTTCGCGCAGGAGTTCGGCAAGACAGGAAAATTTAAAGTCGTGTCGGCCGGAAAAGCGGACGCTGAAATGCGGATCAAGGTTACGGAATACGGGTTCTATCAGGCGGGCGTCATGGTGCGGCGGGTCCGGCCGATCCTGATTGTGGAGACAGAATTGGTGCGTCCCAATGGAACAGTTGTTTTCAAGAAAGTGAGTGCGACCAATCACATGAATGCGAAAACTCCGGCGATCTTGCCGGAGAAAATACGTAACGATCGAAAGGTCGGGGTGGATGCATTGCAGGTCGCCGCGCGAGTAGTCGCAACCGACACCGCCGCACCTCTTAGGTAGCGGATCAGGGAACGACTTGGAGATTCGGTGACGCTCGATTGTCGTCCGGCTTACTTTGGGAGCTTGGAAAGAAACTTGTCTATCTCTGCCAAGGAAGTTTCCTGCGGCGGAGTGAGAGGCGACGCTTTCCGCAGATCCATCCAAATGTCTCGAGCCTGAATGAGTTTCCCGCGCGCTTCGTCTTTTTGCGACAGGGCAACGAGAGTCTTGCCGAGCACTCCGAGGCAATAGGCCATTTCTGCGCGGGCGCCGGCGTCGCCCGGCATCCTGGCGGCGATTTCCGTCGTTAAGCGCGATGCCTCACGATGGTGCGGCAATGCCTCCTCTGGCTCGGCGCGCGCGATCAGCAGATCGCCCAACCCAAGTTCCGCCACGGCAAGATCGTGCGAGTAGCCCGAGAGAATTCGGTTCCGCCTGGGCCAGCTTCTTCGCTGCGTCAACGGCCTCTCGAGTTGAGCCGAGCGCGCCATCGAGGTCATGCTGTTCCGTTAGCACGGAGGCGAGGCGCACCTGGAGCAGATACAGCGCGCCGACCCAATTGCGATTGGCCGGTTGCTGAGCGAGCAGGGGTCGCAGCAAAGCCAAACCGCGACGATAATCCTCGACTGCGGCGCCAAGCTCGCGCTGCGCGCGCCGCACATCTCCCAGATTTTGGTGCATGAAAGAAAGGTCTGTAGGCCAGCCCGGGTTTTCCGGGAATTCCGTCGCGAGGGCCTGGGCGAGAGACGAGCGCCTCGCGGTAGCTCTTGAGCGCTCCGGGCAAATCGTGTTTCGCCTGGAGCACATCGCCAATTTTGCGGTGGGCCACGGAGACGGCGCGTTTCCGTTCGCCATTGGCGGGAGCAGCCGCGGCGGCTTTGATTGCAGTCTCAAGCGAATTGGAATATCGCTCCAGGGCGCCAGTCAAATCGCCTTTCTTGCGCAAGGCGTCGGCCAGCTTGCCCTCGGAAAAGGCGAGGTCGCTCAACCACTCGTCATTGGTGGGGTCGAGCGCCGTTAGTTTTGCGGCAATGGTGCGTGCGCCCTGATAATGTTCCACCGCTTCCTCGGTTTTTCCTTGCCGGAGCAACCTGTCGCCCAGGCGATTCTTGATTACGGCGAGATCGCGTTGAAAGTCCGCGTTGCTCGGATCGAGCGTGGCCAGCTTTTCAGCCGCGGCCGCCGCTTCTCGCTCGCTTTTCAAGGCCGCCTCCTGATCGCCGCCGAGACCGAGCACATTGGTGATTTTCCCGGAGAGAACCAATACTTCTCGTTGCCAGGCGGCGTTCGTGGGATCCAGCGCGCTCAACGCGGACATCGTATCGCGGGCCGCCCGGAAATTTGCCAGCGCACCGGTCAGGTCGCCCTGAATGACTTGGATCTCACCGACTTTCAACTGGCTGACGGCCGAAGCGCGGCGCCATTCGGCATTATTCGGGTCGGCCTTCACCAGCTTCGCCGTGAGTGCGGCGGCTTCCTGAAAACTCCGGAGCGCCCCGACGATATCGCCCAAGGCAGAAAGCGTTTGTCCCACTTCCTCGTGCACAATTGAAGAGTTGTGTTGAGCCGCCGCATCGTTGGGACGGGCCGAGGCGATCTTCAAGGTGATTTTCAGCGCCTGCTGGTAGTGCTCGAGCGCGCTTTTCAGATCGCCCGTCTGCGATTTCGCGCCGCCGAGGTTCTCGTGGCTCATCGCGAGATATTGCAGTCGGGCCACGTCGTCCGGCGTACCCTCGACCAGTGTCTCGGCCTCGGTGCGCGCCGACTCGTAATTGCTCAAGGCTCCCTTCAAATCGCCTTGCTGGCGCAACGCGTCCCCCAGTTTGTTGTAGCTAACAAAAAGGTCGTCGTGGGATTGGGGATCCTTGGGGCGCGCGGCCGCGATTTCCTGCTGGAGAGCGAGCGCCTCCCGATACTTTGCGATCGCCTCGGCCAGCTTGCCCTGACCGTCCAGAACATTACCGGCGTTGGTGATAGCCGCGGCGCGCTGCCGTCCTACGGCGAGGTCCGTTTTTTGATCACCGAACGCCTGATAGTATTCGTCGACCTTGTGGTTCACGTCGTCCAGCAGCTCGAGCCGCCCGATCGGCTTGAGCTTGTCCCGCAGATCGAAGACCATGAACTCGACCAGCTTTTCCGCTTCGTGTCGCGCGTGGGTCGCCCGTTCAGCAGCGACTTGTGCTTCGCGTTTCGCTTTTTCCGCGGCGCGATACTGCACCAGTGCGATGCCCGCTGCCGCCGCGGCCAAGAGGGCGAGCACGGCAAAACCGGCGGCAATCCGGCGCGCGAGCCGGGCCCGGCGTTGCGCCTTGGCCAGTTGATACGCCTTGTCGCGTTGCGTGAGTTTGCCCAGCGGGACGCCGAGAATTCCGGCGAGGACCTTCAACAGCATCAGATGCGAGCGCTGCCTGTATTCCTCGACTCTTCGGTCCATCTCGCGTTCGCTCAGCACGCCATCTCGGCGCAAGGCCTGGCGGTAGGCCTCGGGGCTCGTCCAGCCCTGTTCTTTGCCGAGCCGGAAATCCGCAGCTACCGGCTCCGTCATTTCGCCCAACCTGATCCCGTCGGCGCCGATCTTGTAGCGCAAGGCATCGGGAAAACACTCGTCCTCCGTGCGGAATCCCATCGCCTGTTTGCCTGCGTCGCGGCTGGCATTCGGTTCGCCCTCGATCATCACCGCGAGAACGCGTTCCTCGCCGCCGAGCTTTTTGAAATAGGAGATTTCCTCGGCCACATAGGTGGATCCGACGACGCGAGGCGAACAGATCACGAGGAGAAAACGGCTGTCGTCCAGAGCGCGATAGATCGGCGAGGAAAGATCAGCGTCCGCGGGTAACTCTTCCTCGTCGCGAAACACCGGAAAGATGCGCTCCGGGATGGTGTCGCCGCGTCCGTTTTTTGATCCGGCCAGATCGTCGGGCACCTCGTAGGTTTCGATCGATTGGTGCAGCCAGGTGGCCCATTGGCGGCCCGCTTCCTTGTTGTCGGCGTGGCGGTAACTGATGAAGCACCAATAGTGCGCTGACCTCAGGTCGGGTGGATCAGACTCGGTGGATGTCATCGCAGCGCCGCAGAGTGTTGCGTTGGGTTGGCTTTGGCAAGCACATCGCCTGTGTGCGGCGTGCGGAATCTGGAATCGGCGCTACCGAAGGACGGTGACGCGAACATTGCGAAAAGTAACAGCAGCGTTACTTTTACGGAGTGGTGCCGGGTGGCCCGACTCATATTGAATAATTGCGGCCCCGAGGCGTCGAAAAAATAGCGGTCACTGAGTTGGGGGCCGCAAGATATCAGGATAAAAATATGAAAAAGAAAATTATAGTGCTGTTAGCTGTTGTGCTGGCCGCGGGCACCCCGCTCGCGCCCAAAGCCGAAGCGATCGATTTCTCAATCAGTATCGGCGACCAGGGATTTTACTATGGCCCGAACTATTGGCATGAAGGGTACCAATGGGTCTGGGTGCCCGGCTATCGTTATCGGGGCAGTTGGATCCATGGCCATTACGTGCGCCGCGGCGGTTGGAATCGTGCGTACGCCCGGCATCATTACCGGAATCATCGCCATTACGATCGCTCTCATGATCGCCACGATGATCGGCACCACGATCGCGGTCGGAACCGCCATTAGAAGCGTTGGCGCTTACAGATATTTGACCTGAGTTAAGCTTAATGCCGGTTCGTGGCCAGATACGGTCGCGAGCCGGCATTTCGGCTCCGGCTCCCGAGAGATTCTCTGGGTTCACCGAAATCACTTGGAACCGGCTCGTAAAAGGTGAGGGTGACGGTCTTATGGGAAACAGCCAAGGCAGAGATAACGTACGAAAACGCGCCTCGCGCCGCAAAAAGACTGATCGGCTTAAACTCGCCAAGGCGGGAACTGCAAAGAAGGCGAAAAAGTAGCGTTTGGCTCCTGGGGGCGCACCGTCATTGGTTATTTCCGCCGGGACGCGCCGCCGAGCTTAGCGTGTCGCGGACACGTGACCAAGTGGTCGTTGACCATGCCTGTCGCTTGCATTAACGCGTAGCAAATTGTCGAGCCCACAAACTTGAAGCCTCGCTTTAGCAGATCGCGGCTCATCGCATCGGATTCCGCCGTGCGTGCGGGCACATCCGACATCCTTCTCCACCGATTTTGCTTCGGTTTGCCGCCGACAAAACTCCAGAGGTAGGCGTCAAAACTCCCTATCTCTTGGCGGACGGCGAGAAATGCCTTCGCGTTCGTGATCGTGGCCGCGATCTTTAACCGGTTCCGCACGATCCCCTCGTCGGCGAGGAGCCGCTTTACGTCGCCCGCGCCGTAGCGCGAGATCTTCTCCGCGCGAAATCCATCGAACGCTTTCCGATAGTTCTCCCGTTTTTTCAGAATGGTGATCCAGCTCAGACCGGCCTGCGCGCCCTCGAGAATCAGGAACTCGAAGAGCTCGCGATCATCGTGCAGAGGAACGCCCCATTCTTCATCGTGGTACGCGATGGATGGTTCGATGGTAGCCCAGGGACATCGCGGCACGCGCCGAACATGCGCGATGGAAGCCGCCGCTGGACAGCAAATTATCGCGCGTGCCAAACGCGAGTTCGACACGCCCGGGCTTTCCCGATTGCGGCGGTGGGGTAAATTTGCCCGATGTTGCGGGAGCGAATGACGCGGAAATCCAAAGCGGGATCGAATCGGGGTCCGCGGGTTGGCCAACTCGTTCTCATCGACCAGGGACCGTTGCGGGAAACGGCCGTGGACGATTGCACGAGAGCGATGGCGCGGTTGGAACGCGCGCGCATCGGTTGGCATCGTTTTGAGCGCAAGGACAAGCCGGCCTTTGTCCGCTGGCGCGCGCGAGAATTCGGGGCATTGCTCAGCCGAGCGCGGGAGGTCGAAATTCAGATTCGCGATAGCCAGGCGCTTGTCCACGAAGTCGAGATGGAAATGCGGCGTGGTTTCCAGGACGCGCATACCGCCTATCAACGAGTGATGTTTCGACGCGGCAATCCATCAGTGGCCCCCGAGGAAGGGGCTGAATTCCCTCGAGCGGGAGATGGAGCCGGATCGAAACTGAGCGACTTTGAGAAGGAAGCGCTCTTCCAGGAATGGGTCCATAGATCGCTCGGAACCAACCCGGACAAGATGGATGACGAAGCCTACGCGACTACGTTCGAGGTTTTCAAAACGCACATGTTCCGGAACCAGCTCGAGGAGACGCAAACGCGAAACATCAATCAGGCGCGTCCAAGAAATCGTGCTGCCGTAGAGTCAGAGGAAAAGGAAAAGGGAGAGGAAGAGGCGAGAGTGGATGCACGAGTGAAGGAACTTTACCGCATTCTTGTTCGGCGATTGCATCCTGATCTGCGAGCTGATGCGAACGCTGCCGTCTCTGCGCTTTGGCACGATGTGCAGGAGGCATACGCTGCCAGCGACGTGGCCCAGATGGAAATTCTGCTCGCGCTGAGCGACATCGAATCGAACCAGATGGGCGCCCAGACAAGCATCTCTCAAATGCGTCTGGTCCTCGTGGAACTGGAGCGAGCCTGGCGCGCGCTGGAGAAGAGTTTGCTTGAAGCGGAGAGCGAAGATGCCTGGAATTTTGCGCAAACCGGCCCTACTTCGGACGTGCGGACGCGGGTAGGCCGTGAGCTAAAATCGGAACTCGCTAGGCGAACGATGCGTCTCGATCTTCTCACGAATACCATCGCGGGCTGGGCCCAGGGACCCGTTGTTAATCGGAAGGTGCGGCTGGCGCGAGTCGGCTAGTCATCCGTGGATCTCTCTCCGGCGGCGATTGGCGTTTCATTACGCAGGCCGCGAATCGTGCTGATCACAAGAAGGAGATCATCCTTCTCGAAGTGCCGCAGCCGGAGTACGTCATTTTTGAATATCCGGGTCCAGCGCACGATTTCAGAAGACCATGGTCTCTTGCGGGACAAGGCGGAAGGAACGAAACGAATTTTGACCATGCGAATCGTGTCCGGTTCATAATGGGCCGACCGAAATGCCGCCACCTCGCAAAGGTAACGCGGTTGTTACCTGTCAGTATTTGGACGGCGAGCCGGGGAAATTCTGTTGTTGCGATCCAACGAGCCAAGCCTGTCCACACCGAAACCTGCGCTCAGCGGGGTCAATCTTGCTGCTGGGTTCGGTCGTAGGGAATAATATTGTCCCATTCCTCGGCGGAGGAGCGGGCGACAAAAGCTACGACCGGTTCGGTGTCACTCATGTTGAAGACTTCGTGAGGCACGCCGGGCTTGATGTAAATGAAGTCGCCGGCCTCGTTTTCCACGACCTGCTTCAGTCCGGGTCCAAACTCGTGGCGCACTTTTCCTTCGAGGATGTAAAGGATCAGCTCGAAGCCGACGTGAATATGGGCGAACGCAATGCCACCCGGCGGAATCGTGGCGATGTTGGCCGACAATTTCGTCGTGCCCACGTTCTTGGCGGACATGCCTTGTTTATAATGAATGCCGTTCCAATCCCGTCGGGCGCCGCCGCCTCGAATGGTCAGTATTCCATCGTGATCTTCGACCGCGCTAATCTGGATGCTGTCTTTGTCGTCCTTCATAAGAAACTGCCTGAAAAGCTGAATCATCTGCAGATTCCGGCGATTAACACAGATTTTTTGCCGCTAAGAAATCGACAAGATCATCGAGCTGGTCATTCTGGAAGCATGAATCAGCTGAAAGCCATGCGGAATTTCGTTGTCCGTTCGTTAATCGTCAGCGCGTTGCTCGCAGTTTGCGACGCGGCTTTGGGCGGCGAGCAGATTGTATCGAAGTACACCAGCACGGCGCGCAAGAACAGCGTCTCGTTCAAGGACCACAGCGACGTGCCGGAAGGCGGATTTGAGGCGGTATTCCAGGGGCTGGGAGGATATCAGCTCGTGCATCTTTCAGGAGACGAGCGGAGCTGGATCAACCTCCGCTTCGGCAAGCAGACGGTGGATTTGTATTCGGCCACGATGCAAGCAGGCGGCGGAACTTTTCCTCATAAGGCGAACGACATCGTCGAATGGCGTGGCTTTGAGAAGGGCGGTCGTTTTACTCCCTACGCAATCATCTACCGGCTCGCCGCGGGCAACGACGAGACGCGAAAGATCCATACACGCCTGATCGTAATTAAACTGGATAAGGATCGCTCAGCCGTGATCGGTCATGCGGAAGGCGCGAACGAAGACGCCGAGGCAAAACAGATAGCGGACAGGGCGCGTTCGAAATAAAGACTGCGCGCATCGTGTCCCCGCCGTGTGGTCTTGTTATCGAAGACTTACCTTACGACGGGGTGTAATGACAACGAGGGCAATGCCGCCCAGGACCGTCACGGAAGCGAAGAGAAAACGCAGCGTGAGCGGTTCGTTGAGCAAGATAATCCCGCCCGCGGCCGCGATGACCGGCACGCTAAGTTGGACGGTGGCGGCGCTGGCCGCTTTCAAGCCCGGCAACGCCGCATACCAGATTACATAACCCAGACCCGAGGCGATCGCTCCAGAAAGCACCGCGTAGCAGATTCCAGCCCGATCGAGGCGGGTCCACGGGAGCAACGCGATGCCTAGGACGATGGCCATCGGGACGGCGCGGAGGAAATTGCCCGCAGTCGCGATGACCGGCTGGCCGGCTGTCTTCCCGCGCAGCGAGTAGATGCCCCAGGCTCCGCCAGAGCCAAGCATCAAGATCGCTCCGCCAGTTGGCGGAGCGGACAGACCGGGAAGCAGCAAAAGGACGAGCCCACTCACAGCTGTCGTTAGGCCGGCTACCTGAAGCGCATGGAAGCGTTCGCCCTTGAGCAAGCCCCAGAGAATCATCGTGGCTTGGACGGCGCCGAAGAGCAGCAAGGCGCCAGTTCCAGCGGAGAGGCTGACATACGCAAACGAAAAGGCAGCGGCATAGACGAAGAGCGCCAGCGCGGAAAGCCAGGTCCCCGCGTCCCTCAGTTTGGCTTTTCGTAACTTGACGATGAGCCAAAGCACAACGGCTCCAGAAGCGATGCGGACGAGCGTGAAACTGGCGGGGTCGATTGCGGTATGCTTCAGCGCCAACCGGCAGAGCAGGGAGTTCGCGGCGAACGCGATCATCGCGACCAGCGTCAGGATGAAGAGCCGTCCCAGTTTCACCGATTTATCTTGTGAGGACCAAGCGCCATGGGCGCAATTGGTGTATCAGTAAGGATGTCCGATCCACGAAACGTTGCCCACGACAAGAAAGTGACCCAGGAAAAAGCGCATCACGCCGAACCCGCCGGAGGCACCCAGCCGAAGAGGAAAAAGAAAGCTGCCGCATCCGATCAGAACGGCGCGGCTGCCAGCGCACCGAAGTCCGCTGAACCCGTGAAGGTGGAGCATGTCCCAGGTGATTTGGAGAAATCCGCTGCTGTTCTTTCGAAGCTAAAAGACATGGAGTTCCACTCCCGGGCGAACATCGAGGCGCTGGCCGGATTGATTCTAACGATTGACGACGAATTGAAACAAAAGGAATTCTCCGATCCGATCGGAGAGCTGTACGCGGCCCAGGATGGGTTCCATACAAAAATCGCTGCCTTGATCGAAAGCTATGGAGCGATGTGCGAAAGTTTGAAGCCATCGACGTAGAACTTGGGACAGCGCAGGGGATGGGTGCCGCTATCTGTCCCGTTTGGTAACACACTTCCTCCCATTGCCGCCACTCAGGCCGGTGCGGGTGCCGCTGCCGGGGTGCGCTTTCCATGGAGGCGTTTGAGCAGGACGATGCAGCCGATCGCTGCCGCAATCAGAGCTACCCCGAGGACCGGTCGATAGACGATCCACGCTATTGCGATCACCAGCATGGAGACGATCACGGAAAGGAAAAACGCGACGATAGCGAAGCCGGTTTCCACCAGCGAACCAAGAAACGGCAGGACGTGGGCCAAAGCCGAGATTGGCCCGAGAGCGAGCATGGCGCCAAAAAACATGGCCGCGAAACCCACCCCGCGCAGGATCCATGTCATCAATTTATTGGCAGCGATGGCATGGGCAAACATCTCCGGCGCCGACACGGTGCCCCCTTCTACCAACTCAATCTCGCGCCCGTTCTGGGTTGGGTAAGGCGCGAAGCTCTCCTTGGCCTGCGCGGCGACCACGCTAATGGGGCCCGGGCGCAAGACGGTGAACGAAATCTTCTCGTCCCCGATCTGCGGATCGGCCGGATCAGTCCCCAAATAAAATTGCTCGTTTTCAATTTTAACCTTCGACTGGAGATTCGAAGGAACCTTGGAGAGATGTTCGTCCGAGACCGCGAGGGCTTCGTCACCGGGGATCTTGCCGATGATCGCCGCCGTGAGTTTGAACTGGCCGAGCGTGGCATCCTTTGCCACAAGTTCCTTCTTTGGAACCGCGAGTTTTTCCGGGTTGCGATGGCCTTCGGGGCTCTTGAACGTGCTCGACCTGGTTAGTTCGGGCGACCAGACCTTTTCGTAGGTATAGGTCGTGGTCGTTTCTTGCCCGCCGCCCACTTTGTCGCGGGTCTTGGATTCCTTTTTCTCGTGCCATTGGTAGACCTGGATATTGCGCCGCAGCCGGATGGCGCTTTCGGAGATGTTGAAGAGTGGATCTTCCAGCCGCTCTTCAGCCGCGGTGTCGCCGCTGACATGAATGAGCTTGGAATCATGCGCAGCATCGATGCTGTTACTCGGCACATCGATTACAGTGGCCGCGCCTTCGCGCAGGCTCTTCGCGGTGGCCACGGCGCGTCCTTCATTCCAAAAAAGGAGCACGACCGAGCCGATCAGGAGGGCGAAACCGATCAACATTCCAACAAAGGATTTGCCGATCCGGCCAAAGACGGATTGGCTGGTGACTTCGGTTATTAGATTGGCCATGGCCGATGGTGTACCAAATCACCAGGGCCGAGGGAAGCTCGAACTCGGGCAGAAGCTGGAAGCCGATGGCATCGACCTGTTTTCAGATTGTTGAATCCAATCCAGGCGATGCGTGCATCGAAGTGGAGAAGTGCGCGTTCGTAACAAAAAGCCATGAAATTATTCCAGAGAGAATTCCACCGAGATGTTAGCAGCTAAGACAATCCTTCTTTTATTCGCGTTTTGCCTGGGGTTGAGCGAGCGAGCTTTTTCTCGTGAAAATGAGCGGGCCGCAAATACTGATCCTAACAAAGCGGAGATAGTTACGTCTGAGATCGAAAACTTTTGGCGCGCTTATGATTTGGCCCAAAAGGAAATCAGCGAAGAGGCGAAGGTTGCCATCTTCCAACGCGAGTATTTTGACAAAGGCAGTCATGGGATGAGGCGGTTTACGTCTGAGCGGATTGGAAGTGCAAAAGAACTCGTCCAGACCATGGCTTCAAAGCCGAAATACTACGCTTCAATCAGGGAGAGTTCGCTGCAGGTGGAAAAAATGCGCAGCCAAATCCCCGCGAGTTTTTCCAAACTAAAGGAGATTTATCCCGCCGCCGTCTTTCCACCCACGTATTTCTTGATTGGAAGACTGACTTCCGGTGGTACAACGTCACCGGACGCCCTACTGATCGGGACGGAAATGTACTGCCTAACGGCAAGTGCTCCGAAGGAGGAATTGACCGGCTGGCTGGGTTATTCTTTGAAGAGCATTGACCAGGTTCCCTACATCGTCGCTCACGAGCTCATCCACGTGCAGCAGGCGAGGCCAAGCGACAACCTGCTCGATATGGCCATTGTCGAAGGCGGAGCCGATTTCATCGGAGAATTGATTTCAGGAAAAGTCATCAATGTTGCTCAGCATACGTACGGCAATCAGCATGAGCGGGAGCTTTGGCAGGAGTTCAAGAAAGAAATGATGCAGAAGCCGGGAGGGAAGAATAACTGGTTTTATAACGGCGACACCGCGAAGGATCGACCGGCCGATTTGGGCTATTACATTGGCTACAAAATTTGCGAGGCTCACTACAAGAACGCGAAGGACAAGAAAAAGGCGATCCAGGACATGCTGTTGCTAAAAAATTCGCGGGACCTTCTGGAGCAAAGCAGATACGAAGAGAAGTTTTCCGTGTCAGAAAAACAAGATGGTGGCAACAAATCCGGATTGGGGTCTCTGGAAGGCGAAAGACGCGAGCGATTCTCGTGCGCTAGATCCTATTGATTGGCGTCGGGTCTGCGTTGGCGTCATCGAACCATTCAAAGTATTCGCGGACCCCGCTACGGCCGTTCTTGATCAGCCTCTTGGTTTTTTCATCGGACAAACCAAATTCCGTGGTGCCGACGCCGGAGGCATCGATAAAGATGGTCCGGTGCCAGTCGTTCTGGTGGAGATGAAGGCGGTTGGCCATGTCGCCCATGTAACCGACCAAACAAGCCACGTAGTCGACGAAATTATTCACCTTCTTCGGAGGTGATTTCCATCCGTCTTTCTCCGCCTGGATTTGATCCTTGGTATCAACCCGAAGGCCCAGTGTTTCCTTGTTGTAGATGTGGTCGGCGTCGTACCGAGTGTAGGTTGGCTTCACGCCGTTGTTTGGATCGGAGAGGAATCGTTTCTCATCGAAGAGGTCGAGCGGGTAATTCCACGTTACGCCGCCATCTACCAGCACTGCGTTGTGCACGTCGCGCATCGCGGCGAAGAAGAGGGGGATGCTCATCGAAATACGGACGCCGAGCCAGATTGGAGTATCCTTGGTCACGGAACTAAAGACAATGGGGTTCTGATCGGTCAGGTTCGACCCAGTGACATAGAGTTTCTTGAATGCCGGTTTCTTTCCATTCTCTACCAGCTCCCATAATTGGCCAAAAGTAAGCTCCGCATTGCCAGCGAGGGCGTAAACTTGTTTCCGCATCCAACCGGAAAATTCATCCCCTTTAAACCAGCCGTATTCGGATAGAAGCCGATTCGCATCTCGGAGCAGGCCGAAGGAGCTGTCCATAAAGGAGCGAAAATTCGTCCCGCCGACGGCCTCCTCGACATATTTCGCGGAGGCGCCGAGCGCGATCAGCGCGGCGGTAATGGCCAGCGGATGTCCCGGCGACGCGCGTGACATCCCCGACCACACCGCGTTGTTCCAGTTCTGCTGCCAAGGCGCCGGCATATGCGATCCCTTTTACCCCGCCGCCTTCGAAGACTAGATTGCGAAATTGAGACATGGGGAACTCCTTTACTTTGCCGCGATTCGTTGCCGACTCCCTCGTTCTATCGGGCGAGGTGGTGGGAGGGCAACTCAAAACACAACCGTGCGCTCTGCCAGCTGAGAATTTTCTCCCAATGCGGACAGCGATCGGTATGCTTGAGATATGAGAATCACATTTTGCATTTTGTTCGCCGTCGCTGCCGTTGTGTCTCCGGTTTGGGGTCAGAGTTCGCCGGCAGCGGCTGCACCTAAGTCGTCGACGGCGCAATCCAGCACGCTGACGAAGGAGGAGAGGGATCGTGCGGTCGATTACCTCAAACAGACGCAGAAAGACTTTCTGGCTGCGACAGAGGGGCTTTCGGATGCGCAGTGGAAGTTCAAAGCGGCGCCGGATCGCTGGTCCATCGCGGAGACGGCCGAGCACATCGCGGTGACGGAAGAGACAATCTGGAAACTAGTTAGCGAAAAGATGATGAAGTCCCCGGCGACTCCAGAAAAAGCTGCGGAAGTACAAGGCAAGGATGAGGTCATCCTGACCAAGGTTCCTGATCGCTCCAGAAAGGCGCAGGCGCCGGAGCAGTTGAAGCCCACGGGACGGTGGGCGACCCGAGCACTCCTGGTCAAGGATTTCGAAAATAGTCGTAGCCAGGAAATCGCTTTTCTGAAAGAGACGAAAGAAGATCTCCGAAACCATTTCGAGGAGCATCCATTTCTCAAGACGATCGATGCCTATCAATGGCTGCTTCTCAATGGCGCGCATTGCAAGAGGCACACCGCGCAAATTCTGGAAGTTAAAGCGGATCCAAGTTTTCCGAAGAGCTGATGGGGGACATGCAGGAGCTGCCAGGAGTAACTGAAAGAAAGCGACTTCCTTCACCCGCTTTGACGCCTCAGGCCCTCGCGTGGCATGGGGGAACGTTGTGGATGGGCTCGCGCGATCTGCGGCGCATCTATGGAATCGATCGGAAGACATGGGCGGTCTTCGAAGAAACTGAGGCGCCGGGAATTCCGTGGGCCGCGGTTTCTACTGGAAGCGATCTTTGGTTTACCATCGGCGAAGGTCCCGAGGACGATCGCTATCTCCGTCGATACATTCCCGGGAAAGGATTTTCGGAGACAGAACGGATCGCTTGTCCGGAGTTCACTGGCTCCTACGTCAGCCACGATGGCCAGCACCTCTACCTAAGCCAATGGTATAAGTACAGGATTCTGAAACTCGACGCCACGGGAGATATTTTGCGCGAGATCGCGATCGGTGCCGAGATCTGCGGCCATGTCTTTGTTAACGGTTTGATCTACGTCTTGCGCGGGACGGAGCAGGGGAATGAAAAGTGGCACATCGCGCGCCTCAATCCGCGGCAAGCTACCCCGGAGATTGAAGATCTCGCGCGCATACCGTTCCCATGCCGCTCCCTCACCTTTGACGGCGACTCCTTTTGGACGAGTCATCGGGCGGCGAATCAGATCGTTTCGTTTGCCCTGCCAGGGGAGGCGTAGTCTAACCTACCGTAAAAAAGCTGGCCGCTATCCCGTCTCAAGCCTGGGAGCCGATCGGTCTGAGCGGCGGATAGGCTTGTTAGACGCTGCCAGCCACGGCCGCTACCGCGGTCTTCACCACGACACTAAAGACTGAGTCTCTGAATTGGTCGATCCGCACTTGTCCCGCATTAGCCGCTTGCAGAGCCGTCATCTCGGCGGCTGCTTTTTGCGACTCCACGAGCCAGGCAAATTCATCCTGATCGATTTCCTTGTCGGCCAGCTGTTGAATCCATTTCGCCAGGTTCGCCCGCGACTCCTCTAGGAATGCCGTCCGCATCCTGCTTTCCCTGTCCTGCGAATTCCTTGAGGTTTTGCTCCGCCAGGGGGCCTAGCTGATTCTTGATGTCGTTGAAGATTTGATTGAAGTCTGCCATATGGGTTCCTCCGGCCTAGGACTGTTTTCGCTTGTCGTTCTCGGTGTTAATCAAAATGTCGAAAAGGCTGCCCACTTGTGACTTGGCATTATCGACGAATGCCGGCGAAAGGGTTCCCTTCGTTTTCCACATGCCAAAAAGGCTGCTCAGTTGCGTCCTGATTTTCTTCCATTGCCCAACCGTAGGCGCGTTCTTCGTCCGACCTTGTTCGGTGCTGATTGCCGCATCGACCTTCGCCATGAGTTGATCGACGTCCGCGGCCGCGCCGGAATAAGGCGCGCTATTCTTGGCTCGATCGATCAGGGCGAGCGATTGCGCCTTGATATCCTTGTCGGTCTTTAGGGCGCTCTCGCTGAACTCCGTGGAAGACAACACACTCGAGGTCGTCCCACAGCCGAACTGCCCGAGGAGGAGGGAGAGCGACGGCGAGGATAATGCACGCATTTTTAAGGGGTTTCATCGTATTCATTCTGTTTTGGTTTGGTGTTAACGAAGAGGGATATTCGGCGTGCAAACTTTCCTCGAGATGAAGGAAGCCGCGGGCCAAAAGGAACTCTATGTCTTGGGGGAGATTCTGGTCATGACCGAAGGTCTGATTTCGCCTCGAGTCTGCGCAGGACGCCGCCTGGTGTAAAGATCATTCCTTTTCGGTGGGCGGGTGGCCGATTCGCCAAGTCACGACTTTTTCTTCGACCGGACGAGTTTGTCGAGAAGCGCGTTAGTCGTTTTCTCCAAGACAATTCCCCAGAGCGCTGAGCACAGCGAGAGTCGCAGCGGTGATAAGCAGAAACATCCAAAGCGGTTGCTCCCGGATGCGAAGTCCGAGCCAGATGACGTAAGGTTGATGCACGAGATACAAACCATAGGAGAAGGCGCCGACGAGGCCGAACACCCTGGCCAGGCCCGTGAAGCGGAGATGATTCCGGCAACGACCAACAACCTCGAGCAGACAACACGCGCCGGTGGCGAAGTCGACGAAGATGTAGGCGTAGCCGTTGTTATAGAGCTGGAGCGCGGCCGGATAGAGCAGCAAGCCGGTCGACCACTCCCCTCCGCCGAGAAAAAACCGTTCCGCTCGCGCGGTCGATTGGCTGTGCCACATGCCCAGCGTCATACCCAAGGCGAATTCGGGCAGCCGGCAGATCGCAAATCCGCCCTGAATCCATATGCCCATTTTGCGGATAGACGATGAGCATGAGATAGCGCGCCAGGAATCCAACCGCGCATGCGATCGAGCAGGAATTTGCCTGGCCCGAGTTTCCGCGCCGCCCAAAACAGGAGCGGAAAGAGCAGATAGAACTGAATGAGCATGGAGAAATACCACCAGGCCGGATTCAGGTAGTAGAAATTCATCTCGATATCCACGAAGCGCAGGCCGAGCAGGCTCAGCACAATGCGGCCGTCGACTTGTTCGGGGCGCACGACGAAAGGCGAAACCAGGTAAACCAGATGCGCGACCCAATACATCGGATAAAGGCGCAGAAACCGCGATCGATACCAGGCTCCCCACGCCAGCAAGCCCGACTCGGCGCGACGCGCGGTCGATTCCATCAGCGCCCAACCGCTCAGGATGATGAATACGCCCACCGCATGGAAGCCGAGCCCGGAAACCTGGAGCCAGACGTAGCCAAGGAGAGTCCCGGCGCCGGCGACGAGGTTGCTCCAATCAGCCGGTGGGAGTTCTCCGTGCTCGAAGTAGGTCCGGAAAAAATGAAAGTAAACGACCCAGAGAATCGCCAATCCTTTCGCCACATCGAGCCAGAGGAGCCGCTTCATCGCCGTCGGGCTTAGCAGCGGATACGGAAAGTAGGAAGAAGAATTGCGAATCCGCTTCTAACCGCACGGGGGTTCCGGCTTTCGAACGGCGGGAGCGCCCGCTCAATCCGTCTGCCGCACGACCCAAGAGATTTGATACCGGCGCAACGCTAGGGAGCGGGTGGGGGCGCGGCCGGTGCTGGCGCGACGGGTGGCAAGGTCTTGAGAACCACTTCCATGGAAGAGCGATTCCGGATTTGCCCACCATCGTCGAATTCCAATTGAGCGATCATGGTGTCGGCCGCGGCCTTCGACAGCATCCACCCCAGGGGCAAGGGCACATTCGTGTCCCGAAGATTGAAGTAGAAGATATCAGGACTTGATGGTCCCGCGTGCTCCCCGTCGGGGAGAGCTTTGACGACACCAGCTTTGACGCGGCGCTGTTCCTGGCGAATGGCCTTTTGCGCGTAAATACCGCGCGCGGTTCGCGTATTCATCATCGTGAAGAGTGGCGCTGTAACCTCGCCCATGAAATGTCCGGTGACTGTCTCCTCTTCGCTCCGTGGGGTTGCCGTGGGCGAAGGGCCTGGTTTGGCCGGAGCAATCATGATCGATGCCTTGCGCGGATCGTTGCTGATCATGATCACTTTCACATCCACGTTTTCGATCTTCCTGAATGCGCACCAATCCTTGATCCGGGTCGCGATCTCGTAGGCGGTGGTGGCGGCGGAGTTTTCGAAGTAGCCACCGTCCACGATCCGCGAACCGTCCGGGAAATGTCCGGCCGGACTTACGAAGGTGAAGCGCGCGCTCATGTGCGCCGCCGTGCTGAGCGGAATATGGCAGTTTGCTTTGGTCGCATCCAGGCTGTAGCCGGCCAGTTTGTCGGCGGCGTCCTCGGCATCGAGGAAGTTATTCCTGACGAGAAGATTGCTCGTGATGATGCGATTTCCCTTTTCGACGGAGGTGCCGTTGAGGAAGAGCGCCGGCATCCATTTAGGAGAATCGGGCTGCCAAAGATCGACAAAGGAACCGGCAAAACGATCGTTGCCCATGGTGTCACGCCACGCCTTCTCCCATCCCAATTCAAGGGAACGGCCGCGATCGAAACTGGGGATTGGCCAGGGGAGAAAGCGCTGGACGAGATCCGGGTAAAGCATCGAGGCCAGAGTGGGCGAGAGAAAATCCTGGCTGAGGATTTGATGGGCTTTGTCTTTGAACGAACCGGGATTGGGTTCCGCGAGCAACGCATTGAAGACCGCTGCGCCCAGGCTGCCGCCCGAAACTCCGCTAATGGCGAAAAGATGGGCTCCGAAATTGGGGTTCTTATCCTGGATTTGTCCCAGGAGGATAGCCGTCCAATAGGCGGCCCGAATTCCGCCCCCCTCCGTGGCCACGATATAGAGGGGATGGACCGTGCCGGCCCCGTGATTCGTTTCCACTCCCTGGTACCAGGTTTCGAATGCTTCCAGGATGCTGACCCGTTTTCCCGGCTGGGCGGGGAGTTCCCGGATGACGTGGTTGTCGTTCCAAAAACTGAAAATAAGCGCCAACGCGATCGCGACGGAGATAAATGGGAATTGAAAACGAAGACTAAGGAAAACGAAGAAGCTGCCGAGGGCGACCCAGGAAGAGGCGGCCAAAAGAAGGATCGTGCCCATTCCGATAAACTGGGCAAACCGGACGGGTGCGATGGTGGACCCGAGAAAGAGAGCTAGTGAAATAAGAGCGATGCTGCCCAGGCAGACAAAGGTGCCGGTGGAAAGATCGCTTACGCGGGCCACCCTTTTTGCGGCCGAGTCTTTCAGTAACTTCCGACGGAGAATAAGGAATAGGTAAAACAGCAGGGCGAGGACCACGCACAACACGGCGAAGCCAATGAGCCAGCGCCAGGGAGCTGTTCCCGCATCGGTACGAGCGCGAGGCCACGAAAAATCCGGCGGCGACAATCAGGATGGGCGCGATACCGAGGAGTCGAGGGACGTGCGAGATCCAAAAGTCCGAGCGGTCTATCCCGCGTTGCGGCCCTGAGAAATCAAAGTAAAGGAGCACGCGGGCGGCATACCAGCTGCAAAACGCCCAAAGCATCAAGGCAGCGAAAAAGCCGCAGACGCGGAGACCATTGGATTGTCCGCCAGCCATGCCCTCGCCGACCGTGCGCAGGATTTCGGTGCCTTGCGCAACACAAAGGAAGACTGGACAGGCAATGAGCGCGACCAGGAAGCTGAAACGGCTTGGCTTTAGTTGTTGGTAAAGGTTGCGAATCCACCACCAGGAAAGCTGAATCCAAGTGCCGGTTTGGTTTTGTGCTGCAGGGTTCATAAGGGAGATCTCCTGTCTTGCTTTTGTCTTGGGGAACGACGGTCAGGTGGGTGGCGTCAACGAGAGGGGATTCGTCATTATCATGGCCAAACGCCTGCTTTTCGCGCGGAGTTTGCGCAGGCGCTTTTGGTCTGTAAAGCCATTCTTTCGGCCTCAAACCGCTCCGGAGGCAGGCCGTTTCGCACGACCTTGATGCCTTCGAAATGGGAAGAAAGAATCTGCTTTTCTGCGCAATATGTGGAAGACGTAACCTACAGCCCGCGAGACAGGGAGAACTAAGGTGGTGAGTGAAGAACTTTATCAACTCCCTCGCACGCGTTCTGCATTGGAGAATTAGAGATGTCTTGGAGAAAGCTGACTTATTGGACGGTCCCGCTGCTCGTGCTCTTGAGCTCCCACCCGGGAAATTCCGAACCCGAGGCGCCTCGGAGCGCGCCGGCCCAGTTTAACCCGGGGCCCGATATCATTACCGGAGACATTGGCGCATTAGGGGGGTTGGAGCAGTCTGGCAGTAGCGGGAACCAGGTCGGTCTAAGCGTGAGCACGACCTCTTGCAATGCCGGAAACGTGGTGGTGAATTTTCTTGCGATTCCGGCGACACACCATCCGATCATCCCGCACAACATCTATCGAATGAGTGGGGGAGCCGCCAACAACGAGCGCTTCGAGCAAATTGGCCAATCCTGGGTGAAGCACGCGTATGGGGCCGACCAGGCGAGCGTTTGCTTTACCTGCCAGCCCGGTGGCAACGGGACGCATTTGGGGGTGGGGTGTTCCGATACCTACTCGACGGATCTAAACGCAGCTCAGGCTGACCTCGGCTCGCGCGCCTTGATCAATCCCTTTACCGGCGTCTTTCAATCGACAGCGAGAGACCACACCGGGCACGTGCACAGCGGCACGTCACACCGGATTCTAGTGGAAGCGAGCGACTTGAATACAACGCTGAATCCGGGCGCTACTTATTACGCCGAGGTTCAATACATCTCATCGGATGAATACGCCTGGTGCCAGACGCACCCCGGACAATGCAACATGTATAACAACGCCTCCTACCGTCGCTTCAATGTCAGCGGCACGACGAGTTTTTCGTTCTCGCCCGTTGGAGACACAGTGCGAATGAGCGCGGCCGTCAACGTCTGGCCGGGAGCCACCATTAGCCCGATCGAACCGCAACCAGGGGCCGATGGGCGCGCTTTCATCGCCTGGAAGGTAACGGGGCCCGCCGCCGGCGTTTGGCATTATGAATACGCGCTCTACAACGAGAATCTCGATCGCGCGATCCAGTCCTTTAGTCTGCCGCTCGGATGCGGAATCACGGTAAGCAACGTTGGGTTTCACGCGCCGCTTAATGAGCCGGGATTTCCGAATGATGGAAGCCAGGGAGGCGCAGGATTCAGCAACGCCCCCTGGACCGCGAATCAAAGCTCCGGCGTTCTGAGCTGGGCCACCGAGACCTTTGGCCAGAATCAGAATGCCAATGCCATTCGTTGGGGAACACTGTACAACTTTCGCTTCGATTCCGATCGTCCCCCACATCCTGCGAACGCGACGGTTGGCTTCTTCAAGACCGGGACGCCCATCACCGTCGAAATCGAAGGCCCGAATGCTTGCGAAGCGGAGCCGACACCCACACCAGCACCTTCCCCAACTCCGCCCGGAGCTGCCCAGGCCATCAATCTCTCGACTCGAATGCGAGTCCAGGATGGTGACAATGTCGGGATTGGTGGGTTAATCATCTCGGGAACGGGCCCGAAACATCTCCTCCTCCGGGCCATGGGACCTTCTCTGATCCTGAGCGGTGTTTCCAATGTGCTGGCCGATCCAGTGCTGGAGCTGCATGGTCCGGGCGGCTTTACTACGATCACAAACGATAACTGGAGAGACAATCCCGCACAGGAGGCCGCGATTCAGGCGAGCGGCCTCGCGCCCAACAATTTTCTCGAAGCGGCGATTGATGCGACCCTGAGTCCCGGGCGCCTACACAGCTGTGGTTCGGGGCGGGAACAATACCTCGGGAGTTGGATTGATTGAAATCTACGACCTGAACCCGGCCGTCCCCGCGAAGCTGGGGAATCTCAGCACGCGGGCGTTTGTTAGCACGGGTAACGACATCGTGATCGCAGGCTTAATCCTCGGCAGCCGGAGCGACAATGACAGGATCGCCGTGCGCGGCATTGGCCCCAGCCTCACCGCGCTGGGAGTAGCTAACGCCCTGGCGGATCCGACGCTGGAACTACGCGACGGCAACGCAACACTTCTCGCCTCGAATAACAACTGGCAGGACAATCCGGCGACTGCCGGAGAACTGACCGCGGCTGGTCTGGCGCCAACAAATTCTTTGGAGTCCGGCATCGTTGCGACGCTGCCGCCGGGCCTTTACACCGCGTTGCTGGCCGGACAGAACAACGGCGCCGGTGTCGGCCTGATTGAAGTCTACGATCGGGGCGCGCCGTAGTGCGACCGGGGGCTGCGAACCCCCGTCTTAAAGAGGAAAGTAAGAAAAGTCTCTACTTTTCTGCGGAAAAGGTATAAACCGGATTTGCAGCCCGCGGCGCGTGGGAGCTAAGGTCTCGAAAGGATTCTAGACCCTCCCGAAAGGGCCTAATTGGAGGATCAAAATATGTTTAGGAAAATCTTGAGTTATCGAGCGCTCCCGCTCCTCTTCCTTCTACTTTCGGTGATGCCCCCACAAGCCGGGCGGGCGCAAAGTATTCCGGAAGGCTTCAATCCGGGACCCGATATCATCACGGGAGATATTGGTCTGTTTGGTGGATTAGAACAATTTGGCACCGAGGGGACCCAGGTCGGCCTGGCTCCGAGCACGACCTCTTGCAATGCTGGAGATCAGGTTGTGAATTTTTTTGCGCTGCCGGCGACAAACCATCCGATCATCCCGCACAATCTTTATCGAATGAGCGGCGGGCCGGGCAACGACGAGCGCTTCGAGCAAATTGGCCAGGGCTGGCCGAAGCATGCCTTCGGGGCCGACCAGGCCAGCGACTGCTTTACCTGCCAGCCTGGCGGGAACTTCAGCCATCTTGGCGTGGGATGCTCTGATACTTACGCCAACTTTCAAAATGCGGAACAAGGCGATCTGGGTTCGCGCGCATTGATCAATCCCTTTACCGGCGAATTCCAGGCAACGGCCAACAATCACAACGGTCATGCGCATACCGGCACCTCGCACCGGATTCTGGTGGAAGGGAGCGACTTGAACACCACGCTCAATCCGGGCGCTACGTATTACGCCGAGGTTCAATACATCTCCTCGGATGAATATGCCTGGTGCCAGACCCATCCCGGGCAATGCAACATGTACAACAATGCCTCCTACCGCCGGTACAATGTCAGCGGCACGACGAGTTTCTTCTTCACGGAGGTTGGAAGCACGGTGCGAATGGCCGCAGCCATCACGGCTTGGCCGGGAGCGACAATTAACCCGATCGAGCCCGCCCCGGGAACCGATGGCCGCGCCTACATCGCCTACAAGGTCACGAATCCGTCGGCGGGCGTCTGGCATTATGAATACGCGCTTTATAACGAAAACCTCGACCGCGCCATCCAATCCTTCAGTGTGCCTCTGGGATGCGCCATCACGCTGAGTAACCTTGGGTTCCACGCTCCGCCGAATCATCCGGGATTTCCCAACGATGGAACAGCGGGAGGCCTGGGATTTAGCAACGCTCCCTGGACCTCGAACCAAACCACCGATGCCCTAAGCTGGAGCACGGAAACCATTATTCTGAACCAGAACGCGAACGCCATCCGCTGGGGCACGCTCTATAACTTCCGCTTTGATTCGAATAAACCGCCGATCGTTACCAACGCGACGATCGGCTTCTTCAAGACGGGAACGCCGGTCACGGTTGCCATCCTGGGCCCTAATGCCTGCGATCAAGTGCCGACGCCAACGCCAAGCATAACGCCAGGACTGACGCCTACTCCGACTCCAACGCTCCCACCTTCTCCTTCACCGACGACTACCCCTTCTGCGACGCCTACACCTACACCTACCGCAACTCCTTCGCCGGTCCCCACACCGATTTTACCTCCTGGTGGGAATGGTAAGATAGCCTTTGTCACTCAGCGGGACGGCTTCTATGAAATTTACGTGATGGATCCCGATGGCGCGAATCAAACGCGACTCACAAACAACGCGGCCTACGACATGGATCCCTCCTGGTCGCCTGATGGCACAAAGATCGCATTTGCCAGCGACCGAGACGGCAACTTTGAGATCTACGTAATGAATGCCGATGGCTCCAATCAGACCCGCCTGACGAACAATTCAGCAAAGGACCTGGGACCACACTGGTCACCCGATAGCACGAAGATCGCATTTTCGAGCGATCGGGATGGTAACGGTGAGATCTACGTGATGAATCCGGACGGTTCTAATCAGACCAGACTGACATTTGTGCCGGAAGAAGACGGCGACCCCAACTGGTCGCCTGACGGCGGTCAGATTGCCTTTACCACCAGGCGAACCGATCCCGAAGTTTATCTGATGAATGCGGACGGCACGAATCAGGTAAATCTCACAAACAACAGCACGGCGATCGATGCCAGCCCTGCCTGGTCGCCTGACGGCACCAAGATCGCCTTTTCGACCACCGGGAATGGGGGTGGCGTTTTCGTGATGAATCGAAATGGCACGAATGTAACCCGTCTTACGCAATCCAACGGCGCTAATCCCCAGGTCGATAGCGCCCCGGCTTGGTCGCCTGATGGCACCAAAGTCGCCTATCAACACACGCTGACGCTCGGCGGCAGTCCGGAAATCTACGTGGTCAACGCGGATGGCTCCAATCCGACCCGACTTACGAATGATCCAGAACTTGATTGGACGCCAGACTGGCAACGGCTCCCATTACCTGCGGCCCAAGCCGTGAACCTTTCGACGAGGATGCTTATTCAGACCGGCGACAATGTTGGCATCGGCGGCTTCATCCTCACGGGATCTGCGCCCAAACGCGTGTTTGTCCGCGCCATTGGACCCTCTACAGTGCCCGGTGCGCTGGCCGACCCAGTGGTGGAGCTGCACGGCCCTTCCGGATTTGTCCCCATCTTCAACGATAACTGCGCCGGCCAAATTCCGCCGCCGACGTCCTTCTGCCTGCCCGGTAGTCTCGAAGCAGGAATTTCGAGGCTGCTGGACCCGGGAGCATATACCGCGATCGTACGGGGCAACAACGGCACTGTCGGTGTAGCTTTGGTGGAAATTTACGACGTCAACCAGAATGTCGACTCGAAGCTGGCCAACATAAGTACTCGGGCCTTTGTCGGCACCGCGGACAACATCTTGATTGCGGGTTTCATCCTTTTTGGCAGCAGCGGTCAGACCAGGATCGTCGTGCGCGGAATCGGCCCCAGCCTCACTGCCTTTGGTGTGCCCAACGCATTAGCCAATCCTACGCTGGAACTGCGTGACAATAATGGAGCGATGCTTTTCGCGAACAACGATTGGCAGGACAATCCGGCTCAAGCCGCGGAACTGGCGGCCGCGGGCCTTGCGCCGACAAACCCATTGGAGTCTGGCATAGCGGCGACGCTACCACCCGGCCTTTATACCGCCCTTCTCGCCGGAGCGAATAACGGCACCGGCGTTGGTGTGGTCGAAGTCTTCGACCGCGGAGCACCGTAGCGACAATCGCTGCTTTCGGCAGGTCAGCCTCTGGCGTTGGATGCTCAACGGCAGAGTGCGGAAGGATCCTGGTGCAGATTACCTGCGGACACCCTGAGCCTTTCGTTTCCTGCTCCAGTACCACCACTGACATTGCTCCAGAGGCAACCTGGGATTCTTTGCCTGGGCCACAGCAGCCGTAAAAACATCGAGGCAGCAGATGTCGTGTTGCGTTCCAGTCAACCGACACAGCTCCTGGTACAGTTGGCGCGGTTCTTTTCGCGTGAGTTGCTGGACGCTTCGAATGCCGAGCAGGTGGAAGTCGCGCACTGTGGCTGGCCCGACCGAAACAAGATCTTGTAAGCGCCGTTCTAGTTTCATAAAAGCCTCCTATGAGAATTTCGAGTGACGAATTTCGAAGTTTGAAGGTGGAAAGACAGAAGGTTTACCGCGGATTACGCGGCTAGCATGGATGTTTTCCTGAAGTTGTCCGAGTAATCTGCGTCATCCGCGGTCACCGACGTCGAATAATGCTACATCTCCAGCGCGGTGCGAAGATGCGGAACGAGGCGTTTGGTGAATTCGACGGAGTCGCCGGCGGACAGGTGCGACCACTCGGGGCAGGTGAAACTCGCCAGCTCGGGATAGTCTTCGAAGTAGATGCCGGGGGCTTTGGTATCGTTGAGCAAGCGTTCCCAATCGCGCGCGCGCGGGTTTTGCCGGTCTTCGAGCGCCTTTAGTTCGCCGCTATCCGGGAAGCGGACGAAAACAATCTTGCCGCCGCGGGCGCGAAGTTTTTCGACGGCTTTGGCCGTGTCGTTGAAGCGGGCGTTCAATCGCCTTGCCCATGTTCTCGCCGAACACTTCCCTGGGGACATAAGACGGAGGCGGCGGCGGGGTGAAGAGCGGCAGCCAGATTTGCTGGATCCGGGTTTGCAATTCGCCGGGCTGCGCGCAGTTCTCGGTCATGCGCGTGCGGCGTTCGCGATCGACGGTTTGGAAGTAAGGCGGGAGGGTTGGCGGGACCTGGGCGTTCGGACGGTTCGGAATCGGCAGGCGCTTCAGCAGTTGCTCGAGAGTCAGGTCTTCCTGTTTGAGGAAGGCGACGTGCTCTTCGAGGAACATGCCGAGGTGATGGCTGGCGCGTTGCGCCAGGGTCTGGTCGCGATAGCGTTTCAAGGCCTTCTCCGAGGTCTCCACGAGCGGGCCGCCCGGCGCGAAGAACATGCCGGGGACAATGCTGCAAATAATGGTGCCGTGAAACCGTTCGTCGTTCGCGAGATCGGCCAGCACGGGATAGGCGCAACTTCCGGCAATGGCGAGCTGGACCGGGCGTTTGCCCAGCCCTTTCTCCAGCTCATCGAGATCGAGATCGAACAAGGGACGCGAGTCGCCGACGATGACGACTGACTCTGGTGTCACGGACCGGCGCGCCTGCACCCAGAGATCGTTGGTATCGTTCAGGGTCGGGGCATAACCGATGGAGCGGACATAAAATTCCCAGGCCGCCGCTGCCGCGCATGACGATGAGCACGACGATGACGGTGATCCCGCGCCAGGGCAGCGCCGGGAATCGGCCGCGCAAACTCAGAACTGGAAGTAGATGAAGGCATTGCTGTTTCCCTGGTTGAGAATAATGGCGCAAGCCATGACCGCCCAGACCGCGGTGACGACCCAGCGCGGAAGACGTTCGACGGCTTGCTCGATGCTGATCTCGCGCAGCGACCAGTGCGCGAGCATCATGAAGAAGGTGACGATGCCGATCTGGAGCATCTCGCGCGTGGAAAGGATCGCGTCGCCGTTCGCGTGCCCGCCGAACATGCCGCGCAGCAGGCGCGTGGCGACGGCGAAATCGGACGCCCGGAAAAAGACCCAGGCGACACAGACTGCGGCATAGGTGACGAGACCGAGCAGGAGTTTCGCGGCGAGCGAATCGGTCCACGCCTTGTCTCCGAAGAAGGCGCGCAAGGCGTGTTCGATCACCAGATAGAAGCCGTGGAGTAATCCCCAAACGACAAACGTCCAGGCCGCGCCGTGCCAGAGACCGCCGAGGAACATGACGATGACGAGATTGATCGCGGCCCGCGCCCCGCCGACGCGGTTGCCGCCGAGCGGAATGTAGAGGTAATCGCGCAGGAAGGTGGAAAGCGAAATGTGCCAGCGCCGCCAGAAATCGGAGAAACCGATGGCCGCGTAGGGGAATCTGAAATTGTCTTTCAGATGGAAGCCGAGGCAGAGGGCCGCGCCGATCGCGCAGGTCGAATAGCCGGCGAAGTCGAAGAAGATCTGACCGGCGAAGGCGATCACGCCCATCCAGGAATCGAGCGCGATGAGCGGTCCGCCGTAGCCGAATACTCGATCGGCGGAACCGGCGAGCATGGTGTCGGCCAGCACGACTTTTTCGAACAGTCCCAGCGTCATGAGCGCCAGGCCCCAAAGGAAGCGGCCGGTCTGCGGCTTCGGCGGAGCGAGCAATTGCGGCAGGAAATCTCCCGCGCGCACGATCGGACCGGCGACCAGCTGCGGGAAGAAGGAAACGGCGAGGACGAAATCACGCAGCGACTTCGTCGGCTGCATCACGCCGCGATAGACGTCGAGCGTGTAGGAAAGGGAATGGAAGGTGTAGAAGGAAATCCCGACCGGCAGAAGGATATCGAGATGCGGCGGTTGATAGATGACGCCGATCTGCGCCATGAGCCACTTGAAATTCTCGAGCAGGAAATTCCCGTATTTGAAGAACCCCAGCATGCTCAGATTCATGCAGACGCTGGCGACCAGCCAGACTGCGCCGGGAGTGGAGTCCTTTGGCCTTGGCGATGCGTGGCGCCGAGCCAGAAATCCATCGCGGTGGTGGAAAAGAGCAGAGCGGCAAAGGGCGGGTTCCACGCGCCGTAGAAAATGTAGCTCGCGGTCACGAGCAGGTTTTTTCGCAGGGTCCAGGAGCGCAGGCTCCAGTACGCGGTCACGACGACGGCGAAAAAGACGACGAAGGTGAGCGAGTTAAACAGCATCGAAAGCCGATGTGCCTATCCAGTCCGCGGGCGAGGACAAGCCCGAAAGAAAAGGAAGAAGGATGAGGGAGGAAGGAGGAAACGCAGCCAGCAGGCGCTCTTATCGTCTTTCCGACTGGCTTTGGACCAGTTGGATGGCGTCGCGGAATTGCAAGGGAGCGACGATGGTGGCGAAGGATTCGGACGAGCCGCCGGTGCCGCGAATCTCGACCGTTCCGTAATTGAAGAAGCGGCCGAGCATACCCTGGGTCACGGCGACGGATTCGATTTTCGAAATGAACATCTCGAAGGTCTGGCGCTGGATGAACCCGACTTTGATGAGAACGCGCCGATCGGTAATGACCAGCTCGCTCGTTTTCACAGAGAGCGTCGCAAACGCGACGATGGCGACCGGAATCATCAGAAGGAGCCAGACCCAGGATTGACCTTTCCAGGATGCGATCATGCCGATCGGCCCAATGATGATGAGCGAAGAAGATGGCGGCAAGAATTGGGACGACCAGAACCATCCAGTGCAGGGTTGTTTTATGCAGGGGACGTTCGTCGGCTTGCAAGGTGACGCTGGTGTAGGAGCCGAGTGACTTGGGATCCAACGTGGGTAGCGCGCGCTCGGCGGTCTTGGGCGGAGACGACGGTGGGCAGCGATCCCGGAGAAGGGAGCGGTGGCGGCGTTGGCCGGGGGGCGGCGGTAAATTGAGTGAAGGAGAAGAGAGGCGCCCAATCCGAGGCGCCTTCGTGCCAGGCCAGATCGGAGGAGTTGATCGCGCCGGAGATGAGGCGCGTGCGGATTTCGGATTCGGAGTAGGGGCCGATTTCGCGGCCGTCGTGGTGGATGAGAAACTCCATGGAAGAGGGTGCGGGCTTCGCCCGCGAACGCCCAACGTTCAACGTCCAACGCTCAACGTCCAATGGAAGAGGGGAGAAAAAGGAGGATGACGCCCGCCTGCAGCGCTGTGCGAAGCATTACGGGCAGGAATGACCAATGATGGATCGTGCGCTCCGTCGCGCGATGACAAGAAGTCACGTCCCGAAAGCTTTCGGGGCCATTGTTAACATCGAGCGGCGGAGCGCTCGATCCACCGCAACAGAGGCTCTACGGATTGGCTTTCGGGGTCGCGATCTTGGCGCTGCCAATGAAGGTAGCGGCCTCGTCGACGACCAGGCGCGGCGATTCGATATCGCCGTGGACCGTGCAGCCAGACCGCAATTCGCAACGCTCGCCGGCGGTAATGTTGCCCTCGACCGTGCCGTCCACGACAACGGTCTTGGTTCTGATCTCGCCTTTGATCTTCGCATGCTCGCCGATGGTCAGCCGTCCGTTGGAATCGATCTTGCCTTCGACCGCGCCGTCAATGTGCAGCTCTTTTTGAAATTTTACCGAGCCTTTGATGGAGACTCCGCTCGACAAGATTCCGCCGGCTCTCGGCAAATCTGCGGCGCCGTTTGAGGTTGGTTCCGGCCTGGCCGGGGGCGGCGGTGGCGTCGGGGCCATCGGCGTTACTGGTTCAACTTTTCGGCTGCCTGAAAACATCTGCATGAGCTAAATCTCCTTGCTGCGCTGACTTGGGTAAGGGCGCTATTCTGGGAGATAAGTTGTAAAAGGTCAACCGTTCTTTGCGGGGGAACGTGAATTGTAGGCAACCGCAGCGCTGGCCGCATTATTTGGTAGGGACGGCGCGCTGCGCCGTCCGAGAACGACTCTCCGGCAACAACACTCCTTCTGGCTCACGAACGCCGCAGCGCGGCGCCCCTACCATGAGCCCGCCCGTCCCGCTCGCGACCGACACGAAGCGTGCTTACACTGCGCGGTGCGCGCGGTTTGGAAAAAAATTCGTTATCGTCTCGAGTGGCTCGCTCTGAAAGCGGCCGCGAGAGTCGTTCCGCTCCTTTCCCGCAACGCCTGTTATCGCCTGGCGCAATTCATCGGCGCACTCGCTGCCACGGTTGACCGCGCCGGGCGTCGCGTGGCGTTGAGCAATCTCCAGATCGCCTTCGGCGAGGAACTCTCGCCGGACCGCCGGAACCAAATCGTGCGCGAGTCTTACCAGCATTTTGCCCGGACCATGATCGACCTGTTCTGGAGTCCGCGCCTAACGAGAGAAAATTATTCGCGCCATATCGACGTGGTAAACCTCGATCTCTGGCGGGAAGAAATAAAGCCGGGGAACCCGGTGATCTTTGCCTGTTGCCACTACAGCAACTTCGAATGGATCGCCAATGCGGCCAATTATTTCGGCGTGGAGAGCGCTCTGGTGACCCAGGAATTCAAGAATCCATTGCTCAACCCGATCTTTATCAGTCTGCGCGAATGCAGCGGTCAACGGGTCATACATAGAGAGGGAGCGGTGCTCCAACTTTACAAGACGCTCCATCGCGGAGGACGCGTCGCGATCCTGACCGACCTGACTATTCCCGCGCAATTGCCGACGGTGGCAATCGATTGCTTCGGATTGAAAACGAGCGTGACCTTCGCGCACGCCTGGGCGCATCGACGCGCCGGCGCGACCATCATCAACGTTCACTGCGAGCCGCTCCCCGGAGGGCGTTACCGGATTGTTTTTCATCCCCGGATCGAATTTCCACCAGACGCATCCTTTCAGGAAATCGCGCAAGCGTGCTGGGACCAATTCGAGCCGCACGTCCGCGCGAATCCCGCGCCGTGGCTTTGGATGTACAAGCATTGGCGTTATCGGCCTCTCGCCGCTGACCCGGCGGCTTATCCCTTCTACGCGAATATCTCGGAGTTTTTCGAGCGTCGGCTCGAGGAACGGGCAGAAGAACCTCGAGCCAATGTCTTCCACTTTGAACGTGGAAATCCCGACCTAGGCACCCGCGCCTATTGACAAGAATCGCTCGATGCGCTTTTCCAGTGGGTAACTATGAAACTTCTCCGTCGCTCTTTGTTTCTGCCTCGGCGCCAGCGCCGCTCTGTTCCTGACAAGCTGCGAAACGCCATCGGTTTCTTCTGGGAGTTATCGCGTCACGGCGCATCGTCCCCACAATCCGTCGGTCGTGCGAGTGAAGGTTTCGCTCTCGCAGCAAAACATCTATGTGATGGAAGGGGATCGCGCCTTGATGGCGGTGGCCACCACCGTCGGAATTCCGACCAAGCCCACGCCGAAGGGGAATTTCACCATTTATTCCAAGCAGGAGCATAAACGGTCGGGTTCGTATGGATTTCGCGTCCAGGGCGATCGGATCATTCCCGCCGAGGCGGGCGCCAATATTCCTGGCAAGTATGTCGGGTATCCCATGGGCTATTGGTGCGAATTCGCGCCGGCCTACGGATTTCATCAAGGCTACGTGCACGTGCGTCCGCGCAGCCACGGCTGCGTCCGGCTGAAGGGCGAGGCGGCGGCGAAATTTTTCGCTCTGGTGAAGATCGGAACACCAGTGAACATCGCCGAAACGCAGCCAGAGGACGCGACGATCGGACCAACGATTAAGCGCGTCGATGATTCCAAGACACCGGACCCGCCGAATAGCGTTGCGATTTCGGAGGCGGCGTTCCAAAAGCCGACCGGACCTTTGTTCGACGATTAGTGCGGGCGAATCTGTCCGTGCCGTTGGTGGAGCCTCAGGGGCATGATTGTTGACAAAAGCGCGCCCAATGCGCTTTTCCAGTGAGTAACTATGCAACTATCTTTCCCGCTTTCTAATCTGTCTCGGCGCCGCGGCCGCCCTTTTCCTGACGAGCTGCGGAACAATGTCCACAGCGTCGTCGTCCGGAAGTTATCGCGTCATCGCGCACGGCCGCACGATCCTTCCAAAGTGGAAGTGAAACTCTCCGCTCTCGACTCAGAACGTCTATGTGATGGAAGGCGACCGCCTGCTCATGGCGGTCCAGGGCAACGTCGGCAAGCCGGGCGCCGAGACTCCGAAGGGCAATTTCACCATCTACAACAAGATCAAGAACAAGCGCCGGCATCAGACGAGCCCGATGCCGGTTATCCGATGGCCTACTGGTGCGAGTTCAAGCCGGCGTATGGATTCCACGAAGGCTTTGTCCATCCCGCGCCCGCGCACGCATGGCTGCGTCCGGCTTGCATCGTGAAGCCGCGGCCCGGCTCTTCGCGCTGACCGGATCGGCACGCCGGTGTACATCGCCACATCTCTTCCCGAAGACAAGAAGTACGGCAGTCAGGTCCGCCGGCTCGATCAAAGCAGGGATCCGGATCCGCCGCGGTCTGCAATGATGTCCGACGAGCTGGTTCAAGGATCCTCCGGGCCCGCTGCTGGTGGATTGATCTGAATTCAGAAATCGAGAACTTCCGGCGGAGTCGCTGTCCGCGGGAAATCGGGTGTAATGTCTCGCTGACCAGAGCCATGAGCACGAATCTGATTTCCAGCGGCACGACGGCGCGCGAGAAAGTGAACTTGCGCACGCCGGAGGTGATGACGGCCGTGCAGGAGCAGGTCGAGTCGCATTATCGGAGCGACATCGTGGACAAGGTCCGGCGCGCCGGCGGCATCCTGACGTTCGGCGACGTGACGGTGCGGCTGGCGAAGCAATTCGGATTTTGTTACGGCGTCGAGCGCGCGATCGATCTCGCGTATGCCGCGCGCAAGGTTTTCAAGGACCGCCGGCTTTTCATCGTCGGCGAGATCATTCACAACCCCGAGGTCAACGAGCAGATCTCCTCGTTAGGCATCAAGAACCTGATGGGCAAGAACAAGCAGGCGGACATCGCCGATCTGCAGCCGGAAGACGTCGTGATCGTGCCCGCCTTCGGCACCGAGCTTTCGATCTTGCAGCAAATCAAGGAGCGCGGCTGCCAGATCGTGGATACGACCTGCGGCGACGTGATGAGCGTGTGGAAACGAGTGCGCAAATACGCGAGCGAATCCGCCACTTCGATCATTCACGGCAAGGCGGAGCACGAAGAAACAAAGGCGACCAGCTCGCGCGCGCTCGGCGACGGGAAAGGACATTATCTCGTCGTCCTGACGCTGCCGGACACCGATTACGTCTGCGATTACATCCGGCATGGCGGCGACAAGCAGGCGTTCCTGGAGAAATTCCGGAATGCGCATTCGCCCGGCTTCGATCCCGATCTGCATCTGAGGACGGTTGGCGTGGCGAACCAGACCACGATGTTGCGCGGCGAGACCGAAGAAGTGCAGCGCCGCATTCGGCAGGCGATCGTGGATCGCGACGGGCCGGAGCTGGCCGCGACGAACTTCCGTTTCTTCGACACGATCTGCGGCGCCACCCAGGAGCGGCAGGATGCGTTGCGCGAGTTGCTCGATGTGCGGATGAACCTGCTGCTCGTGGTCGGCGGCTACAACAGCTCGAACACTTCGCACCTGGCGGAGATGGGCGAGGAAAAACTGCCGACGTATTTCGTGCGCAACGCTTCCCGCTTGTTATCCGAGACGGAAATTCTGCACTACGATCTGCACGCGCGAGAGGAAGTGATTGCGAAAGATTGGCTGCCGGACGGGCCGATCGTGGTCGGCATCACGGCCGGGGCGTCCTGTCCGAATAATTTGATCGAAGAAACGCTCGTGCGGCTTTTCGAGTTGCGCGGGATCAAGCGCGAACAGCTCGAAGCCGCGGCGTAGCGCTGTCACGGAGGCGACGTGCTATCCGCACTGTCCTTGGACAGTGCGCTTGACGCACGTCCCTCTACAGCGAACGACGCACGCGCAATTCGGGTACGAGACGCGAAATCTATTACGTATGCGTGCAATCTGGAAGGGCAGTATCAGTTTCGGCCTCGTCAACATCCCGATCGCGCTTTATCCGGCGACGCGGAAGGAAGAGCTGAAATTCCGGCTGCTGCGGGCGAAGGACCACAGCCCGGTCAATTACAAGCGGGTCGCGGAAAAGGACGGCAAGGAAGTTCCCTGGGATCGAGATCGTGAAAGGGTACGAGTACGAGAAAGGGAAGTTCGTCGTCCTGAACGAGAAGGATTTTCAGCGCGTCGATCTCGAGGCGACGCAGACCGTGGACATCCAGGATTTCGTCGATCTGGAGGAGATCGATCCGATGTATTTCTACAAGCCGTATCACCTCGAGCCGCAAAAGGGCGGCGACAAAGCCTACGTGCTGCTGCGCGAAGCCCTCGCCGACGGCAAGAAAGTCGGCATCGCGAAAGTCGTCATCAAGACGCGGCAATATCTGGCCGGGGTGAAAGCGCTCAAGCACGCGCTCGTGCTCGAGCTGATGCATTTCGCCGAGGAACTGGCGGATGCGGAGAAGCTGAAGGTGCCGAAGAAGCTGGAAGTGGGAAAGCGGGAGAAGGACATGGCCAAGGCGCTGGTCGAGAGCATGAGCTCGAAATGGGATCCCGAGAAATACACGACGATTATCGCGAAGCGCTCATGGAAGTGATCGAGGAGAAAGTGGAGTCGGGCGGAAAAGAGATCGAAGAAAAACCGAAGGCGAAGAAAGAGTCGACGAAAGTGATCGATCTGGTGGCGGTGTTGCAGGAAAGCCTGGCGAAATCGCAAGGCGCGAAGAAGAAAAAGCGCGCCGACGAAGGCGAAGCCTCACGCGAAGAAGGCGGCGTAGTTTTCTGTAGCGGCGTCTATGACCGCAGCTGTGCATTGGCTTCGGCGGTCATAGACCACCGCTACAGTTCTTCGAGCGCGTCGGCGATGGCGTTTTGCAAAAGCGCGGGCCCGATCCGCCAACTTCCACATCCACCGCTTCCAGTCGCCGAATAAGATCGATGACTTCGCGGCGCGCGTACGGGCCGCCGGCGGCCGCGCAAAAATGGGTGCGGCAGCCGAAAGGACGGGAATCGTAGATCATGACAGTTGCCGCTGGTGGAATCGAGCAGCGGACATGCGCCCGTTGGATTCGTCGGGCAACTGCGTGCGGCCGGTCGCGCGAAGAGCTCTGGCTGCCAGCAACGCTTCGCCCTTGGTGAGATAGGGCGTGCGGCCGGTCAGCTTGAAATGGCAGCATTCCTTCACGCGCACGCAATTGCGCTCGATCGGTCGGAGCGCGAGATCGGCGTAGACCTGCGCGCACTTCGCTCAGCGCGTCGTCGAAGATGCTGATCGGGAATGCGGCGGCGCTTCATCCGGGCAAGACTGGCTCGCGATCCGCCATCGCGTGTCCGGCGATCCAGCCGGTCGTCCAGGCCGCTTGAAAATTGAAACCGCCGGTGACTCCGTCGAGATCGAGCAGTTCGCCGGCGAAATAAAGACCGGGGGTGATGCGGCTTTCCATCGTTTTGAAATTGATCTCGCGCAGACTCACGCCGCCGCAAGTGACAAACTCCTCTTTGTTCAGCGATTTGCCGTTCACTTCGAGTTCCGTCCGGGTGAGGAGCCGGGCCAGCGTCTGGGCTTTCGCGCGAGGGAGTGTGGTCCAGCGCGTCTCCCGATCGATGCCGGCGGCGAGCGCGAGTTGTTCCCAGAGCCGGGCGGGCAGGGGAGCGAGAGGTGAGTTCAGGACGAGACGGTTGGGGTTTGATTCGCGAAGCGATTGGAGCTGTGCGCGGATCGGCTTCGTCAGTGAGATCCGGCAGCCAGTTCACGCGGAGGGTGAAACTGTAGTCCAGGCCGTGCAAGACTCGCGCGCCCCAGGCGGAGAGCCGCAGGATGGCTGGGCCGCTCACGCCGTTGTGCGTGATCAAGCATCGGCCCGCGCTCGCGCAACTTTGTGCCGGGGACGGATACTTCAACATCCGGAATGGAGACGCCCGGGAGCGAACGGAGCCAGGGGGTGGAAACGTGCAACGAAAAGAGCGACGGCACGGGCGGGATGATGCGTGTGCCCGAGCGATTGCGCGATCTGACCGCCGCTGATGGAGCGGGTCCCGCCGGTGGCGAGGAGCAGTCGATCGCAGTTTGATGACCTCGGCGTTGCTCAGACTGAGTGCGAACCTGCCGGGAGCGTCGATCCGCGACCTGCTCGATTCCTTTGCGCGTGAACAGACGCACGCCGGCCGCTTTCGCTTCGTCCAGCAGGCAATCGATGATCGTGTGCGAAGAATCCGTCACCGGAAACATGCGTCCATCCGGTTCCGTCTTGAGCCGAACGCCGCGCGCTTCGAACCAGGCCACCGTGTCGTCCGGCGAGAAGCGATGGAGCGGCGAGATGAGGGCGCGTTCACCGCGAGGATAATGCTCGCTCAACGTCCGCGGATCGAAGCAGGCATGCGTGACGTTGCAGCGTCCGCCACCGGAGATCCGGACTTTCGTCAGAAACTCCGAGCCGCGTTCGTAGATGGAAACTTCATTCTCCGGATTGGCCCGTGCGCAAGCGATCGCGGCGAAGAATCCTGCCGCGCCGCCGCCGATGATCGCGATTTGCACGAGGCACCGTGATGCAGGCGCGAGAAGTTGCAATGCAACTGTAGCGGCGGTCTATGACCGCCGTGTCTTTCCTGGCAACATTCGGCGGTCATAGACCGCCGCTACAGGTAGGAGCGGTCGCGCGTTGAGAGGAGAATCTTGACAGGAACAACCGCGGGAAACAGCCTTCGCTAATGAACTCTCTGAGTCGTTTCGCTGATCCGGTTTACTGCATCATGCGTTTGATTGTCGGGCTGCTGTTCGCCTGTCACGGCGCGCAAAAAGTTCTTGGGCTGGTTTGCCAAGCCCGGCCAGCCTTCCGGCCCGCCCGATACGCTGATGACTGTCGGCGGGTGGATCGAACTCATTTGCGGCCTCCTGATTGCAATTGGATTGTTGACGCGACCTGCCGCGTTCCTGGCCAGCGGCACGATGGCGGTCGCGTATTTCATGGCTCACGCCAGCGGTGGCTTTTTCCCGATCGTAAACCGGGGCGAGCTGGCCGTGGTTTACGCCTGGCTTTTCATCTTCATATGTTTTCTACGGCCCGGGCCGATTCAGCGTCGATGCGATGATGCGACGCGGAGCGGCCACGTCCGACTCGGCGTCCTAACCCGAATATCCAGTCAAATGAAACGCCTTCTCGTTGCAGTTGCTCTTGCTCTGTTAGTTCAAACGGTTTCCGCCCAGGATTGGGCCAAGGCTCGGCTCGAAAAATCTTCGCGGCACGGCGAATGGGTGGAATTCAAGTCGGGCGAGCGCACGCTAAAGGCGTTCGTCGTTTATCCCGAGCGCAAGGAAAAGGCGCCCGTGGTCATCGTCATTCACGAAATTTTCGGGCTGACCGATTGGGTGCGCGGCGTTTGCGATCAACTGGCCGAAGCGGGCGTTATTGCGATCGCGCCGGACATGTTGAGCGGTCAGACCTTTGCCGATGTCGATGGCGCGCGGAAGGCGATCTCGGCCTTGCCGAAAGAACAGGTTAAGGCCGATCTCGATGCGACGGCAGAGTATGCGTCGACGAAAATCCCGGCGGCGAACGGCGCACTCGCGGTCGCTGGATTTTGCTGGGGCGGGGCGCGGACGTTCGAGTACGCGGTGGCAAACCCGAAACTTAAAGCCGCCTATTCGTTCTACGGGACCGCGGTCGAGAACGCGGAGGACGCTGCGAAAATTGCGTGTCCGGTTTACGGCTTCTACGCCGAGAACGACGCGCGCGTGAATGCGACGATTCCGAAAGCGGAAGAGTTGATGAAGGCCGCGGGCAAGAAATACGAGCCGGTCACTTACAAGGGCGCCGGCCACGGCTTCATGCGCGAAGGCGAATCGCCCGACCGGCACGCCGGAGAACAAGAAAGCCCGCGACGACGCGTGGGCGCGGTGGAAGACGCTACTGAAGCAGTTGTAGGTAGGGATGCCGCGCTGCGGCGTCCGCGGAAGGCGCAGCGCGCCGTCCCAGTGGCCCCCCGTGAACAAGTTACCGATCCGAAAGCGACTCCCTCATGACGTTCCGCTCTGGATCGATCCGGCGAAAGAATGCTACTTCATCACGATTTGTTGCAAGATGCGCGGACGAAATCAACTGGCGCTTCCAGATGTTGCCAACGCACTGCTCGAGACAGTACAGCACCGCAACGACATAGGGGTTTGGTACGTCCATGTCGCGATGCTAATGCCAGATCATTTGCACATGCTTGCCTCATTTCCAGAAACTGGAAAACGAGTGAAGACGATTGTTAGCAAATGGAAGGAATGGACCGCAAAGACGAATGGAATCTCCTGGCACCGTGATTTCTTCGAGCATCGACTTCGGGGGATGAAAGCTTTCAGCAAAAAGCGGATTACATTCTCGCGAATCCAGTGCGAGCAGGGCTGGTCGAGAAAGCAGAAGACTGGCCTTACGTATTTATTGCAAATCCATGGTAGGGACGGCGCGCTGCGCCGTCCGCGAACGGCTTCGGGAGCGACAACGCGCCCCTGGCTCGCGGACGCCGCAGCGCGGCGTCCCTACCAAAGCGGCTATTTCCCCAGTTCGTCGGCGAGCGCGCCGGCGTCATAAACCTTCCGCAACGCTTCGGTGATCGCGGCGGAATCGACGCTCACGGCGCGCGCCTTGTTTGTCGGTGTAAACACAATCGAGCACGAGCGACTGGATGTTCCCGTCGAAAATGATGCCGACGAATTCGTTCGCCTTGTTCACGACCGGGCTGCCGCTGTTGCCGCCGATGATGTCGGCATCGGAGACGAAATTGTATTTCGTCGCCGGATTGAGCGCCGACTTCTTGTCGATCCAGCGCTGCGGCAGATCGAAGGGCGGCTGGTTGTTGTGCTCGGCTGCGCGCGTATAAGAGACCGGCGAAATCCGTGAAGGGAGCGACCGGTTTGCCATTCTCTTCGTAGCCGCGGACCGTGCCATAGGAAAGACGCAGGGTGAAAGTCGCGTCGGGATAATTGCTCGTGCCTTCAAGGGCGAAGCGCGCTTTGGCGATCTCGCCGTAGGCCTGCTGCTTGATTTCGTCTTGCGCGTCATAAACTTTCCGCGCCGCGCGGGCCGGACCGTCGACGAGTCGCGCCAGCTCGATCATCGGATCTTTGGCCGCCGCCACCGCCGCGGCCCCGCCTTCATATAGTTGTTTCCGAACCGCCACATCTTTCAGCTTCGTTCCCGTCACCAGTTCCAGGGCGCGCGCCGTGGGCGATTTGCCGGCGAGAACCTTCTGCACCAGCGGATCGTTGAAGCCGAAGCGCGTCGCCAGATCGGTGAGCGAATCGGTCAGCATTATCTGCTCCAGGTCGTCGTAGATCGGCTGGGACCCAAAAAGGTCGAGCTCGAGCGATTCCTTGTTGCTGTCGCGAAATTCGGGAAACCGTTCGCCGTTCGGCTTCGGACGCTCGTCACCCGCGCCGCAGGAGTCGGCGGGCATATTTGAAAAGAGTGCTGTTGAAACCGCGCGGCGCGCGATAGGCTGGCCCCCTGCTTGCCACGAAACGTCTCGTAGTAATTGTAGGTCGCGAGAACCTTTGCGGTTTCCTCCTGCGCCTTCTTGATCCGCTCGTAGGCGGCGAGCGTTCCCTTCCATTTCGCGTCCTTCGCCATCGCGTCGCGCAATTTTTGTTCGCGCGCTTTGAGGGCGCGGTCGATCTCGGGATCGAGCAGCGCCGCCAGATAGCCGTCGTACCGTTTCCGATTATTCTCGATGCCTCGGACGAGATCTTGTGCGCGGCGCTGGTTTTCGAACGAACGCGCCGCCCAGGCATGCAGGAGGCTCTCGCGCCGGTAAAACAGGTTGAGCAGGTAAGGCACTTCCTGATCCCGCAACTCAGCAAGTTCGGTGACGGCGAGCTGGCGGTCGGTGCGTCCGGGGTGACCGCTGACGAAGGTCAGTTCGCCATCTTTGGGCCCATTCGGATTCCATTTCAGGAAATGTTCGATCTTCGCCGGCTGGCCGTTCTCGTAGGCGCGGAAGATGCAGACATCGAGATCGAAGCGCGGATATTCGAAGTTGTCGGGATCGCCGCCGTAAAACGCGATTTGTTCCTCCGGCGCGAAGACGAGGCGGACGTCGTCATAGCGTTTGAAACGATAAAGATGATACGCGCCGCCCTGATAGAGAGTGACGACATCGGAGCGCAATCCGGTCTTGTCTTTGCTCTCCTTTTCAATTTCGGCGATGACCTTCTGGCGCGCGGCCGCGGCTTGATCCGGCGTCATGCCTGGTTTCAACGCGGCGTTCACCCGGGCCGTCACGTCCTCAATCGACATCAGCACGTTGAGCTCGAGATCGGTGGCGCGGGGCTCTTCCGCCTGGGTCTTGGCGTAGAAGCCGTCCCGCACGTAATTGTTTTTCTCGCTGCTGATCTTTTGCAGCGTATCGAGCCCGACGTGATGGTTGGTGATGACGAGGCCGTTCGCGGAAACGAACGATCCGCTTCCGCCGGAATTAAAACGGACGCTGGATTTCTGGAGATGCTCGAGCCACTGCGGCGTCGGTTCGAACTGATATTTCTCTTTGAATTGCTTGAGCGGCGGATTGTTAAAAAGCCACATTCCCTCGTCCGCGAGAGCAGGGCCGGCAGCGAAAGCGATCAGGAGAAAGAAAGCAAGAGAGCGATTGCGCATAGAGGCGCAGACTACGGCGAAGGTCGAGCGGTACCAAGATGGTTTTTCCGACTCTTGCTCCCGATCCTGATCCTACTCCTGATCCGTTCTGGGCGGGGAGGAAAGATCAGGAAGAGGATCAAGATCAGGAGCAGGAGGCTCCGACGGGAAAGCCGTTACAAACCGGCGGGGTGTCGCGCTTCGAAGCCGGACGGCTTGCGGCGGGTGGGTTGCCAGCGGGGCGCCCAACGGCGGGAAGGATTATTCGGCGACGTGGTATCCAGGCGAAGGCCGGCGATCACGGCGAAGGCGTGACCATTTCGAGCATAAACCGTAATCCATTTCCCGCGGCCGCGGCTTCCAAAAGCGCGCAATTCTTTCGAGCTCAGCGGCGCGCTGACCAGGCCGGCGCCCGCCAGGGCGTAGGAAACAGTGGCGGAGCAGTCGTAGGCGCTATCATGAAAGGAGCGATGGCCCCCGCCATAGCGATACGGCTTTGTGCGCAATTGATTCGCCGCCCAAATGGCGCGTTTGACTGAAACGGGAGCGTTGGCCGGCGCCAGGGCCAATCCACCACGAAGCTGCGCCTCATTGCCCGGCACCGTTGGCCCGGTAGAAGGAAACGAACCGGCGAAGCCGATCCCCGCGGTGAGGAGAAGAAAGCGCAAGCACAAGAAACGAGTTTTCGAACAGGAGTTCTCACAGGATGATTAATCAGCGTTTGCTATGCCAGCGGGATGTCTCAAGAAACCGCGCGAAACGTATAGCACAAATTGTTTGCAATGCATTGGAGCCCAGCGCTGTAGCCGCGCTTCCTGTAAACGCGTCCATTGCGAGCCGCAAGCCCCGAGAAACGTCAATTTTTCTGCTGCTGGAGCGCGGCAACTTTTTCCTCGGCGCGGCTGACCTCGGATTTTCTCCCGCTGCCCAGGGCCAGAAGTTTTTTCTGCCGCTGCAGATTCAAAAGCGCCGCTTCCAAGTTCGGCTTTTTCCCGCCGCGCCGTCGCAGCGGCCGATTCATTCGTGGCCACGGCCAACGCGGACTTGGCCAGCTCCAGTTCGACTTCCGGGATTTCCGCCGCGTCGAACCGGGCTTGTTGGGTGGCGATATTTTGTTTGGCGATCTCGAGCCGGGCATTCGCGAGGTCCGCTTCCAGGCGCACAACTTTTAAGGCGCGATTTTCCGCCTCGACTTTGGCGATCACGCCGCTGCGGTAGAGCCGCTCGCCGCCGGCCGCGCTTTTTTTCGCTTTCTCGAGCGCAATCGAGATCCGTTCCGGATCGAGTTCCGGGGCAGCTCCCGGCGTTGACTGAACCGGACCCCGGCCCGGAATTTCCTGGATCAGCAAAGGCGGCTCGATATCGAGCGGCTCGCTTGGATCCTGGGGCAACTCCTCTTCCGCCAGCAGAGATGCCGCCAGGAATAGGCCGAGCGTGAATGCGAGGAGCCGCATCATGGCGGTAGATTATCACAACTGTCGTGGCGGACGGCTAGTGAAACGGGTTCGGAGGAACCTCCGCCAAGAAATCGTTGGGCCTCGCCATCGCGCGAAGCGCGAACGAGGCCGCAGTCCCGATTCATTCTGCATGGCTTTTGATGACAGGGAAGAAATGGGCGGGGCAAGCAAGCCGGACGTCGAAGCAGTTCGCCAGCTTCGTTTGCCGGATTTGTTGCGCGGACCGTTCGACATCAAGTCGGTCGCGCTAACGGGTCTGTTCGTGCTCGCGGTGTTTTACACGATGTATTTCATGCGTGCGATGCTGCTGCCGCTGGTGCTGGCGTTGCTGCTCAGTTATCTGCTGGCTCCATTGGTCAGGCTGCTCGGGCGCATTCGGATAAGTCCGGCGTTCGGCGCCGCCATCGTCCTCCTTTCGCTCGTCGGATTGCTGATCTATGGCGTTTCCCGTCTGGCTCGAGCCGGCGGCGGAGTGGCTGGAAAAAGCGCCTTACAGTTTGCACCAGCTCGAGCAAAAGTTCTTGCCGCTGAAGAAGCCGATGGAAAAGGTCGCGCAGGCCAGCGGCGAGATCGAAAAACTGACCACCACCGCCGAACCGCAGGCGCAGACCGTGGTCGTGAAACGAAACGCGCTGGCCGAGTCTTTCCTGACCCAGACCCCGGAGTTCATCGCCAGCGGCGTGGTCATGTTGATCCTGCTTTATTTTCTTCTCGCCTACGACGGAGTCTTTCTCGCCAAGATCGTAAAGGCGATCCCGCGTTTGGCGGACAAAAAACGCGCCGTCTCGATGGTGCGCGAGATCGAGATGCAGATTTCGCGTTACCTCCTAACCATTACCCTGATCAATATCGGGCTTGGCATTGCCGTGGGGACGACGGTGCATTTGCTGGGGCTGCGCAACCCGATCATGTGGGGCGTGCTCGTTGCGACGCTGAACTTTATCCCTTACCTCGGCGCGCTGGCCGGTATTATTTGCATGACGCTCGGCGCGGTCTTGAGCTTCGACAGCCTCGGCTACGCCATGGTGTTTCCCGCGAGTTATCTGATCATCGCCACCCTGGAAGGGAACTTTATCACGCCCCTGGTGTTGGGCCGATCGCTCACCCTGAATCCGGTGGTGATCCTGATCGCGCTGGCTTTTTGGGGTTGGATGTGGGGGATTTCCGGAATGATTCTCGCCGTGCCGATCCTGGCGACATTCAAGATATTTTGCGATCACATCGAACCGATGTCGCCAATCGGTGAATTCATGAGCTGACTTTCGGCCGGGGCTTGGGCAAGCCTGGCTGCTTTAGGAGACCGAACGGCCGTTTCTCCGGCCGGATGTGGAATGCGCTCTGCTTAGGAAGAACGGGGGTTCTCCTTGCAACTGCGAACCAAACGTATTTTAGCCACAACATTGTTTGCGATCACTTGGATCGCCGCGGTGGCATTTGGTGGTCGGGCCTTGTTGCAATACGAGAATAAGCCCGGCCGGGTTGGCACTCTCTCTTCGGAGTGGCCGGCGCACCTCGAACGGGTCACGGATCGGCCGACCCTCGTGATGCTGGCACATCCCCGTTGCCCCTGCACTTCAGCAAGCCTCGGTGAGCTGGCGCAGCTCATGGCGCGACTTCAGGGAAAAGTGGCGGCCTATGTCCTCTTCGTGAAACCGAAGGAAGCCGGCCGCGATTGGGAAGATACGAATCTGCGCCGCAGTGCTGAGGCTATCCCCGGCGTGAAAGTAGTCATTGATCCCGATGGCGCGGAAGCCGGCCGCTTTGGCGCCAAGACATCCGGTCATACGCTTTTGTTTGGCGCGGATGGTCAATTGCTCTTTAGCGGGGGACTGACTGCGTCCCGCGGACACGCCGGCGAGAATGCCGGCGAGAACGCCATCCTGGCCATCCTCAACAATCAAACTCCAGCACGAACCCGGACGCTGGTCTTCGGCTGCTCGCTCACTAACTCCGCTCGGGCGGAGTCCAAGGCCCTATGTTTGAAATGAGCCTCAGCGCCAGCGGCGTCAACTATTCCGTCGAACGCGCCGCAGAGCTCTTCGAACAGCATCGGCAGGAGATCGCCCGGAATACGGATCGATTGTTCGGCCGGCTGATGTTCTTCCAGTGGATATTCGGCATTCTCCTCGCGCTCCTGGTTTCGCCTCTGGCGTGGGACGGCCAAACAAGCCAGGTCCACATCCATGTCTGGGCGGCCATCTTCCTGGGCGGCGCCATCAGTATCTTTCCGATTTGGATGGCGCACGCCTGGCCCGGCGCAACCATCAATCGCTACGTCATCGCCGTCGCCCAGATGCTCATGTCGGCGTTGTTAATCGCGCTGACGGGGGGTCGCCTCGAGACGCACTTCCACGTCTTCGGATCGCTGGTAATTCTCTCGTTCTATCGCGATTGGCGCGTGTTGATTCCGGCGACCATCGTGGTGGCGCTCGACCATTTCGTTCGTGGAATTTATTTTCCCTACTCCGTCTACGGTGTGCTCACCGCCAGCCCGCTCCGCTCCCTCGAGCACGCCGGTTGGGTGATTTTCGAGGACGTGTTTCTCGTCATCTCGTGCCTGCGCAGCGTTCGCGAAATGCGCTCGATCGCGAACAGGACCGCGGCCCTTGAGGCGAGCGAGCAAGGCTTCCGCCAGATTTTCGAGGAGGCTCCTATTGGAATGGCCGTAGTAGGGATCGACGAAAGCTTTAACCAGGTGAACACCACCCTCTGCCAGATGGTGGGATATACGAAAAGCGAGCTGACCCAATGCACGACGATGGATATCACCTTCGAGGAGGATATTCCGCAGGGAAGACAAAACGCCGAGGAGTTGCTGACCGGTGGCCCTCGCTCTTCCGTCGAGAGACGGTATATCCGGAAGAACGGTGAAGTCCTCTGGATCACGCGCACCGCGTGCCTCATGCGGGACGTGGACGGTCAGCCCCGTAACTTCCTCGTCATGGTGGAAGACATCTCCGAGCGGAAACGAGCGGAAGACGCACTCTGTGAAAGCAAGCACGAGCTGGAAGGCGCTCACCAGGCCAACCAGTTGATCATGGATAATTCCCAGGACGTGATCTGCACGATGGATGAATGGGGCCGCTTCGTCAGCGTTAGCGCCGCCAGCGAGCAATTGTGGGGCTATACGTCCGGACGAACTGGTGGGACGCCCGTACTGGACTTCGTTTGTCCAGAAGACAAAGTGATGACGAGCCAGGTCGCGGAGGTCTTGCGGCTGGACGGAAAGTTCACCGATTTCGTTAATCGCTACACGCGAAAGGACGGAACGCTGGTCGACGTTCTTTGGTCCGCTTCGTGGTCGGAAGAGGACAAAATCATGTTTTGCGTGGCGCACGACGTGACCGACCGCGCTCGGATCGAGAAAGAGCTGCGCGAGGCGAAAGCGGAGGCGGACCGCGCCAATCACGCCAAGAGCGAATTCCTTTCCCGCATGAGCCACGAGCTGCGGACGCCGCTCAACGCGATTCTTGGATTTGGCCAGCTCCTCGAGCGGCAAAACCCGACCGAGACCCAGCGTTCCCGGGTAGGGCACATCATCAGCGCCGGTCGCCACCTGCTTAATCTTATCAATGAAGTGCTCGACATCAGCCGCGTCGAAACCGGCAATTTGCAATTGTCCCTCGAGCCGGTTTGCCTGGCGGACGCCCTCGAGGAAGCCCTCAGCCTCATGCGCCCACTCGCGGCCGAGCGTGAGATTGAACTCCTGGCGCCGGCGGTGCTCGATCAAAATAAATATGTCATGGCGGACCGGCAGCGCTTCAAACAGGTGCTGCTGAACTTGCTCACGAATGCCGTGAAATACACACCGCTCAATGGCGAAGTGACCGTTACCGCCAGCCCGACCGAAAGCGGCGCCATGCGCATCGCCGTGAAGGATACGGGCGCCGGCATTACGGCCGGAAAATTGGCCCGGTTGTTTACTCCCTTCGATCGTCTGGGCGCGGAAACAGACTGGAGTCGAAGGGACGGGCCTCGGGCTGGCGCTTTGCCAGCGCCTGATGCAAGCCATGAACGGAACGATCGGAGCCGACAGCACTCCCGGCCGGGGCAGCACCTTTTGGGTTGAGCTCGCCTGCGCCGATTCTCCTCTCGAGCGCGTCCCGGTCAGACGCGCCGTTTTCGAGTCATTCGACGGCTCCGAGGAAAAGAAACGCACCATCCTCTACGTCGAGGACAATCTGTCCAACCTCACCCTCATCGAGCAGGTGCTGGCCGATCAGCCTCACATCCAGCTCATCACCGCGATGCAAGGGCAGTTGGGAATCGAGCTGGCCCGCCGGCATTCCCCCGATCTCATTCTCATGGATCTGCACCTGCCCGATTTGCCTGGTTGGGAAGTGCTTTCACGCCTGCAACGCTTCGAGGCCACGCGAGACATTCCGGTCGTGGTCATCAGCGCGGATGCCACCTCGCGTCAGATCAAACGCCTCTTGAAAGCAGGCGCACGGGCCTACCTCACCAAACCACTCGATATGCCGGAATTTTTCCGCGTCATCGACGAAACATCTTCTCTCCGGTTAACGGAGGATCCAGTCGCCGCTTAGGAAAACAATTTATGGAAAATTCCACGACTGCTTCAACCCCTCCTTCGAAAAATGCCTGGCACGGCGATATGAGGGCCTTCGGCCGGATGAAAATCCTGATCATCGATGACGAGCCACTCAACGTCGCCCTCCTGGAGGACATGCTTTCCGACACCGGCTACAAACAGATCAGGTCCGTGACCGATTCCCGTCTCGCCCTTGCGGCTTGCCACACGTTCGCTCCGGACCTGGTCCTGCTCGACTTGATGATGCCCCACGTCGATGGTCTTTCCATCCTCCATTCCCTCCGTTCCGCCGGCGATGAAGTTCTTCCTGCCGGTCATAGTGCTGACTGCCGATGCGAGTGAAGAAACGAAGCGCGCCGCGCTTGGCGCCGGCGCCACCGACTTCCTGCTCAAGCCTTTCGACCACATCGAAGTCCTTCTCCGCATTGCCAATCTTCTCGAGATGCGCCGTCTCCATATCCAGCTCGATACGCAGCGCGCCGCGCTGGAAGACGCCTTGCGCGAACGCAGCCTGGAATTGCGCGAAGCGCATTTTCACCTCGAAAACGTCCGCGTGTCAGCGTAGCCCTTTGGCAAGGAGCAGCGCTGTCCACACCGCCGTTCATCGACCGCAGATCTCACGGATCTCAAGTTGTAGAGGCGTTTGCGTCAAACGCCTGAACCAAACAACAGGCGCTCGCCGCGGCGAGCGCCTCTACATTTCGCCGCCGTCAGCTTCTTCCTAGAGCGCGACAGACGATTTTTAGAGCGCCACAATTGATTTTTAGAGCGTGTCAGTTCGCTCCCAGACCGTTTAAAGGCAGCCCTAAAGGCCGGAATTCGGTTTCCAGAGCGTGTCGGCGCCCGTCGAGAGCCTGTCAGGCTCTTCCGAGATCGGTTAAACCGACTTCTAGAGCGTTTCAGCCGCTTCCGAGCGCGTGCAAATCCCTTCCGAGACCGTGTCAATTTCCTCCGAAACCTGTGCAGACGACTTCTAGAGTATGTAAATCGGCTCCAAGAGCGTGCAAATGCCTATTCAGAGCATGTAAATCGCCTCTTACACTGTGTCAGCGCCCTCCTCGGGTTCGTCCATCTCTCCCTCGCTTGTCACAGGTTCGCCGGAGGGCGAATCGGCCGTGGCGGATCACACGCCTGCCCGCCGCGGGCTTGGCGCAGGAGGGTTACTTGCCAGTTTTTGGCCGTGTAACCCGGCTCCCCGTTGTAGCGGCGGCCCTTTTTTTCGTGCAATCATGGCCCCAACCTTGTAAAAGCTCTTACACGTCACATCCCCCCCTATGCACCACCTCCCCATCTGGATTCAGATCAAAACCGACATCGAAGGTTTCCGTCTCAACCAGATCGTGCAGGAGGGGAAAGATTGATCTCGAAAGCAACGAGCTTCCACTGTAGCGGCGTGTCCACGACCGTCGTTTCCTGTCGCCTCCGCGACCATGGGCCGCCGCCGATGTAGCGGCGATCCGACGAAAGAAATGGAATCTCAAGCGTCGCCGGGGCAACAAGCTAAAGGCACTTTGATTGGTGTGCCTCTTGGTTCGGTAGCAAAAGAGCACGACTTATTCTTATCCCACACAGGTATCGACAAGGATTGGGTTCGTAATCTTGGAGAACGGTTGGAACGCGAAGGCGTTGAAGACCGGGACGACAGCCGGCGAATCAACGTTTTTTTCGACGAGTGGGACATTGATTATAGCGCCAACATTGTAAATCGTCTGAACGAAGGCCTGAGTCGTAGCAGATATCTCGTTGCAATTCTGTCGCCCGAGTTTCTTGAATCAAGCTGGGCCAATCAAGAGTGGACCCATTGGTTCATGACTGATCCCAAGGCACGCAATCTTATTCCTGTCCTTTATCGGGATTCGACAATCGACGGCCAACGCAGAATCGAACTTCCCATGCCGTTCAAAACGGGACGTTTCGTAGACTTTCGCGATAAAACTCAGTTCGAGCGCGCTTTTTTGCAGCTTCTTCGACGCCTGCGGGGGCTTCCGCCGCAACGGGGCGCGCGTGGACCCGCACGATACACTGGCACATCTGGAACGCAGACGCCTCCACCACTCGCAGATAGCTCGGCCAGCTCATGGGACGCTGATCGCATACAGGAGCTAATCGTGGGGAATTTGTTGGAGGTGAGGTCGCTACCTACGACTATCTGGTCCGGCGCGACGCAACACGATAAGCCACGTGAAGTATGGGACGTGGTTCCTGACTCAGGGATGTTTATTCTCCGTGAGCATCGTCTGTGGACGTTCGCTGACTTGAATCGCCGCGAAGAGATTCTTCGTGCAGCGGTTGAGGTTACATCCGTGGAGTCGACCGCAGTAACCACGTGGATCGCCGATGACGACAAGCGGCGCTGGCTGATGGCGCTCCTGAACGAAGCGCTCAAGAACCGTATGGGCAGAATCGGGATCAGGAAGGACATCAAAGGCCGTTTCTACTTCAAGGCAAATATGGATGGCACGCCCCGAAAATGGACGAATCCGGGGGATCGGGAACGCGAGGTGGCAGCTAAAAAGCTGAGTTCCGACGGTAGTTCGCATTTCTTCGTTCATTCCGCGGCCTATCTAAAGTTCGAGCAACTCGGGGATCGCTTTTTCATAAAGGTTGAGCCTACATACACATTCACTGAAGACGGCGAAACCTTGCTGGCTCCGAAGGCGACCGGGAAACTTTCGATTCAGTGGAGCGGCCAGCAACGGAATGATACAATCATTCGCAATCTACTTTTCTGGATCAAGGTCATCGCGAAAAGTCAGAAAGACTTCGCTATCTTCACTGGCGGTGAGGAAATAGTGATTTCCGGCGTGCCTGCGTCTGCGCGGACAGAACGTGGCATCGAAGTGGACGAGGTTGCAATTGGCGCCCTCCTCAATATCGGCGCCGATATGGAAGATGATCTCGAGGAAGCAGCGCAGAGTATTGAACTCGTCGAAGCCGAGGAGGAATCTGATGAGACGGAAGAAAACGCCTAAGCGCAATCGCCCCACGTTCTCATACCCGAAGCGTCTTGAGCCGAGGACCGGCCAGGCGAGTGGGGATGATCAAGGCGTTGCCGCACAAGGTTCCGAGGTCGTGGTGTCGCTGACAGAGAGACTGATCGAGCAGGCACCACCGACCTTTTCGAGCTTCTTTATTGAAGAGCCGAAGCTTGTTTTCGGCGATGGCGAACTTTGCGCCGATCCGAAAACCGGGATCACTGCTTTCGGACCGATCGTGTCCGGGCTCTCAAAGCGCGAAATCCGCATCGGAGTCATCGGCACTGGCCAAGGTATAGATGCCATGCGCGCTTACCTTGATCTTGCCCATTCGCGGATCGAACCAGGCCGCAATTCCAAAGGAAAGTTCTTCGATACGTTCTGTTTTCCTGATTTTCCAGGCATCGATAAGTCCTTCCGAGTCACTTTCGTTACGGATCAAAGGATTCAGAGGCCGATCCCGTTGGATTACTTCAAGAGTGCCGTCAAATCCAGCAATCCCGCGACCCGGTTGCGGGACGTCGTTGCGCTCATCACCAAAGAACTGGGTGCCCTCGCAACGGCTGAGCCCAATCCTGATGTGGTCACTATTGTGCTGCCGCCTGAAGTCGAAGCCGCATGCAAAACAATCGGCGCTGAATTCGCATCGTTGAAAATCAAACTCACGCCCGTTCAGAAAATACACCGCAAGTTTGAAAAGGTTAAACAAAGTGGCCAGGAAGTTTTGGGATTGGTGTTTGACGAGTCCGACGCGCAAGACGGACAAACGGGCTTTTGGAATATTCATCATGCTCTCAAAGCTCACGCGATGAGTTCTGGGCTTACGACCCAGTTGGCATGGGAAAGCACACTCCGCGGGCACAGCGGAAATCAGGACCCCGCGTCCACAGCGTGGAATTTTATGACCGCGCTTTATTACAAAGCGGGGAATATTCCCTGGCAATTGGAGCGCATGCCGCAAAACACATGTTTTGTCGGAGTTTCATTCTACAGGGAAAGCCCGCATCCGAATGCTGGTATGCAATCAAGTCTGGCGCAGGTATTTTCGGGGGCGGGAGAGGGGCTCGTACTTAAGGGTGAACGCGCAGTCGTAGATAAGAAGCGTGATCGAAAGGCGCACTTGGATGAACGCGGTGCGGAGTTGCTTCTCAGTCGCGCGTTAGCGACTTACGAAGCCGTGCATCAGAATCGTCCTACTCGCGTCGTCGTTCACAAAACGAGTCGCTACTGGCCCGAGGAACTCTCAGGCTTCAAAAAAGCACTCGGAGACATAGGACGATCCGACTTTCTTGCGCTGGAGCATCTGGATCACCGCTTTATGCGTTGCGGCAAGGAGCCGCCACTACGGGGCACCGTCGTCAGCCTCACCGACACGCACCATGTTGTTTACACTCAGGGGTACGTTCCGTTTCTCCGGACTTATCCCGGAATGAGGATTCCGAACCCATTGGAGATCGTGGAGCACCACGGCGATTCAACCGCTGAAATGATCTGCTCAGAGGTTCTCGGGCTGACAAAGGTGAATTGGAACAGCTGTTTCTTCGGTAGCTCGGTACCGATTACGATCCGCTTTGCGAAGAGCGTGGGTAAAATCATTGCAGAACTACCACCAGGCGTAACGCCTCAAACCAAGTACAAATTCTATATGTAATTGATTTAGGTGTTCGTGCTCTAGTCCGATGCTCTCGACTCTGCCACCCGACATTTAGTCGCCAAGGCGCATCGTTCCCTAAGGCGGGATTATGCTCTCAGGAAATTCTAGTCTACTTGATCATTAAGTAAGTGACTGGCGAAGTCTACGACTCGTCCCTCACCGAAATGCGCATAGCAAGACAACTTGGTATCCGCCAGAAGGGGAATGAGCGGCCCAAAGGGAGAGTTCTGTCGTAAAGCGCTTATTTTCGCCTGTGTGGCAGCGGACATCTCTTTGGCGGAGCCCCACTTCAAAACGTGACCCGTAAGTGTTGTGGGGACGAAAATTCCCTCCGTCGACCTTGGCGTTATCAATCGATATTCCGAGCGGTCGGTCAAGATCTCAGGGCAAGCTTGGACGAAATTGCGGAGTTCCTTGCATACTAGGTCCGCAAGCATGATTCCGGGAACAGCCGACGAATCGGAATGAGCTTGAGCGCCCAAAAAGCCAGCGAAACGATCTGGTTCCAGGTTTTTCATTCGAGGAAAGAAATCTTCAACGAACTTAAACAATATTCGATCTTCTTTCGGATTTCGTGCATCGTAAGAGATTCGGAAATTCGCTGGCAGTAGTCCAAGCCAACTCAGCGGGATCGAAGCGATCGTGTGAAATAAGCCCTCTAATAGCTTTGACTCTCCAACGCCCTTCTTCTTTTCGAAACGCAGTTCCTCCGCTTTGGCTTGAAGATCGCTCAAGTTGTATGGTGGAAGCGTTTCGAGATCTGCAAAGCTCGCGGAAGTACGCAGTTCCCAGCACATCAGACCGTGGACAGTCGTGTAGTAGCCTGCGATAAAGCCACGATTTTTGCTCAGGAAGTACGCCACCCGCTGCATAGCATCTCGCCTAAAGGTGAAATCGAGTTTGGCTAGAAACGTTGATTTGAATTCCCCTTCGATGGCAAATCCTGTAACTTCCTCGTAGGCGAGGCGAAGCCGCTGATCGAGTGCGTTCCAAAATGCTCTGAGTTGTGTCTCGGCTTTTTCGGGAATCATTACGCCGACGTAGCAAAAATGACCGGCCATCCGCGGGAGATTCAAAAAGTGCTCAAACGTTTTCGTCGACGTAAACGTTGTATGTAGGTTTGGTTGTCCGGAGATCGGGGAGCATCATGCATGATCGATGACTGAGGCCTCTTTGTGAAATACCAAGGTTGTCGTGGCGACAATCTTCGCCTCAGTTTTTGTTCGTGACATGTCAGCGCGGAGCCCGCTAATCTGCCGCAGTTAACCAATTCGCCCCCGAATTGAACGGAAGGTTTTCCCCAGGATTCCCCCCGCTCTTCCGGTGGTCGAGCAAAACCACAACCAAACAACCATCTAAGGAGGAGTTTCATGAACGCACGCGAACAGGCGCGCTTCGACATGCTCAAGCGTGCCGGAACTTTCGGAACCAATCACGACCAGGACCTTACGAGAGCCGTGCCGCCCAGGCCGGCAGTAACGATCGGTCAGACCCAGGCGAAACAGTTATTCGACGATCTCAATACCGCCAAGACGGGGCTGATCGACCGGCTCGGCAAGAATGCGGAGAAGCAACAGACCGGCACCGGAACTGCCAAGGGCGGCACCACCTCCAAGACGGTGCTCCGCGATGCGCTCTTCCTTGAGCTAAGAGGGATCAACCGGACTGCCGCCGCGATTGCCGCGGCGCAGGATAAGCCGGAGATCATGGACAAGTTCCGCATGCCCTTCGGCGTTTCGGACGTGGTTTTGGTGGCCAAGGCGAAAGCCATCGCCGAGGCGGCCGAGCCGATGACAGCCGAGTTCGAGAAGTACGACCACGAGCTGACTTTCGTGGCCGATCTGCGGGCGCATATCGATGCGTTCAACGACGCCGAGGCGGCGCAGGATACCGGCAAGCAAACCCAGGCCGGCGCCACGGAGGGTTTCAATCCGCTGCTCCAGGAAGCGATGACGAAAGTGAAGCAGCTCGACGCTTTCATCCACAATTTCTTCAAGAGCAACGCCGAGGTCATGGGCGAGTGGAAAACTGCCAGCCACGTGGAACGCGCCGCGAATAAGAAAGAGGATCCCGCGAAACCAGCCACACCTCCACCGACTCCATGATCTCGCGCGATGATATCCTCCAAATGGAGCGAGTCCTGGAAAGAGCCCAGGGAGGGCTAGACGTGCGCGGCTTCTCCCGAATCCAGCAGCGGCTCGCCCGCTGGTGGAAATCGGCCAAGGCGAACAAAACGGAAAGCCCGCTAAACGAACTCCGTAAAGGAGACGATCAATCGTAATGAGGGTTTGGCTGCCGTGCGGTGCGTGCGCCGGGAGTGGGACACAGGGCTTCCTTCAGTTTCGAGACGGCGGAGCTTTCTTTGATCAACTGACCTGTGGGGCGTGCCACGGAAGCGGCGGTCGCTGGGACTGGGAGGACGACGCACTCCCCAACCTTCTTAGCGAACCGAAAGCCCCAAAACACGGTTTCTTCTTCGGGGCGGTTGATGAGATTGCAAAATCCACTCCCGGCTTGAAACGGCTAATGGCGAGAGGTGACTCGCTCATAGAGGCTGGGGGATGGGGCGTCATTCGCGGCGGACTCTGCCGGCTTACCGCAGGTTGCTCCGCATTTATTATTCTTCTCGCTCTGATCGCTGGCGGTATCGGCATTCTCTATTTGATGTTCAGCTAGCAAAGCGCGTCAACGCGAACAAAAAGGAGAACCCCGTCAAACCAAATCCGTAAATCCTTGAGGGAGATCGCCTGCGTTGGCAGCATTTACGTCCAGCAATCACACAAACAACCAACCCACCCAAATCATGAGCCTCACCGATACTATTCGCGCAATTCAAAAGAAACTCGGCGTCAGCGTCGATGGCAATCCGGGACCCGGAACCTGGGCCGCCATCCATCTCGAGATCGTTGGCAAGAAGCCGGCGGCAGATGCTGGACTCGATTCCACCATTCGGGCTGTGCAGAAAAAGCTCGGCGCCTTTGTGGACGGCAGCCCCGGGCCGGAAACGTGGGGAGCGATTCACTGCGCCGTGGTGGGTGGGAAGGCGCCCGCTGAAATCAAAAAGATCGATCCGCCATCATTGGCTGGTAATGGCAAGACGGCAGATTCCCGCAGTGAAGGCAATATCGCCACCTTGCACCCGCGGGTGCGGCCTTATGCCCGTGGCCTGATCGAGAAAGCCGCGAAGGTGGGGGTCATCATCAAAGTGACGAGCGGCATGCGGACCTACGCGGAGCAGGATGAACTGTACGCGCAAGGACGCACGAAATCTGGAAACATAGTTACCAATGCCCGCGGTGGTTACTCCAACCACAACTTCGGGCTCGCCTTTGACGTGACCGTTTTCAAGGGAAGCGACGATCCCGAGAAGGCGAAAACGCCCGTTTGGGAATCGGGCGCCTATCAGACGCTGGGCGCCCTCGGCAAGGACATCGGTCTGGAGTGGGGTGGCGACTGGAAGAAACCGGACGAACCGCATTACCAGCTTCGTCCCGGCTGGGCCGGAGGCATGAGCGAACCGGACATGCTCACCGAACTCCGGAATCGGAAGGCTTCGGGCAAGGATTTTTACGCCTAAAAGCGGCTGCTGAAACAGGGCTCGGAATGATTTCACCGCGATGAATTCTCTTCACGTTATCAACATTATCGCGGCAATTGTGACGGGGATTCTCGGTCTGCTCTCTGCCACGTCAGACTTTCGTAACAAGGCCTCAGGGAATCTGACGCCGATCGGCCGTGCTGCGATATTACTGATTGTTGTGTCATTGGTCGTCGGTATCTGGGCGGAGATAAAATCACGCCAGGACGAAGTCCGCGCGACGGAGCGCGCCTCGAGAGAACATGAAGCTGAGCTGGTTAGGCAAGTGGACGAGTACAACCATCTGGTACGCGGCATCCAAGGCACATCAATTCCTCTGGATAATATCGCAGCAACCCTGGTATTGGATGTCAGCTACGAAACGTCGCCGAGCTATGGGAAGCGTCTCGCGAACGTTTTAAAAAGCTGGAAAGCTAATGACCCTCGACGGAAGGGTTTCTTCAACAACGAACCGATGGCACCCGGTGTTCCACAATCCAACGGTTTTTTCAAAATTTCACCCGCCAAGGACGAGGAAAAGCTGGCCAAGGCGCTTCGACCATCACCAATCGTCATCGCCCTTCACCGCGGCGAGCGCATTGTCACTGGAACCCTGCGATTTGCATCAAAATTTCGACTTGTGCCTCAAACCGACGGAAAACACATGAGGGTCGAGTATGTTGATCCTCGCGTGGACTGGTCGGATCTTCGGGGCGAAGATTCCTCGCTTATGAGCTTCGCGAAATGCTTGATTGATATTCGCCCGGGGACGCAACTTCTCGGAAGAGTCGTAGCCTTCGAACTGCGCGCCCCATCAGATCATTTTATCCAAGCCACCGATTTGAAACCGAACGAAGAGACGCCGCCCGTCACCACGGGAAGCCTGAGTGCGCTTTGATCAGGCGGGGGCCCGCTCTTGTGGGGGTTTGCAACCGCCGCTACAGAAGAGTCGAGCGCCTCTACAGTTTCGCCAAGAGCAATTCCGCGGTCAGCGGCCGCGGCTACAGGGAACCCGGTTCATCCCAAAAAGGCCGCGGTTTGTTCCAAAGGTGTTGCGCAGCATTGTTGATTGGTGTTTTTCGGATCGCGTTACGAATGTCCCGTCGCCAGAATTGATTCAGTCGACCCGTTGCAAGGGCCACCGACACGAACAGGCGACCCGGGTTTCTGCGCGAATTAGAAAAGAATTGTTCGCCAACAAGCGGAAATCCGTATAAAACCTGCCGAACGTGATCCCGCACCGGCGTGGCCACGTTCATGTCTGGCGCTGATTTATCGCTGTCGTGGGGGCATGCGATGAGACCCGCCGTAGGAAAAATTACTATGAATTATGCAATCGGGTCCCGTCGTTGGTTTGGTTTGGCCTCAATTGCCTTTGGCCTGATTGGCGCGTCGGCATTTGGGCAGCAGTATGGATTGGACAGCAGAGCGCCGATCGGTCCTTACTTGAACAACGTTATGCCGCCGACGAACGCGGGTCACGTTTCCGCCCGTGCTTTCAGCCACCGGCGCATTCAACAATCTCGCGACGCTGGCTCCCTCCACCGGACTGATTCCATTCACGGTGAATTCACCTCTCTGGTCGGACGGCGCCATCAAAACCCGCTGGGTCGCGGTCCCGAATGATGGGCTTCCCTACACGAGCGACGAACAGATCAGCTTCCTGCCGGTCGGGGAGTGGACGTTCCCCAACGGGACCGTTTTCGTAAAACACTTCGAGCTGACCGTGAACGAGATCACCGGCGAGAGGAAACGCCTGGAGACGCGGTTGCTGGTGCGAAATCAAACCGGGTCGGTTTACGGAGTGACCTACAAATGGCGGCCCGATAACAGCGATGCGGATCTCTTGCCGGGCGCGCTCGGAGGAAGACATTGCCATCACCACCAGTTCCGGCGGTTCGCGCATCCAGACGATAGAGTTATCCGAGCCGCGGCCAATGCCTGGTCTGCCACAATAGCGCGGCAAACTATGTCCTGGGGGTAAAGACCCATCAGTTGAACGGAGATTTCACCTACCCATCGACCGGGCGAACGGACAACCAGGTCCGCACGTTTGCCCATGTCGGTTTGCTCAATCCCGCGCCGAGCGAAGCCGACATCCCTAATTTTCTCAAATCGGTTGCCGTGAGCAATGCCACCGTTCCGGTGCAATATCCGGATGCGTTCCTGGATCGATGCCAATTGTTCGCACTGTCACAGGCCCGGCGGCATAGGGCCGGTTTACGACGGGCGCCTTTATACGCCCTACGAAAGTCAGGATTTGATCACGGTCCTGAGGTTTCGTGACATCGAGAACTCGGAGTTGTATCAGCGCGATAACGCCTTGGATGACCGAAAAATGCCGCCTCTGATCAAGAATATGGTGGACGAAACGGCCATGGCTGTTCTGCGTCAGTGGATCGCCAGTCCACTCGAAGTGCTTTCCGTCTATCTCTACCAGGACACAAGCCATCTCGAGGTCCGGTTCAATAGCCATGTGGATCCGGCCACGGCCGCGGTGGCGGCGAACTATCCTTCCTTCGATCCGAACCTCATTGTCTCGCAGGCCGTGATGGGTTCTGATCCAGATACGGTAATCCTGACCGTAGCGCCGCTGATTCCAAATCAGACCTACTATTTAGCTCCGCAGAATGTTCAGGATACGGCTCCTTCCGCGAATACTGTCTGGCTGCAAAGAGAAACGCCCTTTTTGGCGCAGTTCAAACCCACGCCGGTTGGGACACGTTTGGCCAACATCGCGACGCGCCTGCAAGTCGGGACCGGTGAGGACGTTCTGATCTCGGGATTTATCGTGCGCGGCAGTCCTCTTAAACGCGTCATGATTCGCGCAATTGGGCCGACTCTTGGCTCGTTCGGCGTCCAGAATGCGCTGCCGGACCCGGTCCTCGAGCTGCATGACCAGACAGGGGCCGTCGTCGCGACCGACGACGACTGGGGTAGCAACTCCAACAAACAAGAGATTATCGACACTGGCATCGCGCCGGCATCGCCGAAGGAAGCGGTCATCCTAACGAGACTGCCCTCTGACGATAATGGCGTAGCTTACACCGTAGTGTTGCGGGGCGCGGGAAACACCACGGGCGTGGGACTGCTCGAGGTTTATGATCTCGATGCGGGGGTGGGGCCGGAGACAGCTAACATTTCTACGCGTGGCCGGGTCGAAACGGGAGATAACGTTATGATTGGCGGTGTGATCGTAGCCGGACAGGGCTCGCAGAGAGTCATGGTCCGCGCCATTGGCCCTTCCATTCCGGTCAATGGAAACCTGGGCGATCCCACGCTCGAGTTACACGATGGCAACGGCGGCCTGCTCGACTCGAACAATAATTGGCGGAGCGATCACGAAGCCGACATCATTGCCACGGGGCTTGCGCCCACAAACGATTCGGAGTCGGCCATAATTGCGAACCTTTCCCCGGCGAGTTACACTGCCGTGGTGCGCGGCGTGAACAACACGACGGGAGTCGCGCTCGTAGAAGTATACGCGCTAAACTAAAGGCGGCCAGAGCTGCGCCGGAATGGGCGCGACGGACAATGGAGGGCACATTGGGAAAGCGAATTTCAAACAATATTTGGCGCGGCGCCTTCGTCGCATTCTTCCTAGTCCTGTTCGTTTTCCGGACGGCGCAAGCCGTGACCGTGACCGTGCGGGTCGGTCCGGCCAGTAACGACATGTCGTTCGAACCTGCCTCAGTCTCGATCGCGGTGGGCGACACCGTCGAATGGATTTGGGATACGCCCTTCCATAGCGTGACCTCGTTCGACAAAAACTTTGATTCGGATGTGCAAAGCCCGCCTTTCATTTTCTCACACACCTTCACCCGAGCGGGAATTTTTCAGTATCAATGCGTGGTCCACGCGATGATGACCGGCACCATTTCGGTTTCCGGCATTTCCACGATTTCTTTTTCACCGGACCGAGACAACACGCTGTATGAAGATCCGGCCGGCCAGCTCAGCAACGGCCAGGGCATTTATTTCTTCGACGGAAAGACCAGCGGCAATCTCCTGCGCCGCGGGTTGCTCGCATTCAATCTCAGCTCGATCCCAACCAGCGCGATAGTTACGGACGCGTCGCTTTCGATGTTCCTCTCGACGACGCAAGGAGGCTCCGCCGCGGTTTCGTTGAGCAAAATGTCGCAGGATTGGGGCGAGGGGAATTCCAACGCCGGTGATCCGGGTGGGGGTGGGGCGCAGGCTGCGACGGGCGATGCCACGTGGATCCACACCTTTTACAATCTGGGCTTTTGGACTGCTCCCGGTGGTGATTTTTCACCGGCCATCAGTGCGTCCACGACAGTCAATGCGGCGAACACTACCTACACCTGGGGCGGCACGGGAGTAATCACGGACGTGCAAGGGTGGGTGGCAAACCCTACCGGGAATTTTGGGTGGGCCATTCGCGGCAATGAAATCGATCCGGGGACAACGCAGCGATTTAATAGCGGCGAAAACAGCAGCAATACGCCGCAGTTAACCGTCACCTATCAGATCATAGGCCCGACGCCAACCGCCACCCCAACGGCTACGCCCGGCGGGACGCCGACGCCAACTCCCAGCCCTAGTCCGACACCCACGCCGTCCGCAACACCGACACCCACGCCCGGCACTTTGGGAAACATCTCGACGCGTCTTCGCGTTCTAAGTGGAGACAACGCTCTGATCGGCGGGTTGATCGCCACGGGCACAGGCGGCAAGAGAGTGATCATTCGCGCGATCGGGCCGTCGCTCTCGGACTTCGGTGTGCCCGGCGCACTGGCGAACCCAACGCTCGACCTCTTCCAAGGGAGCACTCTTCTTCGCAGTAATGACGATTGGAACAACTCCACTCAGCAGTCGGAAATCGCGAACACCGGACTTGCGCCGGGCAACACCGCTGAGTCCGCGATCATATGGACGCTGCTGCCGGGCCAGAACTATACCGCGGTGGTGCGGGGACTAAACGGCACGACCGGCATCGGCGTGGTGGACGCCTTCGATCTGGATCAGGGCGGAGGGTCAAGGCTGGGGAATATCAGCACTCGGGGATTCGTGGACGTGGACGACAACGTGATGATCGCGGGATTCATCGCGGGTCCGGGCAATGCAACCAGCCTCAAGGTCTTGGTGCGGGCGCTCGGACCGACCCTGGGCGACTTCGGTGTGTCCGGAGCGCTGGCGAATCCGACGCTCGATCTGGTTAATTCAAGCGGGACCGTGATACGCTCGAACGACAACTGGAAAGACGATGCGCTCCAACGGGCGCAGATTGAAGCAGCTGGGCTCGCTCCCAGTCACGACGAAGAAGCAGCGCTGGTGGAGACGGTCGCGCCCGGAGCGTACACGGCGGTCGTGCGCGGGAACAGCCGCACCATCGGTGTGGGGCTGATTGAAGTTTACAACCTTCAGTAACTCTCGCCGGCCGGGCGGGAGGCCACAGATCAGCCTGTTTCCATCTTCCGGTTTTCAACGGAATGAGTAAGCTCGACGCGGGCGAGAAATTTATGCCGAGACAGAAGACCGTTGCTCTCAAGATGCGAATTCGCATTTACGCGGGCGACCGCATGCTGGGGCCGGGGAAAATGGAACTCCTGGCGCAGATAGATTCCACTCACTCTCTGGCGGCGGCGGCAAGGGAGATGGGCATGTCCTACACCCGGGCCTGGAAACTCGCCCAGGAGCTGAATATCGATCCGGGCCGGCCGATGATTGCGATGGCCAGAGGTGGCACGAGTGGTGGAAGTGCGGAGGTGACTGCGTTCGGGAAGAAAGTGCTCGCTCTTTATCAAAGCATGGAGCGCAAAAGCGCGAGCGCGGCGAGTCCGGATGGCCGCAGACTGGCCCGGCTTCTGCGATAATTCACGAAGCTCTAGCGATATGTTTGACACAGCATATCGAGCTCGATAGAAGCGGGCATGCTTCGATATCTCGCGCTCACGTTGTTTCTTCTTTCGTTGCTTCGCTTGCCGTTGCACGCGGCCGATCTTTCCGCGGAAGAGCGTCTCCGGGCATTGGAGAAAGCCGTAGAAGGGTTGCAGCAACGAAACGCCGAGCTGGAGCGGGAAGTCACCATCTTAAAGAAACAGAAAACCTCAGCGACGGCCCTCACGCCTGAAAAGAGATCGAAGTTCGTTCCCGATTCAAAATCGTACGTCGAGAAAACGGAGACGGTGGAGGAAAAGAAGCCGATCTACGTCGTGCCCGGCGCGTCGGAGATAAAGCTGACGCTGGGAGGCCTTCTCCAGACCCAGTATGAAGCAGGTGACGTCTCCGCGTTTGAAGGACGCTTCGGGTCCGCCGCGATCGACGATCGTTTCCGTCTCCGCCGCATGCGCATCAACGTGACCGGTGATTTTGCAGAAAAATTCGAGTTTCAAGCTCGAAGGCGAATTCGCCCAAACCGACACCGCCATCACCGTGCGAAACGCGATGGGCGCGACCATCGCTTCAAACTCCACGCGGACGAGCTTCGGTGGGCTCGACCTGTTTGTGAACTGGCACCAATTCCCTGAATTCCAGGTCAAGCTCGGCCAGTGGAAGGCGCCCTTCGGTTTCGAACAACTAAGTCCCGATCCGAAACTCCTGACTCCCGAACGCAGCCAGGTGACGAGCGCGCTCACGCCCGAGCGCCAGATCGGCGTGCAGATTTGGGGAAAGCCGTTCGCCAACGTTTTCCCCGACCAGAAAGATTTGGTGACTTACTACGCCGGCATCTTCAACGGCAACGGCCGGAACGTTACGATCAACGATAACGACGAATACATGTTTGTCGGCCGCCTCGAATTGCAGCCGCTGAAGACAAAGATCTTCAACGAAGAGGCCACGCTCAAGTTCGGCGTCAATGCGTTGTCGAGCCACGATGCCGCCGGCACGGTGCTTTCGCCGGCCGGAAGTGTGCGGGTTAACTCTGACGGCTCTCTTTCCGCTTTCACCGCTCCTTCGGCGGCGGAACGAACAGCTTATGGCCTGGACGGCTACTTCCACCTGGGACCGTTCGATCTCATGGCGGAGTACCTGAGCGAAGACTTCGAGGCGCGCCCTGTGAATGGATTGCCCCCGCTCTTCAACGATTTCCGCGCCGATGGCTACTACGTCCAGGCGGGCTATTACCTCATTCCGAAGAAGCTCCAACTGGTAACCAAATACGAGAGTTTTGATCCCGGCCAGGTCGCGAATGACAATCTCAGCTCAATTACCGGCGGCCTGAACTATTACATCCATGGAGACGACATCAAGATCATGGCCCACTACATTCATACCTGGTCCGACTTCCGGGCAAATAATCCCGCCCTCGGAAGCGACGAGTTCGATGAGTTCATCCTGCGTCTGCAGGTCATCTATTAGGTTATGGAACAAAGCATCCGTAATCAGCTTCCCGGCACAATCCGGAGCATCGTTTCCGATAAAGTTCTCAGCGAGGTCATCGTCGAGACGAGCATCGGGGACATCGCCTCCGTCATTACCACTCGCTCAGTCGAAGAAATGAAGCTCAAGGTGGACGACAAGGTTTTCGTCCTCGTCAAAGCAACCAACTTCTCTCTGCAGCGGCGCGCCTAATAGGCGAACTCGCTAACCCGGTTATCCAATATGAAAGCCAAATTTGTCGTCTTTCTCCTCGGCCTCCTTACTGGCATCAGCCTTTCCGCGGCAGAACTGACGGTGCATGCCGCGGCCAGCCTGTCGGACGCCATGAAAGAAATAGGAGCGGCCTACGAAAAAGAGAGCGGCGATAAGCTGCAATATAATTTCGGAGCGTCGAATATGCTGGCGCGCCAAATTGAAGAAGGCGCACCGGCTGATGTGTTCTTATCCGCCGACGAGGCCAAAATGGACGCGCTGGAAGCGAAAGGCCTCTTGCTCCCGGGAACGCGGCGCAGCCTGCTCTCAAATTCTCTCGTTATTGTTGTCGCCTCCGACACCATCGCATTGCCGAAGTCGGCCGCAGATCTGGCCAAGCCTGAATGCAGGAAGATCGCGCTAGCGGAGACGAAGTCGGTGCCCGCCGGCATCTACGCGCGCGCCTATCTCGAGAAGCTGGGACTCTGGGATTCGGTCAGCGAGAAAGTCGTCCCGACCGAGAACGTCCGCGCGGCCCTGGCGGCCGTTGAATCGGGCAACGTGGACGCGGGAATTGTTTACAAAACGGACGCGCTCATTTCAAAGAGAGTAAAGGTGGCCGTCGAAATCTCAGGGGCGGAGGCTCCCAAGATTTCGTATCCGATCGGAGTGATGAAATCTTCCAGGGAACCTGAGAGCGCCAGGAAATTGGCGGAGAATCTCGCTGGTCCGGTTGCGCGGGCGATATTCGAAAAATTCGGATTCGTCGTGATGAAATAGGTTCCGCGATGACGGCTGAAGCGTGGCAGATCGTTTTTTTCACGATCAAAGTCTCGGCCTTCAGCACACTCCTGATCCTGCCCTTTGGAATAGCGGTCGCCTGGCTGCTGGCGCGGCGCGATTGGCCCGGAAAAGCAATCGTGGAGACGGCGGTGATGCTGCCGCTGTTCGTGCCCCCCGTCGCCACGGGACTGCTGCTGCTCATGCTCTTCGGGCGAAAGGGTCCACTCGGCTCGGTTCTCGACCGCCTCGGCGTGGAGATCGTGTTCACCTGGCGCGCCGTGGCCGTGGCGTGTGCAGTGATGTCTTTCCCGCTGCTGGTCCGGACCGCGCAGACAGCCTTTCAAGAAGTGAACAGACGGTTTGAGGATATCGCGCGCACGCTCGGCGCGAGCGAGTGGCGGGTCTTTGCCACCATCAGTCTGCCACTGGCCATGCGCGGCATCGTGGCTGGAGCGGTTCTCGCGTTTGCTCGCGCCATGGGAGAATTCGGGGCCACGGCCATCGTCGCCGGGATGATTCCGCGCAAGACGATGACAATTTCGCTCTCCATTTATCAACACATCCAGCTTGGCCAGGATGCTGCCGCCTGGCCGCTCCTGTTGGTCTCGATTGCCGTCGTCTTCGTGACCGTCTTGTGCGGACAGATTATTTCCACCCGTAAACGCCGGCAATGAAACTGCGCCTACAGCAAGTTCGGCTTCCGCTGGCGAGCTTTCCGCTGGAGCTCGACGTCACCTGCGACCGTCCGATTACCGGCATTTTTGGTCCGTCCGGCGCGGGGAAAACCTCCCTGCTCGATTTAATTGCCGGACTTCGCCGGCCTACCGCTGGTAAAGTGCAGATGGACGACGAGGTCCTTTTCGATGCCGGCCTGGGCTTGCATCTGCCGCCGCGCCTCCGGCAGATCGGCTATGTCCCTCAGGACTTGGCGCTTTTCCCGCACCTCAGCGTCCGGGCTAATCTGCTTTATGGATATCGCCGTTCGAGCGGAGAGAGCCGGGGCTTTGCCTTCCCCCACGTCATCGAAGTCATGGAAATCTCCTCACTCCTCGAACGGAACGTCACCAGCCTGTCCGGCGGCGAACAGCAACGGGTCGGCTTCGCTCGGGCCATTCTTTCCGCTCCTCGCCTTCTTCTCCTCGACGAGCCGATGAGCAGCCTCGATTCCCGGCTCAAGGCCCGGCTCTTTCCCTTTCTTCATCGCATCCGCGACGAGTTTCGGATTCCGTTTGTCTACGTCACCCACGATGCCGGCGAGCTCATTGCCTTGTGCGATGAAGTCCTCGTTCTCGAATCCGGCCAGCTGGTCGGGCGCGGTTCGCCGGACAAGGTGCTCAGCGGTTAGAGCAGCCCGAAAGCATTCGGGGTTGGTCATCTGCGCTCGGTCGTGATTTATTCCGGGGTCAAGCGGGCCTATAGCTCAGCGGTTAGAGCAGGGGACTCATAATCCCTTGGTCCCAGGTTCGAATCCTGGTGGGCCCAGCCAATTTCGGATCCCGGATTGCGAATTGCGGAAAAAATGGAGAGCAGGATCGGAAATCAGGGGCCGGCAATGCCTTTCCCGCAAATTTTCAGCGAAAACCATGATTTCCCTCGGGAATCCGTTGACAGAGCCATCGACTATTACCATAATGCCGCGTGCTGAAGAAATTCATCCCGCAAAAGCCCATGTCGTCGATCGGAGAAGGATCGTTAAGCGCGGGCACTGAGGAGAACCGTCTCACTCAGCGCGAAGAACCAAGGACACCACCATCAACAATCGATCCAAAAAAATATATGGCTGAACATTCTGGCAAAGACATTCTTTCGAGCGACGTCGAAATCAAAGGCTCGATCAAATTCCAAAAGGAATTGCTCATCGACGGCAAAGTCGAAGGTGAAATCAATTCCGACGGCGTGCTGACGATCGGTGAGAACGCGGACATCCGCGGCGAGATCAAGACGAAATCGATTACCGTTTACGGCAAAGTCCAGGGCAACATCACCGTGGGCGAGCGCTGCGAACTGAAATCGCGTTGCACGCTCCAGGGCGATCTGAAAGCGGCCCGCCTCGTCATCGAAGAGGGCGCCACCTTTATCGGCAAGTCCGAGGTGACCAGCAGCACCTCGAGCAAGAGCGCCTCCCCCGCGGCGGCGAAACCGGAAATCGTGCGAAATGAAGAGCCGGCGACGCCCCCCGCCAAAGCGGCTTTCGGCTCCCGCGTCTAAACAGCAACCTTTAAGCGACCGCGACCCGTGGCCAAGCCGTCGCCTGTAAAAGCCAATGTGGATTGTCCACATTGCGGCTTTAAGCAGATGGAGTATGCCGCGGCGAAGAGCACGATGTGCCGCCAGTGTGGCGCGCATTTCGTGCCCTCCGCCCCGAAGCTGGAAGTGCGGCTTCGCCCCAAGGACGAGCCGCTCGAGACCATTGCCGATCCCTCGCTTTTCCGAAAACTCGAAGGCTTTTGGGCCAAGCACCACAGCTCGGTCATCGAGTGTTTCGATTGCAAGGCCACGCAGGAAATCAGTTCCGCCGCGACCTCGACGATTTGCCCGAAATGCAGCAAGCACATCGATCTGCGCGATTACAAGATCACCACGAGCTTCAGCCGCTCGATTCGAACCCACGGTGAGGTTCACCTGACCGCGAAGGGCGATCTGAGCAGCAGCAACGTGACCTGCCGCTCCGCGTTGATCGAAGGCAAAATGCGCGGCAATCTGCATTGCCTCGGAACCGCCACGATCAATTTCATCGGCAAGATCCCAGGACGGTTGACGGCGGAACACGTTTTGGTGGAGCGAAAATCGGAGGTCCAATTCTTCCGGCGCGTCCGGGTCAAGAGCATTGAGATCCGCGGCCAGGTGACCGGTGAGATCATCGCGGAGGCAGGGGTCGTTATTCATCGCAACGCCATGCTCGATGGCAACGTGACCGCCAAATCGATTTCCGTGGAGAAAGGCGGAATTTTTTGCGGCCAGCTGATTATTGGGAGTGCGGGTCTGACGCAAGCCGAGTTGCTGCCCGAAGCCAAGCCAGCGGTCCCGGCCGCGCCGGAGGAGATTCCGCCGGCGGTCGTGCCGCATCCACTGCCCGCGACTTAGCCGGGCTCAATGCAAAAACTGCTTCCACGCAGTCCGTACGACCGGCTGGGCGGCTACGTGCATCTGCCGCGGTTGATCGACAAGGCCAAGCTCCATCGCAAAGGGCTTGCTCGACGGGTACAATTATAAGACCGTTGGGTTCGACAAGCATCTTCTGGCCTTTCTGAAGTTGAATCCGGATGCGTTTGAAGAAGCGGCTCACCGGCTGGACGAGCGATGCCGCCATCCTCGAGTGGGTCCAAAAGAACGGCGCCACGCATTCTCCGGACTCGATCGAACATTGGAATGAGACGATGATTTCCCGCCGGCCCGATACGGCCGCGAAAAAGGCGCGCTTCCTCCATTTTCTCAAGGAGGCGGGCGGCGCCGGCCGCAAAGATATTCGGACCTATTTCGATCTCATCGAGTTCGACGAAGGGCGATTGAAGTAATTGTAGAGGCGCTGGCCGCGGCGAGCGCCTCAAATGAATTCAGCGCGACACGAACTTCGCGAAAATCTCGTTCGCTTCTTCCAGCGTCTCCTTGCTTCCAATATCAAACCAGGTGCCATTGATTTGATACGTTTTCACTGGCTTGCGTGGATAGAGCCACTGGATAAATCGTCCCGGCTGGTCCGGATTATTTCCCGCCGCAATATAAGTTCGAAAAAGCGGGACGACGTCGCGCGAAAAATAATAAAGCGCAATCCCGGTGAGGGTGTTTTTCGGCTCGGCGGCTTTTCTTCGAATTCGGTGATGAGCCCGGCGGAATCGATCGTGATGCTGCTGTATTTCTTGATCGCCTCGAGATCGCCGACGTCGTAAGTCGCCAGGGTTGCTTCCGAGCCTTTCGCGGATTTCGCAAAATCCACCAGCGGCTCGCTGAAGAGATTGTCGCCCGCGACGATGATCAGGTCGCTCGTGGCCAGATTTTCTTCCCGCATCAGGACAAGATTAATATCGCCGATCGCGCCGAGCTTATCGGAATCGTCGGTCGATCCGTCGTCGATAATCTTGAGTGCGAGCCCCGCGTGCCGTTGGCGATAACCGTCCGCCCAGGTTTGAAAATCCTTTGCGAACTTGTTGTTCGTGACCACGTAAACGGTCTCCAGATCGGGGACGGGCGCGAGATTATCGAGCACCCACTCGATCATCGGTTTGCCCGCCACCTCGAGGAGCGGTTTCGCCTTGTGCAGCGTGAGCGGATAGAGGCGGGTGGCATAACCCGCGGCGAGGATCAGGGCATTCATGACGGAATTTGAGAGATTAGGCGGAAAGCCTTCGCGAGCCAGCGATTTGCGACAGTATTGGCTTTAGGTCAACCCGAGCGCAGCCCGATGCAGCCGTTCCTGCAGGGCGGCGATACGAGAGGGATCGGTAATTTTCCCGCGGGTCCCGCGATCGGCCACGTAGAAGGTATCGATCGCCGCGCCTTTCTCCGTGCTGATGCGGGAGAGCGCGATCGACACGCGTTCCGCGCCAAAGGCGGAGAGCAATTCATAAAGCAATCCCAGCCGGTCCGGCGTTTGGATTTGAATAAGGGTGTAGGTGGGATGCGTCTTGTTTTCGACTGTCACGCGCGTCGGAAAATCCATCTCGCCCAGGCTGGCTCGCTTGGCGATTTTTCCGCCGCGCCAGATCGAGGAGCGGTGCGAAATCGAAGCTGTCATGGGCCAGCGCGCTGCGCAGGGTCGTTTCGACGAGCGCGTGGTCGCGCTTGTCCGTCACCGCGCGAAACTTCGGGTCGCAGACGCGAAAAATATCCAGCACGACGTTGTCGCCGCGGGTGTAAATATCCGCGCTCAGGATATTGATCGGCACCACGGCAAACGAGCCGGCGATCTTAGCCAGAAGCTCCTGTCCGTCCCAGGCGCAGAAGGAAACAATGCTGTGACCTTGCTCCGGGAAGGCCTGCCAGGCGATCGCCGGGGCCAGGGGCAGTTCGTCCCGCAGATACAGATTTTCAAGGAAGCGCCGGAAGAGCCTCAGGTGCGAAACGATTCCTCCGACTTCAAACGCCCGGAAATAATTGTCCGGCATGAATTCGAAGTGCGCTTCCACCTCCTCCGCGAAATCAGCCCCGAGCTTCTCCGTGACCTGTTTCTGCAAGAGCTCGCGCTCGATTTTCGTTTGCTCGTAAAACGCCTCCTGATCGGAAAGATATTGCGAGGTCGCGTGATAGAGCTGCCAGACGAGCGATTCCTTCCAATCCGACCACGCATCTGCGCTGGTGCCCTGTCCGTCGGCCAGCGTCAGCAGCATGAGGGCATCGAGATTTTTCTGGTCTTTGACGATGCGGGCGAACTCCACGGCGGTCTCGGGATCATCGAGATTTCGTCTGCTGGGCCATGTTCGAAAGGGTGAGGTGATGGTCCACCAGCAGAATGAGCGAGCGGCGCTGGGCGCGGCGAAAGCTGGAGGCGGATGGCGGCGCCTTGCGCGAAAAGAGCGCTGGCCTCGGAATGCGGGCGCGCCCCGACGGCTCTGCCGGTATCGTGCAGGAGAAGCGCGAGATAGAGAACAAACGGGTCTTCGAGTTTTTCGAACAGCTCGCGATACGACCTCAGTTTGGGATCTTCCGTCTGCCTGACCTGGTCGAGTTTGTCGATGCAAACCAGGGTGTGTTCGTCCGCGGTGTAGCGATGGAAAAATTCGTGCTGCACCAGGCAGGTGAGCTGGCCAAACTCCGGAACATAGCGGCCGAGAAAATCCACCCGGTGCATCATGCGGAGCACGCGCCCCACCTCGCCTTTGCGAGAAACAATGGCCGTGAATATTTCCCGCGGTTTTGATGCGTTGCGAAACGCGCGCGTGACCAGGCCGAGATTGCGCGTGAAGAGGTCGGCCAGGTCCGGGCTCAAATCCAGCTGCCGTTCCTGCGCCAGCTGAAAGGCCCGCATCATCGCTTCCGGATATTTCGCCAAATCGGTTCGGCGTTGCGGAAAGAGCTGCCGGTTTCGAATGCGAAAATAATCGACCCGTTCCTCGCGCGTTTTCAATCGGGGCAGAAAGCCAAAAAGCGAGCGGGTCGAGGTGGTGGACTGGCCGCTGGCGAACTGCTCCGTGATTCGCTCCGTCACGCGAAAAATGTTTCGCGTGTGCTCGTAGTAATCCTTCATCAGCGCTTCGTTCCGGAGGGTGCCCTTCTTCTTGCGATAGCCAAGCCGCTCCGCGATCTGGTCCTGAAGGTTGAAATGCAAGGTGTCGGTCGCGCGGCCGGTCGCGTAGTGAAGATCGGTGCGGAGGCGCAGGAGAAAATCGTAGGCCGTCTTCAATCCGCTTGCGATCGGCCTCGCTCAGCCAATCCCGGCCGACGAGGTGCGTCGTGGTGAGCGCGCCTTCCTTGAAAAATGTCATCCAAAGAAGATTCTGGTAATCACGCAAGCCGCCGCAGCCGCTCTTCAGGTTCGGCTCCTGCACATAAACGCTGTCGCCAAACTTCGCGTGCCGCGCCGCCTGGTCTTGCATGCGCAGCTCCACGTATTCGCGCTCGCGACCTCGCACGCAGTTTTCTCGAAACTGTTTGCGAAAGCGGCGCGTCAAATGGGCGTCGCCGGCCAGCTGACGCGATTCCAGCATCGCGGTCTTCGTGAGCATGTCCCTATTGGCCAGGCTGATGGCCTCGGGAATCGAACGCGTGGAATGGCCGACTTTGAATCCGATATCCCAAAGGAGATAGAGAATTTGTTCAATGACCTGCCCGGCATAGGGCGATAGGCCCGACCCGTTCTCGCCGTGGAGAAACATTACGTCCACGTCGCTGAAGGGATTGAGTTCGCCGCGACCATAACCGCCGAGCGCCACCACGGTGAGTGGAGTGGGGGAGGCGCCCTTGTGCTGCTGGGCAAACTTCGCTGCCGCCGCGAAGATGTGACGCAACACCACATCGATCAGCTCGACCCGAAGCGCGCAAATCTCCCGGCCTCCTCCTCCGGATTGATGGCTCAAGCGCAGCCGGTGTTCCTCGATTTTCAGGAACTTCTTGTAAAGCGGGAGGGCTTCCGTCGGTTGTTTCGCGCCCGTGGAGGCAAGCTCGCGCTCCGCGTGGGCCAGCACTTTTTCGAGATGACGGGAAATGGGCATTGTGGGGACGTTAATTGTTACATCGTTAAAGCGTTACATCGTAAGAATGCACATGGAACCCGCGGTTCGCAGGTCCATCGTAACGCTTCAACACTTCAACGCTTTAACGTCCGCCATCAGAGCTCGATCGCGTATCGCTTCATCTTGTTGTAAAGCGTCGGACGCTGAATGCCGAGGATCTGCGCGGCCTTTTTCTTGTTCCCATGGCATTGGGCCAGCGCCTGGATGATCGCGTTTCGCTCCATGTCCTCCAGGCTTTGCGCGCCGCCATTGTTGCTGTTATTGCGCTCCGTTTGCTGAAGAGCAGCCGGCAACTGCACTTCCGCCGGCAATTCCTTTACCCCGATTTTGTTTTGCCGGGCGAGGACGACCGCGTATTCCATCGCGTTTTGCAGTTCGCGCACGTTTCCCGGCCACGCGTAGTCGAGCAATTTTTGAAAGGCTTCCGGAGCGATTTCCGGCTCATCTTTCCCGAGCTCCTTCGCGAATCGCTTCAGGAACGTGGCGACCAGAGGCGGAATATCTTCTTTCCGTTCCCGCAAAGGCGGGATTTCGATTTGAAAGGTATTGAGCCGGTAATAGAGATCGGCCCGCAAGCGATTTTCGGCCAGCGCGCTGGCGATCGGGCGGTTTGTTGCCGCCACGACGCGAAAGTCCGCCTTCAGGGTGCGCGTGCTCCCGAGCGGCCGATACTCGCGTTCCTGCAGCACCCGCAGGAAACGGGTCTGCAAATCCGGAGGCATCTCGGAAATCTCGTCGAGAAACAAGAGTGCTCCCGCTGGCCGCCGCGATCATCCCGGCAAAATCATTCGTCGCGCCGGTGAACGCACCCTTCACGTAGCCGAATAATTCCCCCTCGATCATCGCCTGGGGAAAGGCCGCGCAATTCAGTTTCACCATCGGCTTGGCCGCGCGCCGGCTCCGGCTGTGGATCACATTCGCGATGACTTCCTTGCCCACGCCGCTCTCGCCCGTGATCAGCACATTGGCTTCGGACGGCGCCATCGCTTCGATCAACTCCTGGATTTCCTGCATAGCCTTGCTCTTGACCACGGGCGCCAGCCGCGTCTCCGCGATCTCGAGCCGCTTCTCGAGCTGCTGCGTCTTTTCTCGAAGATGTTCCGTTTCGCGGAGGAGCGATTGCTTCTCGAGCGCTTTCTCGATCAGGCTGAGCAATTCCTCCGGCGCATACGGCTTGCTGATGAAGTGATAGGCGCCGCGCTTGATCGATTCGATCGCGTTGCTCAGCGAATCGTGCGCCGTCAAAATGATCACCTGCGTCTCCGGATGCTCTTGCTTGATTTGATCGAGCATTTGCAGTCCGTCGGCGTCCGGCAGTTGCAGATCGAGCAGGATCACGGCGGGAGGATTCTTCTGCAGGGCCTTCAGTCCGTACGACGCGGTGGCTGCGGTTTCGACTTGATAACCGTGACGGCCCAGGAGCGCCTCCAGCGTGAGCAGAATGGTCCGCTCGTCGTCGATGATCAGGATGCGTCGATTTTCAGCGGTCATGGTTAGGCGTTAATCCACGCACCCGTAGCGCGCAGAGGAAATTGAACAGCAATCGACGGGCACACGCGCGTTTTCATTCACCTGGGAAGTGCTGCAGCGGTGTCCGTTAACCGGCCGATTCGGCCAATGGGAGAACCACAGTCGTAATGAGAGAAGATGCGGGCAAATCATGGCGTGCGTTTAGTTGGCCCTCGTGCGCCTCGATGATAGTCCTCGAGCGATGAAGGCCAAGACCATAATGTCCCTGGCCCACCGTCCGCATCGGCTCGCGTCCCCAGTTTTCGGTGGAGGCTTTGAATCCCCGTTTCGGTTCCCGAATCGTGAAAACGAAACGCCCGTTTTCAATCCGCGCCTCGACCAGGATATCTCCTTCAGCGCGATCGTGCCGGAACGCGTTCGCGAATAACTCCAGCAGCGCCGGCTGCAAGGATTGCGGATCGATTTGCAAGGTCGCGTCACCGACTTGCACATCCCAGTCGATTTTCGCGCTTTCGTCCGGATGTTCATTCGCCAGCTTCTGGCGGAGATCTTCGACGAAATCCGCGGCGCCGTAGGGCATCAGCGTCAATCGGGGCGCGCTGAGCGCTGAGGTAATGCGTTGCAGACTTACTCCCACCTCGGAAACCATCCCGCGCAGCCGTTTGACCTCCTCTTTCAGCTCTGGAGTCTCCGCGAGCTCGGCGATGTAGGCCGATTGCAGTTCGGCCGCATTGAGGTGATTGCGAAGATCGTGGCTGAGCTGCCGCACAAACTTTACTACATCCGGCATTGAAACCTGGAGGTCCGGCTTTGGGTCTGAATTTGGCTCGGGAGATGCGGACATGGCGTAACGGAGACGCAAACCCTAGCGCAACCGGCGTTAAGCGCCAGCGGCCACCCTACCTGGAATACTTCTGGGAACCGATTGCGTCCCCGTCCGAGACCTTGATGGCCGGGTCATTCGCGGCCAGATGTCGCAGAATGTGAAAGACGTCTTCCGGGTCCGCCCCCATTGACTCGGCGATTTCGTCCGCGGTTTTTCCCGGTTTGGAGCCCAAACTTTGCTTCACCCTCTCCTGGAGCTCGAGCACGCGCGTCGCCGCCTTTTTTCCCGCCTCGACGCCCGGCTGATGGTAGGCGTTGATGTTCACGATGGAGGCATAGAAACCAACAGCCCGCTCATACAAGGCGATGAGCGCGCCGACATTGAAAGCGTTCACTTCCGGGATGGTAATGGTAATCGATTCGCGCCCGCTCTCGTAAAGGGCGGATCGGGTTCCGCGCAGGAACCCCTGCAGGTAATCGCCGCTGGTCACGCCGTCCTCGACCTCGAACGGTTGCGCCGCGCGGTCTTTGCGCACTTCGACAAAGGTGACAAAGAAATTCGAAACCCCGTCGCGCAACTGCTGCACATACGCGTGCTGGTCCGTCGAACCCTTGTTTCCGTAAACTGCGATACCCTGATGGACGATCTTCCCGTCGAGGTCTTTCTCTTTGCCTAACGACTCCATCACGAGTTGCTGGAGATATTTGCTGAACAACATCAGCCGATCCTTGTAAGGCAGGATCACCATGTCTTTTTCTCCACGGCCGTTGCCGGCATAAAACCACATCAAAGCCAGGAGCATGGCCGCGTTCTGTTCCGCTTTCGGGGTGCGTGTTTTTGCATCCATCGACGCGGCGCCCGCCAGGAAATTGTCGATCTCGAAACCTTCCAGCGCCGCCGGCACCAGGCCGACCGCGCTCATGATCGAAGTGCGGCCACCGACCCAGTCGTGCATGGGAAAACGCGTCAGCCATCCGTTCTTCTCCGCGTATTTGTCCAGCTCGCTGCCCACGCCAGTGACCGCGACCGCATGCTTGCCGAAATCAAGGCCTGCCTGCTGGTAACGGGCCGCCGCTTCCAGCATTCCATTGCGCGTTTCTTTTGTGCCGCCGGATTTCGAGATCACAACCGCGAGGGTGTGCGCGAGATGGTCGCCGATCTTGTTGAAGGCGCGATCGAATCCGTCGGGATCGGTGTTATCGAGGAAATAAATGTCGAGCGGATCGGCGGCGTTGCCGAGGGAGTCGGCGATGAATTGCGGTCCAAGAGCTGAACCGCCGATTCCGATCAAGAGAATGTGTTTGAAGCGCTCCCCGTTTTGCGGCGCGATTTTTCCGCTGTGCACTTCCGCGGCGAATTGTTTGATCCGCGCATTGGTGTCTTCGATGTCCGCGCGTAGCTCGGGAGTGGGGGCGAGTCTGGAATCACGGAGCCAGTAATGCCCGACCATGCGCCCTTCGTCCGGGTTCGCGATCGCGCCCGCCTCGAGTTCGCGCATGGCGACGAACGCCTTTTCGACGCGTTCCCGCATCGTTCCGAAGAAATCATCCGGAAAACGCATGCGGCTGATGTCGATGGAGAAATCGAGCTCATCGTAGCGCAGAAAATATTGCTGGAAACGTGGCCAAAGAGTCGAGGAAGCCATTCCAGTTATGTAACAGAAAGGTCATCGGCATTGGAACACGATTGTTCGCGGTCCCGAGCTAGCGCGCCGCCGGCGACATCGGCTCACAGACGTTTCAATACGATTTCAGCGAGAGCCTTGGATTTCTGAAGCTTGGTTGCCTGGTCGCCAGCGCCGCCGACGCTAATGCTGATGTATCGATTACCTTTGAGCGCGTAAATCGTGCCGCCAAAGCGCCGGGGCGCCCAGAAGGCCTCGTCTCCGAGAGAATCAATCTTTTCGGGAGGCGGGGACTTGCTCTCCTCTTCTTCGCGTTCCCCCGGCTTATCCTTGTCCTTGTCGTCGTCGAATATTTTTTCCCATGACTGCTTCGGATCGAGCGAATTGGGGCCGCCAGCCTTTTGTGTGACCGTGAGCACGATTGAATCGGCGGCGACTGGAAGCAGGAAATAACACTGGGAAACGGTCAGGCCTCCTTGAGAGTTCACGCTCGGTTTGGTGTCCTTGAGAGCTGCACCCAGGATCGTCTCGACTTCCTGGCTCGAGAGCAAAGAACAGGCGTCGATCACATTCGTTTTTTCCCGACTGGGTCCTGGCGTGTTCGTCGGCTGCGGCTCCGTCGGAGAGAGATCCGTTTCCGACTTTGGACAGCCGGCAAACGCGAACACCAGACAATAGACCGATAGGGTAAGAAAGCTGCGCATTCGTTTTGTTAGGTCAATGGTCTGCTATTAAGCAATTGAGTTTGTCGCTCCCTCTGACCTCGTGCAAGGAAAGTCGGCTGCAGTGTCAGGCTGGGACGCGATACGATCTGCTTCGAGCGGCAAAGCCAACGAGTTGAACCTGACGTTTTCGTAATGTTTACGTCCGTTAGGCAGCCGCCTCCGATTAAGGTTTTTTAATACTTGGTCGACACCATCGACTGGGCGTGGGGGTTCTTGCCCGAACGAAAGGAATCGATATGCGAAAAACAACTGCCTCCGAATCCGGGTTCTTTAGGCCCCGCAACTTACTCGCACTGGCCCTGTGCTCGGCCGGTGCATTGCTCGGTGTTTTGAGTTTCGCCGCCGTGCCTCCGAACGGCACGCTCTCGCTCGGTACACCGACGCTCATGTACGTCGGAAGCGGACCTTATGTGGTTCCGAATGCGACCGCGCAGGCGAATGGGACACCGATCTGCGCGCCTGATCCTGGCGGGCAGCTTTGCGATGATTTTACTTTGACCATCAACGTGCCACCCGGAACCAGTGCGACCAAACAGGTAAAAGTTGCGGTGGGATGGCCCGTCTCAGCGGCGGATTTTGACGTGTACGTTCTTCAAGGCGCAACCGGTGAGACGGAACTGACGTCGTGCGCTTCATCGTCCGATCCGGAGATTTGCATTTTGCCGGCGGAACCGGGCGTTTTTAGAATTAGAACCGTCCCGTTTGCTCCGGCCGGACAAAATTATGAAGCGACGGTGACCTTGGAAGATCTACCCGCGCCGCCGCCGCCGGCCACAGGTCCAGCACCAAGATATCAGAATTATTCGCCTAACCCGAGCAACCTGCCGGGAGCCGATTCGGCCGGTGAGCCTTCGATCGGCGTGGATTGGAATCCGAACGTGCCGACCCTCCAACACGGTAGCGTGAACACCGGCGGCGTTGCCTTTTTTACGGCGAATCTGAACGAGTTTCGAGTCAGCTTTGACGATTGTTCCTCTCCAGCTAAAAATCCCAATTCGCCCGGTGGCGCATTTTCGAACGCGCCCTTGTGGGAAGATGTGACTTCTCCCACCGAAGGCATTTCATCGCTCGATCCGATCGGGTTTGTCGATCATCAATACCCAGGTGAGCCAGGCACCGGGTTAGGGCGGGTCTTTCAATCTCAACTGGCCGGTGCCACTAGTATCATGGCCTATTCGGATCTGGACGGAAATTCGTGGGTTCAATCGCAGGGATCGGGTCAGCCCGCGGGGGCAGACCACCAAACCGTCGGAGGTGGGCCTTACAATAACGCTTCGGTTCCGCCACCACCGCCGCACCTGCTTTATCCGCATCAGATCTACTACGCCTCACAAGATATCGGGACTGCCCTGGCTGCGCGCAGTGATGACGGCGGACTGACCTTCGGACCGGGCGTCCCGATGTGGAATATCACCCAGTGCGGTGGACTCCACGGGCACATTAAAGTGGGACCCGATGGATCCGTTTACGTTCCCAACAAGGGATGCGGGGGCGGCCAGGGCGTAGCGGTTTCGCGGGACAATGGGTTGACTTGGACGGTGAAGACTGTTCCAGGCAGCACGCCGGGCGATACCGACCCATCGGTTGGCATCGGCGCCGATAATACCCTCTACTTCGGTTACGCCAATAGCAACGGCACTCCGCACGTCGCGACTTCCACCGACCACGGCGATACCTGGATAGACCGGGAAGTGAGCAGTGGTTTTATCAAGAACACCGTCTTCCCACATATGGTGGGGGGCGACGGAGACGTCGGCGGGCCGAACACAGGGCGAGCCGCTTTTGGATTCCTTGGCACAACGACCGCCGGCAATTATCAGGACATCAACAATTTTACGGGCATTTGGAACTTCTATATAGCGACCACATTCGACCGAGGGAACACTTGGGTATTGGTCAACGCCTCCGGGAACGATCCGGTTCAAATCGGTTCGATCTGCACCAGCGGCACCACCTGCGGCGCTGATCGCAATCTGCTCGATTTTAATGATCTCCAAGTAGACAAAGAGGGACGCCCCTTGGCGGCGTATGCGGACGGTTGCGTAGCGCCCGAGTGCACCGCGGAAGTCGCAACGGCTCACGCTCCGCCTTACAACGAATCCCGCAGCGCGCTCGCCACGATTATTCGCCAATCAGGCGGGCCGCGGCTCTTCAGCGCCTACGATTCGCAAGCAAATTGCACTGGAAGCCCGCCGGCTTGTCCACCGACGGTGCCGCGCGCGCCGCGTTTGAACAGTGTGACGGGGTCTCCTGGCGCCAACGTGCACCTTGATTGGTCGGAGCCTGACAATGGCGGCTCACCGCTCCTCGGCTACAACGTTTACCGGCGAACCGAGCCTGGGACCTACGGCGCCCCCTTGGCGACGGTGACTATCGGTTGCCCCGCAGCTTGTAAGACTACTTACGACGACCCAACCACTGTGGCCGGCGTCTCTTACTTCTACAAGGTCACGGCCCTGAATGCGATTGGACAAGGAACCAATTGCGGTGAATTCCCGATTGGCGCCGCGGGTGGTACTGAAACTACCTGCGAGCTTCCGGGCCTGACCATTCTGGAAGACCCGGCCGGGGATATCATTACGCCGATAGGTCAGCGCAGTAACCCGGGTTGGGACCTGCGCAAGCTCTCGATCGCTGAGCCATTTGCCTTTGCGCCAGACAAGCTGGTTTTCACTCTCAAAGTGGAGGTGTTCGAAGGCGGAGTTCCTCCGCCAAATACGAGGTGGCCAATTCAGTTCCTTGTTAACGGCGGCACGACGACCGGTTACTGGGTCGACATGAGCACGTTCCTGAGCGACGGCGGCAGCTCGGCCGCGCCCGTGTTTAAGTATGGAACCTTTAACCCCACGGGCGGAACGGGCGGCGTTTACGGCGCCCCCAACACCCGCCTGGGGGACGCGGATCCGACCAGCGACTTTAATCCAGATGGCACCATCACGATCGTGATTCCCAGAAGCGCAGTGGGTAACCCAGCGGTGGGGGGAGCGCTAAGCGGCTTCCTCATTCGGGTCCGATTCGGTACAGATGTCTTCTCAGTCACACCTGATAACATGCCCGACAGCCTTGCGCCCTCGGGTAGTTATGCAGTTGTGGGTAATGCCTTCTGCGCGCCGAACTCCCCGCCGGTGGCCGCCCTGAGCGCAAACCCGATGTCGGGCGTAGCTCCCCTGCAGGTGACCTTCAACGCGTCTGCTTCCTCGGATCCCGACCCCGGCGATACAATCGCGTCGTACACCTTCAACTTCGGTGATGGTTCCCCGCCGGCCACGCAATCGGCTCCCGTGATCCAGCACACCTACACCGCGGTGGGAAACTACCAGGCCACCGTTAAGGTGACCGATTCCCGTGGCCTCCAGAGCGCCAATACAGCGGGGGTGGTCATTGATGTTAACCCGCCGTTGGGAACACCAAGTCCCACTCCAACCACTTCGCCGGGCACGACCGTAACGCCGACAGCAACTCCCACCGGCACGCCTTCGGCCACTGCTACGCCGACGGCGACTGCTACCGGCACGCCGCCGGCCACTGCTACACCAACGGCGACTGCTACCGGCACCCCGCCGAGTACCTGCTACGCCGACGGCGACTGCCACCGGCACCCCGCCCGCCACTCCGACCGTATCACCTAGCGCCACCGCTACTCCGACAGCCACGCCAACCCCGACGCCGTCGGCAACACCTACGCCACCCTGCGGACCACGAGCCGAGGGTTTCGATAACGTCGCAGCGTTATCTGGGACGGGCTGGGTGCAGATGAATCATAGCGCGGCGTCCGGGCTGACCGCGTGGTTCCAAGGAAATTCTCCAGTATTCCCAGCTCAGTCGGGCGCTCCCTCATCTTATATTGCGGCCGACTTTAATAATACGACAGGCGCCAACACCATCAGCAACTGGCTCCTGACTCCGCCGCTGGTCTTGCAGAATGGTGCAACGATGAGCTTCTACACTCGGACAGTGGATGTTCCAAAATTCCCTGACCGGCTCCAGGTCCGGATGAGCACCAATGGCGCCAGCGCCAACGTAGGAACTACAGCCACCGATGTGGGCGACTTTACCGTGCTCCTGCTCGACATTAACCCGACCTACACAAGCACGGGCTATCCGAGTGCGTGGACCCAATTCGCGGTGACGGTGACCGGGGTTCCATCGCCGACGATTGGCCGTCTCGCCTTCCGTTACTTCATCGAAAACGGCGGACCTAAGGGCGTGAACTCACACTATATTGGGATCGACACTTTCCAGTTCGATGCGTCTTGCGGCCCGACGCCGACGCCGACGGCAACCGCAACGCCCCCTGCGACAACACCGACACCAACACCGGCAGCGACGCCGGCCCAGCTACTGAATATTTCCACCCGTGCGCGGGTTCAGACGGGCGACAGCATTGGCATCGGCGGCTTCATCATTTCTGGAACCGCGCCAAAACATGTGCTCGTCCGAGCCATCGGACCTTCGCTGGCACAATTCGGTATTGCCGATCCGCTGGCTGACCCGGTGCTCGAATTGCACGGTCCGACCGGATTTGTCACGGTCATCAACAATAACTGGAGAGACGATCCCGCACAGGAGGCCGCGATCCTGGCGACGGGCCTCGCCCCGTCAAACAACCTCGAATCAGCTATTGATGCGACGCTGACTCCCGGAAACTACACGGCAGTGATGAGGGGCAATAATAACGCCTCGGGTGTCGCCCTTGTTGAGGTTTACGACGTCAACCGGTCCGTTCCCTCGAAGCTGGCGAATATAAGCACCCGGGCCTTTGTCAGTACGGGCGATAACATCGTGATCGCTGGTTTCATTCTCGGCGATGGCACTGGCAGCGACAGAATCGTGGTCCGCGGGCTCGGCCCCAGCCTCAGCTCCGTAGGAGTGCCCAATGTGCTGACCGATCCAACTCTGGAGTTACGCGACGCTAATGGAACGCTTCTCTTGATAAATAACGACTGGCAGGATGATCCGGCCCAGGCCGCGGAACTGACGGCAGCGGGTTTGGCGCCGACCAACAACCTCGAGTCGGCCATAGCAGCGACCTTGCCGCCAGGCCTTTTTACCGCGCTCCTGTCAGGCCTCAACAACAGCACTGGCAACGGTTTCGTCGAGGTCTACGACCGGGGCGGACCGTAGCGTTGAGCCATTACCCTTTGTTAGCTTTCCAAGGGGAAGGGTGGCCAGAGCTTGCTGGCGCACTGACGCAAGCTAATGGCGAAAGGGCTGATGCTGCCGAGACATTGACCCTCTTTCAAGAAACTTGAAAAAAGAGTTTTTTTCATCCGAGCTGTATTAAACCTAGTTTACACCCCGCACCTTTAGGGACCCGCGTCGTGCGTGAAGGACTCCGCACCCTCAGTTGGAGCCGCCCTGGCGGCGACATTGCCGCCGGGCGGGTACACTGCGCTCCCATCCGGAGCGAACAACGGAACCGGCGTTGTTGTAGTGGAAGTGTACGACCGCAGGGGCCCGTAGCCCGCGCTACATATTGGCGATGACGTTGTCGCCGAACTCGGAGCATTTGATTTCGGTCGCGCCATCCATGAGGCGCGCGAAATCATACGTCACGCGCTTGCTGGCGATCGCGCCGTTCAGGCCCTTCACGATCAGGTCCGCCACCTCGTTCCAACCCATGTAGCGGAACATCATCTCGCCGGAAAGAATGACCGAGCCAGGATTCACTTTGTCCAGGTTCGCGTACTTCGGCGCGGTGCCGTGGGTCGCTTCGAAGACCGCGTGGCCGGTGATGTAGTTAATATTTCCGCCCGGGGCGATCCCGATGCCGCCCACTTGTGCGGCGAGCGCATCGCTCAGGTAATCGCCGTTCAGATTCAACGTCGCGATCACGTCGAAATCCTCCGGCCGCGTCAGCACCTGTTGGAGGGTGATGTCCGCGATCGCGTCCTTGATCACGATGCCCGCGCCCGGTTTGCCCATGGGGATCTTGCACCACGGGCCGCCATCGATTTCTTCCGCGCCGAAATATTGCTTCGCGATCTCGTAGCCCCAGTCGCGAAACGCGCCTTCGGTAAACTTCATGATGTTTCCCTTGTGCACCAACGTCACGCTCTTGCGCTGGTTCTTGATCGCGTAGCTGATCGCGCTGTGAATCAGACGAACGCTGCCCGAGCGGCTGACCGGCTTGATCCCGACGCCCACCAGCACGTCATCGCCCTCCGGCGCCCCGACTCGTTTCCAAAACTCCGCCGCCTTCTCTTTCGTGCCGAAGCGGATCTTGTCGAACGACTTCGGAAATTCCTTCTGGAGAAAATCGAGGACTTTCTTCGATCCCTCACTGCCCGCAGCCCACTCGATCCCGGCGTAAATGTCTTCCGTGTTTTCCCGGAAGATGACCATGTCGACCTTCTCCGGATGTTTCACGGGTGAGGGGACGCCGTTGAAATATTGAACCGGGCGCAGGCAGACGAAGAGATCGAGCAGCTGGCGCAGCGCGACGTTGAGCGAGCTGATCCCGCCGCCGACCGGCGTCGTCAGCGGTCCCTTGATGCCAACAAGATATTCACGAAACGCTTCGACCGTGTCATCCGGCAGCCATTCGTCAAACTTGTCCTTCGCCGCCTGTCCGGCGAAAACTTCGAACCAGGAGACTTTCTTCTTTCCGCCGTAGGCTTTTTCGACCGCGGCATCGAAGACACGCACGCTCGCCGCCCAGATATCCGGTCCGGTCCCGTCACCGCGGATGAAGGGAATCACGGGCCGGTCGGGCACATTCAGTTTTCCCTGGGAAGTCGAAATCTTGTCGCCTGCGGGCGGAGTAATATTTTTGTAGGGCATAAGGTTGGCACTGTAATACCCGCCGCCTCAGCGGCAAATCGAATCCGCAATCAGAAACAACGCGTCCTCCCCTCCGTCCGGCGGTGAGGCCGCGTCCGATTCGATTGCATGAAATCGAGCACCAAGGACAAGATAAAAGGGAGCGTCAATCAGGTTAAAGGAGCGATCAAAGAAAAGGCGGGCCAGGCCAGCGGCGATGCTGACTTGCGGGACCGTGGCACAGCCGAAAAGGTGGGAGGAACGATTCAGAAGAAGGTAGGGGACGTGAAAAAGGTCTTCGGAAAATAGCGCGGCGCGGTCAAAAACCGCGCTTGGCAACGGAGCGGGACTCACGTATCAACGGTCCCAGTGAGAAAAGAAATATTCGTGTGCGATCACTGCGGCGCGAGAAAGCGCCTCGATAGCGCGCAACGTCATTGGTGCGAAGAGTGCACCACTTCCAGCCCGGTGGAGTTGAGGCCCGCCCGAGACAAGCGGCCCCGGAAGCAATGCCGGCGCCGCAAACGGCCGGCGTGGACCGGCTTTCGCGCTGAGATTCTGCCGACAGGCAGGATGGGTTGCACGCACGCCCGGGACCGAGCGGGCTCTCTAGAATTTGAGACGATGGATTACGTAAACCTGGGCGAGACCGGCTTGAAAGTGTCGCGAATTTGCCTCGGCGCCATGACCTATGGGTCGAGCAAGTGGCGCGAGTGGGTCCTCGATGAAGAAGCCAGCCGGCCCCTGATCAAACAGGCGCTCGACGCCGGCATCAATTTTTTCGATACCGCCGACATGTACTCGTTAGGGCGCGAGCGAGGAAGTGCTCGGCCGCGCCTTGAAGGATTTTGGCCCTGGGCGCGAGAAAGTCGTGATCGCCACGAAAGTTTTTTATCCGATGGGCGACGACCCGAATCAACGCGGACTCTCGCGCAAGCACATCATGGAAGCGATCGATGGCAGCTTGCGACGGCTCGGGACTGATTACGTCGATCTTTACTACATCCATCGGTTCGATCCGGAGACGCCGATTGAGGAAACAATCCAGGCGCTGCATGATGTTGTTCGCGCGGGAAAGGTGCTCTACCTCGGCGCTTCCTCGATGCCGGCCTGGCGGTTCGCGAAGATGCTCTTCACGGCGGATGCGCATGGATGGACGCGTTTCGCCGTCATGCAGAACCACTACAATCTCATTTATCGCGAAGAAGAGCGGGAGATGATTCCGCTTTGCCTGGAGGAGGGGATCGGCGTCCTGCCCTGGAGTCCGTTGGCGCGCGGCCTTCTCGCGGGCAAGCGCAGACCTGAAACAACCCGGGGCAAGACCGATATCTACCGGACGCAAATTTACGGTGAAGAGATCACCGAGGCGGATGCCAGAGTCATTGAAGGCTTGGAAACCGTGGCGTCGGAGCAGGGAATTCCTCCCGCGCAGGTTGCGCTCGCCTGGCTCCTGCAAAAGCCGGGCGTGGTCGCGCCAATTGTCGGGGCCTCAAAACCGCAGCATCTCGACGATGCCCTGGCCGCACTCAAGATTCGGCTGGCGGCGGAGACAATCACAACTCTCGAAGAGGCCTATATCCCGCATGCCGTTGCGGGAATGGCGCGCTAGTATTCCCTTACGCATCCGCCGATTGCCGGCCGTTTCTCTCGTTAGGCCGGGAAAAGTACTGAGTCATCTGCGTGGGAAATACGTAGAGAGAGGCACGGAAGCCGCTAGATGAGCAGCTCGAATGGGCTTCTCCAAGCTAGCCGCAATTGGCTTTCCGTTTACTCCCACGATCGCAGCGCTGCTTTGCGCCCTGATCTCTCCGGCGCTTAACGCGAGCGTCGTTCCGGTTTTTCAGAGCGCGAACTTGGTTGTCCTAACGGACGGTAATAATTCACAGGCGACGCCCGAGGTCAGCGCCCTGCTTAGGTTGAGCGATGGGGACACGCCGCGGTTTGACGTGAGCCTGGGCAAGATCCTGCAAGATGGCGTTCTAGGCGGGAGCAGCGACCCGATGCGGTTTACCGCTGGCGTTCTGAGTTCATCCAGCTCCGGCGAGAGTGAAACCGCATCCGCCAAGGCCAGCGGCATCCTTGAATTCTCCGACAACGATTTCCCGCGCGGCCTTCGCACCAATCAATCAACCTCAAACAATTCGAGCGTTGCCGAAGACCTGGCGGCGCTTGCTGCGGCTCAGGTCGTCGATCTTTGGCGGACCGGCGCGCCGGTTGTTTGGGACGCCGGAAACGTCCTGCCTGCCAGCGGGCCGGTAGTATCGACGGCTTCGGCCTACGCGATTAACACCGACACGGGGGGGCCATCTCTCGCCGACCGCGGCTCACCCCCGCCGGAGGTGATTACTGCGACATATACCTGGGATGGCGGAGGAGCGGACAACAACATCACGACGCTGCAAAACTGGGTTGGCGACGGGCTTCCGGCCCCGGACTCGGACATCATCTGGGCCGGCACAACACGCCTCATAGTTAACGTCGATATCGGCGGACCCGCGAGAACGTGGACCTACGCCAGTACGGCCGGGGCCTTTGTCATCAGCGGCGCAGCTTTCACCATTTCCAATGGAATCACCAACAACAGCACCGCTACCCAAACCATTAACAATGCCATCACGCTGACTGCTGCGCAGACCTGGAGCGCCACGAGCGGAAATCTGATTTTTGGAGGAAATATCGCTAACGCCGGATTTCTTTTAACGCTCGGCGGCGGCTCCAACACGACTGTAAATGGAATCATGATCGGGACAGGCGGCCTAACGAAGACCGGCGCTGGCACCCTCACCTTTTCTGGTGCGAACAGCTACACGGGAGCGACGACAGTGAGCGCCGGAGTGTTGAACATCCAGAATGCAACCGGCCTGGGCACCACCGCCGCCGGGACTACGGTGACCAGCGGCGCGGCTTTGCAGCTTCAAGGCGGCATCATGGTCGGGAACGAAGCGTTGACCCTGGACGGCATCGGCCTGAGCAACACGGGCGCGTTGCGGAACATCAGCGGAAACAACAGTTGGGCGGGAACCATCACAATCAATTCCACCACCCGGATCAATTCGGATTCCGGGACGCTGACCCTGGATGTAGCCAGCGGGAACGCGATCACCGGGAGCAATGACAACCTCCAGTTTGGCGGCGCGGGCAATGTGACGATTAACGATGTGATTGCCACCGGCAGCGGCACCCTGACCATGGACGGGACAGGAACACTGACCTTGAGCGCGGCCAACACCTACACTGGCGCGACCGCTGTGAGCGCGGGCGTCTTGAACATCCGAAATGCAACGGCCTTGGGCACAATTGCCGGCGGCACCACGGTTTCGAATGGCGCGACCTTGCAGTTGCAGGGCGGCATCACGGTCGGTTTGGAAACTTTGAATATCAGGGGGATCGGAGCCTCCGGACAGACGGGCGCGCTCGTTAACATCAGCGGAAACAACTATTACGGCGGACTCCTCACTCTCGCCGGAGCCACGACTCTTTCTTCGAACAGCGGCACGCTCAATCTTACAAACGCCGGCACCATCACCGGCTCCACGTTTGGGCTTACGCTCAATGGCTCGGGTAATGGCAGCATTTCGAGTATCATCGGGACAACGAGCGGATCGCTCACCAAGAGCGGCACGGGCACCTGGACGCTGTCGGGCGGGAATACCTTCACCGGCGCCACCGTTGTAAACGGCGGAACACTCAATCTCGCGAGCAGCTCGGGAGGTGCCCTCGCCTCTACCAGCGGAATCACCGTGAATTCAGGCGGCATCTTGTTCTTGGGCGGAACCAACCAGATCAACAATGCCGCCTCGATGATTCTGGCCGGTGGAACATTCGCGAGAGGGGGTTTCAGTGAAGGTAGCGCGGCCGCTCCCGGGGTCGGCGCCCTTAGTCTTAACCGCGGCCGGTTCGCACATCGATTTTGGAACCGGCATCGTCGGCATCCTCACCTTTGCCAGTTTTGCGCCGGGTGCTTTCACCCTGACCATTGATAACTGGACGGGCGTCGCCGGCGCCCTCGGCACAACTTCGACGGACCGCTTGATCTTTGCGGCCAGCCAGAGCGCAAACCTAGGCCGCTTTAACTTTACCGGATTTGCCTCGGGCGGGGCCCAAATTGACCTGGGGAACGGCTTCTTTGAAATCACACCGGTGCCCGAGACAGCGACCTACTTCAGCGGATCGATCGTCCTTGGCCTTATTTTGCTGCATCACCGCAGGCAACTTCGGGGCTTGGTCTCGCGCGCGCGCGCCTCGAGGAAGCTGCGTTTTTCTAGAGCGCACGGCACGGGAGTTGCATCATAAACGGGCTATAAACCGTCTTGGTCCGTCGTAGAAACGGCCAGCATTGATGACCGATTAAGAACTATGAAACCTTTCCTCGCCTTGCTCTCCAGTTTGCTCCTGTGTTCCTGCGCCGACATGGTTGTCACCAAGACAGAGGTGGCCGGCGGTTCCACCCAGACCGCGAGCCGTCGAAGATCGATCCGAAGGACGGAATCCGCATGGTCACCAACTGCGGCGTCGGCGCTGCGCCTCCTAAGGCGATCTATATTCGGCCGTTTTGCATCGATACCGCCACCTTCACGGGCGATCAGACCCCGTCGGACGGCGAGATGCCGATCCGCAAGGCGCTCATGCCGCATGAATTTGCCGGCAACTTGAAGGAGCAACTCGAGTTGCTCGCCCCGGCCCGCATCCTGCAAGACGACGAGACTCCCCGCACCGGCTGGCTGGTGGAAGGCGAGTTCACGATGGTCGACGGCGGGGATCCGGTAGGCCGTTTCTTCCTCGGAACCTTCGGCGTCGGTCGCTCGATCCTGGCCCTGCACGTCAAAATCACGGACGTGGACAAGGGGATCACGGTCTACGAATTTGACATGGCGGGCGGAAGCCGCGGCCAGGGCAGACACGGCACTCTCCGCGCCAGCGGACTTGGCCGAGGCACTGCGTTCGACCTCGTTAATGCCGCCGAGCGCATCTACCTCGTGCTCGAGCCCAATGCTCACCGCTACGGTGCTCGCTCGGGCGTAGCGCTCCGGTAGAGGCAGGAATCCAAAAGTCCGATGGCGTTTCCAGAAACGCCCTACAATCGGTTGCCAACCAGACCGCGGCGATTAAGGTGCAGCGATTTTACTTCGCCGTGACTATTCCACGCTTCCTTTTCATTCCTCTTTTTTCCATCGCGCTCTGCGCGCTGGCCGCGCGCGACCTCCACGCTGCGCGCGCCTACGCCATCGTCGATGCCAAGACCGGCTTCGTTCTGGATCAACTGGAGCCACGACAGAAACGCCAGGTCGGCAGCCTGACCAAAGTCGCGACGGCAATGGTCGTGCTCGATTGGGCCGAAAAACACAACGGCGATCTGAATCAACTGGCGGCGATTCCGCCCGAAGCGTTCGTCGGAACCGGCGAAAACCTCATCGGCTTCCAGCCCGGCGACACCATCACGCTGCGCGATTTGCTTTACGCCGCCCTCGTCCAATCCGACAACATCGCCGCCTACGCCCTGGCCAACCATGTCGGGGTCAGGCTGCAATCGATCGTTCCCGCGGCGCCGTCTGCTGGCGGGTCGCCGGTCGGCGTTTTCGTCGGCCAGATGAATACGCTGGCGAAAGTCCTCCGGATGGAGCGCACACATTTCGTCAATCCGCACGGCATCGATACGACGGAGCGCACGCTCCCTTACTCGACCGCGGCGGACATGGCGCGCCTGACTCGTTATGCCGTGAACAAGGCCGGCTTTCGCTTTTACGTTTCGCAAAAGGAACGGCAGATTTCCTTCAACCGCGGCGGCAAAAAGCTCAGTTACATGCTGCGGAACACGAATGAGCTTCTCGGGCGGGACGGCGTCGATGGCGTGAAGACCGGACGCACCACCCGCGCGGGCGATTGCCTCATTCTCTCGGCGCAATCGGGAATCCCAAATCGTCAAGGACCCGTCCGGGCGGACGATTGTGCACTCCGCGCCATCTCATCATCGTCATTCTCGGCAGCAGCGATCGTTTTGGTGAAGGCGCGGGCCTCCTCGCGCGCGGCTGGCAGCTTTACGATCAGTGGGCCGCAGGCGGACGACTGGCGGATCCGAAGAAGACTCTCTGATTCCTCGCCCGCGTAAATGACCAAGCCCCGCATCGGCGTCTTGACGAGCGGCGGTGATTGTCCCGGCTTGAACGCGGTCCTTCGCGGGGTCGTCCTCGCGGCTGAAAAATTGGGTTGGGAAGTTCTCGGATTTCTCGATGGCTTCGAAGGTTTGCTTCCGCCGGGGAACTTCATGGTGCTCGATCGCGCGCCGGACGGCCGGCATCATGCCCCGCGGCGGCACTATCATCGGCACCACTAACCGAGGCCATTTCGTCGCGAAAGTGGGGGCGGGCGACCGCACCGTCGTTGCTGAAGAAGTGATCGCCGATGCGCGAGAAGTTCTGAAGGAGTTGCGCGTCGACGCGCTGATCATCGTCGGCGGCGATGGTTCGATGACGACGGCGCTTCAACTTCAGGAAGCCGGCATCAATTGCATCGGCGTGCCGAAAACGATCGACAACGATCTGGAAGCCACCGCCATGACGTTCGGTTTCGATTCCGCGGTCGCCACGGTCATGGACGCGCTCGATCGTTTGCATACGACGGCCACGAGTCACAAGCGCGTGATGGTGCTCGAAGTCATGGGGCGGCACGCCGGCTGGATTGCTTTGCACGGCGGCATCGCCGGCGGCGCGCATATTATTCTGATCCCCGAGATACCGTTCGATTACGACAAGATCGCCGCCGCCATCAACGCACGCGCCAATCGAGGTAGCCTCTCGGCCATCGTCGTCGTGGCCGAGGGAGCGTGTCCACGGGATGGCCAGGTTGTCATGCACGCGAACCAGGAAGGTGAATATCGCTTGGGCGGAATCGGCGACATCGTCGCGCGGGAGATCGCGGCGCGCACAGGCAAGGAAACGCGCTGCACCGTCCTTGGTCATTTGCAGCGTGGCGGCGCGCCCACCACGCTCGACCGCATTCTCGGCACGCGCTTCGGGGTGAAGGCCGTGACATTGATCCAGGAAAAGCAATTCGGCTCGATGGTGAGCTATCAAAATTACCAGGTCCACCACGTCCCGATCGCCGATGCCGTCAATCGCCTTCGACTCGTCCCGCCCGACGGCGAGATGGTGCAAACCGCTCGCGCGGTCGAGATCTCTTTCGGCGACTGAAAAAGCCCTGCGGTGGTGTCTGACACAGACGCCCTACATTCACCTGCAGGCCGTCGGCTTGCCTTTCCGCTTGTTGCACCACAGCGACAGGCGATATGCTCGCCACCGTGAAAGCTATTGGCGGTGGCATGCTCGGTGCGCTCATGATCGTGGCCGCCTTTCTGGCCGGCACGCGTTGGAACGAACTGACGAAGAGTCCGCCCGCTCCCTTTGTCCGCTACGAAATGCACGTTGGCTCCGACGGGACCGTGACGAGGCTGGATCGCGTCACCGGAACACTCCACATGGTGACAGCGAGTGGCGCCAGCGACGTCCCCGAACATTTCGTCGCCCCCGCCGTCACCCCGGCGAAACCGTAGCGGCCGCGGTCTGCGACCGCTCAATTCCAAGGCTCAAAACAATTATCGAGTGTTCGAGACGATTCGAAATTCACCGTTTCGGCATTCGACATTTTCTTCCTTGCCGGATATGGTCTGCCTCAAGTGAATCCGCCTCCTGATCAGCCACAAACCGATGCCGCCAACGGCGCTGTCGCCGCGCCTTCCACTCCCGCCTCGGACCGCGCCGATCTGCGCCCTGAAAATATCAACGACGCCGTCATCCGCCTCGCCGGAAATTCGCAGGACGGCATTCAAAGCGCCGGCGCTTTTCTCGCCCGTCTCGCCGGACGCAGCGATCACGATGTCATGACCTACATGACCATTCCCGCCACTATTTCCGGCGGACCCTCCATCTTCCAGGTCCGCATGGGCACAGGCGAAGTCCTCTCCGCGGGTGACGAAGCCGACTTCCTCGTCGCGTTTTATCAACACAGTTACCAGGACCACATCGGCTTTCTAAAGGAAGGCGGCGTCCTCCTTTACGATTCCGACAACGTCGAACCTGATCTTGACGACAAACGTTTCGTTTACGTCGGCGTTCCGATTACCGGCCTGACTGTCGAAGCGCTCGGCGGAACGGCGAAGGACAAGGGCAAAAACATCTTCATCCTCGGCCTGATCGCGAAGATTTTTCATCTCGACGTCGAAAAGCTCACGACGCTGATCAAAGAAAAATTTGCCGGCAAAGATGCGAGCATCGCCAATACCGCTTTGATGGCGTTCCAGGCCGGCTACGGATACCCCGTCGGCAACGTCCTGACCAAGCAATACAAATTTGAGGCGACCGTCCACAAAGAGGGTGACCGCGCCCAAATCACGATGGATGGCAACCAGGCGCTGGCCTACGGCTTGATCGCCGCCGGTGTGCGTTACGGTGCCGGTTATCCCATCACGCCCTGGTCTTCGGTCATGGAAATTTTGCGGGGCGAGCTGCCGAAATACGGAGGCATTTTCGTCCAGGCCGAGGACGAGCTCGGCGCCGTTTCGCTCGCGCTCGGATTCTCTTTCTCGGGATATCTCGCCGTCACCGGCAGCGCCGGCCCGGGCATCTCGCTCAAGACCGAAGCGATCGGCTGGGCCTCCATGTCGGAGATGCCGCTCATCGTTATCAACGTGCAACGCGGCGGACCGAGCACCGGACTGCCGACGAACGTCGAGCAGAGCGATCTCTTTCAGGCGATCTACGGCGGGCACGGCGACAGCCCGCGCGTCGTCCTGGCCGCGGCCACGGTGGAAGATTGTTTCTACATCGCGATCGAAGCGGCGCGCATTGCGCGCAAATACAGCACACCGGTTTTCATTTTGAGCGACACATCATTGGCGACGCGAATCGAAGCCTTCGACGAACCGAAGCTGCAGGATTTGATGATCGACCCGAAACTGGATCTTTCGCCGCGCCCGGCCGGTTTCAAGCCGTATGCGGTCGATCAGATCACGCAACACGCCACGCCTGGTTCGCCGATGATCGATGGAAAATATCCGCTCGTCACCGGCCTGGAGCACGACGAGATGGGCCATCCGACCGGCAGCCCGAAGTTGCACATGGCCATGACGGCGAAACGCCGCAACAAATTGCGCAAGCTCGCCGAAGAAATTCCACCTGCCGAGGTCTATGGCGATCAGGAAGGTGGCACGCTCCTGGTCGGCTGGGGTTCCACCTATGGGCCGATCCATGACGCAGTGAAACTCGCGCGTGAACATGGCGAGAAAGCCGGCGCGCTGCATCTGCGGCACATCCACCCATTGCCGAACGGCCTGGAAAAAATCTTCGCCAAGTTCAAACGCATCGTTGTCGTCGAAATGAACGACCAGGGCCTTTACGGTTTCGGCCAGCTCGCCACCATTCTGCGCTCGCGTTACTGCGATCCGAAGATCGAAAGCGCCACCAAGACGGATGGCCTCACCTTCCGAGTAAAAGAAATTCTCGAACGTGTTTTCGAAGGACGCTCCTTCGCCGCCCGGAATATTCCGCGCGAAGGCCTCCCGATCATTCACACCGACAGCTCAGCCGAGAACGTGAAGACGTTGAAAGAAGTCGTTCCGCAGGGAGTGGGATGACATTTGGCGATTTAATGATTTAGCGATTTGAAATGAGCGAAGCCCCTTCTCATTCCGAGCCGGCGAAAGATCCGGACATTGCTGCCGCAACTGAGAGCGCCGCCGCGGAGGTGCCCGACGCGGTCGATCGTGCCGGCGATAATACGCCCACGAAACCGGGCTCCGAAGCCTCGAAAGCTTCATCCGGCCTGGCCGATCATTCCAAGCATCCGCCTGGCGAACGCGCCGAGAACGCAGATGTTGCCGTTTCTGGCGACGAGCACCCTCCCGCGGGAAGCGAGAAAGCATGAGTGACCGCGCCAAACGCGCGCCGCTCACTGTTTTCGTTTTCGTCCTTTTCCTCGCACTTGCGTCTCTCCCATCGCGCGTTGTAGCCGCAACCCTGTTCGAAGCCGATTTTACCAGCGGCATTATCTATCGCTTCGGTCCGGACGGCAGCCGGAACATTTACACCTCCGGCTTGAATGGTCCCGAAGGATTGGCTTTCGACGCCGCCGGTAATTGTTTCGTTTCGGAAGCCCTCGGCAACATCATTCATAAATTCACCACCGACGGCACCGACACCGTTTTCGCCTCCGGCCTTAATGGCCCGGCGAGTCTGGTCTTCGACGGAGCGGGGAACCTGTTCAGCGCCGATTTTTTTGGCGGATTCATTTACAAATTCGATCCAGCCGGCGCAAGAACCACTTTTGCCTCCGGCCTGAACGGGCCGGCCAATCTGATCTTCGATGGAATGGGCCGCCTGCTCGCCGCGGATTTCCACTCCGGCAATATTTATCGATTCACCCCCGATGGAATGCGGACCACGTTCGCTTCTGGTGTCGGCAATCCGCATGGCCTCGCTTTCGACGCCAACGGCGACTTGTTCGTCGCCGACTTTGAGGGCGGAACAATCCTGCGCTTTACCCCGACGGGCGCGCGAAGCACGTTTGCCTCCGGATTGAACGGGCCACACGGTCTGGTCTTCGATCAATCCGGCAACCTCTTCTCGGCCGACTACAACACGGGGAACGTTTACCAGTTTACCCCGGCGGGTGTGCGCAGCACCTTCGCGAGTGGATTGAATAATCCGGCCAATCTCCTGTTCGAACCGGGGCGCCCGTCGGCGAACAATCTCCTCAATCTTTCCACCCGCGCATTTGTCGGGACGAACACTGGCGTTCTGATCGGTGGATTGATCTTGCAGGGAACAGCTCCGGCCACGCTGGTGTTGCGGGCGATCGGCCCTTCATTGACACCGTTTGGCATAAGCGGCGCGCTCGCAGATCCATTCCTCGAGTTGCACGATTCCTCAGGGGCATTGTTGGCCTCGAATGACAACTGGCAGGCGGGTCCCGATGCCGCGGCCATCCAACGCGTCGGTTCCGTGCCGACTCATGCGAACGAATCCGCCCTCCGCGCCACCGTTCCCGCGGGCGCCTACACCGTAGTTATCAGCGGCGTGGGCCAGAGCAGCGGCATCGGAGTCGTGGAAATCTACGATCTCCATCAAACCACGACCCGCGCCGGCAACATCGCGACGCGCGGCACGGTTCTGTCCGGGGAAAATGTCATGATCGCCGGCTGCATTATCGGTGGAAGCGCCTCGAAGACACTGGTGGTGCGTGCGATCGGTCCTTCGCTTTTCAATTTCGGCGTGCCCGATGCGCTCGCGAATCCGCGTCTCGGATTCTTCAATGCCAACGGCGTGATGGTGACGTCGAACGAAGATTGGCAGCAGGGTCCCGACGCGACCGCGATTCAGAATCTGGGTCTGGCGCCCTCATCGCCCTTGGAGGCAGCCGTCATGGTCACCCTGGCGCCGGGCGCTTACACCGGAATCGAAAGCCCCGCTCCCCAGCAATCCGGCGTCGGCCTGATTGAAATCTACGATGTCAGCCCGGCGCCGTGATGATCTCGGCGCTTCAACGTCCGGCTCGCGTTTTCCAAATCCCCATGTTAAACATTTTACCGACCATGATTGAGAACGTCATCACGGATCACGCAGTTGTAGAGGCGCTTGTGCCAAGCGCCTGTCCATCGCGCTAACCAACTTTTATGAGCACCGAAAGCACCGACAAACCCACCAACGGTTCCACCGCTACTGCCACCGCTTCGCCTGAAGCCACCGCCGTGCTGAAATTCGTCCGCGAAAAAGTCACCAAAAAAGCCATCACTGCCGACCACCCGACCTGGTGCCCCGGCTGCGGCGACTTCGCCGTGCTCGCTTCCTATTACAAAGTCATCGAAAAACGGCAGCTCGATCACGAGAAGATCGTTACCCTCGCCGGGATCGGTTGTTCCTCGCGCTTCCCGTATTTCGTGAACGGCTACGGTGCGCATTTCATTCACGGCCGCGCCGTCCCGCTCGCTTCCGGCATTAGCCTCGCCCGCCCCGACCTGCACGTCTTTCTCTTCGGCGGCGATGGCGATGGCTTCTCCATCGGCGGCAACCATCTCAATCACGGCGCGCGCAAGAACATCAACATGACCTACTTCATCATGGACAATTTTGTCTATGGGCTGACGAAAAAGCAGACCTCGCCGACGTCGCCGATTGGTTTCAAATCGAAGACCGATCCGACCGGCGCAATCGACATGCCGGTCAACCCGATGAAACAACTCATCTGCGCCGGGGCCACCTTCATCGCGCGTACCCACGCCACCCAGGTCAACCACATGATCCAGATGATCGAGCGCGCGATGGATCACCAAGGCTTCTCCGTCATCGAATGCCTGAGTGAATGCGTCGAATTTTTCCCCGGCGCCTTCGACCCGGCGAATCCCCGCAAAGGCGGCGCCTTCTCGTTAATTGACGAGAAAAAATACGACAACACCCCCGAAGACGAACTCCGCCACGATGTCACCGACGAGCTCGCCGCGTACAAGCTGGCCCAGCTCCCATTTCCCGGCGTCTTCGGCGTCTTCTACGAGAGCGATCGTCCGACCAAGAACGCGCTGGAGAAAAAGTGGATCGACACCACCCGCGAAAAACTCGGCAATCCCACCGACCTCCAGCTGCTTCAGAAAACCTTCGATCGGATGAAGTAGGTTTTCGTGAGCCCCCTAAGACAAAACCCCCGGCTGGCAAGACTATTTCCGGCAGAGCCTGGGCGATCGGCGGGAACTCAACCCGGCCGGATTACGCCCATCAATGTCTTGCCGCGCGCGTCCAAGAGCTGCTTATATGGGAAGGCTCGAGCCTGAAAAAATCCACGCGAAATGACGAAGATGTAATAAATTAGCCTATGCCAGCCACCAAATATCCGCCCATTCAAGAGGTTCATCGCAATGGAACCGTTTCCAAAGCCAAAATTCGGCATGCAGTCGAGAAACTGGCGGACTTAAGGGAAAATTATCCGACAAAGTATAAGGAAAAAATTCGGTCCGGGTCGAATCGGCAAATTCGCCTGGTGACGAAGCACGCCCACGCGTAAGCCGAGTTTGTTCCCTCCATGGCCGCAGGACGCAATCGCGCCGTTTTTATCAATTGCCCCTTCGACGCCAAGTATCAGCCGCTTTTTGAGGCGATCGTCTTCTGCGTCACCGCGTGCGGATTCCGGGCGAGGTGCACTTTGGAGGAGAACGATACCGGTGAAGTGCGGATCGATACGATTTACAAACTGATCCGCGAGTGTAATCACGGCATCCACGACATCTCCAGGACCGAGGTGAAAGGCGAGGCGTATGAGTTACCGCGATTCAACATGCCGTTCGAACTGGGCATTTTCCTGGGCGCGAAAAAGTTTGGACCGGCAACCGTGAAGAAACGCTGCCTCGTGATGGATCGAGCCCCGTATCTGTATAAGCGTTTCATCTCGGACATCGCCGGCCAGGACATCAAGGCCCACCGCAACAGTCCCTGCGCGGTGACCAGACAGGTCCGCAACTGGTTGCAAGCCGCGCCGGGCAAGGCAGCGCTTCCCGGCGGCCAACGCATTTGGCAGAAGTACCGTCAATTTCGGCGGGAACTACCTTTTATTGCCGATGGTGCAGATTTGAACTCGAAGCAGCTCACGTTCATCGATTACCTGCAAATGGTCACGACGTGGCTGAAGCGTAATCGTTATTAGTGCCAGCCGGACAACCTCGGATAGCCGAGTCGAGCAATCATTCGTTAATTATGGGTGGCCGACACGATGCAGATTTCTCCTTCAACCAGCTCTGCTCGTTGTTGATCGAAGTCGGCTACACCATGCATAAGGCCAAAGGCGGTCACGTTATCTTTGAGCACGGGGCGAGCATCTTGAATTTGCAGTCGCCTGCTGGCGGAAAAGCGAAGGCGTACCAGGTCCGGCAAATGCGGCAGGAATTGCCAAATCTCAACCTGAAATCGTGATGGGGCTTCGCCACGTAATGCGTTAAAGCGGGGGCTTCGCCACGTGATTCGTTAAAGGGTTACAACGTTACATCGGCAATGCATTCGAAAGAGACAACCGTGCAACCCGACGCTCGCGACTACGAAATCCGGATTTGGTATTCGGCCGAAAAGGGCGACGAATGCTTTATCAGTCAAGTCGTCGAATGGCCCGGCATCATGGCGCACGGGGACACCCGCGAGGAAGCCGCCCGCCAAATTCAACTCGCCCTCGAAGCTGCTTTGGGAATCGCCGCGGAGCGTGGCGTCAAGCCGCCCGCGGGTAAGGTCTAATTTGAATTGGCAACCCCAGGCAAGCCGGTCAGGGTGGCAGAATGAAAATCCCCGGAAGCCGTTTAATCGTCCCGTTGCTGAGCGGTTTGCTGTTGCTCGCGGTCCCGAACAGCGACGCAAAGGAAAAGGCCAAGCCATCGCCGACGCCAAAAGCCAAGACGACCAGCACAACCACTAGTAACGCCTCTCGAAGCAATTCCCTCCGCACGTCTAACGCCAAGACCAGTCCCACGCCTGGCCGAGATACTCACAGCCAGCTCGTGGGGGTTGACGTGCGGCCCGGCGGCGACACCAAGCCAAAATTCAAAGCAAAAGCTTCTCCGACTCCCAAACCGAAACGATGAAGTGACGATGGCAGCTTTGTGGCAAGTGACGAGTGACGTGTTGAGATCGGAGCTCAAAGCCGACCCGATCCGCGGAGTTTGCAAGCGATCTCGACGAGACGCATTTTGTTCGCTACTCAGGAATCCATGAAAGGCTTAATCAAAGCGATCGTGGCGGGAGCGTTGCTCTGGCTTGCGATCAACCTGGCCGCCACTGGATATCAGCCAGCGCACGCTGGCTCGGTGGTCGCGATGGTGGAAATTGGATTGTCTTTGGTGGTAGCGATTCTTGCCTGTGTGATTCTTCGCTGGTCGTAGCAGGGTAGCTCAGCCGCTCGTCATCCTGTAGTGGCGGCTGTGTCAGCCGCAGCGGAATTGCAGCCGACACGGCTGCCTCTACAGGCCCACGCCAAGCGGAATGTGACATGTGACGAGTTGAAAATATCATTCGGCTTCGCGCGGAGACCTGTTTAGCGCCAACGGCGCGTTTTCATATCAGCCTGGGGCAACGTCCCAGGACTGGATTCGCAGATTCATCGACAAGCGCTGAAAGCGCGATTCGTTCCCGGGACCCTTTACGTAGGACTAACGGTGAAGCGGCGCCTTGATTCGCGCTTTCAGCGCCGGGTTGACGATGTCCTAATGTCCCTGGGGCGTTGTCCCAGGCTGCCGATGAGGGCGCGCCGTTGGCGCTAGCCCGGCACTACCGTCGCCGTCGCCATGTCCTCAGCCGCTGCCTCCGCCTTATCCGTAATCAACCGGCGCAGGAACGGATTGAGCACGACGAGCGCGAGGCCGACCACCAGGCTGCCCACGCCGAGCGCGGCGAAGAGCTTCACATAATCGGGGTTGGTCACCAGCGCGGTGGTGCCGGCCGGCTCGGGGATCATGCCCGAGAAATCGCCGGCAAAGAGCGACGCGAGGCCGGTCACGAGCATCCAGCTGCCCATCATGATCCCTTGATATTGCTTCGGCGCCATCTTGCCGATCATCGCGTACCCGATCGGCATGATGAGCAGCTCACCGATGCTCTGGAGCACGTAGCTCAGGAAGAGCCAGACGAACGCGCTCTTGCCATCGGCCCCGGCCAGCTTGATCCCGAGCGGGAGAATGAGAAAAGCGAGCGCCATCAGGAGCAGCGACGCCGCGAATTGCTGCGGGATGTCGATGCGCCACCCGCGCGCGCGCATCCGGACGAAGAGCGACACGAGGACCGGCCCGCCGAGCACGATAGAGACGGTGTTGATGTTCTGGATCCACTGCGGCTGAATCTCCACCTTGCCGATCATCAGATCGACGTTGTTGACCGCGAACAGCATCAGGCCGCTCGGCGCCATCTGATACAACGACCAGAACATCAGCGAGCCGAGGGTCAGGATCAGAAACGCGGTCATGTTCCGCTTTTCCCGGCGATCCGGGTGGCGCACGGTGAGATAGATCAGCACCAGCGCGACCGCGCCGCAGATCCCTTTGAGGACTATCCCGGTGTTGCCGGGCCGCTGGAGACTGAACCACACGATCGGGAATAATGCCGATGACAATGCCGATGCCGGCGAGCAGGCGCAGCCGGAATTGCTTCGCTGTCGCCTCGAGCAGCGGTGTGTTGCGGTCGGCCAGCGTCTTCCACGAGATCAGGGCGAGGACGATGGCGACAAAGTTGCCGACCGTCGCGAAGATGAAGAGGCTCGCATAGCTCTCGGTCTCCTGGAAATAACCGGCGGCGGTGAACCCGACGAAGAATCCGACGTTCATGCCGGCGTAGTTCCAGAGGAAGGCTCCTTCGCGGCGCGGATCGTCCGGGGTAAAGCGCTGCGTCAGCATCATGTTGATGCAGGTCACGTTCAGGCCGCTGCCGGTGAGGAAGAAGGCGAGGCCGACGTAGAACAGCGGGAGCGTGCCGCCCGCGATGCACGCGCAACCGATGACCTGGAGCGCCATGCCCCCGACGAAGAGATTCCGGTTCGACATGAAGCGCCCGCCGAGGTAGCCGCCGAAGAGATGCAGGCCGTAGTTGAACGCGCCAAACACGCCCATCAACGCCGTGGCCAATTTCGTCGAGAGCTGGAGATGCTTCGTCGCGTAGAAGACGAGCGTCGAGTAAAGAACCGCGAACCCGAGCGTCGCGAAGATCTGGATGAAGAACAGGACCGCCGTTCCTTCGGGAGCTTTGGCGAAACGGTCTTTGAGCGATTGCATCAGCCGCCATTTCGCTGGCTGACCCGGTTGATGTCAAGCGCCCCGCTGGGGAGCGCGCGCGCCTCCTTGGCTCGCCGTAGCCTCGGCAAAGGCGGCGCGTGTGGTGTTCGGCGCCTCGCCGAAGACTTCTTCTGTAGCGGCGGTCTACGACCGCCGAGTCAAGTCACCTCGTCGCCCCCAGGCACCTGTCCCGGCCGTAGGAACGTCTTCACCAACTCGCCCTCACCACAGACAATCATCCCAGAAAAGCGTTTGAACCACCGACCTTCCGAAACTTCCGGCTCGGAAACGAGCCAATCCGCGAATTGACCGAGTTGATTAGCAGAAATTTCTCGGCCAGTGATTCGATCGAGGAGATGATCTAACAATGCCGGCGGAAGATTTTGCCGGCGAATCTTAGGCATTTTCTCGCTGACCGTAGAAGCCGCGAGTAATCTGCTCGCGAATTCTCGCTTGTTCCTGGGGATCAGTGGTTCTCACCATGTGCTCTGCCAAACCGGATAACTCGTCTCCGGTCAATTTTCGTTCGGCGTCCAATTGGTAAGCAAACCGGATCACGCCCAGCTGTTCTTCCGGATTGAGCCGCCTAATTTCTTCTATGATCTGAATCGCGGTCACATCCGAAGACTATCCGCACGTTGACCGGTGATCAACTCTCGGGCGCGGCGAAACCGTCCTTCTCCGGATCTAACGCTTTAACGAATCACGTGGCGAAGCCTCATGATTTCCCAACTCGTCACATTCTTTCGATCCTTCTCCCCCGATGTAATGCTTCAACGCTTTAACGAATCACGCGGCGAAGTCCGACCCCCAGAATCCAGGACAGATAAACTGCTATTTCAAAGTTCAGGGAGACTTCCACTACGGTCCAATCAGACCAGAGCCTGCCGCTCAGGACGACGTGACGTTGCTGGATTTGGCGAATAGCCTCGGCCGATGCAGGAATCGAAGGCGAGCATCTGGAGGAAGATCGGCTGCTCCAGAGGGGCGTGGCTCCAACGGAGCTCTACGCTCTCAAGCCTTCTGCCCCAGATCACATGTTCGTCGAATGGACGAATCCGCCGTGGCGGTTCACTCGGCACATTCTTTGGATCCCATCAGACTCCCGAAATCCCTGATCCGCTTTTGTCTTGCAGCAAAACGACGCTCCCGCTAATGATCTCCGGCATGATCGCTAGGGCGCTCTCTTTTCAATGCGTGGAGCCTGTTTTTAGCGAAGCCGCACGGGACCGTTTCTATGAAATCCCATGAGAAACGCGATGGAAGGAAATGGATCGATCAGGCGCGGGAAAAGCTCGGCAATCCTTCCGATCTCGAATTACTTCAAGAGACATTCGATCGGATGAAGTAGCGCTGCCGGGTCGATACGAGCGAACCTGGGTCGCCCCCTATGCAGAGTTGCAAGCAAAGATGAATGAATTGCGTGTCGCGATTGATGGCGCTCAGTCAACGGGAAAGACCACACTTTGGCGGCAGCTTAGGGACCATTACGGCACTCAGTTTGATTTTATTCCTGAAGTCTCGCGTGAAATCGTGCCACGTTTCGGGATACTTAGCGCCACTGATTGGCCTGTCTTGCTCGCAGATCGTGTCCGGTTGCTAGCCTTTTTCGAAGCCGAAGAGCAATGGCTAATAAAACAAGAAAGATCACGTCGTTTTGTCACTGATTCTTCGCTTTACGCAATTCAAGCTTATAGAAGCGTCTTTCACTTTCCAATAAACGGACCAATTCTGGAGTTTCCGCGCTACGACCTATTATTATTTTGTGCTCTGGTTCCGTTCTCTCCAGATGGATTCCGATTCTTGGAGCACCGAGAACACATAGATGTAGCATATCGGCAAATTGTCGGCACCCGCTGCAAGGAGGCACTAGTTATCTTGCCGACCGAAAAGCGGCTCGATCGAGCGATTAACTTGATTGATGCGGCGCTTGCCGAAAGATCAACACATGACTACTAAGCCCTTCCTGAAGTGGGCTGGTGGGAAGCGTTGGCTGGCAGCGACAATAGCACCTCTTTTGACTAACGGAAAAGGGTACTACATTGAGCCGTTTCTCGGCGGTGGGGCCGTGTTTTTCGAGGTGGATTGTCAATGCGCGTTGCTGTCGGATATTAATAAGGAGTTAGTTAACGCGTATCGAATTGTAAGGGATCGGCCTGAGCAGTTATTTCAGTTGCTGACCTGCTTACCGATGCGACTCTCGCTATTCCGAAGGATCAGAGACGAGGAGTGCTCAAGTGACGTAGCCCGGGCGGCTCGCATGCTATACTTGAATCGAGGAGCATTTAACGGTTCTTATCGAGTTAATCAACGGGGAAACTTCAATGTTCCATTTGGATGCAAGCCAGGAACGCGTGCCGCGGATCGCGACGCCATCTCGCGTTGCTCGGCAAAGCTGCAAAAGGCGGCCGTCGTATCGACGGATTTTCGACTGTTGCTGGGCGGAGCTACAGCATGGGACACAGTCTTCCTCGATCCGCCATATACGGTGCGACACGACAACAACGGCTTTCGACGGTACAACGAGCGCATTTTTCACTGGGAAGATCAGATTGCTCTGGCGACGATGGCCAGCCAATCAGCACGGGCGGGAGCTAGGATCGTGGTAACGAACGCGGCACACGCTGAGGTGATGAGCCTTTACCCCAAAAGATTGTTTCGCCGATATACTATCTCCCGTCGGACGAACATGGCGGCAAAGTCTGAAGCGCGGGGAATTTGCCGAGAGGCGATCCTACTTTCTGAATCAGCGGCGAGCATCGCAGAGGGGCGAAATGAAACGGCGAATCTAGTGGAACTCTCTCCGCTCGTCCAAAGTGAATGAGCGAGTTCCTAAACATTGCGGTGCAAATTCTTAAGGAGGTACGTCAACCGATGACGCCTAAGGGCATTTGGCACGCCGCTGAAGATAAGGGTTTAGTGCCAGACAAGATTGCTGGTAAAACCCCTATACAAACACTGAAATCGAAATTATCAGTTCACATTCGGGTGCACGGAGATGTGTCTCCGTTTGTAAGAACGGCTCCGGGCAGGTTTTTTCTGCGCGAATTTCTGGAGTCAAGACAGCCCTACTACGCACGGGCTCTTGAACCGCCGAGCCCAAACGAGAGAGTGTTGGCATTTCGGGCTGACCTTTTAGAGACTTTGGGTCGTTTCCAGGGAATCAAGATAGCATGCTCTCGGCTATATCGTGAGCTTCTCCGACCGCGGAACTGTACGTATTTACCTCGAGCGATGGCGGAAGCTAACAATGACTACAAGCAGGTTATCACATACATCATGATAACTTGTAAAGGGAGGATCCTTGCATTTAAACGCGGAAATTATACTAGAACAGATAAGTTCCTTCGCGGTTCGCATTGTGTGGGATTCGGCGGGCATGTCGTCGACAGCGACTTTACACTGTTTAACGAGGGGGATTGTGGAGTGCGAGACAGCGCGATTCGCGAAATCTTCGAAGAAGTCGCGGTGCCTGTAATTGAGCAGAGAAGACTCGCGGAGAAAATTGAACTTGTGGGTGCATTAAATGACGACTCTTCGGAGGTCGGTCGTCGGCATTTCGCATTTATCTTTCGGTATGAGGTGGAGTCCTGGGATCAGTGGAGCGAACCACGCCGCGGAGAAAAGGCTGTGACAAACCTACGGTGGCTGGATTCTGCACAACGCAGTGTTTTGTTGCGTGATTTTGAATATTGGTCGCAGCTGTGTTTGCGGACGTATTTCGCCGAATATGTCCTGGCAGAACCGTCGTATCTGGTTCGACGGAAGAAAAACTTCACTCGTTCAAACATACTATGCGTTCTTGGGCCTGTTGGCAGCGGCAAGACTGAGGCCACCCACGTCTTCATAGAGGACTACGGTTACGTGGAGATAAACACAGGGATGTTATTGGGCGATATTTTGAGCATTCCGCCAGTCCCACAAACCTCGCGCGCTGAGTTTCAACGGGCAGCGCTAAAGTTTATCAAGTCGCCGGGAGGAGCGGCGCAATTGGCAGACGCGATAGCACTTCGCGCTCGAGGGGCGGAAGGTTCACAGATTCTTGTCGACGGGATTCGCAATCGATCAACCCTTGCAGAGCTCGGGGAAATTGTAGGACGAGATAGGTTGGCCCTTATCTATGTTCACACTCCGCCCGACATTGCGTTTCGCTTTTACGAAAAGCGTCTGGGTCAATCTGTATCCATTCAGGAGTTTATCGCGGTCCGGGAGTCCCCGGTGGAAAGTGAAGTTGTTGGGCTGATAGAGGATGCTGATGCGGTTCTTTACAATTGGACGGGGAAAATGGGATATCGACAAACAATCCGAGCGATGATGCGAGATTTAAACCTCGCCTGACAACGATGGATGGTGGTTACGATTCCGGGTATAAAGCCTGTCCTTGCTTTTGGGGCACAGATCCGGGGAAACTTGTACGGCAATTGGCGATCGTCTTGCCAACGCTGAAGGGCCTTGCCGTTCTCGATGCCGGATGTGGGGAAGGGAAAAACGCGGAATTTTTTGCTAATCACGGGGCAGTTGTTACCGCGCTAGATATCTCTGAGTTGGCAATCTCTCACGCGAAGAGGTTATGGGCGGCTTCGCTAGATATTAAATGGTACGTCCGGGATATTGTTGACTGGGTGCTGGTGAGTGACGCGTATCACATCGTTGTTGCGTACGGGTTGCTGCACTGCCTTCGGAGCAAGCAGGAGGTGGCAGATGTTGTGGTCCGGCTGCAAAGAGCAACGAAGCCGGGTGGATTTCAAGCCGTAGTCGCCCTGAATGGGCGCCTTCAGGACTTGCGGGCTCATCCCGATTTGAATCCCTGTTTTATTTCACATTCAGAGTATCTCGATTTGTATCGCGGTTGGGATATTCTTTACCAAGAAGATGCAAACCTTACCGAAACGCATCCCCACAATCAGATCCCGCATACGCATGCCTTGACGCGAATGCTCGTCAGAAAGCCCGTTTGATGAATTGTCCGAAGGAACTCAAGAAACGCTATCAAGAGCGCCGCCTGATTCCATTTATTGGCGCCGGTACTTCTATGTCTGTCAATTGGACGCAGGACGGCGAACCGAGACGGGGACCGTCATGGAAGGAACTGGTCGACTACGTCGCTGATGAACTGGGCTTTCGTTTGCCCGAGTTAGCGCGAATGCGCGCGACAGACCTGCAAATCCTCGAATACTATCGAATCAAGAAGCTCGGAAACCTTGCGCCCCTGAAAAACTGGCTGGTAACCCGATTGAGCGCTCCGGACGACGCACTCAAGGATTCCGCAATACATGCAGCTCTGTCGCGAATGACAAATTGTGATACGTTTTACACAACCAATTTCGACAACTTTCTCGAGCGAGGGCTCACTTTGAACGGCAGAGCATGCAAGCCTGTCGTCGGCGAAGCCGACATGCACAGGCAACCAGACGTTTGTCACGTGGTTAAGTTTCATGGGGATTTAGACCATCCAGACGAAATGGTCATTTCCGAGACGCACTACGAAAATCGCCTGCGCCTGGCGCACGTGCTCGATCATCGCTTCCGGGCAGATATATTGGGCAATGCTCTGCTTTTCATTGGTTACAGTTTTCGTGATCCAAATGTCTCATATTTGTTCACTTTGTTCGCCCAAGACCTTGGCGTTCTACCGGGAAGCGATTCAGGAACAAGGGCGTATATCACCGCAGCTGACCCGTCAGATATGGAGTGCCAGCTCTTCAGGAACCGTAATATGGAGGTCATTCCGATTCGCACCACAGCGATGTCGGAGGACATCGCCAGTTTGCTCGATCAACTAATTTCCTGATTTCGCGATGAGCGCTCTAAAGATCGTTTACGTAACGTCCAGTGCATTCAAGACCGAAGAGAACAAAGTGTTTCAGGAGGTATGCACACTTAGAGACGGGTCACGAGTCAATGATATCGTTGAATTCGAAGTTCGCTCGCTTCAGATTAAGGAGGTCCTTGAAGTAGACTTACGCGTGATGGTCCAGGCGGAGGTCATACAAGCATATAGTCAAATCAAAGTGCCGTGCGTTGTCGAGCATGCCGGCTTGGTCTTCGAGGATTACAAGGATCAATCGTATCCTGGGGGGTTAACAAAACCGATGTGGGATACCTTGAAAGAGAGATTTCTTGAGGAAACACATTCCGCAAGGCGTCGCGCCATTGCGCGGGCGGTCGTTGCGTACTGTGACGGCTTAAGTGTGCGTACATTTGTGGGCGAAACGACGGGAACCTTGTCTGATATGCCCCAGGGTTCTAGGGAATTTTACTGGGACACTGTTTTCATCCCAGACACCACCATCGAAGGAGCAATTGGCAAGACCTATGCGGAAATTGTGGGCACGCCATCATTGGGTTTGGCATTCAAGATTCAAAAGCTTTCGCAATCTGCAAAGGCGATGCTCGAGTTTCTCGAGTTTATCAAGGTGTCGGGCGGTTCTCCGTTGTGGGTATGACAGTTTGGTCGGAGCGAACGCCTCAAGCCGATAATTGTCGCGGTTAGTCTGCTCTTAGCCAATGGCCGGGATTTGCGTGGAGGACACGGCGCACCGCCAGACAGCAAACCAATCCGCCAAGGTGTGCAAGTGGCGAAAATTCGATTATCGAACGTTTACCATAGGTTTGCACTGAGTTGAAGGGCACTTCCGACCACATTCAAAGATCAAACTGTTAGCGTCAAAAGAACGTGCGAAGCGTCCGCGTCGTTGGGTGCCTCCTCCGCGGAGTGGGATAACTTGAACCCGCATTTTTGCAGGACGCGGATCGAGCCGACGTTGTGCTTCGCCACCCCCGCGTATAGCGGCCGGATCGGTTCCAGGTCGAGGAAAGCGGAGAGCGCCTCGGTGGCCACGCCGCGGCCCCAAAAGGCACGGTCGATCCAATAGCCGACCTCTCGCTTCCCATCCGCCGTCCAACTGCCAATGTTTCCGACCACCTCGCCGTCAGCGATAATCGTCTTTTTCAGAAGCGAGTCGTCGGCCAGGAGCTTCGCCCAATGCTGGTCGAACGCAGCCCGGTCCCGCGAATTGAATGCGACCATGGCCACCGCGATCGGATCTCTCTGGTGCTCGAAAAACAGCGGCAAGTCGGCCGCTTCGACATTTCGCAATTGGATCTTTGGCTTCATCGGAGGCTGAAATGCTGGCGCATGAATGTCGAAATTCGAAGCACGAATATTATTGTCCCGGAGGGACATCGGATTTTAGCCGGTGGTCCAAACCACCGGATCTGTGCCAACAAGCCCACAAGCCCCGGCGGGGGCGGCGGAAGCACGCGACACCGTTCCGTCGCCCCTCCGAGGCTCGTCGCATTTTCCATTCATGTCCGGTGGTTGGCACCACCGGCTATAGTCCCTCACGCCTCCGGCGTTAAGCAATCAATACGAATACGGTGACTCCATCCAGAGATGGCCAGCCAAATTCGGCGGCGGCCAGCGGGGCGGTTTGGCGCGTATACAGGGAATGAAGGGAACTCAACGCCACTCGCCTATTTCGCAAAATTCCGGACCGGGACGGGCCAGGAAGAAGTTTCTCCATTATTTCCCCGGTGGTTTTCGAGATGAAACGTACATCGATTGGGAGCGGGGTTATAAGTGGACCGCGCACGAGCAATGGAACGACGTGCTTCAGCCGCGAAAATTCAAGGCGTTGCTCGCTCAAGGGAAGTTTAAAGAAATTGCAGCGCACGCGGTGAGGATTGAATCGCGCACTAATCTGCTCTTTTCTTTTGAGAAAATGGCATTGCGCGACGCCGTGAAATCTGCGGGTGGCGCCAAGGTTTTCGCGACCGGCCTTCACGAGTTCCTACACGGACGCGGATCCGACCACAACAAGTTTGCACGCTGGTGTGAAACGGTGGCGAGTCTGCCGCGCCGGCAAACCCGCGTCCTGACCTGGCCTCTGGTAACGGTCTGGGGATTCATTGCGCAGCCGAAACGTCATTTCTTTTTGAAACCGAACGTCACCCGAAGGGCGGCGAGCGCTTATGAATTTGATTTCCGGTATCAGTCAAAGCCGAACTGGGAAACGTATGCGCACCTGCTCCAATTCGCAGAAACGGTGCGGCGGGATCTGCGCGATCTTCGGCCGCGCGATATGATCGATATTCAGTCGTTCGTCTGGGTGCAGGGGTCGGATGAGTATCCCCTGAAAGTGAGGAGTCGGAAGCGAAACGATTTCGGAATGCGGAAACCGGATACCGGATAGAGGAGGAGCAAATCGATTGCGTAATGGGATTGCGTCGGACGATCACGAGCAGGAGCACGATTACGAAGAGGACAAATCTGAAACACTGAAAGGCCGAAATCCGGAACTACAAAGTTAACGAAGGAAACGAAGTCTCAGACTCTTGGTTATCTTTGTTTCCTTCTGTGGAATGATAAGCTCGAACGGGTCATGGAGATCCATCAACTGCGGTATTTTGTGGCGGTCGCGGAGGAGAGCAGCTTTTCGCAGGCGGCGCAGCGGGAGCATGTGTCGCAGCCGTCGCTCAGCCAGCAGATCCATAAGCTGGAAGAGGAGTTGAATCAGCAGTTGTTCGATCGGCTGCCGCGCTCGGTGGTCCTGACCGCGGCCGGCAGATGTTTGTTGCCGTACGCGAGAGTCGTTTTGACGGCGATCGCGGACGCGGGACGCGCGGTGACGGCGCTCGAAGCCGAGGTCGCGGGCCGGCTGGCGGTCGGCGCCATTCCTTCGATCGCGCTCTATATCCTGCCGCGATTGGTGGCAAGATTTCAGCACGCGTATCCGAAGGTGACCTTTGAGCTCTTCGAGGACACGACGGGCAAGCTGGCCCAGCGCCTCGAGGACGGGACGCTCGACCTGGTGATCGCATCGGGCACGGACGAGAGCCCGAACCTGGCGCGCCATTCGCTCGGCCGGGAAGCGCTCCTTTTGCTGGTCCCGGAAAAGCATCTGTTCGCGCGACGGAAGAGCGTCCGATGGAGCGATCTGGCGGACGAGAAGTTCCTTCTTCTGCATGATGAGCATTCGCTTTCGATCCACGTGCGCCAGCTCCTGGCGGCCAATGATCTGAAACCGGAGCTGGTCCTGCGGGGCGCTCAGCTGGTGACGATCGCGAGAATGGTCGCAGCCGGGCTGGGGGTGACGGTGATCCCGGAGATGATGGCTGCGACCGAGTTCGTGAAAGACTGTGTCGCGGTGCCTTTCGCGAAGCCGGTGCCGACGCGCGAGCTGACTTTGTTGCGCAACCCGCTGCGGGCTGAAAGCAATGCGGCCGCGGCGTTCCGTGAGGAAGCCGCGGCCGTGTTTGACGTGCAATTGCCCGTTGGTCGTGCGCTGCCCTCGCGCATTTGACCTCTACCCGCCGGCATCCCTGCACGGCGTGTTCTCCGACAACCTTCGCCGATCCGTAAGGCCAGCGAAGGCTGACTTACTGTTTACAGGTTCACCCGCATGGCTTGGACCAGGGCGAGGATGGACCAGGTGGAGGTCAGAACGATCACTGCGAAAAGAACGAGCTCGGCGGCGACACTCGGCCGCTCGCGTTGCGCGTAGCGCTCGCCCAGAAAGCGAAAGGCGCGCAGGCGCATGGAGGTGTTCGAATAAGGCAGCTGACCGTTTCGACCGTTGCTGCTTGTTAGTAATGTTTGCATGCCTAACTAAAAAGCAGGCTGCGGGCTCCTTTTAATACTTAATGCCACTGGCTGCGATAGGCGGCGCCTATGGGGAAGGGGGTTTGGGGTGGGGGACAATGGGCGTAAGCTATCGAAAGACAGGCAGTTAGCGTCTGGCGCCTTAGCGGATGACCCAGCGGAGCCGCCCTCGTCCCGGAGGGACATCGGACATTAGCCGGTGGTGTGAACCACCGGTTCCCCACCAACAAGAACGCAGCCCCGGCAGGGGCGGCGGAGATCACGCGCTGGTGTGCCGTCTCCCCGCCGGAGGCGGCAGCGGACCGAGTTTCAAACCGGATACGGAAAAGGGGATTAGGGCCGCCTGATGTGGCTGTTTAGGGTCGCCTTCCCTGAAAATAGCCCAGCGTTTTAACGGTGGGTTTTGATTCCATAGGAATCGCGAGTCCCCTCGGGGACGGAAGAACCTTGCTGGTTCTATGGCGCTCTGTCGTCCCTAACGGGACTGGGATATTCTTCGTCCGATTTTCCCAGCGTTAAAACGCTGGGCTATTTTCAGAAGACACCGACGCTAATCAGTTGAGACGCCGGCCATTTTGAAGAGTCAGAGGCGCTAATCGGACGCCGGCTGATGGCGCAATCACCAGGGAATGACCTTTCGATCTTTCCAGAATTTGCCGGTCTCTTCCTGGGGAGCCTCCGAGGCCAGCCAAACAATTCCGTAGGCACCTTCCCCAACTGAACGGGTTGCATCCGAACCGCCCATATCGTTCTGACCCAGCCGGGACAAACGGAATTGACGGCGAACTTCGGCAAGGCCGCGGCCAGTTGGGAGGTGACGCCGTTCAACGCGGTTTTCGAAATGCAATAGGCCGGCGCCCAACCATCAGCGCCATCGGCCAGTTGGCCACCGCCGCTGGAGACGTTCACGATGCGCGGGGCGTCGCTTTTTTGCAGCAGCGGCACGAACGCTTGCGCGACCCGGAGCGGGCCGAGCGTGTTGGTGCGCAGCGTTTTCTCAAAGGTGCCGGCGGAAATCTTCACGATGTCTTTGTCTTCATCGAGACAAATCCCGGCGTTGTTGACGAGCACGTCGAGATGATCGGCGTGGCGTGAGAATTCTTCGGCCGCGCGCCGGATGCTTTCCGCATCGGCGATGTCGATCTCGAGAGCAGTGATCTTGCCTTCGCTCTGAAGTTTCTCCGCCGCGGCGCGGCCTGCGTTCGCATCGCGTGCGCCGAGAAACACGGTAAAGCCTTGTCGTGCCAACTGGCGCGCGACTTCAAAACCAATCCCTCTGTTCGCGCCAGTCACGAGCGCGATCCGATTTTTTCTTGGCATGACACAAAGTTAGCCGGCGAGTCGGCTGAGCAAATCCGAAATTCGAATGTCGAATGTAATTTTCCCGGAGGGACATCGGATTTTAGCCGGTGGCGCAAACCACCGATCTCTGCCAACAGGAGCGCAAACCCAGACAGAGGCGCCGGAAATCACGATGCCGTTCCATCGCCCCTCCGGGGCTTGTCGCAATTTCCTTCAGGATCCGGTGGTTGGCACCACCGGCTAAATTCCGTCACGCCTCCGGCGTTAGCTACGCTCAAGTCCCGTAGGGACATAGGATATTAGCCAGTGGTGCAAACCACCGGATTCCTGCCAACGGGCATGCAAGCCGGAGGGGCGACGGAAGCAGGTGACACCGTTCCAACGCCCCGAGGCTCACCGCAATTTCCTTCGTTATCCGGTGGTTGGCACCAGCGGCTGGACTCCGTCACGCCCGTGGCGTTATCCGACTGACGACGATCATGCCCGAATGAACGAACGGATGCGCCGGCAGCAGTGATGCTATACGTGACTCACGTATAGCGTCACCTCACGCGCTCGCCGTGAATCGGTGTCCACGTGGCGGATGCGGCCTGCGCAAATTATTTTCGAGAGGCGGCGGATGCCAGAATCTCGTCGAGCCGGTCGTAACCTACCGCTACGCCGTCGGCCATGCCGGTTTCCAGCGCGCCGTCGCGTTCGGCGCGGGAAGCGAAGCGCATGGTCATGGTCAGCGTGGTGGTGTCGCCTTTGGCGGTGATGCTCGAAGTGACGAGCGATTCGCCTTCGCCGAAGAATCTCGGTGTGGACGATGCGCCCAGGCCGGTCGATCTCGCGATATTCGCCGTGCATGCCGAATTCGCGGCCGTTCTCTTCGTTGCGCCAGACATAGCGCCACGCGCCGCCGACTTTCAAATCGATCTCGCAGACGGGCATGATCCAGCCGTCCGGGCCAGTCAGCCAGCGCCGGACTAACTCAGGCTTGGTCAGGGCGTCGAAGATCATGTCGGGTGGAGCGTCGAAGTCTCGCGCCATCACGATCTCAAGTTCGCCGGGTGTGGTTACTTTGAAGGTGTCACTTAGTTTCATGGGTGTGTTTCTTTGGGTTTACTGGTGAATTGATTATTTGTTGGCGGCGGTGTTCGAGGTCACGATTTCTTCGAGCCGGTCGTAACTCGGGGCCACGCCGCTTTCCATGTCGGACTTGAGGACGCCATCGCGTATCTCGCTCGAATCGTAGCGCAAAGTGACGGTCATGGCCGTGCTCCCGCCTTGTTCGGTCAGGTGCGTGGTGACGAGGCAGTCGCCGGGATACCAGGCTTTATCGAATAACTCGGTGTTCACGATCCGCTCCGGCCGGACGATCTCGCGATACGTTCCGCCCATTCCCATTTCGCATCCGTCTTCGTCGTGGCGCCAGACGTAGCGATAGGCGCCGCCGACTTTGAGGTCGATCTCGCAGAGTGGCATCGACCAACCGGGCGGGCCGAGCAGCCAGCGCTTGACCAGCTCGGGTTTGGTCAGGGCGTCGAAGACCAGATCGCGCGTCGCGTCGAACGCGCGGGTCATGATAATTTCTCGCTCACCGGAAGGGGCGATCTTTAGTGCGGCACTTTTGTTCATGTTCTTTTCGTTTTTTTCACTACGGGTTTTGCTGACTTCGAGGAAAGCTTCTTTTCCGACTTCATCTCGGCGAGCAGGGCATCGAGCCGTTGGAAGTTCGCCTCCCAAACGCGGCGATAGCCTTCGGCCCAATCGGCCACTTCGCGGATGGTGTCGGGCTTGATGGCGCAAAAGTTTTGCCGGCCGTCGCGCTGCCGTTCAATCAGGCGCGCGTTTTCCAGGTAGGCGAGATGCTTGGAGATGGCCTGCTGGGAAATCGAGAAGGGCGCGGCCAATTCCATGACCGTGGCTGGCCCGGCGGTGAGGCGGGAGACAATCGAGCGCCGGGTCGGGTCCGACAGCGCGGCGAAAGTTGTGCTCAAGTAATCCACAACCATATGGTTGTGGATAGGAGAGAAATGGTCAAGCGGAAATTTGGCGATTTCGGAAATCGGATTGCGGAAACCGGAAAGAGTGGGGAGACAATCGGAGGTCGACGCGTTCCGTCGCCCCTCCGGGGCTAGCCCTATTTCCATCCAAATCCGGTGGTTGGCACCACCGGCTAATCTCCTTCACGCCTCCGGCGTTCCACACGTGCTGCCCCACAACCGGAGGTCGTTTCGGATCTTCGCTTGCGAACCCTTCAGGAATGTTTCGGATTGCTGCTTCGAGTTTCGGACGTTTACGAGGCGTCCATCGCTCGGCTTTTTTTTCTGGCTCACGCCAGTGCTGATCTGTAAACCGGACGGTGACGGCGGTCGTTTCCACCCTTATGAAAACAAAAACCAACATCACCCTCGCGGCGTTTTTCTTCCTGCTTTTCGCGTTCACTCGCGCCGAAGCGCAATTGAGTTTTACCGCTGACCGACCTGGGAACGCTCGGCGGCACGACGAGCTCAGCCAACAGCGTCTCCGGCCCGGGGCACAACGCGGCCGGAATGATCGTCGGGATCCTCGACTACCAGCTGACAACGCGGAGCACGCGTTCCTTTTCGTGGGCGGCCAGATGTACGATCTCAACACGCTCTGCGATCTTTCCCTGAGCAATTTCAAGGTCCTGACGGTGGCGAAAACGATCACCGATTCGTGCCTCATCATCGGCGAGGGCGTAACGATGAACGGCGAGAAACACGCTTTCCTGCTGACGCCGACGCCAGTCGATGGCGGGAATTGGTCGTATATTTGCTGCCAAGTGGGTCTGGATCCAGGAAGGGGGCGGCTGGTGGTGGGAAACGGATTGCCATTGTTACAAGTGGCATGGCCCGCCCGGCGATCACCCCCTGTCCGCCGCAACCGCCCCATTGCTGGTGGTGGCCGTTTCCCTGTCCGCCGGGATGTGGGGAACTGCCCGCCGCCGCCGCCGCCGCCTGATTATTGCTGGACCTGCATCAACGGACACATCGTCCTGCTCCTGACGGCAGATGTCACCGGCCAAGGGCGGCAAGTGCTTACGGTTCGTTTGAAGAGGCGAAGAGGAATTGCGGAAAGTTTTGCTGGATCTGCGTTGACGGAAAAGTCGTGCGAGTAACGGAGGCGGAGGCTCGCGAGCAACGCGCCAAATGCTACCCGACGGAGGAAGAAGCGCAGAGGAACTGTAAGGAAAAACTTTGCTGGGTCTGCCTGGACGGAAAAGTCGTGCAGGTGACCGAGCGAGAGGCCCGGGAGAGACAAGCCAAATGCTACCCGACTCAGGAAGAAGCGCAGCGGAATTGCAGAGACCTTTGCTGGATCTGCGTGAACGGAAGAGTCGTGCAGGTCCCGGCGGCAGAGGCCCAGGAGAGGCAAGCCAAATGCTACCCGACGCAGGAAGAAGCGCAGAGGAATTGCGTCGGAGAGAAATGCTGGATCTGCCTGGATGGCAGAGTCGTGCAAGTCTCCGTGGCGGAGGCTCAGCAGCGCCAGGCCAGATGCTATTCAACCCAGGAAGAGGCGCAGCGGAATTGCGGGAAACTTTGCTGGGTCTGCGTTGACGGACAGGCTGTGCAGGTTTCCGAGGAAGAGGCGCGGACCCGGGGCCTGCGTTGTTATGCCTCCCAGCAAGAAGCGCAAAGAAACTGCCAGGGAAAATTCTGCTGGGTCTGCCTGGACGGACAGGTCGTGCAAATTCCTGAAGCCGAGGCCCGACGGAAGGGGATTCGGTGTTACCAGTCGAGGGAGGAAGCGCAGAGGAACTGCAAAGAGAAAATGTGCTGGGTCTGCGTGGACGGCCAAGTCACTCAGACTCCCTGAATCGCAAGCGAGAGAACGAGGCCTCCAATGTTATCCTTCACAGAGAATTGCGCAGAGGAACTGTGCAGCCAAAATGTGCTGGGTTTGCGTTGGCGGAAAAGTGATTCAACTGACCGAGGCGCAGGCTCGGGGGCGCGGCCTGCAATGTTATTCGTCCCGGGAAGAGGCACAGCAGAATTGCCGGGAGACTACGGACAAAAGTGCTGGGTTTGCGTTAACGGAAGAGTGGTTCAACTGACTGAGGCGCAGGCCCGGGCGAGGGGCGTTCGATGCTACGTTCTCAAGAAGAGGCACAGCAGAATTGCAAGGAGACGACCACCAAGTCTTGCTGGGTCTGTGTCGGCGGACGGGTGACTCAACTAACCGAGGTGCAGGCCAAAGCGAGAGGCCTTAGGTGCTACGCTTCCCAGGAAGAGGCGCAGCAGAATTGCCGGGAGACGGAGAAGCCCGACAAAACGTGTTGGACTTGCATGAACGGAAGAGTCGGCCAGATGAGCGAGGCTCGAGCCCGGACCGCGGGCGTGCAGTGTTATTCGTCCAGGGAAGAAGCGCTGCAGAATTGCCGCGTCGAAAAACCGACGCCACCGCCCCAAAGGCAGACGCCACCGCCGCGACTCACACTACCGCCGCGCTACACGCCACCTCGGCCCCGACCTACCGCGCCGGGGAAACCGTAATAAGTCGATTTCAGAGTGCGGGTAGGTGAGGGTGGATCGGGCGCTTCGGTTGTAGAGGCGCTTGGCACAAGCGCCTCTACACCTCCTATTCCGCTTCGGCTTCCAGGTGATGGGCGACGATGAATTTGAAGAGCGAGGAAGCAAAGGCCCGAGCCGGCGGCAAAGCCGGCGTGGAGCAGCCAGAAGGTGGTCGTCGGCATCGTCTCGTAGAAGCCGCCGACCCAGCCGACGAGACTGTTGGCGGTGAAGAAGGCCAGATAATAGAGGCCGATGATCGTGGCGTTGATCGCTTTGGGCGCGTACCTTGGCGAAGAGCGCGAGGCTGACCGGCAGCAGATGGGCGAAGGCGATGCTGTTGAGAAAATGGAACGCGACCGGCCAGAAGAGCCCGATTTTTTGTCCGGCGACTTGCGTGGCGGCGGCGGTGAACAGGCAGAGCACGCCGGCGATCGAGAAGACGGAGCCGATGATGATCTTGGTGATTTCGTCGGGTTCGCGCCAGCGCTTGCCATACCAACGGTAGAAGAGGGCGACGAGCGCGAGGAAGCTGACGCTGACGATGGCATCGAGGGTGACGAGCCACGTGGTGGGCAGCGTTTTGCCCATGAAGACGAGATCGAACTGCTGGTCGCCCCAGACGAGGTAGGCGTTGAAGATCTGGTTGTTCGGCACGATCGCGACGGCCATCACCGGGATGAGCAGGATGAGCGCGAAGACGGCCCGCCAGTCGCGCCCGGTGAGTTTCGCTTTCGGCGCAGCGGTAGCGGCGGCGAGCCGCGGATCGTTGTCGGACGCGCGGAGATATTTCTGGCCGGAGAGGTAGATGGCGATGGCGAGGAGCATGCCGACTCCGGCCGCGGCGAAGCCGTAGTGCCAGCCGACTTTTTCGCCGAGCGTGCCGACAATGAGTGGGGAGGCGATGACGCCCGCATTGATGCCGAGGTAGAAAATCTGGAAAGCGTCGGCGCGGCGGAGATCCTCGGGTTTATAAAGTGAGCCGACCTGGCTGGCGATGTTGCCCTTGAACATGCCGCAACCGAGGATCAGGCAAAGGAGCGCGAAGAGAAACGCGGCCTCGAACGCCATGAGAAAATGGCCGGCCGCCATCGTGAGCGCGCCCAGGAGAACGGTGCGGCGCCGGCCGAGCAAGCGGTCAGCGAGAAATCCGCCGAAGATCGGCGTGAGATAAACGCTGGCGGTGTAGGTGCCGAAGATGGCGGAGGCGAGCGCCTGACCTTCCAGACCGCAATAGAGCCGGCGGACGCTTTCGAACGCCGCGACGTGCTCGATGCGCCCGGGCAGCAGGAGATACTTGACCATGTAAAGGACGAGGAGCGACTTGCATCCCGTAATAGGAAAAGCGCTCCCACGCCTCGGTGAAGGCGAGGTACCAAAGCCCGCGCGGATGGCCGAGGAAATCGGGCTTGTGGTCTTCGCCGAGCGAGAGGCGCGGCATCATCGGGTTCAGCGGTGGCGGTCATGGGGCGCCAGATTAAAGGTCAAAATCCGAAATTCGAAGCTCGAAATCCAAATGGAGCGATCGGGTGGGCGACACAGAAGGTAAAGCTGCGAGGGAGCATCGGCAGCGAACAAGTTTCAAACAAATTCAAATCTCGAATGAAAAAATGACAAAAACGGAAGCTCGTTGCCGACTTTCCCCCGTCGAACATTTGGTCATTGTTTCGAGCTTCGAGTTTCGAATTTCCCAGCTCACCGCATGGCGCCCGCCATTCCGTCGCCCCTCCGGGGCTGGCCGCATTTTCCATTAATATTCGGTGGTTGGCGCCACCGGCTAATCTCCCTCACGCCTCCGGCGTTACGATGGCGAAACGGCTTTCTGTTTACTCATTCCGCCTCGTCGCGCCGAAGCCTTGGCGTAGGCGGAGAGAAGGTTGAATCCAAAGATGCGGCTCAGCGCATCTCACTTGCGATGATCCACGATCTTCGCTTCGCGGTCCGGCAGCTATTCAAGGCGCCGGGCTTCACAATCACGGCCGTGCTGGTGCTTGCCCTCGGCATCGGCGCCAATACCGCCATCTTCAGCCTGGTCCATACGATGTTGTTCGCGCCGCCCGGCTACGCGCGGCCGAACGAGTTGGTCCAGATTTTTTCGCAGGACGTGAAGAACCCGAAAATGTTCCGCGCCTTTTCGTATCCGACGCTGAACGATATTCGCGAGCAGAACGCGGCCTTTTCCGGCGTCGCCGGGCATAACGTCGCGATGGTCGGCCTCGGCGAGAAAGAACAATACGCGCCGCACTTTCGCCGACATCGTGACCGCAAATTATTTCGAGGTGCTCGGCGTGGCGCCGATCATGGGCCGGACGTTTACTCTCGAGGAAGAGCAGCCCGGCCACGCGGCGTCGGTTGCAATGGTCAGCTACGGCTATTGGACGCGGCATAATCGCGACGCGTCCGTGCTCGGCTCGCAAATCCAGATCAACGGCCGCTTTTTTACCGTGATCGGCGTGCTGCCGCGAACTTTCACCGGCATGCTGCCGGTTCTGTCGCCGGAAGTCTGGGTGCCGCTGAGCGCCTATGAATTGGTGATCAACGATTTCGCGAGCGATCCAGCACGAAACATTGTCCAGCCGCACCGGCCAACAGCTGATGTTGATCGCCCGGTTTAAGGAAGGAGTGACCACGCCCACAGCCGAAGCGGCCATGAAAACGCTGGCGACGAATCTGGAGAGCGCATATCCGGTTGAGCAGAAAGACCAGACGTTCACCACCCGGCCGGTGTCGCGCTTCTCGCTGAGCGATGATCCACCGGACGACAGCCAGATCGCTGCGATCGCGCCGCTGCTCATCGCTATGGCGGCGGTGGTGCTGCTCGTGGCGTGTCTGAATCTCGCGAACATGCTGCTGGCGCGGGGCACGGCGCGGCGGAAAGAGATCGCGATTCGCCTGGCGCTTGGCAGCAGCCGGTGGCGCGTCGTCCGGCAGTTGCTCACCGAAGGGTTTCTGCTCGCGCTTCTCGGCGGAGTCGCGGGTCTGGTCGTGGGCTTGTGGGCTTCCAGCCTTCTCGCGGGCTCGATGCGTGGACTTGATGCCGCTCGAGATGGTCTGGAATGCGGGACCGAATCTGCCGATTCTGGCCATGACGTTCGCCTTTTGCTTATTCGGCACGCTGGCCTTTGCGCTGGGCCGGCGCTGAAGTTATCGCGCAACAGCGTGATCGGCGATTTGAAGGAACATGCCGGCGAAGACGCGGTTCGGCGCCGCTGGCGTTTTCTGCCGCGCAATCCGCTGGTCGTGGTGCAGATCGCTTTCTCGCTCGCGCTTCTCACCGCGGCGGCCTTGTTCATCCGCGGCGCGAACAAAGCGGCGTCGCTCGATACCGGACTGCGCGTCGATAACGATCTCCTCCTCGAAGTGGATGCGAGCCTCGGCGGGATGGATCAGCCGCGCGCGGAACAGCTTTATCGAACGCTTATCGGATCGGCTCGCCGCGATTCCCGGCGTGCAGCACGTGAGCATCTCGGCGACCGCGCCATTCGGAATGCTCTCGCTCGGCCGGGCGATTCAACGCGCCGGGCATGCATCCCGGCAAAGATGAGAAGCCGGCGACGGCGGCGGAAGGGGTCGCGTTCAGTTCGCGCTACAACAGCATTGGCGCGGACTACTTCGCGGCGGTCGGTCTGCCGCTTTTGCGCGGCCGCAGTTTCACTCCGACCGAAGCGACGCAGCCAAACAGCGCGGCGGTGGCGATCATCGACGAAGCGCTGGCGAAGAAACTCTGGCCGGACGGCGATGCGCTCGGCCAGCGGATCCAGATTGCCTCAGACGACGCGCCACGCGCGAAACGGGATGATGGCGGCGGCAACATGGGCATTCAGCCAGCGCGGCAAGGGCAACATCAAACCCGAAGAGCCAATCGAGGTCATCGGCATCGCCGCCGATCTCGCGGAGCGACATGTTCGAGAAACGGCCCCGCGGCACGATCTACGTGCCTTTCGCGCGCGGCTTTCAAAGCAATGCGTTTTTCTTCATTCAGTTCGCGTCGTTGAATAAAGCGACCGTTCCGAACATGGCCGACGCGGTCCGGCGTGCGGTGCGCGAAACCGATCCCATCTTGCCGATCCTTTCGTTGAAGACATTCTCGCAGCACCTGGATGCGAACATGGAACTGTGGGCCGTTCGCGCGGGTGCGACGCTCTTCTCCGTCTTCGGCGGACTCGCGCTGGTCCTGGCGATCGTTGGCGTTTACGGCGTGAAAGCATATTCGGTCGCACGCCGCACGCGCGAGATCGGTATTCGCATGGCGCTCGGGGCGCAACCGGAGAGCGTGCAATGGATGATCGTGCGCGAAGGGACCTTCATGCTGGCGGGCGGCGTGGCGATCGGCCTGCTGCTGGCCGTGGCGACTGGCAGATTGCTTTCGGGAATTTTGTTATCAAGTGGGCGCGCTCGATCCGATTGCCTTCCTCGATCGCGCCGCTCCTGCTCGGCGTGGCGACGCTGATTGCCACCTGGTTACCGGCGCGGCGCGCGACCCGCATCAGTCCGATGGCAGCGCTCCGGACCGAATAGTTTCGAAGTCGGAATGCGGATTTCGGAGGTCGGAGTGGTGCGGCCGATCCACCTCACCTCATGGCGCCGGCCATTACGTCCATCGGCTTCAAGGCAATCGCGAAGGGTTCGAGCGGCATCGGTTCGTCGTGGTCGAGGAACTGGCGGCAGAGCGTAAAGAAGTCGGCGCGGGTGGTGGTGCGTCGGATGCCGTGAAGGAACTGGCCGGTCGGTTCAACGCCGAGGCCGATGAAGTTCATATACTTCTTCATGTTGTTGATCTGGGCTGACTCCCGGATACCGGGAGTGCTGACGGCTTCGTAGAGTGCGTGCACGTAGTCGAGCACATCGCGACCTGTCGGACAGAAGATGGGCTCGCCGCGGCGCTGCTCACGAATCTGGCGGAAGAGCCAGGGATTGCGGATGACGCCGCGGCCAATCATGAGGCCGCGCGCACCGGTGAGAGCGAGGACTTCGCCGGCCTTATCGGCGGAATAGATGTTGCCATTTGCCAGCACCGGGCAGGGCATGGCCGCGACGGCGCGTGCGATAAAGTCGTAACGGGGCGCGCTGCGATACATCTCTTTCACCGTTCGCGCGTGGACGGTGAGGAGGTCGAGCGAATGACGCGCAAAGATCGGAAGGAGTTCGTCGAAGACAGCGGGGTCATCGAATCCGATGCGCGTTTTCACCGTGAACGGGATCGAGATGGCCTCGCGCAATGCGCCGAGGATTCTTTCGATGCGATCGGGATCGCGGAGCAGGCCGCCGCCGGCGCATTTGCGATATACGATGGGCACGGGGCAGCCGAGGTTGAGATCAATCGCCGCGACCGGATGCTGCTGCAGCTCGTGCGCGGTGCGGACGAGGGCCGCGATGTCGTTTCCGATCATCTGCGCGATGACCGGGCGGCCGGTCGGGTTTTGGGTGATGGAGGCGAGGATCTGCGGATCGAGCCGCGAGTCCGGCAGAACCCGGAAGTATTCGGTGAAGTAAACGTCCGCGTTGCCGTAGCCGCTGATCAAACGCATGAAGCGCAGGTCCGTGACATCCTGCATCGGTGCGAGCGCGAGAATGGGTTCGTCGCTCCGGAGCAGGTTCAGGAAATGGGTTCGCGGGTCCAAGGCGTGTGTTATCCGCAGATTAACGCAGATTTCGCAGATTGTGATTCTGAATTGGAATCAGAAATCTGCGTAAATCGGGACCGAGGGAATCTGCCGTTGAATTAGCCCAAGGCCAGGTCGCCCCGCGGCAGGATGTGGGTGGACCACATCGCCGCGGGGCCCGGGGGGCCTGGGGGGACCAGCCGGTTCTGGGGTGTAATTCGGCATGGCGCCGGCACGCGGCGCAATGAAACCAAGGGTAAGAAGACGAACGCAGTGGCGGTCGCGTGGCGCGAGTGCGTTTTGTTCATGGGGAGGAGTGAATGGAAGTCGGATTTGTGTCGCTAGCGGAAAGGTAGGGCGCTGGAAAAGTTCACGTTCGCCGCATGATGCGGGATTTCGGGAAGAGACGGCAATGGGCCGAATGGCGTACGCCGTGGCCGGCTCAGGTGCGAAGAGGTTTGGGGCGGGCGAGGCTGGAACTGTCATCAGTGAGCCGATGCTCGTACCGCCAAATGCAGACCGCGATGCGCGTTTCCAGGTGCAGTTTCTCCAGGATATGTTGCACGTGCTTCTGCACGGTGCGGGAACTGCATCCCAGAATCTTTCCTATTTCCGCATTGCGCTTTCCGGCTGCGATCCATTCCACCACCTCAAGCTCGCGCTTTGTTAACGGCCGCGACTCAGGGTCGGCGGGACGCTTTGAACTAGCTCTTGTGGGCTCGCTACCTTGGCGGCCGTTCCGGGTGGACATGGGGGTGCCTCTTAATAGCCCACCACGCGAACCTCGTCCATACGCCCTAGGGCGTACGACGTTCAAGTTTTGTCGGAGCTGAAAAGCATCTCGGTGTTATCCGCAGATCAACGCAGATTTCGCAGATTGTGATTCTGAATGGGAATCAGAAATCTGTGTTCATCGGGACCGAGGGAATCTGCGGGCCAACCTGTTTGGATCACCTAACGCACTTCCAGTTCGACGCCCATGGCGGAGAGGTTGATCTCGGGCGCCATCATGCCGGTGTCGGTGTAGGTGAGGGTGAGGCTCTGCCATTTATCTTTGGAGAATGAGACTGTGCCGGTCATATCTGTCACCGAGGTGAAATCTTCTTTCCAGCCGGCTTCTCGAAACTGGGCGCGCAACGCTTCGACGGCCGCTTTGGCTTTGCCCTTGCCGACGGTGAACCCGATCGAGTCCTTCGTTTGCTCCACGCCTTTCGCATCCGGGGGCAGGGTGACGGCGACTTTCGGCGGTGGCTTGTTGGCTTCAGCCAAGCGGGCGGCTTCCTTGGCTTCCTTTTCTTCAGCCGCGGCTCGGAGGGCGGGAGCCATCTCTTTGATCTTTCGATCAAGCTCGGCAATTTCCGCCGCGCTCTGAAAACCAACCGAGACGTGGAGCTTCCCGCGAGACGCGCCGGACATCTTGAGGGTGAGCATGTCCTTCCCGGGATTGCGGAAGATCATTGTTGGCAGGTCGTCGATCGGGACGGTGTGATCGAGCGTGGATTGCCAGCCCGCAGCGGCGAGAGTCTTTCGGTAGAAATCAACGACGGCATTCTGGTCCGGCGCGGTGTCGAAGGTGAGTCGCGGTGGTTCGTCGATGTAACGCAAAGCCTCGGCGTTTGGCGGTGCCGGAATGTCAGCTGAAACGAGCTGGGTCGAATACTGAATCATGGTCTTGCCGCCTTGCGCGGGTGCGACCGAGACGGTGGCGGTAGCAACGATGGCGTTCTGCTTGAATTCCGCGGAATCACCGGCTCCGCCGTAGGGGACCCACCCTTGGGCGAGGAAGAGATTGCGACAGACTTCCGCGGTCGCGGGAACGGCGACTTCGGTCGCATACATGGCAGTAGAGTCGCCGACATAGACAGGCTTGGTGCCAGGAGGAATAGGGAGCTGGCCGGGTTTGATGTTGCCGTGGTTTTGCAACATGAAGGAGAGGTCGCCGCTCTTGCCGCTTGAGAAGACTGAAAGGGAGAGGATAAATCCGCTGCGCGCGAACATCGCGCTGGCCGATTGCTCGGTGACGGAGCTGTTCGGCAATTCTTTCCATCCTTGCGCGGTGAGTGTCTTTCGATGGAAATCGAAGCCGGCTTTGACGTTGCCGGGGGCTGAGTAGGTCAGGTGAGCCAGGTGGCGCGCCCCCTCAGGTTTGGCGCCAACCATTAACGGGAGCGTGGAAAGGTCGAGGATTTGTGCTGCTTGTTCGACGGTGGCCGGTTTCTGGATCGGTCCGTCCGAGGTTGTGGTCGCGTCCTTTTTCGGTCCGCAGGCCGAGAGGCCAACAAACGCGCAGGTCACCAGGATCTTTCCGATCACTGGGCGAACGTGGAGGTAAACATCGGGCAGCCCCAAACCTTCAAAGTCCATATGTGGTCCAGGGTATTGAAAGCCCCAGCACGTTTCGAGCTTCGTTTTGGAGACCAGTGCAAGTACCCGCGATGCCGATAGGCCGATTGTCGAGGCGTCCGAGATGACGCGACGACAGAGCGCCTACTCTACCAGTGAGATCGTGGCGGCAGCTATTTCGCCGCGGCAGCCTTGGCGAGAGCGCGTTGATCCCAATCCGCGCGCAAGACTTTCATTTCGACACTCAAAACTGACAGGCGCGCAGCGACGCCTTTGTACTTTTTCGTGATCCCATTGACGGTTCGATTGACTGCGCCCTGGCTAACCAGACTCTGAAGCTTTTCATAGGCACGTAAACGAAGCATCTCTTCGCCTCCGCTGGCGGCGTTCCGCTCGCGAAGGTTGAGCAGGAGAATTTCGAACAGGGGCTTGAATTCAAACGTCCCCCCGCAGGAAAGCACGGCGACCAGCTCCTCCGTGATGTTGTCGGGCATGCGACGCGAGAAAGAGGCAACAGCAGGTTTAGACATCGACAAGTATAGCACCGATCAGCGCAAAGTCGCGTCATCGCGGCAGGTGTGACTGCCGGTTCCATTACAAATTCCATCAGGTAGATACCGAGTCGACTTAGGATCGTCCTGCAATGCGATGACGGAGCTGGAGGAAGGGGCGTTCGACGGCGAAAAATAGAACTGTGGCAGCAGCGTAAACGCAAAGCTGGACACCCACGATCGCCGGAAATGAGGTCAGCGAGATGTTTTGGGCCGCCAAGGATTGCGCGGCGAAATGGATGACGAGCTTCTGCACGAGATAGGCGCTGTAGGCGATGCTGGCGACGAAGGCGACGCCGGGAACGGCGATCCGTCGGAAGGGCAGTCGCGGGCTGACTGCGCAAACGAGGAGCGCGGCCATGCCGAGAGCAATGAGCGGAAATTGCCAGACGCTGGTGGTGACGGTGATCACCTCCGGGTCCTCGATCCAAAAGGCGCAAACGATGAGCGCGATCCCCGGCAGCCAGAGCCAGGGCGCGAGATTCAGCAGGCGTTGCCACCATTGCCGCCGGAGTTTCTCGATCGCGGCGAGACCGACACCGAAGACGAGCGGATCGAGACGCGTCCAGGTGGCGTAGTAGATCCAGGTTTGGAAGGCGCGCCAATAGACACCGGTCTCAGTGAGATTTTGCCCGGCCAGTAGCCAGCGGAGGGCCAATCCGCCGATGACGATCGCGCACGGAAGGATAAAGGCGGCGCGCCGCCATCGAACCAGGCAGAGGAGGACAAGGGGCAGCAACAGATAGAATTGGTCTTCGACGGCAAGCGACCAGGCGTGAGAGAAGGCGGTGCCGCCACGGAGGCCGATGTTTTGCACGGAGAGGAGAAATTTCCAGGCCGGAAACATTTCCGGATACTCGCGCCAGGAGGGCAATAGGACGTAAATGGCAAGGATGAAGAAATAGGCCGGCAGGATGCGCAGGGCGCGCCGCGCGAAGAAGCGCCGGAGATTGAAGCGCTCGCCTCGTGCCAGCGGCGCCAGCAACTGTCCGCCGATCAGATAACCGCTGAGGACGAAGAAGAGATCGACCCCAATCCAGCCGAAACGGTGTGCGTCGCCGGGAAGCGGGAAGCCCATGATGCCGGCGTGGTAGATGACCACAATGACGATCGCAAGAGCGCGGAGCAAATCGAGACCGGGCTGACGTTCGCGGTTTTGAAAGCGCGGATCGATCTGGGTCTCGTTCACGGGTTCATCGACACGCGGAACGTAGCAGACCGCTGCTGAATCCGTCGATGAATCGTTTGCTGAAACGGTCTGCCAGCCAGCCTTTACACGCCGCTACGGCCAGCCGGGGTGCGACTGCCCAACAATTCGGTATTGTCCTGGACAGAATGAACTACCTGGCCTTGTTGCGAGGCATAAACGTGGGCGGCAAAGGATTGCTCCGAATGAGCGAGCTGAAAGAGTGCCTGGAGAAAACGGGCTTTGTGGACGTGCGAACCTATATCCAAAGTGGAAATGTGCTTTTTGCCGCGCCAAAGACAGAGCCGAGCCGGTTGGCCCAAAAGATGGAGGCGGCCATTGAGAAGAAGTTCGCCATGAAGGTCGGTGTGGTGGTTTTCTCGGATGGCGAATGGCAGGAGATTGTGCGGCGGGCGCCGAAAACGTGGGGACAGAACAAAGATTGGAAACACAATCTCCTGGCGCTCCTGCCGGGGACAAACCCAACCGACGTTGTGAAGGCGGTGGGCGCGCTGAAGCCGGAAATTGAGGCGATGACGACGGGCCCGGGCGTGCTCTATCAATCACTTTCCGTCGATTCCTTTGGCCGAACGAACGGCGGCAAGTTGGCAGGCCATCCGATCTATCGCCGTATCACCGTCCGCAACCACAATACGACGCGGAAACTGGCGGAATTGCTGGCGAGCCGGCCGTAGCGGCCTGTCCGATGAATTCATTTTTCTCCGAGCTAAAAAGACGCAACGTCTACAAGGTCGCGGTTGCGTACGCGGTGGTCGGGTGGCTGCTGATCCAGGCGGCGTCGATTTTGTTTCCGACGTTCGAGGCGCCGGGGTGGGTGATGAAGGTATTCGTTATCGCGATTGCCGCCGGGTTTCCGGTCGCGCTTGTGATCGCCTGGGCTTTTGAGCTGACGCCGGAAGGGCTGAAGAGGACGGAATCCGATGCCGAATCCCCAAGGAAGCAATCCGGCGGGCGCACGTGGATTTACGTTGTCATCGCGGGATGTCTGCTTTCGTTTGGACTACTCTGGCTCGGGCGCTACACGGCGCGGATATCGTCGGTGTCGCCCGAAATCTATCGAGTCGAAGACGCGGCAAAGGCAAAATCCATCGCGGTGTTGCCATTTGAGAATCTGAGCGAAGACAAAGCGAACGCCTATTTCGTCGATGGAATGCAGGACGAAGTAATCACGCGGCTGGCCAAAATCGCTGAGCTGCGCGTGATCTCGCGCACTTCGACCCAGCGCTATAAGACGCGTTCGACGAATTTATCGGAGATCGCGCGAGAGCTGGGCGTTTCCCATCTACTGGAAGGGACGGTGCAACGTGTCGGCGATCGGGTGCGGATCAATGTTCAGCTCATCCGGGCCGCTAATGAAGGCCACGTCTGGGCCGAGATTTACGATCGTAGTCTGACGGATATCTTCGCAGTGCAAAGCGAGCTGGCGACGGCGATAGCCCATTCGCTCCACGCGAAATTGACCGGGACAGAAGTAAAAGCCGTTGCGGCAAAACCGACAAACAGTCTCGCCGCCTACGATGCCTATCTGCGTGGGATAGATTTTTCATCCCGCCCCGGACAGACCCCGGGCGACGAACAAAAGGCGACGGAAGCGTTCGAGGAAGCCGTGCGTCTCGATCCGGAATTTGCCGACGCCTGGTCTCGACTGGCGCGGCAATGCGCGACTCTCTATTTCATGCAGTTCGACGGGACACCGGCACGGCAGGAGCGGGCGCGGGTCGCGGCGGAAACAGCCACCCGGCTTGCTCCGGCTTCCCCGGAAACGCTGCTGGCCAACGCCTACTACCGCTACCATGTGCTGCGCGATTACAGCGGCGCGCGGGAACTTTTCGAAAAAATTCGGCGCGAACTTCCCAGTAGTAGCGCAGCGGTCGAAGCGCTGGCCCGGATCGCGCGCCGACAAAGCCGGTGGAACGAGAGCCTCCGTCTCTTCAACGAAGCCGAGAAGTTGAACCCAAGGGACGCGCACCTTTTCATGGACCGAGCGTGGACTTTCTCGATGGTGCGAAATTACCCGGATACGCTCCGAATGATCGAGCGAGCCGAAGCGATCCTCCCGGAGGACGACGATGTGCTCGAGAACAAGGCTACTTATTTCCATTGGACGGGAGACCTGAAGGCGGCGCGCTTGGTGATCGAGCGGATCAAGGATCGTGCGAAGCGATTAGGTGTTGAGATCAGCCAGCTGATCCTGGAGCGGCGCTATCCGGAGGCCATTCCATTGCTCGAAGAGAAGCTATCGATCTTAGAGGCGGGTAGCCAGGATCGGGGGAACCACCTGGATTGGCTTGGAACGATTCGGCTTGCCGCGGGCGATCTGGAAGGCGCGAAGCAGGCTTTCCTGGAGGCGAAACCGTTGTTGGAAAAACTGCGCCTGGAACAACCGAATAGCTTCTGGATTTCCCAAACGCTGGCCAGTGTGGAAGCTGGCCTGGGAAACAAGGATGCCGCGCTTCGCGAAGCTGAACGCGGGGTACGGGTTGCCACTGCGGCTGACGACCCTGTGTTCGCGCCGGCAGTAGAGCAAAATGTCGCCGCGATCGAAGCGCAATTAGGCGAATCGGATGCCGCCATCACTCGGATGGAACGGCTCTTGGCGCTGGCCTACGGAGCGTTCCCGCTGACCCAGGCCAGGATGCGCATTGATCCAGCGTGGGATCCGCTACGATCGCATCCTCGCTTTAAGGCGCTGGTGGAAGGCCCCGAGCCGAAAACGGTTTATCACTAGCTGAGATAAATCAGCCCAACCTTTCTTCGAGCTAAACGACGCCCGCTTTCAACGTTTGGCGAATTAAGCGCCGTGGAACAAGAGCTATTTGCTGAGTAAATCGGCCGGCACTTTACCGCCGTTCTCAGAGAGCTTCTTTAGCACTTCCTTGTGCAACCAGATGTTCATGGAAGCGGAATCGCTCTTATCACCGCTGTAGTGGAGGTCATCGGCTAATTCTTTGCGCGCGGAAAGGCTGCTGTCCATGCCGACCAGTTTCATCAAATCCACGATCGAGTGTTTCCAATCAAGCTTCTCGGAGTTTTTCGCGGCGAGCCCGTTTAGGATGGCGGCAACGTCGACCTGCTGGGCGGGCGCTGGTGCGGCTGCTGGTGTCGCGGCGGGTGACGAGACAGAGGTTTGCGCGCCTCCAGGGCCGGCGCTACCGGCGGCAGTTGGAGCGGCCGCCGTCTGTCCGGACGAAGTCGCATGACCGAAGATTGTTGTCATCAATGTATTGAATAAGCCCATAATTTTCCTTGTTCTTGTTTCGTCTGCTCCGCGATATCGAAGGTTAGCGGCGACCGCGGAGCAATTTAGCCGCGGCCATGGTGAGTGCTCCCATGACGATTGGATTGCCCATCGCTTTCACGAACCACGGTTTTTCAGCCACGGTTTGGCGGATCAATTCCGGGTGATCGTTCCGGGCGTAATTCATGACCTTGGCGGCATCGTCATTGGTCATCTGGGCGGGATCGGTGGAACCAAGGCCGAGCATTTTCGCAATTCCCGCCAGACCCCCTGCGCCGCCGCCAGTGCCACTATTCAAGCCGCTCATGACTCCGCTCAGACCGCCGGCGCCGCCGAGAACGCCCAGTAACGAACCAATTAAATCCTGGCGTTCTTGCGGGGGAGTTTGGGCGAGAGAGTTCCTGGCGATTTCTTGAAATTGATCGTCTGGTAGAGTCTTCAACTGTTCGGACATCGCATCGTGATAAGCGTCGTTGTCGAATTGGCTGTCCTCTGGCTTCGTTGAAACGAAGCGTTCATGAAATTGCGCAGCCTGCTGCTCATTCGCGTCGGTATCTCCGCCAAAGAGGTTCAAGAAATCGTCAAGAGTATTGGCCATGAAAAGTTCCTCGCGTTTGTTTGTCGGGACGGCGCTCGGTTGAAACGCTGGTCCAGCAAAAATGAATCGCTGCCGCCGCAGCCGGCGGGTGTCTTAATTTGTTCGCGCTGCGAATTGAGGGCGAATCACTGCAATCTTCCCTGGCTCGAGGCGAGCGCTTGGTGGGCCGCCGCCTTCAGCGAGGCGATCATTTCACGATACGGAATCGGACCGTAGCTGATTCGAGCAACCCCCAGGTCGGCCAGCTCCCGTGCCGCTGGCGCATCAGGCAAGACCATGATGTTGACGGGGAGCGGCGAGAGCTCGCAGAGCTTTCGAATCTGTTCAGGACGGGTGAGGCACGGCGCAAAGAACCCGCTGGCGCCGGCTTCCGCATAGGCCGCGGCGCGGCGAACAGCTTCGTCCAAGTGTTTGTCTTCGTGCGCGGTTTCACCGGCCTGGATGAAAATATCTGTCCGGGCATTGATGAAGAAGGGCACACCCGTTTGTAGCGCCGCTCCCCGCATGGCTGCGATCCGCGCGCACTGGTGGTCGGAGCAGTAAATCCCTTCACCCCCAACGATCTGATCTTCGAAGTTGCATCCGACAGCTCCGGTTTCGATAAGCTGCTTCACATTCGCCGAAATCGCTTCGGCGGATTCTCCGTACCCTCCTTCGAAGTCGATCGTTACCGGCAACTCGACCGCGGCAGCAATTCGCCCGGCGTTGGCGAGCGCCAGATCGAGAGGGATATCTTCGCCGTCGTCGCACCCCTGCGCCGCCGCGACCGACCAGCTTCCCGTCGCGATTGCTTTGGCGCCCGCGTCGGCGACGGCGCGCGCGCTGCCCGCATCCCAGACGTTGAAGAGTATGAGGGGATCGCCTTTGACATGGAGGGAGGCAAGTAACTGGGCGCGTTCGATCTGAGTCATGAGAAATGGCTGCTACGTTTTCGGGTGATTGGCGAATTCATTCCGCAACCGAATTTTGGGTAACGAAACCCATATTCTTGGCGCGAGGAAGCACGCCGCGAAAGGCGCGGTGGCACGAGCCGGGAATTGAATTATGCCAAAGAAAAGATCTAACGCTGAGATGAACTTCCCCGCTGCATGATTCTGCCTCCGTGCCCGAATTGGAATTAGTTGGACGCCCGCCGCACCACCTTGCCTACGGTTTGTAGATCTCAAGGAGGCCGATACCGGTGGTCTGGTTTTTTCCGGCCAGGATTACGGTGTAAAGGCCCGCCGGCAGATGGGCGGAGATAGCGGACTCAGCCGGGTTGGATGGGGCGAGCCCGAGGGTGAGCAGTTCGGTGGCTTGCGAGGGATCGTCCATCCAATTGTCGTTTGCGAAAAGCAGGGCGCCGTCGCCGTCCCGCAACTCAAGGGTCGGATCCTGGAGTGAACCGCCGACGCCGGAAGCGCCCAGGGAAGGTCCGATCCCGCGCAGGACGACGTTGATGGTGCTGTTCCCGCCGATGATGAAGCCGCCAATCATGACATTGTTCCCGTTCAGGACGTGTCCGCGCGTGCTCAGATTCGCAACGCTCGAGGTGTTGTTGGAATCGCTCAGGTCGTAGACTTCAATAAGCCCAGCGCCGGACGTGTTGCCGAGGCCGCCCATAATCGCGGTGTAAGAACCGGGCGGCAACGTCGCGACGATGGCCGATTCGGCGTCGTCGGTCGGTGGGAGATTAGTGGCCGTGATCTGCAATTCCTGAGTGTCGCGCCAGTTATCGTTGGTGGCGATGAGCACGCCATTACCGCCGCGAAGGTCAAGAATCGGATTCGCCAATGGATCAGACACGCCAAAATGGCTCAACGATGGCCCAATCGCGCGGACGATCACCTGCTTTGGGACGGGCCCGGTGATGATGAACCCGGCGATGGCGCGGTTGTCGCCCGTCTCGACCCGGACCCGAGTCGAAACGTTGCGCAATCCGAGAGACGGCGGAGTCGCGGTCGGAGTAGGAGTTGGCGATGTCGTCGGTGTCGGAGTTGGTGTCAGGGTTGGTGTGGGTGTCGGAGTTGGCGTCGGGGTGGGAGTTGGTGTCGGCGTCGGCGTCGGCGTTGGTGTCGGGGTTGGTGTGGCTGTCGGAGTTGGAGTCGGTGTCGCTCCGCCCGTCACGAGCACGTTGGCAGCGAACTCTGAGGTCCCATCCGCAGTACTGGCAGTGGCGGTGACGAACTGGCCGACCACGGTGGGTGGCAAGGCGATCGAGAAATTGCCGTTCCCCAGCACATTGATCACGGTGGTAACTTCCGTGACAAACGTCTGCCCTTCACCGAACCCGGAAGCATCCGCCACGGCATTACTGTAAACGTCAATCGCCACGATCGTTCCTAAAGTTCCGGTCACGGTGCCCTCCAGGGTAAAGCCTGAGCCAGAGCTGACCACGTTCAGGATGGGGTAATTCTGCAAGTCGTTCGGGCCGACGTCGGAATCACCAGCATCGTTTGGCGTCACCGTGCCGGGCGGTTCACCGAGCGGGACGAGATTGATCCCGAGCCCGCCGTTGGCGAAGATCGAGTTGCGGAAAATCAGGTGGCCCGTTCCAATGGTGATCTGCACGCCGTCCCCGGCATTATTGGCAATCAGGTTGCCATAGGGATCGACACCGCCGACGACGGTGCTCAGCGCTCCGAGGAGCACTCCGTTGCCGCCGTTGCCTAGTGCAGCCGTGCCGCTGGCATCGGAACCGATCGAGTTTCCACGAACGAAATTGTCGTTGGACGTGGCATCGATGATTTCGATCCCATCGCCATCATTGGCCGAAATAACATTGTCGATGACGGTGTTACTGTCGGCGTTGTTTTCAATATGAACGCCATCCTCGCCGTTGGCGAGGCTACCTGTGCCGGTCACATTGGTACCGATGTAATTTCCTTGGACGACGTTGTTCGAGACGAGGAAAGAGAGGAGGACGCCGTTACCATCATTCCCTGAAATAATGTTGCGCGCCTCGGGAACGGAGCCACCGATCAGGGTGGAGTCCGGGCCGGAGTCGGCCGAGATACCATTTTGACTGTTGCCAAGATCGAGGGTCCCCGTGGCATCGGTCCCGATGTAATTGCCCTGGATCACGTTATTCTTGGTGATCGCAAAAACTCGGATGCCGTTCTCGGTGTTGCCAGAAATGACGTTGCGATCTGCCGGAGCCAGCCCGCCGATAGTATTCTCGTTGCTGAACGTCAGGACGCCGCTAAAGGCGTTGCCGCGATCGATTGTGCCACCCGGGTCAGTGCCGATGTAATTGCCCCGAACGACGACATTGCCTTTATTGTTAGCGGCGATCCCATTTCCGGTGAAGCGGTTGATGACAAGGCCGCGAACCTGGCCACCATCGGCGAGCCGCAGACCGTCCGTCGCGGCGCCGGCCCCACTGCCATTCAATTCGATGAGTAAAGTGGCCGCCGAACCGGACGTGGCCGGCGCTGCCCCCGGCTGGCTGTATCCATTGACGATCACGCCATCCGTGAAGGCCGGGAGCGGACTGAGGAGCGAGATCGTCTTCACTCCGGGGACACCTGGAGTGATGTTGAAAGAGATAGTGTCCACGGCGCCGTGGCCATTGGAAGCGTTGATTGCTTCGCGTAACGTGCAGCCGTTACCTACACCCACGGCCGCGCAGGCGCCATCATCGGCGTCCACAACGGAGTTCACTTCAAAGGTATTGGGGGCAAGAAGGAGGACGGCGATATCGAGGACGCGGTTGCCGCCGCCGACCGTTCCCTTGGGACTGGTAGAGAATGACCCCGGCGTCGGCACAATCTCAACAATCTCGGAGGAGGTGGCTCCCGTAGAGCGCACTACATAACCGGTAATGCCGGGACCGAAGTCTAGTCCCGCCGGATCATCGGAGCCCAAGAGGGCAAAGAACGTATGGAGGACGCCCAGATTTTCGGGATCGAAAGTGACGATCGCATTCATATTGGGATCGAGACCGTAAAGGGTGCTGCGGACGGTCGCGGAGTAGTTGTTGGTATACCCGATCGCAGTGATTGTCGGATCGCCACCAATGTTTACGTCATCGGAAGCGAAGGCCAGGGTGCCATCAACGGTCGCTGCGCCGGTGTCGACATTGACGCGCAGATTTTGCTCCTCGTTACTGACAATCCGGAACGCGCCGGTGAGCGGATTGAAATCCGTGCCGAAGCTGGTGCCGTCCAAGGCCACTGAAACCGTCGAAACCAAGGTGGCGACGCCAGTAGTCGTGTTGATCGTGTAAATGCGACCGGTGTTGCCAGCGTTCTTCGTCAATGCGTAGAGAAGAAAATTCGAGGGACGAAAATCGAGGCCGACGATGGTTTCGCCCGCGCCGAGGCCGATGACCCCGGTGTTCAACGTCAAGGTGCCGGGCGTCTCGCTGTCGAAGCGGATCAGATTGCCGGGAGTGTTAACCCCGAAGATCGTGGCGGCGCGCGCCGGCGCGGCGATGGCGACGAGAAAAAGCGCCAAGAGGATGGACGAGCACCGCTGCGAGCGACGGGATATCTTCATAATGTGGCCCCACGGCTACCAAGAGAGTGCGGTCCGGGCAATAGGAAACCGCGGCGTCGCGAAAATTGTTCACAACTGTGGAATTGCGACGATCGACGCTGCGAACGGGAACACCCCACCTCAATGCTATACTCCTCGATGAAGTGGTCGATTCGGCGGGGTCGGGGACCGCGCTACAAAGTGAAAGTGAAGAAAGGCAGGAAAGATCAAGACAGCGTCAGCCGGGTTCCTGTAATGATACGGCGATGTTAAGAGCGACTGCGAAGCCTGCCGATGAAGGTACGGCAAGCCGACTGCGCCGCGGGCTTCGGCCAGCGCAAGGCTCGCACGCCGTCGCTGCGATGGCGCGGGCTGCCTGTTTTTCTCGAAGGCAATTTCATCGGTTGATGGTGCAGGTGCTCGGAGAAACGCCGGGTTCTCATCAGCGAAGACTGCGCCTGGACCGCGGCGCCTGGCTGCTGCTGACATCGCCCGCCACTGTCCTTGATATCGCCCTTGAGACGGGGTTTGAGAGTCACGAAGCATTCACCCGGGCCTTCCGCACGCGTTTTGGCGAGACGCCTTCATCTTTTCGCAAGAATCGCGGCGCCACGCTCCCAAGATCAATTCGCGTCGCTCTTTCCATCGCACTCCACGCGGCGACCTAGCGCCGCGGCTACACCTATGCCTAAGAAAATCAAGACTTCGCCAATCACCTCCGCCACGCACCGTCTAAACCTGGAAATCGCCCAGCCGCACGCCAGGGTGTGGAAAGCGTTTACCGGCGACGTCAATCATTGGTGGCCAAAGGATTTTTACGCCACGGAATCGACCAAGCGCGTTGTCTTCGAAGCGAAGCCGGGCGGTCGCCTCTATGAGGATGCGGGCGGTGGCAATGGCCTCGTCTGGTATCACGTGATCGCGCTCGATGCGCCGAACGCGATTACGATGTCCGGATTCATTGCGCCGCCATTCGGCGGCCCGGCCACCTCGCTTCTTCGAATAGCGTTCTCGGCTCAGGGAAAGTCGGCCACACTCATGGAGGTGACTGATTCGACCTTCGGTTGCCTGGGAGAGGCGAGCGCAACCGAAGAAGGCTGGCGCATGCTTTTCGAAGGTGGCTTCAAGGCCTGGATCGAGAAAAGTAAGAAGTAGGAATTAAGAGTTAAGAATCAGGAGGCGAATGGCGTGCCTCGAAGATTGTAGACATTTCTGAGAAACGCCGTTTTGAGCAAAGAAGGCGTCTGACACAGACGCCTACAAACGAAACAAAAAGCCCGCCGCCGATCGCGGGCAGCGACCAACGGCGGGCGAGATTGTTAGCAGAATCGAGGCTGTCCTATTTCTTTCCGCTGCGCGTGTAGCTGATCTCCATGGTCTTGGCTTCGCCCTGGCCGCGATCCTCGTACCACTCGAACATGTGGTGGTCCTTATCGGTGATCTTAATGACTTCGCGAATTTTCACCGGCATTCCCGGCATCATCTCACAATTGGCGGTGTAGGTGAATGTTTTGGAGGCGGCATCGTAGTCGCCTTCCGAGGTCAGGATCATGGTGCCCATGTTATCGATCCAGGCACTGACGAATTTCTTTTTCACATTGTCGTAGCCTTCAATCGCCATGCCCTTGAAGTTCATGTCCTTCGGTTTGCCGTCCGCGCCAGGCATTTGGAATTTGCCGGAGTGATCGGTGACGAAGAAGCGTCCGTCCATGATCGCTTTCCTGGTGGCGGTGCCCTTGGATTCCTGCGGTTTCCCTGACGGATCCATGAACATTTTTACGCCGTAGGTCCACGAGCCGGCCATTTCTGCGAGCAATTTGTGGTTCTCGCCGAGCTTCGAGAGCTCCATCATTTGCGCCATCATTTTCTGCATCTCTTCCGCGCTCGGCTGCTTGGCGGAAGTGGTGGCACTCAGACTGGTAGTCGCTGCAGCGGCGGCTGGCACTGCCTGGTCCGCGGCGGGTTTAAGGGCATCCGCCGGCTTGGTTGCGGGCGAAGGGGCTTGCGCGAAGGAGGGGGTCGCGATGAATGCAGCCGCGAGAGCGGCTGCCACGTTTCGAAGCGTTGGGATCGAGAGAATACTCATGAGCGAATTCTTCTCAGGATTCTTGCGGCGTCAAGCTTTTGCAAAAACCGGTTGGAGAGGCGGCCCAGGCGGGCAAATGAGCGCAGCCCGGCGGGGTCAGCGACCCCGCTCTACAAAAGGGGCGCCAGGGATGCGGCGATCAATTCAACCAGGCCTCCGGGCAGGAGTCCGAGGGTGAGAACCGTTCCAGCGAGCAAGGCCAGAGAGATCCGCTGGAGGAAATCGAGATGGATCGGCGCCGAGGGTTCGGGGGTCAGGGTTCCGGTTTCAGGCTCCACGAAAATCGCCCTGAGCACGGCGAGGTAATAATAGAGCGAGACGAAACTGCCGAGGAGCGCGAGGGCGACCAGCCAGAGCAAGCCGTGGTTTCCTCCGGCCCGCAGCGCCGCACTGAAGAGATAGAATTTTCCGAAAAAACCGGCCAGCGGCGGCAAGCCGGCTAGGGAAAGCAGGAAAATCGCCATGCATCCGGCGAGCAAGGGCGAGCGGGACCAAAGGGCGGCAAAATGCTTGAAATCGTCGCCGCCAGTCTCGCGGCGGACGAATCCAACGACGCCAAACGCGCCGACCAGGGTCACGGCATAGACGGTGGTGTAGAACAAAGTTGCCCCAAATCCTTCGCGTCCGCCTGCGACGAGGCCAAGCAACGTGTAACCGGCGTGAGCGACCGCGGAGTAGGCGAGCAGCCGGCGAACGTTGGATTGCGCGAGCGCGACGAGATTTCCGATAACGATCGAGAGGGCGGCCAACACGGCCAGGACCGGCGCCCAACCGGCAGCCAGGGCGTGCCAGGCCGCACTCCCGTGGGCCGGACCGAAGCCAATGAGCACAATTTTTCCCAGCACCACGAATGAGGCGACCTTCGACCCCGAGGCGATGAAGGCAGCGGAAGGAATCGGCGCGCCCTGATAGGTGTCGGGCGCCCAAAGATGAAAAGGCGCGGCGGCGATTTTGAAAGCGAATCCGATTAGAGTCATGACAATGCCGGCGGCGAGGAGCGGCTGGATGGGACCGGCGGTCAGTTTCTGTCCGATTGCGGCGAGTCCGGTCGTACCGCACATCCCGTAAACAAAACTCAGGCCAAAGAGGGTGAACGCGCTTGCGGTGCTGCCGAAGAGGAAATACTTGAGGCCTGCTTCGGCGGAGCGGGGGTCCATTTTGTCGAACCCCGCCATGACGTAAAGGGACAGACCGGTCAGCTCGAGGCCGATGAAAATCATGAGCAGTTCTTCGCTGCCGACGAGAAGCATGAGTCCGATGGTGGCGAGCAAAAGCAGCGCGAGATATTCGCCGTAATGGCGGGGCATATTCGGGTCGCGGGCGAGGAGCACGGTGAAAAAGGCCAGCCCGAGGCAGATGACCTTGAAGAGCGAGGTGAGGGGCGTGATGACCAGCATGCCATGAAAAAGGGCGGCCTGATCCGGCAACAGGAGCACCGCCGCCGTGGCGAAGAGGATGCCGGCCGCGGCGACGGCGGAACAAATTCCTGGCCCGCGGTTAGTCGCGAGCCCAAGGGCAAGAACAGCGAGCGCTGTGATCGCGAGGACGGCTTCGGGCGACGCCAGTTGGAGGAGCTCGAGATAATTCATGGCTTCAACCAGCGCATCGCTTCAACAGCAGGCATGATGCGATCGAGCAAGAGCTTCGGATAAAGTCCGGCGGCGAGCGTGGCAAACATGAGCAGCCCGGCGCCCAGTTTTTCCGCGGCGGTGATCGGGACCAACGGCTTCCAGGGAGGAGGCAGAGGGACGTTCACTCCGGATTTCGAGTCACCAAAAAACGTCCTCTTCAGCGCGCGCGATGTGAATGCCGCCACTAAAACCATCCCAACGCCGGTGATCAAGACGGCGGCCGGATAGGCTTTCCACGTGCCGAGAAGGATCGTGACCTCGGCCGCAAACCCGCTGAATCCAGGAATGCCCATCGAGGCGGCTGAGCCGACGACGAAGCAAAATGCCGCGAACGGCAGCGCACGCCCCAGCCCCATCTCGGCAAGCGCGTCGAGATCGCGGGTGTGGGTGCGGCGATAGATCATGCGTCCCGCCACGGCGAAGAGCAGGGCCGCGATCACACCGTGGGAAAACATCTGCAGGACGGCGCCGCCAACCCCGAGCGCGTTCGCTGTGGCTAGTCCGAGGAGGACGAAGCCCATGTGGCTGACGCTCGAATAGCCGATGACGAATTTCAGGTCGCGCTGCCGCAACGCCACCGCTGCGGCGTAAACGATCCCGATCACGCCGAGCACGGCGATCCATTTGCTCCACATATGGAATCCGTCCGGGAACAGATTCATCGCGACCCGCAAGGCGGCGTAGGTGCCGAGTTTCATTACGATCCCGGCCAGGAGCATCGAACCCGCGGTCGGCGCCGCGACGTGACCGGTGGGTGCCCAGGTGTGCAGGGGCCAGATACCGGCGAGGACGGCGAACCCGAGGAACATAACCGGGAACGCCCACGACTGGAAAGGCAGCGGGAATTTGTATTGGGAAAGTTGGTATAGATCGAGCGAGCCGGCGGTGATGTACGCGGCGACGATCCCGAGGAAAACCAGCGCGCCACCGGCGAAAGAATAGAGCGTCAGTTTCATGGCGCCGTATTCTTTGTTGGTCGATCCCCAGATCGCGATGAGGAAATACTTCGGCACGATGACCAACTCGTAGAAGACGAAGAGCAGGAACAGATCGGCGCTAAGGAAGACGCCGTACGACCCGCCGATCACGAGCAGGAGCCAGAAAAAGAACTCGTTAGGCCGCTCTTCGACGTCCCAGGAGAAGAGCACGGCGCTCACGGCCGTGAGTCCGGTCACCAGCGCGAGGGTGAGACTGATGCCGTCAGCGGCGAGATAGTATTCCATACCCAGCGCAGGCACCCACGGGACCCGGACGATGGTCGCGAAAGTTGCGGCATCGCGGACATCGAGAAACGCCAGCAAGCTCGTCACGAAGCCTGCGAGGGCCGTGGCGAGCGCGATCCAGCGGGCAAAAAAGCGCGGCATGAAAAGCAGCCCGAATGCGCCGGCGAAAGTAATGTAAAGGGTCCAGGCGATCATCGTTCGATGGGACTTCGAGATTTGCGCCTCCCATAGCGCGGAGCTTTCTCCCGAACATGAAAGCCGATCTCACGGGCCGGTTTTGCCATAGGAGCCATCAATTGCCGGATCGCATCGATGATTGCGCTGATCTCGTCGTCATGTTTACCGACGCGCTTTTCGAGCTCGGAAAACTTTCGAGCAAGTTCGCGGTTCGTTTCGAGCGCCTCGCGCAGCCTCACGAACGCGCGCATGATCGCGATGTTCACCTTCACCGCGCGCTCGCTTTTGAGAACGGAGGAAAGCATCGCCACGCCTTGCTCGGTGAAGGCGTAAGAGCGGCTCCGCACTCCGCCCCAACTTGAAATCACAAACTGTGATTTCAAGTTGGTAAACTCCTCGGCAGTAAGCTGAAAAACAAAGTCTTTGGGGAAACGGTTCGCGTTTCGTTTCACCGCCTGGGTTAGGGCTCCCACGGTTACTCGGTAAAGGGACGCGAGATCCTGACTGAGCATCACCTTTTGACCGCGCAGTAAGTGAATCGACTGGGCGATTCGGGTGACGGGAATGATTTCTCGTTTCATTCCAGATGTCAGGCGAACAAGCGCGCCATTTGAATGACGGTTGTGTTGAAGACGTTGAAGACGAATTGCGGTGCGAGGCCGACGCCGAACATGAGGAGGGTGACGGGAACGACGACCCATTTCTCGCGGCGCCCCAGGTCGGAAAAGGCGTTGCAACTTTCGGCGAGCGGACCGCTGAAGAGCGCTTGCATAGCACGCAGGAAGACCACCGCGGTAATCAACAGGCCGAGGGCGGCCACGGCCGTGAACGAAGCGGCGATGGCAAAAGAGCCTTTGAAGATCAGAAACTCGCCGATGAAGCCGTTCAGTCCGGGCAAACCGAGCGAGGAAAACATGGCGACGCTCATCCAGCCGCAGAGCAGGGGCGTGCGTTGCATCAGCCCGCCGAAATCGTTGAGGCCGCGGAGGCCGCGCCGTTGCTCGAGCAACCCGACGAAGTAGAACAACGCGGCCGCGGTCAGCCCGTGGTTGAAGATTTGCATGAAGACGCCGCTGAGGGCCGCGTGCACATCGATCGATGACGAAGCCGGGGTGGCGGCGACGGCGAAGAGCGCGAGCATGCAATAGCCGAGGTGGTTGATCGACAGATAGGCGACCATGCGTTTCAAGTCCGATTGCGCCCACGCGGCGAGCGAGGAGAGGACAATCGAGCAAACAGCCAGCCCCAGCAGCCAGGGGCCGAGCACCTGGATTTCGTGAGGAAAGAGGGGCAGGAGCAGGCGGACGAAACCGTAAACGCCCATCTTCGAAAGCACACCTGTGAGCACCATCGAGACGCCGACCGGCGCATTTTCATATGCGTCAGGGAGCCAGGTGTGAAAGGGGAAGATCGGCACCTTCACCGCGAGGCCGAGGAAGATTCCGGCGAAGGCGAGCCACGCCATGTTGCCGGTGAGAAGCCCGGTCTTGCCGAGGGTCGCGAGCGCGGCGAAATCGAATGTGCCTTTCGCGAAGTAGATTCCGAGGAAGGAGAGCAGCATCGCGACACTGCCCAGGAATGTGTAAACGAAGAATTTCGTGGCGGCGCGATCCCGATTTTCGCCGCCCCAGATTTTGATCAGGAGAAACGCCGGGATCAGGCTCATCTCATAGAACAAAAACCAGAGAACGAAATTCTGGGCGGTGAACGTTCCGTAAAGCGCCGATTGCATCAGCAACATCAGCGCGCAAAAGCCGCGGCCCGTCCGTTGCGCGAGAAAGGCGAACGGAAAGACGAGCGAAGTCAGGAAAACGAGCAGCAGACTCAGGCCATCGATTCCGACGAGGTATTCAGCCCCAATGTTGGGAATCCAGGCATGGTGTTCGACCAGTTGAAGGCCGGTGGCCGTGGTGTCGAAATCGCGCCATAGCGCGAACGCCAGAATTGCGCTGAGGAGGTTGAAGCCGAGTGCGATTCCGCGAGCGGCGCGCTCCCGCGCGAGGCCCACGAAAAGGGCTCCGGCGACCGGCAGAAGAATGAGCGCGGTGATCAAGCCAGCCATGCGTAAAGAATGAGGAGCGCCAGCATGCCGACGGCGACGGCGCCCATGTAGGTTTGGATCTTTCCCGAATGCCAGGCGGACAGGAACCGCCCGAGGCCGCGTGTGCCGGTCGCGCTTTCGTCCAATCCGGCGTTGATGCCTCGTTCGTCAATATTCGTGCTGAGTCTTCCCAAAATCTGGCCCGCGCCGCCGACGCTGCGAACGATGCCATCCCAGACGTGCCGATCCATCCAGTCGGAAGCGCGCGAAAGCATGGCGCTCCAGGCGAGGACGGTCCTGGCATACAATTCGTCCAGCCACATTTTGTTTTCGAGAAAACGAAACAAAGCTGGTTGCGCCCGGGCGAGGGGATCGCTCTCTCCGGCCTTTCGATAAATCAAAACCCCGAGTCCGACGCCGGCAGCGACCAGTGCGAGCGAAACGAAAAGCATCGGCTGAATCAATTGTCCGATCTCATAATGCGCCGGCTCACCCGTGAGATAGCTGTGAAGCCACGGCCAGGCTGGTGTGAGCACGACGCTGAGAGCGATCGAGCATACGGCGAGCACGATCAGGGGGATGGTCATGGCCGGAGGGCTTTCGTGGGCCTGCTCCGAGGCCTCGCGCCGCTTGCCGAAAAACACGAAGATCATCTGGCGCGTCATATAGAGGGCGGTCAGGACGACGCCGGCCATCATCAGATAATGCGGGACGTGCGATTCCGGCCAATGCAGCGTGCCATGCAGGATTTCCTCCTTGGTCCACGCTCCGGCAAACAAAAGCGGCACACCGCTGAGGGTCATCATGCCGATGGCGTAGGTTAGAAAAGTGACCGGCATAATCCGGCGCAGGCCGCCCATTTTGGAGATGTCCTGCTCGTGATGGCAGCCGTGAATGACCGAGCCGGAGCCAAGGAACAAGAGCGCTTTGAAGAAACCGTGGGCGAGCAGATGCATGATGCCGGCCGCGACACCGCCCACACCGAGCGACACCATCATTAGCCCGAGTTGCGAGACGGTGGAGTAGGCCAGGATGCGTTTGATGTCGGATTGCGCGACCGCGATGAGCGCGGCCATCAAAGCCGTGACGACGCCAATCCAGACAACGACCGTGAGCGAAGGCGTGACGCCGTCGATCGCGCCTAACGAGAAGAGCGGATAGACCCGCGCCACCAGAAACACGCCGGCGGCGACCATGGTGGCTGCGTGGATGAGCGCGCTGACCGGTGTTGGGCCTTCCATGGCGTCCGGCAACCAGGCGTGGAGCGGGAATTGGCCCGACTTGCCGGCGGCGCCGCTAAAAATCAGGAGCGCGACGAAGGTGGCGCTGGCTCCGAGCGCGAGCAGTCCGGCCTTTTCGATGCAGCCGTTTCCGTTGTCGTAAAAAAGCAGCGTGCCGCTGCTCCCATAGAGCCAGAGAATTCCAAGGAACAATCCGATGTCGCCGATGCGGGTGGTGATGAAAGCCTTTTTCGCCGCTGCCGCCGCGCTCGGTTTGTGAATCCAGAATCCGATGAGCAGATACGACGCGAGCCCAACCAATTCCCAGCAGACGAAAAGTAGAAGCAGGCTGTTCGCAATAACGACGCCGAGCATTGCCGCGGCGAAAAACGAGAGATAGGCAAAGAAGCGGCTGACGTTTTTGTCGCCGGCCATGTAGCCGGTGCTGAAGACAAAAATCCATAGCCCGACGAAGGTGATCATGACCAGCATTGCGGCGGTCAGCGGATCGAGGAGCCAGCCGATGCGGAGCGCGTGTTCGCCGAAAGTGAACCAGGTGAAATTGTGGAAGGCGCGGAAGCCGGGTGCTTCGAGTGTGGGCAGGAATGCCATGACGGCGAGGGCGAGGGCGGCGACCTGGCCGAAAATTGCGAGGGTTGCGGCAGTCTTTGGCCTCGAACTGGCGAAGCCCAATATCAGGAGAGACGCGGCGAGCGGCACCGCCGGGATCAGCCAGAGATTGGTGAGGATCCAGGGAATCATGGCCGTTTTGAAGAAGAAGAAAACGTCCAACGCCCAACGTCCAACGCCCAACGTCCAATGGAAGAAAGAAGCAACCTCATCCTTTTAGATGGTCGAGTTTGGTGACGTTGGTCGTTCGGTAGTGGCGGTACACGGCGATGACCAGAGCCAGGCCGACTGCTGCTTCGGCGGCGGCGATGGCGATGGAAAAAATGGCGACCATGACGCCGGTGGGAGATTGCGTTGGCGTTCCGAAACGCCAGAAGGCGATGAAATTCAGGTTCGCCGCGGCGAGCATCATCTCGATCCCGATGAGGATGAAGATGGCGTGACGCCGGCTCAGCGCAGCGAGCAATCCGATGCAGAACAAGGCGGCGGAGATGATGAGAAAGAGTTGGAGGGTTGGAATCATGGCAGCGCCGTTATCGTTACAAGAGTTACATCGTTACAAGGGTTACATGGTCGGAACTTGCTCCTTTTGTAACGATGTAACTTTTCAACCTTCTTCATTCCCGTTCCTCCATGACCAGGATCAATCCGCCAATCAGCGCGCCGGTCAGCAACAGCCCGACGCATTGCAGTGGCCAGATGTAATCGGTCATCAATGCTTCGCCGATCCGTTTGACGGTGAGCGCTTCGATTTGCGGTGCGGCGACGGAAAGCTCCGGTGTTTGGAGGATGGCCCAGAGCAAGCCCGCGAACACGGCCAGAGCAATCACGACGCCGCCCCAATGAAGGCCACCGGTGTTTTCGTCCGCGTGGCGGGTGAGCAAAATCGTAAAGACAATCAAGACAGCGACCGCGCCGACATAAACGAACATCTGGACCAGTCCAACGAACTCCGCCCCAAGGAGAAAGAAGAACCCGGCAATCCCGATAAAGGCGACGACGAGACAAAGCGCTGCGTGGATGAGCTTCGGCAGCGACGCGGCGGCGAACGCGCCGGCGAGGGTGAGAATGGCGATGACGATGAAGGCGGCTGGGCTCATTCGGCAAAGCGGTAAACACGTGGGGCAAATCTCTTTTTCGTGCCGATCAATTGCGACAGCCCGAAATAAACGATCGCGACCACGCCGAGCGACCAGAGCCATCCGGCCACGCCATGCCTCTGGTAGTGCCAGACAGCGGCGGCAATGATGCAGGTGAACGCCATCGGCAGCATGAATTTCCAAGCGAAGCCCATGACATGATCGACCCGCATGCGTGGCAGCGTTCCGCGAATCCAAATGAAAGTGAAAAGCAGCGCCGCCAGCTTGAGGAAGAACCAGGCGTAGGAGGGAATGAACTGGAGAATGCTCAAGGGTGCATGCCACCCGCCGAGAAACAGCGTCACGGCCAGGCCGCTAATGGCGAACATGCCAAAGTATTCCGCGAGGAAAAACGTGGCGTACTTGAAGCCGGAATACTCCGTCATGTGTCCGGCAACAATTTCCGATTCACCCTCCGGCACATCGAACGGGGTCCGGTTCGATTCCACGAGGCCGGAGACGAAAAACAAAATGTAGGCCGCAGCCCCCCAGGGCGTGAAGACAAACCAGCGTGGCACGATGCCGGCAAGGACGTAGCCCTCCTGTGCCGCGACGATGGCGTCGGCCGAGAGCGAGCCGACGATCATGATGACCGGCAGCACTGTAATAATGAGCGGCAACTCGTAGCTGACCATTTGAGCGATCGCGCGCATCGCGCCGAGCATGGAGAACTTGTTGTTGCTGCCCCAGCCCGCCATGAAAACGCCGAGCTCCGCGGTGGAACCGACGGCAAAGAAAAACAGAATGCCGCCATCAATTGAAAAGGGCGTCATGTTCCGGCCATACGGGATGACACCGAGCGCAAGAATCGCCGTCGCCGCCATGATGATCGGCGCAATGAAATGGACGACCTTGTCCGCTCGAAGCGGGACGATGTCCTCTTTGATTAGAAGCTTGATGCCGTCAGCCAGCGGCTGGAGCAGCCCGAACGGCCCGACGCGATTTGGTCCGTAGCGGTTCTGGATGCGCGCGAGAATTTTCCGCTCGAGCACCGAGATGAGGGCGAAGAGCGTCATGAACGCGCCAAGGAGTGCGGCGATATTGAGCAGACAGGAGGCGGTCTGCATCACCCAGTCGGGCGCATTGGGCATCAGCCCCAGCAGCCATTGCTTGGCATGGATAAAGATCTGGTCGAAAGAGTCGCTCACGCTCGATGAAGAAAAGCGATGGGGCCTTTGTTAAGCAAGACAGAATCATTTGGCCACGGATGAACCCGGATGAAACACGGACAAGATTGGTCTAGATGTATCTTCTTCATCTGTGTAAATCCGTGTTCATCCGTGGCTCTTTCATCTGGTTCTTATGACGCCTGATCCTTATTTTTTCCTGATCATTTTCGGCGGCGTCGCGCTCGTGTTTCCGTTGGCGCCCCTGGCCCTCGCGTGGATGTGGCGACGATTTTTCCAGCCGCCCAGACCCGGGCCGGCCAAAAACGCGACCTATGAATGCGGGGTGGAATCGATTGGAGAAGCGCGGGTGCAGTTTCAATCGCAGTATTATCTCTACTGCATCATTTTCCTGATCTTCGACGTCGAGGCAGTTTTCCTCGTGCCATTCGCCGTGGCCTTCACCGGATTGCCGATGGGGGCGTTCATCGCGATCCTGGTTTTCCTGTTGCTGCTGATCGAAGGACTGGTTTGGGCCTGGAGCAAGGGCTGCCTGGATTGGGCGGAAGCAAGATGAGCGGCCAGGTTGACGAAGGGCTGCGGAGCGAACTGCAGAAGCAGGGGATCTGGGTGACGTCGACCCAGGAGCTTTACAACTGGGGCCGGAAGAATTCGATCTGGCCGTTGCAATTCGGGCTAGCGTGTTGCGCGATCGAGATGATTGCGACGGCGGCTTCGCGCTATGACCTGGCGCGTTTCGGGGGCGAAGTCTTTCGGCCGTCGCCGCGACAAGCGGACTTGATGATCGTGGCCGGCACGGTGACCAAGAAAATGGCGCCGCAGATCGTTCGTCTCTACAACCAGATGCCTGATCCGAAATACGTGATCTCAATGGGCGCCTGTGCCATTTCCGGCGGGCCGTTCAAGCAGGGCTACAACGTGCTGAAGGGGATCGACCGATATATTCCGGTCGATGTTTACATTCCTGGCTGTCCGCCCCGGCCGGAAGCGTTGCTCCACGCATTCATGGAACTGCAGCGGAAGATCGACGGCCAAAGGCTGACCGGTGACAGCAAGGCTGCGCACCTCGACCGAACGCAACCGAGCGAGTTTCCGGTGCCGGCGTTTGGTGCACACGATCTGGAGCCGCCGGCAAATCCCAACGTGTTTCACCCACCGAAGATTGAGCGATGAATGCTAGCAGCCGAGGTGGATCGAGCGCTCCGCGCTCGATGTTAGAAATGGCGACGCAACCGCAAATCTATTGGCATCGTGCGACGGAGCGCGCGATCCACCTGTAAATGGAGTCATTGGAACAGATCAAAGCACGCGTTGAAGCGGCCGTGCCCGGAGCGAAGATTACGATTGTCCCCAATCCAGGTCCCGCTAACCAGCCGTCGCTCCTGCTCGATAACGAACATGCGGCCGCCGTTGCCGAGTTCTTGCGAGATGATTCCACCCTTCGCCTTGATCACTGCTCGAATGTGACGGGTGTGGACTGGCTCGATCGCAAGGTTTCGAAGAAGGTGAAGGTAAAGAAGATCGTAGAGGGAGAGGAAAAGGAAGTGGAAGAAACGCAGGAGGAGTTTTTTCCTGGCTATCTGGAGGCGGTCTATCACCTGTATTCGATGGCACTCAAGCACGGGCCGGTGGTGATTCGAACGCGGACCAAAGATCGTGCTGAGGAAGCGCGCTTGCCATCGCTCACGCCGATCTATCGGAGTGCTGAATTCCAGGAACGCGAGATTTTCGATCTCTACGGCATTCGCTTCGAGGGACACCCGGACCTCCGGCGCATTCTGATGTGGGATGAATTCGAGGACTTCCCAATGCGAAAGGATTATCGCGAGCCGGACGACTACGAATACGAACCGACACCGCACGATGACGTGCTGGAAAAAACGAAAGAGCACCATGCGGCGCGACCGCAGATGGATGGCGCGGAGGCGCTGCGCGCGACCGCCGTGAATCGTGATCAGTAAATTGTGAATCGAAAATGAGCGCGACCAGTTTTCACGAACTTGAAGAGGCGCCGCCACCGATGACTTCCAGACTCGACGGCGAGTTGATGGAAATCTCGATGGGGCCGCAACACCCTTCGACCCACGGCGTTTTTCGCATGAACGTCGCGCTCGAGGGCGAGATCGTGCGCAAGCTCAAGCCCATCTTCGGCTACCTCCATCGCAACCATGAGAAGATCGGCGAGAACACGAGCTACCTCGGTTCAATGCCCTACACGGACCGGCTCGATTACTTTTGCTCGATGACCAACAACTGGGCCTACGCGCTCAGTGTCGAGAAGCTGGCCGGGATCGAGGTGCCCGAGCGGGCGGAATACCTTCGCGTGATCCTGGCCGAGCTGACGAGACTTCAGAACCACGCATCGCTTCTCGGATTTCTGCTCAGCGACATGGGCGCCTGGGGCACGCCGCTCATGTATGCCTTCCGCGAGCGGGAAGTTATCCTGGATCTGTTCGAGTCGCTCTCCGGCTCGCGGATGATGTGCGACTACATGCGTTTTGGCGGCTGCCGCTGCGATCTGCCGCCGGGTTGGATGGAGCGGGCACGAAAGGTCGTCAATGCGTTCCCGCGCTTTCTCGATGAATTCGAAAAGTTGATTGTCTCGAATGAGATCCTCATCGCCCGGACGCAGAATGTCGGCAAACTCTCCGCGGAGCTGGCGATCAATGCGGGCATTACCGGGCCGATGCTGCGTGCCTGCGGAGTGAACTACGATCTTCGGAAGGTGGACGGGTACGGCTTCTACCCGCGCTTCAAATTTCGGGTGCCGCTGGGCGAACACGGCGATTGCTACGACCGGTTGATGATGCGCGTCCTGGAAATGCGTGAGAGCATCGCAATCTTGAAGCAAGCCATGGAACAATTACCGGAGGGCCCGGTCATGAACCCAAAGGTGAAGATTCGCGCTTTTAAGCCGCCGGCGGGCGAAGCGTACGGGCGGATCGAAGGGCCGAAGGGGGAACTCGGTTTTTATTTGATCAGCGACGGGAGCGCGAATCCGTATCGCTACCGGGTCCGTCCGCCCAGCTTCATCAATCTAACGTTGCTGGAAGATCTCTGTCTCGGTCATACCGTGGCGGACGTGATGGTGATCCTCGGGAGTATCGACATTGTCATGGGGGAGGTGGATCGATGATTGGCGCAGGCGTGTTGACCGGAATGGCCGTGACGCTGCGGAACTTCATCGGGAGTTATTTCGAGAAGGATCGGCTGATCACGGTGCAATACCCGGAGGAACGGGACACGCTGCCCGAGAACTACCGCAACTTTCCTTTCCTGGTTTTCGATACCGACGACGCGGAAGCCGGCCTGCGCTGCGTGGCCTGCAAGATTTGCGAAAAGGAATGTCCGCCGCAGTGCATCTATATAGTTAAGAGCGAAGACAAAAAGCCCGATTACATGGGCAAGCAGCAGTTTTATCCGCGCGTCTTCGATATCGATATTTCCGTCTGCATGAGCTGCCAGATTTGCGTCGAAGTCTGTCCGTTTGAAGCGATCAAGATGGACAAGGTTTTTGAACTGAGCCGCCGCGAACGGTTCGACGCGTTGCTCATGCGCAAGGACGAACTGGCGAAGTCCAACACTTACTATCACAAGATCCATCCACTCGAAGCCGTTGAAGTCGACGCAAAACTCGCCGAAGCTGCCGAAGCGAAAAAGAAGAAAACCTAATCATGATCAACATCCCATCGACCTTTCGACGCTTTAAACAACCACCTCGATTCTCATTCTCCTTCGCCATTCCAGCCACGATCTGCGCTTTGACGTCGCTGGTGGTGGGCCTGGTTCCCGAAACCACTTTCGGAGCTGACGAAAAGGTTGAATTCCCATCGGCCAGTTCGCGTGCCGTCCTGAAACAGCGGGTCGGATTGACGGATGTGGAGGTCGACTACTCGCGGCCGAATAAGAACAATCGGAATATTTTCGGCGGCCTTGTTCCGTTCGACAAACCGTGGCGCACCGGTGCCAATCAGCCGACGAAGATTAAGACCAGCGCTCCCGTCAAGCTGGGTGACAAGGAGGTCCCGGCCGGAGAGTATGTGCTTTATACGATTCCGGGCGCGAACGAGTGGGCGATCGTTTTCTCCAAGAACATGAAGGCGCAAACTCTCGCCGATCACAAAGCCGAGGATGAAGCCGCCCGGGTTATGGCCAAGCCGGTGACGCTGGCCGCGCCCGCTGAGACGTTCACCATTGGGTTCGAGGATTTGCGGGCCGGCTCAGCGACGATGTACCTGGAATGGGACAAGACGCGGGTGCCGGTGAAATTGACGACGAACGATGTCGAAAAGGTGAATAAGGGCATCGACGCGGCCGTGAAGGGCGGGAAGCCGCAAGAGCCGGGATTTTACTACAGCGCGGCGAGCTTTTATCTGGACCAGAACAAGGACCTGCCCCAGGCCTCGAAGTGGGTCGATCAAGCTATCGAAAAGAACCCGAAAGCCTACTTCATGCATGCCAAGAAGGCGCAGATTCTGGCGAAGATGGGCAACAAGAAAGAAGCTATCATTGCTGCGGAAAAATCAATTGAAATACTTCAGGCCGAGCCTAATCCAGATGCGAGCGCCATCGGAGCAAACCGCGCCCTAATCGACAGTCTGCGCTGAGCAAGCGCTCGTTGACCGAAGCCGGTCCAAGGTCATTCCGCCGGGTTCCAAGCGTGTTCCTGCCAGAAGGCTTCCAGCGCGGCCGGGCTTCCCCGAAACATGTTGCGCTCGGCGTGCTTGATGTTGGCGATGCCTTTCGGATAGGAGGCCCGGGGAAGATCGCAAACGCCGTCTCCGGTGTATTGCCACATGGTCCAGCCGCTCCAAGGCGCGGTGTCTCGTGGCACGTGGTGGTAGTTCGCGATCCAGAGCCAGCAATTGGACAAAATTCGTCTCTGGGCCGCCGTCACCGTCGGGGCATGCAGAACCTGGCGCAGACGATACTCGCTGCCGTAGAGGCCGGGATATTTGCCCGTGCGCTGGCGAATCCGCTCCACGAAGGTCACGGCCTGATCCACCCGCATCGTCCCGCCCGGATAATGCCCGTTCTTTTCGAAGTCGAGCACGAGCAAGACACCAGTGGGACGCATTGAAGGTCCCCGCCATTGGGACGCGACGGTGTTCAGAAAAAACTCCGCCTGGCGAATCGGATCGCTCGCATTGGCAAAGTGATAGGCGCCCCAGAGCAAGCCCGCTCTGGTTGCCGCGTTTTGCCGTGAGCCGTAGTAGGCATCGCGCACGGAAGCAGGATACGTAGCTTCGTGAATCACCCCGACGATGCCCTCCGCCTTCATCTTGGCGAAGTCCACGCGCATCAGGTCGTAATGCGATAGATTGACCACGCTGTTTGACGCGAAGGCGCCGGCCTGGAGGACTTGGAGCAGCAACAGAATTCGAATGATGGAATTTTTCATCAGGTTGAAATGGTAACCAACTCAGACGCGGCGGCGAGCCGGCTGAGAGATTGACTAGTATCGAACCGCGGCCGTTTCTGGCGGCGTGGTGGCTGTGGCAGGTTTTCGAGCTATCGATTCGGCTTCCAACAAGTCAGGATTTCGCTTGTAGCCGGGGTCTTTGGCGTCAGCCCGCCGGATTAGCATGCCCGTATGAACAAACAGACTCAGAACAAGGCCGGCCGTAAACCAGAAGCCGACCAAATAACGGACTTGATCGCTCGGCAAAATCGAAAAGCCCGGGCGGCTTATCCTTATGCATGCAGAATAATGACAGACGCCGCTGCGAGCGCAAGCGCCCGCCCATGTCGACGGGAGGGGGAGACGACGGTCGCGGAACCGTTCTCGCCGCTCGTTAGGCGCGCTCTGACAGTTTCTGCTCGACCGCGAGAGCCGCGGCAAACCCGTCAGGGGCCGGCAAGTCGTGCAGGACCCAGTCACGCGCGATGTCCATCTTTCCCGCAGGGAGCGCAACGTGAGCGACGATTTCGGAGCGGCTGCGTCCAGGGCGACATCGGTGTGAATCAGTTCGTCGAAGAGGCCATGGCCCGTGGCCTTGGCGTAGGCCTCCTTGCGCGTCCAGGCGCGGAGAAATGCCGCTTCGCGCGCGGTCTCCGGCAGACGCCTGCCAGATCGCCAGTTCCCGCGCGGAAAGCACACGTGCGGCGAGCCCGGCCAGGCCATCAGCATCGCGTTTGAGCCGGTTGGCGATTCAAGATCGATTCCAACTTCGCAATCCCACGCCAAGGCGAACATCGCCCAGCCGGCCGAGTGCGAAAGGTTGAAGCAGAGGGTGCGGTCCCGCTGCAACGGCGCGGGAGAGGGCCGGTTTGCCATGCGCGCCATACTCGAAAGCCAGCGCGAGGCGGGCGTGTCCAAAGCGGCGCCGAGCAGGCGGCGGAGAAGACCGCGCGAGGCGACATAATGCCGCCGATCGCGTTCGAAATGAAACCGCGCGGCGCGCGCCTGTTCCCCGGCATCGAGCAAAGCGCTCAGCTCTTCAAGTTCCCCGGGTGAGAATGCCTCGAGATGCGCGGTCCAGATTTGGACGCCGCTCACGGGTGGGTCGGGCGATGCACGAGAGACGAGGACATGCGCAGGAAAATTCTAGCAAGGATTCATGAGCTCTGATGCTCCTGCGCTCAGCGCGATCTCGATTGATCTCGCGGTTTCAGTTTCGAACTTCGCTAGTTGGAGAACGAGGCGGCGGCGACTGGGCATCGGTGCGGAGGAGACTTTGCAGTGACGCTCTTGCAGGCAGCTCTCGATTGTTTGCGCCAGCGTATCGACGTGCGCCGTGATGCATTCCAGATGGCTTCCGATCAGAGGATGCACCGTGACTTCTGGCGCGAGCTCCTGCCATTCAGCGGAAAGGTTACGGCCGCTGGCGGACGACATCGTCGGAGAGGAGCAAGGCCACCGGCCCGTAATAAGGTTGCGGCCGGTAATGTGCGGACGCCCAGAGAAACGCCGAAGGCATGTCGTGTTCGCGCGGGCTCGGAGCGTCTCGTTCCGCCTGGTTAACGAGTCTGGGTCGGCCCCGCGCCGGAAACGGGGTCGCAACATCTGGCAAAGACGCGAACGAATCGATTGACGACGCGGCGCAAGACCACGCGAATCTGCGCCTGCACATTGAGTCCATACCATCGAAGCAAGACGTCCGCGCCAAAGGACCCAACGCCCGAAGTGATCGACCTTTGCGTGATCGTCCCAGCGCAACAGAGCGCCGAAGGCCCCGGCCAGCGAACGCAACGCGCGCAACACTTTGTCCTCCAGCGCTGCATCGATGACGAGCAGCATTTCGACCGACTCCCCGCTGGCTTCAATCTGTTGGGCCAGCTCGTAGGCCACCAAACCGCCAATGCAAAAACCGCCGATGATATACGGCCCCTTCGGGCGGACGGCCCGCAAGGCAGCCAAATGCGCGGCGGCCATTTCCTCGATGCTTGGAGCGGCCGGAAGCAGTCGGATATCCTGGGGCGGCAGAACATAAAAGGGCTGGTCCGGACCCAGAGCGCGCGAGAGAGCTTCAGGCTGTAGAATCCGCCGCCGGAGAGGTCGCCATGCAGGTAAAAAAACGGGGTGCGTGTGCCGGCGTCGTTCACCCGCAGAAGAGTGGGCGATTCGTCAATCACCTCGCGCGCGATCGCTCCCGCCAGATGCTCAACGTTCGGATTGCGGAAGAGGGCGGACGGAAGAATGACTTTGCCGCAGGCGAGCTTCGGCGCGTTGCAGCATCCGCATGGCCAGGAGCGAATTGCCGCCGAGCTCGAAAAAATCATCGCGGATTCCGATTCCGCGCACGCCGAGCACGTCTTCCCAAATCGCGATGAATTGCAGTTGAAGTCCGAGATACGGCCGCACCGGTTCGGCGGCATCGGTCACTTCGCCCTGAGGTGGCGCAGGCAGAGCCGCGCGATCGAGATGGCCACTCGTGGCCGACAACGGGATATCCTTGATCGGGATGAAGAGAGCGGGCACCGCCTGATGCGGCAGACCCTGCTCCTGCAAGAGCTGGCGCAACGTCGTTGTCATCCGGCACTGCTCCGCCTGCGGGATCCGGCAGGAAGATAGGCGATGAACCGGGAGCCTGGCTCCGGGCTGGCTGGCCGAACAAGCGCGTGCCGAATACCCGGGAGCGCGCAAAGCGCCATCTCAATGCGCCTTGGGTCGAGGCGAAATCCGCGCGCGTATCTTTGTTCGTCGGCGCGGCCCAGTCGATCGAGCGAGCCATCGGGCAGCCATCGGGCGAGCTGGCCTGTGGGTGCCGGCTGTCCCAGAGAATCAGGAACGAAGAGTTCGCCGATCACACCGGCAGGCATCGGTTGGCCGGAGCGAGAGTCGAGCACCCGAAGTCGGCGGGCGGTGAGAGGCAACGGCTGGCCATCCAGCGCGATCGTGCCGCCGGCCGCTTCCAGGACCGTTCGCCGGCAAACCCGCACCGCGCCCTCCTCTGCCTGCGGAGAACCCGTCCGAAGCTGCCCTCGCTCGGATCGCCCTCGGTGGCGATCACCAGGCGCAGTTTCGCCGGCTTGCGGACCTTGCGAGAATCGATGGCGATGGCGAGGCGATTCCAAGTCGCGGCGGGCAGGCAGGCGACGGAAATGTTCTCGGTTTCCAACCAGGCCGCGAGTGCCGCCGGCGGTTCGCGAGAGCAGTTCGGGCGTAGGGTAAACGAGCAACGCATTGGCGAGAAGCGCCGCGCCGATTTCTTCCGTCGCCGCCGCGCCGGGCAGCGGAGCAGGAAGCCATGCGTTCGCGTTCGTAAAGGCCGGCGCATTCGCGCAAGGCGAGAGAGGCAGCGGCGATGGCCGCATCCACTTCGGGAGGTCTGGCGACAACGACGGGCGGCGGGGTATCGACACGGGCGCGCCAATGCGCCACCCAGGTCGCCGCCTGGTCCAGGTCGGACGGAGCGCGACCACTCTTGTCGGCATTTCGCGCGCTTTCCATCCGCGCCAGCAGTTCGGCGCAACTCAGCTCGCGCCTGCCATGGCGGGCAGCGACGGCGTCGGGTTTCTCCATCACACGCTCAACGAGCGGTGGACGGATATCGAGGGGCGTGGGCGCGCGCTGGAGCGACGGGCCCGACCTCCAGCCCGAGATCTTGTTTTTCCTTCTGCGTCAGCAGGGGCAATGCGGAAATTGGTTTCGCCGGATCAGCGACCGCGCTTTGCAGCAGCGTCTCGTAATGGCCCAGCATCCGATCGATCGTTTCCGCGTCGAAGAGAGCGGTGTTGTATTCGAACTCGAGACGCAGGCCGCCCGGATCTTCGAGGACGGCGGCGCTCAGTTCGTAGACCGTCCCCGCACTCACGGCCGGAACAGGTTCGATCGTTAGGCCCTCCGGCAAATTCGCCAGCTGCGGCGAGCCGGAATCGTACTGAAAATTAACCTGCAGCCGCGCCGCTTGGAATTCGTCCAGCAACGATTCGAACGGAATGTCCTGATTCGAAAACGCTTCCAGCGCGACGCCGCGGACGCGGCCGAGAAGTTCGCGGAAAGTCGGGTCGCCGTGCAAGTCGGCCCGCAGGAGCAACGGGTTCACGAAGAGGCCGACGAGCGATTCGAATTCGCGCCGCTCGCGATTCGCGCTCGGCGAGATAACGAGAAAATCGGTCCTGCCGGTGTAGCGGTAGAGGAGGACCTGAAAGATCGCGAAGAAAATCATGAACGGACTGGCATTCTCCCCGGCTCCGAGTGCCTTCGCGGCGCGGGCCAGTTCGGGCGGGAGCAAACGCGAGCGGATGTCGCCGGAAATGTTCGGGCTGGCGAGCCGCGGGCGATCAAGCGGAAGATCGAGTCCGGGCAGATCGCCGGCGAGCTTGCTGGCGCCAATAGTCGCGTTGCGCAGCGAAGTCGTCGGCCGCCAGCCGCGCTTGCTGCCAGTCGGCGTAGTCGGCGAACTGGATGGTCAGCTCCGGAAGCGGCGACGGTTTATCCTGGAGAAACGCGGTGTAGAGCGCGCACAGATCGCGCGTGAGGATTCCGTTACTCCAGCCATCGGAAACGATGTGATGGACGGTGAGCGCGAGCAGATGTTCCCGCGGCCCGAGGTGCACGAGCCGCGCGCGCACGAGCGGACCGGCCCGGAGATCAAGCGGGCGGCTCGTCTCCTCGTGGATCAGATGGGCTTGCAAGATCAGCGGGGCTGGTTCCGCGGAAATCGCTCGCATTGAGAGTGGGCAAGTCGAGCGTCAGACTGCGGAGCGATGAACTGCCGGAGCTCGCCTCGTTCGCTTTCAAAAGTCGTGCGAAGCGCCTCGTGCCGGGCGACGACTTCGTTCAGCGCCCGCCGGAGCACGGGCTGGTCGAGCGGCCCGTGCCAGCGCAACGCGACACACATGTTAAGCGCTGGATTGCCGCCCGGTTGCAGTTGATCGAGCAACCAAAAACGCCGCTGCGCCGGAGTCGCGGAGAAAACAAAGACGCTCGGCCTGCGTCCGTTGCAGGCGAGTCGCGTTTCGCCGATCGATATCCGGTGCGATCGGCGTAGGCGCCAGGGCTTGATTCGCCGAGCTCATGTCACGTGGCGGCGCACGCGGCGAGACTCCCGGTTGACCGGAACGACGGCAGCAAGAGAGGCGCGACGCGGAAGCGGTCTGGTCGCCGGTTGAACCGGCGTCGGAGCGCGCGGCGCTTCCGATCCAGCGCGCGACCGCAGCGGGAAAGTTCTCTTCCAGGAGGTCCGCCATCCGCGCCACTGTTGGCGCTTCGAAGACAAGCGCAAGCGCCACGTGCTCGCCCAGCGCCTCGCGCAATTGGTTGACGAGGCGCAGACCCAAGAGCGAGTGGCCGCCGAGATCGAAAAAATTATCCGTCAGGCCGACGCGCTGCCACGCCAAGCACCTCCGCCCAGATCGACACTCAACTTTTCTTCGAGGGCGTTTGCGGCGCCACGAAACTGTCGGCCGGTTGCGCGGAAGACGGAGCGGGCAGGGCATTGCGGTCGAGTTTGCCATTGGGTGTGCGCGGCAGGGCGGCGAGCGCGACAATCGCGGAGGGCACGAGATATTCGGGCAGCGATTTCCTCAGCGCGGCGATCAGCGTCGTCGGATCGAATTTGAGCGGCGCGCTCTTGTTTGCGCACGACGTAGGCGACGAGGCGTTTGTCTCCAGGCGTGTCTTCCCGCACGATCGACCGCGCTGTCGAGCACGTCGGGCTGCCGCTTGAGGGCGGTTTCGATTTCGCCCGGTTCGATGCGGTAACCGCGAAGCTTGATCTGATTGTCCGCGCGCCCGAGGAACTCAATGACGCCGTCGCTGCGCCAGCGCGCGAGATCGCCGGTTTTGTAGAGCCGCGCGCCCGGCTCGGCGCTGAATGGATCGGCGATAAATTTTTCCGCGGTCAATTCTTCGCGCCGCCAGTAGCCGCGCGCGAGTCCGTCGCCGCCGATGAAACAACTCGCCGCTCACGCCGACGGGCAACGAGCTGGAGATTTGCGTCCAGGATGTAGGCGGTCGTGTTCGCGATCGGTTGGCCGATCGGAATCGCGTTCCCGAGGGACGCCTCCGGCGCGATCGTGTGGCAACAGGCGAACGTCGTGCTCTCCGTCGGGCCGTAGCCATTGATGAGGCGCGTGTTTTTCAATTCCCGGAGAGCTTTGCCCACGTGCGGCACGGAGAGCACGTCTCCTCCCGCGAGGAGTTGGCGAAGCGGACGCAAATCGTGCAGCCGCTCATCGACCATGGCGTTGAACAATCCGGCGGTGAGCCACAACGTCGTGATGCCATGCTCGCTGATGGCGCGTCCGATTTCCTCGAGCGTCGGCGGGGCGGGGGGCATCACGACCAGCTTGCCGCCGTTCAAGAGCGCGCCCCAAATTTCGAAGGTCGAGGCGTCGAAGGAAATGGGCGCGAGCTGCAAGAATGTTTCGTCAGGCGAGAAAGAGGCGTAATCCGTTTCGCGCACCAGCCTAACGACAGCGCGATGCGGGACCGCCACGCCCTTCGGCGTGCCGGTCGAGCCGGAGGTATACATCACGTAGGCCAGGTCCTCCGCCGCGCACGTTGTTCTCGAGATTTGCGTCGTCTTCCTCAGCGAAACTGTCCGCCTCCACGCAAAGCAACTGCGCGGCGTGCGCTGCGAGCGGTTCCGCTCGTTCTCCGGACCTTCCTGCGTGAGGATCACCGGCATCTGCGTGTCGTCGATCATCAGCGCGAGACGCTCGGCGGGATAGGAAGGATCGAGTGGAACATAAGCGCCTCCGGCTTTGAGAATGGCCAGGAGCGCGATCACCATTTCCGGCGAGCGCTCCATCCAAACGCCGACGGGCACATCACGAGTCACGCCGAGTTTTTGCAAGCGCCGCGCGAGCTGATTGGCGCGGCGATTCAACGCGTCATAACTCAAGTTGCGTGTCTCTTGGAAAATCAGCGCGATGGCCGAGGGCGTGCGCTGCGCTTGTTCCTCGAAGACCTAGTGGATCGCCGAGTCGCGCGGGTAATCGGTTCGCGTGCCGCTCCATTGGGCCGGCGGTTTTTCCAATTCGGCAGCGTCCTCGCCCAACCGCTGCCGTAAGATCGCGAACACTTTGCGCCGGGGCGGCCACGATCCGATCGAGCAATTCCAGCCAGCGCGATTTCAAGACCTTGATCGTCTCGCGTTCGAAAAGATCGGTGTTGTAAATGAACTGGCCGTTGAACCCTTCGGCGCGATCGTCCAAGCCGAGTTGGAGGTCGAACTTCACCGTGCCCGGGTCGACATCCATGTGGGTGAAGGCCCAGCCTTCCTGGAGCGGTTCCAGCGGCGGCTCGACGACGATGAGCGCCTGCACCAGCGGCGCGCGGCTCGGATCTCGCGTTCGCGTTAACTTCTGCACCAGCAGCTCGAAAGGGACTTCATCATGAGATAGCGCGCCCAGGGTCGCGCTCCGCACTCGCGCCAGGAGATCGGTGAACGGAAGATTTTTCGAGAACGCGCAACGAATCGCGACCGTATTCAAAAAACAGCCGAGCAGATTCATCGTCTCTTCGTGGTGGCGGCCACTGCTCACCCCCCCGACGACGATATCCTCCTGCCCGGTTTCGCCATGCAATAAAGCCATGAACGCGGCGGTCATGGTCATGAAAAGAGTCGCGCCTTGTTCCTGGCTCAACACCTTCAGCGCCGCCGTGGTTGCCGGTGAGATCTGAAAAATCTCCATGGCGCCCGCATAGGTCTGAGTGGCGGGGCGAGGCTTGATCGGTTTTAAGGTCGAGGACCGGCAGGTCGGCACAAACCGTTTGCCAATAGGAAAGCTGCTCCGGCGAGATCTCCTTGATCGAATTCCGCTGCCAGACGGCGTAATCGGCGTATTGAATCGGCAGCGGGTCGAGCGCCGGCGACTTCGTTTCGCGCAAAGGCTTCGTACGAAGTCAGGAGCTCCGGCAGGAGGACGCGATAAAGCGATACGCCGTCGAAAATGATGTGATGCAACGTCAGGAAGAAGCCGGTGTTCCGCGTCAGCCACGCGGACTAGGCGAAGGCGATACATGGGACCGCGCGCGAGATCGAACGGCTGACGAGCGTCCTCCGTTGCGAGACGAAGCGCTTCCTGTTCGGCTTGCGGATGCGCGCGCAAGTCGACGAACGGAATCTCGATCCTGCGCCGGAGCTGGCTGGACAATCTGCACGACCTGATCGCCTTCCCATTGGAAAGTGGTGCGCCAGGCTTCATGCCGGCGAACGATTTCGGCGAAACTGCGCTCCAGAGCTGAAACATTCAGCTCGCCGTGCCGATGGATCGTGATCGGCTCGTTATAAATCAAGATAGGCGCCGGCCAGCTGCGAGTGCAGCCACATTTGCTGTTGGCTGTAGGAGAGGGGAGCGGGGCCGGATTCCTTTCGCTTCGGAATCGTGGCCGGCTTCGCCTCATTCCGGGCGGCTCCGCCACGGAGATATCGCTCCAACAGAGTGCGGCGCGCCTCTGAAAGTCCGGCCGTCGCTGTCTTGTTAGGCTGCATCTAATTCGGAGTAGAAAGTTACCGGCAGAGCCATCAGTCCGCGCAGACCCGAGTTGTTTCGCCAGGTCAGCGGCCCGGGCACAAGCTTCCAGGTTCGGCAGACGCCGCAACATCGTTTCGAAGGCGATTTGCCCTTCCATGCGCGCGAGCGGCGCGCCGAAGCAAAAGTGACTCGACCAGCCAAAAGCCAGGTGCTTGTTGTCGGTACGGTCGAGGATGAGCTGATCGGGATCGGGAAAACGCTCGGGGTCGCGATTCGCGGCAGCCATGATCGCCATGACGGCCTGTCCTTTGCGAATTTCTTTGCCGCCTATTTGCACATCCTCGCGCGCGATCCGGCCCGTGTGCTGACTGGGGCTTTCATAACGAAGGAGCTCTTCGACCGCCGAAGGAATCAGACTCGGGTCATCCCGCAATCGGGCAAGCTGCTCGGGATTTCGCATCAGGGTGAGCAGGCCATTGCCGATCAGGTTCGTCGTCGTTTCCTGGCCGCCGACCATGGTCACAATGCAGTTGGCGACGATCTCCTCGTCGGTCAGCCGATCGCCATCGATCTCGGCATTCATGAAGGATTGAATCAATCCCTCGCGAGGATGCTGACGCGCTTTGTCGATCGCGGCCTGGAAATAGTCGGTCAGATTATTGGTGCTCTCGAGCACTCGCGGAATGCGGTCGGGGTTATGCTGAAAATTGCCCAGCATCTCCGCGAAATCGGCCGACCACTTTTTCAGATCGGACGTGATCTTCCGTGGGAACCCCGAGCATCTCGGCCGTGACGATGGCCGGCATGGGCGCGGCAAAATCCTCGATGATATCCATCTGTCCACGCGTCTCGCACTCGATCCAGCAGCTCATCGGCGATCTCCTGAATGTGCCCGCGCAAGACCTCGACCTCTGCGCGGCGTGAAAGCCGCGGAGGCCAGCCCTCGCAGCCGGGTATGGGCCGGCGCATCCATGAAAAGCATCTGCTTCACCATGACCTTGGCGATCGGATTCAGGCCCGAGAGTCCCATCGCGGTCAACTGTTCCGGAGTCGGCGTGCGATCGGCGGAAAAGGAATGCAGGACATTCAGGACATCGGGATACCGAGTCACCACCCAGGTGTGCAGAAAGCGGTCCCAATGCACCGGATCTTCGGTGCGCAGCTTATGGTAGAGCGGGTAGGGGTTCGCGAGGACTTCCGGTTCGAGCAGACGAACGAGACTCAGGCTAGCGTCGGATTTTGCCATTACTGGCTATCAGTACCCTTGCCGGCGGCCCCATTCAAGGCGGCGAGCGCCGCATCGACTTCCGCTTCGGTCATCGCATTGAGCTGGAGCGTAAGCGCCTGCTCGATCTTCACGGAAAGCTCGGCCACCGTCGGAGCGTCGAAAACATCGAGCAGTTTCAGTTCCGTCCCAAATACATCACGAACTCGGCCGATGACTTGCGCGCCGAGCAGCGAGTGCGCGCCGAGATGGAAGAAATCATCGTCCACGCTTACGCGCGGCAATTTCAGAACCTCCTTGATGATCCCGGCGAGAGCTTCTTCGACTGGGGTTCGAGGGGCGATAAACGCTCCGCGCGCGCGAGCTTTCGACGCTCGGACGGGGTAGCGCCGCGCGATCGATTTTCCCATTCGGCGTAAGCGGCAGCGATTCCATCCAAACGAAGGCGGACGGCTCCATGTAGTCTGGCAACCGCTGCCGGATGAGTTCCCGCAGGCTCTGCTCGTCGCGCTGCGACCCAGCAGCGGGGACGATGTAGGCGACCAGCCGCTTGTCACCGGGCACGTCCTCCCGGGCAATTACCACGCTGGCCTGGACGGAAGGATGTTCGTTGAGAAGGGCGTTGATCTCGTTTAGCTCAATCCGATAGCCGCGAATCTTAATCTGATCATCGATGCGCCCCAGAAATGCGATCTCGCCACTTGCGAGAGTGCGCCCCAGATCTCCGGTTCGATACAATCGGCCGCCCGTCGTGCTAAAGGGATCGGGAACAAAGCGCTCGGCGGTGAGATCCGGCCGGTTCCGATAACCCCGGGCGACGCCATCCCCGCCGATGAAAATTTCGCCGGGAAGACCTTTTCGGACTTCACGGAGCTGATCGTCCAGGATGTGGATGCGCACGTTGTCGATGGGAAACCCAATGGGCGGCAGCCCATCGCGGGGCCGGTCCGGGGCGATTACGGTCGAGGTTGCGACCACGGTGCACTCCGTCGGTCCGTAATTGTTGACCAGAGCGAACGGCAGGCCGGCCGGTGGGTAACGGTGGAGAGTGTCTGCGCCGGTGAGAAGGAACCGCAAGGAAGCTTCCGCCGGCCAGGGCAGGGCCAGCAATTGCTCAGCCATCGCAGTGGGGACAAAACTGACGGAGATTTGGTGTTCGACCAGCCAATCGCGCAACGATTCAGCGGACAATCGGGTCAATTCATCCGGCAAATAGAGGGCGGAGCCGATCGTCAGAGCGGGCCAAATTTCCCAAACCGCCGCATCAAAACCGACCCCTGACTGAAAGGTCGAGCGTGTCGAAGAATCGAGATCAAATGCGCCCACATGCCAGGAGACGAGATTCGACAGGTTACGATGGGTAATCTCGACGCCTTTCGGCCGCCCGGTCGAACCCGAGGTGTAGATGACGTAGGCCAGAGTATCGATTCCCGGTTTCACCTCAGCGGATTGAATGGGCTGCTGGTCGATCGCGGTTTTCTCCGTATCAAGGTCCACTATCCTTGCGTCCAAGCCCTCGAAACGGTCCGCGAAATTCCCCTGTGTCACCAAAAGCCGGACCGCGGCATCTTTCACAATGAAGCGCAGACGCTCCGCCGGGTGGGCCAGGTCCATCGGCAAATACGCGGCCCCGCATTGCATGATGGCCAGAGCGGCGATGACGAATTGAGGCGATCGCTCGACCGCCAGGCCAACCAGAACTTCCGGTCCGGCCCCGAGCGAGCGAAGATAATTGGCCAGCTGCGACGCGCGCTGCTCCAATTCCGCGTAGGTTAGCCTCTCGGAATCCATCACCAGCGCCACTCGATCCGGGTTCAGTCTGGCCTGGGCTGCAATCATCCGCGGCACCAGGTCTTCGAAGGAGCGCGGCTGCCGGCCAGGCCCGTTTACGGCGGATTGCGAAACGGGATGGCCCCCGGACGACGATAGATTCCTCTTTTTTTCGATCAGCATTGCGTTCTTCTGTTGCGCGTTTCTCACCTTAAGCGTCCCAGCCGGACACAGAAAGCAGTATTCCCGCCTTCAGCCGAAGATGCGAAACTTCTTTCCTGACGCCGGTGTTTTCTTGAGTCCCTCTTCGAGTAGCGGCATCCGTGCCGTGGACCGAGGGATCGTTTCGATTCCATCAGGCAGCGGGCTGGAAACTTCGAAATCCACGAAAACTCAGGACCATGTTGAGCATTAGATTCGGCACAGCTGGAGATCAGGTTGAATATCAGCACCTGCCTCACGCTGGAGAAATCCGTGAAGGGAATAAGCGCGATTTGGGTCGTGAGCGTGATGGGAATGTAAAGCCAGGCGCCGGCCACCCACGCCTTCGAGGCGTTCAGGAACCAGAGTGTTCCGGCGATCAGATTCACGACGGTGCCCGCAATCATGAGAAGGAGTTCGCGCTGGAGATGCGAGTATTTGTTTCCGAGAATGAACAGGCACTCGGTTGGGGAAAAAATACCGCCGCGGCCATCACCACCGCGCAGCAGGCCGTGACTCCGCCGACGATCCCAAAATATTGGAGCCGCAACTTGGCCGCGCTCTGGCAACGCGCGAAGGCCGGGACAAGGATGTTCGTAAGCAGCTGGCCCAGGACGGCGAAGATCATGACCAACCGCCCCAGCGCACCGACTTCAGCCACGGAGGTAGCGCGGCTTCCAAAAAAGCTGATCAGAAAAACCGTGATCTGACCTTGCAGGCAAAAGAAGACAGCATTCGCAGCCTGGTTCTTGATGAAGCCGATCATCGCGGCGCGATCCTCGGCGTTTTCCGGCGCTTTGAGATCGATCACTCCGGTGGCATACCGGCGGAGCAGCCAATACTGGAGAAGGAACGCCATCGAGCTGACGAAAACCGCCACCCCAGCGTTGAGAAACAGGAAGGCGCAGCCCACGAGCACGATCAAGCGGGCGAGCGCCCCGGTGAGGTCGATCTTCTGAATCTGCCCGACGTCGGAGCGCAGCCTCGGCACTACGCTCAAGACTCCCAGCGAAAATTGCACCAAGAGGCCGAACAGGATAGCTCCGATCAGGATCGCGGCGTAACCGGGAGATGCGCCGTTTCGCGCAGAGCATCCAATAGAGAATCGGGCGTGCTAATGACGATCGCGGCGCCGCCGAGCCGAAGTCGAACACCGTTCGCCGTGGTGATGAGTTGCCCAAAGCGAAAGCGGTCCTGCCAAACGCGCCCTCCGATGGACATGAGCCCAATGCTGATGCCCATGTCGGCGAGAACGTTGATCGTGCCCTGCATCGTGTTTGCGATCGTGAAAAAGGCGAGTTCGTGCGGATCGAGCTGGCGGACAAGCAGAATGCCGCTGGCAAATCCGGCCAGTTGCACCAACGCCTGAACGGAAGCGAAATTGCCGACGATCCTGGCGCGCTGGAGCGCACGCCGGATGATTGGCGTGCTCGCTTCATTCAAAAGCGGCCGTGAAATCGGGCCGAAAAGACTCATCGGTTCAGAAAGAAACGCTGCACGACCGAGAAGGTAGCGTCCGCGATGCCAACTGCGCCAGCCTTGAACGAGGCTCATTCCGACCCGAGACTGGCCGGGGAACTGCTAGGAAAGATCAGTCTTTGTCGACGCTTCGATGAAAATTGTCACTGCATTTCAACGCCAGCCCCATGGCTGGATTTTCGCGGAAGCTGCCACGCTGCTTCTCCCGATTGCGTTTTATGATTATAGCACGGGCTACACCGTCAGCCTTTCGATCCTGTATTGCGTCCCGATTTTTCTGGTCGCCTGGTGTTGTGACCGGAAATCAGGCGTGTTGATGGCGCTCATGGCCGGAATCACCTGGTGGTGGGCGGATGTGCAGGCCGGTCATCCCTACCTGCGAAGTTGGAGGAGGGATGGGAAGTGTTTGTGCGTTGCGGTTTCTTCATGATCACTGCGATTGGGACCGCCGCGGTGAAACAGCAGCGGGACGCGAGCGCATCGCGAATCGCGTTACTCGAGTATACCCAGCGGCTGGAACGCGAAATTATCGGCATCAGTGAGCGCGAGCAGGAACGGATCGGCCAGGATCTGCACGACGGGATTTGTCAATGTCTGGCTGCGCTGAGTTGCAGTGCGGCTTCACTGAAGAACGATCTCGAAGGGCATCACCTGGCGGCGGAGGCGAAGATAGCAGATGAACTCGCCGGATATCTGCGGGACGCCGTCGTTCAGACTCGGAATCTGGCGCGCGGCCTTGTGCCCGTGCAAATGGATGAAGCCGGCCTCGCCTCGGCCTTGGAGGAACTGACTGCGTCTGCGACGCGGTTGCTCGGGATCCGTTGCGTCTATGAGTCGGCCGGCGCTCCCATGATTCGGGACAACGCGGTCGCGATGCATCTTTATCGTATCGCGCAGGAAGCGATCAACAACGCGACTAAACACGGAAAGGCCGCCAGCGTTCTCGTTTCACTGACCGAGGATGGAAAAGAGACGACCCTTCGGATCGCGGACGACGGGCAACGGAATTTCAAAAACAGCGAACGGAAGCAGATGGAATGGGATTGGGCCTGATGCATTACCGCGCCCGGCTCATCGGCGGTGAATTGAGTATCGAAGAGCCGCAGAGCGGAGGGACGGTAATTTCCTGTGGGATTCCATTGGAGCAGGAAGAATGGAGGCAACATGCCGCGTGAGACCCGAGCGCAAGTCGTGCTCGTGGAGGACCACCCGATGTTCCGCGAGCAATTGGCTCACCTGATCAACAAGCAGCCCGATATGTCCGTTTGCGCGGAAGCGGACAACGGGAGCGATGGCCTTGCCGCCATCACGCGCCAGCAACCCGCTCTGGCGATCATCGATATCACGCTGAAGAGTTCGAGCGGCCTGGAGCTATTGAAGGATCTTCGAGCGCAGGGGAGCACGGTGCCTGTCTTGATGCTCTCGATGCACCCGGAGTCGCTCTACGCGGAGCGCGCCTTGCGGGCCGGCGCGAATGGTTACATCACCAAGGAAGAAGCATCCGGGAAAGTGATGACAGCGATCCGCCAGGTCCTGGCGGGGGAGGTTTACCTCGATCCTCGTTTCATGAAGCGAGTGGTCAGCAAGATTCTGGTCAATCCGCGGAACAATTCAGCCGCAGCCGATCGAGCGCCTGACAGATCGCGAGCTCGCTGTTTTCGAACTGATCGGCGAAGGCCGGACGACGCGTGAGGTCGGGGTTCGACTGCGAGTCAGCGCCGCCACGGTGGAGACCTACCGCGCCCGCATAAAGGAAAAGCTCGGTCTGGAGAATGCGAGCCAGCTGCACGCGCGGGCGAGCAGTTGGGTCCACGAGCGCCACGCTATCGCGGGATAACGCTGACGATCCGCGGCTTTTCACGCAAACCACTTGTCATGTTTTCCATTACAAAAGGAAACTGGCCAATGTCATGAGCCTCGGGTCTCCCGCCTGCTTTATTATCCGCACAAATATGAAAATCAAACTTTCCCAAAGGCCGTCACGGCTTCACCCTTGTCGAAATCATGATCGTCGTCGCAATCATTGCGTTGCTCGCGTCGATTGCCGTTCCCGGATTCCTCCGGGCCCGCAAGCGTTCGCAAGCCAGCCGCATCATCAACGATCTGCGTCTGATCGATAACGCCGTCGACATGTATGCGATCGAAAACAACAAGGCGACCGGCAATTCGGTTCCGATTGCGGAATGGACGAAGTACATGAAAATAGGCACCGAGTCTTTACCGCACGGGAGCCGACATACTTGGAACGACTTACGGTCACTCAGACCGTTGACTCGGTGCCAAAGGTTTCAACCAGCTCGTACAATGCGCTGTCGGACGTGGCCCCCGATCCGTTCTGGTCGCCTTATCACTAAGCTGAGTTTGGAGCGCGCCCGCAATAAGCGCGGCGCGCTCCCATTTCCCTGGTTCACGAGGGAATTTGACGCGTATTAATTCCATCCCGGTGGCGGAGGACTGTCACCCGCCCAAGCACGATTCCTCGGTGATGGTTTGGCGGAAGAAATTCAGATCCGCGATTTCTCAAGCGGATTAACAGCCAAGAACATCTTGGGAACCGAAAGTGGCTCCAGAGGTAGGATTCGAACCTACGACCAATCGGTTAACAGCCGACCGCTCTACCACTGAGCTACTCTGGATCGTTGCACCCGCCGATTGACGGGGCGTATATCTTGCCCACGCAAGATTCTGCGGCAAGTGCTGTTTTGCGAATCGCAAACCGACGGTCAGAGACGGCCGCTGCAGGTGGAGCGGGGAGGGGGAATTTGGTTGCGGGGGCGGGATTTGAACCCGCGGTCCCGCAGCCGCGGGATTATGAGCGGGGGAGGCCGGTCATATTGTAAAATCCAGTCCCCCGCTTTTGTCGCTTGAGCGCATTCTCCAAGCGCCGCGCGTCACTCCGGGACAGATTCTCACTTTGCCAGCGCAAGACCGAGGGTCCCTTTCCCTTTGTCCATTTTGACGCGCCAGAATTATGCTGGTCCACACGTCGCGCGAGGTCATCGGTTAATCCGATGTAAAATTTGCCTTCGCGATTCTGAAGAACGTAGACGCAGTAAACCGCTGGCATCCAGGGGGAGTGGTTGCGGGGGCGGGATTTGAACCCGCGGCCTTCAGGTTATGAGCCTGACGAGCTACCAGGCTGCTCCACCCCGCGTCTAGGGCCTGATTATGCAGCATCGAGTCGCGAACGCAAACGCCAAAAACCACGCGCGGGATTTACTTTCGTCCTCGAAAAGGAATCGTATTTTTTTGTGAACGCGAAATCGGCGCCGAAAAGTCATTCAGCCAAAATCCTTGTCGGGACGGCGAGCTGGTCGGACCCGGGATTTGTCGAGCATTGGTATCCGAAGAAGATGCCGGCGGGGGAGCGGCTGGCCTGGTACGCACAACAGTTCGAAATGGTGGAAGTGAACTCGACCTTCTACTCCGCTCCGGATGCACGCATGGTCGAGCGTTGGTGCCGAAGCACGCCGGACGGGTTCACGTTCAATGTGAAGCTCCATCAGTTGCTTTCCCGGCATTCCACCAATGTGAAGCTCTTGCCGCCGGCCCTCCAGCGAAGCGCTCAGATCGACGCCAAAGGCAGAGTGAAGCTCACGGCGGAAATCGAAAAGGCGATGATCGAAGAGTTTCGACGATCCATCGAAATCTTGCGGGGTCGCAGGCAAAATGGGCGTGCTCCTTTTGCAATTGTCCCCGGCATTCTCGCCGAAAATGCACAAACTGAGCGAACTCGATGACTTGTTAGGCGCGCTCAGCCCTCATCAGATCGCCATCGAGCTTCGAAATCGGAATTGGGCCGAGGACGAACAATTGCTGAGCGACGCTCGATTTCTTGCGCGCGCATTCAGCCGCGTTTGTCCTGGTTGATGCGCCGGCGGAAAAGCATTTCACGATCATGCCGCCGGACCTGAATGAGATCACAAACCCCCAACTGGCTTATCTGCGTCTGCACGGCCGCGACGCGCGCGCCTACACCACCGGCAAGACGGTGGCGTCGCGTTTTCATTACGATTACAGCGACGACGAAATCGAAGAGGTCGCGCAACGCGCCCGCGCGCTGGCGCAGGAAGCAAAAGAAGTGCACATCGTTTTCAACAACAACGCGCTGGACTACGCGCCACACGCGGCCGCGCGGATGCGCATTGCGCTCGGCCAAATGATTGCCGACACGCCGCGGCAATCCGAGTTATTCTAGAGAATGCCGGAGCGCCGCCTCGACGAAGCGAAGGGAGAGAAAGCAAACGGCGTGAAAACCAACGCAGCCAATCCCTGGCAACGGTTGAAACGGTGGCTACAAGCGCATCATCTGACCTTGATGACGCTGCCGGACACGCCGCATTCCATCGCGTTAGGATCGGCCATTGGGATGTTTTTCGGTTTCACGCCGCTCTTTGGGATGAAGACTCTCCTGTCGATCCTGGGAGCATGGCTGTGCAAAGGAAACAAGATTGCCGCCGTGATCACCGTGACGCTCCACGATTTGCTCCTGCCATTCGTGCCAGCGATGTTCTTCTGGCAATACAAAATGGGAATGTGGGTTTTGTATGGCCGCTTGCCGGAACGCCCGGGGTTCCGGCATGTTGCGCTGCGAGACTACATGGAGTGGACGACATTCCTGACGGTCGGCCGGCCGCTCCTGGTGGGATCTCTTTTTCTCGCGCTGCCCGCGGCAGTCGTAGTCTACTTCGGTTTGCGCGGAGTGCTCATTCGCTCGCACGCACGTCGGACTGAGGATGCGAATGGATGAAGGGAAACTGGCAGCGCGTACGGGAATCGAACCCGTCTTTGTGCCTTGAGAGGGCACCGTCCTAACCGATAGACGAACGCGCCGTTTCGCAGGATGCTACCGGAAATTAGACGCTCGGCAAGCCTTCGCTCGAGCGATAGAAGTCGTTAGGCCAGGGCGGCTGCCTAGCGTGCGGATTTTGTGGATGGGGTGGATTCTGGACGGACGCGCGGCTGCGCGAGGCTCGCCACGGCGGCGGCTTTCTTCCCGTCGAGATAACCCCTTATTTCCGGCCCGGAGGCCAGCGCCCGCATATGCGCGTAATAAACGTCGTAATAGGCACGGAGCCGGACGCGCTTTTCCAAGTCGGTTCTTGCGGTCGTCGTTGCCGCCTTCGCCGCTACGACCTCGGGATGGTGCGCCACGCGGTTTTGGAGCTGACGCCATTCCAGATGGAGCCGCTGCTCTTCCGCCGCTTGGGCCAAAGGTGATTTCTGGAACGCAGCATCCAGCTCCGACAGCGGCGGGGCCGTTTTGGGTAGAGCTGGGATCGTCGGGGGGCGAGTCATTGTCGGTAAGGAATTCGGCACGAGCTTGGGCGGTTCCACCTCGAGGGGGATTTCCGGAATGTTAAGCTGCGGCCGCGTGCCCGCCGGGCTGGGACTTGGGCTCGATATGTCCGTTTTTGCCGGCAGCGGTGGTTCCTGCGCGTAAAGGAAACTGAATGGAACAAACAAAGCGATTGGAACGATCGCCAATAGAAATTTCATCCGATTCATTCGATTGTCAGCCGCATAGGTGGGTTGCCTTCTGAACATCGAGATCAAAAATCGGATCGCAAGTGCGAGAAGATCGTTCGCCCGCGTGGCCAAGATTCCGCGTGCGCCTTGGGCGGGAGCATGGTAAGTCACGCCCATCGACGGGGTGTAGCTTAGCTTGGTAGAGCGCCTGGTTTGGGACCAGGAGGTCGCAGGTTCGAATCCTGTCACCCCGACCACCGTCCATTTCCGCGCGCGCGTAAATTCAGGGCAAATAAGGCCTTGCGACAGAGCTCATTCGAGCAGAAACTGCGGGGTCGATTTCGCCTCTGCGGAACGCGCGCTGCGTCCCACCTCGCCTCATGTTTAAGCACGATAAACTCAATCTGTTTCTCTTCATCGTTCTGGTCGGCCTGCAAGTCCTCGGAGTCGTCGCGCTCTGGACGCGCTTCCAATGGATTTACCTCCCGATCATGTTCGTTCATTTATTTCTGGGCGGGAATCAGCACCACGCTTTATCTGCACCGGTATCTGACCCATCGCGGGTTTGAGATGCCCGGCTGGTTGAAATTTATCTTTGCCACCGGTTCGGCGGTCGCGCTCTCGGGTGATCCGGTCACGTGGGTGGGGGATCATCGCTATCACCATCTGAAATCGGACACCGACGAGGACATTCACAGTCCGCTCCACGGATTTCCTTACGCGCACATGATGTGGCTGGTGCGCAAGCCGCCGGGCTTCCGCGATAAGTCGCTTCGTTATGCTGCCGATGTCCGGAAGATCTGGTACTGCCGCCTCTGGGAACGCCCTTATTTCTATGTCCTGCCGCATCTTGCCGTGGCGGCGCTCTTCTATTTCACGCTGGGCGGCGTCGGGCTGCTCTGGTGCCTCTACGTGCCGATGCTCGTGGTTTACAATTTCACCTGGGCGGTGAATTCGATCTGCCACATGCCTTCGCTCGGCTACCGAAGCTTCGAGACGACCGATCACAGCAAGAACAATTTCTGGATCGGGCTCGGCGCTTTCGGCGAGGGCTATCACAACAATCACCACGCGCAAGCCGCGTTGCGCGGCGCATGGCTTGAGATGGTGGGAGTTCGACCTGACCCGTTACATCATTTGGGGCCTCGAAAAGTGCGGCCTGGCCTGGAACGTCGTCTGGCCGAAACCCGAGATGCCGAGATCGCGGTCGATCCCGTTACGGCGGACCAGGCGGGCGCGCTGCTTCTGTTCGGCGCGCAGATCAGGGATCCGCGGCTCGACGCCGAGCCAGACGAGACAGATCGCGACGTCAGTAATCGAGATTTGGCGCGAGCCACTTCTCGACGTAGTCGGCGGCTCACACTTTTCCGCGCGGCGTAGTCGCGCACCTGGTCGTCGCTCGATTTTTCCGACCCCGAAGTATTTTGAATCGGGATGAGAAAAATAGAGACCGCTCACGCTCGCGCCGGGATGCATCGCAAACGATTCCGTCAGCGCGATGCCCGTCGTCTTCTCCGCGTCGAGCAATCGGAAGAGCGTGCTCTTTTCCGTGTGATCGGGTGAAGCGGGATAGCCCGCCGCCGGCCGGATGCCGCGGTATTTTTCGCGAAGCAGCTCTTCCTGCGAGAGTTTTTCGTCGCGCCCGAAACCCCAGGCGATGCGCGCTTCGCGGTGGAGAAATTCCGCAAACGCCTCCGCCAGCCGGTCCGCCAGCGCTTTGGTCAGGATCGCGTTGTAGTCGTCGTGGTCGGCCGCAAACACTTTCGCCAGTTCGTCCGCGCCGATCCCCGCCGTGACGGCAAACCCGCCGAGGTAATCGGAAAGTTGAGCGTTCGGAGTTGAGATTGCGAGCTGTCGGAGCGATGAAATCCGCCAGGCAATGATTGAATTGTCCGGCCGGTTTTTTCATCTGCTGCCGCAGAAAATGGAAGTCGCGAGATGCTCGTGCCGGGTTTCGTCGGTGTAGATCTCGACATCATCGCCGATGGCCTTCGCCGGCCAGAACGCGTAAACACCGCGCGCGGTCAATAAGCTTCTCCGAGCGAATCCGCTCGAGCAGTTTTTGGGCGTCGTCGAAAAGCTCCCGCGCCTGTTGCCCGACGGTGGGATCGTCGAAGATTGCCGGATAACGTCCGCGCAATTCCCAAGTGTGAAAGAACGGGCGACCAATCGATGTAGGGGATAAGATCGTCGAGCGTGATCGCGCGCGTTTCCTGCTGTTTGTCATCTTGAGCTTCGCTCCGGAGGACAGATGTCGTCGTGTACACCCGCGCACCGAGAAACTCCGGTTTCGGCGGCATGTAGTCTGTCCAGTCGATCGGCGTCCGATTCGCCCGCGCCTGCTCCAGCGAAATCAGTTTCTTCTCGCGCGATTTCGAGGCGTGTTCTTCGCGCAAGCGCGCGTAATCGGCCCGCGTCTTCGCATCGAAGTCGCCTCTTCAGTTCTTCGCTGAGCAGGTTGGTGACGACGCCTACCGCGCGCGACGCATCGAGCACATGCACGGTGCTGGCGCGATAATGCTGGGCGATCTTCACCGCGGTGTGCGCACGGCTGGTGGTCGCCCCGCCGATCAGCAACGGCAATGAGAATCCTTCCCGCTCCATCTCCTGCGCGACGTGCACCATCTCATCGAGCGACGGCGTAATCAGGCCGCTCAGGCCGATCACATCGGCTTTGCGTTCCCGGGCCGTTTCCAGAATCTTCGCCGCCGGCACCATCACGCCGAGATCGATGACCTCGTAGTTATTACACTGGAGCACGACGCCGACGATGTTCTTGCCGATGTCGTGCACGTCGCCTTTCACCGTCGCCATGACGATGCGCGCCTGCGGCTTCGTGTCCGCGTCCTTCTCCGCTTCCATGAACGGCAGCAGATAGGCGACCGCTTTTTTCATCACCCGCGCGCTCTTCACCACCTGGGGCAGAAACATTTTCCCGGCGCCGAACAAATCGCCCACCACGCTCATGCCGGCCATGAGCGGTCCTTCGATCACATCGAGCGGGCGCTGGCTTTTTTGCCGCGCTTCCTCGGTATCGGCTTCGATGAAATCGACGATCCCTTTCACCAGCGCGTGCGAAAGCCGCTCTTCGACCGGCGCGTGCCGCCACGCTTCCTTTTCCAGCGGCGTTTTCTCGTTGGCTTTAACGCTTTCGGCGAAATCGACCAGCCGTTCGGTCGCATCGTCGCGCCGATTGAGGAGCACATCTTCCACGCGGACTTGCAGCTCCGGCTCGATCTCTTCGATAAACGGCGAGCTGACCGGCGTTCACGATCGCCATGTCGAGTCCCGCCTGGATGGCGTGAAACAGAAACGCCGCGTGCATCGCTTCGCGCACGGCGTTGTTGCCGCGAAACGAGAACGAAATGTTGCTGAGGCCGCCGCTGGTTCGCGCGCCCGGCAGGTTCGCTTTGATCCAGCGCACCGCTTCGATGAAATCGACCGCGTAATTGCGATGCTCTTCGAGACCGGTGGCAACCGTCAGCACGTTCGGATCGAAAATGATGTCGTTCGGCGGGATGCCCGCGCGCTCGGTCAGGAGTTTGTAGGCGCGCGCGCAAACGTCGATCCGGCGCTGCAAGCTGTCGGCCTGGCCCGTTTCGTCGAACGCCATCACGATCATGGCCGCGCCGTATTGCCTCACAAGCGCCGCCTGCCGCAGAAATTCCTCTTCGCCATTCTTCAAGCTGATCGAATTCACGACCGCCTTGCCTTGGACGCATTTCAGGCCGGCTTCGATCACGCTCCATTTCGAGCTGTCGATCATGATCGGAACCCGCGAGATTTCGGGTTCGCTTCCGATCAGATGGAGAAAGCGCGTCATCGCCGCTTCGGAATCGATCATCCCTTCGTCCATGTTGACGTCGAGAATGTTGGCGCCGCCTTTGACCTGCTGGCGCGCCACCGCCAGCGCGGCCTCAAAGTCGCCAGCGAGGATCAGTTTCGAGAAACGCGGCGAGCCGGTGATGTTGGTTCGCTCGCCCACGACGACGAAGCCCATCTCCGGCGTGATGTTTAACGGTTCGAGGCCGGAGAGCTGCAATGCGGGAGGGACCTCAGTGTCCCGATCCCCGTCGCCGCGCAAAGGCGCCTCCCACATTTTCCTCGGCGCAAGATCGCGCACCGCATTTGCGATCAAACGGATGTGATCCGGCGTCGTGCCGCAACATCCGCCGACGATGTTCAGCCACCCATTCCGGGCCCATTTGCGCAGCTGCGGCGCCAGGCTTTCCGGCGTCTCCGGAAAGCCGGTAGCCGAAAGCGGATCGGGCAGGCCGGCGTTCGGATAGGCGCTCGTATAGAGCGAAGGGCCGTGGGCCAGCTCCTCGATGTAAGGCTCCATCTCGTCTGGGCCGAGCGCGCAGTTCAATCCCACCACGAGCGGTTTCGCGTGCGCGATCGACGTGAGAAATGCTTCCACCGTCTGGCCGCTCAGGATTCGCCCGGAAAGATCGGTCACCGTGCCCGAGATGATCAAGGGAACACGCTTGCCGGATGTCTCGAAAAGTTCCGTGATGGCGACGAAGGCGGCTTTGGCGTTCAGCGTATCGAAAATGGTTTCCACCATCAGGAGATCGACGCCGCCTTCCAGCAGCGCCTTCGCCTGATCCGCGTAGGCCTGGCGAATTTGGTCGAATGTAACCGCGCGAAAACTGGGATCGTTCACGTCCGGCGAAAGCGACGCCGTCACCGGCAGGGGGCCGAGCGATCCCGCGACGAAGCGTCGCTGGCCGGTGGCGTTCGCGACCTTGTCCGCGGCGTGACGAGCTACCCGCGCGGCCGAGACATTAATTTCCTGGACCAGGCCTCGCAAATCGGCGTCGTCCACCACGCGTTGAAAAAACTCCGGATCTTTTCGTCCGTTTTCAGGTTCACTCTGAAACAGGAAATCATGCAGGCCGATCGTGGTGGCGCTGAAGGTGTTCGTCTCGATGATGTCCGCGCCGGCCTCGAGATAACTCGTGTGGATCTCGTCGATGACGTCTGGTTTGGTCAGGAGCAGGAGCTCGATGCTTCCCTTTAGGTCTTTGCCTTTCCAATCCTGAAACCGCGTTCCGCGATAATCGGCTTCGGTCAGCTTGTGCTGTTGAACCATCGTGCCCATAGCGCCGTCGAGCACGACGATGCGCTCGCGCATCAACGCTTCGAGAGGGTGGAGGATTTCCGAGGCCATGTCGGATGAGAACTAAACCGCAGTTCCGGCCAGCAGCAAGGAACAAATTGACGCATCATGATGCGTAGATGTGTTGGCCTCTTCCTGCTCCTGATCTTGATCTTACTCCTGATCCTCTTAGCGGGGTTGCCTCCCAAACGAGATCAGGATCAAGAGCAGGAGAGGATGGCAAACGAAGCTTTCCAGCTTGCGGCGCGGAAAGCTAAATTGACGCGATGGAGGCTATCCGGCTCTTCAAAGCGCTGACGCGGGATCAGCGGAACACTTTCATAGCCTGTTTCCTGGGCTGGGCCCTGGACGCGCTCGACTTCTTTCTCCTGACGTTCGTGCTGATTCCGGTCTCGCAGGATTTTGGCCAGAGCATCCCGAACGTCGCCTTCGCCATCACGCTGACGCTGCTGATGAGGCCCGTGGGAGCGTTTATCTTCGGATGGCTCGGGGACAAATTCGGGCGGCGCATTCCGCTGATGGCCGACATCATCTTTTACTCGGCGATGGAATTACTTACGGCGTTTGCACCTAACTTTACGGTCTTCCTGATTTTGCGAGCGCTTTTTGGAATTGGGATGGGCGGAGAATGGGGGTTGGGCGCATCCCTCGCGATGGAATCGCTGCCGGCAAAGGCGCGCGGTTTGTTCTCCGGAATTCTCCAGCAAGGCTACGCCTTCGGCTATCTCCTGGCCGCGCTGCTCTACTGGATTATCTTCCCAATCTTTGGCTGGCGCGGACTTTTCATAGCGGGATCGCTGCCGGCGTTGCTGGTGATTTACATTCGTGCCCGCGTGCCCGAATCGCCCGTTTGGGAGCGGCAACGGCTCGAGCGAAAACGGAAGCCGGTTAATGTGGCGCTTTTCATCAAGCAGCACGCTGGAGTGTTCTTCTACGCGGTCCTGCTCATGACGGCGTTCAACTACATGTCCCACGGCACCCAGGATCTCTACCCGACGTTTCTCGAAAAACAGCGCGGCTTCGGGGTCAGCCAGAAGTCGATGATGACCATCATTTACGCCCTGGGCGCAATCTGTGGAGGAACCGTCATCGGCTTTATGTCGCAACGCTGGGGGCGCAGACGCAGCATCATCCTCTCGGCCTCCTGCGGGATGCTTTTAATTCCGGTCTGGGTCTTTGCTCCGGGGACAGCTCTGCTCATCATCGGCGGTTTCCTTATGCAATTCATGGTTCAGGGCGCCTGGGGTGTCATTCCGGTGCACCTGAACGAACTGTCGCCGGCCGAAGTTCGCGGGACATTTCCCGGCCTGGCTTATCAGCTAGGGAATTGCGCCGCCGCCTATGCCGCGCAGCAGCAAGCATGGCTCGCCGAACGTTTCCGTACCGCGGATGGCAATCCAAATTACGCGCTGACCATGGCGTCGGTGGAAGGTATTGTTTTCCTCGCCATCATAATCCTGGCCGCTCTGGGCCGGGAAGAGCGTGGCAAGGAATTTTAGATGCTGTAGTCAAGGCGCTCTGTCGCCGTGCCGGTTCCAACGCCTCGACAGAGCGGGCGGCTCCGGGATTTTCAGACTGGAATCACTGCCCGTGCTCGGATGACGTCGCCGCAGAATCAGACGCGCTCGCGGGCGCGCGATACGTTCCCTTGCCGTAACGCTCGTCCACGATCGCTTCCGCGATCTTGTCGGCCAGATCGTCGCGACGGCTGGCGCTCCGCGCGGCGGCGCCTTCTTTGCGATTACTCAGGAAGCCGCATTCGACGAGGACCGCCGGATATTCGGCTTTTCGGAGCACACGAAAGTTTGCCGTCTTTACTCCACGATTGGCTGCTCCGGGCAGCGTCATCAAATGCTGTTGAATTCGGTGGGCGAGATTCCGCGCAACGGGCGAATGATAGTACGTCTCGAATCCACGAATTCCACGGCGGCGCGAGTCATTGAAATGAACACTAACGAAAATGGCGTTGTTCTGCCGGTTGGAGATGGCCGCGCGCTGGTCGAGCGGGATGAAAACATCGCTCGAACGAGTCATGACTACGCGGAATTGCGATTCGCGCAGCTTACTGGCGAGCCGGGTGGCGACATCGAGGGTCGCGTTTTTCTCGGCGCCTCCGTAGCGGCGAAAGGCGCCATTGTCCTTGCCGCCATGGCCCGCATCGACCACCACCGTGGTGAAAGTCCGGGTGGTATCCTTGACGCGGACGCCTGAGGTCGTCCCGCAACTTGTGAGCAAAACACAAGCGAGCGCCAGGGGGACAAAACTTAAGGATCGAAACATGGGCACTCCTAGCGCAAAGGCGACCGCGTGCCAGAGATATCTACTGCCACAGCCACACGGCCATCGTGTGTTGCCCGAGTCCTGCGCTTCCCAGAGCAAAGCGGTTCCAACCAAAAACCTCTTGTTTTTTTCGCACTCCAAACTAAAGGCCATTACCCAATTTATGCTCACTCGATTTGCCATTGTTCCATTGCTTCTGGCGTTCAGTTTTCCCACCTGCAAAAAGCCTCAGACCGGTGGCAGCAACCCCACCCAAAGTCCCGCGCCGGGAGCGTCGGTTGCCGCCGGAACCCCTGGGGTAGTGGCGGCGGCCACGCCAGTGCCATCCCCGGTGGAGACGAAACCGGCTATCGATCAGAATGCACAGGTGGTGATTTTTGGTTACCACCGCTTCGTCAATCAGGTCCGCCGGCCGGACACCGAAATCACCCCGGCCGCGTTCGAAGCGCAGATGAAGGAATTGCAGGACAAGAAAATCCCCGTGATCGGCCTGCAGGATTTTCTGGCCTGGAAGCGCGGCGAAAAAGCGATCCCGTCCAAGGCCGCGGTCCTGACTTTCGATGACGGCTGGAAATCGCAATACGAGGTCGCCTGGCCGATCCTGAAAAAATACGGTTACCCGGTAACGCTCTTCATTTACACGGAAGGCGTCCGGCCGGCGGGCCGTTTCGCCGGCGGGGAATCGATGACCTGGGAGCACCTCGCCGAGATGCGCGATGCCGGCGTCGATATCCAGGCGCATTCGGAAACCCATGGGGATTTGCGCAAGCCGTACGACAAGATCGCCAAGAAAAAGCTCAGTCCGGAGGAATATGACCAGTGGCTCGGAAACGAGATCGGCCGGTGCAAGCGGACCCTGGAAGAGAAGCTTGGGATCAAAGTAAATTGCTTTGCCGTTCCCTATGGCAACATCAACGACAAGGTCCGCGAAGTGGCGAAGCGGGAGGGATACGAGGCGGTCTTCACCGTTTACGGCCAGCGCCTCACGATGGGCGCGCCTAATAATTCGTTGGGCCGCTACCTGATGGAGGCGAACAAACCGAAAGTCTTTTCCGAGGCGGTAAATTTCTCGGGGGCGAGCACCGGCAGTGGCTCCCGTGGCGGAGGTGGCTTCCACCGACCTGCAGACGAACCCAGCCAACGGCGAAACGGTGAAAACCGCGCTGCCTTTGATCAAGGCGAACCTGGCGTCATTTGGCGCGATCGACAAAGGCAGCGTGCAGATGCGCGTCAGCGGCCTGGGTTTGGTGCCGGCCAGCTATGACGAGAAAGCGCAGACTGTCGCGTATCAGGTCACGCAGCGATTGCGCGACAAGACGTGCACCGTTTTCGTGACCGCTAAATCGGGCGGCAAGAAGGTGGAGGCGCACTGGAGCTTTACGATCGACGAAACGGGAGGGGGCGCCCCGCCCGCTCCCGCGCCGGCCGCTTCGGCGCCACCGAAGAAATAGCTGCCGGCTCGATCTAAAGCCGGTCTCCTTCCAACTTCTTATGTTTTCGCAACTCGGCGATAAGCTGCAGGACATTTTCAAGGACCTGCGCGGGCATGGCACGATCAGCGAGACGAACATCAACGATGCGATGCGCCAGGTGCGCCTCGCGTTGCTGGAAGCGGATGTCGATTTTCAGGTCGCGAAGAGTTTCATCGCGCGGGTCAAAGAGAAGGCGCTGGGCGAGGAAGTGCTGCGAAGCGTCACGCCCGGTCAGCAGATCGTTAAGATTTTTCATGATGAGCTGACGGCTTTGCTCGGCGAGCGATGCGGCTCCGCTGAATCTGGAAAAGCCGGCGCGCATTTTGATGGTGGGCCTGAACGGCGCGGGCAAAACCACCTCGTCCGCCAAGCTGGCGCGCTATTTGAAGAAACAGGGCCGCGCGCCTTTGCTGATCGCCTGCGATTTGCAGCGACCGGCCGCGATCGAACAGCTCGCCACTCTCGGCCGGCCAGGTGGACGTGCCGGTTTACACTCCCGATCCGCTGGAGAAGAACGTGCGGCGCTCGGCGGCCGCGAGCCTGGAATGGGCCGCGCAGCAAACCGGCAACGTCCAGATCTTCGACACGGCGGGGCGGCAGGAGATCGATGCCGCGTTGATCGAAGAGATCAAGGGGCTCAAGGAATTCCTGAAGCCGCAGGAAATCCTGCTGGTCGCGGACGCGGCCACCGGCCAACAGGCGGTCAGCGTGGCCACGCATTTTCATGAGGCGCTGGGAATCACCGGAATTATTCTGACCAAGCTCGATGGCGACGCGCGCGGCGGCGCGGCGCTCTCGATGCGCGAGGTCACGCAGCGTCCGATCAAGTTCGCCGGCGTCGGCGAAAAGCTCGATCAATTCGAGGCCTTTGTGCCCGATCGCCTGGCGGGCCGGATTCTCGGGATGGGCGACATCGTCGGCCTGGTCGAGAAGGCGGCGGAAGCGATTGACGAAGAGGAGGCTGCGCGGCTGGAGCGGAAGCTGAGGACGGCCTCGTTCGATTTCAACGATTTCCTGGCCCAATTCAAAATGATGCGGAAAATGGGGCCGCTGGAGAATATCCTTGGCATGATCCCCGGGATGAGTAACGTGCAGGGCCTCTCCGTGGACGAGAAGCAGCTCAAGCGGACGGAAGCGATTGTGCTTTCCATGACGCACGAGGAGAGAACGCGGCCCGACATTCTAAATGCGCGGCGGCGTCAACGGATCGCCCGCGGAAGCGGCAGCAGCGTCACCGAAGTGAACGACTTGCTCCAGCGCTTCAATCAGATGCGAAAGATGATGAAGAGCGCTGGGAAAATGAAGAAAATGATGGCGCAAATGGCGCGGATGAAAAATTAACGATATGGCAGTTTCAATCAGATTACGCAGAGAAGGCGCGAGGAATCGCCCCTATTACAAGGTCGTCGTGGCCGACAGCCGCAGCCCGCGCGACGGCAAATTCATCGAGATCATCGGGACCTACGATCCGAAGAAGCCCGATCATAACAGCACGTTGAAACTGGACCGGATCGACCATTGGATTTCCCAAGGCGCGCAGCCATCGGACACCGTGCGCAGCCTGATCAAGAAGAACAAGAAGCAGTCGGAGAGCACCGCGCCGGAAGCAGCCGCTAGCGCCGCACCTGAATCGGGAGTGCAGGAATCGGCTGCGCCGGAATCGTCCGCACCTGAAGACACCGCGCCAGCTGCCGCCGCGCCGGAAGCAGCCGCGGAAGAGCCCGCCGTTGATGTGGAACCCGCTGCGCCAACTACAATGGCGGAGGAATCCGACATCGCGGCTGAATCGCCTGCTGCTCCGCCACCTAAGCCGGAGTGATTGCTTCAAGGAGGGGCGCTTTCCAACCGCCCATCTTTCCCGACGGCGGTCTGGAGACCGCCGCTCCTTGGTACCGAAGCTTGCGGCCCGCGCGCTAACGAACGGATAGTTTCGAATCGTGAAACAATTTCTCGAATTCGTCATTCGTCAGCTCGTGGAGTTTCCCGATGAGATGATGCTCTCCGAGATTCCGTCGGGGAAGACAACGATCTTCCGGGTGCAACTGCGCCAAACAGACGTCGGCCGGGTCATCGGCCGCAACGGCCAGACCATTCAGGCGATCCGCGCGCTCCTGGCCAGCTCGGCCGCGCGGCACGGACAGCGCGCTACGCTCGAGATTGTTGAGTAGGGTTCTCTGCCTCGGTAGGGCGACGTTCCGGCGGACGCGAGCGAATCACCCTTCGGCTCGACGAGTCTGCTCCCGGTTCGACATTCGTCATTCGTCATTCGACATTTCCCCAGATGCGCATCGATATCATCACGCTGTTTCCCGAAGTCTGTCGCGCTCCGCTCGCTGAGAGCATGATGAAGCGTGCGCAGGAAAGCGGCGCGCTCGACCTGCATATTCATAATCTGCGCGATTGGACGACGGATAAGCACCACGTCGTGGATGACGCGCCTTTTGGCGGCGGCCAGGGAATGGTGATGAAGCCGGAGCCGATTTTCGCGGCGGTGGAATCGCTGCGAAGCGAGAACAGTTTTGCGGTGTTGATGACCCCGCACGGCCGCAAGCTCACGCAAGCAATGGCCAACGAATTCTCCGCACGAGCCGCACCTGATCATCATTTGCGGCCATTATGAAGGAATCGATCATCGCGTTCACGAGCACCTGGTCGACGCGGAAATCTCGATTGGCGATTATGTCCTGACGAACGGCGCCATTGCCGCGGCTGTGTTCGTCGATGCGGTGGTGCGCTTGCTGCCGGGTGTTCTGGGTCACGAACAATCGGCCGCGGACGACAGTTTCAGCGAGGGGTTATTGGAAGGTCCGCATTACACCCGGCCTGCTGAATTTCGCGGCTGGAAAGTTCCGGACGTTTTGCTGTCCGGCAATCATGGACAGATCGCCGCGTGGAGGAAGGAGCAGGCGCTGGAAAGAACGCGACGGAACCGGCCGGATTTATTGGGCAACGAACCGGCAGACTTGTCATCCTGAGCGGAGCAGCGGGCGAAAAGAGTTCTAGAGCGCTTGTGACAAGCGCCTCTACACCTTCCCCAGAATCACGCAGGCATTGATCCCACCGAAGCCGAAGGAGTTGCTCAGGACGTAATTCAACTCGGCCGGTCGGCCGTGGTTCGGAACGACATCGAGATCGCAGGCGGGGTCGGGGTCGTGACGATTCAGCGTGGGCGGGATCCATTTTTGCTCGAGCGCGAGCGCGCAGATCGCCGCTTCCATTGCGCCCGTCGCGCCGAGCGGATGCGCCGTGTAGGCCTTCGTGCCGCTCACCGGCAGCGTTAACGCGCGGTCGCCGAACACCTGCTTGATCGCCATGGTCTCGGTGCTGTCGTTGAGCTGGGTCGAGCTGGCGTGCGCGTTGATGTAATCAATTTGCTCCGGCGTCAAGCTGCGCATCAGCCAGCGCATCCCGCATCGCGCGAATGCACGATTCGCCGCTCGGCAGCGGCGACGTCATGTGAAAGGCGTCATTGTTCAGGCTGTAACCGAGCACTTCCGCGAAAATGTGGGCGCCGCGCTTTTGCGCGTGCTCCAGCTCCTCGATGACGAGCGAGGCAGCGCCTTCTCCCATGACGAATCCATCGCGTTTGAGATCGAATGGCCGGCAGGCCAGGGCAGGATCGCCGGCCCATTGGCTCATCGTTTTGATGATCGCAAAGGCGCCGAAGGTGAGGGGACTGAGCGGGGCTTCCGCGCCCCCGGCCACGATGACGTCCGCGAAATCGTCCCGGATATAACGAAGCGCTTCTCCGACCGCGACCGTGCCGCTGGCGCAACTGTTCGAGTTCGTCGTCCCGACCCCGCGAAATCCGAACTCAATCGCGATGTTCGAATGGGCCGACCCGCCGAAGACTTGAAGCGCGAGAGTCTGGTTCACCCCGCGCGTTCCTTTCTTGAGGAAATGCGCGTGTTGATATTCCGCATTCGCGACGCCGCCGAGCGCCGTTCCAAAACTTACCCCGACCCGGTGCTGCGGGTGCTCCTGGGAATAGGGAAGTCCGGCATCATCGAGCGCCATCTTGGCCGAGGCGACGGCAAATTGCGCGTAGCGATCGAGCCGTTTCAGGCGGTGAGGCGGAAAATAATCTTCGGGGATCCAATCGGGAATTTCTCCGCCGCAATGCGCGTTGAATTCCGAGGTGTCGAAACTGGAGATGGCTTGGATGCCGCTCTTCTCCGCGCGCATTCCCCGCCAGAAATCTTCGCGGCCGATCCCAATGCAGGTGATCGGACCAAGGCCGGTAATGACCGCGCGACGCTTTGTCATTTGGAAGGTGGGATTGGGATGGATCTGTCGCCGGCGCCTTCGAGGTAGGCCTTCATGCAGGCTAGCGTCTTGCTGGCGATGTGGTGGATAAAAAAATTGCCGATGATCGGCTCGGCCACCGGAGCCAGCGCGCGATTCCTGAAGCTCAGCTCGTGCATGATCTCGACCAGGATGCCGGCCGGGGTTTCCTTGAAACGACCAGACCACCCGCATTCCCTTGGTCCAGGCTTTGAGGTGATGGAAATGGATTTCAATGTTCTTCCGATCGATGATCTGCTCCGAGGTCCAGGAGATGGGAATGCCGGAACGGACCGCCGCCATCACGACGAGATTCCGATCATGCCCTCGCTCCAGGTAGCGGATGTAACGATAGTGCGGCAGAATTTTTGGCCACAACTCGAGGTTCGCCGCCGTCTCAAAAATCGCCATCTTCGGCGCGCGTATGATGATGGAGTTACCGGTATGCATCGAACCGGAAGAGCTCGTGCAAATCCGTCGCGCACGATAAACCTTCTGAAATTGTTGGCAATGGAGTCGAACGTAACAATGCCGTTACAGATGCGAACAGCCTGCGAGAAATGCGGATGCGCTCTGGCGGAGTGCGATGTGGCCTACATTTGCAGCTATGAGTGCACTTTTTGCGAGAGGTGCACTGAGGCGATGGCGGCGGTCTGTCCGAATTGCGGTGGGGAACTGGTTCGGCGTCCTCGGCGGGGGAAGGTCGAGGACCTCAGCGTAGGGACGTGTTCTCCGAAACGTCCGACTCTTCCCGGCGAACTGTAAAACGGCGATAGTCGGACGCCTCGGAGAGCCGTCCGCTATCGCTGCTCTTGCGGCGCCATCACCGCCGGTGCTTGATCCGGTAGGTCAGGAAGCATTCCTCGCCGACCGTTCGCATGTCCGTGAGCGAACACCGAATGCTGCGCGGAAGGAAATCTTTGCTCAGGCCGGTCAGCGTGGGAGCATCGGCGCCGCCGAACAGGTAGGGCGCAATGGTGAGATTGAGTTGATCGACCAGGTCCTCCTCGAGGAGAGCGCGGAAAAGGGTGGCGCCTCCTTCGCAGGCCACCGATCCCACCTGGTATTCGCTGCGCAGCTGTTCCAGCATCCAGGCGAGATCGACCGACCGCGCGTCACTCAGGTGGAGCGTCGCTTTTTGCCGCAGCAGTTTTTGATAACGCGCCGGCATGCGGACGGTGGAGAAGATGACGATCGGAGAGATATCCGATTGAAAAATCTTCAGGTTCGGATCGATCCGCCCTTCATTCGAGACGATCACGCGCAAGGGATAGGGGGTCTGGCCGCGGGCCATTCGCGCTTCGCGCAATTCCGAATGCGGCAGTCCGAGGCGGACGTTGTCGTGCTTCAGAGTGCTGTGGCCAATCAGGACGGCGTCGCCCAGCGCGCGCTGCCGAAAGAGATGCATCTTGTCTTCGCGCGAAGTGAAATCGATCGGCGTGAAATTCTTCGGTGGTGATCTTGCCGTCGACCGTCATCGCGAAAGTCACGGCGACGAATGGGCGTTTCGGGACATGCGGGCGGGCGCTTTGCGTCGCCGGCGCTGCTCGCAAGGCGCGACTGGAGGCGCCTCCCGACTTTCTTACTTTTCTTTCTCGGCGATTTCATGCTCGAGGGTGGCGAATTCCTCCTTCATCTCGCTCATCTTGACGTGGCCGGTGGCGCCGCTCGGTTTGTAAAAGAAATAGACGATCCCGCCCGGCAGACAGCAGACGAGGATGACGAGAAAACCGGTCATGCCAATGAGTCTCGCCGCCGCTGACCAGTAATCCTCTGGAGCCCCGGGCGGAACAGCGCACAGATTGGACAACATGACTTGGAGGATGTATTCGCGCGTCCCGACGCCGGCAAAACTGATCGGCAGCGATGAAATCGTTCGTCTCGACCGGCATGATGGCGAAGAAATCGACCGGCGGCGATGTTGGCTCGGAAGGCGTAGGCGACGCAGAGAAAAGTGGCAAAAGTTCCGAGATGGCAGACCAGCGATGCGGCAAAGGCGCAAGCGGTGGCCCGCCAATGGCGCGCATAGAGATGATAGGCGGCGCCGATCTCAATGAGCTTTTCGCGTCCGGGAAACCGATGCGGCAGGTGGCGCACGAGATTGAACCCGCTGATGATAAACGTGCTCCCGACAAAGAGCACCGAGCTGCCGAAAATGACCAGCACCAGCCAGACATACGGCGAGCGTCGCGGGTGTTGCTCGTGAGCCAGTCATAGCGCAGGAAGATCAGGACGCCGGTGATGACAATCAGCGCGATGAGACCGATCATGCGATCGAAGAGGACCGCGAGCAGAGCACCCGACTTTTTGCCGGGGGTCTCTTTCCAAAGCAGATAGGTTTTGACCACGTCCCCGCCGGTTCCGCCGGGCAGGAATTGGTTGTAGAACATGCCAATCAAAAACAACGCGCCGACGCGATAAGGGCTCAGACTGATTCCCTGAACCTTCAGAAGGATGTGCCAGCGAAAAGCGGCGCCGACTTCGACCACGAGGTAGGACAGGATGGCTGCCACAATCCAGTGAAACTCCGCCTTCCGAATTGCCACGCCCATGGCCGCGCGCACGGCCGGGTCGTGAAAGACCCAATAGAGAAGAGCGCTGGTGACCGCGAGCTGCAGAATAGTGAGGAGCGTTTTTTTCATTCGCCAAATCGTTCTTTCCAGAGTGAGACGGAGTGGCGGATTTCCTCGGCGGTCTTGCGTGGGCTCATCTCCCAGACAAATAAGCAGTTCGCCGGGAGGAGCGGAACAAGTTTCTCCAAATCGACCATGCCGGCGAAGGGCGGCTGGTGATCTTGGGCGGGCCAGATGCAGTCCTGAAGATGGCAGCCGAGGGCGCGCGGTCCGATCTGTGCGCAGCCATTCTTCGTGACTCAGGAAGCCGAGGTTCTCCTTGATCTGGATATGGCCCATGTCGTGCCAGTAACCAAGCTGCGGTGAATTCAATTCGTCGAGCAAAGCGGGCAATTCGCGCTCGCTCGGGATCTCTTCGTAGCCGCGCCGCCCTTCCACGCCGAGGCGGATATTTTTCTTCGCGGCATACTCGGCGATTCGCTTGAGCGAATCTTTCACCCGTTCCAGGTAGGGCGGCGCCGCGGCTTCCCGGATCTGGACCGCTTTCACTTTCTTGCGCACGTATTCCCGGGAAAATATTTCGCCCTTCTTCGCCAGCACGATCAATTCATCGGTGATCGGATTCATTTCGATTTCGCCGCAATGCAGGACGACGAAAGGAGCGCCCAGACGCTCGGCGAAGTCGATCGTCTGGAAGGTCTGCTTGATGGCGCGCTCGCGTTCCTTCGAATAAGCGGCGGAGAATTTGTAGCAATCCGGCGACGCTTTCATGATCTCGACCGGGAGGGGACAGAAGTTGTGCAGACTGGTGAACTGCACTTCGCCGGCTTCATACATTTTTTGAATCCCCGGCATGAGGGAGATACGGATGCCGTGGCCCAGTTCGATGCGATCGAAGCCGAGATCCTTGATCTCGCGCAGCATGTCGTCGCCAGCCGTATGCCGGCCGGAGTTCCAGCAGGTGGAGAAGGAGATCATTACCTAAACCACCGGCGCCGGGGCGGGCGCCGTTTCTCCTTCGGCTACGGCGGATGTCGTCTTTTCGCAGCCCGCGCGCCCGGCGGCGCCGAGGACCAGGACGGCCAAAGTTCCGTAGATGATACCGCAGATGACCAGCGCGATGCGCAAACCAACCAGATCCGCGAAGGCCGGCGTAAGCAGACTCCCGACCGGCGTGAGACCGAAGAAACTCAAACCGAAGATGGCCGAAATTCGACCGCGCAACGGTGCGGGGGCGCGCTCCTGCACAATCGTGCTGGCCAAACCGAAATTTGCCGAGAGCCCGACCGCGAGCATGCCCATTGATATCGCACTGAAAATAAAACCATCGGAGCGCGCCATCGAACCAAGCGCAAGGCCTGCCACGATGACCGCTCCGGTCATGAATCGAAATCGCAAATGCCGTGGCACGCTTAACAATCCAAGCGCGCCGAGAACCGATCCGCTGCCCGACACGGCCATGAGGTAGCCCATGGGACCGGGGCCGAGCTCGAGAATGTTGCGCACATACAGCGGAAGCATCACGGAAAGGAACGGGAAAATGAAGATGGTGCTCAGGGCGATGAGCACGATCATGCAGAGGATGGTGCGATCCTTGCGCACGTAAATCAGGCCTTCCTTGAAACCGGATTTGCGCTGCTCTTCTTCCTCAGCGGTGCCGATAGTGCGGGGTGGCAATGAGGCCAGGGCCACGATCAGGGCAGGAAAGGTCACCGCGTTGCAGAAGAAGGCAGAAGCCGCGCCCCACCATCCCACAAACACGCCCGCGAGCGATGGGCCCACCAGACGTGAGCCATGAAAGACTGCCCGATCGAGCGCGATGGCAGTCGCGATCTGGTCCCGGCTAACGAGTTCTGGAACGAGGGCGCTAATGGCCGGCATTTCGTAGGCGATGCAGACTCCGAGGCAAAAGGCCAGGACAATGACGTGCCAGATTTGAATCCATCCCGCGTAAACCAGAAAGCCGAGCGTGAGCGCGAGGACGGTTTGGACAACCTGAGTCCAGATCAGGATCTTTCGCTTGTCATAACGGTCGGCCGCCTCGCCGCCTTTCATGGCCAGCAGAATCGTGGGTATGCCGGCCGCGGCGGCAGCGAGCCCAAGGTAGAATCCGCGATTCGTGAGCGAGCTCATCACCCAGCCCTGCGCCATCACCTGCATCCAGGTGCCGGTGTCCGAGATGGCCGAGCCAATGATGTAACGCCGAAACGGTCCCTGACGCAGCACGTCCAGCGCGCGGCGGGCGAAGGGCAATTCTTTGGCGTTCATCGGACAGACTGATACGCGGTGCGCGGTGCTCCCGCAACGGGTTGCGCGTGTTACCAGGCGTCACCCCGATTCGCCAGGGTACGAATTACCTGATCGTCTAGCGCGGGCGATTGGCCTCGGAAAAAGGCCCGAGATCTTTCCACCAAATCCCGTCGATTTTCCAGGCATCTCCTGCGTCCGCCAAGATCAGACGCATTTCGATGCGGCCATTATCACCCACTCCTTCGGCGACCATTTCGCCTCCACTTCCGAGGTGGGCGGGGAATGAAAACGAGAAGCGTAGCGTCCCGACGGCAGGTTTGATGTCGTGGACTTCCCCGGTCCGGATATTGGCCTCTTGCATGAATTTGGTGGCCCGTTCCCGCCCCCCACCGACGCTCAACAGATGGTCGGTCGCGTTGTCGAGGAGGAAGTAGGTATCGTGGTCTGAGAAAATCCTGGTGAAGGCGGAGTGTGCAAATCGGCGCGCCTCCCGATCGAGATGCGCCTTGTAGCCGACGAGCCCGAGCACGCCGGCGCCCAGACTTCCGAGCAGGAGCAGGAAGACGGCGGCGACGACAAGGGATTCAATCCAGCGGACTGATTCGCGCTGGCGTTTCGCGAAAAAGTAGACCGACGGCGCGAAGCCCAGATAACACCCGACAACGAGCGAATAGAGACCGACCCCAATCGCCAGGGAGGCGTTATCCCGGAACCCCCAGATCACCAGAGCGAACCCCCAGAGCGCACTCCAGCCTCCATTCAGCCAGCGCACCCAATGCACGCCAATCCAGATGAAATAATATTGCAGCCAGAAAAGGAGGACGAAGATTCCTACGCCAAGGATGCGCTGGATGTCGCCGGCCAGGACCAGGCTCCAGAATGAGAGGCACTGGAGGCAAAACGTCAGGATCGCCAGAAGAATCAGGAAGAGGCGGCCGCGTCGCCACGGCTCCGGATCGCCGACGACGGTGCGCCAAAGGGGTTCGGTTGGTTTGGCGCTCATAACGATGATTGCGGCAAAAGGGCCACCCAACAGCGCAACGGCGTCGGGCCAAGAACGTTCTATTTCTTCACTTCAGCTTTGCCGACATGCAGGCTGCGTAGGGCACTTGCGGGCAAGGGCAGCGTGTCTTTCTGGATCCCCGATTTCGAGTCCATGCGGGCGTTGCCAGTATACGCCCAGATCATACCCGACCGGGCCTTGCTCACGTAAACCCCGCCTGCGATACGATCGTTCCCGCGAATTTGCACAAAATCGTTTACCGCTTGATAAAAAATCCCCTCTGCATCCTCGGTCACCGGCATAAATGTCCCCGGAACCATCCGAACCATTATTATGTCAGCGAATCGAAAGCCGGGTTTAGATCGATCCACCACGATAGGTGCCAGCAAGACGAAGCGTTCGATACCGCGTCCGACGACTCGCGGCACGCCGACGACTGGTGTGCGAGGAAGATCTGCTCGAACTACCTGACTGGTTAGTCCGAGAAGAACCACCAAACCAAGCGCGCGCCACTTCGCAGGCCTAACGAGATTGACCAGGATTTCATTCGGTGAATCCATTGTTGTTTAGACGTGGCGGAGGGTAAACTGCGGCGAACGCGCCGGCCAAGAAGAATCGGTTAACAAGGGAATGGCGATTTCCAGGTGCCCCTTTCGGCGTTCGGAAAAACGCGACTCCTTCGGGCCGACTCAGGAGCGCTTGCGGTACCGGGCGCGATGATTAGTTGTAACTCATGCGGCCGGATAAATTTACCCAGAAGATGCAGGAAGCGCTGCAGGCGGCGCAGGACGTTGCGTCGCAGTTCAATCAGCAGGAAATCACCAACGAGCATTTCCTTCTCGCGCTCCTGGATCAGACAGATGGAGTGACGCGGCCCTTGCTGGAAAAGATGGGCGTAGCCGTGGCGGATTTGCGGGATCGCTTGACGCAGGAGCTGGAGCGACGTCCGAAAATCCAGGGCGGCAGTTACGACCAGCGGGTCGGCAACGAGCTGCGCGCGACGATCGATGCGGCGGAAAAGGAGATGGCGAAGCTGAAGGATGAATTCCTCAGCGCCGAACATTATTTGCTGGCGCTGGCGGATTCGAAAGGAGCGGCGGCGAAGTTGTTAAAGGAAGCTGGCGTCACGCGCGACAAGCTGATGCAGGCGTTGCAGCAGGTGCGCGGGTCGCAGCGCGTGACGGACCAGAATCCGGAGGGAAAATATCAGACGCTGGAGAAATACGGGCGCGATCTGACGGAGATGGCGCGACGCGGGAAGATCGATCCGGTCATCGGGCGCGACAACGAGATCCGGCGCGTGATGCAGGTGCTTTCGCGCCGGACGAAGAACAATCCGGTGTTGATCGGCGAGCCGGGCGTGGGGAAGACGGCAATCGTGGAAGGTCTGGCGCGTCGCATCATCAGCGGTGACGTGCCGGAATCGCTGAAGCAAAAGCGGATCATCGCGATGGATATCGGGTCGATGGTGGCGGGCGCGAAGTTCCGCGGCGAGTTCGAGGATCGGCTGAAGGCGTTTCTCAAAGAGGTAACCGATTCCCAGGGCGAGATCATTTTGTTCATCGACGAACTGCACACCATCGTCGGCGCGGGCGCGGCGGAGGGATCGGTGGATGCATCGAATTTATTGAAGCCGCAACTGGCGCGCGGCGAGTTGCGCACGGTCGGCGCGACGACGCTCGATGAGTACCGGAAATACATCGAGAAAGACGCGGCGCTCGAACGGCGTTTTCAGCCGGTGATGGTGGATGAGCCGACGGTGGAGGATACGATCGCGATCCTGCGCGGATTGAAGGAGCGCTACGAGGTGCATCATGGCGTTCGCATTCAGGATGCGGCGCTGGTCGCGGCGGCGGTGCTGTCGCATCGCTACATCAGCGACCGATTTCTGCCGGATAAGGCGGTCGATCTGGTGGACGAAGCGGCGTCGCGATTGAAGATCGAGCTCGATTCGATGCCGACGGAGATCGACGTGATCGAGCGGGAGGTCATGCAGAGGGAAATGGAGCGGCAGGCGCTGAAGAAGGAAAAAGATCCGGCGAGCAAGGAGCGGCTGAAGAAACTGGAGAAAGAACTCGCGAGCTTGAAGGAGAAATCTTCCGGGCTGAAAGCGGAGTGGCAGAAGGAGAAGGCGGTCATCGATGAGCAGCGCAAGATGAAGGAGGAACTTGAGCAGGCGCGGACCGAGCTGGAGCGGATGCAGCGCCGGGGCGAACTGGGGAAGGCGAGCGAGCTGCAATACGGCCGCATTCCCGATCTCGAGAAGAAGCTGCGTGAGATCGAGGAGAAAATCGCCGTAGGCGGCAATCGCTTGCTGCGCGAGGAAGTGACGGAGGAAGACATCGCCGAAGTGGTGTCGAGCTGGACGCACATCCCGGTGTCGCGTTTGCAGGAAGGCGAACGGCAGAAGCTGATCCGACTCGAAGAGCACCTGCATCAGCGCGTGATCGGGCAGGACACTGCCATCAAGTCGGTGGCGAACGCGATTCGGCGCGCCCGCGCCGGGTTGCAGGACGAAAACAAACCGATCGGTTCCTTCATTTTTCTCGGTCCGACCGGCGTCGGCAAAACGGAGCTCTCCCGTGCGCTGGCGGAGTTTCTGTTCGACGACGAGCAGGCCATGGTCCGGATCGACATGAGCGAATACATGGAGAAACACACCGTCTCGCGTCTGATCGGCGCGCCGCCCGGTTATGTCGGCTATGAAGAAGGCGGGCAGCTCAGCGAAGCGGTGCGGCGCAAACCGTACTCGGTGGTTCTGTTCGATGAAATCGAGAAGGCGCATCAGGATGTTTTCAACGTGTTGCTGCAAGTGCTCGATGACGGACGCATCACGGACGGGCAGGGGAGGACGGTCGATTTCAAGAACACCGTCATCATCATGACGTCGAACATCGGCTCGCAATTCATCATGGAAGAATCGTCACCCGAAGCGCGGGAGCGGCTGGTGATGGAGGCGTCGCGGCAGCATTTCCGGCCGGAATTTCTGAACCGAATCGACGACATCATCATCTTCGATCGGCTAACCGAGGAGGAACTGAAGAAGATCGTCGAGATTCAGCTGAAGCGGCTGGTGAAAAGGCTGGAGAACCAGAAGATCGCGCTGGAATTATCCGATGCGGCGAAAGCGCTCGTGGCGAGCCAAGGCTACGATCCGGTCTACGGGGCGCGTCCCTTGAAGCGGGCGATCCAGAAATACATTCTCGATCCGCTCAGCATGGAGATTCTGGAAGGGAAAATCCGCGAAGGACAGACCATCCGGGTGGATGAGCGTGATGGCACGCTCGCCTTCGAGGCAGCGTAGCGTCGACAATAGCGGCGCCGTGTCTTACGATTCGACTATGCGAAAATTTGTTGGATTGGCATTGCTGGCAGCGGCGGCGTTCGCGGTGACTCCGGCTTTCGCTGGCGACAAGCAGAAGGAGAAGAGTTGCTGTGTGCCGAAGGGGGAGATGGATTGCGCGGCGACTTACGCAGAGCTCAACCTCACCGCCGAGCAAAAATCGAAAATGGATGCGTTGGTCGAGAAGTGTAAGGGAGCCGGCTGCACGAAGGAGAGCACCGAAGCCTTCATGAAATCGGCCGAAACCATTCTTTCCAAGGAGCAAATGGCCGCATTCAAGACGGAGTGCAAGAAGGCGTACGAGAGGAACGAAGCCAAGACTTAAGAGCCAGACAGGCGATTTTTGAGACAAATTCGAGCACGGCGGCACCGCCAGTGCGATCGATCTCGGCGGGCGAATCACGCAAGAATGCACGTTGCGCCGGCTGACTTCCTGTCTCACATTCCCCGCCATGATGAAACTTAAGGGAATAGCTTTTGTGGCAGTGGCGGTTTTTGCGGCGGCTTCAGCCTTCGCCGGTGACAAGGCCTGCTGCGCTTCGCACGCCAAGAACGACAGCAAGGTCTGCATGTCGGAGACCTACGCGAAACTCAATCTTTCCACCGAACAGAAGGCGAAAATGGACGCTCTGCACGTCGAATACGACAAGGCTGGTTGCACCAAAGAGAGCATGGACAAGCTCATGAAGTCCGCGGAAGGCATCCTTTCCAAGGAACAATTCGCGACGCTGAAGACCGAGTGCTCCAAGGCGCACAAGAAGGAAGACAAGGCGTAACAGTTCGCGCATCGAAAATTTGGAACGGCGATCCGGAGCAATCCGGGTCGCCGTTTTGCTTGGCCGCGCAGCGTTATTTCTGTTTAAAGAGCTCGGTCCGATTGACCCGTTCGCCTTTCATGAAGACAGAAGAGATCGCGGAAAGCGCCTTTACGTCCTGAAGCGGATTGCCGTCCACGAGAAGCAGCGTCGCTTCCTTTCCCTTTTCGATGGTGCCGAAACGTGAGTCGGCTCGCAAGAGCTTCGCGGCATTGGAAGTCGCGGCCTGAAGCGCGACCTCGATCGGAACTCCGGCGGCCACCCAAAGCTCGATTTCGTGCTGCACGGTGGGCCCGTGCAGGACTAAAAAATTGCCTGCGTCCGAGCCAGTGACGAGCGTTACCCCGGCACGCCAGGCCTTGAGCAGGTTCTTGCCTCCTCGATCAACCGACATGGGATAATGCGAAATTCCTTCGCGCAAACCGGCAAACTTTTCGGCCGTCGCGGCATGGTCGGTTCCCTCGATGAGTTCCTTTGGACTGACCTGTTGCACGAGCGAGCGCTTCAGCAGCGAGGTGTCGCCTCGGGCGAAACTGGTGAAGCCCTCGGCCACGCTCAAGGTGGGATCGAGCGCGATCCCTTTCGCTTTCATTTCGGCAATAGCCTCATCGGAGATTTCGTCTAAAAAGGAACCGTGCTCGACGGAGTCAGCTCCGATCTTGGCGGCATCGGTCACGTCAGCGGCGTTGCCGGTGTGAATCGCAATCGGAAGATTTTTTGCCTTGGCCTCGCGCGCCACCGCCGCAAGCACGTTGACGTCCATTCGATTGAAGGAATAGCCCGGCACGCCGCTTTCCAGCACACCTTTGATGGCGTCGATCCGCTTAGCGGCCAGCTCGTCCACCTGCTTGGTTGCTTCCTCCGGCGTTTTCGGAGTGCGGACGAATCCAGCCAGAAAGGAAGCCCGGGATACTTCGGGCACAAACTTCGCGTATTCGGTGCCGTGTCCACCTTCCGCGGTGAAAAGGGGCCCGCAGAGAAACAGCTCGGTACCGAGTTTTTCGCCGCTGCCGTAGAGACGGCGTAGTTTGAGCATGTCGTCGACGACGTCCCCCGCGCTGCGAACAGCCGTCACTCCGCTGTATAAATAGGCCTGCAATTCGTGTTCGACGTTCTTTGGATCGAAGCCCTTGCTTTGGTCATCGTAAAAGCCACCACTGGCGCCCAAGTGAACATGAACATCGATCAGGCCCGGCAGGATCGTTTTGCCCGCGGCCTCGATCGGCTCGGCTTTCAATTCCTTTGCGGTCGGCGCGGTGCCTTCATAAATTTCCGCAATCTTCCCGGCGCGAATCAAGACTGAGCCCGACTCGATCACTTTGCCGTTACCGACAAAGATGCGCGCGTTCTGAATGAGCCACGTCCTGCCGCGGTTCATATCGCGCGCCAGGATCTTGGCTTTCGACAGGTCCTGCCGGCTCCATGATTGGTAAACGCCCAGGAGAAGGAACGGAGCGAGGGCAGCCAGCACCCAAAGCTTGGCGCAATTGCGCAGTTTCTCCTCTTTTTCCCAGCGGAATAATTTCGTCGCGATAAAGGTGCCGATCGCGGTGGTGACCAGAAGGGCTGCGACCGACAGCCAATTCTGAAGAATGGATTCACCATGCTGAAGAATCCCAGCCGCACCCGTCATCAGATAGGTGGCGGGAATGAATTGCGTCACGATCTGCAGCCACTCCGGAAAGAAGCTGACCGGAAAGGTCGCCCCGCTCAGGAAGAGCATGGCCATGTAGAGCGGTTGAATCAGGATCAAACTTTCCTGCGACGAGTTGACGACGGAAGCAATGATCAGTCCCATCGATCGGAACGCGAGGCAGGCGATGATCGCGAAAAGAAAGAGGGAAAAAAGGTTGGCTGGGACGGCCATCCCGAAGAGACGATTCGCGAGAAGGAGGAGAACGATGAGTCCGGGAAGGTATAGGATCACACCGGTGACCAGGGACGCCAGCAAAAGAGGGACGGGCGTAATGGGAGTAACTTTGTAACGGCGCAGGACGTTGGTCTCGCGATCCTCCACCGCGCGCATGCCGGCGCCGAACAAACCGTTGCCCAGGACGCCAATCGCGAAACACATCGTGATGACATAAATCACCCGCGACCCCTGCTCGGCATCCATCGAAAAGCCGAAAACGAAAAAGAAGATGAGCGGAAAGAAGTAGTTGAAGAAAAGGACCGTCCGGTTCCGAAGCGCCAGCTTCAGAGTCGATCCGCATGAGAGCGAGACAGGCTTTCATTCGCGCAGTTTCTTTCCGGTCAGCTCGATGAACACATCTTCCAGCGTCGGCCGGTTGAGGCGGACATCGTCGAGATCGATTCCCTGGCATCGGTCCATTTCACCATTTCAACCAGGGTGCGGGCCGGATGCTCCGAGGTCACCTTGATATGCCGCCGATCTTCACTCAGCGTGCTGCGGATTGCGTGAGGCCAGGAAGGGAGCTCGCTTCCGCGCCAGGGTTGCGCCAGGGCGATCTCAATCGCGGATTGGTTCGCGCTTTTCGCCTGCAATTCGCGCGGCGAACCGCTGGCGATGATCTGGCCCGCGTCGATGATCGCGACGCGGTCGCAAAGCCGTCTCCGCTTCCTCGATGTAGTGCGTCGTCATCACAATCGTGCGCTTTTCGGCCCGCAGCTCCTCGATCAGATCGCGAATCTCCAGGCGCACTTGCGGATCGAGGCCGCTAGTGGGCTCATCGAGAAAGAGCATCTGCGGGTCGTTGATCAGGGCGAGAGCGATCGCGAGTCGCTGCTTTTGCCCGCCTGAAAGGGTCGCATAGTAGGCGTCCTTTTTTTCCCAAAGCTGCAAGCGTTTCAGCAAGGCCTCGCCATTCACCGTGCGGGTGTAAAAGGCGGCGAAGAGATCGAGCGCTTCGTGGACCGTTATCTTGTCCGGGAGATTCGTGGCCTGGAGGCAGACGCCGATCCGGTCCTTTAGTTCTTGCTTTTGCCGGTCGGGGTCGAAATCGAGCACGGTGACTTCGCCGGCCGAGCGCGGCCGCAAGCCTTCCAGGATTTCAACCGTGCTCGTCTTGCCGGCTCCGTTCGGTCCCAGCAATCCAAAGACTTCGCCGGGGCGGACCTCGAAGTCGATCCCCTTGACGGCTTCGAAGCTGTCCGTACGACTTGCGCAGCCCGCGCACGTAGATGGCAAATTCGGAGTTCGTGGCCATTCCGAGTTGGCAAGACGATTAACGGACGATGCGACGCCGCGCACTAAAATCGGAAAAACATCAAGAGCTACACTGACTTGCGCCGCCCAACGAGTCGTTGCGTTCCAAGAAACACGAGGACAAGGACCAAAACGCCGACACAGCTTTGCGCGAAGAGTTCGCCATGCCGCACGTAAAAGGTCAGCTCGCGGTTCGAGTGGGATCGATACTTCGCCGGTCAGCACGCCATCGGTGAACTGGCTGCCATGTTCGTCCATCAAAATTTGGGTGATCCGTCCGAATTCGTTGATGAAACAGGTGACGCCGGTGTTCGCCGCCCGCACCATCGGGAGCCGGGTTTCCGCGCAGCGGAAGACCGCGTTGGCCAGATGCTGTTGCGAACCCGCGGAGCGCAGGAACCAGCCGTCATTGGTCACGTTGGCGAGCAGATTCGCGCCGCCGAGGACAAACTGCCTGGTCAGGTCGCCAATCGTATCCTCGAAGCAAATGAGCGGCGCGATCGAACGCCTTATCATTCGTCAGGCGAAAGACGGTGTGCTCTTTGCCGAAGCCGAAATCGCCCGGCACCTGATCGCCGACCACGCGCGCGAGCAGCGGGATCGTATGCCGGCCTGGAACGTATTCGCCAAACGGCACGAGATGGACCTTTCGATAGACCTGCACGCGCTTCCCTTCATCCGAAACCAGCAGCGCCGCGTTGTAGTCGTACTTTTCGTCCAGGTCGATCGTGCCCAGCAGCAGATCGGTCTTGGCCGACGCGGAAAAGTCCATGACGAAACGGTTGCTCAGGTCGTCCTGCAGGACGGGACCCGGCATTGAACTTTCCGGCCAGACGATCAAATCCGGCCGGACGCTGGCGCCGAGGGCCGGCGCACTCAAGCGGGTGAATTTCTCGAAGATGGCCTGGGCAAACTCCGGGCTGAATTTTTGTTCGCGCGGAATGTTGGGCTGCACCAGGGCGACGTTCAGGGTCATCGCAGGTCGCTGGATCTGGAGAGAGCGGATCCCGAAGCCCATCACGCCGACGATCGCCGCCATCGTGAGGGTCAGATCGTAATGCGGCCGCATCGGCCGCACCTGAATTTCCAGGATGAATCGGCGCACCGTGGCCAGCAGAATGACATTGGTAAATGCGACCAGGAAGGAAAGGCCGGCGACGCCGGTAAACTCGGCGATTTGAATCATGGCCAATTGCCCGTGCAAAGCGGTCCCCAGCGTGTTCCAACCCCATCCCGAAAAGACGACGCTGCGCAGCCATTCCTGCGCGACCCAGACAGCGGCGAGGAGAAAAGCGAGGCGAAGATTGTTGGTCGAACGCAACCAGGGCGATCGGCTCGGAGGCGAGTCGCTCTCCGGCTCGGCGCTGTAGCCGCCTCGCTCAGTCGAGGCGCCGGCGAATCCACCTTCGGCGCGGCGACTGAGCGCCGCGGCTGCAATGGGCGCTGGCAAGGATGGGCGCAACAACCCGCAGATCCAGCTCCAGAGCGCGAAGTAAATCGCCATGTAGAAGCCGACCAGCACCAGTCCGGGAACCGTGACCGTTCTGAGCCAGGAAAAGACCGTCCAGAAAAACGCCAGCCCGGCGATATACCCGAGCGACAAGTCCCGCAGCCAGCGGCGTTTCGAATTCGCGCCGGTAAACCAGATGGCCGCGAGCAGCGGCGTCAATAGCGATCCAGCAGAGCCAGGCCTGGTCAAAGGGCGCGAAGCATCCGGCGTAGAGCAACCCGCTCAAGATCGCCGCCAGCCACGGCCAGAGCCGCAGGGTTTTCGAGAACCGAGCCACCGTTTCTCAGCGGCGCCTCTGGCGTTGGGCGCGTTCGCGGTCCCGCTTTCGGCCGGGGTTCACCGCGTCGCGCAAATCTTTCGCATAAGCGGCGTTGACCCGAAAGAACGCCCTCTCCGACGTCCTCGATCAGGCGAATGTTCACCTTGTTCGACAAGACGTAGCCCTGGTCGATGAGGCCAATGAGCGTATCGAGAAACTCCTGGGTCTCCATTCCCTCGATGCGATCGATGAGCATCTTGCCGTACACTTGCGTGCCCGAGAGGCCGATCTTTTTCAGGAGCGAAATTTCGCCCCCGTCCAGAATGATTTCACGAGCCATAAAAAACTCTCCGCATCCTGACCTGTATTGTCGAGCAGGTTATGCGCCCATCCGCGTGGCCGCGTCTTCGCGCAGCCAGCTCCAGACCCGCTGAGATGGTCGCTCACTTCCGTTTTATCGCCGCCAGCTCGGCCGCGCTGAACTTCTCCCCGCCCGGACGCCGTTGCGCGAACAGATAATATTTGATTTTCGGCTCGGTGCCGGAAGCGCGCACCGCAATTCGGGTGTGGTCTCCGAACTCGAAGATCAGCATTTTTTCTTTCGGAATTTCGTCGCCTTCAACGTCGCGATAAGTGTCCGTCTCGAAGTTTTTCGCGCGAATAAGTTTCGCTCCGAGCATTTCGTTCGGGGGGCGGCTGACATACGATGCCAGAAGCGCTTTGATCGTCTCCGCGCCCTCGGCTCCTTCGAAAGTCAGCGAGCCGGTGTATTCGTGGAAATAGCCAAACTCGGAGAAAATTTCATCGAGCAGCGCGTCGACCGTTAGTCCGCGCGATTTCGCGTAAGCCGCCACCTCGCAAAACATGATCGCGGCGCCGTTGCCATCCTTGTCCCGCACGAAATCGCCGCCGCTGTACCCATAACTTTCTTCGCCGCCAAAGACGTAGTAGGACGAATGCTCCAGCCGGAGCCGGCGCGTTTCTTCCTCCGGCAAGTCGCGATACTTTTGCCTGCACATCGGACGGCAGGGCTTTCTCGTACTTCCCCAGCTTCGCGCCGATGTATTTGAAGCCGGTCAACGTCTCGACGCAGCGAAGCCGATAATGTTCCGCGATCGCTTTTTGCAGATCGGTCGTGACAAACGTTTTGATAATGACGGCGCGGGAGGCGTTCTCCTGGTTGAGCACGCCGAGCTCGAAAAGCGTCTTCGTCCGGTAGTAGGCGAGGAGCGAACCGATCTGATTGCCCGTGAGCAATTCCATCTGGCCGCCCGCGGTCCGGACCGCGACGCCCATTCGATCGCAATCCGGATCCGTCGCGATGACCAGGTCGGCGCCTTCTCTTCTCCGCCAGCTCCACGCCGAGCTTGAGCGCGGCGGCGTTCTCCGGGTTGGGGGAATCGACCGTGGGAAAATTTCCGTCGAAGCGATCCTGTTCTTCGACGACCTGAAAGTTAAACCGAGCCGCTCGAGCATCGGCTTGATGATGACGCCGCCAGTGCCGTGCATCGGGGTGAAAACAATGCGGAGCGATTTGGCGGAGCGCACGAGTTCCTTGTTCAGGATCAAGCTCTCGAGGCGCTTCATATAGGCCTCGTCGATTTCGCGCCCGAGGATGTCACTTCGCCGCGCTGCTCTTTCGGCCTGGCGGCCGAGCGTCTCGCTTTTGATGCTGTTGACCTTGCGCGATGATCCCGCTGGCGTGCGGCTCGACCACTTGCGCGCCGTCGTTGAAATAAACCTTGTAGCCGTTGTCGTGCGGCGGGTTGTGGCTGGCCGTGATCACGATGCCCGCGCTCGCCCGCAGCTGGCGGACGGCGAAAGAGAGTTCCGGCGTCGAGCGCGGCCCTTCGAAGACGCAGGCATCACAACCATTTTCCGCGGCAATCTTCGCGGCGAGCTCCGTGAATTCCTTCGAGAAATGCCGCGAGTCGTGCGCGATCACGATCTTCGGCTTTCCCTCGATCTTTTCCTGGGTCCGCCATTCGTGCAGATAGGCGACAAGCCCCTGCGTGGCGCGGCTGACGTTGAAAAAGTTCATCGCGTTGGTCCCAACGCAGGGGAATTGCGGCCGTTCGCTCTGGCCGCGTCGCCCCGTTCCGCCTTGGTCACGATTTTGCCGATGGTCCGTCCGCGCAGTCCGCCCGTGCCGAAAGCGAGCGTGCGATAGAAACGGTCGTTGAGCTCCGCCCATTCTCCGGCTTGCGCGAGTTCCGAAACCGCCGCCGCATAGACCGGAGACGCCGAGGCTTCGAGCAATTCTCGGATATTTTCCGCGGCCGAAGCGCGGAGCTTCCCCGCTCGAGTGGCTTCCTCTAACAAAGACGCGAAATCAAAGTTGGCCGGCCGCCATGCGACGCGAACTTTGCGGCGCGGTCCTGCCATTGCAATCGTTCTTTTCGATTGCCGGGCACGCGGTTCAAAGGCTTAGTGATCAGCGACCAAGACCGATGAACATCCACGAATATCAGGCGAAAGAACTGTTGCAGAAATTCGGCGGTCGCGACGCCGCGCGGAAAGGCCGCCTCAACGCCCGAGGAAGCGGAGCAGGCGGCCCGCGATCTTGGGGCGGTCGATCTGGTGGTCAAGGCGCAAGTCCACGCCGGCGGCCGAGGGAAGGGGACGTTCGCGAATGGGTTCAAAGGGGGCGTGCATCTGTGCAAGTCGCCTGCGGAAGCGCGCGAGATCGCGGCGAAGATGCTTGGGCAAACGTTGGTGACGCATCAGACCGGGCCGGCGGGACGCGTCGTAAACAAAGTGCTCGTGGCGGAATCGGTGGAGATCGCGCGGGAAATTTACTTTGCCATTCTGCTCGATCGCGCGACGGCAGCGCCAATCATCGTGGCGAGCACGGAAGGCGGCGTCGAGATCGAGACGGTGGCGGAGAAATCGCCCGAGAAGATCCTGCGCGAGAAAGTCGATCCGCTCGCCGGGTTGCAGGCTCATCAAACACGCAAACTGGCGAAGCAGCTTGGGTTCGAGACGTCGCAATTGAAAGACGCGGCAAAGTTGTTCGATGGTCTGTATCGCACGTTCATCGCCTGCGATTGTTCGATGGTGGAAGTGAATCCGCTCGTCGTTACACCGAAGGGCGAGGTGCTGGCGCTCGATGCGAAGTTCAACTTTGACGACAACGCGCTCTATCGTCACCCGGAGCTCGCCGCCTTGCGCGATATCGCGGAGGAAGATCCGCGGGAAGTCGAAGCTTCCAAGCACGGGCTGAATTACATCGGCCTCGATGGAAACATCGCCTGCCTCGTGAATGGCGCCGGCCTGGCCATGGCCACGATGGACATCATCAAATTTTACGGCGGCAGCCCGGCAAACTTCCTGGATGTCGGGCGGCGGCGCGACGGAAGCGCAGGTGACCGAAGCCTTCAAGATCCTGGTCTCGGACGACAAGGTGAAGGCGATTTTGGTCAACATTTTCGGCGGCATCATGCAATGCGACGTGATTGCGCAGGGAATCATCAACGCCGTGAAGACGGTGAATTTGGCCGTTCCGCTGGTTGTCCGGCTGGAAGGCACCAATATCGAAAGCCGGCAAACAAGCTGATCGCAGAGTCCGGATCTGGCGGTGATTACGGCCGATGACTTGGCCGATGCGGCCCAGAAGGCCGTCGCGGCGGCCGAAGCAAAATGAAAATCAAAGCTATTGGTTTCGTAGCGATTCCCGTGACCGACATCACCCGCGCACGCTCGTTTTACGAGGAGGTTCTGGGCTTGCGCGTTTCAGAGGAAATGATGGGCGGAAAGTGGATCGAGTATGCGGTGGGTGAAGATACCCTTGCGATTGCGAACGTGGGCGAAACCTGGACTCCGTCTGATCAAGGAACAGGCGCGGCGTTTGAGGTGGAGAATTTCGATCAGGCGATCCAGCGTTTAAAGGATCGACAGGTGCCTTTTGCGGCCGAGCCATTTGAAACCCCGTGCTGTCACATGGCGGTGGTCCAGGATCCCGACGGCAACAAAGTGATGATCCACAAATTGAAACCGGAGAACGAAAAGGAGCCGTGTCCATGATCAAAGAAGTCGCATTTGTCGCCATCGCGGTTTCCGACGCCGAGCGGGCGCGGAAATTCTATCAGGAAACACTCGAGCTAAAGCCGGGGACGACGGCGATGGGCGGCGCCTGGGTCGAGTACGACCTGGGAGCGACGACGATTGGGGTGGGTTGTCATCCTGCCTGGCAACCTTCGCGCGATGGCACAACGGTCGCGTTCGAAGTCGACGACATCGATGCGACGATCGGGAAGCTGAAGGAGCGCGGCGTGACCTTCGACATGGAGAAAATGGAAACGCCGGTCTGTTGGATGGCGCAATTTAGAGATCCCGACGGCAACAAGCTCGTCGTGCACAAAAGGAAATAGCGAATGTCCGTTCTCGTCGACAAAAACACCCGTCTGGTAGTTCAGGGAATCACCGGCAAGACCGGCGGATTCCATGCGCGCGCAATGCATGGAGTACGGGACGAATGTCGTCGCGGGGGTGACGCCTGGAAAAGGCGGGCAAATGTTCGACGAGCAAAGTGCCGGTCTTCGACACGGTCTGGGAGGCGCGGCAGGAGACCGGCTGCAATGTCTCGGTGATTTTTGTGCCGGCGGCGGGCGCGGCGGACGGAATTCTCGAAGCGGTCGATGCCGGCGTGGAGCTGGTCATTTGCATCACGGAAGGAATTCCGGTGATGGATATGATGCGGGTGAAAGCGCAAATGGCCGGAAAGCCAGGCCGCCTTATCGGGCCGAATTGCCCGGGAATCATTACGCCCGGCGCCTGCAAGATCGGGATCATGCCGGGCTACATTCACAAGCCGGGAAGCGTGGGCGTTATTTCCCGCTCCGGCACGCTGACCTACGAAGCGGTCTGGCAACTGACGTCGCGCGGTTACGGCCAATCGACCTGCATCGGCATCGGCGGCGATCCGATTAACGGGATGTCGCACCTCGATGCGGTGAAACTTTTCAACGATGATCCGGAAACGGATTCGATGATTCTGATCGGTGAAATCGGCGGCACGGCCGAAGAAGAGGCCGCGGAGTGGATCAAGGCGAATTGCAAAAAGCCGGTGGCCGCTTTCATCGCCGGAGCGACCGCACCGCCGGGCCGGCGGATGGGTCACGCCGGGGCGATTGTCTCCGGCGGCAAGGGGACCGCTGCGGGAAAAATCGAGGCGCTGAAGAGCGCGGGCATTGCAGTCGCCGAAACCCCGGCCACAATGGCGGAGACATTGATTGCAAGAATGAAAGGGACGGCATGACGATGTCGCGCGGACTCGAAGGCGTCGTCGCGAACACCACGCGGCTGAGCGATGTCATCGGTGACAAAGGCCAGCTCATTTATTGCGGCTACGACATCAACGAATTAGCCGGCCACGTCAGCTACGAGGAAGTCGTTTACCTCCTCTGGAACAACAAGCTGCCGAATCGGGCGGAATTGGAGCGATGCCAGGAAACGTTGCGCGCCCAACGTGAATTGCCGGAAGGCGTCATGGAGTTCCTCAAGAATGCGCCGAAGGATGCGCGCGCCGATGGACGTGATCCGGACGGCGGTCTCCATGCTCGGACTCTCCGATCCCGATCTCGGCAAGGAAGAAACGCGGGAGGTAAATCTGCGCCGGGCGCGCAGCATCACCGCGAAGATCGGCGTGATTGCGGCCTATTTTCACCGGGCGCGGCAGGGGAAACCGCTGCCACCCGTGCGCGGCGATCTGGGCGAGGCCGCGCATTTTCTCTATCTCATGTGCGGGGAAGCGCCGACGCAGGAAGCCGCCGACACGCTCGACGTGGCGTTCGTCTTGCACGCCGATCACGGCATGAATGCTTCGACCTTCTCCGCGCGCGTGACGATCTCGACCTTGAGCGACATCTTTTCCGCGATCACGTCGGCGATTGGCACGCTCAAGGGCCCGCTGCACGGCGGCGCGAATGAAGGCGTCATCCAAATGCTGGAGGAAATTGGCACGGAAGACCGGGTCGATGCCTACATCGAGCAGCAGCTCGCGCGAAAAGAAAAAGATCATGGGCATGGGTCATCGCGTTTATAAGACGCTCGATCCGCGCGCGCCGCATTTGCAGAAGATGGCCATCAAGCTGAGCGAAAAACTGGGTGAGCCGAAGTGGATCAGGATGTCCGAGCGGATCGCGCAGTTGATGAAGGAAAAGAAGAACCTGAACGCCAACGTCGATTTCTATTCCGCGACGGTTTATTACTCGCTCGGGATTCCGACCGATTTGTTCACGCCTGTCTTCGCCATCGCCCGCACCTCCGGTTGGTGCGCGCACGTTCTCGAGCAGCTGGAAGACAACCGACTCTACCGGCCCCTGAGCGAATACGTGGGCGAACCGGTCGGGAAGAAAGTTATTCCGATCGACGAGCGGCCCTAGAGGACATTCGCGCCAGAACGCTCGACTTCCTCCCGGCCGATTCATTAATTTCAGCGAAATGAAAGCGATCGCGTTGATTCTGCTGTTTGCTTTTGGCGTGGTCGCTCCGCTTCCGGCGCAGACGGCTGAAGTTGAGATTATCGGCGGACCCGGCGATCTACGGGGAATATCCGAAGGAACTATCAGGCAATCATCACGAAGTGGCTGGAGACGAAATTGGTCGACCCGGCCAGCGCGTGAGTCGAATGGACCGGCACGCCAAAACCCGCGGAGTTGCCGGGAAAGGGGGAAGCGACTCTCGGCTATCTGGTCGAATTCAAAGTGAGGGCCCGAAACCGCTTCGGCGCTTACACCGGCAAACAGAAACATGGCGCGCTTATCCGTGATGGTGTCGTGATCAAGGGAACCGGTTTCGGCTTTTAGATGAGACTGGCTCGATCGACCCGAATCAGGGGCGAGGGGGCGGTTGGCCTGCTGGTGATCGTGTTGCTGCTCCTGGGGGGCATGGTCTGGTGGTTGTTTTCATCGCGTAGAGATGCGGAGAAGAATGCACGCATCTTCGCGGCGGAAGTGGCCAGGCGGGTCGCGGTAAGTTACGACGAAAAGTATCTCCATGTTCATCTCAGCCCGGATGGACAGAAAACGTATTTGCGGTCAACGCGCGATCGATTGTTGGAGCGGTTGCGCGAGCTTGGCGCGCCCGCACAGCCGATAGAAGTCGAGGGAAGCCTCACCTTCACGTCCCATTTTTTTGACCCCCGCGGCACGTATCACGCAAAGCTGAAATATCCGGAAAAGACTGCCCAACTTGATCTGGACATTTCGCGTGGGATGACGGTGTGGCAGGTCGACTCAATCAATCTGCCGTGGACACCCGATCAGGCGCCGATCCCGTCGCCAACCCCGGAGGTGGTGGCGTCACCCACGCCAACGCTGACACCAGCCCCGCCGCAGCGATCGAAGCGGAAGCGGAACCGTTAATGCGTCGACGACCTTCGCGGGGCGCGGTTTCTCTTGATCGGGTGAGACTCGGTCCAGCCGAGGGTGAGAACCTAGCTCAGCAGGCGATCGAATGAATCGACACAGAGCTGGGACCATGTCTCCAGATTGTCGCGGCGAGCCAGCAATTCGTCCTTTTTCAAGAAGCCCACGTTTGTGATCATCGCTTCGCGTTTCGTCACTTTTGGCTCGGCGAGACGAAAAACATGGACGATACCGAGGTGGACGCGGCCTACTTCGGTGGTGTCATCATTCAAGAGAGCGACGATCCGGTCTTCAAACGTCGTCTCGATCTTGATCTCTTCATTCACTTCACGCTCGACGCCAGCACGGTAGGCGTGTTCATCCCAGGCGAAAAGGGACTCGTCGCTGTCATTCATGTGCCCGCCGATGCCAATGGAACCTTTCGCCACGAGCCTTTGCTCGCCGGCTTTCTTGCCGCGAACGTAATGCAGCACGGTGTCGCCATGCGCGATGATCGCATACGGAATGATCTGTTTGTGCGTGGGATCGTTTTCCGCCTGGGCACGCGGCAGAAAGAAATTGTTCCCGCGCGACAAGCAGAGCCCGGAGATATTTCTCCGGCTCAAAATTCAGGCCGTGAAAGCTACCGAGCTCATCGAAGAGACTTCGCCGGATGACCAGAACATTTTCGTCGGGCTGGCTCATCGGCGCGGGAACACCCGCCTAGTACGAGTAGGTCAGGCCGATCTGCGGCCCGAGCAGGTTGAGACTCGGGTTCGGATCGGTTTGTCCGCCGTTTGAAAGGTGCTGGTAAACGAGGCCCGCCGTCAGTTGCCACCGATCGTTCAGCCGGTAGGAAACGCCGAAGGCTCCGAGACAGTTGAAGGTGAAGTCCTGGCCTTGCGCGCCATAGATGTTGGAGTGGCTGTCGATCCATCCAAGCCCAACTCCGCCGGAGAGGTAGGGAGTGAATCGGCTTTCCGGATGGAGGAAGTTGTAACGCAGACCAACTGAGATGCCGTAGTAGAAGTTCTCCGGACCGCGAAAAATCGGTTCGACCATGCCCAGGATGTAAAATTGATTGTACCCGCGGAAGAATCCCTCCCGATAGACCGGCCCGAAACGCCATCGCGCCGTGATGAATTGAGCGCCGATCTCGTAGCTGTTCGGATTTCCGATGACACCCCAGCATGTAGGCTGTTTCGGTCGACATTTCGAAACTGGGGGCATCCGAGTCGGCGCGCGTGTCTGGGGTGAAATGGGTCGAGACGCGATCGCCGGCCGCGTGCGCGAGCGGCGCACAGAAAACGATGAGCAAGAATCCAACGAGAATTCGTAAAATCTTCATTCGGCGGCGCTACGATATTGCGGGTCGGCTGAATTGCAATTCAGCACGCTCGTCTGCCACGCTGTGAGCATGAAACTTCACCTCGCGGCGATCGTTTCGCTCTTCGTTCTCTCAGGGCGACGCGACGCAGGCGGCGGACGACTCGGCCGCCAAAGGTCAGCAACTGGCGACCGATCTATGGAAGGCCAGCGGCGGTGAAAATTGGGCGAAAGTCAGGGAGGTGCACTTCACTTTTGCGGTGGAACAGGAAGGAAAACCGCTTTTCAGCGCGCAACATGTTTGGAATGTCGCGGCCGGGACGGACGAGGTGAAATGGAAGGACAAGCAGGGGAAAGACCACCAAGTCACCGCCAATCTCGCCGCACCAGCCTCCGACGACGAGCGGAAAGCGGCTTACGCGCGATGGGTCAACGATTCTTATTGGCTGCTGGCGCCGCTGAAAATTCGGGACCCGGGAGTGAAGGTGCAAGCTGACGGACCAAAGGATCTGAATGGCGTTACTTGCGAGACCCTCCGGCTAAGCTTCGAGAAAGTTGGCCTGACGCCCACGGATCAGTACGTTTTTTACATCGACCCTAAAACAAAGCTTCCCCTGGCTTGGGATTACATTCCGGCATCGGGCGAGGGGATGCAGGCGACCTGGGAGAAATTCCAGGATTTTGGCGGGCTGACTCTCGCGACTGAACACAACTTCAAGGGCAAGACGATCAAACTGGCTGACATCAAAGTGGTGACGGCTAAATAACCGAACGCCTTACAGATTGCACTTCAAGGAGGGGCTGTTTACAAACCGCCCTTTTTCTTAGTATCGGCGGTTTGGAAACCGCCGCTCCTTGGTTGATATCCTTCGACGTCGCTCAGGATGACAAGGCAGAAACGAATTCCGCAAGATCGACCGGCAGCGGACTGGTCCATCTTTCGCCGCCTTCGATTTCCAGCGTCGCGGAATGGAGTGCGTGGCGGGGCAGGAGAAGATGGCGACTGCAATTCCGGGGTCCAACCCGTTTCGATGAACTGAAGGTAGAGTCTTTCGTCCGGTCCATAAATCTTGTCTCCTACGATCGGATGTCCTAGCGACGCGAGATGCACCCGGATTTGATGCGTTCGGCCAGTCCGCGGAATTGCGCGGATGATGCTGAAGCGAGTCGCTCTCCGCGCCGCAATGGAATCGACGCTCGACGTTGAATTCAGTCCGGGCCGGAGCGCCCGCCGGATGAATCGCCTGCTTGAGCCAGATCGGCCGAGGGCGAATGAATGCCATGGCGGGCGAGAGGCGCGTCCACCGTGGTGGAATCCCATTCCGGCCAGCCCCAGACGATGGCGAGATATTCTTTCGCGATGCGCTGCTCCTGCATCATCAAACCAAAACGCCGTGCCGCGGCGCGTTTTTCGCCACGAGAACGAGGCCGCTGGTTTCCCGGTCGAGCCGGTTCACGATCGAAACCTGCCCGCCATTGGCGATCTCGAAGGCGAGCAGATGTTTCAGTTCGCTCCAAAGAGTGCGCGCCCCGGTGGGCTTGGTGGGATGAACGAGCAGGAAGGGCGGCTTCTCCACCACGATGAAATCGTCCCGCTCCGCGACGATCGAGAAGGCGCTTGCATCATTTGCGCGAGTTGCATCCGTGGCGGATAAAACTCCCTTGATCTCGCTCCGGAATGTCACCCGCCATTATAAGACCGGCGAGCGGGCGGTGCACGCGCTGGACGGCGTCTCGCTGGAAATCGCGCCGAAACGAATTTGTCGCGGTGAGGGGGCCGAGCGGGTGCGGCAAGAGCACGCTTATTCATCTCCTGGCGGGACTCGAATATCCGACCGCGGGAGAGATTCTCGTCGATGGCCTCGCGCTGCACAGCGCGGATGACAAAGCGCTCACCCAATACCGGCGCCGGCAAGTGGGCCTAGTCTTTCAATTTTTTAACCTTTTGCCGACGATGAATGTGCTCGAAAACGTCAGCTTCCCCTTGCTCTTGCAAGGCGTGTCGCCGCAGGAAAGTGAAAGGAAAGCGGCGGAGCTGATTGATTTGGTTGGCCTTACGGAGCGAGCGATTCACTTCACGCATCAATTGAGCGGGGGCGAGCAGCAACGGACGGCCATCGCACGCGCCCTGGTTCACCGCCCATCTCTCTTGATCGCGGATGAACCGACCGGCAATCTTGATTCTCATTCTGCGTCGAGCGTGATGCGGTTGCTGGAAACGATCGCCGCCGAGCGGTTGACCACCCTGATCGTGGTCACTCACAGCGACGAAGTGGCGCGGGCCGCCTCGCGCCGGGTGGAAATGCGCGACGGAAGAGTGGTGCGCGATTCGGATCCATCGTAATCGTGCGCGAGCGCCTCTCGTGCTCGTCGACAGCTATCGACACCAATCGGGGCAGCTGAGGCACCCTCCCAGGCATTACGCCACGCTTGACCTTGCGCGGAAAACCGCGTTACCTAAACGCCCAGCCTCGACCACGGAGTCACCTTGGAACTAAAAGACATCAAAGCCGTCATCGACCTCATGAAGAAGAACGACTTGTCGGTCTTCGAGATGGAGAAGGACGGCTTTAAGCTGAAGTTACAGAAAGGCGCGGGCGAACAGACTGTTTTTGCCGCGCCGGCCAATGGCACGTTTGCTTCAGCGCCGCCGGCTCCGGCGGTGGCGGCTGCCCCGGTTGCGCCCGCGGCCCCGGCTGCTCCGGAAACTGAAAAAGGCGCGGCCTTGAGAGAAATCGTGTCGCCGATGGTGGGGACATTCTACCGGGCCGGCTCGCCCGAATCCCCACCGTTCGTGGAAATCGGCAAAGAGGTCACCGAAGAAACCGTCGTTTGCATCATAGAGGCGATGAAAGTCATGAACGAAATCAAGGCGGAAACAAAAGGCGTGATCGCTGAGATCGTCGCCGAGGGCGGAAAACCAGTGCAGTTCGGGCAGGTCCTTTTCCGCGTGCGGTAAGCGCAAGCTTCTGGCTTGCGTAATTTTCGGTCCGGCAGCTGGAACGCTCGCGCTCGCGTTACTTTGATGTTTGAGAAAATTCTAATCGCGAATCGCGGCGAAATCGCGTTGCGCATTATCCGGGCCTGCAAAGAACTCGGGATCCGGACACTCGCGGTTTATTCCGAAGCGGATGTGGATTCGCTCCACGTGCAACTGGCGGACGAGGCGATTTGCATCGGCGCCCCGCCAAGCTCGGAAAGCTACCTCAAGATCGACCGCATCATGAGCGCCGCCGAAGTGGGCGACGTGGATGCGATTCATCCCGGCTACGGGTTTCTTTCAGAGAACGCGCACTTCGCCGAAGTGTGCGAAAGCTGCAAGATCAAGTTCATCGGGCCGCCTGCGAGCGCGATGCACGCAATGGGCGACAAGAATTCGGCGCGCGCGTGTGCCCGCAAAGCTGGCGTCTCAGTCACGCCGGGGAGCGAAGGCATTGTCGAGACCGAGCAGGAGGCGTTGAAGCTCGCGCGCAAGATCGGTTATCCCCTCATGATCAAGGCGGTCGCCGGTGGCGGTGGCCGCGGCATGCGAGCTGCGCACAACGAGGCAAGTCTCGCGTCCGCCTTTCATGCCGCGCGCACGGAAGCGGAAAAGGCTTTTGGGAATGGCGATGTCTACATCGAGAAATTGATCGTTAATCCGCATCACATCGAATTTCAGATCATGGCCGACCAGCACGGCCACATCGTCCACCTCGGCGAACGGGATTGTTCGATTCAGCGGCGCAACCAGAAGGTGATCGAGGAATGCCCGTCTCCGTTGATCTCGCCCGCGTTGCGCAAAAAAATGGGCCACGCCGCGGTCAAGCTGGCGGAATCGGTGGGTTATCAAAATGCCGGAACGATGGAATTCCTGGTCGACAACGAAGGGCATTATTACTTCATCGAGATGAACACCCGCATCCAGGTGGAGCACACGATTACCGAGGAGGTCTACGGCTGCGACCTGGTGAAGGAACAGATTTTGATCGCGGCGGGCGAACGGCTTTCGCCGCATGTGGCCAACGCTACCGCGAGGCTCCATGCGATCCAATGCCGGATCAATGCCGAGGATCCGGAGAAGAATTTCCAACCGTCCCCGGGCCGGATCGCGTTTTACTACGCCCCGGGCGGACGCGGCGTGCGGATCGATTCGCACGCCTACACGGGATACGTCGTGCCGCCCTACTACGATTCCATGATCGCGAAGTTGATCACGGTGGGGGCCACCCGCGCTTCCGCGATCGCCCGGATGCGCCGGGCGCTGGATGAATATTACATCACCGGGATAAAGACGACGGTCCCGTTTCATAGCGCCATCATGCGCAACGCGGATTTCCAAAACGGCACCTACGACACCGGCTTTGTCGAGAAAGTCATGAACTCGGACAACTTCGAGATCAGGCCCACGACGATGCGGTTGCACGAATAGTCGCGCCTTGACCCCTGCGGCTCTAGATCATTGCCGGCTCTACGGCATTCTCGACTTGGGTTATGTCGAGAGCTCCGAGACGGAAAACGATTGCTGCCCAAATGATCGATGGGGGCGTCGATCTCATCCAGTTACGGGCGAAGGGACACACGTCCGCTGAGATCGCGGAGATCGCCACAGCGATGCACGAGTGCACAGGGCGGCGCGGAGTGCCACTTATCATCAACGATCACCCAGAGATTGCGCGCCTTATCCAAGCAGAAGGTGTCCATGTCGGGCAGGACGATCTGCCCATCGGCGAGGTGAGGGAGATCGCCGGGCCGAATTGCATGGTGGGGAAATCGACCCACAGCGTTGATCAGGCCATCCGCGCATTTTACGAAGGTGCGGACTATATCGGTTTCGGCCCCATTTTTGCCACGCTAACGAAGCCTGATTATCCGCCGATCGGCCTGAAGGATATCCAAAAAGTGCACGAGGCCGTCCACATCCCGATTTTCTGCATCGGCGGCATCAAGCTGGACAATTTGCCGGAAGTGATCGAAGCAGGTGCGCGCCGTGTCGTGATCGTGTCAGGTTTGCTTCAAGCAAAGGACATCGCGACGTATGGCCGCGCTGCCAAAGAGTTGTTAAATCGCAAATCGAAATTCTAAAATCCGTAAATCCTCAATGTCTGTCCTGATTGTTGGTTCCATCGCGCTCGACACCGTAAAGACTCAGTTGGAAGAACACGCCGACCTGCTCGGCGGGTCGGCTTCCTACGCCGCTCTGGGAGCGAGTTTTTTTTCTCCAGTCAAACTGGTGGGAATCGTCGGCGACGATTTCCCGGCTTCGGAATTCGATTTTTGGAAGTCGCGCAAGATTGAAGCGGAAGGAGTTCAGCGGGTCGCCGGAAAGACTTTTCGCTGGTCTGGCGAATATGCGTGGGACATGAACACGCGTGAGACGCGTTCCGTGGCGCTCAATGTTTTCGAGCATTTTCGACCAGAGCTGCCGCCATCGTATCGCGAGACCGATTTCGTTTTGCTGGCCAACATTGCTCCCGCACTCCAGTCTCACGTGCTCGATCAGATGAAGCGCCCGCGTTTTGTCGTTGCGGACACGATGGATTTGTGGATCGAAACGACGCGCCCCGACCTCGATGCGCTCCTGCCGCGCGTGGACCTGCTTATCCTCAATGACAGCGAGGCGCGACAACTGACCAAGGAGACGAGTCTAATCAAAGCCGGTCGGAAAATTCGCGCATCGGGTCCGAAATATGTCGCGATTAAAAAAGGGGAACACGGGGCTCTACTCTTCGGCGAGGACGAGTTCTTCAGTTGCGGCGCCTATCCACTCGAAGACATCCATGACCCGACCGGGGCAGGGGACACCTTCGCCGGCGGTCTGGCCGGTTATCTCGCGTCGAGAAAAACGGAGCCGACGTTTGCCGATCTTCGCCGGGCGATCATCTACGGGAGCGTGCTGGCGAGTTTCAACGTCGAAGCATTCAGCCTCGAACGCTTACGAACGCTGACCATGGACGAAGTCGCCGAGCGCTACCAAATGTTCAAGGCGATGAGCGCGTTTGAGGATTTGTCCGCTCAAGCAGCGAACGCCGCTGGCTGAGTAAGCTGGCATTGTTAATTTGTCCGGCTCCTCGCGGAGGGACGGGCCGTCACACCTTCTCTTCCGGAGCCAGGTGGCAATGATGATCCAGCGTTTCGAATTGCAAGGTTGCATGCTGGATTTCGAATTTCCGATGTAAGTCCCGTGCGGCCTGATCCAGCAACGCACAGTCGCAATTATCGACGTCCCGCACCAAATGAGCCGTCAGGGCGGTTTCCGTTGTGCTCATCGGCCAGACATGGAGGTCGTGCACTTCGGTCACGTGCGGCAGGCTGGAGAGATACTGCCGCACTTCCGCCACCGCAATGCCATGCGGCACGGCATGGAGCGCGAGGTTGACTGAGTCGCGGAGCAAGCCCCAGGTGCCCCAGATAATAACGGCGGCAATTACGAGACTTATGGCCGGGTCGATCCATTCCAGGCCCGTGGCCATGATGAGAAAGCCCGCCACGACCACGCCGGCGGAGACGCCTGCGTCAGCCGCCATGTGGAGGAAAGCCGCGCGAATGTTGAGGTCCCGTTTGCGGCCGGACATGAACATAAGAGCGGTGGCCGTGTTGATTATGATCCCAACGACCGCGATCCAAATAACTGTCTTTGCTTCCACTGCGCTCGGATCGCCAAAACGCCGAATCGCCTCCCAGGCAATCGCCCCTACTGTGAGTAGCAAGAAAATCGCGTTGAAAAGGGCTGCGAGAATTGAGGAGCTTCTTAGGCCGTAGGTCCGGCGTTCTGTCGGTGCGGTGCGAGCCAGGAAAGTAGCGCCCCACGCCAAGAGCAAGCCCAGGACGTCTCCCAGGTTGTGACCCGCGTCCGCGATAAGCGCGAGGGAGTGAGCGAAGACGCCGTAAATCGCCTCGAGAATTACGAAGCCAAGGTTCAGCGTGATTCCGATGGCGAAAGCGTACCCGAAATTGGCGGGGGCATGACTGTGCCCCGCGGAGCCATGAGCATGCCCGCAAGAGTCATCAGCCGGGTCGTGTCCGAGATCGCTCATGTTGGCTAGTGTTCCAAAACAATAATCAATGCTCCCAGAGTGCAGAGCAAACCTCCGATGATTCCGCTTTCGTATTTCTCGAGAAAGCGAAGGTTCAGTCTTTCCAGGTTACTTAGAGTGAGCCAAGTGAAGGAGACCATCCCCAGGACCGTGGCAATCGAGAGGATAGCCGTCAGTAGGGCGAAGCCCATCCACCCATAGCGAACGCCTGAGACATAAACGGGCAAAAAACTTTCGCAGGGCGAAAAGGTGAGCAACGCCAGGAGGCTGGTAATGGCCACGCGATCGGAGATGCGGCCGCGTTGCGGTGCGACGATCTCCACTGCCTCCTCTGGCAGCTTATGTTCGTCCGGCTCATGAAAATGCGTCTCGTAGGCGTGAACATGATTTCCATGGGGCACACTCAGAATCGCCGTGAATTCATGCGGCATCGGAATTGTCTCGGTTGAGACGAGGTAACCGTCGGCGGTCTGAAAAGAAAAAACCTGCCGCTCCTCGCTGGCGCGGACCGTTTCCAGGGTCATGCTCGTCCCTGGCACGGTGGCGACCGACTGCTTCGGTGAAATGACCGGGTAGAGGCGAAACTTCGCGTTTTCGCCTTCTTTGACGATGGCGATCTCCACCAAACCGCTCCCGGTCTCGATCAGCGCTCCGCCGTGCGATCCAGGCTGCAAAGCCGCTCGTTCGTGAACGTGAAGATGAGGGGTCGTGCCGTGATGCGAATGCCCGCCAAACAAATGGCTGTGGCCGCAACCGGTGCCGCTCAATTGCCGATAAACATAAAACAGCCCGAAGAGCAGCAGCGCTCCTCCGGCAATCCAGGGAAACCAGGCGCCAATCCGGTCATGCAGAGCAATGCCGAACCAGGCGATGAGCACGCCGAGGAACGCGGTAAAGAGGACGTGACCTGTGCCGGCCAACGCCGTCACGCCAATCGTTTTGTTCCGGTTCCAGCCTTGCGCCCGTGACGTGATGACAAAAGGGAGCCAATGGGTCGGAATGGCCGCGTGAAAAAAAGCGATCCCAAAGCCCGTGAGCGCGATTGTGGTAAAAACCGTTTCGTTCATGAGGCTTGGAACCCGCTCAACATTCGCCCGATCCTCTAATATGGCGAGGAAACGTCAACCTCGGGCTCCATCTGAAAAACGCGCGGGACAGGTGGGACCGCAGGCCAACGCGGGACCGGCGGTTTAGGCTGGCGTTTCTTTCCTTCATGGGAAAGATCGGAACAATGGAAATTTGGCTTGCAAGGGGTGCGGGGTTGGGTCGTTCAACCCTGGCGCGTTTATCTCACGCGGTCTCTCGATGATTAGAATTTTGTGCTCATTCCTGGCCGTGGCGACCGCTTTCGTGGTTGCCGGCAGCTTGATGGCTGCGGATGAGGACCAACCACAGGGTCGAGTTTGCCTTTCGATTGTCGACTCGGGGCCATCGACAAAGGAAGTGCCGTTCAAATTATCGGTGACACCGAGACCGGGCTCGATCGTGAGAGCTCACCTCGACGCCAGCCACAAGTGCACGGTGCTGGTCGCGGCTCTAACCAAGGATGGAAAGCTCGCCAACGGCTGGCGGCCACAACTCACGGAAGTGCCTGAAGAGTTCGAAGAAGTCCAGCTCCCGAAGGCACCCATCACTTGGGAGTGGTCGGGTGCCCACGGGATTTTCGATTTGTACGTCGTTTTCCTACCGCCCGGTTCGAAGGAAATCGACGAAGCGAAAAAGCTGGTCGGTGCGATGCAAGCTCCCAAGATCGATGATCGCCTTCTGGCCATGCAGGCAAACAAGCTGCGGGAACTGGTCGGACGGATCACGAACGAAAAAGATAGAGTCAATCAGGCCCCGATGACAGAACCTGAGGTGGGCGGAGTCTTCCGTGGCTCGGGCGTCGACGCGGTGTTTCCCTGGCGTGAGTTCGCGCAAAGCATTGATTTCGATGAGAACCGCCCCGGCGTCTTGATTCTCTCCAGCGAAGGCGCGGCCAAGGACTCGCCGGCTCCGTGATGGCTGGCAAGTCGGTGCTGGCAAATCCTGCCGGTGAGCAGGTTTGGCTAAGATCTCCGTGGCCGCTTCTTCTCGCAATTTGCGGTTTGGCGGCGGTTTGGATTCTGGCCGCCGGCAGTCCGATCGAGCCGTTGGAAATGCGATGGCTCGGCCAGGTCCTCCGCTGGCGCTACGAGCGAGGCCTGGCTCCTCCGGCTGACCCCAGCATTGTTCATGTCGATATCACGCGGCAAGACCTGGAGAAGTTGCCGACGCTCGAACTGGAATATCAAAATGCAGCCACCCTCGTCCGGCAGGCGACCGAACTAGGCGCGCGTGTGGTGGCATTCGATGTCGTTTTCGGGCGTGGGAACCAAGCCATGGCGGAACCGATTCTGCAAGAGATCGAGCGAGCCAAAGCGCAGAGCCGCAGCGTTATATTCGCCGAAGCGCTTCTGCCCTCCGCAGAAAGTGGAAAGGCGGAGCGCATCCGGTCTTTTCCTTTCAGAGATAGAGTGCTCCCGGCGGGCTTGATCAATGTGCAAGCGGACGGCGACGGAGTCTTACGCAGGTATGAATTTGTCCGCCATTCCGGAAACGGGTATGAGCCCTCGTTAGGCCTGGCCTGTTATCTGGCCTGGCGGGAGGTGGATTGGGAACAGGGAGTCACTTTCCCGCGGCCAGGCGTTTTGCGTTGGGAGGAAATCTCGAGCGACTTTACGACGATAGAACCGCACGAGCTTAAGCAGGACCCGCTTCTTTTGAACTATCGAAGCCCCTGGTCTGGCTCTGGTCCGGCTGCCTTCAGGCATTACAACGTGGCACAGCTGAGCGAGCTCTATGAAACGAGCAGGAAGAGCAACGCCCAACCGCTGACCAACGCCATCGTCCTCGTTTCGTATTCCGGCGCGGGCTTGGGCGACATGGGCACGACCTCGCTGGCGGCGAATCAGCCCCGGGCTCTTTTGCATTCCACCGCGCTGAACGATTTGATCCAGCGCAACTGGTTGAGCCGGAGCCCGCGCTGGGTTGATGCGTTAATTATTCTGTCCCTCATTTCCTTGGGCGCGATCACCAAGCTCTTTCGCGGGGCCTTGCCGCTGCTGCTGTTTTGGATCGCCCTTATGGCGTTGGCCGCCGTGCTCAGTGCCCTGTTTATCATCAAGACAGGCCGAGTCCCGGGTCTGGTCACTATCAGTGCGGTCTGGACCCTTGCGACCTTGGTCGAGCTGGGACGACGGCAGAGCTACGAATTCATGCAGAGGCTGAAACTTCGCGCCACCATGGGTCTCTATTTTTCTCCCCATATCATGGAGCACGTCCTGAAAAACCCGGGCTCGATGGAACCGCAACAAGCGGAACTTACCCTTTTGCTGACCGATCTGCGCAACTCGACCGCGATCGCTGAAACTTTGAGCCCCAACGGAACTTTTCAGCTCCTGAATCAAGTCTTCGAAACGCAGACGAAGGCCATCATGGCGCAAGACGGCAGCATGGAACATTTTCTCGGAGATCAATTCTTGAGTTACTGGGGCGCTCCGCACTTGCAACCGGACGCGGCCGATCGCGCTTTCCGCGCGGCGCTCTCTCTCATCGAGGGGATGGAGGAGCTGCGTCCAAAGTTGGATCCGAGGGTTAAGACGCTTTTTCATTATGGCGTGGCCCTTCACAGCGGAACGGCCTTGATTGGGAACAAGGGATCGGCGCAGCGACTCGACTACGGATTGGTGGGCGACCTGATCAACTCCGCCGCCCGGGTCGAGTCGCTGACCAAGTACTATGGAGTGCTTTTCCTGATCACGCGCGAGGCCTATGCGAAGCTGTCCACTCCACCCTTGGCCCGAGCGATTGATAAGGTCCTGGTCAAGGGCAAGACTCTTCCGCTGGAGTTGCTCGAGGTGAGGCATCCGCTTAGCTCGGCCGAGTTCGAGAAGATCGTTGAGCGGCACCATTCGGCCTTCCTTGATTATGAGCGAGGGGATTTTGCCAAGGCAGAAAGGCAGTTTGCCGCCCTCCGAGATGAGGAAGAAGATAATCCGAGCGCGCTTATGGCAGAGCGATGCCGAGAACTAATCGTCAATCCTCCCACGGGCTGGAACGGAATTTACAAACTCAAGACGAAATAATTTCCACGCGTAACAAGACGCATAAATATAATGTTACAAGAGCTTTACGCCGATGCTACACGATTTAGACGTTGGCTGATTTGTGTGGGCGTGGCGCTCATAGTCTTGGCCGTCCCTTCCGGGGGTTCCGGTGAAGAAGCGCAACCCTCGCCAGCCGCGACGGCCAAGCCAGACCGGGCCCAATTGGAAGCGCAATTAAGAAAAGCGGAAGCCACCCGGGCCGACGCGAAAGAGAAGACTAAAGAGCGGGCCGAGGCGGCCAGGAGCGCGATGCAGATTGCTTCGGACATCGCCTGGTTGGCTTTGGACGCTGGGAAATTTGACGAGGCTGCGAACTGGTTTGCGAAGAGCGCGGAGCTGAAGGACGAAAGTTACGCCGCTGGGCGTGCCTACTGGGAGGATTACTTGCGAGCGGCCGCGGTCGAGCAGGACGGCAAAATAGATGGCCAGATTAAGGCGTTAGAGACCCAGCTGGCGGCGGCCGAGGAATCGAAGAAGGCGATCCTGCGGATGCTAATTCACGGCTGGGAGAAGAATCGCTACCTGACGCGTTTCAACACGCTCTCGACTCTTGAGCAGCTCGCTCGAGATAACAACGATGCAGAAAACCTGCGCAAATACACCCAGCAGGCGTTGGAGATCCGGCGTTTGGAAATGAGTTATCTCGGTAAAGTCAAGGCACCGGCTGAGGAGGTAAATCAAAAGGCCGCGCAGGTAGCGACGGCGTTGGAGCGGGTCTCAAACGCGCAAGCAGATCTTGCTCTTTTTGACCAGGCGGAAAAGAGCGGCCTGGAAGCTCTGGGGCTTCGCCGCGCGTTGCCTGAGAGTATGCCTGAACGAAAGCTGGAAGAGAGCTTGTCCGCGCTTGCTCGAATGTACGCCTTTAACGTGGGCGATTTGCCTAAGGCCCGGGATTATTACCAACAGGCTCTGGCCAGTATTGAGGCCTCGGCGGCGGTCCGCCAGAAAGCGTTGACCGAGGATCGCTTCTATACTCCGGAGCAGAAGGCCGGCATGACAAAGGGGGAGTTGGCCAAGCACGAAGAGACTGAAAGTCAGGCGCGGGATATGAACCTTGCCTTGGACCGCATGTCCCAGGCCATGGCACTCCTGAATCTAGGTGACATTAGCCAGGAGGAGGGGGACTTAAAGAAAGCGGTCTCCTATTATGAGATGGCTCGCAAGGTCGGAGAGGACCTTCCAAAGGGTGGTTTCATTAACGTTTTTGAGCTTTTCCGTGCTCGAATTCGAGCCAGGGTCTTGGGTGGCCTGGCCTCTTTGCATGCCGAAAGTGGTGAAGTCGATCTGGCTTTGAAGGAGCTAAACGAAACAATCGCGATCAAGCGAGATATCGGACAGGACGACTGGACCGCGCAATCGTTGCTCCAGGCGGCCGATCTTGCTCACGTTAAGGGAGACTCAGCTAATGCCCGCCAGCTTCTGGAACAAGCCAAGCAGATCTTTGCCGCAGCCCATAAACTGAACAGCGTCGTTTCAGCCATCCAATTCCTGGCCGTCATTGCGCGGGACGAGGGCAAGCTCGACGAAGCGGCGAGCCGGGCAGAAAAGGCCCTTTTGCTGGCCCGCAAGACGGGCAACCTGGGCGCGGTCTCCGGTTCGGCCCGAGCCCTGGCTTCGATCCAGGTGAAGCAGAACAAGCTCGAGGAGGCAAGAGTAGCGATCGAGGAAGCCCGATCCGCTGATGTGAAGACAGGTTCGGTGGCCGATCGAATCGGGACCCTTGGCATCGAAGGTGAGGTCCTCGAAGCAAAGGGCGAAAACGAGAAGGCCCTGGGAGCGTACAAGGAAGCGGTGAAGCTGGTGGAGAGTGTTCGTGCCACGGCGGCATCGGAGGCCTCCTTCGCCGACGTGAAACGGAATTACCGTCCCTATGAGCGAATCGTCAGGATTCTCATCAAACTCAATCGGGCGGACGAGGCCTTTGACTATCTGAATCGCGCCAAGTCCAAGAAGCTACAAGAGTCACTGCGTCTCTCGAGCATGAAGAGCGGCGACAAGACGATGCAGGGCTTGCTCGATCGCGCGAACGGGTTGGAAACCAAAATCAACGCCGCTACAACCCAACTGCGCACTGAGGAAGCCAAACCGGAAGCAGAGCGGGACAAGACGAAGATCGAGACTCTCAAGACAGTAGTTGCCTCGACCCAGGGCGAGTTCCGCCGTGTCGTCGAACAGATCAAGGCATCGAATCCAAATTGGGAGAAGTTCATGACCGTCAATCCCAAGGCGCTCAAGGAAACCCAGCGAAGCATTCCGCCCGGCGTGATGTTAGTGCAGTATGCACCGCTGGGAGAGCAGCTCTACATTTTCCTGGTTAGCAAAGAGAGCTTGAAGATCGTGCTCGCGCCGGGCCAGCCGGAAGATCTTTGGAAGAAAATCAAAACGGTGCGGAAGCAGATTACCACCGGCGAATCGGGAGGGCCGCTGACCAAGAACCTTGTCGCTCTTTATGACATGCTCATCGTTCCCATTGAGGCGGAGCTGGAGCCCATCAAAACCATCGCCTTCATCCCGAACCAGCTCCTTTTCTATCTGCCGATGCAGGCCCTCGCTAAAAAGAAGGCCGACGGCACAATGCGATACCTGATTGAAGACAAGGAAATCGTTTACCTCACGGCCGCCGATGTGATGAATGTCGTGCAACCGCCCGATAACGAGAAATCAACCGGTGGGATGGTCGCCTTCGGGAATCCGACCGGGGCAAATCTTCCCGCGGCGGAGGCGGAAGTGAAGGCCATTGCTGAGGTGTTTCCATCTACGGAGGTGCTTTCCGGCGGAGAAGTGACAAAGGTGGCGTTGAACGTCGAGCAGAGGCTGAACAAGCGTATCGTCCACTTTGCGACCCACGGCATCCTGAATGCGACGACCCCTGCGGAGAGCTACATTCAAATGGCCAAGGCGACGACACCCGGCCAGGAGCATCTGACCGTGGGTGAGGTCTGGGACCTTCCGTTCAAAAAGGTGACTCTTGTTACCTTGTCCGCTTGCGAGTCGGCGTTGGGAGACAAAGAACCGGACGGAGGCGAGATCACCACCTTGGCCGAAGCGTTTTCGAGCGCGGGAGCCACGACCGTGCTGGCGAGCCTTTGGAGTGTGGGCGATGAAAGCACCAAGGAACTTATGGTCGAGTTCTATCGCCAACTGGCGTCTGGACAATCCAAAGCGGCCTCCCTGCAAAGCGCCGAAATCAAGCTGTTGCGCAATCCCAAGTTCTCGCGCCCACTCTACTGGGCGCCCTTTGTTCTGATGGGTGACTGGCGCTAGGGGAGCCACCCGCTCGCTAATGCGCCGAGAGAAATCTTGCCGCCACTATGATCCACGTCACCAAGAGCGCTGCGCCAACATACCCAATTACCAGACCGATAATGGCCACGGATCGCCCTAACGATCCCTTGTTTGGCTGGCTTTCTGCCGCCAGCGCCCTGTGCCCGCAGATAATAGCGGGCACGGACGTAAGTCCGAAAGTGAGGAGCGCAAGGACGCCGAGTGTGAACGTCCAAAGCGGAAGAGCGGGTAAATCATCGTGTGGAGATTCCAACGTCGCGGACGAGTAATCGATCATAAGTGACCTATGACGGACAGCCTTCCATTGTTTGCGGGTGAATCTCTCTCGGCTAATGCTGTTTTGAAATTCTGCCCACCAAATCGAACGGCTTCGCTCTTTTGTGTGACGCAACCGCGCTCGGCGAGATGTCTGCTTGTCGGCAATTTGTTATCTGCTAAGACAAACTTGTGAGGGCAAAAGGCGCATCTCAATACACCAGCTCCGAGCGACTCCCGCTCATCTTCGGTGTCAGCGGGCATCGCGATTTGGTTATCGCCGATGTGCCGCAATTACGTAAGCATCTCTTGCAAATATTTGCGGCTTTTCGGGCCGCGTATCCGCATACCCCTTTTCGACTCCTTTCGCCCCTTGCCGAAGGGGCCGACCGTCTGGTCGCGGAAGTTGCCTTGGCGTCTGAGGTCGACCTCTTCGTGCCTATGCCGATGAAGCAGCAGGAATACGAACGGGATTTTCCAACTGCAAAGTCGCTGGCGGAATTTCGCACCTTGCTCGCGATGGCCGAGGACCGTTGGGAGATGCCGACTCCGGCAAACTCAGAAATTGAAAATCGCACCAGGCATGTATGCGGAAGTGGGGGATTTTATCGCGCGTCACTGTCACGTCTTAATCCTTCTTTGGGACGGCAGCGATAATAAGAAAGTCGGAGGCACCGCCTGGGTGAAAAAGCGCCGGGAACATTGGGTTACCGCCGCCTCGAGCCCGTCTCGCGGTATGGTTCCACCTTGCGTACGGTCCCACGATTCAGGTCGTAACTCCGCGGGTGTCCGGGCGCTTGCCCCGTCCACGACCGGCGACGATGGGCGAACTGCCACCGAGCGCGGAGAAGTTTGCCATTACCTTGGCAAACCCGATGAGTAAACGGCGCGGCCGGAGCAAGCCACAGCGCCTGCCCTTGTATCAGACTCGTCTACTGGGCAATCGACCGGTTCAATGCCGATGTCCCCGGCTTCGGTCCCAGCGAGGAAGCGCAAGAAACGTCAATCCGCAACGCGCTCAAGACTATAGATTCGGAACAATCCGTAGCTCTTGGCGAGCGCAGTCGTTCCTACCAGGTCGCAAGCAAAGCCCTTTGACTGGTCCGCGGCTGCGAGCGCTGCGAACTCCTCACTCGCGAATACTTCTCCCACGTGGGTGATCGGTTCGATCCGCGCGGCTCGACTGACGTGGGCGCCAGTAAAAGTCATTTGTCGCACAATGGGATCGAAATTCACGTAGACCGGGCCGGCATGGATAGCGATTCGGATGGATAAATTGTGCGGAAGGCCGAGGTCAACCCAATCTGTCTTTACCACAAGATCGCGAAGATCAAGCCCGAACCGTCCGGCGTCTTCCGCGCCGCTAAAAACGAAAAAGAGGCCATCGCCCCAGGTATTCACATTGATGGGCGAAGAAGAGCTTTCCGCAATCAGCCGAGACACTCTCTGATTGAATTGCGCTACGTACTTGGGAATGACCGTCTCTGGAAGCTTACTGTACCCCACAACATCGGCGAACATGATGGCCTTGATCTCTTGCCGGCCCGAGGCACGGACCCATATCTCGAATTCATCGCCCGGGTCGGCATCGTCGGTCTCGGAGGTTTGAGCATCGACCAACATCGACGGCGCCTGTGTCGCTATGGGAACGATCTTCACGGGAACTCGCTGGCTGCGCCAGTAACGGACGAACGAGCCCGTGCCTCCGGGTCCTCCCACGAAGCCGTCCCAAACGGCCAGCGGCGTGATATCGAGATCAAGGGATCGGGCAAAAACACGCGCCAATCCGTTCACGGCAAGATTGCAGTATTCAAATCCAATTGCACTGCCCGGCATGTAGAGCTGCCCAAGAACTCGGATGGACGCAGCGCGGGCCAGCACCGCTTCGAAGCGCTTGTTCCAGGTTCCTTTGCCATCAAGGTCAACACTGGTCTTGACGAACTCGTCCGCGGGCCACGGCAACACGATGTGAATGGTGCCGCCGCGGGCCAGCATCGTTTCAAGGAACAGGATATCCGAGCCACAGGCGGCGCTCGCAAAGCCGATGCCCGCATTCATGACCTCGAGCTGCTTCTCGAGTAACTGCCTGATCGCGTCTTCCTTTTCCAAAGGAAATCGCGGCACACGCCGATCGGGCGCGTCGATCATGTGGCCGGAGAAAATAACGAGCTTCGGAATCGGGAAAGCACTCATCAAAGAAGTCCGCGCGGCCGTGAAGATGCCGGGATAAGCACTCGGGCCTGCTTTCGGGTGGAAGAGAGTGCGTGCAAATTGCCGCTGGCCGCGCCAACCGCTGCCCGATACGCCTCCTTCGCCTTGTCCAAGTCTCCGAGGATAACCAGCGTTTCAGCGATGGTGGCGTCTCTCCAATAATCCTCTGGTTGGGCCCGGCAGATTTCCAAAACTCGTCCAGCCAGGCTGCGCGCTTTGTCTGTTTCCTTGAGAAGGAAAGCGACCGTTGCCGCATTTATTCCCGGGTAGAAATCGGGCGGCTCGATTTCGAAGGCGCGATTGTAGCAATCGAACGACTGTCGCAAACAATGTTCATTGGAAGGATTCTCACACCACTGATCCTTATAGGTCCTACCCAGGATGCTCAGTGTCTCCCGGTTCGGCGGGTTGTTCGCGGCCAGCGGCGTAAGAATCTCCTGGGCGCGCGTCGCTGAGCCCATCTGCGCGAGCGCAAGCGCCATTCGTTGTTTGAGCCAGTCGTCGTCCGGATGAAATTCGTGGATGGCCTCGCGCGCGCCATCGTATGCCATCAAAAATTCGCCCGCGGAGAGCGCACGGCGGACAGAAATGCATGGACGGCCGTGATATCGGGCATCCACTCTGTCCGGCCCTTCCATAACTCGTGCAGCGCCACGGCAGCGCTCGGTTGGTTCTTAGCTTTCGGCAAGTCAGACACAGCGTTTCTTCGACTGCCCATAAGCGATAGCTCATGCGCTGACCAGTAATTTCTGCGTTCGGGAGTGCGGCGGGCGACTTGAATCGAGGGGCTGCTAATGATGGCAGCAATCGTGGTCGTCGCATTCATGGTCGTGCGTCTTGGCAGACCACGCCGGGAATGGATCGGGCAGCGTCGCCCAATTGGGCTCACCCGCTTCCATTTCGGAATCGCTCAACAAACACGCGTCAAGTTCCGCGCGACAACGCAGACGGGTTCAGATCGATTCCCATGAAAGCGATCGCCTGGCGACGGTCGCCGAACGGTTCCGCCCACTCTTTCTTCAAGCGATCGGGAATCTCGGCTGGCTGGAGTCGGCCGCGAATCATTGCGCAGCCCACCACTGTCCGGCCGGCGAATAGTGGCACTCCGAGCCGGCGATGTTGAGTCCTCCTACGACGCTCATCCGTGGAGCGAGCCAAAAGAAGCCCTTGGCCCGGAACACGCCAGGAAAAGGTCTTTGGATCAGATTCCAAAACTTCTCCGGGTTGGAAAGGTTGGCGGGCGCGATACACAAACATCGTCACGCCTTCCTCACCGCGCTGCACATCTCGGCTCCTCTTCCATCAGTCTTCGCCATCCAGCGCCGGCAAATGCGGTCTCGAAGTCAAACGACTTTTCGGCGTCCAACATTTTTGGCGCCGTCTCGCGCGGATCTCCGGAACAACGCGCGCGGATGGGTTGAGGGCGGACATAACGGCCCGCGCCTGCCTGAAATCGTGATTGGCTCGTGCGCCGTTCAGCACGATGACATCGGCGCACTCGATTTGATCCGCGAGGATGCAGGGCGAGGTCACCCCGGGCGCGTGGTTGCCCTCAACGATAGAGCTAAGAAGAGTCTCGGCATCGATGGCCAGCACGATGGAACTGAGTCGCGCGATTTCCGGGAACCGATGCCCAGCGCCACCATCCGGGAGGAAGAGCGACGCAAAGGCAATCGGGTGCGTTTTGGAGTCGCACTCAATGATCAGGTGATCAACCAACGCCTTCTCCGCGATAGCCGAGATCTGCGCTCTTATTCGCGACGGATCGTAGCCGCCGGCGCTCGCGGCCCCTAGCTCTTCAACCATAAGCCGGTCGTGGATTCGTTTGAGAGATCGACAGGTGAGCTGGCAAGCAGACCGAACCGGCAATTCACGTCCCGAGAAACCGTATCCTGCAAGATCGAACGCGCCGAAGGTCCGGCCAGGATCGAGACAGGCAGGAGCCGCGATGTTACGGGCGCTTCTGGCGCGTCATTGACGGGGGAGGAGGGACGCCCGACACGCGCAACCGGAGCCGGACTTTCGGATTGGGGAGCCTCTGCGACATTGGGAGCGGTTACTTCAGCCCGCCAGGGCATGGCCAGGCGGTGCAAGAATCGACTTCGCTTCCAGCGGAAGGAGGCCCGGCATTCCGGAAATCAGCCGCGCCAGCAAGCTACTCATAATGGGCGCGGCAAAGCTGCTTCCCGTGACTTCCTTGGTAGAATGATGGTTCCAAGGCAAAGTGACGTCCACACCTCGGGCGGCGAATTCGACCAAGTGGCCTGGTTTATAGAAGAAGCTGTGATCGTCTGTCCGAGCGAGCCATGTTGACGGTCACGACACTAGGAAAATATCCAGGCCACTCTGGCGTTGTGAAGTCGTAGTTATTACACGCGGCAACGATGTGGATGCCCTTGAGATACGCTTCGTCGATCCACTCCTTGTACTGAAAGATATGTTCCGATAACCCGCAGCCGAAACTGCAATTCAAAATGTGGTAGCCGCGATCGATGGCCTGCCGGACCCCTTCCCGAATGATAACTGTCCGCGAACCGAGATTTTCTCCCAGGACGCGAATGCTGCCGATTTCGGCGTCGGGCGCGAGGCGACGAATCACTCCCGCGACAGCGGTGCCGTGGCCATAGATATCGCTGCCGTCCCCGGGCTTGACCTCAATCTGAACGCCGGCGTCGACCACATGCAGATCGTCCAACAGGCTGATACCCACCAGATCGGGATGGTCGATTTCAATGCCTGAATCTATGACCGCAATGCGGATGCCTTTACCCGTCCCGTTGGCCAAAGCCTGGCGGGCTTCATCCAATTTGAACGGACTGGAGTCGATCCCTAGTGCCGGTTCCATCCTATGGCGGTCCCGAGCAGGCGATAATCGATTAAGTCTCTGACCACGGCCGCAGTCGTTTGGACGGCGTTCAAATCCTGCGGGCTAAAACCAGGCGGAGTCTCTCCGACCGGGGCGGCTTGTCCCTCCTCGACCAGCACATCAAGAAGTTGCACACAGGAGATAACTCCTCGCACTTGGTTAAGGAAGTAAAGGGGCACCGCAATCATGGCATAGGTGGTCCGGCCCAGCTTCTTATTGAGGGCGGCGCTATGGCTCTTGTTCTTGTAGACCTGATTTTCGACGAAAGCCTGTTCGCTCGCCACGACCAGGCTAATAATGCCTTCGCTCAACGGGTTCTTGAATCCGACAATTTTTTCAGAGTTCGGACCGCTATTGTAAGTCGCGACAAGGTGCTTCTTCTCCTGGTCGAGCAACCAGATGCTGCCTTCGTCGGCGGCAATCCGTTCGAAGGTTTCTCTTAGGACCTTCAGCAGCATTTCGTCGCAGATGCTCAGAAAGTTTTCCGGTGAGATGGCGGCGCCCACTTTCGTGAGGTGTTCCTGCAGAGCCGGCCGCAACGGCAGAAAGCGCTGCTCGGGAAGAAAATTCGCGCGCGAGGTGGTATTCATTCCGTCGATGGCCTGAGCGCCTGCGTTTCCGCGACGAGCACGGGAATCAGTTCGGGCTTTTCTCGCAACCATTTTTTCATTTCCTCCCGTTCCTCCTCGGAGCACTTCCCGGCGGCAAACCTGGCGATCTTTTCGCGAAGCTCGGCTGGGACGGTGGCGGCGATACGTCCCGTGACTTCCTGGCACTGGGACCTTCCAGGAGCTCAAACAAGATTTGGAAGTTATCATTCACAAGCGTGAGTGAAGGAAAAAGATCGGAGAGTTTGATCGGCGAAAAAATAGGTTTTCATTTTGCTTTCGAGCAAAAGAACGAAGGGCGGCACTATCGGATCAAAGCGGCCCCGTCGTTTTTTCGACCTCGTATCTTAGACTCATAAGGTTGGAATTCTTGCGAATTATCTTCGTCCCGCTAAAAAAGCGCATCCGCGGAACCAGAACAAAGCTCGAGGAAATCTTCCCACCGGAGATCGAGCCATGGATCCGCCCGTTTCAGCTCCAACAGGATATCGCGCGCAATGCTCTCGCGTGCGACCTCGAGCGCGCGGCTGACCTTCGATTCATGCCAGCCCCACATACGGGCGATTTCTCTCTGCGTTAGTTGATGAACGTGGACGAGTTTCAGCATCAAGACGGATTCGGAATCTCTCTTGGCAAACGCGTTCCGAATCGCGGCTCGAAGTAATTTCAGGAGAGATTCCTCGCGCGGGACCGATTCCGGCTGAGGTCTTCGGTCAAAAAAGTCTTCCGACGAACGATCGGAAGCGGGGACTTCGACGCGGAAGGTTTGTCTCCGTTTTAGGTCAATGAGGCGATGGGTCGCGACGGTCAGGAGCCAGGATTCGAGGGCGCAGCGCCCTTGATATTTACTGAGAAGAGTTTGGCGATTCGCCGGCGCGGCGAAACAATCCGACCAGAGATCGGCGACCAGATCCTCGGCTTCGGTGGCACTCGCTCCTCTCGCACAAAGGACCGCCACCACTCTGCCATGGTAGCGGCTACGCAACTCCGCCGCGGCCGCGCTATTAGCGCTCAGAACGCTCTGCGCAAAGCTCAGATCTTGCTCGTGACTGGATGGGGCCGGATGCGCCATAGCGACACGGAAGATGAAGTTCTCCCTCTGGAACGTCAATATTTTAGAGTGCGCACGTTCCCCCGTGCAAGATTTTGGCGACCCGACCGTCTCTGAACAAACCGCAGCTTTTTGTTCAAGGCTTGCAAAGCTACCGGCCAAACTGCTAGCTCTGATTTCACGATGGCACCACGTCCCACAATCTTCATTTCTTCGGTGAGCAAAGAGCTGCGGAGCGCCCGGCAGCTCGTCGCCAATACCCTGACTTTCCTGGGTTACGAGCCAGTCTGGCAGGACATCTTCGGAACCGAAGGAGGAGACCTGCGCCAGATGCTCCGTCAGCAGATCGATCAATGCAAAGGGGTCGTCCAACTTATCGGTCAATGTTACGGGGCGGAGCCGCCCACTCCGGACGAAGAGTACGGCCGGGTCAGTTACACGCAATACGAGGCTCTGTATGCTCGAAAGCAGGGGAAAAAAGTCTGGTACCTGTTCATGGACGAGAGTTTCCCGATCGATCCGCACGAGCCGGAACCCGAGGAATTGCGCCAGCTCCAGGCTGCCTACCGAAATATCCTGAAAGTCGACACTCACCTTTTTCATCCGTTGGCCACGCGCGAGGCCTTGGAGGCGGGCGTCCTCAAACTCCGCGACGACCTGACCCAATTGCGTCGAGGCGCAAAACGATGGGCCTGGGCCGTAGCGGCGCTGCTCTGCTTGATTGCCGATCCTGGTGATCTGGCTCGTGCGCGGCCAGGGAAAAATGAGCGCCCAGATGGCGAAGGATGGCGGATCGCTGGAGAAGATCGCGCAGCGGTTTGAATCGCTCGCTTCCACAGGCGGGCTCATTCCCGGTGCAAAAACTCCCGAAGAGCATTATCACAATGCGCGCGTCCACGAGCTGGGCGGCAACTTCGGCGCCGCGCGGAAGGAATACGCCGAATACCTTTCCGCCAATCTCGAAGCCCTCGATCCGTGGATGAGTTATTCCGCCATGCTAAAAGCAGCGGAAGGCAAAGCCGGTGCGGTGGAAGCGATGCGCTACTTTGGCGACAAACTCGTGCCGAGCACGATTTCTTACCAGACCGCGCTCGCTCTGCTCGAGGATGGGGAGGCGCGTTTGAAAAAACTCCAGACCCTGGCGGAGAAGAACCCCGATTTCGGTCCACTCGCATGGCTGATCAGCCAGGAGTATTCAGAGGCCCGGCGCGGTGACCAGACATTGTCCGACCAGCGCGCGGAAAAGGAGTGGCTCGAGAAATTCCGCGCGGCTCATGCCGCAGGGAAATTCGAGAAATTTTTCCTGGATAAAAAGGAAGCATTCAAGTGGATCGAAGCCGCGGAGACTCGCTGGGCCAAGCTCTTAAGCACACCGGAAAGAGTCCTGGAAAATCCGGTCACCATCACGACGCAGCAGAGCAACAGCGGATGGGCCGTCATTTTTCAAATAGCCGATTTTAAAGCGAAGGAGCTCTTCTACAAGCTCGACGGGAAAGGCGATTTCCAATCGACCGGATATCTTCCCACGAAAAACGCGCAGACCGGACTGCCCATGGTGAACACCTACATCCCTTTGCCGAACCTCCCGCCCGGCGAGCACACGATCGAGGTGAAATACGTGGATAAGAACGAAAAGACGAATGGTCCTTACACCCTCAAGTTTTCCACCGCCGACGAGCAACTCGCCCAGGGAAAGATGATTCTCAATATGACCGCGGGTTCGTGGCTCTCGTTTCGGGATTACGATGGGAAAGTGCTGCTCTATTTTACCCATCTCATTGGCCATCGTCCCATAATCAAAGAGATCCGTTACTCGCTGAACAGCGAGGCGCTCGACCAGACCTTCAAGTTCAAGCCGAGCGACAAGTCTGAGATCGACGCCAGTGATCTGGTTTACATTTCCGTCCCGGGCGGTACCCAATTCGTGAACGTGCAGGTGACCTACAAGGACGGCACGCTCTCGCCCGTCCAAAAAGTGGTGCGAACGAAATAGCGCTCCGCCCAGAGCACTGGGGAGGTAGCCGACGCGCGAACGTCCTACCGGGTAGTCAGAACCGTTTTTGGCTCCGGTTCTGCAAGGATCTTCTGAAAACGCGGATTGTTTCGCAGCGAGTCCCATTCCCATCGGAGCCGAAGATCCGCGAGCGTGATGTTGTTTGGATAATCCGAACACTCGACAGGTCCGGGAGTGGAGAGCAGGCGCTCGATCAGCGGAAGAGCCTGGTCCGGTTCGCCAACGAGAGCGTAAACCAGCGCCAGAGTGGCAGAATGGACGGCGCCGTGAAATGCGTTTTGACTTTCTGGGTCGAGTTCGACGGCTCGACGAGCTTCGCGAATGGCGTCGTCCTTTCTCGCCATGTAGGCGTAAAGCAATCCCAGATAGTCGTGACGCGTGGCAGCGTCCGGATTGTCGCGGACCCGCTTTTCGGCATGTGGCAGCGCGGTGGCGAAATAGCGCTGGGCCGATTGGATGTCGCCGCGAGCGAGGGCAACGCGCCCCTGGTAATATGCTTTTGGGGCCTCTCCGCCTGGAGAAAAATTTTCTAATGGAGCGTCCGTCAGGATTTTTTCCGCTGTGGCATAATCCCGCTCCAGCATGGCCAGATCCCAGCGTGATACTGTCGCCATCCCTCTTGTGTCCACGTTGGCAGGGATGTTTTCCAAAATTTTTCTGCCCGCACCGGGATCGCTGTTACGAAACACTTCAAGGTAAGCGAGGCCAATCTTGGGAAGCACAAAATCCGGCTTGAGGGCCAGGGCGCGATTGAAGCCAGCAGAAGCGGCGGTCCAGTCTCGTACGAAAAGGTGATTGTTGGCCGCCATGAAAGCGATGCCGCCGTTGCGAGGATCGAGGGACCGGGCCCGGTCGAGGATGGCAATCGATTCGCGCCATCGTCCCAGCCGGCGATAGATTCCACCAATGTAAACGTAGATCTCGGCGTTATTGGGAGACGTCGCCGCGGCGACCTCGAACTCCTTGAGCGCTGCGTCGTAGTTCGTCTCCGCCCAGTAGAGGCAAAGACCTAAAGCCATGTGTGCTTCGCCCAAAGCTGGAGCGAGGCGCAAGGCTTCCTCGGCCAGGGCGCGCGCTCTCGCCTTGCGCGTCCGATCCTCGACGGAAAATCCGCTATTGAGAATGGAAACCTGCGCGTAAGCCAGGGCAAACCCCGGATCAAGCGCGATGGCTTGCATGAAGAGTTTCTCCGCCTCCTCAAAATTTTCCGTCCCACGCGCCGTCAGATAAAGCACGTAAGCCTCCGAGTTCGTGGTCGGCCTGGCATCAAGACGAGCCTTTTCCTCCGGCGCGAGCTTCGCTTCCAGAGCGGTTGCGATCCGTTGGGCGATGTCACTCTGGATCGCAAAGACGTCCGCCAGTTCGCGATCGTAGGTCTCGGCCCAGAGGTGGGTGTTAGTGCGTGTTTCTATCAACTGGGCCGTGACGCGCACCTTTCCGCCAGCCCGCCGCACGCTTCCTTCGAGAATATTGGCCACCCCCAGCTCCTGTCCGATCTCGCGAAGGTCCCGGTGCGGTCCGGCAACATAACTCGCGACACTCGTGCGCGAGATAACCTTGAGATCGGCGAACTTGGCGAGCGCAGTCAGAATGTCGTCCTGCACTCCCTCGGTGAAAAATGCATTCTCCTGATCGGCGCTGAGATTAGCGAACGGCAGCACGGCAATGCTTTTTTCCGGAAGAATAATCCTGGCCGACTGAACCTTGGGCGGCGCTTCAGCCCAATTTTCGGTTCGGCCGCCTCGGATGAAAAAGAGCGCGGTAATGCCCAGAACCAGAACGGCGGCGGTCGCCAGCAGGATTGGCCGGAAACCGCGACGGTGCTTCGGCTGGGCGACCGAGGCAATTTCTTGGATCTCGTTCCGGGCAGGCGAGATTGCGGCCTCTGGCATTCTCCGCGACGACGGGCCGTCATAGGCATCGCGCAATTTTACATCGGCGACGAAGCGGTAGCCGCGGCCTGGCACCGTAACGATGTAGTGATGCGACCCAGGTGTTTCACCGAAAACGCGGCGCAGGGTTGAGATGTTTTGGGTGAGATTGTTTTCCTCCACGATGGAATCGGGCCAAACCGCCTCCATCAAGCGCTCCTTGTCGAGCACGGTGTCGTGATGCTCGACGAGGAAGAGAAGCGTCTCAAAGACCCGCGGCGTCAGCGGCACTTGCGCGTCTGCCCGCCACAAAAGTCGTTTCCCTGCATCCAGCCGGAAATCGCCGAATTCGTAAACGGGCTGCGGCGGAGCATTTAATGCGAGTTTCACAAATTTTCAGAAAATTTCAGTCGCACCTTAAGGACTTTCAGACCCGTTTGTGGAAAATCTGCCACAAAAAAGCGGAGAACCATTCCGTCACCCGTGAAGGGTAACAAAACGAGAAAAAGAACCAAGGGAAAGAACAAGGGAACCGAATTATGACACGGAATATTCTACGACTCATTGTGCCGATGACCTTCGTTGCGGCAGTCTCGCTGCAAGCGGAACCGACACCGAGCAAGAACGCGAACAGCCAAAAGCCGACTCAGACCAATGCCACCTCCAAAAGCGCTCCCTCGTCCCAGTTATGGGCAGGCTGGAATTATGTGAACGGGGAATGGGTCCACTCGGATGGCTACAAGTATGTGAACGGCAAGGTCATTCGCACTGGCACGCAAACTCACAAACGTCCACCGAAGCCGCCCGCTAAGGCGCTGCTGGACTCTGTGAAAATCAAGCCGGCGCCCACGCCGGCCCCCGGCAGCGCCGCCGCGAAAGCCGCCGAGAAAGAGCGCAACCTGCGTCCGCGGCCCGCATCGCAAACGGGCACCCATTTGTAGACGCCGCGAAATCGGCGACAGGCCTGCCGGCTATTGCACGCGCTAAGTCGCCGGTCATTTGAATGGCGTGCACCCGAGAAGATTCGAACTTCTAACCTTCTGATCCGTAGTCAGATGCTCTATCCAGTTGAGCTACGGGTGCTTCGGCGGATGCTAATTAGCGGATGATGCTTGAACCGTCAAACGGAGGACAAAGGCTTGAGCGAAATCCGAGACGGGCGAACCTCTGTCTGTGACGATCTTTCTCGCCTGCGGCTTTGCTGCGAAATATCCCGAAGGCGGTGGCGTTTTTTCCGTTCCGCTGCAATGGATGCTGGGCTTGCGCCGGCTCGGGCTCGACGCGGTTTGGCTGGAATTACTCCCCGCTACCGAAAACCCACGTGAGGATGAGGCGCGTATCCGCAAATTCCAGCGATTGCTCCGGGAGCATCAGCTTGGGGGGCGCTACTGTCTGCTTTATCAAACGACGGCGAATGACTCGCACCACCTGGATGGAATGCGCTGCATTGGAATGTCGCGACGTGAACTGGAGGAGCGCCTGGCGGGTCCGAATACGTTGCTCAACCTGAGTTATTCGATTCACCCTCCGTTGCTCCTCGAATTCGAGCGGCGGATTTTTTGCGATCTCGATCCGAGCGAAATCTTCTTTTGGATGACGAGATTGGAAATGGGCCAATCCCATCATCACGAATTCTGGACAATTGGGCTCAATGTCCACGGGAAGAATTGCCGGTTGCCGCCATCGCCGCTGGCATGGAAAACATTCCATCCGCTAATCGACACCGAACTCTTTCAACCGCAGCCGCGCCCCAAGGTCGAGAAATTCTCGACGATCGGGCAGTGGTACTGGGGAGGGGGCGTCGAGGTGGACGGCGAGTTTCCCGATCTTTCAAAGAAATTTGCCTTCGAACCCTATTTGGATCTGCCCCAGCGTGTCCCCCACGCTCGTTTCGAGCTGGCCATGAACTTGAACGCGGATGACCCAGAACTCGCACGATTACGCCAGCGCGGATGGCAGGTCGTGTCTCCCCATCGCGTCACACGGACACCCGGCGCCTATCGGAGCTATGTTGCGAGCGCTCTCGGCGAATTTACCGCGATCAAAGGCGTCGACGTGGCCTGGCGGACAGGGTGGGTGAGCGATCGGGCCGCGGCGTTTCTCGCGCTCGGACGGCCGGTGATCACGGAAGACACCGGCGCTGGAGAATATTTGCCCTCCGAGAGCGGGTTTCGTTTCGTCGGAGGCATCGATGAAGCGGAAATCGCCGTCCGCGAGGTATTGGGGGATTGGACCCGTTTATCAAGGCAGGCGCGCGATTGCGCGGTCGCAACCTTCGATTCGACGAAGAATCTCCAAAAAATCCTCGGTCTGGAAGCAACCCGGTAAATCCGCAAAAAGCTGTGCGATTCCTCATTGCAAAACCTTTTGGGGATGTTACTCGTTCCCCGTTATGGCTGATTTGCTGAAAGCGGATGAGGCGAAAGCGCGCCTGAAAAAGATCCCCGAGTGGGAGCTAGAGAAGAAGCATATCGAGCGCACCTTCGAGTTCGACGACTTCTCCGAATCAATCGATTTCGTGAATGGCGTCGCCGAGGTCGCCGAGGATGAGGAACATCATCCCGACATCGACATCCGCTACAACAAGGTGCGGTTGATTCTTTCCACGCACAGCAAGGGCGGCCTGACCGATCTCGATTTCGGCCTGGCGGAACGAATCGACACGCTCTCGGAGTAAGCCTCCCGCATGTCCACCGCGCCTGGCCCGAAGAGAAGCCCCGACGCGCGCAAGAATCCTGGCTGCGAGCGCGTTTGTCGCGTTGATCGTCATCGGGGTCTGGAAGTTCATCGATTACCGCATGCAACCGCCCCAGCCGCCGGCGATCGTAATGCCTGGCTGAGGCACGGCCGCCGAAGCTGGCGGCTACGCCGCCGGCGCGCAATCGGCCGACCTTCATCGGCGTCGATGAAGTTAAACATCGTCAGGATTTCGGAGCGACCGGCCATTCCTGCCTCCTTTTTGCGCCGGATCAGTGTCTCGGTGAGCTCATCGTTCCAACCCCGTTTCCGCATGAATTCGTTCCAAATGTGGATTTCGCCCTCCGAAGGCCGGCGCCCTCGGGCGAAGCACCAATCGAGAATATCGTCGTCCGTCCCGCCTTGCTTCACGCGCTCGACGAGTTCGGCGTAATCGATCTGCAGGAGGTCGACGCACCACCGATCGAAACGCTCGCCCAGGTTGACCTGATACTCCTCCGGCAGTTCGCCTTTCGCGTGCGCGCGGATCTTGTCGAGCATGCGGCCGAAATAGACGAGTCCGCCAACTTTTGCGCCGGGGCTTCGAAGGCCGAGGTCTTTCATAGTGACTGGCCTTGTGGTTTGCCTTCTGTGCTCTCGAAACTCAAGCGGAATTTAAACATTTGAGCAATGCGGCGATTGGATGATTTTCAATCGCCAGATCAATAAGTCGCTCAATCGGTAATTGCTTCAATGGATCGCATCGCCGGGATCGAAACGGAATACGGCTGCCTCGTCAGCGGTGAAGACGGCCGCGGGCAGCACCGATGCCTGGCCGGTCAGGGTGAAAAATTTCCTTTTCCGCAAGGCGGAGGCAGGCGCCATCGATCTGCATTATCGCGATTACGAGGAACCGCCCGGCAATGGCGGCTTCCTCCTGAACGGCGGCCGCCTCTATCTCGACATGGGGCACATCGAATACGCTTCGCCGGAGTGCCTGCACCTGCGTGACGTGGTCACTTACGACGTTGCCGGCGACGAGCTCCTGCAGTCGGCCCTCGAATCGCTCGGGGCGGCGGACCGCGTTTCGTTCATCAAGAACAACGTCGATCACAACACCGGCGCGACCTTCGGCTGCCACGAGAACTACCTGATGAAGCGCGAGGCGCAGTTTACTCCGCCGGTGCTCGGCACCTTGCTGGCCTTTCTCGCCACGCGTCAGATTTTCACCGGCGCGGGGCGGGTGGGGCAGGCGAACCCGCTCGCGTTCGATTTCCAGCTACCGCAGCCGGAGGTCCAGGTGGATTTCCAGCTCAGCCAGCGCGCCGATCACATCGTCAACGACATCTACCAGTGGGTGCAGTTCAATCGCGCCATCATCAACGCGCGCGACGAGCCGCTGGCGGATTACCGAAAATACCGGCGGCTCCATCTGCTCATCGGCGATTCCAACATGAGCCCGTTTGCGACCGCGCTGAAAATTGGAACCACCGCCTGCGTCCTGTCGCTGCTCGAAGAGGGCCGCCTCCCGAAAAACCTCAGCCTGAGCGATGCAGTCCAGAGCACGCGCGATATTTCGCGCGATCCGACGCGGCGCCTGGATCGTGCGGCTGGAAAATGGCAAGACCATCGGCGGCCTCGAAATTCAGTGGCAGTTTTGCGAGCTGGCGCAGAAACATCTGGGCGGCCTCAACGAGGAAACCGATTGGCTGCTCGAGAGCTGGAGTTTCACTCTCGAGGCGTTGGGCAACAAACCGGAGACGCTCATCGGAGGCGTCGATTGGATCACCAAGAAATGGCTCCTGGAGACGTTCATGGAGTCCGAAGGGCTCGACTGGAACGATCCGTGGCTGCAAAGCCTGGACCTCGAATATCACAACATCGATCCCGAGAAAGGGCTCTTTTTCGGGGTGAACCCGGCGAAGCGAATCGGCGAATGGAACAACAGCGTGCGCCGGACTGAAGCGAGCGATCATCCGCCGGCGAACACCCGCGCTGCCGGTCGCGCGCAGGCCGTCAGCGTGGTTTCAGAAAAGCGAGCAGCCTTATGTGATCAACTGGGATTCGATCGCGTGCGACAGCCGCGATTTCCTCGTGATGGGCGAATCCTTTCGAAGATTACGAGGAGGAGGTCGCAAAATTTCTCGCGCAACCTCGGCCCAAGCGTAGGGCCGGCGAGGATCGAGGATTGCAGGATCGAGGACTGAGGATTGAGGATGGCTCGCTCGGCTACTCCAGCCGCTGGAGCGAAGGCAGACCGTAATTCTGCTGCAGCGCCGGCGCTTCCGCCTCCACTTGCGCTGCGTCCAGCTGGAGCTGCTTCGGATCCTCTTCGGTCTCGATCTTGATGAAACCATCGATCGGTTGCTTGACCGCCTCCGCCAGATCCGCCAGCGACTTCACTTCCTTGCCATTCACTTTTGTGACGGTCAGATACGCTAGGTCGTCGTAACCGATCGTGCTGTTGGCCGGGAGCACCTGAGTCAGAACCACCACGCGCCGGTTTCCTTCCGGGATAGAGCTCTGATTGGAATCGGTCCTTATAGACGAAGCGCTGCGGCGCGTCCTTCTGCCAGTTTGCGCCCCATTCCCTGAGATATTGCCGGGACAATTCCTGAAAGACCAGCCCGCCGAGAATGTAATAGAGCGGCGGTCGATCGAGATTGTAAGGCGGGATGACGTAATCGTTCGCGTCGCGATGGTCGAGCGCCAGATTCAACTGCATCGGCTTGCCCGCGCGTTGAATCTGGATCGGCACGGTGTCGCCCGCAAAAGCGCGCGCGGTGATCAGATTCGTGAACTCGATTTTCCCGTAGAGCGGATCGACGTAGTTTCCATTCTGGTCGATCTCATTGTTCCCGAGGCCGACGACAATATCGCCGACCTGCAAACCGGCTTTGGCCGCCGGCATGTCCGGTTCGACGCTGGTCACGTAAACGCCGGCGGCTTTGCCGGTTTGTCCGGCATAAGCTGCGCAATTGCGGATCGCGCGTGGGGAAAAAGCCGAATCCCGCTGACGGGAAACCCGCGGTATTTTTGCGTCTCCGCGTCTTTCAGAAAGTGCGCGATGATCGGCGCCGGGATCGCATCGAGAACCTGGGTCCGCGGGTCGAACCGCAGGAGCAAACCGGCGAGCTTGTTGTTCTTGACCAGCGGGACCGTGTAGCTGTTATCGCGGTACTGCATCGAAATGCTGATGCGATAGGTCAGAAACTGGCCCACGTCGGCCGGGTAACGCGTCATCTGAATCGTGGTCACCAAGTCCTTCCGTGCCGACGAGCGCGCCGGTGGGTTCGAGTTGCCAGCGCCGCGAGCCGATCGCCGACCACCGTGTCGAGCGCCAGTTGGAGGGGAGTCAGACCGTCCAGAAATTTCTTATCGGTTGGCTCGAGCAGCGCCAGGTTCGCCTCGTAATCGACCACCACCACATTGGCCCCGGTCTTGTCGCCGGACTCCGCGCGCTCCAGCTCGACGTAATTTTGATTTGCCACCAGATCGGCCGTCACGAGAACGCGGCCTTGCGGCAGCACCGCGCCCAAGGCGCGTTTTTGGAAGGGCGCCCGCTTCTGCCAGGGCCGGATGTAATCGTAGGGTTGCCCGGTGACATTCACGCGCACGAGCGAAAGCTCCTTCGGCTTCACCACGGTCTCCGGGCCCGGGGCTTTCTTGGGCGGCGCCGCCCGCAGCCCGAGGGGCAGAAGCAGGACACCGATGACAGGCAAGATGGAAACGGACGCGCTCGCATCAGCTTTTCGTTTTCGTCGGCCGGCGTCCGCCGGGCCGGCTGCTCTTCCAGGTTTTGTCTCCGAGACCACGTTGTAACGCGTCTTGATTCTCTCCCGCGCGGATTCGACCTCTTTCGGGTCGAGCACGAGCGGAGGTCCGTCGCCGATCATGCGAATGACAAAGCGATCAGGCGTTTCGGAAAAAGCCTTGGCCAAGTCGGTCAAGCGTTCGAATTTTTTGGCCGTTGATCTCATCCACGATGCTGGCGCGGTAGGGAGCGAGATAGGTATTGGTCGGATCGGGCAGCATATTGGTCAGGACGATCACTTCGGGGTGCTCGAGGTAGATTTGTTCCGTGACGAAGTAATCGAAGTAATGCCGGAGCCGGATATCGGTCGGCTGATAGGCCTCGACCAAATCGAGCGTGAGCGGCTGAAACAGGAGGCCGCCATAAACGACGTAGCGCGGGCGCACATCATAGCCGTGGGCCAGGTAAGAGATAAGGCCAAACCGAGCCGAGCTCGACGTTGACCGTGATCGGTTTCTTGTCGCGCAAGATGTCAAGTTTCACCGTGTCGCCCTTGAATTTTCGCTCGACGACTTCCGGCATTTCGACGCGCTCGCCTTCCAGCTCGACGGTCCCGTCGCTCGCGATGGGATGATCGTCGATCGCGAGAAGCACGTCTCCCGCTTGCACGCTCTTTGGCCGACGGGCCGGCCGCAATCACGGTCCCGACCAGCACGCCGCGATCATCGTCTTTCAAGCCGAGAAAATGCCGCTGCGCCGGATTCTGCAGCTTCGATGTAGGTGAGTCCGAGATCCACGTACTTGTCGTAATGCCCATCCTTAATGTCCGTGAGGAAGCGCTGAATGACCGGCGTGGGAATCATGTAGGCGACGCCTTGCGCCACGTCGCCGCTGTATCCCTGGAAGGCCACGCCCACCACCTTCGCATTTTGCATCACAGGTCCGCCGCTGTTTCCGGGATTGATCTGCGCGCTGATCTGAATCGCGAGATGCTGGTCGATCGAAGAATGCGTGTAGAGCTGGAAATCGATTCGCGAAACAATGCCGGTCGTCACCGACATGCGTTCGCCGCCAATCGGATAACCGTAGGCCGACACGACCGACTCCAGTTCCGGAATCCCGCCGAAGGTGAGCGGCGCCATGTTCTTGAAAAAGTCCGGCTGATGCGACTTTCAGAAGCGCCAGATCGCAGTCGTGCGCGACGAACAGAACCGTGGCCGGATATTTATTCGGATCGCCATCGCGCTCTACGGTAAGGTAGCGGCTGTTGCTGACCACGTGCGCGTTGGTCATGATGCGATTGCCGTCGATAACGAAACCGGCGCCCACGCCCCGCTGAATTGCGCCCGAATTCCAAGGCGCGCGGTAATCCGGCTCGACCTCCGTCGCCATGATTCGAACCAGGCTTCTCTGGATCTTGCCGTTGGGCCGGATCGCGGCTAGCGGCGCTGGGACAGGGTTCGGCGGTGGTGGTGCCGGCGTAGAGCGAGGCTATGGGCGTCTCGCCCGGCGGCGGCGGCACGCTCCGCTGCTGCGCCTGGATTTCCGCGCCATTCAGGTACAGAAAAGTGGAGAGCAAGAATGCGAAGCGCCTCATCGGAAGCCGAGAAGATGAAACAGATGACCCGGAAATCAAATCATTGTGGCTTTCGTTGGGCTGGCGGCGGCAAACGCCGAGAAATCCTGGTTGCGCGAAGCGCTTTCAGTGAGGAGGTGTGATGGATGCGCGCTTCGCTTTCTCCGCTCACGTGGTGTTGCCTTCTCGGAATGTTTCTTCTGCCGGCCCTGCGCGCCGAGGAACCGGCGTTATTTGCCTGCGAAGTTCGCTATCACTTCCGTGAAAAAATTGCGGATGCGAAGCCGGGAGAAAAACAGTTCTCAGCGCCATCGCATGAGCGAGAGGTGTTGCCACTGCCACAGCTCGTTGCCTTAAAAGGCGTTGTTGCGCAGGAGGTCGCGGGACAGGTGAAGTCTCTGCCCTACAAGTTTCTGGTCAGAGTCACTCGCGGCCGGGCCGGCGCGGAAACGCTCAAGGTCAATGTGCTCGACGAATCGGGACGTCCGCTTTCCGGTTTCCCAAAGGTAATTCCGAATCCCTTGACCAAAACGGGAGACTCCAGCCGAAAGGATTTTGAGATTGCTCTCAGCGAACCTCTCAAAAAGAAGATCGAAAAGTCATTGCTGGCTCAGGATCAGGTCCTCACCTACGTCAATTTGATCGTCGGAATGGACGACGACTTCATGCAATCCGCCAGCGGGCGGTGAGCGGATTCCCTTACGCGACCGCGGCATGCTCGCGGGCATGCTGTCGTCGCTGCTCTTGCGCGACGAAGGCCGGTGCGGACGGCGTGTGAAACATCTCCAAGTCCTCGGTATCGTGGTCGGTCACCGGCGTGAGCGCGACATCCATGTATTTGAACCGTTTCGGGTCTGCCTTGATCCGCTTGTAGATGCGCCGGATTCGGCCATACAAAATCGCGAGGCGCGCGAGTTTGACGACCGATTCCGTCCAGTAACGCGGATAGAATTTCCAGATGGGCTCGCGCGGCAGACCCGGTCGACGGTCGCGCCGGGATTTGAGGCGAAAGACGCCGCTCTCGAGGGGATGAACGCCTTCGAGGTGAATGGCGCTCATGAACCACATCATGAGGATGATGGCGTTAGCCGCCGGGCCTTTCTTGGCGATAAGGCGGCGCAGAACGGTCTCGATGTGCTCGAGGGTATAGTAGGTTTTCCACGCCGTGAGATACGCATGCTCCCACTCCTGCTTCGACATCTTGGAGTGTGCGGTGCAGACGTGGTTCAGATCGTACTTGTTTAGGTCGGGATCGACGGGGACGCCGGCCTGGACGAGTTTCTGGTGATCTTCCGAGCCGGGCAGGGGGGTGAGGAAGAAGAATTCAAGAACGTCGAGCGGCAACTCCTTCTTCACGATCTCGACGTCGCGGATGATCGATTCCGCCGTGTCGTTCGGGAAGCCGGTGATATAGCCGCAATAAGTGATGATCCGCGCTGCCTTCCAGGCCAGGAGCATCTTGCGATACTCGGTGATCTTGTTCTGGCGCTTGTGCGCGGCCGCGAGGTTATCGGGGTTGATGTTCTCCAGCCCGATGAAGACGCGTCGCACCCCGGCACGGGCGCATTTCTCGATGAAGTTCGGCAGTTTGTGGCAAAGCGTGTCCACCTGGATGAGGAACCCGATCTTCAGCTTCTCGACCTCGCGCAGGTGAATGATGCGATCAAGGATCGCTTCCCAATCTTTGTTTCGGGCAAAATTGTCGTCGGTGATGAAGAAGCTGCGCAAACCTTGCGCGACGTTCTCGCGGATAATCTGCTCCACGTCGTCCGGCGTACGGCGGCGCGATTTGCGGCCTTGCACATTGATGATCGTGCAGAAGGAGCATTGGAACGGACACCCGCGTCCGGCGTCGAAGCTCGTCACATGGCCGGCAGTGCGTTGCGCGCGAACGGAGCTAATGAGCGGGATCGGCATTCCATCGATGTTCGGCAGGTCCGCCATGAAATTATAAAGCGGCTTGAGATTCTTCGCGTACGCGTCCTGGAGGACCATTTCTAGACGTCCTTCCGCTTCGCCGGCGAAAAGCGAGATGCCCATCGCTTTCGCGCGATGGATGTCGGGGTCGTTGCCCCCGAGCATGCTCATCGTTCCCGAGACGTGGAATCCGCCGACGGCGACCTGCACCCCACGGTCCAGGAGCGGCTTCGCCAGGTCGAGGGTGTGCGGAAATTGGTTCGATTGCACGCCGACGAACATTACCATGCCAGCGCCGGCTTCCTCGATCATGCGCGCGAGCCGTTTCGGGTGCAGCCGCGTGTTGGTCTCGTCGTATGGATGGATTTCGATTTCCACGTCGGGGCCGAGGACGTGGCGCTGCCGGCAATCGCGTGCGAGTCCATAGAGCGCGGCAAGCGAGTTCGAGGGGATCGTCGAGCGAAGCCACTGGATCACGTAGCCGTCGTCGTCGTAGTGCGATGGCTTGAGAAGCACGAGGCAAAACCGCTTCGTGGCGTGCGTGGATGTGGGCGAGGTCTGCATCACGGCTTCAGAACGCCCCACCATACACAATGTGGCCTACCCTGATAGGTAAATTTGCCTCTTCCCACTCCCAACGCTGGGCAGCGCACGCGCCTCGCGTACTGATTTTGGCGCCCTCGCCAAAACATCGACTAGCTCCCCTTCGAGAGTTCGCGGTCGCGGGGGCCTGATCGCTGGCACCCGAGGGTGCGTTCGCTCCCACTCAAGCGCTCGCCGCCGTCAGCCGTGGCTTCGCAAAGAAACTCACGATGCCGCCAAGCAGAAGCAGGCAGGTAAATATGAGCGATTTTGGCACCCAGATTGCCGGCAGAATCGCGCCGGCCAGCATCAACGCCGCTGCGATCTTTCCTTTGCCCTTCATCGCCAGGACACCACCGACGATGCCCGCCACCATCGCGCCGATCAGCATGTACGAAGCCGTGATCATCTTATCCAAATCAGCCATGTTAACACCCATCTTCCGGGCAAGTTCAATTTGCCCTTTCAAGCTGTCCGCGTCCCCCATCCACTTCATCCCGAGGAACCCCGCCGCGAGGCCGCCGAGAATCCCTAAAATCAATCCAAGTATGCGCATAATCGTTCTCCTTTTGTTGATGGTTCGTGGATTTGGTAATGAGAATGCTTTGCCGCTGTCGAGCAGAATTGTTATTGGTCGTCGTTACGCCAGTGGCACAGGTACCTTTCGCGCTGGCCCCTTGCGCTACCGCCCCAGCAGCGAATTAGTAAGGAAGAGCTATAGCGCGTTACAAGACTCTTCTGAGGCGCCAGCGGACGCCTGCGGAGTAGGTCAGATAATAGCCGAGCACGACGGCTCCCACGGCCATCGAACCGGCGATGCCCGCCGACGCGACCCAAGATGGAGCGGACCCTGCAGTGCGCCAAGCGTTCCAGATTCGCCAGATGCCGTAGAGCAATCGCGTTGTCACAGCGAGCGTTATGATCAAGATCAGCCAGCGGTTGGGCGTGTAGTATAGAGCCTGGAGCGTCAGCTCCCATCGAGTCATGGCGAGGCCGAGCGACCCAAGAAGGCATCCCGCCACGAGGCCGACAAATGAGTAGGAGAAAGCGCGCGGAATCCACAGTGAGGTCATGGCTGCGACCCAGATAAAAACGCCGGTCGACAGTAGGAAGCTGAGCAGATTAACGGTCACCGCCCATCTGCGGCCGCGCCGCCGCATGGTCCTGGCACGGTAGCGCAGCACAAGCAACAGCGGCATCGCGAAAACCAGCGCCAGGATGAAAAGGAGCGCTAGCAGAATGGGAATCAGAGGCACATTGCGATTCTACACTCGAGAGCAACAACTCCCTCTAAACAATTGGGCCTCGCCGCGGCCAGGCTCTCCGATTGGGATTGCCGGGTTGCTTGCGATCCAATATTTCTTCCTTCGAACATTACGAAATGAAATCAATCTACGGGTTCGCCCTCATCGCGAGCATTGTGCTCGCCGTCTGCATCTACGGGCTTTTCTTCAATCACCTCTCGGAAACGGCGATGGTTCGGTGGGCGTATCTGTGGTTTCCCGGTCTCCTTTTCGGCGTCGTCGGCCTTAAGGGCAGCTCCACTTCGCCGACCCGTCCTCTCATCGTGGCCCTCATCGGTGTCGTCGCGCTGTTCCTCTTCTTCGAGCTCATATTCCCGGCGCTTTAACGGAGGATTGCGATGACCAAGTTTGATCAGTTTATCGACAGCGAGTTGAAGCCTCGGCTCCAGGCAGACGAAGCGATTGCGGTCACAGGCTTTCTCTTCAACAAGTCCCTGGGACACGTTGCCTTGGTTGGTCCACTCGCTCTGGCAGGCAGCGGCTATTTCTTTGCACCGCTCACACCTCGCCACCTTTTCCTCATCAAAACCAAAATGGGTTTTTTCTCATTGAAGATGGTCAATGAAGGTATCGTCGAAATTCCTTACGCGAACATGAGGTCCGTCGAACGAGGCGGATTTGCGAATCAAAAGACGATAACCGTCTCACTCAAGGATGGCGCCGTGCTAAAGTATCGGCTTAACACCATGGCCAGATACACGTCGGGGCAGAAAGAATTTATCGATGCGCTCTGGCGCCTTCAGTCTAGCGCACCGAGCGGCGGCTAGCCCGGCCCTGAGAAAGGAAGAAATATGTCTACTCGAGATAAATGCTGCACGATTGCCCCGTATTTCAAGGTATCGAGCGGCAACCTGGAGGCGTTCAAAAAGCTTTGTGAGCGGTTTGTCGCGAAGACAAGTGAGGAAACTACCTGTCTTTACTATGGATATAGCTTCGATGGGGATCAGGCTCGTTGCCGGGAAGGCTATCGGGACGCTGATGCTCTCCTGGCGCATCTGCAAAACGTCGGCCCGTTGATCGATGAGGCCTTGAAGATTGCCGAGATTTCGCGCTTGGAAATCCACGGCCCCGAAGAGGAACTGGCGAAGCTGCGCGAGCCTCTCTCCTATCTAAACCCACAATTCTTTGTTCTGAAGTACGGGTTCCGTCGCTGACCGCAAGGTTACGGATTGCGCATGGAAACACTCAGTCACCTTTTCGAGAGCAACAAGGCGTGGGCCGGTCGCATTCGTCAGCAGGACCCGGAGTTTTTCCTCAAGCTCTCACGCCAACAATCGCCGAGTTATCTCTGGATTGGCTGCTCCGACAGTCGCGTGCCCGCCAACGAGATCGTCGGTCTTTTGCCGGGGGAGTTGTTCGTTCACCGGAACGTCGCCAATCTGGTCGTGCACTCGGACCTGAACTGTCTGTCCGTGCTTCAGTTTGCGGTCGATCTCCTGAAGGTCCGCCACGTCATCGTGTGTGGACACTATGGATGCAGCGGCGTGCAGGCGGCGTTGCGGGGTGAGCGGCTTGGCCTGAGCGACAACTGGCTGCGTCATATTCAAGACGTGCGCGAGAAACATCCGGAGAGCGCGATGAGTGATGCCGCAGCTTCCGATCGCCTGTGCGAGTTGAACGTCATTGAGCAGGTGGCCAACGTCTGCCAAACCAGCATTGCCCGGGACGCCTGGGAACGCGGCCAGGAGTTGACCGTGCACGGTTGGATTTACGGATTACAAGACGGGCTTCTTCGCGACCTGAACGTTACCGTGGCCGACTTTCAGGAAACCCTCCCGGTCTATCGCGCGGCGTTGTCAGCTTTGTCGCGATGAGCGAGAGAGGACTCGACCTCTCTCGACATGACAGATCGAGGTGGCCGGTCTAAATCCCGGCGCGTTCGAGAAGCGAGCGCAGCACGGTTTCGGCTTCGAAAAATTCTCGGGCAACCTCACGAGCGCCCCGGGAGTGCCGGGAGTAGTCGGCATTGATCTTTTTCACTGCATCGGGAATCTCGCCTATTGAGTTAAAGGCGAAGAGGCCGTCGGGCTGCCCGAAGACTTTGCTGAAGCCGGTTTCCTGAATGATGACGGGGCGGCCGGCGGCGAGATAACAACCGCTCCGGTCACTGAACCAACCGGTGTTGAGGCGAACGTACTGATCCTTCGCCACGGTGAACTCACCTTTCGAGCGCCTGATGTAGTCCCGGTAGTGCCGGTAGTTCGCGCTCAGGTCGTGCGGAGGGCGAAACCGCCAGCCGTTGCGGTCGAATTTCTCTCGCGTGCCGGCGTCCTTGATGTCTGTCGCCAGCTCAAACTGCTCTCCGGATTTCTTGGGCGCCGCGACGAAGCGAAGAAACTCGCGCGACTTGCTCCAGAGATATTTTTCGCCGCGCCACTCGATGTCTTTCAATCCGCTCGTGGACCAGTTCGCGACAGACGTGAAGACGGCGGCGGGGAAGGGACGGCGACTGGTTTTCCAAAGATCGGTCACGATCGGTTGGCGCGTAGGCAGCCATTTCAAACGGTGCGTGGGCACCGGGAAAGCATCACCGCCGACATTCTCTCCAAACGTGAAAAGCGCGTGGTGGCGGCGCAGATACTTGATCGTCGATTTTACGCCTTGGTCGACCTTGATTTGTTCTACGCCCGGATCGCTTTCGATGTAGAGAATGCGATCGCTCGTCAGCAGGTCGTCGTTGAATTCCTGCGTGCCGCAGATGTTCAGGATGGCGTCGGCCTCGCGATACAGTTCGCGAATTTTTTTGAGCGGAAGGCCAGCGGTTGGGTTGTCCGGGAGATAGCGGGCGCAAAAACTCCAGCGGTTCTTGAAACCGAACTCGGACGCCAGACGCCCAAGGATCTGCGCGGCGTAGGTGTAGTCGTTGCACACATCAAAGGTAACCGGGTTGTAGGGAATCCTCGCGGAGTCCTCGATGTAGAAAACATCGTGTCCCAGTTTTTGCAGGCCGACTATGTAATGGATGTGCTGCCAGATGACCCCGGCGATGGGACAGGAGCCCATGAAGCCCATCACGATGAGGCGCTTTCGTTTCATGGGGAGGGAGAGGAAGAATGCGGAGGGGGAAACGCCCAACGCCCAACGTCCAACGCCCAACGTCCAATTCGGAAGAACGGAAGCCAGTTCACGCTTCGGCGAACGTCTTGACGATGATGGCTGGATTGCCCGCGACCACGACATTGGGCGGGATACTCTTCGTCACCACGGAGCCGGCAGCGACGACGGAGTTTTCTCCGATCGTCACCCCTTTCAGGATCGTGGCGTTCATTCCGATCCAGACGTTATCGGCGATGATCACAGGCACGGTCCGCAACTTGGGTCGCGGAGGCCGGCCCTCGAAGAATGGCGCGAGGGCCTGGGCATCGATGAGGCGCTGCGCGGGCTCGATCGGATGAAAATCGGAATCGGCAATGCCGACGTTCCAGGAGATCAGACAATGCGAGCCGATCTCGATGCGCTCTTCGGCCATGATGAGGGCGCCGTTCACAAGGGTGAAGTCGCCGATCGAGCAGGTTCCATTTTTCCCCAAAGCGAACGAGCAGCCGGCGTAACAGGAAACATGATCGCCGATCTTCACTGCTCCAGGCGCGATGGTATGCATGTGGCGAAAGATCTGCGCGGTCTCGCAATAAAATCCTTCGCCGAAAATCACGTTCGGTGGAATGGGCTTGGCCCACCAATCACTTTGCACGCGGCGTTCGCTATTTACGTTACTCATTGGGACGAGAAGGATAGTTACCGGCTTCGTATAATGTGGCGTAAACGCCCCGCTTCGTCAGCAGGTCCGCGCCGGTGCCTTGTTCGACGATCCGGCCATGCTCCAGCACGACGATCCGATTGACGCCGTGAATGGTGGCGAGGCGATGCGTGACAATGAGAGTGGTTCGGCCCTGCATAAGGTCTTTGATCGTTTCCATGATGGCAGCTTCCGTCGTGGGATCGAGCGCGGAGGTTGGTTCGTCGAGCAGCAGGATAGGCGCGTTTTTTAGAAACGCTCGCGCAATCCCGATCCGTTGGCGCTGGCCGACGCTGAGATGACCGCCGCGTTCTCCCACCGGACTATCGTAACCAGCCGGCAGGCGGCTGATAAATTCATCGGCCTGCGCCCGATGAGCGGCCTCGCGAATTTCGGCATCGGTCGCGCCCGGACGGCCGTAGGCGATGTTTTCGCGAATCGTCGTGGAAAAAAGAAGGGTGTCTTGCAGCACGATCGCAATCTTTGCCCGGAGCGACTTTTTCGTGATCTGCCGCAAATCACGCTCATCGAGCGTAACGCCGCCTTGATCGGGATCGTAAAATCGAGGGACGAGACTCAGGAGCGTGCTTTTTCCGGCGCCCGTCCCGCCGACCAACGCCACGATTTGATTCGGTGCGATCGATAAATCGATGTTCTGCAGGACCGGTTGGTCTGGCGCGTACCCAAAGCTGACGTTCTGAAACCCAATCGCGCCCGCGGTCTCGGTAATCTCCCGTGCGTCCGGAGAATCGACCACGTCATCCTCGCGATCGAGCACCTCGAAGCATCGCTTTGCGCCAGCTGTAGCCCCTTCCATCGCCCAGGCCGTGTAGGTGAGAGATTCGAGCGGCTGGTAAAGCATGAGAAGGTAAGCGCTGAAGACGAGGAGCGAACCGAGCGTAAGCGTGCCAGCCAAGACATGGAGGGTGCCGAGGTAATACATGGCGGCGGTCCCGAGCACCATCAGGGTGCTGATCACGAGTGCGCTGTTCACGTTCGTCAGGGTGAGCCGCAAATTGGCGTGAAGACTCTGCTGCGCCTGCAAATGAAACTGCCGCACCTCCCATTCCTCCCGGCCGAAGGCGTGCACCATGCGGACCGCACTCAAACCTTCCTGTGCCTGCGCGAGCAGGGCGCTCTCCTGTTCCTGGATCGAGGTCGAGTCGCGCCGAATGCGATTGGCGAAAAAATAGATTGCGACAACGATCAGCGGCACGACGCCGAGGGAAAGCAGCGCCAGTTGCCAGTCGATCTGGACCATCACAACAAACGCGCCGATCAGGGTGATGACGGAACCAAAAATGTTTGTGAAGCCTTTATTGTAGATCGTTTGGATCGACTGGGAATCATAAGCGACTCGAAAACTTGAATCGCTCGAACGCCGCGCGTCATGATATTTGAGGGAGAGCGATTGCAGGTAGGCGTAAAGATCGGTCCGTAATTTGAGGAGCGCCTGCAAACCGGCTTTCACGAAAATGTAGTTGCTGGCGAGATTGGTCAGTCCCCAAAGGATCTGAATGCCGACCAACGCCAGGCAGAGCAGGGGAACCAGATCGGGCGAGGATCCGAAACGCGCATGAGGATTCTGCGGCAGGATGTCGTCGACAATGTATCTTCAACGGCCAGGGTTTTAGCAGGCTCAAGGCTATGCCGCAGAGCGAAAGCAAAAGACCGACGATGGTTTGACCCAGAAATGGCCGGTAGTACTGAAGCACGCGACGATAAATCGACATGACAAAAATTAAGATTGCGGATTAACCATTTCCGATTGAACTACCGGCGCGCCGCCGAACCGCTCAGGCTAATTGCGAAATCGAAACTTCAAAATCCCAATCTGATACTTTCTCATGCACCATCTCATTGAAGTTTGGTTTCATTGGGTCCAAACGGGCGGTTACGCGGCGGTTTTCTGGCTCATGGCCTTGGAAAGCACCGTAATCCCGATTCCGAGCGAAGTGGTGATCCCGCCGGCGGCGATTGTGGCGGCGACGCAGCAGGATTCCGGTATGTCGCTTGTCGGCGTCGTCATTGCGGGAACGCTCGGCTCCTGGTTTGGCTCCGCCATCATGTATTGGATGGCCCGCTGGCTCGGCCGCGTGGCGATTCTCCGCTGGGGCAAGTATTTCCTGGTTCCACCCGACAAATTCGCCCGCGCTGAGATTTTCATGCGCCGGTACGAAGCGGGCGGAATTTTCTTCGCGCGCTTGCTGCCGGTCATTCGCCATCTGATTTCCATCCCGGCGGGCATTATCCGGATGGGCTTTGTGAAATTTAGTGTTCTGACACTGATTGGCGCCGGTGTTTGGTGCGCCGTTCTGGCCTGGCTCGGCGGACGCGTCGGTGCCAAATTGACGCCAGCTCAATTGCAGGATGCCGACGCGATCATCAAAGCTACGAAATCAGAGTCGTTCCCGATTATTGGGGCGGTGTTGCTGGTTTGCGTGCTCTATTTCGTCGCGATGAAGCTCACGGCACCGAAGCCGGTTCCTGCTAAATAAGCCCCCAATACCGCGGTCTGTTGGGGAAAAGTGTTCGAAAACGTGACACTAGTGTAATGCGTCTTGCGATCTCCAATCGGCATCCCGGCAAAAGCAAAGAAAATTCCCCAGCATGGGAACTTGGATGCGTCTCTGGCATCTATATTGCTCAAAAACCAGGCATAACTCCTATGAAAAAGACCAATCAAATGCTCAAGCCACGTTCGGGACTCTCCTTAGGCGACCTCATTCTTGCCGTCAGCTCCTGCACAACCAGCACCAAGGAAACGGTGGCAGCCGTAGCCGATCTTCTGGGCTCGGGCCAGGTGCGCATTGAAAGCAACGGCCGCTTCACCCGCGCGCAGGTTTGCTAGAGACAGTTTTTTAACGCTTTTCGAAAAGCGTCGCTTCAGCGGCTAGTTCCGCAGAAGCGGCGCTTTTTTGCGTACAAAACGCTTTCCGTTTCGCGGAGCGCTTTTATCTTCTCGAGTGATCGATCGTTATTCCCGGCCGGCAATGCGTGAGCTTTGGTCGGATAAGCGCAAGTTCGAGATCTGGCTGGAGATCGAAACGCTGGCCTGTGAAGCGATGGCTGACTTGGGCCAGATTCCGAAGGCCGATGCGGCGGAAATTCGGAAGCGCGCTCGTTTTTCCATTTCGGAGATAAACGAGATTGAGAAGCGCACGAACCACGACGTCATCGCTTTTCTGGAGAATGTCGCCTCGTCCGTCGGGCCGGCTGCTCGATGGATGCACCAGGGGCTCACGTCGTCGGATATTCTCGATACCACGCTGGCCGTCCAATTGAAGGAGGCGTCACAAATCCTCGCGCAAGACCTGGCTGATTTGCGGGCCGCAGTCGCCGTGCAAGCACACCGATTCAAAATGACGCCTATGATCGGCCGCAGCCACGGCATTCACGCGGAGCCGATCACATTTGGGCTCAAGCTGGCCCTCATGTTCGACGAATTCGGGCGGGCCGAAGAACGATTGGCGCAGACGAAGGAGCGGATTCGCGTGGGAAAACTGAGCGGTGCGGTCGGCACGCATGCGCACTTGGATCCGGCGATCGAGCGCGCGGTTTGCGAAAAACTTGGGCTGAAAGCCGCGAATATCTCCACCCAGATCATCCAGCGCGATCGACACGCGGAGTTTTGCACGACACTGGCGCTGATTGCGTCGAGCATCGATCGCTGGGCCACTGAGTTTCGCCACCTCCAGCGGACCGAAGTGCTCGAGGTGGAGGAGTTTTTCGCCGAAGGCCAGAAAGGGAGTTCGGCCATGCCGCATAAGCGCAATCCGATCACAGGCGAGCGCTTAAGCGGCCTCGCGCGCGTCCTGCGCGGAAATGCGGTGGTCGCACTGGAAAATGTCGCGCTCTGGCATGAGCGGGACATCAGCCATTCCAGCGCCGAGCGGATCATTCTGCCGGATTCCTGCACGCTGCTCGATTACATGCTCGTAAAGCTACGAGAGCTGGTGGCAGGCCTTCAGGTTTATCCGGAGCGGATGCAGAAGAATCTCGAATTGAGCAAGGGGCTCTACTTCAGCCAGTCAGTCTTGCTGGCGTTGACCAGCGCAGGCGCCGAACGGAAAAACGCTTACGAGGCGGTGCAGCGGGCCGCGATGCAAACCTGGAAAGGCGAAGGAGCGTTTGCCGATAACGCGAAGCGTGAACCAGAGATTACCGCGCGTTTGTCGGAATCCGAAATCGACGCGCTCTGTTCTTTAGACGTCCACTTACGCCACGTGGATTCGACGTTCCGGCTGGTCGGATTGGACTGAAATCAGAACGAATTCCGCAATTCGGCCTGAGGCATCAAGCCGCACGCCGACCGTTTCGAACTCCGTGCCCGCCGTGCCGAGCGCGTCGAGAGTAATACGAACGCGACTACCTTCGGATTGCAAGACCAGTTGAGCTACCTCGAACACGTCAGAGAGTTCGACGCCCGCTACCTTGAAGATGGCCACTAGCCGCATCGTCATCGGCGCGGAAGTTCCGGCGGTGAACTGAATACAGGCGGCTTCATTGACCAGTTTCACATCGTTGATGTCAAAGCCGGCGTGGGTGCGGATCGACTCGGCCGGTCTTCGCGTGGGTCGCGCGCGCATCGTCCTAATTCGTCCGGCAGAATCGAGCTCCACGGGTCCCATTTCGAATCCAGCACCCCAGCGGTTCTCTTCGTCTGATGGCGTCAATAGCGGGGTCAGCGATAAGACCGTGGCGGACGGTCTGGCGCAGATGGTGCCGATCTGAAACCGGGGAGTGAACTGAACAGAGATCACTTCCATTCCAAGGCCGAGAACGACGGCACCGCCGTTTGGGCCGGGGAGCTTCGCAGGCCGGGGAGCAGGTGATGGGGGCGGCTCCAGGAGCGCAGGCTCAACGGGGCGGATATCACGCACCGGCGGGCTCTGAGGCGGTGAGGGCGACGGTGCAGGCGCGATTGGCTCGATAACCTCGATCAACTTGACGGGTGGCGGGGCAGGCGGGGGGACTATGGCCGGCGCAGGAACGGGCACGACGAGCTTCTCCGGGGTTTTTCTTGTGCTACCCTTCGCTGCAGCAATTTTCTTGACCGGCTTTTTTCCATTGCCATGCCGCACGGGTTTCGGCTCTGGTCCGGCAACACTGACCGGATGATCGGTCACCGTCCAAACCTGGACTGCTTCTTCTTTCGGATGGGACGGCGAGCCTCCCTTAGCCAGCGTTTCATGAACTAGTTGGATCAGGGCTTCGGACAAGAAGGGCTTCGCGATTGTTGCCACGACGTTTGGGTAGCGCTCCGCCGTAGCCATCATTTCCGGGAGATGGCCGGACATCATCACGACGGGAATTCGCGCGGTGGCTTCGTTCTGAAGAAGGCGTTCACAGACCTGGTCGCCGCGCAAATCCGGCAGGCTGTAATCAAGCAAAACCAGGTCTGGAATGACCGTCTCGACTCTCCTGACACCTTCGCCGCCGGTGAAGGCGGTCACGATTTGCAAACTCGGATCCGCAAGGGAGAGGCTATCTTCCACAAAAATCAACAGCATCTCGGTATCGTCGATCACCACGATCTTCTTTCCGGTCTTTGCCTGGACCGGCGCCGGTTTCGGTTCTTCGAGGGAAGGCGTCGAAGCTGAGGGAGTCGCCATCTCCTCCGCGCTGGGTTTTGCCTTGCGGAGCGCTTCCAGAAAAACGTGCAACCACGGTCCATGAATGGTTCGAGGCGCGTCCGCCGCTCGCTCGACTTCCGTTCCCCGGGCGTTCTTCCAACGCATCATCTCCTGCAGCGCGTCGATCCCACTCAAGCCGGACCCGCTGGCATGGCTGATATGGCCATCGATGAAGTGAATCTCACCGATTCGCTCACCCGTCCCGTGGATATGCAGAGCCCCCGTCGCGCCACCTACGCATTGGAGCGGCACGAGATCCCGGAGATTGAGATCGCGGAGCGTTCCGCGCGAATCGCCCGAACTGGCCTCGGTCCACGGACCCAGCAGCGCCTGGACGGCGGCGCCAAAATCCGCTAGCTCGAACGGCTTTTCGACAAACTGAATCGCGTTTGGTCCGTAGCGATCCGACGCAAATTCCGGCGATGTGCCGGATGCGATAACAAGGACGCGGGTGTCCGGGTGCGCCGGGCCGATTCGGTTCAGGAACGCGACCGTCTGCGGATGGGGCGGATCAAAATCGATAATGAGGAGTTGCGGCGGGGATACTGCGATGGCCGCTTCCGCGTCGCCCAAGGATTCGACCACGCGGGTTAGATGCTGCGGGGCAAATTTCTTCAACGCGGACGTGATCGCCGCAGCCAGCGCATCGGTACTCTTCGATGAGAAGAACGCTAAGCGCTGTCCCGGCGGGAGATTCTTGGGATGCAGGCACGGCGGTAACGACTGAGAAACGCGAGGATAAAAGGAGCGTTGCGCATGTCAAAGTAATGCAAGCGCAAGTTACATGCCTCCCAAGCCCGTCAGGATGGGTTTATGGGCCGTTACTCGAAGCGCAGGGCTTCGATCGGGTCCAGCCGGGCAGCGCGATAGGCCGGATAATACCCGAAACCGATGCCGATGGCCGAACAAACGATCAACCCGGCCAGCGCCCAGCCGAAGGGAAAAATCAGCTCGGCCTGGAGCCACAGAGCCAGAAGGTCCCCGCCGATGATACCCAGAATGATTCCCAGGATTCCGCCCGCTTCGGAGATGAAGACAGCCTCGGTCAGAAACTGTCGAAGAATATCCCGGCTCCGGGCGCCGATCGACTTGCGAATACCGATTTCCTTTGTTCGCTCGGTCACGCTCACCAGCATGATGTTCATGATCCCAATGCCGGCCGCGACAAGTGCAATCAGACTGATGACGAAAGCCCCGATTTGCACCACTCCCGCAATGGCCGTGAACGCGCTCTTGAGCGAGTCGTTCGAGTAGAGTTCGAAATCGTTTTCCTCTTCCGCGCGCAGGCCCCGGGCGACTCGCATCGCGCCCATGGCTTTATCCAAGGTTGCGTTATACGTTTCCTGCGAGAACGATTGCGTCGCGATATTTACCGTCCGATTGGCTTCGCCAAAATTCTCGAAAAATCGCGTGATCGGGATCACGCAAATGTCGTCCTGGCTTTGCCCAAACGCCGTCCCTTTTTCGCCGAGCGTCCCGATAATCGTAAAAGTATGCCCATTGAGCCGGATCGTTTTGCCGATAGGTGTTTCGTGGGGAAACAATCGCTTTTCAATCATCTTGCCGATGACGATGACGCTCCGGGAAAAGGCGACGTCTTCATCGTTGATGTTTCGTCCGTAGGCCAGGGTATATGAGTTCGCCGTGAGAAAGCTCTTGTTGGACCCGGCCACGGTTAAGCTTGGCGTCGTTTTCAGACCGTTGTAGACGGCCTGGCCCTTGAAATCGAAACTCTTCAGGCAGATCTCGCGCGCCTCTCCCTCCATCAATTGGTAATATCTCAGCGCCTGCCGATACGTGATGTTGTGCCGGTTCTCGTACTTCTTTTGGTTGCGCCCGCCGGCGTTCATGTTCGCCGGATACTTTGCGAACTGAAAAATGTTCGAACCGAGAAAGCTGATCCCGCTTTCGATTGAACTCTGGAGCGCCCCGATCGCGGTCATAACTGAGATCACCGAAAAAACCCCGATCGTTATTCCTGTCATGGTCAGCGCCGATCGCAGCTTGTTGGCCCCCAGGGAGGTGAGCGCCATGGCAATGACTTCCCGGAATCTCATCTGCTTCGTAAATCGCTCGCTTGCTTACTCATATCGCAACGCCGTGACCGGATCGAGGCGAGAGGCGGTCCAGGCGGGCGCGAAACCGGAAACCAATCCGGTCAAAACCGAAACGAACATGCTGGTCACGACGAGACCGAGAGAGATTTGAATCGGGAATGAAGGCAGGGCCGATCCGATCACCAGGCACATGAAATACGCGAACGCCAGACCGACCAGCCCACCGACCAGACAAAGCGCGGTCGATTCAATCAGGAATTGCAGCAGAATCGTCCGCCGACGCGCCCCGAGCGCTTTGCGGGTGCCGATCTCTTTGGTTCGCTCCTTTACGCTGACAAAAGTGATGTTCATGATTCCGATCGCTCCGACGAAAAGCGAGAGCCCGGTAATGAATAAGCCCGCGATCGCGATGGAGTTCTTGATCGGATCGAGGGTGCTCTTAAAGGCCTGCTGTTCGTTCAGGGCAAAATCATTCTCCTTCTCCGGCGGCAAACCGCGCACTCGCCGCATGTAGCCGATCAATTCGTCCTTGGACTCCGGAAGTCTGGTCTTGTCCTTCACCTTCACTCGGATTTCCGATTCACTTTTCGCGCTGAAATATCTTTTGAAGGCGGGCAGGGGAATGGCCACCATCGAGTCCCAGCTGAACAAGCCTAGAAACGTGCCTTGCCGCGTGTTCACGCCAATTACTTTGAAGGGCTGACCGCTAATCAGCACGGATTTGTCGATTGGATCGCCCGAAGGAAAGAGGGCGTCCGCCACATCGTACCCAATCACGATGACGTTCGCGCCACCGCGCGATTCGATTTCGTTGAAAAAACGTCCCTTCACACAATCGACGGTCGAGATCGCGATGAAATCCGACGTGGTGCCCATCGTATAGACATTGTTTACCTGGTTTTCACCATACTTAACGCTGCGAAACCAGCTGCAGACCGGCACGGCCAGCAACAAGTTTGAGTTCTCGCTCGAACCGATCATCCGGTTAATCGAATCAGCGTACTCGGTTCTTATTTTCTTCCGGCTCCGAAAGTTCCACCAGTCGTCCTTCCGAATCCACGGCTGCTGGTCGATGTAAAGAACATCGTCGCCCAGAACGGCCATGCTCTTGTCGAAGCCAGTTGAGATGCCGTTGATCGCAGTTCCCATGAGAGTGACGGCCACGATCCCGATGATGACGCCGAGCGCGGTGAGCATGGAACGGGTCTTGTTCGCGTGCATTTGAAAGGCTGCGATCTTCCAGCTTTCCGTAAGCTCATAGAGGAAGCGCTTCATCTAGGTGAACGCGAGCGTCTGAATTTCCGTTGCTTCCGAGAGCGCGTCGCTTTCGACCAAGCCGTCACGCAAGAAGACGGTCCGACGGGCGTGCCGCGCAATATCGGCTTCGTGCGTCACGAGAATAATGGTGTTGCCCGCCTGGTAGAGGTTTTCCAAAAGCGACATGATCTCTTCGCCGGTTTTCGAGTCCAGGTTGCCGGTTGGTTCGTCCGCAAGAATGATCGAGGGGTTGTTGACCAGGGCCCGGGCGATGGCGACGCGCTGGCGTTGGCCGCCGGATAATTCGTTAGGCTTATGGTGGAGGCGTTCGCCCAGTCCGACATCGCGCAGGGTTTGGGCGGCCCGTTCCTCACGCGTCGCTGGATCGACCCCGGCGTAGATGAGCGGCAACTCGACGTTGCGCAAGCTGGTGGAGCGGGGAAGAAGATTGAAAGTTTGAAAAACGAAGCCAATCTCGCGATTTCGGATCGCGGCCAACTCGTCGTCATCCATCGCCGAGACATCCTTTCCGCCGAATTCGTAGCGCCCTGAGCTGGGAGTATCCAGGCATCCGAGCATGTTCATCAGGGTGGACTTGCCGCTGCCGCTCGGGCCCATGATGGCGAGATATTCGTTGCGATGAATTTGCAGCGTAACACCTCGCAAGGCATGGACGGTTTCCTCGCCCATGACGTAATGCTTGGTGATATTTTCGATGTCGATAACGAGCGGGCCGCGCGGTCGCATCGTATCGGTGTTCAGCATATTTGTCGGGAAGTTCAGCGACAAAGGCCGGCGAAGAAGCGCGCCAGAGCGCTGCCTACTTCCCTGGTTCCTTGTCGATTGTGACCTTCGCTCCGTCCTTAAGTTTCCGGCTGATCGCGCTGTAGCTTCCAGAGATCACTTCGTCGCCCTCCTTGATGCCGCTCTTGATTTCCATGGAGGTGTCGTCGGCAATTCCTGTGGTCACTTTGACCATCTTCGCTTTGCCTCCGTCCTTAAGAAACACAACCTTTGAAAGCTTTTCGCGATCGAGCTTCAGGGCTACTTTCTCCTGACGGTCACTCGAGACCTCGGCGTTGTTGTCCCCCTGGTCCCGCGCGGCGACCTTTTGCTTCCGCTTCTCGATTTCCTCGGGACTAAGATTGGTGTCGCCGGTCCGAATCGTCACGCTCTGCATCGGCACCGCCACCGCGTCCTTGACCATGTTGGTCTCAATGTCGGCCGTGCAGCTCAGACTGGGACGAAGCGCCACATCGCGGTCATCGATCCGGATTTTTACCTCAAAGTTTGTCACTTCCTCCTGCGTCCCGGCGCCGGTGGTTTTGCCGGTATTTGCGATCTGTTGCACCGTGCCCTTGAACTTGCGGTCACTGTAGGCATCGATTGAGATGGTTGCCTTCTGGCCGATCTTCACGTTGACGACGTCATTTTCGTTTACATCCACGCGTGCCTCCATGTGGCTAAGATCAGCCACGCGCATGACTTCGGTGCCGGCAAACTGATTCGTGGCGACTACTCGTTCGCCCTGCTTGCTATTGAGCACCGTCACTGTTCCATCAATGGGCGAATAAATGGTCGTCTTGGAAAGCTGATCGCGCGCCTGACTCGACCCTGCCTCCGCCCGCTCAATTTCGTGTTGGGAACTTTCGTAGGTCGATTTCGCTACGTCCCGTGCCGTTTGCGCGACAGAAAACTCGGACTCGGAAATCATCTTTTTGTTAAACAAATCCTGGGAGCGCTTCAAATCCGCCTCCGTCTTCGCGAGTGTCGCTTTCTGTTGCAAATTGACGGCCCGCGCGCCGCTGATCGCGGCCTCCTGACCCTCGACGAGGGCTTTGTAGGAATCGGGCTTAATCTTGATGAGCAGGTCTCCCTTTTTGACCGCCATGCCGTCCACCACGGGCAGTTCGATTATTTCTCCAGCGACCTCGGGCGAAATCTTTACTTCTACTTCAGGCTGGACTTTGCCCGTCGCCGAAACCGTCTGAAGGATCGTCTTGCGAACTGCTTTCTCGGTCGTTACCGGAATCGGTTTCTCTTGTTTTCCCAGGATCGACGAGATCACGATCCAAAGAAGGAGGAGGACGCCAGCAATGACATACCACCTGCGCCAAAGGGGCTTTTTCTTCTTTTTCGTTGAGGCCGGACTAGTGGCTACTTGGTGCATTCTTACAGAGGGGTCGGTGGAGCCGAGACAGATAGCGGTTTTTTAGACTATTTAAAGCAATTCTCGTTCACAAATTGGTTTGGCGCGAGTTGAACCTGCCCCCTTCGATAGGATGCGGCCGAAGCCTCGGCTAGATTCAACAATTCCCGCTAACTCACTGTTCCGGCCGGGAAGGGGAAGCGCTCCAGAATACGATTGATCGCCCACGCCGCGTGTTCGGTGATAAGCGGTTCTGGATCGGAGGCAGCCCTTCGAAGGGCCGCCAAGTCGGCACGCGTTCCGACATTCCCGAGGGCAACACACACATTTCGCAGGAATCCCCGGCGCTTGATCCGTTTGATCGGCGACCGCCGGAAAAGAGCGCGGAATTGCGTCTCGTCGAGTGCCAGGTAATCACGCAACGGCATCTGGGTGGCCGGCCCCGCGGCGAAAGCCGCTTCCCGAGAGACAGAGGCAAATCGGTTCCACGGGCACGCCTCCAGGCAGTCATCGCAACCATAAATGCGATCGCCAATGAGAGACCGCAGCTCAAGAGGGATCGAGCCTTTTAGCTCAATCGTTAGGTACGAAATGCAACGCCGCGCGTCCAGCCGATGGGCCTCCGTGATGGCGCCGGTCGGGCAGGCGGTGATACAGCGAATGCATGTGCCGCAACGGGAGGGTTGCGGTTCATCTGCGGGTAACTCCAGAGTAGTCAGAATCTCAGCGAGGAAAAACCAGGTGCCAAGCTGGGGGTCGATCAGCATCGTGCTCTTGCCGTGCCAGCCGGTTCCGGCTTCCGCCGCGTGATCGCGCTCAAGGATCGGTCCCGTATCGACATAACACTTTTGCGCGCCGCCATGCTCGGTCAGGAACGCGCTGAGCTGCTCGAGTTTCGGAAGCATGACTTCGTGGTAGTCGTCACCCCAGGCATAACGCGCGATCCGGCCCGGGGCAGCAGGACGCAGCGGCTCTTTGCTTTCTGGTGGACGCGTAGCCTGATCGCCTTGCCAATAATTAAGAGCGACGACGATTACCGAACGAACCCCTGGAAGAACCTGCTCTGGATCGCACCGCTTCTCTTCGCCTCGCGCCAGCCAATCCATCTCGCCCGCCGCTCCGTCGCGCAACCACACGCGAAATTCCGCGCCGTGTCGTGGAGGAGCGGCTGCGGCAATCTTACAGGAGTCGAAACCAAGCGCCTTAGACCGATCGACGATTTCTCGCTTCAATTCACGGGCGGTCGTTTCTCCGGGAGACGTCGCAGGTAATGCTGGCGCTTTCACAGTTGGTCGATACTCCGCAGGATTGCGTCTGCCACTTCGTCATGCGTCAGGCGGGAGGTGTCTACCCGAACCTCCGCCGCCGCGTGATAAAGCGGAGCGCGCACCCGCAACAATTCCGCCAGGGTGGCGCGTGGATTTTCCGTCTGCAACAGCGGCCGCGTCGCGCGTCGGGAAATTCTGCGGAAGAGTGTTTCCTCGTCAGCTTCGAGGCTCACTACTTTGCCAAGCTCGCGGAGCATTTTCACGTTTTCCGGGCGAAGCACGATTCCTCCACCTGTCACAATGATAGCCGGCGTGGCTTCGGACAATAGCCTCAGCGCTTCCGTTTCCGCGTCGCGAAATTCCTCCTCCCCGAGCTGGGCGAAAATCTCCGTGACCGACAAACCAAATCGCTTCGAGACAATTTCATCCGTATCAAAGTGCGGAAGGCCGGTTATCCGCGCCAGCGCCTTGCCGGTGGAGGACTTTCCTGCCCCCATAAATCCGATCAGCACAATGGACTTGCCACGCCCGGTCATCGGGGAATGTAGAGCAAAAAAACTCTTTACAACTTAACTGGTTACGGGGAACTGGAAGGTCATGTCTGAAACAGAATCTTCCAGCTCTCTCGTCGCCATCATCATGGGCAGTAAATCGGATTGGGAAACAATGCGCCATGCCGTCGAAACGCTCGATGAGCTTGGCATCCCTAATGAGGCTCATGTCCTCTCCGCCCATCGCACGCCGGATGCGACAGCCGATTTTGCACGGAAGGCGGCGGACCGCGGAATTCGCGTGATGATCGCCGGAGCGGGTGGCGCGGCGCACCTGGCGGGGGTGATTGCCGCCTACACCTGGCTTCCGGTTCTGGGCGTGCCAATTCAGTCACAGGCGCTTCATGGATTGGATTCGCTTCTCTCGATTGTGCAAATGCCGGGGGGGATGCCGGTCGGAACGCTTGCCATCGGAAATGCCGGCGCAAAAAACGCCGCGCTGCTCGCCGCCAGCATCATCGGTCTGAGCGACGAGAAAGTTCGCGCGAATCTCCAGGCCTTCCGCAAGAAGCAGACCGAGACGGTGCTCGCGCAGCGCCTTCCATGACCCAAGTTCTTCCTTCGCGCACTCCCGGAGAGCGCGCGAAGGCCGCAGCGACCGCGGCAGAGTTCCTGCGAACTGGCCACATCGTCGCGTTACCCACGGAAACCGTTTATGGACTCGCTGCCGATGCGCTCAAGAGTGAGGCGGTGGTCAAGATTTTCGAGGCGAAGGAACGGCCGCGCTTCGATCCGCTTATCGTTCATCTGCCCGATCACGAATGGCTCGAACGCGTCGCCCGGATCGATCAACGCCTCCCGCGGCCTAGTTGAGAAACTGATTGCGCAATTCTGGCCCGGACCATTCACGCTTGTCTTGCCGCGGCAGGAAATCATTCCGGAAATTGTCACGGCCGGTCTCGACACGGTAGCTGTTCGAATCAGCGCGCACCGGTGTTTACGGAAATCATTCGCGCGTTCGATTCGCCTTTGGCCGCGCCGAGCGCGAATCGATTTGGCCGTATCAGTCCAACGTCCGCGCGGCATGTGCTGGATGAGCTCGATGGCCGAATTCCGCTCATCGTCGATGCGGGACCAACCCTGCATGGAATTGAATCGACCATCGTCGCGGTGCGAAATGGCCGAATGGAATTGCTGCGACGCGGGCCGATCACGACCGAACAACTTGAGGTTTTCGGTGAAGTCGCGTTCGGCCCAGCTGGCCAGCGCCCCGAGGCGCCCGGCCAATTTCCATCGCATTATGCGCCGCGGACTCCGCTCGTGCTCGCAGACGATCCTGTGTCTTTTGTCGCCCCCTCGAACAAGAAATGTGGATTGCTCGCCTGGCGTCCCAAGGCGGAATCAAAACAATTTGCGGAAATTCGCCAACTAAGTCCCAGCCAGGACTTGCGGGAGGCCGCCGCCAATCTGTTCCGCTATCTGCGCGAACTCGACCAGCTCAATCTCGACCTGATCGTCGCCGAAAAACTGCCGGACGAAGGTCTCGGCGCGGCCATAAAGGATCGCCTTCGCCGCGCTGCGGGTCGCGGCGATTAACCAATCGCCCTACTCAGCTCTGGTGCGCCAGACAGGCTTGAACGAAAGCTTTGAAGAGCGGATGCGGCTTGTTCGGCTTGCTCTGAAATTCAGGGTGATACTGGCAGGCGAGAAAATAAGGATGGTCGCGCAGTTCAATTAATTCGGCGAGAGCGCCGTCCGGAGAAGTTCCCGAAATGGTGAATCCCTTTTCACCCATCTGGTCGCGATACTTCATGTTGAACTCGTATCGATGCCGGTGGCGCTCGAGCACTTCGCCGTCGCCGTAGATTTTCTCCGCGACCGTTCCCTTGGCGATTTTCGTCGGCCAGGTGCCCAGCCGCATGCTCCCGCCTTTAGTTGTCACGTCGCGCTGCTCCTCCAGCAGGCAAATGACCGGATGCGTCGAGTTCTCATCGAACTCCGTGCTGTTGGCCTTCTCCAGGCCGCAGACGTTTCGGGCAAACTCGATCGTCGCCACCTGCATGCCGAGACAAAGCCCCAGGTACGGCACCTTGTTTTCCCGGGCGAAACGCGCCGCGCTGATTTTGCCCTCCACGCCCCGCTCGCCGAAACCGCCCGGAATCAGAACACCGGCCACGTCCTTGAGGTGGCCGTCCACACCCATCTATGCAGCGACTCCGCATCGATCAGCTTCAGGTCGATTCCGCAATCCTGGCTCGCAGCCGCGTGGGTGAGCGATTCGTAGATGCTTTTGTAGGCATCCTGCAGATCGATATATTTTCCGACGACTGCGATCTTGATCTGCTTTCTTGGGACTGACGACGCGTTCAACGAATTTTCTCCAGTTCGTCAGATTCGGCGGCGGCGCTTCGATGTGCAGCAACTCGCAGACGAGGTCGTCGAGACCCTCCTCATTCAGCATGAGGGGCATTTCGTAAATCGTGTGCTTCACGTCGCGCGCTTCGATCACGCCTCGCGGCGAAACGTTACAAAACATCGAAAGCTTCTGCCGCAGTTCGGGATCGAGCGGATGTTCCGTGCGGCAAAGCAGGACCTGCGGCTGCAAGCCGATCTCGCGCAGTTTTGAGACGCTTTGCTGGGTCGGCTTCGTTTTCAGTTCGCCGGCCGCCCTGATGTAAGGCACGAGCGTGACGTGCACGTTCACGACATTTTGCGCGCCGACTTCGAGAATGAACTGCCGGATCGCTTCCAAGAATGGCAGCCCCTCGATGTCGCCGGTTGTTCCCCCAATTTCCGTGATGACGACGTCGGCTTTGCTCTCGTCCGACACTTCGCGAATGCGATTCTTGATTTCGTCGGTCACATGCGGAATCACCTGCACCGTCTTGCCGAGATAATCGCCTCGGCGCTCCCTCTGGATCACATTTTCGTAAACCTGGCCGCTCGTCAGATTGTTGTGGCGCGAGAGCACGCAATTGGTGAAACGCTCGTAATGGCCGAGATCGAGGTCGGTCTCCGCGCCGTCATTGAGCACGTAAACCTCGCCATGCTGGAAGGGATTCATCGTCCCCGGATCGACGTTCAAGTAGGGATCGAACTTTTGGAACACGACCCGCAATCCGCGCAACTCGAGCAGCGTGCCAAGGGCGGCTGCCGCCAGGCCTTTGCCCAACGAACTCACCACTCCGCCTGTAACAAAAATGTATTTCATCGCTGCTTCCGTCGCTGGCGGCCCGAGGATCGCTTGCCCTCGGAAATCATCAGCCGCTCCATCCTTCGAGCGTCCTCCGGCGTGTCGACGCCGGGCGAGCCGCTCTCAGTCATGACCACCTTGATTCTTACTCCATTCTCCAGCGCGCGCAATTGCTCGAGCGATTCCGCGCGCTCCAGCGGCGATATTTTCCAGCGCACGAAGCGAAGCAGGAGATCGCGCCTGTAGCCGTAAATGCCCTGGTGGCGAAGAAGCCTTGCCGCCGGAATCGGCACCCGGGAGAAAGAGAGCGCTTCGTTTTTCGCATTCACGACCACTTTTACTTGATGCGGCGACTCAGCGTCGCGCGGATCGGCGAACGGGTGCGCGGCGGTGATCATCTCGAGTTTGCGGTCCCGCTGGAGCGCGCGCACCAGCCGATCTATCAGCTTCGGGTCGATCATCGGCTCATCGCCTTGAATGTTAATGATGTGCGCGAACTGCTTCGTCTTCGCCGCGACTTCAGCGATGCGGTCGGTCCCGCTCAAATGGTCCGCCGAAGTCATGGCGACCTCAGCGCCCCAAGTGAACGCGGCTTCAGCGATGCGGAAGTCGTCTGTCGCGATGATCAAGTGATTTAGTTTCTTTGCGCGCCGGCACCTTCCCAGACGTGCTGGAGCAATGGCTTTCCCGCGATGAGATGAAGCGGTTTGCCCGGGAAGCGCGTTGAGCCCCAGCGCGCCGGAATGATGCCAAGCGCTTTGCTCATCTCTGCGTCTCTCCCAGAATGATCTTCGCAGCATCGATAAGATCGCGCGCGATCCAATCCGCCCGGGGTTCGATTTCGGATTCGTGCGCGCCATATCCCGTTTGGACGAGAATGGTTCGCACACCGGCATTTCGACCGCACTCGATATCGCTGGCCTTGTCCCCGATCACGAAGGAACGCGCGAGATCGAGATGGTGGTCGCGTTGCGCTTCGAGGATCATTCCCGGCGCCGGCTTGCGTCGCGGTGAATCCGTTCCGGGCAGGTCGGCGCAATAATAGGTACCGTCGATCAAGTTGCTCCCGAGCTGGCGAAGGAATTCCCGCTCGACCGCGCGATAATCTTCCTCGCTGAAATAACCGCGCGCGATTCCGCTTTGGTTTGTGATGATGATCAGCTTGTAGCCCGCGCCTTTTAGTTTCCGCAATGTCTCAGCCGCCCCCGGAAAAACTTCGACCTGCTGCGGGTCTCCGCAATAATCGACATCGCGCATGAGCGTTCCGTCGCGATCCAGAAAAAGCGCCGGGAGAGCCTCGCTAGACGAGACTGTCATTTTGGAAGCTGGCGACCAGCTCCTCGTGCGTGACGGTGGCCGTGCCGAGTTTGCCCACGACAACGGCGCTGCCGTGATTCGCGATTTCCGCAGCCTCCACCGGCGTCGCTTCGCAGCAAAGCGCGAGGGTAAAAAGGGCAATGGCGGTGTCACCCGCTCCCGAGACATCGAAGACCTGCCTCGCCTTCGTCGGGATGTAATGAGGGTGATTCCCTTTTTGAAAAAGCATCATGCCCTGTTCGCCCAGGGTAATGAGCAGGAATTTTGTGTCCCATTTGTTCAGGAGAGTTTCGCCCACCTGCAAGAGCGCTTCGTCCTTGTCGGCGGGATCGACCGGATCGCTCCAGGGCAATCCCGCGGCGAGAAATGCTTCGGTTCCGGTTCGGTTTTACCGCCGTAATGTTCTTCCATTCGAGCGGGTGCCGCGGGTTCGGATCTCCCGAAACGATCTTTCCCGCGCCGGTCGCGTCGTCACAAATCTGCCTGACCAGATCGGCCGTGAGCAACCCTTTGCCGTAATCTTCAAAAATAATGGCGTCAGTCTGGGCCAGACGACGGCGGACCTGTCCGGTGATTTGGGAGACTTGAGCCGGGGAAGGGGAGCGCATCTCCTCCCGATCCACCCGAACAATCTGCTGGTTGCGCGCGATAATCCGCGTTTTCACGATCGTCCGAAACTCGGCGTCCTCGATCGCATCCGCGGTATCGATTCCCTGCTCGGCCAAAAGCTCGCGCAACTGCCGGCCGCCGCGATCCGACCCGATCAGGCCAATGACCGCAGCGTCCTCAATGAATTCTCGAAGATTGCGCGCCACATTCGCCGCGCCGCCGGGGTAAAAGCTCTCGCCCGTGACCTCGACCACCGGCACGGGCGCCTCGGGAGAAATCCGGCCGACTTTGCCCCAGACAAACTCGTCCAGCATGAGATCTCCGATGACCAGGATGCGTTTGGTCTTGGCTCGGGCCAAAATCTCTCGTAAGCGTCGGACATTCATGATTGCTAATTCCGTCGAGGTAAAAGAAATCTAAGCCGATGCCACCAGCCTGTGAGGTTCGTTCGATTCAGAGTCAAGATTTTGTGCGGGTCAATTTGTGCGTGACAGACTTCTGCTTAAAGTGACTCATTAATCCTGAATACGAAGGCGAAATCAACAGTCGAAGCTCCCGATGATCCCATTTGCTAAAATTTGCAGACTGACCGCCGCGCTCGTGGCAGGCCTCCCGCTCTGTGCGTACGCGGCCGAAACTCCGAAACACATCGACGTAAAACAGTTGTCGAAAAAGGTCGATGACGTGGTGGTGCCGTTGCCGAACGAGGTTTTCGGCGCGCTTAACAAACTGGGCGGGGTGAACTGGCGCGAATACGTCCGGAACGACAAAGGGAGTAATTTCACCGAACGTCCCCGCATCGCTCTTCTGCTGGGTGCGGTCATTGCCGACGGCTTTATCGCCGTGCAAGCGGAGGATGCACCGACCGTGAAGGAGATCGGCCAGCGCGTTCTCGCACTCGCGAAAGGCATTGGAGTCGGCAATTCGATCACGCCCCACGCCAAGGCGATTACGGAGGCAGCCGACAAGCGAAACTGGGTAAGCGTGCGTCAGGAGTTGGACCGCACCCAGAACAGCGTCCAGCAGGCCATGAATGAGGTGCACGACGAAAAACTCTCCCAACTGGTCAGCCTGGGTGGCTGGCTCCGCGGGACCGAGGTTTTGACCGCAGTCGTGAACAAGCGCTACTCGGAGGATGGCGCGGAACTTCTCCACCAGCCGGATTTGCTCTCCTACTTCGAGAGCCGGTTGCAATCGATGCCGGAATTCAACCTGAAATTGCTCCAGGATATTCACAAGGCGCTGATCGAAGTGCGTCCATTGATCGATGTCGGCGAGGCGCATATTTCTCCGGCTTCGGTCAAGAAAATCAACGAGATCACGACACGGTTGGGCGATGCGATTACCAAGAAAACCCCCTAAGCGACCAATGACCGCTTCCTTGAAAACAGCCCGATACCTGAGCGTGTTAGCCGGTTGCCTTTTTGCGCTCGCCCTGGTTGCGCGTGCGTCCGTGGACGACGCACAATCCTTCGCGCTCCAAGCGGCCGAGCCTTACGTCAAGGAAGGCTTCCAGGTGCGCGAAGATTACTGGGGCGGCGATCTCGCGGCGGGCGAGAAAAAGGCCGTGCGTCAGCAACTCTTCAAAGGAAACGAGTATTGGTTTTGGCTCGGGACCGAAGTTGAAGCGGCGAAGGTTTCCGTCCACGTTTACGACTCGGAAGGCAAGCTGGTGGAGCAATCCGACGGCTGGCAAAAGGGCCATTTCGCCGCCGCGCACATTATCCCGAAGAACACGGGAAGCTACTTTGTCATCGTGGAGATTGAGCAGTCGCCCGAGGAACGAACGCACTGGGCCCTCGTTTACGGATTCCGCTAATCCCACCTCTGGCGCGCGCCGACGTGCCGTTTGACACTTCAACCCCAGGCAGTATCATCTGCGCCCCTTGGGACGCGCCGAAAATGACTGAAACCCGCACTCTGCAGTTCGAGAGCGCACGCGCGGTGCAGGCGCTTTACGCGAACGATCTCAAACTCTTGAAAACGCTCGAAGATTCACTCGGCGTGAAAGTTACGACCCGCGACGGGTGGGTGAAATTGGAAGGCGAACCCGAAAAGGTGGACCGCGCTCAGCGTGTCTTCGAGCAGCTGGAACAGGCCCGCCAGAAGGGCGTGGACATTCACAAACACGAGTTCAGCTACGCGCTCAATTCCGTGACCGAATCGCGTCCGGACAACTTGAATGACGTGGTGGACGTGAAGATCACCACGTCGTCACGCAAGCCGGCGATCATGGCGCGCACCATCGGCCAGCGCAATTATGTCGAGGCGATTCAGAAACACGACATCGTCTTCGGAATCGGACCCGCCGGCACGGGGAAAACTTATCTCGCCGTCGCCATGGCGGTGGCCGCGCTGAAGAAGGAACAGGTCAGCCGCATTATCCTGACCCGACCCGCGGTCGAGGCGGGCGAGGCCCTTGGTTTTTTGCCCGGTGATTTGCAGGAAAAAATCACGCCCTATCTCCGGCCGCTCTACGATTCTTTGCGGGACATGCTCGATCCGGAAGAAATCGAGCGCGCGGTGGCGCGTCAGACCATCGAAGTCGCGCCGCTCGCCTACATGCGGGGACGTACGCTCAGCAACGCCTTCGTTATTCTGGACGAAGCGCAAAATACGACGACCGAACAAATGTTCATGCTCCTGACGCGGATCGGGCCAAACTCAAAATGCGTTGTGACCGGCGACGTCACTCAAATCGATTTGCCCTCGAATAAACGTTCGGGTCTGGTCGAGGCGCTCCAGGCCCTGAAAAATGTGCCGGGCATTTCGTTTGTATATTTCAACGAGCGCGATGTCGTTCGGCATGAGTTGGTCCGCGCGGTCATCAACGCCTACCAGGTGCACCGGTCTCCCGCGATCGCCGGCGGAAATTCACCGCGCAAATAAGACATGTTCGATTTCCTCAAACGCAGTCGACTGGTGAAGCGCGGGCTCGCTTCGCGCAAAACACGCCGCCGTCGCTCGAAGAATGAATTGCTCGATAGCCTCGAATACGCGACCTCGATCAAGTGGCTAATTTTCGCGGCTTTTATCGCTGGGATTGCCTTTTTGATTTTCAGCGGCCAGCAGCCGGAGCCGACGAAGAATTTCGTCATCGCGCTTCTCTTTTTCGCCACGGCGCTGACCCAGCTTTGGATCAATCAACCCACCACTTTTCTGCGCAGCTCGCGGCTTCTTTTGGTCTTCGGCGTTATCTTCGTGCAGCTCGCTGCGACGAAACTGGTCCTCATCCTGTGCAATAGCGGAAACTATTCTTTCCTGCGGCCGGAGACGGTGGGGCTGATTGCGCCCTATGCTTTCGCGCCGCTCGCGCTCAGCGTTCTCCTCGGCCGCAATCACGGCCTTTACGCCTCGGTTTTCGTCAGCCTTTGGAGCAGCATTCTCTTTGGCAAAGTGGATGCGCCTTTGCTGGTTTGCGGATTGATTAGCGGCTTCACCGCGGTCTATCTCACTCTTCAGGTTCGCCGGCGCAGCCGTTTGATTCGGGCGGGTTTCGGTGTTGGCGTGGCCATCTGGCTTTTGTCGCTCACTTTCGGCATCATCGGCCCGATCGATCTCTTTTCATCGGGCGGAACCAATTGGAAAATGATCGGTATTCAGAGCGCTTTGGCCATCGGCAACGGCATCCTGACCGCCACAATCGTGGGCGGCATCCTGCCGATCCTCGAGAACCTCTTTCAGATCACGACGGACATCTCGTGGCTCGAAGCGTCTGATCTCAATCATCCGCTCCTGCGCCGCATGACCATCGAGGCGCCCGGCACCTACCATCACAGCCTGGTCGTCGCGAATCTCGCGGAATCCGCCGCGGAGGCCATCGGCGCCAACGCGACGCTTTGCCGCGTTTGCTCCTATTTTCACGATGTCGGGAAACTGGTGAAACCGGATTATTACACCGAGAACATGAACTTCGAGCGCAACCCGCATGACGACCTCGCGCCGACGATGAGCGCTCTCATCATCATTGCGCACGTAAAGGAAGGGGTCGACCTCGCGCTGAAGCATGGTCTGAATCGGCGGATCATCGACATCATCCAGGAACACCACGGCACCTCGCTGGTTTACTATTTCTACAAACGCGCGCTCCAGCAGCAGGACGATGCCCGCACCGGAGGCAAGATCATGAACCTGCGGGAAGGTGACGTGCCCGAAGTGCGAGAGGAAACATTCCGCTACCCGGGCCCGAAACCGCAAAGCAAAGAAAGCGCCATCATCAGCCTCGCCGATATGGTGGAAAGTGCTTCGCGCAGTTTGGAAAAACCGACTCCGCAGAAAATCGAACAGCTGGTCACCGAGCTGATCAACCAGCGGATCTCGGATGGCCAACTGGTCGAATGCGAGCTGACGCTCGCCGACCTGAATGTGATCGCTGAGCGCTTCCGCTTTACCCTGATGACGATGCTGCACACTCGGATCGCGTATCCGAAACAGCAGGACGCGAAGATCACGATGCTGCGGGATGACGGCGCGCAACCTGACGTGATGGCGGAGACTAGAAGGCCCGACTCCGCGCCACCGGTCTCGGCGGCGTAGTTGCGCGCGAAACGCTAAGGCCGAATTTCGATTGGCGTCCCGTCAGGCACCGCGCGCCAGATTTCTTCGATCTCGATGTCGGTCACGGCGATGCAACCGGCGGTCCAATCGGTCATCCGGTGAAAGGCACCGATCCAGCCCTTTCCGTTGCGAATCCCGTGAACCATGATGTCGGATCCCGGCGGAACTCCGGCCGCGGCCGCGCGGTCAATGTCTCTCTGTTCCGGATACGAAACATGTAACGCGCGATGGTAGTCGCTGTCTTCTTTATGGAAGTCGATCAGGTAAATTCCTTCAGGGGTTCGTTGATCGCCTTCCTGCTCCTTCGGCCCCAGCGGCGCACGGCCTAACGCCACGCGATAGGTTTTGAGAGACGTGCCGTTGCGTAGGAGAGTCAGGCGCCGTGCCGCCTTTTCCACGAGAACGCGATCGGCTGTGACGTTCGAGGGCAGGGGATGCAGATTGAGATGTGCCCCAATCACAACGCCCAAGGTAAACAGGCAGGAAAGCGCCAGAAAGAAGAGCAACACTCTCACCATGGCGCGGCGAATCTCTTTCCACGGAGCGGTTTAGAAACGAACCCTCCTTGGTTCAGGATCACGGCATCTCCATCGGCCTTCGCGCCCGAGGCTCACGGTCTTTCGTCGTCGCAGTGCTGGGGGACGTGACGAAAGGGCCGCCCTCCAGCGGTGCGGCGGAGGTGAACGCGACATCCGGCATGTCGCTCGGCAAGCCTTCCAAGGGAAACTCTTTTCGGAGCGGAAAGTACGGGTAACCCTCCCACATCAGAATTCGGCGCAGGTCTGGATGATCGGTAAAGCGCAACCCCATCATGTCGTAAATCTCGCGTTCGTGCCAGTTGGCCGTCGGCCAGAGGTCGGAAACGGTCGCTACCTCGCCCTCATCCTCGGAAACACGCAGCTTCAGCCGCAAATGAACGGCGAGCGTCATCGAATAGAGTTCGTAAACGATCTCGAAGCGCGGCTCCTCGCCAAAATTATCCACGCTCGTAATATCGAGGAGATAGTCGAAGGAGAGGTCGTCCCTGCAGAATTTCGCCACCTCCCGCAAATCGGGCGCAAGAATGGTGAAAGTGGTTTCCCCTCGAAATTCGATGGTCTCCTGAATCTTTCCGCCCAGAAGTTGGCCGAGCGACGCCAGCAGTTCCGGCCCGGTCATGCCAAAACACCGTCGAGCTGCTTGACCAGCTCGCGCTTCTGTTCCCGGAATGAACTCGTTCCCGAAATCTTTGCCTGCAACTTCATCAGTCCTTCGATCAACGCTTCCGGCCGGGGTGGGCATCCCGATATGTAAACGTCAACCGGTAGCAGTTGATCGATTCCCTGCAAGACAGCGTAGGACCGGTACATCCCGCCGGTGGAAGCGCAGGCGCCCATCGCGATGACCCATTTCGGTTCCGGCATCTGTTCGTAAATCCGCTTTACCGCCAGGGCCATTTTATAGGTAACTGTGCCGGCTACCACCATGACATCGCATTGGCGCGGCGAAAAACGCATCACTTCCGCGCCAAAGCGGGAGATATCGAAACGGGCGGATGCGGCCCCCATGAGCTCGATCGCGCAACAGGCGAGGCCCATCGGCATCGGCCAGAGTGAATTCTTGCGCGCCCAATTCATCGCCGCGTCCAGGCGAGTGAAAATGACATTGCCCTCGATCTTCGAATCGTAAGCCGTGGGCCGTACTTCGCGCATCGCGGAAACACTAGAGTCGCACTCCTCCGCCGCAAGAGAAATCCCGTTCTTGCGCGCGCGATGGTGCTAACCCGAATGAAGCGTAGGTCGCGACTTACCCCGTCGCCTGCATCGGGTAATCGGCCATCAGATTGATGTGGCTGGAAGCGATTACTTCGTGAACGATCTTGCCGAGCTCCGCGGCTTCGTACGGCTTCGCGATCACGCCGCGGAAACCGTAATCCTGATAGCGGCTCATGGTTGCATCCAGCGCGTATCCACTGGAAACGATCGCATTCACCGTCGGATCGATCTCGATCAATTTCTTCAACGCCTCTTTGCCGCCCATCCCGCCTGGCAGCGTCAGATCGAGAATGACCGCGTCGAAACGCTCACCCGTTTCGAGCTTTTGCCGGTAGATTTCCACTCCTTCGAGAGCGCTTTCCGCTTGCGTTACTTGATAGCCGAGGCGTTCGAGGGTGAACTCAACCAGTGCGCGGATCGCTTCCTCGTCGTCCACAATGAGAATGCGTCCCGTTCCGGAAATGACCTGGTTGAGCTGGCGCGGCGGCTCGACCGGCATTTCCTGATGCCGCGAAGCCGGTAGGTAAAGGGTGAAGGTCGAGCCGTAATGAACCTGCGACTCCACTGTAATGAGTCCGTTGTGATTCTTGATAATCGAATAGGTCGTCGCGAGTCCGAGGCCATTGCCTTTCGCCTTGGTCGTGAAGTAAGGATCGAAGATGCGTTTGAGGCAGTTTTCCGGGATGCCCATGCCTTCATCGCGGATCGCGATCCGAATGTAATCGCCCGGGGGCAGGTCGGGCACGGCGGTATCTGAATGGTAGATAAAATTATCGCAACTAACCCGCAGCGTTCCGCCGTTGGGCATGGCTTGATCGGCGTTCACGACCAGGTTCGCCACGACCTGACTGATCTGTCCCGGATCGATTTCCGCGGGCCAGAGATCGGCGCCGAATAAGAATTCGCTTCGGCTGTGCGTGCCGCGGAGAGAGAAGCTGACCGTGTCCTGGATGAGTTTTCCGATTGAGGCCGTCTTCTTAATTGGTGCGCCGCCGCGGGCGAAAGTCAGGAGTTGCTGGGCCAGATCGCGGGCGCGAAGCGAGGCATTCTTAGCGTCGTTCAACCGTGTCGCCATCTCGTCGTCCGGCGGCAGGAGGAGGGAGGCGAGCGAAATGTTTCCGATAATCGCGGTGAGGAGGTTGTTGAAATCGTGCGCAATCCCGCCGGCGAGCAAGCCGAGTTGTTCCAGGGTCTCGGCTTTGCGTCGCTCGGCTTCGTTGCGCTGACGTTCGGTGATGTCGCGGAAAACCAGCACCACGCCGGCGACTTCGTTCTTGCTGTCGCGAATGGGGGAGGCGACCTGCTCGATAATGTGTTCAGTCCCTTCGCGCGACCGCAGGGTCGCGTTTTCGGGCATGGTCAAAAGGATGGAATGCGCTTCGTTGCGATATCCGCTCTTCTGTGCGCGGGCCTGGGCCGCCAAATCGATCGCGATGTTGAAAACAGACTTGAGGGGTTGTCCGATCGCTTCGCGCGAAGACCAGCCGGTCAGGTTTTCGCCGGCCTTGTTGATCATGATGATCTTGCCCGGGACGTCTGTCGTGATGACGCCGTCTTCGATCGAACGCAGGGTGACCGCGAGGCTTTCTTTGTCCGCGGCGATTTCCTTCTCGAAGCGTTTCCGCTCCGTCACGTCCCGAATCATCGCCACGTAAAGCTTTTGCTTGTCCACCAGCATTTCGCTGAGCGAAATCTCGACGGGGAAGGTCGCGTGGCGCCGCGTCCGGCCGACCGCCAGGGTAGTGCTGCCCGTTTGCCGCGCGAGATCATCCCAGGCACACGCGACCGGCTGCTCTTCGCTCCCATACGATTTCGGAACAAGCTTCGTAAATTTGTGGCCGACCATCTCGTTATTGATGCAGCCAAACATTTTTTCCGCCGAGGGATTCATCGAGCGGATGACTCCCTGCTCATCGACGGTGATCATGCCGTCGAGGATGTTTTCGATGATGGAGCGGATGCGGGTCTCAACGCCTTCCAGTTTGGCCAGCTGCCGGCGAACCAGCACGAAGCTGTAACTGTTCGAAACAATGAGCAGTCCGACTGCGAAAACACAAAGAATCGCCAGCGCGGATGTCTTGATTATGCGTTCGCGCTTGGCCGCATTTGAGCGGGCCTCATAGAGGCTGACTTCGTTCTTTTCGAACGCACTCAGCATCTCCCGGATTTCGGTCATCGCATCATCGCCCTTGTTGGTGCCAAATAGGGCCGTCACATCTTTTCCGGCGCGCTTCGCTTCCATTTCCGGAACAGCAGCAGCGGCGATCCAGCGTTCGACTCCTTTGCGGATATTGGAGAGTGAGTCGGCCTGATCGGGCGAATTTGCGATCAGAATGGAGAGGTAGCCGTGATAGGTGTAAAAGTCCGTGGTCGCGCGCTTGTACGCATCGGCAAAGGCATTGTCGCCCGTGAGGAGATAACCTCTCTTTTCCTTTTGCATCTCGATCAAGGAACGCTCGAGCTTTCTCAGGAGGTCGAGGACCTGGGTCGATTGCGCGGCCCATTCCTGGTCCTGCATCCGCTGGTTTAGAACAATCTGCTCTTCGTTTTGGAGGGATTGAAGGATCTCGCGGGCTTGGTCGAGAGAGGAATTCCCCAAGATTACGCCAGGATTGCCGGCCGGTGTGGAGGGAGCGGTTGCACCTTTTGTTTTGCGAGCCGCCATCTGCGGTAAAGCGACCGAATCGAGCCACTTCTGCACGATTTCCTGTATTTTCATTACCCGCTTTCGCTGGCTGGGACTATCCAGAATCAGGACCGTCAGCTCTTCCACGCGGTGTTTGATCAACTCCCGACGACGTTCGAAAGGCTCCACGTAGGAGGCGTCACCGGTGAGCAGAAATCCGCGGTGGCCGGTTTCGAGCACCGCGATGTCATTTTCAATGACACTGGCGAGCCGCATCACTTCGATGGTGTGCGCGCGCAGGCTCTCCTGATGGTGATTGCGCAGCGTGACGAAGAGAAACAGGCCGGCCAGGAATGTGATGACGACAATGCCGACGGCGGTTCCCGACAAGAGCTTGAAATGAAAATGCTTTGGACTGAAAAGCCACGCAGACGCTTCGCCCGAAAAAACCGCGTCGTACCTTGGAGGCTGTATTGGGCGCGTCGGTTGGGGTCATTATAAATTCTAGAAAGCAGGTCTCCTGCCATGCCTCTGGAGCGCGGTGGCCGCCCCAGCGTCGGGGGTAGCAAAGCAAAATCAGTACCCGAACGCGGACTAGAAATAATCCGTCCGCCGGCGCCGCTGTTCGTCCACGCAAAATGGCTTTCCGCGGCGATCGTAGCCGCGCCTTGATCTCGTGCGGAAATGACTCGTTGAGTCCGATGCGCACGAGCGTTCCCGCCATCATGCGCACCATCTTATAAAGGAACCCGTCGCCATCGAACTCCAGTAAGATGCACGGACCAGCGCGACGGACGCGAACTGCGCGAATGGTCCGAACGGTGTTCGTCTCGGGTGTCCCCCGGTTGGCCGAAAACGACGCGAAATCATGTTGGCCACAGAATTCCCGCCCCGCCAGGACGATGCGGTCGAAGTTGAGAGGCCTGATGACATGCCAGGCGCGTCCGCTTTCGAACGGCGGGAGCACAGCGGCATTCCAGATGCGGTATCGATACGTTTTTTCCCTGGCGGAGAATCGCGCGTGGAATTTCTCGGAAACAAACCGGCAGCGCACAATGCGAATGGACGGCGGCAGGAGCCCGTTCAACGCGGAGACCCAGCGCTCCGGTTGATAGCGGCGATTCGGCAAATCCACATGGGCGCATTGGGCCAGCGCGTGGACCCCTGCGTCGGTCCGCCCGGCGCCGTGCACCCGAATGTGCTTCGAGCAGATGCGCTCAAACGCGATTTCCAAGTGATCCTGAATCCCATTCCGGTTCGACTGGCTTTGCCAGCCGGAAAACGGCGCGCCGTCGTAGGAAACGATGAGCTTGAGCCGCGAGGGCATTTAATCGCGCGGAAGCACTTCCCGCTCGGCACCGCGATCACGCTCGTTCTGCAATCCGTCGAGATATCCCTGCAAGATCATCTGCGCCGCCACCTGATCGACGACGTTTCGCGAGTCTCGCGTCTTTCGGCCGCCATCCCGCAGGGCGCGGTTCGCGGCGATCGTAGTGAGCCGCTCATCCCAGGTCACAACTTCACACGGAAGCAGCGTCCGCAATTTCTCCGCGAAGGCGAGCGCTTCCCCGGCCGCTTCGCCCACGCTGCCGTTCATATGGCGCGGCAAACCGATGATCACACGCTCCACATTTTTTTCGCGCACGATCTCTCCGATCTGTTTCGCCGCGTCGCGCGAGGCAGGAATCGTCGTCACGGGATGGGCGAGCATGCCAAGCTCGTCGGACACGGCAACTCCGATCCGGGCGCGGCCGAAATCCAACCCCAGAATACGCCGTCGAATTGGCAGACTGCTCATTGCAAGGCCTCGGGAAGTTTGCCGACGAGATTCTTGATCTTCTCGGCTTGGTGGCGATGGCAAATCAAAAGGGCATCAGGCGTTCGAACGATGATGAGATTATGGACGCCGAGCAGCGCGATGTTCGTGCCGTCGGAATCAAAGACAAGGTTGTTCGTCGAATCCAAAGTCGTGATCTCGCAGTTGGCCGCGTTCCCTTCCGCATCGTTTTTGAAATACTTCGCCACCGCGCGCCAGCTCCCGACGTCATCCCAATCGAACGTCGCCTCGACCACCAGGACTCGATCGGCCTTTTCCATGATCGCGTAGTCGAATGAAATTTTCGGCAGTTTAGCGAATCGCTCCCGCACCGTTTTCTCGAAATTATCCTGCGCGCGCACTTGCGAAATGAAGCTCGCCAGTTCCGGCGTGTGCCGGTTGAATTCGCTCAGCACGGAGGGCACAGACCAGACAAACATCCCCGCATTCCAGCGAAAATTTCCCTTCCGCAGAAACGATTCCGCCAGATCCGCGTTCGGTTTCTCACGGAAGCGAACGACCTGATGAATCGCGGCCTCCGGCGCCGCACTTCGAAGGTGCACGGCTTTTCCTTGCTCGATGTAGCCAAAGCCCGGGCAGGCCCAGGTCGGTTTGACCCCGATCGTCACGAGCGCGCCCGTCTCTTCCGCCGCTGCCGCGGCCGTCGTCAATGTTTGTTGAAAAGCCGCGGTATCTTTGATGACGTGATCGGCCGGAAGCACGATCATCGTCGCGGAATGGTCTCGGAGCGCGACCCATCCTGCGCCGAGCGCGACGGCCGCCGCCGTGTCGCGTTTCGCCGGTTCGGCCACGATATTTTCCTTCGGCAAGTCCGGCAGGAGCTCACGCACCGCGGCTTCCTGTTCCACATTCGTCAGGATCAGGAGACGTTCTCGGCGGGACCAGGCCATCGAGCCGGGCCACGGTTTGTTCGAGGAGCGTTTCTTCCGCGACCAGACGAAGGAGTTGTTTCGGGCGAGCGCGGCGGCTCAGCGGCCAGAAGCGCTCGCCGCTCCCTCCGGCGAGGATGAGCGCATAGATCGGATTGGACATGATTGATGGTGCGAAACGGCGGACGATACCCGATCACGCGGGTCGCGAGATTCCCGTTTCCTTTTTCAAAACGAGACGTATAAGGGTATGCGATGTCTCTCTCGATATCCATTCCAAAAACCGCCGAGCAGATTCCGCTCGATGGTTTGCTCGTCCTCACTCGCACGGCGATTGGCCTGGGAATCGGAATGCTCGTGGCGGACAGGATCCGCCGGCCCATTCGCCAGGCCACGGCCATCGCGCTCGTCTCGGTCGGTGCACTCGCCGCGGTTCCGCTTCTGGTCAAGATGGCGATGGAACGGATCAATCGGCCGGAATCCGAGCGCGGCAGCCGGAATCGATTGCGTTCGATCCGGGGGGACTCGGGTTATCCTTCCGAGACCGACGTCTATTAATGGCTGGGGCCTCGCGCCCCAGACACATGTTCATGCCCGTCGCGCTTGTTCCGTCGCGCGCGGCGTAAGCCTTTCGCGTTCATGTCTCGATCTCCTGCTCCACCGCCTGAAGGTTTGCGCGAGCGCTGCGCCGCGATCGCCCGGGAAGAAAGCGTCTTGCGCGAAGGCGGCGGCAAAGCGGGCCAGGACCGGCAGCACAAAATGGGTCGATTGCTCGCGCGCGAGCGGATCAGCCAGCTCCTCGATCCCGGTTCGCCTTTTTTCGAAGTCGAGCTTTGGGCCGCCTACAAAATGTACCAGCAGTGGGGCAGCATTCCCGCCGCCGGCGCCGTCGCAGGCATTGGACAATATCGCCGGCGTTCCCGTGCATGATCATCGCGAACGACGCGACCGTGAAAGCCGGCGCGTTTTTTCCCGCCACGTGCAAGAAACTGATTCGCGCGCAACGCATCGCCTTCGAATGCGCGCTGCCGCTCGTTTATCTGGTCGATTCCGCCGGCGTCTTTCTGCCGATGCAGGACGAGATTTTTCCGGATGAGGACGACTTCGGCCGGATCTTTCGCAACAACTCCGTCATCTCCGCCGCGGGCCTTCCGCAATTCGCCGCCATCATGGGCAACTGCGTCGCCGGCGGCGCTTATCTGCCGGTCCTCTGCGACAAGATTCTGATGACCGAAGGAAGCGGTCTCTATCTGGCCGGACCGTCACTCGTGAAAGCGGCGATCGGACAGGTGGTCGACGCCGAGGAACTGGGCGGCGCGAAAATGCACGCCGAGATCAGCGGCACGGTCGATTTTTACGAGAAGGACGATCCGTCCTGTTTGAAGCGATTGCGTTCCTTGGTCGCCTTGTTGCCGGAAGCGGAGGAGGCGAAACACAAGGAAAAGGACAAGAGCCACGCGCCGGCGAAGAAGCCGGAAGCGGTTTACGAATTGATGAGCCTCGACGGGCACAAGCCCTACGACGCGCGCGATCTTCTCGCTTCGATCATCGATGCCGACTCACTCGACGAATACAAGGCGGACTACGGCAAAACGCTCGTCACCACCTATGCGCGGATTGCGGGCCGGCCGGTCGGAATCGTCGCCAGCCAGCGCCTCCAGGTCCGCACGAAAAAAGAAGGAATTCAGATGGGCGGCGTCATCTACGCCGATAGCGCCGACAAGGCGGCGCGCTTCATCATGGACTGCAACCAGACCGGACTGCCGATCATTTTCTTCCAGGACGTCACCGGATTCATGGTCGGCCGGGACGCGGAGCAAAGCGGGATCATCCGCAGCGGCGCGAAATTGGTAAATGCCGTCAGCAACTCGACCGTCCCGAAAATCACGGTGGTAGTGGGCGGTTCGTTCGGCGCGGGGAACTACGCTCTGTGCGGCAAGGCTTACGATCCGCGCTTCATTCTGGCCTGGCCGAATGCGCGCTACGCCGTCATGGGCGCCGCCCAGGCGTCCGACACCATTTTCAGCATCCTGGCGCGCGCGCAGGATCGCGGAGACAAGAAATCGTCGCCCGAGGAACTGGAAAAACTGCGGATGACGGTCAAGCAGAGCTACGAAGAGCAAACCGACATCCGCTACGGCGCCGCGCGCGGCTGGGTGGACGCGATCATTCAGCCGCACGAAACGCGCGAGGTCCTGACCCGCCTGTTGCAATACGTTTCTCGCCCCATGCCGAAAGCGCGATTCCACACCGGCGTCGTCCAGACGTAATGTATGGACGGCGCGCTGCGCTGTCCGCGGAGCCCGGGTGTTCAGCACTCGCCTTTTCATTTTGTCATCCTGAGCGAAGCGCAGCGGAGTCGAAGGACCTCTAATTTTCGCGAGCGTAGCGAGAATCCGTCTCGCCTGCGGACGCCGCAGCGCGGCGTCCCTCCCAGGAGCTAATGTTCCGACGAAAACTCGTCGCGGATCGCTCGTTCATCGCCAAAACAGGCGCAAGCACGTCTTTGATCGGTAACGCAATACCACGCTGCTCCAGCGCGCGAACGACTTCTTCCGTCGGAATGTTTCCTACGAGATCGTCTTGCGCGAACGGGCATCCGCCCAGACCGCCAATGGCCGAATCGAAGCGCCGGCACCCGGCGTCGAACGCCGCCAGTACTTTTGCCCCCGCTGCGGCGCGCGTGCTGTGCATATGAATCCCCACCTCGCATTCCGGGCCGCCGCGCAACGCCGCCGTTACGACCCGATGAATCCGTTCCGGTTCCGCCGCTCCAATCGTGTCCGCCAGGGAAATTGCGCTAATTCCCATGTCGATGATCGTTCGCGCCGCTTGCACGACGTTCTCTTCGCTCCACGAATCGCCATATGGATTACCGAACGCCATTGAAATGTAGGCGACCACCTCCAACCCCGCTCCATCCGCCATCTCCTTGATCCTCTTCAGCGCGGTCTGGTTTTCCTCCGCCGATTGGTTTTGGTTTCGGCGCAGAAACGTTTCGGAAATGGAACAGGGATAACCGAGCGTCTTGACCTTTCCGGTCGCGATGGCGCGGGCGGCGCCTTTCTCGTTCACGACGATGCCGATGATCTCGACCCCATCGAGTTCGCCGAGTTGCTCCAGCACCATCTCGCTGTCGGCCATTTGCGGCACAGCTTTGGGGGAAACAAAGCTCACCGCGTCGATATGCCGGAAGCCCGCCGCCGCCAGCGCGCGCAAATATTCCACCTTTCGCGCAGTGGGAATCTGACGCGGCAGCCCCTGCCAGGCGTCGCGCGGACATTCGATGAGCTTGACGGATTCCATCGTGACGGGTGTTACTGACAGCATAACTTAGATCATGCCAGTCGTTCTCGTCGAAAAACAAACGCCGCAAATTACCGTCCTCACGCTCAATCGTCCCGAACGCCGCAACGCGCTCACGATTGAATTGATGAGCGACCTGACGTCTGCGATCGAAGACACTGCGACCGACCCGAAGCAACGCATCCTCATTTTGCGCGGAGCAGGCAAGGCGTTTTGCACAGGACTGGATTTGGAGGCGGCTGCCGACAGCTCGAAGGCGCACGCCACCGCGGAGATGGTCGCACGAATGTTACTCGCTCTCGCGGAAACGCGGCTGGTTACGATCGCCACTGTTCACGGCGCCGCCGTTGCCGGTGGCGCGGGAATCATGTCCGCCTGCGATTTCGTGGTAGCGGCCGAACGCACAAAGATTGGTTATCCCGAAGTAAGACGTGGCCTCGTCGCCGGCCTGGTCATGACTTTCCTGCGTCGCCAGCTCCGGGAACGCGATCTCCGCGAACTGCTCCTCGCTTCGGAGTTGATCGAGGCCGAACGCGCCCGCGAAATTGGCCTCGTCAATCGCGTGGTGCCCGCGAGCGAGCTGGAGAACGAGGCACAAAAGATCGCTGCCTCCATCTTGCAGGGTGCTCCCGGCGCGATCAGCAACTCAAAACGCTTAATGGAGGAACTCTGGTCTACCTCGGTGAAGCAAGACATCGAGCGCGCCCTTCGCCATCATATGGAGGCCCGCGAATCTCCCGAAGCCAAGGAAGGCATCGCCGCCTTCAACGAAAAGCGGCCGCCGAATTGGGTATAACTCGGCGGGATCCTATGGAGCCAGCTTACTCAGGGCGGCTCTTGCTTGGGACCTGGCCTGCTCGACCTCGGGAGCGAGCATTCCTTGCGTCAGAGCCAGGAACTCCTGAAAGGCATCGCGCGCCTCCTGGGGATGGCCCAGTTCCACGTTGAGCAGGCCCAGACGATAAAAAATCATCCGCGATTCCGGCAGAGTTTCGGTTCGACCCTGGATCCGCACGGCGTTGAGTTCATTTAGAGCCTCCTGCTTCTGGCCACCCTGATAAAGAATAACAGCGAGCTTTTCTGTCAACGCCGCCTGGTATTGCGGCAAACGGCCGCGTGCTTCCGTAATGGAGCTCGCAGCCTCATTCAGTTTGCGCTGCCGAGTGAACGAGACCGCCAGACGCTCGTAGGCCTGGTACATCGTGTAAGGAGTTACTTGTTCCACCTTCCTGGACGTTACCTCGCGCAAATCGCGCTCGGCCTCCTCGAAGCGATTCAGATCGATCAAGGTTGTGGCCAGCGACACGGATGTCGCTGGCATGGGTTGAATCTCGATCGATCGACTGAAAGCTGCGATCGCTTCTTCAAATCGCTTCGCTTCATGCAACTGGCCTGCATAATGTTGATAGCCAAGAGCAGAGTTGGGATCAGATCGCACGGCCCACTCCCACAGCGCGAGGTTTGAGATCCAGGCCTGGTTGTAGCGGACGGTTTGCGCGGCCAAAGGCACAGCGGCCAAGATTGCGACGATGAAAACGAGCAGAGGGGCGCGACTTGTGCGCTCGCTCGCGGCACGTTCAAGCAGCGACGAAAGGGCCGGAATGGTCAGAATCAGAAAACCGAGAAGTGGAACGTAGAGATAACGGTCATGCACCAGCTGGTCGGCCGGGAACGCCGTAATGTTCATGGCGGGGAGCAGCGGAATCAGGAATAGCGCCAGCCCCATTCTCGCGGTTCTTGATTGGCTCGCCATTCTCATCATCCACCACCCGACGGCAATCGTAATGGCTAATGGAATGAGGAAATTGCCGATTCCGATGTCTGCCGTCGTCACCGCCCGCAACGGATGCGAGGGTGCAACCCAGTAAGGAAAGACTAGCTGTCGAAGATAGAAAGCGAACACCGCCGGCAGGGTAAGGATGGTTTCCCCCAGATTCGCGCCGCCCGCGGGCAACTGCTGGAGATTGCCCAGGATTGATTGCCGGATCAGGAGGTAGAATGCGGCGACGGCCGCGAAGGGCCAGGCGATGGACAACGACCGAGCCCAAGGGGCGCTTTTGTCGCCGACATTCTTCTGGCGGTACAACAACGCGACAATCATCAGTGGATACAGAATCGCGATTTCCTTCGCGCCCAACGCCACCGCATAGAGCCCGACGGCCAACGCCCACCTGAGCGGAGTCTTTTTCTCGCCCAGCAAGATGACGAACCAGATCGAGCCCAGCATCGCCGCGCCCAGGATCAGGTCCGGCGCGCCCGAGATCCACGCGACCGATTCGCTATGGACCGGATGGACCGCGAAGATTAAGGCGATCGCCGCCGCAACGGGCCGTGCAACGTTCAGGCGACGTAAGAGCGCAAACGCCAGGGCGACGACTCCAACATGCAAAAGGATATTCGTCAGGTGCCAGCCGAAGGTACTCGATCCGAAGCAGCGAAAATTCAGGATCATCCAAAAAACAAAAGATGGTCTCCAATAATTGCTGGCGACCTGATCGCCGCTCTTGAACGCCCACACATCCGAAGTGAGGGCACGCCAAAACTGGGAGCCATCCTGAATCAGGATATTACGCTTGATCTGGCGCAAATCGTCGTAGACGAATTCCCCGCCGAGCGCGTTGGTGTAAACGAGAAAACCCAACACCAATGCCGGAAGCAGCCACCAGAGTTCAATCCGCAGGCTGCGCTGTTCCCGCGGCGGTGGCCCGGCCTTACCGCCCTTGTCCCAGCGCTGTGATGACGCTCGCTTTGACTTAGATCGTTTGCCCATCGTATTCCGCGGTCTCCAAAAGAGATTCCCGCCGCGAGGCATTCCGGACAGAGCAGACGATCCCGATTCTCCGCTTCCGCTTCCGCCGACAAAATGAAAAGCTTGTGACAAGGATCGTGCAGGCAATTGACGAACCGGCTGGTGGCTCGCCCGGTATGCGCGCAGCGCCCAATCTGCACCAGCCCTTCTTCCACCCGCACGGTCATGCGTTGATCAAAGACGAAACACTCTCCCTGCCAGTGTTCGTTTCCAAATTGCTCCTGGTAAGCCGCGATACCGCCATGGAGTTGGAAGACGTTCTTGAATCCCTTGCTCCGAAAAAGAGCTGACGCTTTTTCACAGCGAATGCCGCCCGTGCAATACATCAACACCGTTTTGTCCTTCAAGCTTTGCAACCGATCGACGTATTGCGGCAGCTCGCGGAAATGCTCGATATCGCAAACCACCGCGTTCTCAAATCTCCCGGCGTCCGACTCAAATCGATTCCGAATATCAAGCGGCACTGCGTCCGGGTTTTCTTCCAGGAGTCGTTTCCACTCCGCTGGACTCAACTGATTGTCCTGATCCGGCGTGATCGCGCCAGCATTCAGAGTGACGATCTCCGCCCGGACCTTGACGACCAACTTCGGAAAAGTCCCGGCGTCCCCGGCGCTGATCTTGATCTCGATGTCGCTGAAGCGTGCGTCTGCCTTGAGCAGTGCGACATATCGGTCCACACCTTCGTGCCGGACCGGCGAGCGTTCCGTTGATTCCCTCGGCCGCGATCAGAATCCGGCCTTTTAGTCCAAGCGACGCGCAAAGCGCCCGTTGCTCCGCGGCAAAGACTTCGGGGTTCTCTATCAGAAACGTACTTATAGAAGAGGATGACCGGATGCACTTCACTCATTTGTTGCAGGTTCGGCCGAGCGCGCTCACGGAAAAAGAGACAATTGGGTTTCATCCTGCTCACTGCTCGCGAACCGTACGCCGAGCCCGATCAGGCGCACACTCTTTTCCGTCCGCGCAAACGCTTCGTTCAAGAGCGATCGGAACTGGTCCAGCGAGGGCGCGAGGCCGGCGCGCTCAATGGTTGTGCGCGTGAAATCCGAGAATTTCAATTTCACAAAGATCTTCGTGACCTTTCGAGCCGCTTCTTTTTGGTCCAGATCGGCCATGAGCTCTTCGAATAACTCCGGGAGCTTCTCCTCGCACTCCGCCAGGGTTTCGAGATCGGTCGAAAAGGTTTCTTCGTTGCTGAGCGATTTCCGTTCGCGGTCCGGCTCGACCGGACGTTGATCGATTCCGCGGCAGAGCTCGTAAAGCTCGATCCCAAATTTTCCGAAATGCTCCTGCAACTCCGCCCGCGACAGGCGCTGCATCTCGCCACAGGTCGAAATCCCGAGCCGCTCCATCTTTTGCTCCGTGACGTCGCCGATTCCCCAAAGCTTGCGCACCGGCAATTTCTTCATGAATGCCGGCACGCTCATCCGGTTTCACTTCGAATTGCCCGTTCGGCTTCTTCAGGTCGCTCGCGATTTTTGCGACCAACTTGTTCGGGCCAATCCCGGCCGACGCGGTCAGCTTGGTCTTGCGAAAAATCAGCCCCCGAATGACCTGCGCCAACGGCCCGGGCGCGCCCGGGTGCGCCGTCACATCAAGATAGGCTTCGTCGAGCGAGAGCGGCTCCACGAGCGGCGTAAAGCGATGCAAGATTTCGCGGATCGTCGCGGATTCCTTGCGATAAACATCGAAACGCGTCGGCACGATAATGAGATTCGGACAACGCTGGAGCGCCATGAAAGTCGGCATGGCCGAGCGCACGCCGAACTCACGCGCTTCGTAGTTACAGGTGGTTAGCACGCCTCGCCGATCCCGCGCGCCGCCAACGCCCACCGGCTTTCCTTTCAGCGACGGCTGATCGCGCACCTCGATCGCGGCATAAAAGCAATCCATGTCGAGATGGATGATCGCGCGCTGATCGGTTCCAAATTCACCTGGAAATGTTGCCCGAAGGAAACGCGACTTCCAGCGCCCGTGTTGTAGAGGCGCTTGCGCCAAGCGCCTCCGCCAACAAACGGGCGCTTGGCCCAAGCGCCTCTCCATTCTTGAAAACACGCGCGATCTGTGGCTCATCTATCGTCATGAAATTCACCTACTACGGCCATGCCTGTTTCTCCGTGGAAGCCGGCGGCAAGACGTTGCTCTTCGATCCTTTCATCACGCCCAATCCGCTCGCGAAGAAAATCGACGCTGAACAAGATCGCCGCCGATTTCATTCTCGTTTCTCATGGCCATGGCGATCATGTAGCGGATGTGATCGACATCGCGAAGCGGACCGGCGCTGCCGTGATCACTTCGTACGAGGTCGGCTGCTGGTTCGAAGGGAAAGGGCGTGAAGAACGTCCAGGCCATGAACCACGGCGGCGCCGCCAAAATGGATTTCGGCCGCGTGAAACTGACGAGCGCCATCCACAGCAGCTCGATGCCGGACGGTTCCTATGGCGGCAATCCTTGCGGCTTTGTGATCGAGTCGAACGACGGCAATTTCTATTACTCGGGCGACACCGCGCTGACCTACGACATGAAGCTGATCGGGGAGGGGACCAAACTGGATTTCGCCATCTTCCCGATCGGCGACTTCTTCACCATGGGAATCGAGGATGCGTTGCGCGCGGCGGAATTCGTCGGCGTCTCGAAATTTGTCGGCGTCCACTACGATACGTTTCCGCCGATCAAGCTCGATCGCGACGCCGCCCTCGCAGCCGCGCGCGCGGCAGGAAAAGAGCTGCTTTTGCCGGCGATCGGTGAGAAACCATCGTCGTTTGACGGTCGCGTCATCTGCAGTTCTCCAGGACTGCCAGTCTCAGGCAATCACATCTGACCCGAGGGCTAGCTCGCCACGATTTCGTCAGAGTGAGCGCGGCGGCATACGAGGCTGCGACAGACTAACCGTGAATCTCGAATCTGGCACACTGCTCTACTCGTTGCCGACAGACGGAACAACCCTACGGGTTCCTCAAGGGTCCGCGAGCGCCGATCTGGTCCGCGAAGTAGAACTGATGGCAGGAGCTGGATTGGTGGACGCTTCACTCGGAAACACGGACCCGGAGCTATGCCGTGATCAACCGCGTGACCGACCAGGGTCACGCCTTCTTGCGTGCCTTCAAGGATCAGCCGCCTGCCGACCATGGCAGCGCTCGCTTTCCGCGGAACACTAACCGGGCCGTTGCGTCGAGGGAGCGGAAATGCTCTCGATCCTTGGCAACGGGATTCGAATGATGTAGGTCTCGTGAATTCATTCAAGCCTGGAAGGAAACCAACAATGCCCGCAACGCTTGAAACTGTCCGCCCGATAGAATTGGCCGAGATCCGTGAAGCGCGGCGAGCGCATCGCGGGGACGATCGTTCGTACGCCGCTCGTCCGCCTGGAGCTCGGGCCGGATTACCCCGACATCCGGCTCAAGCTGGAGAACCTCCAGCCGATCAACGCCTACAAACTGCGGGGCGCGGCCAACGCCGTGGCGATGTTGCCGGAATCCGAGCGCAAACGCGGCGTCTGGACGATCAGCGCGGGAAATGCCGGACAAGGCGTCGCCTACGCGGCGAGAAAAGCCGGGGTGCCGTGCACGGTCGTGGCGATCGAGACCGCGCCCGCCTCAAAGCTCGAACGAATGAAGGCGCTCGGCGCGAAGACTCATTCCGGTTCTATACGATGTCGCTTGGAAGGCGCTGGAGGAGCGCTCGTTTCCGGGAGTGGAAGGGACCTTTATCCATCCGTTCGACGATCACAATTTCATCGCCGGTCATGCGACCATGGGTCTGGAGATCCTGGAAGACGCGCCCGAGACGGTCGCGGTCATCGCCGGCATCGGCGGCGGGGGATTGATCACGGGCGTCGGCAGCGCCATCAAGGCGCTTAAACCCGGAGATCAAGGTTTGGGGCGCCGAACCGGAGACCGCCGCGCCGGCCGCGCTCTCGTTCGCCATGGGATCGCCGCAGGTATTCAAGGATTGGAAGCATTCGTTCGTGGACGGCGCCGGCGGCCAGAGCGTTTTCCCGCGCATGTGGGAGCGGATGAAGCCGGTGGTGGACGGCTACATCGTCGTCAGCCTGGAGGAGACCAAGAACGCCATGCGGCTCATGGCGGAAAAGGCGCGAATCATTTCCGAAGGCGCGGGCGCCCTGCCGCTCGCCGCCGCGTTGACCGGGAAAGCGGGCCAGGGCCCGATCGTCGCGATCGTCTCCGGCGGCAATATCGACTTGAAGAAGTTTTGCGAGCTGATCGGCGCGTCAGCCGATTGAGCTGTAGCTGAGGTCGCTGACCCCGGCAGGTCTCTTCGATTCCCAGGTCTGGCAAAGAGGAGGTCCGGGGTCAACGACCGCGGCTACAACAGCCCGTCATGGCTGAACGACTATGTGCGCCCCGCCGGCTGCGCCCGCAAGCCCTGGAGCAGATCGCGCATGACCTGAATGCCGGCTTCACCGCAATAATCCTTCGGCGTCGGAAGGCGGAAACTCGGTAGGCAACGCGACGCATCGTTTCCGGATCTCTTCCAGTTCGGGATCGTCGATTCGAATGGAAGTGAACCCATCCCAATCCCATTGCCGGCCGGTGCTGTTAATGAACCCGTCAATCGTGCTCGCAACTTCTTCACGTGTTCTTTCATAAACCTAACGAAACTCCCGGACAGGATTCGTTGCAAGCCTGGATGCGAAAGTACTATCCGGGAGATCAGGCGGGGGTCATAACGTCTCCAGGAATCGAACAAGGTCGCGCCGAAAATTCGTTGCCGAGGCGTTAAATCCTTGATGAGTCAGACGGACCCGGCTGCGCGCCGTCCCTACCATCAAAAGAAGCGGCGGCGATCATGACAATCGCCGCCGCCCCTTATGGCAACCTAACGTTGTTATTGCTGCTCGGCGGCGCGTAACGCTTCCCGGGCTTTGCGCATGTCATCGCGCGCCTTTTGGATGGCGTCCCATTTTGTTGCTGAGAGCGGAGTCAGGATTGGGCGGATCTGCGAGCGGACATTGTCGCGCACCGTCTTCATTTTCTCCTTCGATTCCTGGCGGGCGGCTTTCAGCTGCGGCTTGGCCTGCTCGAGGATCGGGCCGATCCTGGCCTGTTGGTCGGGCGTGAGGTCGAGGGTTTTCGTCATGTGTTCGAGCGAGTTGCCCCACTTGTGATGACGATGCTTGTTCCCGCCCGCATCCTTCTCCGCGGGCGCCTGGGCGTTGGCCGATTGAAATTGTCGCCAGCATGGCGGCGCATGCGGCGGTGAGTGTGATCAGTCTTAGTTTCATTTGTGCTTTCCTTTGGTTTGGTCAGCGCGCCGAGCGCGCCGTGTTGTGAGGGGATAACCCGGAAAGATTCCGGAAGTTGCGCTGTTCTTTCGGAAGGGAAATTTCTTAACCGCGGGTTTCGCGGATAACGCGGAACCGGATCAAGGTTATCAGACATCCGTGTCATCCAGGGCCAAGATTTCACGCAGGCCCAGGTTTGAATTGACCGGAACGGGTGGGGAAGGCACCCTCCCACATGGTCAGAAAAACGCTGAAGTGGTTCCTCCGGATCGTCGCCCTGTTGCTGGTCGCGGCGGCGATCTTCCTCGTCAATCTCATCTGGTTCCGGCCCTGGAGCCTCAATCTCTTCTACGAGAAAGTTTTCGCGCAGGTGCTTTTCGAGGAGCCGGAGCTGCTCTCATCGCTCGGGCTGGTCGAACAATTCGGGATTCACGCCCACAACGGAAAGCTGGGCGATGCCTCGCCCGCGCATCAGCAACGCTATTTCGATCGCGGGAAGAAAAACCTGGCCGACCTGCGCGCTACTCGCTTGATCGGCAAACTCCATCGCAGCGGCTCTCCACCCACATTCTCGAATGGTACATCGACCGGGAAGCCGAGGGCGAAAAATACCAATGGCACAACTATCCGGTGAACCAGCTTTTCGGCGTGCAGAACGAATTCCCCTCGTTCATGGCGAACCAGCATCGGCTCTTCGCCGCCACGCGATTGCGAATATTATCTTCAGCGGCTCGACGCCGTTTCGACGAAGTTCGACCAATTGCTCGAAAGCTTGCGCGTGCGCGAGCAAAAACAAATTCTGCCGCCGCGCTTTGTCGTCGAGAAGGTCTTGAAGGAGATGAACGATTTCGTGGCCCAACCGGCCGCGGAGAATATTCTCGCGACTTCGTTCAAGGAGCGCGCGGCGAAGATCAAGGACCTGACCGACACGCAACGCGCCGATTTTCAGACGCAAGCGTGGACGTGGCAGTGCAATACCGCGTTTATCCGGCCTACCAAAAACTGATCGATTATTTCAACGGCATCCTGCCGAAGACGACGACCGACGACGGCGTCTGGAAAATGCCGGACGGCGATGCCTACTACGCGTACGCCCTGCGCAAAAACACGACGACCACGCTCAAGCCGGAGGAAGTGCATGATCTTGGGTTTGCGCGAGGTGACGCGGATCGAGACGGAGATGCGCGCCATCCTCGACGCAAATGGGTTCGCCGGCCGGCCGATCGGCGAAGCCCTGGAGGCGCTGGGGAAAGATCCGCGTTTCCAGTTCTCGAACGACGACAAGGGCCGGACGGAAGCGCTCGCCGAATACACCCGTCTCATCACGCAAGCGATGGAGCGCTGTAAGCAATTATTCGTCGACTCTGCCCAAGGCGAAAATCGAAGTGCGGCGCATTCCGGAATTCAAGCAGGCGACCTCGGCCGGAGCTTACTATCAGGGCGCGTCGATGGATGGGACGCGGCCCGGTGTTTTTTACGCGAACCTCCGCGACATGGGCGAAATTTCGAAGTGGTCGATGCCGACGCTGGCCTATCACGAGGGAGTTCCGGGGCATCACTTCCAAATTGCCATCGCGCAGGAGTTGAAGGGACTGCCGCAATTCCGAAAGCTCATTCCCTTTACCGCGTATCAGGAAGGCTGGGCGCTCTACACGGAATGGCTGGCGAAAGAGGCAGGCTGGTACGAGGGCGATCCGTTCGGCGATCTCGGCCGCCTGCAGGCGGAGCTCTTCCGCGCGGTCCGCCTTGTCGTGGATACCGGCATCCATGCCAAGCGCTGGCCGCGCGAACAGGCGATCACTTACATGCGCGACAAGACTGGCATGGGCGAGAAGGAAGTGACCGCGGAGATCGAGCGCTACATCGTGAATCCCGGGCAGGCCTGCGCTTACAAGGTCGGAATGCTGAAGATCCAGGAACTTACGAACGCGCGCGCAAACGGAGCTGGGATCGAAGTTCGACCAGCGGGAATTCCATGACGTCGTGCTCAAAAATGGCGCAATGCCGCTCGAAATTCTCGAGGAGCAAGTGACGGCCTACATTCAGCGCACGAAATAGCTGACGGAAGGCGGCTCACACAACGGCCACAAAGGACACAAAGATTTCGTAAATATTTGCCTTTTCTTTTCGTGGCGAACTTGGTGACCTTTGTGAGAGGTCAATCCTCGATGGTTACAGGAACGGCGAAGCGCTCGATCTGTTCCTTGATCTCGTGGACAAAGCTGGCGGCGCCCGCGCCGTTCACGACGCGATGATCGAAGGTAAGCGACAACGTGATGACTTCGGCCGCCTGGCTTTTCTTTCCGTCGCCGATTGTTTCGTAGTGCGCCGATCCCACAAAAAGGTTCCGACCGAAGGCGGCACCACGATCGGCGCGGCTGCCCGCACCCCAAACGCACCGAGGCTGCTGATCACGATCGGCGCATTCATCGCATCCACCCGGCCGCCGCGCGTTTCCTCGACGGTCTGATTGTAACGCTGAACAAAATCCGGCCAGTCCCGCTTGTTCGCGTGCGTCACGACCGCCGTCGCAAGTCGGCCGTCGTCGAGCGCGACCGCGACCCCGAGATCGAACTCATCGTTCTCGACAATGCGATCGTCGTCCAGAATGACACGGCGAAAGGGAGCGTGTTTCTCCATCGCCTTGACCACCGCCCACGCGATCATGACCGAAGGCGACGCGGCTTCCTTGCCTCCTTTTTCTTTCGCAGTTTCGCGCGCGCGTGCGAATCGCGTCCCAGCGCGCATCGATCTGGAGATTCGCGGGCACAACACGGCCGAGGCGGCGAATAATCGTCGGGCGAGAGAGCCGGCTCGATGGCGGCACTTTCACGCGTCTCGGGGCGGGAGAACATGCTTCACGCTTTCCTGCCTGCGGTCGAGAGTCGATGCGCAGCTCACCGTTGGGCTGGTGCGCGGAAGCTTCGGCCGCCTCCTCGAATTGATCCGCGAACGAATCTCCCTCGCCCAGAATGCTCCCAATCTCCTGTCCGATATCGACCGTCGCGCCGACTTCCGTTTTCCATTCGCCCATGGTGCCGGCAAAAGAAGACTCAATCGGATAGACCGCCTTATCGGTTTCGACTTCGCAAAGCGGATCGTCGAGCGCGACCGCGTCGCCCGGCTTCTTCAAAAGCGAGACGACCTTGGCGTTGCGAATGCCTTCGCCCATCACCGGGATGGTAATTTTTTGCGAACTTTGTTTCTGGGGCCCCTTCACTTTTGTCGCAGTCTGTAGCCGCGGTCGCTGACCGCGGTCGAACCACATCCGGCTCCACTCGGCCGCGGTCAGCGACCGCGGCGACAGGACGCGCCTGTTCCGTCGACAGCGAGCGGCGCACCGCCGCCACGATTCTCTCCACATCAGGCAACGCAGCATATTCGTAGATCGGATTGTAACCAATCATTACGTTGCCTTTGCTCACCAAAATCGGCGGGCTGACCATCTCGTTCCAAATATCCGGTTGGCCGGCGATGTGGGTGATGATCATCTGGCCGACGCTGCAATTCTCCGTGTCCTCCTGCACCACGATCAGTCGACCGGTGCGGCGGACAGATTCCTCAATCGCGGCCTGGTCCCACGGCACGATCGAGCGGAGATCGAGCAAATCGATGCTGGCTTCGCCGCCGATCTTCTCGATCGCTTCGAGCGATTTCTCGATCGTGTTTCCCCACGCGACCAAAGTGACGTCCGAGCCGCTGTTGCGTTTGCGCGCCTTGCCCAACGGAACGGCGCGAATCGGTTCGGCGGATTCATGCTCGGCCCAGAGCAGATGTTTTGGAATCAGGACAAACGTCGGGTCTTCGCAGTGCATGGCCGTCCAGAGAAGTCCGGCCGCATCCTCGGGCGTGCTCGGGATGACGATGTTGATTCCGGGATAATGCGCGAGCGCGCCTTCGTTGGACTGGCTGTGCCAGAGGCTGCCGCCGGGAAGGTAAGCGCCATACGGCGCGTAAATGACCGCCGGACATTTCCACGTGCCGAAGGAACGCCAGCGCAACGTCGAGAGATTGGTCACAAGCTGGTTCCAGCCCGGGTTGATGAAGTCGATAAACTGAAGCTCGAAAACCGGCCGCTTCCCGTACGAGGCCAGACCGCACGCAACACCCAGAATCGTCGATTCCGCGAGCGGCGAATTGAAAACCTGTTTCGGAAACTCGGTCGAAAGCTTTTGGGTCAGGCGGAAGACGCCGCCTTTCGGGTCTTCGATGTCTTCGCCGAAAATGATCCGGCCCGAATTCTTCTCGAGGCCGGCCCTCAGCGTTTTGTTGATCGTGTCGCCAATGCGGTATTTGCCCGGCGGCAGCACTTCGTCCGTCAACTCCGGAGCGTTCACCCGTGACCTCTAAATTCAATTCGTCCGCCGAAGGATCTTTCCCGCGCTCCGCCTCGGCAAATTCCTGCCGGATCGCGCTCTTTGACTTCGTTGTCGAGCTCGTCGTATTCCTCCGCCGTCATCACGCCTTCCGCGATCAACTGTTCTTTCCAGCGCTTGAGCGGATCGCCTTTTTCGAGGTTCTGGAGCTCGTCGACGCTGCGATAAAGTTTCTGGTCGTCGGTGCTCGTGTGGCTGGAAAGCCGTTCCATTTTCACCCAGAAAAAGCAGGGCCCTTTTCCGGCGCGCAGCCCCTCGATCGCTTTGCTGGCAATGTCATAAACCGTCTGGACGTTCGTCCCGTCCACATCGATCCAGTCGTTAGGCTGAAGCACGCCGAGGGCGAGCGGATTGATCTTCCGGGTCGGGCTGCTGATGCCGTAAGCGTTGTCCTCGACCACGAACATGACCGGCAGCTGCTTCTCTTTCGCGAAGCAGACCGCCTCGAAAAAATCTCCCTGGCGGGTGGCCGCGTCGCCTACGGTCGTCACGACGAAATTCGGTTTGCCATCGAGCTGGATGCCCCAGGCGATGCCGCAGGCGGGGAGAAGTTGTGAGCCGGTCGGAGTCGGCACACTCCAGATGTGGCGATCGGCGTAACTATAATGTGACGGCATCTGGCGCCCGCCGCTCTGGCCTTTGCGCTTGGCCATATAATCGAGCGCCAGCTCGCTCGAAGCAACGCCGCGGCCCAGGACCAGCGCGCGATCGCGATAATAGGGGACGATATAATCGTCCTGCTCCATTTGGAACGAGATCGCCGCGAGCGCCTCGTGCCCCATGCCGGAAACGTGAAAATGCCCTTTGCCCTGCCGATTCAAATTCTGCTCGCGCAAATCCCCGTGCCGGCTCTCGAGCAGAGTGGTCAGCAAGCGGAGTTTATCGTTTTTGCTCAGCGCGGGCATTGGGACGGAAGAGTTGATCGTTCGTGATTGAGAGATGAGAGACTGAAAGCCGATTGTCCTCCGAAACTCTCAACTCTCAACTAACAACTCTCAACTTCACCGCAAAACAACTCTCAACCTGACAACTCTCAACTTCTCCTGGTTGACTCGGAAAGCTTTCGCGTGTTGACAGCGACGGTAGATAAGCGAAAACCATCCCGTTCCGTGATCCATCGCTTTAATCCCGGCCCGGCCTTGCCATGCGCCTGATTGTCCAAAAATACGGCGGCACATCCGTCGGAACTCCCGAGCGAATTCGCAACGTGGCCCAGCGGCTCCTCGAAGCGCAACAGAGTGGTTGCCGAGTCGTCGCGAGTGATTTCCGCGATGGCGGGCGAAACCGATAGACCTGATCAAGCTCGCCAAGGAGGCGGCGCCACAGCCGGTCGAGCGAGAGTTGGACGCGTTGCTCGCCACCGGCGAACTGGCTGCCATCGCGCTGACCGCGATGGCCATCAATGCCCTGGGCGGAAAGGCGATCTCGTTGACCGGCGCGGAGGCCGGCATTCTGACCGATCGCGCGCATACCCGAGCCAAGATCGCGAATATTTCTCCGAGGCGGATCCACGAATTGCTCGCTGAAGATTACATTGTCATTGTCGCCGGCTTTCAGGGGCAGAACCCCGAAGGCGAGACCACGACCCTCGGCCGGGGCGGCACGGACCTCACCGCGATCGCGCTGGCCGGCGCGCTAAACGCGGACGTCTGCCAGATCTTCACCGACGTCGATGGCGTTTTTACCTGCGACCCGCGGGTGGTGTCGGAGGCGCAGAAACTCGATGAAGTTGCCTACGACGAGCTCCTCGAGATGGCGGGCGCCGGGTCGAAGGTGATGCAATCGCGCGCGGTCGAGTTCGCGAAAAAGTTTGGGGTCGAATTCGAAGTGCGTTCCAGTTTCAAGAGCGACATGGGGACAATCGCGAAGGAAGAGACCGCGAACATGGAGGATATCGTCATTCGCGGCATCAGCCTGGAGCGCAACCAGGCCAAGGTCACGATTGACGACGTGCGCGACGAACCGGGCATCGCCGGCCGCATTTTTTCCACGATCGCCAGCGGTAACATCAATGTCGACATGATCGTGCAAAGCGTCTCCGAGCACGGAACGACCGACGTCTCCTTCACGATCCACGAAAACGACCTCGAGTCCGCGACCCGGCTGCTGACCCCGGTGGTGCAGGAGGTCCGGGCCGCCGGGCTGCTCAGCAAGAGCGGCGTAGCCAAGCTAAGCGTCGTCGGGATCGGGATGCGGTCGCATTCCGGGGTGGCGGCACGGCTTTTCGATTGCCTGGGCCAGGGCGGAATCAACATCCAGCTGATCTCGACCTCCGAAATCAAGATCGCCGTCGTGATCGATGGCCAGGACGCCGATCGCGCCGCCCAGCTCACGCACAAGGAGTTCGGCCTGGCCAAGTTTAGACCACCGAAGCTGGACCCTTCTGGCGGCGAATAGCCGGTTCCGTAGTTTTCGCGGACGAATCTCCCTAATACGACGATTTTTACAACTACCTAATGGACGTAACAAAGTGGTTTAATAAGCTCTTTATGAGCGTATAAGCCTTTCAGGGCGGCAAGAACGGGCACCCAACGGCAACCGCAGCTCACGCCGGTTGTACCGCAGTCCGGCTCGAACAAGCATTTGTAGCGAAAAGCCCGAGAATCGACCCCGATTCAACAGATCTCTGCGATGTTAAGGGGCGATTTGTCGAATCGGAAGGGAGATCGCTGAGGACTTAAGGTGCGGCGACAGTCGGTCGATTCCGGGATTGCGTGGGCCCGGCCGGCAGCCTTGGGTCAAACACGTGGGACGCATCCCATATCCTGAGTCACAAAAGGGGAACCATGGCACTGGCTCCAAAGCCACGAGTCAGCCATCTTCCCACACATGCCAATAACATCATACAATATATGTCATATAAAATAGCGTATGGTGTTAACGTTGTTAATTGGCGCTGTTAACCAGAAAAACCAAATTAGCGGTGAGAAAATTGAGAACTTTCAAGAGAATTCCATAAATGGCTAAGAAAGGATCGAAACCGTCGCAGTCATATAAAGTTCACGCTTTCGACAGAGTGCCGGATTTGTGGCTGCTCGATTCGCAATATCTGCTGGATCAATTGGCTACTTGCCGGGAGTTGATGCTGCGGGTTCCCCTTAGTCTCGCGACGCATATGCCTGTGAATGTGGCCATTAACGCCATTTGGGTATTAGAGGAACAACTTCGCTACATGCTTCAGATCCAGCGCGAGGCACAACAGCATTTTGGAGAGAGACATCATGAAGAACAAAAAACGGGGTTTTCGGCCGCCGAACACGCAGACGCCCGAAGAAAAGGGTCTCTGGGTGCAAATACGGGCGGAATTGGCCGCAAAGCGAAAGGAGCGGCGTGATCGGACCAAATTTGGGTTTAAGGATGCGGAGCTGGGCTGTGCGCCGGCGTCGCGTCAGATTTTTCGGGTCGTCAAATAACGCTGAGGGTCCGGAATTCGAGCCAGGCTTTATCCGGAGAGAGCCTGTTGGCCTTTGGCGTTGTTTGCGCCAAAAGGGCGCACTCGGGAGCCGTCGTGTGGGGCTGCCTCCCGGGTGCGTTCCTTGGGGCGTTTGGGTTGGTTCGGATGGCGGGGAGTGAGCCCGGCGCGAAGCGCCGGGCTTAACCTTGTCAGTATTTGAACAATTCCTCGACCGCGCGAATGCAAGGGGAGGATTCGCTACAACCGGAGCGTGTTGGACTGGGTGGCAAAGCAGTGTCATAGTGTCGCGGTATGAGAGTCCCCCTTGGCGGTGTGTGTGGCGTCTGCGGTGAGTGGTCCAGGCATGGGCAATGGTTGGAAAGTGGGCTGGCAGTTGAGGGAACAAAAACGGTTCCATGCGACAATTTTATCTGCCGCAATTGCCAGGTTGAACAAAGGGAGTTGCGGCTGATCGATCAAGCAGTCGATCGACGGGAAAAACGGGTAGCAGCTTAGCGCCAGTATTGCCACCCCACGCTCCGATGGTTCGTGAAGGGCGGCTGTTCCCCCCCCCTCTTTGGTTCTGTTGCAATTTGTGCTAAGCAGTCGGTATGCCTTGGCGGTAACACGGACTACGAACGGCGAGCGCGATTCGGGATGATTTGTAATAGCTCCCGCGCGTCAAAAGTAACTCGTTAGGTCGTCTTACGAGGGAAAAAGAAAGCTTTATATGTCATATAAAGTTGTAGTGTGCACACTACGATGAAAACCCCGTTTACTGAGGCTTCCCGCTTGAGTTGTCCCGAAGGCTGAATCAGCCTGAATCATCCGGAATTACGCTGATATTAGGAGGCAAAGCGAATCCGCCGGCCCTGCCAAAGGAGCTGGGTGGAACTTGTCCCGCCGCCGAAGCGGAATCCATGTGAATCGATTCCTGCCCCTACGCAGGTAAAGGCGCTTCCAACTGGGACAACTCTTGCCAATTTGCGAAGCAGGAACCTGGAGCCCAGTTGCAAGCGCGTTGCAAGAGCCCTTATGCGGGCCTCCAATAATGATTTGTAGAGTCAACGTCATAAACCGACACTCGACTCAGAGAAAATCGACGCCCAAGTGATAAACGCCAGGTTTACGGGGTCCGGGACCCGCCATCGCCTTTAGAGCGACCTGCAATGCCACATCCAAGCGCTTCTCTTGGATCTGACAGACGTGGATGACGTGCCCGATGTGATCCTTTTCTAGAAAAGGTGGCGCAATACTCCAGAAGATAAGCCCCGCCGTGTCGATCTCGATTTCTACCTGGAGCGAATCGGCGGGGTTGCCCGACGCGCTCTTTACAAAAGAGGGCAATTCCCGAAAGTTTGTGTGAGCCTCCAAAATGTCCCGGGCACGCAAAATACCGTCGTGCACATGTTGAGTTCCCGGATCGTCGAAGTTTCGAAAGGTTGACGATAGTGTTCCCAAATTTTCATTTTCTCCAAAGGGCCGAGAATAAGAAACGACAATTCCGGTCTGGATGGCGCGGAAAGCCCAGCCCTTCTGTAATTCGTCATAATTCGCATGCAGATGTTCCGCTAACTCTAATGCCGATCTAACATCGAGTTTCGCCCAGATCAGTCTCTTGATGGCCGTGACTTTCTTCGGCGGGCTTCGTTGTTCCATTCTTCGAGCTCTCTAACTGAGGCGCTCTGATTGCGAGTTCCTCAACACTTCTGGATTAAACGCAAGCGCTCGCCAGTCGTGATCGCCGCGGGCTACGCTACGTAGGCAGTCGCGGTGGCGTGCTGGCGCCAACCCGCTTTGGTTGGCTTTTGGGTTTCCCTTTTCTTCGAGCACTTTTGTTTCTGCCTTTTACTGACTGTTTGCTGAGCGCTGCTTGTTTCCTGCCATTTGTCACGATATTGAACAGTCGCCGCGCGTCGAAGTGCAAAACAATCTTCTGGTGACAGTCTTCGAAGACTGTCGCGTCCGCGCGTGCCGAATGCATCGCTTCGCTCAAAGAATCGTAAACCTCCGCCAACGTTGGAAACCCTTCTTCTTTGAACGACGCCGGCAGCGTTTTCTTGTAGGCGTCTCCGAGTTCTTCACCGGTCGGCCGCGGCTTGTCCTTCACGGCAGCACAAACTTCCGGCACCGACCTCCAAAATTGCTCGACAAAAACGCGCAGCAAAAAAATTGCTGCGAGCGTTTGTCCACCATGACTCGCGATGAGTGCATTTCTAAAGTTTGTCGAGTGATCCTTCGGAATGAAACTAGGAATCTCAAAAGTCTCGAATGGATCGCGACCCGAAAGCGTCAGTTTGATTCCGGTCCTGCGAACGAGAAACCGAATTGCTTCAATCTTGCAATTCTGGCACTTGTAGGAAAGTGAGAGCCACTGGTCTTCTGGCGAGACGGTGCCAGTCGAGAGAACGGCGTCCACTGGATTAAATGGCCCCCTCTCGTTGCAATAATTACACGTCGTTTTGATCGTAGGGAGAGCAAACGTTTGCGGATTTCGGTCTGGACGAATGTTATTTCTGCCGGTCTGAATCAGCTCGACATCAGTTAGAAGCCATCCCCCTTTCAAAAATACCCTCATCCCCGCTTTGAATTTATCCAAAGAAGGCACCTCCGACGCCGAACCTCCGCGTCCTAACGATGGCTCAGCGGCTTGAAGCATCGCAGCTTCATGTCCGGCGGCAGCTTCTTCGTCGAAAAAACCACAATCTACACTGACACTCTGATAAAGATGCTTTTCGGACAGCAACAGCTTCAGAGCGTTAGTGATTTCCTGCCCAAGCCTTTTCCTTATTTCGTCTGCTGTCATTTCCATGATGATTGAGCTAACTAAGGCATCGCTTGCCTGATTAGGCCGTGAGGTCCGGCAGCGGATCGACCGTCCACATCTGTTGCTCGGGCAAAAATGTTACGTTCTGAATGAGTTTCTGTTCTATTTGCCGGACTACAGTGTAAAAATACAACAGTGCGCCGTCACTGTGGAATGCGGAGTGAAACTCGTCGTGATTCAATCCGGTAATCTGCAAATCCTTAATGATACCCGCGCGATGAAGCCGAAGCGCTGGACGTTGAATGGGGTTTGTATCAAGCGTCGCCGTCGCAGACTCGCCGAACGAATTATCGAACTCTAGGAAAAGCTCGCGACCGTGGGCAAAAATATTGCGGAGGGATGCTAACGCCAAGAGATCCTCGTGAAGGTCTTTCCCGATTACGTCGCGAAGCGGCGGCGAAAAGAGGACATTGTGCAGTTCGACGAGCTTAGTCAGTGGCGCGGTGTGGCTCTGGTCGGCGATTGAATCGACGATCCTGAAAACCGATTCATAGAGGGGCTTGATATCGCAAAGGTGTTTCTGCTCACCCAGCTTGAAGTTCATCGGGGGGAGACTCTCCCAGCGCACCATATGCCTAATTGAACGAATCCTCTTTCGAACTAAATCTGCGAGGATGCCCTCGACATGAGCGCAAAGTGTTAAATAGACGAATTGGCCGAAGCCTCGACGCTCGTAGTCTTGAAGCTCCGCACGGTGCTTCCACGCAACCGCAAGATACCTCTTGCTGTAGAGCGTCGTCGAAATCCACGTTCGCGATCCCATGTCGTCGACGGCCTGACGAAATTAGACGAAAAGTTTCCGTCTAATTCGGCAGTTTTGGGTTTTTGATGAGGGGCTAGGCCGCACGACTGGGAGCGTGCCAGCGACGGATTAGGAGGGCAAGGGTAATCGCTGGAGTTCGAGTTGCGCGATGAACGCTTCGGCCCCGGCGTTCCATGAATTGACTAATAGCCATCGAAGAAACCGGGCGCGATCCGTAGGGTCCGGGGCGGCGAAAGGGCTATCGGCCTGAATCAAGTCGGGCGCGCCTTCTTGCACGCTGGCCGCTACGATCAGCGCGCCGTGCGCGTTAAAAGCGCGGTAGAATAACTGGACGAGTTCATCGTGTTGCAAAAACCGCGACCAATCGCCTGTAGCAATTCGATTTTCAATCGCCGCTTCGACCTTCTTTCTCAGGCCGGCATCGTTTGCTTTCAGGAGGGCCAGGGCCGTTGGATCGAACGCGAGCTGCACTTTCCCGGTTAGGCCAAAGATATATGCGTTGAAAATCTGAATTTCGAGGTCCAGAAAATCGCTCCAATAGCGAACCTCTTTGTTCCCGATGCGGGGGATTTGAGCATCACTCATCGAGCATTCCCCTGCCCCTCGAATGCAACAGCGTGCCCGCGATACGATTCGCGCCCTCAACGATCATTTCCAATGCTACGCGTTCAGATTTTAGCTGGGGGTGATGCATGGTCATTTCGCGGAGCGCGCTGAATTCGTTACAGGCTTGTGCGAATGGCTGCGCATAGATTTGGTCCACCAACTTGCCAAACAACGAACGGGAGTGCTCGCATGGCTCTGAGAGAATAAAGGCGATGTTTTCCGGATCGCTCGATCCCCGGTAGCTCAGCGTAAGTTCTCGGAGCGCCGGACAATCTGCGTGTAAACGCAAAGCCCACAGAGATCGGCGAAAACGCGATCGAGCGCTCTGTTCGATTGCAAAGAACGAGAACAAGAGGACGGGGAGAAAGTAAAAAAAGTGGGAGGGTTTCATTCGTAAACTTCTACCCGTTTTAGCGCTGATTCGGGAAATAATTCTTCCGTAACTCAATCGCTTCCAAACGGTGATTGGATATATGCCGTATAAATCGCGATTTTTGAGTTCCTATTCAATCGTCAATTGCCAAAACTAAGAACCTAAACGCCCAAATTCTCGTTTAAGCGTAACGAGGTCGTCACCCGATCGAGCCAGAACAAAAGATGCCGTCGCCCAACCTTTATTGGCTAATCATCGGATGTGAGGTGTCCTTTTGGATCCTGCTGGTCCTGGGTCTTGCGGCACGCTATCTTTTGCGGCGAAAGCTACTCAGTCGGATTCTTCTGCTTGCGCTACCTGTAATAGACCTCGCCCTTTTTGGCTTCACAGCCCTAGATCTCCGATCCGGCACGCCCCCGAGCTTCGCACATGGTCTGGCCGCGGCGTATGTAGGCTTCACTGTCGCATTTGGCAGCATCGCGGTGTCTTGGGCGGACCAGCGCTTTGCCCACTGGTTCACGGGCGCGCCCGCTCCCGCCAAGATCCCTACGCGAGGCTGGCCTGCGCTTCGATACGAATTAATCCTCTGGGCCCGTTGTCTCGCAGCGGTCGCGATCACTCTCGCTCTCCTTGTGGCCTTGATTGCATTCGTCAATCCGGAGTCAGCAACAGAGGCGCTTCATGAGTGGGCTCGCATTCCCATCGGTTGTGCCATCTTTTGGTTCCTCTTCGGTCCAATGTGGACTCTGCTCTTCTCTTTTTGGCGCCGTGAACGAGGCACCTAACAATTCGTTCAAGCCGGCCCGCAGAAAACGGAGGTTTCTCAAATCCAACCTCTGTTATCTCTGTTTCCTCCTGTCAGGAAGTCCGGAACCGCTCTGCCATCAGGGACGAGACATGAGCGCCCGCACTATGAAAAAGAGGGCCGAAATGATAAGCAAAAGGACGAGTAAGTTTCGCACGGTTGGGAAATAAGTTCGCCACTACTACGGTGTCACCCGCTCGACCTGAGCCCGTTCTCCTGGCATCAAATAATAAACGGTCAATACAGTTAGGACCGCTACCAGCGGCATCAAATTTCTTGTCTCGACCAGCCAACTGAAAAATAAGTTGGAGATGAGAAGAACGGGAAACAGGTAGAGTGCCAGCGAGCGCAGCTTCCATGGACTTGTGCGCCAGCCCGCGATCACGAATGGGATGAAAATTCCTAGTGTATAGAAGAACTTCGGTAGCCACCGGGCATGATCAGCCCAATTTCTCACCACATGATCGAGTCCTACACCGCTGATTTGAGCGTAATCGGGCGCACCGTGGAGCACCCACGCTCGTGCACCGAGGTAAACAGCCAGCGAGGCGATGACGAGAATGATGATTTTCAGTAGATAGGATTTCTCCCGCCAGTGCAAAAGCGCGTAATAACCAACCATCGCGAGAACCGTTTCCTTCGCCAAACAACCGATGGTCAGTGTCAGCAAGAGATAAACGAATTGTTCCGTCTCGATGAAAATGAAGGCCAGGATGAACGAGAGATGGGAAATCGGGTCGGTCAACTGCCCCAGGTAATAGCGAACACTGACCGCAGAAACCAGGGCCCAAAGGGCCAGCGAGAAAAGGGCGCCGGCATGGCGCAAAAACAGGCGGCTAAACCGATAGAGAGCATAGAAAAGAAGCACTCCAAAAAGATTTCGATAGCTGTGGCGTGCCGCGGCAAAATCCCCGGTCACCTGTTCGAAGAGCCGGACCAGTGAGTTCGGCAGAAATCGATAGCTGTGCGGCAACACCTCCGGGCGCAGATCAATCACAGATTGATGCAGGTCCATCTGCCAGCTCCAATTAGAGTCCGTCGAACCCGCCAAGTCGTGTCCCAGATCTATCGTCCAGATGTGAAGGTAGGTGCTTAAGAACGCGAAAGCCATGCAGATGAAAAGGGCTTCCGCCTTTTCTTTTTTGCTGAGGGTCCGGTCAAATTGATAGAAAGCAACCGTCGCGAGAAGAGCCGGAAGGTAAACAAAGACGATTCCAGCCCCCTGAGCCGGCGGAGCCGGCAAGTGCAGGAACACCGGGACCAAGGCAGTTATCGTCGCGATCAAGACCAATCCCACCACGACCCAGTTCGTTCGCGGCGGATTAGGATCGAGGCCAGCTCTGGGTCGCATGATGAATCAGCTTTTCCCGCGAGACGAATCGGAGTGATCGTTCATAAGCTGCGAAGCTGGTGTTTATCCGATCCGCAGAGATGCGCAACACCGAAAGAGGGCCACGGTTCTGCCGGAGCAGCTTTTCGAGCTCGGTTGATTTATTGCTCTCCGGTCAAAATCAGTCGCGCCGTAATTTTGTTGAACAACTGCGGATTGCGGCTAATGCGCTGGATGTCGCGAGAGTCTTGCCTGCACAACAAATGTTAGACCTCATGCAACGCGTCCTACCCATATTTATGTGTCTCGCCTGCGCAATCGCAGGCGTGGCCGCGAAAGAGCCTGATCGTGAGTTTCTCGTTGGGTTTCTGAAGGGTGACTACATGGTCATCGGGAAGAAACCCGATTCCGACGCAACGTATCATGGGCTCGTGTCGCTCCGGCCGCGGCAGCTCGAATTCGACGTGACGCGGGTGATCGCTGACAAAACTGAGCATGGCACGGCTTGGTTCGAGACGACGGGAAATCCTGATCACATTCCCGTTCTGCGAATGCGTTTTAACCAGGACGGCAAATCTTATGAGGCGACGTATATGTGGAAAAGCGATCTCGACAACTACGGACGGATCACGGGATATGTATTTTTGCCCACACAAGGAGCGACGAAATCTCCGGGACTGGAAGCTTTATTCCCGCTCGGAGGGCTGACTCCGCCAAACCCATGACATTAAACCAGCAAATAGAATGAAACGAAGATTAGCTTTGTTGTTTGGAATGATGATCAGTGTTTCCGTGGCGCGCGGCGAAGATGTGAAGATCAACGCTGTGACGGCGGCTGGTCCAAAGAATAAGCCGACGAGGGTAGAGTTCAGAGTCGACGCGGCCGAAATGGGGGAGAAAGAGTCAAAAGATCCCGCTGAGGGCGACCAATATACTTTCAAGGTCAAAAACGCTAATGTTCAAAGGATCATCAAGCTGCTTACATCGGAAGACGGCAAGAAGTACCTCGAGTTCGACATTGGGAAAGGCATCGATGTCGACGAGATCGTGACCTTGAACTGGGATAAATCGACCAACAAATCTGGGTGTGAATGGTACCTCAAGGCGGTCTACGCCGACAAGTCGGTGGGCGACGCCGTGCGGTTCAATTTTTGCGAAGAGAATCTCATAATCGAGTTCTAATCGCGCCGTAAGACGATGAGAGCCCTCCTTCGGATTTTCCTAATGGCGTCTATCGCCTTTGGCATTCACCTCGCCACGTTTGCTCTCATTCCACCCACGCGCGGGCCCACCGTGCGCGCATCGCATGCGGTTCTCGGCATCGCTGGGAAGGTCCTGGGCGACAACTATCTCACAGACACCAATCCCGAGGGCGAGTACCCTCGAGGTTCCCTGCATGCCAACGAGCCGGGACAAACAATCCTGATCATATTCTGGGCGCTTGCGTACGTCCTCCTTTTCTCCCTCCTTTATTTTGTCTTTGCCAGGATTGGGCGTTCACGAGTGCCACACGAATCGTCGCGGGCCGCGGATTCCTAGCTACGGCAGTTTATAGGTCGCGACCAGATCTACGCCGATTGCGGTCATCTGAGGGCAGCGAGGTCCAGCCGCGAACAGAAGAGCGGCAGCGAAACGCCACCGCTCCCCAGATAACCAGGCTGCGGGAATTATTTAACGGCGGCGCGAAATGCCGTCGATTCTTTCTGCAAGTTTCTCGGACATCTTCATCACGTCCGCGCTTTTTATGTCCATTGTTTTTCCGTCACTGGATATGGCCCCGATGAGCGTTCCGTCCGCAAAGTAGAACTTATCGCCGACTGCGTTCGCGTCGTGGTTCTCTTTGCCCGCTCCGTTCTCTTCCAGAAAGACAAACACAGGTTTGCCATCGTGGTAATAAAACTCCTCCGTCTTCTTCGAATCGCCGCCCGGATACATCTTCATCCGCTTCAGGGCTGCACCGTCAGAGTAGGTGTGAATCTTCGTCCACTTCTCATCCGTAACCTTCTTTAGCTCGCCCTCGGAGAGCTTCGCTTCCTTACGCGTCAGGGAGGAAGCACTCTTTTCCACTCCGCGAACATAGGCGTCGATCGCGCCCACTTTGTCACTCATGCTTGCTTTCTTATCCGAAAGGGCGGCGAGGCTGGAGTCTGCCGCCTCGGACCGTCAGTACCTGCCGTCAGGGCGACGCATGCTGCTATCAATATCATATTTCTCATTTTACAGGGTCTTTCTTGTTAGGTCAGCATGGTCCCCTTTCCCCACATAGCAACCGAAGAACCGGAGCATTACAGATATGTCAGGTAAGTGAATCACCGCCAGTCGCCGGGTATTCCCTCCCCTTTGGTCAACTGCTGCTTTTCGCTTGCGCCTAGGGCAGATTGTAAGTCTCGACCAAGCCTATTCCGGTGGTGCTATTCGCTCCGCGCACAATGGCGGTATAACTACCGGGCGAGAGCGTTCGGACTAGCGCCGATTCCAGGTCGTTCGCGGGTTGAATACCCGTCGCTTCAATTTCTGCCTGCTGGCTGCTGCCATCTGGGCGCGTCTTCCAGTCGTCGTTGGATGCGAGGAGCGTTCCGCTGGCGTCATGCAGATCTACCGTGGGGTTCCCCAAGGCGCTAGCTACGGGAACGGATGGTCCAAGGACGCGCACGATGACCCTGGCAGTGCCTCCGCCACTGCCGCCCCCGACAATCACGCCGCCGATCATGACGTTATCGCCGGTGTCGACAAAGCCGCGCGTGCTGATGTTCGCCAGCTGGGAGGTTGCCCCCTGCCCCAGATCGTAAACCTCGACCAGGCCCACACCTGTTCCTCCATTCTTACCCGAAAGGATTGCGGTGTAGGCCCCGGGACTAAGAGTCACCAGGATGGCCGGTTCCGAATCGTTGGTTGGCGCGATGGATGTGGCCTCGATGTCTGCCTGCTGGCTGGTTCCGTTAGTTCGCGTTTTCCAGTTGTCGTTCGTTGCCAGCGTCGTGTCGCCTTGATGAAGTTCCAGAGTCGGATCAGACAAGGTAACGCCCACCCCACTGAGCGAAGGACCGACCCCACGAATAAGGACCCTCTTTAGCTGGGGCCCGGTAATGATAAAGCCACCGATGAGGACCCGCTCCCCGGTCAGGACGCGCATGCGCGTGGCAATATTAAGCAAGGCGGGCGGTGTTGGCGACCCGACGTACAGTTCCGCGCTCGAAAGGATGTTATTGCTGCCGTCATAACCGCCCGCAATGAGCACCTTGCCGTTGGGCAGTAACGCCGCGATGTGATGCTTGCGCGCGGTAACGAGGCTACCCGTCGGCGTCCAGATCCCGCTAGCTGGATCGTAGAGTTCCGCGCTCGAGAGGACCGTGGCGCCGGTTCTGAGGTGCCGTCATCGCCGCCGACCACAAGCACCTTCCCGTCGGGCAACAGCGTCGCCGTACTCCGCCGCCGCGCGATGCTCAGGCTGCCAGTGGCCGTCCAGGTCCCGCTGGCAGGATCGTACAGTTCCGCGCTGGCGAGCGGATGGGTGTCGTTGCAGTGGTCCAGGCCGCCGACCACCAGGACCCTGCCGTCGGGCAGCAATATTGCGCTGTGACCATAGCGCGGGACGTTAAGGCTACCGGTGGCCGTCGAAGCCCCGCTCACCGGATCGTACAATTCCGAGCTGGCAAAAGCCGTACACCCGTAGCCGGTGTCACCACCCGCAATTAGCACTTTCCCGTTTGGCAGGAGCGTTGCCGAATGATGAGCGCGTGATGTGATCAGGCGACCGTTTGGGATCCAAGTCTCGCTGGCCGGATCGAACACCTCCGCGTCCGGAAGGACAAAGATATCGACGCCGCCGGTAACAAGTGCCAAACCGCTGGACAGCAATGTCGCCGCGTGTCCATAGCGCGCGGTGGTCATGTTTGTGGTGGACGTCCAAGTCGCGCTCACGGGATTGTAGAGGGACGCATACGGGCGAGCTTCCGTGACGTGGCCGGTAAATTCGAGGCCGCCTTCGACAAGAACCTTGCCATTGGGCAGCAGGGTCTCCGGGAAAAAAGTGACGCTGCTCCCTATCCCGCTCCAGGTTCCGCTCGCTGAATCGTAGAGCTGCGCTCCGAAGAGCACCTTGCCATTTGGCAACAACGTCGCGCAGTCACCCCAGCCTGGCGCAACAAGGCTCCCGGTCTTCTTCAAAAACACCAGAAGAAGCGGCGCGAAGCTGCACCGACATCAGCCCTGCGCCGAAAATAAGCAGGGGGAACGCGACCCGCCGCTTCGCCCCTTGCCAGTAAAATCGGCGAGGGCACAACCACCGAAAACCAAATAACGACCGACATTCCTCTGGCGCGATTTCTGGGTGCATGTTTTAAGGATAGTCACCCTGATCTTCCGCAGCAATCGTAATCTCGACCGGCAAGAGGCAATTTGGTGAAATTTGGCGCCGGGCTTTCCGGCTAGATTCTGGCAAAGAAAAACGGCCGCTCTCCAGTGGTATTTTCACAGAAAACGTAAGGTCAACGTTGACGGAGGCGGATTGCTTGAGACATTGAGCACACACTTTCCAAAAACCTGCCCATTATGAGAAAAACGCACCGCCCTCGCCTGTTGTTGACCGCTGTTGCCATCGCGGCAGGATCCCTTTTTGCCATCAACGCTCGCGCCGCAGTGGGCGATATCTACGAAACGAACGAAGGCGTGATCATCAGGTTCCACGGCACCCCGATCACTTTTGCCGTGGGACTATCCAACCCGAAGGGCATCGTTTTTGATGGCCTCGGACATCTTTTTGTGGTCAGGCGAGCGCCGGATCGATTATCCGTTTTAACACACCGGACAGTGCCGGCTTTACCTTCGCCTCAGGCCTTAACTCCCCGGTAGGAATTACGTTTAATGCCTAGGGCGATATGTTCGTGGGAGAGTCCGGCAACGGAAACATCACCCGGTTCCAGCAAGATGGAACCAGAAGCAATTTCGCGACAGGGCTGGGCAGCCCCGCTGGCCTGGTTTTCGCCAACAATGGCGATCTCTTCGTGGCGGACTTTGCGGGCGGTGTCATCTACCGCGTCACGCCCGCGGGGGTAAAGACAGCGTTCGCCTCCGGCCTGAGTTTTCCAGCGGGCCTCGATTTTGACAGCTCGGGCAATCTCTTTGAGTCGGATTCCGGGACCGGCACCATCTTCAAGTTCGCTCCCGATGGAACCAAGACCTCGTTCGCCACCGGGTTAGGCCGCCCCTACGGCTTGGCCTTTGAAGCTTCCGGGAATCTGATCGTGGCGGATAATGGCAACGGCTCGACTTTGCGATTCACCCCCGCCGGAGTCCAAAGCACCATTTTCAGCAGCGACTTCAACACGCCGCAGTTTGTTGCCATCGAGCCCTCCATTCATCAGCTCTTGAATATCAGCACTCGTGGTTTTGTGCAGGGTGGCGATCGCCTTCTCATTGCCGGATTTGTCGTTGGCGGAGGCGCGCCGGTCGGCACGAGAGTCGTTATCCGGGCTCTGGGCCCGTCCCTTGCGACCGCGGGAATTACCGATCCATTGGCGGATCCGGCCCTTGAGGTGCGCGATTCGAGCGGCACTCTTGTGGCCTCCAACAACAACTGGAACGACGCTCCAATCGAGAAGCGACTCGTCCCTCCATTCCAGCCGACCAATGCACGGGAGGCCGGCCTTGCCCTTACGCTGCGGGGCGGCGCCTACACCGCCATTGTCTCCAACGCCGATGGCACGACAGGGACTGCTTTGGTCGAGGTCTACAATCAGCCCTAACCCCAGGGCATAAGCCGGCGGGCGGGCCTCCGATATTCAACCGCGGGGTTGGATCCCCTCGCTCAAGTCACTCGTTAGGTCGAAGTCAAATATTGCTTCCGCTCCACTTCAGCTTCTGCCGGACCACCCCGAAGAAAGAGACGCCGGGAGCGAGGCCAGCGGCAACACGCGTTCGGATTTTCTGACCTCGACGATCGCTCCCGCTTCGATGTGCAATGGCTCCCGCCCGTCCACCGTGAGGAACACGGGATATTCGCGCTCGGTCACTTCAATCTCGATCGTCGCGCTCTCGCCCACAATGATGGAACGGTTGGTTAGCACGTGCGGACAAATCGGCGTGATCACGAACGCGCCCGATTCCGGCGCCAGGATCGGACCGCCGGCCGAGAGCGAGTAGGCGGTCGATCCGGTGGGCGTCGCCACGATCAATCCATCCGCATTGAATTCCGTGAGCGCTTCGCCGTTCACGCGCGTCTTCAGCCGGATCAGCCGCGAGACTTCGCCGCGGCTCAAGACCACATCGTTCAGGCCTGTCATCACCGCGGGGTCTTTGCCGCCGGACGCGGACCGTGACTTCCAGCAACGTGCGATCGCTGAAAACCATCTTGCCCGCTGCGATGCATTCCACCGCTTCCGAGTAGGTCGACGAATTCGCGCAGGTCAGGAAACCCGAGCGAACCGACATTGATCCCGAAGACCGGCTTGATCACATCGACGAGCTGCTCCACGACATGAAGAATCGTCCCGTCGCCCCCGAGCACGACCAGCAGATCGGCCTGCCGTCCCAGATCGGTGACGGCCCAGTCCGAACTCATCCCGGCGAGGGCGGCGGTTTTCGCCTCGAGCAGGACCGGAAGCTGGAACCGCTCGAACTCCTGGCAGAGCGCGCGGGTCAATTCGGCCACGCCCGGCTTCGCCGTGTGCGCGATCAGGCCGATTTTCTGCGGACGCATATAAAAAATTCCTGGTTCCCGTCCGCGCCGGTAATGCCGGAAGGAGCGATACCCGTTACAGTATGACCGGCGTTAACCACGAAGTCGCGAATCTTATTCTGCGCCTTCTCGTGCAGCGCCGGATCGCGAACGATCCCGCCGTGGGCCACCTCCGCCGCTTGGAGCTCAAACTGCGGCTTGATCAACGCCAGGATCACACCGTTGGGAGTTACCAAGTCGAAGGCATTCGGCAAGATCAAAGTCAGCGAGATGAAGGAAACGTCGATGACGCACAGGTCGATCTTCTCCGGGATGTCTTCGCGGCCGAGGTAACGTGCGTTCAATTTCTCGCGCACGACCACCCGCGGGTCGTTCCGAATTTTCCAGGCCAGCTGCCCGTGGCCAACGTCGATCGCGTAGACCTTCGCGGCGCCCCGTTGCAGCAGGCAGTCGGTAAATCCGCCGGTGGACGCTCCGATATCGAGCGCGGTTAATCCCTGGGCCGGGATCGCGAAGTGATCAAGCGCGCCTTCGAGTTTCGTGCCGCCCCGCCCGACATAAGGTGCGCGCGCCTGAACCGACACGGCCGCGCCGGGTTCCACCATGACGGAGGATTTGCTCACGACTGCATCCCCGATTCTTACTTCGCCCGCCATGACCGCGCGTTGCGCCTGTTCGCGACTGGCGCAAAGCCCCTGCTCTACGAGGAAGACATCCAATCGCGACCGTTTTGGCTTCGTCATGATGCCGGCGCCCATTGCTGCCTCACTCAGGCGCGTAATGGTGAAGCAATTTTTCGATCGAATCGACGTCTTCGGCCGAAGCTCTCCGCCGCTGATACTTTCGAAAGACGACGTCTTTCAGCGCTCGCAGATCATCCAGCAGCGGACGCTCATAATAGGTCCAGTCGGATTCGTCGGTGTATTTCGCCTGGAACCGCCAAACGCCTCCGAATTTGGTCACGCGGACTTCGCGCTTTCGGCCCTCCGCGTCCCTTTCCTTCCATATGTGTTGACTCCGCATCCGGCGGGAATCTTACATTAGCCTCTTGAAGGACGCAGCCAGATTGCTCGGCTATTTCGCCGCCACGATTCTTTTCGGGGCCCTGGCTGCCCCAATTCTCTTCTGGACCGCGCAATGGCTCGCGGCCCATGGAGTCTTTCCCGCGCTGGCCTGCTTTTGACTTCGAGTCGTTTTTCCATCGTGCGCTTCTGCTCGGCGCGCTTCTTTTTCTCTGGCCGTTTCTCCGCTGGCTTCGCATCAAGGGACTGCCGCGATCTCGGCCTCGACCCGCAATCCGCGTTGGGGACGCGACGTGGCCAGCGGCTTTCTCATTTCGGCCGTGCCGGTCCTTTGTTGCGGAGTTGTCCTGGTGACGCTGGGCAACTACACCATGCGAGCCCAGGTCGCCTGGCCGGCGGTCGCCGCCGTGGCGCTGACCGCCGCGGTCGTTCCATTCATCGAGGAAGCACTTTTTCGCGGTTTGTTCCTTGGCGTTTTGCTTCGCGGCAACCGGCCGTTGCCGGCCGCTTTGCTGAGCGCGGCCATTTTCTCGATCGTCCACTTTCTCAAGGCGCCGGACCAAACGACCACTTCGGTCGGCTGGAGTTCGGGATTCGTCTCTCTCGCTCATTCCTTTGACCAGTTCACCGAGCCAATGCTTGTGCTGGCGGGCTTCACCACCCTATTTCTCATTGGCTGATCCTGGCCGACGCGCGGCTGCACACGCGGTCGCTCTGGCTGCCGATCGGCCTTCACGCCGGCTGGATTTTTGCGAGCGGCGCATTCAATAAGATCGCGCATCGCGAGATCGTGGCCTTGCCGTGGCTGGGGAAAAATTTGCTCATTGGAGTCGTGCCGCTCTGCGTCTGTCTCGTAAGCTGGATCCTGCTCGGAGCGTGGTTGAGATATGCCGGCACTCGCGAAAATTAATCCGCTCCCGGCGCTGAGCTCGCTCTTCTATCCCGCGGCCTGTGTCGTCTGCTCGGAAAATGTCGAGCGCCCCGAATACCTCTGCGAGAATTGCCGCAGCCGAGCGCCCCGGATCACCCCGCCGTTCTGTGCGAAATGCTCCGAGCCGTTTTCCGGCGCGATCACGCAAACCGTTCAGTTGCGCGAATTGCGAGCATCGCATTCTGCATTTCGATTCGGCCGTCGCGGCCTACCGCAGCCGCGGCCTGGTTCGCAAACTCGTCCACGACTTCAAGTACGGCCGTCAGCGGCATCTGCGTCACCCGCTGGCCGAATGGCTCGGCGAGACCCTGCGCGATCCGCGCCTGCGCGGCCGGCGCTTCGACCTGATCGTTCCAGTCCCGCTCCATCCGGCGCGGGAACGCGAGCGCGGTTTCAATCAGGCCACCCTCCTGGCGGAGCTGCTCGCGCGCCCGGTCGGCCGTGCCCCTTCGCCCGGTCCTCGAGCGGATCCGTTACACCAAGACCCAGACCGCCTACGATCGCGCCGAACGGATGGAAAATTTGCACGATGCGTTTCGTTTACGAAAAAACATGAACGTGCGACAGTTGCACGTGCTTCTGATCGACGATGTATTAACCACCGGCTCGACGCTGAGCGAATGCGCCCGTGTCCTGAAGGAGGCCGGCGCCATTTCTGTTTACGCGGCGACCGCGGCCCGCGCCTGACGACATGGCTATTTTCAAGAGACCTCCAATCGGCGGTGGCGGCGCCCGGAAACGCCGCGGCGATATCCCGCAGGGCCTTTGGCAAAAATGTCCGGGCTGCAAAGAGGTCGTGCACGAGATCGAGCTGGCGCAGAACCAGCGGGTCTGCCCGCGGTGCGATTATCACTTCTCCCAATCGGCCAAGGAACGAATCGAAAACCTTCTGGATCCGGAAAGTTTCGTCGAGCGCGATGCCGATCTGCGCTCGGTGGACACCCTGCAGTTTCAGGGAATGGCCACCTACAAGGATCGCCTCAAAAAATATCAGGACAGCACCGGGTTGACCGATGCGGTCTTGAGCGGCCACGGCATGATCGAGGGCTACAAGGTGGCCATCGCCGTGATGGATTTCAGTTTTCTCGCCGCCACCATGGGCTCGGTCGTCGGCGAACGAATCACCCGCACGATCGAGTATGGAACGGCGAACCGCTGCGCGGTCATCATTGTCTCCGCCTCGGGCGGCGCGCGGATGTACGAAGGAATGCTCAGCCTGATGCAGATGGCGAAAACGAGCGGCGCCCTCGCGCGGCATGCCTGCGAACGGCTGCCTTATATTTCCGTCCTGACCAATCCCACGACCGCCGGCGTCATGGCCAGCTTCGCTTCGTTAGGCGACGTCATCCTGGCCGAGCCCAAGAGCATGATCGGTTTCGCCGGCCCGCGGGTCATCAAGGAAACGACGCACCAGGATTTGCCGGAAGGTTTCCAGACCGCGGAGTTTCTGGAAGAACACGGGTTGATCGATCAGATCGTGCATCGCAAGAAAATGCGCGCGCAGATCAGCCAGTTCCTCAGCTACTTTTCCGCCACGCAGTGAATCGGCGAGGCCGAGCTTGCCCGAGCCTGTCGAAGGCATGCCGCGCCTCTCTCTCATCTTACCACGAGGCGCTCGCCTGGCTCTACGGCACGCAGCGTTTCGGGATCAAGCTCGGACTTGAGAACATTCAACGTCTCCTCCGCGAGCTCGACGTTCCCGGCGAAGGGCCAACGCATCATCCACGTCGCCGGCACGAACGGCAAAGGCTCCGTCTGCGCGATGATCGACGCCGTTTGCCGCGCGCAAGGTTATCGCACCGGCCTCTTCACCTCCCCTCACCTCGTCACTTATCGCGAGCGCATTCGGGTCGAATGGCGAAATGATCGCCGAAGAAAAAGTAGCGGAAGGTCTCACGACGATCCGCCAGCTGATCAGCGACTGGGAGCCGCATCCGACATTTTTCGAAATCACGACGGCGCTGGCGCTGATGCATTTCAAGGAATGCCGCTGCGAATTGGTCGTCCTCGAGACCGGCCTCGGCGGCCGCCTGGACGCGACCAATGCGGTCGAGCCCGTCGTCTCGGTGATCACTCCCATCGGTTACGATCACGAAAAGTGGCTGGGCAACAGCCTCGAGGAAATCGCCGGCGAAAAGGCCGGGATCATCAAAGCGCGGCATCCCGGTTGTCTCGGCCGCGCAGGAACCCGCGGCGGAAAGAGTGATTCGCGCGCGCGCCGCCGAATGTGAAGCGCCGATTGAATTTGTGCGCGACGCCTATTCGAAGACTCCCCTCGCCCTTGCCGGGCGCGCACCAAAAGCAAAACGCGTCGCTGGCTCTCGCCGCTTTGCGCAGCGGCGGGATTGCGGTCGGGGAGCAGGCGATTGCTCAAGGTTTGGCGAATGTGGATTGGCCCGCGCGCTTTCAACGCTGGGACGAACGCACCATCATCGACGGCGCGCACAATCCCGCCGGCGCCAGAATCCTTGCGCAAACCTGGCGCGAACAATTCGGTGATGAGCGCGCGACGATCATTCTCGCCGTCCTGCTCGACAAAGATGTTCCCGGCATCTGCCAAGCCCTCGCGCCGATCAGCGATCCGTCATCCTGCCAAAGATCCGCAGCGAACGCGCTCTTCCGCCCGAGGACTCTGGCCAGAACTCTCTCCTCCATCACTCCAGCACTCCCCTACTCCATCACCCCCTCGATCGCCGACGCGTTGAATCGCGCGCGCCAGGGATCGAATCGAATTCTCCTGACCGGCTCGCTCCATTTCGCCGGTGAAGCGCTGGCTGAATTCCGCGGCGACCTGGCCGCCTTTGAAGAATGCGCGCAATGAGTGCACCCGCCATCCGCATCGGCCTGATTGGCGATTACAACCCGGCGGTGACGGCCCACCAGGCCATTCCCCGCGCTCTTGCGTTGGCTGCAGACAGCCTCCGTGCGTCCATCGATCACGAATGGATTCCAACCGAGGAGATCCAGGACGTGTCGCGCGCCTCCGGTTTCGATGGTCTCTGGTGCGTGCCCGCCAGTCCGTATCGCAGCCTGGAGGGCGCGCTCCGGGCCATTCGTTTCGCCCGAGAGGAAGGGCCGGCCTTTTCTCGGGACCTGCGGTGGATTTCAGCACGCCATCTTGAGTACGCTCGCAACGTCCTGGGATGGGCCGACGCCGACCACGCTGAGACCGCCCCCGACGCGGCCCGGCCCGTCATCACGCCTCTGACCTGCGCGCTCGTAGAGAAAACCGATACTATTCGTTTTCCGCGAGGGTTCAATCGTCGCAACCGCCTATGGCTGCCTGGAAGCAACCGAGGGCTATCATTGTCAGTTATGGAATCAACCCGGTTTTCCTTTCCGCGATTCTGTCCGGCCCACTCCGAGTCAGCGCGGAAGACGGGACCGGCGAAGTGCGGGCGGTGGAATTGGAGGGGCATCCGTTTTTCGTCGCGACCTTGTTTCAACCGGAGCGCGCGGCTTTGAGCGGGAAAACGCCGCCCGTCGTCGCTGCCTTCGTCCGCGCGGCCCGGGCGATGCGAACAGGCGCGCCAGCTTGACCACCTAAGTTCTTCCAAAATGCCACAAACGAATTCCAACAAGCATCTCGAAGAAGATATCTGCATTCATATCTTCACCGTCTCCGCGGCCATGGTCGGCGTGTGCTTGACCGTCATCGGGCTCATCCGCGTCGTCATCACTTTTGGGAAAATAGATACGATTGCGGACGATCTTCTGGCCGGCGATGCCTTCTTGTTTCTGTTGGCCTGCCTGCTTTCTTATTGGGCTCTAAGCGCACCCGCAGCCTTCATCGAATGCATCGAGTGGAACGATTCGCGGATGGCATCTTCCTTTTCGCGATGATCGTGATGACGGGTATTTGCGGATTAATCACCTATGCCATCTCAATGGCCGGGAAATAAGAGGGATTGGAATGATGATGCCGATCGAAAAAGTAACCTTGCCGGAGAAGTTCGCTTCCTTCACGGAGCATTGGCGGCCGAAGATCGTGGGCGAATTGAACGGCCAGGAAGTGAAGGTGGTGAAGTTCAAAGGCGAGTTTGTCTGGCATCAGCACGAGGACGCCGATGAAATGTTTCTCGTCTGGCGCGGCCGAATGCGAGTGGAGTTTCGCGATCGCGCGGTGGAGTTGGCGCCAGGCGAGTTCTTGATTGTGCCCCGCGGCATCGAACATCGCACCGCGGCGGAGGAAGAGACCGAGGTCGTGTTGTTCGAGCCGGCGGCGACGAGGAATACGGGCAACGTATCGGCGACGATGCGCTTGACGGCGCCGGGCGGCGTAAAAATGCTAGGCTCGGACTTCCACCACGATCATCGCCATCGCGTGATGCTCGGTGTGGCTGAGGGTAATCCAGACGGCCGTGGCGCCGCGCTCTTCGCCCAGTTTCTTCGCGCCTCCTTCGAGGACGACGAATGGTTCTCCGCTGGGTTTCCGGTGAACATCGATATCTTTCCATCCCATGGCCCGGCCGATCCCCGTGCCGAACGCCTTTGAGACGGCTTCTTTCGCCGCAAAACGCGCCGCGAAATGCGCGCTGGAAATTTCATCGACTGGCAATACTCGATCTCGCCGGCCGTGAAAATGCGATGGAGAAATCGCTCGCCAAAGCGATCGAGCGAATGCTGAATGCGCGCGTTCTCGACCAGATCGACCCCAACTCCCAGCACGCTCATCCGCGATAGTTCTTCATCAGCGCGAGCATCTCGCGCACGGCCGTTTCGAAACCGACCAGAATGGCGCGCGCCACGATCGAGTGGCCGATGTTCAGCTCCGTCAGATGCGGGATCTTGTGAATGAGAGCGATGTTTCGGTAGTTGATGCCGTGGCCGGCGTTCACTTGCAGGTTGAAATTCGCCGCCCGTGATCGCCGCCTCCCGCAGCCGCTCCAGTTCCTGTTGCTCGATTTTTTCCGTGTAGGCGTTGGCCAGTTTCCCGGTATGCAGTTCGACGATGTCGGCGCCGAGCGCCACGGCCGCATCGATTTGTTCCCGGACCGGATCGATGAACATGCTGACGCGAACGCCCGCGGCGTGAAGTCGCTTCACGGTTCCCGCCAGTTCCTTTTTGTGCGCGACGAGATCGAGACCGCCTTCGGTCGTGATCTCCTGGCGGTTCTCCGGGACGAGGCAGACTTCATCCGGCACGAGTCCGCAGCGCGAAATCGACAATCTCCGGCGTGTTCCCCATCTCGAGGTTCAGCTTCGTGATGATGTTTTCTCGCAAGCGCTCGAGATCGCGGTCCTGAATGTGGCGGCGGTCGAGCGCGGAGATGGGCCGTAATGCTGTGAGCGCCGGCGCGCTCGCAGATTCCCGCAATCGCGATCGGATCGGGCTCCGCATTCTTCGAATCGGGCATCGTCGCATAGCGCGCCTGCCGCAACGTCGCGACGTGATCAATGTTTACGCCGAGGAGAAGAGCTTTCACCGGATGCTCAATAGGTTCCAGACCACGCGAAGGGGCAAGCAGGAAAACAGCGTCCTGCCTCCGGGAAAATGCTTGTGCGGGCGTGCTGGTTCGCGACGTTTCAAACGTATCTTCAACGCATCAAGCCATGAGCACCATCAACGCCGAATCTGAAGTCCGAAAACGCTATGCCGCGGGCGCCAAGGCCGCCGAACCGAAACTTTGCTGCCCGGTAGATTACAACACCGAGCACCTGAAAGTCATCCCACAAGAGGTGATCGAACGCGATTACGGCTGCGGCGATCCCAGCAAATACCTGCGCGAAGGTGAAACCGTCCTGGACCTGGGCAGCGGCACCGGAAAAATCTGCTTTATCGCCGCGCAAGTCGTCGGCCCCGCGGGCAAGGTCATCGGCATCGACATGACCGACGAAATGCTGGCGGTCGCGCGCAAAAATTCGCCGATCGTGGCGGAACGGATCGGCTATTCTAATGTCGAATTCCGCAAAGGCCGCATCCAGGATCTTGGCCTGAATGTTGACCTGCTCGACGCCGAGCTGAAGCGGCGCCCGATCAGCGATGCGGCCTCGTTCCTGGCCGCGGACGAGCTTGCCCAGGAGTTGCGAGTGAAGAGTCCGCTCGTGGCTGATGACTCCGTCGATGTCGTTGTCTCAAATTGCGTCCTGAACCTTGTCGAAGCGCGCTCCAAACGACAGCTCTTCGAAGAAATCTTCCGCGTGCTCAAGCTTGGCGGCCGCGCCGTTATCTCTGACATCGTGAGCGATGAAGAAGTTCCCGAACATTTGCAGAACGACCCTGAGCTTTGGAGCGGCTGCATTTCTGGCGCGCTAACCGAAGAGGGATTTCTCGCGGCCTTTACGGATGCTGGCTTCTACGGCGTTCAGATTCTGAAGCGCGATGAGCAGCCCTGGCAAACGGTGGAGGGCATCGAGTTCCGTTCGGTCACGGTCGAAGCGTTCAAAGGCAAGCAGGGTCCTTGCTTCGAGCGAAACCAGGCTGTGGTCTATCGCGGCCCATTCAAGGAGGTCCTGGATGACGATAACCATCGAATGGAGCGCGGAGTGCGCTACGCCGTTTGCGACAAGACTTACAACCTTTATTGCAAAGCACCCTACCGGGACTTCTTCGAGTTTGTCGAACCGCTCAATGACATTCCATTGGCCGACGCGCAGCCATTCGATTGCTCACACACGGCCCGGCGTCACCCGAAAGAAACCAAAGGGCAGGAATACAAGGCGACCACCGAAGCAGGCAGTTGCTGCGACGGCGGTGGCTGCTGCTGACCATCCCGATTTCTGTTGTGAGCGCACCGATCAGAGCCACCCGTCCAGAACCACCACCGCACGTTTCGGCAGAGATCGAGACCGCCAAGGCGCCGATTCCGAAGTGGGCGATCGGCGAATTCTTTGGCACATTCCTGCTGGTCTTTTTTGGATGCGGCAGCGTCTGTGCCGCAGTTGCCACCGGCGCTCAGGTGGGCGTGTTTCAGGTTGCGATCGTGTGGGGCATCGGAATTGCGACGGCGATCTATCTCACTGGCTCGCTCAGCAGCGCCCATTTGAATCCCGCGGTCACGATCGCGGCGGCCGGCTGGTCGCGTTTTCCGCTGCGGTTGGTGCTTGCCTTACATTGCGGTCCAGATGCTCGCCGCGTTCGCGGCGGCCGCGGCCTGCTCTATCCGATTTTCAGCGGATCGCTCGAGGCCTACGAAAGCAACGAACGGCATCACGCGCGGCCAGCCTGGCAGCGAGGCCACCGCGATGGTGTTTCGGCGAATACTTCCCGAACCCGGGCGGCAAAGCACTGAGGCGGCGCGGCGCGTGCAACCATGTCACACGGCGCCGCATTCGCGGCAGAAGTCGTCGGCACGGCGATCCTCGTGCTCGTGATTTTTGGCGCACCGATGAGCGCAACAAGACGCGGCCGCAGCTGCTCACCGCCGCCACGATCGGTCTCACGGTCACGATCCTCATCTCGCTGCTCGGGCCGCTGACCATGGCCTGCTTCAACCCGGCCCGCGATCTGGGTCCCAGGCTTTTCTCTTCGCTGGCCGGCTGGGGCTCGATCCCGTTTCGCACCAACGGCCTTGGTTGGCTTACGGTTTACATTATCGCGCCCGTTGCTCGGCGGAGTTACTCGGCGGATTCATTTACAGCAAGATTTTCAGGCCCGGCTTATGCACGAAGCCAGCTTGGATCGCATCGTAATCGTTTCGCCGCGAAACTGGCCGAAGCATGCGCTGCCGCTTCGGCACACCAAGACCGAGGTCCTCCAAATCAACGTCGGCAAGCTTTGCAACCTCACTTGCATCCATTGCCACGTAAACGCCGGGCCGAAGCGAAAGGAAATCATGACCCGAGCGACGGTCGACCGGCTGGTCGATTGGCTGGCGAAGACCGACATCCCGACGGTCGATCTCACCGGCGGCGCGCCGGAAATGATCCCGGATTTTCGCTATCTGGTGGAGCGGCTGAAGGCGCTGACGCCGCCGCGGCACATCATCGACCGCTGCAACCTGACCATTCTGCTCGAGCCGGGCTACGAGGATTACGCGAGTTTTCTCGCGCGCCACCAAATCGAGATCATCGCGTCGATGCCCTGTTACTCGCCGGAAAACGTGAATGCTCAGCGCGGCAACGGAGTCTTCGACGGCAGCATCAAGGCCTTGCAGCTCTTGAATTCGTTAGGCTATGGCATCGATCCGGCGCTTCCGCTTCATCTGGTTTACAATCCGAACGGCGCCTTTCTGCCCGGGCCTCAATCCGAGTTGGAAGCCGACTACAAGCGCGAGCTCAAAGAGCATTTCGGCATTGTCTTCAACAAGCTCTACACGATCACCAACCTTCCGATCGCCCGCTTCGCTTCCTACCTAAAGAACAACAACAAGCTGGCTGATTACATGGCGTTGCTGAACGATGCCTTTAATCCCGGCACGGTGAACGGCCTGATGTGCCGCAACACCATCAACGTCAGCTGGCAGGGCGAGGTCTTCGATTGCGACTTCAATCAGATGCTCAAGATGCAATGGCGCGACGGCGAGCCACGCGAATGCATCTCTGGGACATCGATCCCGCGCAGGTGGAGAACCGCGAGATCCTGACCGGCGATCATTGCTTCGGCTGCACGGCCGGCGCCGGCTCGAGCTGCGGCGGCGCGCTCGTGTAGCGCTGTAGCCACGGTCCCGCGCCTGCGGGATCGCCGTCTAACGCGTTTCCCAACGCCCGGCAGAGCGGAGCGCTACACCGTCTTGCGGCGGCTACAGCAAACTCTTCGGCGCTCTCTTCCGCCAGGCGATCTCCATGGCGTTACTCAACGTCGCCCGGTCCACAGCGGCGAGGCGAACAGACGTGCTTCCGCTTTTTCCCCACGCCCCCTTCGCCGGCGTAAAGATCTTCGGATAAGTCTGGACCAAACGCGCTTGATCTTCCGGAGGCAGGATCACCATTCCATGCTCGTTGTCGGGATAACCCAGGGTCGCGAAGATTTTTCCACCAACGCGAAAATCGGGATGGTCCATGTGCGCGCTTTCGGAAGTTTCCGGCAGGCTTAGCGCGATCTTGCGGAAGTCGGCGGGAGTCATGGGCGATAGGTCATGATCGCAACGCTCTGGTCACGGTAGGCTACGTGCTCCTGCAGGCACCAGCCCAGACTGGCGTAGAAATTCTCACTGTGTACCGTGTAGAGATAGAGGAGCGGAACCTTGAGGCTGGCCGCTTCCGCCATGATTCGACGAACTAACTGGGCGCCAATTCCCTTCCGCCGATAATCGGTTCCGACGAAGACCCCGGCCAGCCACGGACTCAATTCCAGGCGCGTATCCATGTCGTGCGGGATGAGACTGGCCGAGCCCAGCACTCTACCGTCCTCATGCGCAACCACCGTGAGCGGGATGCGTCCGCGTTCCCCCTCTCCTCGCAACCGGTTCGTCCGCGCCTCGAGCGTATCGCCCGGGCGCAAATACCCCCATTCCGCGTGCTGCCATTCCGCGAGGATCGAGAGAAACTCCGGATGGTCTGCGAGATATTCGATGGTCATGAGAGCGTCGCACCAATCTAGCAACGATGATTGACCGTGGCTCTGCTTTCTTTCAGGCTCAGTTCATGAAATCGCTGGTCCTAGCTCTTCTGTTCTTTCTCGCGCTTGCATCTCCCCTCGCTGCCCAGGACACATCGCCTTCGCCCACGGCCGCGCCCGCTCCATCCATCGCGCCCGGGACTGATCCTGCCACCGCCACCCGGGCCTGGCTCGATACCGTGCCCGCCGACAAACGGCGAAAAGTCTGATGCCTATTTCGAAGGCGGCTACTGGCTCATCCTCTGGAATTTTCTTCTCTCGGCTGCGATCTCGATTTTCCTCCTGTCGTCGCGAATCTCCGCGCGGTTGCGGGATTTCGCCGAGCGCACCACGCGCTTCAAGTTCCTCCAGGTCATCCTCTACGCGATCCCGGCCCTGCTCCTCATCTTCCTCCTTGGTTTTCCGCTTCATTATTACGAGCACTTCTTCCGGGAACACGCCTACGGGATGGCGACGCAGAACTTCGGTGAATGGTTTCGCGAACAAATGATGATGATCATGGTCAACTTGATCATTACCAGCCTGCTTCTCGTCGGGCTTTACGCGGTCTTTCGCCGCGCCCCGCGCACTTGGTGGATTTGGGGTACCGTCGTGGCGATCGTTTTTACGATGCTCGGCATCATGCTCTCGCCGGTTTACATCGAGCCGCTCTTTAACACCTATAAGCCGCTCAACGATCCCGCAATCAGCGAGCCGATTCTCGCTCTGGCGCGGGCCAATCAGATCCCCGTTACCAACGTCTACGAAGTCGATGCTTCGCGGCAAACGAAACGCGTCAGCGCGAATGTCGCCGGATTCCTGGGAACCACTCGGATCGCGTTGAACGACAACCTGCTCAAACAATGCACCCTGCCAGAAATCCGCGAAGTAATGGCCCACGAGATGGGGCATTACATCCTGAACCACAGTTTCAAACTCACGACTTACTTTAGCTTCTTCTTCTTGCTCGGCTTTCTTGCGCTCCGAACCTTTTTTCAGGCCGCCGTCAACCGTTGGGGTGAACGCTGGGGGGTCCGCGGAATCGCCGATCCGGCGGGCCTCCCTCTGCTTTCCTGATTTTCGGCGCCGTCTTTTTCCTGCTGACTCCGATCATTAATACGACGATCCGAGTCCACGAAGGCGAGGCCGACGCTTTCGGCGTCAACACCGCGCGCGAGCCGGATGGGTTCGCGAAGGTCGCGCTCAAGCTTGGTGAATACCGGAAACTCGATCCGGGCCCGTTAGAGGAATTGATCTTCTTCGATCATCCGAGCGGCCGCGCGCGCATCCGGATGGCGATGGATTGGAAGGCGGCGAATTTGCCGGCAGGCGGGGCCGAGTAACAAGATCGGCGGTTTGTTTTCAACCCAGGTAGGGACGTTTCTCCGAAACGCCGGCTTCCAAACGGGCCATGCACAGCGGCGCAAAAGTCGGACGGCTCGGAGAGCCTGTCCCTACCTGCGTAGTCTTAACCGCACGTTGCGAAAGCGGTTGAAGCACCTTATCCGTTCTCCTCTATGAAACGCTTCTCGCTGACTCTTTTTCTCGCCGCATCCTTCGCCGCTTTGCAGTCAGTCGCGGCTGCGGGCGCCGCTGCTTTCGCTTATCCGCAGCCGGCGAAAGGCAACCAGGTCGACGATTATTTCGGCACAAAGATCGCCGATCCCTATCGCGATCTCGAAAACGCGGATTCGGAAACAACCAAGAAATGGATCGAGGCGGAAAACAAAATCACTTTCGATTATCTGGCTGCGATCCCGGAGCGGAAAAAAATCAACGAGAAGCTGACTGCGCTTTGGAACTACGAGAAATACACCATTCCGTTCCGGGAAGGCGGCCGTTATTTCTTTTCCAAGAACACGGGGCTGCAAAATCAAAATGTCCTTTTCACCGGCGCGACGTTGCCCGGAGAGGCAAAGACGTTGCTCGATCCCAATACGCTCTCGAAGGATGGCACCGTTGCCTTAAGCGGCTTCGACATCACCGATGACGGAAAGCTGATGGCTTACGGATTAGCGGTCGCCGGCTCGGATTGGCAGCAGTGGAAAGTCCGCGAAATCGAGACGGGCAAAGATCTGACCGATGACGTGCAGTGGGTGAAGTTCTCCGGCGCCTCCTGGAAGCAGGATGGGAGCGGTTTTTTCTACAGCCGCTACGACGCTCCGGCTTCAGCCGACCAGCTGAAACAGGCGAACTATTTTCACAAACTCTATTTCCACAAGCTGGGGACGACGCAGGACAAGGACGCGCTGGTTTACGAGCGAAAGGATCACAAGGATTGGAACTTCAACGGTGAAGTGACCGAGGACGGCCGGTTCCTGATTATCTACGTCTCTCAAGGAAGCGATCCGAAGAATCGCATCTTCTACAAGGACCTCCAGAAAGCGGATGCACCGGTGGTGGAACTGCTCAATAAACAGGACGCGGCCTATGATTTTCTCGGCTGCGAGGGCAACACCTTCTGGTTCAAGACGGACCTGGCTGCGCCGAAAGGCCGGATCGTCGCGATCGATATCTCCAAGCCTGAGAACATCACCACAGTCGTGCCGGAAGCGGCCGATAAACTGGAAGGCGTCGAGCTGGTCGGCGACCGGTTTGTCGCCAGCTATCTCAAGGACGCGCATTCCGCGATCAAGCTCTTCGAAGTTTCGGGGAAAGCCGCGGGCGAGATCAAGCTTCCGGGATTGGGCACGGCGAGCGGTTTCAGAGGAAAACGCAAGGACACCGAAACATTCTATTCCTATGTGAGTTTTACCGAGCCATCGACCATTTACCGCTACGATTTCAAGAGCGGCCAAAGCTCTCCTCTCTTCCGCCCGAAAGTCGACTTCAAGTCCGACGACTTCACCACCGAACAGGTTTTCTATAAGAGCAAGGATGGAACGAAGGTGCCGATGTTCCTGACCTATCGGAAAGGCCTCGAGAAAAACGGCAACAATCCCACGATGCTTTACGGCTATGGCGGCTTCAACGCCTCGATGACGCCCGCATTCTCTCCGGGCATCGCCACCTGGCTGCAAATGGGAGGCGTCTATGCGGTGGCCAATTTGCGAGGTGGCGGCGAGTACGGTGAGGAATGGCATCTCGCCGGGACGAAGCTGCGCAAACAAAATGTCTTCGACGATTTCATCGCCGCCGGCGAATGGCTCATCGCCAATAAATACACTTCGACGCCAAAGCTCGCGATCAGCGGACGCAGCAACGGCGGCTTGCTGGTTGGCGCAGTGCTAAACCAGCGCCCGAGTTATGGGGCGCCGCGCTGCCGGGCGTAGGCGTGATGGACATGCTGCGATTCCAGAAATTTACCATCGGTTGGGCCTGGACGTCCGATTACGGTTCGTCTGAAAACGCCGGAGGAATTTGCGGCCCTCTACAAGTATTCGCCCCTGCACAACATCAAGGCCGGGAACGAAATATCCCCCGACCTTTATCATGACTGCCGATCATGACGATCGCGTCTTTCCCGGCCACAGCTTCAAGTACACCGCCGCCATGCAAGCTGCGCAAGCCGGTCCCGCGCCCGTCCTGATTCGAATCGAAACGCGCGCCGGTCACGGCGCCGGCAAACCAACCTCAAAGATCATCGAAGAGACAACCGACCAGTGGGCCTTCCTGGTCAAGAGCCTTCAGATGAAGATTCCGTTCTAGGGAGGCAGGGTCAGCGCGCTGCGCTGAGCGCGGACACCGCACCAGTGCTCTAGTTCGGTACTGGAAGCACCGCTATGGCCCGAGGTCGTAGACTTCGACCAAGCCGATGCCACTGCTATTGTTAAGTCCCCGGAGCAAGCCGGTGTAAAGACCTGGCGGCAACGTCGCGGCAATGGCCGCCTCGAAGTTGTGGACGGGCGCAAGGCCCGCTGCGCTAACTATTCCCGCTTGCGCGGCGTCATCCTGCCAGTCGTCGTTCGCGAGAATGAGACCTCCATTGCCATCGCGCAGCTCAAGAGTTGGATCTCCCAATGCGTTAGGCACGCCCGCCGCGCTGAGGCTGGGCCCAAGGCCACGCACTACCACCTGGTTCGAGCCGCCATGATTACTTAGGGCGAAGCCCGCGATGACGATGTTATCGCCCGCGTTCACAAAGGCGCGCGTACTAAGATTAACCAGGGTCGAGGGAACTGACTCGTCCAAGTCGTAAACCTCAACCACCGCCACGCCCGATGTTTGGTCGTAACCGCGGACCAGGGCAGTATACGACCCACCGTATAGCGTCGCGTCGATCGCCGATTCGTGGCCGTGGCTCGGCGAAAGACCTGAAGCCTGAATCGCGGCCTCCTGTTCAGGGTCGTCTCTCCAGTCGTCATTTGTGAGCATAATGAATCCGTATCCATCGTACAGTTCCAACACGGGGTCAGCCAACGCGTTGGCGACGCCGAAGCCGGCCAAAGAAGGTCCAATGGCCCGGATGAGGACGTGTTTAGGAGCTCTGTTCGAAATCACGAAACCGCCGATCCCGACGCCGTCGCCAGTCTGAACCTGCATTCGAGTCGAGAGGTTCACGGCACGTGTCGTCATGCAACTGCTGGTTGTGACTCTTAGCTGCAGGCCGCTGGACGGCAGCGTCCCAGTGCGGTCGAAATAAAAGTTCGCTCCACTGTCGCCGTACTCGTTCTCGGCCCCCACGGTCAAATACCCGAGATCGCCGCTGCCCTGAATGAGGCCGTAGGCAAAACTAACATCTTCGCCCGGATGACTGTCCCCGTTCACACCGATCCAAATCTGGAAAGAGTTTGAATTTGGCGTGCTCCATTCCCTGACCCCCTCCCAATCCAGGACGATCCATGAATCCCCTCCATCGTCGAGAACCGCGATCCGCATGGCCCCGGCGACCCCGGGATGGAGATCGGTCCAGAAAGGCGCCAGGACGTTGTTAGGCCTGGAATCGCTGGGGAAGTGCTGGTTAAAGATGGAGTTGTCCGCGGTCGCGACAAACCCGCCAATGATTGCGTAGCCGTTGGTCGAAAAACCGATGACCGTATACGTCTTGCCAGCAAACGTGAACGCCGGCACATCCTGATGATAAACCTGGTCGTCACTTGCATGCCCGATCGTAGGAACGCCCAGTGAGGAAAGCGGCAGGTAGCCACCGCCGGGGGACGTCCCGGGAGAGATCGCCACACCGCAGGCTCCGGCCACGGCAGCCGGCGATCGTTCACCTCCCATTGCGTTCAAGTGGATGGAGCTCGGGACCCTGACCGTTGGCACCACTCCCGCCTTCTTCGAAAACGAGACGCGCTTGGGCAAACCTGCGGGTTCTTGCCCACGACCTGTAACCGCCCCCGCGAACAAAACGCCAAGCGCCAGCCCAGCGCCAAGAACAACAAATCTGGGATGGATCATACTTGTATTACTCCTTGGACAGAAAAGTCGCCGCCGCGCTGCGACCTGGACATTGCATCAGCGCCGATATACATCGGACGGATCTCTTGACGCAAGAATTGTCAGTTCCTGGCGCGGTTTGCTGTGCGGCACTCCATAAAGCCCAGATGTTACAGTCGCACTTGAACTTTTTGAAAAATTGAGTGTCATACACATCTCAACCGACCTTTCTCGCGAATGATTGAAGTTCGAAATCTCCGGAAATCCTTTGGCGCCAAGACGGCGGTGAATGGCGTGTCGTTCAAGGTGGAAATGGGTGAAGTGCTGGGGTTCCTCGGGCCAAACGGCGCGGGCAAGTCCACCACGATGCGCATGATCACGGGATTCATCCCGCCTTCGGAGGGCGAGGTGTTCGTGGGCGGGTTTAACATGCTCGACAACCCGCTCCCGGCCAAAAGCCTGATCGGTTACCTGCCGGAAAACGCGCCTTCCTACACGGACATGACGGTCCGTGGATTTCTTGGGTTTACGGCGGAGCTGCGAGGCTTGCGGGGCGAGGCCGGGAAACGCGCGGTCGATCGCGTCGTCGAGATGTGTTTCCTCGAATCCGTAGTTCATCAAAGCATCGACACCTTGTCTAAGGGCTTCCGGCACCGGACTTGTTTCGCGCAATCGATCATCCACGATCCGCCCGTGCTGGTTCTGGACGAACCGACCGATGGCCTGGATCCCAACCAAAAGCATGAAGTCCGGACGTTGATCCGGACGATGGGTCGGACGAAGGCGATCGTATTCTCCACCCACATTCTCGAAGAAGTCGAGGCTGCCTGCTCGCGTGCGATCATCATCGATCGCGGCCAGATCGTGGCGAATGGCACGCCCGACGAACTCAAGCAGCGTTCAGATCAGGCCGGCGCGGTCACGGTGCGGGTCCGCGACGGAAGTTCGGACGCGGTCGTACATGAATTGCGTCAGCTGGCCGGGGTCGCGAAATGCGTCGTGTTGGAGGAGTCGCCGTTAACCGTCCGCGCCTTTGCGAAGAAGAATGGCCAGCAGGGTGAACTCGCGCGCGCCATCGGCGACCTCGGGGCAAGGGAGCGCTGGAAGATCGAGGAATTGCATACGGAAGAGGGCCGCCTGGACGAAGTTTTCCGCAGCATCACTCGGCCCGAGACCAAACAAGAGGAGGCCGCATGAGCGAAGCGACTATTGACTCGCCTTCCGCCGTGTCGGCGCCGGCCGTGCGGGTGGAAAAGCAAGGCGGCCCGAGCGCGTGTCAGCACATTTGGACGATTGCCAAGCGCGAGGTGGCCGGCTACTTCGCTTCCCCGGTCGCCTATGTTTTCATCGTCATCTTCCTGCTCCTGACCGGATTTTTCGCGTTCATGGTCTCGGGGTTTTTCGAGCGAGGCCAGGCCAATCTCATGGCTTTCTTCGCCTGGCACCCGTGGCTCTATCTGTTCCTCGTGCCCGCGGTCGGCATGCGCATGTGGTCCGAAGAACGCCGGCTCGGCACGATCGAGTTGTTGCTGACGATGCCGATCACTCCATGGCAGGCGATCGTCGGGAAATTTCTCGCGTCGTGGCTGATCCTGGCGCTCGCCCTGGCGCTGACATTTCCGATCGTCATCACGGTCAACTACCTCGGCAGTCCGGATAACGGCGTGATCCTGGCGAGTTACGCCGGCAGCCTGCTGCTCTCCGGCGCATACCTGTCGGTCTCGGCCATGACTTCCGCGATGACGCGCAACCAGGTGGTCAGCTTCATCGTTTCGGTGGTGCTGTGCCTCTTCCTCATTCTCGCCGGCTGGCCGCCGATCACCAATCTCCTCACGCAATGGGCCAGCCCCTGGTTCGTTGATACGATCGCGGCGTTCAGCGTCATGACCCATTTCGAAAGCATCCAAAAAGGCGTGATCGATTCCCGCGACATTCTGTTTTTCCTCTCGGTGATCGGCTTCTGCCTCTTCACCACCAGCGTCATCATCCGCGCCCATCGCGCCGGATAGCAGCCCATGGATTCCACCAAAAAGAAACAGCTCGAGACTTTTCTCTATTCCACCATCGGCATCGCCGCGGTGGCGTTGATCGTCATCGCGGTCAACTTGATCGCGGCGCGGGTGCGGCAACGCATCGATCTCACCGCCGAGAATGCTTACACACTTTCGGCTGGGACAAGGGCGATTCTCGCCAAGGTCGATACGCCGATCCAGATCCGATTTTACTGCACGAAAAACGCCAGCGCGATGCCGGTCTTCCTCACGACCTATGCGCAACGCGTCGACGATCTGCTCGGTGAATACCGGCAGGCCTCGAAGGGCCGGATCGAAATTCAACGCCTCAATCCGGAGCCCGATTCCGATGCGGAAGATTCCGCCAGGCTGGATGGAGTCGAAGGCCAGCAAACTCGGACGGGCGAAAAAGTATATCTGGGCTTGAGCGTCGCGATGCTCGATCAGAAGCAGGCGATTTCATTTCTGACGCCCGACCGCGAGCGTCTTCTCGAATACGATATCTCGCGGGCAATCGCGCGCGTCATGACGACGGAAAAGCCGGTCATCGGCGTGATGAGTCCGCTGCCGGTGATGGGCCAGGCGAATCCGATGGCGATGCAAATGCAGCAGCCGCAGCGCTCCCAGCCCTGGGCGGTCATGAGCGAGCTGACGCGCGACTTCAACGTCAAACAAGTCGAGGTCACGGCCGATAAGATCCCCGACGACATCAAGGTCCTGGTCGTGATTCATCCCAAGGCGGCTTCCGACAACCTGCAGTATCTGCTCGACCAATTTGTTCTGCGCGGCGGAAAGCTGATCGCCTTTGTCGATCCGCTCTGCGCGCTCGACCGCCCGCCTGCCGCGCCGGGGCAGATGCCGCCCATGAGCACGTCGAGCCTGGACAAGTTGTTCAAAGCCTGGGGCCTGACTTTCGATTCGACAAAAGTGGTCGCGGACATGGAGCACGTCGCGCAACTGCAAGAGGGACCGAACCCGGCCGTGCTCGCGCTCAACGAAACAGCGATCAACAAAGACGACGTGGTCACAGCCAACGCCGACAATTTGCTGATGGCGTTCGCCGGCGCTTTCTCCGGCACGCCGGCCGATGGGCTTGCCAGCACCGTGCTGCTCAAGACGTCGAAGCGCTCAGGCTTGGTGGATGGCATGACGGCATCGTACGCCCCGGGGCAGATCGCAAACAACATGGCCCCTGGCGCAACGGAATATCCGCTCGCGATCCGGTTGACCGGCAAGTTCAAGACCGCGTTTCCCGACGGGAAACCGAAGCCGGCCGCAAGTCCGGCCGAACCAAAGCCGGAGGAAAAGCCCTCCGAACCCGGACTGAAAGAATCGGCCGAGCCGAACACGGTGGTGTTGATTGGCGACGCCGACATGATTCAGGACCCGGTCACCGTGCGGGAGATTCAGGCGGTCGGACAGAGGCTGATCATGCCGCTGAATGGCAATCTGAGTTTCGCCCAAAGCGTGGTCGAGCAACTCGCCGGCGACAGCAACCTTATCGCGGTCCGGAGCCGGGCTTCGCGCGAACGGCCGTTCACCGTTGTGAAAAAAATGCAGGCTGACGCGGAGGCGAATTACCGGACCAAAATCAAGGACCTCGAAGGCAGCCTCGCCGAAACTCAGCGCAAATTGAACGAGCTGCAAAAGAGCAAGGAAGGCGGGCAACGCTTCATTCTGTCGCCCGAGCAGCAGCAGGAGTTGACCAGTTTTCGCAAGAAGGAAGCAGACGCGAAAATCCAGTTGAAGGATATGCGCAAGCAACTGCGGTCGGAGATCGATTCGCTCGAGAACCGGATCAAGTGGCTGAACATTGCCGGCATGCCGGTCATGGTCGTCCTGGCGGGGTTCGGACTCGCGGCAATGAAACGGAAGCGGATTGGGCAAATGAAGGGGAAGCAACTCGCGATCGTTCTGGTTCTGCTCGTCGTCCTCGGCGGCGTGGCCCTCTTTCTGAACCAGCGCAATTCCGCCTCCTGGAGCGAGAGCTCAACGACCTCCAGCGGCAAGGTGCTCGACTTCCCGCTCAACGATGTCTCGCAGGTGACGATCAAAGAGAGCGGCACGGAATTGAATCTGGCCAAGAAAGATGATGTCTGGACGGTGAAGGAGCGGGCCGATTATCCCGCCGATTTCGATAAGGTCAGCGCGCTCCTCCGGAAGCTTTGGGAACTCAAGCCCGTGCAGGACGTAAAGGTCGGCCCATCGCAACTCGCCCGGCTCCAACTTACCGAGCCCGCTGCCGGAACGACCAGCAGCACCCTGCTCGATTTGAAAAGCGCGGCCGGCAAGCGACTCGGGGCCTTGCTCCTGGGAAAGAAGAACCTCAGAAATCCGGATCAACCCGCGAGCGAAGGTGGCGGTATTGCCTCCGGCCGCTATGTCATGGGCCAGGACGGCAAGAACCGCGTCTTCCTGGTCTCGGATACCTTTGATGAGATCCAAACGAAACCGGAACAATGGCTGAGCCGCGATTTCATCAAGATCGAAAACCCGAAGTCGATCGCCTTCACGGGCACAGCGCCGGCGATGAATTGGAAGTTAGTCCGCGATGCCGCCACCTCCCTTTGGAAGCTGGCCGACCCCAAACCCGGCGAAGAATTGGACAACGCCAAAGCTGCAGGCGTGGCGTCGATCTTCGCCTATGGGAGTTTCGCCGACGTGCTGGCCGCGGACGCTCCCGTGGCCGAGACCGGCCTCGATAAACCCTCGACCGTCCGGATCGAGACGTTCGACAATTTTGTTTACGAGCTGAAAATCGGAAAACTGATGGGCGAAAATTATCCCGTCCTTGTTTCCGTCAAAGGCGAGCTGCCGAAAGAGCGAACCCCCGCTGCCGACGAGAAACCGGAAGACAAAGGCAGGCTCGACCAGGAATTCCAGACAAAGCAAAAGCAACTCACCGACAAGCTCGCAGCCGAACAGAAACTTCCGGCCCGTCCCTATCTGATCGCGAAATCCACGATCGACCAGATGCTCAAGGACCGCGCGTCGCTCATGGCCGAAAAAAAAGCATCCCCCTCACCCGCCGCCGCTGCCTCACCCGCCGGACCAAAACCCTCATCGCTGTTGAAACCTCCTGTCGCTGCTCCACGCTCGGCCGCTTCTCCAGCATTAGCAGCCCCGTCGCCAGCCAAACGGCCAAAGTAATTCGCACCTTAGGGATCCTAAGGTGTAGGGCGACCGCTCTGGTTGCCGATCCTTCTTGATAGGAACGCCACGCTGCGACGTCCGCAGGAATATCAACGGTTGGCAACGTTTCGCGGACAGCGCAGCGCGCTGTCACTACCAGTTCGTCGATCCCCGAGCCGACCTCTTGTTCCCGGAGCCACATCTAAACTTGAACTAGTCGTTTGGGCTTGTCCGGCGGAATTCCGATCCGTATGGTGGGGGCCATGCTCGGTATCCTCCCTACCGCGATCGCCAAAGCAAGCGGATTACTAGGCCGAATTATTCCCCTTTTGCCAAGGAATTGCCGAATAATTCGGCCTACTTCTCGTTAGATGACTCCGCCGATCGTAGCCAGCCTGGTAGGATGGATATTCCCGGGTTTCCTGCTCGCGCTGTTTGGTATCTGCGCGCTGGTCAACGCGGTCTTGTTTATCCGGCGGTATATTTTGCATGGGGCTGCGGCATCCCTCATTCCATTCGTCGGTGGCATCGCTGGAGCTGTCGGCTTCTCATACGCACCTTCCGCGTCTCTTCGGCACATCACATGGCTGCCCTTATTTGTGGATGTGGGTTGTGTGCCGTGGCTCGTGCTTGCATCATGGATGATGTATCAGCAGAAGAAACAGATAGACCGAAACCGATGAGATGGCACACCGTCATCTAACCCTGCGATGGAGCGAACGACTGGCAGCTTCGGCTCCGTACTCTCCATGAGATTCCGCCCTCAACCCGCCGCGACGCGCTCTCCCGCCAGCCGTCGCTCATCTTATTCTCGTTAGATGGTGAAGCGCCAATGACAAACGAAGAATTGCTCACGAAGGCGATCGAGAAGCTTCGGGCGTTGGAGGCGCGCCGCACAGACATTCCAGAAAGACTCAGAACAGTTACCGTAGATCAGCTGCCAAAGCGGCGCGTTCGAGATGCCGTCGTCATCGATTTTGAGCGGGACGAGAAGGGCGGACGCATTCAAATCTTCATGGATCGTGAATCGGGAGATATGATTTCGGCGACGTACAATCCCCCAAAACACGCTTGTGATGACAAGACCATCTAACCACACACTGGAGCGAACCGCTGGCCGCTGTGTCGAGGCACTGTGATTTGATGCGAGACTTCCTCATACATGCAATGCTCGCTCGCGCCAGCGGTCGCTCAGTTCATTCTCGTTAGATCACATGAGCGACACGATGTTGTGCGCACTGTTCCTGACAGGCTGCGCTGCGGCGTACTGGGTTGGCTATAGATTTCGGGCATTTTCTGCATTAGCGATTTTAGCCGTCGTCTGTTCGGCGCCAGTTATTGGCGGGATTGTCGCCCACTTCCTCTCGGGCGGAGGCGAGGAGTCGTCGGCGCACTTGTCGTCGATATCCATTGCGGGCTGCGTGCTCATTACAGGCGTCATCGAAGCCGTGCCGGTGTTGCTTTTAGTTCATCGCGACAGTCGCCGTTTAACCAATGAGATCTAACCAATCACTGGAGCGAACCGCTGGCCGCTCTGTTGGGTCGCTTTGATTTTATGAAAACATTTGGAATGTTTGCCACGCTCGCTCCCGCCAGCGGTCGCTCAGCTCATTCTCGTTAGATGGTGAGCGCCTCCTCTATGAAGCTTGCATTTGCCTGGGCACGTCGGGTCTTTATCGCTCTGCAGATTATCGCCTCGGGATTCGCCTTGTTCGTAGTTTTGCCTGTCATGGTCGCACTGCTGTTTGTGTATTGCTTGCCAGGAGTGGACTACTCGCCGCCGGAGCTGTTTCACAGCTTACGGCGGTTCTTCTTCCGCTTGTTCGCAGGGCGAACGCTCCGTCCTTTTACGCTACGGACCTCGCTACCGCGAGGTTCCAGCATCACAGCCAGTGATCAGACAACCATCTAACCGGTCACTCGAGCGAACCGCTGGCCGCCGTGGGTCAAGGCTGAAGGGTGATTTGTGACGTATGAAATGAAAGCAACGCTCGCTCCCGCCAGCGGCGCCTGAGCTCCGTCTCGTTAGATGCTAAGACGCTTCGCCATTGCCAACGCAGTGCTGCTCCTCTTCGTGGGCTCAGCCGCGAACGCCGCTGAACGCGATTACCTAGAGCGTGGAGAGGAGGAACTCACTTCGGATCTCGAGATCAAGTACGACCGAGCGGTTCGCCACGTTCTTTCTCGCGCTTGGCAGAAGGATGTTGCCTTGCGCATGTCGATTATACCGGGCTTCCAGCCGGAATTTGCTACAGGGATCGCTCGAACCGCGAGTGGTTACACTGCGTTCGAAGCCAACGTAGCCAACAGTATCTGGTTTCAGCTCGGCTTCGGCTCGGAAAAGTGGAAGCACAATTACAACAAATATCGGGACATCAAACCCGTACTCCACGAGCGCCGGTTGCCTGGGGGACTAGCATTGCGGATCGCGGCGCTATGGCGCCGCGTCCTCACTGACCCGCGCAACTATGGAAGAGATGAAGGTCCTCATGTCGACGCCACTCAGTTCGCCTACTTTTTAGGATTCCTTCCGCATGAGCGCTTACACGCGTACATGGTTTCGTGGGGACCTAATACTGGACAGCTGATTGCTTTAACCGGCGCGCTCGCCAGCTATGCTAACGGAACTCCTGAACGTGAGTTGGTCAAAGCAGTTGCGGAAGCCGAAAGGAAGCTCGGCATCTAACCACGCGATGGAGCCAACGAGTCTGTGGCGTTGCGTTCCAACGTTAACGCTGACTACTATGTTCGGCATGCTGCTATGCGCGCCTGCCAGAGTCGTAGCTGATCTTGAGTCTCTTTAGCATGGATTCTGTTGCATGCAGCGGCACTCGCAGGACTGGCGTTTGGCATCGCAAAGCGCAGTCGTTGCTGCGCGGTAATACTGGTTATGTACGGCATTTTCAATGCGATGTACGCGGCGCTCGAGGGCCGATCATTTCCCATCATGGGTTTCGTGTTCATCTATTTTTATTTTCGAGGTGCCATCGAGATTTTTCGCGATCACCGTCGCCGCCATCAGATGCCGCAGTCGACCAACCCTTAATCAATCGATCCAGCGGGCCGCTGGCTGGTTTATGCGTCCGTGGCGAAATGCCCCGACTAGCCCGTTCGTCGTAGCCGAGCTTGCACGGAAATTCGTCGTGTCGTTGAATGGGGAGCATGAACGAATTGCCGCGGGACATCCTGCATTGCATCGGCAACACGTCATTATTGGGTTTGCGCAATGTCGTGCCCAGGAACGGCGCTCGCATTCTGCTGAAGCTGGAAAACGAGAACCCGACCGGCAGCATGAAAGACCGGATGGCGCTGGCCATGATCGAAGCGGCCGAGGCGGATGGTCGTCTCACCGCGCATGGCTCGGTGGTCGAATACACGGGTGGCAGCACTGGCGTGTCGCTCTCTCTCATCTGCGCGGTGAAGGGGTATCCCCTGCACGTCGTGACTTCGGATGCTTTCGCCCGGGAGAAGCTCGACCACATGAAGATCCTGGGGGCCAGATTGCAAATCGTGCCGAGCGAGAGCGGCGGCATGACGGAGAAACTAACCCGCGACATGGTCGAAGCCGCCCGCGTCATCGCGGAAGAAACCGGGGCCTTCTGGACCGATCAGCTGAACAATACGGACCAGATCGCAGCCTATCACAAAATGGCCGAGGAGATCTGGACTCAGACGAACGGAAAGATCGATGGCTTTGTCCAGAGCGTGGGAACCGCGGCGTCCATTCGGGGTATTGGGGAAGCCTTACGCCGCCATAACGAACGGATCAGGATCGTGGCGGTGGAGCCTTCTGAATCGGCGGTGCTGTCGGGCGGGCGGCCGGGCTCTCATAAGATTGATGGGATCGGAGCGGGATTTGTCGTACCGCTCTGGCAGGAGGGCATTGCCGATCAAATCGAACAGGTTTCTACGGCAGAAGCCACGGCTATGGCGCTTCGACTGGCTCGGGAAGAAGGCCTGTTTGCGGGGACTTCTACGGGCGCCAATGTCATCGCTGCTTTACGCCTGGCCGAACAACTGGGACCTGACGCGACCGTTGTTACCATCCTGTGCGACACCGGGATGAAATATCTCAAGACTTTCGGAACTGCGCTGAGCTGAGAGAATCTGCGCGTTCACCACTGGCGGGTGGCGCCCATCGGACTAAATTTCAGACGAGATGTTCCTGATTGAATTCGATCAGCCGCGAAATTTGCTCGTGATCCGTTACAGCGATCACGTTGGCCCGGATGAAACCAGGCAAGCCCTCGAAGGGATGCGCCTCGCGCTCGATCAGGTGGAACGGGGTTTCCGCCTTCTGGCGGATTTGACCGCGCTGCAATCAATGGACATTGCGTGCGCGCCGCACATCGAGAGCGCCATGGACCTGTGCAATGAAAAAGGCGTCACGGACGTTGTCCGGATCATCCCCGATCCCAGGCGGGACATCGGCATGCAGATCATGTCGCATTTTCACTACGGCGGCGATGTCCGCATCGTAACGTGTGAGAGCTTGGGCGAAGCGATGGACCTTCTGGCCTAGGGACGCGCGGTGGATTGGGCAAGAGAACCCGATCGGCATCATTTGCGGGGAACCTGAAGGACCTCGTCCATGTAGCGATCGGCGGCGGCCGTTGCCTCCTCCGGACTGCTCCCGTTCTGACGTGCGCTCAAATAAGGCGCATACCAGTCCCACCAGTGATGTTCGGCGTGGGTCTGTTCGTAGGGATGATGGTGCTCTCCCGTTTCGAGAAGGAGTCTTGCCAGGGTCGCCACGTCCATGGCTGGTGCTCGTTTCCACTCGCGGCCGGCGAGCCGTTCGTTGATTTCCTGGAGCTGCCACCGATTCCCGTCCGGATCCTCAAACGAAGCAAACGAGAAGTAGGAACGCCCTTCCGGATCGCGCCCAGCAACGCGTGGCTTCTCCCCGGAATTGTTGAAGGGGCCGGCGGCGTAGTGAAAGACCTCGCTGACGTTGATGCCGCGGGCGACCAAGTCCTCGCGGGCGGCGGCGACGTCATTCACGGCGAGGACCAGCTCCGTCGAGCCAGCTTTGGTCGCCGTGACTCCCTTGCCGAAGATGATCGAGGCGTCTGATTGAGGGGGAGTAAATTGCAGGGCCCGAAAGTTTTCGTTCGCCGCGTAATCGATATCCAATCGAAACCCCGCTTTCTCGTAGAAGGCTTTGGCACGATCGAGGTCGGAAACGGGGACGAATATCACTTCTAATTTCATGTTCATGAATGCACCTCAGAGCTCTCTGCGTGGAGACGCCTAACGGACTTGGCGCCAGGGAAAATTGTCTAAACCTGAACGCCGAAAGTAAAGCCGAAATCTTTGTTTCGGATGCGCCATTGCAGCTTGGAATGTCGTCCAGGATTCCCTACCCTCACGTCCATGACACGTACAACGCGAAATTTCGCCCTCGTCCTGGCAATGCTCGTGGCAACCTCTGCTTTGGCCGATCCGATCATGCTGTAGAGTCGGCGATTTCGATCCACCGCAGCGAATCCTGCCGATTCCTCAGAACCTGCGGGCGACGCAGACCTCCGAACCCGCTTACTACATTGTGCAATTCAAATCGGCCATCCAGGAGTCGGACAAGGCCGGACTCCGGCGACGTGGCCTCAAATCCCTCGGGTACCTGCCGGAGAACGCTTACATTCTTAAGCTCGATGGCACGGTGAAGAACAACTTGGAGCAATGGAACCGGGTGGCATGGATTGGCCGCTTCGAGCCTGGTTATAAGTTGAGCCCTGATCTCGGCAGGCGCTCTCACACCTCGGAGGACCGGCGACAAATGGCCTCCCAGGGCGTCTTCCAATTCGGCGTGACGCTCCACGACGGAGCCGATCCTGGTAACGCGGTGCAGGCCGCCGAAAATGCGGGCCTCGAAGTCATCGAAGTGAGCAAGATGGGCCCGCGCTGGGGGATTCTGGCTCAGGGCACGCTTGCCGCCAGCGAAGTACTGGCCCAGGCCGAAACCGTAGCTTTCATCGAAGAGGCCGCTGATGCCAATCTGCGCAACGATGTGACAGTCTGGGTCGCGCAGACGAACCAGAGCGGAAACACCAGCATCTGGAATCATGGTTTGCATGGCGAAAACATGATTCTCGGCCATAGCGATGGCGCGCCGAACATCAATCACGACATGTTTCGCGACCCGGTGAACAACACCCCGGGGCCGAACCATCGCAAGGTCGTCTTCTATTCCGGTGCCGTCGGCGCGGACGGCCACGGCACCCACACCGCCGGCACACTTTGCGGAGACCAGCAGCCGCTCACAGGCTCGACGTTTCGGAATGGCCATGCCTACAAGGCCCGCTTCGCCTTCAGTCCGATTCCGTCGACCGTCGGCCTTTATTCCATGCTAATCGACCACTACAACGTGGGCGCGCGCGCCCACACCAACTCGTGGGGCGACGATGATACGACCGCCTACACGCAGTGGTGCCAGGCGATCGATCAATATTCCCGGGATCGGGAAGACGCCACCGTGGTCTTCGCAGCGACAAATCTCAGCGCACTCAAGACTCCCGAGAACGCAAAGAACGTCCTTGCGGTTGGCAACACTTCTCAGCAGCCGAACCAAAACAATGCCAGCACCGGCGGCATTGGTCCGACGTTCGATGGCCGCAGGAAGCCCGAGATCTGGGCGCCCGGCACAGGGATTCTTTCTGCGTCGTCGACGAATACGAGCGGCTACAACTCATCGACTGGCACGTCGATGGCCTGCCCGGCGATCACCGGTTACTGCGCCTTGGTACGGCAGTACCACGTGGAGGGCCGGCATTACCCGACAGGCAGCCGCCTCCAGTCACGCCGGCCCACTCCGACCGGGGCTCTGATCCGCGCCACCATCATGAACGGCGGCGTCGATATGACCGGCCTGGCAGGCTACCCTGGTCCCCGCGAGGGATGGGGCAGACTCGTGATGGAGAATTCACTGTGGTTCGAGGGCGATGCCCGAAAGCTTGTCTCTTTCGACCTCAGGAATGCGAGCGGCCTGTTGACCGCCGAGACCAAGAATTATTCATTCCGGGTCAATGGCTCCACCGAGCAGCTCAAGATCACCATGACCTTCACCGACTGGCCCGCGGCGGTGAGTGCCAGCGCCGCAAATGTTCGCGTGAACGATATGGACCTCGAGGTTGTGACCCCAGGCGGTGCACTTTACCGGGGAAACGTCATCGACACAGCCCAAGGGCTTTCGACCCCGGGTGGTTCGCCGGACACGATCAACACGACTGAAATGGTAATCCTCAACGCACCGGAGAACCGGCGTTTGGGCGATTCGCCTTCGCGCCACCGCGGTGAACATGGGGGGAAGGCAAGGCGCCGCCGTCGTCGTCACCGGTGACGTTGGGCAGTTCTAGGAGTTGCACGCTCGCGCGAAACGGCTGAGCGCTACGATCAGCGGCACTGGCGAGGAACCCGACCGAATTCTTCGCCGAACCCAGTCGAACGCCCAATGGGATTGCGGCAGCTTAGAGTCGCTTCTTGAGAAACGCTCTGCCTGAAGCCGATTTTAGATAACGTTCAAGGGCGATGGCACGGCTTGAGTCTGAGAGTGCCACGTATGTCTTGATCCGCCACGGTTTCCACTTCGCCGTGGGTCGAACCTGACCCGAATTGCGTCGGAGGATTCGAGCGCGGAGATCCCGCGTGCGGCCGATGTAGAAACGATCGGAATCGGTCTCACTTTGAAGAATGTACACGTATATAAATCGATTCACTCGTTCCGATGGGGTGTTTTTGCTTTTCGCCGCACAGCGAGCAATTGCAAATCGATACGTTTGCTCGCCGCCAAAGCCCTGGCACATCTCAACGGTCCGCCTTCGCCAAGGCTACGGCGCGACAGTCTTCGCTTCGCCTCAGGCGGCGAGCAAAGACTGGAGCCTAGGGGATTCGAACCCCTGACCCCCACAATGCCATTGTGGTGCTCTACCAACTGAGCTAAGACCCCGTCAGAATTTTGATTTTCGATGGCCCGTTCCTGATTTGCAACGGGTAAGTTCCAGAATACCGAAACATCCAACTCCGAGGCGCTGCCCCAGGAGAGGATGCTTTAGCGCGGCTTGGGAAGATCGCGAGCAAAAGCTTCCTTCTGACGCGCGTCCTGCTGTTGTTCTCTGATACTGGGCGGCAATTGGACCTGATCCGGATCATCCGGCCCTGAGGCGCAACTAGATTGGGAAAGCCCACCAATGACCAATACCAGGAACAATACGAACCTCATGCTGGAGATCATGTAGCGAAGCTGAAGGGCACTTCAATCACAAACATCCCAAATCCTCCCGCGGAACTTTACAAATCCAGTTTGGAATCCTGTTTGGCCGGGCCATAAATCCCCCTTCCATCGACGCTGGGTCGCGTTTGATCCTGCCGGTCGGGCTGCCAGGCACCTCCACATCCGCTCAGGAGGCCGAGGCTCAGACAGGCGATCAGGACAAAAATCGCGCGACTCATAGGACTTGCGGCGGCGAGTTTGGCGAAGCTCATTTATGACACGGTTATCGCGCGACGATTGAGATGTTGGCGCGCACGGCTGATTCCACAAGCGCTTCTTTCTCGAGAAGCAGTGTCTTTCCCGCTTCCACCGCGATGACTCTCAGGTGCGCACCCGCCGCGACTTCGACGGTGCTCAGACCGATCACCGGAACATCAAATCGCATGTCCTGCCGCGGCTTCGCGACTTTGGCCATGATCGCGTTCTTTCCTCCCAGAGCCCCGCCACGCTTGATGCTTTCATTCGTACCCTCGAAGCCTTCCACCGCCAGCACAGTCCCGTTCCTGACGATGACGGTCTGGCCGATATCCAGCCGGCTGATTTCCCGGGCAATCTCAAAACCAAAAGCGACGTCGTCCTCTTCGCGCCGCGTCAATTTCCGGCCCGCGATCAGGCCCGCCGGCGCGAGGCAATCGTCGAGAAAAGAAGTTGCGGGCAGGAGCGTAATCCCAGAACGCGCCAACTCGTCGCCGATCGCGGCAAAGATGGATTCGGCATTGCGCCGTTTCAGTCGCGCCAGCAGAAGCAGCGTTTTCCAATCCGGCCGCAAGTCGAAGAGATTCTTCGGCGCGATCTGCCCGGCCATGATCGCATTGGTCACGGCGGCGCTTTGGAAGCAGGCGATCAACTTGCCCAACTGGCCGACCCGCATCCAGTGGATCTCATCCACTTTGCCGGCGAGACGATCGTCGGTTTCATCGGTAAACGCTGCCGCCACGATTCGCTTCACGCCCGCGCGGTGGGCCGCATCGGCCAGAAGGCGCGGATAAACTCCGTTGCCGGCGATGATCCCGAGCTTATCTGGTGTTTCCACGGAGCCAGAGTAATGATGTAGAGGCGCTTGTGCCAAGCGCCTAACCGATTAGAACAGGCGCTTGGCACAAGCGCCTCTACACTCTAGCCGCGGCGCCGCCGTTTGACATGCAACTGCGCCATCGCCTTCGACAAGGCAGCCTGCACCGATGCGATTTCCTCCGATCCCAGATCTTCTTTCATCGCGGCTTTCGCGCGGGCCACGGCGGCTTCCGCCGCGTTCTCGTCGATGGACGAAACATCGATGGCCATGTCGGTCAGGACTGAAACCGAAGTTCCCGTGATCTCGACGAAGCCTTCGCCAATGGCCAGGGAGATTTCCTGGCCACCTTTGAGCACGCGCAATTCGCCCGGGTTCAAAGTCGTCAACAGCGGAACGTGATTTGGATAAACGCCGAGTTCGCCCTCCACGCCCGGCAAGGTGACCATCTCGACGTCTTCGGAATACGCCGTTGCTTCCGGCGTAACGATCTCAAGCTTTAGAGTTGCCATGGGGGATTAAGCGCGTTGCAGCGTTGAACGGTTTATGCGTTGAAGCGGATAAGATTTCACGATGTAACGATGTACCTTTTTAACGCTTTAACCTTCGGCAATCATGTCGATGCCGCCCTTCATGTAGAAGTTCGTTTCGGGAACTTCATCATGTTTGCCCTCGAGAATTTCCTTAAAGCCGCGGATCGTCTCGGGAATCGTGACATATTCGCCCTTCGTGCCGGTGAAGACCTCCGCGACCGCGAATGGCTGGCTCAGGAAGCGTTGGATCTTACGGGCGCGTAGGACCGAGAGTTTGTCCTCAGGGCTCAATTCGTCCATGCCGAGAATCGCGATGATATCCTGGAGATCGCGGTAGCGTTGCAAGACTTTCTGGACCCCGCGTGCCACCGCGTAATGCTCTTCACCCACAATGTCCGGCGCAAGCGACTTTGAGGTCGAAGCCAGGGGATCGACGGCCGGATAGATGCCCAGCTCGGCAATGGAACGCTCAAGCACGATGGTCGAATCCAAGTGGGCGAAGGTATTCGCCGGGGCTGGATCGGTCAGATCGTCGGCCGGCACATAGACCGCCTGGACCGACGTGATCGAGCCTTTTTTGGTCGAAGTGATGCGCTCCTGAAGATCGCCCATCTCGGCGGCGAGGGTCGGTTGATAGCCGACCGCCGAAGGCGTGCGCCCGAGCAACGCCGACACTTCCGATCCGGCCTGTGAAAATCGGAAGATGTTGTCGATGAACAACAAAACGTCTTGGTTACGTTCATCTCGAAAATACTCCGTCATCGCCAACGCGGAGAGCGCGACGCGAAGACGCGCACCCGGAGGCTCGTTCATCTGGCCGTAAACAAGCGCGACTTTTGATTTGCTCAGGTCCTTTTGATCGATGACGCCCGCTTCGCTCATTTCCGTGTAGAGATCGTTCCCCTCACGCGTCCGTTCGCCGACGCCGGCGAAAACAGAGAACCCGCCGTGGCCTTTCGCGATGTTATTGATCAGCTCGAGGATGACGACGGTCTTGCCGACGCCCGCGCCGCCGAACGCTCCGACCTTCCCGCCCTTCGTGAACGGGCAAATCAGATCGATGACTTTGATGCCGGTCTCGAGAATCGTGGATCCGGTGTCCTGGTCGGTCAGATCGGGCGCCTTCCGATGGATCGGGTAACGCTTCGTGTAAGTGACCGGGCCGCGATCATCGACCGGGTCGCCGGTTACATTAAAGATCCGACCGAGAGTCCCCTCGCCCACCGGCACCGTGATCGGGCCTCCGGTATCGTTGACGGACATCCCGCGCTTCAAGCCTTCGGTGGACGACATGGCGATGGAACGCACCCAGTTTTCACCGAGGTGCTGCTGGACTTCCAGCGTGAGTTTGGTCGGCGTGCCGTTGACCTCGTATTCAAGTTCGAGCGCGTTGTAGATGCGCGGCAATTCGGACGTGCTCTTGAATTCCACGTCCACTACCGGACCGATGACCTGAACGATACTTCCTTTATTCATAAATTTGTTTAGCCGCTGACCGCCATTTGGGCGGTCGAGATTTCGAGCAGCTCGGTCGTGATGCTGGCCTGGCGCATCTTGTTGTATTCGAGCGTGAGATCCTTGATGAACTGCTTCGCGTTGTCGGTCGCGTTCTTCATCGCCACCATGCGTGCGCTGTGCTCTGAGGCGCGCGCGTCGAGGATCATCTGGAAAACCTGGTAATGGAGATAATACGGTAGCATCACATCGAGCACGCCTTCGGGGGTCGGCTCAAAGAGGTATCCGATCATCGGGTCGGTGCTGTCCTGCGTCGTCGCGCCCTCGGTTGGCGCCTGCGGCAGTTCGAAACTGGAAATTGGCAGCAGGGTCCGGATGACCGGCTTCTGGTTAACGGTGTTAATGAAATGCGAAAAAAGCACGGAGACCTTGTCGACTTCGCCGCTCAGAAACTTTTCGATACAGAACCTGGCAATCGCCTTGGTTTCGGTAAACGACGGCGCATCTTTCAACTCGAAATCAGCCAGCATGTCGCGCCGGGTGCGGGCTATGAATTGACGGGCCTTCCGACCGGAGACGACGTAGGTCGTTTTCTCCGGATCGAAGTTGGTGATCTCGCGCAGAAGATTTGTGTTGAGGGCGCCGGCCAACCCCTTGTCCGTGCTGAGAACGACAACAAGCTCTTTCTTCACTTCCCGGACCTGGAGCAGTGGATGCAACTTTGAATCAGTGCGCTGTTGCAACGAAACGAGAACCCGATTCATCAACGTAGAATAGGGCCGACCCGCGAGCGCGACGTTCTGCGCCTTGCGCATCTTCGACGCGGCAACCATCTGCATGGCTTTGGTCAGCTGGCCAATGTTGCGGATCGATTTGATCCGGCGCCGTATGTCTTTGGTGTTAGCCATAGAAATTCTTAACCCACGGATTTACACGGATGAAACACGGATATGAACAAGCGGAAGCGAGCGCCATCCTCCAGTTTCCCCAACCTGTGACGATCCATGTTCATCTGTGGCTAAAATGCTTTTTTGCCGACCACTAAACCGGGTTGGTCGATTTGAATTCGTCGAGCGCGGCGGTGAGATCGCCTTCGATCTCCTTGTCGAGGGCACCCTTCGAAACGATGGCGGCGAGCAGGCTCGCCTTTCGTGTGCTCAAATATTCCTGAAGCTTGATCTGGAACTGCTTCACCTTTTCGACCGGAACGGAATCGAGATAACCGTTCTGCATCGCCCAGAGAACAGCGACCTGTTCCTCGACCGGAATCGGATTGTATTGGATTTGCTTGAAGAGCTCGACGATCCGTTGGCCGCGATCGAGGCGCGCCTTGGTGGCCGCATCGAGATCGGAACCGAACTGCGCGAAAGCCGCCAGCTCGCGGAACTGCGCGAGGTCCAATTTGATTTTGCCGGCGACTTGTTTGATCGCCTTGATCTGCGCGGCGGAACCGACGCGGCTGACCGAGAGACCCACCGAAATCGCCGGACGAACGCCTTGGTAGAAAAGGTCGGTCTCCGAGATAGATCTGTCCGTCCGTGATTGAAATTACGTTCGTCGGAATGTAAGCCGACACGTCGCCGGCTTGCGTTTCGATGATCGGCAACGCTGTCAGCGAGCCGCCACCGGCCTCCTCCGTGACGCGCGCGCTGCGCTCGAGCAGACGTGAGTGGAGATAAAAGACATCGCCGGGATAGGCTTCTCGTCCGGAGGGCCGCTTGAGGACAAGGCAAACCTGCCGGTAAGCGACCGCGTGTTTCGACAAATCGTCATAGATAATCAGAGCGTCCATGCCGTTATCCATGAACCACTCGCCCATCGCGGCGCCGGCGAATGGCGCGAGATATTGATTCGTGGCCGTGTCCGACGCAGGCGCGGAGACGATCGTCGTATAGGGCATCGCGCCTTCCTTTTCCAAAATGGCGAGCGCACGCGCGACGTTGGAGTTCTTCTGCCCTATCGCAACGTAGATGCAATAGAGCGGCCGATAATCTTTCAGGTGGCCTTCTTCCGCCGCCTTATTCAACCGCGCCTGGCTGATGATCGTGTCGATCGCGATCGTTGATTTACCCGTCGCGCGGTCGCCGATGATTAGCTCGCGCTGACCGCGGCCGATTGGAATCATGGCATCGATCGCCATAATGCCGGTCTGCACGGGCTGACTGACGCTTTTTCGTTTAATGACGCCGGGTGCGATCTTTTCCAACGGATAGGCCGTCTCGGATTTGATCGGCCCTTTGCCATCGAGTGGCTGGCCGAGCGTGTTGACCACGCGGCCCAGCAGCGCTTTGCCGACAGGCACCTGAAGAAGTTTGCCGGTGGTCTTGGCTTCGTCGCCTTCCATGACCTGCGTTGTGTCGCCGAGCAAAATCGCACCCACTTCGGTTTCTTCGAGGTTGAGCGCGAGGCCAATGACCCCGCTCGGGAATTCGATCATCTCGTTGAGCATGCAGTCGCTCAGGCCTTCAATGCGCGCGACGCCGTCACCGGTTTCGCGGACGACGCCGACGTTGCTTTTGCTCGTCGTGGTCTTGAGAACCGGCGATCTGCGTTTCGATATCTTCGAGGATACTGCTCATAGGGTAGTTGGGTTAAAGTTGTTGCTGGAGACGATGCAGGCGATTACGCACGGTGCTGTCCCAGACGTCGCTGCCGACGCGAATCCGCATTCCGCCGAGCAGCTCTTGGTTCACGACCACACGGGCCGTAAGGTCGTTGCCATATTTGGCCTTAAGGTTTGCCACGATTTTCGCGCTCGCGTCGGGGGCCAGCTCGGTTGCTGTTTCGATCGTGGCCGTGCGCTTCTCCAATTCCAGGCGCAGCAAGCGTTTGTAGCTCTCCAACACCTTGATGTAGTTGCGCGGTTTTGTCTTGATCAACGAAATGACGAGGGACGCGATTCGCCCGTTGTCGAGCTTGCCGCCGGTGAAGCTTGCGCGAAGCAGATCCTTCGAAAGCTTCCGCGTTTCTTTATTGATCTTCATCGCTGCTGCACCTTAGGAGGCAATTTGCCGCGCCGCTTCTTCCTGCAGGCGTTTCTGATCGTCTGCGTTCAGAACCTTGCCGGTCACTTTCGCCGTCGTGTTGACGACGAGACGACCCAGCTCGCGCTTTAGCTCCGCCATCGTTTTTTCGCGCTCGAGCGCACTTGCTTCGTGCGCTTTCGCGATGATTTGTTCCGCGGCCGCGATTGCTTCCTGCTCTTTGCGTTCGCCCACTTTCGCCGCGCTTTCGCGCGCGTCATCGATCATTTTTTGCGCCTGCGCGTTCGCCTTGGTCAGGATCTCGGTATGGCGTTGCTCGGCTTCCGCGAGCTGCTGCTTGATTTTCTCCGCGTTCAGAAGCCCCTCGGCGATCCGCTGCTTGCGCTCTTCGAGCACGGCCAGAATCGGCTTGTAGGCGAACTGGCGGAGGACCAGCGCGACGATGACGAAGCTGATGACCTGCGAGAGAAAGACCTTCGTATCGAATCCGAAGGTTTCCCCGGTTTCCCGGGCCATCTCTACCAGGTCGGCAGCAGCAAGAATTGCGATGTTCATATCAATAGGCGGGTTGCCGGCACGTCTGCGCCCGGCCGACTATTTTACGAGGAACAGGGCGTAGAACACGATCGCTTCCGCGAGCGCGATGGCCAGAATGGCTTGCACCAGAATTGGAGTGGCTGCGCCGGGGTTGCGACCGACCGCTGAGGCCGCGCCCATGCCGATAAGTCCGACGCCGATGGCGGCGCCAAGTGCTGCCAGTCCTACGTGAAGGCTTCCGGTCAGTTCCGCTAGTATTGGTTGTATCATATTATTTTCTGTTGGTGGTTTCATCAGCGACCTCCGCGGGAACCACGGTCCGATCGCCGAAAATGTTAGTGGTGCGCCTTCTCGCCGTGTCCCGGTTCGTGTTGCGCAATAAGGAGGGTGAAGACCGCAGTCAGGAGCATGAAAACCAGCGCCTGCACGAAGCCGACGAGCAGCTCCAGAAAATAGAACGGAATCGGGATCAACCACCCCAACGATGGCACCACGTGGCTCATTGATTCCAGCATCGTTTCGCCTGCATAAATGTTGCCGAAAAGCCGGAAGCTAAGTGAGATCGGCCGAAAGAGGATGGAGACAATCTCAAGCCAGCCGACCACGAAAAAGATAAAGATCATCAAGACCTTCAAAATTCCGGAGGTATCGCCTTTGGGACCGAAAATATGCTTGATGACGCCGCCGACCCCGTTGGCCTGGACGGCCCACACCATCCAGCAAACAAAAAAGACTGACGCCATCGCGAAGGTCAGATTCAAGTTCGCGTTGGCCCCGCGAAGCAAGGGCCGGCTCATGTGAAAGGCACCCGTGACTGGATCGTGATGACCCCAACCGATGGTCCCGACACCTGGGAGCAGGCCGAACCAGTTCAAGAAAAGAATGAAAATGAAGATTGTCGCAAAGAACCAAAAGGTCCTCTTGACCAGGTCGCGACCGATCATGTTCTCGAGGAAATCGTAGAGACTTTCCACGAGCCACTCCCAGAAATTCTGAAGACCTGTCGGGACCGGCCTGATTTTCCGGGTGGCGAGGCGCGCGCAAACGAGAATTCCGGCGGCAACTATCCACGTCACCACCATCGAATTTGTTACGGCCAAGGCCCCGAGATCGAAAAGGATGTCGGGCTTGAGCGGGATGCTATGTTCCTCGGTGGCCGCGTGGGTCGCTTCCTCCGCAAGGGCAGCCGTCGGAGATCCGCCAAACACGCAGAGCGCGAGCAGGAACAGCACTAAGGATAAAAAACGGCGCGGCATGGAGTTACGTTTGGAAGCAGCAGCCCGATGTTTCCCGTAGGTGCGGCGCCGCGGCAGCGGTGCAGCAACACAAGGGGCGCTTGCGTCGCGCATATAAAAGCGTGTTTTGCCGCGATGACAAGAAACTTTCCCGAAATTTGTCGGCGCGCTTGGCTTCTTCCCGGCGCGGCTTATTCCACCGGAACTTGTTCGGGAAAACGTTCCTTGATCACCGGTGCCGCGGGTTGCGGGACCCGCTCTTCGGCGCCCGCCAGGGCGACGGCTTCATCGTAGTGACTTTCCAGCTGACGAATCTGTTCGCGCTGCTCAAAATTGGCCGCGACCGATTCACTGGCCAGCGCCCCCATTTCGCGAAAAGCCAGCGGGGAGCGCACGATTTCTCTCATTGAAGCAGCCAGCGCGACGAAGTCTCGCTCCTCCACCAGAAATCCACAGCGGCCGTGCTCGACGGCTTCGGGAATTCCCCCGTGCCGCGTGGCGAGAACGGGAAGACCGGTCGACATCGCTTCGAGAATGGAGTTGGGAATCCCTTCCTGGTTTTGATCCGGCGGGGTCTCGCTCGGATGCAGGAAAACATGCGAATTGGCGTAGAGCTCCAGCAATTCCGCCTGGGAAAGAAACCCGCGGAAATGAACCTTGTCGACCACCCCGAGTTCCTCGGCCAATTCTTCCAAGTGGGATTGAAGCGGCCCTTTGCCGGCCACAACCAGTTGGGAATTTGGAAATTCCTTCTGGAAAATCGCGAAAGCGCAAAGCGAGGTAGCCACGCCTTTCTTCGGGATCAGGCGGCAAGCTTGCATGAATCTCCACCGGCCATCCTTCGGCGCCTCGCGACGAATAAACGGAAATTCATCCAGCGGGACGCCGGTCCGATTGATCCGCAGGCGCTCGGGCGGACATCCCAGAGTGAGGAGCCGTTCGGCCAGGGATCGCGAGCGCGCCAGAACTAGAGGAACGGCATCAAACAGGTCGCGCAATTTTGGACCGTAATCGCGGATGTCTTTTTTTTGCGCGACGTCAGCGCCGTGAAACGAAACAACACACGGTTTCTGCCAGCGCTCGATAAAAGGCAGGAGATGCACACCCGTGTGGCCGAAGTAAATGTGCATTAGGTCCGCGCCGCGGCGCTCCAGTAGATTCGAAAGCATCTGGTACTCGCCTCGATAGACGATCGGCGGCCGCTGTTTCACCCACTTCAGCCAGCCATGCCGCAGCGGATTGCTCGGCGGTTTTGGGATGATCTCGATGTCGCTGAACGGAAACAATTCGCTGTTTTGCAGCGCCTTGGTCATCACGAATGTCTCGTAATCATGGAGCGACCTGACCTGCCGGTAGATGTGCAACATCTCCGGTTTAAGGAAAGTCGTGCAGTAGCTGGCTACAACTCGTTTACCCATGAAAAGCGCGATTGTCCCTGAGGTCTTGCACGTTGTCCAACTGTTATTCGGCGGCCACGGCTTCCGCGGACGCGACCGCGCTTTCACCCAGCGATTCCCCGGGCTGGTAGAGCCAGTGCTCAAGCCGCGCCCGTAGCTCCGTGATGCCGTCTCCGCTCTCGGCCGAAATCCCGACGACCTCTCGATCGGGAAATCGCTCTTCGAACACGCGCAGATTCTCGGTCGCCTCGGGAAGATCCATCTTGTTTGCCACCACGTACCACGGCCGCTTCGAAAGCTGCGGATCATAAAGATCAATCTCCCGGCGCAAACTCTGGAGATCTTCGATTGGGTGGCGGCCTTCGCTTCCCGCGATGTCCAGGATGAAAAGCAAAATACGGCAGCGCGTGATGTGGCGCAGAAAATCGTGGCCGAGACCGACGTTGCGATGCGCTCCCTCGATCAAGCCAGGAATGTCGGCAATGGACGCGCGGCGATAGCCATCGAAGTCGATTACGCCGACGACCGGATGAAGCGTTGTGAACGGATAGGGCGCGACCTTCGGGTGTGCCGCCGAGATTTTTCCGAGCAAGGTCGATTTGCCGGCGTTTGGATAACCGACGAGCGCGGCGTCGGCCATCGTCCGAAGCTCGAAGAGGAAGTGACCTTGTTCACCTTCTTCGCCCTCGGTGTACTGGACGGGCGCGCGATTGCGCGAGCTCTTGAAATGCACGTTGCCCTTCCCGCCGCCTCCACCCTGACAAAGAATGAATTCCTCGCCGTCGTGGGTGAAATCGGCAATTGGATTGGCGGCGTCCTCATCTTGTAAAGCAGGCGCGACACCGTTCGGCAGTGATTGATCCTCTCCACTTGCTGCGATCTCTTCTCCGAACTCGTTTCGCGGAGCCGGCGCGGCCGCGCGGTACACGACCGTGCCGACCGGAACCTTTACAACTTTCGACACGGCCGCGCGGCCATGCTTCTTCTTCCCCTGCCCGTGCGCGCCACTCTTGGCTTTGATGATCGGCTCGTAGAAAAGATTCGAAAGGTTATCGGTGTGAACATCGGCGCGAAGAATGATGTCTCCGCCGCGGCCGCCATCACCGCCATCGGGGCCGCCCCGGGGCACAAATTTTTCGCGCCGAAAACTGACGCAACCCCGCCCGCCGTCACCGGCGTGGGCAAAAACTTTGATTCGATCGACAAACATATGGGGTCTCCGCGGAATTGCGGGAAGCGATTGGAAGGTGACATTATCTTACCCGATTGTCATCCCCAGTCCCCAATTGAGTGATGCGTGGCGCCAGATCGCGCGCTACGCTGAGAGATGCGCTGCGACGTCGTGATCGTCGGTGCGGGGATTGGTGGGGCCGTGCTCGCGTTGGACCTCGGGCGGCGGGGCTGGCGCGTTGCCTTGGTCGAACGCGAGAGCGCGCCGCCGCGCATCGCCCGCCCCGAGATCCTTTGGGGAGCGACGCTCCTGGCCCTGGAGCCCTACGGCGTCGCCACTTCCATCCGCCAAACCGCGAGCGTTCAGCTCGAAGGGATCGAGTTTGGCGGCGAGACGCCATGGCTCCGTATCACGCGCGACGACATGGCCGCCGCCGGGGTGGCCGCCTTTTCAACGAATCCTTCGGCGACTCGCAGCATCCTGACGGATGCCGCCGTTGCGACCGGGAACGTCGAGATCCATCGCGGCGTCGCCGTCGAGGACCTGCTCTACGACAACGGGCGCGTCGCTGGCGTAAAAGGCCGGCATGGTGATGTGGCGGTCGCGCTGGAGGCGCGCCTCGTCGTTGGCGACGATGGCGGGAACTCGGTCGTTCGCACCCACCTCGGCATTCCAATCACGCTCGACCGCTTCCCGATAGATTTCGTCACGGCGATGATCTCGCGCTGGCCGCTCCCGCCGCATCGCGCGCGGGCCTGGCTGCACTTAAAGGGAGGCGGCAGCGGTCCTCCGGCGGCGGCGTTCATTCCATGGCCGGGGAACGAAGGGGTTCTCCTCATGCCGCTCCGCGCCGATCGCGCGAAAAGCCTCTTCGAGGAGCCACCCGAGATTTTCTGGAGCGCACTGGAGCGCGTTACGCCCATGGCTGGCTCGCTGCGCGAGCAACTCGAATTCCCTCGCGACTTCCGGCAAGTCGCCCGCCCGTTCGGCCACGCCGAGTCCTACGTCGCAAACGGCGCGGCCCTGATCGGCGACGCGGCGCATCCGATGACGCCTGTGGGCGGCCAGGGAGCGAACGCCTCGATCTGGGACGCGCTCGCGCTGGCGGACGTGGCCGACGCCGCGCTTCGCACGGACGACGTCTCCCGCGAGCGACTACTTCCCTACGAGCGGCTGCGCCGCCCGGTCAACGACCGATCGGTTTCGTTCTCCAGAGTCGCACGCCGAATCTTCCGCGCCGGCCGCTTCTTACCGCTCGCGATCGTCGTCCCGCTCATTGCGCGAACGATGAACGCCATCGGCTGGCCACAGCGACAGATCCTCGGCGCGTTCGCCACGACATTCGTTCATCCGCGGGAACAGGCCCCGGCCGACTGACGCGTTCGATTGCGTCTCCCACTACCGCACCAGATTTTCGTAAAGCGCTTTCGTTTGCTGCGCGATGGCGGGCCATCCGAATTTTTCTTCGGCGCGTTTCCGTCCGGCGCGACCGAACTGCGCGCATAGTTCTGGATTGGCGATCAGTTGATTGATGCGCGCGGCCAGATCGCGCGCAAACTTTTCCGGATCGCGCGGTTCGCAGGGACTTTCCTCCATCTGATCGATCGGGACCAGAAAACCGGTTTCGCCATCAACCACGACTTCCTTGATTCCACCCACGGCGGTCGCGACGACAGCTGTCTCGCACGCCATGGCCTCGAGATTGATGATCCCGAACGGCTCGTAAATGGAGGGACAACAGAAAACGGCGGCGTGCGAGTACAACTCGCGAACAGTTTGCTTGTCGACCATCTCGTCGATCCAAATGAGACCCGGGCGCCTCGTTTTCATTTTCTCGACGGCCTCTTTCATCTCCGCGCCGATTTCCGGCGTGTCCGGCGCGCCCGCGCAAAGCACGATCTGAAAACCCAGGTCCATGAATTCGATCGCACGGACGAGATGAACGATGCCTTTTTGCCGCGTGATTCGTCCGACGAAAAGCACGAAGGGTTTGCCACAATCGATTCCGAATTTGGTCAGCGCCGCGGAAGACTCGATCTTTCGATATTCCTCCAAGTCGATGCCGTTATGGATCACGTGCAGCCGGTCGGGCGGCACTTTGAAGAGCCGTTCAATGTCCATCCTGGTTTCCCCCGAAACGGCGATGACGGCGTCCGCCATTTCCAAAGCCGTTCTCTCGAGCCAGACCGAAAAGTCGTATCCGCCCCCAAGTTGTTCGCGCTTCCACGGCCGCAGCGGCTCGAGCGAATGCACCGTGATGACGAGTGGAAGGCCGTAATTTATTTTCGCCAGAATCCCGCCGAAGTGGCTGTACCAGGTGTGGCAATGCACGAGATCGGCGTCGATATTCTCCGCATTAAAATCGGTGCAGCGCCGAATCGCGCCAAAAACCGAGCGCAGCGGTTTTGGACAGGTGAAGCCAGAGTCGTCGAGTTCGAATCCCCGGGCGGAGAGATTTCCCAGCTCTAGCTTCTGGTCGCCAAAGCAACGCACCTCGATCGGCATCGTCTTGGCCAGCTCGCGTGAAAGATAATCCACGTGCACGCCCGCACCGCCATAGACGTTAGGCGGATATTCGTTCGTGAGAAAGAGAGCTTTCACGACGCTTTCTTAATCGTACGCACGCTTAAGCGCACGCAGATTTAGTCCCGACCAACGCTTCTCAGTACCTCATCGAAAGGCCAATGACTGGATTGAGATCGTCGGCCGCTGACGTTAATCCGACATTCATCGCCGCATCGAGCTGGATGTTGGGAGTGATCGCGTAGGTAAAACCAAAATCAAAGGTGGCGATCCATTTTGCGCCACGCTCCGCGCTGACATTGCTAAACAGCTCCACGTACCCGCCCAGCTTTCCGACGATGTCGTGGCTGACCGTGACGGTATTGATAAACTCCCCGTGGTAATCAGAACTGCCCGAGTCTTGAATGTAGTCCACTTCCGCTTGCGCCCCGAACCCCCAGTCCGCGGGCAGGTCCATCGCGAAAGGGAAAATGATTCCGCCTTCCACGGCCCGGTTGCCCAGGCCATTTTGATTCGTAGGAAGTTTCACAAATGGCATCACGGCCAGCGCGGTGGGGCCTCCGTCATTTCCCCACAAGTTCGTTTTGCACCGAAGGAGGAGATCGCCGAACCCGGACAGGCGCGTGCTGCTGTTCGTGCTCCGATCGTTCGTCCGCTGAATGTTGTAACTTTCCACGACCAGGTGGAGATCGACGTTGTTGAGCACTCCCACCTTTAGGTTGATCGGCGCGATCGCCCACGCCTCCAGGGTCTCGACGTCAGAGCGGTCATACGTGTAGCTGAGAAGATCCATCTCAAACTGGTAATGGCCGGCGTCGACCGTATAGGCGCTTTCCGTCTTGTCCGGTCGATCTGTCGCCATCTCGCGCATCAAACCGCCCGGAGTGGGGCGAAACAAATTGTAGCCACTCTTGTCTGGACGCTCATCCCCCGCGCGGGCGTGAGCCATCGGCAAGAGGCAGGAGAGCGTGACCGCACAAAAAGAGGCCGCTATCCGGATCCGCCCTCTCCGGACGCTTGGGGTCCGGGCCATTACTTTTTCACTTTCAACAGCAGGACCGGAACGTCGACTTGGTGGCGCACCTTGTCCGCGGTGCTGCCGTAGAGCAGGTCGCTGATAAAACGATGACCATGCGTGCTCATGGCGATTAGCTCGACGGGCTCGGTGCGGGCCAGCTTGATGATCTCGGTGGCCGGCTCGCCCATGGCCAGGATGGAGCTGACCTCAAATCCTTCCGCCTGGAGTTCCTTTTCCAAACCGGCGAGATATTTCCGGTCTTCCTTCATCTCCTGGCTTTCGCGCAGCTGAAGGTGCTCGAAATTCCGCGCCGCCCAGCCGTCGGCGACATGCACCAACATCAGCTTGGCGTTTGTCAGCCGGGCCAGGGGGCGGATGTGCTGGAGGATCGTTTCGTCAGTTTCGCGATTTTCCACCGGAACGAGGATGGTCTTATACATGGCGATTGTTGTTTCTAGGAGAACCAGCCGCGGAAAGTCAGAATGAGCAGCCAGGCATTGAGGGACGCGATAATGATGGCGATTATCCAGGCCAGGATCTTGATCCAGAGCGGATTTACGAACTCGCCCATTTTCAGCTTGTCGCTCGTAAACATAACGAGAGGAAAGACTGCGAAACTGAGTTGCAGACTCAGGACGACCTGGCTGAGCACGAGCAATTTCGCCGTGCCGCTTTCTCCGGATATGATCGTTACGATGACCGCCGGAATGATGGCGATCAAACGCGTGATCAACCGGCGCAGCCACGGCTTCAGCCGGATGTTCAAGAAGCCTTCCATCACGATCTGACCCGCCAGGGTGCCCGTGAGGGTGGAGTTTTGGCCGGAAGCAAGCAGGGCCACCGCAAAAAGGGTGCTCGCGCCGGTGACGCCCAGGAGTGGGGTGAGGAGGTTGTAAGCATCGCCGATCTCGGCAATCTCATTGCGGCCTCGGCTATAAAACGTTGCTGCGGAAACGATCAAAATGGCGGCGTTGATAAAGAGCGCGAACATGAGCGCGAAGGTCGAGTCAATGGTGGCGAACTTGATGGCTTCGCGCTTACCCCGCGGATTGAGTTCGTAGAGGCGCGTCTGCACGATCGATGAATGCAGGTAGAGATTGTGCGGCATCACCGTTGCGCCAAGGATGCCCATCGCGATGTAGAGCATGTCGGGGTTCATGACAATCTGGGGCGAAGGGAGAAAACCCTTGGCGATTCCCAGCAGGTCGGGCCGGGAAAAGATAATCTCCAAACCGAAACAGACGCCAATCGTCAGGACCAGGGCAATAACCAGGGCCTCGGTGTAGCGAAAGCCCTTGTTTTGCAGAAGCAGGATTAGAAGCACATCGAGTGCGGTAATGCAGACGCCCCAGATGAGAGGAAGCCCAAAGAGGAGATTCAAGGCAATAGCCGAACCGATAACTTCGGCGAGATCACACGCCGCGATGGCCAGTTCGCAGATGACCCAGAGGAAGAATGAGACGGGCTTGCTGTAGTGGTCGCGGCAGGCCTGAGCGAGGTCACGTCCGGTGGCAATGCCCAGTTTAAGAGAGAGGCTCTGGAGGAGGATCGCCATGAAATTCGAAATCATGATGACCGAGAGCAGCGTGTAATTGTACTTGGAGCCGCCCGCCAGATCGGTGGCCCAGTTGCCGGGGTCCATGTAGCCGACCGCAACCAGGAATCCCGGCCCCGCAAAAGCGAGGATCTTGCGGTAAAAACTTGCAGGATGAGGAACCGCCATGGACCGATGGACCTCCGAGAGGCTTCGGAGCTCCGGCTGCGAGCGCCATCCGGTTTTGCCGTATAGGGCTTCGTCCTCAGAATTAGGCATGGCTAACTTACTTATCGGTTACTATTAATCTGTCAACCAGAAATCATTTTTTGTTTGACCGAATGTCCGTCCTGCCCGTTCTTGTCGGCGTGCCGGCAAAAATAAGCGTCTCCCGCAACTCCGCCGCGGTGGAAGATTATCTGGAACGCATCCTCGAACTGATCAATACCAAGGGGTATGCGCGCGTGGTCGATATCGCCACCAGCCTCGGCATCTCGCAGGCCAGCGTGACCAACATGGTGCAGCGCCTCGACGGCGAGGGCCTTCTTAACTACGAAAAGTATCGCGGCCTGGTCCTGACCACCGCGGGTGAAACCTTGGCGCGCAACATTGCCCGGCGTCACCAACTCCTGACCGATTTCCTCAAGCTCCTCGGGGTCGACGACCGCGTGATCGAGCATGACGTCGAGGGCATGGAACATCACATCAGCCCGTCCACTTTGCGCGCCATCGAGGCCCTGACCGCGCAGCTCAGGCGGCGTCCGGCTCTGCTCGCGCGCTTGGGCAAATAACGCTAAACGCCTCTACGAGGCTTCGGAAACGCTTTCGATCTCGCCAGGCCGGCATTGAATTGACAACGTGATCGGCCGGCAGCAAACGCTGCAATCTTCGATCAGCGTTTGCCTGGATTGCGAAGTGTCGACTTGCAGCGGGAAGGATTCGCCGCAGTGCGGACAAATGATGTCTGTTTCGTGAATCAGTTCCATTCGCCGGTTCGCGCCAACTTCGGAACTAAATCGCGGCGTCCACACTCTTGGGCGCGCGCGCCATTTCGGAGTCGCTCAACTTGCGGAAGTGCAATTGGCCGACCCGCCGTCCGTCCGTTTGCGAGATCGTAACGAGATAGTTTTCGATCCGCACTTGTTCGCCTTGCTTCGGAAGATGACCGAGCAAATGCGTGACGTAACCGCCGATCGTGCTGACATCGGCGCTCTCCAACTCCAGACCGGCCAGGTCGCGAAGCTCATAGAGTCCGACCGCCCCATCGATCGAGAATTCGTTTTCGTTAATCTTACGGAACTCCGCCTTCTCGGTGTCGAATTCGTCCTGGATGTCACCAACGATTTCCTCGAGGACATTTTCCAGGGTCACCATTCCGACGGTCCCGCCATATTCGTCCACCACAATGGCGAGGTGGGCGTGTTTGGTGAGAAAGAGGTTGAGTAATTTTTCGAGCGACATCATCTCCGGCACCGGGATGAGATCCCGCTTGATCCGGAGAAGATCGGGCTGCGGGTCGCGCATCATCGGAACGAGTTCCTTGATGTGAACGAGGCCGATCGTGTTGTCGAGATGTCCGCGGCAGAGCGGGAAACGCGTGTGCCGTGACTCGAGCGCCTTCTTCACGTTTTCCTCGAAGCTCTCCTCGATATCGAGGAAGACGACCTCGCCCCGGGGCGTCATGATGTCGCGCACGACGCGCCGGCGAAGATCGAGGGCGTTCACGAGCAAATCGCGGCCGAGTGAGGAGACCTCGTCCGATTTTTCGCTCTGATCTAGAATGAGCCGCAATTCTTCTTCACTGTGTGAAACCTCGCCTTCCGCCACCGGCTCGATGCGGAAGAGATGTTTCAAGACCCAATTGGACGAAGCGTTCAGGAACCAGATCGCCGGCCGAAACAGCAGATAAAATAATCGCAACGGAGGGCTGATGACGATCGAGGTGGCGAGGGCTTTGCGGATCGCGAGAATTTTCGGCGCCTGTTCGCCCAGCACGATGTGGAGGAAGGTGATGATCGTAAAAGCGATGGTAAAGGAAGTGGCCCGGATGACTGTCTCGGATTGGATTGAGGCCAGGGCGAAAAACGGCTGAAGGATGCGCGCAAGAAAAGGCTCGCCCACCCACCCCAGACCGAGGCTGGCCAGCGTAATGCCAAGCTGACAGGCGGACAGATAGGCATCCAGATTGGAAATGACCTGCCGCGCGACGGCCGCCCGTTTGTTGCCGTCCGTTTGCAACGCGTCCAATTGGCTGCCGCGGACTTTTACCAAAGCGAACTCCGCAGCGACGAAGAATGCGTTCAAAGCCACCAGGACCGCGATCGCCCCCAGCTTCATCACAAGGAGGGCGAATGGATCCCAGTGCTCGGAAATCGCCTCGGCCAGCGGGCCAACGGCGAAAAATAGAAAGATCGAAGAATTCATTTAGCGGATGCATGCCCTGCACCCGGAAGCCCAACGAGCGGGGGTCCTACCAGCTCGATTTTGTCACACCCGGGATGAACCCGGCGGAGGCGAGCTCGCGGAAGGTGAGGCGCGAAATCTTGAACCGGCGAATGAAGGCGCGGCGGCGGCCGCTGACTTCGCACCGGTTTACCACCCGGGTGGGGCTGGCATCGCGCGGAAGCTGCGACAGGCCTTGGTAATCTTTCTTCGCCTTCAGCTCAGCACGCAGCGCCGCGTATTTTTTCACGGTAGCGCGCTTGCGATTGTTGCGATTTATCCAGGACGTTTTCGCCATAACAGAACGCGGAAAGTAGCAAAGAAGGTCAGGGATGCAACTTCTTTTCCAAACGTGAGCGTTGGCGACCTCACCCAGAGGTCACGAAGGTCACAAAGATTTCTCCTCCAGATCCCTCCATTTGAGCGTTGGACGTTGGACGTTGGACGTTGGACGTTTTCTCTTCTCATGTTTCCTCTGTTCACCGCCAACTTCCCCTCCTCCGCCTCCAATCTCGAGCGCCTGCTAAACGAAGGCCTCCAACGCATCTTCGTTACCGAGTCCGCCCCCGTCGCGGTCGTCGATCATTCTTACCCTCATCTCACCGCGATCAATGTTTCCCTGGATGGCGCCCGGCTCCGCGCTGACTCGCCGCGCCCGCCAATCTCGTCCGGGTCAGCGCCAGCCTTCGAAGTCGACCAGTTCACTCTGCGCGCTTCGCCACTTTCCCTCGGCCCAGCCGCGATCGACCTTTCCCTTTCTGCGCGTGAAGTTCAGCTCGGCCAAGGCAAAGACGCGGACGACCAGATCGTCCTTTCGCTCGAGAATGCGGCTGAGGGGCAACTCGAAATCTCCGCAACACAAACCGTTCTCGAAGCGGTCATCGCCAAGCTGGCCCGGGACCAGGCCAGCCAGCAGGGCATCACGATCGAAGACGTCCAACTGAAGCTGCAGCAGAAGAGCGCGCATTCCGTCGCGGTCGAGGTGCACCTGCGCGCCCGAAAGCTCTTTCTCGCTGCGTCGATTCGCGTAATCGGACAACTCGATCTCGACGATCAGCTCAACTTGAAACTCTCCGGCTTGAATTGCACCGGAGACGGCGGAATCGCAACTCTTGCCTGCGGCATCCTAACGCCCTACCTGCGAAAGATTGACGGCCGAGAATTTCCCCTGATGTCGCTCCCTCTTGGCCATGTTCGCCTGCGCGATGTCCGGGTGTCCATAGGCGACAAACTTGTGGTCACCGCCGAATTCGGGAGCGGACAAGGAGCGTAGGGCCGCGTCCGCGCCGAATTCAACAACACAAGGAGGCTGCCTGTGCTACTTTGCCCGCCCTTATGCTAATCAAGATCGGCTTCGACATCGAATTCGAGCTCGTGGGCCCCACCCCGATGATCTTGATGCTTTATGTCCATCCGTCGCGGCAGAAGGACCTGCGGGCTGAGGAGAAGATTTTGGTCGAACCGGAGATCCCCCTCACCGATTTCACCGATCTCTACGGCAATCGTTGCGCGCGCATTCTGGCACCGCCGGGAAATCTTCGCCTCTCGCTTACGACCTTGATCGAGGACAGCGGCCAGCCAGACCAACAGCAGCCGGACGCACCCCAGCACAAAGTCGAGGATCTGCCGAGCGACACCCTGCCATTCCTGTTGACCAGCCGTTATTGCGAAGTCGACAAGCTTTCCGATATCGCGTGGAAGCTCTTTGGCTCGACCGCACCCGGCTGGCCGCGCGTCCAGGCCATTTGCAACTGGGTGCACAATCACATCACCTTTGGCTATCACTTCGCCGATCCTTCCAAGTCAGCTTTCGATGTTTACAATGATCCGCGTGGCGTTTGCCGCGATTTTAGTCATCTCGCGGCCGCATTCTGCCGGTGCATGAACATTCCGGCGCGATATGTCACCGGCTACATGGGAGACATCGGCGTGCCGGTCGTGCTCCCGATGGATTTCAGCGGCTGGTTCGAAGTTTACCTGGGCGACCGCTGGTACACGTTCGACGCCCGGCATAACCGGACCCGGATCGGCCGTATCGTCATGGCTCGAGGCCGCGACGCTGCCGATGTGGCGTTAACGACGAACTTCGGACGGGCCATCCTCAAGAAATTTTTCATCATCAGCGACGAAATGCCGGCGCCCCAGGCGTAAACGGATCCGCGATCTGGCGCTTCGAGCCTGGCAGATCGCGATCAACCTGATCGGCTACTGCCGAGCGAGCCGCCGGAACATCCAAATCCCCACCACGAGAAAGAGCAGATTTGGGAACCAGACGAGAAGCTCGGGATGAACCCGCGCATTCGCCCGCAGGGTGTCGGCAATGATGATGAAGAGAAAATAAAAAACGCCGACGACGAGACTCATGGCGAAACCAAACGAGGTTTCACGCCGATGCGCCGTGATTCCCAGCGGAACCCCGACGAGCGCGAAGACAATGCACGCCAGGGGGAAGGAAAAACGTTTGTTAATCTCGGTCCGGCTGGAGCTGCGCATCTTCGGATCGTCGTTGTTCAACTGCTCCATAAGCTGCTCGAGCGAAAGCATCGACCGGCTCGCCCGTCTTTTCTCTTTTTCGTAAAGCTCATCCAGGCTGATCGGCAGCGTCCCTTCCTCCACGCTAATTCCATCCCTGATTCGATTGAGATCGTGGGGCTCGTAGTCATCGCGCTGCTGGTAACGCGCGCCCACCAAATGCATGAGAATGCGTTTGTTTGGCAGGTCCGCCTCAAGCGAACCGGTCCGGGCGTAAGTCACCTTCATCGGCATGAAGCTATCGTTCGTTTCAAAAACGATGATGTTCTCCAGCTTGTTGCCGTTTTTCCTCCCCACATAGATTTTGCGGCCGGGAAATTGATCGATCACTTGATCGCTCCCGAAAAGCGCCATCGGGTTGCGGGTGGCGAGATTGAAGACGGTGCTGCGCATCTCTTCCTGGGCGGCCGGCGCGACCTGGACGTTGAGCCAGAGAGACGCGGCGGTGCAGAGCAAGGCGATCACCGCCAGCGGAGCACAAATCCGGGCAACGCTGACACCGTTGGCGCGCAGCGCGATCAGCTCGTTGTCTGCCGAGAGCCGCCCGAAGACGAGCAGAACGGCCGTGAGAAGACCCCACGGGATCGTGAAGATAAGCGAGAACGGCAGGACGTAAGCGATGAAACCAATCAGGTATTCGGGAGGCAGATCGTGATTGACGAGGAGCGGCAGGAGTTTGCGAAAGATATTGCCGATAACGAGGACGAAGCTGAGCACGGCAATCGCGAAGAGGAGATTCACGAGGAGTTGCCGGCCCACGTAGCGTTCGATCAATTTCATCGGCTGCCGTTTGTTAGTTCCGTTCCATGGGCGTGGCAAGTGGCGCTTCGAGTGGCCTCAACCCGTTTCGTGGCCCACGACCCGGGCGATCGAAATTTCCTTTCAACGAAACGTGGTCCGGACTTAGTTCAGGGCGATGCCATCGCGCTTGTGGTCTTTGCTCCTGCTCGCCTGCAGTTGGCCGCTCGCCACGGGCCGAACTGCAACGCGCGAGCTGGACCGTTGTCGCCAGTGCGTTGTGGTCTTGACGGATAATTGGGCGGCGACCACCGGTGTCCTGCATGCCTTCGAGCGCGATGCAGCGGCCGGCGGTTGGAAAGAGCAAGGTCCGCCAATTGCCGTCGTGGCCGGCAAGAAAGGGCTCGGGCAAGGCCGAGGGCTGGTCGACCTGGGTTTCGCAGGAGCGCCCGGTAAGAAGGAAGGCGACGATAGAGCGCCCGCCGGAATTTTCCGTCTCTCTTCGGCCTTCGGATATGCGCCCGCCAGTTCCGCCGCGTGGGTCAAGCTGCCTTACCTGGCCTTGTCAAAACAGGTCGAAGGCATCGATGACCCCAACTCGCGTTTCTATAATAAATTGGTGGATCGATCGAAGGTCGCGAAGATCGATTGGCACAGCTCCGAGCAGATGCGCCGAGCTGGCGTACGCTATAAATGGGGCGTGGTGGTCGACCATAACCCCGCCGCGATTCCGGGCGCGGGATCGTGCATCTTTCTTCACATCTGGGAAAGCCCGGCTTCGGCCACGGCCGGTTGTACCGCGATGCCAGAGAGCGATTTGGTTAGGTTGCTCCGCTGGCTGGATCCCGCTCGGCGGCCCATTCTGGTGCAGATGCCGCGCGCAGACTACGGTTCGGTCAGAACGAAATACGGTCTGCCTCCCGATCGTCTCTGAATCGATTTCGCCTGGTCCGTTTGCAGTGTTTGCTCGTGCGGAAGTTTGCTACGGAGTGAGTTCGAGGACCGGACCCGAGTGGGGCAGTTTGTAGAACTGGACGTACCCAATTCCCGTCGTGCTGTTTAGGCCCACCGCAATGGCGGTGTACTCCCCTGCTGGCAAAGTCGCCACCATGGCGCTTTCCAAGCTGTTCCCAGGCGCGAGGCCGCTTGCTGCTATGGCGGCTGCCTGCCCCCCGTTGTCCTGCCAGTCGTTGTTGCCAAACAGCAACTGGCCGTTAACGTCGCGCAATTCGAGCGTTGGATTGGCCAGCACATTGGTGACGCCCGCCCCAACCAGCGAAGGTCCCAGAACCCGAACCAGGATGCTGCCACCGTGTTGCAATACCACCCTACATGCCACGACATCGCTCCCCGTCACTCTCGCGCGTGCGCCAATTCCGGTTACGCTGCTCGGCGCGCTAACCGATTGGTCGAACAGTTCGTTTACCCCGCGCCCGGTGGTGTTGTTAACTCCGCGAAGCACTACGGTGTAGGAGCCGGGGTTAAGCGTCACATCCATGGCTGCCTCCAGGGGACTCGGCGGGGCCAATCCACTGCCGAGGAGCAGAGCCGCTTGCACAGGGTCGTCTTGCCAGTTGTTGTTGGTGAGGATCAGGGTTCCATCGGAGGAGCGCAAATCGATTGCCGGATCAGCAAGCGCGCCGGCACCTCCCAATGACGGACCGATACCGCGAAGGACCAAGTGTTTTGGCGCCGAACCCGTGACAATGAAAGCATTAAGCACAATGCCGTCCCCGGTCTCCACCATTGCAAGCGCAGACATCGAAACCAATCTTGCAAAAGGAGTTGGGGTTGGTGTGAGCGTCGGTGTCGGTGTCGGTGTTGGTGTTGGTGTTGGTGTTGGTGTTGGTGTTGGTGTTGGTGTTGGTGTTGGTGTTGGCGTGGGAGTCGGCGTTGGCGATGGACTCGGCGTTGGGGTGGAGGGATCGCCCAACCGGTACGCCTCGACGAGCGCAACGCCGGTCGTGTTATTGTTGCCTCTCACAATGGCGGTGTAAGCGCCTGGCCCTAGATTTTGGACGATGGCTGACTCGCGATCATCGCTCGGCGGAAGGCCAGTGGTCTGAATCTCCCCTTCCTGCGTCTCCCTCCAATCGTCGTTCACGGCCAGGATGTCGCCATTGTTATTGCGCAACTCCAGGGTCGGATTGGATAGCGCGTCCGGCACGCCAAAGAGCGTCAGCGATGGGCCTATCGCCCGAATCAAAACCCTTGCCGCATTTCCGTTGCCCAGGATGAAACCTCCGATCATCACGTTATCTCCCAACTCCACGAAGCCGCGCGTGCTGATGTTCGCCAGGAGCGCGTCGGCTCCTGTGTTCAGATCGTAAGCCTCAACCAACCCGACACCTGTCCCGCCGTTGTTCCCGCGCACGACCGCGGTGTAAGCGCCGGGCGGCAACAACGCGACGATAGCCGATTCCAAATCGCTGGTCGGGGCGAGGCCGGTAGCTTCGATCTCGCTCTCCTGCGTCGCTCGCCAACTATCGTTGGTGATCGTGCTAAAGGCGCCTGGACCATGCAGCTCCAGCGTCGGATCGCCGAGCGCGCCGGGAATTCCAAATTTCGTCAGCGACGAACCAATGGCGCGGACAATCACCCTCTTGGGTACATTGCCAGCAACGATAAAGCCTCCAATCAGCGCATAGTCACCCGTCTGGACACGCAGCCGCGTCGAGATGTTGAGCAGCCTTGCCGGTTCCGGCGCGGCTATTTCAAAGGAGCCAATGTCGATGCGGCCGCCCAGGACGCGCGAAAAACCGGGACCCCGCTGATCGTAATCGGGCGGCGGGGCGAAGGTCGGATCGCCAGCATTAATGGCCGGGCTGCTCACCAGCAAAGCATGGGTCCGGGTCGGGCCGCCGTTATCTTGCAGCGGCCCGAGCATTGGATTCGTGTTGATTTGGTCGCCACTCCCGTTCAAGAAGCCGCCACCAGCATCGTTGCTCAGGTTGTATCCACTTGAGCTTACCAAGCCAAAAGAAGCGTTATGGATGTTTTCCCCCGACGCGCCGGTCTTTAGGATTGTATTCCAGAGATTCAGCGTCGCACCACGCTCGGGGTGGGACGTGTTGAACCCGGTATTGTATATGCCACCGCCTTCCCCGGCGGAATTGTCGCTGATCGTGCTGTCGCTGATCCACAAACTTGCTATGCCATCCGCACCATTGTTGAAAATTGCGCCACCGGTCCCGGCCGAGTTGTCGCTGATTGTGCTATTATTTACAGACACGAAAGCGCTGTTGGATTGAAATTGACCCAAATTATAGATTCCGCCTCCGCTTCCGCTCGGGGCCCCCAGGTTGCCATTGATCGTGGTGTTTTTGATGGCGAGAAAGGCGTGGCCGCGAGAATTTCCGTCATTGAAAATTCCGGCGCCGGACGCGGCCGAGTTGCCGCTGACCGTGCTGTCATTCAACATAATCACCGCAAAGTGAGAATCCCCTGAGCCCCCGTTGTAGATTCCACCCCCATTGCCGCCTCCACTCGCAGTGGCCGAATTGCCACTAACGGTGCTGTTGTTAATTGTCAGGTCCGCACCGCCGGTTGAGAGAGACTGGTTGAAGATGCCGCCCCCGAAGGCACCAGAATTGCCGCTGATAACGCAATTGGTGATCGTCAATGTCGAGGCATCGTTAAAGATACCGCCTCCGACAGAGTCAGTTGGGGCGAGCCCGTTGCTGATGGTCAACCCTCGAATCGTTACGATGTGAAAAGGGGCGATCCGGAAGATTCGGAAATTGGGGGTTCCGCCCGCCGTGCTCCGCGTGACGGTCAACTGGTTCGCGCCGGGACCATCAATGGTCAGTTGTTTGTCTATTAAGAGTTGAGCGCTGGTGAGCGTGATCGCCTGCCCATTTAGCGCCGGGGCAAATTGAATCCTGTCTCCGCCGGCGGCGGCGGAAATTGTAGCTCGGAGCGAGCCCGCTCCGCTATCTGCCGTATTGGTGACGACAAGCGTTGCGGCGTGGGCGCCTGGGATGCCAACGGCGAAAAGGCAGAGGCTCAGTGCGATGTATTTTGTTCTCATGAGGGAGGAAGAGGGTCGGTCATATCCGTCAAAAATTTCGTTAGGCAAGTAGAAAATCTTACCCATTCTGGTTTCGAAAAACGAATGGAAACATTCGTCGTTGACGTTGACGATAGCGACAATGGCGCGCACTGATACCACGCAAGCCGTTTCCCGATATATGAACTACCGCGTCCTAAGAATTCTGGCCATCCTTTGCGCCGTTTGCGTTGGCCTGACAAGTTGCCAGACCATTCATCAATTTCTTGGGCCGGCGCGCGATTGGCAGGCCCGGCATGGCCAGCTTCTTTATCGCGGGAAAAGGACCACCTTGATCGGCGAAGTGCTCGTGCGTTTCTCGAAGGCCGGCGACTTCGAGCTGACTTTCACAAAAGGGCCGGGGATTCCCCTCCTCGAGGTGCGGCAGGACGCAAACTTCGTGAGCGTGAGGGGTCCTCTGGCACGGGGCAGCTGGTCCGGTCCGAGCGCGCGGGCGCCGGCGCGTTTGCGCGGTTGGGTGCAATTGCGCGAAGTGCTGATGGCGGCGGGCGAGAAACCGTCCGTCCAGCATTCCCTCGCCGGCGAAACTTTCGTTTTCCGTTTTTGACCTGGGCGGCTTGAGCCGCGAGCGTCGCGCCTGCGGTCACCTTTATCATGCGCCTCCATTCCCTCATCGCCAATCTCGTGACGCGCCGGCGCGGCACGATGTGGCTAGCCATCGTGCTGCTTTCCGCGGCCTCGATTTACGTCCTGGCCACGCGGATGAAGCTCGACAGCGAGGTGCTGAACCTTCTCCCCAGCGGGTTCGAATCGGTGGAAGGGATGAAGGTTTACAATCGCGATTTCGCCCAGGTGCGTGATCTCACTTTCGCGCTGGTTTGTCAGCCTGAGGACATCGACAAGCTGGAGGAGTTCGCGCCGCAGTTCGCGCAGAAATTGCGCGAACAACCGTGGTGCACGCGCGTCCTCTCCGGCGCGCCAATCGAAACGCCGGAAGGCATTCGCGATCTGCAATCGATCGCTCTTCCGCTCCTGCTAAACCTCGAGCCGGCGGCGTTCAACGAGACGATCGGTCTGCTTCAGCCGGACAAGATTCGAGAACGGTTGCATCGTTTGCGTTCGGAGCTGGAAGCAGGTTCGCCCCGGCCTCAAATCGAGTTGGGGCTGGATCCGCTCGGAGTCATCGCACCGGCACTCAAACCTTTCGCCAGCAACGCGGCCATCGAAGAAGATCAGCCTCTCACGTCGCCCGACCGCACGATGCGGGTTTTCCTTACCGTAACCAACCAGCCGACCATTGGCGCGATCGATTGCCAGAACCTGATGCGTGAAGTGAAAGCGTTCCAGGCCACCGCTCACCAGGGCTGGGAAGGCGGGCCGCTCCAAGTCCTCGTGACCGGGCGCTCGGCCTACGTCGCCGAGATTTCGCTCAGCATGCGGCACGACATCGTCGTTACCCTGCTCGGCTCCATCATTCTCGTCGGCGGCGTTTTTTACATCGGTTTCCATCGCTGGCTGCCGCTCATCGGGATGGGTTTGACCCTGCTCCTCTGTTGCCTGGTCGCGCTCGCCACCGGCCTGCTCATTTTTCACGAGCTCAACATGGTGACGATCGGATTCTGCGCGATCCTGATCGGGCTCGGAGTCGATTTCGCTATTCTGGTTTTTGGCCGTTATCAGCAGGCGCGCGACGAAGGCCTCGATCATCCAGGGGCCGTGAGCGAAGCCATCCAGGGCCTCGGCAAATCCATTTTCTTTGGCGCACTGACAACGTCCGTCGGCTTCATGGCGTTAATGCTCGCGGGCTCCCGGGGATTCACCCAGCTCGGCGTTCTGATTGCGCTCGGTATCGCCTTCGCCGGCATTTTCATGATGACGGTATTCTTCCTTTTTCTCCCGCGGAAAAGTTCGGCGCCGCGGAATGATTGGATGTTTACGATGGTCAAGAACTACGTGCGCTGGACGGTCCTTCGCCCCGCTCCCATGCTCTGGATCTCCGCGCCCCTCCTGCTGATTCTGACCGCGGTCGCTTTTTCGCCGAAGCCGCCAATCATCTTCGACGTCAGCACTCATTCGATGGAGCCGAAACGCAGCGACGCCGGATATGCGCTCAAGACGATCATGGAGAAAATGCCGTCCCGCTGGGAACCGGTCATCGGCATCGTCAAGGCTGCAAGCGCGCAACAGTTGCACGATTCCTGGCAGAAAGTGGCCGCGCATTGGAACGACCTCCTCGCGGCGGGCAAGATCAAGGGCTTCTCCACCCCGGCCGCGCTCGCCTTGTCGCCGGCACGATTACAAACGAATCGGCCAAAATTGCAGGCGACCGATCTTTCCGGCGCGCGCGACGCCCTTGAAGCCGCCATCGCCGCCGAAGGTTTCAGCCGCGCGACCTTCGATTCCGCTTTTGTCTTGCTCGATCAAATGAAGGGCGCGGCGGATCCTTCGGCCCCGCTGCCCGATTGGCGGACCCAGCTCCCGCAGGAATCAGGCTGGTGGTTTCTGGTCGATCGTTACTTCGCTCAGGATCCACTCCTGACCACGGGATTCGTCACCACGAACGAGCCCGTCGCGACGCAGGAACAGAAGGAAATGCTCCACCGCGAACTCCCGGTCGAGGGCGTGCCGATGGTGCTCTCCGGCTGGAGCTTCACCCTGACCGATCTGGTCCCGTGGTCGCATCGGCAGCTTATCCTGATCAGCGCGTTGATGGCACTGTTCGACGCGACTCTCCTCGCGCTCCTCTATCGCGACTGGCGCTTGTGGCTCATTCAAGTGGCCACTCTCACGATGGCGGTCTGCGCGATGATCGCGTCCATGAAACTGCTGCATATTCCGCTTAATCTCCTCAACGTCCTCGCCTTTCGGCTCGTCCTCGCCATCGGAGTCGATTACGGAATCTATGTGCTTCTCGTCTGGCAAAAAGCCCGGCAGCTCGATCACGACGTGGCCGGCGTGGTCAAACCGGTCATTCTCGCCGGCCTAACCGCGATTTGCGGCTTCGGCTCGCTTGGCATTGCGAACAACCCGACGCTCGCGGGCCTGGGTTATGCCTGCGCCCTGGGCTTGTTCTGGAGCCTGGCCGCGACAATATTCTTCACTTTACCGGCAGCGGCGGCGGCTGAACCGAAGTCCTGGCGCGAAGAATCATTGAAGCCTCGTATCCCACACCCTGAAAATGTTTAAGATTTCATTTACCTGTTTTGCCTTTGGACTGTTCCTCCTCGCTCCCCTCGCCTCTGCCGAGCCGCTTGGGCCGGCCGACGTAAAGGCGCTGCTCGCGCGCATTAAAGAGAAACGCGCCGCCGCTCCCCAGGTCCACGCCGATTTCCAGGAAGAGAAAACCGTTCACATGCTGAACAAACCGATCACCAGCGCGGGCAAGATGTGGTTTCAGGCCCCGAACAAATTTCGGCGCGAAGCCAAAGGCAACTCCCCCAGCATTACGGTGAGCAACGGGCAGCAGCTCTGGATCTATTATCCAAATTTCAAATCGGCGGAGCACTACACGTTAGGCAAACGTTCTCCGCTCGAGGCCGGCATCGCCGCGATCACGGCCAGTTTGAATCTTGAAAACGTCGAGGGCACTTATCATATCACGGCCACGAAAGAGGCGGACGGCTATCAACTGCAACTGATGCCGCGAAACCCTTCGATGAAAAGGCTGCTGAAATCGTTCAGCATTCGCATGAACAACGAATTCCAGGTTGTTCGCACCGAAATGTTGCAACCCAACGGCGACCGCATCGACACGACCTACTCAAACGAATCCCGCGCGCCGATTCCCGCGTCGACGTTTGAGTTTACTCCGCCCGCGGGAACCGACGTCACGACTCCCTTGGGGCGCTAGCTACATTCCTGCTCCTGATCTTGATCCTGCTCCTGATCTCCGCCCCCTCCGCCCTGGAGATCAAGATCAAGAGCATGATCAGGAGCAAGAGTTAGCCGAGTAATCCCTCTCGACGTAGGCGCGGGACCTTGCTAAAAAGAGCGCACCCCCATGCGGCGTTCCCCCATCGCGCTGTTCGCGTCCATTCTCCTTTTCGCCACGACCGCGGCAGGCGAGCCTCCCAAGCCGCCCGCTTCCCCACCGATCGTTTCCCGCATTAAGCGTGTGCCGGTTCAATCCACGGCCATCGCTTCAATCGGATACAGCAAACGGCTCCATGCTTTGGAGATCGAATTTCGAAACGGCGCAATCTATCGCTACCTCGAAGTAGATCGGGCTATCTATCAAGAACTCATGGGCGCGCCGTCGAAAGCGCGCTATTACGACGAAAAGATTCGGCGGAAATACCGGTCGCTCCACGTGAGGCGCCGGCCCGAATGAAGACGAAACTTCTTCTCATGGTAGGGACAGCGCGCTGCGCTGTCTGCCTATGGAAACTAAGATTGATCCCGATTCGCGGACACCGCAGCGCGGCGTCCCTACCAAAACCAACCCGCCGCGAGATTTTCGTCCTGACGCCCGAAGAGAAAAAGACTGTCTGCTTCGTGCTGATCGCGTTTGTCCTCGGCCTGGTCACGAAGTTCTATCGCGACCGCCATCCCTCCCCAACGCCGAAGCCGACAACGGCCCGGCACAGCCATGCAATGCCCAAGGCCCCGCCAGCTCCACCCCGTCGACGCTGATGCCACCCTACAATTTGAAAAGACAGCCGCCCTCATTTGATAGTATAAGAGCAGTGTTCGCGCTCATGAATTTCTGAACTCTCTCGAATCCTATGTCTCTTATCTTCGAACGCGTTCTCACTGATGGCATCGCCGCGATCTCTTACCTGATCGGCGATGACGAGGAAGGCACGGCCGCAATCATCGATCCGCGGCCCGACGTTGAAATCTATCTGGAGCTGGCGCGAAAAAACGGCGTCTCCATCACCCACATTTTCGAAACGCATATCCACGCGGATCTCGTCAGCGGCTCCCGCGAATTGGCGGATCGCACCGGGACGGCCAAGATTTACGCAAGCCGGGAAGGCGGCGCGGAGTACGGTTTTCCCGTTGAGCCGGTCGAGAATGGCGATGAATTCAAGTTTGGCGCGCTCATTCTGACCGTTCGTCATACGCCAGGCCACACTCCTGAGCATGTCTGTTATGTCGCGGCCGACGAGGAGCACCCTGATTTTGCTTGGGGCGTTTTCACGGGCGACTCGCTCTTCGTCAATTCCGCCGGGCGGCCCGATCTCCTCGGCCGGGATGCCGACAAGCTGGCTGCGCAACTTTACGACACGCTCTGGGAATTTTATGGAAAACTCGACGACGGCGTGATCATTCACCCATCGCATGGGAGCGGCTCGCCCTGTGGCGCGGATATCGGCGATCGCCTCGAGAGCACGATCGGATTCGAGAAGCGTTTCAATCCCTATTACCAGCGCAAGGAACGGCAGGCCTTCGTCGATTACGCGCTCTCCACTCCGCCACCCGAGCCGACGTATTACAAGCGGATGAAGAAGATCAACGCCGCCGGCCCCGAGGTCCTGGGACGGCTGCCGATCATTCCCGCGCTCCCGCCGCCAACCTTCAAGAAAGTCGTCGAGGGCAAGACCGCCCAACTGGTGGACACGCGCACGATGCTGGCCTTTGGCGGAGGCCACATCGATGGCGCGCTCAACATTGCCGCCACGCCCATGCTCTCCATCTGGGCAGGCTGGTTGCTCGACCCCACTCAGCCGATTCTTCTCGTTCTCGAAACCGACGCCGACGTCGAAAAAGTCGCCCAGCTTTTTGTCCGCACGGGTTACACCAAGTTCGCCGGTTATCTGGTCGGCGGCATGAGAGCGTGGCAAAACGCCGCCTATCCCTTGCGGGAGCTGCCGCAGATGACGATCCACGAATTACAAGACTCGCGGAACGGCTTACAGGTGCTCGATGTCCGCGGGCCGGGCGAATGGAAGAACGGCCGCATCCCCGGCGCGAAACACATTTTCCTGCCGCAATTGCGCCAGCGCTCGGGCGAGCTGGACCGGGAGCGCCCCGTCCTGGTTTATTGCGCGACCGGCTACCGCGCAAGTCTCGCCGCGAGCCTGCTCGAGCAGGAAGGCTTTGCCGATGTTCGCAATCTGCCCGGAAGTTTCCACGCGTGGAAAGCAGCCAAATTCCCAGTGGAAAAATAACTGGATAAATTAGTTTTCCATCTTCCTCTTCCTTTTCCTCCTCCTCTTCCGCTCTTTCCCAAATCTGCGCTAATCTGTGAAATCTGCGGACAAACCATCAGTCATGTCGGACGGCCTCATCGTGCGGCAGCAAGAGCCGCTCAATCTGGAAATGCCGTTCTCGACTCTGAACGGCTTCACCACGCCTAACGAATCCTTTTACGTTCGCTGCCATTTCCCAATCCCCGAAATTGCCGTCGCTGATTGGCGCTTGAAAGTGGAGGGCGACGTCGAAGCGCCCTTCGAGCTCGATTACACCGAGCTCCTCGCGATGGAATCTCGCACCATCTCCGCGACCCTCGAATGCGCGGGCAACAACCGCGTTTTTCTCGAGCCCAAGGCCAAAGGAGTGCAATGGGGTCTGGGCGCGGTCGGCAATGCCTCCTGGACCGGCGTCGCTCTTTCGACAGTCCTCGACCGCGCGAAAGTAAAGTCTGCTGCGCTCGAGGTGATTCTGGAAGGCGCCGACGAAGGCGAAGTCGACAAAACCCCGATCCCATCGGGCAAGATTTCCTTCTCCCGGAGTTTGCCTCTGGCCAAGGCATGCGACGACGTCTTGCTCGCCTACGAAATGAATGGCGAGAAGCTCACCGTTTCACACGGTTTTCCCGTGCGCGCGATCGTGCCCGGCTGGTATGCGATGGCGTCGGTGAAATGGCTCCGGCGCCTCATCGTTACCTCCAGTCCATTCAACGGCTACTATCAATCGCTCGACTATTCTTTTTGGGATCGCCGCGGACCGCTGCCCAGTCTCATCCCGCTGAGCGAGCAACAAGTGAAAGCTGAAATCGCCCAACCGGAAATCGGCGCGCGCGTTCCCGCCAATTCCACCGTCAAGGTTCACGGCGCGGCCTGGAGCTCCGATGCGGACATAACGAAAGTAGAAGTCAGCGTCGATTCCGGCGCGACCTGGGATCAAGCTCAACTTCTCGATGGCTCTGTGAAAAATGCCTGGCGGCTTTGGGAATATGTTTGGCAAACGCCGGCGACGCCCGGAAAGCAAACGCTCCTGGCCCGCGCGACCGACTCACGCGGCCGCGTCCAGCCTTTCGAGCACGACGCGGATTACGGCAACTACGTGATCAATCACATCCTGCCGATCGACGTGGAAGTGGTTTAAGACCAACTCGCTTGGGCCGGACGCTACGGCCAGGCCTTATGCAGCGGCTTTGCCATCGACCCGCCGGCTGCCGGTTGCCCGCCAATGGTCCAACGAAAAGTGCCGTTTTCAGTCTGGTTGTACGCCTGGAGCCAGTTGGGATAGAGATTCTCCTGCGACTTCAGCCAGACGCTGCGCTGGATCGGTTTCCCGGGACCGACCTGCGTCCCAGGCGGACCCAGGAAAATGCCGGTGTGAATGAAAAGCGGGATCGTCGCGCTCTGCCCCGCCGCATCAGGAAGCGCGCTGGAATCCACGTAGAAGCTGGCGTCCGTCACCGGCACGGTAGCGCTGGATTCAATCTTGAACGTCAGCATGGCAATCTTGAAGTCCGGTGCTCCCGGCATTCCCACCATCGGGGTGAAATTGATCAGCGTAACCTTGACCGCCGATTCCGCGGGCTTTGCTGGTGGGGCGCTCGCGGCGGGCGCGGCAGCAGCCGCCGTGGGCGCCGGCGTCGGAGTGGCGCCATCGAGAGCGGCCGAAGAGAAAAAGAACCCTGTCGCCGCTGCCAAGGTAAGCTTGTTAAGGTGCGATATTTTCATGGCCGTGAGCCCTTCTTTGCCGCCCTTCGCTATCGTTTAAATCAAAAATGGCGACGCCTGTCGAACGCCAAATCGAGGGCCCTCTCTTGGCCTTACTCTTTCGAGCCGATTTCGACGAGGCGCTTGGTCAGAAAGACGAGACCCGCCATCTGGACCCATTCTGAAACGATGTTACCGACCACCTGGCCCCAGTCGCTTTCGGGATTCATCTTCAGGTAGAGAAGCATCCAGCCGATTCCGGTGATGCCGATAAAAATGAGCAGCGAATGTTCCCGAAAGAGTTCGAGCAAGGGATTGGGATTCCGGCCACGCGGCTGGCGACTCTCAGCTGAGCCGATCTCGTACAGGAATTTTGTGCCAAGGATGATGACGAGCGACCCGCTCCAATCGGCGATAGCGTTGCCGCAGAACTCATGCAGGCGAGTCCCGGGAGCCAGGTAAACAAAACCGGCGAGCCAAAGGAGCAAGAGCGTCGCGGCGACTAGGCTGAGTGAGTGCCGGCCGAACCAGGAACGCGATTTCTTTCGACGAGACATTTCCTACTCCCTGTTCATGGATGACCTTACCCCATCCGCGTCATCCGCGGTTCAATTCATCATTCCCGCATTTTCTTGCTTCCAGACTTTCTTGCCGTGCGGCGCGTCCGGGAGCGAGGAAAAACAATCCGGGCAGAAGGCCGGAGATCGGCCTTGAGGAACTTGCGCATCAATTCCAAGGCCTGCCTATTCTCCTGCGCCGTGTTGGAGATCACACAGTCCGGCGGCACGGTGATCTCGTAGTCGCGCATGTAAGCGTCGTTCGCAGTAAAGAGAACGCAGAAGTTCCCGGCAATGCCAGTAAGGATAAGACGCCGCGCGCCCAAATATCGCAGCAACGTTTCCAGTGTCGTGGCAAAGAATCCGGAGTGCTTCGGTTTGAGAACGAAATAATCCTTCTCCCCTGGCCGCAGCGCCATGACCAGTTCGGCACCGCGCGAATCTTTTCGGAGGCCATACTCCACCTGGCGGCGGAAATCCGATCGCCAGCGTCCGAAATTATCGTTTACATAAATGATCGGCACGCTGGCCTTTTGGGCCCGCTCTTTCAGACGGCTGAGATTGCGCGCCAGGGCCGGCACGAACCTCGACAGCTGACGCGCTTCCGGAAATTCGAGGGGGTTAATGACGTCGATCAACAGAAGCGCCACGGCGCATTTATCCGGGGCGCTGCCGTGGAGGTCCTTGTTCCTGGCTGGCATGAAATCTTGCCAGAGCCGGAGGGGGGCGCTAGCGGAGCAAAACGACCAGCAAGACAATCAGGAGGATCAGGCCCAGGCCGCCGCTTGGATAGTATCCCCAGCCGGAACTGTAAGGCCAGGTTGGCAAAGCGCCGATCAGGATGAGCACCAATAGGACGAGAAGGATCGTATTCATCGGTTCTTTCTGTTTGTGGTTGTTGTCTGCTTATTTCTTCCGGCTTTTTTTGGCCGGCAATTTTTTGCGCTTGGTCTTGGCGAAATCCTGGAGCTGCTTTTCGCTCATCGATTTCGCCATCTGTTTCGAGGCGCCTTTCAGAGAGGACTTCGAGGTTTCCCCGCGCTTGGCGGCGAGTGCGGCGCCGGCGGCCATTTGCTGTTTCTTTGATTTGGCGGGCATAAATTAAGTGGTTGAGGTTGGAGATCTTTCTACTCGACGCTTCGGCTCAATTTCGCTTCAGCTCGCATAACAAAAAGATATCGCCGCTGACCCGCAGATTGGTCGGGTTGAAGGATGCGAGAGGCGTGGAGATTCGGCTCTGGTGTAGTGGCGGCCGTGCCGGCCGCAGGGCCTTTTGGACACGGCTGGACGCGCCTTCTCCTACGAAGAGCAAGGGAACATGAATACCACCTCCTACTGGTTCGATTCCTCGAAACGTCCGACGTTTCGACCACTGGCCCGCTCGCTTTCCGTCGATGTCCTCGTCGTGGGCGGCGGCGTCACGGGCATCGTCACTGCTAGTCTTTTGCAGAAGGCGGGCGTTAGCGTTGCCCTGCTCGAGCGCGAGCGGCTCGCTTCCCGCGACAGCGGCCACACCACCGCGCATCTCACCCATGTCATGGACAAGCGACTGCATGAACTGGTGAAGGATTTTGGCCGGGACCATGCCAGGGCCGCCTGGGACGCAGGCGCGGCGGCTATTGATGAAATCGAGCGGATCGTCCGGGAAGAAAATATCGAGTGCGAGTTCTCCCGCGTGCCGGGATACCTGCATGCGCCGGTTTCGGGCGGACAGAGCGATGAACGGCCGAACCTCAAGAAGGATGCGAAGCTGGCGAACGAATTGGGCTTCAACGCCGCCTATCTCGATCGCGTCCCTTTCATGAACACACCGGGAGTGCGTTTCGCCGACCAGGCAAAATTTCATCCACTCAAATTTCTTTTCGCACTGGCCCAACAGATTCACGGCAACGGTGTCCGCATTTTTGAAAATTCCGCCGTGACGGAATTCGATTCCAAGAAGAAACGGGCGAAGGCCAATGGGCACTGGGTCAATTACGACCGGGTCGTTCTGGCCACGAACAATCCAGTGCTGGGCGAAACTGGGCTGGTGAGCGGGACGCTTTTCCAAACCAAGCTCGCGCTCTATTCCTCCTATGTCGTGGGCGCGACGATCCCCCGGGCCTCCATCCCGATCGCCTCTTTTTGGGACACGAACGATCCTTATCAATATCTTCGGGTCGATCGCCAGGGTGAATCGGATTACGCGATCTTCGGCGGAGAAGATCACAAGACCGGCCAGGCGCGTAATACCGAGACCTGTTTCCGCAACGTTGAGAAAGCTCTGTTCGAGATCGCGCCGCAGGCGAAAATCGAGCATCGCTGGTCCGGCCAGGTCATCGACTCCGCTGATGGCCTGCCCTATATCGGACCAAACCAGGACGACCAATTCATCGGGACCGCCTATAGCGGAAACGGATACACGTTCGGAGTCACCGCGGCAGTCATGGCGCGGGATTGGATTACGGGAGTAAAGAATCCGTGGCGCGATTTGTTTAGTCCCGACCGGAAAGCAATTCGCGGAGACATGGGATTACCTGCGCGAGAACAAGGATTATCCCTATTACCTGATCCAGGATCGTTTCCGCGCGCCCGAGGGCAAATCACTCAGCGCGGTCAAACGTGGCGAGGGCAAGATTTTGAAGTTGGGCCGCAAGAAGATCGCCGTTTATCGCGACGAGCGCGGGACCGTGAAGAAGATGTCCCCCGTCTGCACCCACATGGGTTGCCTCGTGCGCTGGAATCAGGCCGAATCGACCTGGGACTGTCCCTGCCACGGCTCGCGTTTCGGCCCGAAGGGAAACGTCCTCTCCGGCCCCGCCGAGACTCCGCTGGCCGGAGCGAAGTAATCCCCCAGTCGGCAAATCTGCGTTGTGGTGGATCGGGCGCTCCGCGCGCAATGCCCAACCAATCGCCATAGGCGCACTCGTTTGTGGGCGACGCTTCCTCCGTCAGTTCAAGCTTGCCGCCAAAAGCGCGCTTGATAGTCTCGTTCAATGCGGCTTTCGACAGCCCATTCCCTCTTGAACCCAAGAAATAGACGCACAATGTGCGCCTTGTTTTACCCCATTTGTCCGTCCAATTCTCGTCAGATGCTTCCATGACGCGCGCACTCATTACCTCCACACTCGCGCTTCTTTCGTTCGGCACGGCTTTCGCATCACCACGCGAGCGCAGCCAACGCGTGTTTCTAACGCCCGCTCAGTCCGCTCATTTCGTGATTTCCGCACCGTATCCGGATTATCCGTTTCAGGCGCGCCGTGCCCGTATTTCGGGGAGTGGCTTGTTTCAGATGGTGCTAGACGCGAACGGTCGCGTGAGCGATGTCCGCGTCACGAAAAGCACGGGGAGCAGGATTCTCGATACGGCAGCGATTCAGGCCCTTCGCAAGTGGCGCTTTATGCCGAATACCGGCGTCACGCTCGCAACTCAGCCGATATCATTTGATCTCTGAGGTCACATTGCTTGTGAACGCAAACGCATCTAACCCGGCGATGCAGCGAAGCGCGCTCCCGCCAGCGGTCGCTGATCTTGGGTTTCGTTAGGTCTATGCGCGCTCGACCATACGTCGCGGCATTCGGTGCAATCGTGGCGAGCATTTCATCTCTTCGTGGAGAGTACATTGGCGCTCCACCTTCCGAGGCTATACGCTTCATGCGAGATGCCGAGCAAGTTCTTATCTTCCCGAACCCTACGCCCGACAAACCGCGCAGGGACGAAAAACGGATGAGATTGCTTACGGGCGAGGCGCTGCGCAGTCTCATTCGTCTGGTCGGTCATCAGCAGAATTGGTACGTAGGCTGGGACAATCGTTTCGGAGCAGGACCCCCGCCCAAAGACATCGGCTTGCTGTTTCGCCGCGGCAGAGACGAATTCGTGCTCTTTTTCTCTCCCGGCGAGATGGTCGATGCGAGATTCAATGGCCAGAGACAGGATGTCAGATGGAGCCTCGATGGACGCGCTTACAAAGCGATGGAGCAGTGGAAGGGTCGCTATGCGCGACGTGAACTGGAAGCGAAATGAGAACCTAACCATGCGATGGAGCGAACGCCGGACCGCTGTGCGTTCACATTTGAGATGAGTTCCACACCTTCACTCCGCTCCACGCGCGCCCTCGTCCGCTGTCGCTCATCTTATTCTCGTTAGGCGGTAAGCGTGCGTTGCCATGATTTTCACCTCCGCGGTTACGAAGTCCGAGAGTTCGGTGCTGAGATCATTCTCCATCTCGTCGATGATTACACCTCGGCCCGTCGAGGAGTCGCACATTCGCTTTGCGGACATCGAGCTTTATCACTTCGTTCACAGCGGCGGCACCATCATCTTCGGCATCGACGAAGTGCCACTTTCGCAGATTCTTGATCAGCATTGGGAGCGCATCTTACATTGGGCGAGGGGGCGCGGTGGAGTGCCGCATTGGGACAGCGACGACCGCGCTACCTATCAGGCGAAGCTCGAGACGGACAGTTACAAAGCTTGGGAGATCAATTCTTCCATCGGGTTCGAGGGCTTCATTATCGCGAAATCCATTGAAGACGTTACAGACCAATTCACCCGAACCGCCTAACCATGCGATGGAGCGAACGGCGGACCGCCGTGGATCAAGTCTGAAGGAAGAATTAGGAATTATGAAACAAGCGATGCGCGCCCTCGTCCGCCGTCGCTCATCTTAACTCGTTAGATGAAACGCGAATTGTTAGGAGCGCTTAGAGCGACTTGTTTCGGCGTCGCGCTCGCGGTGCTCTTCCCGCCGAAGCAGTCCGCTTCGCAGTACGTTTTCAGTGGCGTCTCGTTCACAATCTTCTTGTTCCTCCTATGGTTACAGCGAATGAAGCCAGTGCACTGGAGCGTTTTTCTGATCACGACATTCGGATATCTTTTCGTGGTGTGGGCTTCGTGCCAGCCGCGGCTCTTCCAGTGAACGCAAAATCATCTAACCATGCAGTGGAGCGAACGGCCACCCGCTACGCGTTCACGTCTTGCGTGACAAAAACGTGTTCACTCCGAGTCGAGCGCGCTCCCGGCGGCCGTCGCTCACTTTATTCTCGTTAGATGTCAGCGACGCGGATCGCGGTCATTTGCTTTTTCTTGCTCACCACATCTGGATGCGAAAGATGGTCCGACAGCCGAATTCGCGAAACCAAGCGCCGTGGCGAAATTATCGCTCCAGCGATCGAAGCGTATCGTGCGAAATACGCGAAATACCCTCCACATTTAGAAGACCTCAAGCCCGATTTTCTCCGGGAAATTCCGCAGCCGACCGCCGGCGGAAGAGAGTGGGATTACTTGGTCGTCAGCGAGGGACGAGAGTGGGCTCTTTCAGTAGTGGGTTCCGAGTGGGGGCCGCAGCTCACTCGGATATCCGACGGGGATTGGTTATACTTTCCGGGCGACCACAAATGACATCTAACCATGCAATGGAGCGAACGAGCACCCGTCACGGCTCCACGCTCGCTCTCGCTTGCACTCTTTCCCCGGCGTCGCGCGCCCTCGGTGCTCGTCGCTTATCTTGTTCTCGTTAGATGCTGACGCGCTTCCTGATCTTCACCTCACTCGCGGCTGCGTGCCTGGCCGACGACACTACGCGTCATTTAGACCGCGAGTTTGATCGACAGTGGCGTCGTGAACAACAGCGCCACACGAAGCTTGCCGCTCAACCCACACCACCTGAATGGTGTGTCGGTGCGATTTGGCGTTTCGTGACTACCGCACCGCTCGGCAAGCCGCAGCCAGCCATCATCACCGTGCGAGTGACGGCCGATCCTGCCCAAAGCTGTGCTCTATGGAGTTTTTGGAAAAACGACTGGCGTAAGCTCGGCGTTATTGAGGGCAAGGCTCCGTTGCCGCCCATTTATCAGGTCGAAGGTCGGGCTTTGGTGATTAGCGTTGCTGGAGAGATTTGTGACGTATACGACGATATTGATGGTGTCCTGACCGGCGGCGAGTTCAAAGGCCGGCGTAGTACGAGTGGTTTAGGGGCTCCGACAGAGTTTATTGGCACCGTCTATGGCTCACCCGTGCAGCCATGAACGCATCTAACCATCCGCTGGAGCGAATGGCCACCCGCTCCAGGTTCATGTTTTGCGCGACGAGAACACTTCCAGTCGCGTTCACGCGCGCTTTCGGTGGCCATCGCTCAGCTCTTTCTCGTTAGGCCCATGGAAAGCATCCTGCGAAAAGTGCGGGCCCCGCGCTTGATTTCCGTTGGGAGGATGCCAGTTCACTTCACGATTCGTGATCGATAAAACTAATCAAGTGATGCCGCGAATCGCCCGCCACCGCGTTCCAGTAAACTTTCCTCTTACCTAATCAGCGCTAATCTGCCTAAATCTGCGAAGCAATTCCCGCGCTATGAGCAAGACTTCAGAAACCTCGCAAACCAATCCGCTCCGCGAGGGGCTGGCGAACCGGGCCGTGCCGCAGGCTTGCACCGTGGTGATTTTCGGCGCGACCGGCGACCTGACGATGCGGAAACTGATTCCCGCGCTCTACAATATCGCGGCCGATGGCGAATTGCCGCCGGCCGTTGGCGGTGGTCGGCTTTGCCCGCCGCCCGAAAGACGGACGAGGAATTCCGGAAGGAACAGGAAGAGGCGACGCGGAAATTTTCGCGCCAGACCGTGCGCGACGAAATCTGGAACGGCTTCGCCCAATCCGTTTTCTATCATCAGAGCGAGTTCCACGACGCCTCGGGTTACAAGAGCCTGGTGGAGCGCCTCGACAAGATCGACCAGGAACGCGGCACCGGCGGGAACCGGCTTTTTTATCTCGCGGTCGCGCCCGACCAGTTCGAGCCGATCCTGAAAAACCTGAAGGAGGCCGGCTTGAACAAGACGCGGGAAGGGAGCTGGGCGCGGGTCATTGTCGAGAAACCGTTCGGGACCGATCTCGCCTCGGCGCGCGAGCTGAACGAGATCGTGCGCAAGGCCTTTTCCGAGAGACCAGACTTACCGGATCGATCATTTCCTCGGGAAAGAGACCGCGCAAAACATTCTCGTCCTCCGGTTCGCGAACGCGATCTTCGAGCCGATCTGGAATGGCCGCTACGTCGATCACATCCAGATCACCGCCGCGGAAACGCTCGGGGTGGAAGGACGCGCCGGTTACTACGAGGGCGCGGGCGCGTTGCGCGACATGGTGCAGAACCATTTGCTCCAGCTGCTTTGTCTCGTCGCGATGGAGCCGCCGACCGATCTCGGCGCGGACAGCATTCGCGATGAGAAGGTGAAGATCGTGAGATCGCTCCGCCGCATGATCGCACGAGGAGATCGCTAAGAATGTCGTCCGCGGGCAGTACGCGGAGGGCGCGATCAACGGGAAAGCCGTTCCCGCGTTATCGGAGCGAGAAAAATGTGAAACCGGATTCGAAGACCGAAACGTTCGTCGCCTTGCGGGTGCGGGTCGATGACTGGCGGCTGGCGGACGTGCCGATCTACATGCGGGTCGGCAAACGGCTGCCGAAATCAGGCACGGAGATTTCCGTCCATTTCAAAAAGGCGCCGCCGGTCTTGTTCAACAAGGAATCCGTTTCGCTCGATCAAAATGTCCTCGTGATCCGGATCCAGCCGGATGAAGGAATTTCGCTGCGGATGCAGGCGAAAATGCCCGGCACCAGTTTTCGGATCGAGCCGGTGAAGATGGATTTCCATTACGGGACTTCGTTCGGCAAGGCGAGCCCCGAAGCCTATGAGCGGCTGCTGCTCGATGCGATGAGCGGCGATGCCACGCTTTTCGCGCGGCGCGATGAAGTGGAGGAAGCGTGGGCCTTCATCGATCCGATCGAAGAGGCCTGGGTGGCGAAGGAGAACCAGCCGGAGTTGTTCGACTATCCCGCCGGTTCGTGGGGGCCGGAAGAAGCGGATGAGCTTCTCGCGCGCGACGGCCGCGCCTGGCGGCGGCTATGAGTTCGCGGATGAAGTGCGAGCTCGATGGAGTAGACGCGAGCAAATGGACGAACCGAATCGATGACGATCTGCCCGATACTCCGATCACTCCGAACACTCCATTTTCCCCTGGCCTGCCGGTCGAGATCGGGAAGATCGATCGCGAGCTGAAAAAACTCTGGGCCGAAAGCGGCGGCGCGATGACGCGCGCGTCTCTGATGAATCTCGCGGTCTACAGCGAAGCGCCGGGTTCGCTTCCGCGAAATACCGAGATCATTTTCAAGATCACTGAGGACCACGCCTGCCGCGCCATCGTTATCGGCGCGAATCCCGGACGCGAAAGAGAATCGGGTCGAGGCGTGGATCAGCGCGCATTGCCACGTCAGCCGCGCGGGCGGCAAAGCAGGTTTGCTCGGAACAGCTTTCGTTCCTGCTGGAGGGGCCTTCCGCCAGATTGCTGCCGAACATTGTCTTCTCCCAGCTCGATTCCGATCTTCCCTTTTATCTTTGGTGGCAGGGTGAATTTCACGATCCGATGGACCCGCAACTTGTGGGCCTGGGTCGATCGCGTCATCTACGACAGCCAGGCCTGGAGCGATTTCCGCACGCAAATGGAGCGCGTCGAAACCGCGCAGGCGGAAGCGAAGCAGCGGATCGTCCTGTGCGATCTCAACTGGACGCGGCTGGTCCAATTCCGCCTGGCCATCGCGCAATTTTTCGATCATCCCGCAGTCGCATCATCGCTTGGAGGAAATCGAAAGCGTCGAGATCGATTTCGCGCCCGGGTATCGTTCGACGGCGGTGCTGCTGGCGGGCTGGCTCGCGGCGCAGCTGCGTTGGACCCTCGAGGAAAGCTCGAAAGACAACGCGCTGGCTTTTCGCGATCAGGCGAAAAAAGCAGATACAGGTTTCGCTGAGCGAAAAGGAGGGCGAACCGATCAGCCGTTGCGCTGGTGAATTGCGGGACCATCGAATTTCGCGTGCGCATTCGGCCAAGGCCGACCTGCTTGAGGTGGCCACGGAAGGCGCCGAACGCGGAACGAAAGTGCCTGATGCCGGCCGGAAGCAACGACTCGGTCCGGTCTGATGAGCGAAGAGCTGATGCGGGGCGGCCCGCATCGCGTTTATCTCCGCGCGATGAATTCCGTGAGGAATTTATTGTAGGGCGGGGGTCCAGCTACTTCACTTCGTTCAAACCCCAGTCGGTACTCCTGATAACTGATCCTGGCGTCGCTCGATATCGGCGTGGCGCGACGTTTGTTAATGAAGGCGATCACGCCGCCAGCTGCTTTGAAATCCTCCTTGTACCAATCGAAAATCTTCGAGAGCCGCACTTCCCTGCTTTGGCTCTCGTCGGAAAACCCGACCCCCTTCCCGGAATTCACGAAGCCCTTCGCTAGTTTTTCCAATTGCTCCTCCAGTTTGAGGCCACTGAACGCTTCGCGATTGAGCGGCGGGCAGCTCCGGCTGGCGCAATTGAGCGCGAAATGGACACGCGGATCGCTAAACTGCGAGCGAATCGTTTCCTTTTCCAGCGCGTTGAAACTGGTTTTTTGTCCGGCCACGGTGATTCTCTTGAGGGCAAAGAAGGTAAAGAGCGGGTCCTTCACACTGCTGGTTGGATATTTCGCGAGCGCTTCGTGCAGGATCCAGGCGTTGTAGGCATTGAGGTAAAACGCAAGCTGCTGTCTTTTATCCAGCCCGGATACGGCCTCCTTCGCGATTCCGTCCACCACGGCCTGGAGCGCTTTCATGTCGGCGGCGTTATTTTTCCATTCGGCATACTTCACTCCACCGGCGGTGACGTACTCTCCCAGGAGCCGATCATAGGATTCCATCCAATTCTGAGCCTGTGAAACTGAGGCACAAACGATAGGAAGTGCGGCCACCCAGAGCACGCGCAGGGGTAGTTTCATAACTCCATTTCGCCTTCCGGCATTTGTTCGCGCAAGTGCAAATGAATGGGCAACCCAGGGAGCAGCGGTTGCAACCGCCGTTGTTTCAAAAGGGCGGTTTGGAAAGCGCCCCTCCTTTGCCTACAACCCAAACAACGCGCGCAGAGCGCGTCCGCTGGTTTCGATCGAGAATTTCTCCCGGGCGATCTCTCGGCCCCGGTCGCCAAATCTTCGCGCCTGCTCAGGATTGGCGATCAAGTATTCGATCGCTGCGGCGACCGCTGGCGGATCATGTTCCGGAACCAGTAATCCATTAACGCCGGTCTCGACCATTTCCGGAACGCCGGCGAGCGGCGTGGAGATGACCGGCAACCCCGCGGCCATCGCTTCCATGATGACGGTCGGCAAATTGTCCATTCCCCCACCCTCTTCGCGCGTGCAGGGCAGGGCAAAGATCGTCGCATGCGCGAGACGGAACGCGATTTGCGATTGCGTCTGCGGCCCGACCAATTTCACGCACGATTCCAAACCGTCCCGGCAATCTGAGATTGCAGCGCCGGCTCGAGCGGACCTTCCCCGATGATCTCACAACCAAAGTCGCGTCCCCGCGGCTTGAGCAGCCGACAGGCGCTGATGAGATCGGCGAACCCCTTTTTCTCGATCAATCGGCCAATGGAAACAATCGCCGGGATTCCGCTGCCAAAGTCGACCGGATGGAAGCGAGCGAGATCCACCCCGTTGTAGATTCGATGCACTTTTCGCGGCGGCTTCCGGAAAACGGCTCCGCAGAAATTCCGCCGCGTAATCGCTCACCGTCACGATCGCCGCCGCGTTTGCCATCAATTTCGCCAGCGAAATCACGAAGTCGCGCGGCGCAAAGATGTCGTTCGCGTGCGCGGTAAAGCTGTAGGGAATTCCAAAGAACTGATTGATCCAATAACGCGGTCCGCGCCGCCATCCCGGCAAAATGCGCATGCAGGTGCCGGACCCCGTCTTGTTGCAGACGCAGCCCGACATAAATGGCTTGATAAAGGCGAAGGAAATCCGATTGCCTGCCCCCATTTCTCCACAGCTTCCCGCGCGGCGCTCGGCACTCCTGCCCTCGCGGAGCGACTCGATCGACTTCCCGCACCAGGGCATTCTCTTCCGGCAGATAATGGACCCGCCGGACGAGCTGTTCGTCCCAATCCTGTTTCGGTTCGTCCACCGGGCGCCGGATCGAGTAAACGTGAACCTTAGTGCCCTGGCGCTCCAGCTCCGCCACCTCGCGATAACAGAAAGTTTGGCCAAACGAGGGAAATCGCTCGAGAAGATAGGCGACTTCGGGCATGGCGAAGACTCAACGGCCCGGAAGCCGCGGGTTGCAACTCCGCCTGGCGCGAGTGCCATTTCATCGACGGACAGCGCCTTCCTGGAGCGATGACAATCAGATCCGCCTTCTGCACGACTCCTGCTATAGAACGGGGATGGTCGACCGGGATTTTTTTGGCTTTTGCACTCACGCTTAAGCCGCTTGAACTGAAGGCAATCGGCGAGCTCTCGGAAACCCGGCATCTCGCCGCGGGGGAAACGATTTACTCGCCCGGGCGATCCCGGCGACACTTTTTACATAATCAATCGTGGCGTAGTAGAGGCGGTTCGGAGCAGCGACCAAGGATGTCTCCGACACCTATCTCTCCCGCGGAGACATCTTCGGCGACGTCGAGGTCCTGACCGAGCGTCCGCGCAAATATCTGGTGCGCACCCGCGAGCCCGTCAGCCTCCAATGTTTCCACCGCGAGGATTTTCCCGAACTGGTCCGGCGCGTTCCGTCGTTCTTTCAATATCTCAGCGAACAACTCGCCTTCCGGCTTTCCCAGGCCAGGGATCTACGCCGTGGCCCAGAAGCCATTGCCTGGAGTTGAGCGGGAGCCTTTCGAATTTCGATCTGGTCACCATTTACCAGACGATCGTGAATTCCTCGCAAACCGGTGAGCTTCGAGATCTCGAACGAGAGCTCCCGCTCATTTCGGCCTTCTATTTCGAAAAAGGCCAGCCGCGCTGCGGCCAATTCGAGCACCTGACCGGCGAAGAGGCGTTCTCCCAATTGTTCCTGAGCGAAGCATTGGCCGGCACATTTTCATTCTCCTCCGGCGACCGGGCGGTTCGGGCCGGGATGCAGGCGGAAGAAATCATCCGCAATCCCGAGGAGATGTTGATCAACGCGCTCCAAGGGCGAGACGAACTGAACGAGCTGAAACATCGGATGCTCGGACGGGTCGGCCATTCTGCACCGGCTTAAAATCGGATCTGGCCTGGCCGGCCAATGCGCCCGCCAATCTGCGGCCCGTGGCGGAAGAAATCTGGAAGATTATCGATCGGCGAGGACCAGCAGCACTTTCGGCAGTTTATTTCGGCAATGTTCTTTCAACGAGCTGAAGATTTACAAAGCCGTCGACGAACTCGATTGAGTCGCAAGCACCTCGACCTGTCGCCCGCTCGAGTGCCGGATCAAAAAGTGGCCTGACGAGAACGCAGCCAACGTGAAGAAATCGTTTTGCTTCATCCTTTTCCTGGCGATCAGCGCCACCCCGGCTGCTCGCGTTTTAGCAGCGGCCGCGCGCCAGGAACGCGCTTACGCAAAGTACGTTCAACAAATCCAAGGCATCGCCACGCGAAAAGCGACAGGCGCGGTTTCGCAAGGAAAAAGCTAAGATTCCCGCAGCCAGGCACCGGAGATCATGCCGAGCCGCAGCGAGATGATGCAGTACGCTCGGAAGGTCCGCAGGCCGTCCCAGCCGAATCCGCGAATCAGTACTCAGGCTGACGATCCGTCGGATCGATCTCCGCCGAGCGATCCTAAACACTCCGCCGAACCGGAATCGGTTTCCCTTCGCTATCGACGGCCACGTAAGTGAAAACTCCGTGCGTCACGCGGACTTGTTCGCCACTCATGTAGCGTTGGACCCAGACTTCGACCGGGATGGTCATCGAAGTGCGGCCGATTTTTTCGACCCACGCATAACACGCCACGGTGTCGCCCACGCAGACCGGCTGGAGAAACGACATTCCTTCCATCGCGACGGTGACGACGCGCGTCTTCGCCGTTTTCGCCGCGAGGATTCCGCTGCCCAGATCCATCTGCGACATGATCCAGCCGCCGAAAATATCGCCATTCGGATTCGTGTCCGCCGGCATCGCGATCGTGCGGATGACCAGTTCGCCCTTGGGTTCATTGGAAGATTCCATGGCAAACGACAGTAACACGCCCGGCAAGCCACGGAATTATTCTTAACCGCGGATGGCACGGATGACACGGATTGGAAGGACAAGGGCCGGCAAAGAGAAGAACATTCTTAATTCTTCATCGGCGTCATCCGCGTTATCCGCGGTAAGATTTCATCCCCCATCGCCGTATCACAGGATCAACATGCAATCGCCGTAGCTGTAGAAACGATAGCGTTCCCGGATCGCCTCGGCATACGCAGCCAGGAGAAATTCCCGGCCGGCGAAAGCGCTCACCAGCATGAGCAGCGTGGATCGCGGCAAATGAAAATTCGTCAAAAGTCTATCGACATGCCGGATTTCGGCGGGCGGGTGAATGAAGATGTCCGTCGCGCCTTGCTGCTCGATGAGCTTGCCATCGCGACGAGCGGCGGACTCGAGCACGCGAACGGTGGTCGTCCCGACCGCCACGATCCGCTTGGCGGCATTGATCGCGGCCGCGGCGGACTCGGAGATCGAAAATCGCTCCTCGTGCATGCGGTGATCGGCGATCGTTCTCGGTCTTGACCGGCTGAAAGGTTCCGGCGCCGACATGCAGCGTAACGAATGTGTGCGGCAACGTCGCCAGGATCTCCGGGAGTGAAGTGCAGCCCGGCCGTCGGCGCGGCGATGGCGCCGGGCACTTCCGCGAAAACCGTTTGATACCGCTCGACATCGCTCGGATCGCTTGGCCGCCCGATGTAAGGCGGAAGCGGGATAGCCCTCCCTCGAAGAGATTTTCTTCGCGGTCGAGCGCAATCACTCGCTCGCCGCCCGCGCAGATTTCTTCGACGCGCGCCGTCGCGCCGTTAATTTTCGTCACGCCGCCAACCCGCATTTTTCGGCCCGGTTTGACCAGGCATTTCCACCGCGCCGGTCCGAGTTGCTCGAGAAACAGAAATTCAATCCTGCCGTCATCTGAAAATCTCCGGGCACTCATCACGCGCGTGTTGTTCAGGACCAGCAAATCGCCCGGCGAAAGAAATTCGCCCAGCTCGGCGAACTTTCGATGTTCGATTCGTTGGTCGCGCCGATGCAGCACCATCATTCGGGATTCGTCCCGACTGCGCGAGCGGCCGCTGCGCGATCAGCTCTTCCGGCAACGCGTAATCGTAGTCCGAGAGTTGCGAACTCATTCGCGAAACCATCGTAGCACAGCATTGCCAACAAGGAGCGGCGGTTTGCAAACCGTCCGAACTCACGAATCCGACGGCGATTTGCAAATCGCCGCTCCTTGATGTGCCACTCGACCAATCCCGCTATTCTCGTTACGACTTGCCGTCCGGCGCAAAACCTCAGATTGTTGCTGACATTGTGAGCAAATTTCCCTCGGCCCTCGATCTTGTCATGGATGCGCTCGGGCAGATTCGCGATCGCGGGGAAAAACTGCCGCGGGCATCCCGGAGTTCGCTGGTTGAACTTCGAGCTGCCGCGTCCGACGGAATCCGTCACGGAACAGCCTCCTGCGCGCCAAAGCTCCAGCAGCGGCGCGAGCGCTTCCCTTCCGCTGAACTCGGACAAAGCGGCGTTGCTGGAGCCCATTCGCGCGCGCGTCGTCGGTTTGCGTCAAATGCCCGCATCTCGCGCGGACGCGCACGCAGACTGTTTTCGGCGTGGGAAATCCGGATGCGGAATTGATGTTCATCGGCGAAGCGCCGGGGGCGGATGAGGACCGGCGCGGCGAGCCTTTCGTTGGACGAGCCGGACAACTGTTGACGAAGATCATCGAAACGATGGGCTTCAAGCGCAGCGACGTTTACATCGCGAACGTCCTGAAATGCCGGCCGGACATGCCGCCGGACAGCTCCGGCAATCGCCCGCCGACGCCGGTGGAGATGCAAACCTGCCTGCCCTATCTGGCGGAGCAGATCGACATCATTCAACCGAAGGTCCTGGTCGCCCTGGGCGCCACGGCGGTGGAGGGACTTGCTCGGAACTCGCGGGGTGATGCGGGAGCTGCGCGGAAAATGGCACTCCCATCAGGACACGCCGCTCATGATCACTTATCACCCCTCCTATTTGCTCCGAAACCAGGCGCCGTCGGAAAAGCGCAAGGTGTGGGAAGACATGTTGCAGGTGCTGGAGCGGCTCGATCGTCCGATCACCGAAAAGCAGCGCAATTATTTCCGGTAGAGCTACGAGCGACGTCAAGGAGCGGCGATTTGCAAATCGCCGTTTAGTTGGCCGGCGGTTTCAAACCGCCGCTCCTTGAAGCGTCTCGAACTTCGCACGCAACGAGGGAGGCGAGGCGAAGCGTCCAGTGACTCGGATGAACAGTCGAGCGCGTCGAAGCGATGATCTTCACGACGCCGCCGCGCGAGACTTTCACCTTGTGCCCGAAAACTTCCGGGCCGGCCGCGCGCAAGAGCGACAACGTGCGCGCGCCGATCAGCGCGGGGAGCGCCGTGGCCAAGCGAACGCGCCAGGGTCGAATCGCGCAGGCGTAATCAAGCCCGGCGATCAGCTCGCGCTCCGCTTTCTCCCGCCAATGGTGCATGACCGGTTCGGCCCGCGCCGGATTCGTCAAAATTTGGTCGGGAGTCAGGCCTAACGAGTCGAGCTCGTCCGCCGGCAGATAACAGCGGCCCTCCGCAGATCCGAGCCCACGTCGCGAAGAATGTTGATCAGCTGCAAGCCCTTTCCGTATTGCACGCCCAGCGCCAGCATCGCGGGTTCGTGCCGCTCGCTAAAATTCCGGACATGTGCGCGAAACACGATGCGAGTCCAGAATTCTCCCACGCACCCGGCCACGAGGTAGGTGTATTCATCGAGATCCCCCGACGTCGGGAGCGCCCTAATGCTCGTGCTCGTGCTCGTGCTCGTGCCGTGCCGTCCAAAGCGCTCCAGGTCGAGCATCTGCCCTCGATTGATTTTCTGCAGGACTTCCCGCACCTCGCGAGCGATCGCGCTCATCCAGCAATTCGAGCCACTCCAGGACGGCCGGCAGCGCATCGATCAACGCCCGCTCCGCTTCGTTGCTCTGCAAAGGGGCGAACGAGTTTCGCAGGTCGGCCACCGCTTCAATCGGCGCGTCTCCTTGAATGGCCCAGGCCAGATTTTGCAGGGCTTCGATGCGAAGTTCCGCCGGCGGCACTGGCGTATCCGCGATCGTGTCGGTCGCGCGGGCCAGCAGATAGGCCAGCGAGAGCGGATCCCGCAGCGGACGCGGAAGAATCCGCAGCGAAAGATAAAACGAACGGGAAACCGAACGAAGGATCGGTCCCCGCAAACGATCAATCTCGCGGGCGTTCACCGGTCGACGTTCCTGACTTCGATGCGAGCGGGATCGGCATGGCCGAGTCCCAGCCTGCCCGGCGACCTGGACGTGATTCGCCGAGACGGCCGATCGGAGGAAGTTTTGCCTTCTCGCGCCAGGCATCGATCCGCTGGAGCGCGAGCGCATCGATGGCGACCGGATCTTTGCTCGCGAGAAGGGTGGCGTGATGCACGGCGTAATTAGGCTGCGATTGCGGACCCCCGGCATATTGGGCGGCCAGTCCATCCATGATATTGAGGACAACCTTCTTGCCGATGAGGGGATTGTTGTAAAGATCGACGATCGCCGCCCCGCCCCAGCCGTTGACTTGCGTGAAGCGCCGCCAGTTATCGATGTTCGGGATGGTGACGTTATACAGGCAACCGGCCAATCCATTCGTCATGAGCTGTCGCTCATCACCGGGACGTTGATGATTTTCGTGACCTCGCTGGAAACGATCCGCGAGAAATGGCTTTCGTCGCTGGTCTGTTCGTTATCGGAAAGCAGCGGGACGGTGCCCTGATCGGTTCGATACTCGAGATCGCCCCAGATCAATTTCCCGGTGAGCGGCGCGGTGAAGATTGCTTTCGCATCGTAGCCATCACGGGGCGCGATGGACTTCATCTGATATCCCTCCGCGCCCGGGCCGGTAACCGGCGTCCTTGATTCCTCCCAGGCTGCGATCCCAGACGATAATGTTGCCGCGCCGATGCCCGGCCGCCACCAGGCCGTCCACGATCGCGTTGACCACATCGCGATGGGTGGTGAAAAGTTCGCCGCCCGCCGCGGAAATCTTGATGCCGATCTTGTCGTCAGGCGAAACCAGCGAGCCCCAGGCGCGCGCGAGATCCGGCTGGCCGGTCACGGCCAGCACGAGCCGGTTCACCATCGCGCGGACGACCGCTGGATCGGTCCGGTAATCCTTGATGGCGGCGGGATCGTGCGCGGAGTAGACGATCGCGCGGTCCGGAAGCGGCTGGCGCGCTCTGCGCAAAGGCCGACGCGACGGCGCCAGAAAAAAACCAGAGCTAAGATTCGAATCGGCAAGATATTGAGCGGTGGAAACGGAGTTTATGAGGGAAGAGGGGAACGTCCAACGTTCAACGTCCAACGTCCAACGTCCAACATACGGAAGCCATCCGGCACCTTTACGTCCACATTCCGTTTTGCGCGCGGATTTGCCCTTACTGCGCTTTTTACAAGGAGCGCGCCGACAGCTCGCAAACGCAGCGCTTTTGCGAGGCGCTTCTCCGTGAACTGGATGAGCGACGGCCCGCTGGCCGGTCGCGCCGGAGACGATTTTCATCGGTGGCGGGACACCCACCGCGCTGACGACGGCGCAGCTCGAGTATCTCCTCGGCGGTTTTCGGGAGCGGCTCGATCTTGTCGGCGTTGCGCGAATGGACGGTGGAAGCAAATCCGGGCAGCGTTTCGCCTCGCAAAGCCGAGACTGCTCCGCAGCCTGGGAGTGAACCGGATCAGCCTGGGCGTCCAATCCTGGGATGACGAATTGCTCAAGCTGCTGGGCCGGGAACACAACGCCGCCCAGGCGGAAACTTCGTTTCACATCCTGCGCGAGGCCGGGTTCACGAACGTGAATATCGATCTGATGTTCGGCCTGCCCGGGCAGACGCTGGCGCAATGGGAAGCCACTCTGCGAGAAAACCATCGCGCTCGGACCGGAACACATCTCGACCTATTGCCTGACCTACGAGGAAGACACGGAGTTTTTCGCCCGGCAAGTCCGGGGCGAATTCCGTGAGGATCCCGACTCGGATGCGCGTTTTCTCGAGAGCGCGATGGGGCTGCTCGAAAGCGCCGGCTTCGAACATTACGAGATCTCAAATTACGCGCGCGACGGATACGCCTCCTCGCACAATCGCGGATATTGGGCGGGCGAGGATTACCTGGGGATTGGGCCAAGCGCATTTTCCACGGTCGGCCTGGAGCGATATCAGAACGTTTCGGATTACCGCGAGTATTCCGACCGCGTTCTGGCCGGCGCGTCCGCGGTCAGTCTCGACCGAAGCACTCACGCCTGAGATGAAGCGCGGCAGAAAGAATCGCGCTTATCTCTGCGCACGGTGACGCGGCATTCCGTCCGCGGAGCTGGATCCGTGGCCAGAAGAGCGCCGCGAATTCGAGGAGCTCGGCTTGTTGCGCGAAGTCGGACGGAAATTGTGTCCTGACGCGCCGAGGAAAATTGCTGGCAGACTCCGTCGCGGAGGCGTTCTGTAGTCGATTCGCTGTAGGGAAGCGCATCGCTGACGCAAACTGTCGCTCTCAACGCTTCGGAACGGCGGTCATCGGAGCAGCGCCGCTACAGTGAGCGTACCTACAGCTCACACCGCGCCGTACCGGCGATTCCGCTGGCCGAAATCTTCCACCGCATCGAAAAGATCCTTCTTGGTGAAATCCGGCCAGAGCTTCGGGGTGACGTACATCTCCGTGTAGGAAAGCTGCCAGAGGAGGAAATTCGAAAGTCGCATTTCGCCGGAGGTGCGGACGAGCAAATCCGGATCGGGATAATATCGCGTGTAAAGATGCTTGCTGAACATGTCCACGTCGATCATCGCCCGATCGATGTGGCCGGAATCGATCTGGCGGAGCAGGCTCTTGATCCCGTCGATGATCTCGAGGCGGCCGCCGTAACTCAGCGCCAGGATCAGCGTCAGCCCGGTATTCCCGGCGGTGCGTTCGATGGACTCGTGCAGCTGCTTCTGGCAACCAGCCGGCAGATCGGTGAGACGCCCAATCGCCTGGAGCCGGACATTTTTCTCCAGCAACTCCGGCGTTTTCTCTTTCAGGAAACGTTCGAGCAGCCGCATGAGCGCGAAGACCTCCGTCTTCGGCCGTTGCCAGTTCTCCGCCGAAAAGGCGTAAAGGGTCAGGAATTCGACCTTCAATTCGCCGCAAGCCTCGACACATGCCCGCACCGCGTCCGCGCCTTTTTCGTGGCCTTTGATCCGGGGCAACCCGCGGTTTCGCGCCCAACGGCCGTTGCCGTCCATGATGATGGCGATGTGGCGAGGGACTAGTTTGGGGATCGCCGCCGGCCATGGCTAGGATCAGAGAATGATTGTCTCGTTCCGCGTCGGGCCGACGCTGACGATTCGCAACCGCGCGCCGGTCAGCTCCGCAATAGCTTTCACGTAACTTCTTGCCGCAGAAGGCAGATCCGACATTTGTTTCGCTGATTGCGTAGATGTTTTCCAGCCCGGGAAATCTTGGTAGATCGGCTCGCAGTTTTCGAGTTGGGTCGCATCGCAAGGCGGCACATCGAGGCGTTTTCCGTTCAAGCGATAAGCCACACAGACCCGAATCGGATCAACCGCGTCAAGCCCGTCGAGATTCGTGACCGCCAATCTCGTCGATGCCGTTGATCATGGTCGCATAACGCGTCGCCACCGCGTCAAACCAGCCGCAACGGCGCGCCCGGCCCGTGGTCGCGCCGAACTCGCGCCCCATCTCATGCAGCATGTTGGCCAGCCCGGCATCTTCCGTCGGCAACGCCCCCTCGCCCACCCTCGTCGTGTAGGCCTTCATCACGCCGAGCACCAGATCCATCCGATGCGGCGGCACGCCGGAGCCGGTGCAGGCGCCGCCCGCCGTCGTATTCGAGGAAGTGACATACGGATAGGTGCCGTGATCGATATCGAGAAATGTTCCCTGCGCGCCTTCGAACAAAATCTCTTTTCCGCGCTGCAACGCGCGATGCAGATAGACGACGGTGTTGGAAACGAACGGCCGCAGCTTCCGGCCCGCCTCCAGATAGCGTGCGTTGACCTCTCGAAAGTTGATGGCCTTCGCGCCAAGCGCCTGGAGGATGCTGTTATTTTCGCGGACCTTCGCCTGCAGCTTTTTCGAAAACAACACGGGCTGCATCAGGTCCGACATCCGCAGACCGGTCCGGGCGGCCTTGTCGCCATAGGCCGGGCCGATCCCGCGCTTGGTCGTGCCGATCTTGGCCTGGCCCTTCCGCAACTCGCGCTGTTCGTCGAGCGAGCGGTGATAGGGCAAAACGAGGTGGGCGCAATCGCTGATCAGCAAATTTTTCCCGATCTCGACCTCGAGCTTGCGCAGCCCTTCGATCTCCGCGACGAGCGCGATGGGATCGATCACGACGCCGTTGCCGATCACGCAGACTTTTCCGCGCCGCAGAATTCCGGACGGGATCAGATGGAGAATGTATTTCGTGCCCCGATGGATGACGGTGTGGCCGGCGTTATTACCGCCCTGGCTGCGCACCACGATGTCCGCCTTGGCGGTCAGGACATCGATGATTTTTCCTTTGCCCTCATCGCCCCACTGCGCGCCGATCAGAATTGTGTTCGCCATGAAATAAAGAAATGACAACAAATTGTCCCGACGCATCCAGCCGGACACATTCGGGACTGCGCAAAATGATAGGATGCGCGGATGCGGCTGCAAGAGATTTCAACCTTCACTGCTCCTGCTCCTGATCCTGATCTTGACTCTCCAGGCCGGCCGCCGTCAGAGGATCAGGAGCAAGATCAAGATCAGGAGCAGGAGGGATAAAAAAGCATTGTCACGCAGCTGCCGCAGCGCCCTACTCTTCGGCCATGCGCAATATACTCCTCATTATCCTCATCCTTCTCCTCATCGGAGCGTTTCCAGGCTGGGGTTATAGTTCGGGCTGGGGTTACTACCCCTTCGGTGGACTCGGATTGGTGCTGCTGATCGTGCTCATTCTCGCGCTCACGGGGCGATTGTAGAGACGCACTCGATCAATTCGCGGAGATCGCAATCGCCGAGCTGCGTGAGCGTTAACTCTTTCGCCGGCAGCGCCGAGCCTCCGCCAGCTAGCGAGTCGCGCTGAGACGCCCGCTTTAGCGCCGCCGAGGATTGCGCCGTGCTGCGTCTGCGCGCGGAAAAATTCCGCGCATCATCGAAATTGTAGGCGGCGTCATGCGTAAACGTGTTCATCGCCACCCGGAAATTCGCGCCGCCGCCCGAGAGCTGCCGGTGTGCGGCGATGAATTGGGTCGGATCGTAGTAGTTGCTGAAAGTTCTTCTGAAACTTCGACCTGCTCATGCCGATCTCGAGGTTCTTGCGAATCTCCAGGTGCAAATGCGCGTCGTATTGCCCGTGCGCCGTGCCCATGGTCCCGATCTGCTGCCCCCGCGCGACCTTCTGGCCACGGCGCACGAGGATCGAATTCAGGTGGCCGTAGAGCGAGTCGATATGTTTGACCGTGCCGCCTTCCCGATAGGCGTGCCGCACGATAACAACGTTGCCCCAACCCCGATGCACGTCGCGCGCAAACACCACGATTCCATCCCCGATGCAATAAATCGGATCCTTGAAATCCGTGTCGCCCCCGCGCATTCCATCCCAGTCTTCGCCCATGGTGTCCGCCCGAACGAAATCCCGCGCCTTGTAGTAACCCTCGGCATCCGGCTTACCGACAGGGAAATCAAAACCGTCCGCCAGCTTGGTGGACGCCGTTTCCATCGGCCTGTTCGAGAGTTGAACATTGACCGTCGGTTCCTCGGCCGGCGGGATCTTGACTGGTTCGATTTTCGCCAATTGGACTTTTTCCGAGAGGCAGTCGTGCCGGCGCTTCCTTCACCACCGATGGCTTCACCGGTTCGATTTTGGCTGATTGGGTTTTCTCCGGGCGCTGCTTCGCCGCCGGTTCCTTGACCGCTCGGCGTCTTCACTGGCTCGACTTTCGCCGTTTGCGCTTTCTCCACGTTCGGTTTCACCGGTTCTTTGACTGCCGGCGCCTTCACTGGCTCGACTTTCGCCGTTTGCGCTTTCTCCGCTTTCGGTTTCGCCGGTTCCTTAACCGCCGGCGCCTTCACCGGCTCGGCTTTCGCCGTCTGCGCTTTCTCTACGGCCGGTTTCGCCGGTTCCTTAACCGCCGGCACCTTCTCTGGCTCGACTTTCGCCGTTTGCGCCTTCTCCACGTTCGGTTTCGCCGGTTCCTTAACCGCCGGCGCTTTACTGACTCGGCTTTCGCGGTTTGCGCCTTCTCCACGCTCGGTTTCACCGGGTCTTTGACCGCGGCGCCTTTACTGGCTCGGCTTTCGCCGTTTGTACTTTCTCCGCATTCGGTTTCGTCGGTTCCTTGACCGTTGGCGCCTTCTCCGGTTCGACTTTCGCCGTTTGCACTTTTTCCGGCTGCAGGCTTGCCGGTTCCTTCGCGGCCGGCGCTTTTCCTATTTCCACCTTTGCCGACTGCACTTTGTCCAGGTTAAGCTTCGCGCGGGGGGCCTGTTACGGCCGGCACCTTGGACGGCTCGGCCTTGGCGACTGGATTTTCTCTGGTCGCGGACCTCCGCCGATTCCTTTACCGCCGGCACTTTGCCTGGGGCCAGCCTTCGCAGATTGCACTTTTTCTCGGCTAACGGATCCTTGGCGACCGGTTCCTTCACCGGCTCGACCTTCGCCGACTGCACTTTCTCCACGTTCGATTTCGCCGCCGTTTCCTTGGCCGGTGCGGTCTTCTCGGGCTCTGCCTTCGCGGACCGCGCTCTTTCCGATCGCGAATCCGGCGCAGGTTCGCTCGCCGTTGGCACCTTCGCCGGTTCGGCCTTTGCCGATCGGACCTTGTCCGGAGTTCGGTTTTGCCGAGGATTCCAACGCGGCCGGCGCCTTTGCCGGTTCTACCTTCACCGATTGAATTTTCTCTGGGCGGGGACCCTCTGCCGGCGCCTTCGGTTCGGTCTTTGCCGTTTGCGCTTTCTCTGGCTTCGGAGCAACTCCTGATGCCTTCTCGGGCTGCGTCTTTATCGACTCAGTCTTCGCCACCTGAGCTTTATCCGGCTTCGCATTAGCCCCTGATTCCTTCACCGCCGGCGCCTTCACTGTTTCGACCTTGGCGGGCTGGGCCTTTTCCGGCTTTTGCGGCGCCGCCTTGGCCGTTTGCGGTTGCTTCACCACGGGAGGCTCGTCCACCGGCAGCGCCTTCAGGACCGCCTGCGCGGGCTCCTTTTCAGATTTCGCGACCGGGATTGCCTTCAATTCCCGCGGCACGAAGACGTCCTGCGCATGAGTTTGCGCGAGAAAAAACAGCCAACAAAGGAGCGCGGTCGAGAGCGTTCGCAACATGGGAGCGTCCTTTTTAGACTTCCCGCGGCTTTCTGGCAAGCGCTCTGTTCTGATTTTTACGGGAACTTATTATTGCTCTGCGAGGGCCTCTGACCCCCTGCTGGTCGCGCTTTTCGCGACGCTAGATCAGACCGCGGCCGATGAGCACCAGCAAGCACGATCCCCACCACGATCCGGTAGATGGCAAACGGCGCGAAACCGCGCGCACGCACCCAGCGCATAAACCACGCGACGACGCCGAGGGCGACGACGAAAGAAACGACAAACCCGATCCCGAGCACGATCCAGCCGTGGGCGTTCATCGCGAGCGGGGCAATGGCGGCGTCCGAAGCATCGTGCTGATGGGGCAGGATGGTCTTGAGCAGATCGTAGCCGGTCGCAACAGCCATCGTCGGCATCGAGAGGAAAAACGAAAACTCGAGAGCAGCCGCGCGCGACAGTCCCGCAGTTTGCCCGGCCGCGATCGTGCACATGGAGCGCGAAGTCCCCGGAAACACGGCGGACAGAATCTGCGCCGCCCCGATCCACGCCGCTTGCGCGCAAAGTCATTTCCTCCATGTGCGAGGTGCGCGGCCTGGTAAAAACCGCATCCACGATCCACATGATCACGCCTCCGATGAGAATGGCCCACGCCATGACCGACAGACTCTCCAGATTCTGGCCGATCTGCTTTTTCAGCAGCCACGATGGAATGGCGGTGATGACAAAGGCGATGAGCGTCAGGCTCAAGGGATGGGTCAGGACGGTGCGGTCCCCACGTTCTCCCCGCGGAAACGAGGAAAGAAACTTCGCGATCCTTGCTCGGAAATAGACCGGCAGCGCCAGGATCGCGCCGAGCTGAATCACGATGGTATACATTTTCCAAAAGCTGTCGTGCAGATCGAGATGCAGAAGGGATTCGGCTATCCGCAGGTGAGCCGTCGAGCTGATCGGGAGGAACTCGGTCAGGCCTTCGATGATGCCAAGCAGGACGGAGATGAGATAATCATTCATGACACTAAGGAGGCGGCGGCCAGCTCGGCGTCAACCATCTCGCGGACGAGGTCGGCGAACGAGCCGGTCGGTTGCCAACCCAGGGTCGCCTTGATCTTTTCAGCCGAACCGACCAGGGAGGCAGGATCGTGGGGCCGATCGAATGCGCGATTGTGCTTCACGTATTTTTCCCAGGGCAGGTTAACGACCGCGAAGGCCGCTTCGACAAATTCGCGGACCGAGTGCGGTCTCGCCGGTCGCGACGACATAATCGTCCGGTTTTTCGTGCTGCAACATGAGCCACATCGAGACGACGTAATCCTGCGCGCGGCCCCAGTCGCGGCGGCTATCCAGGCTGCCGAGCACCAGTTCGTCGTCCAGGCCCCGCGCGATCCGCGCCACGGCGCGCGCGATCTTGCGCGTGACAAAGTTCTCGCCTCGCCGCGGGGATTCGTGGTTGTAAAGAATGCCGTTGCAGACAAAGAGCCCGTAGGAATCGCGGTAAACGCGGGCCAGCTGCGTCGCGAAAGCCTTGGCGCAACCGTAGGGGCTCGATGGCCTGAGCGGAGTGCTTTCACTCTGGGGCGATTCCGCCGCATTTCCGAAAATCTCGGAGCTCGCGGCATGATAGACTTTCACCGGCTCGGCCTGGTCGCGCGCGATTTCCAGAAGCCGCAGGGTGGCCATTCCGATTTCATCGCAAGTCGATTCCGGAATTTCGAAGCTCAAACCGACGTGGCTCTGCCCGGCCAGATGATAGACTTCGGCGGGCTGCACTTTCGAAAAGATCCGCCGCAGAGTAGTTCCATCGGAAAGATCGCCATAATGCAAGAACAGCCGCTTATCGTAGATGTCTTCGTCGCGCCGCAAATGCTCGATGCGCGAGCGCAGAAGATTGCTCGTGCGCCGAACGACCCCGTGAACGGCGTACCCTTTTCCGAGAAGCAATTCCGCCAGGTAGGAACCATCCTGGCCGGTGATGCCAGTGATGAGTGCAGTCTTTGGATTTGGATTCATCGACACTTGGTCAGCACCAATCAGCCAAGGCCCTCGCTGGCACAAGGACGAACCCGGGGATTGCTCTCGCTCCGCGTCTCGGAAATTTGTTTCCGCACCGGGCCTGGGCCGGCGCTCTTTGTGCAGGGCTGCTTCGTGGCTAGACTGCGCGGATCGCGCCATGAAATTACCTTTCCTGTCTTCAGCATTTTTGCTGGGCGGGATTTTGGTCTTCGCGGCGGCAATCTCAGCATTCGCCGAGCCGCCCAGCGCGTGGCCATTTTTCAAAGGCGTAACCGTCTCGTGTCAGACCTGGGGCATTGAATGGCAGACGCCGGAGATGGAAGCGACGCTCGATGAATTGAAGTCGTTAGGCGTGAATAGCATCGCGATCCATCCTTACGCGCAAGTCCGCGAGGATGGACATGTCGTGATCGGGCGCCGGTCGAGCACCAGCACCACCCATATCACGAAGCCGCTCCGCTGGGCGCATGACCGCGGCATGTCGGCCATGCTCATTCCGCATATCGCTTATTGGGGGACGAAGTTTTCCTGGCGCGGCGAGATCAATTTCGCCACGCCGGAAGAATGGAACATCTTCTTCATTGAGTACCAGACGTGGATCGTGCAAATGGCCACGCTCGCCGAAGCTGAGCAGGCCGAGGTGTTTTGCGTGGGACTCGAATTCTCCTTCGCGCAGAAGTACGATGTACGCTGGCGCAGGATCATCGCCGCGGTCCGGGAGGTTTATCACGGCAAGGTCACCTACGGCGCGAACTGGAATGAATATGCCGAGGTGAAATTTTGGGATGCACTCGATTACCTTGGCGTCCTCGCCTATTTCCCGTTGACAAAGACACCGGACCCGAGTGCCTCCGAGCTTGGCGGCGGCTTGGGAAAAGCGCTGCGGCGAGCTGGAGAAATATTCAAAACAACACGGCAAACAATTTCTCTTTGTTGAAATCGGCTACAACGAGAGCGCGCGCACGGCGGCCGAACCGTGGGCCTTCAAGACCGGAGGCGAGCACGCGGCCGAAATCCAGGCGCGTTGCATCGAGACCGCGCTGCGCCTTCCCGCCAAACACCCGTTTATCGCGGGCATGTATTGGTGGAAATGGCTCCCGGAGCTCCCCAGCATGAAAAGGAAAACTACCGGCTACAGACCGCGCCGATCAAAGCCCTGATCACGAAATATTGGAAAGAAGAACACTAATCCAGTCTTGGTAGGGCGAGACTCTGTCGAGCCGATATCGCGTGTTCACTCGCGGCTCGACGGAGTCTCGCCCTACCGAAGCAGATTGCGTTACACCTTCCGGCCGAATTTCTTCTCCAGCTCGGCGAGCGAGATCTGAATCATCGTCGGCCGGCCGTGGGGACAGCAGTAGGGCAAATCGCACTCGAGCAAGTCGCTGATCAGTTTCTCGACCTCCAGGTAACGCAGCGGATCGTTCGCCTTGACCGCGTGCCGGCAAACCGTTTTCGCGATCATATCTTCGCCGAGCCGCAGAGGGGAGCTGCCGTTGCTCGCGCTTTTGAGGCCATCGATCACCTTGCGCATGAAAGCGACCGGATCCGAGACCTCCAGAAACGTCGGCAGGCTATCGATCTTGAACGCGTTTTGACCGAAGGGCTCGATGCCGATGCCCATTTTTTGCAGGGTCGCCGCGTTGCGCTCGACCCATTCCGCATCGCGCGGCGGGAGCTCGAAGGTTTGCGCGAGGAGCAACCGCTGCGAAGGAACGCCCTGCTCCTCCATCCGCCGGCGCAGTTCTTCGAACAAGATCCGCTCGTGCGCCGCATGTTGATCGACCAGGACGAGGCCGTTCTCATTTTCCATCAACACATAAAGCTTGTTCAGAATGCCGATGATCTGGAATTGCTGGCTCGCGTTTGCGATGTCGATCCGTTCCTCCGTCGGCGCCAATCCGCCGCCTGTCGACTTGGGCGTCGCCGGCTCAGCAAATTGGCGGGCGAATCGCGAGGTAGGGGCGATCGCCCGAATCGCCCGGGCGGTTCGGTGAACCGCCCGCTGCCGGTCCCGTCGGATCTGGGACCACGGTATCGTCAGCAAGATTCTCGGTTGCGGCGAGAGGCGTGACGGGCCGCTGAAATTGCTGCTGCCAATCGCGCCGTCCGCTTTCCAGCGTCTTGCGAATCGTTTCGACGACTGCTTCCCGCACGCCGGCCGGATCGCGAAAGCGCACTTCGCGCTTGGCCGGATGGACATTCACATCCACCGCGGCAGGATCGAGGTCGAGAAAAAGAAACGTGACGGGAAACTGACCTTTCATCAGCGCGGTGTGGTAGCCCTCGCGCAATGCGGCCGTGAGCACCGGGCTCTCGATCGCGCGGCCGTTGACGAAGACGAGCTGTTGCGCGCGGCGTTTGCCGGCTCACTCCGGCCTGGCCGATCAATCCGCGGATTCGAATCCCGCGCGGAGGCAGCTGGTTCCTCGACCGGAAGGAGACGCTCGACCAGTTCAGTTCCGTGCAAATCGCGAATCCGCTCGCAGCAGGCTCGCGGCGCCGGAAGTTGAAAGGCGATCCGGTCATCGCGCACAAACGCAAAAGCGATTTCCGGATGTCCGGTCGCCTGCAGATGAAGTTGGTGCTCGATGTTGCGGCTCTCGGTGTTTTCGGAGCGCAGAAATTTTCGGCGCGCGGGCAGATTGTAGAAAATCGAGCGCACTTCGATCTGCGTTCCCGGGCGCTTCGCCGCCGTCGCGGACGGTTTCGATGCGGCCGCCCGCGACAATGATTTCCGTGCCGGCGATGGCCTCCGGTTCGCGCGTGGTCAGCCGAAACCGCGACACGCTGGCGATGCTCGGGCAGCGCTTCGCCGCGAAACCCAAGCGTGGCGATGGCGGCGAGATCAGCCGCCGTGCGGATCTTGCTGGTGGCGTGCCGTTCCAGCGAAAGCAGCGCGTCATCCCGATCCATCCCGCAGCCATCATCGACCACGCGAACAAGCGAAATCCCGCCGCGCCGGATGCTCACTTCGATTTTGCGCGCGCCGGCATCGATGCTGTTCTCGACCAGCTCTTTTACGACCGAGGCCGGCCGCTCGACCACTTCGCCGGCGGCCACCTGGCTGGCAAGGATTTCCGGCAGCAGGCGAATGCGGCTCATATCGAATTTTAGAGTTTGGATGCGCGATTGCGAAGGAAAAGCGCGGCGACGTCTGGACGTGCGATCGGCCGAGGCAGTCGCGCGCGGCTGGCCGCCTGGTTTGACTTGCCCCAGCGACGCGATAATTTCGTCCACCGATGATCACCGTGACGGACAACGCCGTGCGCCAGCTTCGCATTTTGCTCGAAACTCAGAGCCCCGAACACGAGGCAAAGGTCTGCGCGTCCAGATCGCAAAAGGCGGATGCTCCGGGTCTGCAATACGAGATGTCGCTCGACGGCCAAAAGGCAGGGGATGCGATCGTGGAAAAAGATGGAGTCGAGTTTCTGGTCGATAGCGAGAGCGCGGAATTTTTGCGCGGCGCGACCCTCGATTATCACGACGGGCTTACCGGCACCGGCTTTCAGATCGTGAATCCGAATGCGGCCCGGACCTGCGGCTGCGGGACGTCTTTCGAACCGCCCGCCCTGCTTGAAAACGAATCGTTCGCGAAGCGGGCGCGCGTAGATGGATCGAGACTATTTCCGTTACGAGGACTCGTACGGGCGTCCCCGGCGGAAAAGCAACCTGTTCGGCTGGACGATCGCCATCCTTCTCCTGACCGGTCTCGCCTTCGCCGCCTGGCTCGGGAGTTTCTACATCTTCGGCCAACCGGAGCGGCCGGACAGCTATCGCATCCTGAAAAAGCTGCACAAGATCGAGCCGAGCCAAGCGGTTTCAACTGACCGCGGCGCCCGCGGGAGAATTCCTGACCTCGAAACAAATCACGACCGATACATCGCGATGAGCCCGACGGAGCTGGCGAAAGCCAATGCAGAGCTGGCGCGCAATTACATCCGAAATTTCCAGCAGCGTGCGCGGGCTCGTTCCGTATGTCGTCGGGCGATTCACGATCATGGAGGCGCGCGAGCTGACGCCGAACGATGTCTTCACTTCCGGCATGGTCGCCCTGACCAACGCGGTCGATCACGGCGAAGCTCTTGATGGAGCACGTTTACCCGTCCGACGCGCAGTCGCTCTGCCGTTGATGAAGCAAACGCTGGTCACCGGCCTGGAAATCAAACTGGAGCGCGCGCACGATCTCTCCGCGGTGATTCATGCGGAGCGGTTGCCGGACGGCCGCATCCTGATCACCGCGATGCCGTTGCTCTACGGCAGTTACACGGTGACGCGAGGGCCCGGGACTTTCAGCCTGGAGCCTCCGCTCGATTTGAACCTGAAGGCCGGCTGGCCGCTCTTCAAAGACTCGGCCCGGCGTCGCCGCGGAGACCCGCTATCGCGAGCGAGTTTCGCCAAATCGGTCAGAGCTCCGCTGTGGCCGGGCTTGCCCCCACTCCCCCGCCTCCGGCAGAAAACGCCCTGATTCGGGTGGAACCGGCCCAGCAAGTCGAAGCGCCGATCGTCGCCGTCGCCGTCGCCGACAGCCGAAGCCCACGGCCACGCCGAAAGGCGGGAAGCTGGCGAAGAACAAGAAGGCCATCCCGACGCCCACCGCTACTGCCAGTCGCGATCGCGCAAAACACGCCCGCTGTTCCCATCTGGCCGCCCGCGCCGAAAGCACGCGCCACTCCTACTCCAGTGGCGGCCACTCCTCCCGATTCGTCGCCGCTGCGTCACCTGCGCGCCCCGCCTCTTGCTTCCCCGGCGCCTGCCGGTCACCCCGGACAATTCGCTGGCATCCACCGCGGGTGGCGGAATTTGGAAAACATATCCACCCGGGAAAATGCCCGTGGGCCGGTTGATCCAGACTTCTGATCTGAGCGATCTCGCCGACCGCGGACTCGCCGGCGAGCGCGTTTACCTGCAAGGTCAGTTCGTGGTCAATTTCACGGAGCCGAACCGCGCCGTCCTGCGGCCCGAAGAAAGGGATAACCGATGCCGTCTTGCATCCGCTTGGAGGGGGGAAATCGGTCCGAATCATCGTGGAATTCCCCGCCGGCTACACTCCGCCGGCGCGCGGCACGACCGTCACCCGCGACGAAGCGCGTCCTTACGAAATCACCGAAGTGCGCAAGCAGAGCCGACGGGCAGCTGAACGTCTTCGTGCGCGAGATCATGCAGTGATCAACGGCCGCCGCTCTTCTCGAGGATCACTTTATTGTTCTCGATCGTAAACGACGTGATGCCGTGCTGGCTGACAAAATCGTCCACATAACTTTGGGCTGAGTGGGAGCCCACGAGCGCCGTTCAGCATTCCGTCCGGAATTACCCCTCAACGAGACTTGCGTGATTTGAAGATTGTGGGGATTGCGATCCGGCGAGGCGCGAACGGCGAGCTCCGCATTCAGATAGCGGCCGCGGAAGCCTGACTTTTTCCAGCGGATAAGTGATCTGAACGCGGGCGACATTATTGTCGATGGAAACGAAACCCTTTCCCCGAGCCTTCCGGCTGCCGGAAATCAACGCGTTAATATCGCTGGCCGTGAGCTCGATCCGATTCGGCGAAGGAGGAGTCGGGACGGTCGGCAGCCTCGGCGGCGGAGCCTCCTCCGAAACGGGCGAAGGCGTGGGAAGAGCGGGAGGTGGTTCGCTCTGGCTCGGCGACTCAAATTCGATCCCACCGCGCGCGGACGGCGGTCTGCTCGTCCTCGGACATTTGCACCTGGGGAATCTCCTTCGGCTTCGTGCCAGTGTAGAAGCCGATGACAAACGCGACCGCCAGCAGAATCAGGAAAACGATGATCAGTAAACAGCCTTTGCCGAGGCAACCCATTCCCTTTCGCGGCGGCGGCGGCTCGATCCAGCTGCGTCATGAGTGAGAAGTCTTATCCGCGATTCGGTCCTGCGTCGCGATCAATTTGTCGTAAAGCCCGCGCAATCCTTCCGAAAGCAGGCGCGTGCCGGACAGGACCGGCATGAAATTCGTGTCGCCATTCCACCGCGGCACGATGTGGAGATGCAAGTGATCGGGCACACCGGCGCCGGCGCATTGCCCGAGGTTCAAACCGACGTTGAAGCCCTGCGCTTTCATCGTTTCGCGCAATAACGTCTGCCCATGCACCGCGAGACTCCAAAGCTCGAGCACTTCATTTTCGCCTAACGAGGAAGCGTCCGCCGTCTTTCGATAGGGCACCGCCATCAGGTGGCCCACGCTGTAGGGATAGCGATTCATCATCAGGAAGGCGTTCTTCCGGCGCGCGATCACCAGATGCGCGGCGTCGTCACTCGCGCGCGCCGCCTCCGAAAGGAAATGGGGGTTCGGCTTCTCCTGCTCGAAATACTCGACACGCCAGGGACACCAAAGCGCCTCAATTTCTGCCTTCGGAAATTCCATCAGGTCGTTCAATCGGAGGCGAGCCTACAAATCGCAGCCGCAAAGTCGAGCGGCTTTTGGCTACCGGGCTGATCCCCTCATCGCTCGTTCTCGCTGCTCATGCTCGTGCTCGTGCTCGATCCCTATTCGAGCGCACGAGAAAGACGTAACGCCGCCGATACCGCCCCGCCGGCCCGGACGAGCCGATCTTCGAAGGCACAGCTCCCTGCAAACGCGGGAGCAACCGGTCAATTCGTCTTCGGGCACAACAAGGCCGTCCAGTTTGCCGCGAGTTCCATTCCGCCACGGCCTCGCCCGGCTCGAGAAATTCGGTGCGGCGGAGATACAAGGCCATCCCCTCGTCCTCGCCGCCGACGACCTCATAGTTCCAGCCGTGAGCAGCCGCTTCCTGCCGGACCGCCTTTCCGAAAGCGGCGAACGCGTCGCTCTTCTGGCGATACGCCAGAGACGATTTTCCCAGCCGCGTAGCCGGTCGTGAAAAGACAGGCGAAGACGACGGCGATCGTGCAGCACCTCCTTGTCACCGTTCTCGAATTTTCTGCTCTTGCCAAACTCCGCGACCAGAGCGGCCAGGAGCAAGCAAAGCGGCGGCACGATCGGGAAAACGCGATCGATCCGTTTGGACGGAACGAGCGACATCACCAGCAAACCGCCCAGGCTCCAGACGACGAGCCAAAATGTTTCCGGCGACATCGCGCGCAGCCAGTCTCGAATTTTCAACCTTTGCTCTCTCGCGCCGAGCAGCGGCAACAAAATCAGAAGAATGCTCCAGGGCGCGAATCGATGCAGAAGATGCGGCAGATAAAAATAGAACGGCTGCGCTCGATGGATCCGCCTCGCTAAATCTCCCGGCGAATTCGCGCAGGACGACATGCTCCCAAAACTCCGGCACAACCATGGCGCCGCCGATGGCCCAGGCCAGGAAGACCGCGAACGACGCCAGCCAGGGCCACCATCCCGACCACGCCGTCACGGCTTCACCAGTTCCTCGCCTCCTCCACTGGAAAGCGACGATTCCCGGCAACAGGAACGCATAGACGATCGGTCCCTTGATCAACATGGCCGCGCTGAGCAGGAGAAAAAGCGCGAAGCGATCTCCCGCTTTCCAGGTCTCGCGCCTTCGAATTTTCTCCCAAATCATCCAGCCGATCACGAACAGGATCAACGCGAGCGGCATGTCCGTTCGCACGAGCGTCGCCAAGCGGGGCGTGAACAAGTTGAGGCCGAAAGCGCAGGTCGCGACCAGAGCCGCCGCGCCGCCGTAGGCCGCGGACGCCGCGCGCGCGATGAGGAAAAGCAGGGCGAAGCCCGCGAGAAAAGATGGAAGCCGCCATGCCAGCTCCCAGGATCGGATCACGGAAAACAGCCCCGCGGAAACCCAGCCAACGAGCGGCGGCTTGGTCGCGACCCAACCGTTAGGCGTGTGCTGATAGATCCAGTGACCTTGCTTCACCATCTCGAAGGAGGTGAACGCCTGTTTGGCCTGGTCGTAATCATCCAGATGCCATGGGAGATTTGCGACGCTCCACAGAACCGATCATTAGCGCGACAGCGAACCAAAGTGTGGCCCGACGATTTAGAATATCAGTCACGGTGAACGACGATTCCTGCTCGGAGGGACTTGCTTCCGCAAGTCCCATTATCTGGTTCCCTGCGCATCCATCTCGGACGTGCGGAGCACGTCCCTCCGAAATCAATCCCGCCAAAGAATTGCGCGAACCGGGCCCAGCGTCGCCCCCGGCAATCTTCAATGGCAACGCGGACAAATGGTATATCCCCGCCTCGACCTCACTCAAATCGAGCGATTCAACAATGGCAATGCGCGCAGCCGCCAGCGCGTGGTGGTTGGTTAGCTTCTTCGCCTCGATTGGATCCACGGACGGCAGATCCAGACCGAGCAGTTTCACCTTCCGCTCCGCCAGCCAATCGGGCACCTCACGCGCGATCACCGGAATCCAATCCGGAAAAACTTTCGAATCGTTCCAAACTCCCGTCTTGAGCAGGAGCCGCGGCGCTTGCTCGAACGAAGCCGAAAAAGCTTCCAGGTCTGCCACGCCAATTTGCCGTGTCCGGTCGATCTCATCCTTTCTCCCCGCGAACAGTTTCGTCAGATCGACCACGACCGCATTGCCGACGTAGGCCTCGAGCGGCATGCGATCAATCGGATCCCCAGCTTTCGTCGAAATGGAACATCGCGTCTGCGTGCGTTCCGTTGTGCACACCCATGTTGACTGCGCCCACGTTCACAGTCGCGCCTTCCGCCATCTTCCATTTCAATTCGAAACGAAACGGTGTGTCACCCGGCCACGGCGCGAGGTCATTCGAAAGTGATGCGCGAGATATCGAAAATTTTCATCAGGTCCGCTTTTGTTCCTTTATTGAGCCACGGATTCACACGGATGAAACACGGATGGGAAGGAAACTCTTTTTCTTCATCCGTGAAAATCCGTGTTCATCTGTGGCTCTTTGTCCAGCTCCTCGACAATCGCTCGCGCCGCTTTCGCGCTCGCGCCGGTCTCGCCAAGTTTGGCGATGATCTCATCGAACTCCGAAACCATCGTGTCGCGCGCCGCCTGGTCATTCATTAGTTTCAAGACAGCTCTCGAGATCGTGTTCGCACGAGCTTCATGCTGGATGAACTCGGGGACGATCTCACGGCCGGCAAGGACATTCGGCATGCCGAGGTGTTTGGTCTTCAAGACGAGTCGCGCCGCAAAATAAGTCGGCCACGACACTTTGTAGACCAGGACAAAGGGCAGTCTGAAATACGCAGCTTCCAGCGTGGCGGTGCCGGAAGCGATCATGCCGGCGAAGGCGCGTTGCATCGTTCCAGCAGCATCTCCCGTTACAATCCGCACGCGTTCCCGGACCGGCGAAGCCGCGAGCATTTGCCGAATTTCCGCGGCGAGTGGTTCCGAGGCCGCCGCCACTTCGAAACTGCTCTCGGGGCGCTCGGCGGCAATTTCACGCGCGGCTTCCAGCATGATCGGGAAAATCTTGCGGATCTCGCGCACGCCGGCTGCCGGGGAAAAGGCCGATCAAATTCGGTTGGCGTTCTTCGCCCGTTCGGAGCTTCGCGAGATTCTCGACCATCGGATGGCCGACGAAGACCGTCCGCAATCCCGATTTATTGTAGAGCTCCGCTTCGAACGGAAAGATGCAGAGCATCAGATCCAGAAAGCGCGCCATCTGCGTGATTCGCCCGCGATTCCAGGCCCAAACCTGGGGACTGATGTAGTAAATGATTTTGAGCGCCGGAGATTTCTTCCGAAGCGCCCGAGCCAGGCGCAGATTGAATCCGGGGTAATCGATCAGGACCACGGCGTCGGGTTTGATCAGTCGCAATCTCGTTCAGCGCGTTTTGGAATTGTTCCCGGAAATATCCGTACCGCTTCACGACTTCCCACAGCCCGACGACCGCCGCGGAGTCACTCCAGTTGATGAACGCGTCGCCGGCGACTCGCCTTCATTTTCGGCCCGCCGCGTCCGGAGAAATTCAAGCCAGGAGCCAACTCGCGGAGCGCTCGCATCAAGGCCGCGCCATGTTCGTCGCCGCTCGCTTCGCCCGCGACAAGATAGATGCTCTTAGCCACTCAGAGCGGAGTTGATGCGTTTCGTGATTTCCACGGCTAACTCCAGAGCCGCCGCGGCTTGAAAACCGGAGACCTTCGGAGCGCGGCCGGTTTGCGCGCATTCGATGAAGGAAGCGAGCTGGCGCTTGAGCGGTTCTTCCCGTTCGATCTCGACTTCTTCCCGCGTGATGCCTTCCGCGGTGCGCCGATGCATTTCGCCGCTTTGATTTTGGTAATCGAGCGAGAGATAGGCGTTCTCCTGGAAGACGCGGATCTTCCGCATCTGCTCAGGACTGATCCGGCTGGAAGTAATGTTCGCCACGCAGCCATTTTCGAAACGGAGCCGCGCATTCGCGATGTCTTCGCCGCGGCTCATGACCGGCACTCCGACGGCGTCGATCGTCTGCACGGGCGATCGCACGAGATGCAGAATAATTTCGAGATCGTGGATCATCAGGTCGAGCACGACTCCGATATCGGTGCTGCGGTTTGGATAAGGCGAAAGCCGATGCGCCTCGATGAATCGCGGATTCGTCAGGCGTTTTTCCAGGGCGCTCAGGACCGGATTGAAACGCTCCACGTGGCCGACCTGCAGGACGAGCCCCCGGGCCGCGGCCAGCTCCGCCAATTCGGTCGCGTGCGCGGTGTTTTCCGCGATCGGCTTTTCGATCAGCAGATGTTTGCCCCGGGTCAACAGTTCGTGCGCGATGTTGAAGTGCGTGTTCGTCGGGGTCGCGATCGAGGCGGCGTCCACCTGTTCCGCAAACTCTTCGAGGCTGGCGGCCGCCACCACGCCAAATTCCTCCGCGAAGCGGGCCGCGGTGGCCGGATCCGTATCGAAGATCGCCGTGAACTGCGCGCCCGGAAAGTTCGGCATAAAGGCGCGCGTGGTTTTTCCCAATGTGCCCGACGCCGACGACGCCAACGCGAAGCTTTTTCATTTCGGAGCGTCCTGCGCGCCGTTTTGCGAGGAACCACTCGTAGGTCCGTGCGATCCCTTCGCGCAGCCCGATGGAATGGCGCCAGCCCAGCTCGTGCAGTTTGGAGACGTCGAGGAGTTTCCGCGGTGTCCCGTCTGGTTTGGTCGTGTCCCAGGTCAGATCGCCCCGGAATCCAACGACCTCGCAAATCAGTTCCGCCAGTTCGCGGATGGAGATGTCTTCGCCGCAGCCCACATTGATGATCTCAGCGCTGTCATATTTCTCGAGCAGGAAGACGCAGGCCGCGGCCAGATCGTCGACATGGAGAAATTCCCTCCGCGGTTTTCCCGAACCCCAGACGACCAGCTCGCTGGCGCCATTCTTCTTTGCCTCGTGCGCTTTGCGCAGGAGCGCCGGCAAAACATGGGACGAGAGCAAATCGAAGTTATCGTTAGGCCCGTAGAGATTCGTCGGCATGGCCGAGATGAAGTTCGCGCCGTATTCCCGCGCGTACGCCTGGCAAAGCTTAATCCCGGCGATCTTGGCGATCGCGTAGGCTTCGTTGGTGGGTTCGAGCGCGCCGGTGAGCAGCGCCGCTTCAGGGATCGGCTGCGGCGCGTGTTTCGGATAAATGCAGGAGCTGCCAAGAAACAACAGTTTGCGCACACCCGTTTCGTGGGCCGCGCGGATGACGTTGTTCTGGATCTGCAAATTATCGAGCAGGAATTCCACCGGCAGGTCGTTGTTCGCCTTGATCCCGCCCACCTTGGCGGCCGCGAAGACAACCAGAGCCGGTTTCTCTTCCGCGAAAAAACGATCGACCTCAGCTTCCTTTCTCAGATCGAGCTGGGCGCGATCGCGAATGAGCCAGGTTGGCAAATCCCTCCTGCTGGAGTTTGCGGACGAGCGCGCTGCCGACCAGGCCTCGATGGCCGGCGACGAATATTTTGTCAGATTTTTGCACAAGCGGTCGGATGACTGCGGCTTACCATTTTCTTTTTTGCGCCGATGCGCAATCCTCAGTTCGCACAAAACCCAACGCCTTTCTGGCACCGATGATCCCTTTGAAGGCATCGAAATAGCTATAAGTCCGGCGGCCCCCCGCGCTGGCGTTGGGGATTCCATCCCTCGCCCAGCCAGAAATCCCTGCCATGCACGTTCCGACACTCATCGAAAGAAAACGCGAAGGCCGCGAACTGACCGCGGCGGAAATCGCGCACCTCATCGCTGGCTTTACCAGCGAGCGAAATCCCCGATTACCAAATGAGCGCCTGGGCGATGGCCGTTTTTTTCCGGGGGATGACGCCGGCGGAAACCCATCATCTCACGAAGGCGATGATGGAAAGCGGGCGCGTCCTGGAGTATCCCGCCGGCACTCCCCCGAAAGTCGACAAGCACTCCACAGGCGGCGTCGGCGACAAGATCTCGCTCGTGCTCGCGCCGCTGCTGGCCTGCGACGAACTCTGGGTGCCGATGATTTGCGGCCGCGGCCTCGGCATTACCGGCGGCACGCTCGATAAACTCGAGAGCATTCCCGGATTCAATGTCCACATCGACGAACGCCGGGCGCTCGCCCAACTGGAAAGCATCGGCGTTTTCATCATCGGCCAGACCGCCGATATCTGCCCGGCTGACAAAAACTCTACGCCTTGCGCGACGTGACCGGCACCGTCCCTTCCCAGCCGCTCATCGTGGCGAGCATCATGAGCAAGAAGCTCGCGGAGAATCTCGATCGGCTCGTGCTCGACGTGAAGTTTGGGAGCGGCGCGTTCATGAAAACGCGCAAGGAGGCCAAACAGCTCGCCGCCACCATGACCAAGTGGGGAAACTGATGGGCGTAAAGGTTTCGCATCTTCTCAGCCCGATGGACGAGCCGCTTGGGCGCGCCGTCGGTAACGCGCTCGAAGTCGCCGAATGCGTCGAAATTCTCCAAGGCCGCGGTCCGGCGGATGTGATCGACCTGGTGCTCGATTTGGCGGAGCAAGTGTCCAAGACGCCACGCGCGAAGCTCGCCGGTTGGCTCTCCGATGGAACGGCCTGGCGGAAATTCATCTCCCTGGTTTACGCGCAGGACGGCGATGCCTCCTCGCTGGAGAAAATCACCGAAGTGCACCGCGCTCCAATCATTCATCCCCTGCTCGCGCAAACGTCTGGGACGCGTCACCAAAATGGATGCCGAAACAATCGGCCGCGCATCGCTCCTTCTCGGCGCCGGCCGGCAAAAAGTCGACGACACGATCGATTTCGCCGTCGGGTTTTCCGGCATCAAGAAAGTCGGCGAGCCAGTCGAGAAGGGCGAGCCGCTCTTATTTGTGCACGCGCGCAGCGACCAAACCCTGCACTCAGTTCTGCCGCTCCTGGAGAGGGCGATGGAGGTCGGTCGTAACAAACCGGTCAGGGAGCGCGAGGATCGGTTTGTGCCGTGGCCGTCAAATTCATAGCCACCGCTTCGGCAACGGCTCTTGGGTGAGGGTTAGGGGTTCTTGTTCGTTCGTACTGCCAACCAAAGAGGTCAAACGTTGCTAGTTGCTTCCACAATAGGCTCTGTTTCACGCAAGAGGACGATCTCTACTTTGTCGCTTTTCAGGAAGACTTCGGACCTATCTAACAATTCGGCGGTGTGTAGTAGAGGTTCGATAAATGTAGAAAATGCCTGCTTTACGTTCTGCGCGGCATCGGGTGACGCCGCCGCGGTCGCCTCCGCTTGAGTGGCGCCCGCGGGTACCACTGCCACGCTCAAGCGCTTGAGCTTATCGGCATCAATGTTGAATTCGATCGTAACGGAATTGATGCGCTCAGCCGCATTTCCCGTGGTTATACCGCCCACCGAGAGAACTTGTCGCCCCAGTAATAGTTCCTGGTCATTGAGTATTCCCGCTAAAGAGTCTGCATCGGCGGCCGGCGCTAATGGAAAGGGTGTTGGCATTGTCGTAGTTTGATTAGAGTATCGTTTTCTAGGGAGGGAGGTGTTTCTTCACGGCGTCCGTCAGTTCCCTTCTCTGTTCATCGTTTGCTGTTACCTGAAAAAACGTGAGCATGGAATTTGCATCCGGTTCCACAAGTCCAGTCAAATTCGTTTCAGCTAATATCGCAGCATACACAGCTGTTTTCTTGGATTGAAGGGCCGGATCGCGATCCAACAGTCTCATGGCCTCTACGAAATTGACGTTTGGTCTGTCACGTTCCTGCTCCGTCTTAAGCTGTTCTTGGAGCTGCTCGTCCTTTACGCGCGACACGGTCTCCCACCTCCCTAACCTCCCGGTCCGCTGCGGCTTGAACTCGTGGATTTGCGGTAAGATTATTCAGTGCCACGCCCGGGGCGGTGGGCGTGGCCCCGCGCTTGCTCATCCGCTCGGTCGCTTTTTGCATGTCGTCCACGCTCGGCAAATGACCGGCGAGGGTCTTCTCAACTACGTGGATACTGGCAGTGACCCTTTGGAATAGAGTCACACCGTTTTGCGTAAGCTCGTTCGGAGAGGGCTGCTGGTTGTGCGCTAAATATTCGATCTGCGCTTCCTCAATGAGCCGGACGGCATCCTGATAACACTCGGCCCGGCCCTTGGCGTTAAATATGCCTTGGAACTCGGGGATCGCGGCACTACCAAGACCTAGAACCGCTAATGTTTTCTCACCAAAGTTAAATGCCCCTCCTACTCCAGCCAGGCCCGCCAGGATCACCTGGAGGCTGCTCGATATTTCTCGAGCAATCCGCGCACCGGTGAATCTGCAACGAAGGATGGTGGCCACATTGCTGGCATAGAGCAGCGCTAGCTGATCGTTAAGAGCTGGCGTTTTTAGATCGGTAGCATTCGCAGCCGGCGTCCTCCCGTAATGGAGAAAAGAATAGTTGTCGCTCGACGTGCATGCCGCCAAGGCAAATGGAAGCGCAGCGCAGATTAACCTCGGTTTATTTAGGATAGCTAGCTTCATAAGTTTGACCGCTTCTTCACAATTCTTCCGCCGCTTACTACGGAATCGTGTTCTGGAAGTTTCGGACTCAATTCGAAGTCCCTCTGATGCCGCGGAATAGACGTTGCCGAGGGGAGCGCCGGAAGTAATGGTATCGGCGATGATTGCGGAAGCTCCGGCTAAGCCTCGAATTCGACACGATCGACGATGTCGTGAGCGACATCGCCGCCGGCAAGATCGTGATCGTGACCGACGACGCGGACCGCGAGAACGAGGGCGACCTCGTCATGGCGGCGGAGAAGGCGACGCCGAAGGCAGTCAACTTCATGGCGATGCACGGGCGCGGGTTGATCTGCGTGCCGATTTCGAACGAGCGCGCGGAGCAGCTCGGCCTGCAGCGGATGGTGGCGCAGAACCGGGAGATGTATCGGACGGATTTCACCGTCTCGGTCGATGCGGCGCGCGGCGTGACGACCGGCATCAGCGCGCACGATCGCGCGGCGACGATCCAGACGATCGCGAATCCGAAATCTGCGCCGGACGATCTGGTGCAGCCGGGCCACATCTTTCCGTTGCGCGCCAAGGATGGCGGCGTGTTGCGGCGCGCGGGCCACACGGAAGCTGCCGTCGATCTCGCGCGGATGGCGGGGCTTCAGCCGGCCGGGGTTCTCTGCGAAATCCTGCACGACGACGGGACGATGGCGCGGCTGCCGGAGCTGATGGAGTTCCGCAAGAAACACGGGCTGCGCATCTGCACGATCCAGAGCTTGATCGCGCACCGGCGCCTCAAGGAAAAACTGGTCGAAGCGGAGCAGGTCGTGAAATTGCCGACTGACTACGGCGACTTCGATCTGCATCTTTATCGCTCGACGCTGGACGGCGCGCATCATCTCGCGCTGGTGAAAGGCAAGATCTCAAAAACGCGACCCACGCTGGTGCGCGTGCACAGCGAATGTCTGACCGGCGACGTCTTCGGCTCGCGGCGCTGCGATTGCGGGAATCAGCTTCACGCCGCGCTCCGGCAAATCGCCGAGGAAGGAAATGGCGTGCTTGTTTACATGCGGCAGGAAGGGCGCGGCATCGGCCTGGCCGCGAAAATCCACGCCTACAAATTGCAGGAGGGAGGGCTCGACACCGTGGAAGCGAATGCCAGGCTCGGCTTCGCCACCGACCTGCGCGATTACGGCCTCGGCGCGCAAATCCTGTTCGATCTCGGCGTGCGCAAATTTCGCTTCCTCACGAACAATCCCAAGAAGGTCGTCGGCCTGGAAGGCTACGGAATCCAAATGGTCGAGCAGGTCCCGATCCGGAGCGAAGCGAATCCGCACAACGCGAAATATCTCGAGACCAAGAGGACCAAGATGGGGCACCTGCTTTGAAACGGCGAATTGCGAAGTGCGAATGGCGAGATACCGTTCCCTCCTCTTCGAACTTCGTCATCCGTCATTTGTCATTCGCTAAAATGTCCACGCTTGCTCCGACTCGCCCCCGCGCCGACAAAGGGGAAGCGCCACTTCTCGATCGTCGCGAGCCAGTTCAACGCGCCCTACGTCCAGGGCCTCGTTGATCATGCCACCAAGGAATTGCAGTCGCTCGCGCCGGACTCGGCCATTTCGCTCCATCAGGTGCCCGGCGCCTTTGAAATTCCAGTCGTGGTGCGGGAACTCGCGCTCCAGAAAAAAGCGGATGCGATCCTCGCGCTCGGCGTCATCCTGCAAGGGAAGACCAGTCACGCGCAAAATCTCGCCCGTTCCGTCACGGACGCGCTGCAGCAGATCGCGGTCGAGCACGGCGTTCCGGTGATCAACGCGGTTCTGAGTTTGGAGACCGAAGCGCAGGCGCGGGAACGTTGTCTTGGATCGAAGATCAACCGCGGAACTGAAGCGGCGCGGGCGGCAGTCGAGATCGCCAGTGTCATGGGAGATCTGCGCGCCAGAGTAAAGGTTATGGGAAAACGGCGTGCCGCCCGGCAGGCGGCGGTTCAATTTCATTTCTGGCGCGACCTGCATGGCGATGGCGCCCGGAACGCATGGACGAATTCTGGGAATTTTGCCCGGCCACGCCGCGGGTGCGCGACATTCGCCCAACCGCTCATCGACGGCATGATCGCGCATTTGCCGGAGATCGACGAACGGATCCGCAAGTATTGCGACAACTACGAATTTCACCGGATCTCGCCGGTCGATCGCAACGTTCTCCGGCTCGCGATTTACGAAATGCTTTACCGCGACGACATCCCGCCCGTCGTTTCGATCAACGAAGCGATCGAGCTGGCGAAGACTTTCGGCGGCCCGGATTCCGGCCGATTCGTGAATGGGATTCTCGATCGAGTGAAAGATGATCTGACCCGGCCCTTGCGCGAAGCGGCGCCGAAGAAACCGGAAGAATCTGGGTAACACGAAGTCGCCTTCGACTTCGCTCGGGAAAATAAAAGTGCGACGCGCAATAACAATTCGATGAATTTTCTCAAATCACTCGTTCAGAAATTTACCGGCAAACCGGTCGATTGGGATGAACTCGAGGAATCGCTGATTCGCGCCGATCTCGGCGTGCCGATGACGTTGCGCATCATCAAGGCGCTCCAGGAACGCGCCCAACGATCCACCATCACGGCCGCGGATATCGCGGAAGTCGCGCGCGAAGAAATCGGGCGAATTCTGCCGATCGCCCCGGTCCCGATTACACCGCTGCCGGCGAAACCGAAGGTGCTCCTGATCGTCGGCGTGAACGGCACGGGCAAGACGACCTCGACCGCGAAGCTCGCGCATTTCTTCAAGAGAAACCGGCACAGCGTGCTGCTCGCGGCCGCCGACACATTTCGCGCGGCCGCGATCGAGCAGCTCGGCGTTTGGGCCGAACGGCTCGGCGTCGAAATGATTCGCGGTCAATACAACGCCGACCCGGCCGCGCTTTGCTACGAAGCCTACGAGTCGGCCGACCGCAAGAACATCGAGTTTCTGATTTGCGACACGGCGGGCCGGCTGCACACCAAAAGCAATCTGATGGCGGAACTTGGCAAAGTGAAACGAAGCCTGGCGAAACAGGATCCGAAAGCGCCGCACGAGACGCTGCTCGTGGTCGACGCGACCACCGGCAGCAACGCGCTCGCGCAGGCGCGCGAGTTCCATCAATCGGTCGGTCTGACCGGATTGATCGTGACGAAACTCGACGGCAGCGGCAAAGGCGGCATCGTCATCGCGATCCAGGATGAGCTCGGGCTTCCGACCCGATTTGTCGGGACCGGCGAAAAGCTCGAAGACTTCGCGCCGTTCGACGGGCGCGAATTTATCGCGAACATGATTTGATTTCTAACGTGGCCCAGACTCCCAAATCTACCGGTGGTGATCCACAGCAGGACGTCGGGGTTCCGGCCGCAAGCGGCCTCGCCGGGTTCATCGGAAAGTTCACCATCATATTCGGCGCCCGACGCGAGCTGTGGCTGACGTTTCTTCTCAAGCTTCTGATTTACGTGGCCTTTTCGGTCACCAACAAGACCATGGTCTTGTGGCTCTCGCGGGATCTCGGATTTAGCGACCAGGCGGCTGTGGCGATCGTGGGCTGGGGCTGGGCGCCGGCCATGACGGTATTCACGCTACTCGCCGGGTCGCTCACGGACGCGATCGGGCTCAAACGAACGTTCTATCTTGGCGTGGCGATCTGCACGGTGGCGCGCGCGGTGATGGTCATGACAACGGTTCCGTGGCTGGCGCTAACCTGCGGCGTTCTTCCGCTTGCGATCGGGGAGGCGCTGGGCACGCCGGTGCTGTTGGCGGCAACGCGGCGCTATTCAACGACCGCGCAGCGCTCCATGTCGTTTTCTCTCATCTACATGGTGATGAACGTCGGGTACCTCGCCGCAGGCTATATCTTCGATTTCGTTCGCCGTTCGGGCGCGCACTTCACTCTTCTTGGGTTTGAGCCAACCACGCACCAACAGCTCTTCATGGTCAGCCTCGCGATCGAGATCATCATCTTCCCGGCGATTTACTTCCTCCGACGCGATGAGGACGAGCGCACGAAGTCGCAGGCGCGGCCAGCTTCCATGCTCGGCGGGATCGCTCAAACGGTGCGGCAGAGCGCGAAGGAAACCGTGCAACTGTTCGGCCGGCTCATTGGACAACCAGCCTTTAAGCGCATCATCGCCTTCTTTCTGTTGATCGGGTTCCTCAAGGCGATCTTCCTCCAGATGGACTACGTGTTCCCGAAGTTCGGTGACCGCGTGCTAGGGATGGGTGCGCCAGTGGGACAGCTCGCAAATATAAACGGTTGGATGATCATCCTACTGGCTCCGTTGGTCGGAGCGCTGACCCAACGGTTGTCGGCTTATCGAATGGTGATAATCGGCGGCGTGATTTGCGCCGCGGGCGTTTTCATCATGGCGCTGCCGACAACCTGGTTCCAGGTCGCGGCCGAGGGCGGATTCGGGCAATGGCTCGGGCATAGTTACCTCGGCCTCGAGGGTGCCATTCATCCCTACTATGTAATGACCGCGTTTTATCTGATCGTGTTCTCCGTCGGTGAAGCGTTCTATTCCCCCCGCGTTTACGAGTACGCGGCCGCGATTGCCCCAAGGGGCAGGAAGCATCCTACGGCGCCCTCGCCTACCTTCCGTTTCTCGTCGGAAAACTGCTCATTGGAACAGCCGGATGGGTTCTTGCGGCGTTCGTTCCGGAGCAGGGTCCACGACGCCCGGAATTGATGTGGCTGGTCTTTGCGCTGGCCGCATCGGTCGCGCCAATCGGATTAATTGTGTTCCGGCGTTACATCCGCGTGCCCGAAGCCGGGCGGGAGGATGATTAGCAATGTTACTCGCGGTCTGGCGGCGCTTGCGCGGGCAGATTCCCCTTTTGCACCACGGTAAATGGCGTATTTTTTCCCATGATCGAATTCCCGGAGCGGCCGAAAAGATCTCCGCGGGGATTGTTGGTCTTTTGCGTGATCGCCTTCATGGCCCTGGCCGCGATCTTGATCTTCTTGAATCGCGCTGCGGCGCAAAAACAAGACTCACCCGCCAAACAGCAGGAAAAATCAGCAATGACGAAAGACGAAAAGAAGGCATCGGAAGAGGAATTGCGAAAGAAACTAACTCCGGAGCAATATCGTGTGACCCAGATGTGCGGGACCGAACCGCCGTTCCAGAACGAGTATTGGAACAACCATCGGCCTGGAATCTACGTCGACGTAGTCACCGGTGTGCCGCTCTTTAGCTCGCTCGATAAGTTCGATAGCGGCACTGGTTGGCCCAGCTTCACCAAGCCGATCGAGAAGAAGCAGGTTATTGAGAAGCCGGAGAAAGCCGGCGATGACCGGACAGAAGTGCGTTCCAGCCAGGGCAATTCGCACCTGGGCCACGTATTTGATGACGGACCTGCGCCGACCCTTCAGCGCTATTGCATTAACTCCGCCGCGCTCCGATTTATCCCCGTCGAGAAACTGAAGGAAGAGGGATTCGCGGAATACCTTCCGCTCTTCGAGCCGAAGAAATAGTCGCGCCTAAGGGCCGTCACGCCCGTGCGGCTGACCGTCGCCTCTTACCCCGTTGGAACTACGGCGTTCGCCAGTTTCTCAAAACGCGGATCGCCCCGCAGCGGGTTCCATTCCGGTTCGACGCGCAGCGTCCCAGGGGTCGGTCCGTTGGGCGTTTTCATCAAATCGGCGATTAACTCGATTGCGCGATCCCCTTCCCCCACCTGCGCATAAATCACGGCCAGTTTCGTCGCGATCAATGGTCCATCGTACGCGTCTTTAGACACGGGCAGGAGTTCGACGGCATGCCGGCCCGCGCGAATCGCCTCGTCCTTGTTCCCGCGCAATGCCTGCAAAATGCCGAGCAGAGCCGTTGCCTTTGGGTCGTCCTGCCATCGGGCTATGTCTGCCTCGACCATCCGCTGGGCAGCCGTAAACGCGCGCGAAGCTGCATCCTTCTCTCCTTGGCCGCGTGCGATCAGACCTTCGTAAAAGGCTTTCGGCAACATATAACCGTCGAGCACCGCCGCGGGCCCTTCCAATCCGGTGTCGTTAAATTTTTCCGCGCGCGAGGTTTGCAACAGTCGCATGCCTTCCACGTAATCGCGGTCCATCAAACTCACTCGCAAAGCCACGATCGTGACCGAGCCTCCGGGATCGAAGTCCTTCGGGATACTGCGCAACGCGGCCCGGAGCGGTGCGGTGTCGCCGTTGGTTTTCAGATCGATGGAGGCGTGCGCGAGCGAAAAGAAATGGGCGTCGGGGCAACTCGCTGCACCATCCGCCCACATGCTCGCCGCGTCCTCGTACCGCCCGAGGCACGCGTAGGTCTCGGCCAGGTTCCAGATCACGGAATTGTTTCGCGGATCGAGCTGGCGCGCTTTCTCAAAGTTCGGCACTGCCTGCTCCCAGCGGCCCTGGCGTCGATCGATCGCACCGGCCGCGTCCCAAATCTCCGCATCGTTAGGCGTGGCCCGCTGTGCGATCGCGATCTCCGTGCGGGCGAGTTCGTAATCGCGATAGCCGTAATAGTAATAGTAGGCGAGGGCGAGCCGCGCATCGCCAAGATCAGACTGAAGCCGCAACGCGGCGTCCGCCTCCAGCTTGACCTGGGTCAGGCGCTCGCGGCTTCTGTCGTAGCCGAACCAATAGAGCTCACCGTGAACGCGCGAAGCCAGGCAGTGCGCGAGGGCGAACTGCGGATCTCGCTCGAGCGCTTCGTCCAGCAAGCGCAGCGCCTGTTCGCCATTTTCGCGCGGATCTCCGGAGCCGCTCCAGCGAAAGAAATCGCGCGCCCGCAAGAAAAGTTCGTAGGCGGCCATGTCGGCGGTCGAATGAATTTGGAGGCCGGCCTTCTCCCGCGGCGACAGGTTGGCGCGGAGCGCGAAAGTAATCCGCCGGGCCAGCTCGCTTTGAAGTTCGAACAGGTCGGTGATCTCGCGATCATACGTTTCATTCCAAACATGCTGATCGGTCCGTGCGTCGATCAGCTGGGCGTTGATCCGCACCCGATTACTCTCGCGCCGAACAGAGCCCTCCAGGATATAGGCCACACCCAAAGCCTCCCCGATTTCGCGGAGATCGCGCGTTCCCGCCTTAAACTGCCGAACGGAGGTTCGGCTGGTCACCTTGAGGTCGGCCACCTTGGCCAGGCTCGAGAGAATGTCGTCCTGGATGCCATCCGCGAAATAGGCGTTCTGAATGTCGTCGCTAAAGTTTTCGAATGGCAGGACCGCTATGCTTTTTTCCGGCGGCGGCGCCACGGGCGTCGTTCGAATCAATTTCGGAACCCCTCGGGAAACGGGAAGCTCCGCCTCGTCCAGGTCGCCCGTGCGTTTGATTCCCTCGGGGGTCAGGTCGAAGGCCCAGGCGAGAAGGAGGGCTATCGGAAAACCCAGGGCCAGCAACACAATCACCAATCGCACCGTCCAAGTCGGGATTTCGAAAAACGGAAAAGTCTGCGTGGCGATTTGGATCAGCAGCCAGCTCACGACCGCGTACGCGACCGCGACGCGATAGACCTTGCGGCGTTTGAGCTCGGCAAAAAAATTCTTCGTTTTCACTAGATCGCTTGGCTGCCAGCTTCTTTAAAATGTAGAGGCGAACGCCTAACCGATACAACAGGGCGCTCGCCGCGGCGAGCGCCTCTACAATGTTTGCCTCCGCTTCTGTGAACCGTGAAATAGGAATTTGATTCGATGCACCCGCCGGCAAAACCTTCCGCTGCACAACGTGACGAGCGTTCCGCGCTCATCGCCGGCTTCGCCGCCTTCGCCACGTGGGGGTTAATCCCGGTTTATTGGAAGCTGCTCAAGGCCGTTCCCGCCGATGAGATCATCGCCCACCGTTGTCTCTGGACCACTCTCTTCCTGGTCGGTTTGTTGACCTGGCAACGGCGTTGGCCGGAACTGCGCGAAGCGGCCCGCTCTCGCCGCACCCTGATCTATTGCTTCGCCAGCGGCCTCGCGCTTTCAACCAATTGGCTCGTTTTTATTTGGGCGGTCAACGTCAACCGCGTGGTCGAAACCAGCCTGGGGTATTTCATGACCCCGCTGGTCAACGTTCTCTTCGGCGCAATTTTTCTGCGCGAGCGCCTGACGCGCTGGCAGCTCGCTTCCGTGCTCCTTGCCCTGGTTGGTGTCCTCAATCTCACCCTCGGCTACGGAAAATTCCCCTGGGTCGCGATCATCCTCTGCGTCTCGTTCGGGATCTACGGGCTGCTGCGCAAGAAATCGGGGACGCGACCGATCCCTGGCCTTTTTCTTGAGACGACATTGCTTACTCCGCTCGCCCTCATCTATTTGCTAAATCTCCAACGCGGAGGCGCATTGATTTTCGGTCCAGTGCCTTGGTCGTTTGCCCTGCTTCTGGTCAGTACGGGCGTGGTCACCGGTTTGCCGCTGGTCTGGTTCGGACACGCGGCCCGGCATCTTCGCCTGACCACTATCGGTTTCCTGCAATACCTCGCCCCAACCGGGAGTTTTTTCCTCGGCGTCTTTCTTTATCACGAGCCTTTCACGCGCGCTCATTTGATCACGTTTGCTTTCATTTGGAGCGCGCTCGCCATCTTTACCGTCGAAGCGCTCTGGCGCTGGCGTTCCGGCCGCGAGCAGGGACCTAGCGCTATCCCGCTCGCCGATCCCGCCGCCTGCCCGAATCGGTAGGGCGAGACTCTATCGAGCCGAAGGACGTCAACCCGGGCGGCTCGACAGAGTCTCGCCCTACCAACCGATTTCCCTTTGCAGAGAGGTCGCGTATCGTAGCGCGCCAGATGACCGAAGACGATTTCCAATACGCGATCGAAAACACGCGGGTCATCCTCGCGCCGGAACGACAGATCGCCAGTTTCGGGAGCACGAGCTTTCGCTTTTACCTCATCTCGGAGTTGATGGATCGAGTCAACGAAGTCCGTGTCCGGGATGGAAGAATCCACGCCGACCGTCCGCAAATCCTGACCCCCGAGCACTACTGCCGCCTTTTGCTCGAAGGATTCGGAGAGAAAGCGCAAAAATACGTCGACCAATTACGTGAGCACACGCGCGATGTCGCCGTGCTTCGCTACGGCTTCCAGTTTCGGAAAACCGACGTCACCGAAAACACCGTGCGCGATACCATGGAGGCCGTCATCGCTCGGACCAAACTCAAGGTCGAGCATTCCGATGAACCGCTCAGCGCCGTGATCCAGGGCGTGGACGACGCCTGGGAAGTTTGCCTGCTGAAATTCACCATCGATCTCATCGAGCGCTCCACCGGCGGCAACATGGGCGACTTCCGCCGGCGGGGATTGGTCTAGGCTCCGACGGCATCACGCCGACCTCGCGTGTCACGCCGTAGCCTCGGCGAGGGCGGATGCTCGTGATCCTAATCGGCATCACCCTGCCTGGCACGCATGCTGAGAATGGAAACAACGATCGAAACGCATTTGCGTCTCAGCCGAGTTCCTCCGCCAGCGCGACGATGATGCCGGCGGGGCCTCGCATGTAGCAGAGCCGGTACTTGTCCTGGTACTGGGCCACCTCACCGATGAGTTCGGCGCCGTTGGCGCGCAGGCGAGCCACGGTGTCGTCGACGCTTTCGACTGTAAACATGACGCTCCGGAGACCCAGCGTGTTTGGCGGTGCAATCGCCGGTTCGATCTCGACCAGTTTTGGATTGCGAAATTTCGTCAGCTCAAGCCGCCCGTGCCCATCCGGGGTCCGCATCATAACGATGTCAACTTGAACACCTTCGAGTCCGTTGATGCGGTCCACCCAATCGCCCTCGATGGCCGCCTCGCCTTCCAACGCCATGCCAAGGGTGGTGAAGAATGCAATGGCGGCGGGGAGGTCGTCGACGACGACGCTAACATGGTCCATTCTCTTGATCGTCATGTCCCTAGTTTAGCCGGGGCAATGCGCGACTGTCCACGTGACTGTTCTCAGTTAACGGATGTCTGCGAAGGCGTCTTTCGCGCACTGGCAGAACTTCTCCGTCGCCGGACTACGTTTTTCTTTTCGGGTAATGATTCCAATGGCGATGCGCTTCGCTTCTGGCGTCAGACGCACGAGTTTGTCGCGATCGTCCTAGCGTCCATGGCTACACTTTCTCGTAACGCCGGACGAGCTTGAAGAAGCGGATGGTGTCGCGCACCGGATGGATGCTGCTGACTTCATCGGAGTAAACGGTGGTGATGGGGACTGACTCGATGCGGCAGCCTTTGCGGCTGGCCAGGATGAGCATTTCGGTTTCGTAGTCGAAGCGCTCGGCGCCTCCCAGCAGATCCGGGATCAGGCTGCGGTGGACCATGCGAAAGCCGCATTGCGTGTCGGGAATGGGCTGGCTGCAGAGCCGGCTGATCTTATTGCTCATGTAGCGATTGACCGCGCGCCGCACCAGCGGCATCTCGCGCACATCACTCATCCGGGTTCCAACCAAGAGTTCGGCGCGAGTCGAGGAAGCGGCTTCGAGAAAACGCGAGATCTCTTCGGGCAGATGCTGGCCATCGCCATCGAGAATGACGACGTAAGTGAAATTGCGCTCGAGCCAATAACGCAGACCCGTCTTGATCGATTCGCCTTTGCCGACGTTCTGCGGATGGACGATGACTTCGGCTCCGGCATCCCGCGCGACGGCTGCGGTCGTATCGGCCGAACCGTCATCGACCACCAGGACATGATCGAGCTGCTGCAAGCGTGCGCCGGACAACATCGGCGACGTGTTTTTCCTCGTGATAAGCGGGGATGACCGCCGCGACCGTCTGTCCGGTCGATCAGCGTCGTCCCGGGGCACCGCCATCTTAGCGGACGACCGGGTGGAAATCGGCCGCGTGATAGGAGCTGCGCACGAGCGGCCCGGAGGCCACGTGCGTCGAACCCTTTGGCGCGCGCGATTTCGCCGTAGGCATCGAAACGCTCCGGCAGTGACAAACTCGACGACCGGAAGATGCTGCGGAGTCGGCCGGAGATATTGGCCCAGGGTGAGGACCTGGCAACCGATCTCGCGCAGATCATCCATCGTTTGAAAAAGTTCGGGTTCTTTTTCGCCGAGCCCGAGCATCACTCCGCTTTTTGTGACGATCGCGGCCGCGGGACGAAAGCTCTTTTGCTTTGCGCAAAACATCGAGCGAGGTCCGGTATTTCGCGCGCGAACGCACCACGGGCGTCAACCGCTCGACCGTCTCCATGTTGTGATTGAAGATGTCGGGCGCCGCGTCGAGGACGATTTGGATGCACCATTCCTGGGCGTGAAAATCGGGAACCAAAACCTCGATGATGACCGAAGGATCCATCGCGCGGATCGCTTCGATCGTGCGGGCAAAATGATTCGCGCCGCCATCCTTCAGATCATCCCGCGCGACGGCAGTGACGACGACGTGCTTCAACCCCATTCGGCGCACGGCCTCGGCCACGCGCTGCGGTTCGTCTTCTTCCAGCGCAAACGGCTTCGCGGTAGTCACGGCGCAAAATCCGCAGGCGCGAGTGCAGCGTTCGCCCGCGATCATCATCGTCGCGGTGCCCTGGCTCCAGCATTCCCAGCGATTCGGACACTGCGCGCTTTCGCAGACGGTGTGCAGCCGCAGATCGGAAATCAGCGCTTTGGTCGAAAAGAAGACCGGATTCGACGGCAACCGCACTTTGATCCAGGGCGGTTTCTGCGCCTGGTGCAACGCCGGATCGATTTTCGCGCAGGACATGGGTTGAGGAGCTTTGAGTATTAAGTGTTAAGTTTTAAGTGCTCGCAGCGCAAATCTTCTTAAAACTTAACCCTTAAAGCCTAAAGCTTCGTCCGGCCGGAAAGCGCCTGATAAAGCGTCAACTCATCCGCGGATTCGAGTCCGCCGCCGGCGGGCAGACCATGCGCGATTCGGGTAAGCGCGACTGAAAGCGGCTTCAGCAGCTCGACGAGATAATTGGTCGTCGCTTCTCCTTCCACGTCGGCGGCGAGGGCGAGGATGATCTCCGAAAATTTCTCCTGCTCGACGCGCGCGACCAATTCCTTGATCCGCAAATCATCGGGCCCAACGTGATCGAGCGGCGAAATGCGTCCGCCTAACGAGTGGTAACGCCCGCGAAACGCGCCCGTTTTTTCCAGCGGCAGAATATCGGTCGGCTGCTCGACCACACAGAGCAGATCCGGGACGCGCGCCGTGTCCGAGCAAATGCCGCAAATCTCCTCCATGGTAAAAAATCCGCAGCGCGGGCACGGGCCGGACGGATTGCCGCGTCGCGGTGATGGCGCGCGCGATATTCTCCGGCTGCTCGCCGCGCGCCTGCACGATCCAGAGGGCAATGCGTTCCGCCGAGCGCGGGCCGATCCCGGGCATTTGCCGCAATTGCACGATCAAATCCCGGATCGCCGCCGGGTATTCCGTTTTCCTCAAAGCCGGCGGCCCCTTACTCGTCCAGCGGCGTATTGGTCAAATGCAAGGCGAGCGGCTCGAGCCGGCGCAGATACAATTGCAGCGGGCGATCTTCCTCGCCTTCCGGCCCGCGCGCATTTTGAAATTGCGAATAGGCTTCGGCCCACCGTTTCTCCCGATAGAGCACGACGCCATTCCAGAAGGCGTCCCGCCGCGTGATCTGGTCCCGCGACGCTTCGAGCGCCAATGCCACCGGCTCATAAATTTCGTGCCGCTCGCGCACATCCACCCCGCTCAAGAAATCGATCGGCCGCGCCACGAGGATCTTGCTGGCCAGCTCGAAGGTGCGCGGTCCGAGCAGAACGCGCGATCCATAAAAGCGATTCGCAATGCAGAAGCGCCGCGCCAACTCCACCGGCTCGCCGGTCGCGAGCAGGCTGCGCTGGCCGTTATTTTTCACCGGCGCCATGATCATGATTCCGGAGCTGACTCCCGCGTGCACCCCGATGGTTCCCGGCGCGTCGGATTTGCCGGCTTTCTTCGGAATCAGAAAACGCCTGGGTCAGAGCCATCGCCTTGCGCGTCGCTTTTTCCGCGTGCTGCTTGTCGCTCTCCGGGAAACCAAAAATGGCGACGACACCCTCGCCGCCAGCCGACTCGATATAGGCGCCGGCCTTGCGGAAGGCCTCGGTGGCGTGGGCCAAAAATTTCTCCGTGATTTCCGCAAAGACCGCGGGCTCACATTCCTCCGCCAGGTCGTGTTTGTTCGCGATGTCGCAAACGACCGCCGTCACTTCGCAGGCTTGCGCCACTGCCTCGGGCGCGAGGTCGGTGCGTCTGGCGCGAGGCGGTCGCGGTTTTGCGGCAACCGCTTCAACGGACAAAACCGGTGCGCGCTCGCGGCGTCGCCGAACGACGGCGGCTAATTCCAGGAATCCGATCGGCAGGAGAAAACCGAGGGCCGCTGCCGCCGATAGCAGGGAGCGGCTGAAAGAGAGACCTGATAAAGCGAGCAAACCCAGGCCACCCCCAGCAACTCGACGAGCAGAATCGCGACGATCCCACCGAGGCGCGCGCGGCTCGTGGTCATCAAGGTCATCCAGGCCACGCCCAGGGCCAAAATAAACACGAAAGACATATTGCCACTGTATCGCCCATCACCCTCGTCGGAGGGCCTCGACGCGACAGAAGATCGCTAATCGCCAGTTCGGGCCGGAGGAGGACGCCGCTCACGATGCAAGCCCATAACGATCGCCGCCGGCGATCAAGCCCAATGACGAGCGCCGAAAGAGGTGGCCGTTTCATCTGTGGATTGCTCTCAATTCTTTCCGGCCGGTGCAAGCGGATAGTGAGACTGCACCACCAGCTCGCTCAAAAACTTATCCGGCGCATCGATCGCGTCGCGGCCCAGGATGAAGGCTTTTTGACCGGTGTTTTTCTGAATCAGGTTGAGTCCGAATTGGTAATCCTTGAAGAGGTGCGCGCAGAGTTCCGGCATCGTCATTCGTTCGGCCTGGGCCCGTTCGATCAGACGCGCCCGCGCCGCGTCGTCGAAGGTAATCTCGAGCCCATGCTCATGGCCAAATTGATCCGCAAAGGCGCGCGCACTCTGTTCCAGAGCGGCTTCTTCCTGTTTATGCCCTTCCGCCATCAGACGATCGAGCACCCGTTTCGGCTCCCGGACCAGTTCCTCCGAGACGCGTAACTGGCTGAGGCCGGAGCCGGCCAGGTAATATTTGTAATCGCGAAACAGTTTTTCCCAAACCGTCAGGAGTCCCCGCGCGCCTGTTTTTTCTTTCGCCGCCGCTTCCGCCATCAAACGCAACGCTTCATCCTCGAAGCTGATTTCAATCCCATAAGCACGGAAGGCCCGCTCGTACTGCCGAAGGATGCTGCCCTCCGAGAACTTCATGATCTGGTAAAGATCGTCCGCGATCAATTCCTCGCAGACAACGCGCACCGGCAGCCGGCCGATGAATTCCGGCTCAAACCCGTACTCGATGAAATCCTGGGTCGTGACGTACTGGAACAACTCGTTATCCATCACCGGCCGCGGCTCCGCGTTGAATCCGATCTGCCCTTGCGCGAGGCGCCGCGAGACCTGCTGCTTCAAGCGGTCGAACGCGCCGCTCACGACAAAAAGGATGTGCCGCGTGCTGATCGTTTCGCGTTTCGCTTTGCCGCCGCGCTTCTGAAATTCAAAGGCTGCCTGAAGTTGCGCCTGGAGATCGTTCGCGCTCCGCAACGGCACGTCGGTTTCTTCCATCAACTTGAGCAGGGTGGTTTGCACGCCGCGTCCACTCACGTCGCGTCCCACCAGATTTCCCGCCGCCGCGATCTTGTCGATCTCGTCGATGTAGATGATGCCGAATTGCGCGAGCTGCACGTCTCCATCGGCTTTGTCCACCAGTTCGCGCACGAGATCCTCAACGTCACCCCCCACGTAACCGGTCTCGCTGAACTTCGTCGCGTCCGCCTTTACGAAAGGAACTTTGATCAGTTCCGCGATGTGTTTGATCAGATAGGTTTTTCCGACGCCGGTCGGCCCGACCAGGATGACGTTTTGCTTGGCGTATTCCGTTTCTTCCGCCGCGCGGCGTCTTCTTTTTCCAGCCGGCGCAAATAATTGACGTGGTTGTAATGATCGCAGACCGCGATCGAGAGGACCTTCTTCGCCTCGTCCTGCTTGATGACGAACCGATCGAGATGCGCCTTGATATCGCGCGGCAGGAAATCAAAGACGAATTGCCCGTCGTCCGTTTCGCTTCGGCTTCTCCTCCGCCCCGGCCTCGATCGTTTCCGGCTCGGTGTAGGTCGCAAAGGAAACCTTGTCGCCGAAATTCGTTTTCATGAATTCGGAGAGCTTCGCTTTCAGTTCCTCGGGCGATGGAAATGGCGGGTTTTGGGTCATGGCTGAACGACGCGCGCGCAACGCAACGAGTCGAGAGGCCGTAACCTAGCATCGGCGATTCGACTGTAAACTTGCGGGCGTGCCATTGTTGGACAGCCGTGAGAGCCGAACGCTCGATCTCAGCGGAATCGCTCATTGACCGGAGGTTAGGGCGGGCGTATTTTGTCCGCATGAAACGGTTAATACTGGGTGTGACTATTGGCGCGATGGCTTTGGGGTCCGCCATGGCTGATCGGCCCGTGGTCGAGCAGAAAAATCAGGATGATAATGCGGATTACGAGTACGTTTACCTCACCGGTTCCCATATCCCGCAGAGGGTATCCAAGCGCAACATCATCACCATCGGAAAGAACGGTCCGGTTTTGACCATCGACCAAAAAGAGATGGATCGGAACGGCAATGCACCGATTGCGGATCAACTGTCCCGTTATCCCGGGGTCTCGATCAGTCGCTAAGCGCGTGTTTGTTTACCGGGCGTGAATGGCCCTGCGTAGGCATTCTGCGGGCCCGCGAAGGCCTGCAGTTGCGTGATAATTTCGCCTGCGAAGACCTCGTTTTGACCGCTTTGCTCTCTTAGCGCCGGGCCATGATCACGCTTAACGTGGCGCCCGAACGCGCCGGCTCGCGACTGGACCGTTTCCTCGCGCTCGAACTCACCGATTTTTCCCGGGCGCGCCTGCAAACTTTGATTCGCGGAGGATTCGTTAGTCTGAACGGAAAACCGCCTCGACCGCGCGATCTTGTCCGAACGGGCGACCTCGTGGAATTGACGGAGCCTGCCCTGGAAAAAAACGAAGCCCAGGCGGAGCAGATCGCACTTGAGATATTATTCGAGGATGACGATCTGCTCGTCCTGAACAAGCCGGCCGGGTTGGTCATGCATCCCGGCGCAGGCCATCAGCAGCACACGCTGGTCAACGCATTGCTCGGCCATTGCAAAAATCTCTCCGGCATCGGAGGACAAGGAGCGTCCAGGAATCGTTCATCGGCTCGACAAGGAAACGAGCGGCTGTCTGGTCGTGGCGAAGAACGATTCAACGCACCGCGATCTCTCGAAACAATTTGCCGCGCGCACGATGCAGAAAATCTATCTCGCGCTGGTGGCGGGCATTCCGCGGAAATCGAGTGGAGTGATCGACAAAGCCATCGCCCGGCATCCGGTTCATCGGCAGCGGATGAGCATCGCGCGCCGGCAGGGACGGACGGCCAAGACCGAGTATCGCGTCCTGCGTGCCGGCGCCGGAATGAGCCTGTTGGAATGCACTCTGCACAGTGGCCGCACCCATCAGATTCGCGTGCATCTCCATCACCTCGCCCACCCGGTGCTCGGCGATAAATTATATGGCGGCAAACACGCTGGAACCTTTTCGCGCCAAATGCTGCATGCGTGGAAGCTCGCGTTCCGTCATCCTGGCACGGGCGAGATCATGACGTTCGAAGCGCCGCTCCCTGCCGATTTCGCCGAGGCGCTGCGGCAGATTCCGGAGGCTCACGCAACGGGCACAACGGTCACGAAGTAACACTTCGTTGTGCCCTTTGTGTTCTTTGGGCGAGGCCCGATAAGATCGCCGCGGCTAAGGCCGGGACGATAATGATTGCCCGCATCCAGGACTCCGCGTGCCACGGCAGGAGAAAGAGCCGTTCATTCCAAAACAGGAAGTAGGCGAAAAGCGTGATGGAGAAAACGAACCACGCATCGGCCCGCCGCCAGGCGGCGAGCGGCAGAATCCAGGTGCAATACCAGGGATGCAGCACCGGACTAAGGACCAGCGCCGTCCCGAAAACCCAAATCATCCCGCGCTTCCAGTTTCGGCAAAACAGCAGGGAAACCAGCGCTACGCAGATAACCAGGATGACATTGTAATGATAATTTTTCTGGTGCGGGTTTGGCCAAACCGTTTCTTCAATCAGCCACCAAAAGAGATCGTTCAATCTCGTCACATGAGCGAAACGACCTAACGATTCCCAGATGTGGATTTGCGGCCAGCCGTAAGCCATGCTCAGGAGCGCCGGAATTCCCAGGCTGATGACAAGAGTGATCGCGCGGAGACCAAGCGCGAAGACGCAGGTCAGGAGAAGAAGGACGGGAACGAGCTTCACCGAGATGGCAACCCCGAAAGCGGCGGAGGCGGCCAGAGCGAGGAGCCATTTCCTGCGCGAATCCGTCGCGGCCTCGGAGCGGGTCAGGAACAGGATCCCGGCGATCATCGGCAAAATCATCAAACTGTCGAAATGCGCTGCGCCGGCGAAGCTGTAAACGACCAGCGGATTCCAGGCGTACCAAGCAGCATTGGCGTAACGCGACGAGCCGCCTAACAAAAGCAAGAGCACGGCGGCGGCGGCAAGATCCGCACCAGCAAAGAGAAGCTTGTAGAGCAAAGGCCGATCGGAGATCGCGCTCAGCCCGGCAAAGAGAAGCTCGGCGCCGGGCGGATAGATGGCCTGGAAATCGCGATGGTTGATCCTGTGCCACTCCGGAAACTCGGCGCGCACTGCCTCGAGCTTCGGATCGTCCGGCGCATGGACATACGGATTGAAACCGGCTCGCTGAATTTTTCCTTCCCACTGGTACCGCCACAAATCATCGCCCGGCGTCAGCGGCAGCGCGACCAGGCGCAAAGCGATGGCAACGCCCCAGAAAATGAGGGCCTGCCGGCGCAAGGGCAAAGGAGGAAATTCCTTGATCGCGAAAAGGTAGGCGATCCCGCAGAGCATTCCGGCGGCGACGAACTTGACCGGCATTTCCTCGAGCGTCCAATCGTCGAACCAATTGAGCGCGGCACAGCAGAGAATTTCCGCCGCCAAGGCAATCGAGAAACGGAGAAGCTGCCGGCGGCCCATGGGCGCCTTCGCGAACTAGCCGACCTCAATCTCCGGCGTAGCAGGCTTGATCGCAGGCGTTTCCGCCGCGCCTCCGCGGCGCCGAATGCGCTGGAGTCCCGCCTGATAGGCGGCGAGATCGACCAGTTCCGCCACGCGATGTTTTAAACGCCGGGCATGAACCGCCAGGTAAAGGACGAAGCAGGAATAAACTGCGATGAGCCAGGGCTCGGCGTGGCCAACGTTTAGCTGCCGGTAAACCAGGAGGCTGAGCGCGACGAGATTGATGATGACGGTGGTGGTCACGAACCGATAACGCAGGCCGGCGCGCGTCAAGCACTTCGGGCCACCGTGGTATTCGGTCACGGTTTGCAACGTGACGCTCCACCAAAAATTTCCGTAAATTTGGATGTCCCACTCGTTCCAGCCGGTATCGGTGGAATAGCGCCAGTCTTCCTCGTTCAGGAGGTGAAAGATCGCACCGAGGAGGTGATGGCGATCCTTGCCTTCCTCGCTCCAATAGCTGCGCCGCCGCAAACTGCCGGCGAATTCCGCGCCGGCTGGGAGATGCTCGTGCGTGCTGATGACCGTGCGCGGTGTTCGTTTGAAATGAAGCCAGGTGAAATAGCGCGACCATCCGCGGACGAGCGGCTGGGCAAAGGCGAGGAACGTGACGAGGAGACGGGCGGCGATCGTGTCGAACTTCGGTTCGATCCGCGCGCGCAGCATATAAGAGATCGCTACGCAGAGCGTGCCGCCAAACATCAGGTAAGGGACGATGCGGAGCGCAGGCAAAAAGATTCCCAGTCCAAAAAGAAAGACCGTCAGCGCGAACCATTCGATGCTGCTCAAGTATCCCGCGACGTCCGATTGCGGCGTCGGGATAAATCGACTGGAATAGGCCTTCGCCAAAAATCCCGTGATAGATAATCGGACGGTTAATGAACCAGCTGAAGCGGGGCGTTCCATAAATCTGCCCACGCCATTTGGCGGTGCCGGTCGGCCCGAAGAAGATCAGATGCTTGAACCGGAGCATCGATTCGGCTTCGCCGTAGCCTTCCTGCTGCTTGCGAAACGCGCGCAGGGTGAAGCGGCGATAATGCCAGACCAGCGCCGTCGGGCTGAACGCAATCTCATGCCCGGCCTGCTGGACCCGCCAGCAGAAATCAACGTCATCCCCGGCCTTGTGATATTCCGGATCGAACCCACCGATGCTTTCAAACGCCCAGCGATACCAGGCCATGTTGCACCCTGGAATGTGTTCGGCCACGATGTCCGTCAGCAGGACGTGACTCGGCCCGCCGGGAGCGGCGGCGACGCAGGCCTGCACCCAGTTTCGCGCCGGCGGCGAAACATTTGGGCCCCCCACCCCGGCAAAATCGCCGCTCAAAAGCGTGCTCAAGAGGTAATAGAGCCAATCCGGATCGGCCATGCAGTCGGAGTCGGTGTAGGCGAAAATTTCGCCTTTCGCGACGGCAGCACCGTAGTTCCGGGCGTGGCTTAGGCCGTGATTAGTTTGATGGAAGTAACGAACGTCTGGAAACCGGGCGGCAATTTCGCGCGTGTCGTCGGTCGATCCATCGTCCACCAGGATGACTTCGAAGTTGGGATAGTCGATTTTGCCTAGCGACTCCAGGCATTGGGCCAGCGTTTTCGCTCCGTTGTAGGAACAAACAATGACCGAGACGAACGGCTCGCTTGGAAGCGGCCGGTGCGGCAGTGCCGCGTTATCTCGTCCAAGCTTTGCTCGCAGATCGTGGAAGACCTTTTTCGGTTCGCGTGTGCGGGTGACGATTCCGAAAGCCCAATCAGTGATCTCCTGCTCGCCGGTGAACCATTCGTCGGTCCAGGCAAAAAAGATGGTTCCGGCCAGCCCGCACTTCACCACGCTGTCCACATGCCAGCCGAGCATTTCCGCCTGCTCATCTTCCGTGTGGCGAATCGTGTCCATGCCGAATTCACCCAGGATGAGAGGCCGGTCTTCCGAGAGATTTTGCAGGCGCAACAGATAGCGTTCGAAATCTCGCTGGTTGTGCAGGTAAACGTTGAAGCAGCAGAAATCGCTGTTTTGCGGCAGAAGAAACTCCGTCGGCGGATAGCTCGCATACGAGAAAAGCACATTCGGATCGGTCTCGCGGCCGACTCGAATCAGTTGCTCGACGAATTCCGTCACACGCCGCACGCCCAGCCAGCGCACCATCGTGCTGGAAATCTCGTTGCCGACGAGATACCCGAAGATCGCTGGATGCCCGCGATTCGTGGCCACCGCCTTTTCCACCATCGCGACGATCTCTTTCCGCGCCTTCCGGCCCAGGAACTCGACATGTTTCGCCCAGGGCAGCGTGATGAGAACGCGCATGCCCGCCGCCGCGCAACAATCCAGGAACCAGAGAGGCGGGACGTGATAGATCCGGACGACGTTCAATCCCGCTTCCCGCATTTGCGAGAGGTCGCGCTCCACCTGTGCGGGCGGGCCGAGGTAATGCCCTTCCGCGTCCGGTCTGAAGGGCCCGTAGGTTATGCCCTTAACGAAGAATTTTTGGTCGCCTTCGAAAAAAAATTTTGCGACCGCGCGAATCGGGGCCGAGGAAGCAAAGCTCACAGCGGGAGTCTGATAGTCCAAGCGGCCCGGTGAAGCAAAGGCAGAATTGCGGAAACCGAATTTCGGATACCGGAAAGACCCGAGCCGCGGCTACGATGCGGCCAGCACTTCGCGCATAATCCGCGCCGTCGTTTCTAAATCGGCGGAAGCATGCGCAATGGAAAGGAAGCCGGTCTCGAACTGCGACGGCGCGAAGTAAACACCGCGGTCGAGACAGCCTCGGAAGAAGGTCGCGAATTTTGTGAGATCGCTTCGTTTGGCGCTGGCGAGATCGGTCACCGGATCCGGCGTGAAGAAGAGGCAGAACATGGAACCGACTCTGTGAAAAGTGCAGGGCGCCTTCAAATCACGGAGCGTCGCGCGCGCGGCTTCCTCGAATTCCCGGCCCGCCGTTTCCAGCATTTTCCAGCCATCGATTCGCTCGAGTTCGCGGAGTTGGGACAGCCCGGCGGCCATTGCCAGCGGGTTGCCCGAAAGCGTTCCGGCCTGGTAGACCGGTCCGTCGGGCGATAATTGCTCCATGATGTCCGCGCGCCCACCAAACGCGCCGACTGGCAGTCCGCCGCCAATCACTTTCCCGAGTGCGGTGAGATCGGGCTGAATGCCAAAGAGCTCCTGCGCGCCGCCTCGCGCGACCCGAAAACCGGTCATCACTTCATCGAAGATCAGCAACGCGCCATTTTGCGTGCACTCCATGCGCAGGGATTCGAGAAAATTCTCGCGGGGAAAATACAGGCCGGCGTTCGCCGGGATCGGTTCCAGGATCACGGCGGCGATGGTTTTTTTGTTCTCGCGAAACGCGGAGCGGACAGCCTCAATGTCGTTGAACGGAAGGGAGATCGTCAGTGCCGCAAAATCTGCCGGAACGCCCGCACTGTCCGGCCGGCCGTGCGTGAGCGCGCCACTGCCGGCCTGCACGAGCAAGGCGTCGCCGTGCCCGTGATAGCAGCCGTCAAACTTGATGATCTTGTCGCGGCCGGTAAAACCGCGCGCCAGCCGTAGACAAGACATCGTCGCCTCGGTGCCGCTGTTTACCATTCGCACTTTCTCGATCGAAGGGACCCAGCGGCAGATCAATTCCGCCATTTCCACTTCGAGTGGGTTCGGAATTCCGAAACTGGCGCCGCGTCCAGCTGTCTCGCGGATCGCTTCGACCACGACTGCAGGTGCGTGTCCGAGGATCGCCGGGCCCCAGGAGCCGACGTAATCGATGTATTCGTTACCGTCGACGTCCCAAATCCTCGCGCCTTCCGCGCGGTCGACAAAAAACGGTTCGCGTCCGAGGCCGCGGAAGGCTCGCACGGGCGAGTTCACTCCGCCGGGAATGCGGTTCAACGCGCGGGCAAAGAGTTGGGACGAAAACGAGGGCATGCGAAGCGGGAACCCTCCTCCGCAAAACTACGGCGGGCAAGCTGTCCCAACGTTCAGCCCCAAAAGTGATCAGCTTGGTAGCGGGACGACGGCCGGCATGCCAATAACTTGGCCGCGAGCGAAGGGAGAGGCGGGGGCGAGAATCGAACCCGCTCATAGCGGTTTTGCAGACCGCGGCCTTCCCACTTGGCTACCCCGCCTTTTAGACGCGAACGGAGAGTAGGAGCGGCGCACCGCGGTGTCAATCGGGCGAGTCGGCCCGCCTTAAACAGTCTGCTCGCGAAAGCGATCGACATGCGAAGTGTAAACGCTTGCTGGCTGGCATTCACACCGATTCAAGAAAAGCGCGGTGGAAACGCGAATTCGACTTTCCGAATTCTGGTTTAGAAGTAATTTCTCGCCCGATGCCACAGTTTTCCTACCGCGCTCGCAACTCGCAGGGCGGTCTCGTTGAAGGGGTATTGGATTGTCCGGATCGCGCGGTTGCCATCCGGCAGATCGAACAATTGCAGTACATCCCGGTTCGGATCGACGCGGTTGGGAGTGAGCCAGCGGCGGCGAAGCGATCGACTAACGGCTCCGTCCCGGGCACGGTGGCGGCCGCGCTTCCTGCGGCAACCCAAAAGCTGAAGATTCCGCACAACCAATTGCTGATTTTCACCGAGCAGCTTGGCCATTTGCTCCGGGCTGGAATGACGCTCGATGAGGGTTTGTCGGTCCTCCAAAAGCGGCTCAAGCAGCCGAAGATGCAACAGATGACTCACGCGCTCCATCAAGCGCTGGTCGATGGCCGCAGCTTTTCGCAAGCTCTCCGCGATTTTCCGCGCATTTTCCCGACGATCTACGTGAACCTGATTGCGGCCGGCGAAGCGAGCGGCGCGCTTCCGGATATCCTGACCCGTCTGGTCGAACACCTGATGCAGGCGAAAAATCTGCGCGACCGGGTCCAGCAGGCGCTAATTTATCCAGCGTTCCTCGCGATCGCCGGCGTCGGACTGATCGCCATTTTCATCACCTTCATGGTGCCACAGCTGACGACGTTTTTAACCCAAAACGGCGGCACGCTTCCCTTACCGACAAGAATTTTGCTCGGGGCGCATCACGCCATCACGGGATATTGGTGGGTGGCTGGCCTGATCGTGGTGGGCGCCTTTGTCGGCCTGCGCGCCTTCGTTCGGACGGACGAGGGAAGAATCGCCTGGGATCGCTTTCGTTTGATGGTGCCTGGATACGGCCGCATCATCCGACACCGCTATTATGCGCAGTTTTCTCGCACGCTCGGTACGCTGATGGAAAACGGCATTCCGTTGCTCAAAGCGCTGGACCTTGTCACAGAAATCGCGGGCAACCGATTCCTGGAGGCGAAGCTGATTGAAGTGCGGCGCGCGGTCATCGACGGCGCGACCTTATCAACGGCGTTGAGCGCTCAGAAATTGTTTCCGGAGCTGTTCACCGACATGATGGCGGTAGGCGAGCAAACCGGACACTTCGCGCAAACGATGCAAACCATCGCGGACGTTTACGAACGCGAGCTGGACCGCACCGTGCAAATCATCTCCGCCATGATTCCGCCGGTCATCATTGTTCTGATCGCGATCGTGGTCGGTTTCGTCGTCTTCAGCATTCTCTCCGCAGTCTTTGAAATGACGCAGAGTTTGCAGGTACGCCCGCATTGAGCTAATCTCGCGCCGCACATGTTTTTCCGCGCCATCGCGTCCGCCCTCGTCCTGCTGGGAGTGTCGCTTGCCCACGCGCAGGATGCCGTCATGAGGAACTCGCTCCGGAACCTGCCGGAAAAGCCCGACGCGAACGTTGAGAGCGCCTGGCTGGACTTACGACAGACGACCGCGGCGAATTCGAAACCGCAGACTGCCCCCGCCTGGGTGGAATCCGTTGCGATCATTCCGGGGGAAGCGAAAGCAGGCAGTCCGGCCAAGACAGTATTTCGGATTCGCCTCACCCGTCCAAAAGCAGAGCTTCAGGTGCTTTTCTTTCGTTTGTTTTTTGACGACAACCCGGAACAAAAGCCGGAGCTGGTAGCGTGGGATGAGTCCGGGACACAAGTCCTGCAATCTGGTCCCCTGGGTCAGGGCGTCGGCTTGCCGACATCGGAAAGCGTGATGGTACCGATGGTCGCGGTTTCATCCATCGACGTGGAAGTTCCCGGAGATGGGAAAACGATTCGCGGCGCCTATCTGGATTGGATGGCCTCGGCGGAAGTGCTGCACCCGATTGGCGCCGAGCAAAGAGAACTGATTCCAGAACCATTCGCCGCCATGTCGCCCCTTCACGCCCCGAGTCAGGACAAGGAGAAGTTTGGGACGGTGACGGCCACACTGGCCGACGAAACAATTGGAATCGGTCCGAGCATCTCAGAGGGCGCGGCCTTTCAATTCGGGATCGAAGCGCAACCGCTGGTCGTGTTGCTGACCTTCGAAGTGGCAAGTCCTCATATCGATGCGCCGCCACTGATCTTTGTGAATGGAGAGGGCCTGGGCGCGGTCACGATCACTTTGCCGGACCTCGCCGATCCCGCCTTCCGCGGTGAGAACGCGTCGTTCCTAAACCAGATGCGGTTTCAATACACGGGCTGGCTGCGCGCGCAGAAATTACTGCCGGTCAGCAACCTGAAAGTCGGCAATAACGACCTCATCATCACCGCCGGACCTGGCACGCCGGCCTCGGCGATTCGCGCCACCCAGGTCCAATTGAAGTACCTTTGGGACAAGTCAGATTACCAACTCCAGACTGATCGTTAGGACGCATATGAAAACTCGACAAAGCGCTTTCACTCTTTTGGAAATCATGCTGGTGGTCGCAATTATCGGCGTGCTTCTTTCGGCGGCGATTTACAAAATGGCTCCGACTCTTGGCATCGCGAAGGAGACGAGGGGCAAGGGTGACATCCAGGGGATACGAACGCTCCTTCTCTCCTACAATGGGATGAACGGGTCTTATCCAGAGAGTCTGAGCGCACTGGTGCCGCGCTTTATGGAGGAGTTACCGAAAGACGCCTACAATTCGCCCTACGTTTACCGTTACCCAGGCCGAAGAAACCCGGCCAGCTACGATCTTTTTTCCGCGGGCGCAGATAAGCTACCCGACACGGCTGACGACGAGTGGGGTAAGTAAAGCCTGGCTTCCCCGGAACGCCTGAAGTCGCAGGCGAAGAAATTCGAATCGTACCCGACTGGCCCCTGGCTTTTCTACAATTCCGGCTGCGGCGGCGGAGGCTGAACCGCATTCGGTTGCGGCGCCGGATTGCGGGGGATCACGCCACGCACACGCGGCGGCGGAGTTGGTAACGTCGGCACCGGCATCGGCTTGATGGCATTCGGCTGCGCCCCGGGGATCACCGGAGCTGCCGGTTGGACTGCCGCTTGGGGCGCCGCGTTTTGATCCTTCATGGCCGGCGGCTGGCCAGGAACTTGTCCGGGAGCGGCAGGTGTACGGATAAGCGCTTCATTAAAACTGAGGGTCGCGGATTGCCCGTCTTTCCCGATCGTGACCTTGGTGGCGCCGACTTTATCGGACCATTCGATGTTGGAAATGGTGTATCCGTCCACCGCCGCGGCCGTCGTCAGGTATTTCTTGAAATTCTTGTCTGTGCTCGAAGCAATCGTCACCAAACCGCCGTCCTCCGACCGCGCGGCGTTCGCAACGTAGAGATCCTTCGCGAAACTAGGCGTGCCCGCCGGAGCAACCGCCGTGGCGACGGCAAATGGCGAGCGATCCATCATCGTTTGATAGCGATCAAAGGCGAACGGCTTCGGCAGCTCCTGCGCAAACACCATCCGCAACGGGAAACCGAACAACAGCACCAAGGCGACACGGCCTAAATTTATCTTCGTCATAAACGTAATCCGGGTGTTACCGGCTTCGTGCCGGACTGAATATCTCGAATATACCACAAAATCATGGCGCCGGCGCCGCCGCGGGCACAAACCAGCGGGCCAGTTTGAACCTCCCACGCATCATCGTCGGATCGGTGTTGTCGATTTGGAGCTGGACACTTTCGAAGACAACAAAGGATTCGGGCTTTTGGACGTCATAAAGAAAGCGGACGAGCGGCGGCCACGGACTTTTCGTTTCGAACGAAGCGAAAACCGATTGATGATCCGGTGTGGAATCTCCCGCGCCAATGGCCGGTTTCTCGAGCAGGACGTTGTGTTTGCCGGCGATTTCTTTGACCTGATCGAGCAGGGTGGAGGCTTCGACGGCGCTCTGGAGAGCCGGCTGATACTTCTTCAGCCATTGATCGCGGAGAGCCCAAAGATCGCGCTCCTGAATGTAAACGCTTTGCTCCTCCCGGGTCGCTTTTTGGAGAGCGAGCTCCCCCCGGGCGTTGGCCAAGGCGTCGAAAAGCTTGTTCCAAATCACGAGATTAATGAGCAGAAAGAGCGCGCCCGCCACGATTAACGCGAGCCGGCGCTCACGCGGGTTCATCCGCTGATACCAGGCGGGCATCATCGCGGTTTTCCCTCCAGACGAAACTGGGCGTGATCGTTCGGCAAGATTTTGGGCGCCGGCATCTCGAATTGAAACATTTGCATGTCCGGGTGCTTTTTCACTTTATCGGCGAATTGATAAGCGAGGGCCGCGGTGTTCGCTTCGCCTTCGACCGATACCTGGCGGGCCGACTGATCGAATTTGGTTATTCGCACATCCGCCGAGGGCAAGCTCTCCGAGAGATGCTGGATCAACTCAATCGTGTAATAGCGCGGATCAATCGCAGGGGCGAGCGCCCTCCATTTCGCGGCGGTCATTTTGACGAATTCAGTGCGCGGCGCGTCCTTTTCAATCTTGCGCCCCAATCGCCCGATCTCCAGCCGCAGGACGAGCAGAAAAGCCAGGAAGAGAACCAGCAGGCCTGCATACACCCCGCCGGCCCAGATGATCCGTTTTCGCCATTCACCCCGTCTAACGACTTGAGCCCGGCTTTCACGCCAGCTTTCCGGCAGGAGATTCAATCCGGTGTCGGCCGGCGGCACCTCCACCGCGATTAGTTCAACGGTGCTGGCGAAGATTCCCTCCACCGTCTCGCGCAACCCATACAAGCTTTCGTCGAGCAGGATTTTCGGAAAGGAAGTATTGATCCCCTGCAACTCCGCGCTCAAAGCCAGCTGCGGCAAATCCCGCTGGAGTTGCAACGGGTCCGCTGCATCGAGGGTCCGCGTAAAACTGAGCTTCCCCTCTTCGGCAATGGCGCAAACGATCGCGCCACTCTCGGGATAGATTAAAAGCGCATTCCCGACCGGCGCATGCGTGGCAGCGCGTTGGGCCGCATACACGGTCACCTGGTTCGGGATCAGCCCGAGCGAAAGGAGCGGCGCCACGAGCTGTGAAAGGTGCTCGTTATGAACGGCCACGGCCGAAATGACGCTGCCTTCCTCGGTTTGCGAGATGATTTCGGAACCGGTGGTCATCTCTTCCGTCGAGTAGGGCATGGCCTTCTCGATTTGAATGCGAGCCATCTCGACAAACTCTTCGGGATCGATCGTGGGAAGGCGCAGTCGCTGTGCGAGGACGACGGCCACCGGCAGGCCGAGAATGAAATCCTCCCCCGGTTGCAGAAGCGCTCCCGCCTCCTCCAGGGTCGCGAGGCCGCGCACTTCCCAGGCACTGCTGTGCTGGGCAAAGCGTACCAGGTTCCAGCCGGTCGCAGCTGGAATTAGATAAATCCGTTGCGATGCCGGGTCGATATCAATACTCCTTCCACGATTTCAATTGATTGCCGCCCTGTACAAACACAACTTGCACAGTTCGCGTCACATCCCCCGATTTGCCAACGCTAATCACGCGCATCACTCGAGGTTCCGGAGAGGTGACGAGGAGGGTGGCCAGGTTCTCCGACGGGATGCCGAGCACCGCGAAAGCCTGAGCCGTGCTACCACCCGGGGGTTTGAAAGGATCGTCGTCCGTGCCATCGATTTCATCCGCTCCGCTGCGCATCGCAATAAATTGATCGACCCGGTCTTCGCTCGCCCCTGGCAAAGCCATCAGAACTTCCTTGGAAGCCCACGCTATGTCGATACCCACGCCTTGGGGGCCTCCGCTATACAGGGTTAAATCGGCATCCCAATCCTTGGCGGACGTGAATTCTTCCCAGCCTTTGATCTTTTTCAATTCTTCAATGCGATCGAGTTTCAGTTTATTCGGAGCCTTATAACCCGCTTCGTCTTCGGCGCCGTTGAGCCGGGCAAGATTATCGGCGTCGACCCAGTCAAGCAGGGTATCAATCATTTGGTCGCGTTCGTTGAGATCGACGCCCTTGATCTCCAAATATTTTCGTAATAGTTCGAGGCGTTCCGGTTTTTCCGGCACGGCGACTACCCAATTGATGTTTATTCGCCCACTCTCGCCGGTCATCCGCGCTTCATATCTCTGACCGCGGCCGAAGCCCCCCTTCAACGCCTCCGTCCCCGGGGTGCTTTTGGGATGCATCGCGACCTCGACACCGGAACAGGCCGAGGCCAGCGCCTCGAGATTCCGATTCGCATAACCAGACAGGATCAAGCGCGAATCAATGTTCAACGCCCAGGAAATCACCATCGCGCTGAGCAAAAATAACGCCCAAAGTGAAAGCATCAGTGCGGCGCCGCGGCGCCGATCATGGCGGAAGGTTTTCATTACTGAGACGGCACTATCGATAAAGGAGTCCGTCCAAGTGGGATTATGGCCTCCACGGGCGCGCGCTCAGGCCGTCCGATCACCAGTTTGACGAGTTTCGGTAACACACCTGGATCCGTCCATCGTTCCACCCACGCGTTCAAACGCGGATCGAAATAACGAACCTGGAGACTGAGGACGCCCTCGAGCAACGGGATCCAGGTATCACCTTCGGTGTCTCCGTCGGCCGACTCGCGCGACCTTCGCATAAACCCAATCTGCATCTCGTTTTTCTTTTCGCTCACAGGCCGGAGGCGCATGCTCACGAGAAACTCGCCCGGGGCGTAGCGGGTCAGAAGCCCCGGCCCGCTCCCACAAATCCAGGTCATCTCGTCCCGAGGCCGGTCGCCGAACTTAAATGGCTCGCCGCTAAGCGCCCCCACCCCACTCGGCAAATCCTGGAGTTGCGCCGTAACCAGATCAATCAGGCCGGAACAACGTGCCTCCGCGGCATTATCCTCCGCCGAAACCCGCATCACGATTAGGTTCGCAGACACAAAGCGGTAGATCACGAGCGCCATCATGCCGAGAATCGCCACCGCCAGCGCGATCTCGAGGAGGGTGAACGCTTTCGCGCGGATCCGCCTAACCGTTCCGGTAGACATAGAATTCGATCCTCTTTGATTGCGCAATACGCCCGCGGGTCCATTCCACGGTTAGGGCCACCTGAATTATCCCGCCCATCTCCAAGCCCTTTTCATCCTTCAACTCCGCGGGCGCGGACCTTTGAATCAGCTTCACTTCGCCGTAGCCAGTGTCGATTCTTGTTTCTTTGCTCGTGTCGGGTAAGCCGGGACTGCCCTGGATCTCAGCCATCCGATTCGCCAGGATTTGGCGGACCCGATCCTGTTCGGAATTCAAGGTGCTAGCATTGAGGCAATTCTCCACCGAGCGGCCGAGGACCAACACTCCGATACTGAAAATCGCCATACCGAGGAGGACCTCGTAGAGCGCGAATGCCCGCGCCCGGCGTTTAGCGCACCGCATAGTCAGTCACTTCCGGCCGCGCCGTGAGAGCCGAGTACTTTGCCCTCCAGGAGCCGGCGGCGCCCCGATACGTCACCACGGCCGGCTCGCAGTTGCCGGAGGCCCAGAATATCCATTCGGAGGGCGGTTCCTCCTCGATTGCGGCCGGGAACGTGAGCGTAACAGCGTCTCCTTTTTGCCAATTGATGGTCGCCACAGGTTTCCGATCCTCCCCTTGGAGGAACCCTTCCGGACGAAGGGCGAACTGTTTCTCACGCCAGACGATGAGGTAAGAGCGGCGCTCGGAAATACTGCGTTCTTGCGCCTGAAGGACGAGGCGGTTCACATCATCGAGCGAGCGGCGCAACTTGCGATCCCTCAGGACGCCGCTCACGCTCGGCACCGCCATCACCAGAATTACCATCAGGATTACCACGGCAATGGCAATCTCGATCAACGTGAAACCGTCCCGGCGTCGCATCTGAAAATGTTACGCACTTGGTGGCAAATCACAACAAAGGCGCCGGTGAAAAGACCCGGCTACGGCTGCCATGCGCAAGACTCCGCTAAAAAAACGCAAGCGAACGGCAGCGTCCTATGACCAAATATGGTAACTTTAAAGCGTGAAAGGGATTATGGGGCCGCGAGCCAACAGTCCGGCCCGGGTCGCTGACGCATGAAAGAGATGTCCCGGCGCAAGTCGGCCCTCATCGCCGCGAGCCTCTGCGCCTGCGCCGCTGCGGTCGGCGCCATTCTGATCTGGCAGGGCGTGACTGAGCAAGGCTCGCCGGACCCGATGCGCCCCAATACCAGCCCCACGGTCGCGTTTCTGGACATCGGTGTGCTGGTCTTCCGGGAAGGCCTCGAGTGTATTCTGGTGCTGGCCGCGATCACGGCAAGCATGACCGGCGCAAAACAGGCGCATCGCCGTCCCGTGGCCCTGGGTGCAGGCATTGCTTTTGGCGCAAGCCTGGTCACGTGGTTCATCGCCGTGGGAATCGTCGATTCGCTCGCGGATAATGTGCCCGCGCTTGATCTTCAGGCGGCGACCGGATTGCTCGCGATCATCGTGTTGCTGGTCATCATGAACTGGTTTTTCCACAAAATTTATTGGGGCGGCTGGATCCGCGCGCACAATCGCCGGCGAAAATCGCTCCTGACAAAAAAGCGCGAGGGAAAGGCCGGCCACTCGCGTCTGTGGTGGGGCCTGATTCTGCTCGGATTCACCTCGCTTTATCGCGAAGGGTTTGAGGTGGTGCTGTTCCTGCAAAGCTACAATCTCCGCCTGGGCGGCGGGGTGGTTTTGAAGGGCGCCCTCCTCGGTCTTTCGCTTTCCGGAATGGTCGCGGTGCTGACGTTTGTCCTCCAACAGCGTCTCCCTTATCGGAAAATGCTCATCACGACCGGCGTGCTTCTCGGGGTGGTGTTGCTGGTGATGGTGGGCGAGCAAGCGCAGGAAATGCAATTGGCCAATTGGATGTCGCGCACGGAGATTCCGTGGCTGGTCGATGTTCTGCCGCCCTGGCTGGGAATGTGGTTTGCCGTTTTTCCGACTTACGAAACCCTCATCGCGCAAGCTATCGCAGCCGTTTTGGTGATCGGTTCCTATTATGCCGCCCGCCGTGTTCATGGAACGGCGGAAGAAGAAGGCTTACCGGAGCCAGACTCCGCGACGGCGCGCTCGCTCGAAATAGCCCGTTAAAACGCCCGGGTTCCTCCCGTGCCGGTCAATCCCAGCGAGGACGGGCATAAACGCCACCCAAGGCACGATCCTAGCTCTGCTTCTCGCGATCCATGGACGGCGGTATCGTTGATTCACTTCTGACGCGCATGCTCCAGAGCGGGGAGGACATCTCTGACTTGCTCTTTATTTCGGGCAAAGCGCCCCTCGTGGAGGTACATGGCCGCCTGAGCCAATTCTCCCCTGGCGGGCCGGATTCTGTTCTCACACCCGCGTTCATCGAAGAACTCGCCGGCCATATCATGAATGGAAGCGAGCGCCTCGCGGCGGACTTCGCGACCAGTGGTTCCTGCGACTGCAGCTACGCGATCGAAAATCTCGCGCGCTTTCGGGTCAACATTTTTAGGCAGAATGGCCGGCACGCGGTCGTCATGCGGAAGTTGAAAGCGGAGGTCCCGACGCTCGAGAAGTTGAGCCTGCCTCCGATATTCCGCGAGATCGTCAAAGAGAGAAATGGGATCATCCTCGTGACCGGCGGAACAGGGACCGGCAAGACCACGACCCTGGCCGCGATGCTGAACGAACTGAATCACACCGAGGAGATTCATATCGTAACGCTGGAAGATCCGATCGAGTTCTATCACGTGCACGGAAAAGCCGCGATCAGTCAACGCGAGTTAGCCAAGGACTTTCCCACCTTTGCCGACGGTTTGCGCGCGGCCTTGCGCCAGGCGCCGAAAGCGATCTTGGTCGGCGAAATTCGCGACCCGGAAACACTCGAGATCGCGATGACCGCGTCGGAGACCGGTCATATTGTTTTCAGCACGCTCCACACGATCAACGCCGGGCAGACCATCAACCGAATCATCGGGATGTTCCCGCGCGACGAAGAACAGCAATTGCGCCAGCGGCTTTCCGAGACCCTCCGCTACGTCGTCAGCCAGAGGCTCGTGAGCAAGATCGGCGGCGGACGTTTGCTCATCACGGAAATCATGGGGAACAACTTGCGGACCCGGGAAACGATTCTCTACGGGGAATCGGAGAACAAATTCTTCAGCGAAATCATCGAGGCCGGCTCGACCCTCGGCTGGCATACCTTCGACCAATCGCTCCTCGCCGCCTATCAGGCCGGGGTGGTGACGGACGAAACGGTGATGCTCTCTTGCTCGAACAAAGGGAAAGTGCGTCGGGAGCTGGACCTGATTCAGAAGCGAAGCGGCGTGGTAAACACCCAGGCTCCGTCCGGCCTGAAGCTAAACATCCCCGAGCCGATCCGCATCATCAACGAAGACGAAATTGCCTTGTACACTCCGCCGCCCCTTCCGGCGAAGCGCTAAGGCCGCGGTCAGGGTTGGTCGCTTTGACCAAATATTCCGTTTGAACCGCGGGCCTGCTCTCTCACCTTGGTGAGATGTTGCTCCGGGCCTTACGTCTTATCGACGCTGTACTTGCCTGGTCCGAGGAAGAGAATCCCGATCAGGACGGCACACAGTTCGATCGAAGGCATGGCCACGAAAAAACCGTTTTCCTGGTAGAGCGCGAGCGCATGTCCGACGGCGAGGACAAGGACGAGCAAGACACCAATCCGAAAAAGCAGCCCGAAGATAATCAAAATTCCGCCCAGGCAGCCCAAAAGCAATCCGACAAATCCCCAGAATTGAAAATGGGAATGCAAACCGAAATGGCTCGCCCCGGCACCGAAATAGGCCCATGCCTTGGGCCCACTGATCAACGCCGGAGCCGTGTAGAGAATGAAAAGAAGACCAAGGCTGACCCGAATCAGAAGTAACCCGGCTTCACGATATTTCGCCAGAAAGGCCAGACGCATGGCGCGAAGTTGAACAGCCCGGCTTTTAAATGCAAACCAACATTACCAAAGCAGTTCTCCTGGCGGCAGGTCGCGGGACGCGCATGCGCGAGCTGACGCAGGATATTCCGAAACCGATGTTGCAAGTCAGAGGAAAGCCGGTTTTGCAGCACATTATGGAAGGCTTGCGCGACGCTGGGTTAAGGGATTTTCTGATCATTGTCGGCTGGCGCGCCGAGGTGGTTCGGGAGTTTTTTGCCGATGGTTCGAAATTGGGCCTGCGGGTCGAATACGCGACTCAGGTTGTCCAGGACGGCACGGGCAAAGTTGTGGAACTCGCGCGCGAATTTGCCGGGAGCGACCCATTTATCCTGAGCTATGGCGATATTCTGATCGCGCCGGAAAATTACCCACGCCTTTGCGCCGCCCTGGCTCCGGCCGAGGCGGTCGTAAGCGTGAAGCGAAACGAGGACGTGACCCAGGGCGGAGCCGTGTTCTTGAATGAAAACTTCGAGCTGACCGATTTGCGCGAAAAACCGAAGGCAGGAGAGCCGACCAGTCCCTGGTACAATGCCGGCATCTACGCGTTCCGGCCGAGCATCTTCGATTTTATCGCGAAATTGGAACGCTCTCCGCGCGGCGAATTCGAGCTGACCGATGCGATTCGAAATCTCGCCCTAGCTGGCAACAAAGTGCAGGCGCTCGAGCTGGCCGGTGAGTGGGCCGACGTGCGTGATCCCGAGATTCTAGCGCAATTGAATCGTTAACTTGCTCTCGCACCCACCGGGTCGAACAGCTTTCAAGGAGCGGCGGTTTACAAACCGCCGGGATTGTTTGAACGGGAAGTCCCAGTCTTTACGGATGTTCGGGCGCTTCCGCGGCCGGCTCGCCAGAGTGTTCTTCGCCGATTTCTTCCTCGATCTCCCGGCGCCATTCCCGCGACAACCAAGGGCGAAGGAAACCGTACAACAGGTAGGAAAGGAAAAGGACGGCCGGCATCCATTCATAATTCATCACGGTGAAAACGAGGACGAAGATGATAATCAGAAAGCGCGGAATGGATTTTTTGGTCTTCCAATTGACCGCTTTGAAGCTTGGATAGCGAAAACGGCTGAACATCATGAACGAAAGAAAGAGCATGAGCGGCGGCAGAACGAATCTCCATCGACCCAGCTGGTGCTCCCCTTCGGCCAGCCAGAGCATGAAAAGAGTGAGCGACGCGATCATTCCGGCTGCGGCCGTGATAGGAAACCCAGTGAAATTCTTGGTTCCTCGGCCGCAGTCACCCCGCTTTGTTCGGCTGCGACGCAATTATAACGCGCCAGGCGAAGCGCTCCGCAGGCCAGATAGATCGACGCGATGATCCAGCCAGCCCGCGAAAATTCTCCGAGCACGATCCGGTAAACCATCAGCGCAGGAGCGACCCCGAACGAAACAATGTCGGCTAATGAATCGAACTCGCGCCCAAAGGCGCTTTCATGTCCGCCCAGACGGGCCAGGCGACCGTCCAACAGATCGAAAATGCAGGCGCCGAGAATAAACCAGATGGCGTGTGTGAAAGAGCTCACCCGCCGCGTCCGGCTTCGAATGCTTGCAATAACGCCCCCTCCAGGATCTTCAAGGTGGCGGTAAAGCCGCAAAACAGATTCCCCGCCGTCATCAGATTCGGCAGCAGGTAAATCTTGGGGTTGGGCTGGCTCATTTCTTGGCAAGTCGCGCTATCACGCTCAAACCGCCGGTCACCCGATCCCCTACCTTCACCAGAACGACGGCATCGAGCGGCAAGTATACTTCCGTTCGCGACCCGAAGCGAATCATCCCGAACCGCTCCCCTTTGCTGAGTTCATCCCCCACCTTCGACCACCCGACAATCCGGCGCGCAATCATGCCGGTCAGCTGCCGAACCACGAGCGTGACCCGGGAATTCTCGAAGGCCCAGGTCATCGCTCTGTTTTTCGTGGTGCAGTCGAGATGACGCGCATCGAGACAAAGCCCTGCGTGGCTTTTTCGATAAATAACGCGCCCCTCCATCGGCGCACGGTTTGTGTGCACATTGAAAACGGAAAGGAAGATGCCGACCCGCCGCGTCCTCGTGTTCAGCACTTCGGTTTCATCCATCTCAACGATATCGGCCACCGTTCCATCCGCCGCGGCCAGCACTGCATCGGGGTCGGTCGGGAGCAGCGCGCTCTGGATCACGGAAAAACGCAATTGTGTAAATGATGAGCAAGAGAATTGGCAGAAGTAGCCAGGTCGAAACGAAACAGCCTGCGACTCCGAGAAGCAGCCAGAACGGCAAAAATCCAGCGCGCTTCATACAAGGTTTGAAATCGCATAAGAGGATCGGCATGTTTCGGGGGCGTAACTGCGCTGGTCAAGTCACGCGCTGCCGCGGCTTCGCTACGCATAGTGCGGTTCAGGTCGCACGACCCAAAATGTCGCCCCTAAGCCCTTGATTCCAGCGAAAGGGATGGCGTCGCCCGCGACCACAAGATAGTGGGCCGGGCTTGGTTGGCCTCCCCAATTTGTTGCGGAAAATAGGCCTCTGCCCGGCAAGATATTAGTTGTTGGAAGGCCCACTTTCGCCTATCTTTTCGCTCTGTCGTTCGACAGGCATTTATGCTCCAAGCTCAAGACGAAATTACTCTCGGAAAATCCGCGCAAGACGCCTCGACCGGCATCGCCGCCAGTCAGAAATACGACGCCGCCCAGATCGACAAACTGGAAGGGCTCGAGGCGGTCCGAAAACGCCCCGGCATGTATATTGGCGACCCGGACGAGCGTGGGTTGCACCACATGGTTTTCGAGGTCCTCGACAACTCGATCGACGAACATCTGGCGGGCTACTGCACAAAAATCGAAGTGGCCGTCCATGTCGATGGTTCGGTTTCCGTTCGGGACAACGGCCGCGGAATTCCGGTCGATATGCATCCGAAATTCAAGATGCCGGCGGTCGAACTCGTCCTGACCAATCTGCATGCCGGCGGGAAATTCGGGCAAGGCGCTTACAAGTATTCCGGCGGTCTTCACGGCGTCGGCGCAAAATGCGTCAACGCGCTTTCCGATTGGTTCAAGGTCGAGGTATCTCGCGACGGGAAAGTTTACGCGATGGGCTTTGAGCGGGGCAAAACGACGCAAAAGCTGGAGGTGATCGGGGAAGTCAAAAGCAAGAAAAGCACGGGCACCCTGATCACCTTTGCGCCTGATCCCGACGATCTTCACGATTACGACCGAGTTTAAGTTCGAGCGGCTTGGCGTCGCGTTTGCGCGAGCTCGCCTTCCTGAATCCCGGTCTCGAAATCACGCTGGCCGACGAGCGCGGCGACACGTCGAAGAAGGAGACGTTTTTCTACAAACACGGGATTGAAGAATTCGTCAAGCAGCTTGGGGAAAACAAGCAGGTCATCCATCCCGAAACCAGTCGTCCTTTCGCGGCAGCGTGACGAAGTGTTTGTCGATGTCGTCCTCCAGTATAACGACAGCTACAACGATCAGATTCTTCCGTTCGCCAATTCGATCCCAAATCCGGACGGTGGAACGCACCTGACGGGCTTCCGCACCGCGCTGACCAAAGCCGTCAACCAATACGCGAAGTCGAACGGTCTTTTGAAAGACAAGGACCCGGCTATTTCCGGTGACGATGTCCGGGAAGGTTTGATTTGCGTCCTGAGCATCAAGCTGCCGAATCCGCGCTTCGAATCGCAGACGAAGGTGAAGCTCGTGAACACCGAGATCGACGGCATCGTGAACTCGGTGGTGTACGACGGACTGATGACGTTTTTCGATCAAAACCCACCGATCGCGAAACGGATCTTCGACAAAGTCCTGACGGCGGCGCGGGCGCGTGAAGCGGCCCGAAAAGCGCGCGAAACAATTCGCAAGGGCGCCCTGACCGGCGGCGGTCTTCCCGGGAAACTGGCCGATTGCTCGGAGCGCGACCCGGACCTGACCGAGCTCTATATCGTCGAGGGTGATTCCGCCGGCGGCTCGGCGAAACAGGGACGCGATCGGCGTTACCAGGCGATTCTTCCCATTCGCGGCAAGCTGATCAACGTGGAGAAGGCGCGTCTCGATCAGGCGCTCAAGAACACGGAAATTCAGTCGATGATCACCGCGATCGGCACCGGCATCGGCAAGCCGAAAGATGAGAACACAGCCAAGGATGAGGCTTCCTTCGACATCACGAAACTTCGCTACGGCCGCATCATTATCATGACCGACGCGGACGTGGACGGTTCGCACATTCGCACTCTGCTCCTGACCTTCTTCTATCGGCAGATGACGGAACTCGTTCGCGCCGGCAAAATCTACATCGCGCAACCACCCCTCTACCAAATCAAACGCAAGAAGCGCGAGGAATACGTGGACGACGACATCCAGCTGAACAAGATCTTGATCTCGTTAGGCGCCGAGGATGTTCGCCTCAAGAACCTGGCCGACAACAAGGAACTGAGCGCGGCGCAGCTTAAGGATATTCTCGAGTCGCTCGAGCGGCTGGCGAAGCTGAGCGAATCCGTGCGACGGCATGGCGGAGATTTCGAGAGCTATCTCGGAGAACGCGACGCGAAAACGGGCAAGCTTCCGGCCTACCTGGTAAAAGTGCGTGAGGGCAACGAGGAATCGGTGCGCTATTTCCACGATCAGCACGAGGTGCGCGATTTTCACGAGGCGAATCTCGACCTGAATTTGTTCGACATCGAGATGGGGCAGGAACTCCTGCCGCTTACGGCGACACCCGTGAAATCCAACGGCGGCGTCCGGCGGCGAGCCAAGCTGGTGGAATTGCACGAGTCCGCCACGATCCAAAAAATCATTGCGGAACTCGGGCGCAAAGGTTTGAAGGTCGATCACTACGCGGCTGGGGATCATCCGATTTTCGAATTGATCGAAGGCGAAGGGGAGAAGGCCACGGTGCATCCGTTGTTCTCAATTCCGGAGATCCACCAAAAGATTGTCGAGATCGGGCGGCGCGGCGTGCAGATCAAGCGGTTCAAAGGCCTGGGCGAAATGAACGCGAAAGAGCTGTTCAACACCACGATGGACCCCGAAAAGCGCAAACTTTTGAAAGTGGATCTAAACGACGACAACGCCGTCGACGCCGACAAGATGTTCACGATCCTGATGGGCGATGTGGTCGAGCCACGCCGCCAGTTCATCGAAGACAACGCCCTGAACGTTCGCAACCTGGATGTGTAGGAATGTCGAAGGAAGGTTAGCGACCAGTTGGTCCTGCGTTTCGTCATTAGTCATTCGCCATTAGTCATTTCATTTTTGTGTATAACCCAAACGAAAAAATAGAGCTGATCAACGTCGCCGAAGAAGTATCGAGGTCGTTCCTCGATTACTCGATGTCGGTCATCATTTCACGCGCGCTGCCGGATGCGCGAGATGGTCTGAAGCCTTCGCAGCGCCGCATTCTCTATGCGATGCACGATCTCTCGCTTTTCCCAAACCGGCAGCATCGGAAATGCGCGAAGATTTGCGGCGACACGAGCGGTAACTATCACCCGCACGGCGAAGCGGTAATTTACCCTACCCTCGTCCACATGGCCCAGGGTTGGGCGATGCGCGAAACGCTCGTCGATGGGCAGGGAAACTTTGGTTCGGTCGAAGGCGATCCTCCGGCGGCGATGCGTTACACCGAGGCGCGCATGACCCATCTCGGCGCCGCGCTCATGACCGACATGGACAAGGACACGGTCAACTTCGTCCCGAACTATGACGAAACGCGGACTGAGCCAACCGTTTTTCCCGCCGCGTTCCCAAATCTTCTCGTCAATGGCGGCACCGGCATCGCCGTGGGCATGGCGACTAACATGCCGCCGCACAATCTGGGCGAAGTGATCGACGGCATCTGCGCCCAGATCGACGATCCCGACATCACGATCGATGAGTTGCGGAAGCACGTGAAGGGGCCGGATTTTCCGACCGGCTGCGCCATTCTCGGACTGGCAGGCATCAAACAATATCTCGAGACCGGTCGCGGCAGCATGAAAGTCCGCGGCAAAGCTGGCGTGGAGGAGCTGAAAGGCAATCGGGAGCAGATCGTCATCACGGAGATTCCCTACAACGTGAACCGGGCAACGCTGGTCGAGCGCATCGCGGACCTGGTGAACGACAAGGTGTTGACCGACATCTCGGCGATCCGGGACGAGTCGGACGAAAATACCCGCGTGGTCATCGAGCTGAAACGCGACGGCAACCCGAAGGTTGTCATCAACAACCTTTACAAGCATACCGCGATGGAAAGCTCGTTCGCGGTCAACATGCTGGCGATCGATCACGGCCGTCCGAAATTGCTGCCGCTCAAGCAGGCGAACCAGGCCTACATCGATCATCGCCGCGAAGTCGTTTTGCGTCGGACCCGCTTCGAGCTGCGAAAAGCCGAGGACCGCGCGGAAACGCTGGAAGGTTATCTCATTGCGCTGGCGAACCTGGATGAATTCATCCGGATCATTCGCAGCTCCGCCAACCGCGATGAAGCGCGAGTGAAGCTGCTCGCGTTCGAATTCACCCGAAAGCAGGTGGAAAAAATCGGGATTCTGATCCGAAACGAAGCCCGGTTAGTCGATGGGCGTTACGCTTTCAGCGAGCACCAGGCGAACCAGATTCTCGAACTCCGCCTCTACCAACTCACCGGTCTTGAAACCGAAAAGATCACGGCGGAATACAAGCAACTGATCGATACGATCCAGGACCTGCTCGACATCCTCGCGAAGGAGTCGCGTGTCTTCGAGATCATCAAGAAAGAGCTGCGCGACATTCGTGATAAGCATGCGGGACCGCGGCTGACGCAGCTCGTGCCGGACGAAGGCGAGATCAACATGGAGGATCTCATCGCGAACGAAGGCTGCATCATCAGCATCACGCACGGCGGCTTCATCAAGCGGACCGCGGTGAGCGCGTTTCGCGCGCAACGGCGGGGCGGCAAAGGCGTGATCGGAATGACCACGCGTGAGGGCGCGACGGAAGAAGAAGAGGGCGACTTCATCGAACATCTCTTCACCGCCACCACCCACGATTACCTGATGTTCTTCACCACCTCCGGGCGTGCTTACGTCGAGAAAGTTTACGAGATTCCGGAGCTGGGGCGAGCATCCAAGGGCCGATCGATCGCCAACTTGCTCGAATTGCGCGCTGACGAAAAAATCGCAGCCACAATCCGAGTTCAGGCCAAGAAGTCAGGCACGGGCGCGAACACCGTGGACGAAACGTGGGACGAAAATTTTCACATCGTCTTCGCCACCCGTTCGGGAATCGTGAAGAAATCGAACCTCTCGGATTACAGCAACGTCCGGAAGGGCGGCATCATTGCCATCCAGATCGAAAAAGACGATTGCCTGATCGACGCGAAGCTAACGAATGGCGACAACGAGATCGTGCTCATCACCAAAGAGGGCATGAGCTTGCGCTTTCATGAGGAGCAATTGCGCGATCAAGGGCGCAATACGGTTGGCGTCTGGGGGATTCGCCCGGAAAAGGGCGACCTGATTGTGGCCATCGCGATCGTGAATCCGAACGCCATGCTGCTGGTCGCGGGCGAGAACGGAATCGGAAAACGGACACCGTTTGACGATTACCGGCGGCAATCTCGCGGAGGCAAAGGCATCATCACGATGAAGACCGGTGAAAAGACTGGCAGTGTCGTCGGCGCACTCACTGTGACCGAGAATGACGAGCTGATGCTGATCACGACCAAGGGCCAGATGGTGCGGACGCGCGTGAAAGAAATCCGCGCCGTCGGGAGAAACACGATGGGCGTGAAGCTGATGGATTTGCGCGGTGCCGAAAAATTACAGGCGATCGCGCCGGTGGTGAGCCAGGAAAGCGCCGAAGCGAAGCCAGAGCTCGGCGCCGGCACCGACGGCATAAAAAAAAAGGGACTCGCCGCAGCGAGTCCCTTCCTAAGCGTATTCTCGCTTGAAGCGAGCTTAGTAACCCGTCGAACGAGTCGTCGTCGTCTGCTCGACAGCGGTCGTGGGCGCCCTCTTGACCGTCTCGTGTGTCGTTGTTGTGGTTACCGTCGGGGCTGGCTTTTCCACGACTGTGGTGCACGAAGTCAGGAGCGCGGCGGCCACCGCAAGCGGAGTAAGAATAATAAGTTTTTTCATAGTTGAAGTTGTTCCTTCAAGGACAAATCGGCGCAGGTTCCTCGGCCAGATGTATTTCGAGGGAAGATTTCTGACCGCCTTTTAGCAACCACAGCCCCGCAAATCCCACAGGGGCGTGGCTCCGCCTTCGTCAGCAATCAATCGTCGACACTCGTCCTTAATTTCTTAATCTTGGACCTCCGCCGCTTCCCTTCGAGAATCCGTTTTTTCAAAGCGCGCGGCCGGGGGAACGTTGCCGGCGTACCTTTTCGCGGCGACTGCGCTCAGCCGCCCGTTCATCCTCCCGGCGCCGCTCCATCGCCCGGATAAGCCTTTCGCGCGCGAGCTGCCGATTGAGGGCTTGCGAACGCGAATCCTGCACGGTGACACGCAAGCCCGAGGGCAAATGGCGTAACGTGACTGCCGTCGAAACCTTATTGACGTGTTGACCGCCCGGCCCGCCTGAGCGCGCGAAAATTTCCTCGAGCTCAGACTCCAGGACTCCGAGCTCTCGCATCCACTCCTCAACCGACCGGGCCATCGACATTGTGCCGCCGCGCCTATTGAGGCGCGATGTTTTCGCGGCCGTGACGCAACACCCGCGCCATCCACACGAGCTCGTCGAGAAAGGCGTTCACACGTCTCACGAAACTTTGGTCGAGCAACTCACCGTTTTCGTTGAAGAGCTTTTGCACATGGCTGAAGTTTACGTCCGTAAAGGTGGTGACCAGTCCCAACTCTCGCATGACCGGAAGGAGGTGCTCGATCACCCGCGTGCCACCGAAAGGTCCCGCGGAAACTCCACAGAGCCCGACGGCTTTGTGAATGTACTCCTTCAGATTCATGTCGAGGGCGTGCTTCAAGAGCCCCGGATAACCGTGATTGTATTCCGGCACGATCAGGATGAGCGCATCGGCCCGATCGACCGTCGCGGAGAAGGCCGGATCCTTCATCTCTTCCCCGGCGTCGTCCATGCGCATGTGGAGCGACCGCACATCGATCAACTCCGTCTCGACCCCGGCCCGCTTTTTCGTCTCCTCCAGCACGAGATGGGCCGGGTGTTCGCTGCGCCGGCCCTGCCTCGGGGTCCCGAGGATGATCGGAATAAAAAGTGGCCGCTCGGTCGCTGGCATGATGGAAGACCAAAGGATTGAACCGGCCTTGGCAAGTTCATTCTCGCCCCTCAAGTCCTCATCCAATCGCTGGTCCCCTGCTCGATTGGCTCGGAGCCCCAGCGTTACTGTATCCTTATTCGCCGCCCGTTTGTCCGAGCGTGCCCTCGAACCTTTCTGCCTGTTTGTCGTAATGAATTTCGTACTTATCGAGCGAACCGCCCCGGCCCCGATAATCGATCTCATACTTCCAGGACCCCGGACTCGTCGGCTTCTTGCTGAACAAATAATCCGTCCAGGATTGGATCGTGGTCGAACGCTTTCTTTTTGAATCGCGCACGACGAGCTGCGTTTGGTATTGGACGACCTTGTCCTGGCGTTCGCTATATCCGAGCAAAGTTGTCGCGAGGCCCATGCACGCCTGGGCATCGAACAGGGCGAACTCCCAGGGTTTCCCGTCTCCGTTGTAATCTTTCAACCACATGATGGTCGGTTTTCCCTCCGTCTCCTTGGGCACACCTTCTACGCGATAGTAAAAGTCGGACCGAATCCTGTAGGGGATATCGAATTCATCCGCCCCTTCACCAGGTTCGGGCGCGAGCTTCACGGTATTGATGACTTTGCGTGTTTGGGGGTCGACTAATGAGACCCTCGTCGCGCCACTCTGGTAACTTCCCCTCGTGTATTCGGGACACGTATAAGGATCGTCGGGCGTTTCACGCGGGTGTTTGGTCGGACGAACCATCCAAAGAACCAGAGATCGGTTCGGTGTGACCGGTTGCGTTTCAATCACCAACGCGCCCTCGGTAAATTCGTATTCTTCGCCGGTGGCAGCGGCAAAAATTGACGTAATCGAAAGGAAGAGGCAGGCCAGAATCAATGTCTTCATTTGGAAAAACTTCACGGCATCTAACACGGATCGGCGAAGTAATCTTGTAGCTTATCCCCCTTTCTCATTCTTCATGGTCTGATCCGAACCGATCTGTTATTCATTGCAATCCAACCGGCCGTAGCCGTATAAAAAAGTATGACTGAGGAAAATGAGAGTAGCGAAATCGCGGAGGAAGGCGCCGCGAAAAAGGGCGAAGTAGCCGGCCGGAGCACTCGAATCTTTTCTGTGTGCCCGAACTGCGGTGCGCGCCACAATACTGTCAACGACACCAAAGGGGTCTGGCTTTGCCCAGACTGCGGCAATCCGATTGACCCTTGTTAGGGCGCGGGCGCAGAAGGTGCCGATGGCGGGACTCGAACCCACACTCCAGTTTAATGGAAACGGATTTTAAGTCCGTTGCCTAGCTTCGCGTTGATGGTTGAGTTGACAAATACTTGACGTATAGCGCGTGTTTGCGCATTATTGCGCCACCATGCGCAAGACAACAACGAAGCTCTCCAGAACAAAGGTCAACGGCCGGCGTCTCTACTGCGTCACCTGGCCAAAAATCGGCAAGGGACGGAATCGGCAGCATTTCGCGGACAAGTCGGCCGCCCAGACCTTCCTCGATGAAAAGCTTATCGAGCAAGAAAACTACGGGACAGCCGGAACTTCTTTCACGGAGCGGCAGCGCGCGGAATATCTCGAGTGCTGCGACAGGCTGAAAGAGTTCAATCGAACGATCCGCGATGCGGTGGACTTCTATCTGCCGCACCTTCAAGCAACGAACCGCTCCTGTACGGCCTCACAACTCGTTGACGAACTCCTGAGCATCAAGACCGCGGACGGCGCGAGCGCGCGCTACCTGAGCGACCTGCGCAGCCGCCTCAGGCAATTCTCGGAACACTTCGACGGCAAGCCAGTGGCCGAAATCACTGCGACGGAAGTCGATCAATGGTTGCGGAGCCTGAGCAAGAAGGAGGGAACTCCGCTCGCGCCTACGGGACGAAACAATTTCCGCCGGGTGTTGATCGTCGCGTTCAGCTTCGCTCTGGATCGCGGTTACTGCGTGGGCAATCCGGCGAAGAATAGCGCGAAGGCTAAAGCGGTTGAAGGAACGGTCGGCATCCTCTCCGTCGAACAGATCACGGCGCTCTTGGAGCAATCCCCAGCCGCGTTAATCCCGTTCATAGCGATCGGCGCGTTCGCCGGCCTTCGTAGGTCCGAGATTGAACGCCTAGACTGGAAGGAAGTGGATTGGCAGAGCGGGTTGATTGAAGTCACAGCAAAGAAGGCAAAGAGCGCCCGGCGCCGGTTCGTGCGGATCCAGCCGAATCTTGCCGCCTGGCTGAAACCATATCGCCTCCTGCGCGGAAGCGTGGCACCGATCAAGTATCGAGAGTTGTTCGACACTGCGAGGGAAGCGGCAAGACTAGTCGAGTGGCCGCAGAACGCTTTGCGTCACAGCTTCGCCAGCTATCACCTCGCCAAGTTCAGCGACGCCGCCGCGCTCGCGTTGGAGCTCGGACACACCAACAGCAATCTCGTGTTCCAGCACTACCGACAGCTTGTGAGGCCGAAGCAGGCTGACCGGTATTGGAGCCTGGCGCCGGGAGCCGACGGGAAGATCATTGAGTTCGCGGCCGCAAGCGCCTGATGGTGGGGGTGATTTCTCCCATTCCAGCCCGCGCGTTTGCCACCTGATCTCCCCGCGGCTCATCCGCTCTCGCCACAATTCTGTTTTCCGCCGCAACTCCACCCCGTGCGCTTCGTCGCAGTCTCTGCAGTGCAGCGGAATATAAAGAACGCCGCGCGCTTTCAATTCGCCGGCGTTGCTCAAGAACTCTCGCCGGCAAGTTCCGCACTTCCTGATCTTGTCGATGTAATTGCCGAGCTCTTCCTCCGGCTCATCAATGCCAGGCAACGGCAGGTCGAGACACGGCCCGGGACTCCGTTGCTTTACTTTCTTCTGGCCGGTCCCGGGCATGGGAAATTAATAGATTCCTTGCTCGGCCTCGACCCGTAGCCGCCGCCACCGGCGTATGCCCCGCTGTAGGCCGGCGACGCCTACCGTTATACCCCTCCAGAGATTTTTTGGGAAAATCCGATTCATTTTCGGATCCTCATTCTTGTCTTTCCGGACGGTGGATTATTTTCCATTCCACGCGCCCTATAGGCGCGAGTGGAAAGTGGAAATCCACTGGCATTCCACGCGGAAATCCACGTGGACGCGGACGGGACGTTACTGCGCCAAGGCATAGGTCTTCGTTGCGCGAGAGAGTTCGATCTGCTTGGCCTTCACCGCTTCCTCGATGAGTTCATAGGCGCGCGATCTGCCACACCCCGTCTCGTCGGTGATCGCACGAACGAGCGCCGGCTTGGTCATTTCCTTTCCGTCGAGAGCATCCCGAACGGCGCCCGTGTTGAAGACGCGTTTTTTCGCTCTTGTGGGCCCGCTGATTTCGGAGCGCCATTCCTCGAGGTCGAAAGTTTCGTCGAGCTCATAAATCATCGACGCGGGATCGAGCCGAACCGCGAAGGGTTCAAACTCTTGGCCGTTCGAGTTCTTGCCGCAGGTCAAAACGAGAGATTCGTTATTCTCTGATGAACCGGGCGCGATATTGATTTGGGCTCGGGTCCAGCTTTGCAGAACTTTGCTATTGCGGCCGAATCCAGAGCGCTCGTATCCGAGCGCTTTTGCGGCCCCGGCGCGGCCGGTCAACGCATGATGCAGGACAACGATTGCCCGTTCGCGGTTTCCGTTTTTGCACAGAGCGCTGATCGCGCTCGCCGTCATTTGCATGTCAGCGTCGTTGTTCGGATCACCGATCATCACATCCTTGAGCGGATCAATGCCGATGATGTCGGGCTGCGTCTGCTGAATTACCGCGTGCAAATCCCGAGTTACACGCGGGGATGAAAGAGTCAGTATCCCGTCCTGGTCTGCTTCGAGAGTGTGGATTAGGAGATTGTCTTCAACCTGGGGCCAGTCACTACCACACCATGCCTTCAGAGAAAGCAGGTCCTTTTGGAGCCGGCGGTTACTGTTCTCGGTTTGCAAGATCAACCATCGCGTGTCCCGCGCATGCGTTTCAAAGCAACCCCAATTTCTCCCGGTAATACAGGCCGCTGCTAGCTGCAATAGCAGTCGGCTTTTTCCAATACTCCCTTGTCCTGCGATCACGAGAGGCTGACCCTTTGCCAGTAGCCGATCTCCCATCAGGCAATCGTACTCATCGAGTTTCATTGATATGATCTCGGAGGCAGAACGAATCGTGAGCCGGGACGGTCCCTGAGATCCTCTCGATAACCGCTTCAGTTCTTCGATCGCTTCTTCCGGATTGATGTCGCCGAATGCGGCGCGTTGACAGATTGCCGCAGTTCCGCGTCGTGCGGCCGCGGCCCGGAGTTCGTCTAGCGCGTAATCCGCAGAGGCACGCGTTACGCTGCCGAACTCGACCGCGATTCGAACGACCTCCGCTCGACCACCAACCGCTGCCAGCTTCCCCATCGCCTCCAGCTCATCGCAGATCGAAAGCTGATTAATCGACGTTCTTTTGGCCGCGAGGTTGCCGGCGGCTTCCACAATAAAGCGATGCTTTTCGAACGCGAAAAGCTCGAGCGACAACTCATGCCCGATCTCTGCAGTAGCAGTTGGACAAGTGAGCAAATAACCAACCACCGTCGCTTCGTGGCCCTCCATCATCCCGGTGCTACCATCAGCCCCGCTCATTCTGCACCTCCTGCCCTTGCTTTCCCTCTAGAACACAGCGCTAGAGTGCCTATGACTTGCTCGATGCAAAATTCCCGCCTGGCGCGCGAGGTTCTCCAAAGGCGCATCTCTGTGCAGTGTCGGCCAAACGCCTGTAAGTGTCGCGCTTGTCCTGTTCGCTGGTAATCGTTAGCTAACGCCCTAGCGTGTTGGAGCCATCCTGCCCAGATCGTGGCTTGCAATGCTCGGGCGGGACGATATGTTGCTGGACGTTTAGATTCAGTGGAGAGCGCGGCGCCGTCCAGCCCGCGCTTTCTTTTTGGCGGGCTCGGGTTCACCGGCCAGCCTCGCGGACTTCCCTTTTTTGCAATGCCGTGAGAACGCGCGGCAAATAGAAGCGCACGGATCGCTTTGTTATCCGGAGAAACGGGATGATTCTCTGCTTCATCTGGTTCTCGATCGTTCGAACAGATACGCGCAGCTCGCGCGCCAGTTCTTTCTTCGTGAGGATGCCAGCAGAGTTAGTTGGTAGGTCTGTCTGGTCGCTTCGGTTAGGTTTCATGCGCGACCCTTCGCACATGATTTTGAGCTTTTTAGAGGCTACGGAACCGCTTAAGCGGCGCCGTTACAAACACCGTAACTGCCTAGTCTTTAGACTGTTCCAGGGCTGTTGAAAACGATCTGATCTTCAGCGTTTATCCCTTTGACAGCTAGCCGTGGCGATTTCTTGAGAACCTAGTTCGCGCACGGCTCGACTAACCGCGGCTCGCTGTATTCCACCCGAAAGTTTTGCGTCGGTGGGTCTGACCTTTCGGTTGAACCAATCGGCAATTGTTTCGTCCGTCATCAACCACAAGTGTTGATCCATCCAGAAAAATACGATTGGCAAACGAAACGGATTCAGACCCCGCAACATTCGAGGACTGTCTTTCAATTTTTCAAAATTATGAAGAGCGGCTCCAACGTCCCGATTTGTGCCCTTACCTTTAATTTCACCGCCTAACTCGTAAACTTCGACGATTGCGTTCGGACTTACTGTGAAAGGGAATCCGTTTTCCGACGCAGTCTTTTCCTCGTCGATAAATCCACTGCCTATCAAGTGAAGGCCAACGGCGTGCCTCAACTCAGGTCCGTTCTTCCCCAGGCCGGCTTGGGCATCCTTTGTTTGGCTGTAAAGTTGAACGAGCGCCGCGCGAGCCGATTCGAGAGCGTCGCCATATCCTGGCCATAGCTTCGCGGCTCCAGCATTTGCGCCCTGCGGTTCCGGTATCTGAACCTCCGGTCGATTCTGTATCCCCATGGCCATAAGATCCCGCATCGTTGCGGCCGCCTTGGCCGAAGGAGCCCGGGGCTCAGAAACACGTCTACGTACCCCCCTTTTTTTCGTGTCTGCCATTTTTGAGTTAGCGCATTATAGCGCATCAAAAAGCACACAGCAGCAACAACATTCACCCACTTTTTTCGGTGTTGTGCGGTAGGGGAAACCTTGTATGGGAACGTTCGTCGTGAAGCGTGGTTTCTAAGCGGAAATGCCAAAGAGATTAGCTACAGCTACACCTACCCTTGGCGGGTTCGGTGGATTTGGCGAGTATCAGACAGCAAACCCGTTCATCAAATACCCCGGCGGGCGCGCACTCCTGTCTGACGTAGACCAAGCGCGCGACGCAATGATGTTCGGCGGTGATACCGGCTTGTCGCGAGCGTCGGCACCGCAACCAGTTCCACGTGGCACAACGACGGGCGACAACTCCAATGTTGGGCTCGTAAATCGCAACCTTTTTCGCCAAGACAATCGCGCCAATGCCGAGTTTTGGGAGCAACCTCGGAATAACCAGAATCGCCCGCATACCGCAATGGACTTCAGCGATACTGAAAGGTCTGTCGCTACCGTCAACCGGCCTCATTCGGCGATGGATTACACGGACCCCGTTCCGAACCGGCCGCACGTGGCAATGGACTTTGCGGACACCTATCCGGCTTCGGCCTTCGACGAAGTGCCCGGCTACTCCTACTCCCTCGGCGAGCCAACCGTGCAGACGCCGACACTCGCGGGATCTCCCGGTAATCTCGACAACGAGCCGAGCCTTTTCGAGAACGTTGGCGCAAACCCATTTGACCAGTGGTGGAGAACTGATCCCATATTCGACACCGCGACCGCTTCAGCTTCGATGTCAGCTAACGACGGCGGGGGCATATGGAGCGGCGACGAACCGCTGAACAATTTCGGCAACGATGTCGCGCTTGGCTCCGATCTCAGCACCGACCTTGGCTCCCTCAGCTACGGCGAGGATTACCCCGCGGTGGAAGCCCCCGCGACTGACTCGCCTTTCACGCCGATCGCAGAAGGCACCGGCATTCCGGTCGAGCCCGACCCGCTCAATCAGGACACCGGTGATACGGAATGGACGACGCGGCCCGATGACAGACGCTTTCTGCCAGGGGCGGAGGATGAGTCCAGCGAGCCGCCGCCGGCCTCCTCAATCGCGGGCCCGAACATTCGCACGTTCGGCGGGCACATGTTCAACCAGCCAATTTCGCTCGGGGCGTTCCTCAATATGCCATTTGAGGCGCTGCGCTACGGGAGCGATCATCCGCAGATCGGTATCGGCACGGAAGCAGGCCCGACGTATAACTCGGTTCTCGGCACGTTCGACAGCTTTGATGCCAACGGGAACTTAGTTCGCACGCCGGGGCCGCCGCCACCGGGATCGGCGTGGGACACTAGCGAGCGTGACCTCGCTGCTTCTAATCCAGCCCCGAATGCTAGTGACGATTCTATTCCGGAGCCCGAAGCCGTATCGCCCGAAGTCCGCCGAGGTCAGATCGTAAGTGGTCCGACGACGCAGCAACCGCAAATCAACGCCATCCTGCAGCAGTTCCCGAGTCTGAATAACCCTGCGGCGATCCGCGCCATTCAGGGAGGCGCACGTCCGCAAGACCTGATTGGCCACAACCAGTTCGACAGTCGCGCGTCCAATCTAACGCTCATGGCTTCCCAAGTGTTCGGCGGGACTACAAACCTCGCTCAGCCGGACGAGCGCATGGGTGGCGCCGGGATGATCGGTCGTCTGAATGCCGCGGGAGAGTATGAACAGACCGGCACCATTGCGTCAGGTTTCCGGAGCAATCCCGAAAATTTCCGAGAGTTTGTTTACGGCTCGCAACACCGAGCCCGGGGTCGCATGGCCCCGCCAACACCGGCAGGGAGAGGCGGATAAAACAATATGGATTTAATTAAACCGGAGGTACCAAATGCCCAAGACAACAAGGCTCCGTTCATCATGCTGGAAGGCATGCGTATCGGCTTGCAAGCTGCCGCGCAGTTCGCGCAAATGCGGCGCAATAGCGAAAGCGAGATGATGCGTCTGGCTGAACACGAGCGACTAGCAAACGATGCGCACGAATTGGAAAAGCAAAAACTGGCTGAGAATTTCGAGTTGCGAGATCGGGAGCTAACGATGGCCGAGGAATTGTTGCCGTATCGCGAGCGTTATCTAGATTCGTTAGGCGAAACCAAAAAGACGGCGATGATGCAAATGCTGCAATTTAACCAGCAGCGCGGCGACTTGGTGAACGAAGCGAACGCCGATGCCGAAAAGTTGGGCCTAAACAATCCGCAATTTCCCGTCAAGAACCCGGTCGAGTTTGCCGCGAACTCGATGAAGTTCGAGAGCCAATGGGGTTTCGGGGAATCGACCATTCCAGAAATCAACGCGGCAGTGCAACGTTTTCGAACGGTCCGCGACCAGCACAAAATCGAGCTCCCGAGTTACACGAAAAAAGACGCGAACGGCGTTCTAATCCCTGGGCCGACCAAGTCGATACCGATTTACCGCGTCGTAGAAGGTTTGCAGAACCCGGACACACACGATCAATTTCGCGACATCTTGGTGGCGAGCGGTCACATCAAAACCGACGAAAAAGAAGTTCCAACCGAGGGCAGGACAAACGCTTTATTTCGTCACCCGATCGACACTCTTTGGGATAAATTCGTCAAGGGACCGGCGCCGACGAAAAAGGTCACGACGGACATTCCCGATGAACGCGCGAGCCAATGGATTGACCAATCCAAGAGCGTCGATTTCGCGCCAGAGGCAAGCAAACTGCCGGCAGTGATGCTGCCGAAGTCGCACGGCCGCGGCAACCAGCCAACGAGATTACCCGAACCCGACTTGCCCGAAGAATCGGCGGCGGTGGATGACCCGCAAGCATCGCTCTCCAAAGCTTTCGATCCCACTCAAACGGACACCTATATTCAGCTCGCAAAAGACGCGATCAGCAGAGGCGCGCCAAGGGAAGCTGTAGCGCAGCGTTTGCAAGAAGAGTTCGGAGTCGACCCCGGCAAGTTGTGGGCTGCATGAGCTATGCCCGCCCTGGCCCTTGCCCCTGACGAAACGGAATCACATCCGTTCGCTGATCTGATTCCGCCAAGCCCGGGATCGCCTGAGTTGATTGGCGGAGAGTTTGGAGCGCAGGCATTCCAGCGGGACGCGGCCGGAAACGTGACAGACGTTCCGAAAGCGTTGCCAACCGAACTGAGCACGCCCAATCCCTTTTCGGATTTGATTCCGGATGAGGCCTACCGCCGATCTGACAACCCCGCCGGGCCGTTTGACGATCTGATTCCGCGCTCGCCGACAAGTGAAGCCGAGAAGGCACTCGCTGAGACGCCCACGTTCAATCCGCGTAACGAGCAAATCAGCGCGGCGCCGACGTTCTTCGGAGAACTCCACGCCGGCAGGCTTGGGAGCGCCTACTATCTCGCGAAAGAAATGGTCGGGAACGCTCTGAAACCGGGCCAAGAGATCGAGCCGGGCCGCGGCAAAGGGTTACTCGGGACCGAGGAGCAGATTCCAGCCTCGCCGGACGATTCCCTGCCAGTTCGCGCAGCCAAGGCCTTCATCAACGTCACGAACCGGACAGCGGCGGGGATAACTGGGCCGGGGATGCTGCCGTTAGCGGTCATCGGCGGTGCGGGCGGCGCGGCGAGCCGGATCCTTGCCGGCGCTTTCGGTGCTGATATCGCGTCCCACGCGCCGGACACCTGGCAGCAGATTCAGGAAGCCGATAAGACTGAGCCGTGGTTCAGGAACGCTTTGAGGCAGGACTGGATACCGCCCTGCAAGGGTTGATGCTGCACGGGACCGCGCGCCATGCGGTCAATGGAAAAGCTCCTGTACAGCCCCGACAGCGAGCCGGGAGCGCCGGAAGCCACTACAGCGCTGCCACTCGAACAGGCGGCACAGCCAGACAACGCAGCGCGGCGTCTCGTGCCGATCGATGAGATACCGAAAGACTCAGCGGTTCCGGAACGCGCCTTTACCCTCCAGCATGCTCCGCTCGGGGCGAGAGACATAATTGATGTGATCCACGAGAACGGCGGGGTCGCGTCAAAACGAACGGCCGGACCAGCCGCCGCACAACGAAGCGCGGACTTGTGGGATGATCAGCCCGACCTTCGCGGGGTATATCGTCAGATCCTTGGCGGCAAACTCCTGCCGGACCAGATGGCAGAGATAGCGAAGACCGAAGGCTATGGAGACGGCAGCGTGTCGTCTTTCTGGAATCAGGTAGACGCAGCGATCAATTCACGACGCAGCATTCGGTTCGAAACCATTGCCAACGCTCGAGAGCAAGCGCGCGCCACAACCCAGGGCAAGCAGTTTGTCAGTGAAGTGCTGGAACCCGGTAAAAAACGGGAATCTGTAAACACAGCGAATCTCCAAATCGGGGATGTGATGTCGGTAGGAAAGCATGAATTTCGCGTCGTCGATATCGATCCGGGCACACTCGACCTGACGCTTGAGGACGGGAAACGCTACGGCGTCCAGCGAGTCGAGAACGGCCGGGCGCTATACGTGGACAAGGCATCGCTGGTGCCGAGAGAGCAAGATATGTGGTCGGTCGGCCCGGAAGAAACCACGTCGCCAGAGCAGCAATTGCTGCAGAAACTTTCGCCGTCGCCGAAAATTCAGGAAGTTCCCGAGCCGCCCGTCTCCGTTTCATCGTCCCCCTCACCGCCACTCGACACCACCACGGCAGGGCAGGTGTTAACGTATAACCTCAGACCTGGCGACGTCGTAGATTGGAACGGCAAGAAGCGGCGAATCAAGCGCATTGCTGGTGCTAAGAGTGAGCTCAAAAGCTTTCAAGACGCTCCGTATTCTTCAACCAGAATGGCGGGCGAACAGGAGTCTCCAACATCCAAGGTGTCTGCCGAACATTACGTTGAGTTTGACACTGGCGAACACGTCAAGGTAAGTGGAGAGCAGCGGGTTAAGCGTTATGGAAACACCCCCGAAATACGCCGGGCAACCGAGCCAGGCGATCAAGGCCCAACGAACGACCCTCGATCAACCGAGTTATCGAGTCGCGTCGAAGAAACTCCGCGGCTCAGGCCGGGCGAAAACCAAGGCGATATCTTCGCCAAACAAACCGAAGATTTAACCCTCGCGGGGGAAACTGGAATTGATTACGGCGCTCGCCAGCGCGCCACGGAAACGGAAGCCGCGGCGCAAAAGCAGGCGCGTGTTTCACAGGAGAAACAGCAGCCATCTCTATTCCAAGCCGCCGATGCAATAATTCGGGACGTTGTGGCCGAGAGCCGGAAGCAAGGACTCGTGGCGCCGGGATCCGCTGGCGTGCAAGGCGCCATCGACCATCTCGGCAAGATTTGGCGGCAAGTGCGCGACGTTCCGAAGTTCGGGGACTTCAAGCATGCCATCCTCGGTTTCGGCAGCCGGATGCAACGCTCGTTTCTGGAAGCGAAAGAGATTCAGCGCCACCTCAAGAAAGCCGTGCCCGACAGGCTGGCGCGCGAAGGCATGTTTAATTTCATCGAGTCCGGCGGCGACACGGCAACGCTGACCGCATGGCGAGACGCAACGACTGATCCAAAGTTGCGCAGGGGGTATGACGCAGCGCTAAAGCTGACACCGGAACAAAAGACCGCCGCCCTGGATTTGGGAGATTTTTACAAGGCGAAGTTGGCAGAAGCGCAAGCGGCCGGCATCGTCGCGGAAGGCCGAGAGAATTATATCAACCGGATTGTGGACAAGAAGCGCAGCAAAGGCTTCGAGGCCGTTTCCGCTCCGGGCGACGTTGGATCAAGCAGGCGTCTCTCGCGCACATTCAAGCATGGGCTGCATCGCGTTTACGAATCGGCCTTTGAAGCCGAGCAGAACGGCATTCGTTATCAGACAAAGGACGTGGCCGAACTCGCGCCGATTTACCTGGCCGAAATGAATAAGACGATCGGCACCCGTAATTTGATGGCCGAACTCGTGCGCGGCAGGGCCGCGGATGGCCGCGCCTTGGCCTACCCCAAAGGGATAATGTCGGAGGTGACGGATGCCGGCGGCGACGTACAGGCCCGCATCATCAAACCGAATTTCAAACAGCAAGTGCGCGACGAAATCACCGGGGAGGATGTGAGCTCGCACGATTACAAGACGGTCGATCACCCGGCGCTGAGCACTCACAAGTGGATTGGCGACGCACGCGGCAAACCAGTCCTAATGCAGGGCAATTTGGCGTTGCACCCTGATATCGCCGGCCACATTCAAAACATTGTGGGAGAAAGCTCAATTCGGCGCTGGTACAACTCCGAGGGCTCGCCGCTCATGTCGATTCCGAAAGGGATTCTGCGCAACGCCGATAACGCGCAGCAGATTGCGAAACAGATGCTCTTTTCGCTCAGCGGATTTCACCATGTGAACATCGGGTTCCATGCGGTCGAGCATCGCGTCAATCCACTTCCCGCTTTCTTCAAATCGATCGCGCGAGATTACACGATTGATCCGAAGTCGCCCGTCGTGAAAGACGCAATGGCGCACGGGCTCCAGCTCGCGCCCGACCATTTGAGCGCGCGGCATTTCATGGAGGGTTTTGGCGGGAGCGGTGCGGAAAAGATTCCGATTTACGGCAAGATCGCGAAAGAGATTTCAGCGCATCTTTTTGAGCGATTCATTCCGAGCCTGAAGCTTCGCCTCTACGATTCCATTCTCGGGCGGAACATGAAGCGATACGTGGGCGAGATGGCCCGGAACGAGATCACTCCAGATCAGGTTAAGTATTTGTCAGCGATGCAGTCGAACGCTGCGCTCTCCCACCTGAATTATATCGATCTCGGGCACAACCCGACCATGCGGCACATCTTTTCACTGACGACGCTCGCGCCAGACTTTACGGAAAGCCGGGCACGGTTTCTCAGTCAGGCCGCAAAGGGATTGACTGGCAGCAAAGCGGGCATGGAACAACTCGAGGCCCTCGTTTACGGCGCCGGGCTGATTTGGTCTATGGCCCGCGTGCTCAACAAAGTAGCGGATGACGATTGGCATTTCGAAGAGCCGTTCGGCGTAGTCAACGGAAGCCGCGTCTACAACATTCGCTCAATCCAAGGCGACGTGGGCCACATGATTTCAGATTTCAGGAAGTTCACTTACGGCCGCATCAGTCCAGTGGTGAAATTGTTTGTCGAAAATTTCATTACCGGGACCAACTATCGCGGGGAAAAGATCAGTCACGGCGAGACGCTGTTGGAATATATCTCGAATTACGTGCCGATCAGCCTCAAACACGCACCAGGGTTACGGGATCTGTTCGAGACGACGAAGAACAACCCTATCACACCATTCGAGTCTTTCCTCGGCGCGATGGGCGTGCATGTTTCCCGGTATTCGCCGATAACCAAAGTCTACCAGTTGGCGGACTCATGGAAGACGGCAGAGGGCATCGACAAAGACACGGGCGTTCACCCGGTTTCAAAATATCAACGGCTCCGCTATGCGCTGGAAGACGGCGATTTCGACCGAGCCCGGGATGAATTTCAAAAACTGATCGAGGCCGGCGAGAAGAGGGACAAGATCAGTTCGGGATTCAGGCAGAGCATCCTACACCCCTTCACCGGGAGCCAGGCGAGCGACACGAAGTTCAAGAAGTCGCTGAGCGAAAAAGAACGGGCGCTCTACGACGCGGCAGTGAAACGGCGGCACGAGATTTTGAAAAGATATGCCCACATGCGAGAAAATGAATAGGGTTGATCTGTTTATGGGTGACGGTCCTTCCGAGACAAACTTTTTCGGCGACCTGATCCCGTACTGGCTTTGCATTCAGGCAAAGTCGGGCCGCATTCCAGAGTTGATAAAAGCGATAGACGCAGCCTTAAATTCCGGTTGGCAGCGTGATCGTGAAGCAGAAGAAAAGTGCGCCCCCAGTCTGCGCTCGCTCGTGACCTGTTACCGATGCGATGCAAGAGACGGTCGAGAGGCTGCCGTTCTCACGCTCTGCCTGGATTTGGATCAGCCTCACGGGGATTTTCTGCGTGATAGCCATGTAGGGTTTTACGGCACCAGGCCGTTAGGCACAGATTGGGAAATAACAGGGGCACAACGGGACCGCATTCTATTCGATTTCCGCGACAATGTGTTGTCCCGACTCCCGGCGGACTCATACATCAAGTTCGGTCTTGGAGTAGACCGGAACCCCGAAAATCAGAGCACGTGAGGTAACTCCTTGCGCTGTTTATGCCCGCGCAGCTTTCCGCAGGAGCTTCCGCGCAATAACGCTTCCTCGTCCTGGGTCATGTACCTCGTGCGGGTTGAAGTCTTTCACCACGAGAAGCGCGAGCTTGATGTCAGGCCGGGGAAATTTGGCAACTCTCCCGGCCGCGAAGAAAGCCGTGCCGTTCAATAGCCGATCGCGGGCCATTTTCACGATCCGCCTGGTGATGAGCGGCCTAAGGACTTCGTTTAGCGTCACAGGTTGATCGCCCGTTTCCGAATTTCTTTCTCGTCCAACCAGGCGTCTAACGCGAGCTTCCTGAACCTTTTCAGACCGCCAATTTTGACAAAAGGAATTTGCGTAGAGGCGGGCCGCGTCATCACGTCCAACATCCGCAGTTTGATATTCAGATACGCAGCCGCTTGCTGGCGCGTCAGCAGTGGTTCCGTCGGCCAGTAGGCTGTCAATCGCTCAACCGCGGCATTCTCGGCCGCTTTGATGTTGGCAAGGCTTTGCTTGACCGCGGCCCTCATCGCCTTGCAGATGTCGTCAGTGTGTTGAAGCACCGTGCGTTCAAGCGTCGGCGCAGGCTCGGGGTGTAATCCGCTTTCGACGATGTTGGTTTTCATTATGTGATCTTGGTTGGTATTTGTTTGGGGTTCTTTTTTATCCAATCGAAAAGCAATTCGGGGTGCGACTTCTGCGCGATGAAAGGCGCGCCGGCACGACGTAACGCGCGAATCGCGTCCTTGGAAAGTTCCATAGCTCCGGCGAGCTCGGGCGTTCCCATGAATCGAAACGGCTTGGATCGAGTCATGATAATTTCCTTACTCCAGCGTGACCCCGCGCAATCCATTCGGTGACAAGCGACGGTGTTGATTTATCAAAAACGAACGGCGCCCCTGCGTTCTTCATTGCGCGCACCGCCTTGTCCGAAATGCCCATTATTAGCGCGAGTTCTGACTGGCAGAAGAGATGCCAAGGATTTCCCTTGGCGACCTTAACCAAAGTCGCTGCGCTCTTCCTCATGATGCCTTGAATCCCGGGTGTGTTTTCAGCCACGAGTTCAGCCGTGACGCGGTGCATTTCTGCAACGCAAATGGCGTGTCCGTCGCCCGGCTGATCTTGCTCATCGCAGTACCGACCGATGCCGCTCGCGATGCAAAGCTCTGTCGCGTTAAGCTGGCGATCGGGGAATTGCGCTGCGAGACAGGCAAGCGCGAGCGCCAGCGTGTTCGGTTGAATCCCGTCGTGATGCTGGCGCTCGCGCATTTTCAAACTTAACCGTGCGACAATCGGTGTAATTCGCTTTCTTGAACGAGGCTGCTGAACCAAGGGTCGCCATCGCCGCGGTCTTTGTATACCGGTTCGCCATTCAGCCGACGGAGAGCGTTAACCTTGTTGATGATGTTAGAAAGACGCTCGCCCGCGCTACCGCCCTTCAATTTTCTTTCAGTTGAATGAGTTGGTTTCATGCCTCTTGTTTATACGTGCCCGAGCACGTATGCAAGACAATAATGCAGACAGCGCCAAGTTTTTTCTGCCCTTGCAAAGCGGCGGCCATCAACGAGACTCGCTTCCATTATGCGTGCCCGAGCACATACAAAACAGGCGAAAGCTAAGAACCCCCACGCGGTTGCGCTGAGCGCGCTGGGAGCATCAAAGGGCGGCAAAGCGAGAGCCGCTAAATTGTCCGCGAAAGAATTAAGCGACCAGGGGCGCAAGGCCGTTCAGGCCCGTTGGGCAAAGGTTCGTCGAGCCAGTCTCAACTCATGAAAGCAAAGCTCTTCCCGATCGTGCTCGTGGGGATCCTTTGCGTTTGCTCAACGGTCGCGAGGGCGGCAGCTGAGACGAACAAGCTTATATCATGTAAAGAGGCGGAGAAGATCGCGATTCGGAAGCCGCTCATGAATTACCCAATCGAAGCGCGTCGGTCAAAGATCACCGGCAGTGGGACCGTTGTCGTGCGAGTTAATGCCGCTGGGGTTGTTACGTCCACGACGATGGGGGTGACTACCGGGTCCCCCATTCTGGATCGCGCCGCGGTGTCGGGCTGCAAGCAATGGCGCTTCAAACCCGGGCAAGCATTCTACTTCCGGATGCCAATAACATTTTTGTTGTGACGCGCGGAATAGCGGCCTTGATCTTGGCTTTCGCGAATCGTCCTTCGGCCGCTCAGAAACTTCTAACCACGCCGCATCGCCCTTTTTAGGGTAACGTCAGTTAGTTTCACCAAAGGTGCTTATGGAATATGACATGAGAAAATCAATGAAGGCGGGGGAGTTGAAACGAGCTATCGCCACAATTCCCGATGATGCCGATGTGTCGTTTGGACCCGTGCTCGGAAAACACATCGGGTCACTGACTTTTTATCGCACCAAATGGGTTGCCGATAACCTTGTGAACATTCAGTTCAACGAGAGTTTTGAAGTCACTATGGACCCTTGGGAGGAAATGCAAAAAACCCAGTCATCCGATTCGGGACCGACGCTATAAAAAGCGCCGCCCCGAACTGCTCTTGAGGGAGACGGTAAGAGGCGGCTGGGGCTTTCCCCCGAGGAACGCTCCCACAGATCAATACGAGATTGATCGGGCGAAGTTGAGCCTGCAAAGTGCCGGGATGAAGAAAGCAGGCCAGCTCCGCTCGGATATCCAGACGGTCGCGGCTGCCGTCTTGAAGAAATACCCACAGAACGAGGGAGTGGCGCGGCAAGTCGAAGCCCTCCTTGGCAGCTTGGATGACACCCTTTCCGACGAACGCGTGCTGGAGGAATTGACGGCGCTCAAGACCAGTGGAATGCCGTTCCAAAAAGTGTTTGCTTCGCTAACGCGCGAACCGGGCATCTCAAACTAGGTCGGGCGGCGGGTATGTTTTCTTGAGTCGCGCGGCTCGCGTAGTCCACCAATCACTGCGCGTCACTCCTGCAATGGAAGCGGGTGTTTCGGATCACGTCTGGTCGTTAGAGGAGATTATCAGTCTGCTGGACTGATTCCATTACGGGCGCGTCTAGCTTTTTGGATGCGACGCGCAAGTAATCCAGATCAATATCGAATCCGATAAATTTCCGCACTCCTGTTTTCTGCGCGGCGGTCGCGGAGTTTCCAATTCCGAGAAACGGATCAAGCATGACCATTTCAGGCGTCACGCCTTGAAGCAGAATGCACTTTTCGGCCAGCGCGACCGGAAAGGTCGCCGGATGGGGTCGATCTTGACTGCGGTCACGTATCGTCTTGTAGGGAATAAACCACGTGTTTCCCCGGCATCGTAAATCTTTGCCGCCAGTGTGACCCCATCGCGCAACGTTCGTCTTGTCGGCATACGGTACGCCAATAGCTAAGCGTTCGATGGGAGTCTTGCCTCCCTTGCTGAAATGGAAAATATATTCATGGCAATCATTTAGAAAACGAGGGGACGAAATCGGTTTGAAGTGTCCCTTGGAAATTACTTCACCCTCCTCTGTCTCAATCGTGATTGCCTTAATCCAGTGGATTGTGTTTTGCAGCTTGAATAGATCGGCGGTGAAAGCCGCGGCGATTTCGTGCGGAAACATCGGATTGGAAGGCGAGCCGGCGACGTTCAGAAAGAACGATCCGCTGGGCTTCAATACGCGCCTCACTTGCTCGGCCCATTGCAGGCACCAGGCGAGATGCGCTTCCCGCTGCTGGTCGTCTTTGTAGCTGCTGTATTTGACGCCCAAATTGTAAGGCGGCGATGTGACAACAATATCGACGGATTCCGGCGGCAACAGAGCCATGCCGCGAACGCAGTCGCCATGATACAGCTCGAATCTTGTTCGATTCTTTTCGCCTAAACTTTCGCGCGAAACATCCTTCCGTAATTGGATCATCAAATGATCCAATACGTTTCGGAACCATCGTACAAGGACAAAATCTTGCACGTTAAAGCATTATTTACGAGCTACTTACGAAGATGTTGCCAACCAACTTGGTCCGCGTGATTCAATAAGTGCTGACGATTAGTCTCCATTGCAGCGATTTTGCCGTTGTAAAAATCCAGGGCGACAGCTGCGTGGTCCGGAGTGTCGATAAGAAAGCAACCTCCGCGACTAGTGCCGATAAAAATGGGCACGGAAGCAGTACGAGTTTCGTTGAGCGGCCCTTGCTGGAATCCGTTGTAGCTCATGTCTACGCCATGGTCTGACAAATACTCAAGAACCGTGCCGATGGGTACGGCGTTTGTCGGCCCAATCGCCCGAGGTTCATGATTCCACAGGCAGTCGAATGTCAGTACAAGAGGATCGGTAGGGTTGTCTCCTCGACGTTGGTTTACCAAATCCTGGAGTGCGGTTATGAATGACATGTATTATTTAATACGAGATTGCCGGGGCGAAGTTTGGTCGCCAAAGTGGCGATTGCTGCGAAAGCGCGTCTATGAGCGCCCTTGAACCGAACCAACCTCTCCAGGGCAAAGTAAAAGCGCAAATAAACTGGCTTTGCAAGATTGTCGGCCACCGATGGGAAAAATCGCGTTACGTAACCTGGGTAGCCGCGAGGGTGATCGATAGATCAGGCGACATGTATAAATGCACGCGGAAAAACTGTTCATCCTATTGGTTTAGACCGAAGGATACGCTCGACTTCGGCCAGGACGAAGATCAGCCGAAGAACCCAAACTGAGCCACTACCGGAAGTTTGACTAGTTTTGGCATCCCTGTTCAACTGAACATGTGCGGGTAAATCGGCTTCAGAATGCGCTCAAAGACCTCGCTGCCGCTCTCCACGAAGCCCAGGCCGCGCTGGAAGAGATGCGGGCTGAGCCTGACCCCCTCGCGGTGCACATATTCCTTTGCCGGCGCCAGTACCCGGAACATGCCAGACACCAAAAGTGGCAAACGGCATGAGACGATGGCGCGAGTGAGCTGGCAGACGGCGTGCGAGCTGGGGTTTCGGGGCGATTTAGGGGAATGGGAAAAGCTGATGGGTGCATAATCGAGGCGACGAGAGGTCGAGCAGCGACTCAGCCAGCCCGCCGCCTCTCGCCCTGTCTTGATTCAACACGTCGCTTCCTCTCCTTCAAGTACGAATGCCCGGCGCGTCGAGCTACCTCTTTACTAAGATGTCTACGCCATGCCCCGGGGGCGACTTTCTCTTAACGTTCTGGTATTCAGTCGATGCAATCACCCAGTAGTAGTACCTTTCTCCGGCTGCCACTGCCTTATCGTAATATGACGCTTCGGCGGCCACAGGGACTTCCACTACTCGTGTCCCCACAGCTACGACCCGCTTTGTCGCCTTATTCGTAAATAAGAGTGTTGCCTGATCAAACTCCTTATTAAGGGAGCGATAAATCAGAAATTGAATTTCAAAATCCCCCGCGCTATGCCACGAGGGATACGACCATATAAGACGCACAGTGTTTCCTTCCTGCGATACGCCGATCTTTAGTGCTGGTAGAGCATAGGTACCGATAACAGGGCCGGAGGCCATCCTTATCCTCCCGTCAAGGAGAGTTTCCCTTACGTAATACGGCACCGACGCTCCCGAGCCCGCGTATCGGGCATCCCGGTAGGCCGACCCGACTATCGGCGCAGCGTTAAGCTTTACACTCGGGCCAAGCGGATCCTCGTTTGAGTACGACGTGAAGACATCAAACGTGTCTGCCTGAAAAATTGGCGGCCCCCAACGCAAGATAACCGCGTCCGGATTATCGTTTGAAGCCGTAAGATTCGCCACACCGGGTCCAGGCCTGTACAGATTAAACGTCTGCACTGCAGTAGCTCCTTCGATTCTGGTTCTGAACGACGTGCAAAATGTCTTTGCTCTAACATTTACTTGGTCGAGTCCAGGGCGATCAAACGATTCGATTTTTATCTTCTCCGGCGTGCCAAGTGAGTGCCCATCGTTTATCACTCTCCCGTTTGGTGGATTCTCAGAAGGGGCTGTTCCGTCCAGCGTGACCCATGTTTTAATATCTTGAACGTTCCCCTCGTCCCAACCCACGCCACGGGCCACAGAAATATTCAGAGGACTAGGATATTCTCTCAGCTCACCCGCTGATATCGCTTCTATCGTAGGCTGCGTCGGAATAACGCTCAGCGTTGGTACTGGTAAATTCACTTCGATCAAACGCGTACTCCAAGCGTTGCTATCGTCCGCAGTGTGCCCCGCTACCCACGCCCTATTTGTTCCGTATTTTCTTTGAACTGCAATGTACCTACCCCAGGCGTCCGAGTTGTTAGCCCCATCTCCCTTTTTCAGTCTAACAGTACCTACTACCTCCATTTGATCCGAGAGCAGTTTCGCCCGGATATCTGGAAATCTTTGCGGCCCACTACTCTGAAACACCAATAGCGTGCTCGACCGCAATTCGTTGCCTAGCCTGTTCGCAATAGCAGGATAGGCATAATCGCAATCTCGAGCCGCTATCAGTGTAGACTTGGCCGTCATGGTTGAAAGGCGGATGCGGTTAAAAGAGATGCCGCTGAAACCATCCCCTGAATCCTGAGTGAACGCAAAATACACCCTTCCATTCTGATAATATGCGCTTCTAATGCGACAGTCCCCCACGTCGAGCCTTTGATTGGTTCCCATCTGGGCCGCGGACGCCGCCTGCTGATACCGTGGAATGTCGATTGTATACCTGTCAAGGCTATGGAAGTCGGTAATGTCCGCCGTTAGGTGATAGAGAAAAACGGATTCACCACCAGTTGAGATTGTGCTAACAAAGAAATGCCCCGGACCATACAGCTGCGCCCTGGAAGCAGGAACGGGTATGATACTGTCGCCCGGTAAGTCCCGCCAGGTCACTCCTCCAAGCGGGACACCCCTGTAACCTGCCGCCTTTCCCATGGCATACATATAGTTGCCTGAATATCTTCCTAGGTCGTCGCGTAAGTTCCCGGTTAAATAAGCTTGGCCCTCGCTTACTGAGAGGCCAAGACCATCAAACCAAAGAAGCTCGCCTTCAAAGTGATTCCAATTATAAACATTCCATGGAGAGTCGGGATTATCGGACGTTGAAAACGCCATAAGGACTCTAGACGTAGAGGCGGTACTGCCACTTTGAACATAGAAAATAAATTTATTGGCCTCAGGATCAAAAACAACTCGAGGGTTAGCGATTTCTGAGAACCTCGGGAATAGGATTCAACAGAATATCTAGGCCGCCGAAAAAATCTTCATACCGCAACTTCCGCAGTTCGACCCCATCTTCTCGGTAGAAACTTATCGCGGTGCTATCGGCCGCTACAATGAAGCCGCTGTTTGAAATAGCGACTGTGTTGTCCGGCGGGTCGCCGAGAGCGTAGACAAAATCCACGCTCTTTTCCACAGTTACTCCTACTCCGCCGGACATGGAGCGGCTTTCTCGGTCGGTGTTATTGGACTTCCCGAGCGTTTCCAACTCCTTTTTGCGAGCTTCCTTTTTTTTGAGTATCGGCGTCAGGAAATCGACTGTCTCGGCTTTGCGTTTATGCTTTGGCGTTGGAAATCTCCAAATTTGGGGGATTTTTGTCGGTTCGATAGTGCCAGCACGTTTGATTATACCTGCTGTTTTGCTTTGAAACGCTTCCATCTTGACGTTTTTTGTCGCCAATTGTGGTATGTGGTCGGCCTCTAGTTCCTGCGCGATCGTTGACGTGGCAAAAGCGTTAATGATCATGAGCAAAACCATCAGCCTCTCCCGGGCTCGGGAGGCAAATAAGCGGCGGTCGCTTCTCTCGGAATACTGAGAATTTCGAAACGGGTTCCGCATAGAGGGTCGTTCGGCTGAAGACTGCGGTCGTTTTTCCTTTCTTCGGAGCCGTGTTCCTCATACAAGACCACTGGCCCTCCCGACAATGAAAATCATCCCCCGTTGCCTGCTCGTTTTCTTCCTGCTGTTCACGGTCGCCGATTTGGCGTTGGCGCAGGTTCAGGTCCGCGCCTATACGCGCAGAGATGGCACGCACGTGCGCGCGCATACTCGAGCAGCCCCGGGTCGCGCTTCGACCGCTACCACCGCGCCCGCCTCTATATCGGCGCCGGGATACCGACGGCAGTCAAGTGCGCGCATTTCAGTGGATCCTTCGGCCAATTACACGCCGGCCACGGATCCAGCACTCCAGGGCGATCTCGAACCAGAAGCGTTCGTCCAAGCCGCGCCGAGCCCCAGCGCAGCAGTGGCCGCAAAGCCCAGGCGATCCGCATCGCGAAAGGCTGCCGTGATTCGAAGGGAGACCTCGCCATACGGATGGCCACAAGACCGAATCCGCCGACCTGTCTCCACGGCCAGGTATTCTTCCTCCGGCGTTGTGCGAGACGATCGCGGCCGTATCCACCGCAGCGGATGGGCGAAACGAATCTTCATGCGCATGACCGGTTACCCAAATGGCCGGCCCGGTTACGTTGTTGATCACATCGTTCCGCTAAAGCGCGGCGGCGACGATCTTCCCGACAATATGCAGTGGCAGGCCATCGAGCAGGCGAAGGCGAAGGATAGGTGGGAGTGAGTTATGACTTAGAAATTTATCTTGCGACAACGCGGCGGGAAGTCAGCCTAATCTGGACCAAAACATATAGAACTCTCATGGATTTATCGCTCCAAACATTAACAGAAGCCCTCGCAATACGGCAACGGATCATCGTCTTAGAAGACCGGTTGTCTTCACTCTTCGCGGCTGGTAGCCCAAGGCCAGCGAGCGATTCTGCCTCACGTAAAAGAGGATCACGTAAACGCAGGCCGATGTCAGCTGCGACACACGCGAAACTCACACAATCAGCAAAGGCTCGCTGGGTTCGTGGAAAGGTTCTTGGCTCAGGGCCCTCCGGACCATCGCACGGCGTGAGCGATACGAAGAGCCACCGCCTCGACAGAGTCGTGGCTGACACTTGGAATTTGCTCAAGTCCGTATTCGACGCGAAGTTTTGCGCATGAGTAAATCCGATGAACAGGAAATCTCAGAAGACGCTTCCCAAGGGGAACACCAAACCGGCAATGCAAAAATTCACGATGCTTGCCACGAAGACCGTGAGGACGGGAAAACCATCCGGGAATTGCCGGAGACAGTTCAGGTAAGCGACACGCACAAATCTCCGCCACCAAGGAAATAGGCGTCATGGCTGAAGCTGTTACGACCCCACCATTGGAAAAGGGGGAAGACATGCTGCACGATCTTCTCTTTGGCGTGCGACGGTCAATCCGTTATCACAACCGGCGGCGGCGTTTTTTCGATGGGTTCGACAAATTCGTAAAAATCATTTCGGTTGTGGGTGGTTCCGCCGCCGTGGTCGCAGTAACTGGCAAACTACCGGCTTTCGCCATCGCGTCGTCGGCAATCATCGCGATATTCTCGGCAATCAATCTTGTGGTTGGACCTGCGCAAGGAGCGCGCCTGCATGCCGATCTCGCCAAACGATTTTCCGCACTTGAGTACGACATGGCACGAGCGGAAACAAATGAGGATTCGCTAAATAAATTCAGGGCTGAACGTTTGTTGATCGAGTCGGACGAGCCGCCGATATATCGAGTCCTTGATACCGTCTGTCACAACGAACTGTGCGAAGCCATGGGTTACGACTCTTGCCATTTCTATGAAGTGAAATGGCTCCAGGCTCTTTTCGCCCACATCGTAGATCTTTGGCCTTCGCGAATTAAGAAGCAACTTTGATTGAGACTCGCCGCTACGGCCTGTTGTTTCCTGGAATCGAATAGCCAACCGCCCGGCTTGGCTTTAGATGCCCCGACGCCGTCTCATTCTCTCGAGACACTCCTGCAACTCTAGGGGCAGCGTTCGGCCATACTGCCACTTTCGCTTTGCCCTTTGCAATGGTACAAATAGGGCCGTGCCTCGAAACATAATCACCCCCGAACTCGGAGAAGCAATCAAGGTTGCGCACGCCGCCGGCATCCCGCTTCGAGAGTTTGCCCGGAATCGTAAACTAAACGAAAACACGGTGTTGTCCTATGCAAAGCGCCAAGGTTTGACGCAGGAAATCCAGACCGCTAAGGGCGACGCCAGGTTGGCCGTGCAATCAGATGCACTCACGAACGTGCAATCAGTCGCGACAACGATGGTCCAGCGCGGGCAGCGTTACGTTGGCCGCATGATGGACATCTCCGAGAAGGTCGTTCCCCACCTTGAGTCATTGTCGCCTGCGGAGTTCATCGAAGGCATTCACGAGATCAAGAAGTTCGACGACATGACGCGGCGCCACGCCGGGCTGAATGATAACGCCGGCCTGGGCGGATCGCTGAGCATCGAAGTCCTCACGAACCAAGCCGCGGTTCGCGTCACCACCCAAGGCAGCGGCAATTCCGCGGAAGTCTCACTTGCCAATTAGTTGGCAAATAGGCTTGTAATCTGTTCATTTCAATGCGCGACGGTGCGCAATCGGTCAATCGAGTCGTCAATGAGATTATCCCTCGTGAAATGGGCTTTTCAGAAGGTGCCGATGGCGGGACTCGAACCCACACTCCAGTTTAATGGAAACGGATTTTAAGTCCGTTGCGTCTGCCATTTCGCCACATCGGCGCTCTCAGTCGCGATCTTAGTCGCGTTCGCTGGCGGCACCAAAGTGAATTTGAAGGAGCCGCGTGCTTTATCGACACAATTTCGTCGACCATCCAGACGGTTGGGAATAGCATTCCCCGAGTCCCCCATGCCAAATGTTATTCTGGCGGCTGCTCGTCCAGATCCGGAGGATTCTTCGGAAGAAATGCCGGTTTTAGCGCACGGTTCCGCGGCTAAACCAAACATTTATGGAACTAACCTCGGACGATAAAATGGACATCGTCCTCGATGAGGTAAAGAAGACCCTCTATATCGACCCAGAGACAAACGGTGACCCCAGACCGGGCAGTGATATCAAGACCTGGTTCAAGCGTATTGAAAAAGCAGACACCGCAACAAGCGCTCCGATCAAGCGAACCGATCTCTTCTTGCGTAACCTATTTGATCGGATTCCTGAAGATTTCGCTTTGGGGAAGCAGGAACTCCTGGATGGAAAGTTCAAAACTCCGCGCGCGCTGCTGAGGCGGATCGAGGCCTGATCCATGCGCCGGGCCTGTCTCCCGCTGTTGGCTTGCGCCCTCGTCGGTTCATTTCAACTGACCGTATCCGCGGCTGCGCCTGAGCTGGATATAGGGTTCAGCACTATTCGCGATCCCAACAAACCGAATGAGAGACAGCCAACGCTGGAAGCGATTCGCATCGGACTGAAGGATAGTGAAGGCGAGATGGACCATTTCATTCGGTCTGACTCGCCGGCGATTCTCGATTCGCGAAGACTTCGACTCAGGCAGAATGGCAAAGCCGTTGCTTACAAGCCGCTCTTGAAAAATGAGAAACGCGGCCTGGTCAGCGCTTTGATCCTTGTTCCCGCAGAACCCCTAAAGACGGTTAAGAGAATTACGCTCGAAATGACCCAAGATGCCGGTGCTGAACCCGGTTTGAGACTAAAAGACGGCAGCACGATTGGGAAATTTGGGCCCATCGCTCTGACGGGAGGTGAAGCGGACCTTGAGTTTCTCAGCCGAAACAAAGCCGTCCAGAAAAAGATCGCCCTTCTCGGAGGCGAAAATGGCGCCGGCCTTTCGTTCAGACTCGCTTACGGCCTGGATAGCCTCTCGCAACAGCCTGTTTCCAATCCGGCGGACCCAACTACGGATCGCAGCCATGACCGTTTCTGGCGATTCCAATCACTCCTCGACGTTGACGTTTCCTACCAACCGGAAAAGAACAACAATTACATTAACAGCATTAACGCCGAGGCGGATTTTGTCCTGGCGCAGTTCTTCGCCGTCAAGAGCCTGGGCAATGTGCGTGGGCTTTTTGAAACGGGCCTGTCCAGCCGTTTCGAAGCCGACCAGATGTTCGACAAGATCAACCTCACGATTGGTTGGACCAACTGGCTTTCGATGAATTCTCCGGGCCTTTCCAAGTTCGCCACCGCGCTCTGCTTGGCCGGAGAACCGGAGGCGAACGTGCCTCCGATTCTGGTTTTTAGTTATGACTACGTTAGTCCGGTAAAGAATGACCTTCCCCTAAATGACCAGGGCGAAGACACGGGGCGCAATCGGCTCCGCGGGCGCTTCTATTGGTCGATCCAACTCGCCCACGATGCCGACCTGTTCGTTGTTAAGCATTACAATGCCGATTTCCTAATCGATGTGGGCGGAGTCTACGATTTTGAGTCTGGGAAAGTGCTCCCCGATCTGAGGTTGTCCCTCGATCTCGGTCCACAAACGGAGGACGACAGGGCGCCGAAATTCACCCTTTCCTTCGTGAACGGCCGGACAACCCCCACATTTCGAAACTACAACGCGCTTCTCGTGGGCTTTAAGCAACCGTTTTGACTGAGAATTCTGGAATCGCTTCGGCGGATCCGGAATCCTGAGAGTCGCAAATTACCTTGCAAGGCTTCGCCCCACTCTTGAGGTTTCATGAGCGCGACGCTTCCCAATGACAACCGCCAACAAAATTACCGTGATCCGGATCCTGATGATCCCGATCTTCGTCACGCTGGCGATCTATTATGGCCAAAGCATTCAGGAAGGCAGCCCGCAGGATTGGCAACGTTTCGCCGCCATCGTAGTTTTTCTTCTCGCCGCTGTCAGTGACGGCCTCGATGGCTATGTCGCGCGCCGTTACAACCAACGCAGCTCACTCGGCATGATCCTTGATCCGATCGCGGACAAGGGACTTCTGCTCAGCGGCATCATCACGCTCAGCATCAGCAACTGGAGCGTGGGCGACCAGCATTACGGAAAGTTTCCGGCCTGGTTTCCCGTCCTCGTCATCACCCGCGACACGGTCATCGTCGTCGGCAGCGCGGTGCTCCATATTCTGAACGGGACGGTCCGCGTCAGGCCAAGTTGGACGGGGAAAGTGGCGACGGTTTTGCAAATGGTGGCGATCGCGTGGGTCATGTTGCAACTTCATCTCCTGCCGTTGCTTTATGTGGTCGCGGCCGCCGGCTTCTTTACCCTCGTTTCCGGAGTGATTTACGTGAGGGACGGAGTGCGACAGTTAACGGCCCAAGGCCACGCTAACGCGAAGTTAGGTTAAGGCGGCAACGAGAACCGCAACCATGGAACGGAAAAACGCGCCGGAAAGCGTGGGCACAGTCGCCATCGTCGGCCGCCCGAATGTGGGCAAGTCGGCACTCTTCAACCGGCTGGCAGGCCGGAACATTGCGATCGTGCACGATCAACCCGGCATCACGCGTGACCGGCTGGCCGCGCCCTGCGTGCGCGGGTCACGGCCCTTCACGGTTTGGGACACGGGTGGAATCGGCGGCGCGGGCGAAGTCGAGCTGAGGGCGCAGGTTCGAAGCGCGGCCGATGCCGCCATGCGCGAAAGCGACGTCATTCTGTTTGTGGTGGACGCCCAGCACGGACTCACGCCGATCGATCAGGAGCTGGCGAGAATGTCTCCGCAAATCGCGAGACGCCGGTCGTCCTCGTGATCAATAAGATCGATCACCCGAAGCATGAAGATCTGGAGAGCGATTTCGCGCGGCTTGAGTTTTGCGCAATTCGGTCCCGATCAGCGCGGCGCATGGCCGGGGCATCTCGGGGCTGCTGGAAACGATCGATCCCCTATTGCCCGCTTCCGTTACCGGCGCAGACGACCGCACGCAACCACGAAACCATCCGCTGGCTCTGGCCATCATCGGCCGGCCGAATGCGGGAAAATCGTCGCTCATCAATTCGGTTCTGCGCGATGCGCGCACCATCGTCAGCGAACTGCCCGGAACGACGCGCGATGCCGTCGACATTCTGTATGAGCGCGACGGAGAGCAATATCTCCTGATCGATACTGCCGGGATTCGCGCGCGCAGCAAACACTCCAGCTCCGTCGAAGTCTTCAGCGTAATGCGCGCCGAGCGGACGATCCGTCGCGCGGATCTCTGCATTCTGGTGATCGACCTGACCAGCGGCGTGACCGGCCAGGACAAAAAAATCGCCGGGCTGATCCAGAAATCGCGAAAAACCCTGTTTGGTTGTCTTGAACAAATGGGATCTCGTGAAGCCAAAGCGCGGCGCGAAGGCCGCGATGGAACGGATCGCCTCCGCGACCCGCGACGATCTCTTCTTCCTCGATTACGCGCCGGTCTTGATCGCCTCGGCGCTAACGGGCGAGAATGTCGTGCAGCTCTTTCGAGTTGATCGCGGAGGTCCGGCGGGCGGCGCGGCGTGCGCATCGGGACGGGCGTGCTGAATCGTTTGCTGCGGGCCGCCTTCGAGGAAAATCCGCCGCCGACAATCGGAACTCGGCGCCTGAAATTATTCTACGCAGCGCAAGCGAGGGGCGAGGCGGACCGGGCGATCGATCCGGCGAAGTTCATCCTTGTTCGTGAATCAGCCGAAGCTGCTTGAGCGACACCTACGGACGCTACCTGGAAGGCCGCATTCGCGCAGGCCGAGCCGTATCCCGGCCTGCCCGTGCTCTTGAGCTGCCGCGCGCGGAGCGAGAAAGTCTAGCGGCGCTGGCTGTAGCGAGGGCCAACCTCTCGAACCGGCGCTTGACACAAGCGCGTCTCCAACGATGGAAAATGCGCGCAAAAGGGGCGGTGTAAGATCGAACGTTCCTCATCCCACGCCTGTCTCACCCTTTCTTATGAAATCGACGCAGGAAATCACGCAACAAGTGCAGGAATGGGTCAATGGATTCCTGCCTCTGCGCGAACAGATCGGCCGCGTCGTGATCGGCCAGAAATACCTGGTCGATCGCTTGCTTGCTCGGCCTGCTCGCGAACGGCCACATCCTGCTCGAAGGCGTTCCCGGCCTGGCCAAAACGCTGACGGTGAAAACGATGGCCGCCGGCATCCAAACCGGCTTCCAGCGATTGCAGTTCACGCCCGATTTGCTGCCCGCGGACTTGATCGGAACGCTCATTTACAATCCGCGCACGCGGCGAATTCACGACCAAGCTCGGTCCGCTTTTCTCCAACCTGATCCTCGCCGACGAAATCAATCGCGCGCCCGCCAAAGTGCAGAGCGCGTTCCTCGAAGCGATGCAGGAACGGCAGGTCACGATCGGCGACAACGACCTATCCCCTCTCCGATCCGTTCCTCGTTCTCGCCACCCAAAATCCGCTCGAACAGGAAGGCACCTATCAACTGCCGGAAGCGCAGCTCGATCGCTTCATGTTGAAGTTGCATGTCGGTTATCCGGCAGAAATCAGAGGAGCGGCGGATCCTCGATTTGATGGCGACCTCGGCCCCGGATCTGAGCGTGACACCGGTGGTCGATCCGCAACAGATCATCGCGGCGCGCGCGGTCGTGAACAGCATCTACATCGACGATCGCGTGAAGGATTACATCGTCGATGTGGTCTGGGCGACGCGCGAACCCGCTTCGTACAATTTGAATCTCGAAGGCCTGATCCGTTATGGCGCTTCGCCGCGCGCCACGATTTATCTGGCCCTGGCCGCGCGCGCGCACGCTTTCCTGAACGGTCGCGGTTACGTCACGCCGCAGGACGTCAAGAGCATCGGCACGATGTCCTGCGGCATCGCATCATCGTCAGCTACGAAGCTGAAGCGGAAACAATCACGAGCGAAACCATCGTCGAACGAATCTTCGCCGGCTTGCCTGTCCCGTAATTCGCGGATGACGAATCCACCAGATCGCAAAACTCCCGCGGAAATTCTCAAGAAAAATCCGCGCGCTCGAAATCAAGACCAAGGGTCTCGTCCAGACTGTTTTCGCGGGCGATTACCACAGCGTCTTCAAGGGCCGCGGGATGAACTTCGAGGAGGTCCGCGAGTATCAGCCCGGCGACGAGATCCGCGCGATCGATTGGAACGTAACGGCGCGGCTCGGAACCGCTTTCGTCAAGAAGTTCACCGAAGAGCGGGAACTGACCGTCGTGCTGGTCGTGGACGTCAGCGCATCCGGCAATTTCGGCAGCGACTCGCAATCGAAGCGCGAACTCGCGGCCGAAGTCGCCTGCCTGCTCGCCTTCAGCGCAATCCGGAACAACGACAAGGTCGGCCTGCTTCTTTTCAGCGATCGGGTCGAGCTTTTCATTCCGCCGAAGAAAGGCCGGTCCCATACGCTGCGTATCATTCGCGAGATTCTCTTTTTCGAGCCGGCCGGCGCGGCACGGATCCGGCGCTCGCCCTGCGATTACCTGAACAAAGTCGTCACGCGCCGCGCCGTGGTCTTTTTCGTTTCGGATTTTCAGACCGGCGATTTTTCGCGCGAGCTTTGCGGTGAGCGGGCGGCGGCACGATTTCATTGCCATTCACGTGCAGGATCAGCGCGAGGAGGTGCTGCCAAACATCGGGATCATCACGCTGGAAGACGCCGAAACCGGCGAGCAGATCGAGATCAATACCGCGGATCGCACCACTCGCGCCCGCTTCAGCGCATCTGGCGGAGACGCGGCGCGCCGAACTGAACCGCACCCTGCGCCGCAACAGCATCGACGCCATCTCGCTTCGAACGGGCGAAGATTATTTGCCCGCGCTTGCGCTCGTTTTTCAAACAACGCGAGCGGCGCCTGGCCGTCCGATGAATCTCCTTGCCCTATGCTCTTTTCTCGCCGCCGAAGAACTCCACGATATCGCGCCTCCGGTTGATTACTCGCTGCTGCCGCCGTGGGTAATTTTCGGCGGCGGGCTCGTCGCCCTGGCGCTCATTGCGGCTTGATCGGATGGTGGATCTGGCGCCGGTGCGCAACGTCCGCAGCCGCAACCCTCACCGCGCGAGCGCACCCTCGAGTTGCTCGAGCGGATCAGCCGCGGAAATCGAAACGCTTGTCTCCCTATCAATTCAGCATCCGCGTCTCCGACATTCTCCGCCGCTACGTGACCGACCAGTATCAACTGCCAGTAACGCGTCAGACCTCGGTCGAATTTCTCGACCGCCCTGACGAAGGCTTCGCCCTTTCTCGGAGGACGAGAAATCGTTGCTCGAAGATTTTCTGAATCGTTGCGACCTGATCAAGTTCGCGCGTTACGACGCGACGACCGCGGACAGCCGGCTGCTGCTCGAGGAAGCGACCCGTTTCGTCAAAGGAGGAAAACTTGAACCTGTCTGATTGGTTGCCGGCGAACTCGGCGCTGACCTTTGTGCACCCGTGGCTGCTCTTGCTGCTCCTGCTGCATTCCGCTGCTGGCCTATTTGCGCGGAAAGAGCGGACCCGCCGCGGCGCTCACTTTCTCCTCGACCAGCGCGCTGCGCTCGCTCGGAAAAACAGCGCCGCGCGCGCCGGAAAATTCTTGCGCGGCCTCTTCTTCCTCAGTCTCGCGCTCCTGATCGTCGCCATGGCGCGCCCGCAACTGGGCAAGACCCTGACCCAAGTCGAGGCCAGCGGGATCGACATCATGCTGGTGCTCGATGTCTCGCAGTCGATGCTGACCAAGGATTTCACCGTGGGCGGCGACCAGGCCACGCGCGCTCGATGCGATTCGGGAAGTGACACGCCAGTTCATCGAAGGCCGGCCTAACGACCGGATCGGCATCATCGCTTTCGCCGGCCACCCATACGTCATCAGCCCGATGACGCTCGATCACGATTGGCTCCTGCAAAATCTCGAGCGCGTTCGCACCGGCATGGTGGAAGACGGCACCGCCATCGGTTCGGGCCTCGCCGTCGGCCGCGAATCGCTTGAATGACAAGGCTTCCAAGAGCCGCGTGATCGTGCTCCTGACCGATGGCGAAAATAATGCGGGCAAGATTCCGCCGACGACCGCGGCGGAAGCCGTCAAAGCGCTGAAGATTCGCTTCTACGCCATCGGCGCCGGGATCAACGGCATTGCGCCCGCCCCGGTCTTCAATCCGCGAACGCGGCAAGCCGTTTACCGATATGCTCGGCAACATCATGTATCAAAACCAGCGCGTTCAATTCAACGAGGCCGGATTGAAGGAAATCGCCCGGATTGCCGAGGGACAATTCTACCGGGCCACGGACACCAAATCGCTCGAACAGATTTTCCAGGATATCGACAAATTGGAAAAGACGACGGTCGCGGTGAAAAAATATCAGCAGTATCGCGACCTCTTTCCGGCCTGTCATCATGGCCGGCTGCGGTCTGCTGGTCGCGCAGATTCTGTTGTCGCAAACGCATTTGGAAGAAATTGCCGTGAAGAAAATAAGTTTGAGCCTATGACTTTCGGCGCACCACACTGGTTCTGGGCCCTGCTCGTTATCCCGCTTCTGCGTTGCGCTTTTCGTTCGAGCGGAGCGACGAGCGGCGCTGCGGCTTGCGCGAATTCGTCGTCGGAGCGCTTGCTGCCCAAGCTCGCGCGCACCGTGGATCGGCGGCGGCGCAGCGTCTGCGCTTCGCCTTCGTCCTCCTGGGGCTCGCTCTTGCGATCACCGCGCTGGCGCAACCGCGCTGGGGCTACACCTACGAGGACGCCAAGCGAAAGGGACTCGACCTCATCCTGGCGGTCGATACCTCGCGCAGCATGCTCTCAAACGACGTGCCGCCAAACCGCCTCCAGCGAGTGAAGCTGGCCACGCAGGATCTCATCACCGAACTGCAGGGCGATCGCGTTGGCCTGATCGCGTTTGCCGGTCGCGCGTTCCTGCAGGCCCCGCTGACGATCGATTACGACGCGGCCGTCGAGGCGATCAACGATCTCGACACCAACACGATTCCCGAAGGCGGAACCAACATCTCGGAAGCGATCGATCTGGCGGTGCAAACCTTCGGCAAGAGCGCCATCGGCAATCGGGCGGTGATCATTTTCACCGATGGCGAAGAACTGAGCGGCGACGCGACGAAGGCCGCGAAAGCGGCGGCGGATGCCGGCGTGCGAATTTTTACGGTTGGAGTCGGCACGCCGGAAGGTTCGCTCATTCCGCTCAGAACGGTGAAGGCGGCGGAACCGCCTTCGTCAAAGACAGCAAGGGGCAGGTGGTGAAATCGAAGCTGGACGAAAAACGCTTGAGGGAAATCGCGCAGAGCACCGGCGGATTTTACCTTCATCTGGACGATGGCCCCCGCACCATGAAACAACTTTTCGCCGAGGGGCTCGCGAAAATGCAGGCTGGCGACATCGACGCGCGGCTCTCCCGGCGTCCGATCGAGCGCTACCAATGGCCGCTTGGGCGCGGCGTTGCTCGCCCTGGCCGCGTCGTTTTTGATGCGCGGAGCGAAAACGCATTCGGGCGATCGCGCCGCCGCGCAATCGAGCCGCGAAAAAGCCGCTCGCGATGGCTGCGGTTCTCTTGCTCCTGGCGAACGTTTCCTTTGCCGCCGCGCCCGGTCTCGAAGCGTATCAGCAGAATAAGTTTACCGAGGCCTACCAGGAATTCGAGAAAACGCTGAAGGAACATCCGCAGACCCACGCCGCGGACAAAATCCAATTCGATGCCGGCGCCGCCGCTTACAAGATGAAGGATTACGGCAAGGCGCTGAAATCGTTCAGCCAGGCGCTGCTCTCGCCGGATGCGGGATTGCAAAGCAAGAGCCATTACAATCTTGGCAACACTCTTTACCAGCGCGGCGAGAGCCAAAAGAAGGATGACGAGAAGCTGAAGGATTGGACGAACGCGCTCCAGCACTACGAGCAAAGCCTCAAGATCGAGCCGGACAACAAAGAGGCGAAAGAGAACCTCGAATATGTGAAGAGGAAGATCGAGGAATTGAAGCAGAAGCGCGAACAGCAACCCCCTCCTTCGCCGTCGCCGAAACCGCAGGAGAACAAAAAGGACGATAAGGACAAACAGGATCAATCGAAACAGGACCAGCAAAAAAAGGAGGACCAGAAGCAGCAGGATCAGAAGGACCAATCGGGAAAAGGCGATCAGCAAAAACCGGAGAAGGGGGACGAGCAATCGCAGGATAAGAATGATTCCGGGGAAGATAAGAAGGACGAACCCAAGCCTGGGCGAAATCCGTCGCCGTCGCCCGGCGGCGATGAACAGTCAGAGCAAAATCAGCAGGGCCCGTCGCCCTCGCCTTCCGGCCGGGACGAGCTCCGACAAGAGTGACAAACAGGATTCATCGGCAGCCGATCAGGAAAAGGCAGGACAATCACCGGCGCCGTCCGACAAAGGAAACGAAGGTCCGTCTCCATCGCCCGGCGAAGGTCAGGATCCGGGCGCTTCACCGACGCCGGGCCCTTCGCCTGCGAAAAAAGCCGGCGGGTGAAGTAAGAGGGGCCGGCGAAGAAAAACCCGAGCAGGATGCGCAGAGCGCGCAGGCTGCCGCGGCTGAACCCGAGAAGGACGGGCAGATGAGCGAGAAGCAGGCGGAGCTTCTTTTGCGCTCGATGAAGGACGAAGAGCGGCGGGTGCAGCTTGATGAACGCAAGGTTGCGCGTCCTGTCTATAATGACTGGTAACCAGTCCCCGATGCACCGTTCACCGCTTAAACAAAGCCTGCTCGCCCGCACAGCGATCGCGTGCCTCGTGCTCGCTGCTCTGACCGCTTCCGCCAGCGCGGAAGAGCCCTCGATTACGGCTGTTCTGACCAGTTCTGAAGCCGCCGTTGGCCAAATGGTCCAGCTTCAGATTCAAGTGAAAGGCGACCGGAATATCGCCGCGCCTTCCGAGATTTCCGTGGATGGATTGGAGATCCGATCAGCGGGCCAGATGCAGTCATTTGAAATGAGAAATTTCAACATGACTTCGAGCGTCACCTTCACCTACACGATTCTGCCGCTGCGGGCTGGCCGGTTCGTTATCCCGTCGCTCAAGCCTGCGCGTCGGAGGCAAATCTCTCCGGACCCCCGCAGCTGACCCTGAACGTCACCGATTCCGCAAGCCAGTCGGCCGGCTCCAATCGCGCGGGTGACCCAGGCGATCCGAAAAAGAATCACTTTCGCGGAGCTGATTGTGCCGAAGACGACCGCTTACGTCGGAGAAATGATTCCTATTGTGGTCCGGGTGGGATTCGAACTCCAAACGCGCGTGAGGAATATCGCACCGGAGATCGACCTGCCCGGGCAGGGCTTCACCAAGCAGAAAATGCGCGCCTCGGAAGGGCGGCAAATGATCGGAGGAAAAACGTACAATATCGTAACCTACAAGACGGCAATCGCCGCCGCCCGCACCGGAACGATCGAGATCGGACCCGTCGAAGTTCCAGCCGTCGTCCTGGTCCCGCAGTCGACCCGAAATCGTCCTTTCCCGCAAAATCCGCTGAACATGAACGATCCCCTGGACAGTTTCTTCAACGATCCCTGGCTAATGGGGAGTGTTCCGCGCGAGGTCAAGTTAAGGACCGAACGCGTGAACATCGAAGTGAAAGCGTTGCCGCCCAATGCGCCCCCCTCATTTGGCGGTGCGGTCGGCAATTTCACGATGATCGGCGATGCCAATCCGAAAAGCGTCCAAGTGGGAGATCCCATAACCGTCACGGCCAAGATCTCGGGGCGTGGAAATTTCGATCGCGTGACAGGGCCTTCCTTCGAAGATGAAAAGGGCTGGCACAAATATCCGCCCTCCGCGGATTTCAAACAGGATGACGACGTCGGGATCAGCGGCGCGAAAACGTTCGAGACGGTTCTGAGTCCGAATGAGCGCAAGGATAAGATTCCAGCGCAGCTCTTTACCTACTTTGATTCCCTGAAGGAACAATACGTGACTCTGCGGACCGACCCGATTCCGGTTCGCGTGGAAGGCGGCGCGGCGCCGGCAACCGCGGCCACGCGCGCCTGCGGTTGCGGCAACGGCGCCCGCGCAGGGCGCGGCTCCCTCTGCTGCTCCCAAGCAGCAGGACATCCTTCATCAGTTTACAGATCTCCCGGCCGCGCCCCAGTCGTTTACGCCCCTCTTTGCCCGCCGTTCGTTCTGGCTCGCCCAGCTCTTCGCGCTGCTGATGCTGCTGGGTTATGTCGGTTGGAAAATGCGCCGGGCGCGCCTGGCCAACCGCGAAGCGCAGCGTCGCGAGGCCTTGCAGCATGAAGCGGCGACGCTCCACCGAAGTTTGCGAGCGCGACGACACGCCGCCGCAGGAATATTTTTCCCGGGCCGCGCGCGCGGTCCAGTTGAAAACAGCGTTGGCCAGGAATCTCGATCCGAACACGGTCGACGCGGAAATCGCCGCTACTGCCTTTCATGCTGACGAAGAAACGCGCCGGCGCCTTCGTCATTTATTCGAGAAGAGCGATGAGGTCCGCTACAGCGGGTCTGGGCAGAATGGGAATCGCACGATTCCGCCGGAAACACGAAACGAAGTGCTCGAACTTGATCGAAAGCCTCCGAGGATGAAACAGCATCTTTTCCTGGTAAGGCTTGCCGTGATCGCCCTGGGGTTCGCGACCGCGGGCCCGGCTCGTGGAGATCAAAATCCGGCCTTCACGAAGGCAAACGAGGATTACAGCGCAGGGCGTTTCCAGGAAGCGGTGGACGGCTACCAAAATCTCGTCAATTCCGGACAATCGAGCGCCAATTTGTTCTACGACCTGGGCAATGCCTGGTTCCGCCTGGGGAATTTCGGCGAGTCGATTCTGAACTACGAGCGCGCCCTCGCGCTCGATCCGCATCATCCGGAAGCGGCGCCAAATCTGGGCCTGGTGCGTGATGAAGCACGCGCCCTCGAGCTGAAACGAAGTGGACTCGAGCGATATATTGAAGCCGGAACTTCCACGCAGTATTCCATCGCTGCTGCCATCGCATTTTGGTTCGCACTTTTCGGCGCGGCGCGTCTTTTCTTTTTGCGCCGGCGCTCGGTGAGTCTCGTCTTGTTGATTATTTTTTCGACGGTTGTTTGCGCGGGAGCGGTCTACGCCCTCTATTCGCTCGAGACCGGCAGCAAAGGACGCGACCTCGCGATCGTGACCGGAAAAAACATCGAAGCGCGCCTGGCGACGGCGGACAACGCGAAGAGCGTGCTGGCGTTGCCACCGGGCAGTGAGATCAAGATCTTGAGTCAACGCGGCGATTGGGTCTACGCAGCGTTGCCGAACGATCTCCGCGGGTGGATCCCGGCAAACGGCGCCCGGCGCGTGCGGATGTAAGGCGGTTCCAAACCGCCCTCCCTGGGTTGAGAAGCGGGCAAATGTCCACATCTTGATTGCGTATGAACGCGGAGATGGACGTGGGCACCAACAAGAAGGCATTCCAGATTAATCTGGACGCGAAGAAGTACGGGACCTTCGCTGAGATCGGCGCGGGCCAGGAAGTCGCACGCCGCTTTTTCCACGTCGGGGGCGCTTCCGGGACGGTCGCCAAGACGATGTCGGCCTACGACATGACGTTTAGCGACGCCATCTACGGAACGGCCGACCGCTATGTCAGCCGCAACCGGCTTCAGACGATGATCGACCACGAGTACAACTTGTTGATCGAGCGGCTGGACCAGAAATTTGGAAACGAACGAACGTTTTTTGTTTTTGCCGACACCGTCGCGGCTCGGAGCTTCAAACAGCACAACGAATCCCATGGCTGGTTGGGCGTGCGTTTTCAGGAACAAACGCGCGGCGAACCGAGCCAGATCATCATCCACATTCGGATGCTCGATGAATCGAACGTCGATCAGCAGGAAGCGCTCGGAATTATCGGCGTGAATCTTCTTTACGGCGCTTTCTATCATCGTCAGCCGGAGAAATTGATCGCTTCGCTCCAGGAGAATCTCGCGCCCGATCGGATCCAGGTGGACATGATCAAGTTCTCGGGCCCGGCCTTTTCCAAGGTCGATAATCGGCTCATGAGCTTGCAGCTGGTCAGCCAGGGCCTGACCAACGCCGTCATGTTCACGGCCGACGGCGAAACCGTCCAGCCGGCCGACATCCTCTACAAAAAAGCGATCCTGGTCGAACGCGGCAGTTTTCGCCCGGTGACGTACGCCACGAACGACATGCTGAACGGTGCGCGCACGCGCATTCCTTAAGCAATGCGGGTGCTCGGAAGAAGAACTCGTTGTTCTGATGGAAATGACCCTGGAGAACCTGCTTTCGGAAGGACAACTCAATCACGCCGATTTCCTCGCCCGCGTGGATATTCTGGGTGCGCTTGGCCGCACCGTCATGGTCTCGAAATTCGGCGAATACTTTCGGCTCGCTTCCTACCTGGCGCGTTACACCAACCGGATGATCGGTCTGCGTCATGGGTGTGCCGAGTTTGATGGAGATTTTCGATGAGAAATACTATCTCAACCTCGAGGGAGGAATTCTCGAAGCGCTCGGCCGAATGTTTAAGGGCGGATTGAAGCTCTACGTCTATCCGATGGTCGATGAGAAAACGGGCCAACTCATGACGGCCACGAAGCTGGAGGTGGCGCCAAATCTGCGCTCGCTCTTCCGCTACCTGATCGACAACGAGTTCATCCAGGAAATCACCGATTATGATCCGGCGTATCTTCATATTCATCCGCCGGAAGCGCTCGCCAAATTACAATCGGGCGATCCAGCCTGGGAGGAGATGGTTCCCCCGGAAGTGGCGAAAATCATCAAGGATCGCCAGTTCTTCGGTTATCGCACTTTCGCGGCCAGCTAACGGGCCTTTACCCGCCTCTTGTTCCCTCTGTCCCGGAGGCCGGGCCACGCCCAGAAAACCGGGCTGTCGGCACGGTTCCCGCTACAGGGAATGGCAGCATCATGGCGAGACGCGGAAATTCTGTTTTTGGCATCGATCTGGGGAAACACGTCTTCAAAGGGGTATTGCTCCAGCGAAAGGCAGACGACCGGTTCGTCCTCACTAGTTACGCTTCCCGGGAAGTTCCGGAGGAAATTACCACCCCGGAGGAACTCTCGCAGCAGCTCAAGCTCTTGCTGAAGGACCTCGGCGGCAGCGCCAAAGGTTGCGCCATTGCGGTTTCCGACCCCGAATCTCTCCTTCGGATCGTCGAACAGCCGAATACCCCCATCGACCTCTTGCGCAACGCCCTTCGGCTCAACGGCCTTATGGTCCTGAACCAGGAATGCAAGGATTTTGTCCTCGATTGCGCACTGCTTTCCCCGGAAGCCAGGAATGGCGCGGGGACAAACGGCGCGGCCAATGGATCAGCGGAAGCCCCCGCTCCTAACGGCAACGGCAACGGCGCTGGCAAAACCAAATACCTGGTGGGCGGAATGCTGCGACCGATGGTGAAACAGATCTCCGAGGCCTGCAGCAAATCGCGGGTTACGGCCGATATTCTGCAGCTCGCGCCCGTCTGCTCGTTCAACGCTTTCGAGTTCGCTTACCCCGAAACTTTTGCCAAGGAAGCGTTCCTTCTTCTGGACATGGGACACCTGCAGAGCACGGTCATGATCGGCAGCCAACGAGAGCTCGTTCTCGTTCGCAGCATCGATTACGGCGGCAAAGCGTTGACCCACGCCCTCACCGCCGATGGCGCGCTCGATGCAGGGCGCCGCGCGCGTGATGATGCAGCAAGGGCGACGCCGGCATGGCTGATATTTGCCGGGCCTCCCTCGCCCGCCTGGCCACGGAAGTCCGCAACTCGATCGGCTTTTTCGAAGGTCAACACGAGCAAAGCATTCATCGGATTTTTGTTTCCGGCGGCCTCGCCCGCACCGAAACGATCCTGCAGACTCTGAGCGACGAGCTGGGGTTACCCTGCGAAATCTGGGATCCGCTCGAAACCTGCGAGGTGGCGCTACCACCAGCCAAGCGCCAGGCGTTGCCCCACGAATTTGTCTCGCTCAATGTCGCCTGCGGCGCCGCCTTCGAATATCTGAGAAACTAGGGCGCGCATGGCACTCCACCTCAACCTCCTCCACGAGGAAATCCAGGAACAACGGCAGCGTCAGCGCGATCCGCTCAAGATCGGCATGATGGTGTTGGGCGGGCTCGGCGCGCTGATGGTCCTCTATTACATGTGGAATGCCTACCAGACACTCGGAATCCGGAATCGGCTCAACACCGTCCAGAGCGACTGGAGCAAGGTCGAACCGAAGGTGACCTCCGCCCAGAAGCGTTCCGCAGAGCTGAACAGCATCATCGGCACAACCAAAGTGCTCGACGGGATGATCGAGAGCCGATTTTTCTGGGGGCCGTTCCTCGAGAAACTCTCGCGCTGTGTTGCTTTGAATGCGCAGATCACGAGCATGGATGGCACTGTTCTCGAGGACAACCGGGGCGTAAACGTGATGATCGAGGGTCTGGCCGCAGGGCGCGAACCGCGCGCCGCCGCCGAGGAGCTGCGGCAACTGCTTCTGGAACAGCTTGGCCAGAGTTATCACGACGTGAAGGTCGAATTCAAGACGCTCGAAGATCTGGACACGCTGGTGAAGATCGGCGGCGCTAACATGGCCATGGCGCGCTTTAGCGTGAGCGCGAGCTTCAATCCATCCGCCACCGCAAAGGGTACTTCCCCCTCCACCAAGACGCCAAAGAAATGAAGAAGCTTAAACTCAGCAAAGACCAAATCCAGAAGCTCGCGCTCAGCTCGATCGGGTTTGTCGTGCTGCTTTACGTTTACTTCAGTTTCTTCCTCGGGCCTCTGAACAAAAGTCGTGATTCGATGAAGGCGTCGATTAACGAACTTCAAACCAAACTCGCGGGTTCGAAGAACGAGATGACCAAAGCCATCAACCTCGAAAATCAGGCCAAGGCGGCCACGACGCGCTACGCCGCACTAACCAACGCCAGCCCGGAAGGCGCACCCATCGCGTGGTTCCCACCCCGGATGAAACTCTTTTTCGCGAACCAGCAGATCGACAAGACCACGGCCCGCCTCGAGGGCAGCGTGCCTTACAAAGAGACCGAGCTCTCCGGTTGGTCGCGACACAACTGGATGATCGACCTGCCGCAGACAGATTTTTCCACTCTGGGGAAAGCGATCGCCGAATTGGAAAACACCGAACCGCTCCTTTCGATCCACCACATTAACATCCACGCCCTGGCCGATGATCCCCAATTCCAGGCGATTACCTTGAACATTGCCACTGCGATCCTGAAGCGATGAAACCGTTCCTGATCATCTCGATTATGGCGCTGAGCAGTCTGGCGTGCGCGCGGGCCGAGGAAACAGCCCCCACGGTAGAGCTGAAAACCAAGTCTTCCTTCACCATTGACGCCAGCGGGCGCAATCCATTTTGGCCCATCGGCTGGAAACCAGTGGCCAAGGCAACCACGACCGACCATGGCGGCCTCGAAATTCAACCCTCTGCCTTTGTGGTCAGCTCGATCACGATGGATAAAGGCGGAACTTTTGCCATCATCAACGGGAAAGCGATGCAGGCAGGGCAGCAATTTGGATTGCAGCTCGGCAACCAGACCTATCAGCTTACCGTCAAGGCGATCGAAGACGGCCGGGTAATCCTCTCGCGCCGCGATGAGGAAATCATCGTCACGCTCCGCCGCAAGTAAGAGCGAGCGGTTCTTAGATTGGCCGAAAGAACGGTTTGTAAGTCGCCGCCCGTTTTTCCAGCATGTCGCGAAGGGCCTTGGTCGGTTCCGTCTTCGTTGCGCCAATAGCCAGCGCGACACAAAGCCGGACCATATTTGTATAGTCGTCCACCGAGACGTATTCGCACTGGATGCTGCCATCCGGGGCGCAATTGTGATAGTTGCCGAGTCCGATGCTTGCGGCCACCGATCGGTAACCGTAGAGCTGGTAGGCGCTCGCTTCGCAGGCGCCGCCATCCAGCAGGCAACGTTGCACGGGGATCCTGTTTTCTGCCGCCACATTCATGAGCCGCGCCGTCTCGCCGCTGTCAAAAATCGATAACCGGTCTCCCGACACGAACGATCGGGCCCCGCCCTATTTCCGCCCCGCCGCGAGGGGTGCTGGTTTCCAATGAGAAAACCGTGACGTTTTTTGGAATTATTCCGGAGCGAGCGAGCTGGATTGCCCCCCAAAAACCAACCTCTTCTGCGCGGGTAAAGAGGCCGAGACAATGAACGTCCGCTTTCGCGGCCTCCAATTCCCGAAAGAGGCAAATGATCTCGGCGCAGCCTAACAAGTCGTCGCAGGCGCGCGAATGGATTTGGTCGTCCTTCAACTCAAATGCCGGCAGGTCCCACATCGCGAAATCTCCAAATTCGCGCTTCCGCGGATTGACCAGGAAACGCTCCGCCACGGAGCCCAGAAAGCGCCACTCCCCCTCTATGCTCCGAACCCAGCCAGGATGATCCATATGGGCCGCGAAGGCCCAGCGCGGCCGTCGGCGGGTCCCGCGCCGATAACGCGCAATCATGTTGCCATAGGCGTCGTGCTCGATCCGCACGTGCTTGCATTCGCGTAACGCCGCGACGATCGCATCGCGCACCGCCTCCTCGTGAAATGGCGCCGTGGGCTGCTCGGCCAGAGAGCGAACTACGCTCAGCAATTCTCGTCGTTGCATAAGTGAAGCGCTGTAGCCGCCCCGCTCTGTCGAGGCGTCGACCCGTGAACGGCACGGCGACAGAGCGCCGTGACTACAGCGGCTTGTCCGTGCGAAGGGCCGCTCATAAGTGAAACGATCATGATATCAAACTACGGTTGATTGAGCGGGAGTAAGCGGGACAAATTCGCTTTCGTGAAGAACGATCCGTTTGGATCCCCTCAAGAGCCGCCACCATTCCCGGGCGCTGCCGGCGGCGATCAGAAAGACCAGGGTGACGAATCCGAACGCCACCAGCGCATCGACCCGCCAAATTCCAGCCTGCCGCGTCATCTCCGCGGCCTTCGCAGCATCGCCTATGGTCGCGGCCGTTTGCGTTAGCGCGTTGGCACCGCTCAAGAATCCGAGCTTCGGATCGGGCGAAAAAATCTTCAGGTAAGCGGCGCTGAACGTGACCGCACACATGAAGCAAAGGGGCAGCAGCGTCACAAAAACGTAACGGGTCTTTTGCATTTTGATCAGGATCGTCGTGCCGAGGCAAAGCGCCACGACCGAGAGTAACTGGTTCGCGAGCCCGAAGAGCGGCCAGAGGCTGTTGATTCCGCCAAGCGGATCGATCACTCCCTGGTAGAGAAACCAGCCCCACGCGCCCACTAGCAGGACGCTGGAAAACAAATTTGCCGGCCAAGACTGCGTATTGCCAAGCGGGCGCCAGATATTGCCCAGGACGTCCTGCAACAGAAATCGCCCGACGCGCGTCCCAGCGTCGATCGTCGTCAGAATGAATAAGGCTTCGAACATGATGGCAAAGTGATACCAGAGCGCCAGCGCGGTCGGGCTGGAGGAAACGCGAGAGAACATGTGGGCCATGCCGACGGCAAACGTCGGCGCTCCGCCGGCGCGGCCGAACATGGTCTTCTCTCCCAGATTTGTGGCCAGTTCCTCCATAGCCTTTTCTGTCACGGGAAATCCCGCGGCTGAAACTTTCGCGACGACTTCGGCCGGCGTTCCCTTCACATTAATTGCGAAGTATTCGCCCGGTTGCAGCACGCACGCCGCGATCATCGCCATCAACGCCACCATCATCTCGGTCACCATCGCTCCGTAACCGATGTCCCGAATGCGCGATTCCCGCCCGAGCATTTTCGGCGTCGTTCCGGAAGCAATGAGCGAGTGAAAACCAGAAACCGCGCCGCAAGCGATCGTGATGCAGACGAATGGAAACACCGGGCCGGCAAAGATCAGCCCGTTGCCGTCCACGAAGCGCGTTAGCGCGGGCATCTGCATCGTCGGGCAAATTAGAATCACCGCCAATGCCAGCGCCGCGACCGTCCCAAGTTTCAGGAAAGTGCTGAGGTAATCGCGCGGCGTCAACAACATCCAAACCGGCAGAATCGACGCCGCCAGCCCGTAAATCATGATGGCCCAGGCCAGCGCTTTCTGGTCGTGGCGAAACCATTCTTCGATCGCGGGAAAATTCGCCAGGAATTGGCCACCCCAGACCCCGAAGCCCAATCCGATCAATCCGAAAATCGTCACGGCCATCACGCTTACCCGTCCGCTCCGCAGTCCGAAGCCCATGATCAGGGCCACAGGAATCGTCATCGCGATGGTGAAAACGCCCCACGGGCTGCTGGCCAGCGCTTGCACCACCACCAGCGCCAGCACGGCGATCAAGATGATCATGATTGCCAGGACGCTGATGAGTGCGAGCGCCCCGACGCCGCGACCGATTTCTTCCTTTACCATCTGTCCCAGCGTCTTCCCGCGTCGCCGCACGGAAGCGAAAAGGACAATCATGTCGTGCACGCCGCCGCCGAGGGTTGCGCCAATCAAAATCCAAAGTGTGCCCGGAAGAAATCCAAACTGGGCCGCCAGGACCGGGCCAACCAATGGTCCGGGACCCGCGATCGCGGCAAAATGGTGGCCGAAAACCATCCAACGACTGGTCGGGACAAAATCTTTGCCGTCATTCTGGACGACGGCCGGGGTCGCGCGCTCATCGTTCAAAACCAGGACCTTTGTCGCCAGCCATTTGCTGTAGAAGCGATAGCTGATCGCAAAGGTGCAAAGGCCCGCCGTGACAATCCATAACGCGTTGATTTGCTCGCCGCGGGAAAGCGCCAGCACGATGATCGCCATCAGGCCCAGGGCCGCGACGGCAATCCAAAGCAATTTTTTCCAGATATTCATCGATTGAATCTCATGCGCGCTAATGAGATTTTAGGCGAAACCAAGGTGTGCTGACAACAGGAACAGGTAGAGAGTCACTCCCGACGCCGTAAACTCATTGTCATCCCGTGGCTGGCGGAGCGGGCCGAGAGGCCCCGCAATCGCGGGGGACGATTTCCACAACGAAGTGTGACGCGGCGTGCAGATGAGAGGTCCCTCGCCGTCTGCGCGGCTCGGGATGACAACGCGCGTCCACGGGTTGACAGTGCGCAAGAGCGGTATTACCAAGCCGCTTCGGCCCTCGCAAAAAGCCATGCAGCTTTCCTACAAACTCAAAAAAGTGCTGAAGGGCGACGCCTACGCCAGCGCTCGCAGGCACGTAAAGCAATGGGTGATCGGGCGCGCCCCGCTCCGCTTCGACGTGGCCCGAATCACGCGGACCATCGATCGCGAAAAGTTCCAGAAAATCTACGATCGCTACGGGATGGCCAACCCTGGTGACGAATGGCCGAAATATCTCGAGATCGAGCGGTGGATGGAGATCAACCTGAAGCGCGTGCGCGACCTCGGGCTCGATCTCGGTGGACGCAAGCGCGTCCTCGATATCGGCTGCGGGACTGGATATTTTCTCTACATCTGCCAATTCCTCGGCCACGACGTTCTTGGGATGGATCTCGATGAGGAGCCCGGCTTCACGGAAATGGTCGCCCTGCTCGGCGTGAAGCGTATGATCTGGCGCATCGAAGCCTACCAGCCCCTCCCCGACCTCGGCCCAAAGTTTGATGTCATCACGGCGCATATGATTTGTTTCAACGGGCACAAGAGCGACAAGCTTTGGAAAATTCCCGAATGGGAGTTTTTCCTGGACGACTTGGCGGAGCGGCATCTGGAGCCAGGCGGGCAGGTTTGCCTGGAGCTAAATCGCGAATACGACGAATCACTCTACACGCCGGAGCTGAAGGAATATTTCGAAGCGCGCGGCGCGGAGGTCCACACCCAGCGCGTTCTCTTCAATCCATTGCGGCCCGCGCCTTCCGCAGCTGCGTCAGCTGCTCGCTGAAATCGGCTTTCCTCTGCCGATGCTCCTGCACGACAGCCGGCGGCGCTCTGTCCACGAACGAAGCGTTCGAGAGTTTCGCTTCAACGGTGCGCACCTCGTTTTCGAGCCGGGCGATTTCCTTCTCGAGCCGATCGCGCTCGGCCGACTTCGTCGCCGCCAGCGATGATGAGATAGAGTTCTCCAAACGGCGTCAGGGCCACGGGCACGCCTGCTTCCGGTTGATACTGTGGATCGGGCGTCAGCTCCTCGGCATTGAGCAAGCGGGAGATGGTGGGCAACTCCCGCTCGTCGGATCCTGTGGCGGGGCGCAGGAGGAAACGCGCCTTTTTGTTTGAAGGAATGCGCGACGTAGCGCGCAAATTTCTCCCGCCCAGGATCGTCTCGTAAACCTTTGCCACCATGCCTCTCGCTTGGACGACCGTCGCCGGATCGATCGAAGACAAAGCGGCCGTTGGCGGCGGCAGCGAACTGAATCGAGCTCGCCTTGATGTCCTGCGCCTGCCCGCCGAATCCAAAAACCGACCAGAGTTCCTCCGTGATATGGGGCATGAACGGATGGAGCAGCCGCAGAAATCCAGAGAGGACCAGATCCATCACCGCCAGCACCGATTTCTTGCGCGCCTCGTCGTCGCTAAAAATTTCCGTCTTGGCCGCTTCGATGAACCAATCGCAATAATCGCTCCAGAAAAAATCGTAGAGCCGCTGCGCGACCTCATTGAACTTGTATTCGCGATAGGCCGCTTCCGTCGCCCCGAGCAGCTCATCGAAACGCGCGAGAACCTCGAGCGCGTAAATCGAAAGCGCGTGTTCATCCAAACGCGGCGCGGCCTCGCTCGGTCCATGCATCTGCCGAAAGCGCGCGGCGTTCCAAAGTTTCGTCGCGAAATTGCGGCCTTCCTCGATCTGCTTCTCATCGAACGCGATGTCCTGTCCGCTCGGGGCGATGCGCATCAGACCAAAGCGCAATCCGTCCGCGCCATATTTCGCGATCAAATCGAGCGGATCGGGCGAGTTGCCCAGCGACTTCGACATCTTGCGCCCCTGCTTGTCGCGAATGAGCCCCGTGAAAAAAACATCGCGAAACGGAATGTTGTCTTCGATCGCCGGCGTCTTGCCCGGCTTGAACTCGAGCCCGGCGATGATCATGCGGGCGACCCAAAAGAAAATGATGTCCGGTGCCGGTGACGAGCACAGACGTGGGATAAAATTTCTGCCGCGTTTCCGCGTCCATCGTCTCGTAGGCCCAGAGCCACGACGAAAACCAGGTATCGAGCGTATCCGGATCCTGCTTCCAATCGGTCCCGGGCGATTCGAGTTGCACGCGAGTTTCGTCGCCGCGATACCACGCCGGGATCCGATGCCCCCACCAGATCTGGCGGCTGATGCACCAATCCTGAATGTTCTCCAGCCATTGCGCGTAAACTTTCTCCCAGTGCTGCCGGGAAAGAAACGGATGAGATGATCGCGCACCACCGCCAGCGCTTCGTTCGTTTTCGGATAACGCAAAAACCATTGCTCGCTCAGGCGCGGTTCGATCGGAACTTCGCTCCGCTCGCTGAACCCCACGTTGTTTTCGTGCGGCTCCGTCTTGGCAAGCAGCCCCCTCTCCTGCAACAATTCCGCCGCTTTCTTCCGCGCCTCGAATCGATCGAGGCCATCCAGTTCCGGCGTCGCCGGACAATTGATCCGGCCGTCGGGATGAAGCACGTCGATCACCGGAAGCTGATGGCGCTGCCCGATTTCGAAATCGACTTTGTCGTGCGCGGGCGTGACCTTCAGAACGCCGGTGCCGAACTTCGGATCGATGGCTTCGTCGGCGACGATCGGAAGCTTCTCGCGCGCGAGCGGACGCCAGGCGTGTTTGCCGATCAAGTCCGGCATAGCGCTGGTCGTTCGGATGAACCGCGACGCCCGGTGTCGGCCATGATCGTTTCCGGCCGCGTCGTGGCGACTTCCAGGAATCGCCCCGGTTCCTCGACGATCTCATAGCGAACGTAGTAAAGATTGCCCTTCTGCGGCTTCGCGATGACCTCTTCATCCGACAACGCCGTTTGCGCGGCCGGATCCCAGTTGATCATGCGGCGGCCGCGATAAATCAGGCCCTTGCCGTAGAGATCGACAAAGACTGATCTCGACGGCGCGGACGTAATCTTCATCGAAGGTGTAGCGTTGCCGCGACCAATCGCAGGAGCAGCCCAGGCGCTTGAGCTGTTGGATGATGATGCCGCCATGTTTGTCCTGCCAATCCAGGACGCGGCGAAGAAATTCCTCCCGGCCGAGATCGTGCCGCGTTTTCTTTTCCGTCTTTGCGAAGGTGTTTTTCGACGGCCGTCTGGGTGCCGACGCCGGCGTGATCGGTGCCCGGCAGCCAAAGCACTTCAAAGCCCTGCATGCGGGCGCGGCGCGCCAGAATGTCCTGGATCGTGTTGTTCAGGACATGGCCGAGGGTCAGGATGCCGGTGACGTTCGGCGGCGGGATCACGATCGAAAACGCCGGCTTCGGCGAGTGCGCGTCCGCCTGAAAATAGCCGGCCTCTTCCCAGCGCGCGTACCACTTCGGCTCGACGGCGCCCGGCTCGTAGGTTTTCGAAAATTCGGCCATCGCGAAGGAATGATGCGAGTGCCACGGTGGATTGCAAAATGAAAACCCAGGTAGGGTCATCGCGCTGCAATGACCGCGGGTAAGCGATAGCGGACGGGCAGCGCGCCGTCCCTATCAGCATCCTCCCGCCTTGATCGGAACGAAAATTGCGATTACGAGGAGCACGAGCATGAGCAGAAGGAGGAAAAACTATCCGAAGCGATTTTTTCTCTGGGCTCTCACCCTCGCTTTCTCGCCTCCGTCGCGTGGGCCGCGGCGATTGGACCGTCATCCGCCAGCAGGGATCGATCGTACGTGACTTTCGCGAACGTCGCGCAGTTCTACCAATTTCCCGATTACACGCGCGTCAGCCGCACCGTCTCACTCCGAAGCGAACGCCGGGTCATCCGCGCCCAGGCGGGCACCAGCGAATTCTCGATCAACGGCGTTCGTTTTTTCGCGAACTTTCCGCTCCTGAGCAGCGGCGAAGACGACCTGATCTCGGTCATGGACGTCAGCAAGATCATCGAGCCGGTTCTTCGTCCGAGCCGGATTCATGAGCGCGCAGAAAATCGAGACGGTGGTGCTCGATCCCGGCCATGGGGGCATGGATCAGGGCGCTTCGAGCAGCTGGGGAACGGAGAAAGGGTTTACCCTGGACGTCGCGCTCGCGGCCCGGCGGGAACTGGTCCGCGCCGGTTACAAAGTGGAGATGACCCGGATCAACGACGTTGGTGTTTCCTTGGAAGAGCGCGTAAATTTTGCCAATCGCTTTCCCCACGCCGTCTTTGTGAGCATTCATTTCAACTCTTCCTCGGGCGGCGCCGGCGTGGAAAGCTACGCGCTCGCGCCGGAAGGCGTGCCCTCGAACGCTTCGAGCGAACACCACAACTCGGGCGTCGACCAGGGCCGGCACGCCGGCAATGCGCTCGATGGCCAAAACATCGCGTTGACGGCGGCCATTCACGCCGCGGTCTTGTCTAAGGTTTCGGTCTTCGATCGCGGGGTGCGACATGCCCGCTTTCTTCGTCCTGCGCGGACATCAAGATCCCGGCCGTCTTGCTCGAAGGAGGATTCATCAGCGATCCAGCGGAAGGACAGCGCATCGCGACGGGTTTTTACCGGCAGCAACTCGGGACGGCGATTGCCCAGGGCATTCAGAATTACAATGCCGCCGTAAATTATCGCGCCGGGGTCACCAACTTCGCCGTCGCGAAAACAAATCTGCCGCCACATGCGCGCTCCATCACCGAGCCGCTCGGCGCGGACCAGCCGCTCGAGCCGAACCCTCATCATCCGCCTTCGATTTCGATAAACCCGGTGAATGACGAAAAGGCGCAAGGCGGCTCCGCCGAAAAATCCCGGCCCATCGGCGTCTTCGATTCCGGCATCGGCGGCCTGACGGTCGTAAGCGCGCTGCGGACGCTCCTGCCTAACGAGTCGATTTTCTACCTCGGCGACACCGCCCGCGTCCCTTATGGCGGAAAAAGCGCGTCCACGGTCCAGCGCTACAGCCTCGAGATCGCGGCGATACTGCTGGCAGAGAACGCGAAGACGGTCGTCGTCGCCTGCAATACCGCTTCCGCTGTCGCTCTTCCACAGCTCACCGAGAGCGTCCCGGTGACCGTGACGGGAGTCATTTTGCCCGGCGCTCAGGCTGCCATCGCGGCCACGCGCACCGGTCACGTCGGGGTGATTGGGACACGCGCGACGATCAGGAGCGGCGCTTACGAACGCGCCCTGCGCTCCCTGAACTCCGAGATCCGCGTGACCGCTCGCGCTTGTCCGCTCCTGGTGCCGTTGATCGAGGAAGGCTGGCTCGAGAACCCGATCACGGACCAAATCATCATGCAATATGTCGGCCCGCTCGTGGACGAAGGGATCGACACGCTGGTGCTCGGCTGCACGCATTACCCGCTCTTGCGCAACGCCATGGCGCGGCTTCTCGGTGATGCCGTCACTCTGGTCGACTCCGCCCAAAATTGCGCAAACGCCGTGCGTGAACTTTTGCTCCGCGAAAACCTGCGCGCTCCAGAGTCAAACGCCGGAGCCCTCCAGGTCGCCCTGACCGATCGGCCCGACAGTTTTCTCCGCGTCGCGCGCGAAGCATTGCATCTCGACGTCGGCGAAGTGCAACTGCGCGACGTCACAGCGCACACGCATCTTTGACTTCGCTTTCGCGCTTTAGCCGCCCCGTTCTGTCGGGGCGTCCCAACGCGCGACAGAGCGCTGCGGCTACAGTCTCTTGCTTGCACGCACGCGCGACTCGCAGAGACGCGGCTATGGCAGCTTTTCCCGTTTAGCTTTCGGCAGACTCTGCACCACGAGGTCGTACGAATGGTCGATCATTTTCCTGATCTCCCGTTCGGGAATAACGCCGTCCAGCTCGATCGTGTTCCAATGTTTTTTGTTCATGTGGTAACCCGGAATCACTTGTTCATAACGATCGCGCAGCTCGAGCGCGAGGTCGGGATCGCATTTCAGATTTACCCGCGGCGGCACTTCCTCGAGAGCGGCGATGGCGAACATTTTGCCTTCGACCTTGAAGACGATGTCATCGGGACCGAAGGGCGTGTCTTCCGTCGCGGCCGGTTTGCTCAAACAATACTCCCGAAAACTCTCGATATTCATTAGAGAGACCGGAACGGAAGAATGAACCGGAAAAAGACATACAGATTAAGAGCCAGGAGAGCGATGGGCCAAAGCGCCACGGCCCGCCTCAACCGTCCCGCCGTATCGCCAATTGTTTCCGCGATGCCCAGCACCGACAGGAGAGCGAATGCGGTCAAGGCGACATAGGTGAGGCGCCCCTCCGCTTGATGTGATGTCCTCGCAATGATGAATACGGCCGCCACGGCAGCGAGGCTGCACGTCAGCAGCAAAGCGATTGGAAAATCCCGCTTTTTTATGTAGCGGCCGCCTTGCCAAAGAGCCTTGAGCACACCAAACAAAGCGACCGAAGCGATGCAGGTCAGGACCAGGTTAAACGAAAAAGGGGCCAGGAATTGGTTCCACGCCCCGTCATACCAGATCGATTGGAAAAGGCCGCCTGGGACAACATTCAGAAACCGCTCGCCATCCGTCCAGGGAACTATTGAAACGATGCCAGGCAAGACTTCGTTCAGCCAATTATGAGCGCCTTTTTGACCTAGCGGGTCGCCGGTCAGACGCCAATTCATCACTAACCACCAGCCGGCGGTGAGGAGAATCCCGACCGCGCCGATTGCAACATCGCGTAGAGCGGCCCAACGCGCTTTTCGTTGCACAATCAGCAGCGATCCCAAGAGGACCGCAAAGACCGGCAGGCTGTTCAGCTTAGTGATGAGTGCGGCTCCAGCCGTCATACCCAAACAGAGAGCCAAACCCATCTTCGCCGACGCCTTCGTTTTCTCGTATGGAATTCGTTGGTATGCGAGTGTCAGAACGAGCCCCAGGGACGAAAGCATGATGACGAGCGAATCATTGGTAACGACGGCAGAGACGACGTTGAACTTGGGCAGAAAGGCGACAAACGCCGCGGCCGCGGTGACTATCCCCCGTTGCCCGCAAATGAGGCTACCGGCTACGTAGGTCAGGACCACTGTTCCCAGGCCGAGCAATACTGAAAGCAGCCTTAATCTACGCAGGGCCAGTGCCTCCAGCCGTTGCTCCGGAGTGTAAGTATGGGAGAACCACAGGTGCGGGTCAGGACCGGTCAGCGGCAAACCCTGCGGCGGTGGAAGCTCGAGTCTGAGAGGCGCAATGCCTAGGGCTCTCTGCCAGGCGGCCGCCACCAGATAGGAAAGAGGGGGCTGATGGGTCTCGTGCCACCTTTGCCAACGGAGCGGGAAAAGATCTCCGTGCTCGATGATGTATTGCGCATTGGCGACATGATCGGATTCATCGTTCCCCTCCCAAGCCGGAATAAGAAGGCTATAGGTTAAGGTGATCACCAGATAACCCAGGCAAACAAACAAGAAAGGGCTGTGCCCGCGCAAGCGCCCCGCCAGGCCCATTTGAGGCGGGAGGTTCTCACCAGAAAAATGCATGGCCAAACCCGCCTTACCGCAAATCTTTCGCCCCAACTTGTGGAAACATGTATTGGGCGTTCTCGCGATAGGCGCGCGCCATTTGAATCAATTCGAGCGCTTGCTCAACATCGTCGCGGCCCCTGACGAAAAAGCTGATCCACCCGGACCGCGGAAAAACATGATGAGCCAGCACGCCGGCGCGTTCCCGCAGGAGCAGGTCCCGATTCGTCTGTCCCACAAAGCAATCGAGCAGGCCGTTCCCGTGAATGTGGCTCATCTCTTTTCCACGAAAAAAGAAACCGATTCCGCCGAAGCGGTGCACTCCGAGATTTACATCGGGAAGCCGTTGCGCCTGCTTTTCCACGGCGCTAATTGCGCCAAGACGGTGCGGAGAAAATAATGCCGTGGAGAGAAGCAGGGCCGAATCAAATATCTGGGGCGCGCCCGGCACCCTGGCGAGCCATCGCAGCTTCCGGACGACAAAGGAGAAGACCACGAAGGAGCGTCCCCTATTGCACCTGCGACAGCAGCAGGCCGGGCAGATCGCTGATCTTTACCCGCTCCTGTTTCATTGAATCACGATGCCGCAACGTGACGGTGTCGAGCAACGCCGTGTCCTTCTCGCCCAGCGTTTCAAAATCCACCGTGACCCCGAAGGGTGTTCCGGCTTCGTCCTGGCGACGATAACGCCGGCCGATCGCACCTGTTTCATCATAAAAGACATTCATGTGCGGCCGGAGCGCCGCCTGAATCTCCCTCGCCTTGGCCACGAGTTGCTCGTTGTTCTTGAGGAGCGGAAACACACCCACCTTGATCGGCGCCATGCGCGGGTGGAAACGCAGCACGATGCGCATTTCGCTCTTCCCCTTCTCGTCCGTCACGGTCTCTTCGTCATACGCATTGCACAGGAGCGCGAGGACCGTCCGATCCACGCCGGCGCTCGGCTCGACCACGTGCGGAATGAAACGCTGCTTGGTTTCCTCGTCGAAATAATCGAGCGGCTTTCCGCTCGCCTCCTGGTGCTGCTTCAGATCGTAATCCGTCCGATACGCCACGCCTTCCAGTTCCTGCATCCCGAACGGAAACTCATATTCGATGTCGAACGTCCCCTTGGAATAAAAAGCACGGTCCGCGTCGGGCACGGTGAGGACGTGAAGCTTGTCGCGCGGAATGCCGATGTTCTCGTAGAATCTTACCCGTTCTTCCTTCCAATATTCGAGCAGCTCCATCCCCTGCTCTGGCCGGCAAAAATATTCTAGCTCCATCTGCTCGAACTCGCGCGAGCGGAACGTGAAATTCCGGGGATTGATCTCATTCCGGAACGCCTTCCCGATTTGGGCGATGCCGAACGGCAATTTCTTCCGCGATGTGTCGAGCACGTTCTTGAACTGCACGAAGATCGATTGCGCCGTTTCCGGCCGCAGATAGGCGATTGATTCCGGATCAGCCGACGCGCCCATTTGCGTCGAGAACATGAGATTGAACGGACGCGCTTCCGTCAGGTCCTTGCCCCCACAATTCGGACATTGTTTGACCCCGCTCTTCTCCGGCAACTGGTCCGCGCGCAACCGCGCCTTGCACGTCCGGCAATCCACCATTGGATCGCTGAACGTCTCCTCATGACCGCTCGCCTTGAGCACGGCGCGATGCGTTAAAATCGAACCATCCATTCCCACGACATCGTCGCGCTCGCGGACCATGACGCGCCACCAGTATTGCTTGAGATTATTTTTTAGCTCGACGCCCAGCGGACCGTAATCCCAGCAGCCGTTCAAGCCGCCGTAGATTTCGCTCGATTGGAAAATGAATCCCCGCCGCTTGCATAAGCTGACGATTCTCTCCATCCGCTGCGGATCAGGATTCATAAGGTGTCCGCAGATTTCGCAGATTTGGAATCGAAAAAATCCGGATCAGAAAATTCAATCTTCGTTAATCTGCGGATTACTATTTCTCGACCGTAACCTTCGTCTTGACCGAGTTCGCGATGAAACATTCGGTGTGCGCGAAATGGTGCATTTCGTCGAGCTCCTGCTCGGTCGGCTGCTTCTCACCGGAAAACTTGAGCTTCGGACGCAATTCCACCCGCGTGATCGCCAGCTTGCCGTTCTCGTTTTTCTCCATATGGCCGACCGCGTCATCGACGTATTCGTCGAGCACGAACTTCTTTTTGCAGGCGACCGCGAGGAACGTGAGCATGTGGCAGCTCGAAAGCGCAGCCACAAATGCCTCCTCCGGATCGACCAGCTTTGGGTTGCCGAGATACGCCGGGGCGGCCGTTGCCTCCATTTCATGGCCGCCGTCGAATTTCCAGGTGTGATCGCGGGGATATTTTGGGTACTCGAACGGCGTCTCGCCGCGTTGCCAGGTGAGCGTAACTTTGTGTTCGGACATGTCTCTTAATAGAATGCGTCTGATTGTAGGGCAAGCGCTCCGCTGGCCGGGAAGACCTTGTCTAACCGCGGATTCCACGGATTGCCCGGGTCAAAAACTCGAAATTGATCTGTGAAAATCTGTGTTAATCTGTGGCCCCAAGATTCCGCGCGATTAGCTCAGTGGTAGAGCGCTTGCTTCACACGCAAGAAGTCGCAGGTTCGAACCCTGCATCGCGCATTCCCCTCTGGAGCTTGCCTAACGTCTTAAGCCACCGTCACAGCCAAAGCTTCCTCTGCTCCGGCGTGAGGTTTCCGCCGCACAATATGATCGCGACGCTCTGTCCACGGAATCGTTCCTGATTCTCCAGAATCGCGGCCAGCCCGGCGGCGCCTGACGGTTCCAGCACCAGCCCGAGATGTTCGTGGGCCAGACGCATCGCTGCAATTAGACTGGCGTCCTTTACGAAAATCCCATCGTCGATGATCCCCTCCATGTCCCGCACACATTCCGGAATTGGAACCCGGACGCCGATTCCATCCGCGATGGTCGAGATCGAATCAAAACGAACCATCCGTTTCTGCCGCCAGGATTCCAGCATCGCCGGAGCGCCTTCCGACTGAATGGCTACGAGGCGAACCTCCGGGCGCACCTCTTTCAAAAAGCGACCCACCCCGCAAGCCAGCGCTCCGTTGCCCAGCGGCAGGAACACCGCATCGAGCCGTTCTGTCCAATCCGCCAACTCGATTCCTATTGTCCCCGCCCCCTCGCCGGTTTCGGCGTCGAACCCGTCCTCAACCATCCGGACACCCGTCGCGCCGGCGACGCGCTTCGCTTCGATCTTCGCTTCATCGAAGTCTTCGCCATGAAGCACGACGGTCGCTCCCAACATCCGCATGCGCTCCAACTTGAGGGGATTCGCGTTTACGCTGGCGTAAACGGTGAGTTCAATCTCGCGCCGGCCACAAGCATACGCCATGGCTTGCCCGAAATTTCCGGCGCTCGCCGTGAGGAGGCTGGTGCCCTTCGGAAACTTGGAAGCCAGATATTCGGCTCCGCGACCCTTGAAGGATCGGATCGGGTTGGCCGTCTCCACTTTGACGAGAATCCGGGTTCCAAGGACTCGCGACAATGAATCGGCGTGATATTGGGGGGTGCGAAGAAAAACGGGATCAATCACCCGTGAGGCCTCCCGAATATTTTCGATCTTCAGTCGATGCTGCATGGGCCTTATCCGGTTGTCCCGACGATGATCACGACCGCCGTCAGAGCGCAGACGATCCCGCTGGTTTGCACGAAACTGAGGCGCTCGCCGAGAATCAGCCGGGCCAGGATGACGGTCGCCGCTGGATAAAGTGAAGCCAGGGTTACCACGATACTCAACGGTCCCACCCGGGCTGCGAGCAGGTACAAAGCGTTGGCCAGCATGTCGAGTGCGCCGCCGGTGGTTGCCGTAACTGTGGCTGATGCGCTCATTCGTAACGAGCGGCCAGTGGCCAGAGCGATCGAACCAAATAGGGCAATGGACGTAATTCGCGCCGCGACGAGCGGCCACATGCCCGCGCCGCTGGTTGTGCGGGCCAGCGAAAGAAAAAAGAGCCCGACCACCACGCCCGCCAGCAACGCCAGCAAAACACCCGGCGGTAAGGTGCGCTTGCCGGCTAATGGCGAATCCTGGGTCTCGTTCGACGTTCGCGGCTGACTGACCAGAACAATCGCGCCAAAGGCGAGTGCGACTCCTGCGATAGTCAACGGCCTTAGTCGCTCCCCCATCCCGAACCCGAAGAGCACCGGAATCATCGCGGCACACACCGCAGTGATCGGCGCGACCACTGCCATCGTGCCGAGGGCAAGCGCGCGATAAAGCAGGGCAACGCCGATGCTGCCGCTTACTCCGGCTACGATTCCCCAGATCCAATCGCGCGATGTCACGGTGGCGTCGGGCAGGAACGGCAGCGCCACCAGAAGAAGAACGAGACCGACGAATTGCGACACGAAAACCGTCGCGATCGTGCTCGCCCGGCGCGCGGTCAGCCCGCCGAAGAAATCCGCCGCGCCATAAAAAACAGCGGAGCTCAAGGCGAGCAGTTCAGTCATGGGAGTTGTGGGATCATTGTAGCGGCGGTCTGTGACCGCCGAACGCTCTACGAAATGGAATGTTTTCGGCGGTCATAGACCGCCGCTACAGGTCCCATTTCTTCGGCAGTTTTTGTTTGAGCGTCTCGACCGATTCAAACAAATCCCCGGATTTCTCGACGCGTTGCAATACGCGGTCCGAAGTGAAGACGAGAAGTTTCGCGTTTTTCTTTTTGAGCGTCGACGCGACTTCGTCCCACGTCACCGGGGTTGAAACGGTGGGCTGCTCCTTCGCCCGCACTGAGTAAACGTTCACCGTCGTTTTGTGTTCGTCGTTCTGACTCCAGTCCACGAACACTTTCCCCGTCCGCAACGCCTTCGCCATTTTCGAAACGACCAGTTTCGGATGCTCGCGTTCCAGATGCTCTGCCAGTGCGCGCGACAGATCTTTGGTTTGATCGAACGTCGCCGGTGTGTTGAGCGGCACGTAAACCTGCAAACCCTTCGAGCCGGAGGTCTTCGCCCAGCTCTTGAGTTTCATGCCGGTAAGAAGTTCGCGCAGCCAAAGCCCTACCTGACAGCATTGGACGATGTCGGCCGGGGCGCCGGGATCGAGATCGAACACCATCATGGTCGGCCGCGCCACGTCCTTCTTGCGGGCGAGCGAGGTGTGCAATTCGATATCGGCGAGGTTGGCCGCCCAAACCAGCGTCGGCAAATCCTGCGCGAGGCAATAATGCATGTCGCGCTGGTTGCCTTCGCTCCAAACTCTGGCCGTCTTCACCCAGGAGGGCCGATGCGCCGGGCAATTCTTTTCGTAGAAGAACGGCTGATCCACGCCGTTCGGATAGCGCTTCATGGTCAACGGCCGGTCTTTTAGATGCGGGAGCAACACCGGCGCGATGCGAATGTAATAGTCGATCAATTGCCCCTTGGTGAAACCGGCCTTGGGATAGAGGACCTTATCCAAGTTCGAAACCGCCAATTTCCGGCCCTCGACGACCAACTCAGCTTTCTTGCTCATGCGTTTTCCAATCTATCGTCCCATAGCGTTTGCGCGCGCTTCCTTTTCGCGACGCGACCTCGACAAGCGGAAACAATCGACCGCGGATCTCACGGATTGGAAACCGTGAGGTCCCTGTCTTCATCAGAAAAATCCGTGTCATTCGCGGTCAAAAATCTCCTCGTCACGCACGAACCCGTCACCGCCATATCAGCGGATACAAAATCACACCGCCGAGAACGATGCTCAAAGCACCTGCTACTGCGAAGTGCCACGATCTTTCCATTTTGACGGTCCCAAGCATTCTCACTCCGTGGCGGGGCCAGGTGAAGTAAAGGGCGCTCTTTAGCACAAGCCCCCAGCCGATGATCGTGACGATCATCGGAATCCCCTGCCAGACATTGTGGAATGCCACAATGAACGCGCCCATCGGGAAGTGCACGAATCCATTCAGGAAGCTCCCGACCTCTCCCTTCTCGCGAAGCATGATGAAGAACTGCACCCAGACGCGCGGCTGCAGGAGGTGTGACAGACCGATAACCAGGAAGTTTATCGCGACGAGTTTTTCGACTGAAGTTTCCATGTCGCTGGTGTAAGGCGACGGGCGTTTCTCAACAAGATTTAAGCGCGTGCCACGAAGAGACGAACTTTCCGATGTTTGAAGAGGTCAGCCGCGGATGGGACTTCAGGGAGCGGCGGTTTGCAACCGCCGTTTGTTTGGCTCGGTCCCGCAACGGCGGGACAAATCGCCGCTCCTTGACTCTTATCCGTGGAATCCGCGTCATCCGCGATTCAAAGATTCCGCCTCAGGCAAAGAAACGCGCCGGCGAGAGCATCGGCTGCGGCTTACAGATACGCGCGACGCAGTGCTCCCAGCTCTCGTGCCCGCTTAGGATCTCGATCTCAACCCGCAGAAAATAGATGGGGACATCCACTTTTCCCAGGCGCGGAAACCGGACGGCGTCTTTCTCGGTCGTGACGATCATCTCGAGATCGCGGCGAACGCAGCGATTGATGAAACTCTGCAACTCGGCCTCGGTGTAACGATGGTGATCGGTGTAGCGTTTTGAAAGCTCGAGACGCGCACCCAGTTTTTGCAATCCTTCTTCGAAGCTTTCCGGGGCGGCAATCCCGCAGAGCGAACCAATGTAGGTGTCGCGCAAACGATCAAGCGGGATCTGTTCGCCCGTGAACACGTTCTCCAGGTGCAGCGGCTGATGGGCGCATTCGATAATCTCGGCTACTCGATTGTAGCGCCGGATCCGCTTGATGAGCTCATCGTTCGGCTCGCCCGTGCTCTTCGTGATGAAGATGTAGCTGGCCCGCCGCAAATTCCGCGGCGGCTCGCGCAACGTCCCGCGCGGCAGAAGATACTCGTTTCCGAACGGCGCCTGACGATCGATCAGCACGATATCCAGGCGATGCTTCAAATGCAGGTACTGCAATCCGTCGTCGAGCAGGAGCGTGTCGGCCTTGAGTTCCTTGATCGCGAAGAGGCCGCTCTTCACGCGGTCCTTATCGACGAGCACGATCACATCTTTGAGATTGTTTGCGAGCATGTAGGGCTCGTCGCCCGCGGTCAGCGAATCGAGCAGCAGCGTCTTGCCGTCTGAGACAACCCGCGGCGGCAACGGATCTTTGCGGCCGAAACGCTGCCACCATTTGCGGGGAGCGCGCCGCGGAACGCTCTTGTAGCCGCGGCTCAGAATGGCAACACGACGGCCCCCAGCTCGGAGCGCCCGGGCGAATTTTTCAACGATGGGGGTCTTGCCGGTTCCGCCGACCGTGAGATTTCCAATGCTGATAACGAGACACCCCAAGGTCCGTTCGCGGAGAAGGCGGTGGCGATAAAGAAAAAGACGAAGCTGCACGAGCCGTTCGTAGACAAAGGAGAGCGCGTAAAGCAGCGCCCGGAGCAGCGCCGCCCGCACGCCATGACGCCGTTCCAGGATGACGTCGATGGCAAACTGCTCGAGACTTTCAGCGCGATTACCCATGGGAAGAATTGCCGATTTGCGATTTGCGATTTGCTATTGTCAGCAGCCGGGCGCCGCGATTTTCGGCGGAGGTAATGATTGTCCCGGCGCCGTCGGATTTTGCGGCCGCCAACATCGCGCGCGAGACTTTTTCGGGTGAACGGAGGGTGACGGCGCAGATCGTAGAACCTGATCCGCTCAGGAAGGCGCCGAGAGCACCGGCGGATTCGGCGGCGGCGATCACTTTATCGAGAAAGGGAATGAGCTTCTTGCGAAAGGGCTGGTGCAGGCGATCGACGAAGGCGCCGCGAAGCTTATCGTATTCGCGCGAGGCAAAGGCGGCGGTGATGGCGCAGGCATTCCGGCAGTTTTCCACGGCGTCGAGCCGATCGACCCGGGAGGGCAGGACACGGCGCGCGTGGCCGGTGGCGATCTCGAAATTTGGGACGAGGAGCACGAAGTGTAATTGCGCCGAAGACGGTAAACGTCTGCCGCTGCCCGTCGCGCACCACATTGAAACCGCCGTAGACCGCGGGTGCGGCATTGTCGGGATGGCCCTCCAGCTCGGAGCAGATTTCGAAAATCTGCTGACGCTGGAGAGGGCGGCCGGCCATTTCGTTCAACCCGGTAATCACACCAAGACGCACCGTAGCGCTGCTCCCAAGTCCGCGAGACACCGGAATATCTCCGGCAATGGCGCAGCAAAACCGGAACGGCTTGCGTTCGGCGCGCCGGAAAAACGCGGCGGCTGCGGCGCGGACCATCGGGACGACCGGCCGCCCCTGGCGGCGCGAAATTGTCACGTTGTTATAGAGGCGAAGGGCGACCCCAAGGCAGTCGAATCCGGGTCCGAGATTGGATGTGCTCGCCGGAACTCGGACGGTGACCTTTTGCATTGGGTGATTTCGGCGCCCGGCCGCGAGGCCCAGGTTGAGCGCGACGCCATTGTAACCTTCCGGGCTTGACGGGCAAGAGACGGAGCAGAAGGGACATGACAAGCGATTCACCTCTTGAGAGCATCACCCGACCTCGTTAGACCTCGTGAAAATATCGGAATGGATCGATGCCGGTCTTCACCGGAATTTCCTCGCGCAGCAGACCGATGCGCTCCGCCTCTGCACCTGCCCGGATGGCTGGGTGGAGCGGTTCGGCGTCGATGTCTTGATCTCGTACAAGACCGAGGCCGCGCTTGAGCGACTCAAGACGGAACTCTGCCTCTGGGCGCTCAATCTCGAATTTCAAGTTCAGGCGGGTCTTTGCGCGCTTTCTTCCAAGGAAGAATGCCGAGCGCGAGGCGCCGCGCCTTATCCTGGGCGATCCCGGGACCAATCTGGAAAGCACCGCGCTGGAGCGGACGCTGCGCTACGGGATCGATTTCGCGGCCGGGTATTCCGTCGGCCTGTTCATCGACCAGCGCGAAAACCGCCGCTTCGTCCGGGATATCGCACCACGCAGCTTTGCTCAACTGCTTTGCCTACACCTGCTCGTTTTCCGTGGCGGCGGCGAACCGTCGGGGCTACGACGGTGAGCATCGATCTCTCGAAAAAATCGCTCGCTCGCGGTCGGGAAAACTTTGCCCTTAACTCGCTCCCGACGCACGACCACCGGTTTCTCGCCGATGACGTGATGGAGGTCCTGCCACGCCTGGCGCGAAAGGGAGAGAAGTTCGATGTGATCATCCTGGATCCGCCGACGTTCTCGCGGTCGAATCGAGGGAAGGCATTCCAAGTCGAGCAGGATTTCGAGACGCTGCTCCTGGCTGCGCTGGAGGTGGCGGAGCGCCACGGCCAGGATCCTTCTCTCGACGAATTGCTCCAGCCTGGGGGAACGCGCACTGGAAGTCATGGCGCGATATTGCCTTAAGGCCACGCGCCGCGCGGGCGCTTTCCACCGGGAGCCTTCCCTGCCCGACTTGCCCCCGCAGACGGGAGCGGCTACGCTTTGGCTCACCGTGCGTTAACGAATTTCGGACACGCAAAAGATCATCGCGATGCGAAGCTTAAGTAACATGGACGAACAGCTTCAGGAATAACAGGGGACGTCGCGGAGCGCGGCCTCCGCTACACGAAAGACCAATTCGAGCAGGTCCTCGAGCAGACGGAGGAGTACGTGCGCGAGAATCCAGCGCGCGCGGTCGCCTACGCGGTCCTCGCCGGATTCATTCTCAATCGCCTTCCGATCGGCCGCATTCTTGGCGGATTCGTCCGGCTGCTCATGATCGCTTTCAAGCCGGCGATTCTGGCTTACGGCGCGACCAAGCTCTACCAGGCCGCCCAGAACGACGAAGAGTAGCGCCCGGCGGTGGGATGCTACTTGTCGAGCGTAAAGCCGACTTTCAGCGTCACCTGCCAGTGGTTGACCTTGCCGTCCTCGATGTGACCGCGGGTCTCGACAACTTCGAACCAGCGCATGTTGCGAATGGTTTTCTTGGCGCGGGCGAGCGCGTTCTCCACCGCTTCTTCGATGCTGCTGGGTGAGGAACCGACCAGCTCGATTTTCTTGTAAACGTGATCGCTCATGCCGCCACTGTTCGGCTCCGGCGTCGGCCAAAGACAAATCAAATAACAGTAGCCGCGGCGCTCGATCGCCGTGCGGATGCGGTCGCGCCAACAAAATTCCTCCCACGCCTCGACAAGCGAGGCGGCTAAGCTTTTCGATTGAGCGCAGCGTTCCGGTTGCTAGCCTCTTGAGGCCATGGCCGAAAACATCGAGTCGCACCTGGTCGAGAAACGCGTTTTCAAACCGGCGAAGGCGTTCGCGAAGAGCGCCCGCATCCGAAGCCTCGAGCAGTACCGGCGGATGTATCGCGAGTCGATCAACCGCCCGGAAAAATTCTGGGCGCGCGAAGCGAAGCGAGCTCGTCTGGCAAACGCGCATGGAAAAAAGTGCTCGAATGGAAAGCGCCGTTCGCGAAATGGTTCGTGGGCGGGAAACTGAACGTTTCCGAAAATTGTCTCGACCGGCATCTCGACCGGACCGAACCGAAACAAGGCCGCCATTCTCTGGGAAGGCGAACCGGGCGAGAAACGGGCGCTGACCTATCAGCAACTGCATCGCGATGTCTGCCGCTTCGCGAATGTCCTGAAGCGAAACAAGATTCGCAAAGGCGATCGCGTCATCATTTATATGCCGACGATTCCCGAGGCGGCCATCGCCATGCTCGCCTGTGCCCGGATCGGCGCGGTCCATTCGGTGGTTTTTGGCGGATTCAGCGCGGAGAGCATTCGCGACCGGATCGCCGATTGCGGCGCCGTGGCGGTCATCACCGCCGATGGCGGCTATCGCCGCGGGCGCAATCGTTCCGCTGAAGAAAAACGTCGATGACGCGTTGCGAGGCGAGACTTCGATCAAGCGGGTGATCGTTTTCCGGCGCGCCGGGAACGACATCCACATCGAAGAGGGCCGCGATGTCTGGTGGCACCGGGAGCTGGAATATGTGGACGCGGATTGCCCGCCGGTGCCTCTGGATAGCGAGCATCCGCTCTACATTCTCTACACGAGCGGTTCGACCGGAAAACCGAAGGGCATTCTCCACACGACGGGCGGGTATCTGGTCGGGATTTATTCCACCGCGAAGTACGTCTTCGACTTTCGCGACGACGATGTTTTCTGGTGCACGGCGGATGTCGGCTGGGTGACCGGCCACAGCTACGTCGTTTACGGTCCGCTCGCGAATGGCGCGACCACGCTGATGTATGAAGGCGCGCCGAATTGGCCGGAGCCCGACCGCTTTTGGCGGATCATCGAAGAATACGGCGTCAACATTCTCTACACCGCGCCGACAGCGATTCGCGCCTTCATCCGCTGGGGCGACCAATGGCTGAAGAAGCACGATCTCTCTTCGCTGCGCCTGCTCGGGTCCGTGGGCGAGCCGATCAATCCGGAGGCGTGGATGTGGTATCAAGAAAAGGTCGGCGGCGGCCGCTGCCCGATCGTGGATACCTGGTGGCAGACGGAAACGGGCGCGATCATGATCACGCCGCTGCCCGGCGCGATTCCGACCAAGCCGGGCAGCGCCACGCTGCCATTTTTCGGCATCGACGCCGCGATCGTGGATGAAGCGGGAAAGGAGGTCGGCCCGAATGTCGGCGGAAAATTGATCATCCGCCGGCCCTGGCCCTCGATGTTGCGCACGATTTACGGCGACAAGGCGCGCTACCAGAAAGCAGTACTGGAGCGAGTTCAAAGGCAATTACCTGACGGGCGACGGCGCGCGGCGGGACAAGGATGGTTACTTTTGGATCGTGGGCCGGATCGACGACGTCCTGAACGTGGCCGGCCATCGGCTCGGGACGTCTGAAATCGAAAGCGCGCTCGTCAGTCACGCCAACGTGGCGGAAGCGGCCGTGGTGGGCCGGCCGGATGAACTGAAGGGCCAGGGCGTGGTGGCATTCGTGACCTTGAAGGGCGGGGTCACGGCGACCGCTTCGTTAAAGACGGAATTGCGCGAGCACGTCGGCATCCACATCGGAGCGATCGCCAAGCCGGACGAAATCCGCTTTGCCGAAGCGCTGCCCAAAACGCGCAGCGGAAAAATCATGCGGCGTTTGCTGAAGGAAGTCGCCAGCGGAAAGGCCGTCACCGGCGACACCACGACGCTGGAGGACTTGAGCGTGCTGGCGACGCTAGCCGGCGCGGAAGAGTAGATGTCGCAATTTACCGTTGGTGCCTGCGCGCAACTCGGCGTAGCCTTATCCCGTGAGTTTCATTCGAACAGGCCTGCGCGAGATCGGGCTGAAGATCCGCCGGCAGAAAACGCGGATGGCGTTGCGCCACGAAAAACGCGTTCTGCAAAAGAGCGAAATCAATCTCGGCCGGGAAGGTGTCTCGCAGGCGGTCAACTTTCCGGAAGTCCGCAACGAAATCGTGGCGCTGAAGAAGCTCGAGCAGGAGCAAAAGGAAGTCGCGCTGCGGATCGCGCAGATCGAAGAGAGCATCCGGAAAATCGAGCTGCAACGAGCCCAGAACACGAAAGAGCAGAACGAAGCGCTGGCCAAACTCGAGGAAGAGAAGAAGCCGGTCCTGGAACGGCGGAATGACGCCAAGGCCGCGGCCGATCTCTGCGACCGCGAACTCTCCGGCGTGGAGCGCCGGCTCCAGGATAACGACGCGGCCGACCGGGATCTCTTGAAGAAACTGGCCGAATTGCAGGCGCAGGTCCCGCCGCCGGAGGATCTCGAAGCGCAGATGGCCGCGATCAGCGCCCGCCGCGTCCGTCTCCCGGAAGAGCGGGCGGAAGTCACGCGCGCTCGCATGGGCAGCGCGGAAGCGTGCCGGACGGCCCGGGAGAAACTGGCGCCAGCAGGACGCGGAACTTGCGGTCGTGGACAAGAACATCGCGCGAGGTCCGGGATGAATTTGAAGCGCGCGATCGCGTCCTGAACGAAAACAGCCGCGCGCAGCAGGACGCGCTCAAGGAGGCGCGCGGACATCATCAAACCGTCGAGGAGAAGAAGAACCCGGCCTATCTCAACATCGGCCGCCATCTGGCGTCGCAAGGAATCGCTCCGCCGAACGCCCCGCATTTGCTGGAGGAAGTGCAGAAGCATCGTGCCGCGGTGGACCGGCATTCGCAACACACCGCGGAGCTGGCGGTCCTCTCGAGCCAGATCGATAAACAGGAGCTTCGGAAATTCTACTTCAGCGTTGTCTCGCTGCTCGTTTTGCTCGCGATCATTCTGCCGCTCGTCTTTCAATCGCCGCAAAAGCGAGAATGGCTGCCGTCAGGAAACCGAAGCGATTCTCTCGGTTAACACCGAGCAGATCGAGCGCGACGACCTTCCAAAGCGCTGGCGAAAAGATCAATCGGCCGAATGGCAGAGTGTTTGGTCCGGGCTGAATGGGAGCGCGGAGCGAACGCCGGTCCTGAATTTGCCGCGCGATGCCGTCCGGGTGACACGCGCCATGACCACCGACGCGGGAACGACCCGTGAGTTTGTCCTGGTGGAAGTTCGCGGCGACGTCTCCCCAGTGATTCGCTCGGTCGAGAGAGACAAGGCCTTCGAGCGGCGTCCGATCAGCGGCCTGCCTGTCTGGCTGCGCTCCGATTTTGCCCTGGCCCGGGTCGGCCCAAAAACCCTGGCGGTCGGTTCTCCTCCCGAGGTGGAGGAATTGGTGCGGGTGCGCCTCGGGATCAGGCCCGACTTGAAAACCACCGGGCAACTGTTCGATCGCTTTCAGGCCCTGAATCAGGGTAACGCGCTTCGCCTCATTTCAAGCGACCCACCGAAGCTGTCGCAAATTTTCCACCCGATTTTCACCCGGGAGCTGCTCGATGCGTCGCAGTTGCTGGGGCTCTCGCTCACTCTTCAGAACCCGGTGAAAGCGCGCCTGGTTCTGAAATGAAATCCGCGCCGGACGCGACTGAGCTCGCTCGGCTGATCAAGAACGAGCCCCAACGCTGGCTTCGAGTGGAGGATTCCGACCTCCTGCTCTACACCCAGCCGCCGGAGATCGACACGGAGGGCACCGATCTCGAGCTGCGCTTCGACGTTCCCGAGAAAACCGCTCGACTTCTCCTGCGCCGTATCGCAAACACGGACGCTCCGCCGGCCCTGGCGGGGAACTGATTCGACGCCGGCCAGATTTCTTTGACTAACGCTCCTCCGTGAATACCTGGGCGCTCTCTCGACACACTCTTTCCGGACTGTTGTGCCTCGCGCTTGTTGTTCCTCTTGTCGCATTCGGACAGGGCGCGTCGCCCGTTCCCGACCGCGATTTCGTCGATATCAGGAAGGTCGATCCAAGCATCGTGATCGACTTGCGTTACGCCGGTCCGAACAACGTTACCCGCCGTCCTCTCTATCCTCCGGGAATGCCGGCGCTGGTCCGCTCCAGCGTCGCGCAACGTTTGGTTTTCGTGCAGAAATACCTCAAGGCCCAGGGTTATGGTTTAAAGATTTGGGACGCCTACCGGCCTACGGCCGCGCAGGAGCAACTTTGGGAGGCGACCCGAAATAATTCATTTGTGGCGGACCCGAAGGAAGGCATCGGCTCCATGCACACACGCGGCGCGGCCGTGGACGTGACGCTGGTGGACCAAAATGGCAAGGAGGTCGCCATGCCGACGGAGTTCGATAATTTCACGCCCGCCGCGATGCTTAATTATCAGGGGCCCAATCCGGTGGTTCGATCGAATCTCAAGCTACTTCAGAAGGCGATGGCGCGGGCCGGCTTCTATGGCATGCGGACCGAATGGTGGCATTTCTGCGCGGCCGATTGGACGACCTATCCGCTGGTCCCCGAGATACAACTGCTGGCGCAAGCGCCCCAGCCGCGGCCATGATTGACGCGATCCTGCGCGATCTGCAGCAGCCCGAGTATCTCCACGTTCTGCTCAATCCCCTGCCCGTTTACGGCTTGGCCATCGCTCTCTTCGGCTTGATCGCAGCGATGTATCTGGGCACGCGAGGCGGCCAGGTGACCGCCCTCATTCTTATCTTCGCCTGCGCCGCGTCGGCCTGGCCGGTCGCTCATTACGGCGAAGCAGCAGAAAGCGGCGTCCTAGCGATGGCGGATGACGACGGCCAAGCGTGGTTGAAAGCCCACGAGCACCGCGCCGATCGGATGATTTACTTTTTCTACGTTCTCGCGCTGGTTTCGGCCGCGGCGATTTTCGCACCGAAGAAATGGCCGAAAACCACACGACCCCTGACGGTGGCGACTCTCATTCTGGCGATCGCATCATTGGCTGCAGGATTTTACATCGCGCATGCCGGCGGAAAAATCCGTCACCGCGAATTTCGGACCGTGCCGCCGCCGAAGACGCCGGCAGCGGAATCTCCCTGACAGCATGTCCGAGTTCTCACTCCGCTAGGCCAGAAACGTCGTTCAACGGTTCTCCTCTTCAATCTCTTCAAAAGCGGTTTCGAGCCAATCGTTGGCGGTCCCGCCGATAACAGCGAATTCCACCGTGAATTCCTCGGGAAGCTTCGAATTGGAGAATTCCAATACGATCCAATTTCTGGCAATCGGCAGCTGGGTCAGAAATTCGTGGGGACTTTCCGCTATTGTAACTTTGTTTGTTTTTCCAGGTCCACCTGTTCGAAAGACAACCCGACCGCCGCGTCGCATTCGCATTGAGAACGCTTCCGCACCCGAAACCCGCGTAACTCGCGAAAGCCGGGGTTTCTCGGCGGCCCCTATTTTCTCTGCGGTAAATGGAAAAGTGGAATGATCCGCTTGAAGGGCGGGCGCAGAAATTAGCTCTCGATCCAGCAGTTGTTTGCACTCCTTCCCCGTCAACTTGAGCGACCAAGCCGACTCCAGATGGCCATCATACTGAATGGGCACCGTGTAATTTTGGAACAGGGCACAGCTGCGGACGTGGGCCACCCAATTCAGGTCGTCATGCGTGCGGGACCAGACGCGGACGGCGCCCCCAAGCGCCAATCCTCCAAACAATATCACCCCGAGGCGCAAGCCGACCGAGCGGGTGGATTGGTAACACTGAATCAAGATCCACCCCAGCAGAACGAATGGGAAAAAGAAATATCGCGGACCCGCCAATTGCGGATGCAGAATGGCCGGATCGACCCGAGCCACCACCAGAGCTATCGAGCCGAAAAGAAGATAGACCAGGCTCCACACGGTCAAGGATCCTCTGTTCCAGAACACCCAGGAGCAGATAGTTAGCAGAAGAAACAGGGCCGCCGCCCACTGCCATTGAATGTTCTCGGTTGAAAGCAGGAATCTCCCGAGGAATGTCGGAAGGGTCCGCGTCAGAGCCGACCTTAACGGCGCAGCCCCGTTCGCAACCCCATGCAAGATGAAGAAAAGCTGGACCGCCCCGATCGCGGTGGCCGCGACGGCTATGACAATTTCCCCCCGCCGTCGGCGATACAACCACGCCCTGACATACAACAAAGGAAGCACCAGGACGATGACAGGCGTGGATAATCCCGCGACCGAAAGGAGCACAAGCCGTAACCACGTTAAAGGTTGCCTCTCGTCCCATAGTGCGATCAGGAAAAGCAGGAGAGACGCCCACCAGAATGTGTACGAAGTCAATCCGAACACCTCCGGATCGCATGGAACGAGAAATAACGAGATCGCGCATAACGACCTGCCCTTCAAATGAGTCGGGCAATAGGTGATCGCTACTGCCACCAAAGTGATGAACAGCCACGAAATCATCGTGCTGATGAAAGGGTAGTGCGAAAACGACAGAGTTAGCGCCAAACCCGAAATCGTCTTGGGAACGATAAACAGGTAGTCATTGACAGGCATAAACAAGGCGCGCCAGCCGAAGTGGATATAATCCGGCAGCAGCGATCCCGCGTTGAGTAGGGGCTCCGGGGCGCCTTCCTCGTCCCATACCTGCGGCGATATCCACTGCGCCCAACGCCGCGAGGCGAGCAGCCCGAAGAATATCGCACTATACAAAAGGAGCCGATGAAAGGGTGCTAACCTATCCAGACTCTCCTGCAGATAGTTCTTGAAAGACCTAACGATTTCCGGAGGGCGCATGTTCATATCCCATCCGCGACAGATTGGGAACGTGCCACCATACCAGCTACCCCAACATTCGTAAACGTCGCCTCATATTGGATAACACCGATGGCGCTAAAGCGCGGCGTCTTACCCTGCCGAACAGCTCGCGCTCACCCACTTCAAATATTCCGGCAGGCCATCGGCAATGCGCAGGCAAATTATTTCGGGGACGTCGTAGGGGTGCAGCGACTTCAATTTGTCTTGAAATCCGGCGTAACACGTGGCGGTCGTTTTGAAAAACGCGACCGCTTCCTGCGCGCTTTCGATTTTGCCTTGCCAGCGGTAAATCGAGTCAACCGCCGGCATGATGTTAGCGCAGGCCGCCAGGCTTTCCGTCACTAGTTGTTGGGCGATGCGCCGCGCCGTTTCGAGATCCGGAAACGTGCTGACGACCAGAAAGGCGCCCTCGTCCATTCGTCAAGCGGGTTGGAGCGCAGTGGCCCGGCAGATCCAGCCGCCGCCCACGACCACATCTCCATCGTAAAAAACCGCGGCCTGTCCCGGTGTCACCGCTTTTTGCGGTTCGTGCAACTGGACGCGAGCGCGCCCCTCAGGCAAAGGCGTCAGGGTCGCGCGGGTTCCCGGATGGCTATAGCGAATCTTTACCGTGACCTCGAGAGTTGTAGCCGCGGCCGCTGACCGCGGATCGCCGGCCGTAAAGCGGGCACCGGGGTCAGCGACCCCGGCTACAGCAGGGGCGATCCAGTTCACCTGGTCGATTTCGAAATCATCCGAGGTCAAATCCTCGACGGCACCGACGATGACGCGATTTGTCTTCGGATCGAGATCGACCACGTAACGAGGCTGAGGCGAACCGCCGGGCAAACCCTTGCGCTGACCGATCGTGAAAAGCTCGATCCCGCCGTGTTCTCCGAGGAAATTCCCTGCAAGATCGTAGATGCCTCCCGCATGAAACTCTTCCGCCCCGAGGTGAGAGCGGAGAAAGGCCTTGTAGTCGTTCCCTGGCACGAAGCAAATTTCCTGGCTATCGACTTTGTCGGCGACCTTCAGACCTAACGAACGTGCGATTTCCCGGATAGCGGGCTTCGACATGGCGCCGAGCGGAGTCAGCGCGCGCTGCAGTTGGGGCTGCCGCAGACTAAACATGAAATAGGATTGGTCCTTTCGCGGATCGACGCCTTTGCGCAAAACAGCACGGTCCGGATGATGTTCGATAATGGCGTAATGTCCCGTGGCGATGTAGTCGCAGCCCAGCGCCTCGGCTTTTTTCCAGAGGTTGCCAAACTTGAGTTTCTCGTTGCACATGACGCACGGATTCGGCGTCCGGCCGGCCTGGTATTCGCTGGAAAAATAATCGATGACGAGGCGTTCGAATTGATCCGCTTCATCCACGACGTAATGGGGAAAGCCCAGCGAGTGGGCCACGCCGCGCGCGTCCGCAACCGCCTGCGGTCCGCAGCACTTGTCCTCCGCGCGCGAAATGCAATCCTGCGGCCAGACTTTCATGGTCACGCCGACGACGTCGTAGCCCTGTTCGCGCAGGAGATAGCCCGCGACGCTGGAATCGACGCCTCCGCTCATGCCGAGAAGGACGCGCTGCTTTTTTGCGTTCATGACGCGGGGAAAGTCCGCGCGGTCCGCCTGGCGGTCAATGGCTTCCGCGAGCTTGATGGACGCACGGGGACGCTGACGAAGGGGCTGTCTGCGAGGGTGAATCGCCATGGAAAATCCGCCGCGCGGCTGATTCCGATGCGCGGGCTGGTCACGACCCGAGTGTCCAGGCTGGCCGACGGCAGGAAACAACGCCGCGGATCCGCGCAAAGATTCATTTCGTGATGCCGCTTCGTAATATCCAGCGCCTGCGCCAGCTTGCCCGGGCCGGAGCAAAGGCGATGGACGTCCTCAACTCCGCGGCGCGCCCTCATGATGCTGAGGCCTCGCCGCGGCTCGAGCGCACGAATCAGGATCAGTCCACTCCTGGCCGCGCCTTTCACGAGCACATTGAGCATCCAGTGCACGCCGTAATTCAAATAAATATAGACGGCCCCAGCGACGTTCCGCTCAACGAATGCGCGGCTGCTCGGCCGGGTAAAGGTGTGGCAGGCTTCGTCATTCAGCGTGAGATAGGCCTCTGTCTCGACCACAATTCCTGAGCATCTTCCCCAAACCAGCTCGACGCCCACGAGCTCGCGAGGCGCAAACGAGCGGGTCCCGCTGGAAAAAGGACGAAGGCAGGATGGGCCTTTCGATTCTAGCCACGACAGGCCTAACGGACCACGAGACGCCCTACGGCTCGTAGTAAACGGGTAGCGTGATGCTGCACTCGACCGGTTTCCCGTCGCGAAAGGCCGGAATGAATTTCGCCACGCGGAAATCCTCCGTCGCGGCACGCCGGAAGCCCGCCAGCGGCGGGTTCTCTGAAACAACCTGAAGCTCCTTCAGGTTTCCCTCCGCGTCGATCTTCATGGCCAATTCCACCAGACCCGAGATCGGAACGGTCGAGCACGTCGTCCGGAAAATGCAGGCCTTCAAACTTCGAATCGCGCCCCACGAACGGTTGCGGGCCGACGAAGTCACTTTCCTTTTTCAACTCGGCCGCTTCCTGGTTCGCGAAAATTCGCAGGCGAGGCTTTCCGTTTGCGATCGAAAAAGTCACCGTCCCGTAAAACAAGACGTGCACCAATTCGCGGCTGTAGACCGCAGGCACAAAGAGCGTTTGATCCAGCCGCCTGACCAATTCCTGCTCGAGCAAGAGGGAGCCGGGCGTTCCCCGATAGGTCCAGGTATTGGCGATTTCTCCCTTTTTTGTGACCGAGCAGCAGAACATGACGCTGCCATCCTTCTGCCCCTTCTTGATCAAATCCTGCGTGTCCATCCGATTGATGACGGAGTTTGGACCAACCCCGAGCAAGGCAGGGCGGTAAAGCGGCAACTCGCCAGGCGTCGCCGTGCCCTGCGGCGTGGGCGTCGCTCTTGGGGTCCCAGCCGACTGTGATGTGGGCGTCGCTTTTGGGACTGGTGTCGCCTTTTGCACGGGAGTCGCCTGTGTTGTGGGGGTCGCCCGTTGCGGAGGCTTTGGCGATTGCGCCGGTTTCGGTGACGTGCCTACCTCGACCTCGGCCGCAAAAAGACTCGCGCAGCTCAGCAAAACGGCCACGCCCGACAACACAATTCTACGCATGAGTGCTTACGCAACGCTGTGCCCGCATTTTCGCAAGGTCAAACTGGCACTGGACATACGAAACGCCGCGATACCCACAGAGACAAACGGAGGAAACGAAGGTCTGAGAAACCTCTCTGTTATCTCTGCTTCCTCCTGTAGAATTTCCACAATGTTTGAATTGGAAGGGCTGGATCACGTCGCGCTCGGCGTTCGGGATGTGGAACGGTCGGCCGACTGGTATATCGAGGTTCTCGGCTTCGAACGCCGTTTCCCTGGGATGTGGAATGGCGTTCCGGTCTTCGTGGCGCGGGACAAGACGGCCATTGCCCTATTTCCAGCGGGAAGCGACCAGGCAGATTCGTTGCTGCCACGCCAGCGCGATGGAATGCTCCATCTCGCCTTGCGAGCCAGCCGAGCAAATTTTGCTCGCCGCTCAACGCGAACTGGCGAGCCGTGGCATCGCCTTCCACTTCCGGGACCACGAAATCTCGCACTCGATCTATTTTCGGGATCCGGACGGGATCGAGCTCGAGATTACGACCTATGAGCTCGAATAGCCCGATCGGCGCTCCGGCTGTTCCCGCTTACGTCGCTATTTGGTTTTCCACAGCGGCCGTATCCGCCGCGAGATATTTCATCCCTAGCAGCCAAATGACACCTGAAATCAACATCGATCCCGAAATCACCAGGAACGCCACGGTCATGTCATAGTGGCCAGCTACCGCACCCAGCAACGGCGGTGAAATCGCATCCCCCAGCGCATGGATGACCAGGATATTGAGGGCGAATGCGGTCGCGCGAATCTTGGGTCCCGCCACGTTGGCCAGGGCGGCGTTGGAGGGCCCGGTGTTTAGAAAAACAAAAAACACCGCGCCGAAGAGGAGAAACCCAAGCCATCGGAAACGGCGTGTAAAGCATGGCAATGAACAACGGAAACGCGAGAAGCATACCGACGCCCGAGACGAGGAAGTAGGAACCACTGAAACGCTTTTGCAGCCGGTCCGCGACAAATCCTCCCAAAAGCGTTGAGGTAAGCCCCGCTACCACTGTGATGCCCCCAAAAACCGGAATCGCGAGAGCGGGTGATTGATTGCGGAAGATCAAATAGGCCGACATCCAGAAAGCGAGACCCCCGAGCGCAAACGTCATGGCCGTTTGCGCGAGGCAATTGAAGACAAAAGAGCGATTTCGAAGCAGGGCCAGGTAGTCGTTCAGCCGCGCGCGCTTGCGTTCCTCGCGCACGCCAGTTCGCGCTCGGGGATCTTCTTGGAAGAAACAGCTTAGACCCAGAACGATGCCGGGAATCGCCACAAGATAAAACGCCCAACGCCAGCCGAGTTGATGGCTGATAATTCCTCCCAGCACATAGCCGAGAGCGCTGCCAACTGGGATTGCCACGCAAAAAATGGCCATGATGCGGCCGCGCGTTTGCAGCTTGAAATAATCAGCCAGGATCGTAGGCGCGGCGGGTCCATAGCCCCCCTCGCCGATTCCAACAAAAATGCGCGTGATAAAAAGTGCCGCGAACGTCGCGGCCAGACCTGATGCGGCAGTCGCCAGGCTCCAGAGAATCACGCACACGCCCACGATGATCCAGCGCGAGAATCGATCGGCCAGGAAACCGAGGATCGGCGCGGAAAGCATGTAGGTAACGAGGAACGCGGGAGCAAGAGTCCCGGTCATGGCCATTGCATTGGGGTCTCCGGGTGCGAAAAAGGCGGCACGGATATTTGGCTCGACCGCCGCAAGAATCTGGCGGTCGATGTAGTTAAAGAGGTTGATCCCGAGGAGTAACCCTAACGCAGTCCGCGCGCCCGGATTTGCCGTTGATTCCGCTGGAGGTCATTGAATTGCCGATTGCACGGAACAACTAGCTCCTTGTAAATCTTATTCCATGGCGAAATCCTCGGCCGCTGAACGCGCGCTTCGTTTTTTTGGTTTGGGCCTGGCCCGACTCATTTACCGCGTGACCGCTACCGGCCTGGATCAACTTCCCGCGGGTGGCTTTCTCCTGCTGCCGAACCACATCACCTGGGTCGACGCGATCGTGCTCTCGCTCGCCTCTCCGCGGCCCGTTCGTTTCATCGTTGATGCCGCAGTTTATCGAAATCGATTCCTGCACCCGGTCCTGCGAGCGGTCGGCTGCATCCCAATCACTTCCCGCAAAGCGAAAGATGCGATGCGCGAAGCGGCGGCCAGGATTCACGCGGGTGAAATCGTTTGCTTGTTCCCGGAAGGAGAGCTCTCTCGCAGTGGATCTCTCCTGCGTTTGCGGCGGGGTTACGAAATAATCGCGCGACAAGCGGAGGCGCCGGTTGTGCCCGTTTGGCTCGACCGGCTTTGGGGCTCGATCTTTTCCTTCCAAGGCGGACGGTTCTTTACGAAATGGCCCAAAGCCATTCCCTACCGGGTAACGGTCGCTTTTGGCCGGCCGCTGCCGGCCGAGGCTGCCGACATCGCGACGGTTCGCGAAGAACTGCTCAAGATCGGGGAATTTTGCTACAGCCAGCGACCCGCCTTGCGCGGTCACCTCGGGCGAGCCTGCCTGCGCGGCATGAAGCGGAGTCCGTTTCGGATCGCGATCACTGATGGACTCGATCACACGAGCTTATCGTGCGGAAAACTTCTCGGTATTGCGATTGCGCTGAGCCATCATTTGAAAAGAACATGTCCCGAGCGGCGAATCGGAATCGTTCTTCCGCCCGGCAAAGGCGGCGTCATCGCGAACCTGGCAGTTGTTCTTGCGGGCAAGATCCCGGTTAACCTGAATTTCACCAGCGCGCGTGACTCGATCGAATCAGCCCAGGAACAAGCCGGGCTCCGCACGATCATCACGGCGCGAATGGCGGTGAAGCGCCTGGAAGATTTTCCCTGGCCCCCGCAGGTGGTTTACCTCGACGAAATCCTGCCGACGATGAAACGGGGGATCATTGGCTGGTGGCTCCTTGGACTCATCCTGCCGTCTGCCGTGCTGGCGCGGATCTTAAAACTTCCCCGCGTGGGAGACAGGGCGGAAGCGGTCCTGCTTTTCACGAGCGGCAGTTCAGGCAAACCGAAAGGCGTGGCGCTCACTCATCGAAACGTTCTTGGTAACGTCTCGCAATTCGCCGTCATGCTCGACGCAAAAAAAGACGACGTGGTGCTCGCGTCGCTCCCATTTTTTCACAGCTTCGGTTGCACGGTGACTCTCTGGTATCCGCTCATCGAAGGGGTTCGCACCGCGAGTTATCCGAATCCGCTCGAAGCCGGAAAGATTGCCAGCCTGGTCGAGCGCGAAGCGGTGACCGTCATGCTGGCGACGCCGACATTCTTGCGGGCCTACTTGCGGAAGGCCGAACCGCCGCAATTGCGCAGTTTGCGGTTGCTCATCACTGGCGCGGAAAAACTGCCGGACGAGCTGGCCAAAGCGTTTGAGGCGCGGTTTGGGAAAGAGGTTTTGCAAGGCTATGGCCTTACCGAAACCTCGCCAGTCGCGAGCGTGAACCTGCCGGAACCAAAGGCAACAAAGCCTGGGCAATCCGTTCAACCCTGCAACCGGCTCGGCTCCGCGGGAAAACTCCTGCCCGGGATGGCAGCTGAAATCCGCGACACCGAGACCGACACCAAAGGCTCGCTCCACGACACCGGAATGCTCTGGTTGCGTGGACCAAACATCTTCGAGGGCTACCTCGATGCGCCCGAACAAAGCGCGGAAGTTTTGCGCGACGGCTGGTTCAAGACGGGCGACATCGGGCGATTCGATGAAGATGGTTTTCTTTACATCGAAGGCCGGCTATCGCGTTTCTCAAAAATTGGCGGCGAAATGGTGCCGCACGAAACCATTGAACAGAAAGTCTTGGCGGTCTTGCCGGGCGGGGAGCATTCGGAGCGGGTGATTGCTATTGTGGGCGTGGCGGATGAGGCGAAGGGCGAGGCGCTCGTCCTCCTGAGCAGTATCGAGCTCGACCTTCCAAGCCTGCGAGCTTCGCTCTCTGAAACTGGCGTTCCAAATCTGTGGATACCCAAGACGGTGCGTCGGGTGGACGCAATTCCTCTTCTCGCTTCAGGGAAGCTCGACCTCGCTGGCTGCAAGAAATTGGCAATGGAGGAAAGCAGGTAGGGACGGCGCGCTGCGCCGTCCGAAGGCGTGCGAATGACTAATGCCGGTTCGCGGACGCCGCAGCACGGCGTCCCTACCAAAATAATCATTCCGTTACCGGCCGGCGACGCACGAGAACCGAAGCGAGAAATGTTTGCACGACCTCGCCATCCTGGTTCGTCGTCACGTTCCGAATCCGGATGATGCCGCGATCCGGCTTTGAGCGTGATGGGCGCACTTCCATGATTTCGGTTTGAAGACGAAGCGTGTCACCTGGCCGCACGGGCCGAGGCCACTCCAATGCATCGACGGCCAAACCAATCGATCCGCCGGCGATCTTCAGCTCGCCCGTAACAAACAACTTCATCGACATCGCGGCGGTGTGCCAGCCGCTCGCCGCCAGGCCTCGAAAAACACTCCGCTTCGCTGCGTCCAAATCGAGATGAAACGGCTGCGGATCGAATTGCTCCGCGAAATCGACAATACCCTGTTCCGTCACCTCAAAGGCGCCGGACTCAAATCGGTCGCCGACCTGCAGATCTTCCAGAAATTTCTCAGTCATATGGCTCACCGTTCTCTTTATATCAAAGGCGGTACCTGTTTAGCGCCAACGGCGCGACCTTCACGCTAGCCTGGGGCAACGCCCAGGAGCATGCATCAATATTCCCCAGCGCTGAAAGCGCAATTCATTCGCGCTCGCTGTCTAGAATCTTTGAGACGCGCTTTCAGCGCTTAGGCCCGCTCTGGGCCAATGTTCCTGAGGCGCTGCCCCAGGCTGGCCTGACACCGCGCCTTTGGCGCTAATCATAACCGGCTCGGTGGGCCGTTCGAACTTCGCGTCCACCATTGGTTCCGTCGCAAACGCGCTCCACGGGGCGCAGCTACAGCCAGGACTTAGGAAAAACGGAAGTGCCAGAGGGGAGAGTTGAACTCCCGACCAAGGGCTTATGAGTCCCCTGCTCTACCACTGAGCTACCCTGGCATTAATTGGTTCACGTTCGCCGAGCTTCCCCACGTTGACCAACCCCGAACGCTTTCGGGGCTGCTCTACCCTGGCGATGCGCGACAAATTGAATGCCGGGCGTCGGCATGTCAACGCCGGGACAAGAAGCCGCCCTCACTGCTTTTTCTTTTCCAGATAGGGCGCGAGCTCTTTCTCGCGGCCCCGGAGCGCAGCCATAAAGCAAACGCCGTTCCGCTGCTGGACGACGCCGGTCCAACCCTCCAGCTCGACAAACCGCCAATCGGAGAAATCGGTCACGCTGCCGTCTTTGGGATTCTTCTCGGCCGGAAAGAGAAAGAACTGCATTCGCTTTTCCACCACCCAGATTTGCGCCACGCCATGCACCTCGTCATCATCGAAAACGCGGCTGCCCAGGGTCTTGAACTCGGCGAACTCCGGCGGGATATCGTAGTGCTCGAGGCGATGTTTCATGAAAAACAAATCGCTCAATGCGCCGGCATCCGTCTTGAGCGGATCGAGCAGGACCGACCGGGTAGAGCTTGCGACCGAGAGAAGCCGCCTGGCTTTGTCCGCTCCCGGAAAATCGTTCCAGTGCTCGTGGACTCGGTAAGCGAAAACGCCGCTAATGACGACGAGAGCGAGAGCGATCGCCAGCACCGCGGGGTTGAGCAGAATTTTTTTCCACGGCCGCCTCACCAGCGGGATCAGACTTTCGTTCGCGAACCATTCAGCGACCTGCGCATCCACCGGGATTGCCCGAACAAGTTTCGCGATGGCGCCATCGAACGCCTGCTGGAGCGCAAACGGCGCCGCCTTCTTCCCCTGGCGCGCTCGCTGGATGGCAACGCGCATGGCCCGATCGGTCCCGGGCTTTTCCGTGATGGGCGCGCACCGGGCCAGAGAGCTGTAATTGGGACGAATCCGGAAAATGCTCATGCCTCGTGGTGCGGAGTGGTGGCATCGAGCCAAGCCTGGAATTGCTGGCGGCCGCTCGCGATCAATTCGGATAGAGCGCCCTCCTTCATCTCCAGGAGCGCCAGCAATTCCTGCAAACTGAACTCATCCAGATAAAAGAGCGACAAGGCGCTGCGTTGCGGCTCGGGCGCGGCCGAAATCCAAACGGCCAGCTGGTCGGGCTCCAACTGCTCAATCTGCAGGGGCCCCGCCGGTGAAATTTCCGTTTCCTCCATCAAGCCTGGTTCGGCCTGCAGGCCGTCCTCGGTCACGGCGAGGCAACGCCACCGGGCGTCGCGAAAAAACCAGAGGCGATCCGGAGGCGGTTCGTCCCGCGCGGACCGCAACGCCGCTTCGCGCACGGTATTTTGAAAGGCTTCCTGCGCCTTGCCCGCGTCGCCTGTCATCAGGAAACAGAATCGATAAAGCTGCGGAAGATTTTGGGTGGTGACGGACACGGTATTTATTCCTTACCCGCAAAATTTACGGGCGTCGACTGCAAGGACAAGGGGGAGCTTGTGGTGGATCGAGTGCTCGATCCACCTACGCCAGCGACTGCAAACGGCGCCCCACTTCCTCAGCGTTTTCGCGGCTGTTGAAGGCCGAGATGCGGAAGAAGCCTTCGCCGCACGATCCGAAACCGCTTCCGGGCGTGATGACGACATTTAACTTCTCCAACATTCGATCGAACATCTCCCAGCTGGTCAGGCCAGGAAGCGTCTGGACCCAGATGTAAGGAGCATTCTCGCCGCCGTAAACGGGCAGCCCGGCACGCGCGGCCGCTTCCCGCAGGATCCGCGCGTTTCCCATGTAGTGATCGACCAGCGTCCTCACCTGGCTGCGCCCCTCGGCGCCATAGACGGCCTCGGCCCCGCGTTGCACGGGGTAACTCACGCCATTTGCTTTGGTGCTCCAGCGCCGGTGCCACAGCGGATGCAGACGGCAGTTTCCGGCCATCGGCCGTGGACGCTTGCAAACTTTTCGGCATGACGGTGAATCCGCACCGCACTCCAGTGAAGCCGCCGTTCTTTGAAAAGCTTCGGAATTCGATCGCACATTCGCGCGCGCCCGGAATCTCGTAGATCGAGTGCGGAATCTCCGGGTCCCTGATGTACGCCTCATAGGCCGCATCGAAAAGAATGATCGTATTGTGTGCGCGCGCGTATTCGACCCAGCGCGTCAATTGTGCCCGCGACGCGACTCCGCCGGTCGGATTGTTGGGAAAGCAAAGATAAACAATATCGACCGGCTCCCGCGGCGGCTCCGGGACAAACCCGTTGTCGGGTCCGCACGGCAGGTACGTGATTCCTTCGTAACGTCCGGCCTCGCCGGCGAGACCCGTGTGCCCCGCCATTACGTTCGTGTCGACATAGACCGGGTAAACAGGATCGGTGATCGCGATTCTGTTTTGGTTCCCGAGAATATCAAGAATGAAGCCGCAATCCGGTTTTGAGCCGTCGGAGACGAAGACTTCGTCCGCCGCGACCTCAGCTCCGCGATCGCGATAATCCTGTTGCGCGATCTTTTCCCGGAGCGATTCCAAACCCTGCTCGTGTCCATAACCACGAAATGTTTCGCGGACGCTGAGTTCATCCACGGCCTGATGCATCGCCGCGATGATTGCCGGGGGCAGCGGCTCGGTCACATCGCCGATGCCGCAGCGAATCACCCGGCGGGCTGCGTCCGGATTCGCGTCGCAAAACTCGCGTACCCGCCGCGCGATCTCGGGAAAGAGATAGCCGGCCTGAAGCTTGAGATAGTTGTCGTTGAGGTAAGCCATGGCGATGGTAGGGACTGCGCGCTGCGCTGTCCGCGGACGCCGCAGCGCGGCGTCCCTACCTTCGATCAAGAATTAATAACCCTTCCCAACTTCGTCCCAGTTCACCACGTTCCACCACGCTTTGATGTAATCGGGGCGGCGGTTTTGGTAATTGAGATAATAGGCATGCTCCCAGACGTCGACGCCCAGAAGCGGCGTGTTGCCGTCCATGAGCGGGCTGTCCTGGTTCGGAGTAGAAATCACTTCGAGTTTTCCGCTTTTGTTCTTGATCAACCACGCCCAGCCGCTGCCGAAGCGGCCGGCCCCGGCCGCCGCGAATTTCTCCTTGAAGGCGTCAAAGCCTCCGAAGGTGGACTTGATGTCGTCGCCCAGCTTGCCGGAAGGTTCGCCACCGGCATTCGGGCCCATGATTTTCCAGAAGAAGGAATGATTGGCGTGCCCGCCGCCGTTGTTCCGCACGACCGTGCGAATGTCTTCCGGCACGGCGTTCAGATCCTTGATCAAGTCCTCGACTGACTTTGCGGCGAGCTCGGGCTTGTCCTTGAGCGCGTTGTTGACGTTGGTGATGTAAGTCTGGTGATGCTTGGTGTGGTGGATTTCCATCGTCCGCGCGTCGATGTGCGGCTCGAGAGCGTCGTAGGCGTAAGGGAGTTTTGGTAATTCGTAAGCCATAATCGTCACTGTCTCGCCGGGACGGGGGCGCGTCAATCGTCAGCGCAAATGTCGCTGCTCTCCAACCTGATAGGCCTCGGCCAGCCAGGACGCCACTTCGGCATCGATCTCCCCGACGCTCTCGAACCGAAAGGCGTGGAGATGATTTCTGGGCGAGAACGTTTCGATGCGGCGGAAGCGTCGGTTTTCGAGGCGCCGCGCCAGCACGACATGGCCGTCGATCCAGTTCTTTCGAATAACGAACGCGGCGAAACTCATCCGCACCTGAAACGCGATCCTGGTCCTCTCCGGGAGGACAATGATAGGCCCGTTTCGTCGGGCGACGCCCAGCAACCTGTCGAAAATCGCGCGGACAGCGGGAGATTTCCCCTCGAAGTGCGAGTCGAGCGTGGAGCGGGGACGGCAGGAGTGCGATTGATTCCGGTTGGCGAACTGCCGGCCGCATTCCAGGCAACGCCACATGGCGGGACGCGCTGGTGGATCGTGCGCTCCGCCGCGCGATGCTTTATTTTGCGGCTTTGCCGCCATTCTTGTCATGGAGCGCGGAGCGCTCGATCCACCTAAATGGACTCCTCATTCCTGGCAGCGATAAAAACTCGGATAATGCCCGAGCCCGCTTCGATAATTGATGTACGTCGCGAGCGCGAGGAGCGGGAAATTTTGCCGGTACATGTCGTACTTCAAATAGAAGACGCGCGGAAAACCGGTCCCGGTAATTTGCGGCTCGTCCCAAGCGCCATCGCGCCGCTGCGTTGCCAATAAATACCGAAGACCGCGCTGCACGCTCGCCCGGTCCAGGTCGCCGCATCCGCAAATGCCCATCAGCGCCCAGGCCGTTTGCGAAGCCGTGCTTTCGCCTTTGCCTTTGAGCACAGAGTTCTCGTACGAGCGCGCAGGTTTCACCCCAGCCGCCGTCATCGTTCTGACAGCTTTCGAGCCAATCGCGTCCGCGCAAGATCCAGTCCTGCGTCATGTTCTCGCCGATGGCGCGCAATCCGCGCAGCACCTGCCACGTGCCATAGATGTAGTTCACGCCCCAGCGACCGTACCACGAGCCATCGTCGTCCTGCGTCTCAATCAGGTGTCTTACGGCCTCGCGGACGGAGGGCTGTTTTCCATCGAAATCGATGTAACCAAGTAGTTCCAGGGTGCGGGCAGTCAGATCGCTACAGGTCGGGTCGAGAATGGCGTTATGGTCCGCGAAAGGCATGTCCTCCAGCCAATGTTGGGTCACTTCCTTGTCGAATGCCGCCCAGCCTCCGTCCTCGCATTGAAAACTTAATTGCCAGGCCAGGGCGCGCCGAAAAACTTCTCCCAGCGCGTCCGGCGCCTCCGGCCGCACCAGGCGCAACGCCATCAGAACCATGGCGGTGTCGTCCGTGTCCGGGTAATAGACGTTGTTGTATTCGAAGGCCCAGCCGCTCGGTTCGGGATGCGGATTGTTGACGGCCCAATCCCCGCGCAGCCGCACTTCCTTTTCAATCAACCAGTTGGCTGCCTTGGTCAGCGCCGGATCGCCCGCGGGCAAACCGGACTCCGCCAGCGCGATGATGTTGATCGCTGTATCCCAGACGGGCGACATGCACGGCTGAATACGAAAATCCTCCGGATCATCGACAAAGAGCCCGGCGAAATCTTTCGCCGCCTTCTCGTAGATTGGGTGTTGCGGAGAATAACCCAGAGCCCGCAAGGCAATCAGAGAGTTGAGCATCGCGGGAAAAACCGCGGCCAATCCGTCGCTCCCCTCACCGATCCGCTCCAGCATCCAGCGTTCCGCTTCCTCAAGGGCGCGGCGACGCATCGGCCTCCACTGCAGCTTCGAAATCAATTTGATGGCGTGATCCGCGCGCAGGAAAAAATTCCGCCAGGCGAAAAAGCGCGGATCGCGCGGCAGGGTGAAATCCTTGTGCTCAGTGCCGAGCGGATAGAGCTCGTGGAGTTGCTTCAGCCCCGGCAACTCACGGGTGGGCTTGAAATGATTGATGATCGCGAGCGGGATCAACATGGCCCGGCTCCAGGACGACATCTTGTGAATGTTAAACGGCAACCAGTTCGGCAGCAGAATCATCTCCACTGGAATGGTGGGCAGATATTGCCAGGGAAATTGCCCGAGCAACGCCAGATAGAGCTTGCTGAAGGTGTTGGTGCGCGGGATGCCGCCGAGGCGCAGGATGTTGGCGCGCGCCTCCTGCATGTGGGGAAGATCGGCGGAATGGCCCGCGAGCTTGAGCGCGAAGTAGGCTTTGACCGAGGCGTTCACTTCGCTCGGCCCGCCATAATAAATATTCCAACCGCCATCGGCGAGCTGGCGTTTCAGAATATGGCGAACGCAACGTTGCTGCAGCGCGTCATCCACCTCCCCCAGCCAATGCATGAAGAGGACAAAATCGGAGCAGAGCGTGCTATCGACGAGGAGTTCCCCGCACCAATGACCATCGGGGTGCTGCTGCCGGAGCAGGTTTTCCTGCGCGCGCGCCATCGCGTCCGCAATCTCAGGGTCGTCCGCCGGATATCCGGCTCCGGGATCGGGCAGAACGCTCGGCAGCGCAATGAGGTTCGCCGGAGACGGAGGCATCGCCGTGCTAGGAAGCTTGCGCCGCCACTTCGGCGCGCTTGCCCGTCAAGTGCCCGTTGCCGGAGGTGACGCCATTATACGCTGCGATCTCGTTGCCTTTGCCGGTCGGTTTCGGCTTCGCGCCGAAGTTGAACCGGATATTCTTCCAAGTGTCGCCCCGTTGCGCATTTAGTCCCAGGCTGGCCGTGGGTTCGTAACCGCAATGAACCATGCAATTCTCGCAGCGGCTGTCCTTGGCAACGCCATCGACCACGCCGTACTTCTCCCACTCCACTTTTTCCAATAACTCCGCGTAGCTCGAATAGTGCGCGTCGGTCATGAGGTAGCAGGGGCCTTTCCAGCCGCGGATATTGCGCGTTGGAATGGCCCAGGCCGAGCAGCTGAGGTCGCGCTTGCCGGCCAGGAACTCAAAGTAAATCGGGGTCCCGAAGAGCGTGTACTTGCCCATCCATTCCTCGATCTTCTTGAACTTCTCGATCGTCATCTTGCGGGTGAGGAAGAAGTTTTCCGGCTGCAAATTCAGCCGCTTGATCATGTCTTTCTTGGCGGCGTCGTATTCGTATCCGGGCGAAATGGTGTGCCCATCCACGCCGAGGTCGGAGAGGAAATCGAACATCTGCTCCACTTCCGCCATGTCGGTTTCCTTGTAGATCGTGGTATTGGTCGCGACCTGGTAACCGAGGATCTTCGCCATTTTCATGGCCAGGATGCATTCCTTGAAGACACCTTCGCGTTCGACGATGAGGTCATGCGTCCGCTCGAGGCCATCGAGATGCACGTTCCAATACATCCAGCGGCTCGGGCCGATTGTTGAATTTCGGATCTCGGATTTCGGATCGCGGATAGTTTCAGCGTCTTTCTCCGGAACCAGCCCATCATCTAAGAGTCGCCGCAGCTTGCTCTCCAAATCTTTCCGCAATCCGGTATCCGGTTTCCGCAATTCTGCTTTCAGCCATTCGCGCATTTTTTTGCGCATGAACATGGCGTTCGTGCAGATGTAAACGATCCGCTTCTGCTCGAGTAAACCGTTCACGAGCGCCTCAATCTGCGGATAAATGAGCGGTTCGCCGCCACAAATGGAGATCATCGGGGCGTTGCATTCCGCGGCTGCCCCCAGACAATCCTCGAGGGGCATGATGTCCTTGAGGGAGGTGGAATACTCGCGGATCCGGCCGCACCCCGTGCAGGTCAGGTTGCAGGTATGCAACGGCTCTAACTGCAAGACGGTGGCGAACTTATCCGTCCGGCGGAGCTTCTGACCGATGATGTAGGCGGCGATCTTGGTCGTCAACGCCAGAGGGAATCTCATAAGGTCGGGATAGTAACAAGGGGTCACCGGGTGTCAACCCATGTGGACTCCGGCTGGTCAGACCTCGGATACGGCCCCGAATCACCAATACGCGGCGCCACAGTGCCATCCCGAAGCTGGCGCAGGGCGCCGAGGGACCCCGCAGCTGCAATGAAGGCTCCTTGGACGAGTGTGCCAGGATTCGCAGTTGTAAGGTCGGCGCTCCTCCCATGGTCGCGGTCCCGTCGCCGCGGCTCGGGATGACAGGATCTTACGACCAACCCCGTTGACAACCCCCAAACGGACGCGTCGATTCAGATAACCATGAATCAATCCAGCCCCGCCAAGACCGTGGCCATCCTTGGCGCCTCACCGAAACCGGACCGTTACGCTTACCAAGCCCTGCAGTTGCTGCACGAATACGGGCACCGCACTCTCCCGATCAATCCAGCCTTCGATGAAATCCTGGGCGAAAAGTGCTATCCGACGATCTCCGCCGTGCCCGGTCCAATCGACACAGTGACGCTTTATCTCGGCGACGCGCGTTCAAATCCACTCATCGACGAGATCATCAACGCCAAACCGCGTCGCATCATTATGAACCCCGGCGCCGAGAACAGCGCGCTCGCGACCAAGGCTGAGGAGGCCGGGATCGACGTCGTCGAAGGCTGCACCCTCGTGATGTTGCGGACGGGCCAGTTCTGAGGAGCAAATACACTTGCCAACGGCAATCCCCTTTACTGTGATCACTCGAACATCATGAAAACTGTCCAAGCGGTTCTTCTCATTTCGGTTCTTTTCCCCGTGGGAATTGTTTCCGTTCCACCGTCGCTTGGCCAGACTTCGTCTAGCCCGTCGATTCCACCGAAACCAATACTGGGAGAGCGGTATCCGCTTCCCAAAGAGGGTTTGGTTCCCGATAAGGAAACCGCGATCAAGGTCGCCGAGGCTGTGTTATTTCGCCTGTACGGCGAGGGTTCCATTAAGGGCCAGAGGCCCTATGTCGTGAAGGAAGATGACTATATTTGGTGGATATCCGGGACACTACCAAAAGATAACTTCGGGCAGGTCTTTAATATCGGTATCTCCAGGCATACGGCTGCCATCCTGCGGGTGACCGTGGGGGAGGACAAACTAGCAGGGGGCAAATAGGCTCAGCTCAAAAATTCTGGAAGAGCGGAAGCGGCCAGAATTTGAATCTCACCAGACTCGACTCGGCGCGATGTGGGTGGGCCAGTTTTGAGGTGTAGAGGCGCTTGTGCCAAGCGCCTGACCAAACAAACAGGCGCTTGGCACAAGCGCCTCTACACTACTGCGTCTGCCAGCCGCGCCGGATCAGGCTGACGGCGATTGCGGCCAGCAAGAGCGAGATCAGTTTCGAGACGCCTTTCATACCCTGTTTTCCCATCCACCGGGTAAAGTGGCTGGCATAGCGGAAAGCGAATCCCACCAGGAGCAAATTCACGAGCAACGCCAGGACGGTAAACAGTATCCCGACCGTATCGACGAGAATGAGGAGCGCGGTGAGCAACGCTGGCCCCGCGATGAGCGGCATCCCGAGAGGCACTACCCCAAACGATTCGCCCGCATAGCGGTTTCGCTCGCCCAAATCAAGGAGCTCGCGGACCGCGATGCCGAGCAGAATCAGGCCGCCCGCTACCTGAAAATCCGAGACGGTGATCCCGAGCGCACGGAAGATCACCTTGCCGAGAAAAATAAAACCAATCGAAACGGCGAGACTCGTGATCAAAGCAAGTGTGCCCTCGTGCTGCCGGCGCTTGTGATCCGCCTGGCCGCTTAGTCCCAGAAAAATCGCGACCAGCCCAATCGGATCGATGGCCACGAAAAGTGGGATAAAGGCGAGCAGGAATTTTTCGAGGTAGAATTGCATCGTTGCGGCGATTCTTCATCGCATAACGCGCGTTTTTCGCAAAAGGGGGCGTCGCGACCGCACTGTGGGGATCCCGGCGCCAGACCAGGCCACGCGAATTCCCCTTTACCGGTTTAGCCTTCTCCAACATGTTCCCGTTTTCCTTTATGAAACAACTCCTTGTCTCAGTTCTGTTCTGTGGCCTCGCCATCACCATCCGCGCGGAAGAAACACTCAAGACCGTGGAGTCCTTTCGCGACGCAGCCGCCAAAGCGAATTCGATCCTGGCGCTACCCAGTTGGGACCAGACGCCGGAAGCCGTGGAAGCTTCGATGAAAGACGCGATCGCAAAAGCGAATGCGGCGCTTGACCAGATCGGTCAACAGGATCTGACGAAAGTGACGTTCAAGAGCACGATCGTCGCGCTCGACGATCTCGGTTACCAAGCCCGTCTGGCTGTGAACAAGGCGACCGTCATCAAGGAAACGAACACTTCGGCTGCCATGCGCACGGCGGCGGAGAACGCGGTAAAAATTTTCCAGGATTGGGCGGTCGGCGTCGATTACCGCGAGGATGTTTACAAAGCGATCAAGGCGTTCGAAAAAACGAACCCAAAGCTGGCGGCTGAAGATGCCAAGCTGCTGAAGGAAACATTGCGGGATTATCGGCGGGCCGGGCTCGATTTGCCGCCGGAGAAGAAGCAGGAAGTCGAGAAGTTGCGCAAAGATCTTTCGAAACTCGGAACCGACTTCGACTCGAACATCGTCGAAGCGCAGGCGCCGGTCGTTTTCACAAAAGCTGAACTCGATGGCGTCCCCGAGAGTTTCCTGGCGTCGCCCGGCATCAAGACCGGCGACGACGCCTACACGGTGAAAGCAAACGTCACCTGGCAAACGATCGCCGTGATGGAGAACGCAAAGAGCGAAGATGTTCGCAAGCGCCTCTACATTATTCATGACAGCCTGGCCAAAGACAAAAACGTCGCGGTGCTGAACCAGATCCTGGCCCTCCGGAACAAGATTGCGCTTCGCCTGGGCTACAAATCGTGGGCTGATTTTCAGACCGAAATCAAAATGGCCAAATCGGCCGCGGGCGCCGAAAAGTACATCGGCGATCTCGTTACCGGCACGCAGCCGAAGTTCGACGCGGAGGTCGCGGAGCTCCGCAAACTAAAGGTAGCTGAAACAAAAGATCCCAATGCCCAGATCCAGGTTTGGGATTTTCGCTATTACCAAAACCAGCTCAAGAAACAGAAATACGCCGTCGATACTGAGGCGTTGCGCGCCTTTTTCCCGTTCCAAAAAACGCTCGAAGGAATGTTCAACATCTACCAGAGCATCTTCGGCCTGAAGTTTGAAAAAATCGCCGTGCCGCAAAAATGGATCGACGATCTTCAGCTCTACGCCGTTTCGGACGCGGCGACCGGCGAGCCGCTCGGGATGTTCTATCTCGATATGTTTCCGCGCGAGGGAAAATTCAATCACTTCGCCAGTTTTGAAATCATCGGCGGCAAGCTTTTGCCCGATGGGAAATATCAACGGCCCACCGTCGGCGCTCCTCTGCAATTTTCCCCCGCCGAGTGAAGGCAAACCATCGCTCCTGACTCATGGCGACGTGGAGACGCTCTTCCACGAATTCGGCCACGCGCTTCATGCCATCGTGACCCGCGCGAAGTATTCGCGTTTCGCGGGAACCAATGTGCCCGGCGATTTTGTCGAGGCGCCTTCCCAGATGCTGCAAAACTGGGTTTGGAACAAGAAGGTCCTCGACACTTTCGCGGCGGACTACACGCGATCCCACGAAAAAGATTTCCGACGGAGACGATTAACAAAATGAAGGAAGCGAAACTGGCCACGGTGGGCGTTTATTACCGGCGCCAGTTCGCCTTTGCTTCGCTCGATCTGGCCTTGCACGCTCCGCACCCGGAGGATCAACCTTACGATTGCAGTCGCAATCTCAAATCCGATCCTGGCGAAAGTTTTCCTGCCGATCGCACCCGAAACCACGTTCGTCTCCTACTTCGGACATCTGAATGGTTACGACGCCGGTTATTACGGTTACGCCTGGGCAGATGCGATTGCCGCGGATATGGCGACAGTCTTCGAATCGGCGAAAGAGGGATATCTGGATAAGCAGGCGGGCTTGCGTTTGCGCCAGGACATTTACGAACCCGGTGATTCGCGGGATATCACCCAGTCGATCGAAAAATTCCTCGGCCGCAAACAATCGGTCCAGCCGTTCCTGAAGCAGATCGGAATCGGCGGCGCGAAGAAAGAGGGAACGCTTCCTTCGAAGGAAAGCAAATAGATGTAGAAAGGCGCTCGCCGCGGCGAGCGCCTCTGTATAGGGGCACTTATGAGACGATTTTCCTGTATTTGCTCGTTTGTTTTCGCAGTGACTGGGTCGCTCATTGCCGCGAATCCCCCTGCCCTTCCGCCCAAGACGTCAAGCGACACCATCAATGCCGCCGACCTGCTGAAGCACATCAAAGTTCTCGCCTCGGATGAATTCGAAGGCCGCGCGCCTGGCTCCAAGGGGGAGGACCTCACGGTCAAATACCTGAGCGAGCAATTCAAAGCGCTCGGTCTTAAGCCCGGCAATCCGAACGGCACGTATACGCAGGAAGTGCCGCTCGCCGGAATCATCAGCGCGCCGACTGCCTCGTTCGATGTGCGGCGGCAAAGCCACCACTCTGAAATTCCCCGATGATTACGTTGCCTCATCCGCGCGGCTGCAAGCCCAAGTGAAAGCGGAAAATACGGACGTCGTTTTTGTCGGCTACGGCATCGTCGCGCCGGAATACGGCTGGGACGATTACAAAGGCGTCGACGTGCGAGGGAAAACTATCCTGATGCTGATCAACGATCCCCCGATTCCCGATCCGGCCGACCCGGCGAAGCTCGATCCGAAAATGTTCAAGGGCCGCGCGATGACTTACTACGGGCGCTGGAGCTACAAGTATGAGATCGCCGCGCAAAAAGGGGCGTTCGCCGCGATGATCATTCACGAAACCGAACCGGCCGCGTATCCCTATTCGGTCGTCATGACGAGTTGGGCCAAGGAGAATTTCGAGATTGATGCGCCCAACAAGAACATGGACGCCGTGCCGTTGCGGTCCTGGATCACCCTCGAGGCTGCGAAGAAATTGCTCGCTGAGAGCCGGTCAGGATTTCGACGCGCTGAAAAAGGCTGCGACCACAAAAGAATTTCGCCCGGTCGCCCTTGAGGCAAAGGCGACCTTCGATCTGAAACAGACCGTGCGCTCATTCAAGTCGAACAACATCGTCGCGAAGATCGAGGGGAGCGACCCGAAGCTGAAAGATGAGTGGGTCATTTACACCGCGCACTGGGATCATCTCGGGCGGCATGAGGAATTGAAGGGCGACCAGATTTTCAACGGCGCTTTGGATAACGCCTCCGGCGTGGCCACCATTCTCGAGATTGCCCAGGCGCACATGAAGTTGCCGGCGCCGACGAAACGCTCGGCCTTGTTCATGGCCCCGACCGCCGAGGAAGCGGGCTTGCTCGGGGCGAAGTATTACGCAAACAATCCGCTCTACCCGCTGGAGAAAACACTCGCCGACATCAACATCGATGGTGTGAGCGCGTGGGGCAAAACCAAAGACATCGAGGACATGAGCGACGGCAACTCGACGCTGGATGACATGCTGGGCGATGCGGCGGTTCGTCACGGCCGCGTTCTGAAACCGAATAGCCAGCCGGAGAAAGGCAGTTTCTACCGTGCCGATCACTTCGAATTCTCCAAGCTTGGCGTTCCGTCGCTTTATCCCGGAAGTGGCAAGGAGGTGATCGGAAAGCCGCCCGGATTTGGAATGGAAAGGCGCAATGAATACGTCGCGAAACATTATCACCAGCCGTCCGACGAAGTGAACCCGGCGTGGGATCTTTCCGGCGCGGCCGACGACGCGGTGATGTTATTCGAAGTCGGTTACCAGGTTGCGAATGGCGACAAGTATCCCGAATGGAATCCGGGCACGGAGTTCAAGGCCAGGCGGGATGAGATGATGCGGAAAAAAGAGACTTCTCAATGACCGAGAGGCCCCGCACCAAGTCCACCAAGGACACGAAGGATCTGAAGCACAAGATCACCTTTGTGAGCCTTTGTGACCATTGTGCGATTTTCCGATTCACCCTATGACTTTGCCCGAGAATCTCTCGGTTCCGATTATCGGCGTGATTGTCGGTGCGGCGATCTTGCTCTTTGGGCGCAAGCTCTTCTGGCTCTTTGTCGCCGCGCTAGGATTTGCAGTAGGCCTGGAGATCGCAGCGTATTTCATGCACGAGCCACCGGTCTGGATGACGCTGGTCATCGCCCTCGGGCTTGGAATTCTCGGTGCACTGCTCGCAATCCTGTTGCAGAAACTGGCCATAGCGGTCGCCGGTTTTGTCGCGGGAGGGCGGGTCGCCTCCGCGGTGCTAGCCGCCTTTTACGTCGATTATGCGCATTACCGCGGAATCACTTTTGTCATCGGCGGAATTCTGGGCGCCCTTCTGCTGCTGGCGTTGTTCGATTGGGTGCTGATCCTTCTCTCCTCCGTGGAAGGCGCGCACCTCATCAGCAACGGGATTGTCCTGCCACCAACCGGCGCAACGATCCTGTTCTGCGCCCTCGCCCTCATCGGCGTGCTCGTTCAGGGATCGATGCTGCGCCGATCACGCCGACCAGCCGATTAGCGGTGAATCGTGCGCTCCGTCGCGCGATGTTGCTTGGCGTCCCGAACATTTTCGGGGCCATTTTCAGTAACGAGCAATCCGCGATGCCGGGAAGTCAATCCACCTCCAGCCGCTCGTGAAATCACTCCACGATCCTACTGCAACTGATACGCCTCGATGAGAGCTACACCTGTTGTGCCATTCGCCCCGCGGACAATGGCGGTATAGTTGCCCGGCGCCAGATTCTGCAGCATGGCGCTTTCCAAGTCGTTCGTCGGCGGAATCGTAGTCGCCCTGATCTCCACCTCCTGCGTATCTTTCCAGTTGTTGTTCGTCGCCAGCGACGCGCCTTGTCCGTTGTAAAGCTCAAGCGTCGGATCCGGCAAAGCATTCGCAACCCCGGCACCTGTCAGGCTGGGGCCGATCGCACGAATCAGCACATTAGTGAAAGAACTCCCCACGATAATCGTGCCGCCAATTATTACGTTGTCTCCGGTCTCGACGACCCCGCGCGTCGCGATGTTAGCCAACTTGGAGTCGACCGTACGGGCCAAATCGTAGACCTCGACCAAACCGACGCCAGTGCCATTGTTCTTTCCTTGCACGACAGCCGTGTAAGCACCCGGCGCCAGCGTCGCCACGAGGGCCGATTCCAGTGGATTGGAAGGCGGAAGGCCAGTGGCCTGAATTTCCGCGGCCTGTCCCGAATCCTCTCCCCAGTTATCATTGGTTACCGTAACGAAGGCACCGGGACCGTGCAGTTCCAGCGTGGGATCGGCCAGCGCGTCGGTAACGCCAAAGGCTGCCAGCGACGGCCCTATGGCACGCAGAAGGACGCGTTTGGGCTGTGTGCCCGAGATGATAAATCCTCCGATCGCTACGTTGTCAGCCGTTCCCACTCTGAGACGCGTGGAGATGTTGCCAAACTGAACCGGGAGCGGCGAAGGAGTTGGGGTTGGTGTCGGCGTGGGGGTCGGTGTCGGAGTCGGCGTGGGTGTCGGGGTGGCGGTCGGAGTGGGCGTTGGAGTCGGCGTCGGCGTCGGTGTGGCGGTCGGCGTCGGCGTTGGGGTCGGCGTCGGTACGCTGACTTGGATATCCATGTATTGATCGGCTCCGGTTCCGCCTTCGGCCAGAGGCAGAATAGAAATATTGGCAGCCGTGTCCGTGAAGGTTGCACCAATGGCCAGCCCAGCATCCTGAACATTGCTGCCGGGAGTAGTCATATCGAGCAGATCGCTCCTGGACCCGGTTACCACGGAATTGTACCCCCAGATGACGTAGGCGCCGTGGAAGAGTGAAGGATAGACCGTAAAACTACGCCGGACCGAAATCCAATAGCTCTTGGCACTGTCTTTTACGACCTTCAACGCGAATATGCCGGTACTGGCCGGGTCATCGAAGCGGTTGACCCGGTACGTCCCGCTGGATGTCACGGTTTGAACATGTGAAGTCACCCAGCCGAGGATGTTCTTATAGTGCGGATTAAAATCGGTGTGGGTATCATTGGCGAAATTGGCACCCATCGTATCAAAAATATCGCCGTACTCGGTATTTTGCCCAGCCGGGCTGATGGGATTCCCATCGGTCACGACCCATAATCCCGCGTGATACAATCCATAGGTGTGTCCCAGTTCATGCGACACCACCCGGAAATCATACTCTCCGTTCACCCACACATTCCGTCCACCAACCTGCGCCAGCCCCCCATACGTAATCCCCGAACCCGGTAAGCTTACCATGGACCGAAACAGGACTACGACCCGATCAAAGTCGGTCAAAGTGTAATTCGCCGAGGCAGCCGTTCGTGCGTCGGTGTGCAGTTGGTTATTTGCGGCAGCGGTGGCGTAAGACTGCGCCGTCTGGGGCATTCGGTAAAGCTGGGTTGTTGCTGTGTTGGTTAGGCTGGTCTGGTTGTAAGAACTGGCAACGTAGTACGGGCCGATCTGAGTGTCAGTGAAGGTTTGGACGTAGTCGGCCGTGTAAGTTATCGCGCCTCTCACGGGATCACCCGGGAAGTCCGAGAAATCTACGCGGATGATCAAGACGCGGACGTTTCCAATCGTCCATCCATTCGGACCGGCTCCTTCCTCGCGGGGCACCTCTTGACCGAGCTCCAGAAGGTCGGAAACCGACCGCTTTGGATAGGGCCCCAGACCCGTTTCCGCAGCTTCCAGTTTGGCCTCTGCCTGCCTGAACTGCTCGCGCGTAGCAAAACGGTAGATGGTTTCCCCCACCTCCCCCAATACGGGTTGGAGTGACGCTGCTTGTTTATTCGAGATCAGATCGACAACTCGTCGCGCGGCATCGGGCAGCTCACCCGCTTCCAATTCCCGGATGGAACTTTCGGCCAAGGCGAGATTTTTTCCGATCGCCACCCCATGCAGCGGGATTCCGAGCTTTGTTGCCTGCTCTGCGCGCCGGCCATACACAAAACACAAATAATGCCGCTCACCCAATTGGACCGTTCGTTCGATTTCCTTGACCGCCGGACCATCGATCGCAGGCAGCGCCTCGGTGACCGAGAACTCGCCAACTCCCGAGACCCGCTCCTCCAGCTCTGCCACAATCGAGGAGGGCAATTTCTTACGAACTTGCGCCGGAACACTCAACGCAATCGCGCGTTCAGGATCGGATTTTATCAACTCGCTCAGCGCTTCCTTTCTCTTTCTGGCCAGTTCGACACCTTGTGCGATTTCAGCAGGGTGCGCAGTTCTGCCGGCAGCGGAGTTGGCGGTGTATCTCTCTGCCCACAACCGAAAACTCATGAAGGCCGGCGGGACTGCGTCATCGGCCCACGCCTGACTATAAGCAAACGTCTTCCCTTGCCCTGAGGCGACCGAATCCGATTGGTCGATCTGCGAATACCCAGCCAACGGGATTAATAAAAATGTCAAAAAGACCAACACGGCTTTCGACGTTTGGGCTGTCATCGATGGGATTGCGAATTTTGAAAGAATCATTGAATTCAACTTCTAATTGGAAATGCCTGGTTCATTGAAATTGGAGAGTGCCCAGAGACAGGAAAGGTGAGCATTGATAATCGATGCGTACCCGCAACGCAGCGATTTCCTCGGCAGGCGGTTATCACCATTACATTCTCGCAATCTTCCGTGGCAAGAAGAGAATCTCGGTTCCCGACTTTATTTTCGACGATTGGGCGGTCACAAGGTAACGCGACGGAACTCGATCCACCTCCAAACGCGCCATCAGGCAACTCAAAGAAAACGATGCATCACAAATGCATCCACCTTCACGCCGAGACCCTGATGCTGAAAAGCTTCGGGGATGGTCCCAATAATCGAAAACCCGAGATTCTTCCAGAGCGCGATCGCCCGTGTGTTGGTGCTGACGACGAAGTTGAATTGCATCGCGGAGAATTTCGCCTGCCGCGCCCACTCGATCGCGTGTTCTGCCAGCGCGCGACCGACGCCCTGGCCCGATGCGCTGGCAGCCACCATGAACGCGGCATTGGCTACGTGTCCGCCGAGGCCAGGCTGAGTGGGTCTTACGAAAGAGCTTCCGACAATGGCCCCATCCGATTTGTTGACCGCCACAAAGACGCCGGCCGGTGCCGGCAACATCCACTGTGCACGCGCCGTCGGCTCATCGGTATCCGGCGAGAAGACAAAGGTGTCCCCAGCACGAACCACCTCTTGAAAAATCGGCCAGATGCCGGCCAGCCAATCGGTTTCGGGTTCCGCTTCGCGGATGATCCAGTTCATTCTCGATCACCCGCAAGAATGGAAAATCAATGCCGGAAATGGCGCGCGCCGGTGAAGATCATCGCCATGTCGCGATCGTCGGCGGCGGCAATGACTTCTTCGTCGCGGACGGAACCGCCGGGCTGAATCGCGCAGGTCGCGCCGGCATCGGCGGCGGCGAGGAGTCCGTCGGGGAAAGGGAAAAATGCGTCGCTCGCGACGGCGCTGCCGTTGAGCGACAAGCCGGCTTCGGTGGCTTTCCAAACCGCGATGCGCGACGAGTCCACGCGAGACATCTGGCCGGCGCCGATCCCGAGCGTGCGATCGGACGGCGGCATAAACGATGGCGTTCGATTTGACGTTCTTGACCACTCGCCAGCCAAAGGTCATCGCCGCCAGTTCCTGCTCGGTTGGCTGGCGCGCGCTCACCACTTTCAGGGCGAAATCGACCGGTTCGCTTGAATCCTTGTCCTGGACGAGCAGGCCGCCGGTCACGGAGCGGATATCCTGCGGCGGCCTGTCGGCGGTCGGTCGGGGTGAGCGCGCGGATCAGCCGGAGATTCTTTTTCTTTTGGAACAAGGTGCGCGCCTCGGCCTCAAACTCCGGGGCGATAATCACTTCGCTGAAAATTTCGCTGATGGCCTTCGCCAGAGATTCGTCGATCGGGCGATTGCAAACGATGACGCCGCCAAAGGGCGCCTGCTTGTCGGTCGCGAACGCTTTTTCCCACGCTTCCCGCAGGTCGGGATCGCTGCCGACGCCGCACGGGTTGGTGTGCTTCAGGATCGCGACGGTCGGCTCGGAAAATTCGGCGATGAGATTGGCCGCCGCGCTGATATCCAGAATGTTGTTAAACGAAAGTTCCTTGCCGTGCAGTTTCTTGAAATGCCGGTCGAAATCGCCGTAGAGCGCGGCGGATTGATGCGGGTTCTCCCCGTAGCGCAGCCGCGTGACGAGCGGAAGTGAGAGCGAAAAGGAGGCGTCGGTCGATTGCTCCTGGTTCAGGAAAGTTCCGATCGCGCGGTCGTAATCCGATGTCTTGATGAACGCCTTGATCGCGAGACGCTCGCGCAATTTCAAAGTCGTCTCGCCCTCGTGATCGCGCATCGTTTCCAGGACCGTGTCGTAATCGGCCGGATCGACGACGACGGTGACCGATTCGTAATTCTTGGCCGCGCTGCGAATCATGGAGGGCCCGCCGATATCGATCTGCTCGATGGCTTCGGCGAGGGTGACGCCGGCTTTCGCGATGGTCGCTTCAAACGGATAGAGATTCACGACCACGAGATCGATCGGCTGAAAGCCGCACTCCTTCGCCTGCTCTTCGTGCAAGGGATTGCCCCGTTTATAAAGCAACCCGCCATGGACCCGCGGGTGCAGCGTCTTGACGCGTCCCTCGAGCACTTCCGGAAAATCGGTGAAGCTGGAAATGTCCCGCACCGGCACGCCTTCCTTGCGCAACAAGTCAGCCGTGCCGCCGGTGGAGATGATATCGACGCCTTGTTTCTCCAGGGCGCGGGCAAAGGCCGCCACGCCTTTCTTGTTTGAGACGGAGATGAGGGCGCGGGTGATTTTCATCGTTGGAGCGTGAAGAGTTAAAGCGTTGAAATCGTTTAACTGCTGCAACCCCTTCAACATTTTAACGCTGCAACGCAATCGATCAGCGATCGATCACGTTTTTCGCCATCGGGTAAAGCACCGGGCAGCAGCCGATCGTTTCGCAAAAGGCTTTGCTGAAATGGCTCAGGCTGGAGTAACCGACTTCGGTCGCGGCTTCCGTGACATTGTGGCGCCCCATGCGCAACAGCTCCGCCGCGCGTTCCATGCGCAGTTTGCGCAAATATTGCGGAATGGTGAGGCCGACTTCGCGCGAGAAACTCCGGCTCAGATAAAACGGACTGCAACCAACTTCCCGGCCCAGCATCTCGAGCGTCGGCGGATTGGCCAGATCGCGCGCGAGCAATTCCTTCGTCCGCGCCACCCGATCGCGCGCGACCCGCTTCTGGCGCATGCAAAACAGCTCGGGATCCTTCGGCGTGAAAAGAAAATGCGCCATGAGCTCGAGCGCCTTGCTCTGGTACCACAGGCTTTGCGCCGATTTGGAGACCGGCGGGTGAAGCAGAGTCGACACCACATTGTGCTGCTCCGCCGACATCGGACGGGCGGTGGAGACAATCGAGCGTTCTTTCCCGGGAAAAACCGCGGCGCGCAGTTGCGGATCGAGGTCCGCTTCGCAATCGGCCAACTGCTTCTGCAAATGCTCGCGCGAAAATTCCAAGGTGACGAACTGATGGTGGTCCCCGGCCTGCCGCGAAGCCTGCAACGGCTCGTCCGTGAGCGCGTAGTAACCGGCGCTGCCCGGAACGTAATCCGCTTGCGAGCGCGCGCCGACCGCGCCCCGCCCTTCCACGTTCAGACAGAACTCGACGCTGCGCGGATGAAAGCTCAGTCCCCAATCGAGCGGCCGCTCGGTCCGGAAGTCGTGCCATTCGACGCTGACCCCGAGGCGATCGAAGTCGCCATACAACTGCCGCCAACCCTGCGGAACCGCGCGCCAGGCGCCACGCTCCGCTCCCGCTTCATTAATGGAAAGCATCGCGCGAAACTTACCGGTGTTGCCGCGGCGAATGCAAGTCAGGTTTGATTTCCACGAGCGCGGCGCGATCCCAATTTGCCAGGGTCGAGGCCGCGTCGTAGGTGCTGCGGGCAAAGTCGAGCAGCGCCTGATCGGGCGCCGCAGCCTGGCGGACAGCCTCATAGGGAAGCACGAATTCCTTGAGCTGAGCGTTGTAGGTCGCGGCCGCCGGTTGGACTTTCGCGTCCGGAAATCCCTTCGGCTGCCGGATATGCGTAGGAATAAAAAATCGGCTCGGGCATCATTTCGTTGCCCGGCCAGAATCCAAGACTGCTCACTTCGTGCGAGTAGGCTTCCCGCGCGACGGCGTCGGGCAAATGCGGAACACCACCGGGATGCGGCGGAGCGCGCCGCCCGGAAAATCGCGTCACGGCAAGGTCGAAGCTGCCCCAGAAGAAATGGACGGGGCTGCATTTGCCGCAAAAGCCGGCGCGAAATTCCTTGAAAACGCGATCGCTCTGCAAGAGCACGCGCCAAAATCGGTTCGCGTATTCAGGATCGTAGGCGGAATTCTTTCTCGTTCTGTTCGAACGGAATCGCCGGATCGACTTCGTTTGGCGTCGTGTTGATCTCGACCGCGAGGTCGAGTTCGCGAAGCGCGTCCATGACTTCGCCGTAAAAGCTGGCAACGGACTTCGGCGCCAGGCGGATGATTTTCTCACGGCCGTCCCTCGGTCTGAAGCCGCAGGACGTGATCGACAAAATCAAAGTCGATTTGAAAAACACGCGCGCCGAAGGGAATCGGCGAAGTGGTCAGGCCCCGAGCGGTGAGATAAAGCGTGACGTGCCAGGAATGATTGGTCCAGGGCGCGAGAACGAGGCGGACCTTTCCGACAATTTGCGTCCACATGTGAAGGGTGGCGCATGTTTCCTTCCACTCGCCGAACGGAAGGGCTGGCCAGAGGCTGTCCTCCGCTTTCATTCTCCTCTCCTCCTAGTCTTCACGGGGTGCGATGAAGTCGGCAAACGAGCGGCGAACCTTATTAAACATCCGGCTCGCGTCCTCCTTGGTTTTCCGGAAGAGCCGCTTGATATTGTCGTTTCACGACGTTGTCCTCGGGATCGTCTCCCGCGTCGACCTCGCCTGTTGTCGACTTGCCCGCTGTCCTCCTCGACCTGCTCCATGTTCCGGCCCTGATACATCCCTTCCACTCGCGAGACCCGCCCGTCGTTGGCCTTGATGTGAATGGTGCCGACGGGCCTCCTGGAGCGATCTTCCAGCGTAACGATCCAGGTCGGGTTGCCGCGATCGTCCGTCCGGAGCGTGTAACTCACGAGCGAAAAGGTGACGTGAGATGTTTCCGCGGTGTGGCTCGCGACCGCATAGGCGCCGGTCGAATCGAGGTTGAGACGCGCCGTGTTGATCGTGTGGCCTTCCGATGAGCCAGCGACGGAACGGTTCGGAACGCGTTGCGAAGCGATGCGGTTGTCTTCCACGACGATCTCGCGCACCCCGCCATTCGCGCCCGGTCGCTCACCAGGATCTTCCAGCTTCTCGGTTGCGGATCGCCGTCGACGCCCGTGACCGAAATGACGCGGCTCATCAGGCCGCGATCCAATTGCGTTCCGACCACCTTCAAAGCTTCATAGGCGCTCGGATTTTCCTGCGCCAGGGCCGGCGTGGCGAGAAGGAGCGAAGCGAGCAATAATTTCCACATGACGAAAGAGAGCTATGGTTGCTCCGGCTGTCCACCGAGTTTTCGGTTCCGAACTTGAGTCATCGGCCTATGTTCAGCCTTCCGCGTTTGATGAAAAAAAAGAAAGTCGAGTTCTCCAGCCACACGGGCAATCTCGCTTTGATGCGAAAATTCGTGCGTGGCTTTCTCGAGACGTACCCATTATCTGAGAAGGAACGGACGCTCATGGTGCTGGGGGTAGACGAAGCCTGCACGAATATTATTCGGCACGCTTATCACTTGCGGGACGATCAATTGATTTCGCTTTCCCTCGAGGGTCTGCGGGACTGCATTCGGCTGCGGCTGCGCGATTACGGCAAACAAACCGCGGCCCGACACGATGCAGGGGCGGTCGCACGATTTGATCAAACCGGGCGGCCTCGGGTTGCACCTGATCCGGCACGCGTTCGACAAGGTCGATTACATTTTGAAAGCGCGCGGCACGGAGCTGGTCATGACCAAGAATCTGGAAGAACGAAAAGCCGCATGAAACCGCCGGAGCCCGATCCCGCTTTCGAAGTCTCGCTGCGGCCGCCGATGTTCAGCGAGTTCACCGGCCAGGTGAAAGTGTGCGAACGGCTCGAGCTCCTGGTGGAAGCGGCGAAAAAGCGCGGCGACGTTCTCGAACACATTCTGCTGAGCGGGCCGCCGGGCCTCGGAAAAACCACCCTGGCCAACATCATCGCGAACGCGATGGGGGTGAACGTGAAAAACACCAGCGGACCCGTGATCGAAAAAGCCGGGGAACTCGCCGGCTTGCTGACGAGTCTCGAAAAAGGCGACGTCCTTTTCATCGACGAGATCCATCGGCTCCAACCGACGATCGAGGAATATCTTTACCCGGCGATGGAGGATTACCGGCTCGACATCATCATCGATCAAGGGCCGCAGGCGCGAAGTCTCCGGCTGCAATTGCCGAAGTTTACGCTCATCGGAGCGACGACCCGCGCCGGCATGGTGAGCGCGCCGCTGCGTTCGCGCTTCGGAATGAGCGGCGCGGCTCGATTATTACACCGCGGAGGAGATGCACAAAATCATCACCCGCAGCGCCGGATTGCTCGGGCGTGCCGATCGACCCCGAGGGCGCCGCGGAAATCGCCACGCGCACGCGCGGAACGCCGCGGACGGCGAACAATCTGCTCCGCTGGGTGCGCGATTACGTCCAGGTGAAGGCGGACGGAAAGATCACGGCCGACCTGGCCGATCGCGCGCTGACCATGCTCGAAATCGACCGGGACGGGTTCGACCAATGGGACAAGCGGATCATCGAAACGTTGATCCACAAATTTAACGGCGGCCCGGTGGGATTGAATTCGCTCGCGGTCGCGATCGGCGAAGAAGCGGGCACGCTCGAGGAAGTGAACGAGCCGTATCTGATCATGGAAGGTTACATCAAGCGGACGCCGCAGGGACGCGTCGCGCTGCCGAACGCCTACCGGAAGCTCGGCCTGAAACCACCCGTCGGGCGCGCAGGCGGAGCTTTTGTAAGCGCCGAATCGTCCGGATGGGATTCGCTCAGTCTCTCAGCGTTATCACCGCTGTTTCGCGTCCTGAATTGCTGCCCCTCATTGCCTGGTCCGTTCCGGCTGAAGCCGAATGGATTCTGGTCACGGACGGCCCACGGGAAATCCCTCGCGAGCTCCGAGCGCATGTCCTGATCGAAGGCCCCGCAACTGGGCAATGGGGTGACGTGCAAAGACGCGTCGGCTTGGAGGCCGCGACCCGTCCATTCGTTTATTTCCTGGACGACGACAATCTGATGTTGCCGATGCTGGCCGATCTCGTGATCCCTTATTTGGAAAGTGAAAAACATGCCGGTGTGCTCTTCGGCCTGGTGGTGAATCTCGAAAACCAAACGCATATCTGGCCCGCTCCGTTGAAGGTGGAGCGAGGCCGCGTCGACACGGCGATGTTTCTCGGGCGCAAAGACGCCATCATGAAGTTACGCTTCCCCGAGCCTGGTTACGGACGCGGATGGCCGGAGCTCCGCGGCGAGCGCCACGGCGACTTTATCTTCATGCAAGCATTCGAGAGTCAATTCGGGCTCTCTCGCCTGCCTGCCGTCTATGGATTCCACAACGCGATCTCCTTTCTGAAAAACACCGAGCCAGAGCTATACTCCGATCTTGAAGCCCACAAATTCACCTCCGACACACTCACCACCATCTTGAATCGTTACCTAATCAAGGCCGACGTCCCGCAGTGGTGGCACAAGGGAACTGCGACCGCCCAGTTAGACCGATGACTCCGGATTTTTTTCAGTCGACCTCGAAGGTTTTCACGGTCGCCGAGCTGACGCGCCAGATTCGCGGCACGCTCGAAACGAAATTCGGCGCGGTCTGGGTGCAGGGAGAAATCTCGAACTACAAACTGCATCCGTCCGGCCATCAGTATTTCACGCTGAAAGATCAGCGGGCCGCGATCTCCTGCGTGATCTTTCGCAACACGTTGCCGCCGACCGCCCAGCCCATTTCCGACGGCGCGCAGGTCCAGGTTTACGGCAACGTCTCCGTCTTCGAAGCGCGCGGCCAATACCAGCTCAGCGTCCAAATCCTCCAGACGCGCGGCGCCGGACTTGCTCCAGGCGAAGTTCGAAGCGCTCAAGCGAAAGCTGGAAGCGGAAGGTCTGTTCGATCCAGCGCGCAAACGGCCGCTGCCGAAGTTTCCCGAAGCGGATCGGCATCGTCACCTCGCCCAGCGGCGCGGCCATTCGCGACATGTTGAACGTCCTGCGCCGGCGCGCGCCGAACGTTGCAGATGATCATCAGCCCGGTCCGCGTTCAGGGCATCGGCGCGGCGGCGGAAATTGCCACCGCGATCAATGAACTGGCCGACGCCAGACGAGCGTGGGAGCCGGTCGATGTGATCGTCGTCACGCGCGGCGGCGGCAGCATCGAGGATCTTTGGGAGTTCAACGAGGAGATCGTGGCGCGCGCTATTTTCGATTCGCCGATTCCGATCGTGAGCGCGGTCGGTCACGAGATCGATTTCACGATCGCGGATTTCGTCGCGGACCTGCGCGCGCCGACCCCCAGCGCGGCGGCGGAATTGATCGTCGCGGACTCGAGCGGAACTCGGCCGGCGCGTGAACGAATTGGCGAATTGCCTGGAAAGATATCTGCGCAATTTTCTGCGGCAAAGCCAGACGCGGCTTCGCTTCCTGTCCGAGCGCACGCTCGCGCGCGAGCTGATGCAGCGCATGCGCGACGCCCAGCAGCGGTTGGATCTGACGCGCGGAATCGCTGCGACGCCGGCTGAAGCAGTTGGTGGTCGACGCGCGCGCCGCGCTTTCAGTCGCGGACGCAATCATTGAAGTCGCACGATCCGAAACGCGAGCTGGCCGCTCGGCGCAACAGCTTGATGGAACTGCAGCGGCGTTTCATCGCGCAGGCGCCGCAGATTGTTGCAAAACGCGCAGCAGCGTTTCCAGCGCGTCGAAGGAATTCTGCGCGTGCTCGGGCCGGACGCGACGCTGCGCCGCGGCTACAGCATCACGACGGACGCGGCCGGGAACGTCATTCGGACGATCGCCGCGGTCCGGCGCGGATCGCGCATCAAGACACGCGTCGGCTGATGGCACGTTTGGCTCAGAAGTCGACCGGCGGACGCCGCACCTATTAGCGGCTATTGAGGACTCGTGAGATCGCGCTGGCGGCATCGTCCGTCGGCGTCTCCCGGCAATCTCCCGATGGCGGCTGCGAACTTGTCGATGTCGTTATTCCATCCGCTCTGGGTCGCTTCGTTTTTCCGGTAAACGCCGGCGTCGCCGCCTTTGCGAATGACGACAAATCCTTTGTCGCCATACGGAGCGCTTGGTCGCGGTCGAGCGGCGGTATCGTAGACATAGTTCGACGTGACGGCAGAAAATGGTGTTGGAGGCGTCGACTTCCTTGACCTTGTAAACTTTCAGGGCGCTCTTCCCGGCGAGAGTCACCGAGGCCGGCGGGCCGGCGACGCGTCGTGACGTTGCAGTTCGCGCCCGGGGCGTTCAGGATTTTCTGAATGTCACCGGCCTTCAGATAATCATTCTGGACCAGTTTGGTGCAGTAGGCTTCCAGTGAAGTCAGCGCCGGATCGTCGCCCGGCCACGAGTAAGCTGGGTTCGAATTCGTCGCCGCCATCCGTCGCCATCTGAAAGCCGGCCAGATAGAGCTGGCGCGCATTGTTCATCGTGCCGGTCATCTGCCCTTTTGTGAGAGGCCTGGGTCAGCGCCGGCCCCGCGAACAGGCGCGAGAACGGCGATGATCGAAATAACGACAAGCAGTTCGATGAGGGTAAACGCGGGGTAGTGTTCTTGTTCATAGGGGAGCGCAGATTGCCGAAAGACGGCGGCGATCTTGGTCAAGAGAATGGCGCAAGCGCGTCGCCGCGGGACTGCTAGGGCTCGGCTGCGCTCGCAGCTTGAAGGCGACGTCGCCAGCGGCGGCAGGCTTCGACCATGAGCGAGTGCGTCCGCCCTTGCCACGGGAAATCCTCGGCCTCGAAGCCGCCCATGTTGCCGACGTTGCTGCCGCCGTAGGTTTCCGCGTCGGTGTTGATGATTTCGCGGTAGAAGCCCGCCTCGGGAACGCCGAGCCGGTAGCCGTGCCGAACCAGCGGAGTGGCGTTCACGGCGAAGACGATGACCTCGCCCTGCGCGCGAGCGGCGCATGAACGCGACGACGCTGTTATCCGCATCGTGGAAATCGATCCACTCGAAGCCTTCATGAGTGTCGTCGAGATCCCAAAGCGCGGGCTCGGTTTTGTAGACGTAATTCAGATGCTGCACGAGCCGGCGCAGGCCGTCGTGACGCGGCAATTGGAGCAACTCCCAGTCGAGCTCGCGGTCGTGATTCCACTCGCGCACCTGCCCGAATTCGCCGCCCATGAAGAGCAGCTTCTTGCCCGGATGGCCGTACATCCAGGCGTAAAACATCCGGAGATTCGCGAACTTCTGCCATTCGTCGCCCGGCATTTTGTTGATGAGCGAACCTCTTGCCGTGCACCACCTCGTCGTGGCTCGAGCACGAGAACGAAATGCTCCTGGAAGGCATACATCAACGAGAACGTGATGCTGTTGTGATGGAAGCGCCGGAAGATCGGATCGAGCGCCATGTAATGCAGGAAGTCGTGCATCCAGCCCATGTTCCATTTGAAGCCGAAGCCGAGGCCGCCCAGATAGGTCGGGCGCGAGACGCCGGGCCAGGCGGTTGATTCCTCCGCGATCGTCATGATGCCGGGGAAACGCTCGTAGCAGACTTCGTTGAAGCGTTTCAGGAAATAGACCGCTTCCAGATTCTCGCGGCCGCCGAACGCATTCGGAACCCACTCGCCTGCTTTGCGCGAGTAATCGAGGTAGAGCATCGACGCGACCGCGTCCACGCGCAGGCCGTCGATGTGATATTTGTCCAGCCAGAAGAGCGCGTTGCCGATGAGGAAATTGCGCACTTCGTTGCGGCCGAAATTGAAAATCAGCGTGCCCCAATCCTGATGCTCGCCCTGGCGCGGATCCATGTGCTCGTAGAGGTCCGTGCCGTCGAACTCCGCGAGCCCATGCGCGTCTTTCGGGAAATGCGCCGGCACCCAATCCATGATCACGCCGATGCCGGCCTGATGGAATTTATCGACGAAATGCCGGAACTCGTCCGGCGTTCCGAACCGGCTGGTCGGCGCGTAATAATTCGTGACCTGATATCCCCACGAACCTTCGAACGGATGCTCCGCCACCGGCATGAGCTCGATGTGGGTGTAGCCCATCTCGACGACGTAAGGCAGGAGCGTTTCCGCGAGCTCGAGATAACTCAGCGACCGATTGTCCTCCTCCGCCTTTCGCCGCCAGGAGCCGAGATGAACTTCGTAAATGCTGAGCGGACTGGTGTGCAACTTCCGGGCCGGCCGCGCTTCCATCCATTCGCGGTCGTTCCACTGATAGCGGTCGAGATTGTAAACGAGCGACGACGTCTGCTTGCCGTGTTGATTGAAAAGGGCGAACGGATCGCTCTTGAGCAAGAGCGCGCCGGCCGGCGTCCTGATCTCGAACTTGTAATGCACGCCTTCGCCGACATCCGGCAGGAACAATTCCCAGACCCCGCTGCCCAGCAGCCGGCGCATCGGATTGGTCCGCCCGTCCCAGCCATTGAAATCGCCGACGACGCTGACGCGCTGCGCGTTCGGCGCCCAGACGGCGAAGTAAACACCCTCCACGCCGCCGATCGTGCGCAGGTGCGCGCCGAACTTTTCGTAGATCTGCAAATGATTGCCCTCGGAGAAAAGATGCAGATCGATCTCGCCCATGATCGGCCCGTAGGCGTAGGGATCGTGCACGATGGCCGTTGAGCCGTCCCAGCCGGTCAGGAGAATGCGATAATCGACATCGCGCTGCATTCCCGGCAGGACCGCCTGGAAAAATCCCTCGCGCCTGAGCCGCTCGGCCGGGAAACGTTGCTCCTCTTTCCCAGCGAGAACGACGCTCACTTCCTTGGCGTCCGGCCGGAAAATGCGAACGGCCAGATCGTCGCCGACCCGATGCGGCCCCAGGATCCCGAACGGATCGGGATGCGCGCCAGCGAGAAAGAGGTCGAGTTCGTCCATGGGTAAACCGGTTACTTCGAAGGAACTCATGTGCGAGGCGTCATTTTAGCAAGCCTCCGAGGAAAAATGTGCGTGCGCCGGCATTTGTAAGTCGCGATTTTTCGCGGCACCGCTGGGCGCACGATGCCACGCTCCGCGAAGCCCCTTGCTGAGTTTCCGTTTCCCTTGCGCGTCGCAGCCGTCGCATAGTTTTCCACAATGGAACGCGCCAGTGAACGACGCCGCCGAGAATCTTCTCCGCACTTACACGGAGAGCGGCGGAATAAATTATCTCGATGCGGCGGCGATGTTGCCGTCGCGCCCGGCGATCGAGTCGGCCTGCGTGGATTTGATGAGCCTGATGTTTCCCGGCTTTCACGGGGCGCCGCTGGCTGATTCGAGCGACCTGCCGGATGTGACACGGAGCCGGATCAAGAGCTTGCACGCGCGGATGAAGCCGGAGATTGCCAAGAGCTTCGGCCAGCTCGATCGCAGCACGCGCCGACGCCAAGGCGGAGGAAATTCTGAGCCTGGTTCATGTCGCAGCTCGGGCAGTTTGCGCCAGGTCCTTTGGACCGACGTCGACGCGGCCTACGAAGGCGACCCGGCTGCCACCAGTTACGAGGAAGTCATCGTCGCTTATCCCGCGATAGAAGCGATCGCCATTCAGCGCATGGCGCATCTCCTTTACGAAAGAAAGGTTCCGCTGATTCCGCGCCTCATGACGGAATGGGCCCACACGCGCACCGGCATCGACATTCATCCCGGGGCAAAGATCGGGCCGCATTTTTTCATCGATCACGGAACCGGCGTCGTGGTCGGCGAGACCTGCGAGATCGGTGCTCGCGTAAAGTTGTATCACGCCGTGACGTTGGGGGCGCGCAGCTTCCTCAAAGACGAGCTCGGCAAGATCATAAAAGGCGGGAAACGTCATCCGACTGTGGAAGACGACGTCACGATCTATCCGAACTCGACCGTCCTCGGCGGCGAAACGGTCATCGGCGCGCGCAGCACGATCGGCGGGAACGTGTTCCTGATCCAAAGCGTGCCTCCGGATTCGCTCGTTTATTATGAGGAGACACAGCTCCAGATCGTGCCCAAAACGCGCGCGCGGGCGCGCGGCTGATTTCACGGCCTAGGCTGCATGATCTATCTCGATTACAACGCGACGACGCCGCTGTGCGCGCCGGCGCGCGCAGCGATGCAGCCTTACTTCGAGCGGCATTACGGGAATCCCTCGAGCGTTCATGCGGCCGGTCGTGAGGCCCGCGCCGGAGTGGACGACGCGCGCGATCGGCTCGCCGCTTTGCTCGGCGCGAAGCCGCATGAACTCATTTTCACGAGCAGCGGGACGGAATCGAACAATCTGGCCGTGCTCGGTCTGGCCCGCGCGCACGCAGGATCGCGGCCGGCACCTGATCTGTGCCAGCACCGAACATCACGCCGTCTTGCACGCGTTCGAACATCTGGGAAAACGGGAAGGGTTCGAGGTCACGTTGCTGCCGGTCGACGACCGCGGCCGGGTCGATCCGGATGAACTCGAGCGCGCCATTCGCAACGACACGACCCTGGTTTCGATCATGGCCGCGAACAATGAAACCGGCGTGCTCCAGCCGATGGATGAGCTGGCGAACATCTGCGAGGACCGCGGCGTTCTGCTGCACAGCGACATGGTGCAGTCGTTCGGGAAAGTGGAAACGCGTCTGGGCGAGAGCGGACTGGCCGCGGCGAGTTTCGCCGCGCACAAGTTTCACGGACCGAAGGGCGCCGGGCTGCTTTATCTGCGCGCGGGTTTGCCGATCGAGGCCGTCCAGTTCGGCGGTGCGCATGAAAACCAGCGCCGCCCGGGAACCGAGAATGTGCCGGCGATCGTGGGAATGGCAGCGGCGGCGGAATGGGCTTTGCGCGATCGTGCTCAGGAGCAAGAGCGCGAAGCGGCATTGCGCGATCGCTTGTGGAATCACATCGCGGAGGCTTTCCCCGCAGCGACGCAAAACGGCGACACGACGCATCGTCTCGCAAATACCCTCAACGTCAGTTTCGCGGGATTGAGCTCGGAAACAATCCTGATGGCGCTCGATCTCGAAGGCGTCTGCGCCTCGAGCGGCTCGGCTTGCATGGTTGGCTCGGTCGTCGCCTCGCACGTGCTGCTGGCGATGGGGTTGCCGGCATCGCTGGCCAGCTCCGCGGTTCGCTTCTCGTTAGGCCACGAAACGACCGAGGCAGGAAATCGACCAGGCCGGTGCAATCGTTGGCCGAGTCATGGATCGCATTTCCTCGGCAGCCGCCGGAAGTCGGCAAGAGCTTCAAGGAGCGGCGATTTGAAATCGCCGATCAGAAAACCGGCGGTTTCAAACCGCCGTTCCTTGAAGCCGAACGACCAGGTCGGCCACGGCCAGATCGATTTCGTTTTTCCGTCGGTGCCCTCGCTCGTCGTGCTCGGCCGCGATTCCGAACTCGAGCGAAAAGCGCGAGAGATGTTGCAGGCACTGGACGCCACGGAACTCGCGACCTCGGTGCATGTGGAATGGAACGCGAGACTTTTCAGCGCCGCGGGCCGCGCGGATTTTCGTCGCAAGCTCGTTTCGTTGAATCCGCGACTGCGCGAGCACGATGCGGCGGAGATCGACCGCACTCTGCGCCACGAGCTGGCTCATTTGCTCGCACAATTCCGCGCCGGTCGCCGCCGGGTCGCGCCGCATGGCGCCGAATGGCGAAAGGCCTGCCGGGACCTGGGAATTGGCGACGAGTCGCGCACGCATGCGCTGCCCTTCCCGATCAAACGGCGCTCGCGCCGCTTCCTTGTATGAATGCCCGCGCTGCCAAAAGGAGTTTCCGCGCGTGCGCCGGATCAAACGAGCGGTCGCCTGTCTGGAATGCTGCCGGAAATTCAACCGCGGCAAGTTTGATAAGGGCGCGCAGCTTCGGCTTGTGCAGCGCGCCAAGTCTTCTTCCGACAGGTAGGGACGCCTCTCCGAGGGGTCCGACTTTGCTGTGTTCGCGCCGTAACTGGAGAAGTCGGACGTTTCGGAGAAACGTCCTACCTGCAGCGTCCCCACCTAAATCTCTCGCTCGTTCCCCTCGCCTTTCTTCGCCTTTTGGCCGCGCAGTTTCGCCTGGATGAAGAGATCGATCTCGCCGTCCATGACCGCCTGGACGTCGCTGGTCTCCGCGCCGGTCCGGTGATCTTTCACCATCTGGTACGGCTGGAAAACATAGGAACGAATCTGGCTGCCCCACGCGACATCGCCCTTCTCGCCATATTGCCGATCGATCTCCGCCCGCTTCTTGTCCTGCTCGATTTCGTAGAGCTTCGCTTTCAACATCTTCATCGCCAGCTCGCGGTTGCGCCCCTGGCTGCGCTCGGCCTGGCAGGCGACCACGATGCCGGTCGGCTTGTGCACGATCCGCACCGCCGTTTCGACCTTGTTCACGTTCTGCCCGCCCTTGCCGCCGGCGCGAAAAGTGTCGACCTCGATGTCGGCCGGGTTGATATCGATCGGCGCCGAATCGGCGATTTCCGGAACCACATCGACGCTGGCAAATGAGGTGTGCCGGCGCTTGTTCGCATCGAAAGGCGAGATGCGCACAAGCCGATGCACCCCGCGCTCCGGGTTGAGATAGCCATAGGCATATTCCCCCTGGACCAGCAGCGTGGTGGATTTGATGCCGACTTCTTCGCCCGTCTGCATATCGATCGTCTGCGAGGTGAAACCGCTCCGCTCGATCCAGCGCTGATACATGCGCAGCAGCATGTCCGCCCAATCGCACGACTCCGTTCCGCCCGCGCCGGAATGGATGGTGAGGAATGCATTCGCGCGATCGTTTTCGCCGGAAAGAAATTGCCGCAGCTCGAATTCTTCCAGCTGGTGAAGGAGACGCGTCTGTTCGGTCGCGAGTTCCTTTTCCGCCTGCGCGCGCTGCGCTGGGTCCGATTCTTCCGCGGCGAGTTGCCGCAGCGCTTCGAAATCTTCCGCCGCGCGCTCGAGCTCGCGCAAGCGGATTCAGGAGCGAGCGCACGCGCGAAACTTCCTCGACATCGCCCTGGGCGCGCTCGCGATTCGACCAAAAATCGGCGGCGCTCATGCGCTCCTCGAGCGCGCTCAACTGGCTTTCTAGCTTCGGGACGTCAAAGAAACCTCCGCAATTCGCGCACGCGCGCTTGGAGAGCTTCTGCGTCGATCACCGGAACTTCCGTAGCCATGATCGAATCTAGCGCCGGTTCGCCTTCGCGCGCAAACGTAGAGACGTGAGCGCCTCTAATTGCGCTTCGCCGGAGGCAACTGCTCGAGGCGAAAGATTGTTTCGCCTTCCTTCATCAGGTCGAGCCGATCGCGCGCCATCGTTTCCAGATAGCTCGGATCCGTCTTGAGCAGATTCACTTCGCGCGTTTGCCGCGCGAGCAGGATCTTTTGCTCGTTCACCAGTCCTTGCAGCTTCTCGATCTCGGCCCGGCTTTGCGTCAGCTTTTTCGACTGCGGCAGAAAGAGGCTCACGATCACGAGGACGAGCGCGAGCACGAGCAGGACGCGCAAAATGCTGTTAAGACGCTGCCAGACCGTGGCTTCGCGCCGCGCGCGGAAATCGCCGTAGCTTGGGTGTTCCACTAGCGCATTTTACCGCCGTAAACGGCGTTGTCACCAAGTTCTTCGGCGATTCGGAGAAGCTGGTTGTATTTCGCCACCCGGTCCGTCCGGCAGAGCGATCCGGTCTTGATCTGCCCCGCGTTCGTGGCCACCGCGATGTCGGCAATCGTCGTGTCTTCGGTTTCGCCGGAGCGATGGCTGATCACGGCGGTGTAGTTGTTCTTCGTGGCCAGATCGATCGCGGCGAAGGTCTCCGTCAACGTGCCGATCTGATTCACTTTGATGAGAATGGAATTGGCCACGCCCTGCTGGATTCCTTTGCGCAGGAACTCCACGTTCGTGACGAAAAGATCGTCGCCGACCAGCTGGATCTTATTCGCCGAGCCGCTCCGTCAATTTTTTCCAGCCATCCCAGTCGTTTTCCGCGCAGCCATCCTCGATCGAGATGATCGGGAAACGGCGCGCGAGCGCTTCATAGTAATCGACCAGTTCTTCGGCCGAACGTTTCGAGCCGTCGGATTTCTTGAAAACGTAGGCGTTCTGTTCCTTATCGAAGAACTCGGAGGCGGCGGGATCGAGCGCGACGAAAATTTGCTCGCCGAATTTGTAGCCGGCTTTCTCCACCGCGATCGCGATGCATTCCAAGCGCGTCCTCCGCCGACTCCAGCTTCGGCGCGAATCCGCCTTCGTCGCCGATCGCGGTCGAAAGTCCCCGATCGTGCAGCACGCTTTTCAGCGCGTGAAAAACTTCCGTGCCGTAGCGCAGCGCTTCCCCGAACGAGGGCGCGCCTTTCGGCATGATCATGAATTCCTGGAAATCGATCGGCGCATCGGAATGCGCGCCGCCGTTCAGGATATTCATCATCGGCACCGGCAGGACGCTGGCCGAGTTGCCGCCGAGATAACGGAAGAGCGAAACCCCGCTGGCCGCCGCGGCGGCGTGGGCGGTCGCGAGCGATACGCCCAGGAGCGCGTTTGCGCCCAGGTTCTTTTTGTTGGGAGTGCCATCGAGCGCGATGATCTTCTCATCGATCTTCGCCTGCTCGAGCGCATCGAAGCCGGCCAGCGCGGGAGCGATCACATCGATTACGCTGCGCACCGCTTTCGTGACGCCTTTTCCGCCGAAGCGCTTCTTGTCGCCATCGCGCAATTCCCACGCCTCATGCTCGCCGGTGCTGGCGCCGCTCGGAACGGCCGCGCGCCCCATCGCGCCGCCTTCCAGATGGACATCGACTTCGATGGTGGGATTGCCGCGCGAATCCAGGATCTCGCGCGCGTTGATTTTTGCGATGCTCGTGGGCGCCATACTTGCGACGCATTACATCAGCTTCCCCGCAGCACGCAATGCTGTTTTCGCGCAAAACGCCATCCGGTCGACATTCCCATTGGCAATCTCTCTGCGGCAGGGATAATCTGACCGCATGATTTTTCGGGTGCGATTCGCCGCGATCGCTTTCTTACTGGGCACGACCGCCGCCTTCGCCGCGGAACCCATCGCTTCCCCATCTTCTCCGTCTCCCGCGCCTCTCTCATCTCTCCCGGCAGAGCAATTGGCGAAAGCGATCAAGACCGATTCGCTCACCATCCCCACTCCGGGCGAGCTTTTTGCCGCTTTCGAAAAGCCGGGGAAGCCTGACTGGGCTGGTCAGTATCGCACGCCGATTCCGATGACCTATCGGAACCGGGCGCAAGATCGCGCTCAATCTGGGTGGTTTGATCGCGGACGGTTTCATCGCCGTCGAAGCGCAAGACAGCCAGCAGGTGAAGAACATCGGCACGGACATCATCAAGCTGGCGAAGGCGCTCGGGGTGAGCGAGAACGTCCTCAGCCGCGGCAATAGCATCAACGAATTCGCCGAGAACAGCGAATGGGATGCGCTCCAGGAAGAACTCGAGGCGACCCAAAACGAAGTGAAAACCTCGATGCAATCACATAGCGACCAGGACCTGGTGATTCTGGTCAGCCTGGGGGGCTGGATTCGCGGCACGCAGGTCGTGAGCGCATCCATCATTAAGAATTACGATGAACGAAGCGCGAAGGTTTTGCGTCAGCCAGCGGTCGTGAATTTCATCCATTCCAAGATGAACGAGATCGGGACCGGAGTTGCGCAACGAGCCTTTGGTCAAGACCGTGAACGACCAGCTGACCGGGCTCGAAAAGCTCGTCGCCTTTCCGCCGGGCAAAGGCCCGACCCTCGAGGAAGTGCGCAAAGTCAATCAGGCCGTGAGCAAACTAATGGAAGAAATTCAGAACAAGCCGGAGGCGAAATGAAGAGCCGCTATCGCGATTCTTTTTGGGTTGGCGATCTTCGCCGCTGGGGCCTCGCTCCGCGCCCAAACGGACGAAGAAGTCGAGGCCCACAAACTGGTGCTCGATCTCACGGGCGCCTTTTCCAACGAGGGCTTCAAGCTGCGCGACGGTCATTGGACGGGCATGATCAAGCCGCAGGAACGCGCGCTGGTGGCGGTAAATCTTTACGCCGGAAATCAGTATTGGTTTTCGGCCGCCGCCAACACGCAAGGCCAAGAAGATCTCAGTGGATGTGTACGACGAAAGCGGAAAACCGGTGGTGACCGAAACGTATAACTCGGGGGACAAAGCTTCGGCCGGGTTTTCTCCCACGAACAGCGGGCAATACTTTGTCTCGCTCGGTTTGCTCGAGGGCGAAGCGACCACGTTCTGCCTCGTCTATTCCTATAAGTGAAATGGCGTGGAGCGTGCTTTGTAGCAGGGATGCCGTCCTATCGACAGCTGGCTCTGCCGTTGGCCCTGCTCCTGGCTTTGTTCGCGGGCTGCAAGAGCGCCGATAAGCCCGCGCCAGAGCACCACAAAAGCCACCAGGCTTTTCGCGGTCACGGTCGATTCCGCGGCCTTTTTCCGCCGCGGCCCGCAAGCACGGCCGCGATCCCGACCTGAAGTTGCCGCAGGGACACGGTGGTCAAACTCATCCGGCCTTCTTTTGGATACAGCAAGGTGCAGGTGGTTGCGTCGGGGTTGCAAGGTTACGTCGCCAGCGAAGAAATCAGGCCGGCATCCTCCACGCTGCTCGCGGCCGCCTCGGTGCCACCGCCTGATGCCATGGCCTCCAAACCAGCACCCCGGCCGCCGAGCAGTTCAATCTCAATTCAGACGATCCGCGCCTCGTCCCGCCGCCCGAAGAGTTGCCGGATGTCGATCTGCCGGCCCCGGCCCCCGAACCGTAATAATAACCCCGCGGACGGTTGCCGCCCGCGGAATGCCGGATCAATCTTCGGATAGCGTGATCGCCTCGATTCAGGTTTTCTACGAAGGAAACGTCCAGGGCGTTGGTTTTCGTTATTCCGTCAGGCAAATAGCGAAAGGATTCGATGTCACCGGTTCCGTGCGGAATCTGCGCGATGGCCGCGTCGAGCTTCTGGTCACCGGCGAAGAAGACGAAGTGCGCGCCTTCGTTGAAGCCATCGGGCAAAGCGAGTTGCGCGCCCATATCAAGAAGCAGTCGGAAGCGCCGCTCCCCGATCCCCCGGTTTTCCGCGGCTTCGAGATTCGGCATGACTGAGCCCGCCGTCGCTGTCATCGGCGTCACCAAGGTTTTTCCCGTTCCGTTTCAGCGGCGAACGGTCGTGGCGGTGCGCGACCTGAACCTGGAAGTCTCCTCCGGCCAAATCTACGGACTGCTCGGCCCGAATGGGTCCGGCAAAAGCACGACGCTCAAGATCATTCTCGGCCTCGTTTCGCCGACCCGGGGCAAGACGAGATTTTCGGCCGGGACAGCAATCTGGTCGAGAGCCGCGAAGCCGTCGGTTTCCTGCCGGAGAGTCCTTACTTCTACAAATATCTCACCGGCGGCGAGACGCTCCGCTTCTATGGGAAACTTTGCGGATTGCGCGGCGCGCGCTTGCGGAGTCGCGTCGAAGAATTGCTCGATCTGGTTGGCCTGACGAGTGCGCGGGATCGCCGGCTGGGCGGTTACTCCAAGGGAATGCTGCAACGCATCGGCCTCGCGCAAGCGCTCATCCAGGAGCCGAAGCTCGTCGTCCTGGACGAACCGACCGCCGGAGTCGATCCGGCCGGCGCGCGGGAAATCCGCGATCTCATTCTCGATCTCAAGCGACGCGGCATAACGGTGCTCCTTTCGTCGCATCTGCTCGGGCAGGTCCAGGAGATTTGCGATCGCGTGGGCATTCTGGCCAACGGGGTCCTCGTCCGCGAAGGCGCGCTGTGCGATTTGCTCGCGATTGAAAATCAAACCGACCTCGTTCTCGAAAATGCTTCGCCCGAGTTGCTCCGCGAAATCGAAGCACTGGCCGCAAAGTCGGGCGCGCGCGTTGATCGAACAGAGCCGGTCGCGGACCTCGCTCGAGCGGCTTTTCCTCGAAGCGACCAAGTCGCCGGAAGAAACCAACGGCCCGAATCCTGATGAGTAGATCCGGCCACCGCGCTTTTTCTCTTCGGACGAATCGCGGCGATCACCGCGAACACGTTTACCGAGCTGACCCGCTTGAAGACTTTTTACGTCCTGCTTTTTTTTGCCCTGCTCTTGATCGGCAACTCGATCTTCATGGCGCAGTTGACCTTCCAGCAGGAATTTCAGGTCCTGAAAGATATCGCTCTCGGCGCGATGAGCATTTTCACGTCGCTCCTCGCGGTCGTGGCGACCGCGCGCTTGATTCCGCAGGATATCGAGGATCGCACCATCTACACGATCCTGGCGAAACCGGTCGCCCGATTTGAATATCTCCTCGGAAAACTGGCGGGCGTGCTGCTGCTTGCTCGCCGTCAGCGTGATCATCATGAGCGCGCTTTTCTTCATCGTGCTGAAGGTTCGCGAACAGACCGTCCTGGGCGAAACGATGCGGCAAATGCACGCATCGCCGCCGGAGCAAATGGCGGAGGCTTTGGGCGCGGTGCGGGCATCGGCGTTCAATGTGAATTTGTTGCCGGGCATCGGGATCATCTATGTGAAAGCGTGTTTGCTCGCCGCGCTCACTCTTTTTGTCTCCACTTTCGCCACGACCACGATTTTCACGACTGTCCTGATGGTGTTTGTTTATTTCATCGGCCACCTTCAGGCGACCGCGCGCGAATACTGGCTCCAAGCCAACAGCGCCGGCTGGGTCACCAAAGTATTTCTCGCCCTCGTCGCTCTGCTTTTCCCCGACCTGCAACTTTTCAATCTCGTGGACGATATCGTCGCCGGGACCGCCATCCCGCTGGCGCTTTTCCTCAAAACAGCTACGCTCGGTTTTTTTTACACCGGCTTTTATCTCCTCCTCGCCTGGACCGTCTTTTATCGTAAAGAGCTATGATGCGGATTTTCGTTCTGCTTCTGAGCCTGGCCTTATTCGGCGCCGCCAAATTGCCGGCCGAGCATGCGATCTCCGCCGCCCACCGCAGCCTGCATTTCCGCGCGGTTGATTTCGATTCGGGCCTGCGCGAACAGATCGGTCAGCTTGGATTTGTCGCGGGGCTGAGCGGTTTTCGCTCTCTCGTCGCCGATGTCCTTTTCGTTCAAGCCCACGTGGCCTGGGAGCGAACGGAATGGGGACGCGTGCTGCTGCTTTTCCGGCAGGTCACGACCCTGCAACCGCGCTCGCTTTTGTTCTGGGATATGGCGGCGTGGCACATGGCGTGGAATGCGAGTGCCGCCGCCCTGCGCGATTCCACCCAGCCGCGCCTTGCCCTGCGGATCAAAGGCCCAACGCGAATATTTCCAGCTCGGGAAAGATTTCCTCGAACGCGGAATCAAGAGCAATCCGGATCGTCCTCAACTCTACGAGGCGCTGGCCCGCCTTTATCGCGACAAGTACAACGATCACGAACATGCAGCGGAATTTTTCGAGAAGGCCGCCGCGCTGCCGGGCGCGCCGAGTTATACAAAACGATTCGCGGCTTACGAACTCTCGCATTGCGAGGGCCGCGAGAGCGAGGCCTACGGCCGGTTGCATGCGTCTCTACACGGCCGGCGAGAGGGAACGGCTTCCCACCTTGATTCGCCGCCTAAAGGATTTGGAAATCAAATTGGAGATTCCACTCGATCAGAGAATCCCGGATCCGGAGCCTTAATCATCAACCCTGCCCATGCGCTTTGCGATTCTTAGCGACCTGCACGCCAATCTCGAGGCGACCGAAGCCGTGCTGGCGGACGCGCGGGAGCGCGAATGCACAGAATTCGTCTGCCTGGGCGACGTCGTCGGTTACAACGCCAACCCGCACGAATGCGTCGAGATCGTCCAAAAGCTGGAATGTCCGGTGGTAAAGGGAAATCATGATGAACAAGCAACGCTGGCCGAATCATCGCGCGGACTTCAATGCGCTGGCGGAAATGGCGATCAACTGGACGCGCGAGCATCTGACCGACGCCGACAAGGAATGGCTCCGCGGCGTTGTCTTTGACCCAGCAGGTCCGCGATTTCACGATCGTTCATGCCACCCTCGATGCGCCCGAACAATGGGGCTATGTCTTCAATAGCCTCGATGCCGTCGCCAGCTTCGCCTATCAGCAAACGACGGTTTGTTTCTTCGGCCACACTCATGTAGCGGGAGCCTTCGTCCGCGATGACAGCGTCAAGAAAGTGAAAGTCGATCAGCTCACGATCGAGGAGACGAAAAAATACTTCATTAACGTCGGCAGCGTCGGCCAACCGCGGGATGGCGATTGGCGCGCCGCCTATTGCATTTATCACCTCGACGAAAATGTGGTCGAACAACGCCGCGTAAAATACGACCTGGCCACGGCGCAAAAGAAAATCATCCAGGCAGGGTTGCCGCACATGCTGGCCGATCGCCTGGAGTTGGGGCGATAGACCTTCACAAGGAGCGGCGCTTTGCAGTTTACGCTCGACCGCTCTCCGTTCTCCGCGGTCTGAAATTGAAATCTGAAATCCGTTCCATCCTGATCATCAAGCCGAGTTCGCTCGGTGACGTAGTGCATACGTTGCCGGCGGTGGCCGCGATCCGCGACGCTTACCCGAAGGCGGAGATCACCTGGGTGATCAATCCGGAGTGGACAACCCTTCTGCGCGGAAATCCGGATGTGGACCATGTTCACATTTTTCCGCGCGGCGAATTTCGAGGCTTGAGCGCGCCGGGCAGTTTGTTGCCCTGGTTGAAGAAAACCAAGACACTCCGCCCGGATGTGGCCTTCGATTTCCAGGGCTTGCTCCGCAGCGCTCTGATCGGCCGGGTCAGTCGCCCAGGCGAGTTTTGGGGGATGAGTGACGGTCGCGAAGGCTCGCGTCTGTTTTATCATCGCATTGCGAAGGTCGACCGCCACGCGCATGCCGTGGATCGATACTTGAAGCTGGCCGAAGCTTTTGGCGTCGCGATTCCCGAGCCGCTCCGTTTTCCGCTGCCGACGGGCGACGCCTTGCCCCGCTTCGACCCCTATCCGCCGTTCGTTCTCCTGCATCCCTTCGCGCGCGGGGCCCGAAAATCACTGAGCAATGCCGTGATCGAAGAGTTTTGCCGCGCGTTCGATCCGATTCGCGTGGTCGTCGTCGGCAAGACATCGCGCCAGATCACCGTGCCGGATAATTGCGTGAACCTGGCGAACCAAACCACCCTCCTCCAACTCATCTGGCTCATTCGCACGGCGCGTTTCACCATCAGCGTGGACAGCGGGCCGATGCACATCGCCGCCGCCATAACCTCGCAACTGCTTTCCATTCACACCTGGTCGGATCCGCGCCGCGTCGGGCCCTACAATTCCGCCGCCTGGATTTGGAAAAATGGCCAACTCCTCCGCGTCGGGGATCTCCCCAACGCCGGCCGCCTAAAAAGAGGCCGCGCCTTCGCCGTCCGAGATGTCGCGCAGCTGGTCGAACTCGTTCGCGGATCGTGGGAGCCGGCAACTACGGCGAAGACCGCCGATTGAGGAAAGACTCCGCGAGAAACAAATCACGCGGGTAAGTGATCTTGAGGTTGAACTCGTCGTTCGGCACCAGGCGGACCTTCCTGCCCAACTGCTCGACGGCCGAAACTTCATCCGTGATCGAGAGTTTTTTTGCGGCCACGGCTTCGTACGCCTCGACCAGAATCTCCCGGGAAAAGATTTGCGGCGTCTGCATGGCATAAAGTCCGGCGCGATCCACGCCTCCGGAGACAAAATATTCCTGGTCCGCACGCTTGAGCGTGTCCGTGACTGGTTCCGCCAGCGCCGCGGCGCCGTGAACGCGACACTCGGCAAATACGCGTCCGATCTGTTCCGGGGTGATGAGCGGACGCGCAGCATCATGCACCGCCACGTAGCGCGAATCAGGACCAAGCAAACCCAGCCCGATCCGGACGGAGTCCTGCCGATGAACGCCACCCGGAACGACGTGGCGCACCTTCTTCAATCCGGCGTGCCCGACAAGCTCTTCCAGTTCAGCCAGGCGATCATCGCGGCCCACCAGAATGATTTCATCGATCGCATCCTGTCCGCTCGAAGGCACCAAGCGTGTGCGCAACGACCGGCTTGTCCCCCAGGAGCGCGAACAGCTTGTCGAACCCCATGCGCTGACTGCTGCCCGCGGCGACGATGATGGCGCTCAGCATGGTTGAAGAGTCTTCGCGGTTAAAGCGTTGAAGCGACATCGTGGCACTGGACGCTTAAACCGTTCGACCGCTTCAACGCATCACGACAGTTGCTGCTGCACTTCCTGACTCAGCGTCTTCCCGTCCGCCCGGCCGGCCACTTTCCCCTGCAGCGCCTTCATCACCGCGCCCATCTGCGCCTTCGAAGTCGCGCCCACCTCCCCGATTGTTTCACGGACGATTTTCGCCAGCTCATCAGCGCTCAGGCCCTGCGGCAAATAGGCCGATAGAATCGCCAGCTCATCCTTCTCTTTCGCGGCGAGTTCGGGCCGTCCGCCTTTTTCGAAGCTCTCGATCGAGTCTTGCCGTTGCTTCACCTGCTTCCGAATAACCTGCGCGGCTTCGGCGTCATCCAGCTGCGCTTCCGCGCCGCCTTTTTCGATCGCGGAATACTTCAGCGCCGATTTCAGCATGCGCAGAACACCGAGCCTGGCGGCGTCTTTTGCGCGCATCGCGTCTTTCAGATCGGAATCGACGCGTTCCTGATAATGTCATGCGCTGAAACTAGATCAGTGCGCATCCACGGCAAGCGAATGTGAGCGACGCCAGCGCCTCTACAGGTCGCGCGAAGTCGCTCCGCGCAGGCATGCACCGATGCTGGATCGCTCACGCTGATCACCTCCACGTCTTTGCGGACTCGGCGCAGCAAACCGGCCAGGACTTCGCCAGGCCCGAGTTCGAGGAACAAATCGCAACCGCGCCCGAGCAGATTCTCCATGCAATCGGCCCAACGCACCGTGCTCGTGACCTGTTCGCGCAATGCGCTCCGAATTTCGGGAAGCGTTCCGGCCGGTTCGCCCGTTACATTGCTCAAGACCGGGAAACGCGGGAGTTGCAGGTTCGCCTCCAGCAACGGCTCGCCCAGCTGCTCATAGGCGCTATTCATCAGGCGGGAATGATACGCTCCGGCCACATTGAGCAGCGTCGCGCGCCGAATGCCATGTTCTTTCGCCAGGCTCACGGCCATCTCGACCTTGGCGCTCTCGCCCGAAATCACGATTTGGCCGGGAGCATTGATGTTCGCAACATCCACGTCAGTGTCGGCTGCCAGGGACCGGACGGCCGTTTCATCCGCGCCGATCATGGCCGCCATCGCACCCGCCGTTGCAGCGCACGCCGCGTCCATCAGGCGGCCGCGTGTCTCCACCAGTTTCAAACCAGTGGCGAAATCAAATGTTCCGCCGGCAGCGTGCGCGGTCCATTCACCTAACGACAGTCCCGCGGCCGCTTCGATCGGGAAACTCGCCCGCCACCGCCCGCAACGCCGCCAGGCAAGCGAGCCCGTGCACGTAAAGCGCGGGCTGGCAGTTTGAAGTCTTGGTCAATTCCTCGAGGGGCCCGTTCCAGGCGATCTCGCTCAAGGAGCGTCCCAGGATTGTGTCGGCCTGCCGAAATAAATCCCCCGCCGCTGGGTGGTGCGCCGCCAGATCCCGTCCCATCCCGACGCTTTGCGCGCCCTGGCCGGCAAACAACAATGCGATTTTTTTTCCCATCCGATTTAAGTAACTGCATTGCCTGGGCCGAAGCCAGCAGGAATGCGCGAAATAGTCTTGCATTTCCTCGCGGAAATCGGAATAATTTGCTTATGCATACAAAGATCCGTTCCGCTATCTGCGGAACTGTAGTTGCACTGTTAGTTGCGTCGCCGTTTTCTACGGCGAGTGCTGGTTGGCTGGTAAAAAACAAACCCAAGTTGCCAGTCGGTGTCTATTTTCAAGGTTTGCAGGGCTCGGTCGTCCTGTCCTTGATTCTAGATAAAAGTGGCCGGGTGACAGATACTCGAGTGCTCAGAAGCAGCGGACATCCCGCTCTGGATGAGCTGGCCCGTGATGCGGCGACTAGTTGGCGCCTTAGCCCAGCCTCGGTGCTGTCCTCCGATCTCACCGAAGGACGAGTCGAGTTGGTCAACTTCCGGAATCCAAAACCTCCGAAGCAGATCCTCCCGGGCGCTCTGCCGTTCTGGGCTCAACTCAAGTAAGGTAGTTCGTCAAGTTAGGTTCGCCCCCCCGGCGGAACCGAAGTTCCGCCGGTCGGGTCAGTGTTTTCTTTTCCCCCAGAGCGCAGCTCACGCGTGGCTGTTCGTTTCTTCTCTTAAATCAAACGCTGTTCGAAAGCGCGATCGCGACTTTGCACTTGCGCCACACGCGCCCCTTGCCAGCATAGGTGCAAGGTTGCCACATGGCTTTTACCACGCGCGAAATCGAATCTCCTGATCCCGTCACGCGTGTGGCGGCCGCGGACGCGCGGATGCGCGTAAACCTCGACGACATCGGTGAAAAGATGGTTCTCAATATGGGGCCATCGCACCCGGCCACGCACGGTGTTTTGCGGCTCGTGCTCGAACTCGATGGCGAGACCATCACAAAGGCGACACCGGATGTGGGTTACTTGCATCGCGGCGACGAAAAAATCGCCGAGAATATGCAATACAACCAGTTCGTGCCTTACACGGACCGGCTCGACTACCTGGCGCCGCTGGCGAATAACGTCGCCTACGCCCTCGCGGTTGAGAAATTAATGGGCTGGGAATTGCCACCGCGCGGAAAAGCCATTCGGGTTATTTGCTGCGAAACAGCCCGCATCTCCGCGCACCTCCTCGGGCTTGGCGCGATGGCGCTCGATCTCGGCGCCATGACGGTTTTTCTCTACACTTTTACCGAGCGCGAAAAGCTTTATAACCTTTTCGAGCTTCTGACCGGAGCGCGCTTTACCACCTCCTACACCCGCGTGGGCGGGCAGATCCGCGATTTGCCGGAACGTTTTATTCCGCAGCTCGAACAGTTTCTCGATGGTTTCATTCCGCAACTCGATGAGATCGACCAACTCCTCACTCGGAATCGCATTTTCGTCGACCGCACCCGGGACATTGGCGTGATCCCTCGCGAGCGCGCGATCGCTTACGCGCTTTCTGGTCCGAACCTGCGCGCCAGCGGCGTCGAGCACGATCTTCGCCGCAAACATCCCTATCTCGACTACGACCAATATGATTTCGATGTCGTCGTCGGCACAGCAGGCGATTGCTACGACCGCTATCTTGTCCGGATCGAAGAGATGCGGCAAAGCGTGCGAATTTTGCGCCAGGTGATCGAGAAGCTTCCCGCCGGTCCGATCAACGTGGTCGACTGGAAAAACATGCCTCCGCCGAAGTCGCACGTCATGACGAAAATGGAAGAGTTGATCCACCATTTCATCGTGGTCACCGAAGGTCTGGACGCGCCGCCCGGGGAAATCTACTTCGCGGCCGAGAACCCAAAGGGCGAGCTGGGATTTTACATTCACAGCAAAGGAGGCGGTGTGCCGCATCGCCTCAAAATTCGGGCTCCGTCGTTTGTGAATCTGAGCATTTTGCCCGAACTTTTGCCCGGCTGCTCCCTCAGCGACGTGGTCGCCGTGCTCGGCAGTCTGGACTTCGTCATGGGCGAATGCGACAGATGAGAAACGCCCTATGACACAGACTGCTTCTCCGAAATTCTGGCGCATTGCTTCCCTGGGGACGGTGCTGGCTTTCGCCTTCACCGCCTGCAATGCGAAGCGGCTCACCAAAGCCAATGTCGCTGAAGTGACCGAAGGAATGGCGAAAAAGCAGGTGGAATCAATCCTTGGACCACCCACGTCGATCGATACCAAGGATTTCGTTGTCATGAAGAAGACGACTTACGTTTACGATCAGGGCAAGGAATCCGTCACGGTCGTTTTCAAAGACGACAAGGTGCAGTCGAAGGTCAGCACGTTGTCGGAATAGCGCGCCGTCTTTGTGGACCCGACGAATACGCCCATCACCGCCGGCCTGGAGCGGAAAATGGACGAAGCGATCCGCCGCTATCCGTCCGACCGTAAACGCAGCGCCGCGATGCCGCTGCTGCATTTGTGGCAGGAGGAATTTGGCTTCATTAGCGACGACGGTGTTCGCTGGATCGCGGAGAAGCTGGATCTGCAGCCGATCAACATTCTCGAGCTCGTCACCTTCTATCCAATGTTCCGCCAGGCGCCGGCCGGCCGGAAACACATTCGCGTTTGCCGCACCTTGAGCTGCGCTATGGCGGGCGGTTACGAGGTCATGGCAAGAGCCAGCGCCGCCGCCGGGATCATTCGACATCATGACGATAATGGCATGCACAATCCCGTTTCGGTCAGCAACGATGGGAAATTCAGCATCGAGTTTGTCGAGTGCCTCGCCAGCTGCGGGACGGCGCCTGTTTGCATGGTGGAAGACGACTTGATCGAGAACGTCCAGCCAGAGGCCGTTTCCGCGCTGCTCTCGAATCACCAGTCCCTGATCACCAATCACCAACCCCCACCTCACCCGCTCGAGCACCGCCTCATTTTCAAGAACATCGGGCGCACGGATTGGACGCCCGACATCGACTGCTACCTCCGCCACGGCGGTTACGAACAATTAAGAGCCGCAGTCAAAATGTCGCGGACCGAGATCGTGAACGAGGTAAAAACCTCCGGCCTGCGTGGACGCGGTGGCGCTGGTTTTCCGTGCGGGGTGAAATGGAGCTTCGTCAAGCCCGACGAAAAGAAACCCGTCTATCTCATTTGCAACGCCGACGAGTCCGAGCCGGGCACGTTCAAGGATCGCTACATTATCCACGAAGACCCGCATCAGCTTCTCGAAGGGATTCTCATTTCCTGTTTCGCCCTCAACGCGAAGACTGCCTACATCTATATCCGAGGCGAGTTCCCAGAGGGCGCGCGGATCTTGGAACGCGCGATCGAAGAAGCGAGAACGAACAATTTCGTCGGACAAAACATGCTCGGCACCGGTTTCGACGTCGAAATCTTCATCCATCGCGGCGCCGGCGCCTACATCTGCGGCGAGGAAACTGGATTGATCGAATCGCTCGAAGGGAAGCGCGCTTATCCGCGAATCAAGCCTCCCTATTTTCCAGCGGTGCTCGGTCTCTACATGTGTCCGACGATCGTAAACAACGTCGAAACCCTTTGCCACGTTAAGCACATCATCGAGCTGGGCGGCGCGAATTACGCCCGGCTCGGTCGTCCGAACAATACCGGCACGCGCATTGTCTGCGTCAGCGGGGATGTGCAGCGGCCCGGATATTTCGAAATCGAAGTCGGCGCTGTGACGATGGGCCAACTCATCTACGACATGGCGGGCGGTCCGCGTTACGGGCGGAATGTGAAGGCGGTCATCCCCGGCGGCAGCTCGGCAAAAGTCCTGCGCGCCGACGAAAGATTTAAGCTGAAACTGAAGCAACCGGACGGTTCGATGGCGGAGCAGGACGTGTCGCTCTTCGAAATACCGATGGATTTCGACACGCTCGCCGCCGCCGGTTCGATGGCCGGCTCGGGCGGCGTCATCGTTCTGGATGATTCACGCGACATGGTCTGGACGCTCAACAACATCAACGAATTTTACGCGCATGAGAGTTGCGGCCAGTGCACGCCTTGCCGCGAAGGTTCGCTTTGGATGAAAAAAATCACCGACCGCATGTTGCTGGGCGGAGGCGTCGTTCAGGACCCCGACACCTTGAAGACCGTCGCCGACAACATCGCCGGCCGCACCATCTGCGCCTTCGGCGAAGCTTGCGCCTGGCCGACCCAAAGCTTCGTGGAGAAATTCCGGGATGAATTCAACCAGCGGAGCCAGAAGCCGGTTCCGCCCGCCATGCCACCGGAATATACGTCGGGCGAATTGATCGATCACGAAAAAATTCAAACGACTCCCCTGCCCCGTAATCCTGGTTGGGAAGAAACCGCCACCGCGGGAACGATCTGAAAAATGAAACGTCTTCATCCTACTCGTGCTCGCGATCGGAAACGCCGGTCGAGCAGGATCACCAGCACGATTACGAATTGCTAATGGCCGACCAAGCTACATCACCGCAGTTGGTCAACGTCCAAATCAATGGCGTCTGGCATCAATTTCCCAAAGGGACCCGCCTGATCGAGGCCTGCGAACAGGCCGGCAGTTACGTTCCGCGCTATTGCTACCACAAGAAGCTCAGCTCGCCCGGCAACTGCCGGATGTGCCTCATCGAAATGGGCCTGCCCAAAATGGGGCCGGATCGCAAACCGGAGCTCGGCGCGGACGGAAAACCGATCATCAATTGGATGCCGCGTCCGCAAATCTCCTGCGCCCAGGATGTGAGCGAAGGGATGGGGGTCCGGACCGATTCCCCGCTGGCCCAGGAATGCCGCAAAGGCGTCATGGAATTTCTGCTCATCAATCACCCACTCGATTGTCCGATCTGCGATCAAGCGGGCGAATGCCGCCTGCAGGAATTCAGCGTCGAGTACGGGACCGCCGAATCACGCTTTCTCGAAAACAAGGTGAAGAAACCGAAGAATATCGAGCTGGGTCCGCGCGTGACCCTCGATGACGAGCGTTGCATTCTCTGCTCCCGCTGCATCCGGTTCTGCCAGGAGATCGCGCATGACGACGTCCTGGGTTTCGTCGATCGCGGCAGCCACAGCGTTCTGACCGCTCATCCGGGCAAGCGGCTGGAAAACAATTATTCGCTCAACACGGTCGACATCTGTCCGGTCGGCGCGCTGACCTCTTCCGATTTTCGCTTTCAGATGCGCGTTTGGTTTCTGAAGGAAACAAAAAGTTTTTGCACGAGTTGCGCGACCGGCTGCAACACCATCATCGGCACCCGCGAGGACGTCATTTATCGCCAGACGCCACGCGAAAATAACGCCGTCAATTCCAGCTGGATGTGCGATTACGGCCGCCTGAATTTCGGATACCTGCAATCGGAAAAACGCCTGCTTCAGCCGGAGATTCTTTCCGGCGACAAAGTCATCGCGGCTGAATGGAGCGTCGCGATCACTCATGCGGCGGTTCAGTTGAAACACTTTTCCGGCTCGGAAATCGCCATCCTCGCCTCCGGCCGAATGACGAACGAAGAGCTCTGGCTCACCTCGCAGCTCGCGAAAGCTCTGGGAGTGAACTTGATCGACATCGTTCCGCGCATCGGGCCCAAGCGATGACATTCTTCTGAGCGCCGATCGCAATCCAAATACCAACGGCGCGCGACTCCTTGGCGTGACCTCGATCCCCGGGGCGCGGCTGCGTGACATCAGCGGCGGCGTCGTGTCCGGCCGGATCAAAGCGCTGATCGCTCTCGGCGAAAATCCGATCGAAATCGGCCTTACCGTCGCCCAGCTCAAGGCGTTGCCCTGCTTTCGTCGCCATGAATATTCTGGCCGACGACGCCACCCGAGTTGCGACTGCGGTTCTGCCATCCTTCGGTTTTGCTGAAAAACGCGGATCGATGATCAACGGCAAAGGCCGGCTGCAACGTCTCAATCGAGCGGTGCGCGGTCCTGGCCAGGCGCGGGACGATTGGGAAATTCTGCGCGACTTGATTCAGGCCGTTTCGGGCCAGAACGGTATCTACTCGATCGAAGATGTCTTCCGGCAAATGAGCGAATCCATTCCGGCATTGGCGGGATTGAGCTTGAGCAAGATCAGCGATCTGGGCGTGCAGGTCATGGGTGTGGAAGCCATACGCTAGCGATGGACTACTTCTTTTTAGCGACCTCCTTAGCGAAGATCGCCGCGCTTATCGCCGTGGTCCTGGGCATCATGAACTACGCCGTCTATGCGGAGCGGCGGATCAGCGCTTTGATCCAGGACCGGCTCGGACCAAATCGCGTCGGGCCCGCCGGCTTGTTTCAACCGATCGCCGATGCCGTGAAATTTCTTCTGAAGGAGGACTTCACACCGGGGCACGTAAACAAATTCTACTATTGGCTGGCCCCCTGCCTCGCGATGATTCCCGCTATCACCACGCTCGCCGTGGTCCCTTTCGGCAGCACACTTTTCGGCGTCCCGATGGTCATCGCCGACATCAACGTCGGGGTCTTGTTTGTCTTCGCTATCGCTTCGCTAGGCGTTTACGGCATCGTTATCGCCGGCTGGTCGTCGAATTCGAAATATCCCTTCCTCGGCGGCGTTCGTTCCACATCGCAGATGATCTCGTACGAACTCTCCCTCGGCCTGGCGGTCATCCCGGTCTTTCTTTTGCTCGGCCAGCTCCGGTTAACCGAGGTGGTCCGCTATCAAATCGAACACGGCTGGATGATCGCGCCCTTCATCGGCGACTGGACGAATCCGTCACAAATGGCTGCTCGCGATTCCGATGATGATTTCGTTCGTCGTCTTCACGATCGCAATCTTCGCGGAAACAAACCGCCTGCCGTTCGACCTGCCCGAAGCCGAAACCGAGTTGGTGGGCGGCTATCACACCGAATATGGCTCGATGAAGTTCGGCCTCTTTTTCCTGGGTGAATACGTCGCGATGATTACCGGCTCCGCCATCATCGTGACGCTTTTTCTGGGCGGCTGGCATTTCCCCGGCATCCCGGACGGTTCACACGGTTGGGGCTGGGGATTGGTGAACATCTTCGTGTTTTTCTCGAAAGTCGCCGTTCTGCTTTTCGTTTTTATCTGGGTCCGCTGGACGCTGCCGCGCTTTCGCTACGACCAACTGATGCGCCTTGGCTGGGTCTTCTTTTTCGAGATCGCGCTCGTAAACATTTTTATCGCCGCCATCATTCTCGCGTATTTCCCGCAATAGTCTTCCGCTTCCTCTACCTCTACCTCTCCTCCCCATGCCCTTTCATCACGAAAAGCTGATCGTTTATCAGCGCACGTTGGAATTCGCAGCCTGGTCGCAGATGCTAATCGACTCTCTCTCGAAGAAGACCTCGACCCGCGATCACCTGGAACGCGCCGGAGACAGCATCGCGCTCAATATCGCGGAGGGTAATGGCAAATTTTCCCTGAAGGATCGCGCTCGTTTTTTTCAAATCGCGCACGGCTCCGCCTTGGAGTCGGCGGCTTGTCTCGATCTCTTCGTGGCGCGAGGATGCTGCGAGCAGGACGCAATCGCAAAAGGGAAACTCATTCTCGAAGAGATTGTGAAAATGCTGTTCACGATGCTTGATCGCCTTGGCTGCAGAATAGCGGAAGACGCGCCAGCCTTCGGAGACGGAGCAGAGGGAGAGGAAGCGGTAGAGGTAGAGTAATCATGGCGATCACCGTTTCACGTCCCAAACTGAATTGGTCGGAACGCCTTTACCTGCCGGCGATCGTGACCGGCATGGCGATCACGATCAAGCATTTCAAGAACATGCTCTTCGGCCGCACCAAGGTGACGATGCAATACCCCGAGGAAAAATGGGACAGCCAGATGCCGGAACATTACCGCGGCGCGCCGGCTTTGGTTCGGGACGACAGCGGCCGGGTCCGTTGTGTCGCCTGCCAGCTCTGCGAATTCATCTGCCCGCCGCGGGCGATCAAGATTATCCCGGGCGAAATCCCGGCCGGCGATCGCTTCGCCAAGGTCGAGAAGTTTCCGCAGGAATTCGACATCGACATGATCCGCTGCATCTACTGCGGCCTATGCGAGGAGGTTTGCCCCGAACAGGCGATCTATCTCCGAAAAGATTACGCCATCACCGGCTTCACCCGCGCCGACATGGTCCACAACAAAGAGAAGCTGCTCGAAATCGGCGGCGTCATGCACGGCGTGGTTTTGAAATGGAATGACAAGAAATAATCGCCACAGATTACACGGATGAATTCGGATTTTTCAGACGTTTTATCCGTGATTTCATCCGTGTTCATCCGTGGCCCCATAACTATGCCTGCACTGTTATTTTGGATTTTCGCGCTCGTCATGCTCGGGTTCGGCGCCGCGGTCGTAATCAATCGCAATCCGATCGCCAGCGCGCTCAGCCTGGTCATTTGCTTCATGGGCCTCTCGGCGCTGTTCATGTCGCTGGACGCGTTCTTCATCGGCATCATTCAGGTGCTCGTCTACGCCGGCGCGGTCATGGTGCTTTTTCTGTTCATCATCATGCTGCTCGATCTCCGCGTGGAAACGCGGCGGAAAATGAACGTTGTCGCCGTCGTGGGCGGCTCGGCCGTGGCCCTGGCTTTTTTTATCCAGGTTTATCTGGTCATCGGGCAGTTAAGCGCCGCGAAACAGCCTTTCCCGCCTCTCGGCTCTCCGAAGATGGATGACGTCCACAGTGTCGGCCTGCTTCTTTTTTCGAATTACAATGTGCCGTTCCAGATCATCGGCGTGCTGGTCCTGGTCGCGACCATCGGCGTGATCGTGCTCAGCAAACGCGAGCTTCGTTGACCATGGTAACCCTGGGCCACTATCTCATCGTCAGCGGTTTGCTTTTCACGATCGGTTTCGCCGGCGTGCTCTTGCGCCGCAATATCATCATCATCTTCATGTCGCTGGAGCTGATGCTGAACGCGGCCAATCTCTCGCTCGTCGCCTTCTCGCGCTTCCGTCTCAACGCCGCTGGAATTCCCGATTACAACGCGCAGGTCTTTGTCTTTTTCATTATCACCGTGGCCGCGGCGGAAGTCGCCGTCGGTCTCGCCATCATCGTCGCGCTTTATCGCGCGCGTCAGACGACCCATGTCGAAGACGTCAGCAGCCTCAAGTTCTAGCGGGTCCATGAATAGCGCCTTACCCTGGTATATTCTTCTCCTGCCGTTCTTCGCGGCGGTGGCGATCGTGCTGCTCACGAAATCCTACCGCGGCGTGAGCAGTTTCATCTCGGTCGCAGCCGTCCTGGGAAGTTTCGCGTGCAGCTGCGTTGTTTTTGTCACGCCGAACATGCGGACGCTCGAGCTGACCTGGATCGATCTTCCGCCCCTTCTCCACGTGCCTCTGGGATTGGTCCTCGACGATCTCAGCAAGACCATGCTCGTGCTCGTGACCGGCATCGGCGCCCTCATCCACATCTACTCGCTCGGCTACATGAAGGACGACGCCGGCAAGTCCCGCTACTTCGCCTCGCTCTCTTTCTTCATGTTCTCGATGCTCGGGATCGTTCTCTCGAACAATTTCGTCATGATGTTCATTTTCTGGGAACTCGTGGGCGTCAGTTCCTATTTGCTGATCGGCCATTGGTTCGAGCGCGATGCCGCGGCCGAGGCGGCGAAGAAAGCGTTCATCACGAATCGCCTCGGCGATTTCGGCTTCATGCTCGGAATCCTGATGGCGTGGACGGCGACCGGAACCGTTGTCTTTTCGGAGATGGCCCAGCGAGCTCGGGCGCCTGACCAGTTATCCGGAGTATCTCACGGTCGCGGCGCTGCTTATCTTTTGCGGCGCGGTCGGGAAGTCGGCGCAATTTCCGCTTCACGTCTGGTTGCCGGACGCCATGGAAGGGCCGACGCCGATCTCCGCGCTCATCCATGCCGCAACCATGGTGGCGGCGGGCGTTTACATGCTGGTGCGCGTCGGTTTTCTCATCCAGGCCTCACCGCAAGCGCTCACGATCATCGCGTGGATCGGAACCATCACCGCGGTGATGGCCGCGCTGATCGCCACCCAGCAAAACGACATCAAGCGCATCCTCGCCTACTCGACCTTGTCGCAGCTCGGCTACATGGTCATGGCCGTCGGTCTGGCGTCAGGTGAGACGGCCATGTTTCATCTCTTCACGCACGCGTTTTTCAAAGCGCTGCTTTTCCTCGGCGCGGGTTCGATCATCGTCATGCTCCATCACGAGCAGAACATCTGGAAGATGGGCGGACTCGCCGGCCGGTTGGGAATCACCTTTCTCACCTTCATGGTCGGCACCCTCGCGCTGATCGGCTTTCCGCCTTTCAGCGGATTCTTCAGCAAGGACGCGATCCTCGCGCTCGCCTACGAAAAAAATTCGGCGATCTTTTCGCTCGCGCTTTTCACAGCCTTTCTGACTGCGTTCTACATGCTGCGGCTGGTGGTGGTCGTGTTCTTCGGCAAGCCGCGCAGCGACCAGGCGCGCGCGGGCCGAGAAGCGCCGTGGGTCATGATCGCCCCGTTGATGCTTCTCGCCATTCCCGCGTTCGCCTCCGGGTTCGGTTTTGTCGCGAAGCTTTTCCTTCAGTTGCCCGAGGAGCATGAAGCCGGCTGGCTGGTGCCGGGACTGGCGCTCGCCGCGACGCTGGCTGGCATCACGCTCGCCATCCTGCTTTACCGGAAACGCGAAAGCGATCCGATCGATTTCGCACTGCTCCGGAACCGCTTTTACTTCGACGAGATTTATGGCTTTCTCATCAGCGCCACGCAAGGAATTCTCGCGAGCATCTCGGCCTTCATCGATCGCTGGATTCTCGATGTCGGCTTCGTTCGGGGCGCGAGCGGCGCGACCTGGGGCTTCGGCTCGCTTCTCCGGCTGCTCCAAGTCGGCAACCTTCAGGCCTATTCGTTTCTCTTCGGATTGGGAATCGTGGGCCTGATCTACTTCACACTTTTCCGGTGATCTTGCTTTTCATCGTCTTCTGCCCGATTGTGGCCGCGCTGGCGATTCTGCTCGGCGCGCCCGCCCGGCGCACCGCGCTGTGGGCCGCCGGGCTTATCCTCGCTGCGACCGCGCTCGCTGTATCTCGGCGTTTCGAACCGGGCCAGCGCGGTTTTCAATTCGTCTCCTCCTATCCGATCAGCAGCGATTGGCGGATCAACTTCACTCTCGGCATCGATGGCTTGAGCCTGATGATGCTGGTCCTCACCGCCGTCGTCACCTTCGCCGCCATCTGGTTTACCGGCGAAATCGAGCAAACACGAACACGCCTTCTACGCCTGCCTCCTTTTCATTGCCGCCGGCGCCATGGGGGCATTCGCTTCGCTCGATCTCTTCTTCTTCTACGCCTTTCACGAGCTCGCCTTGATTCCCACTTTTCTGCTCATCGGAATCTGGGGAACCGGCAACCGGCAGGCCGCCGCGTGGAAAATTACGATCTATCTGGCGACTGGAAGTTTCATTCTCTTGCTCGGCTTGATCATGCTTTATCGCAGCGTGCCGGAGGCGGCGCGCAGCTTTGATTTCCGCGCCCTGCAAAAAGCAGCCTCGACCATTCCCGCTGACGCGCAGGGCAACATCTTCCTGGTGCTGCTGATCGGCTTCGGCATTCTCGTTTCGCTCTTCCCGTTCCACACCTGGGCTCCGGAAGCCTACGCCTCCGCGCCGGCGCCCGCCGCGATGCTGCATGCCGGCGTGCTCAAGAAATTCGGACTTTACGGTCTTCTGCGTCTGGCGCTTCCGCTCCTGCCAGAAGGCGCGCAGCAATGGAACACGCTGCTGATCGTGCTGTTGCTCGGCAACATCATCTATGTCGGTCTGGTAACGATCGCGCAAAAGCGTCTCGATTGGATGCTCGGCTATTCGAGCGTGATGCACATGGGCTACATTTTCCTGGGGATCGCCAGTGGCACCTTGCTTGGAACGAACGGCGCCGCCCTCCTGATCTTCGCGCACGGAATTTCAATCGCCCTGCTCTTCGGCCTCGCCGGCGAGATTCGGCAACGCACCGGCACGTTGCTGCTGAACGATCTCGGCGGTCTTGGAAAAGTGATGCCGCGGGCCGCCCTGGCGTTTGGCCTCGCGGCCTTCGCTTCCATCGGATTGCCGGGCTTCGCTAACTTCACCGGTGAAGTGATGGTTCTTTTTGGGGCATTTCGGAATGGCGCGAACCCGGAGCGTTTCACTATTTTTCAGATCGCGACCGTCCTCGCGCTCTGGGGCGTCGTCATCTCGGCGGTTTACATGCTGCGCGCTTATCGGAGCGTTTTCATGGGCGCCGTCCGCGAATCCTGGAGCGGGGTGACCGATCTCCGCCGGAGCTTGCGCGTCCCGATCGGAATTCTCGTCGCGATGTCGCTCTGGTTTGGTTTCTTCCCGCAATCTTTTGTCCGGATCGTTTCGCCTGCCTTTAAGAGCTATTTCACCCCGAGATGACGACGATCTGCGCTTCTACTCTCGAAATTGCGGTGCTCGTCCTGGGCCTGCTCGTGCTCATGTTCGAGGCGTTCTTCGAGCGGATCGACAAACGTATGCTGGCTTACGCCGCCATCGTCGGTCTCGCCGCTGTCCTCGCCGCCAGTTTCTTTCTCACACCAGCGCCCACGGATGTTGCGACGGGCGGTTTCTGGAGTTTCTACACCGCCGATCCGCTCGCGATCTTTTTCAAACGCTTCGCGCTCGTCACCACCATTCTCGTGCTCGTCATGATGATCGACTACGCTCCGATCGTCCGGGAATCGATCCACGGCACGACCCATCAATCCGGGCTCGGTGAATTTTTCGCGCTGCCGATCTTCACCTGCGTCGGGCTGATGTGGCTGGCATCCGCCATCGACTTCGTCATGATCTTCGTCTCGCTCGAGTTGGTCACGATGTCCTTCTACGTGCTGGTCAGCTTCACCCGGCGCAATCCTGCGACGCTGGAAGCCGGGGTGAAATACTTGATCCTGAGCGCGCTTTCGACCGGCTTTCTCGTCTACGGCATCACCTGGATTTTCGGGGTGACCGGAGAGACGAATCTCGCCCGTGTTGCAACCGCACTGGCCAATCCGGCGATCGAGACCGGCCCCGCCCTTTTCGGAATGGTCCTGGTGCTGGTCGCCCTCGGATTCAAGATCGCGGCAGTCCCGTTTCAAATGTGGGTGCCGGATGTTTATCAGGGCGCTCCGACCCCAGTGACCGCGTTCCTCTCCGTCGGCTCGAAGGCGGCTGGATTCGTCGTTCTCCTCCGGGTGCTGCAACCCTTCTTCATCCTGCCGCAGATGGAACGTTTGCTCACCGTGATCGCGCTGCTCACGCTGATCTACGGGAATCTGGCAGCGCTTCCGCAAAGCAACCTGAAACGGCTGCTCGCCTATTCGAGCATCGCCCACGCGGGCTATCTGCTCATCGGCGTCGTTTCGCTCGCCGGGGCGGCTATCTCCTTTTATCTCGTCGCCTATTTGCTCATGACGCTGCTGAGCTTCGCCGTTCTCGTTGTGGTGGCCAAACAGACCGGAGACAACATTGAAGACTTCAACGGTCTCGCAAAGCGCTCACCCTTTCTCGCCTTTGCCATGCTGATCGCGATGGCCTCGCTCGCCGGCGTGCCGTTTACTGCCGGATTTCTGGGCAAGTTCTTTATCTTCGACGCCGCGATTCGACATCATCAGACGACGCTGGTCATCGCAGGTGTCATCACGGTTGCGTGCGGATTCTACTACTATCTGAAAGTCGTGCGCGCGATGTACTGGGAAGCATCCGCCAGCGACACCGCGGTTCCGTTGAGCGGCTTATCGCGGTTGACGATGTCGGCGATGATCGCCGGAATTATTTTCCTCGGCGTTTATCCCCAGCCGGTTTTGAATGCGTTGATTCGTTGAAGAGTTCTGCCGCTGCAACGCTTCAACGCTTCAACCGCTCCTCAATCGCTCAGCTCGACGTTCCAGTAGGCCAGATCGACAAAGTGTCGCCAGCTCTCATGGTGTTGTGACGTGAAGGTCACATGCACGAACGGCCGCCACTTCGGGCGCTTCGGTTTGCGAATCAGCGTCATGTGCGCTTCATGCGCCAGCCGATTTCCTTTTCGCGTATTACACGCGATACAGGAACAAACGACGTTTTCCCACGTCGTCAGTCCGCCCTTATCGCGCGGCAAAACGTGATCGAGATTCAGCTCGGTCCGGTCGAAAACATCGCCGCAATACTGGCAGGTGTTTTTGTCCCGTTCGAAAACATTATGCCGGGTGAACTTCACCTCCTTCTTCGGCAGGCGATCGAAAAGCAGCAGCACAATCACTCGCGGCACCCGGATCTTCCATGAGATGGTCGTGACCACTTCATGGTCCGGCGCGGTGGCGGAAAAATCACGCCAGCTGGCGAAGTCGTGCGTGAGGAAATTGTTGGCGGGATCGGACGAGACCACCTGCGCATGGCCTTGATAAAGAAGCGTGAAAGCCCGGCGGGCCGAACAGATATTGACCGCCTGCCATAGGCGGTTCAGCACCAGCACCTGACTGTTTAGTAGCGTATCCACGTCGGCGTAAATTGCGGCGACGGTATCACCCGGCATTTTTTCTGTCAACGAGCGCGTAGCAACCCAGGCAGGGACGCCTTTTCCGAGGCGCCCGACTTCTCGCCAAGGACGCACATTCTGGGAAAGTCGGACAGCTCGGAGAGCCATCCCTACCTGGATCGGCGATCGAAATTCCCCGATAAACGCCTGTGGTCGTTTGGTGTGGAACCAGCCGCGTCGCTAAGGCCCTTTTCGTCCGCCGAGAGGAATTCCCTGAACCGGTTCTTGTCGATCGATTTCATGAAAGCTTCGTGGGCCGAGATGGCGCCTTTTTCGAGTAAGGCATGGATCGCGTCATCCATGAACTGCATCCCCTGCCCTTTTCCGGCCACGATCACGTCCTGCAATTTCTGTGTCGCGCCTTCGCGGATGATGGCCGCGACTGCCGGGTTCGCGATGAGGATTTCGTTCACCGCAACCCGACCCGAGCCATCCGCCCTCTTCAAGAGCAACTGCGCCAGGACACCGCGGAGGGAATTCGCCAGCATCGTGCGCACCTGGGCCTGTTTGTTGGCCGGGAACGCGTCCACCATCCGATCGATAGTCTTGCGCGCGTTGTTCGTGTGCAACGTCCCGAAAACCAGCAGGCCCGTCTCCGCCGCCGTGAGCGCAAGCGAGATCGTTTCCAGGTCGCGCATCTCTCCGACGAGCACGATGTCCGCGTCCTCCCGCAACGCCGCCTTGAGCGCTGCGGGAAACGAGACGGAATCAGCAGGAACCTCACGTTGCGTGATGATGCTGCGCTTGTTCTGGTGCACGAACTCGATCGGTTCCTCGATCGTGATGATGTGCCGCGAAAAGTTTTCGTTTATGTAGTCGATCAGCGCGGCCAGCGTGGTGGATTTGCCAGAGCCGGTTGGCCCGGTGACCAGAACCAAGCCACCACGCAGATGGCCGAATTGTTTGACCACCGGCGGGATTCCCAACTGATCGAGACTCGCAATTTTCGTCGGGATCAAACGAAAAACTGCGCCGTAGCCGTTGGCCTGTTTCAAAAAGTTGCAGCGAAAACGCGACTGCCCATCCATCTCGTAGGCAAAATCGAGATCGCCCCGCTCTTCGAAGACTTCCCATCTCTGCTGGCCACATATCTCGCGCAGCGAGCTCAGGGCCTCATTGCGGGTGATCGGTTCGCTGCGGAGAGGGATCATGTCACCGTGCTGCCGCATCTTGGGCGGCTGGCCTTCGGCGAAGTGCAAATCGGACGCTCCTTCGGCTACAATGACACAGAGAAGTTGGTCAATTAAGGGCATTTTTTAACCACGGATTACGCGGATGAAACGGATAAGAATCAGGATTGAAGGTCGGGGACATCTTCCTCGCCAGCCTTTCGTCGTTGCACCACGCGCTTCCAATCGAGGCGAGCGTTCTTGAAGTTAAGAAGAAGCGCGAGTTCGAGTCCGGTGATGTTCAAGTAACCGATCATTTGCGCGACGTGCGTTTCGTTAAAGGCCGTGACGACTTTCGGATCAACGATCACAGAGCTATCGACAATCAAATCTGGGATTAAGTTGCCGATCAATTCGGCCCGATAGAAGACGGGAAATGTTTCTTGCACCGCGACCTCGTGACCACGCCGGCGCAATTCAATTACCAGAGCGCGTTCGTAGAGAACTTCATCGAGTCCGGGATTGAGCTCGTTCAACACCTCCATCGCAACGCCGATGATCGCCCCGCTCCATTGCTCATGAATTATCTTTCCCATCCGAGTCATCCGCGTAATCCGCGGTCCAATTCTTCATTTTCACGCCTAATTACGGCCTGCATCGTTTGCTTCTGCTCGGCACGCGCATGGGCCTCGTCGCTGCTAATCGCGCCGCGGTCGTATAGCGCCATCAGCGCATCGTCCATCAGTTGCATGCCCTGCTTCTTCCCGGTCTGAATGATGCCGGGCAGCATGTAGGTCTTCGCTTCGCGAATGACATTCGCGACGGCCGGCGTGTTGGTCAGCGTTTCAAGTGCGAGCACGCGTCCCCCCTTCCCATCCACGCTCGGCACAAGCTGCTGGCTGATAATGCCGCGCAACGACTCGCTCACCATCATGCGAATCTGCGCCTGTTGATCGACCGGGAAGACGTCGAGCAGCCGATCAAGCGTGCGCGAGGCGTTGCCCGTATGCAGCGTGCCTAAAACCAGATGCCCCGTCTCCGCGGCGGTGATCGCGAGGGAGATGGTCTCCAGATCGCGCATTTCCCCAATCATGATCACGTCCGGATCTTCCCGGAGCGCTCCGCGCAAGGCCGCGCTGAAGGAACGCGTGTGCGTGGGCACCTCGCGTTGCGTGATGTGGCAACCTTTCGGCTCGAAGATGTACTCGATCGGATCTTCCAGCGTAATAATGTGCTCGCGTCGCTCGAGATTCACCTGCTCCACCAGAGCCGCGAGCGTGCTCGACTTGCCGCTCCCGACCGAGCCGGTCACGAGAATGAGCCCGTTTTGATAGCGGGTCAGCAATTTCAGACTCTCGGGTAACCCAAGCTCGTCCATCGTCCGCACCTTTGTGTTGATGATGCGGAAAACCAGATCAATTCCCAGCCGCTGCCGCACCACGCTGGTCCGAAAACGTCCAAGACTATTCGCGTAGGCGAAGTCCGCGTCCCCACGCTCGTTTAGCAAAGCCTTCTGCGCCGCGGGGAGGAACCCATCCGCCAACATCATGGTATCGTCCGCGGTCAGTTTCGGCGCTCCCGGCCAGATCGGGCAAAGCGTTCCATTCAAGCGCCAGACCGGCGGAGAGTTCACGCCGAGGTGAATGTCGGATGCGCCCGCTTGCTGGCTAACGGCCAGAATTTCGTCGACGTGACTGAACGTCCGCGCCGGATGCGCACCGGGCGTCCTGGGGAGGTCTGCGGTCATCGGGGGGAGCCACGATCTTTACGCACCCACCCGCACCGCGCAAACGCAAAAGAAAAACTACGGTTTCCGCGCGGCACTGGCCGCGTAGCTGCTCGCCTGCTTCGAAATAAAACTCATGAGGGCTGGCTTGAGCAGAGTCGCGGCAAGCCTGAGCGCGCCCACGGCCAATCCAGCGCCCAGAATTCCCTTCTTCGTCTCTTCACCATCAGACTTGGTCTTCGCTTTAACCTGGACTTTCCTGGTTCGGGCCGGCATCACGGCAAAAACAACGCCGATCACCACCGCGGCGGTAATCCAGACCACGGTCTGGCGTTGAAACGACTTACGAAACTTGAGCGGAAAATCGAGCTCGTAACGAAGCCCGCCCAGATCACGCGCCAGCCGGTCACGCGAATGCGCAATTTCCTGCCTTAATTGGTGGAGAGATTTTTCTTGTCCAGGTTCTTTAGCCATTCGCGATCTTTCTTCAATTCCGCGGCGGTCGCTTCAAACATCGATTTTTTCATCCGGCTGCGCGCGATCAACACGCAGATCAGCGCCAGGATGAAATGCAGACCGGCCGCAGCCAGCGTGATCCAAATCCAGGAAGTGTGAAGCGCATGCGCGATACCCGCGATCGCGCTCGCCAGCAGGAAAACATAGCCGAAAAGGGCAAAGACCACCGCGGCAGCCAGGCAGGCCACCAGCACCAGGACCTGCACCAGCGCCGTCTTGGACTCCTTCGCAAAGAGACCAAGCCGGCTCTCCAGAAAACCCGCCAGGTCGTTGACCAGCGCGAGCAGATTATGGAGCAAGCCGGCGTGTCCCGCGGGGTTGCGGAACCGCATCGTGTCGCCAGCCATTCGGCCCAATCGTTAGCGGCGGAAAATCAGCCCGAGAACGAATCCAATTCCGAGCGCCGTAAAGACCGCCTTGGTGGGATTTTCCCGCACGTACTGTTCGCCATCTTCCTGCAGGGTGCGGGCGCGCTCGCGCGCGTCTCCCCACACTTGCTCAGCCTTGTCGCGGTATTCTCCCGCCATCGCGCCGGCCGCGGACTTGAGGTCTTCCGCCATCTTCCAGTGGACGCCATCGTTCCGGCGGCGGATTTCAAATCCTCCGCTGCCTTGCGCACGTGCGTCTTGCTGCTCTCGAATTTTCTCTGAGCATCCGGCGGAATGGCGCCGCCGCTTTCCGTCGTAGTTTTGTTTTCTTCAGCCATGGTATTTTCCTGTCGCTTCTTTTTGGGCGTCGTTTGCTTCGCTGCGTCTTTTTCACCGCACGCATGCGTAATGATAAGTCCTCTTCACCAGAAACGAAACTCGTCTCTCAATGCGCTTACGTTTTTGACGTTTTAACCGTTCAACGGTCTGGTTCCGTTTATTTCTCCCGGAAAATGATGCGCGCCTTGGTCAAATCGTAGGGCGAAAGCTCCACTTCCACCTTGTCGCCCGGCACGATGCGGATGAAATGCTTGCGCATTTTGCCCGAGATATGCGCGAGCACAGTCCGCTCGCCGGGCAATTGCACGCGAAACATCGTCCCCGGCAACACCTGCGTCACCGTCCCTTCCGTCACGATCTGCTCTTCCTTCGGCATCGCGGCAAGATACCCACAACCCCCATCCTCTCAACTCCGCCTGGAGTGCCCCCTCTCGTGCTCGTCTCGTGCTCGTCGTGCTCGTCTCGTGCTCGTCTCGTGCTCGTGCTCGTGCTCGTGCTCGATTCAGAACTTCGATTACAAGCAACGAAGGCGGTCACCCTCCCAAGGTCGTCACTTCTTGACCAACGCAGAGTATTTCTTTGCTTGAGCGAGCCAATCCTGGCCGCGCTGCCTGCAACTCCGGCCCGGCTGAAACTTCCTTCTTCGCCGGATCGAGCCATCGGATCAACGCATCATCGGCAAAGTAGAAACGCTCCTCTGATTTGCTTACCACTTTCCCGGAGAGCGGCTTGTCATAGCGCGACTCGACCCGCAAGACGAAAAACAAGCGGTCATCCCAGAAGTAGTATTCCTCCCGCGCCTGGCCAGTCTCGCCATAGAACTTCGCCACCAGCTTGCGCAACGATTTGTCCAAAAAATAGGCCGTTAGCTCCCCGCCTTCCGTAGATTCGTCCGGGAGATCGCGCTTGACCTGCCTTGCAGCGGCTCAACTCCTTCTCGACCGTGTCATAACGGCTTCGGATGGTTTTGACCTGCTCGTCCACGCTCGAATCGGCCAAAAGACTTGGCGCGAGCGGCCGGCCGAGCCAGAGCAATGCGGCTACCGCAACGAGGACTCGGTTCAGGAGATGGCAGTGCGGCTGGTTCACAAAGACCAGGTTACCCGAGCGAAAGTCTATGCTCAAGCCCATGCCGGCGCTCCGGTGAGCCGACGGAAGAGGATGCTCGAAACATTCGCGCCGGATCCTAATTGCGGAAATCTTTGAGCGAGACGGCTGGCAAATATTCGCCGCCCTCCTGGCGTTTCCACCAGGCGCCGGTCGCGCGACGCTCAGCGACAGAGGTAAAACGGTAGTCGTAAACTGGTGAGCGGACAGAAATGCGGCGGCTTGTCCGGGAAAGGATTGTGCGCCAGCAAAGAGGTGACGTCCGGGTTGTTCTCGAGCAACTCTTTGGTCAGGCGAACGAACCAGGGATTTTGCCGATAGGTCCCGAGCGCGGCGAACCACATCTGCCAGTCGAGCCGGGGCTGGTGCGGCGCCACCCAATGCGGCGGTTGCTTCACGTCGCCCGGCTTCCATTTGAATTCGTACGGCAGCCATTCGATGCCGTCGGCGCTCCCTTCGATAATGATCTCGGGCCGCGACTTGGTCATGACGCGAAACAAGCCGTAGCCGCTCACGATTCGAAAGGGCTCGAGGGAGTCGCCCAATATTGCGATTGGACGAGGCCAGGAGGTCCCGGGCTTGAACGCGGAAAAAATCAGCATGGCGTTGATCGGCAAGGTGACCATGAGAACTGCCCACGCGGCGAACCAACGGATGAGCGATTCTGCGTAGGGACCGCGCGCGAGCGCGGCTCGCGGATCTCGCACAAGGCGCGGGACGCCGTGCCTACCAGAGGCATCATCGATGAGCAGCAGGCAGAGCGCGATGGTGAGCAGATTGAAGAAGCAATAGTTGCCGGTGAGCGCGATCACGATCTGCAGAAAAATCAGCAAGCCGCACGCGATCAATCGCAACCGTCGCGGCGCCCAGATGAAAAACGGGACGATGATTTCGACGAAGAGACAGAACGCTACCGAGAAATGCTTGGAACCATTCGGGACTCTTGTCCGCCCACCAGGCAAAGATCGTCGGAAGGGGTTGTGTCCAGTAGTGATAATCGAGCGCGGTCAGCGCGCTCCAGTGAAATGAATCATTAATCCAGCCCCAGGAATCGTCGCCGCTGGTCAGCTTCACCACGCCGGACATCACCATCAATTTGAAGAGCAGGAGCTTCAGCAGGAAATGGCCGGACGCGAGAAACGGGCGCGTCACGATCATCGCCGATTCGCCAGCGAACCGGCGCGAAGAAGATGGCGAGGAAACCCGGCTTCGAGCAGCAGGATGTCCCATTGAAAACTGAGAAACGTTTGGCCGGCGATCGTGAGCGACAGATAGAAAACGAAGAGCAGAACCAGAGAGACGACCGGCAGGAAGCCGGCCATCAGCAAGACCGAGATGACGGCGCCGGCGCCGCAAAGGAAATGCAGGAAGGCATCGCTCGAGTTGAGCCAGCAGAGCGTCGGCAGAAGGAACGGGGCCTTGTCGCCGAGATGCGCGCGCGCGGCCGGCAGGTAGTCCGCGACGGGTAAGATCCCGCGTTCGCCAATCAATCCATCCACCTGCATCCAGAGCGAGACAAACGCGATCAGGTAGATGCCGCCGAGCGAGCGGAGAAACCAGCGCCGCGATTCGAAGTAAGTCGGCTGGCGGACATCGTTGCCCCAGAGCAGGCGCGTGAAGAACGAGGCCGTCCGGCGACTGCCGGGCTACGATGCGGTAGGCTACTTCGGTGATGGCGGCGAATCCCGGCACGTGCTCATAACACCAGATCATCCACCTGCGGCTGCGCTTGTGACCTAAGCGAGCGAAAGACCGCCTCCGCCCCGCTGTAAACCGTGCCGTCAGTCTCGATGAACTGGACGGACCTGATCGAAAGCTTCGGGCGGAATCTCCGGAAAACGGCTGGCGACTTCCTGCGACGGAGCGTACTCGACTGCTCCCGCCGTGAGCTCGCGCCAGCGCTCGATCCAGCGGCGGCAGAAATGGCAATCGCCGTCGAAGATGAGGAGCGGCTTGGGTGGCGCGTCGCGGACCGAGATGTAAGGCGCCCGGAGTCATCAAGTTCAAGGTGCGGTGCCCGGCGTTGAACGTCCAATGCGCTTCAAGGAGCGGCGGTTTGAAATCGCCGATTTGATAGGTCGGCGGTTTGTAAACCGCCGCTCCTTGATCTACAACTCAAACTCCGCCCAAACCGGCGCGTGATCGGATGGTTCTTTCCCCTTGCGCATCTCGCGCTCGATCCCGGCGGCCGTGCAACGCTCCGCCAGCGATTTGCTGGCGAGAATCGCATCGATCCGCAGTCCGCGATTTTTCGGAAAGGCGAGCATGCGATAATCCCACCAGCTGAAAAGGCCCGGTTCGGGATGATGGATTCGCAGCGTGTCGGTCAGACCCGCGCCGCATAACTGCTCGAAAGCCGCGCGCTCGCCTTCCGAACACATGATGGCGCCACGCCATAAATCGGGGTCGTAAATATCTTCGTCTTTCGGCGCGACATTGAAATCGCCGCAAACGGCCAGATGTCGCTGCGCGCTTTCATTCTCGAGCAGGCATTTCCGCAGGCGCGCGTACCATTTCAATTTGTAATCATAGGCGGGCGAGCCGACCGCCTGGCCGTTGGGCGCGTAGATGGAATAAACGCGCACCGGCCCGATGGTCGCCGCGATGACGCGCGCCTGCGGATCGTCTTCTTCGTCACACAACGAAGCGCGCACCTCGAGCGGCGCTGTTTTCGCCAGGATCGCGACGCCGTTATACGATTTCTGGCCGTGGAAAGCGCAATGATAACCGGCCGCGCGCAGGGCCAGTTCCGGGAATTGCTCGTCCGTGCATTTCGTTTCCTGGAGACAAACGACATCAGGCTGGGTTTCCGCGAGCCAGGCCAGGAGACGCTCCTGCCGCTTGCGCAGCGAATTGATGTTCCAGGAGACGATTTTCATTCAACTCTAACTCGGAGAGACGTGCTTCTGCACGTCCGAATTTTCTGAATGTCACGTGAGACCTCAGTGCACGATGAATGGGACTTGCGGAAGTACATCCCTCCGATTCACGAATCACAACTCCATCTCCACCCCCGGCGTCGGCACAATCACTTCCGATCCCGGCAACTCCGCAGCCAGCCGGGCCCGCGTCCATTCCACCGCCGGCACGTCGCCGTGGACCAGCACGATTTTCTTCGGCGCGAGCCGCTTCACATAACCGACGATCGATTCGCGGGACGCGTGGGCGCTGAATTGGAATTGCTCGATCTGGCAGCGCAAAGGCTGCGCCGGCTCATCGGGATCGAGCGAAACAAGATCGCCGGGTTTGGCCAGCTTGATAATGCCCGCGGGCGATGCCGGGTCCGCGAAACCGACGAAAAAAATCGAATGCTGTGGGTCCTCGAGGACGCGCCGCGCGAAAGTATTCGAGAGCGTCTTCGGCGTCATCATTCCACTCGAGAGCGCATAGATTCGCCCGGCCCGCGGCGGGCGAGTCGTGAATGGTCTGCCCGTTCAGAACGAAAGGCTCGACCGCTTCGAGCAGTTGCAGCCGGGGAAGCAGCCGGCGGGTGGTCATGGCCCGGCGATCGTAAATCTCCGTCATCTTCACGCTGAGGCCGCCGATGTAGACGGGAAATTCGCCGAGCAATTTTTCCCGGCGAAATTTGTAGATCATGGCGAGCGCTTCCTGCGTTTTGCCCAGCGCAAAGACCGGCATCAGGATGCAACCGCCGCGGCTGAAAGCCCGCTCGATTGCTTCCGCCAGGCGCCGTTCCTCAGCGGCGCGCGTGAAGCCTTCCGGCAACGGGGCTGTCGCCCCGCGTCGTCTCGATGATCAGGACATCCACACCCGACTCCGGAAAAACGGCGCCTTTGGTGATCGTCTGGTCGTCGAAGTTTACATCGCCGCTGTAGAAGATCGTGCGGCCTTCCGCGCGCAGGATCACGCCGGCCGCGCCCAGGACGTGGCCGGCATCGACGAACTCGACCGTGAGCGCCGTCAGCCTCGTGCGGCTTCGCGCGCTCGCCTTCCACCGTAAACGGCTGGCCCATCGGGCACCAGCGCCAGCGATCTGTCGCCCGATCGGTTTCCTTGTGGGTGAAGAGCGGATAAATCGAAACGCCGATCTCTTCGCGTTGCCGCATCATGACGCTGACGGAATTGTGCAGGAGCGCGCTTCCGATTTCCGCGGTCGCTTCCGTCATGAAAATGCGCGCGTCGGGCTGGCGCCGCATCAGCACCGGGCAGCGTGCCGATGTGATCGAGATGCGAATGCGAAACGATGATCGCATCGAGCGCGCGATCGCCGAGCGCCTGAAGGTTCGGCAGGGCTGCTTCGCCTTCCTCCTTCGGATGCATGCCGCAATCGAGGACGAGCCGCCGGCCGGCGGCCTCGAGGTAGTAGCTATTGGCGCCGATCTCGGTGCGGCGCGTGAGGTTGATGAATTTCAAAGCAACTGGGCAAATATTCGCATCCAATTTCCGAAGAGGATTTTTGCGATTTGTTCGTCGTTAAATCCGCGCTCGATCAGCTTGTGAGTCAGGTTTCGAGCGTGCGAATGGTTCGTCAGGTCGGGAATGAAATGAGGCTTAGTGAACTTCGCGGCCAACTCCTGCTTCGCCGGCTCGGGCCACTGACGATAGAGAAACTCGAAGAAATCGAAGCCAATCCCCACGCAATCAATCCCAATCAGGCCGGCGACATGCTCGATATGATCGACATACCGATCGATCGTCGCCTCGTCCTGGCGCGGACTCACCAGCACCGCATTGATTCCAATAACGCCGCGCCGTTCTCCGACCATTTTGATCTGTTCGTCGCTGATATTGCGCTCGAGGTCGTGATACCGCCGCGCATTGGTGTGCGACACGATAGCGTTCTTTTCGTGTGCACGAAAATTTCCTCGAAGCCCGCGGGATTAATGTGCGCGAGATCGATCATGATGCCGAGCGCTTCGCATGCTTGAAGCAGATCGCGCCCGAAGCTGGGTCAACCCATCGCGCGAGGAACCGCTCGCCGCGAAAACGCCACCCGAGCCGGCCGCATTCCGCCGCACGTGCGTAAGTCCGATGACCCGAACACCGAGCTCAAAAAAGACACGAAGGAGATTCAGATCCGACGCCGAGCGGTTCCACGCCTTCCATGGTGATGAGCAAAGCAATCTTCCCAGCCTCGCGCGCGTGCAAAATTTCCTCGGCAACTTTTGCAAATCGCGAACCGGCCGGACATCTCGACCTCGGCGTAGAGCCGCGCGATCTGATCGAGCGCCACCCGCAACGCCATTTCCGGAAGGTAACTATCTTCGATGTAAATGGCCGCCCCGATGACAGCCATGTTGCCCGCCTCGAATTCGGGCAGGAACTCGGTCGCCAGCACATTTGTGCGGCCGCGCTTTTCATACAAATCCATCAACAGATCGAAATGAAGATCGACCAATCCGGGCGCGTGAAGGCGATCGATTCGTCCTTCGATTTCAGTTTCCGAAGCGGTCATCGTGCTTTCAATATTCTCGACGGCCCAATTCAGGGAATGGATGCGGAAATCGTGGTGGCTTTCGGCCGCCTGGCGCGAAAACGGTGCGGAGTCACGATGGCAATCAGAACAAGGAGCCAAACGGCCCCGATCGGGAGGATGCCCGGCAGCCAGATCAGCCATCGGGAAAGCGCAGCCAGCGCGATCAGACAATAGGCCGCGGTGAAAGCGATCGCGCCGAGGACGAGGTCAACTCTCGAGATATGGCACAGGGCCCCAATCACGACCGCGGCGACCAGCAGAATAACGCAATCAAAAATCCAGTGGACGCGGCGCACGTAAGCGTTCGTTTGAATGGTGGCCAGGCTGGCGGCGAAAACATCCGGCGGCGACAAGGGATTCGCCGGGGTCCGCGCCAGCACAATCTGGTCGCGCAAGGTTTCGAACCCCGCCCCTGTCTTCTGGCCCGCGTCATGTTGTTGAGTCGCAAGGGCCAGCTCGTTCAGGGTTATGCGCCGGACATTTTTTCCCGCGTTCGGTGAAATCAGAAGAGTGCCATCGGCACGAATCGGAATCTTGCGGCCCTGCGGAAGGGAAATGTGAGAGCCAAGATCAATCGTCACTTCGGCCGGTGTCACTCGAAGCCAAAGCAGAATGGCTTGCAGAGTAAAAGACGGGATCACTTCCCCGCGATACCGGAAAAGAAGAGGGACGTGGATCCCATCCGCAATTTCGTCCGGAAAATTGACAAAGCCGAGCGTGGCGATCAGCCGTATTTCTTCACCGGGCTGGCGACCGATTCCCGAAAACTCGACCAGCTCACCCCGCTTTCCCGTGACTTGGGCGAATCCCGGAATTTCCGGAACCGGCGCATCCGGATCCGGCGTCGCGGTCAACTCGGCGGCGAGAAGGAGCTTTGGCACGCGCATGGCCTGATCGATGAAGACCTGCTCCTGGTCCCGGTCGCGTTCCCGCCATTTCAAAATATTTTCGAAAACGACCACGGTGGGTTGAAACTCCAGGACCGACTGAAGAAAGAGGGCGAACTCCAAAGGCGAGACACCACTGCCGCCGCTATGAGGCGAGGTGGCATCCTTTAATAAATCCCGGTCGAGGACTGCATCATGGCCGATCTCGACCACGGTGAGCGGCGCCATCGGCCCGCGCGGCTCCGAGTTTTTCAAGAGCCAGCGCAGGAAAAACTCTTCGGATTGCTCGAGCCGTGGCTCGCGCAGGAAAACCACTCCGAGCAAAAGGACCACAAGCATGATCCAGATGGTGGGTCGCAGCATGCGGCAGAAGTGAAGAGGCAAAAGTGGCGAGTGACAAGTGGCAAACTTCGTCCGGGATACGAAGTTAAGCTCCAAAGCCCAAAAACCAAACCCCGGGCAAAATCCAATCCCTTAAAATTCAACGACAGATCAGCCGCTTTGGTATTTGGGGTCTTGGGATTTCCTTGGGCTTTGGTGCCTGGGATTTGTAATTTCCCAAAGCTACTTGCTCAACTCGAGCATGCGAAGGATCGGCGCTTCAGCTCGTTGGCGGAGCGGTTCGGGCAAAGTAATCTCCGGTTTCATGTTCAAGAGCGCGGCGTGCGCTTTCTCGAGTGTATTCATTTTCATGAACCGGCATTCCGCACAGGCGCAACGATCCGTCGGTCCCGGAATGAATTTCTTCCCCGGAATTTCCTTGTGCAATCGATGCAACATTCCGGCCTCGGTCACGACGATGATTTCGCGCGCCGGAGATTCCCGGCAAAAGGTCACCATCTTTTCCGTCGAGCAAACCTCATCCGCGAGCAGCCGGACAGCATAAGGACATTCCGGATGGGCGACGACCGGAGCGTCCGGGTACTCGTCCCGAATCCTCCCGATGCTGCGCGCGGTGAATTCCACATGCACGTAACAGTTCCCCTGCCAAAGATCCATCGGTCGCCCGGTCCGTTCGATCACCCACGCACCGAGGTTCTGGTCGGGAACAAAGAGGATGTTTCGATTCGCCGGCGCGTTCTGGACAATTTTTTCCGCGTTGGCGCTGGTGCAGATGACGTCGGAGAGCGCTTTCACGCCCGCACTGCAATTGATGTAGGCGATGACATAATAATTCTTGTGCGCATGCTGATCGAGATACGCCTTCAATTCCTCCGGCGGACACGATTCCGAAAGCGAACAGCCGGCATCCAGGTCAGGCAGCAGGACTCGCTTGGTGGGATTAATGATTTTGGCGGTCTCAGCCATGAAGTGGACCCCGCAAAAGAGGATCACCTCAGCGTCAGTTTTCGCCGCCTGAAAGCTCAGTCCTAACGAGTCTCCAACAAAGTCGGCGATGTCCTGGAGCTCGGGCACCTGGTAATTGTGCGCCAGGATGACGGCATTCCGCTCCCGCTTGAGCTCGGCGATTTCTTCCGCCAGATCGAGACCAAAGTTTACACCGCTGCTAACCATCGGCTAATATCGCCGGATCAAACCTGATTTACAAACACCCACCCGCAGCTACCGCCTCGGTTTTATTGGTGCAGGCAAACTCGCCGGCTCCGTCATTCGCGGTCTGCTCCGGGCAAAATTCTGCGCGCCGAGAGAAATCATCGCTGGCGAACCGAACGCGGAAGCGCGCTCCATTTTGGAAAGAGACCTTGGCATTACCACCACGATGGAAAATGTCGCGGCGGCAAAAGACGCCGAGATTATTTTTGTCGGGGTAAAACCGGGCATGGTCCTGCCGGTTCTTCGGGATATTGCTCCCTCAATCGAAAACAAGCTGGTCATCTCGCTCGCAGCCGGGACGCGCCTGGCGGCGATGGAAACCGCTGCCGAGGGTCGGTTCCTGCGAGCCCTCACCAACACGCCCTCTGCCATTTGCCGCGCAGCCACGGGATTCGCGCGGGGAACGCGCACGACCGGCCAGGACATCGACCACGCCCGGGCGATTTTCGAAGCCATCGGGGTCGCGGTCGAAGTAACCGAGGATCAAATCGACGCGGTGACAGCGCTTTCCGGAAGCGGGCCCGCCTTTGTCTATACCGTGATCCAGGCGCTGGCTGAAGGCGGGGAAAAATGCGGATTGTCCGCCGACGCCGCCATGGCTTTGGCGGCGCAAACGGTCTTGGGCGCCGCGCAACTCGCGATTGAAAGCAAGAGCTCGCCTGACGAGTTGATCAGGATGGTGGTGACGCCCGGCGGCACAACCGCGGCTGGTCTGGCGGAGATGGAAAGACTCGGGACAAAAGAGGGTTTGATCGGGGCGATTCAAGCCGCGACCAAACGCGGCCGCGAAATGGCGCAGGAGTTTTCGTCGTAGAGCCGCCGGCTGTCATCCCGAGCCGCGCAGACGGCGAGGGACCTCACAATCGAAAAAGAAGCTGCTTGGGCCGTGCAGCACCGTTCGCATTGATGGCATCTGCTCTTCGCGCCAGCGAACCGCCATTGCAGTTGTGAGGTCCCCGCCGTCTGCGCGCCTCGGGATGCAGCACGCAGTGTCCTCGCCCCCTATGATTTGAGCGCGGAGCGCATCACATCGAGCGGCGCCTTCCGTCCGAACCAGATCTCAAAGGAAAGCGCGCCTTGATGCAGAAGCATGGAAAGCCCATTCGCCCCTAACGCCCCCGCGTCGGCCGCGGCTGCCAGGAACGGCGTTCGCGCCGGCCTATAGATCGTATCGTAAACCATCAAGTGCGGCGCCAGCAACGATGCCGGGATTAATGGAGGATCGGATCGCTTCATCCCGACTGATGTCGCATTGACGACGAGATCGGTATTGGCGAGCTGAAAACGGAGTGATGTTTCATCCCACGGGACAGCTTGCAAGCGTGCGACCGGACCCAGCACCCGCGAGCTGGCAAAGTAAGGCGCCAATTCTTTCGCCAGGTCCTGCGCTTTCTCCAGCGTGCGGTTCACGAGAACGAGGCGTTCGCAATTTTCGAGGGCACATTGCATCGCGATGGCGCGTCCGGCCCCGCCACCCGCACCCAGGAGCAGGACGCGAAGATCGCGCAGATCGACGGAGAATTCGCTGCGGATCGCGTGGAGAAAACCGGGGCCGTCGGTGTTGAAGCCAAGCAGTTTTTCCCCCTCGACCAGGACAGTATTGATGGCTCCGCTCTTGCGCGCGGCCTCATCCACCTCCGCCATCAGGGAAAGCGCGGCGGCCTTGTGCGGAAGCGTCAGATTGATCCCCACGAAGTTGAGACGACCAATCAGCTCCAGGCCCGTCCGCAGTTCCTCCTCACCGATTTGGAACCGCGCGTAACGCTCTTTCAGCCCGAGATGTTCCAGCGCCGCATTTTGCATTTGGGGCGACAGCGAATGCGCGACGGGATCGCCAAAGATGCCGAGGCGAATAGGCGACTTCGCCTTCGCGTCCCAGTTTTCCAGATCAGCCAGCGTGTAAACCTCTTTCACGTATTCCGAGATAGTGCCTCAAGGAGGGGCGGTATCCAAACCGCCCGCCAGAAATAATCGGGCGCCACGCCCGCTAATTGATGTGGCGGCTGCGCCGCCAGGTGGAGAGGGCGGTTTGGTAAGCGCCCCTCCTTGGTTGCTGCTCATCGTTCCACTCGCTACTGTCGCGCACGACCATGACGACGCCGAACGAGAACACGCCCGCATCTCCTTCTGACTTCATTCGCGATGTCGTGGCGGAAGATCTTCGAACGGGAAAGCACAAGAAGATTTTCACTCGGTTTCCACCCGAGCCGAATGGCTACCTCCACATCGGCCACGCAAAATCCATCTGCCTGAATTTTGGCATCGCGCGGGAGTTTGGCGGGATTTGCAACGTCCGCATGGACGACACAAATCCGGCCAAGGAAGAAACCGAATATGTCGATTCCATCATGTTCGACGTGAAATGGCTCATCGAGGGATGGGCGAACGAGCACATGGGCCGGGCGCCGGGTTACGCGTCGGATTATTTCGATCAGCTTTACGAATACGCGACAGAGCTGGTCCGGAAAGGCAAAGCCTTCGTCTGCGACATGACGCCGGAAGAAACGGACGAGTATCGCCGCCTCGGCAAAGAAAGCCCCTTCCGGAGTCGCTCAACTGAGGAAAATCTCGATCTGCTCTCGCGGATGAAGGCGGGCGAATTCCCGGATGGCACGCGCACGCTGCGCGCGAAGATCGACATGAGCGCGCCGAACATGTGGCTGCGCGATCCGATCCTCTATCGCATCCGGCACGCGGAGCATCATCACACCGGCAAGGAATGGTGCATTTATCCGATGTACGATTTTGCCCACACTCTGAGCGATTACATCGAAGGCATCACTCATTCGGTCTGCACCCTCGAGTTCGAGGTGCATCGCCCCCTCTACGATTGGCTTCTGGCTTCGCTCGAACTGCCGACGCCGCTGCCGCACCAATACGAATTCGCGCGCCTAAATCTCACTTACACCGTCATGAGCAAGCGCAAGCTCATGCAGCTTGTGAACGACGGCCTTGTGAATGGTTGGGACGATCCGCGGATGCCGACCATTTCCGGCCTTCGGCGCCGGGGCATGACCGCAAGCGCCCTGCGCGCCTTTGCCTACAACATCGGCATCACCAAATATCCGAGCATGACCGACGTCGCCGTGCTCGAGCATACCGTGCGCGAGGAATTCAACCGGACCGCGCCCCGACGGCTCGCCGTGCTTCGCCCGCTCAAAGTGGTGCTCACGAATTATCCGGAAGATCAGGTCGAAGAACTCGAGGCGGTGAACAATCCGGAGGATCCCGGCGCCGGAGCCCGCAAACTTCCGTTCAGTCGCGAGCTGTTTATCGAGAGCGCGGATTTCATGGAAACGCCGCCGCCGAAATATTTTCGCCTTAAGCCGGGCGGCGAAGTCCGGCTCAAGTACGCCTATATCATCAAGTGCGACGAGGTCGTGAAAGATGATGCCGGCAACGTGATCGAACTGCGTTGCACGGCCGATCTTGAGAGCAAAACGGGCGGCGCAACTTCGAGCCGCAAGGTCAAAGGCACGATTCACTGGGTAAGCGCCCCCCACGCGATCGATGCGGAAGTGCGTCTTTACGATCGGCTCTTCACCGTTCCGGAGCCCGACGCCGATGGTGACTTCAAGTCCTTCATCAATCCAAGCTCACTCGAAGTGGTGACCGCCAAATGCGAACCATCGCTGAAGGAGGCGGAACTCGCGGTGCGGTATCAGTTCGAGCGTCTGGCCTATTTCGCCCTCGATCCCGACTCGCAGCCTGGAAAGCTGGTCTTCAATCGCACGATTACGTTGAAGGACACGTGGGCGAAAGAAGCGAAGAGACGGTAGCGATCAGGCAGGTGTCAGTCGCCTAGAAAAGCTTCAACCCGCGATCGATCCGTGCCAGGACTTCCTCTTTCCCCAGGATCTCCAGCAAGTGATACAGGCTCGGCCCGGCGTTGCTGCCGGTGACGGCGAGGCGCGTTGGATGGACTAACGCGCCGACTTTGACGCCGAGCTGCGCGGCCGTTGCCTTCAACGCCGTTTCCAGATTTGTCGCGTCAAACTTTTCCAAACCAGCAAAGGCTTCGCGAACGGCGGAGAGAAGCGGCTTGTTTTCCGGGATGAAATGTTTTGCGACGCCGTCAGGATTGTATTCGAAATCGTCCTTGAAATAGAAACCGCAATAATCCGGCAGCTCGCTAAAGATCTTGAACTTGCCTTTGCAGGTCTCGAGCGCGGCATGGACGTAATCAGCCGGAAACACGGACAGATCGATCCCCGCTTTTTCCAATGCCTCCCGCGCCAGAGTGTGGAAGCGATCGTCGTTCAACCCGCGCACGTACTCGCCGTTGAGCCACGTGCATTTGTCCAGGTCGAAGGCCGCGTTTTTGCGGTGAATTTTCTCGAGATCGAACAGACTCACGACTTCATCGATCTCGATTTTCTCGCGGTTGTCCTTCGGCGACCAGCCGAGCAGGCAAAGATAGTTGCGCACGGCTTCAGGGAGGTAGCCGCCATCGATGTAGGTGTTGAGGCTCGCACCCTGATCCCGCTTGCTCATCTTGGAGCCGTCCTTGTTCAGGATAAGCGGGATGTGCGCAAAACGCGGCGGGGTCACCCCGAACGCGCGGTAGAGCTGGACATGCTTCGGTGTATTCGAGAGGTGATCCTCGCCCCGAATGACGTGCGAAATCTTCATTTCATTGTCATCCACCACGTTTACGAAATGGAAAATCCACGAGCCGTCGGGCCGGCGGATGGTCATGTCCGGATTCGTCTCGGCGCTCGTCATGTCGAACTCGATGTGGCCGCAAATGATGTCATCGACAACGACCTTTTCGCGCGCAAAACGAAAGCGAATGGCGCCCGCGTCTTCGTAAACGCGATCGGCCGCGCGAAGCTTATCCAGGTAACTTTGATAGACTGCTTCCCGCTCACTCTGAAAGTACGGACCGAAATTCCCGTCGGCTTGCGGTCCTTCATTCCAATCGAGGCCTAGCCAGCGCAGTCCATCGTAAATGGCTTGAGTGGCTTCCGCGGTGTTGCGCGCGCGATCGGTATCTTCGATCCGCAGAACCAGTGTGCCGCCCGTGTGTTTGGCGTAGAGCCAATTAAACAAGGCGGTGCGCGCGCCACCGATATGAAGATAGCCGGTAGGTGACGGGGCGAAACGGACACGAACATCGGAAGACATTGGAGCCTATCTTAGCCACAGATGGGCACGGATGAAACACTGATAGGAATCGGATTCAGAATAGTTGCTAAGCCCCGGGCGTCGAGAATCACTCCACAAAAATCTTCCCCGCCCGCCGGCGCACGTGACGGTCCCGGGGCAGATTCGTCTTGGCGACGGCTGCTTCCAGATCGAGCAGACCCCGGACTCGCTCGATCAAATCGAAATCAAGATCGGCGACACTCCGGGATTGAAGCCATCGTTGAATGGTGCGCCTTTGCAGAGCCCGCGGCTGCGCGCGAAGCCGGGTCACGTCCAGTTGCTCGGATTCCGGCTGTTGTAAATCGACCAGGCCCTCGAGCCATTCTGCTTCATCCGCGGCAATTAGCGCGGCCCGCCAAATCGTCGCTCCCACCTTTCGGCCGAGCTGTTTTTCGACGTATGGGATAACTCGGCGACGCACGCGATTGCGCGCAGGACCAAGACTTTCGTTGGTGCGGTCCTCACGAAACTTTAACCGCTGCGCCTTCACATACGCATCGATTTCCTTGCGCCAGACGCCCAGCAGGGGCCGAACAATCTGGAGTTCCGTCCCGGAGATCCGGCGGGAACTTACCTCGCGGATCCCGCCAAAGCCCGCCGGCCCGACCCCGCGAAACAAATTCATCAGGAAAGTCTCAACGAGATCATCCGCGTGATGACCCAAGAAAATTGTCCTGCACCGTCGCCGCCGCGCGACGCGCGCAAAAAACTCGTAGCGCGCCATCCGTCCCGCCGTTTCGACCGATTGCTTCGATTCACGGGCCAGGGCGGCCACGTCCTTCTCACCCAACTCAAACTTGCACTGAAGCCTGGTGGCCAGGCGTTGGACGAACTTCGCATCGGCCTGGCTCGCTCGGGCGCGCAATTGGTGATCGAGATGGCAGACGACGAGGCGCTGGTAACCGAGATCGACGAGCTGATGCAGCAGGGCGACGGAATCCCGACCGCCCGAGACGCCCACGAGGTAGGGGGAGGCGGGCGGAAACTGGCGAAGAATCTTTAGGTCAAAACCCGGGTGAAGTTTTCGATCTGACCGCATCGTTCATCAGAATGTAGAGCCGCTTGTGCCAAGCGCCTAGCTCACAGACGCGCGCAGAGCAAGCCTCTACACCAAACAGGCGTTTGACAATGAATGAACGTTCATTCATTAGTATGACCTCATGCCGACCACCTCCTTAGACCCCGCCCTTGAGCGCCGCGAGCAAATCCTTCGCGCGGCCATGATCTGCTTCGCCAAGCGGGGTTTTCATCAGGCCAGCATGCACGACATCAGTGCGGAGGCCGGGATCAGCGTGGGGCTCATCTACAGATACTTCGAGAACAAGGACGCGGTGATTTCTGCGATGGCCGACGAACACAAGCGCGAGATCCACGAGGTGCTCGAACGAGCCCGCCTCGCGCCAACTTTGCGTGAAGCGTTCGAAATCATTTTTACCTGGCATTGCTGTGACAACACTCCGCATGTGGTCGCCGCGTTCGTCGTCGATCTTTTCGCGGAAGCTGGACGCAATCCGCGCGTGGCCGACCTCGTACGAGACGTCGGCGCTACGGCAAAAGTGGGCGTGACTGATCTGATCGCTCGTTCGCCGGAGGCCAGCCAATTGCCAGGTGATATGGAACCAGAGGACGTCGCGGAGATGATCTTCGCGGTGAACGACGGCCTGCTCATGCGCGACGTTCTCGCGCCTAACCGGAGCATAGAGGAACGGCGCGAACGTCAGCTCGACGTCGCACGCAACCTCTGGAGCCTGCTCTTCAAACATGAACACGAATCTGCTCTCTCATAGATCGCCCAGCTCCGCGCCCATGACTTCGGCTCCGCCCCAAAGAAAGCGCGCGCGAGGCGCCGTCTTCAAGGTGGTCGCGGGCCTTGTCGCCGTTTTTCTCCTCATCGCCGGCATCAAGGTCTGGCAGATCATGACGCTAATCTCGGCCGGGAAAAAAATGGTGCCTCCGCCTACCACCGTGACTAGCGCCGAAGTAAAAAAGGGCGACTGGCAACCCATGCTGACTGCCGTCGGTTCCATTTCGCCCGTGCAGGGCGCGATGATTAGCGCGGAACTCGCGGGGACCGTAGCTGAAATCGATTTTCAATCGGGAGCTCTCGTGAAAAAGGGCGCTGTCTTGTTGAAATTGGACGCCTCCGCCGAAATCGCCCAAATGCGGTCGGCGGTTGCGGATGCTGAGTTGGCCAAGAATGATCTCGAGCGCGCCCGCGGCTTGGAGGGCCGCAAAGTGATTTCAGCCGCGGAGTTCGATGCGGCCCAATCCAAATACACCCAAAAGAAGGCGGCCGTCGAAAACATGCAGTCGATCATCGATAAGAAGGAGATTCGCGCGCCTTTCGATGGGACCGCCGGAATCCGCGCTGTCAATCCCGGTCAAATGGTCAAAGTCGGCGATCCACTGGTTTCGTTGCAGTCGCTCGGTCAGGTCTTTGTCGATTTCTCTCTGCCGCAGCAACAACTGGCGGATGTGAAGCCCGATCTGCCAGTGAAGGTCACGACCGATGCGATCCCCAACCGAGAATTTGAAGGAAAATTGACGGCCATTAATTCCTCGATCGATCCGGCGACCCGCAACGTCTCGTTGCAAGCGACGATCGACAACCAGGATAATGCCCTCCGGGCGGGAATGTTCGGGCGAGTGAAGGTCTTACTACCGCAAAAAAATTCCACGCTCTTCATTCCAGCGGCAGCTGTTTCGTACGCGCCCTACGGCAACTCGGTCTTCGTGATTGAAAAAAAGAGCGATGAAAAAACCAAGCAGGAGAGTTTGATCCTCCGCCAGCAGTTCATTCGCACAGGAGAGACCCGCGGTGATTTTGTCGCTGTGACCGACGGCTTAAAAGTGGACGAGCAGATCGTCAGCACCGGCGTTTTCAAGTTGCGTAACGGCATGAATGTCGTCGTCGATAACAAACTCGCGCCCAAAACAGAGCTGGCTCCGAAGCCGGCCGACAGTTGATCACAATCCCGTGAAAGGTTTCACCGATCTCTTTATTCGCCGGCCGGTCCTAGCGCTGGTCGTGAGCTTCGTGATCGTTATCGCGGGCTTACAGGCCATCTCGTCGCTCAACGTTCGGCAATATCCGAAGAGCGATATCGCTTCCGTGACCGTGACCACGGTTTATGTGGGCGCTAGTGCGGACCTCGTGCGCGGCTTCATCACCACGCCGTTGGAGCGCGCGATCGCGGCCGCTGACGGAATCGATTACCTGCAATCGCAAAGTACGCAGGGCGTTTCCACGATCACAGCGCGTCTGAAGCTAAATTACGATTCAAACAAAGCGCTCTCGGAAATCAGCTCGAAGGTCAATCAGGTCCGCGGCGATCTACCACCGGAGGCGGAGATCCCCGTGATCAATATCGAATCGGCCGACTCGCGCTTCGCCTCGTGTTACCTCAGCTTCACGTCGGACATCCTCCAGGCAAATGAGATCACCGATTACCTCAGTCGGATCGTCCAGCCTCGGCTGACCGCTCTCGGTGGCGTCCAGCGCGCTGAAATTCTCGGCGGACGCACCTTTGCCATGCGCATCTGGCTGAAGCCCGAGCAAATGGCGGCGCTCAACGTCAGCCCAGCGCAAGTGCGCACCGCTCTCGCGCAGAACAATTACCTTGCTGCGCCCGGCCGGACCAAGGGCGCGTTGGTGCAGGTCAACCTGACCGCGAACACCGACCTGCATACGGTGGAGGATTTTAAGAACCTCGTTGTTCGGCAGGACAAAGGCACTTTGATTCGCTTGGGTGATTTAGCGGACGTCGTCCTCGGCGCAGAAGATTATAACGCAGAGGTCCGCTTCTCCGGTCAGCGCGCCGTTTTTATGGGCATCTTTGTCCTGCCAAACGCCAATTCGATCGATGTCGTGAAACGAGTCCGGACGGAGATGGAGCAGATTCAAAACGATCTTCCCACCGGTATGAAAGGCGTGATCGCCTACGACGGCACCGCTTACATCAACACCGCGATCAAGGACGTTTACAAGACGCTGAGCGAGACGCTTTTCATCGTTTGCGTCGTCATCTTCCTTTTCCTCGGGTCGTGGCGTTCCACCATCATCCCCATTATCGCGATCCCGATCTCGCTCATCGGCGCGGTCTTCCTCATGCAAATTTTTGGGTTCACCGTGAACCTGCTCACGCTCCTTGCCGTCGTGCTCTCTGTCGGTCTGGTCGTCGATGACGCCATTGTCGTCGTCGAAAATGTCGAACGTCACTTGCGTGATGGGCTGACTCCGGTTAATGCGGCCCTTCTCGGCGCCCGCGAACTGATTGGCCCCATCATCGCCATGACGATCACGCTGGCCGCGGTTTACATTCCCGTTGGCATTCAGGGAGGCCTAACCGGCACGCTTTTCCGGGAATTTGCTTTCACCCTCGCCGGCGCCGTCGCGATTTCCGGCGTTGTCGCGCTCACTCTTTCGCCTGTCATGACCGCGAAATTTCTGCGCTCAGGCGACAGCGAACACGGTTTCGCGGCCCGGGTAAATCACATCTTCGAGAGCGTGCGGGAATGGTACGGCAAGAAACTTGACGCCAGCCTGCGGGTGCGGCCGGCCGTTTACGTGGCCTGGGTTGGGCTCTCGATTTTGGCCGCCATTTTCTTGAAGATGTCGATGTCCGCAAAGGAGCTGGCCCCAACCGAGGACCAGGGCGTGATCTTCGGCATCGTCAACGCGCCAGCGAATGCCACCATCGAATCCACCAGTGCGTTTGCCGACGCCGCTGGAAAAGTGTTCATGGGTTTCCCCCAGAGTGAGTTCGTCTTTCAGATCACCTTTCCGGATAACGGTTTCGGCGGAATGGTCTTGAAGCCCTGGGATCAACGGAAGGAAACGGCCTTTGAGCTCCTTCCGCAGGTTCAGGCAAAACTGGGCGCCATTCCGGGAATCGAAATGTTTCCCATCATGCCCCCTGCCCTGCCCGGCGGTGGAAATTTCCCGGTCGAAATCGTGCTCCTTTCCACCGAAGAGCCGGAGCGAATGTTGGAATTTGCCAAGCAGCTCCAGGCGAAGGCGATGGAAAGCAAAAGCTTCTTTTTCCCTCCCATCATCGACACAAAAATCGACCAACCCCAAGCCGAGATCGTGATCGACCACGACAAGGCCGCGGCGATGGGCCTGAATCTCCAGCAGGTCGGTGCTGATATTTCCGCGGCCATGGGCGGTAACTTCGTGAATCGCTTCAACATCGCCGGCCGCAGCTACAAAGTAATTCCGCAAATCAAGCGTGGCGAACGATTGAATCCCGACCAACTGAAGGACATCTACGTCACCGGCCCCGACAACAAGCTCATCTCCGCTCGGCACCATTGCTTCCATCCAGCAGAAGACCGTCCCGAGGTCGCTGAACCGTTTCCAGCAGCTCAACGCCGTTACGATCAGCGGCATGTCGGGACTGCCGATCGATCAAGCCTTGCGTCTTCTCGAGGACGAAGCGGCCAAAATCCTGCCGAAAGGTTACACGATCGATTACACTGGGGAATCGCGTCAGCTCCGGGTGGAGGGCGATAAATTCCTCCCCGCTTTCGGACTCGCAGTCGTTCTCATTTTCCTCGTGCTGGCGGCCCAGTTTAATAGCTTCCGCGATCCGTTGATCATCCTCCTCGGTTCCGTGCCGCTGGCGTTATTCGGCGCACTCATCTTCACTTTCCTGAAGATGCCCGGGCAAGGCGTTCCGTTTTTTACCAACGGCTGGACCACAACGATGAACATTTACTCGCAGGTCGGGCTGGTCACCCTCGTCGGCTTGATTGCGAAAAATGCGATCCTGATTGTCGAGTTTGCCAACAAACTGCAGCAGCAGGGTTACGACAAAATAGCCGCCATCTCGGAAGCTTCCCGCATCCGCTTGCGGCCGGTTTTGATGACGACGATCGCCACCGTCGCGGGACACATGCCGCTGGTTTTTGTGACCGGCGCCGGGGCGAAAGCGCGTAACTCGATTGGCCTGGTGCTGGTCGGCGGGATGACGATCGGGACCATCTTCACCCTTTTCATCGTGCCATCGCTTTATGTCTTGATCGCGAAAACGCACAACGAGGGGCGTGAGGAGGAACCGGATAACCTCGATGCCAACGGCAGCGATGACCTTGCACCCGAGTTGCCGGAGCCCGCTCTGGCGCAAGACGGCAACGGTCGCTGGAGCCCAGCGTGACTGAGCCGGAACCGAACTCGATCGGAACCTCTACGCTCGTTGTCCAGCAATCGGATTGCGCGAGTGATCTGAAGCTGGACCACACGCCGGACGAAACATTTCCCGCCGTCTTCGCCACGACGCGCATGATCGCGCTCATGGAAATGGCCGGCGCCCGGGTCCTTAAGCCTTTTTTGCACGAGGGCGAGATGTCCGTCGGCGTCACGGTCGATATCATTCACTCCGCCGCGACGCCGATCGGCGCGAAGGTCGTCGCGACGGCGAATTATCGCGGACGCGAAGGAAAGTTGTTCGTCTTTGATGTGGTTGCGCATGACCCGGCGGGTGAAATAGGTCGCGGCACGCAAAAGCGCGCGATCATTTTGCGTGAACGACTCCTGGCCGGTGCAGCCAAACGAGCGTAGCAAAATCCCAAAGCTCGCTTATGCGAGTAGCGAGGGCATCCCGGAGACGCCCTCGAAGTTTCCGTTGTTTCTCGCTCAGTGCTTTGTCCCGCGCGGACGCTCGACTTCCATCTCTTCGATGGGCACAGCGTATTCGCTGGGCTGAACGCGGCGACCGGCCTGGTTCGCATAGACCTGCGTGAACTCCGCGCCGAAGAGCAGAATCTGCGACGAATAATAAATCCAAAGCAGGAGCGTAATCAGCGAGCTCGCCGCACCGTAGGCGGATCCCGCCGATCCACTTCCGAGGTAAAATCCCAGTGCCCATTTGCCGAGACCGAAGAAGAGCGCAGTCATCGCAGCGCCGATCCACACATCACGCCACCGCACCTTTGCGTCCGGCAGGAATTTGAAGATCATGGCGAAGAGAAGCACGACCACCGCAAAATCGAAAATGAGATAGACCATGATGGCAATGGCGAGCCCACCCGGCAGTGCCTCCTGCACATAATGGCTGAAACCTTTGAGGACCGCTTCGACCGTCAGCGAGACGAGCAGGAGAAAACAGACCCCTCCGACCATGGCAAAGGAGACAAAACGCGCCCGCAGAAATCCCCAGATACCCTGGCCCGGTTTAGCCTTTACGCCCCAAATTGTATTCAGTGCATCCTGCAACTGCCCGAAAACGCCGCTCGCCCCAAAAAGAGCGAGAGCGATTCCGATCAGCGTCGCGATCGCACTCTTGCCTGGCTCCGCGGCTGTCTTCGCAATGTCCTGCACGACTTGCACCGCGCTCTTGTCGAGGAAGTAACTCATCTGGTCAGTGACCTTGCTCCACGCGCCCGCGGGATCGTCGCGGAAGATGAACCCGATGATCGCGAGCAAGACGAGAACGAGCGGGGCCAGCGAGAAAACAGTGTAATAGGCCAGAGCCGCACCAAGCTGCGGTGCTTTGTCGTCCATCCATTCCACCGCCGTCTGCTTCAAGAGTTGGAAGGCATTTTGGAAAAGAGATTTTCGATGGCGCGCCATGGTAGTTGTCTCCGAGAACCAATCGGCTCAGGCACCGGAGGTAGGTGGATTTTTTTCTCCCCGCCCACTTTCGCCTGCGCGTCGCCAATCGTTCACTGTCCACGCAACCGGCTCCAGACCGGGAACCGTTTAACTTCTGTGGAATGGATGAATCACCTGCAGTGGCCGGCGATGGCGGTTACCCTCTTATCGGCCTGGCTCGTCGCCGCCCAGTCCAAGAGATGGCGTCAATGGGGCTTTTGGTTTTTTCTGCTCAGCAACGTTTTCTGGGCGGCCTGGGGCTGGCAGGCCAAGGCTTACGCTCTCATTCTGCTTCAGTTCGGCCTGGCCGCTCTCAATATTCGCGGCGCGGCGAAGAATGATTAAATCGGCAAAAAAAAGACGCGGCCATTGCTGGCCGCGTGTGAAGCTGAGGAAAGTTATGTTTGGTAGGTGTCTTCCTAGCTTGCGGGTTCTCTAATAGCAGCATCGATGCCACGCCGGTTACGCGCTTCCGCTACCCTGTTTTTCTCTGCTCTAATTTCTCCCATTCTGCAGTCAGTCGCTCCATATCGGTGGTGACGGCCTGGAGCTCGCGATTCAGTTGCGTGGCCGCTCCGCCACGTTCGTATGTCTCGGGCTTTTCCAATTCTTCGGTCAGTTCTTTTTGCCGGCCTTCGAGTTTCAAGATCTGCATTTCCAAATCGCGAATTCTTGTCTCGCGATCCCGCTTGATCTTCGCCTCAGCCTTGCGGTCCTCCGCCGCGGCGCGGCGCTGTTCGCGGGTCTCGCGCATCCCCGTCTTTTGTAGAGCAGTCGCACCGCCTGCCACGGTTTCCGCCTTTGCCGCAACAGGCTGCAAGTTTTGCAGCTTATCGCCGCTCGTTAGCGCAGCGCGCGCCGAAGTGGCCCGCGATTTATCCAGGTAGTAGCCGTAGTCGCCAGCATACGGCGTCAGTTTTCCGGCGTTGATATGCAGCACGGTTTTCGCGACGGCCCGAATGAAGTAAACATCGTGGCTGATGAAAATCAGCGTCCCCTCGTACTGCGCGAGCGCACCGACCAGCGCATCGATGCTTCCGACGTCCAGATGCGTCGTCGGTTCGTCCATCAGCAGAAGATTCGGCGGATCGAGCAGCAGTTTAACGAGCGCGAGCCGCGTCTTTTCTCCACCGCTCAGGACGGCCGTCGTCTTGAAAACGTCGTCGCCCCGAAAAAGGAACGAGCCGAGAACCGTGCGAGCGGTTTGCTCGGAGACGGGGTTCGGCATGTCACGCGCCGTCTCCAGCACCGTCTGCTTGGGATCCAGCATCTCGACGCGATATTGAGAAAAATAACCGACCTTTACGTTATGCCCGACCTCGCGCGCGCCGGATTGGATCGGAAGCACTCCCGCGAGCAGCTTTAAGCAGCGTCGATTTTCCGGCGCCATTCGGCCCGACCAGGACGGTTCGCTGTCCCCTCTCCGCTTCGAAATCCAGCCCGCGATAAACAACCAGATCGCCATACGCATGGTCAACCTCCTTCAGGCTAATGACGCGATGCCCGCTGCGCGGCGGCTGCGGAAAACGAAAGTGCACGGTTCTCTCGCGCGAGACCGGCGCCTCGATCTTCTCCATCCGATCGATCTGCTTCAGCTTGCTCTGGGCCTGCGACGCTTTGCTCGCCTTGGCCCGAAACCGATCGGCGAAAAGTTGCAACGACGCGATCTCCTTCTGCTGGTTCTTATACGCGGAAAGCTGCTGCTCTTCCCGCGCCACCCGTTGCTCGACGTAGCTATCCCAATTCCCCCGATAACGGTTCAGCCGTCGATGCGCGATCTCGATGATGGAACCGACGAGTTGATTCAAAAATTCGCGGTCGTGCGAGATCATGAGAATCGCGCCGGGATAATTCGTCAGGTATTCCTGGAACCAAACCAGCGATTCGAGATCGAGATGGTTTGTCGGTTCGTCGAGCAGCAAGCAGGTCCGGCTCCTGCACGAGCAAACGAGCGAGATGCGCGCGCATGACCCAGCCGCCACTCAACGCTTTCGCGCGGCCGATCAAAATCCGATTCACGAAAAGCGAGGCCAGCCAGGATCCGCTTTGCCTTGGGCTCGAGCTGCCAGCCACCATGCTCGTCGAAGGAATGCAATGCCTCGTGGTGTTCCGCCGAATCTTCCGGCGTCGATTTCATGATCCGCTGCGCCTTCACCAGCTCCGGCGAGACCGCGCAGGCCAATTCCAGAACCGTCTCCTCTCCAGCGGGCGCGTGTTCCTGCGGGAGAAATCCGACCGTGGCCGCCTTCTCCAGCGCGACTTTGCCTTCGTCCGGAGAGGCTTCGCCGAGAATGAGTGAGAAGAGGGTCGATTTCCCCGCGCCATTCGGTCCGACCAAGCCGACGCGATCGCCCCGGTTTACCTGGAGCGAGGCGTCTTCAAAAAGAATGCGACCGGCAAAGGCCTTCGAGACTTGTGAAATCGTGAGCATGGAGCGGCGGCGAATGTCGCGAATCCGTCGCAGGACGCAAATGTAGAGGCGGGCGCCTCTACTTCAATCGCCAGCGCTGGCAAAGATCTCGCGCCGCGCCCTTCCAATCCGGAAATTCAAACTTGAAACCATCGTGCAGGAGCCGGCCGGGAATCGCGCGTCGGCTTTTCAAAACGAGCTCCGTTTCCGTGCGCATGAAAAAGGTCGCGATCTCGAGCAACCACTTCGACGCGGGGAGTCCGACCTTTGTTCCCCAGGCTTCGCGCAGCTGACGCATGAACTCGGCGTTCGGCACCGGGTTCGGGGAGGCAAGATTGATCACGCCCTCCAAATTCTTGTGCGCGATCAACCAATAAACGGCCCGGACGAAATCGGCATCGTGGATCCAGGAGACATACTGGCGGCCATCCCCCACCCGCCCTCCGAGCCCACGTCGAACCAAACCAAGGAGAACATCAAAAATGCCCCCGTGATCGGGACTCAGAATCAGGGCTGAACGCATCAAGACTTTGCGCGTGGAAGGCGATGGCGGCGCCTGTTTGAAAGCGCCTTCCCAGGCTTTCGCTACTTCGATGCTGAAACGCCACGTTTCAGGAACGCCCTCTTCGTTCCCGCCCAGAACGCCGAAGACCTCGTCATGCGCCGTATCGTAACCGTGGGCATAGATCGTGGCCGTGGCCGCTTGTAGCCAAAGGCGCGGCGGACGCCGTGTTCCAGCGATCGCCTGGCCGACCGCGTTCGTGGAATCAACCCGGGATCGCGTGATCTCGCGGCGATTTTCAGCGGTGTACCGACAATTCACACTCTTGCCCGCGAGATTAATAACTACATCAGCGGCTTCCAATTCCCTGGTCCAGTCGCCCAACGTGCTCCCATCCCAAACAACGGTTCGCCCCGCTACGTTCGCTTCGACCCGTCGGGAGAGAATCACGACATCGTGTCCGTCCTTTATGAAACGCTCGCGTGAGCAATTGTCCCACCTGTCCAGACCCGCCTGGGATCACAATTTTCATCTGACGGACGAGATGGCCAGCTTGTCTCGCAATCGGCTCTCGCTCAGGTTATCGAACCAGCCCGAGACTCGAAACCGGTTCTCGCTTAGCAGCTCGCAAACGCGGCGGGCCCAGGGAAGCAGGGCCGGATGTGCGAGCCGTTGCGACCACTCACGATAATCACGCAATGCATAAAGACACATGATCCAGGCCTGCGGACCGCGATAAACGCCGCCATCATCGCTTATGACCAGAAGCTGTTCCTCGGGATGAAGCGCATCGATTCCCGGAAAGCGGCGAGCGACTTCCGGCGACTTGGAACGGCAGGAAATACAATTCGAGATAAGCCGGCTGGCGGGCGAGCCAGTCCCGGCATCGCCCGCACAACGAGCACTCTCCATCGAACAGGACGTAGAGTCGCTTCATCCTGCCGCCACGGGAATTTGCGTCTGCGGTGGGAGTGGCGGCGGGGCGCGATGCAGCAGGGCGCGTTTCCGCATTTTCGAAAACACCAGCAGATTGAAGAAGTGCATCGCCGCCGAGGACGAGCAGCACGACGCCGACCTTGCGGCTGAGCGTTTCCAGCACTCCCTGGAAATCGGTCGGTATATGTCCCTCCCTCAGAGCCAGGCTCACGTAACCGATATTGATCAGGTAAAATCCGACCACGAGCAGGTGGTTGATCGAGTCCGCCAGCTGTTCGTTGCCCAGAAAGGCATCGACCAGAAAAATCCGGCCATTCTTGTGCAGCGTCTTCGCCACCCAAACGGTGAGCGAGACGCTGAGGATGAGGTAGCTGAGGTAGGTCCAAACGATCGGGGTCATATGTTCTTCTTTCTTTTCTGGTTGTTTCTTCGAGTTTCAGGAATTAGTGAAACTCCATTCTAAAAAAAGGGATCATTTCAGGAACTTCATGGCCCAGGGAACCATGCTGCTTTGCTCCGAGCGCGAAATCTTGGTGATGACGCCGTCGGCCAAGTCAAGGAAATCACTCAACGCCTTGATCTGCTGGTTAAAGGCGGCCGCTTCGGGGCCTTTCAGGTCCTTGGTGCGTGCCGCGCATTCCTGCAGGGCAGCCTGGGCCGGCCGCAGTTCGCGGCGCCGGCGCTCCCGGAGGATGATGCAAAACATCTTCCAGACGTTCTTTTCCGCCTCGAAATATTCCTTGCGCTCTCCTTTCCGGACCACGCTCCGGATCAGTCCCCAACTGACCAGATCGCGCAGATTCTTATGCGCGTTGCCCCGGCTGATCTTCAGATCGTCCATGATCTCATCGGTGCTGAGAGGTGTGCCGTCGTGATGAGGAGGGCGTGGACCTGCGCCATGGTCCGGTTGATTCCCCAGGCCGTCCCGATGGTGCCCCATTGGGTCACGAAGTCATCCCGCGCCTCCGAAGGGTCCGTTGGTCGTTCTGAGATGTCTGCGCTTTCTTCATCTACTTTCAGTATTTTCTGAAAGTATCGGATAGTCAATTAGACTTTTGGCGTTGGGATTCAGAAGCGAGAGGCTCCGGCGCTTGACAGCCTTCTTTTCGTCGTGCCCACGCTTTCGACAGCCGGGAGGTCGGGACGGCTGGAATGGCGAGGCCGGCCGCGGAGTAGTGCGACGTGTCGTTGAAGAGCGTCAGCCGCGCGCTGACCGCATCCTTGAAGTCGACAATGTTCAACGCGGCCGGGTTTTGATCGAGGTTATCGCGGTAACGGCGCGGATCGAATCCCAGCAACGAACTGAGCAGGAGACGAATCGTGGCCTTGTGCGAAACGACCAGCACATTGGCCGCGGGATGCGCCCGCACGATATCCATCAGGACCGGCAACGCGCGCGCGGTCACCGCCAACCCACTCTCGCCCCCGACCGGCGCGAACGTGTAAGGGTCCTTCTCCCACGCGGCCGCTTCCTCCGGAAACGCCTGTTCGACTTCCTTCCGCGTCATCTGTTCCCAGCGGCCATGCGAAATTTCGCGCAGACCGTCGCGCGTTTGGACCTCAAGTCCGTGCGGTTCGGCCAGAATCCGCGCCGTCTCCATCGTTCGATCTAGCGGTGAAGCATAAATGGCCGCGATGTTTTCCCCTTGCAGACGCGCAGCGAGCCGGCGCACTTGTTCGCGCCCCTCGTCGGAAAGTTGCACATTCGTTGCGCCGGCAAACCGGTCCTCGGCCGTGAGGACTGTCGCGCCGTGTCTGATCAGAAAAATTCGAGCGTGCATGGGGCCTTAGGACGGTCGGGTTTATCCCGCCCCGCGTTGGCCAACAACAATAAACGAGCCTCCGCTCGACTCCTGCATCTGATCTGATCCTGCTCCTGATCTCTGGGGAGACAAGGAAGGATCAAGAGTAAGATCAGATCAGAGCGGGATGGTCGCGCCGCCTTTTCCCTTAGTTACTTGCCGCCACGGGAGCCGGTGGGCCGCTTTTGCCTAGATGTTTGTCGAGAAAATCGAGAATGGCTTTGTAAGCGCGAATCTCGTTCGCCTTCTTGGTGAAACCGTGGCCTTCATTGTCGAAGATAACGTATTCGACGATCGCCATTCTTCTTCTTGATGGCGTCAACAATCTCATCCGACTCCGGCTTGATCACGCGCGGGTCGTTCGCGCCCTGCAACACAATCAGTGGCTTGGTGATCTTGTCCGCGTGGAAAAGCGGCGAGATCTCTTTCAACATCGCTTCCTGCTTGGTCGGGTCGCCGATTTCCTTATAGAGCGACTTGCGTTGCGCCTCCCAGTAAGCCGGGATGCTTTGGAGAGTCCTGACCCAGTTCGAAACCCCGAAGATGTCCACCCCCGCGCCAAACTCTTCTGGTTTGAAGGCGAGCGCCGCCAGAACCATGTAGCCACCGTAGGATCCGCCCATGATGCCGATCTTCGATTCGTCCACGTAACCGAGCGACGCGAGATATTTCTTCGCCTCGATGCAATCCCACAACGGCTCCCGCCCGTGCTTGCCGTCGTCCGCGGTGAAGAACGTCTTGCCGTAGCCGCTCGATCCCCGGTTGTTCACGTCCAGGACGACGTAGCCATGATTGACGAGGAACTGCACCGAAGCGCTGTAGGGCATCCGCGCTTGTCCGCCCGGGCCCGCCATGCACCCGGACGAGCGCGGGCAATTTCTTTTGCGCGCTGGCGCCGAGCGGCGTGTAAAGAATGGCGGGAATCTCCAGCCCATCGAAAGATTTGTAGCGAATGACGCGCGATTCGACCAGGTCCGCCGGGTTGATCTCAGGGTTGAGGCTCTCGGTTAGTTTCGTGACCTTCTTCGATGCAAAGTCATAAACAAAGAGGTTCGCGGGCGAGCGGGCGCCGTCATGGTAGAAGGCCATCTTTGTTTCGCCCGGCGAGATCCTGACGCCGGTGATATCGCCTTCGGGAAGAACCGGCAGCGGGACCAGCTTGCCGGTGGCTTCTTCATAAATCTTGATCTTCGTGCGCGCGTCCTCGTTCGTGGCCACGACGCGGTATTTGCCGTTGCGCGAGAAATAAGTGTAGGAAACATCCCAGGGCGCCTTCTCGACCACCTCGCGCTTTCCCTCCTTCAGGTCGTAGCGCGCGACATACATGAACTCGCCGCCCTCGTTGGAAAGGAAGTAGAGGTATTTCGATTTCGGATCGAACGCTTCCGGGGAGTTGGCCACGTCCCCTTCATGCGGAGTCAGGTGCTTCATCTCTTTCGACGCCGTGTTGTAGAGGTAAACATCCGAGTCCGCCGGCGAGCCGCCCGTTTTCCCGAAAGCGATGAATTTCTTGTCGTTCGAAATGGCGCCGAAATCGTAGCCCGTTTCGTCCTGGTAAATGAGCGCCGGCTTCAGGTCGGCGATGCTCATTTCGAAGATATCGAAGTAGCGCGCGTCCCGCGTATTGGTGGAGAAGAAGAACGACTTCCGATCGTGGCTCCAGTCGAGGAAGTGGGCCTTGGTCTTGTCGCCCGGCGTCAGGTCGCGCTCGGTCCCGTCCAGCTCTCGCAGGTAAAGATGCTCGTTCTCGTTCCCGCCCTTGTCGTAACGGTAAAGAAAGCGCGCGTCCGCCGGAAAGTAGGAGACGGCATAGGTGCTTTCCTTCGTCGAATTGGTCAACTGCTTCGGCGCACCGCCCGCGACGGCCGGCATGGTGTAGACGTTAAAGATGCCGGTCTTGTTGCTGTGAAAGAGAATCGACTTTTCGTCGGCCGAGAACGAGCTCCCGCCGAGCCGCGTCGTGTCCATGAACTGCTCGATCGTGTATTGCTTCACGGCCCGGGTTTCCGCCGCTTTGGGCGACGGCGCTTTTGCTTTGCGGCGGGCGACTCCTTGGTAATCAACGCCTTATCCGACACATCCGGCTTCTGTTCGGTTGCAGGTTTTTGGGCGTCCACGACCAAAGGGTGGTAAGCGAGAGGAAAGGAGAATAACGAGCAGCAATTTGGTTTTCATAAATGTGTGTTTCCGTCGTGCGTCGGGCCGCGACCGACAATCGCGAAGGCTATCCCCTTGACTTCCCAATCACAAGGCGGTTCTCCAGGCATCTGCGCATTCCGACTTCCGACTTCTTGTTAGAGGCCCCGATCGTAGACTTCGACCACGCCAACGCCAGTACCGTTGTTCAGGCCGGCGAGCAGTGCAGTGTACGCGCCCGGCGGAAGCGTCGCGGCTATGCCGGACTCCAGTGGGCTGGTTGGCGCAAGACCCGCGTCATTAGTTCCGCGGCCTGGGCGGCATTATCCTGCCAATCGTTGTTCGCTATGAGAAGCGCTCCGTTGCTGTCGCGCAGTTCCAGCGTCGGATCTGCCAGGGGGTCGGACACACCCAGGGCAGCCAGGCTGGGCCCGATGCCACGGACGACAATTCTGTCATTCCCGTTATGATTGCCCAGGACGAAACCGGCAATGACTATATTGTCGCCCGTGCTGACGAAAGCCCGCGTGCTAATGTTCGCCAGCTTCGCCAGGACGGCCTGACTAAGGTCGTAAACTTCAACCAAGGCTAAACCAGAGGTATTGTTCTTTCCCCGCACGACGGCGGTATAGGCTCCCGGATTCAGAGTCGCATCAATTGCTGCTTCCAGGTTATTGGTCGGGGCGATACCCGTAGCCAGGATGGCGGCCTCCTGCGCCGGGTCGTCTCTCCAGTTGTCATTGTTGATCGTGACAAATCGGCTCGGACCGTGCAGCTCGAGCAGCCGGATCAGCCAGCAGACCCGTAACACCTGTTATCGAAGGTCCAATGGCCCGGAGAAGCACATGCTTGGGAGCGGTTCCCGAGATGATGAACCCGCCGATGCCAGCATTATCGCCGCTCTGAACGCGCATCCGCGTCGAAAGGTTGATGGCCTGGGCCGCCAAAATCGGCGTAGGCGTAGGAGTTAAAGTCGGTGTGGGGGTTAGTGTTGGAGTCGGCGACGGCGATGGCGACGGCGTGGGCGTTGGGGTGAGAGTTGGTGTTGGCGTCGAGCTAGGGGTAGGCGTGGGTGTCGCCGGTGTAGGCGTCGGTGAAGGAGTAGGTGTCGCCGGCGCTATCCCGGGCGCGACACGAACGTAATAAATGTCTTGTTCAGAATTAAACGTCGCGGCATACGCAACATCGCCTCCGGTATTGTCTGAAACGATTGTCATATAATCGCCCAGCTTGCTCTGGTTCGGGTAACCCAGGAACGGATTGAACGGATTGCTCACCGCCACGTTGGGGGACCAGGTATTGCCCGCATCCGTGCTGTAGGAATAGAAGAGTTGCGAATCAGTATTGTTCGCGGCGTTTCGGGTGTCGAACCAAACGGAATCGATGCGTCCATTCGGCGCCACCGCGAGCGTGCCGAACCAGTGCCATTTGCTGTGATTAACCGGATCGTCGTTGACCCGCTTGGGGATACTAAACGTTGCTCCGCCATCCGTGCTGCGGACGAACATGACGTCGCTTCCGCTGAACCCGATTGGCTGCACGCTCGCCAGCATATAAACATTGTTATTGGAGCTGGTGCCCGAACGGTCCGCCGCCAGGAATACCTGCCCGATCAGTCCCTCCGGATTCACCGTGTCAAAGTATGAGATGAATCCGCCCATGTTGACCTCGGTGCTTTGGTCGAAGTTTGGGATGACGGCGCTGTTCTTTGCATTGGTCGAACGAAGGCACCAAAACTGGGTCTTGGTAGTGCTTACGCCTCCGAAAAAGAGGGTGCCGTTCGAGTCCACGTCGGGCGTCCCCCATTGCGGAGCGTTCGGAATCGTAATCGGATCCATCCAGGTGACCCCGCCGTCGGTGGAACGGCTGAATTCATTAGGGGCGAACGGGCTGGCGTTATCCCAAAACTGGTATTGGAATCCGTGACCGGCGCTGGCCGGGTTGTTATCTATCACAAACCACTGCTTATCGCCTCCCTTCGCCGGTCCAATGTTTGTGAAATTCTGGCCGCCGTTGAGTGAGCGCCACATGGTGACATCAAATGACTGGAGAAGGCTGAGATAGAAAAAACGTCCCGTGTCGTCGGCGCCCAGCACCGGGTCGCTCCGGAAGACATTGTTCTCGAGAATGCCCGGGAAGGTCCAGGTGGCGCCGCCATTGTTCGTCCAACCCCAGCCAGCCTGCCGGAAGTTGGAGGTAACGCTATTGAACTGCCGCCAGCCGATTACCATCCTGTTGTGATCCGTTGGGTCCACGGCGATCGACGGCTCGTTCGCTGCGTCGCCCGTGATGTTCTGGCCGCTCCCGTTGACGTTAACCTGACGACTCGTGAAGGGCCCTTCCTTCGAGATCATCCCCGGCGAAACGCCTGTGCCCCACAAGGGCAGAAGGGCCGGTGGGTCATCGTATTCTTCGAGTGGCTCGGTCGGGAGTGGCTTCTGCGGCGCGGCCTGACTTGGGATAATACCAGTTACAAGCAACAACGCCAGACAGGTAAGAACGCTCGCCTTTGCCACTCCAAAACACTTGGGCCTGCGCATGAGCACGGTCCAACATAGACGAACATTGACCGGGCGTCCGCCAAATTTCAGGACACCGCTTCGGACTTCGCCTATGGCCCGCGGTCGTAGACTTCGATAACGCCCACGCCGGTCGTATTGTTTAGGCCCGAAAGCAACGCGGTGTATTGGCCCGGTCCCAGCGTCAACGCAAGGCCGGACTCCTGTGGATTTGTCGGAGCGAGGCCGGCGGCGGTTAATTCCGCCGCTTGCGCCGTGTCGCTCTGCCAGTCGTCATTTGACGCCACGAGCACTCCGCTGCTGTCGCGCAACTCCAGGGTTGGATTGGCCAGAGCATTAGGCACTCCCAAGGCAGTCAGGCTCCCGCCGATACCGCGGATCACAATTCTTGTTTGACCACTGTTGTTGCCCAGAATGAAGCCCGCGATCACGATTTCGTTCCCCGTTCCAACAAGAGCTCGCGTACTGATGTTCGCCAGCTTCGCCAGAACCGCCTGGCTGAGATCATAGATTTCAATCAAGCCGATCCCGGAAGTTCCGCCGTTGCCTCTTACCACCCCGGTGTAGGCTCCCGGCGCCAACATCGCATCAATCGCAGCGGAGAGGTTAGTGGTCGGAGCGAGGCCGGTGGCTTGGATCGCTGCGGCTTGCGCCGGATCATCCTGCCAGTTGTTGTTGATGACGGTGGCAAATCCATCCGGGCCATGCAGCTCGAGCACCGGGTCCGCTAACAGACCGGTAAGACCGCTAATGGAAGGGACAATAGACCGGAGCAGAACATGCTTGGGTGCGGTTCCCTGAATGATGAAGCCGCCGATGCCGACGTTGTTGCCGGTCTGAACATTCATCCTCGTCGAGAGGTTAACCGCCTGCGCCCCCGGAGTCGGAGTAGCTGTTGGCACAGGTGTTGGAGTAGATGTCGGCGTGGGACTGGGGGTGGGTGTAGCCGCCCCGACGATCACTACCCCGGTCATCATGGAGCCGTGAACCTCGCAAAAATAGGGGAAACTGCCGGCGGTGTTGAACGTGTGGAAGAAGGTAAACGGGACAAAATGCACGCCCGAGTCAAAGAGACCATCCGGCTGTAGCGGCACACCGGAAGTTACAGAGTGGGAACCAGTTTCCCATGACCACCTGACGGTCTCGCCCGGTTGGATATTAACCGAGGCGGGTTCGAATGTTGCGCCACCATTGTGTCCCACCAGAACCGTCACAGCGGCAACAGGTGTCGGAGTAGGGGTAAGCGTTGGGGTAGGTGTCGGCGTGAAAGTTGGAGTTGGAGTCGGTGTTGCAGGGGTTGGCGTAGCCGTTGGCGTGGGAGTTAAAGTTGGGCTTGGGGTCGGCGTTGGAACTCCCACTCCCACATACAGGAACGCCGCCGTGATCGGCCCCCACGTCTGGAAGCCCTGGAAGTCGTTCGCGCCGCGTCCGCGCACGAAGATAATGTGGCGGCCTACCGACAGGCTGGCCGTGCTTATAGTGGCGCTGACGGCCACGGTGGACGAATTAAACGTGCCAGTCATTGGGATGGCCGTGCCGCCAGCCCAGGGAGGCGTATCAATGTAATATTCGGCTGCGCCTACGTTCTGAGTGAAGTTGTTGCTGGTCCAGTTGAAGTTAATGCTGGCTGTTAGCTGTGATGGCGTGCCTGGCGCCACTGGAACCGGGTTGGTGACAACGGTGTTGGCATCTGGTCCGTGCGAAGTCAGGTAAGGCGTGCGCGCTATCTTCGCCAGGTAAAGAAGCATCCCCCGATTTTCAGGCCAGATCCCCTGCGTCGAGCCGCAACCTGGATTATCTATGCACGAGTAGGAGGGGAGAAAGTCCTGGCCGCTCAACTCGGTGGAGAAGGCTGCCATGCCCAGCTCACCGTAAGCCCAATCAATCGAGCCCCCATCTACCGGATACAACATCTCGATGATCGAGCCAAAGGGGTAATCATTACCGCCCGCGTTTACCGCGGCCATGTGCGCGGCGATGTTGCGCGTCTCCGCGTAGTTAGGCAACGTCGCGACGCTCCAGCCCCAAGGAAAGAGATTGACTGGCACCACGGTGTGGATGTTCTGGTAAACGCCTGTAGCCGTGAGCGGCGCCGCGTCGGTATCGCCCGGGCCGCGCTGGTCGGGCACGAGGGTCCGAAGCTTGTTGACGATCGCCATATCCTCCGGCTCCGATCCCGCCGACACCCCTCGGTAGGTCTGCTCGCACAGAAAACCGCTCGAGCCGTTGCAGCAGCCCCAATGGAAGGGGAAGTTGCGGTTGTTGTCTACGCCGGAGTGGTTACCTGAAGTGGGAGGCCAGGCGCACCCGCCGCCCCCGGAGTTGTTGCCGTTCTTGCGGTACATGTACGGGTTATTGCCGCCGCCGCCCGCCTCGACGACGTGGTGGCCGTCGGGGTTGACTTCGGGCATAAGCCAGATGTCATGATGGTCCAGGAGCCAATGAACGTCGGCATTGGTCTCGTAATTATTGAGTAGATAGTCGATCATGCGCATGACGACTTCTGGCGTAGCGATCTCGCGAGAGTGGATATCGGCGTCCGCCCACAAAACTGGCTTGGGGCCCGGTATGCTGCGATTCGTGAGGTGCATCACATAGAGGTCGTAGCCGTTCCAGGGACTGGGTAGAACGCACGCGCCTGGATGGGATTTGCACCAGGAGTCGCCGATGTCCACCTTCTCGACCAGATCAGGGAACTGCGCCACCTTCTGGTCGAGGAAGGCGTATATTTCCTCCACCGTCTTGTAGCCGCCGTAGAAAGTGTCGATCATGATTTGCGGGTCGCTGAGGTTGCGACTGCTCTTCTCGTCTATCTCCACCCGGAGGCCGCGCGCCGTCAGGCCATAGAAGAGGTCGCGATCCCGGATTACGGTGAGATAGCCTCCTATGGTGGGCACTTCTTCAGGGGTAAGTTCCTGGGCCAGCCGGTCGCGCTCGGCGCGGTCGCCGAAGTAAACGCGCATTACCAGCGTGCTGTACTTCTCCGCGAGTGGATTCTTTGCCGCGTCACGACTCTTCGCCACAACCTGCGATTTGCTGCTTCCGGCACTTACGTGCTCGGGACCAGCCGCCAAAGCGAAACCGGCCAGAGTGACTGCCGCGATTACGCAGACGGCGCAAAAGACGGCCCGCGTTCGCGCCGATGATTTCTTCGTCGTATTTCGCGTGTGAAGATCGTTATTTTTCATTTTGGATTCCCTTTAGGGGGGCATCTGTTTCTTTTCGGAGGCCGATTCTTTTCTACTTCCAAGATTTTGGCAATACGCCAATTGCGTGCAAAACGCTCGTTCTTGAGACGCTGCTACAACGCCAGCCGAATACGTGCATCGCGGAACATAGACCAAAATCGCCCGAGCGTCCGCCAAATTTCTTGACGCAAAACGTCTTCACATTCCGTATTGAAACTCGGTCAGCTCCCGCCTCCCTCGTCGCGACCCTGCACGACTTTACCTTGATCACTCGCCTGCTCCTGTGCTTGCGTCAGCTACCCTAGCTGCGTTGCCGTCTACCCGCGCGATTCCCGATCGCGCCGTGTTCTATGTCGCTCGTCCCCGTCGCTCCATTCCACATTCCCCATTCCACATTCCACATTCCACATTCCGCAATCCGCAATCCGCAATCCGCAATCCGCAATCCCACTTCCCCTCACCCTTCCATCTTCGCGTTGATGCTGACCGCGCCAATAATTTCCGCGCGATCAAACCTCCGGCCGCCGTCGTAGTAAGATTCGTGTTCAGTGAGACGCTTAAAAAATCCCGCCTTCATCAGTTTTCTCAGCGGCACGATGAAGTCACGATAGAAGAGATCGAAATCGCCACCGGCATCATCCATCGTGTTCCACGATCGCTTCCCTCCCACCGTCTCCAGGCGTCTTTGGTTCAACACTGCGTCCATAAGCCGGCGATTTCACTCCAGACGACGCCCTGAGTCCATCACGAATCGTTGCTTTCGTCATTCCGCATTCTGCATTCGCCTTTCTCCGGTCGGGAATGGAGTCCACGGGAGTGGAGCGACATAGACGAAGCCCGTCAGGGTGAGCGAGCCGGCGCGAGCGAATCAATCGAACCAACGCCATAAGTTACCAGTCAGTTGTCATTGTAGAGGGCGTATTGAATCATGTCCCCGGCGGGAATCGAACCCACATTTAAGGTTTAGGAAACCCTCGTTCTATCCGTTGAACTACGGGGACATTTACAGGTTCGCAAGATAACCGTTTACGAGTGCCGTTGACTATAGATTCTCACACGCGCAGGTCAATCAGCGCTGCTCAACGCTGGTCACGGTTGATCAATTGGAAGTCTGGTCTTTGGCTGGCGGAGTGCGGCTGGCCAAACGGGATGTGGAAACGCGCTGCCGCTACGCGAACATAGGAGGCGCCGGATTTCGCAAGGTGTTCCCTTCACTCCAAGAGCAATTTCGAGGATAACTGTTCACGGATCCTTTTGGATCCAAGATCAGTCAGGCGGAAACGATTTCCGACCGGCACGATCTGTCGCATATTAGGCGCTTCTAACTTCTGAACCATCCGCGTGACCGACGCGGGCGAACACCTCGCGTATTCGCCAAGCTCATGCCTTGTGAATCCGGCATCCCCGGCATAATGCAATAGCACTAAGACTTCTTCCTCCGCCGAGAGATCGGTGCGCTGAACCAAAATCACATCTTCGAATTTGCCGATGCACGGCACGTCGAATTGCAATATTTCCCGAATCATTGAACCAGCCTGTTCGGGCGTGGTTCGCGCGAAAAGTCGCAGCGTCTCAGCCATCAGCCACCTTACGCACTCAGTCATGAATTTCGCATCAAGCTCGTTGGCGGAATAAGTCGGCGTAACGTGCACCGCCCCTCGCTGGCTGCGAAACTTATAGATCGTCCACAATACCTTTGTGAGATGGAGGAGCGGTTGGTGGGGACTGACCTGGTAAGCGGTTTGATTGCTGGGGTTTTCGATCCAGTTAAGGCACTCACGAAAATCCTTCATTCGATTCAGCGTGCCCGAATCTAGGTGGTAGAGAACGCGCGCCAAGATTTCTGCAAATTGGCCGCCATCGAGTTCGGCGGGCTCCCAGTCGCGGAGAACATATCGCCGTTCAAGCGATATGAACTCCGCTAAGAGTTGCTCTGCCAACAGCGCATCCAACGGCGGCGCGAGGCGGGCGAGCAAAGTGGTCTTATCGACCAGTGGCATACTGCGTCACGCGGTCGCAGGAGCAGAGCCAGTCGCTGCCTCGACAAGTTTTCTTGCCACCTTTTCGCCTTCGTCGGTGAGATACCATTTCGAGGGCGTTTGGGTAGCATCTTCACCGACCCATGGAGGAGCCTTTGACTTGTACGTTCCCAGATCACGCGTAAGGTTAAAGGCCTTGACGGCCCCTGACGATCGGAAGTGCTTGTTGAAGGTATCTGCGATGGATAGGCTGCTCATCTCTTTCATGTTCGCCTGATTCTTCATAACAAAGAGAAGCCACAGTGCCTTCTTCGGGGCAGACCAGGCTTGCTGGGGGTTACCCCATTTAGCCGGATCGTGCTGGAAGTTAATAGCCGTCTCTCCTCCATCCGGGTGGGTCTTACTCGCAGTTCGAGGGGATGAGCGGCGTTTACCTCGTCGAGTCGGTGTGACATCTAGGACCTCAGTAATCGCCTTTTCTCTTCCACCACCGTTGGTGCCACCACCTGCTAATGCAGCCGGAGCGAGAAGCAGCGAGCTCATGTGTCTCTGGAGAGCTTCAGTCACTTCGGGAACGGTCGCCCGCTCGCCTTCAATTTCCAACTCCAACTTCTCCAGCTTGAATTTAACTTTGAATTTACTCATAGCTGTTACCCTTTCGGTGGATGTGGATCGTGCCCATGACTGTCGGACTGCGAAATCCGACCATCTTTGTTGTGGATCACAAGTTCCGCTCCCTTGTGCTGACTAATTTTCCGAGCGCGATCAATCGCGGCGGCCTTGTTATCGGTATGCGCAGCGGCGCGACTTGCGCCACCGGATTTTACATTCCATCCGCCTTGCGGCGCTGGAGTTACGTGGACTGATTTTCTGACCATATATGCTATTACTTTCGGTTAAGCGTTTAGGTTGATTGCGAATGATCGCAACCGGGAGGAGATTCCAACCGAGTGCGGCACTCGTGGTTTTTGAAGCTTTCCTATCAGCAATCGGCACGCCAAGAAATCCTACAGCTAGTACCTCCGCCGAGTCCGCTCCACAACAGGTTGTGAGTTTTTGTAAAACTCATTGATAGTGACACTTGCGCGCTGGTTCATCGAGAAGTTCCGCATAGTCAGTAGTTTAGCAATAGTCTTTAGACGTCATGAATCGTGCCATGCCGTCGCGGATTGCCCAGGTGGTTAGCGACTTCTTGGCGCAATAGTTAGCGTAACTAACGCTTCGGCTCAGCGCCCATCAGCCGCGCCCATTCGCCCAGGCTGCCGCGAAGCCAAGGTCACAGGCGGTCTCGTAACTCAGGCGCGCCGCGGTTTCGTGCCCCGGCCGCCCTTGCTGTCGGGCGTCCTGCGGTATTGGCGACGGGGCACGGCAAGGCCAATTTGCTCGAGGGAGCGGCCCGCAAGAAAGCGAAACGGCAGCGAAAACAACAACATTTGGCTTGCCACCTTTCGCAGGAATCGCCACTATGGCCGCACCCCATGAACTTGATCGCTGTACCCCCTCAGCGGCTGCGCTTCTCGCATCCAGAGGCTTTCCGCACGCCCCGACAGGACGCATTTGCCCAAGGGCGGTCGTCCCATGGGCGCGTGCGATGTCTTTGGGGCTATGTGCGATCCCTTTGGAGCCGTGTGCGATCTCTTTTGGAACGAGTGCGATTGCCTTGGGGGCGTGTGCGATCTCTTCGGAGGCGAGTGCGATGTTTTTTGGGCCAATTACGATTGCTTTTGGCACGAGTGCGATTGCTTTGGGCGCGTGTGCGATCTCTTTGGAGGCGAGTGTTGTCTCAATCTTGTCGAGTGCGATTGCTTTTTTCTCATGCGTGCGGGGCATTGGCCCATTTGTCGCAATTTCACGAGGCTCGAATGGCCCCTGCCTAGCGATCCCCGCCCCCCCAGCATCCCCCATGGAACTTCCCCCGCTCACCATCGCCCGCGTGATCCGCGTGGAGCGCATCCTCTTCGCCCTGTTCCCTTTCACCGACACAGACACAGATAAGCCTGACCTCGAATGGCTAGGCCTTTCCAACCCAAAACACAACCCCTCAACCCCAGAAAGAACCCCTCATTATGCCAAACACAGAACGCTCCTTCGGCGACCGGCTCATCCGCGCTCGCGAAATGCAAAGCATCATCGAAAAATTCGTTCCCCCCTTCGACCCGGCTGTGCCGGCGCTCCAACCGGCTAGTTTCGCCACCTACCTCGACCTGGTCGAAGCGCACAACACCGTGGTGGCCAACGCTGGGCCGGCCGCTACCGCGGCGATCACCCTGCACGCCAGCCTGATGGCCACGATCAAGGCGCGCACGGTCCGCGTGACCGATTACATCTCGAGCAACGAAGCCTGGGACCAGTTCCGGCCCGGGGTGAAACAGGCCGCGAACAAGGTGCGAAATTATTCGCCCAGCGCGAACAAGAAAGAGGCGCCGGCCAAGCCCGGCGATCCTCCGCCCAAACCGTCGGCCAAGACCGGACAGCAAAGCTACGGCGACATCGATTACTGGTTCGAGAAATTGATCGAGGCGGTGAAGCTGGTGCCCAACTACAAGCCGGGCGTCGCAAGCAACATCGAGGTCGCGCAACTGACCGCCCTTCTGACCGCTTACCGGCAAGCGAACAAGGACGTCGCCACTGCTGGCGCCGCGCTCGACTCCGGCCAACGCTCCCGAAAGACCAGCTACGACGGCCTCGACAGCTTGCGGACGCGGATGAAGGCGATCAAGAAAGCCGTCGGCGCCCAATACGGCCGCGACAGCGCTGAATACGCGAGCGTGAAGGGGATTGCGTTGTAGGCGTCGTGGGCGCCTAAGGCCCAAGACTTACCTTGCCGAGATTCCAAGACTGCCCCCCGTTGCATTTTCCGGGAGGCGCTTTGGTTCGCCATGAATCGAATGGCTTTACCGGAACCGGCTGCGCGACGACGTCCTGAATATGAGCTAGGTCTACATCTTGGGGCTACGGCTGCCCGCTAAGATGGGAGCAGCTCGCTCAAATAACTGTCAACCACGCGCCAATTCTCAGTTTGCCTGAGAGCCATTGTTGCAACAATTCGTCGTTTGAACTCAACGGCTGAAACCTTGAGATCAAGCTCCTTGTGGAGGTTCTTAGCACACGTTTTCCATCACACTCAGTTGCCCAGTTGTCTTCCCAACTTGGTTTCAATTCTTCTAGTCTGATTTGGCACTGCTGAGCGAATTTTTCTGTCCATTCCGGTTCGGCGACTGTCTTCAATTCCTCCCTTATCTTACTAAGACGGTCGTACAACGTCTTAGCGATCTCTTGAAAGGATGCTGCAATATCAACTTCGCTGGGCCTCAATCCTGGGTTCTCGGGCTCCAATCCGGCGTATACTTCTCGAACAACCACTCCGTTCAGTTGCGCCATAGCCAGTTCCTTTAACTGATTCTTTAGCGAGCCGCGGGACTCAGGCGGCTTTTGAGAGCGAATGTCCTCTCTGATCTCATAAATAGCATCTGAATCAAGAAGGAAATTCTCAAGGCAATATCTATCCCATTGTTTTACGCGAACCAACGCTGTACTAGGAATTGACACCGCCCTTCGGTCTCGGTCGAAGACGAAAAACTGCGGATCTTTTAGTTTGCCTTCTGTCTCTGCCGCTTGAAGCGTCTTAATTTCCTTCTCGACCTCATTCCGGCCATGAAGCTGTCTAATTTTGAATCCAGACACGCGATCAGGGAAACCTATTTCGAGAACATCTGCGTCGTGAGGTCCTTCTACAAAAAGCGTTCCCTTGGAGAAAAGCACATCGCTTGTGCTTGCACCTAATCGTTTTAGGGCTTCAAAAATCTCTTCTTTGTCTTGTTTGTATACGGGCGAGAGGTCTGTCGACGACCGCAGATGAAACAAGGCGCAATCATCCCGTTCAAATGCATCTGCAAGGACTTCCGGGGAGTGGGTGCACACGATAGCTTGCGCGCCGGTGGGTGTAATAACGTGATCCACAAGAAATGAAATCAATTTCTTGCACACAGCGGGATTTAGATGCAGTTCGGGTTCGTCAATCAGAATGATCCCGTGAGGCGCAGTATGCCGACGCATTGTCAGAAATTGAAGAATGAGGCCCTTTTCACCACTACTCATTCGGTCAATGTCGTAGACTTTTCCCGTAGCGATCTCCTCGATTAGCACTGACAACAGGCCGTGAGGCGAGACGCGCACCGATTTGAGGCGTTTTCCAACCAAGAGTGTTTCAAAAATGATTCGAAAATCCTCTTCTAACAGTTTGTGCTTTTCTGCTCCCAGAAGAGAGTGGGTGACGATAAGGTTCTTGAGTCGATTGTATTTCGTTCCAGGCTGTCCCATGTACGAATGCAGCTGTTGTTGAACGTCTCCAGCTCCCAATTGAATGTTGATGTCGCCGGTCGGCATCGCCCGGTCGGCAGGGAAATATGTAAAATAGGCGGAGCCTGATGGAAGGCTCTGGTCGAGTATACTTACGAATTCCTGTGAGAAAATATCAGAGCCGCGAGGTGCAAACGTGGCGGGATCCATCACAAGGTTTAGCGACGCGCTCGCCGCACCGCGAAGTTGCAGCATTCTAGTGGCGATTTCTTTCTGCGCTTGCTGAATCAAATTCTTTCCCTGCTGCGACGAAAAAAACTGTGCGATCGCGATATCCGGCACCGTCGGGGCGATTCCAGAAATATTCCGGGCGTGGAGAAGGGCTAGCGAGGGCTTGTGGGATTCAAGTACGTCGATTTCCGGCGGATCAAATGCTATGCGCAACTGAATATCTAAGGGTTTTTCGGTGTCGCCAGCTAGAGACTCAAATCGTATTCGTTCCTGCGAGAGCGCACCCATGTCGGTGAGTGTAATATGAGGCTCGTTAGCAAACCGCGGCGCGAGAACGGATTTGACGAGACGGATAGCCTCCAGAAGGGACGTTTTGCCAATGGCGTTAGGCCCCACGACAACAGAGACCGGTTGCGTGAAGCTAGCTTCAAGGCTAGCTAATCCTCGAAAGTTCTTAATACTCAGGGAGGAAAGTTTCATGGGTAAAGCTTGACGTAGATTGCCGTCAGTGCAACAAAGACTCGCACGGTGAGCGTGTTTCAATCCCCCTTAACGTTTTCCAATTCCTCGCTTTCTGCTCTTCGCTGAACCATTGATTGCTCATGTTTGTTAAACCCGTTGAGGATTCGTTGAAGTTTACGCGGGCAATTCAAACAATAGCCCGATATTGGGACACGAAAACCGTTGAGCCCGGAACGTCGACGCTGTTCTTCGTGAATGATGCAGGATGGGCCCTGACATGCAAACACGTAGGGCAAGTGATTCTTGCAACGGCGCAAGTAAAGAAAAAATACGCTGATTTCAAACAGGCAAGAAACCTGTTACCAGGTGGCAAAAAAAATCGCAAAGCCGCGCGTGCGCTTCAGGAACAATACGCATACAAAGAAGGTGTTGTAATTGAACTCCAGATGAGTTTCGTGAATTGCGTAGATACCTTGTCCGGCGTGGATGTCCACTTGCACGACAATTACGACGTGGCGTTACTCAAATTCAACGGGTTCTCGCAGCTAGGCTGCACTCAATTCCCAGTCTTTGCCAAACAAGGGGATGATGTAAGACAGGGAAAGACCATTTGCAGATTGGGCTACCCATTTCCCGAATTTCAAAACTTCGAATACGATTCAAAGGCGGACGAGATCAAATGGACGGCGGTAGGCCGGCAAGATACGCCCCCTTTTCCTATTGAAGGCATGATCACTCGGTTCTTGGGCGATCTTGCCTCTGGGGCACACGGATTCGAAGTTAGCACGCCGGGTTTGCGGGGACAAAGTGGCGGTCCGGCATTTGGAGTTGATGGACGCATTCTGGGAATGCAATCCGCAACTAACTCGCTTGATCTTAAGTTTGATTTGGACCGGCAGGTAATGCGTGCCGGTAAGAGTCGCCATGTAAAGGAATACGCCTTCATGCACGTGGGGCATTGCGTACACGTCGACGTGCTGAAAGCATTTATGCAGACCAAGAACGTCTCATTTTCCGAGACGTAGGCCAAAGCCAGCCTAGGGGAATAACTCTATCCGTTGAACTACGGGAACAAATGGAATTTCGATTTGCGAATGACGATTGTCCAGAACCAGGACTGCTCTCTTAGTCTTTTCGATAGTGATCCGCCACCCGATAGGTGCGGGCGACGAGGCCGAAGGCGAGCGCGGCGGCGAAGGCAAACGCGGCGAAGAAAAACATCTGAAACGCGGTCAGGCCGAACCCGCTCGACTTGATGAAATCAATGACCGCGGCGTTTTTCACGCCGGCGTTCACGACCAGCACCCAGAGATTGCCGATCGTGACCGACAGATTCCAAAACGCCATGAGCGCGCCTTTCATCGCCTGCGGCGCCTGGCTGTAGGCGAACTCGAGTCCGGTCGCGGAGACGAGCACTTCGCCGAGCGTGAGCAGCGCATACGGCAGCACCTGCCACGTGATCGAGAAGGCGTTGCCGCCGTCGAGCACCACTTGCATCACGCCGACGACGATCCAGGAGAGACCGGAAAACGCGATGCCGGCGGTCATGCGCCGCAACGCGGTCATCTCGTAGCCGAAGCGTTTCAAGCGCCGGGTAGAGCACGAGGTTGTTGAACGGGATCAGCAGCATCACGAGCAGCGGATTGAGCGCCTGCATCTGCGAGGACTGGAACCAGCTCGGCTTCGTCATCGCATCCGCCTGCAAGACCCAGGTCGAGGCCTTCTGGTCGAAGAGCGACCAGAACGGCGTCACGAGCGCGAAGAGCACCAGCACGCGCAGGACGGCGCGCACGCCTTCGATGGCTTCGTCGGGATGCTTGTCGCGCGCCGCTTCGAGCTGCAGCCAGACGCCAAGTACCGCCGAATGCGATCACGCGACACAGGGCGAGGCAGGCCGCGATGACGAATCCGAACTTCGGGATGAGCAGAAACGACACGATCGCCGCCTGCCCCGCCGGCCAGGGCCAGGACCCGGCCGCGCGTGCCGGAGGCCAGCGCCGTCCGGCAGACGCTTGAGAAACGAATGCGGATTCGGCGGCGCGGGCGGCACCATCACGTATTGCTTGCGCGCCAGCCACAGGATCACGGTGGCAATGAACATGAGCGCGCCGGGAATTCCAAAGGCGACGCTCGCGCCGAAGTTCCGGAGAAAGATCGGCATCAGCAGCGAGGCGAAGAACGAGCCGAAATTGATGATCCAGTAGAACGCATCGAACACCACCTTGGCGCGGTGCTTGTTCGTCTGGTCGAACTGGTCGCCCACGAACGCGGCCACGCACGGTTTGATGCCGCCCGAGCCGAGCGCGATCAGGCAAAGCCCGAGTGTAGAAGCCGGTGCGGTTGGACTCGAAGAAGCGCGAGGCAGAGTTGCCCGACGCAATAAACCAGGCTGAGCCAGAAGATGGTGTTGTATTTGCCAAAGAACCGATCGGCCAGCCAGCCGCCCAGGAGCGGGAAAAAGTAAACGCCGATGACGAAGGTGTGAAACACATCCTTCGCCGCGCCCGCGCGGTCCCCTTCCGGCAGGTAAGTGAGCAGCGACGTGACAAGGAACACCGTCAGGATGTTGCGCATCCCGTAGAAGCTGAAGCGCTCGCAACCCTCGTTGCCGATGATGTAGCGGATCTGGCGGGGAATCGGCGCCTTCGGATCAGGCACCGCCGACGCCGGCCATCGGAACTTCCTTCATGCCCGCGAGCGTCGCGAGAACGGACGCGGCGCGCAACCTAAAACAGGGGTTCAGTTAATCAACGCGCAGTCGGAAGCTTATTGGAACCTTGCGTTGGGAGGAACCATCGGCCTTGAGAGTCTGATTCTTGAATGCATTCACCGCCGCCGTATCCAAAACTTTATTGCCGGTGCTCTTGCTCATGGTGGCCTGAAGAACTTTCCCAGATTTTGGGTCCGTCCGGAGCAGGATCATACCGCTGCCGCTAATGTAATGCGCTTTGGCCGTTGAACGCTTCGGTTCGCGCTGCGCGGGAGTTGGGTCAGCCGCGTGGGCGGGCAACGCGAGGATTAACGCCCCGGTGGCACACATAATTGCGCGACAATAAAAACGCATTCTCACATTTCTGGGCTGGAGCAAGGCACAGCCGGGTTACACCTGTCCTGCCTGCCATACCCAATTCTCATTGCATTACGCGAGTGACGGTCCATTGCGGCGATATTACTACAGTGTACACTGCCGGACTCAAGAAACCCTCCTGGCCCCACTTCGGACGTCCGCCTGTCACAAGAGCCACGACCCAAAATTCTTTTCCTTTGTGAGTCACTTTGAAAAAAGCGTCGAGTCGCTTCTTGCTGCCGCCAGAAAGTTTCACGCTGGCGACGGCGATCGCTCTCTCTTCGTCGCGAGAGAAAAAGCCGGACTCAGCCGGATGCATCTCGCCGGACGGAGTAGCCAGCTGCACCTGCTCGGCCGCGACAGGCCCCAAGGCAAGAGCTCCAAAGGCCAGCGAAAGAATGAGGCATCGAATGTTCATTTTGGTCTAACGAGAATGGCGTGGACTGCCAAGCCGTGACATAGACGGGAAGCCCGAAGGGTGAATACCGCAGGCTGGGGAGCGACGGGATAGGCGGCACAGCCGCGAGGGTAGCGGTGACTGAGTGGGAGTGAAGGAATCAACGAATGGCATAAGTGAATCAATGAGATGGATGACTCCGAAGGGAGTACGCCCCATCGCCTGCGTAGGACTCACGAGTGATAACATATCCAAATTCGTTATTTCCGAAAACCAGTTTCGGGCTGAAGCGCTCGAGATATGCGTCTAGCGGGCAACCTGCGTCCCAATCGAGTTTCTTATATTCGGCGATTCGCATGCGCGCGTAGTTGCAGAATGCGGTAACCGCGAAATCGGCCGGGATCGAGCTGTCGAAGACCCACCACTCGTCACAATAGCCCTCGTGGGAGACTGGCCAATGTGCAACGAACTCGTCGGTGATGAGCGGTGTTACTGAAAAGCCGTTAACGAGCGGCCAGCCGGGCATCTGGACATGACCCGAATCGAATGACGAGTTCACAGCGCGGCAACCGATGAGGGCATCGGTTCGCGAGGCGACTATATCGTCACACGAAACTTCACCAAGGTCTTCAAAGCGATATGGCATCGCAAGGTCTAATGAGAATTAGACGCAAGAATTTCGTCTAACTCGGGGGTTTGGGAGGGAGTGTCTTGCATTCCTGGTCGTTGTATCGCTCGACGGCGTGAGGAGCAAGGCGAAAGGGGCTGGAACGGGCCCGGGGTCAGCGACCCCGGCTACAGTTCGGAAGATTTCGGCGGTCATAGGCCGCCGCTACAGTGTCATCGCTTCGAATTGGAACTTCGTTGAGATTATGGAAGATTGGAGCCCGCGTTCCTGCTGAGCGGGCGGGCGATTCAGGGCAATTTAAGGGCAATCATTATGAAGATATCACTTCGAAAAATTTCTTTCTGTTCTGTCATCGGCATTTTGCCGCTGATCATTTTGGTTCGGGCAAATAGCGGCACGGCGGTCCAAACCCCTGACCAGGCCATAAGCGTTCCCATGTTTGCGGGCAATGCCCAGCATACTGCCACCTTTGCAGCCGCGGCCCGGCCTTTGAATCGCATCCTGTGGTCGGCGATAACTGATTTGAACCCGGGAAAGTTCGCCCATTACGGCGCTCCGTTGGTCACGGCCTCGAACACGCTGATCACCCCGGTCAAGACAGAGACCGATGGGTTCCGGGTGGACGCGCTCGACGCCATCAGCGGCGCCGCGAAGTACACGCTGACGACCGATTACGTCCTCCCCAACCATGGCTGGCTCCCGGTTTACAATCCTTGTCTGACGACCGGCTCCTTTGGCACGCGTCTTTACTACCCGGGCCGCGGCGGAACGATTTATTACATCGATAACCCCGATTCCGTGGCTCACGGCGCGCCGGTCCACCAGGTGTTTTACACGACGCTGGCCAACTACCTTGGGAACGCCGCCGCCTATAACGCCTCCATCTTCATCAACACTCCCCTGACCGCAGACAGCAATGGCAATGTCTTTTTCGGGTTCCGGGTCCAGGGGACCGCGCCCGCGCCCTTGAGCTCGACGCAAAGCGGCTTTGCCCGGATCGATCCGAACGGCAACGGCACCTATGTGCTGACGGGGACCGCGGCCGCCAACGCGACCATAAACCGAGACTGCCACAACTCAGCGCCCGCGTTGAGTAACGACGAAACGACTGTTTACGTGTTGGCGAAGAACAACAGCACCGCCGAAGGCTACCTCATCGGTCTGGATAGCACCACGCTCGTCGCAAAGCACCGGGTGTTTTTGACCGACCCCCGCAACACGAAGGGAGCCGTCCTGACCGATGACAGCACGGCTTCAGTCACGGTCGCTCCGGATAACGACGTCTATATCGGGATCCTCAGTAACCCGGGCAATGGTTCGCGGGGATTTCTCCTCCGCTTCACCGGCGACCTCGCGACGGAAAAGACTCCGGGCGGATTCGGCTGGGATTACACTCCCGCGATCATACCGGCCAGCATGGTGCCTTCGTATCAAGGCCAGTCCTCCTACCTCATCTTTGCCAAGTACAATAACTATGCCGGCTTTGGCGACGGTGACGGCGTTAACCGGATCGCGGTGCTGGACCCAAATGCGACCCAGATTGATGCCCACGAATCGGCTGAGGGCCTGGTGGAGATGCGCGAAGTGCTCTCCGCGATCGGTCCGACGCCGGACGAGAATGCGCTTTCGTTCGAGTTCCCTTACGCGGTGCGCGAATGGTGCATCAACACCGCGGCGGTCAATCCCGGCACGAACAGTGTTTACCTGCCGAGCGAGGACGGCCACATCTATAGCTGGAACCTGGCGACGAATTCGCTTTCCCAAGGAGTCGAACTCAACCAGGGCATCGGCCAGCCTTACGTTCCCACCATCGTTGGCCCGACTGGCATTGTGTATACGCTTAACGGCGGCACTCTCTTCGCACTGGGTGGATACGATGGAGTTGGAGTAGCTCTTGTCTCCAGCGTGCCGGATTTGCGCACTGTGGTCGCAGGCCAGCCTCTCACCTTTACTGCTACCATCACGAACACAGGTCCGACTGGAGGCGTTCCCACTGGCACGGTCACGTTCCAGGACCTTACTTATAATGATCTCACTCCCGTTACGACCACTCTGGCGTCCAACGTTCCTTTGAATGGCAGCGGCGTCGCGACGGTGACCACGTCCAGCCTGACCGCGGGCAGCGGATTCCTGGGCAATCATCGTATTACCGCCACCTATAGTGGGGACGGCACGTTTAGCGGTGGAGCTGCGAGTCTGGTCCAAAAGGTCCACGCCAAGGCGTCGGCCACGACCTTGAATTCATCGCCCAATCCCTCGACCGGCGGTCAAGCAGTTACCTTCACGGCGACCGTAGCCTCCGTGCCACCCGGATCTATTGTCCCAACCGGCATGGTAACCTTCCTCGAAGGCTCCGCTGTCCTGGCTCAGATACCCCTTAACACCAGCAGCACCGCGTCATTCACCACCTCGAATTTGTTTGCGGGCGATCACACGATCACGGCTTCTTACTACTCGGACACGACTTTTGCTTCGAGCAGTGGCACCAGGCTGCAGTCGGTTGTTGGGGGTCCGACACCGACGCCGAGTCCGACTCCGACGCCCGGTATCACTCCCACTCCGACGCCAGGCATCACACCTACTCCATCTCCAACACTAACGCCGGGGATATCTCCAACTCCGACCCCAACGCCAGGCGTAACACCTCCACCAGCGGCTCAGGCCCTCAACCTCTCGACCCGGATGCGCGTTCAGACTGGCGACAATGTCGGTATCGGCGGCTTCATTCTCACGGGCAGTGCCCCAAAACATTTGCTCGTTCGAGCCATTGGACCTTCGACAGGTGTTACTGGTGCGCTAGCTGACACCGTGCTGGAGCTGCACGGGCCGGGCGGCTTTGCTACGGTGACGAACGATAACTGGAGAGACGACCCCGCGCAGGAAACCGCCATCTTGGCCACTGGCCTCGCTCCGACTAACAATCTCGAATCAGCTATCGATACGACCCTGAATCCCGGAGCTTACACCGCCGTGCTAAGAGGTAAGAATAACACTTCGGGCGTGGCCTTAATTGAAGTTTACGACCTAAGCCCGGCAGTGCCGACGAGGTTGGCGAACATCAGCACGCGTGCGTTTGTCAGCACGGGCGACGACATCGTGATCGCGGGATTCGTGCTCGGCGGCCAGGGCGGCAATGACAGGATCGTGGCGCGCGGAATCGGCCCCAGCCTGACGGCGTTAGGAGTGACCGGTGCGCTGCCAGATCCTACGCTGGAGCTGCGCGATAGTAACGGCGCGCTCCTTTTCGCGAACAACAACTGGCAGGATGATCCGGCTCAAGCCTCGGAACTAACCGCCGCGGGTCTCGCGCCGATAAACCCATCGGAGTCCGGAATAGCCGCTACGCTGCCACCGGGCGCTTACACCGCGCTGCTCGCAGGACTGAACAACAGCGCCGGCATTGGAGTCGTCGAAGTTTACGATCGCGGAGCACCGTAAGCGGGCCACGGCCTCTTCAGAAGGCCGGATCATGATTCGGAGGGACGTGCTTCTGCACGTCCCGAACTGGCTCGCGTCATCGTTTTCACCCATGGACGTGCGGAAGCACGTCCCTCCGAGGGGGGGCAGCGACCCTGGTTACAATTCAGGTCAATCAACGCTGAAGCGCGCTTCGATCGAAGGTTCCCCGCAACCGTTGGACGCAGGCGAGATTGCAGGCGTGAAAACGGAAGGAGGGAACGAACATTCTTTTCTTCAAGTCCAAATCAAAATGCGGACCGAGAAGCGCCAACAATGTGAATGCGGAAACGTCGTGCATCTCACCGACGATCCATTGGCATTGCCGTAACATTTCCTCCGGCAAGGCGGTCAGGACATCGTATTCGGCGCCTTCACAATCGATCTTGATCAAGTCGACTTGGGTCAGGCCAAGATCTTTCATGACCGCTCCGGCATGCCTCGCTTCACATTCGGTCGTGGTGATAGTGCCAAGCGGACTGACGGTCGCGTCCTTCGCGCCAAAACGAGCGAAATCCGCGCCGTCAAACGCGAGCGAAATCTTCGCATCGACCGAGCCCAGGGCGTAATTGAAGATCTCGACTGAAGGAAGCGAACCCACATTAGTTTGCAGGATGCGAAACGTCTCGGGATGTGGTTCAAACCCGTAGATTTTCGCGGCGGGAAATCTTTCACGAAAGAAGAGGATGGAGGTGCCGATATTGCTGCCGATATCCAAAATCACTTTTGGTTCCAACGCGGGCGGCAGGTAATACTCGGCCTTGTCCCCTCGCCGCAGCAAAACCTGGTTGATCGCCAATGGATCGGAGGTGGCCGGCCGGTAGAAGACGTCATGACCCCGCCAGCGCAGTTTTGCCAAAGGCCCCGCGCGAACTCCGGCACGGGCGAGAGAGAAGGCGCGCGCGGAGTCGATCGCAAAGCGCAAGGAACGCGAGCGCGCCAAAACCCTCAGGATATGCCGGATGCCCATTGCGTTTTGTATAGAAACACAGACGAGGAAGAAAGGGAAACACTGGGAAATCGTGGTAGGGCGCTACAGCACAGCCAGTTCTCCATCGTGTTACGCGAACCATCGCTGTAGCCACGGCGCTCTGTCGCCGTGTTTGGGGTGGATTGTGTCGTCACGCGCAGGCGCCTCAACAGAGCGAGGCGGCTACAGCGCTGCCAGGAGTTCTACGAACCCCAGAAAAACTGCGTATTTGGCGCGGGAGCAGCTTCCTCTGGAAACCATGTCGTTCGTTCACGCCGAACGCGACGTGCCGCAGCGCTATGTTTTCCGAACTCAAGACCGAACCCAAAACCCCGAGACAGCGAACAACCGATTACGGTGTTCGGCTGAATCCGGTTCCGGCGAAGAATACCTTGCTGACGATCATCTTCTTTTCCGCAATAGCGGCAGCGATGCTCTATTGGCTATTTTCCCCTCCGGCTCCCCAGCAAGCGGCCGATAGTTCCCCTGTCCCAAACACCCAGGCCGCGGAGCGCAATTAGCTCGGACAGTGTAGGGGTGCTCGCCCCGGCGAGCGCCTGTCGTTCGGGTTAGGCGCTTGGCACAAGCGCCTCTACAACTCTTCCAGCACCTTCTTCGCCGCGTTATGGCCGGGAATCCCACTGACCGCGCCACCGCGCTGGGCGCTGGAGCCGCAGAGAAATACATTCTCGTATTCCGTCTCGACACCCCAGCTGCCGGCCTGCTCCTTTCGATCGGCAAAGGGAAAGGTGGGCGCGGTCTGGAAGATGTTGCCGTGATAGAGGCCAAGGGCTTCATCGATATCGACAGGGCTTTTGCCTTCGATGCAGAGACTGCCATCACGAGCGACGGCGAGACAATCTTCCAGCGGCTCGGCCAGCCACCCATTCAATCCTTCCACGAACCGTTGCTGGGCTCGCTGGCGCATCGTCTCATTATCCTTGGCGAATAAAGGCCATGGCGTATCGAGCCCGAACAGCGTCATGGTGTGGAAACCCTGCGCGCGCAGTTCCGGCGAGAGAATGCTGTCGTCGGTGAGCGTGTGGCAATAAACCTCGGAGGGCAATTTCTCCGGGAGATTCCCCTCTTTGGCCTGCTCATAGCTCGCGTTCATTTCCTCATAGCCTTCGTCGATATGAAACGTGCCGCAGAAGGCCTCTGCCTCCGCGTAACGCGTTGCCTTTAACTTCGGCAACCGGCGCAAAAGCATGTTGATCTTGAAGACGGACCCTTCATCCGTTGCGTCCGGCTGATACGTTTGGCCGAGCAACTTCGCCAGAACGTTGACGCCAAAGTTCACCAGAAGGAATCGCGCTTCGACGGTGTGCGTTTTTCCGTCCAACTCAAACTCGACGCTGCGCTTTTTACCGGCGACGTCGAGAGCGCGAAGATGGACGCGCGTCAACATCTCGGCGCCGTTCTGGCGGGCCACTCGTTCCAGCTCGCGCGCCACGCTTCCCATGCCGCCCACGGGCACCTTCCATTCGCCCGTCTTGTTGCCGATGAGGTGATAGAGGAAACAACGGTTCTGGAGCAGCGTCTCATCGTGCGGATGAGTGAAGACCCCGATCTTCGCGTCGGTGAAGACCAGGCCGCGCACCAGATCATTTTGCAGATAGCGTTCGATCGATTGGCCCAGGGGTTCTTCCGCCATAGTGCGCCAGGCTTCGCGACTCACTAAGTCCACGTCGAAACGTCGCTGGAAGTCTTCCTTTGCAGCCAGCGGCTCCAGCATCGTGTCCCAGACATTTTCAGCAAAGACGCGGGCCAGGCCGTAGAACTTCTTCAGCTGCTCGAATTCCGTCTGATTTCCGGTTAACTCAAGCATCGACTGGCGGCTTACTTCCTCGGAGACATTGCTGAGGAGCAAGCCATCCTGGCGGCCATTCTTCCTGTAGGGAGTAAACGATCCCGTCGTGCGCCGGCGCAACTCGAGGTTCAAGCCGAGGTCGCCGATGATTTTCTCCGGAAACAGGCTGACCAGATAAGAGTAACGTGACAGATGTGCGTCGTAGTCGGGGAAGACTTTCTGCGAGGTCGTGGCACCGCCGATGTAGTCGTTTTTCTCCAGGAGCAGAACACTCAAACCCGCACCCGCCAGGTAGGCTGCTGCGACGAGACCGTTATGTCCGGCGCCCAGAATCACGACATCGTAACGAGGCTTCATTTCAGGAATTGAGGTCCAACCCGCCTACGCTGAAAGCTCCGGCGTGGCAAGCGCCCAACCAGAATCGAGGACAACCCGGGACGGATCGTGCTGGCAAATCGCCGGAAGATCGCCAACTTGGTGATCAGATCATGATCGAAGACAGAATTCAGAAAATCGAAGCGCGGCTGCAGGAATCCGCCAACATTCCCGAGCCGGCTAGGGCAGAACTTTTGAAATTGCTCGCGGCGCTAAAGGACGAGGTCGGGACGCTCGCGCAGCATCATGAGGAAGATGCTCACAGCATCACCGGTTTCATGGACGCCTCGGCGCACGAAGCGACCCGGGCCGAGAAGAAGCCGAAACTGGTCGAAGCATCGCTGAATGGATTGACCGCTTCGGTGGAAGCGTTCGAAGCCTCTCACCCGAAGCTGGCTGAAGTCGTCAATCAGATTGCCGTCCGCCTATCGAACATGGGAATCTGAGGCCCGCCACCGGAGGAGTCTTTCCACAGATTAGCGCAGATTGCACAGATTTGGGTGCGGGAACCCGGACAGCTCGCCTGTTAATCTGCGGGAATCTGTGAAATCGGCGGATGTTTTGATTCGCTCACATGAAGTGAGCGGTGGCGCCGACGACGATGCCGGCGGCTCCGAGGAGCATCCCCAACCACCAAAATTTGTGCGACTGACCCAGGATCGCGACTGAGCAAACGATCACCGCGATTTGGAGCAAGAGAGCGGCTTGATCGCACCGGTCGTTGATTGCGGAAAAGTGCTTCGCGTCGGCCGTCAGCTTTTCCGCGCTCGTTTTTATCTCACCCTTTTCCACGTCGTAACGCCGCGCCTCCTGGCCGAGTTGCATCGACCGGTTCCTCGCGTCTTCGGCGCGCTCTTCGCTCGAAAGCCGCATGATCATATCTCCATGCATGGCGGCGAGCAGGGCCTTGGTGCTCTTGGCCTGGAAATAGTTCCATTGATCCGACGCCTCGCTCGTCTTGAGGATGGCGGAGGTCTTCGCGTTGTCGCCCAGGTTCGCCACGAACGAAAGGCAGATCGCGAGGATGGCGATGGTCAGCGCGACCCTTTTATCAAAAGGGTCTTTCGCTTCTGGAATTTCGGGGGCGTCTGGCATGAGAAGGTCCTAGTTATCCACAGATTAGCGCAGATTACACAGATTCAATTCCAAACTCGAAAGACCCTCGCCCAATCTGCGTGAATCTGCGAAATCTGCGGATGTTTTCGGCACCCGAAGGCTATTGCTCGTAGCAGTCCAGGTACTTGATCCCGGACCCGGTGTTGAAAACGACGACGCGCTCATCCGACGTGATTTTTCCAGCAGCCAGGAGCTTCTTCAAAGCCACAAAGCAGGCCGCGCCTTCCGGCGCAACGAAGAAGCCTTCGGCCGATCCGACTTCGCGGGTGATGCGGATCATCTCTTCATCCTCCACCGTCACGCCGCCGCCTCTGGATTCCCGCAGAATCTTGAGCATGATGAAATCACCGACTGCTTTGGGCACGCGCAAACCTGAGGCGCAGGTGTGCGCATTCGGAAACTCCGCGGCGTTGGATTCACCCGCTTCGAACGCGCGAACGATCGGCGCACAGCCGCTGGCTTGGACGGAGAACATGCGCGGCCGCGCGGAACCAATCCAGCCGAGAGTCTCCATCTCATCGAACGCTTTCCACATCCCGATGAGGCCAGTCCCGCCACCCGTGGGATAAAGGATCACGTCGGGCAACGCCCAGCCGAGTTGCTCCGCCAGTTCGTAACCAAGCGTCTTTTTGCCCTCGACCCGATAGGGCTCTTTGAGCGTGGACATGTCGAACCAGCCCTCGGCCACTTTGCGCCGCGCGATCTCCGCGCCGCAATCGGTGATGAGTCCGTCGATCAAGACGACGCTCGCGCCGAGCTCGCGGCATTCGATCACGTTGGCCCGCGGCGTGTCGCGCGGCATGAAGATGTGCGCCTCGAGGCCGGCGCGGGCGGCATAGGCCGCGAGCGCTCCTCCGGCATTTCCGGCAGTGGGAACGGCGAGCTTGGCGGCGCCAAGATGTTTTGCCATGGAAACGGCGACGGCCATGCCGCGCGCCTTGAAACTTTGCGTCGGGTTTTGCGCTTCGTCCTTGATCCAGAGTTGGGCCAGACCAAGGGCAGCGCCGAGTCTCTGGGCCCGGAGGAGCGGCGTTCCCCCTTCGCCTAACGAGACCGGTTCGACGTCCGCCGGCAACGGCAGCACCTCGCGATAACGCCATAACGATTTCTCACGCGTTGCTAATGCCTCGCGCGTAAGAGTGCGCCCGACTGCGGCCAAATCGTAAATCGGAAAGAGGGGTTTCTGACAGGCCGTGCACAAATTTTGCAGACGCGCCCACTCGTGCCGGAGCCCGCACGCTGTGCATTCGAGATGCGTAAGGAACATCGGGCAATGGAGCGCATTCGCGGCGCCTTGGAAAGCTCTCGAGGTGGATCGGGCGCTCCGTGGTAATGCCTTTCCTGCTCATGCTCCCGATCTTGATCCTAATTCCTGGTCCAGATGAAGCGCGGCTGAGGGAGATCATGAGCAAGATCAAGAGCAGGAGCAGGAGAGGACACACAACCCTCCCCCGGAAACTGCGGGCTGGCAGCCCGCGCTCCCCGGACGTATGAATAGCCCTTCCGTATGGACGACCCGAAGAAAGATCGAGTGCCCTCGCCCGCTTCTGACGATTTCGAACGCGAGGTCACCACCGATCTCCACGACGATACCCCCGATCGTCCCCGCGGCCTCGCCCTGCACACGCGGATCCTGATCGGCCTTGGCGTGGGCGTAACCGCCGGCGTTCTTGCCAACATCCTCCTCGGCGGCGACGACCCGCGCGTGGTCTGGGTCGTCTCGAATGTCACCGAACCGATCGGCACGCTCTTCCTTCGCCTTCTCCTGATGATCGTCATCCCGCTCGTTTTTTCCTCGCTCGTCGTCGGCGTCGCGGGCATCGGCGACGTCCGCAAGCTCGGCCGCGTTGGCCTGAAATGTTTCGGCTACACGCTCGTCATCTCCGGCATATCCGTCGTCATCGGCCTGACCGTCGCGAACACCATTCGGCCCGGCGAACGGGTCGATCCCGAGACGCGCGACGGTCTCGAAGCCCGCTACGGCAGCGATGCCGCTAAACGCGTCGCCGACGCCACCAAGAAACCCGCCAACCCCGACTCGGCCATGATGCAGGTGGTCAAGACCCTCGTCCCGTCGAATCCCGTCGCTTCCATCGCCGGCATCCGGGCCGGCGAAGAAAAGCAGACCGACACGCCGGACATGCTCCATCTAATGCTCTTCGCCGTCCTGCTCGGCGTCGCCGCCACGCTCGTTAGGCCGGAGGTCGCGGCGCCTTTGCTGCGGGGCTTACAGGCGCTCTTCGAAATCTCCTGCAAGGTCATCGATCTCATCATGAAGGTCGCGCCCTACGCCATCGCCTGCCTTCTCTTTAACAACACTGCCCGCTTCGGCCTCGATCTCCTCAACGCGCTCGCCTGGTTCTTCGTCACCGCGATGCTCGGATTTGCCATCCACATGTTCGGCGTTTACTCGCTCTCGGTTTACTTCCTTTCGCGCATCAACCCGCTCGAGTTCTTCCGGCGGATCAAGACGGTCATGCTCACCGCCCTTTCCACCTCCTCCTCCAACGCCACCCTCCCGACCGCCTTGCGCGTCTCCGAGAAGAACCTCGGCGTGCCGCGCGAGATCAACGCCTTCGTCCTCACCATCGGCGCGACCGCGAATCAAAATGGAACCGCTCTTTACGAAGGGGTGACCGTCCTTTTTCTGGCCCAGCTGGCCGGGATCGATCTCACCATTTGGCAACAACTCGGCATCGCCTACTTCGCCATCCTCGGCGGCATCGGCACCGCCGGCGTGCCGAGTGGCTCCATCCCTTTCATCATCGTCATGCTCACCACCTACGGGATTAATCCAGCGCTCATCGCCATCATTCTCGGAGTCGATCGCATTCTCGACATGTGCCGCACCGTCCTGAACGTGACCGGCGACATCACCGCCGCCACTTACGTCGCCCGCTCCGAAGGCTTCAAGCTATTGGGACGGAAGACCTGAGTCTCACAATGGTGGCCCAAGCATAGCGAGCCGAAGCTGCGCATTCTGCCGTCACGGGCGGAACTCTGCCCTTTTCCCTGCGCTAAGCGCTGGGCTATTTCCAGCCTGTGCGGCGAAGATTCCAGTTCGTTTTTCTGATGTGGACCGACAGCACCCTGCTGTAATATGCCGCCATGCGCGCACACCACGAAGCGATCCGGCCGACGACGATCATCGAAGCGCCGCGTTTGTCGAAGCGGCTCGGGGCGCGTGTCGTCATTGCCACTGAGACGTTTCAGCTGACGGGCAGCTTCAAGTTCCGCGCCGCTTACAACGTCGTTTTGCACATCCCGCATGAGCAGGTGATCGCGGCGTCGTCGGGAAACTTCGGCCAGGCGATGGCCTACGCGTGCCAGTTGGCGGGAAAACGATGCACCGTCGTGATGCCGCACAACTCTGCCCAGGTGAAGATCGAAGCGGTGCGCGATTACGGCGCCACCGTCGATCTAATCAATGTGCGCGAAATCAGCCGGAGCGAGCGGGTCCGGCAACTCGCCGCCGAAACCGGCGAGGCCTATATCGCGAGCGCTTACGACGATCCACTGGTCATCGACGGTAACGCGAGTCTGGGGAACGAATTGATCGCGCTCGGGCGGCGCTTCGATGCGATTGTCGTCCCGGTGGGAGGAGGCGGGTTGATCGGAGGGATATCCCAGAGCCTGGCCGGAGCGAAAAGCGCCACCAAGGTCTTCGGCGGCGAGCCCGCGCTGGCCAACGATGCCGCGCGCTCACTGCGCGAAGGACAGCTGGTCTTAAACGACCACGAGCCCCAGACGATCGCCGACGGCGCCCGGACCGTCAGCCTCGGACAGCACAACTGGCCGATCGTCCGGGAACATGTGGCCGGCATCGTCGAAGTCTCGGAAGAACAGATCCGAGAGGGCGTCCGGCTGCTCTACGGTCTGGCGAATTTGAAAGTGGAGCCGACTGGCGCCCTCGCGATAGGTGCGCTCCTGTCCGCGCCGGATCTGTTTCGCGACCAGGAAATCTGCTGCGTGGTGAGTGGAGGCAACGTCGATCCCGCAATGTATCGGGAATGCCTTGGATGAAGCAGAGAAGTGACCACATCGCGTCGCGCGTGGAGTTCCACGGCGGAAATAAAGCTCGACACGGTCGCAGGTCCTTTTGATAATTACGCCGATTACTTCACCGGTTTATCAACCCCGAAAGCGTTCGAGGCTGGGAACGCCGCTTAAACGCGATCCCCGATTTTCCAAATAGTGTTCAGAACCCGCATTCTCATGAGAAATACGATCAAGCGTCGGGGCCTGAAGAGCGCTGTCTGGTTATTCGTCCTGGCCGGGCTGACTCTGTTTGCCACGGCCAGTTTCGCGCAAGTCTCGGTCACGGCCACCGCAGGAAATACCGGACCGACTACTTATCCAACGCTAGGCCAGGCCTTCAACGCCCTTAATGGCGGTGTGCATGGGGGAGCAGTCACAATTGACCTTGTTGGTGACACCAATGAAGGCACGACCCCAGCGACGTTGAATAGCGCCGTGGTAGGCGGGCCTTCCTACACTTCTGTCTTGATTCGTCCGATGCTCGACAGCGTGGTGATCTCCGGCAGCCCGGGGGGCGGTTTGGGGGTAATTCAATTGAATGGCGCGGATAACGTCACGATCGATGGGGACGCCCCGAATATTGTCGGCGCGGACAGGAATCTGGTCATCAGCAACACCGCCGCCAGCACCGTCACGCTCAATTCCGTTATCCGCGTTGCGCTTAATGCCACCGACGTGACGAGCGCGGACAACAACACGTTCAAGAACCTCAATTTGTTTGGGAATGCCACCGGCAGGAATATTCCTGCGGCGACCAACACCACGGGAACGGAGAATAACAGCTACGGAATTGTGGCGACGGCCGGCGCGAACGGGCCAATCGCCGCTCCGACCCCTATTGTTTCGAATACTCTGACGATCGGAACCGGTGCGACGGCGGCCAACCTGAAGATTCAGAATAACGTCTTCAACACAGCCGGCAGGGGTATCGCCATTCAAGGATCGGCGCCGACGGTTTTCCCGGGCCTGTTGATCGAAAACAACATCATTGGCAACCCGCAACCAGGCGCGATCGACCAGATCTATTGTATCGGGGTCACCGTGCAAGGTTCCTCGAATGCCATCGTGCGAGGCAATTTCGTTGCCGTGGAAAGCTTTCTCCCAACTCCGATTCGCGGCCTCGACTTCGGGTTTATCAGCGCGAGTGGCGCGGGGGCGATCTTTGAGAAAAACCAGGTCCCGCGGGTTCGGAATAACAACCCTGCATCCTTCGGGGCGTATGGAATCAATCTCGAGGGGGGCAACAATCATTTCATTGTAAACAATTTCGTCCTCGACGTGCGAAACGACCAAACCGCAGGCACGGGCGCTTTCAGTACAACTTTCGGTGCGATCGGTATTCGAGTGGGCGCAGGACTTGGACACCGGGTTTATCACAATTCAGTCCACCTTTTCGGACAGATCCCCGGCTCCACGAACAGCAATCTGACCATGGCCTTTGCCATCGTCGCCACCGCCCAGCAGAACATGGATGTGAGGAACAACATCTTTTCGAATTTGATGGCGGGTGGAAACTCGGCCGGAACGCGCCACGCCGCCATCTTCCTGCCTCCTGCCGGGACGGCGGCGATGAACCTCACCTTGAACAACAACGATTATGTTCAAGGCTCGGACCCGAATAGTTTGATGGCCCAGGTCGGAACAACCTTTGGGTCCGGTGAATTTCTGGCCGCGAACTTCAATCCCGCAGCGACAACGCCGCCAACCAATTTTCGGTCGTATACCAGCACGTTGAGTGCGGCTGGCACGAACGACAACGCCAGCAGGTCGATTAACCCACAGTTTGTTTCCGACACGGACCTGCACCTTATGGCTACGTCGCCCATGTTTAACGCGGGGATCGATGTAGGGGTGACGACTGATATCGATAACGAGACCCGGCCGAATGGACCAGCGCCCGACGTTGGCGCGGACGAACTCATAGTAGCACCAACCCCAACTCCGACGCCGACCGCGACTCCGACGCCCACCCCTACCCCAACACCGACTCCAACTCCCACACCGACTCCGACTCCAACTCCGACTCCAACCCCAACCCCAACCCCAACCCCAACCCCGACGCCGACGCCGACGCCGACGCCGACACCAACGCTAACCCCCACTCCGACTCCGACACCAAGTTGCCCACCGGGTTGGTCGTCCGGTCCTAACTTTCCAGCTCCCGGGATCGTCCGGGCTCCGGGCAACTATTTCCCGGCAAACGGGCGGTTCTACGTCATTGGAGGGCGCAGCTCTGATGCAGCCGGGGCGGACTTCACCAACCCGTTCGAGTACAACCCGAGCACCGGCACCTGGACCACAAAGCCTTCCCTCCTCCCGGATGGCCAGGTTAACGACATGGCTTGTGGCGTCCTCGTCAACCCCGCCGGAGGTGGCGACCAGATCTTTTGTGTAGGCGGCTCCCAGTCCCAAGTCGTGGGGACGGCCTCGCGTGTCTTTAGTTACAGCCCAGCGAACGACTCATTCACTACGCTTTCGGCCGCCGACAACTGGCCGGGCAGCCACGCCGGCACCTTCCTGCCCGGCGGATTCGCTGTCGCGGGGAACAAGCTCTACATCATCGGTAGTTTCAACCCCGACGCCGCCACCCCTGTCGTGACCAATGAGGTCTGGCAGTTTGATCCGAACGGCTCGCCGGGCGCGCGCTGGACCGAACGGGCAGGCTATCCAGTGGCACGCGGTTATGTGCCGGCCGCATCCATCGGCGGAATCATCTACACCGGCGGCGGCTCAAATGTTGGCGCAGGTGGTGCCCTCATCGACACCAACGACTCGTTCAAGTTCGACCCGGCCACCAATACCTGGACCCCCATCGCCAATATACCAAGAGCCACAGGGGAGACGCGCGCGGTGGTCATGAATGGCCAGATGTGGGTCCTGGGGGGCGGCAGAACAGCGCCCAATCCCTCGAATGAGGTGGACATCTATGACCCGGTTAGCAACATCTGGAGTGTCGGCCTGCCCTTCGCCACCCCGCGGCGCAATTTCCCCGCTGATAGTGACGGAACATTGCGCGTCTTCCTGATCGGCGGTTACGATGCTTCGATCGGGGCTCTGAACACCATGCAGATTTTTGGCCCGGGCGTGTGTCCTTCACCGACCCCGACCCCGACAACTCCGACACCAACACCAACTCCGACGCCTCCATCCCCAACCCCAACCGTTCCACCGCCTACTCCTACAATCACGCCTTCCGCTACCCCAACTGCGACGCCAAGCGCAAGCCCGACGCCGGCCACGCAGCCGCTCAACCTCTCGACTCGGATGCGAGTCCAGACCGGTGACAGAGTTGGCATCGGCGGCCTCATCATTACGGGAAATGGCCTCGAAACGCGTCCTTCTCCGGGCGATTGGACCTTCCCTGGCACACTTTGGCATCGCCGATGTACTCGCGGATCCCGTGCTCGAGCTGCACGGCCCGGCCGGATTTGCCACGGTGATCAACAACAACTGGCGTGACACGCAGCAGGCCGAGATCCTGGCTACTGGCCTCGCACCCACTGATAACCTCGAGTCAGCCATCCTAACAACGCTGACCCCGGGGGCATATACTACGATTGTTAGGGGCAACGGCGGCACTTCGGGGGTCGCCTTGGTTGAAATCTACGACCTAAGTCAAGGCACAGACTCGAAGCTGGCCAACCTGAGTACTCGCGCCTTTGTCAGCACGGGTGAGAACATCGTTATCGCGGGCTTCCAGCTCGGTAATAACCCGGGCGATACCGAGATCATCGTTCGCGGCCTGGGACCCAGCCTTGCTGCCGCCGGCGTGCCTACGGTGCTGGCCGATCCCACCCTGGAACTTCGCGACTGCGATGGAACGCTCCTCTTCGCCAATAACGACTGGCAGGATAACCCGGCCCAGGCCGCGCTACTTACCGCGGCGGGTCTGGCCCCCACCAATAACCTTGAGGCGGCCATAGTCGCGACGCTGCCGCCCGGCCCTTACACGGTCCTGTTCTTTGGACAAAACAACGGCACCGGCATCGGCCTGATTGAAGTCTATGACCGCGGGAACGTGGGCGGAGGTGCCGTGCCGCCGCGGACAGACCGCCTTGCGCACCGTCACCACCTCCAGCAACCCCGACGCCGACACCGACGCCACCCGCTCCGGGTGTGCTGCACGGAAAACTTCGATGGAGTAACTCCTCCCGCGTTGCCCTCAGGCTGGGTCGCCACCAACGTCACCGGCCCGGATCCACTCTGGGTCACCTCGTCCACAACTCCTGATACCGCGCCCAATGACGCCGTCGTCAAAGATCCGCCGGAGATCAGCGACAAGCGCCTCGAGACCCGGAACATCACCATCAATTCCGCTTCAGCCGCAGTTGAGCTTCCGCAACAATTTCAATCTCCAGGACACTTTTGATGGCGGAGTGCTGGAGGTTTCCTCGCCCAACATCGCCGGCGGAGCCTTCACCGACATCACCAGTCCGGCGGTCGGAGGCAGTTTTGTCAGCGGCGGCTACACCGACACGATCAGCACCGCCTTCGCCAGCCCGATCGCGAGGCCGCATGGCGTGGTCCGGCAATTCCGGCGGCTACATCAACACCGTGGTGAATCTGGGACCGAACGTGAACGGACGAACGATCAAGCTGCGCTTCCGCCTCGGCACCGACCAGTCCCTGGCCGTTGGGGGCTGGCGCATCGACACGATCTCAATCGTGGGCGGCTCCTGTCCTTAGTCCTCGTCCTTAGTCCTCGTGCTCGTGCTCGTGCTCGTGCTCGGATTGCAGGGCGGTGTGTCAGCCCCGAAGGCTTTCGGGGTTCAAAAGCCGTAACGCAAAAAAACGCGACAGCGCGAGGCTGGGCTTTCCAACACCCTACAAAACGATTCCGTGAAGGGAACGAGCACGAGCACGATTACGAAACGAGCTCGTTAGGCGCCGCGGGGCGCGGCCCGCGTCAGAACTCGACCTGAGCGCCGAAGATCAAGCTCGGCGTAACTACATCGTAGCTGCGCTGGCTCGCGTTGGAGAAATTGCCGACATAAGACGCAGTCATCCCCACTGAAAGATAATCCTTCGGGCTCCAGTTCAGCGTCGCACCGACGGTAAGATTGAAATCTTCTCGCGACACCTGCCGGGTCGTGAGTGTAATGCTGGACCTCGGGCCGGAGTGAATCCCCACAATTGCACCGTTTCGCAAATCGTATAAATGGCGGCAATATTGAGATAGCCAGCTGACGCGATCGGAAGAGGAAGGATCGCCATGCCGCCAATAGGCGCCACCGCTCATCTTGAGACTGATCGGCGCCGATCTGAAGCTGGATCAGGTGAGTGACGCTTCCATTCAGAAATCCATATCGATAAAACTCACCGGTCGAACCGCGGGGGGCGGAGAGGCGGGCAGGCCGCGTAGGAACCGTTCACGAACCAGGTGTCGTCGCGATTGAGATCGTATTTCAGATCAAGGGCCAGGCTCTGCGAATCGAAATCCAGCACCCCAAAGTCGTCGATAGCGAAACCAATTCTGGTCGAACGTCAGCCGCGGCGTAAAATTCCGGGTGGCAAACGGAACGAAGGAAGCCCCCACCCTGCCATTCCAGAAGAGATCGTCTTGTTCGCCGTCCTCGACGAGGAAAGCATTGCTCGTGTAGTTCAGCGTTTGCGTCGTAAAAAACGTAAACATCTTCGGCCGGGGCGCGCGCGGAACCAAATTGATGTCTCCCAGCTCGGGATCCGAAACCTCCTTCCGGCGCTCTCCCCCAACTCAAACGAACCCTGAGCGCGCGTCCTGGCCTGTTGCTGTGTTTCCACGCGCACATCCTGGGCGAGCGCCGGCGCGATCGCGGCGAGAAAGAGGCAGAGGACCGGGAGGATGGCGTATCCGTTGCGCTTAAAGGTGAAGCTCATCGTCATCAGGCGAAAATCGAATATTCGCCGGGCGCGCTATCCAGCGGGGAACATTGACGAAGACCGGCTGGCTGTTCTGGCCACCCGCCAAAGTACCCGTTGATCACTTGCATTTGCCCGTTGTAAAAAACCCTGAGGGTAAACGAGTCGGCGCCGCCCGAAGCGTTGAAATTGTTCGCGATAAAGGTGTAGAGGCCCCCGAGGGGGACGCCGTTCACAGTGATATTTTCGACCCTGAGATTCGGTTGGAAGTCGATCCGGTTGCCGAGATTATCGTGATCCAGCCGTGCGATTGCCCTGCCGTTGTTGAAGGTCACGGCCACGTTGCCGAAGGAAACCATCTGCCCGGTGGGCAGGGTAAGATACAGATCGAGATCAGCCGAGGTGTTCCAGATGAGTTGCGCCCGGATGATGCCGGTGTTGCCAACGGGAAGAAAGCCGCCCTGGGGATTCTGGTTTCTGGAGTTGAGCCACCACATCCAGCGGGAACCACCTGCCCCACCAGGGCCATGCTCACCGGTCTCGTGGAAACCATCACGTTTGATCTCTCGATGAAGCCCGCCCGCTCGTCCGCCTGGTAAGTCGGCGATGGCGCGGTCGATCGCGGCAGCGTTCGGCAAAGGCGCCTTGAAGCTTTTCACCAGCGGCGATGTCTTCATGAACCGAGGGATATCAAACTGGGCCATGCGCGGGGGCCCGTCAGGCCGCGCCACGAGCAGCTCACCCGGACCGAGCTTGAAAGAAGTGGTGTGTTCGCGACCGGCGCTGTCGGTCCAGCGCGATCCTCCATGCAACTTTCCCTCCAGCATCCCCACGAGCGTGGTCGCGCCTTTCCCATTCGAACTGGTTTGGCCTGCCTTGCCAATTCCCTCGATCGGGACCGTCGAGATAAAACCGGTGGAGCCGGTGATCGCCGCGGTGACCGCGCCCGAGCGGAGTTGAATCGCCCCCGAGTTGGTCGGCTTGGAAAACATCACCGCTCCCTTGTTGAAGTTCATCACGCGCGCCTTGGCGTCGAACGAGAAGATGGAATTGGCGCCCATGCGGGACTGCGTAAGATCGGAAAACTCCAGGATGGCGCGAGACGCGGAGCCGGTGCGCACGACATTGCCATCTTGAATGACCGCCCCTTGGGCGGCCGGCTGCCCCTGCGCGCTGAGACTCGGCGCGACGGTTACGACATTATATTTCTCCTGCACGACCGCCTGGGAAAGATCCGCTCCCACGGCCAAGCTGGCCGCGCAGAGCGAGCCGATGAAAAGAGCAAGCCCCCAACGACGCGAGCGACGCCTCTGGCGGCAATAAGCGATCTTCTGGAATTTCCGGGCAAACATACTGTAATCGCAATCCTCTTCGCCGCCTTTAGTCAAGCTTTTCAGGTGGGATACGAGAGCGCGATACGCCCTCCCAGTCCACTGGCGATTTCGCTCGTCGGGGAATTATTTTTGTCCGGAGGGAGGTGCTTCCGCTTGCCACCCCAAGGAGCGGCGGTCTCCAGTCCGCCGAACCAGCCCAACGGCGGTTTGTAAACCGCCGCTCCTTGCCACGCGCAAGTTTACCGGGGCGGCGCAAGCGGCGGAGTGCTCGGCTTGGCGCTCGAGCGCTTCAACAGATTGAACAGATCGCTGTCGGTGGAAAGGATCAGGGTGGATTCCTTTGTCAGCACCTTTCCGGTAGGTTTCCATGCTTTTGAGGAAACCGTAGAACTCGGCCGCCTGCGGGTTTTGGGTGTAGGCGCGGGCGTAAATCTCGGTGGCTTTCGCATCCGATTCTCCGCGGATTTCCTGCACCCGGCGATAAGCGGTGGACTGGATTTCATTCAGGTCGCGCTCCTTTTGCCCGGCGATGCGAGCCGCTTCGCCTTCGCCCTCGGAACGGAAACGCTGCGCGATTTGCCGGCGTTCGCTGATCATCCGCTGGTAGATCCGGTCGAGCACCTCCGGATTGTAATTCACCCGCTTCAAGCGCACATCGAGCAGCTCAATGCCGAACTCTTTGAGCTTCCCGGCCGCGGCCGTCTTGATTTCCCCTTCGATCTTCAAGCGCCCGAACGCGATCGGCGGCAGGACGCCAATCGTGCCTATGCCCACCGGTCCCGGCTTGAGACTCTCGTCGACCATCGGTTTCCGGTTCTTGTCCGTGCGCACGATTTCGATCAGGTCGTGCTTGGCAATGGCATTGCGGGTTTCGCTGCCCAGGATGTCCTCGAGACGCGATTGCGCGCTCCGTTCATCTTTCAGACGCACGAAATAAGTCTTGGGATCATCGATCCGCCAGCGCGCGAAGGTATCGACATGAATGTAGGTCTTGTCCCTGCGTCGGGATCGCGACCGGCTGGCCGTCCCATTCCAGAAACCGCTTATCGATCTCGATTCACCTCCTGGATGAAGGGCAGTTTGAAATGCAGCCCCGGATCCGTAGATCGGCTCGCCCACCGGTTTGCCGAATTGGGTCACAATGACCTGCTCAATCTGGTGCACCACGTAGAAGCAGCTGAGAACGCCGCGGAACAACGAGCAGCGCTCCCGCGATCACCAGCAACCAAAGGCATCCGCGCTTGTTCATCGGGCCTCCGGCGGTTTGAGCGAGAGCGGCAGGATCGGCAGCAGCTGCTTCATCGAATCGTCGATGATGATCTTGGGCCCCATGTAGGGCAGCACGTCGCCCATCGTTTCCAGGTAAAGCCGGGTCCGGGTGATCTCCGGCGCCTTGCTGTATTGCGTCGAGCATGGCGTTGAACGAAGCGACATCGCCTTCCGCTTCGTTCACCCGCTTGAACCGGTAACCTTCCGCTCCGCGAATCGTCTGGTCGGCCTGGCCTTTCGCTTTCGGGACCGCTTCGTTGTAGTCGCCGTTCGCGATGTTGATCGCGTTCTCGCGGTCTTGCTGCGCCTTGTTCACTTCGTTGAACGACGCCTGCACCTCCCTCGGCGGATTCACGTTCTTCAACTGCACCTGGTCGACCCGCACCCCGAGCTTGTAGCGCTTGGCCAGCTCCTGCATCCGGGTCAGCGCCGAAACCTCGATGTCCTGCCGGCCGATCGTGATCACTTCATCCACCGTGCGATCGCCGATCACTTCGCGCATCGCCGCTTCGGACAAATCGCGCAGCGTCCGGCTCGGGATTGCGGACGTCGAAGAGAAATTCCTTCGGATCGTCGATCCGGTATTGGACTACCCATTCGACCAGGGCCGCGTTCAAATCGCCCGTCACCATCGATTTTTCCTCGACCTGTTCCCGGCCGGGTTGGTCCGCATTCGTATAGCCCGAGGTGAAGAATCCAAACTCGAGCTTCAACTGCCGGCGCGTCGGCAGGACAGTCACTTCATCGATTCCGAGCGGCAGCTTGAAGTGCAAACCCGGCTCCACGGTTTTCAAAAACTTACCGAACCGAAGGACCACTCCCTCCGACTCCGCCGCCACCGTGTAATAGGAAGTCCAGAGAACGATCAGCACAGCCACCACCACAGGGCCGCGCCGATCAGCTCGCATCGGCGGCTTCGGCAAATTGAGATTGATGACCGTAGGCGGTTGATTATTCATCGAGACGAATCAAGAAAAAGCCCGGTCAGGCTTTCGCGAATGGCCGTCACTCTAGCCCGAACCGAGGAAACGAGAAGCGCAAACTTCCGCGTAAAAGCTCACAGCGCTTCACGCTGCTGCGCTCAAGCGGTCCAAACAGCGCGATCGCCCGGTGCCGTGCCACGCTTCGTCATTCGTCCCTCGTCCCAAGTCACACGCCCTTCGTCCTTCGCCCGGCCCCGTCGAGCCGAAGTCCGGTTCCGACAAGTTGCGGGTCTCATTCCAGCAAGCTCCCATCTGATTCCCCTGAGCTGTCATCCGATTCCGTTGACCTGCCGTCCGGTTCCGTTTAGCTGCCATCTGATTCCGGTTAGCTGCTAATGCTTTCCACGCTGTCGCTGTCCGGTTCCGCGCAGTTGCCAACCAATTACGCTGAGTTGCCACCCGGTGCCGTGCAGTTGCTATTGCGTTCCGCGCAGTCGCGGTTGCGTTCCGGTTAGTTGGCGTCGCATTCTGTCGAGCTGCCATCGCGCTCCGGCCCGCACGCTTTGCATTGCCGTCAGATCGCTCCGCACTGCGGTCTTGCCTCGGAAAGCCTCGTCGAGATAGCCTAAACCCATGTCAGACCCTCAGACTCCCACGCCACAGGCTTCTCCCGCCATCCCTCTCACCACGATCCTGAACGTCATCAGCAGCCCCGCGCGCTGGCGCATCCTGCGCGAGGTAGCTAGCGGGGATCAGCTCATGGTCAGCGAAATAGCAGAGCGCACCCGTCAATCAAAGGACGTCACATCCAAGCATATCGGTATGCTCCGCGCCGCCGGAATCGTCATTCAGGGTCGCAACCGACTCTATCAAATAGCCCCTCAGTTCCTGGCTGATAAAACCGAGCGGCACGTGGATTTCGGTTATTGCCTCCTGCGCCTTGATGTTCCCGCGTAGCGTTCCTTCTCAGTCCACTGGGCTCTTCACGCCCAACCCCGGCTTATTCAGGACTAGGTGTAGATCATCCGCGTAAAACATCGCGTTCTTGCGATCAAGCTCACGCGGCGCCGCGAATCGGGTATTGTTTCAAGTAATGACGAAGCTGGGTTTTTAGAAAGCGGCGGCCGCCGCCACTTTTCAAATACTTTTCTCGACCGAGAGCGTCAACTTGCTCCAAGTATGCTTCGCAATAGATCAATCTCCAGGGACCGCGGTGGGAGGTTGCGAAGGCTGCGCCTTTGTTGTGTTGAATCAATCTGGCGCGCAGATTGACCGAGTAACCAACATAAAGGCCATCATCACTCAGAGAGCGCAGCACATAAACGTAGTGCATATGCCCATCAATGCTCCCGGCACGTGAGCGAAGCTTTTACGTGCTGATTCTGGGTCGAGGCAGCTAGATTTGTGTTGCGGGCCAGAGATGTGAGGAATTCCGTGACCTCCGTGTCTGCCATTTCGCTCGGGTGCCTCTTACGGTGGAAAAGAATAAACCGCCGAATCCAGCCGATATAGGTTTGTTCGGTCCGAAAACTATAATGTTTTCGCCGGATGACGTCGCGGACTTGGTCGAGGAGTTTCGGCTTGCCCGGGGGAACCCCGGGCAATATGGTGAGGGCCATGCTCGGTATCCTCCCTACCGCTCCCCCAAAAGGCAAGGGGATTACTAGGCCGAATTATTCCCCTTTTGCCAGCAATTGCCGAATAATTCGGCCCAATTCTCGTTAGATCGCTACGCCATGCGTGCCATCACGTCTTTTCTCCTCGTTACTGCATGCGTGGCTACCTCGTGCTCCACATCGAGCAGAGCGGGCATCGCTCTGAAGCGCATTGACGCTGCAGTTCACGCATACACAGCAGCGCATCCGCGGGAGAGATACCCCTCCAGCATCAAAGAGCTTTCAGCATTTGCCGCGGCCCGAGGCACGCCCCTCGATCTGTCGCCGTTTACCAGCATCACGATTGAGCGCAAGAGTGCGTCGCTCATGAGCGTCGACTACCGGACCCAGGATCCTACGCGCGTCTACAATACGGTGGTGTATTCGACGCTTCATTGACATGCCACGACCGCGATCTAACCATGCGATGGAGCGAACGCCGGACCGCTGTGCGCTCGACTGTTGAGATGACTTCCACACTTCCATTCCGATCGACGCACGCCCTCGTCCGCCGTCGCTCATCTTATTCTCGTTAGATGCTATGCCACCGCCGATCACAGCAGACCAAGATGAACCCGGCGATTCGCCACGCATGATCAGAATTCCGGATCCGGTCAGTGTCCGCGAGTTGGCGGATGCGATGAACGTGAAGTTCTACGAGGTGATCCGCGACCTGATGGCCTTTGAGGTTTTTGCGACGGCGGAATCCAAGCTCGATTTTGCGACAGCATCACGGGTATGTGCACAGCATGACATCGTCGCACGTCCAACCATCTAACCAGGCGATACAGCTAACGCCTACCCGCTGTGCGCTCCACGCTCATTATGACTAGAACCCTCCAACTCCGATTGACGCTCGCCCTCGGTAGACGTAGCTGATCTTGTTCTCGTTAGATGACTCCGCCTAGCGTAGCCAGCCTCGTAGGATGGATATTCCCGGGTGTCCTGCTCGCGTTCTTTGGTGTCTGCGCGGTGGTCAACGCGGCATTGTTTATCCGGCGGTATATTTTGCATCGGGCTGCGGCCTCCCTTATTCCATTCGTCGGCGGCATTGCTGGAGCAGTCGGCTTCTCTTACGCACCTTCCGCGGCTCTTCGGCACATCGCATGGCTGCCCTTGTTTGCGGATGTGGGTTGTGTGCCGTGGCTCGTGCTTGCATCATGGATGATGTATCAGCAGAAGAAACAGATGGATCGAAACCGATGAGTGGCACACCGTCATCTAACTATGCAGTGGAGCGAACGGCCACCCGCCGCGCGGTCAGCTCTTGCGTGGCCAGAGCGCGTCCGGTGTTGTTGATGCGCGGCCCCGGTGGCCGTCGCTCACTTTATTCTCGTTAGATGGTGGAACCGCAACCCCGATGCTGACGCCAGAAACACTCGCAGCTCATTGGAAACTCGTTGCGATCCTCTGCGCTATCTCCGTCTCGATCAGCTTGTGCCTGATCGCCAACCTCTGGATCAGGCGACGGTCCGATTCGCTCGGTCGCAAACTCTCGTGGTCCATCATACTGCTTGTTCCCGTGATTGGATGGTTGTTCTACGCTGCATTCTACCATCCGCCGGAAGCGTCCGGGGTGCCCGCGTCGACAGAGCACTCGGCGCACATCAGTTAGCCCGATGAGAGCGAGTGGCGCGCAACCATCTAACCAGGCGATGCAGCTGACGGCGGTAAGCTTCGCGATTAACGTCTGAGATGGCTACAACACCTCCACTTCGGACCATGCGCTCCCTCACCGCCGCAGCTGATCTTGTGTCTCGTTAGGCCCTTCTCTATGCGCTCGCTTCTTGCTGCTTTTCTCTTGCTATTGCTAGTGATGACGGAGACCCAGGCAAAGGAGGCGCCGGACTTTTACATTTGGAAACCATATCTCCGTGGGATGAAGGAACCACTTCTTTCGTCCACGAAACTGGCGCGCGGAGATTTCCAATTCCGCTGGTCGCGTTTGGTCGGCTACGGCGAGCCAGTCAGCATCCGGATCTGGCGAACGCATGGCGAGAGCTTCGCACGTGCGGTCAGTTTAAAATTTCATCTCGATTATAGCGTTGGTCGCATTTCACGAGATCAGACGATCCGCCTCAACGAAAAGCAGGTTCGAGAGGTTCGCACGTATGTTTTGTCAGACGATTTCTGGCGGCCTTTGAACACCCAGGAAAAGGCCTTTGACAGTGGATTCTTGGGCGGCGCTCATTGGCTATTCGAAATCCAAGACGCCTCCGGTTATCGTTCTCTCTCAATGTTCTCGCCTGCTCTAGTCGCTGGCGATCGCGATCCTCGTCCCCTTAAAATCCCGAAGGAGATGCGGAGCTCGCGCCCATACATCGCCATCGCGTCATTCTTACTCGGCACGACGCGTATTTTTCCAGATGAACTCAAAGCTTACCGATAGCGGAAGGCCTAACCCCGCGATGCAGCGAACCGCTGACCGCTCTGCATTCCCGCTTCCGATGACTTCCACATTCAACTAGCAGCAACGCGAGCCCTCGCCAGCGGTCGCTGATCTTGTGTCTCGTTAGACGTAAAGGCATCCCCATGACTGAAAACACGTCTACGAGATTTGCAGTAGGAGTCGGTCTGCTGGCTGCATCGCTGCTCTTCACTCCGGTGGCGGTTTATCGCGTCCTCGAAGATCACGGCTTCGCACGACCAGCGACGTTCGTATTTTTCGCTATCGCTTTCGCCGTGGCGATTGCTCCATTGTTCTTCGGACTTCGTTGGTTGCGAGGCTGGCGGGCCTGGTTTCTCGGCCTTTTGAGCGTCCCGATGCTTTTGCTCGTGGCGATGACCGTGTGGAGTGTTTATCAGAAGGCACCATGATCTTGCTGAAGCCGCGCGGTACGTCTAACCAATCGCTGCAGCTAACCGCTGGCCGCTCTGATGCCTCGCGCAATTTATGAAACCCACTCCATTGCAATCCACGCTCGCTCCCGCCAGCGGTGGCTGAGCTCATTTTCGTTAGACCGTGAAGACACTCGCCCATATCATCGTTGTCGTCGGACTCGCCCTCGCAGCACTTCCGCACCGAGCGCCTGCAGCCGAGCAGAAGCCGGAGCTGGGTAAGCGACAGCTTGCGACCCTGCTCGCGGCAGTCAACGCGATGCGTCGACACGGCTACAGCTTTCGCGGCCAGCAGGTCGTTATCACCGACCATGGAGACTCGTATCACATCACCTTTATGGAGGACCCGATTGACGTTGCCGTTGTCGGAGGACATCACGCCCACGGCTGGGAGGTCCGGAAGCGCGATGCCCGAGTTTTGAGGGAGCTTCTCGTTCGATAGTTATCATGCCATTGCGCGCCAACGGTCTAACCATTCGATGGAGCGAACGTCGGACCGCTGTGCGCTCCACTTTTTAAGATGACTTCCACAAATTCATTCCGAGCGACGCGCGCCCTCGTCCGCCGTCGCTCATCTTATTCTCGTTAGGCGGCTAGCACACGTCACCAGATGCATCCTTTTCCAGAAGCGCATGAACTGATCTCCTTCTTTTCACAGGAGCCGGAGCTTGTGTACACCGACACGCCACCTTTTTACAACACTCTCAGATTCAGCGGTCGCGTCGGTGAGGTTGCTTACGTCATCAGGATTTCTCCGTTAGATCGCGAGCTACGTTTGCAGACGCAGTCCGACCAGATGAGTGTCGATCTTGCCGTCACAGATATCGCTAGTCTTACCATACACGAGGGGCCGACGGAGTCCCTCATGATGGCGACATTTTCACCTGACAGTCGACGAGGGCTCCTTAAATTTCGTCTGCATCCACGCCTTGAGATTGAATGGCCATTCGAGAAGCATTGATGACCGGTCGCCTAACCAGCCTCTGGAGCGAACGTCGGACCGCCGCATGACAAGGCTGAAGGAAGAATTAAGAATTATGAAACAGCAACGCGCGCCCTCGTCCGCCGTCGCTCCTCTTGTCCTCGTTAGGCGATCAACGCGCACTCTGTGAAGAAACTCATCACATTTCTCTCAGTTGGCTATGCCCTCTATGCCCTGCTCATCGGTTTGTTCGTCGCGCCTGTCCTGCTACGAGTTCGTGGCGCACAGGTCGCGAGCGGCGAGGCTATCACTGGCCTTCAGCTTGTGCCGCTGATCACTCTGTCCGTGATTACCGCCATGTTCATCATTCTGTTTGCGTCTTTGGCGTTTCTATTGGCGCGGCGCCGCGCTCGACGCACCTCGCTCGTCATCGCCGGCATTTCTTGCCTTGGTATTCCCTTCGGCACTATCCTCGGCGGACTCACCATTTATGCCCTCACACGTCCAGAAGTCATTTCCGAGTTCACGCCAACCGCCTAACCCTGCAGTGGAGCGAACGGCCACCCGCCGCGCGTTCACGTTTTGCGCGGCTCGAGCGTTTTCTCTGTTGGCCATGCGCGCTCGCGGTGGCCATCGCTCATCTTATTCTCGTTAGATCTATGCGCGTTTCTGTCGCTGTGGTCGCTGTGGCACTGCTTTCGTCTTGTGCGACGCCGCAGCATGTCAGCGAGAGCAGGAACCGCCAATCTGTCGCGAACTCCTTGGATCAGCCCTATTATGGTGAAGCGTCGGATGCGGCAAAAGCCGCCCACATCGATTACCGGGCGCTTATGTTGCGTGCTCTTCGGAAAGACCATGCCGCCTTACGCTCGTTGGTTCACCTCTCCACGAACGCTCACTTCGATGGCGCTGCGCGGGAAGTCCATCTCACCCACCTTCGCGAGCTGCTTACCTTCTGGGGGGATCGGGATTTTGCTTCTGCCGTTGGCCATTTTACGCATGAGGAGCGCACCGTGTTGCAAGGTTATTATACGTTTTCAGATCGAGCTTCGTTGATGGCGGAATTTCCGATCACCAGTCGCCTCCTCTATGCGACCGACAGGATCTAACAAATAGCCGGAGCCAACCGCTGGTTGTTGCACGAGAAGGCTGAAGGAAGAATGGAGAATTATGAAACAAGCAACGCTCGCTTCAGTTCGCCGTCGCTCGTCTTATTCTCGTTAGGCCCCGCCCAAGCCTGCACAATTCAGGAGAACTTATGTTTGACCACGTCAAATTCGGAGTCAGCGACTTTGCCGCGAGCAAAGCATTCTTCCTTAAGGCACTCGAGCCGCTCGGCGTATCGGTTGTCTCGGAGGGTCCGCCGACGTACGGGGTCGAGCTTTGTTCCCCCGAGGATAAGGATTCATTGTGCCTGTATCAAACGGAGGAGAAGCCGGCGCATCTTCACCTGGCGTTCGCGGCCGAGAATCGCCAGCAAGTCGACGCTTTCTATCGCGCGGCGATGGAGATGGGTGGCAAAGACCATGGCCCCCCTGGTTTGTGCCCGGAATACCACGCGAACTACTATGCAGCTTTCGTTATTGGTCCGGACGGGCACAACATCGAAGTGGTCTGCCACGAACCCGAAGCCTAGTGCATCCATCAGGAACCGCTTATAGTTTGCCGCAGTGGAGCCTGATTCTCGCGTAACGATTCACATGGCGGCGAGCCTCGACGGCTTTATCGCTCGAAAGGACGGGAGCGTCGATTGGATGGAGACCTCAGACGACTTCGCGGGCGGGGAAACGATGGACCCAGGATTCGTCGAGACGTTTCTCAAAACGATCGACTGCTACGTGATGGGATCGCGAACCTACGAGACCGCTTTAGGTTTTGAAGCCAAAGGGTTGGGCTGGTCGTACGGCGACAAGCCCACTCTGGTCCTCACTCATCGCGAGCTGCCGCGGGACCGGGATACCGTTGAGTTCTACTCGGGCGATCTGACGCAGCTGGTAAATGGACGCCTGCGGCCCTCGTTCCGTTCCATCTGGTTTGTGGGAGGCGGGGCCGTCTCCGGCGAATGCCTCCGGCTCGGATTGGCCGACGAAGTTTGTTATTCGATCCTGCCGATCTTGATTGGTGATGGCGTCCGATTTTTCGACAGGCTCGATACTGACGTCGCTCTCCATCTGGCGGAGGTCAAAGCTTACAAAAGCGGCATGGTTGAACTGCGTTACGAGGTGCGCAGAGATGATGGCGGTGAGGGAAACGTCGACTGAACGGGGACGGGAAAGAGTTTCAATTATGAGGCGGAAGTGAAACTAGAGTTCTCCCTGGCCGATCGCTGATCTTATTGATTCACTCGTGCCATTCGTTCACCCTGCGGGCTCTCGCCTCATCGCGGCTTGGCAGTCGACTCCATCCCGTTAGATTCTGAATCGGCCAATGCAGCCTTGCCCCAAGCCCATTCGGCGTTGATCTTCGCTGCGTGAGAGCTTTCCACCTGCATATGGAGCCGCTCATTGGCCCGAGAATCACCCTCCGTCCGCTCCTGGCCTCGGATGGCCCCGCGCTCGTACAAGCCGCCACCGACGGCGAACTCTGGAAGCTGCCGTATACCGTCGTCCCCTCCGCCCAAACGGTGGACGACTACATTCGCGTGGCGCTGGATGGCCGGGCGGATGGAACCACCATTCCTTTCGTGACCCAAATCACCGAACCCAAGCAGTTGATCGGCTCGACGCGTTTCTGGAAGATCGACTGGCAGAACCGAAACCTCGAGATCGGCTGGACCTGGCTTTCGGCCGCGTGGCAGAGGACCTTCGTCAATACCGAGGCGAAGTTTCTAATGCTTTGCTTCGCCTTTGAACGGCTGAACTGCGTCCGCGTCCAGTTCACCACGGATGAGATCAATGATACGTCGTGCGCCGCCATCCTGCGCCTCGGCGCGAAGCAGGAAGGAATTCTTCGCCACGATTTCATCATGCCCGACGGGCGCAAGCGGGATTCCGTTGTCTTCAGTATCATTGACGAGGAGTGGCCGGAGGTTCGGCGCGGGTTGGAGGAAAAGCTAAAGGCACCGGAATCCGACCTTCCGGCGCGGGGAACGAGTCCGGGCACGAGCGGGAGAAGGACGTAGGACGGCGATTGCGTCGGGATCACGACAAAGAGAGCAGAATAAGAAGAATTCCGGACGCCAGGCTCAAAGGCCAGAAACGCAGTGCACCTCTACGAGACTCATCTTCCGGTCGCGAACACCGAAGACTCACGAGCGTTCTACCTCGATGTGGTGGGCCTGGATTTCGCCTCACGCGCGCCCACCCGCGATATCGTGTTCCTTTGGATCGGGCCAAACCGAAGATCGATGCTTGGGCTTTGGGGACCGAGCACCACCTACGGCAGTGATTTCCACAAGTGTCATTTGGCAATCGCCGTGTCGTTATCCGAGCTCCTGGCGGCTGGTCAGCGGCTGGAGGGGCTGGGTGTCGGCTGCACGAACTTCTTTGGTGATAGAACGACAGAACCTTCTGTGATCGGCTGGATGCCATCAGCGCAGATTTACTTCAAAGATCCGGATGGCCATGCGCTGGAGTTCATCACTCTGCTCGACGATGCGCCTGAGGCCGACTTCATCGGTTCACTTTCGGCGTGGCAGCAAAGAGGCGCGTGACGAGCTGCGGCTGCTTTGAAATGGAGGCGCTCGCCGCGGCGAGCGCCTGTTCTATTGGTTAGGCGCTTGACACAAGCGCCTCTACAACGCCGCCAAACAATAGATTTGCCAATCACCGGCAGCGGCAATACGACTCAACGAGTTGAACGAGGAGAGCCAGGATCAGGCCGAGGCGATGAAAGCCGAGGACGGGAATAACGTGATCGCGTGTCCGGTCTGCGGCGCGGCCACCGTCCAGGAGAAATGCAAAGTCATCTGCAGGAGCGATCTTTGCCGCGGCCGCGTGGTTTATAACTGCGCCGAGTTCTAAAGGACTTTGCTGTAGCAAGGTCGCTCTGTCGCCGTTTTCTCTGCAGACCTCGACAGAGCGAAGCTGCTACAGCGCGACAGTGCATGGGGGGGACGATCGCTGCGTGCAGGCCAAGGAGCGGCGGTCTCCAGACCGCCGTCTTGGGCGGGCGGTTTGGAAATGGCCCCTCCTTGGATGAAAATGCGTGCGGTTGCCGGCTACTTGGGCGGCGCGGGAGGCGGAGCTTCGACGGGAGCGGTCTTATCGAGGCCGCGGCGTTTCAGAAGCGGGCGCTACATCAGGATCGCCGCCGGTAAAGTTACGGAACAGCTTCAGAGCTTCGTCGCTGCCGCCGCGTGAAAGGAGCGTCTGGCGGAAGTGATCGCCGTTCTCGCGTTTCAAGCCGCCATGCTGCTTGAACCATTCCACGCTGCCGGCATCGAGCACTTCACTCCAGAGATAGGAATAATAGCCGGCGGAATAGCCGCCCGCGAAGGCATGGGAGAAGTAGGTCGAGCGATAGCGCGGCGGCACCGGGGGATAATCCACTCCCGCCTTCTTGAGCGCCTCGGCCTCGAAGGCCAGCGTATCGGCGGGAACCTGATCGGGTTTGAGTTGATGCCAGCGACTGGTCGAGCAAGGAAGAGGCGAGATATTCGGTCGTCTTGAATCCTTGATTGAATTTCTCCGCGGCCTTCATTTTGTCGAGCAGCTCCGACTGGCATCGGCGCGCCGGTCTTATGATGCTTCGCGTAGTTTTTCAAGATCTCGGGCCAGGTCGCCCACATCTCGTTGACCTGCGACGGGTACTCGACGAAATCGCGCGGCACGCTCGTGCCGCTGAAGCGCGGATATTTCACGTTCGAAAACATTCCGTGCAAGGCGTGGCCAAATTCATGAAACGCCGTCGTGACTTCATCGTAGGTCAGCAGGGTTGGCTCACCGGCGGGCGGTTTGGGGATATTGAGATGATTAGCCACGACCGGCTTCGTGCCGAGCAGGGTGCTCTGTGGCACATACTGGTTCATCCAGGCGCCGCCGCGTTTCGAGGGACGCGCGTAATAGTCCGCGATAAAGAGCGCGAGCGGCTTCCCATCCGTATCGAAGACCTCGAAGACGCGAACTTCCGGCAAATAAACGGGCAGGTCTTTGCGTTCCTTGAAGGTGATGCCGTAGAGTTTGGTCGCGGCGAAGAAGACACCATCAATCAGGACGTGGTTGAACTCGAAGTAGGGTTTGAGTTGTGATTCGTCAAACGCGTACCGCGCCTTACGCACCTTTTCGGAATAGAAATCCCAGTCGCAGGCGGCCAACTGAAAGCCGCCTTTTTCCTGATCGATGATGGCCTGGATCTCGGCGCCTTCCCGTTTGGCGTTGGCGACCGCCGCCGGCGCGAGATCGGAAAGCAGCTTGTTCACCGTCGGGACCGTCTTCGCGGTCTGGTCCTCGATCTGATAAGCGGCGTGGCTCTCGTAGCCGAGAAGCGTCGCGCGTTCCGCGCGCAGCTTCGCGGTCCGGCTCACGACCTCTTTTGTATCCCATTCTCCGCCATGGCTGTTCCGCGCGAGGGAGGTTTGCATGATCTTCTCGCGCAACGGCCGATTCTGAAGCGAGGCCAGCGAAGGCTGCCCACTCGTGTTCAACATGCGGATCACGAATTTCCCTTCCTTGCCATCGGCCTTGGCGGCGGCGGCCGCAGCGGCGATTTCGTTGTCCGAGAGACCGGCCAGCTCAGCCCGGTCATTCACGACAATCGAGGAGGCGTTTTTTTCCTTCAGGACATTTTGCTCGAAAGTGGTTTGGAGAGTGGCGAGCTCCGCGTTCATCGCTTTCAGTTTGGTCTTGTCCGGCTCCGAAAGCCTGGCGCCGGCGCGAACGAAATCCTTGTAGTAACGTTCGAGCAGCCATTTCGATTCCGCATCCAGGCCGCTTTTTTCGCGGTCGTTATAGAGCGCTTCGATCCGGGCGAAGAGCGGACCGTTGAGACGGATCGCATCCGAGTGCGCGGCAAACTTCGGCGCCATTTCCTTCTCAATTTTTTGCAGAGTGGGATTGGTGTTGGCGCTGGTGAAATTCGAGAAAGTCCGCTGAGCGCGATCCAGCAGGTCGCCCATCTTCTCCAGCGCCACGATCGTGTTTTCGAAGGTAGGTTTCTCCGTTTGCTTCGCGATCGCTTCGGCTTCCTTCTGTTCCTCCGCGATCCCCTGCTCGAGCGCCGGCTGGAAATGCTCGTCCTTGATCTTGTCGAATGGCGGCATCTGATAAGGCAGAGTGCTTTCCGTGAGGAGCGGATTGCTGGTCGCGGCAGTGGTCACTTTGTTGGAAGGATTTGGAGACGGCGAGGTTGGCGCTGCGGCCTGGCCCAGCGGAACGATGAGGCATCCGGTCGCGAAGAGCAACGTGACACAGGCGCGGGAGAGAATCGCAGAAGCGGGACGAGTGAAGTTTTTCATAATGGTAGAGACGAGGCGCCGATTGGCGGAATCGAGTGGAGAAAGCACTAAACAATCCCGGAGCGTTTGTGCAAGTGAAGCGAAGCCAGTGCAATCCGAAATAAGGATCGACAGAGGTTCTCGGTCATCCTAACAATAGGAATACGTCATTGGGCGATCGCCGGATCGCCGACCCCCGAACGATTCAGGGTCGGAATTTCAAAATCCGAAATTCGAATCTCGAAACATTATCAGGTCCGAAGAAGCAAATTCGAAACAACACTCCCGTTTCGATCATTCCTCCCCTTTTGGCGATTCGAGTTTTTCGAATTTCGATATTCGGATTTTCCCCGCTCAAACGGATCTGGGACCGTCGAGTGCGTAATCCGGACCTTGGGCAGGTAACAGACGCTCGCGCGATCAGGGACACCGCGGGCGCCTCCGCAGTCTTTCTGAAGCGGGCGCGCGATCTCTGAACGGCTGCCAACGGCCACCGACAGCGTAATCACCGCACGATTACCCATGGAGGGATGGCCCCGCATCTGCTTTCAAGACAATTCGCAGCCCACCCTCATGAATCATCGAACAACGAGTAAGAAACGATGCGTATGGACGCTTGCGATCCTATCGCTTCTCAACGTCAGCCACGCCGCGCCTCCCGCTGGGAACGGCAAGATCGCCTTTGAGAGTTCACGGAACAGCAACCAGGACATCTACGTGATGGATGCGGACGGCTCGAACACCACCCGCCTGACCAACCATACGGCCGTCGATATCAACCCCGCCTGGTCGCCTAACGGAACGAAGATCGCGTTTGTCAGCTCCCGGGCCGGCTTCGACAACGATGAAATCTACGTGATGGACGCAAACGGCGCCAACCCGATCAACCTGACAAACGATTCCTCGGGCGACTATGAACCCGCCTGGTCGCCGGATGGGACCAAGATCGCTTTTGGGAGTACGCGGGACGGCAACAATGAAATTTACGTGATGAATGCAGATGGCTCGAACCCAGTTCGCCTCACCAACCATCCGGCTTCCGATTATTCACCTGTCTGGTCGCCGGATGGGACCAAGATCGCTTTTGCAAGCGACCGCGATGGCAACGGTGAAATCTATGTCATGAATGCGAACGGCTCGAATCAGACCAACGTCACGAACAATCCGGCGGAGGACGGGGACCCCACCTGGTCGCCCGATGGGGCAAAGATCGCGTTCGAATCGATCCGGAACGGCAACCAGGACATCTTCGCGATGGATGTAAACGGCTCCAATCAGGTTCGCCTAACGAACGATTCATCAGACGATTTTGGTCCCGCCTGGTCCCCCGATGGCACCAAGATCGCATTTGGAAGCATGCGGATCGGCAACGCCGAGATCTACGTGATGAATGCAAACGGCTCGAATCAGATCCGGCTGACGGTCCATTCGGCCGTTGATACAAAGCCAGACTGGCAGCGGATACCAGGCTCTCCCCCCCGACCGCAACGCCGACACCGAGCGGGACGCCAGTAACTACACCTACTCCAACACCTACCACTACCGCTACACCAACAATTCCACCGACCGCGACTCCGACACCCACCGGCACACCAACAATCCCACCAACCGCGACTCCAACGCCCACCGGCACGCCAACTATCCCACCGACCACGACTCCAACACCGACGGGGACGCCGACATCCAGTCCGACAACCACACCTATCGTCACGCCGACCGTTCCATCGAGCCCTACTCCCGGTTCAACTCCCCTTCCTACGCCCACGCCTGGTCTCACGCCAACTCCGGCGCCTACCGCCAGTCCGACTCCCACACCCGCAGCCACCGCCACACCTACTCCTGTGCTGCCTGAGGCCCTGAACATCTCTACTCGAATGCGCGTTGAAACCGGTAACAACGTTTTGATTGGCGGATTCATTATTACCGGGAACGCGCCCAAGAGTGTGGTCGTGCGAGGCATTGGACCATCGCTTACCGCCTTCGGGGTGGCCGACTCGCTGACCGATCCGACCTTGGAGCTGCGCGCGGCCAATGGCGCGTTACTCGCGCAAAATGACGACTGGCAGAGCGATCTCGCATCAGCCTCACAGCTTACCACCCTCGGTCTCGCGCTTCAGGATCCCAAAGAGTCTGGCCTCGTCGCCACCCTCCAACCCGGCAATTCCTACACCGCCGTGCTGGCCGGAAAGAACGGCGGCACCGGCGTAGGTCTGGTGGAAGTCTATGACACTAACCCCGCGGCGGGCGCGCAGCTGGCCAACATCAGCACGCGCGGTTTTGTCCAGAGCGGCGACAACGTCATGATCGGAGGATTTATCCTCGGCGGCGACAGTGGCGACACGCGGGTGGTCGTGCGAGGAATCGGGCCGTCGCTGGCCCAATTTGGCCTCAACCCGGTCCTGGCCGATCCGACTCTCCAACTCCACGACGGCAACGGCGCGCTCTTGATTTCGAACGACAATTGGCAGGATGATCCCACCTCCGCCGGACAACTAATCGCCGGAGGCCTTGCCCCGCAGGATTCCATGGAGTCGGGCATCTTTACGTCGCTCCCGCCGGGTGCTTTCACCGCCGTCTTGGCCGGTGGGAACGGCGGCACGGGCATCGGCCTCATCGAAATCTATAACGTGCACTAAGACGGTCCGCGGCCGTCGAGTGGCGAATTGCAACGCCGCATCCGCGTCCGAGGTGAATTCTCCAAACCGAGAGACGCCCAGCTCTCCCGGTTCGGAATACGAAAAGCTTGAGGGGTCCGTCGGGAGCGAGAGTCACCTAACCAGACTGGAGCAAGGGTCGTTCACGGAAGAGATCAAGGTTGAGTTGGTCTGTCTCCCAGTCGAACCCAGGCTTAGCCTACTCGATGGTGCGGGGCTTCGACCGACGTTTTTCCAGGCGCGCGACTCGTGCGCAAGCTATCCGCTACATTGCCAAATCGTAATCTAGATAAGGTTCGACAAAGTTCCGCGTCGAGATTAAGAAAGGGCCGCAGGCGACGCGATCCGACACATCGTCGATTGGGCGAAAAAGCCGGGGAGATCGCTGGCTAATGTTTGAAAAGGCTCCGCGCGTCCCGGCCGGTTGCACGCAGGAACAGTCATTCACCGTATGAAACAAGTTCGCTTCTTCGTCATCGGACCGGCCCTGGCGGCCGCCGCATCTTTGGTCCTGCTGCCAACTCTCGCGACCGCGTTGGAAGAGACCGAGCAAACCAAGTCGTTCCTGACTGAGCCAATGGAAGAATACGACATGCCGCCGGCCCCCTCGCCGCTGTGGGGAATTGGAGTTTCGCCGGGAATGATTTCGGTCCACGACCAGTTCACCAGTCACCAGGTGAACGTCAATAACGCCGGTATGAATATCACTGGCGATGCCGCGAACGAGCCATCGATCGCTGTCGACCCAACCGACCCAAACAGGATGACCATCGGCTGGAGACAGTTTAACAGTGTTACTTCTAACTTCCGGCAGGCTGGATGGGGATGGACCAACGATGGCGGCACGACCTGGACTTTCCCGGGTGTTCTCCAGAACAATGTTTTCCGGAGCGACCCTGTGCTATTGGCCGACGATACTGGCCGTTTTTTCTACAATAGCCTTCTCCAGACCTTCTTTGACGACATTTGGCGCTCGCTTAACGGCGGACAGACTTGGACGAACCTGAACGCACCTGGAAATGCCACGGGGGGCGATAAGCAGTGGCAAACAATAGATAACACCAGCAGCACGGGTCACGGATTCCAATACCAGTCCTGGAGCACTGCCGGCAATAATTTCGGCGGCCGGCAATTCAGCCGTTCCACCGATGGCGGGGTCACTTGGATGGACCCGATCCTCATCCCCAACGCGCCCCAATGGGGAACACTCGATGTGGATTCGACGGGAAATCTCTTTATCGGCGGGGTCAACGTAGCGGTGGATCAGGTATGGTGCATCCGCTCGAGTAACGCAAAAAACGGGGCGGTCACGCCGACCTTCGACCAAAGCACCCTGATCAATCTTGGCGGCACTTTTGGTTTAAGCCAATCCATAAATCCGGAGGGACTGGTTGGACAGCTTTTCCTGGCGGTGGATCGCTCGGGTACCGCCACCAACAACAATATCTATGTGCTGGCGAGCCTGCGGCCAACCGGCGCAACAAATGGCGCCGACGTCATGTTCGCGCGCAGCACCAATGGCGGAGTAAGCTTCAACGCCCCACAGCGGATCAATGACGATCCGATCAATCACAGCAAGTGGCATTGGATGGGCACGCTCTCGGTCGCGCCGAATGGTCGCATCGATTCCGTGTGGTTGGATTCCCGAAATGCCGCGAACAATACCGATTCGCAGCTCTTTTATTCTTTTAGTTTGGACGGGGGGGTTAACTGGTCACCCAACGTCGCGGTGAGTAATTCGTTCAATCCCTTCCTAGGATACCCACAGCAGAACAAGATGGGCGACTATTTGACTATGGTTTCGGATAATACTGGAGCCAGTGTCGCCTATACCGCCACTTTCAATCTCGAGGAAGATGTTTATTACATCCGGGTCGCGCCGGGTGTAGCACCAACTCCCACCCCGAGCCCAAGCCCAACTCCGACCCCAACGCCTACTCCTTCTCCCTCTCCCACTCCTCAAACACCGACTCCAACGCCGAGCGTAACACCCACACCAGGCATAACACCAACACCAGGGATAACCCCCGCGCCAACCTCTACTCCCACATTAACTCCTGCTCCTACTCCGGCGGCGCAGGCCATCAACCTTTCAACTCGGATGCGAGTGCAAACCGGTGAGAACGTTGGCATCGGAGGCTTTATCATCACAGGAACCGCTCCCAAACATGTGTTGCTCCGCGCTATTGGACCTTCCATAACGGGTCTTTCCGGTGTGCTGGCTGATCCAGTGCTTGAGCTGCACGGCCCGGGTGGATTTACCACAGTTACGAACAACAACTGGCAGGATGATCCAACGCAAGCAGCGCTAATCATGGCCAGTGGTCTGGCCCCGGCCAATAACCTCGAATCCGCGATTGATGCGACGTTAAATCCGGGCGCCTACACCGGCGTTGTGAGAGGCAATGGTGGCACCTCCGGGATCGGCTTAATTGAAGTCTACGACTTGAGCCAGGCGGTTCTGGCCAAGTTGGGCAATATAAGCACCCGAGCTTTTGTCAGCACGGGAAGCGACATCGTGATCGCGGGCTTCATCCTGGGCAACAACAGCGGCAACGACCGAATTGTGGCGCGCGGGATCGGACCAAGCCTGACCGCCTTTGGTGTCACGAACGCCCTGGTCAATCCAACACTCGAGCTGCGTGATAACAACGGAGCGCTCCTCATCGCAAACAATGACTGGCAGGATGATCCAGTCCAAGCCTCCGAACTCACCGCCGCGGGTCTCGCGCCGACAAACCCATTGGAGTCAGGCATAGCCGCGACCTTGCCGCCGGGCCTTTATACCGCGCTGCTCGCGGGCCTGAACAATGGCACTGGCGTCGGCGTAGTCGAAGTTTACGATCGCGGCGCACCCTAGCGACGGAAAACTGGAAACCCTGAGCAGCGCAAGCGTCTCGCGTGTTGGTTTTGGTGTCGCGCCAAAACAGCCTTTCAGATCTCACCTGCGGCTCATCGCGGCGCAAAGGCATCGCCGCGCTGATTTCATTTCCATTACATTTTGGTCATGTAGCGGAAACCCGCTTGTGTCTCGAAGCGCATCTCTTATAACACGATGTGAGTAGCAGCCGCGTCCTCGCCGAAATGCGGACCGCGCTCTCGACGAAATGGCGAATTTGTTTCCGATCCGAAACACAGGCAGACAAAGAATCCTTATGAAAAAAGAGCACCCTTCCCGGTCCGGTTTCTTCAAGCTGCGCGTCTCAATTTCACTCACCCTCTTTTCCGCTGGGGTTTTTCTGGCGCTGCTGGCCTTGGGAGCGTTCTCCACCCAAGCGCAGCAAACGTCTAACAGTTCGGCCAGCTCCGCCGACTCCCTCGTCCCTCACCTATTTGACTGCTCCCGCATTCAGGAGTTGGGCATCGACGTGCAAGAAAACTTACGCGCCGGAGCCATCATGATTTACTGCGGCGAGTCAGAGGGAGGTGAAGAAGAAGGTCCTGTCGGCCCCTTGGCCTCGTTGGTCCCAAGCTTGCAGGAAATCGAGGCCTTGGGCACCACGGACGCCGACCTGATTACCACCGCCGAGACTTCTCCCAGGATTACCCAGTCGGAAACATTCACTGCGGCCAACCCAGATAACCCCCTGCAAATAATCGTCGCCTACAATGATTCCCGAGGCCGCGGTCTCACCCCTCCCAACATCTCCGGCGCGTCGGTTTCGATCGACGGGGGCAACACCTTCACTCGCCTCACCGCCGCCAGCGGTCATAGCCCTTTCGTCAATACGCTGGGCGATCCGGTGGTTCTCTACAACCGCCCAACCGCCACCTGGTACACCGTCTGGCTCGACGCCGGTTGCGGCTCTCAGGGCCTGGGCGGGTATAAGTCCAGCACTCCCTTGGACCCCTCTCCCGCTAGCTGGACCCATTTCTGCGTTCACACCGGAAGTCAAGACGACCGGGAGTCTGGCTGGGTCGACAATAACCCCGCTTCCCCGTTCTTTGGGCGGATGTACATTTCCTACAATAACTTCAGTCTTGGGGCGGCCATCTTCGTTCGCTATTCTACCGATAACGGAGCGACTTGGACGAACGAGCGACAGGTGACCACCAGTTTCTTCCGCAACGTCCAGATCACCGGCGACATGGGGGGCAGTGGCGCCATCTACATTGCCGCGATGGACGAAATGGGTGGGGGCCTCGGCAACCGGGCCAACCGTTTCTACAGGTCGCTCGACGGCGGCAACACCTGGACCAACACCTATATCGGCCCCACCTTTGCAGGACCGGGCCGTGGTGCTTCGGGCTCTTTCGCCACCATGTACAGCAGCCCCGCTTACTGGCGACACCAGGGTTGGGGTCAGCCTGCCGCCCTCAATGGTGTGGTTCACTACGTCTATTCCTCGCGCAACACCGGCAACAGCGATCCCGGCAACGTCTTCTACATCCGCTCCGCCGACAACGGCGTGACCTTCAGCGCCCCCTTCATGCTCAACAGCGATATCGACCCCACCAAGGCTCAGTGGCAGCCCAACCTCTCAGTCACCGAGGGTGGCAGCCTTCTCTCCGTCTGGTACGACGAGCGCGAGAGAGTAGCGGCCAGTTGCCAGCCGTCCAGTCCCGGCACCCCGTGCTATAGGATGTGGGCGCGCAAATCCAACGACAACGGCTTGACTTGGTTGCCTGACGAAGCGTTCTCGGATGTAGTTACCCCGCTGCCGCTGCAACCCGACCCGGGTATTCAGGCAACTTATGCGGGCGACTACGATTACGGAAGCCCGGTGGGAACCCAGCACTTCCGATCATGGACCGACGGGCGCGTCGCCATCAACAGCAATTCCCAGCAGAATGCCTTCTTCGATAGGGAGCCAATCTCGGGGGTGGCAATAACGCCGACACCAACGCCAACTCTGAGCCCGGGAATAACACCCTCTCCACCTCCTACGCCCACCCCAAGCCCAACCCCTACGCCCAGTCCAACTCCAACACCTTCGCCTACTCCCACTCCTACGCCAGGCGTTACGCCAGCCAATGATCTCTGCGCCGGTGCAATCGTGATCCCGCCAGCGGGACCCTTCCCGCATTTAACCTCCCCCGTCGATGTCACCCTTGCGACGACGACCGGGGATCCGCCGATTCCTTCCTGCCAGACCAGCGTTTCGCGCAGCATCTGGTACACGTTTACGCCTGCGACAACCGGTTCTTACACGATCTCTTCATGCCAAACTGAGGCGCCCGCCTCGACGTTGCCGGACATCGTTCTGGCGATCTACACCTCCGCGGCCGGGTGCGCCGGTCCCTTCACTCAACTCCCCGGGGTAGCTGGCTGCGACGATGATTCGTGTACGACCCTGGCTTTGCAGGCGATCATCAGCAACACAACGCTGACCGCTGGGACGCAATACTACATCGTGGGCTATAAGTTCAATACGCCAGCACCGGTGGCTCCGGCTGACGACATCCAGTTCCGGATCACCCTGGCGGGTGCTCCAACACCAACCCCATCAGCTACACCTACACCTTCAAGTCCGGGCTCACCCACTCCGTCACCAACCATCACGCCAACAGCGACACCAACAGTCACTCCACCTCCAACGCCGACACCTACTCCCGCAACACCTACACCTACTCCGGCATCGCCCACACCTACGCCGACTTCTCCGACACCTGCCTCACCTACTCCTAGTTCACCAACACCGACTCCTACCACGAGTCCCACTCCCGCCCCGACCCCGACGCCGGCCGCGCAGGCCGTCAATCTCTCGACGCGGATGCGCGTCCAGACCGGTGAGAATGTTGGCATTGGCGGGTTCATTATCTCCGGGACTGCTCCCAAGCATGTCCTTCTCCGAGCTATTGGACCTTCGATAACCGGCCTTTCCGGTGTGTTGGCTGATCCGGTCCTCGAGCTGCATGGCCCGGGCTCCTTTGCCACGGTCAACAATGACAACTGGAGGGACGATCCCGTGCAAGAGGCCGCGATCCTCGCCACCGGCCTCGCGCCGACTAATAACCTGGAGTCAGCCATTGATGCAACCTTGAATCCGGGCGCCTATACCGCAGTCGTGAGGGGCAAGAATAACACGTCAGGTGTCGGCTTGATTGAAGTCTACGACTTGAGCCAGGCCGTCCTGGCGAAGCTGGCCAATATCAGCACGCGCGCATTTGTCAGCACGGGTAGCGATATCGTGATCGCCGGCTTCATCCTGGGCAACAGCAGCGGCGATGACAGGATTGTCGCGCGCGGAATCGGTCCGAGCCTGACAGCCTTTGGTATAACCAACGCCCTCGCCAATCCCACGCTCGAGCTGCGCGACAATAACGGCGCGCTTCTGCTCGCAAATAACGACTGGCAGGATAACCCGGCGCAAGCCGCGGAACTAACCGCCGCGGGTCTCGCTCCGACAAACGCACTCGAGTCTGGCATAGCGGCGACACTGCCGCCGGGCCTTTACACCGCGCTGCTTGCCGGCCAGAGCAATGGCACGGGCGTCGGCGTAGTGGAAATCTACGACCGCGGGGGACTGTAGTGGGACGGACTCCATTCTGTGGGCAGCGTGACCGACGCGACCGGTCGCGCCGCCCGGCTCTTATCCGCGCCCTGCCCGCAAGCTGCTGCTCCGACGCGCCGAATAGATTTTAGATCCCGATCTCAGATCCTTTTCGTTTCACTTGCCACATTACAATTCTGTAATGAAATCTTGACGGCCCTTCCAGATTTCATGAGGGTGGCGCTTGACGCAGCTTCGAAGCGCGCGGGCTTACGCCCCGACATCGCTGAATGCAATGTTATTTCCGGCGCCTCGTTGGGAACGCGGTGATCCTCGAAATCCACAGAAAGAAAGCCAGCCATGAAAAAAAAAACCGCCTCACAATCCGCCTTCTTTAACCCTCGTCATCATCCTCAGCTTTGTTTTATGCTCGGTCGGCGTCTTTCTGACGTTGCTCGGCTCTGGAGCGTTCTCGAACACGTTCGCCGCAAGCAAAGACTTCGGTGCCGGATGCCGTCGAACCTTTGGTCGAGGAGACTGAAGAACTCTCTCCCGCGGACACCAACGGCCGGTTCGTTCAGCTCATCGAGTTCGCCGAGCCAGGAGTGCTCCAGCGGAGCGGGACACAATTCCGGAGAGCACTTCAAGGCAGACACGCCGCAAGCGCGGGCTGCTCTCGAGCAAATAAAAGTGGAGCAGGTCGTTCATGTCCAGGCCATCGCCAACGCGATCGGCCGTCAGCCGGAGGTGACCCATCACTTCCTGATGACGCACAGTGGTATCGCCACTCGCCTGACTCCCGAGGAAGCGCAGATCGTCCGGATGATGCCCGGTGTGGCGTCGGTCGAGCGCGAGCGGGTCTACGAGCTGGACACTTTTCGCAGCCCGTTTTTCATCGGTGCCGACAAGATCTGGGATGGCACGGCGGTGCCGGGCGGCGTGGGCACCAGGGGCCAGGGAATCGTTATCGCAGGCCTCGACACCGGTCTTATCCCGACACATCCCTCGTTTGTTAACGACGCGTCGTGCGGCCACGGTGTCGCGGGCGCACCGAACAAGTTGATCAGCCAGTTGGACTGTGCCACCGCCGACAGGCCCGGGCGGTCTTTGCAATGGTCCCAGTCCAAACGACACCAATGGCCACGGATCCCATACCGCCAGCACCGCAGGCGGCAATGTTGTGCCGACGAGTGCGGTTCCGCCACCCGCCCAGCAAATCCAAGGCGTCGCACCATGCGCCAATATCCGTATGTACAAAGTTTGCCCCGACTAATAGTTGTCCCGGGGCCAACATCACGGCCGGCATAAATAGCGTGCTGCTGCATGGCGATGTGGACGTGATGAATTTCTCCATTTCGGGCGGAACCGCTCCATGGACTGATAACGACCGGAGGTTCCTTGATTTGGTCAACGCCGGCATCGTGGTCTCCGCCTCCGCCGGCAACACCAGCGCCAGCGTTCCCAATCCCGTCGGCCAGGTGAACCACCGTGGTCCCTGGGTCATGACGGTGGCCGCGTCCACGAAAGACAGCGCAGGCGCCGGTGATATCCTGGCAAACTTCAGCCTCCGCGGCCCAATCTCGGGAACCTTACAGAATCTAACCAAAGCCGGACGTCACTGGACCGGGAGTAACTATCTATGCTGCCGTTATCGCGAACTACGGCAACCTCAGCGGCACGTCGATGTCCAGCCCCGCACCTGGCGGGCAGTGCAGCGCTGTTGCGAGCAATTCACCCGACCTGGCTTCCCTCGGAGGTAAAATCGGCCCTGATGATGACCTCTTTCAACGGTGGCAACAAGGAGAACGGAACAACGCCATGGGATCCGGATGATGTCGGCACCGGCCGGGTCGACCTGACTCAAGGCAGCCAAAGCCGGGTTAGTGATGAATGAAACCTTTGCGAACTTCCTGGCCGCCAATCCCTCCACCGGCGGTGATCCCAAGACGGTGAATATTCCGTCGGTCCGCAACATGACTTGCACGCCGAACTGCGTCTGGACGCGCACGGTGCGCAATACCAAGACCGTGCCGACGAGCTGGACCGCGACCGGTTCCGCCATCACTCCCGGCTTTACGGTCAACGTCGTGCCTTCGACTTTCAACTTCACCGGTAACCTGGCGGAGACACAGGTGCTCACAATCACGGCGACGCCGACGGTAAATCTGACCGGCGGCGGTAGCCTTCGGTCAGGTTTTGTTAACTGAGGCGGGCGCCGTCTCGCCCAATGAGCGCATCACCGTGGCAATCAAAGGCCAGCCCTCTGGGACTCCGGCCCCCACGCCAACGGTGACCCCGGCAACCCCCACACCCACCCCCACCCCGACTCCAGGAATAACACCGACACCGACGACTACCCCAACACCAGGCTGCGAGCGTGTCGCCGACACCGACCGTGACGCCGTCACCTGGCAGCGTCCCGCGCCAATACGATCAGTGCGCCGGCGCCATCGTGATCCCGCCAGCTGGACCCTTCCCATTCTTGACCGCCCCCGTTGACGTGACCAATGCGACGATAATCGGCGATCCGCCGATTCCTTCCTGCCAAAGCAGCGTTTCGCGCAGCATTTGGTACACCTTTACGCCTGCGGTGACGGGTTCCTACACGATCTCTTCGTGCCAAACCGAGGCACCCGCCTCGACGTTGCCCGATATCGTTCTGGCGATCTATACCTCTGCGGCTGCGATGCGCCGGCCCCTTCACCCAACTCGCAGGGGTAGCGGGCTGCGACGACGATTCGTGCACGACGCAGGCCTTACAGGCCATCATCAGCAACACAACGCTGACCGCTGGGACGCAATACTACATCGTGGGCTATAAGTTCAATACGCCAGCGCCGGTGGCTCCGGCTGACGACATCCAGTTCCGGGTTTCCTTGGCCGGTGCTCCAACCCCAACGCCCTCACCTACTCCAACCTCAACCGTCCCACCTATTCCAACTCCTACCCCGACATCGACGCCACTCACACCAACGCCGACTCCAACAGCAACGGCCTCCGCCTTTCCATCACCGATCACTTTCCCAGATCTGGTCCTGACCATGACCGACTCCCCCGACCCGGTCCAGGTGGGCAACAACCTGACCTACACCATCACTGTATCTAATGTTGATCCCAGCCTCTCGATGAGTGCCACGATGACGGATATTTTGCCGGCGGGCGTGAACTTTGTTTCTGCCACCCCGAGCCAGGGTAGTTGCACCGGGACGAGCACCGTCATCTGTAACCTGGGTACTATCGCGGCCGGCGCCAACGCCACTGTTAGCCTGGTAGTCACGCCGACTACAGCTGGCACACTCTCGAACACCGCTTCTGTCCCCAACTTTGAAGATCCCACCCCCGGCAACAACACGGACACGGAACTGACTGCGGTCAACTCATCAGCAACACCGCCTCCAACGGCGACCCCAACACCAACTCCAACGGCGACCCCGACCCAGCCTCCAACAGCGACCCCGACGCCGACATCGACTCCAGGGGCGCAGGCTGTTAACCTCTCGACGCGAATGCGAGTTCAGACCGGCAATAACGTCGGCATCGGTGGCTTCATCATCAAGGAACCGCCCCCAAACATGTGCTGCTTCGGGCTATTGGACCTTCCATCAGCGGTCTTTCCGGGGTGTTAGCTGATCCGGTGCTCGAGCTGCACGGCCCGGCTGGATTTGCCACCGTCACGAACAACAACTGGCAGGATGATCCGGTGCAGGCGGCGGCGATCCTGGCCACTGGTCTCGCTCCGACCAATAACCTCTGAGTCAGCGATTGATGCGACCTTGAGCCCCGGGAGCCTATACCGGGGTGGTGAGAGGCAATGGTGGCACTTCTGGCATCGGCTTGATTGAAATCTACGATCTCAGTCAGGCGGTGCTGTCGAAGCTGGCCAATATCAGCACGCGAGCCCTTGTCGGAACGGGGAACGAAATCGTGATCGCGGGCTTCATCCTGGGCAACAACAGTGGTCAAGACCAGAATTGTGATCCGTGGCATCGGCGGGAGCCTGACTGCCTTCGGAGTGCCTAATGCTCTGGCCAATCCAACGCTGGAACTGCGCAACAGCAGCGGAGCGCTTCTGTTCGCGAATGACAACTGGCAGGATGACCCGGCCCAAGCGGCGGAACTGACCGCGGCGGGTCTTGCCCCAACAAACACGTCGGAGTCCGGCCTGGCGTTGACGCTCGGGCCGGGCCAGTACACCGCGTTGCTTGCGGGCGTAAACAACACGACCGGCGTCGGTATTATCGAGGTCTACGACCGCGGGGCGCCGTAGGGCGCCAGCTTCTTTCCTATCCTCTTCTGTCGGGCGAGGCCGGTGACCTCGCCCGACGAAGAAGAATGGAGAAAAGAATCCACTTTTCTCCGCAGATGTTCTAGAATCCCATCTGCCGCAGGGAATTCTTAGCGGCGGGATTACACCACTTTGAAGAAGATTTTAGGTTACCTGATTCTCCCGTTGCTCTTGCTCTTGAGCAATAGCTCGGGGGATTCCGCCTCGCCCTTACCAAGAAAAACCCCGGCAGGGCCGACTGGAACACTTGAAAGAGTGATCGTCGGGACTGGAGCGGTCGTCCTGGATCTCGACCTGGACCGCCTCAAAGGTAGCCGCTCCGAGGCGCCAGAATGGAACCGGGACAGCCTGCGTTTTGAAGTAAGTCCCAATTCCTTTTTCACGGTCCTCATCTTTAACAACGTCCTCCGCGGTCCGGAGCCGGGCTCAATTGGGCTCATCTGGGGTAATTCCAAAGTTCTTCCGGAACCCTTGCCTGCGTCCTCAAACCAACTGGTCATCGAAAAACGTCCTTCGGGCGAACCATTTGGACCTCGTCGTGCGCGATGAGAAAACTGGCTTTGTCTTTTTCAATATCGAAGGAAGTCTCTATGAGTACGATGCTGCCGCGCATTTGCTCAGCATCAACGGCGGAAGACTTCTGATTTCAGGAGAACTGGCAAACAAGTTGGGGCGACCGGCCGACGCTGGGTTGGTCGTGGGGGAGATTTCAATCGCCACCACCGTATATCCGATCGAAATCACCACTGTCGTCGCAGGGCTGGCGAAGTCGTCGGTCTTACCGGCGCGCGGCAACGACGTTCCGAATCTTGTCCCGGGACCCGATATCATCGTCGGGGACCTGCCTGCTCTGACTCAGTTTGGAATTGCTGTGGGAGGCCAGGTCGGTTTGGGACTGGCCACGACCTCGTGCAACAACGGAAACGTCGAGGTCGATTGGTTGGAACTCCCGAACACGAATCACAGCGTCATTCCGCAAAATCTTTATCGATTGAGCGGTGGCTCGAGCAACAACGAGCGCCTTGAACAAGTGGGCCAATCCTGGCTGAAGCATGCGGTCTTTGCTCTCCAGGAAAATGACTGCGGCTTTGGCTGCACTCCTAATCCTAATGGCACTACCCTTGGCGTCGGATGCTCCGATCCTTATGACGCGGGTTTGAACGCTGATCAAGATCGTATCGGCTCTCGCGCCTGGGTGAATCCCTTTACCGGCGTATTCCCATCTACGGCGTTGAACCACTCAGGGCATAGTCACGTAGGGACAACGCATCGGATTCTGGTCCCGGTGAACGACCTAAACACCATCTTGAATCCCGGCGCGACCTATTACGCCGAAGCGCAATACGTTACACCGCAGGAGTACAATTGGTGCCAGTCCCACGCCGGCCAATGCAACATGTACAACAACGCTTCCTACCGTCGTTTCACTGTCACCGGCACCTCGCCCCCCTTCAGCTTTTCAACCAATGGCTCATCCACGGTGAGAATGACTCCGGCAATCAATGCCTGGCCGGGAGCGACCATCAATTCGATCGAGCCCGAGCCCGGAGTCGATGGCCGCGCCTTCATGGCCTACAAAGTGACGAACCCATCTGCCGGCGTTTGGCACTATGAGTACGCCATCTACAATCAGAATCTGGATCGCGGAATCCAGTCCTTCAGTGTCCCGCTGGGATGTGCGATTACGCTAACCAATGTGGGATTTCATGCACCACCGAACCACCCCGGAATCGCCAATGATGGAACGCAGGGCAGCGCTGGATATAGCAACGCCGCCTGGACCCAGAGTCAAACCACCGACGCGGTGAGTTGGAGCACGCAGACCTTTCAGCAGAACCAGAATGCAAACGCGCTGCGCTGGGGGACTTTGTATAACTTCCGTTTCGATTCCGACCGGCCGCCCAAGGCGACAAATGCGTCCATCGGCTTCTTCAAAACGGGAACGCCGATCACCGTAGGAATTCTGGGGCCGGACGCCTGCCCTGCTACTTCATCCCCAACCCCGACGTCCACGCCAACGCCAACAACGACTCCAGCAACACCAACTCCAACACCAAGTAGCACGCCTCCACCGTCTCCGACCCCGACAGCTTCAGCTACAGCCTCACCATCGCCTTCAGCGACGCCTACCCAAACCTGCACCCCGATCGTGGTTTTCAGCCAGAACTTTGACGGGGCGACGCCGCCGGCCCTGCCGGCGGGCTGGGTCAGTTCCTTCACCCCCGGACCAGCCAACTGCGTGCCCACCGGAACCTGCGCGCTTGGGACCAACTGGGCGACAAGCACCAGCGCTCCAGATACGGCGCCTAATTGTGTCTTCCACGACGCCCCCGACTGCGTGACCGATTCCACCCTCGATACACCCTCTTTCGTTAGCGGAACGCTAAGCACTGAGATTCGTTTCCGGCATAGCTACGATCTGCCGTCCGGTTTTGACGGGGCCGTGCTCGAAATTTCCATTAACAGCGGGCCCTTTTCAGACATCATTGCGGCCGGCGGCCAATTCCACAACGCTGGTTACAATGGAACAATCTCCGCGGGAACCCTGAGTCCGATTGCGGGCCGAACCGCGTGGACAGGCACCTCCGGCGGCTACGTTAATGTGACCGTCCAGCTGCCTCCGAATGCGTTATTCCAGAACGTGCGTTTTCGCTTTCGTTCGGCCACTGATTGTAGCGGCGCCGGCACGGGCTGGCGCATCGACTCGATTGTAGTCGATTACCCTCCGGGTTGCCCGAGTCCCCCGCCCACACCTCCGACAACACCAACGCCGACGCCCACACCAACCCCAACGCTGACCCCGGCGACACCAACTCCGCCGCCGACTCCCACGCCGGGTGTCTGCGGATGGAGCGCGGCTCCCGTCTTTCCTATTTCGGTCAGAGGCGAAGCGGTAACCAGTCTCGGTGGCAATCTTTATACCTTCGGCGGTTCCAGCGACAATGTCCCCGTCGCCAATGCCTACAAATTTAATGGAACGACCTGGACGGCGATTGCGCCCCTTCCAGTGGCGTTGCTTGGTTCGTCGGCCGTCAACGATGGCACCAACATCTATATTCTGGGCGGCGACAACTCGTCATTCAACGTCAACACTCTATATAGGTACGACCCAACCGCGAATACCTATGCGACGCTGGCGCCGTTCGCGACGTCGACCGCATTTCAGGCGGCAGTCTATCTGGGTGGAAAAATCTATAAATTTGGCGGCGCTGAAGTAAAAATTTTCCCGACCGCCGCGCTCGAAATTTACAACATCGCGACTAATACCTGGACCCTTGGTGCAAGCTATCCCATGGATGTAAGTTTTCTCGGAGCCTTCGCGCAAGGAAATTTCATTTACGGCGCGGGTGGATTCAGCACCAACCCCGTCGGATCCACCAACAAGACATACCGATACGACGCGGTGACAAACTCGTGGGACGACGCAGCAATCGCGGATTTGCCTGCGCCTCGCCAGGGCGCAGCCGCCGGCTTTTATGGTGGCGGCGGAATCCTGGCCGGCGGAGTTGTCAGCAACAACATTTCGGACACGGCTATCTTTTGGAATCCTGCCTCCAACACGTGGTCGAACGTGCCGAACATGTTGAACGCACGCTCGGAGATGAACGGTGCGGTGTTAAACGGAAGCTTCTACGTCGTCGGTGGACGTTCCACTCTATCTCCTCCCAACGGCACAAACGATAGTCAAAGATTGACCTGCCCAGTCGTCCCTTCCCCGACTCCTCCTCCACCGTTCACGCCTACGCCAACTCCAACGTCAACGTTGACCCCTACTCCTACACCCACCCCTCCAGCCACAGCTACGCCGACATCTCCGCCCACTACCCCCACCCCAACCGCCAGTCCATCCTCCACTCCGAGTCCGACGCCGGCGGCGCAGACGGTTAACCTCTCGACGCGGATGCGGGTTCAGACCGGCGATAATGTCGGCATCGGCGGTTTCATTATCTCGGGAACTGGCTCGAAGCATGTCCTCCTCCGGGCGATCGGGCCTTCGCTAACACAGTTCGGTGTCCCTAATGCGCTCTCTGATCCGGTCCTGGAGCTCCATGGTCCGGGCACGTTCGTCACCAACACGAACAACAACTGGAGAGATGATCCCGTGCAGGAGGCATTGATCATCGCCACTGGCCTCGCACCCAGCAATAACCTCGAATCAGCCATTGATGCGAACCTGAGCCCCGGGGCATATACGGCAGTTGTCAGGGGCAACAACAACACGATGGGTGTGGCTCTGATCGAAGTCTACGGTCTTGGTCAGGCAGTGCCGGCGAAGCTGGCTAATATCAGCACCCGGGCCTTTGTCAGCACCGGCGACGATATTGTCATTGCCGGTTTCATCTTGGGCAATCAGAGCGGCAATGACAGGGTTGTCGTCCGCGGGCTCGGCCCGAGCCTGACTCAATTTGGTGTGCCTGACGCTCTGGCCAATCCTACGCTGGAGCTGCGCGACAACAACGGTGCGCTCCTTATCGGAAATAACGACTGGCAGGACGATCCGATCCAAGCGTCGGACCTGACTGCGGCGGGTCTGGCGCCCACAAACCCCCTAGAGTCTGGGATAGCAGCGACGCTCCCGCCCGGCGCTTACACCGCGCTCCTCGCTGGATTCGGCAACGGCACGGGCGTCGGCGTCGTCGAAATCTACGACCGCGGCGCAACGCCCTAACCTAAACATCAACGAACAAGAGTGCGGTTGCCAAACCGCCCTTTTGCTTTTTTGATCAAGGGCCGACGCAATCCGCGATAGTAGACTATGGTAGGGCGATGCCCGAAGCCGCCAATCAGGCGAACAAGCAACTGATCAATACTTTGCTGCGCTCGCGCCTGTTTCGTGACTACGAGAGTGTCTTCAGCAAAGCAACTGGCCTCGCGCTCGCGCTGCGACCGTTGGAATACTGGCAACTGGAGCATCACAACAAAACCAACGAAAATCGGTTCTGCGCTTTGCTCGCGCACCGGCCGGCGACGCTGGCTGTTTGTTTGCAGTCGCATGCGGATATTATCCGTCACACCGGCACCAAACCGTGCACCGAGAACCTGCCCATTCGGTTTGACCGAGACGTCGGTGCCAGTCCGGCTCGGCGAAAAGACAATCGGGTTTCTCCGGATTGGTCAGGTCTTGCGCCGCTCGGCCATTCAATCGGACAAGCAACGCGCCGCCAAGAAGCTCGCGGAATGCGGCGTGCCGTTTACTGGAGACATCCGCAAGGCGTGGGAAGCGACGACGATCATCCCGAAGGACAAATATGGCGCGATCGCGCGGCTCCTCACGTTCTTTGCCCAGCAACTCTCGACCCTCGTTAATCAAATCGTGCTCGAGAAACAGAACGCCGAGCCGCTTCTGGTGCGCAAGGCCCGCGAGTACATTTTGCAACACAAAATGGAGCCGCTTTCATTGACGGCGGTGGCGCGAGCGTCGGGCGCGAGCGTGTTTCACTTCTGCAAAGTCTTCAAGAAAACAACCGGTTTGAGGTTTACCGAGTACGTCGCGCGGATTCGCCTGGAGGACGCCAAGGCGGAGTTGTTGAATCCAAATCGGCGGATCAGCGAGATTGCCTACGATGTCGGCTTCCAATCGCTGACCCAGTTCAACCGGGCGTTTAAACGCATCTTTGGCCAATCACCTACTGAATTTCGCGCCGACATTTCCTCCGGCAAGCACGCGATGAAAGCGTCATGACCGCAGTTGAAAAGTAACGTCCGCGTTACTTTTCCCAGGTGGTTCTCCACCGACCTTCCCGGCAAAGTGCTGTTGTTCTTATGAACCAACATTACCGACGCCTCTCCTCATTTGTTCAAAAGCTCACCGCAGGATATGCCTGGGAAAAACCAATTGGTGACGAGCAAGGCGCGGCCGCGGTGCGAATTTGGGGTATGAAAATGATCTCTCGAACTCTCGCACTTGCACTGCTGGCCACGTCCCTTTGGATTTCCAATTCTTCGGCCAGAGCGGGCGAGCTGATCTATTCCCAGTACTCCGATGGCCAATCCGGCTTTGGCCCAAGTCAATTGTGGGCGCCTACGGGAGTGAACAGCGAAATCGCCGATGAGTTCAACGTGGTGGGCAGCATCGACGGCGTTTTCGCCCGTGGCTTCGCCGGGGTCACTACGGTAAATTATCAAGGCGTGTGGATCCGCTTCTACGCGTTCGGCGCGGACAACAAGCCGGGCGCGCTCCAACATGAATACTTCCTGGCGGTAGGCGACCCCAACGTGGTCTTCAACGGCGGCGAAATTAACGCAACCCTATCGCCCGCTTTCGTTGCGACCGGCCGGCATTTCCTCTCTGTCCAACCGGTCTGCAACTATTGGTACCCGTGGAGTTCGAGCGGCGGCGCCCCGCGCGGCGAAGCCTTTTACTTCCGCGACAACACGGCTGGTGAAGGGTGGCATCACGGCGACGGTCTCAACACCAACGTCAATGCGGACGTGGAGTTTTCTCTTTATGGGACGGTTACCGGCGCGGGCACCATTACCAGTTTGTCGGCGAGACACGCTGCCACGAAGCGGCTTTCTCGAAATCTTCGGAAACAATTTTGGCGGCAACGGCACTGTCCTGATCGGCGGGATTGCCGCACCGGTTTCGACCTGGACCAGCACGCGCGTTATCGCCTATGTGCCGGAAAGTGCCCCACTCTCGACGCTTCAGGTGCAAGTGGTTAGTGACGCCGGCGGCAGTAATACCGTTCCGCTCACGGTCACGACGCGTCCCGCCGCGGCGGACCATGTCAACTGGCGTTTCCGGATGGATGGCCCTTACTCAGTGGTGCGACCAGTCATCGGCCCCGATCGGACCGTTTACGTCATCGATGTTTTCGATCACCTCTACGCGCTCACTCCGGATGGCGGACTGAAATGGCTCGTGCGGGGCGCCGGAGACAAGGGTGTCGCCGTCGGCGCCGATGGCAGCATCTACGTCGCCTCGGAGAGTTTCATTAACGCCTACAATCCGGACGGCTCGGTGAAGTGGCACTTTGTCCAGACTCCGCGCGCTTTCATCTGCCTGGGCGTCTCGGTGGGGCCGGATGGAAATATCTACTCCGTCGGCACGGAAGGCATGGGTGTATTTTCACTGACACCTGCGGGGACGGTGCGCTGGCAAACTCCCGAAGCTTACGACCGCCGAATTGTCGATTATGCCGAAATCCTCTTCGGTCCGAATGGCAGCACTCAGCAACTTTACTTCGCCGCGAACAACCACCTTCGCGCGCTCCGCCTCGATGGCAGCGATGTCTTCACCATCCCAGGGTGGTATGGGCAACCGGCGATTGGCCCGGACGGCAGCGTCCACCATGCCTTGTCAGCTTACTCTCCCAATGGCAGCCACCTTTGGACCTTCCAAAGCCCTTTCCCCTACAATGTTTTCACCCCGCCGGACATTGGCAGCAACGGCGTCCATTACTTTGTCCAGAATTTGAGCAGGCTATTTGCGCTCAATCCTGACGGCGCGCAACGCTGGCTCTTCAACGTTAACGGCTATGTCGATGGACCTATCGTCGATCCCGCCAATACCCAACTCATCATGGGGAGCGCCGACACGCTCAATCACCCTGGCTTCATCCTGGCCGCCAGCGCTCAGGACGGGCAGGAGATCTGGCGGGTAATTCTGCCGTTGGAAGATCCGACCGTGTGGAACCCTGCGATTGGGACAGTTCGGTTTTAATCAATTTCCTTCGACGCGTGCGCGCTTCACCCCGGACGGTCAGGCTGCTTATATCCACACCGCTACTGCAACGGGCGACAACAACACGAGTAAGTCTTTTGTCTACTCCCTTGCCACTGGCGCTCCGCCTCCTCCGTCGCCAAGTCCAAGTCCGAGCCCTTCACCTGGAATCAGCCCGTCGCCAAGTCCAAGTCCTTCACCCGGCATCAGCCCATCGCCGAGCCCGAGTCCTTCACCCGGCACCAGCCCATCGCCAAGCCCGAGCCCTTCACCCGGCACCAGCCCATCGCCGAGCCCGAGCCCTTCACCCGGCACCAGTCCATCGCCAAGCCCGAGTCCTTCACCCGGCACCAGCCCATCGCCGAGTCCAAGTCCTTCACCGGGTACCAGCCCAAGCCCGAGCCCAAATCCCGCTTCGAGCACCGTCAACCTCTCGACCCGGGTGCGAGTGCAGAACGGGGATAATGCAGGCATCGGTGGGTTTATAATCACCGGAAGCGCTCCCAAACATGTGCTGATTCGGGCGATCGGACCTTCGCTGGCAGGGTTCGGTGTTCCCAATGTGCTGGCCAACCCGGCCCTCGAGCTCAACGGTCCCGGCGAATTTCTCAAAACGGCAAACGATAACTGGAGAGATACCCAGGAGGTTGCCATCCAAGACACGGGCCTCGCGCCCACCCATGACTTCGAGGCTGCGATTGATGCCACCCTGGCTCCCGGTGCCTACACCGCGGTCGTGAGAGGCAGTGGTAACACCTCGGGCGTCGCCTTGATTGAAGTCTACGACTTGAGTCCGGCCGTTCCGGCAAAGCTGGCTAATATCAGCACGCGCGCCGTTCGTCAGCAGCGGTGACGACATCGTCATCGCGGGATTCATTCTGAGCGGCAACCCGGCTCAGGCGGGCAGTGCCAGGATCATCGTTCGCGGGATCGGACCGAGCCTTACTGCCTTTGGTGTGCCAAACGCGTTGGCCAATCCCACGCTGGAATTGCGCGACAACAACGGAGCGCTCCTGTTCGCGAATAACGACTGGCAGGCTGACCCGGTTCAAGCGGCGGAACTGACCGCTGCCGGTCTCGCGCCGACAAACCAATTAGAGTCGGGCATAACCGCAACGCTACCGCCCGGCGCTTACACCGCGCTTCTCGCCGGAGTCGGCGGCAGCACCGGTATCGGTATTGTTGAAGTCTACGACCGCGGAGAACTCTAAGCGGGAACTTCGAGATGCATCACCCACCAGCAGAATTACCTATGAAGAACCAGATTTTGAAAAAGAAAAATATCGTCACGATCACGGCAAGCGCAGCAATCCTGTTTGCGACGGGAATGATGACCACCGCGTCTCAGGAGTTCGCGGAAACGCCTCTGGGCAGCAACGACACAATCACCGTCACGACGCTCCACGACGTGACTGACTTCTCCGGCGCCCAGCAAGTGGGCGATCTGCCCGGTCCTGATGGACACGTGAGTTTCCGTGAGGCCGTGGCTGCGGCAAACAACACCGCGGGTCCGCAGACCATCGCGTTCGCAATCTCCCCCGCCGAGTTCTGGCTGGTCCAGGGCGTGGCCCTGCTCGAGCTCGAGGAAGGCGCCTTCTTTCTCACCGACTCCGCCACCACGATCGACTTTTCGACCCAGACAACAAACATTGGGGACACCAATCCCAACGGTCCCGAAGTAGGCATTTACGGCCTCCAACCTAACGGATGGGGCATCGCCGCCATTTTTCTGAACGGCAACAACTGCGTCATTAAGGGATTGGGCAATGTCTATCAACGTGGTTACGCGGCGCAGTTGGTCGGCAACAACAATCGTGTGATCGGCTGCCAGATCGATGGGCCTTTGCACGCCGCGATTAGCGTCAGTGGCTACATCGGCGGACCCACGCCGACGGGCAACATCATCGGCGGCACGGTCCCTGGAGAAGGCAACATCCTCATCAACCTCAATATCGATGGCCCGGCCGATAACAACATCGTGATTGGCAACCCGCTCCTCGTTGGAGTCCAGGTGCGGGGCGCTACCCAGTACGGGGTGTTCGCTCATAACAACCGCATCGGCGGGCCCACCGCAGCCGAGCGCAATGTCATTTCTGGATTTGGCCGCTACGGCGAAGAGGGTTTTCCAACGGGTTCCCAGGTCAGCATCGTCGATACGGATGGCACAATCGTCGAAGGCAATTACATCGGCACGACCGCAGACGGCATGGCGCGCTACCCGCAACAAATCGGCCCCGGTGGAGTTGAGGTTCGCGATGCTCGCGGCACGACGATCCGTGGCAACCTGATCGCCGGACTGCGGACCGTCGGTATCAATCATTACGCGGGCCAGATCTTCGGCGTGGCTGTTTCCGTGGGCGCGATCAACGCCGATATTCACGATACGGTAATCGAGGGCAACACGATCGGTCTCGCGGCCGACGGAGTTACCCAAATCGTGACGCACCAGGGCGTCGTCGTGGCCCCGTACCTATTGTCTCGTCACGCGTTCGACACTCTCGTTGCGACCAATCACATCGCCAAAGTCGAGAAGGACGGCGTTTTCGTGGGCTCCACCGAAAGCGGCGTGACGATCACTCGCAACTCCATCCATGATAACGGCGAATTGGGGATCGACCTCAGCACTGGAGGCAACCATCAACAAAGTTTCCCCACGCTCCAATCGGCCGCGACGACCGGCTCATCCGTCACCGTCCAGGGAACGCTCGACTCTGCCGCCACCGAGCAGTTCACGATCGAATTCTTTGCCAGCCCCTCGTGCGACCCGTCCGGATTTGGCGAGGGCGCCACGTTCCTTGGCTCGACCTTGGTGACAACCGATGGCGGAGGACACGCGACTTTTTCGCAGACCTTCGCGGCCCCTGTGGCGGTCGGCACAACGGTTACTGCGACGGCCACGCGCCTCTCCACGGGCGACAGCTCTCAGTTTTCGGCCTGCATCACCGTGACGCCCGCTGGAGCAGCTTCGCCGAGCCCAAGTCCTTCACCCGGCACGAGCCCGTCGCCGAGTCCAAGTCCTTCACCCGGCGTCAGCCCGTCGCCGAGCCCAAGTCCTTCACCCGGCGTCAGCCCGTCGCCGAGCCCAAGTCCTTCACCCGGCGTCAGCCCGTCGCCGAGCCCAAGTCCTTCACCCGGCGTCAGCCCGTCGCCGAGCCCAAGTCCCTCACCCGGCACAAGCCCATCGCCGAGCCCGAGTCCTTCGCCTGGCACCAGCCCGTCGCCGAGCCCAAGCCCTTCACCCGGCACCAGTCCATCGCCGAGCCCAAGCCCAATTCCCGCGTCGAGCACCGTCAACCTCTCGACCCGGGTGCGAGTGCAGAACGGGGATAATGCAGGCATCGGTGGGTTCATCATCACAGGAAGCGCTCCCAAACATGTGCTGATTCGGGCGATCGGACCTTCCCTGGCAGGGTTCGGTGTTCCCGATGCGCTGGCTAACCCCACCATCGAGCTCAACGGTCCCGACGGATTTATCAAGATGGCAAACGATAACTGGAGAGATACCCAGGAGGTTGCCATCCAGGCCACTGGCATTGCACCGGTCAATGACTTCGAATCTGCCATTGATACTACCCTGGCTCCCGGCGCCTACACCGCGGTCGTGAGAGGCAGTGGTAACACCGCGGGTGTCGCCTTGATTGAGGTCTATGACTTGGGTTCGGCCGTTCCGGCAAAGCTGGCTAATATCAGCACGCGGGCTTTTGTCAGCAGCGGTGACGACATCGTCATCGCGGGATTCATTTTGAGCGGCAACCCGGCCCAGGCGAGCAATGCCAGGATCATCGTCCGCGGGATCGGACCGAGCCTTACCTCCTTTGGCGTGCCAGACGCGTTGGCCAATCCCACGCTGGAATTGCGCGACAACAACGGAGCCCTCCTGCTCGCGAATAACGATTGGCAGGACGACCCGGCCCAAGCGGCGGAACTGACCGCTGCCGGTCTCGCGCCGACAAACCAATTAGAGTCGGGCATAACCGCAACGCTACCGCCGGGCGCTTACACCGTGCTTCTCGCGGGAGTGAACAGCGGCACCGGAATCGGCGTCGTGGAAGTTTACGACCGCGGAGCGCCGTAAGCGGGAAAGCCTGCCATTTGACCGCGGATTGCGCGGATATCCCGGATGCTAAGGAAAAAGCCCTCGTCAATCCGTGTCATCCGCGTAATCCGCGGTTCTCCTATTCGTCATTACCCTTTTGCCTCGGTTATTCGAGGGAATAAAGACCGCTACGGCACATATGTAGCTCCATCTGAACCTGCGCGATTACGTCACCCGACGTTTCAACCCCGAAAAGGCTTTCCGGGCTGCGACACCGCTTAACGCGATCTCCACTTCCAAATGGAGTCTCCAGTCCACGCAGACCGACTCGCTTTCGGAGTTCTTCTCCCAAGGCCTGGCGAACCAACGCCCGCGCCTATTCTCGACCTGGGGATCGGCCAGAGCGACCACTCCCGCACTTCCCCCATGAATATTCTCATAGCCGATGATGACGATGTCTCCCGCGTGATGCTCGCGGCGGCTTTGACCAAACTTGGCTACCATGTTCTGGAGACCAGGGATGGCGGCGCCGCCCTCGCGGCGTGGGAACAGGGAGATTATCAGCTAATCATCTCGGACTGCGTGATGCCCGATCTCGACGGGCTCGAGTTTTGCCGAAGAATTCGAGCGGAGAAACGCGCAAACTATACCTACCTCATTCTCCTCACATCGCTTTCTGGCAAGACCAACTACCTCGAGGCCATGAACGCGGGCGCGGACGACTTCATCACAAAACCGTTTGAAAAAGATCAGCTCGCCGCGCGGGTGCGCGTCGGCCAGCGCATTCTCGCGCTGCACGAAGACCTGCGTATCGCGAACGTTGATCTGGAACACCGGGTGCAAGAACGCACCATTCAACTCGAACACGCCCTGGAGGCCAAAGGACAATTCCTTTCGCGCGCCAGCCACCAGTTACGCACGCCGATGAATCACATCCTCGGATTCGCGCAGTTGCTGAAACGCGGGTCCATCACCGGGGAACAAGACGAGAAGGTCGAAAACATTCTGCAAAGTGGACGCCGCCTTCTTCACTTGATCAATCGCATTCTGGAGATTTCCACCAGCCGCACCAGCGATCTCGATTTCCTCGAAACCGGAAACGAAAAATGAAGCTACGCCTCACTTTTCGGATCGTCCTGATTTTCGTAATCGTGGTCGCGGCGCTCCTGGTCGCCGTGGGAATGCTTTCGTATCGCAGCGGAAGTGAAACGCTCCAGGCCGCCACCATTTCAAGAATGCAGGCTGTGGCGATTGAAAAAGAGGCGGCCGTAGTCGCTTGGATGGATCAGTGTCTGGGCGATCTCGAACAAGTCGCCAGTGAATTGGATCTGACGGAAAGAGCCTCGCTTCTCCTGGCCGCCGCTCCCCAATCCGACGAGGCGTCGTCGCTCCACGCGACCGTTCTAAGAGAGCTCGATCCGCACCTGAGCGGGTCCCCGTTCCTCTTACGTCGAGTTATTTATCATCGAACCGAACGGCGGAAAGATCGTGGTTCTCGACCAGTCCGGCCGAAGAAGGGAAGTCCAAGATCGGCTACGACTACTTCGAGCAGGGCAAGAATGGGCTTTATCTTCAGGCGCCCTATAACTCACCCGCTCTCAAAGCCCCGGCGATGACTGTCGCCGCCCCCCTGCGTTCGACGGATGGACGACTCGTGGCGGTGCTGGCCGCACGGCTGAACTTCGCGGCCTTAAACACTATCGCGCAACGTGGACCGGGACTCGACCAGACCGAAGACTCATTTCTCATCAACAAAGAGCGATTCATGGTCACGCAACCGCGACTTGTTCGCGAGGACGTCGTCCTGAGCCGCCCGATCGAGTCGGAAACCATCCGCCGCTGCAGCGCGGGAAAGAGCGGCGTGATGCTGGCGCTGAATTATCGCGGAGTGCCAGTGATCAGCGTTTATCGCTGGATGGCCCGGCAGCAGCTCGGCCTCGTGGTTCAAATCAACCAGGAAGAAGCGCTCGCTCCGGCCCGGGCTTTCGGACAGTCCCTCATCGTGATCAGTGGTCTGGCTCTGCTCGTCGCGGCGGGCCTTGCCTTCCTTCTGGCCCGCACCATCACCCAACCACTCCGCGCGCTGCATGAAAGTGTCAGGAATTTCGCCGAGGGGAAAATCGACGAGCCGCTCCCGGAATCCTCGGACGAACTGGGGCTGGTGGCGCGCGAGTTTAACCAGATGGGAGCGCGCCACAAACGGGCCGAGGCGGAACGCCAGGTCATCTCCGACATTGTCCACGGCGTAATCAGCACGACGAACCTCGACGAATTGCTCAATCTCGCCCGCCGTTCCATCGGAAAATTTCTTTACGCGGAGAACTGCTTCGTCGCCCTGCACGACCCGGCGAGCGAGCTGGTGCATTTCGAGTTTTGGGTCGACCAGCGCGATCCGGTCCCTCCGCCGCAGCCCATCGACAAAGGCCACAGCAGAACCAGCTATGTGCTGCGGACGGGCCAGCCTCTCCTGCTGACTGACGAACTCAAAGTTCAGCTGTTCCAGGAGGGTGAAATCAGCCAGAGCGGTTCCGATTCTGCGTCCTGGATTGGTGTGCCGTTGCGAACACCGACGCGGACGATCGGCGTCCTGGCCGTTCAGCACTACGAAAAGGAAGACGCCTACAGTCCGCGCGACCTTGAGTTCCTCGCTTCCGTGGGGGATCAGATCGCCGTGGCCATCGAGCGCAAAATGGCCGAGAAAGCTCTCCAGGAAGCGGAGGAAAAATACCGCTCGATTTTTGAGAACGCGACCCAGGGAATCTACCAATCGACACCCAAAGGAGAATTTCTCGCCATCAACCCCGTGGCAGCGCGGATTCTGGGGTTTGCGTCCGCTGACCAAGTCGCCGACCGGACCGGTTACGGTTATGTCGACCCGAACCGTCTCGGCGACTTTCTCCGTCTGATCGAGGAGCGGGACGTCCTCGACGGATTCGAATCCGAAGTTTATCGCAAAGACGGGAGCAAGGTTTGGGTCACCGAGAATGTTCGAACCGTCCGCGCGGTCAGCGGCGAGGTCGCCTACTTCGAGGGCACGATCGAAGACATCACCGCGCGAAAAGCCGCCGAGAAGGCGCTTCAGGAAGCGGAGGAAAAATACCGCTCAATTTTCGAGCACTCGATTGACGGCATTTTCCAAAATACGCCCGAGGGCCGTCATCTTTCCGTCAATCCGGCGCTGGCCCGAATGCTCGGCTTTGCGTCGCCGGACGAGTTAATCCACGGACGCGACAACATCGGACGCCAGGCCTATGTCGATCCGGCGATGCGCGAGAAATTCAGACAAGCGCTGGAAGAAAGCGGGTCCGTCTCGGGTTTCGAATACGAGGTTTATCGCAAAGACGGTTCGAAGATTTGGGTTCCCGAGAATGCGCGAATCGTTCGGGATGAAGAAGGACGCGCTCTTTACTACGAAGGCAGCGTCCATGACACGACGGAGCGAAGGCGGGCGGAAGCCGAGCTGACGCGCAGCCAGCTGCAACTGGCGGAGGCTCAGCGCATCGCTCAGTTGGGCAGTTGGGAAGTTGATGTGGTCACGAATGCGGTGACCTGGTCGGACGAGGAATATCGCTTGTTCGGATTTGAGCCGGGCCAGTGCACCGTGACCACCGACCTCTACATGTCCCGGATTCATCCGGATTTTCGAGAGATGACCGCCGAATGGGTCGGAACGGTCATTGCGAACAAGAAATCCTCCCGCCTCGATAATCGAATTATCAGACCGAATGGTGAAGAGCGTATCTTGCGGCATTGGGCTGACGTATTCCTGGACGCAACCGGCACGGTCGTCCGGTTGCTGGGCATGTCGCAGGACATCACGGAGCAGCGCCAGATCGAGATTGAGCTCCTGCAAGCGAAAGAAGCAGCCGAATCCACCAGCCGCGCCAAGAGCGACTTTCTCGCGAATATGAGCCATGAAATTCGCACGCCCATGAATGGAATCATTGGCATGACGGACCTAACGCTCGAAACAGAACTCAACCGGGTTCAGCGAGAATATCTCGGCATGGTGAAAAGCTCGGCCCATTCCCTCCTCGGCCTGATCAACGACATCCTCGATTTTTCCAAAATGGAGGCCGGCTTTTTGAGCCTGGAATCGCTCGACTTCAGCTTGCGTGATTGCGTGGGCCAGACCCTCGAGACGCTCGGGATCCGCGCCAACGCCAAGGGCCTTGAGCTCGCGGTCCGGATCGATCCTCAAATCTCCGACACTCTCGTGGGCGACGCGGCCCGGCTTCGGCAGGTCATGACAAATCTGGTCGATAACGCGATCAAGTTTACCGCCCGGGGTGAAATCGTAGTAGCGATCAATTTCGAAAGCCTCGAAGCCGAGGAAGTCCGTCTGCACTTTTCGGTTCGCGATACGGGGACCGGGATACCCAGGGAAAAACAAAAACCGATCTTCGAAGCGTTCGTCCAGGCGGATGGCTCGACCACCCGCCACTACGGCGGAACCGGTCTGGGTTTGGGAATTTGCACGAAGATCGTCGAGCAGATGCGCGGAAAAATCTGGGTGGAGAGCACCCCGGGCCAGGGCAGCACCTTCCACTTCACCGCGCACTTTCGCCTTCCGCGGACTCCGGCATCGTCCATCGAAGCGTTGGAAACCGTGCGTGGTCTGCGTGTCCTGGTGGTGGACGATAACGCGACTAATCGGCGCATTTTCCACGAAATGCTTTCGAACTGGGAGATGATTCCATTGCTCACCACTTCCGCCACGGAAGCAATGATTGAGGCCCGGCAGGTCGCCGATGCCGATTGTTCCTTCGACCTTGTCCTGGTGGACGCCATGATGCCCGAGACGGATGGCTTCGACCTGGCGAGACAGCTGCTAGAAGCGCCGCGCACCGCCACCGCCCCGATCATTATGCTTTCCTCCGGCCTTCGGCCCGGGGACGACGCTCGCGCGCAAGCCGCGGGAATAGCGACCCTCCTGACCAAACCGGTCCAGCAATCCGTCTTGCTCTCCGCGATTCAACACGCGATCGAGCGAATGCCGGAGTCCTCCCGGACCAGACAGCCGGCGCCTGAGATTCTTGCCAACCCGAGGGCAACCTCGGCGGGCTTGCGTATCCTGGTCGCCGAGGACAATCCGGTTAATCAGGCGGTAGTGAAAGGCATGCTGCAAAAGCACGGCCACATCCTCACCCTGGCTTCGAATGGCCGGGAAGCGGTCCGGTTCTGGCAGCTCGAAAAACCCGATCTCATTCTGATGGATGTGCAAATGCCCGAACTCGACGGCATGGAGGCGACACGGGAAATTCGCGCGGCCGAGCAAGCTTCCGGGCACCACACTCCGATCATCGCAATGACGGCCTACGCCATGAGCGGCGATTCGGAACGCTGTCTCCTCGCCGGGATGGACGCGTATCTTTCGAAGCCGCTCACCAGGGAACTTCTGCTCAAGACGATCGCCTTGGCCGTCAAAGGAGGCCTCCCGGCGGTGGCCCAGACCGGCGTCGGTGCCCCCGTTTTCAGCCGCGCGGTCTTACTCGACAATCTCGATGGCGATACGGCGTTGCTCGAACGGGTGACGGCCCTGTTCAAACGGAATACCCCGGCGTATCTGGACCAGATGCGCGAGGCGATCAGCGAGCGCAACGGCGCGGCGCTCGAGAAATCGGCGCACACTCTTCTCGGCTCACTCGGAATTTTCGGCGCGCAGCGCGCGAGGGATATCACCATGACCCTCCAGGCTACCGGCCAATTACAGAACTTCGAAGAAGCGCGGGAGCGCTTAACAGAATTAAAAAATGAAACCGATCGAATCTACGCCTCCATTGCCACCCACTCTTAACGCTGAGGACCGGGCTTCGTTGCCCGCCGAACCCGTCTGGATCAAATTTGTCCCGGCCTGGGACGAGGCTGTCGCGCCCCCCGCAGCAGCGCTGCCAGCACCTTTCTCCGAGACAGGAATACCCGTGATCATCGCGGAGGACGATCCCGCCTCGTGCGAACTGATCTCGACCATGGTGGGAAAATGGGGATTTCGGACCATTGTCACCCGGGACGGAAACGAGGCTATGGCAGCCATTCGGGCGCAGGAGGGGGCTGCCATGGCGATCCTCGATTGGATGATGCCCGGCATGGACGGGTTGGAAGTATGCCAGCGGATCCGGGGGAGCGAAAAGATGATCTATGTCATTTTGCTTTCTTCGCGGAGTGCCAAGGAAAACCTGGTAGAGGGCCTGGAATGCGGCGCTGATGACTACCTGATAAAGCCGTTCGACAAAGACGAATTGCGCGCCCGTTTGAAGGTAGGCGTCCGGGTGCTCGACCTCCAGGTGTCGCTCGCGAATCGCGTCCGAGAATTGGAATTGGCCGCGTCTGAAATCCGCGAATTGAGGCTCCAGGTTCCACTTTAAAATTCGAAACCGCGGATGACGCGAATGTTCCGCGGTCAGCGACCGCGGCCACAACATTCGGCATTCGCTGATTCGAATTTCGTGCTTCGATATTCGGATTTCCCGTTGCTCGCACTCGAACGTTGTAGAGGCGCTTGTGCCAAGCGCCTGACCAACAGAATAGGCGCCTGGCACAAGCGCCTCTACACCGATATCGAGTAGGAATCAGGAGAAAAAAAGAAATCTCGACACGATTCCGCTCTCAACGTAACAAAACGCTGCTTCTGTTCCCCGCCGGAAAACTGAGTTGTTGGTCTTCGGTGGAGATCAGGAGGATTTCACCATTATGAAAACCCCAACTCCCAGTCGGCTGCCATGCCTCTTATTGACGCTTTCGATCTTGGGCCTCGTTAGCATCGCCGCCTCAGGTCAGACACCGACCCCTACCCCGATCTCGAATGGAAAGATCGCTTTTTCCAGTACCCGCGACCACCCGAACGCTGAAATTTACGTGATGGATGCAAACGGCTCTAATCAGACTCGGCTGACAAATAATACGGCCCCTGACTCCGCGCCGGCCTGGTCACCAGATGGGACAAAGATCGCGTTTACAAGCTTCCGTGACTCCAGTCGGGACATCTACGTGATGGACGCAAACGGCGCCAACCAGACCCGCCTGACGACGGATGGAAGCACGGATGAAAATCTCGCGTGGTCGCCCGATGGGACGAAGATCGCATTTGAAAGTGTCCGGGACGGCAACTCTGAAATCTACGTGATGGATGCAAACGGCTCTAATCAGACTCGCCTAACGGGCGACCCCTCGATGGACTCCTCGCCAGAGTGGTCGCCCGATGGGACCAAGATCGCGTTCGTAAGTGTTCGTGATTCCAACTATGAAATCTACGTAATGGCCGCGAATGGTTCCAACCCGACGCGGCTGACAAACGACCCCGTGGAGGATGGTGCCCCCGCCTGGTCGCCCGACGGCACGAAAATCGCATTTCACAGCCGCCGGTCAGGCAACAACTTCTATATCTGGATCATGGACGCAAATGGCGCGAATCCAGTCATCCTATCGACTACCGGCCCTGGCGCTTTCTCGCCAGCCTGGTCACCTGATGGGACGAGAATCGTCTTCGCGAACACACCTGTTGGTAACTCTGAAATCTCGGTGATTGACGCGAACGGCACCAATCAGTTGAATCTATCGAACAACAACTCAGAGGATACCACGCCGGCCTGGCAGCGAATATTAGGCCCGCCACCAACACCTGCACCTTCTCCCACCCCAACTCCGTTCCCGACTCCCACTCCGGGATTCTGCGTCTGGACTGCGGCGCCCGGGTATCCCCTCCCAATCGCTCGCGAGGCGGTCAGCAGCGTCGGCGGCAATCTTTACGGCTTCGGCGGCATTACCACGGGTAACGTTCAGATTGCCAATTCCTACAAGTTTGATGGAACGACCTGGACATCGATTGCACCCTTGCCGGTACCTTTGATTGATGCGGCGGCGGTTAGTGACGGTACTAGTATCTATGTCCTGGGCGGCCCTGCGGTCAACACTGTCTACCGGTACAATCCCGGCTCAAACACCTACGCAACACTCGCGCCGTTCGCGATTGCGACTTCCACTCACGCAGCGGCTTATCTCGACGGGAAGATCTACAAGTTTTGCGGCGCCGTGAGTGGAATCACTTTCACGACCGCAGCGCTCGAAATTTACGACATCGCCACCAATACCTGGACAAACGGGGCCGACTATCCCCGGTCTGCCGGTTCGGTCCGCGGCTTCGCGGTCGGCAACTTCATCTACGGCGCGGGTGGAAGTATCGTGTATCCCGCCCCGGCCGATATTGCGCAAACCTTTCGCTATGACCCGGCCACAAATACCTGGGACAGCGCGGCGATCGCCGACCTGCCTGCGCCCCGTTTTCAATCAGCCCTAGCCTCCTATAACGGCGGCGTGGTCATAGCCGGTGGAAGGTCTAACTTTACGATTGTGGACTCAGCCCTTTTCTGGGACCCTGCTTCCGATACCTGGTCTGCCTTGCCGAGCTTGTCGGGAGCACGTTACTTTACAAACGGCGCGACGTTAGGTGGAAGCTTCTACGTCGTGGGTGGAAATACCTCCAGTGGGGCCAATTACATCAACGACGTACAGAGGTTGACCTGTCCGGCTGCCCCTACTCCTACTCCCACACCTTTCACACCAACACCTACACCTACATTAACTCCAACTCCCACACCTACGCCCACGCCCACGCCAACACCGACCCCCACGCCCTCGATTACGCCGTCGAAGCTGCTGAACATCGCCACCCGCATGCGCGTGCAGACCGGCGAAAATGTCCTCATCGGCGGCTTCATCATTAACGGAACCGATTCCAAGGACGTGATCATCCGCGGGATCGGTCCCTCTCTCTCCGCCTTCTTCAGCGGCGTCCTGGCCAATCCGACGCTCGAGCTTTTCCAGGGCAGCACGTTGCTCCAGAGCAATAACGACTGGAAGGACATCCAGCAAACCGAGATCGAAGCCACCGGCCTTCAGCCGGGCAACGATTTCGAAAGTGCGATCGTGCGAACGCTGCCTCCCGGCAGTTACACCGCGATCGTGCGCGGACTAAACAACACCGACGGCATCGGCGTGGTGGAGGCGTACGATCTGAACCAGACCGCCAATTCGAAGCTGGCCAACATCGCCACGCGCGGCTTTGTCGAAGCCGGCGATAACGTCATGATCGGTGGCTTGATCATAGGACCCGGCTCGGGTCCGACCGCCCGATTGGTAGTGCGGGCCATCGGACCGTCCCTCATCCCTTTCGGGATAACCGGAGCGCTCCAGGATCCGACCGTGGAGCTGAAAGATGGCAATGGAACAACCCTAAGCAGCAACGATGATTGGGAGCAAGGGCAGCCCGCCGAGCTGCAAAAGCTGGGCCTCGCCCCGTCTGACCCTCACGAATCCGCCCTCGTCACGACCCTGGCCCCCGGCGCCTACACCGCGATCGTGCGCGGCGCGGGAAATTCCGAGGGAGTAGCCTTGGTGGAAGTTTACCACGTTCAGTAGCCCTCCTTCGTGCTCGTGCTCGTGCTCGTGATCGGATCGTGATCGTGATCGTGACGGAAGCGCGCACCAGACTCGATCGGCGCAACCGGGCTCGAAGACCTCTGAACCGCGGATCCGCCTGCTCCGAGGCTACGGCGCGACAGGTGACGCGGATATCGCAGATAGGGAATCTCCCTGTAGCTGGGGTCGCTGACCCCGGCCTCTTCCTGTAGCGGCGGTCTATGACCGCCGTCTGTCGTCACCCCTTCCGCGGTCAGCGACCGCGGCTACAAGAAAGATGATCCGTTCCATCCGCGTAATCCGCGGTGGATTTTCCCTAATTGAGGTACGTCACTCCGCTGCACTGCCAGCACATGAACCAATTCCACGACGGGTCGACATAGTTCTGCGCGCCGTCTCGAAAGCAGGTATAAAGCTGCCGGCGCCGGACCCGGCCGCCCACCTCCATATTCTCGGCCTCCGGCTTTTGATCGCCGGTGCCGCCCTGGCCCTTGGGCTTTTCCTCTGTTTTTTCCTCAGCCACGGTTTTTCATAAAACAGCTCGCTCTTTTCGCAAGAATTTTTCTACCCTGGGTAGCCCCCCACGCCATTCTCAAGGACATCACACGAAGGTCACAAAGGGGCACAACGGATTTCCCTTTGGGGTTGATCAGAGCGCGACCGAAACGAGCTTTGCCTCGGTAATTGCCCTTTCGGTAATTGCAGGCTTGTTTCGAATTTCGGATTTCGATATTCGGATTTTCTTCCGGCTCCCAACGTAACGGAACTGTTACGTTTTCCCGACACCCAAGGCTGGTGCTGAGACGATTCTCTTAATAGATAGAATGTCAGCAACCAGTCACTAACCACGGAGGGAAAACCATGTCAGACCTTTCGAAGCTTGTCCCCGCACAACAATCCATCCCTAGTCTCCTGGAAAAGAGGCACTTTCCATTTCGCCCCTTGACCGTCCTCTCCACGGTCGGGGTTCTTCTCCTTTGTCTTGGCGCCCCGAGCGCCGCGCTCGCGCAGGGCAATCCCGATGTCGTTTGGCAAGCCGCTTCGGCCGGTAAGGCCATCGCCTTCTCGGCTGATGGCCAGATGCTGCTTTCAGGAACCAGGTTGTCGCTCGCGGCCGATGGCACGCTGATCCGAACCTTCGTCCTGCCTTATACCGGCAACGGAGCGGTTACCGTTGCATTGTCGCCCAATGGCCAATATGCGGCCATTGGCATCCAGGCCTTCAATCAAAACCTCGATTTGTTCCAGGTCAGTGACGGTGCTTTGATTCGGGGCCGGATTACCGCGCATAATAACGGCACCACTTCAGTGGCCTTTTCGCCCGATGGCCAACTCCTGGCTTCGGGAGGAAGAGACGGCACCGCCAAGTTGTGGAATCTGCCCGACATGACCCTGGTCCGAACGTTCGGCGAGGGTCTGGGTTACCAGCCGCGGGTCTTCGCCGTTCTCTTTTCGCAGGATGGACAGACGCTGGCGGTCGGAGGACAGGGTGGAGTTCAACTCTTTCGCGTCTCCGACGGAAAATTGCTTCGGACGCTGGACGCTTCCTCCACCCTTTGCCTGGCCCTTTCACCTGATGGCCAGTTCCTTTCTGCCGGAAGCAACGCCACCGACCAGTACGGGCAATGCACCGATTGCTCGATCAAAACGTGGCGCATCTCGGATGGAGCGCTGCTCCAAACCATCGATGGAAACAACAACGGCATCATTTCCATCGCCTTCTCGCCAGACCAGGAAGTCATCGTCGCCGGGTCCGGGGACAGGACCTATGATGGGGTCGTCCGGTTCTGGCGCTTTTCCGATGGCACCTTGCTGCGCTTCTTTAATCAGGATCCGAACAATCTTTACTCGTATGTGACGGGGGTGGCCTACTCACCGGACGGAAGCCTGTTCGCCTATGGACGCGCGGATTCCGAGGTGGCGGTTGCGCGCGATCCGTTCGTCGCCCCAACGCCGACACCGACACCCGTCCCGACGCCAAAACCGACCCGTAATCCTGGGCGGCGATAAGCCAACCGGCCGACCTGAATCCTACCGCGGATTACGCGGATTTCTCGGATGGGATGAATCTGTAGCTGGGGTCGCTGACCCCGGGCCTCCCCGTCCCAATAAGCTGGCGTCTGACACAGAGGGCCTACAAGTGCCCCCAATCCGCGTCATCCCCGCAATCCGCGGTGAGTCATCCGCGGTCGGCGACCGCGGCTACAACCCTGACGAAACAATTCGAACGTTTCGAACCTTTCCGCGCCTTTGAGCCTTTGGTCGTTGTTTGAAACTCGCTCGCTGCCCGCGCTCTCTCGCTGCTTCCCTCGCAGCTTTGCCTTGATCACTCGCACTGTCCCCGTGCTTGCGCCAGCTACCCTAGCTGCGTTGCCGTCTACCCCGCGCGATTCCCGATCGCGCCGTGTTCTATGTCGCGGATCCCATCCGCTCCATTCGGATTTCGAATTCGACATTGGGATTTCTCCCATTCGTTCTCGTGCTCGTGCTCGTGATTGGATTTTCCGCGAGATTCTCGAGATTCTCTCCTGTAGCGGCGGTCTATGACCGCCGTCTGTCTTCCTAATACGCTTCGACGGTCATAGACCGCCGCTACAGAAGCCCAAATCCGCGTTATCCGCGCAATCCGCGGTTGTTCCGGTTTCCGCTCTCCGCTCTCCGCTCTCCGGTTTCCGGTTTGAAACTCGGTCGCTCCCGCCTCCCTCGCCGCTACCCTGCGCGACTTTACCTTGATCACTCGCACTGCCCCGTGCTTGCGCCAGCTACCCTAGCTGCGTTCCCGTCTACCCGCGCGATTCCCGATCGCGACGTGTTCTATGTCGCTCCTCCCGGTCGCTCCATTCCGGTCTCCAGTTTCCAGTTTCCAGTTTCCGGCTTCACGCCGGCGGCGAGCACCCCTCCAAAGTCAGTAGTTGTACTACCGAACAGAGGACTACTTAGTGCTCATATCACGGGACAATTAGGTGGCGTCCTTCTCCTGTCGCCCCGCTGATTACAAACTCGGAACAAATAGAAGTCATTATGCACAATCGAATTCACTCATTTCGCGCTGGGCTCGCCCCCGCACTCTTCATCGCCTGCGCCGCGCTGGCGATTTTCCTGGCTCAAGCCAGGGGACAGTCCCTTGGCACCGCCGAAACCTTCGGCGTCCTTGGCTCCACCACCGTCACTAACACCGGCGCCACCATCGTTTCCGGCAGCGTCGGCGTCAGCCCAGGCTCCGCCATCACCGGATTCCCGCCCGGCATCGTCGTCAACGGTGCCATCCATGCCAATGATGGCGTGGCCACCACGGCTCACGCTGATTTCGCTACGGCTTACGATGACTTTGCCGGTCTCGTTTCCCCGCCAGCTAACAACCTGAGCGGAACGGATCTCGGCGGCATGATTCTCACCCCCGGTGTCTATCGTTTTAATACCGACGCGACCTCCGGCGGCATGCTGACCTTTGACGCCCAAGGCGATTCCAGTGCGCGTTTTGTCATTCAAATTGGCACCACCCTCATCACCACCGGCAGTTCCTCGGTTGTTCTCATCAACGGAGCTGATGCGCGTAACATCTATTTTCAAGTGGGCACCGGTGCTACTCTTGGCAGCGGCAGCAGCTTCATTGGCAACATCATGGCTGGAACGTCGATTACCGCCGTCGGCGGCGTCAGCGTGACCGGCCGACTCCTCGCCTTGGCCGCTGTCACTCTGGACACGAACACCGTGACCTACCCGGGACTTACTCCCCCGACTCCGACTCCGACCCCGACCCCGACTCCGACCACGACGCCAACCCCGACACCCTCACCAACGGCGACCCCTACCGTAACTCCGACCGCGACCCCAACTCCTTCACCCACCGCGACCGCCACTCCGACGGCGACCGCAACGGCAACCGCAACCGCAACCGCGACGGCAACGGCAACCGCGACGCCTACCGCCACCGCGACCGCCACTTCGACTCCCGTGGCAACGGCAACGCCGACTGCCACCGCGACCGCGACGGCCACAGCGGGACCTTCCTCCACCCCGATCGTACCGCCCACGCCCACCGCCGCTCCTTCGGCCTCCCCCACCGCAAGCCCGGGCAGAACCGCCCAGGTCATCCAGCTCTCGACCCGCCTGCGAGTCCAGACCGGCGATAACGTCGGCATCGGCGGCTTCATCATCACAGGAACCAATGCCAAACGCGTAATCATCCGCGGCATCGGCCCCACCCTGACCCGCTATGGCATCGCCAATATCCTCGAGGATCCTATGCTCGAACTGCACGGCCCGGGTGATTTTGCCACGATCACGAACAATGACTGGCGTGACACCCAGGAAGTCGAGATTCAGGCCACGGGCATTCCGCCGACGAACGATCTCGAACCGTCCCTCATCGCCACCCTCGGTCCGGGCGCCTATACCGCAGTCCTCAAAGGCAATAATGACACCTCGGGCGTCGCCCTCATTGAAATCTACGACCTCAACCAGGACGCTGATTCGAGATTGGCGAACCTCAGCACCCGCGCTCTTGTCGGCACCGTGGACGAGATCGTCATCGGCGGCTTCATGATCAGCGACGACATCGGTTCGGACAGAGTCGTCGTCCGCGGCATTGGCCCCAGCCTGAGCGCTGGCGGATTACCGAATGCGCTGGCTAATCCTATCCTCGAGTTGCACGACCGCGATGGCACCCTGCTCACCGCGAATAACGATTGGCAGGACGACCCGGTGGAAGCCGCGGAGATTACCGCCGCAGGCCTGGCGCCGACGAACAGCCTCGAGTCTGCGCTCACCGCAACACTGCCGCCTGGTCTTTACACAGCGCTGCTCTCCGGACTCAACGACAGCACTGGCGTCGGGGTGGTCGAAGTTTACGACCGCGGCGCAACGCCGTAATCCCGGACAATTAACTATCTTCCGTGTTGTCTGCCTCCCCCACCAGGGGGGCAGCCCTCGGCGGGAATCAGAAGGGCGGTTACCAAACCGCCCTTTTGCTTTTTTGAGGGAAAGCGGACCTCACACGGAGGCCACAAAGGTCACAGAGGATTTTGGGGGTGAAAGAACTCTGAACCGCGGATCCGCCTGCGCCGAGGCTACGGCGCGACAGGTTACTCGGATATCGCGGATTGGGAATCTCCCTGTAGCTGGGGTCGCTGACCCCGGCTTCCCCTATTATTCGTTCTCGTTCTCGTTCTCGTGCTCGTGCTCGTGATCGAAAGGGATTTTCCCCGGCGTCCCCCTGTAGCGGCGGTCTGTGACCGCCGTCTGTCGAATGGGCTTCGGCGGTCATAGACCGCCGCTACAGAAAGACATCCGTGTCGTCCGCGTAACCTGTAGCCGGGGTCGCTGACCCCGGATTCCCCCATTCGTTCTCGTGATCCTTCTCGAGACGGATCGGGCATGGTTGACCGGTCTCCAGCAAGACTTTAGCCTTTCGGACATGCGCACCTTTACCGCCGTCGTTGAACGGGACCCGGAAACAAAACTCTTCGTCGGCTACGTCCCTGGATTTACGGGTGCGCATTCACAGGGCGCGACATTGGATGAACTACAGGAGAATCTGCGCGAAGTCGTGTCGATGTTAATGGAAGACGGCGAGCCTAAATTGGAAGCGGAGTTCGTCGGTACGCAGGCCATTAGTATTTGACGATGCCGCGCTTGCCAGTGCTGCGTCCACGGGAGATTGCCCGCGTGCTGGAGACGATGGGTTTCGCAGAGGTCCGTCATCGCGGCTCACACAAGCAGTATCGGCATGCCGACGGTCGAGGAACGACGGTTCCCTTTCACGGAAGCCGGGATGTGTCGCCGTTCCTTTTGCGTCAGATCCATCAAGGACATCCGGAGCACTCCCGAGGACTTCCTCCGCTATTTGTAACGCTACGTTGTCTGCCCCCACCAGGGGGCAGTCCTCGGCGGGAATCAGGGCGGTTACCAAACCGCCCTTTTGCTTTTGGGGAAAGAGCCTCACACGGAGGACACAAAGGTCACAAAGGATTTTGGGGTGAAAGAAACTCTGAACCGCGGATCCGCCTACGCCGAGGCTACGGCGCGACAGGTACTCGGATATCGCGGATTGGGAATCTCCCTGTAGCTGGGGTCGCTGACCCCGGCTTCCCCGATTCGTACTCGTGCTCGTGATCGTGCTCGTGATCGAAAGGGATTTTCCCCGGATTCCCCTGTAGCGGCGGTCTGTGACCGCCGTCTGTCGAATGCGCTTCGGCGGTCATAGACCGCCGCTACAGAAATCCAAATCCGTGTCATCCGCGTAATCCGCGGTGAATCATCCGCGGTCAGCGACCGCGGCTACAGCCCTCCGATCCGCGTCATCCGCGTAACCTGTAGCTGGGGTCGCTGACCCCCTGTAGCGGCGGTCTATGACCGCCGTCTGTCGAATGCACTTCGGCGGTCATAGACCGCCGCTACAGAAATCCAAATCCGTGTCATCCGCGCAATCCGTGGTGAATCATCCGCGGTCAGCGACCGCGGCTACAACCTTCCGATCCGCGTAATCCGCGGTGTCCTTTCCGGTTTCGGTTTCTAATTCGGCTCCGGGCAGGAACAATTATTGCTCATTTTCGCGGCGTAGCTCAGGCCGGTTTCTCCTTACCGCCACTGACTACAACGACAGAAAACCTCGATCATTCCGGCCTCCAAAATGGATCCCGGAAGGTCAAACCAAACCACCACCAAACAGGAAAACCCAACTATGCATTATCGTATGAGTTCACTTCGTTCCGGGCTCGTCCCGGGACTTTTCATCGCGTGCGCCGCGCTCGCGATCTTCATCACTCAGGCCCAGGCCCAAACCCCTTCGAAAATCATTCAGCTCTCGACTCGCATGCGCGTCCAGGTGGGTGATCAAGTGGGCATCGGCGGCTTCATCGTCACCGGCACCACTCCCAAACAGGTCATCGTCCGCGGTATCGGTCCCACCCTGGGCCAATCCGGCATCACCGGTGCGCTGGCTGATCCTGTCTTGGAGCTGCACGGCCCCGGCGGGTTCACCACCATGATGAACGACAACTGGAGAGACACCCAGGAAACCGCGATTCAGGGCGCCGGCCTCGCGCCGACCAGCAATCTCGAGCCCGCCATCTGGGCCACCCTCAATCCGGGTGCCTATACGGCGGTCCTCCGGGGCCGGAACGCCACTTCGGGCACCGCCCTGGTGGAAGTTTACGACCTCACGCAAGGAGCGACTTCCAAGCTCGGCAACCTGAGCACCCGCGCCTTTGTCGATATCGACGCCGACATCCTCATCGCCGGTATCATGGTCAGCGCCGGAACCGGTTCGGACCAGGTCGTCGTGCGCGGCATTGGGCCGAGTATGACCGCCCTGGGCGTCCCGAATACCCTGGCAAATCCCACGTTGGAGCTTCGCAACAACAACGGATCGCTGATCTTCTCAAATAACGATTGGCAGGATAACCCGATCCAGTCTGCGCAAATCAGCGCGGCCGGTCTGGCCCCGACGAGCAGTCTCGAAGCCGCCATCCTGGCGGTCCTGCCGCCGGGCCGCTACACCGCGATGATGTTCGGGCTCAATAACGGCACCGGCAACGGCATGGTGGAAGTGTACGATCTCGGCTCGGCCACGCCGTAACGCGTCGGGTCAAATATCGTTCCCTCGTCCCGGCTGTTTAGCTCCACCAGCGAAGCAGCCGGGCGATGGGAATAAAAGAAGGGCGGTTACCAAACCGCCCTTCTGCTTTTGGGGGGAGAGCCTCACACGGAGGACACAAAGGTCACAAAGGATTTAGGGGATGAAAGAACTCTGAACCGCGGATCCGCCTGCTCCTTCTCGTGCTCGTGCTCGTGCTCGTGCTCGTGCTCGGATTTTCCCCGGCTTCCCCCTGTAGCGGCGGTCTGTGACCGCCGTCTGCCTCCATTCCTTTCCGCGGTCAGCGACCGCGGCTACAGAAATTATCCGTCCCATCCGCGTCACCCTGTCGCGCCGTAGCCTTGGCGCAGGCGGATCCGCGGTTAATTCCTTCCCCTCGAGACGATCTCCGCGCCCTCTGTGGCCTCCTGTGGAGCGATTGCGTGACGCCGAGCGTCGTCCGCGCGGTTACAAGATGCCTTTGTGACACCCCTGAGATCGAATTGCACGACGCCGAGAGGCGATTGCGCGACCTTCCGTACGCTTCGCACGACCGTCCGTACGCTTCGCACGATCTTCCGTACGCTTCGCACGATCTTCCGTACGCTTTGCGCGACCATCCGCACGCTTCGCACGACCTTCCGCACGCTTCGCGCGACCATCCGCATCGATTGCGCAACCCTCCGCACCGATTGCACGACCTTCCGCATCGATTGCACGACCTTCCGTATCGTCCGCGCGACCCCGAGATGCGATTGCGCGACGCCGAGATGCGATTGCGCGGCGTCAAGGATCGATTGCGCGACTCCGAGATCGCTTTGTAACACCCCGAGATCGAATTGCACGACGCCGAGAGGCGATTGCACGACCGTCCGCACGCTTCGCACGGCCGACCGCACGCTTCGCACGACCGTCCGTACGCCTCGCACGACCGTCCGCACGCCCCTACCCCCCCCGCGGTCAGCGACCGCGGCTACAGAAAGACATCCGTGTCATCCGCGTCATCCGCGGTCAATCATCCCCGGATTCCCCCTGTAGCGGCGGTCTGTGACCGCCGTCTGTCGAATGCGCTTCGGCGGTCATAGACCGCCGCTACAGAAAGACATCCGTGTCATCCGCGTCATCCGCGTCATCCGCGGTCAATCATCCCCGGCTTCCCCCTGTAGCGGCGGTCTATGACCGCCGTCTGTGGAATGCCCTTCGGCGGTCATAGACCGCCGCTACAGAAAGACATCCGTGTCATCCGCGTCATCCGCGGTCAATCATCCCTGGTTTCCGGTTTCCGATTTTGAATTATCCGTCCCATCCGTGTAATCCGCGGTCTAATTCTCGATTTTCCGATCTTCGCAAAGAATAAGCTGGACTCTTCTTCGTGGTTTTCCGTAGGACATTACGCACACGTCATCTAACTGACGTTTCAACGTATTTTCGGCCGGGGAAGCTGGGAAGGGCTGGACGTTCGCTGAGACACATAGTCAACGCCGCCCACACTCCCATTGAAGCCCGAAGCGTATAAATCCGCCCCTCCGAACTGTCGGCTAACGGCATTTAACACCGAGGCCACAGAGAACACAGAGGCTTTCGTCATTCCAACCGGAGTGGAGCGCTGGCGCGGCCAAATTCGATCGCTGCCTTCTTCATTGAAACTCGGTCAGCTCCCGCCTCCCTCGTCGCTACCCTGCGCGACTTTACCTTCTATGTCGCTCTTCCCGGTCGCTCCGTTCTTCCCTCATACGTCTAACTTTCCTCAAACGCTCCAGCCGGGATTCGTCCCGGCTTTTTTGTTTCCCAATCAACCGCGGGAGGCATTGGCCTTTTACGCGGCCTAACAATATGAAACCCTCATCCCGCCCCGGCGGCTCTGCCTCTTCCCCTCGCCTCGGTCATTTTTCACTTTCCCTCATTCGCATTTGTTTCGGATTTCGTGCTTCGAGATTCGAATTTTCAGCCCGCACGCCTATGAAAGCATTCACCAACACCCTCAACCGACCTGTCGCGCCGGAGCCTTGGCGTAGGCGGAGGAACCCATCCACTAACAATCTTTCCGGTATCCGGTTTCCGCTTTCCGGTTTCTTTGCCTTCCTGGCAATCTCGCTCTTCGCCTCGAGCAGTTTCGCGCAGGTCGACGTCACAGCCTCAGCCGGCACACCGAACGCAAATTATACGACCCTGGGAGGCGCCTTTACCGCCATCAATGGTGGAACTCACCAAGGCACGATTACCATAGGCATCTCGGCCAACACGAACGAGCTGGCTGTGGTTGCGACCTTGAATGCGAGCGGAGCAGGCTCAGCTTCCTATACGGCGATCACGATTTCTCCGACAGGCGGTGCGGCGCGAACTATCACTGGGGCCCCGGCGGGAGGCAGCCCACTGATTGACCTAAACGGCGCGGACAACGTGACGATAGACGGTCTCAACACCGGCGGAAATTCTTTGACGATTTCCAATACAACGGCTTCCGCGACCGCCAACACAAGCACGATTCGCTTCATTGGCGGCGCCACAACTAACACAATTACCAATTGCAGTATTCAAGGCTCCAGTTCGAGCTCGGTTGCGACCGCTGGCGGGACGATCTTTTTCAGCACGGACACGGTCACCGCTAACGGGAACGACAATAACACGATTTCCAATAACAACATTGGCCCTGCGGGAGCCAATCTGCCGTCGAAGGCAATCCTAGGACTTGGAACGCTCACTACCACCGCCATTGGCAATAGCGGGATCGTCATTAACAATAATAACATCTTTGATTTCTTCGCCGCTGCTGTAACGAGCGCGGGGGTCGCGACAAACGCCGGTTGCAACGCTTGGTCGATTACGAACAACCGACTCTACCAGACCGCGACCCGCACATGGACAACGGGTTCGCTCCATGCGCCCATCAACATCCAGAACTCGACTGCCACGAGTGGCGCGCAGAATTTCACTATCACAGGAAATGTTATTGGCTACGCCTCTAACACTCAAACCGGGACCTATGCGTTAACCGGCGCCGGCACTGGCGCCAAATTCGCCGGCATTGTCTTTAACGGAATCGTCGGAGGGACAAGTAGCACGATCAGCAATAATACGGTCGCCTCGGTAAGTCTGACGGGAGTTACTGCGAGCGGGACCACCACTTCCAGTCCATTCCAAGGCATATTCGTCAATGAAGGGGTTACTGTCACTAATGGGAACACGATCGGGAGTCAATCCGCTACCGGTTCACTGACATTCTCGACAACTACCACCTCGGCCACGGACGTGTATGGCTTGCACAATTTCAGCTCAAACATCTGGACATCGAACACGAACAATCTCGGTGGTATTTCGGTTACAAACGCCGGTGCTTCCGGGACTTTCCTCCTTTACGGCATTAGAGCGAATACAGGTTCGGGGGTCGCCTGGAGCGCGTCATCGAATAACGTTGGTGGGACGGTTGCCAACTCGATTCAGATAAATGCGACCGGAGTTTCGTCGCAGGTAGTCGGGATGTTCACGGGTAATGCTCCTGCCGCGCTTACCTCTAATATCGTTCGAAACCTCACTACAAACATAGGAACAGGAACAACTACCAGCGCGTCGGTGATTGGAATATCGCTTGGGAGCACCACGGTAAACACGGTTGCGCAGAATACGATCTTCAGTTTGAGCAATTCAAACGCGACGGCGGCCAGTGTTGTGACCGGTCTTTCGTTCAGCGGTGGCACAGGAAATACCGTGGAAAGGAATCTTATCTATGGTCTGACCGTCGCGACCAACAGCACGACCGCGGAAGTCAATGGCATCAGGGTTGTGGCAGGGACGACCACCTACCGCAATAATATGATCGCCGTCGGCGCAGGCATCGCCAACGCGATCGGCACAGGTTCGATCACCGGCGGCATCAATGGTATCAACGAGCCCGGCGTCGGAACCGACAACTTCTTCCACAACAGTGTCTACGTCGGCGGCACTCCGACTGCTGGCGTTGGGCCCTCTTACGCCTTCAACAGTACCGTTACCACCGGCACGCGCAGCTACCGCGACAATATCTTTTTCAATGCCCGCAGCAATAGTGGCGCGACAGGTAAGAACTACGCTGTCCGAGTCGGCGGCACTGGCCCCAACCCGGCGGGCCTGACGATCAACAATAACATTTACTTCGCCAACGGAACCGGCGCGTTTTTCGGCTTTTTCAACTCTGGAGATATAGGAAGTCTGGGATCGTGGAAAACAGCGGTCGGACAGGACACAGCCAGCTTTGAGACAAATCCACAATACAACGACCCAACAAACGCCACCCCTGATCTCCACCTCCATCCCACCAATCCGACAGTCGCCGAAGGTAACGGCGCAGACGTTGGCGTAACGAACGATTTTGACGGCCAAACGCGAAGTGGACTAACGCCGGTCGATATCGGCGCGGACGCAGGCAACTTCGCGGGCCTGGACCTTGCGGCTCCAAGTATTTCTTACACACCATTTACCAATACGCTTAGCACAACGGATCGAACGCTGACGGCGACGATAACGGACTCCACCGGAGTTGCGGCAGGCGCCAACCTGCCACGCCTTTATTTTAAGAAATCGACCGGCGGAACGTACTTCTCAACCCAATGCACGGGTCCAACTACCGGCAACGCGCAGAACGGCACCTATGACTGCACCACGGATTATTCACTCGTGGGCGGGGTTTCGGCGGGCGACACCATTCAGTATTTTGTCGCCGCTCAGGATACGCTTGGCAATCTCAGCACGAACCCGTCGGGCGGGACGGGCACTGTCAATAGCGTCACATTCTCAGGAACGCCGAACAGCTACGCCATCCAGTCGCTAATAACTGGCAGCTTCGACGTGAATGGCGCCGGCGGCGGCGGGACATTTGCCTCGCTGACTAATGCAGGCGGTATCTTCGAATTCATCAACAACAACGTCGTAACGGGAAACATCACGATCAATATCACCGCTAACCTGACCGGTGAGTTGGGCACAGTTGCGCTTAATGATTTTGCCAGTCCGTTCACGATCACGATCAAACCGAGTGGCGCCGCGAGAACCGTAACGGGCAGCACTGCCTCGAACGCCATGATCCGGCTCAACGGAGCGAGCCGGGTGACGTTTGACGGTTCCACCTCTGGCGGAACTGACCGCAGCCTGTCTTTCGAAAACACCAACGCTACGGCGCCGAGCGTCTTTCGTCTCGGATCGATCGGCACCACCCCGATCGTCAATGACACGATCAAGAATTGCACGATCCGGAATGGCGTGAACACGAGCACCGCCGTGACCATTCAAGACACCGCTGGAACGCTCGCCGGTTATTTCAACAACATTACGATCCAGAATAACGACGTTCAGAAAGCGTTCCGCGGAATATTTGCGAGTGCCATCGTGACGGGGACCAATGGGAGTGGGCTGCTGATCACCGGGAACTCGCTCAATACCTCAGGGGCGAACGCCATACGGCTCAACCCGATCTTCGTAGCGGGCGCAAATGGAGTGACTGTGTCGAACAACACTCTCGGCAATATTAGCGACTCGAACGCCGAAGTGCCGGTGGGAATCTTTTTGTCCACCGGAACCGACAATGCAGTGGTTTCCGGCAACACGATCACCAGCATTGTTTCGACAAGCACATCCTCCAGTGCCGCGGCCAGTGGAATCCTTGTTTCAGCACCGTCGGCTACCAGCATTAGTGTTTCCAACAACAACATCTCGACGATCAATGCGGCGGGTACCGCGGCCGCACATTATGCCATCGGCTCTTTCGCGCCGAATGTGACGATCTCTGGCAATACCGTGACCGGTATGACCGAGATTTCAACGTCGACTGTCCCCACCTTCGGAATCGTCCTCGTCAATGCAAACAACAACACGGTTTCCGGAAATACAGTGAGCGCCCTGACGAGTTCCGCCACCTCGATAACAAGCGGAATCCAAACACAGGGAACGAGCACCAATGTGACCTTTGAGAAAAACAAGGTCTTCAATATTAAGAATACCAATTCCACTGGATACGGAGCGAACGGTATTCAGTTGAGCTCATCTTCGACGGCAGCAAACACAACGGTCAAAAACAATTTTGTTTATGACGTGGCTGCCGCTGGCTTCGCGGATGGAACTGAGTTGGATAACGGCTACGGGATTATTGTGACGTCGGGTGCCGGATATAGCATCTATTTCAACTCGGTTCACATGAACACGAACCAGACCGCGACGGGCGGATTGCCAGCCGCGTTCAACGTGACACCCGCCGTCACTACCGCGGGCGCCATCAATCTGCGGGACAATATCTTCGCGAACAGCCAAACCGTTGGGACTCAGCGTTACTCGATCTACAGCGGTGCCGCGAATACGGTCTTTTCGGCGATCGATTACAACGATTACACGACAGCCGGACCGAACCTGGGCTTCATCGGGTCCAACCGGGCAACTCTGGCCGACATCGTCACCGGCTTTGGTGGCAACGCCAATTCGAAGAATGTGAACCCAGTCTTCGTCACCGCCACGGATCTCCATCTGCAAACCAGCAGCACACTGCTTGGCCAGGGAGTTTCGATCGCCGGCATCTTGACCGATTTTGACGGCGACCTCCGCCCAGCCACACCGGACATCGGCGCGGATGAAATCCTGACCGCGGGTAGCCTCCAGTTGTCTTCCGCCACCTATTCCGTCGGCGAAAGCGACGGCACGGTCACGGTGACGGCGACGCGCACTGGCGGCAGCGATGGCGCCGTCAGCGTGAGCTACACCACGGCCGATAACAGCGCCATCTCCGGCGCCGGCAATGATTACACGGGCGCCTCCGGCAGCTTCAGTTGGGCCGACGGCGACACAGCCAACAAGTCGGTCAACATCACCATCCTGAACAACAGCGTCTATGAAAACGCGGAGGTCTTCGACTTCAACATCTTCACGCCTACCGGCGGCGCAGCCCTCGGCACACCGAATACCGCAGCGGTCACCATCAACGACGATGACACCCTGCCCTCCTTCTCGATCGATAACGTTACGCAGGTTGAGACGAATAGCACCACGACCTTCACCTTTACCGTCACGAAGACCGGCGGCACCGCGCTGAATTCGTCCGTTGACTTCGCCATTGCCCAAGGAGGACCCAACACCGGAAGTGGCGCGGGCGCCTGCAATCCCGGGGTCGATTTTCAGGAAAACAGCGGCATCCTGACCTTCACCCCGGCGGAAACCTCGAAGACGATCGCCGTCACCGTTTGCGGCGACACGGAGTTCGAATCGGACGAGACATTCGTGGTCAATCTGTCGAACCCCGGCGTTGCCACCATCAGTGACAACCAGGGCCTGGGCACGATCACGAACGACGACGCGGAGCCAACACCAACCCCGACGCCACCGGCCGCAAGCCCGACGCCAACTCCGTCACCTACACCGTCCCCGACCCCAACCTGCGCGCCTCCGCCGGCCAACATGGTCAGCTGGTGGACCGGTGAAAGCAACGCGAACGACATCTACGGCGCTAATAACGGGACGGAGCAGGGCGGCGTGACGCATGCCGCGGGCAAGGTAGGCCAGGCCTTTAGTTTTGACGGGATCGACGATGTCGTAACGTTTGGGACAACGGTCGGTAATTTCGGAACCTCCGATTTCACGATTGATCTGTGGGTCAAGACATCGACCGCACGCCAGCAGGAGATCCTGGGCAAGCGCACCTGCAGCAGCGGCGCCGTGCTCGATATTCGCCATTTCGCGAACGGCACGGTCCTGGCCGAGCTCTCGGGAAGCGCGGTGATTTCTAACACGATCGTCAGCACCGCCTCGATCAACGATGGCATTTTCCACTTCATCGCGATCCGCCGGTCGGGCGCTAATTTTGAGCTCTACATTGACGGAAACCTCGAGGGATCCACGAATACCGCCGCAGGCGTCGACGTCACCAACGCGGCGACGTTCGCCATGGGCGGACTCGGCTGCGTTGGGGTGGACCCGACGAATAACTTTACGGGTTTGATCGACGAGGCCGAACTATTCGACCGGGCCCTGTCACCGGCCGAAATCGCGGACCTCTACAACTCGGGCAGCACCGGTAAGTGCCATACGAGCACGGTGCAGTTCTCTTCCACCACCTACTCGGTCAACGAAACCGACAGTAACGTCACCGCCGTGATCACCGTGACGCGAACGGGCGCGCACGATGTGGCAACGGACGTTGCTTACTCCGTCGCCAATGGCACGGCCAATGGTGACCCTTCCTGCGGCGATCCCGGGATCGACTATAATAATTCAAGCCCCGGCACGGTCAGTTTCCTGGCAGGCGAGACTTCGAAGACGTTCAACGTCCCGATCTGCGGCGACAACGATCCTGAAGCCGATGAGACGGTGAACCTGACTCTGACCAGTGCGAGCGATCCCGACACGTCGATTGGATCTCCGAGCAGCGCGGTGCTAACGATCGTCAATGACGACACCAGCGTGAGCCTGGCGGTTTCGCCGGCATCGGTTATGGAAGATGGCGCGACCAATCTCGTTTACACCTTCACGCGAGTCGGGACAACGAGCGGCAGCTTGACGGTGAACTTCACCGTGGGCGGTGTCGCGCAGTTCGGCTCGGATTACAGCCAGATAGGCGCCGACACGTTTTCGACCACCGCGGGCACGGTGACCTTTGGCGCGGGCAACTCTACAGTCACCGTCACCATCGACCCAACGGTCGACGGCACGGTGGAATCGAATGAAAGCGTAAGCCTGGCGGTCGCCTCCGGCGCTGGCTACGACGTGGGCCTCCCCTTCGTGGCTACGGCCAGCATCACGAACGACGATACGGCGGTGACCGTGACGGTGTCGCCGTCCTCGGTGCTGGAAAATGGCGCGCCCAATCTCGTTTACACCTTCACTCGCACCCCGCTAACCGCAGGACCGATCCTGGTGGAGTTCTCGGTCAACTCTGTCGGCGGGGCAACCTTTGGAACCGACTACACCCAACTCGGCGCGTTAACCTATTCGACCACGAACGGCACGATCATTATCGACACGGGGAACACTACCGCCACGATTACGGTCGACCCGACTGGGGACATCATCGCGGAAAACGACGAGGACGTCATCCTGACGGTCACTGCGGGAGGCGGCTACAACGTGGGCAGTCCGAGCGCTGCGACCGGGACCATTACGAACGACGACACGGCGGTCAGCGTATCGGTCGCCCCCTCCTCCGCGGCTGAAGACGGCGCCACCAACCTGGATTACACCTTCACCCGCATCGGCGTAACGACTGGCACGTTGACGGCGAACTTCTCCGTCGGCGGTTCCGCGACCTTCGGGACCGATTACAGCCAGAGCGGCGCGGATTCGTTCACGACCACGACCGGCACCGTGACCTTTACGGGCAGCAATACGACCGCCACGGTCACGCTCGATCCGACGGCCGATAACGTTCCGGAACCGGATGAGACCGCGATCCTGACGGTAACTGCCGGGGCCGGTTACAGCGTCGGCAGTCCGAGCGCCGCCAGCGCCACGATCACGAACGACGACACGGCCGAAACCACAGTGACGTTGTCAGGCGGCGAACTGATCATCACGGATACGAACGGTGGGACCACGGCGGATACGCTGACGATCTCGCGCAACGGTGCGAACATCCGCATCAGCGATCCGAGCAACAACCTGATGGCAGGGCCTGGAGTCACGGCGATCGACGCGAAAACGGTTGAGGTTCCGTTCACGTCGATCACAGACTTCATCACGGTCAATACCCTGGACGGCAACGACACGGTGACGGTGGATGTCTCCGGCGGTGACTGCCTGCCGGGCGACGGCGTGTTTTACCACGGCGGCCTGCCGGCCAGCGGACCGGGCGACAAACTGATTGTCGCCGGCAACGGCCAGGGCACTGTCAACTACTTCTATGATAACACGAACGCTCACAACGGCAGCATCGACATTTCGGCCTTTGGCAACATCAGCTACACCGGTCTGGAGCCGATCACGAACACCGGCACGGCCACCGATATTATCTTCAATCTGCCTACGGGGTTGGGCGCAAACGGCGTTTCGCTGTCCGATGATGGCATCGGCGCGAACACAATGTCGCGCTTGAGCGGCGCGAATTTCGAGACGACCGATTTCGCCAACCCAACCGGCTCGGTCCAGATCAACCGCGGCACCGCGACCGACACGGTGCTGGTCATGGCATTACCGGACCTGAACTCGAGCTTGTTCATCGGCGCGCCCACCGCCGGCGGCGAATTCGGGAGCGTTGACTTTAACGGCGCGACCACACTGGCGGCGAACAAGGATCTGATGGTCTTCACTTCGGGCACCATCACCCTGCTGAACACAGCCGCCGATCTGGCCACTTCCGGCACCGGCCAGATCCGGATGACCTCGGCCCGCGGCATGTTGTTCAACTCGGGATCGAGCCTGACCACGGTTGATGGCGATATTACGCTGAACGCCAACCAACAGCCGTCGCCAACGACCGGCCTCAACTTCAAAGGCATCGATGTCAATGGAGCGACGATTTCGACGACGCTGACCGGCACCGGTCTTGTCACCGTGAACGGAAAAGGCGGCACAACGGGCGCGGCCAATTACGGGGTGTTCCTGCACGCAGGGGGCATAATCAGGGGTGGAACGACCTCGGGCGTGATGAAGACTGACGTCTTCGGCACCGGCGGAGATGGCGGAACCAGCGCGCACGGTGTGGATGTCGAGGTTTCCAGTTCGACGGTGACCTCCTATGGTGGCGACGTTCGGGTGAGAGGTTTTGGCGGCGCGGGGTCGGCCACCGACAACTACGGCGTGATCGTGCACACGACCGGTTTGATCACCTCGGGCGCCAACGGAAACGTCGTCGTCCAGGGCACTGGCGGATCCACTTCAGCCGGCAAGAATGTCGGCGTCATACCTCACCAGGGTGACGGGACGATCACCTCGGGCGGCAGCGGTTCAGTGACCGTGACCGGAACGGGCGGGGGCGGAAACGAGAGCCACGGTGTGCAACTCTTCCGCACCGGCAAGATCCTTTCAGGCGGGGCGGGCACGGTCATGGTTACCGGAACCGGTGGCGGCGGCGATGGCCACGGTGTTTACGTCAACCCGTCCGACAACGGCCAAATCGCGCGGATCAGCCCAGGGACTGGCGGATCGGTGATTGTTACGGGCACGCGGGCCGGAACGAACAGCAGCGGAATCCGTTTGAATCCTAATACGTCGCTGGGCATAGCTGTGATCAATTCAACGGGCAATGCGCCCGTGACGTTGATCGCCGATACCATGACCCTCGACGGCGGCAGCGGCACCACCTCGGTGGACGCGGGCACCGGGACCGTCACGCTTCGCCAGTTAACCAACACCAAGACGATCGAGCTTGGGAGCGGCGGCGACTCGGCAACTCAGCTCGGGTTGACGGATAGCGAACTGGATCGCGTTACCGCGGGGACGCTGGTTATCGGCGACGCCAACAGCGGCGCGGTCAACGTCGATGGCGTCATCACGCAGGCACCGAAGGCCACCAACATCGCCACGCTCGCGACGACCACGGTGCAAAGCGGCGGTTCGCTCGGCATCCACGGCACAGTGAGCGGTCCGCTGACAGTGAACAACGGCGGAACGATCCCGCCAGGGATGAGCCCGGGCATCATCAACAGCGGGAACGCCACCTTTGTCAGCGGCGCGACCTTCGCGGTGGAAATCGGCGGAACGACACCCGGCAATGCAGCGAACAACCACGATCAGCTCAATGTCACCGGCTCAGTCAATCTCGGTAGCGGCACGCTCACTCTGGCGGCAGTCGGCGGCTATACGCCGACCGCGGGCGACGCCCTCGTTATTGTCAGCAACGACCTCGCTGACGCGGTCACGGGACAGTTTGTCGGCCTGGGCGAAGGGGCGCAGATCGCGCCCTTCCTCGGCTTTGCCAACTTTACTGCGACGATCAGTTACAAGCACCCAGGCGGGACCGGAAACGACGTGGCGCTGACGGTGCAAGCGGTGCCAACTCCGACACCAACGCCGACGCCAACTCCAACGCCTACCCCCACCCCAACTCCTACTCCGACCCCAACTCCGACACCTACCCCGACGCCGACTCCAAGTGCGACGCCAACCCCACTCCGCCACAGTGCACGACGGTTTGCTATGTGAGCCCGACCGGCAATGACGCCAACGGGGGCACTTCACCCGGAGACGCGAAGCTGACGATCCAAGCGGCCGTCAACCAAGTCTCAGCGGGCGGCAATGTCATTGTGGCGGCTGGAACTTATATCGAACAGGTCAGCGTCAATAAGAACGCGACCCTGACCGGAGCAGGAGCTGCCTCCACGATCATTCAAGCTCCGGCCGTAATGGCCAATGATCCCGACGGGGCCAAGACCATTGTGCTGTTTACCGGTTCGATCACGAACGAGTTCAGCGGCTTCACCGTTCAGGGACCGGTGGCCGGCATTAACTTCGGCATCTATGTCCGGGCCGGCGCCAACGTCAACATCCACGACAACACCATCAAAGACATTCGCGATAATCCGCTGAGTGGGGCCCAGAATGGTTACGGCATCGAGATCGGTAAGTAAATAATACTTTCCCGTTTGTCGACCAGGTCGGGACGGCAACGATCACAAATAATATCGTGATCGGTTACCAAAAGACCGGCATTGAATGCGAAGGGGCTGGATCAAGCGCGACGATTACCGGTAATACGGTTACCGGCGCCGGACTTATCTCGACCAACGCCCAGAATGGCATCCAGATCCGCCGCGGCGCAACTGGAAGCATTAACAACAACACGGTCACTGGCAACGCCTATACCGGCCACGAAAATAACGCCTCAGGCATAACGGTAACGTACCCTGGGAACGACGTGATGTTCAGAACAACATCGTCAATCACAACACGGCGAATATTTACACCTACGAGGCGAACGGGATCCAGATCCTGAACAACCAGGTGACCGATGCGACGGATGGCCGGGTCATGGCCGGAATCACGGCTGATTCGGACAATGTGGCGACCGCGTCGGTTGGAATTACGGTCACGATCACGGGCAACAGTATTCAGAACAATTTGTCCGGCGGGACCCAACAGGGCAACGGCATCTTCCTCTGGGGTGTGAAGAGCGGGACGGTCAGCGGGAACACCATCGCCGGAAATGGCGATGATGGATTATTGATCGGAGCTTCCGGCAACATAACCATTACGAGCAATACGATTACCGGAAACGGGTTTAACCCCTTCAGTGCGGATGCGAACGCCGCCGGGATCAATTTTGGCGGGCTGATTCCTGAACTGGAAAGCTTTGGCATGCAACCGAACACCCTGGGCGGCTTCTCCGTTCATCACAATCGGATCGTCGGCAACGTCAAGGGTGTCTGGAGTTACGACACCGCCAGCACGAACGTGGAAAACAACTGGTGGGGCTGCAACGCCGGCCCCGGCACCGCCGGCTGCGACGCCGTGGGCGGAGTGGTCGATTTCAATCCGTGGCTCGTGCTCGGAGTAGAAGCCACGCCCGATACCATCAACGCGTTCGCCAGTTCCACTTTCGACGTGGACATGACGATGAACTCAGACGCGCTTACGCCCGTGGGCACGCTGCCCAATATTCCCGTCGCCTACACCGCCACGAACGGCTCCATGAGCCCGACGAGTGGCACGGTCACGGCGGGCACCGACAGCTCGATCTTTACTTCCACCAACACCTCGTCAGGCCAGGCCTGCGCGGATGTCGATAACCAGCACAGCTGCGACAACATCACGGTCATCGGGCCTTCGCCGACACCAACACCTACACCTACCCCGACTCCGACGCCTACCCCAACTCCAACAGCGACACCTACCCCAACGCCTACACCGGTGCCGCAGTGCACCACGGTTTGCTACGTGAGCCCCGCCGGTAGTGACGCCAACGGAGGCACCTCACCCGGAGACGCGAAGCTGACGATTCAAGCGGCAGTCAATCAGGTCTCAGTCGGGCGGAAGCGTCATCGTGGCGCCCGGCACCTATGACGAAGATGTCACCATCAGCACAACGGGCATCAGTGTGCTCGGCGCCGGCGCGGGAACCACCAATGTGCGTGGTCCGGTCGGCGGATCCGCCACGACCATGCAGGTCGCCGCGAGCAACGTGACTATCGCCGGGTTCACCATTACCCGGCTCGGGAACAACACGACCCAATGGAATGACCCGCTGAACACCGCCGGCATCTCGGTCCAGGGCCAGGCCATCACCGGCATGCTCGTGCGGGACAACGTCCTGACCGGGAACCGGAGCGGTATCGATGTGAACAACAGTAACGGTCACACGATCCGGAACAACGTGATCGACTTCAACCGCACCGGCATCATCTACGGCAACCAGACCGACAACCAGACACTGGAGGAAAACGTCATCACGAATAACTGGACCGTCGGAGTTCTGTTCCTGGATGCTCCGGAAGTGGAACGCCCTCCGCAATCGGCGCTGAACTCTCATTTCAAGAACAACAACATCAGCGCGAACTGGTATGGCCAGATGGTCGACCGGCAGAGCGGTGGCGCCCTTCCAGCGCCGGGCACTACCAACCTCAAGTACTTCACCCGCAACTGGTGGGGAACGACCAGCCCGGTCGTGACCACGGCGAACAGCGCCGAGCCCGGATACGCGGCTCAAATTCCCGTGGCCTACGGCGGCAGCGCGACTCCTCCGGGAGGTCAGCCTGACATCGCCGGACCTGCGTCGGCCAACATCGTTTACCTGCCGTTGCTCTGCAGCGGAACGGATACCAATGTCGAAACCACACCAGGCCGTGGCACCAACGGCTTCCAGGGTGGTGCGTCTTGTCCGCTCGTGCCGGCTCCAGCGCCGACCTCGACCGACAACGACTACACCCGCATCAACAACGCGGTGCAGGCGGCTTCCAACGGCGAGACGATCACACTGCTCGGCACCTTCAACTGGACCGAGCCGAATGCGGCGGCCGACTGGGCGACCGGCAGCAACTACGTCGCGGGCGACCTGGATGACTACAGCATCCTGGTGCCGGCGAACTTGAACAGCGTGACCTTCACCGCCGTCAACCTGGGCGACGCCACGATCCAGGGGCCGGGCGATCTGGGCGGCATTGGATCTCGAAGGTGTGTTCTTCTTCGACTCGGCCGCGGCGGCGACAACCAGAACTGGACCCTCTCGAAAATCCGCTACCTCGACTTCGATTTGACCATCGGCATGTTCATCGACGCCGGCGGCGTTGCGGACGCGTTCAACTGAACACCCACATCGTCAACAACTACATCCGGATGGCCCGCGACGTAACGCGACCGCGGCCCCGACGACGTATCCAGAACATCGGCATCCACTACTGCGTTCGGCACGAACCAGCTCATCTCCGGCAACACGATCGACAGTCCAGGGCGATGGCGTCAGCGTGCCGGGTAACTTCGCTTCCGACGTTGCGATGCAAAGCAACACCAGCGGCGGCGATGCATATGACGGCTTGCAGATCACCAACAACACCATCCAGGTGTTGCTGAAGCGCAATCGGCCACCCCGCGAGTGATCCTGGGCATTTGGGAGAACGGGCACGCCCACCTGAGCAATATCACCGTGAGCGGCAACTTGTTCGCCAACCTGGCGGGCGGAAACAACCCTGCCACCAACCTGCAGCGCGGCTTCCGGGTCACGTCGCACTCGTCGGCGACTTCGACGGTGCTTTACGCGAACAACCGGGTTGGCGGCGCCAACATCGGGTTCCAATGGCTGGCGGGATCGAACTTCTCCGGCAATCTGCCAGTGAAGTTGACGAGCAACTCCATCCTGGGCAACAGCACCGGCGTGCTGGTTCAGAGCCAGGGCGTGGCCGATCTGAAGGTGAACCGGATCGTGGGCAACACCGCTACGGGATTGAACAACGTGAGCGGAACAGTCAACGCCGAGAACAACTGGTGGGGCTGCAACGAAGGCCCAGGCGTTGGTGGAATTAATGCCAACGGCTGCGACGGCGTCACCGGGACTGCGGATTCCGATCCGTGGCTGGTGCTGAACGTCAGCGCTTCGCCGAACCCGATCATTGCGTTCGGCACGTCAACGGTCACGAGCGACATGACCGATAACTCCAACGCGGCGGATACGACTGCCTTTGGGACCATCCCGCTGACACCAGTCGCGTGGACGGCGACTCAGGGCGCGATGGCGCCGACGTCAGGCACGGTCACGGCCGGCACGGCGAACTCGACCTTCACTTCGACCAGCACTTCCTCCGGGACGGGCTGCGCGACAGTCGATAGCGAACTGACCTGCACCAACATCACGGTCATCGAGCCAACTCCGACGCCGACTCCGACACCTACGCCGACTCCGACACCTACGCCTACTCCAACACCTACACCTACCCCAACGCCCACACCGCCCCCGACACCGACTCCAACGCCAACTCCAACACCATGCGGATCGTTTAGCACCGTGTATGTGGACGATAACTGGGTCGGAATGCCCTATGGCAGTGATCCGGACGCCGGTGGCCCAGCCACCTTCTTCGGCTGCGATTCCTTCGCCACCATTCAAGGCGGTATCGATGGCGTCACCGCTCCAGGAATGGTTGTCGTTGCGGCCGGAACTTACGACGAAGATGTCAACGTCAACAAGGCGGGCGTCGTTGTGATCGGCGCCGGCGCTGGGACCACCATTGTCCGTGGTCCAATCGGCGGACCGGCATCGACGATGGCCGTCACCGCGAACAACGTCACCATTGCCGGGTTCACTATTACCCGGCTCGGCAACAACACGACCGACTGGAATAACCCCGGCTTAAATACCGTGGGTATCTCGGTTCAGGGCCAATCGATTACCGACATGCTCGTGCGCGACAACATCCTGACCGGCAACCGGAGCGGTATCGATGTGAACAACAGCAATGGTCACACGATCCGCAACAACGCGATCGACTTTAACCGCACCGGCATCATTTACCGGAACCAGACGGACAACCAAACGGTGGTCGAAAACTTCATCACCAACAACTGGACCGTCGGTGTCCTGTTCCTGGACGGCAGCGGATCTGGCACGCCGCCGCAGTCGGCCTTGAACTCTCATTTCAAGAACAACAACATCAGCGCGAACTGGTATGGCCAGGCGGTCGACCGGCAGAGTGGCGGCTCTATCCCGCCCCCGGGCGCGACCAACCTCAAGTACTTCACCCGCAACTGGTGGGGCACGACCACCCCGCTCGTGACCACGGCCAACAGCGCCGAGCCCGGATACGCGGCGCAGATCCCAGTAGCTTATGGCGGCACCGCCACTCCTCCGGGAGGTCAGCCTGACATTGCGGGTCCCGCTTCGGCGAACATCGTTTACCTGCCTCTGCTTTGCAGCGGAACGGACACGAACGTGGAAACAACGCCGGGCTGGGGCACCAATGGCTTCCAGGGTGGTGCGTCTTGTCCGCTCGTGCCGGCTCCAGCACCGACCTCGACCGACAACGATTACACCCGCATCAACAATGCGGTGCAGGCGGCTTCCAACGGCGAGACGATCACACTGCTCGGCACCTTCAACTGGACCGAGCCGAACGCGGCGGCCGACTGGGCGACTGGCAGCAACTACGTCGCGGGCGACGCTGGATGACTACAGCGTCCTGGTCCCGGCCAATTTGAACAGCGTGACCTTCACCGCCGCCAACCTCGGCGACGCCACGATTCAGGGTCCAGGCGACCTGGCGCATTGGATTTCGAAGGTGTCTTCTTCTTCGATCGGCCAGGGCAGCAACAACCAGAACTGGACCCTCTCGAACATCCGCTACCTCGATTTCGATTTGACCATCGGCATGTTCATCGACGCCGGCGGCGTTGCGGACGCGTTCAACTAACACCCACATCATCAACAATTACATCCGGATGGCCAGCGACTGATCGCGACCGCGACCCGACACGTTCCAGAACATCGGCATCCACTATCGGGTTCGGGAAGAACCAGCTCATCTCCGGCAACACGATCGACATCCAGGGCAATGCCGTCAGCGTGTCGGGTAATTTCGCTTCTGACGTTGCGATGCAAAGCAACACCAGCGGCGGCAATGCATATGATGGCTTGCAGATCACCAACAACACCATCCGGTGTTGCTGAACGCACAATCCGCCACCCCGCAAGTGGTCCTGGGCATTTGGGAAAACGGCCACCGCCCACCTGAGCAATATCACCGTGAGCGGCAACTTGTTCACCAACCTGGCGGCGCGGGAACAACCCTGCCACCAACCTGCAGCGCGGCTTCCGGGTTACGTCCCATTCGTCGGCCACTTCGACAGTGACTTACGCGAACAACCGGGTGGGCGGCGCCAACATCGGCTTCCAATGGCTGGCGGGATCGAACTTCTCCGGCACCCTGCCGGTGAAGCTGACCAGCAATAGCATCCTGGGCAACGGCACCGGTGCGCTGGTTCAGAGCCAGGGCCAGGCTAATTTCAAGGTGAACCGGATCGTAGGCAACACGATCACGGGCTTGAACAACGTGGACGGAACGGTCAACGCCGAGAACAACTGGTGGGGTTGCAACGAAGGCCCAGGTGTTGGCGGAATTAATGCCAACGGTTGCGACGGCATCACCGGGACAGCGGATGCCAATCCGTGGCTGGTGTTGAACGTCAGTGCTTCACCGAACCCGATCAATGCGTTCGCCACTTCAACCGTGACGGGCGACATGACGGATAACTCGGACCTGGCGGATACGACGAGCTTTGGGACAATCCCACTTACCCCGGTGGCGTGGAGCGCCACCCAAGGCACGATGGCACCGCCGACTGGTACCATCACGGCAGGCACTGCGAACTCGACCTTTACCTCGACCAGTACCTCGTCCGGCACGGGCTGCGCGACGGTGGACAATGAACTGACCTGCACCAACATCGCGGTCATTCAGCCAACCCCAACGCCGACTCCGACACCTACGCCTACTCCGACACCCACACCTACCCCAACGCCGACACCTACCCCGACACCAACCCCAACGCCTACTCCTGCGTGTGTCATCGTAGCGGGCTCGACTGGCGCGAACGGTTCCTATGTCACCCTTCGGGATGCGTTCGCGGCGATCAACGCCAATGGAACGCAGGCGACAAACAACATTACCGTCTCGATTACTTGCGAAACGAACGAAGGCGCGCTGACGGCGGTATTGAATCAGCCTGCTGTTAGCACGTGGGCCTCGCTCACCATCACGCCAGTTGGTGCGCGGACCGTGACCGGTGCAACCACGGCGGCGAATCCGTTGATCGATCTCAACGGCGCGGACAATGTGACAATCGACGGCCTGAATACGGCCGGAAACTCGCTCACGATTTCCAATACGACGGTCTCGACGACCGGTGGAACGAGCACGGTTCGGTTTATCAATGAGGCCACTGGGAATACCGTGACGAGATGCACTGTGCTCGGCTCGTCCACGGCCGCGTTAGGGACGGCCGGAGGTAATATCCTGTTTAGCACGAGTGCGACGGGAACCGTCGGTAATAGTAACAATACCGTTTCGCTCTGTAACATCGGTCCGGCGGGAAGCAATCTGCCCACCAAGGGTGTTCATGGCCTCGGCTCATCCACAGCCCTGAACGTTGGCAACCTCATCAATAACAACAATATCTTCGACTTCTTCGGCACTGGGGCAGCTTCCACGTCCGGCATTCAGATCAGCACGAACAACAACACCTGGACTGTTTCCAACAATCGCATCTACCAGACGGCGCCGCGGACCTTCACCGCCACAGTGCTACGCTATTCCGGTATCGCGGTGGCCGGATCGAACACGGTGGGTTCCACGCACACGATCACTGGAAACGTGATCGGATTCGGAGCCGCCGACGGGTCAGGGGTAACAACGATTACCGGCTCAACGAACGAGTTCCGGGGAATCTCCTTCACTAATTCCAACACGACCACGTTTAGCAGCATCCAGGGCAATACCATCTCTGGCATCAACCAGACGACGGCCCGTAATGCGCTCACGTCCGCCGGCGCGGACCTGTCCGCATTCATCGGCATCATGAGTGGCTCGGCTGCGGCCGATGCGCCCGCGAGCATTGGAAATATCACGCCGAACTTCATCGGCAGTCTGGATGGTTCTTCCACCATCGTGATTAACGCGACTTCCGTCACGGCCAACACCAACCCGATCATTGGTATTCTCGACTTCAACTTTACCCCCACGTTGAATGTTTCGAACAACCGGATCGGATCGATCACGATCAGCAATGGCGGCACCGGCACGACCACCGGCTTCCGCGGAATTCTGGTGGCTGGATCAACGGGCACAACCCACACCGTTAGCAACAACATCATTGGTGGCACGGCGGCGGGCTCGATCACCAATAATATTGTCGGCTCCTACGCCATGTATGGCATCCAGGGCGGTTCCACCAGCATGTTCGCGACGGGCAACCTGGTCCGCAACATGGTCGGCAATTCCAATACGGCCAACGGGATCGTATCGAGCGGCTTGATCACCAGCGCCAGCACCCTCGCGAATACCTTCTCGCAAAATACCATCCATTCCCTGAGCAATAATTCGGGCTTGGCTAGCAACTCGATTTACGCGCTCTATTGCAGCTTCCCCACCGCCGCGAACCTGGTGGAACGGAACTTTGTCCATTCACTCTCCATCACCTCGACGGCCACGACCAATCAGCTGGCCGGAATCCTGCCCGTGGCGGGAACGGGCACGTACCAAAACAACATGGTGCGTCTCGGGATCGACGCCGCGGGAGCTCCGATCACGAGCGGGTTCAACATCTTCGGATTCTTTGAAATTGGGGGAACCAACAACCTCTACTACAACAGTGTTTACATTGGCGGCTCTGGCGTGACTTCCTCCAGCAGCACGTTTGCTCTGGCCAGCAACGTGGTGACCAACACGCGCAATTACATCAACAACATCTTCTACAACGCCCGCAGCAATGCCTCCGGCACCGGCAAGAACTACGCGATCAATGTTAGCGGGACCGGGATCAATCCCGCCGGACTAACCTCCAACCGCAATGACCTCCTGGCCAACGGCACTGGTGGATTTACCGGATTCTATGATGGCGCCGACCGGCTGACGCTGCTGGATTGGCAATTAGCCACGGGTCAGGACGCACTCAGCATTGCGCTCGATCCGTTGTTCCTTAATCCGACCGGCACGGCGGCTACAGTCAACCTGCATGTCGGCCCGACGTCGCCAGTCAATGCGCTGGCCATGCCGATCGCCGGAATCACAAACGATTTCGACAATGATACGAGAGATTCGCTCACGCCGGACATCGGCGCTGACGAAATCGTTGCGACGGCGACGCCAACACCAACACCAACACCAACACCAACACCAACACCAACACCAACACCAACACCAACGCCAACGCCAACGCCAACGCCAACGCCAACGCCAACGCCAACGCCGACTCCAACTCCGACTCCGACCCCATCGCCGACCCCGCCTGTAGCGTGCACTCCGCCGCCAAGCAACATGCTCGCCTGGTGGCCCGGTGACGGAAATACCAATGATATCTGGAGCGGCAACCATGGCACGTGGGTCGGGACCCCCGCCTACGGAACCGGCGAGGTCGCCCAGGCTTTTGACTGCACTGGCTCCAATTATGTAACGGCGCCGGGCGGCGGCAATCTCAACATCACTGGCGACCAGATGACGATGGACGGATGGATTAATCCGCGGACCAATACGCCGGGCACCTTCTATTTCGCCAAGAGCGCGAACTCGGACCACCCGTACGTCATCTATTTGGGCGCAGGCACGGTTAACGTCATCGTCTCAACGACTGGAGGAGACAACCAGGAGTTCAATACCGGCTTCACCCCGCCGTTGAATACGTGGACGCACCTTGCGATGGTTTACAACAACCCAACCCTCCAATTCTTCGTCAACGGCACGCTCGCATTCTCGACGAATGTCACAGGCGGCAATCTGCGCAGTTCGACCATTCCGTTTGGAATCGGCAACCGCGCCACTAATCCGGGCGTTTCCTTCAATGGCTTGATTGACGAGGTGGAAGTCTTCAACCGGGCTCTTGCGGGCGGCGAGCTCTTTAACATTTATCGCGCGGGAACGTTCGGCAAGTGCAAGCCGGTCTGCACCCCGGCGCCAGGCAACATGGTGGCGTGGTACAAAGGCGAAGGTAACTTTACTGACGGAGCACCGCCCACCTTCGAGGACGGCTCAGCCAGCGGTACGGTCAATTTCGTCGCCGGCATTGTGAATCAGGCCTTCAGCTTTGGCGGCGCAGGTTTCGTCACTGTGCCTGCAGGTAGCGGACCGCTCAACCTTACCGGCTCGGCGGTCACGATTGATGGGTGGATCAAACCGACAACGAACGCCGCCGCAATCTTCTTCGGCAAGACTGGCAGCGGCGCCAATGATTACCTGTTCCTGAATCCGTTTGGCACCCAGCTTCAAGTGCTGATCAAGACGGGAAGCACCGAGACCGGTGCCAACGTCTTTGCCGACTTCCCGACCAACGCAGTGCCATACCTGCCGCCCTTGGGACAATGGACCCACCTCGCGGCCACCTACGACGGCACCACAATCAGGGCTTACGTCAACGGCGTCCTGTCCGGATCAATCGCCAAGACAGGAACTCTCAGCGGCAGCAACGTGCCGTTCAACATCGGCGGCCGGACTACGCCCGGGCTGAATTTCAATGGCTTGGTCGATGAAGTCGAGGTCTTCAATACCGCGCTAACCCAGGCGGACATTCAAGGCATCTACAACTCGCGGAGTGCGGGCAAGTGTCCGCTGCCGACTCCCACACCGACACCCACGCCTACCGTGACGCCAACACCAACACCAACACCAACACCAACACCAACACCAACACCAACACCAACACCAACACCAACACCAACACCAACACCAACACCAACACCAACACCAACACCAACGCCGACGCCAACTCCGACGCCAACGCCGACTCCAACACCAACACCAACACCGACTCCAACTCCAACTCCAACTCCAACGCCAACGCCAACGCCAACGCCAACGCCAACGCCGACGCCGACACCAACGCCGACGCCGACGCCGACGCCGACGCCGACGCCGACGCCGACGCCAACGCCAACTCCAACGCCAACGCCAACGCCGACGCCAACGCCAACGCCGACGCCAACGCCAACGCCAACGCCAACGCCGACGCCGACGCCGACGCCAACGCCAACGCCAACGCCGACTCCAACACCGACGCCAACGCCGACGATTACTCCGACGCCGACGATTACTCCGACGCCGACGATTACTCCGACGCCGACGATTACTCCGACGCCGACGGTCACTCCGACGCCGACGATTACTCCGACGCCGACGATCACTCCGACGCCGACGATTACTCCGACGCCGACGATTACTCCGACGCCGACGATTACCCCGACGCCGACGATTACTCCGACGCCGACGATTACCCCGACGCCGACGATTACCCCGACGCCGACGATCACTCCGACGCCGACGATCACTCCGACGCCGACGATTACTCCGACGCCGACGGTTACTCCGACGCCAACGATCACTCCGACGCCGACGATCACTCCGACGCCGACGATTACTCCGACGCCGACGATTACTCCGACGCCGACGATTACCCCGACGCCGACGATCACTCCGACGCCGACGATCACTCCGACGCCGACGATCACTCCGACGCCGACGATCACTCCGACGCCGACGATCACTCCGACGCCGACGATTACTCCGACGCCGACGGTTACTCCGACTGCGACACCAAGCCCGAGCGCGACGGCGTCACCATCCCCAACGGCATCGCCGACGGCCACGCCGTTGCTGACTCAGGCCATTAACCTGTCAACGAGGATGCGAGTTCAAACCGATCAGAATGTGGGCATCGGCGGGTTCATCATCTCGGGAACCGCTCCCAAGCGGATCCTCGTCCGCGGCATTGGACCTTCGTTGGGCCAATTCAATGTGCCCAATCCGCTCGCTGACCCAGCGATCGAGCTGCACGGTCCGACCGGATTTATCACACTCGTGAACAACAACTGGAGAGATACCCAAGAGCAGGAAATCGCAGACACTGGCATCCCGCCGACGAACGATCTTGAGTCAGCGATCGTAGCAACCCTCACTCCCGGGGCCTATACCGCGGTCGTGAAGGGCAATCCTCAGAACGCGACCGGTGTAGCCCTGGTCGAGGTTTACGACCTGAACCAGTCAGCTCCCTCGAAACTGGCCAACCTGAGCACGCGCGCCCTTGTCAGTACCGGTGACAACATCGTCATCGCGGGCTTCCTGCTCAGCGACAATGACACGACGGACCGAATCGTGGTCCGCGGCATCGGCCCGAGCCTGGCTCCCACCTTCTTCCCGGCCTCTGTCGTGCTGGCCGATCCGACCCTGGAGTTGCGCGACGGCAATGGATCGCTCCTGGCTTCGAATAACGACTGGCAGGATAACCCGGTGCAAGCCGCGGAAATCACCGCGGCCGGGCTCGCTCCGGGCAACGCCCGCGAGGCAGCGATATCCGCAGCGTTGCCGCCGGGCCTTTACACCGCGCTCCTCGCCGGGTTGAACAACGGCACCGGACTCGGCGTGGTCGAGATCTACGACCGCGGCGCTCCGCCGGCGCCGTAACTCCGGGCGGTCAAATATCGTTCCCTCGCCCTGTCTGCTTCGCTCCCCAGCGAGGCAGACGGGCGATGGAATTAAGAATTTCGAATGGCGAAGTTCGAACTTCGAAGTTTCCTCGAAGAACTCTGAGCCGCGGATCCGCCTGCGCCGAGGCTACGGTGCGACAGGTGACACGGATTGCTCGGATAGGAAAATGACCTGTAGCCGGGGTCGCTGACCCCAAGTTGCGGTTGGGAATGCACTATCCCGGCAACTTACATTTCCTGGGTTCCCCCTGTAGCGGCGGTCTATGACCGCCGTCTGTCTTCCGAATACGCTTCGGCGGTCATAGACCGCCGCTACAGAAATCCTCAATCCGTGTCATCCACGCAATCCGCGGTTTTCCATCCGCGGCCAGCGACCGCGGCTACAGAAAGGCATCCGTGTCATCCGCGTAATCCGCGGTTGATTCCCTCACAGATTCCAAAAATCTGCGCCAATCTGCGTAAATCTGCGGATGAAAAGGACTCACACGGCCCCCCCTGCAACGCTGAGCGCCAGCATTGCGGGCATGGGGTCACAAAGGCTTTCGTTGAGTTTGATCAGAGACCGCGGTCAGCGACCGCGGCTACAGAAAGACACATCCGAGCAATCCGCGTAATCCGCGGTCTAATTCTCTTTTTCTCCGCGTTCCATGCCCGCAATGCTTCCACGCCCGCAACGTCTTCGCGTAGCGATGCGGGCCGGGCGCATACCGATGCACGCAGGTCTGCGGCCTCCTGTGACTCATCCCCGGTTTCCGGTTTGAAAGTTATTCACAAGCTGTTGGCAAGAAATCGTAAGATTTTTCACGATTATGAAAAATTTGTGTGGACACTTCTCCGCGTTTCCCGGTAGAACCGGCGTCACTTTACGTCACTACGACGTTTCAACGGATCTTCGGCAGGGCAATCCCCAGGGGCTGGACGTACGCTGAGACTCACGCAGTCAACGCCAACCCACATTTTTTTTGAAGTCCGAAGCGAAGAAAACCGCACCCGCCGACTGCCGCCCTATGCCTTTTTGTAACCCAAAAGGCTTTCGGGGTTCAATTCAGACTACAACTACGACGTTTGCCCTCATTGCTCTGCACCAGCCGGGAATCTTCCCGGCTTTTTTGTTTCCTAGCCTAGCATAACTATGAAAACGCTATCCCGTCTTTCTACCTCTTCCTCTTCCCTTTCCCCCTCCTCCCCTTTCCCTAACACTCGCCAATCGGCACTCGCCAATCGGCATTCCGGTATCACACCTATGAAAACTACCACCACTCGCTGGAATACCCGACTCTTTCTCGTTTCAGTAGCCGCTTCGGCGCTCCTGTTCTCGGCTCGAACTGCGCTCGCTACCACGCTCGTTAATTCAAATTTCGAGCCGGGCGACCCGACCGTTTGGACCCTGGCCAATGCGGCCGCGACCAACCAATGGATCATCGGCACGGCGGCATCCAATGGAGGCACGCAAGGGGCTTATGTCACGAACGACGCGGGCGTGACGAACGCGTATACGATAACGACGACGTCAACCAATCATATCTATACGTCGATCAGCGTTCCGGCGGGTGAATCGGCAATCGTTCTTAGTTTCGACTGGCGAGGAGTTGCCGAATATGACGCGACTACATCGGATTTTGACTACTTGCGCGTGTCCATTATGGCCGCCGCGCCGGTTGGCGGAACTTTTCCGGCGGTCACGGAGCAATTGCCAGTCCGATATTCCGGCCAGGACAACTTCACGAGAGCGTGGGTCACGCTTCCTGCTTCGCTCGCCGGCGCCGGTGCGCGGAATATTGTTTTTACGTGGAGGAACGATGGCTCGCTGGGATTTCAACAGCCCGCCGCGATCGACAACGTAGTAGTAACCTCACAGACTCCCACTCCCTTAAGCGGCACCCTGACGATTCCTGGCACTTATTCGTCGATCGGACACGCTATCGCCGATGTTAACGCCAATGGCGCGGATACGTCAGGTGGGTCGCTGATCTTTAACGTAGCGGCAGGATCAACATTTACTGAAACCCCGGGGGCACTGACCGCTTCTGGATCGTCAGCCACAAATAGGATCGTGTTCCAAAAATCAGGCGCGGGAGTGAATCCAAAAATCACCGCAGAAGGCAGCGGCAATTTCGGCCTGCCCTCAACAGGTTCTATAACAAGCACAAGCGACGGCGTTATCGTTCTCAATGGCGCGGACTTCGTGACTTTCGACGGCATCGACATCGCTATAAACAGCGTCCAGGCGATTTCTCCCTTTAGTAACATCGAGTACGGCTATTTGCTGCGAAACAATACCATTCTCGCCAACGTAACGACGATCAACAGCGCGCAGAACAACATCGTCCAGAACTGTGCGGTCACGATGGACCGACGGAAGCTCACGACGCTGGGTATCTTGCAGACAGCGTCCACCGGAACTGGGGCCGGCTCGACCGCGACCAGCGCGGCGCAGGCAAACTCGAATAACAAATACTACAACTACACGATCACTAACGCCTATTCGGGGATCTACCTTTTAGGGACGGCGGCTTTCCCAGACTTAACCTGCGAGGCGGGGGTAACCGGAGCGGTAACGCAAAGCACCATTGGTTCAGCCACCGCCAACGATATCGGTAACGGCGTAAACGCAGCCTGGGGAATCCGAGCGGCCAATCAGTCGGGCGTGAAGATCTTCAGCAATGAGATTCGCAACGTTTCGGCCAGCGCAGCACTATCTGACGGTATCTTGCTGGAACTGTTTCAGGGCTCGACCTGCGACGTTTTCAAGAACGTCATTCACGACATCAAGAACTTGAGCACCTCGTCGACCACCGGCGTTCAAGGTATCCGCGCAACAGCCGCACTCACGGGCACGAATGTCGGCCGAATCTACAATAACTTTATCTATGGCCTTACTTCCGGCTACACGGGCGCGGCTTCAGCAGTGCGCCAGGTCAAGGGCATTCTGACGGGCGTAGGTGGCACGACTGCGCAAGAATATAACATCGATTTTAACAGTGTTCGCCTGGACAACTCCGTCGCTCCCACCATCTCGAGCGCGTGCTTCGAGATCGTGACTGCGACCGCTACCGGCCCAGTCCATAGGGTCCGCGATAACATCTTCGCCAATTTCACGGGAACGCAGACTGGAGTGGCAAAGCATTACACGTGGGTAACTACTTCCGCGACATTGATTGGCTCTCCTGGCTCGATCTCAAATAACAATGTCTTGCATGTCAACAATTCGGCCAACGGGTTCACGGCGCTTAACACCGCCACCCCCACAGACTACCCGACATTGGCAAGCTGGCAGGCCCACCCGGCCGCCCCCGACGCGAACAGCTCACCGAACAACCCGCAATTCTTGTCGGCCACCAATCTTCACATCAATCCGGCAATCGCGACGCCGGTTGAAAGCGGCGGTTCCTATTTCGCGGGTGCGATTACCTGGGTTCCTCAGGACATTGACAACGACACGCGCAACGTAACGACTCCTGACATCGGCGCGGACGAAGGCACCTTTTCGCCTCTCGTAGCGAACGACATCCAGGCAACGGCCTTCATCGACCCGGTTAACGGTGGCGGGAAGCCGGCCGGCGCACCGTTCTCCCCACAAGCCTCGTTTACGAACAACGGCACGGCGACGCAAACTAGTGTGACCGTGCGTTATCGGATTTGTACGACACCGGCCTGCACAACCGAAGTGTATAACAATACCCAAGTGATCGCCTCGATTGCTTCGGGTGTCACAACTCCCGTCACCTTCTCGAGCACGACGCTCTCAGCAGGGACATACACGATCAAGGCCAGGTCCGAATTGGCCGGTGACCTGGTTCCAGCAAACGATGAAATAACGGGAACGATTACCGTCGCAGCGCCATTGACCGGAACTTACACAGTCGGTACGGCCGGGACTTTCACCACACTGACAAGTGCGGTTAATAACCTGAATTCTTTTGGTGTGAGCGGTCCTGTCACGTTGACGCTACTGGATACGAGCAATGGGCGACCCGGCGGCTCAGGTACCGAATACGGTGGGCGAAGTCTTCCCGATCGTGATCAACGCGATTTCTGGTGCGAGTGCGATCAACACGATCACGATCAAGCCGGCGACCGGGGTCATTGCAACACTTAGCGGCTCGAGCCCAAGTAACTCCATTATTAAGCTTAATGGCGCGAGCTTCGTCACCATCGACGGCTCGAACAGTGGCGGGTCAGATCGCAGCCTGACGATCGAAAATACCAGCACGACCTCTCCAAGCGTTCTCTGGGTTGGCTCGGTCGGCGCGACGCCGATCACGGACGTTACGGTCAAGAATTGCACCGTGCGCAACGGCATCAACAGCAGTACCGGGGGTTGTTGTCTCCGACGCCACGACATTTGGCAACCCAGGCCTCTTCGCCAATATTGCCTTTCGGAACAACTCCCTCCTGAAGTCATTCAATGGCATTTTTGCGACCGGTGTGGTTACGCCGCAGGGCGGATCCAACCTGGTTTACATCGGGAACTCGATCAACACTGCCGGGGTCGACGCGATCAGGGCCACAGGTTTGTTCATGGGTGGTGTCAACGGAGCTACGATCCAGCAGAACACCATCGGCAATTTTGACGCTACCGGCGCGGAAAATGACGCCGGCATTGTGCTCGGAAATGGAACAACGAACGCGATCGTTCAGCTACAACACGATCTCCAATCTTGGCATGACCGCCGCGACCGCCAATGCACCCTTCGGCATTATCGATCAATCGGGAACGGTCGCTGCGGCCTCCGGCAACTTCATCCTGTTGAAATAGCATCTCGAATATTACGACCGGCGATGGCACTACCTCGAGCGGCGGTGCCACGGTCCGCGGCATCACTGTTGTGGCAAACGGCACAATCGTCGACCGGAACAACGTCCAGGGGATAATCAATCTCTGTAGCAACACGTTTGGAGCCAACGGGATCGAACTCAACGCCGGGAATAACACCATCGTCAGGAACAACTTCGTCAGCAACGTCACTCATGACATGAGTGGCGGCGCCGCCTTTTCGACCGGCTTTGGCGTGTTCGGCATGATTGTCACGGCCGGAACAGGCCACCAAGTCTACAACAACTCGGTGAATATGTATGGCCTGTATCCGGGCGCGCCCAACACGCAGCCTTCTTTCAGCTGCGTTCGCCGTAGTCACCACTGCATCGACCGGAATGGATGTCCGCAACAATATCTTTGCGAACAACATCACCGGCGGGACGACATCGGGATTGCAAACGTCGTCGATCTACCTGCCGTCGGGCGGCACCGCGGCGATGAATCTGACGAATAACAAGAACTCCTACTATTTCGGGACCGATGTGGCACGGCAGGGCACGGGCCAGGCTGGGACGACCGCCGGAACTAATTTCTTCACGACCCTGTCGGCCCTGGCAGCCTATACGAGCACGCTCCACGCGGCAGCCACCAACGACAATGCTTCCATCGCTTCGACCGGAGCTGTCCCGTATGCGACCGCGAACGACCTCCACATTACTGCGGCAGCGCCGGAATTTGATAACGGTGTGACGATCCCCTCGGTCTTCTTCGACTTTGACGCCCAGACCCGTCCGCAATTCTCCGCTTATGACATCGGCGCGGATGAATTAGCACCATTAGCTACACCGACACCGACACCGACACCGACGCCGACGCCGACGCCGACGCCGACACCGACACCGACGCCAACTCCGACACCTACCCCGACTCCGACGCCAACGCCCACCCCTACCCCAACCCCGACGCCAACGCCAACTCCGACGCCTACTCCGACACCAAGCGCGACACCGACGCCGAGTGCGGCAGCTTGTGTGACCGTGACCGCGAGTGCCGGCACCGTCGGGCCGACCGGTTACGCGAACGTCAAGGGCGCGTTTGATGCGATCAACGCGGGCACCCATCAGGGCGTCATCAACATCGCCATCAACTGCGACACCGTCGAGACAGCGAGCGCGGTCCTGAACGCCAGCGGCACAGGTTCGTCGTTGTATACGGCCGTTACCATGTCGCCCGCGGGCGGCGCGGCCCGAACAGTCTCCGGCTCCATTGCCGGAGCCCTGATCGATCTCGACGGGGCCGACAGCGTGACCATTAATGGTTCTCAACTCCGGCGGCAACTCGCTGACGATCCGCAACACGGATACGGGCGCGACGGCTTCGACCATTCGTTTCATCAACGATGCGACGACCAACACCGTCCAGAACTGCTCCATCCAGGGCTCATCGACCAGCGTCACTTCGGGCACAATCTTCTTCTCCACCGCCGCAACCACGGGCAACGACGGCAACAATATTCTCGCCAACAACATCATGCCGGCGGGCGTGAACCTTCCGACCAATGCCATCTTCTCCTCCACGGCCACGGCGGATAACAGCGGCAACGGTATCACGGGTAACAATATTTTTGACTACTTCAGCGCCACGCTGGTGAGCACTGGAATCAATCTGGCCGCAACCGGGAATTCGACCTGGTCGATCACGAGCAACAGATTGTTCCAGACCGCGACTCGGATTTATACCACCGGCAATACGCACAGCGGCATCTTCATCGGCACCGGCGCCGGCTACACCATTAATGGAAATATCATCGGATTTGCCAATGGGGCTGGCACCGGGACGACGAACATGATCGGTAACTCGGTCGATCTGCCCGGGTTCCCAGCGTCCTACACCCCGGCCGGCACAGCTACCCTGACGGGTTACAGAGCCATCAACGCCGCCTTCACGGCCGCGGGCGCCGTTTCGAACATCCAGGGAAATACCATTGCCGGGCACGCCCTCTACACGTCCGCGAATGGAAGCGCCTTCATCGCGATCCTCGTGACTGCGGGCAACGTGAATGTCGGCACGACGACCAAGAATATTATCGGCGCCGAGAGCGGCGGCGGCGGGGCGCCAGCCTCCATTTACTCCGCCTGTACCGTCACCGGCGGTGCTGTCGTAGGAGTTCTGGTTGCAACGACCAATACAGCTAACATTCAGAATAATACCATCGGCTCGATCGATGCGTCCGGGACCAGCAATACGACCGCAGGCACCTTTGTCGGTGTCACCACCCAGGGCGCGGGCGGAGTCATAACCTCGTCCAATAACACGGTCGGCAACGCGACACCGAACAACATCCGGGTCGGTTACATGACCACCACGGGCGTAGCGGGAGGTCCGTTAACAAATGCCGGCATCCATACCGCGACTACTACCGCCTCGACGGGAGTGATCAACGGTGTAGCGAACAGTGCGAGCGGCGCTCCGCTGAATCTGTCGTCGAATATTATCCGGAACTTGTCCAGTTCGGTGACCAATACGACGGCCGGCGCCAACTCATTCATCGGCGTGATTAACTCGGGCGCGGTTCCGGGCGCGATCAACATCACCAATAATCAGCTCGGCACGGCAACGGAACGGCTCACCAATTGGATTGTCAGCAGCACGACCTCAACCAACTTCGGTATCGTCAATGCGGGCGGAGCGGCTGGGACCACGGTCAACATCACCGGCAACACCATCCAGGGCTTCTTCGTGCAGGCCCCGGGTTCGATGAACATGATCAACAACCAGGGTGCTGCGGGGGTTGCCATCAATATCACAAGCAACCAAATCGGCACCTCGACCCAGGACGCTATTACCTACAACGCCGCCTCGGCCGCACAGATCACCTGTATCCAGAACCAGGCCGGAACAGCCGCCACTCTGCTGACGATGACTGGAAACGATGTCAGGCGGATTGTGCAAACGGTCGCCGGCACTGGCAACCATACCTATTTCATCAATTCGGGCACCCAAACCGGTTCAACCAACATCAACAACAACACGCTGACCAACATTACGGCCAACACGACTGGCACGTCGGCCGTGACGATGATCAGCAACAGCGTCACCCATGCCGCGGGGACAACGCACAACGTCAATAACAACTCGGTCGTCACCGGTTACACCAAGACGGGCGGCTCCGGACAGATTGCTTACTACAATGGCTTTGGTTCGTCGCCCTCAACGGTGACTGAGATAAACAACGGCAATAACTTCTCCAACATGAACTTCACCGGCACCACCGGGACGAACATCGGTTGGAGGAGCTGCCGACGGAACGACACCGGGATCGAGGAAGACGATCACCAACAATACGTTCAATAACATCACCGGCGGTACCGGGGACGATGGCGGGCATCCTTCAGGTCGGGTTTAGCGACAACACCTTTGCCGGCAATAACGTGAACGGCAACACGATTACGAACATCACCAACGGGGGTAGTATTTCGGCGATCTTCTCCGATCGGCCGGGAATCAGAACTTCTTTAACAACACGGTCGGCGGTATCTCAGGGACCGCGGCGGCCGCGGTGGTTAATGGATTCGAACTTTCGGGTGGCACGACCCAGAACGTCTTCAAGAATACGATCTGCAATCTGACTTCGACGGGCGCTACCGCGACCGTCAACGGCATGCTCGTTTCGGCCGGGACGACCCAGAACGTCTTCAATAACCTGATTGGAGATCTGAAGGCGCCTTCCACCAGCAGCGCCGCCGATGCAGTGCGGGGAATCAGTCTTACGTCCACCACCGTAACGTCGAACCTGAATATCGACTACAATACCATTCGCCTCAGCGCTTCATCGAGTGGGACGGACTTCGCCACTTCGGGCATCTTCCATACCACCAACGCGACAGCTACCACGGCGACGTTGACTCTGCGCAACAACATTATTGACAACCTCTCCGTCCCGGCCGGCACCGGCCTCACGGTGGCGCATCGCCGGTCCGGCATTGACCTGGCCAACTACTCGACGGCGTCGAATAACAATGACTTCTACGCCGGCACGCCGGACGCGAGCCATTTGATCTTCTTCGATGGAACCAACTCCGATCAAACGCTGGCCGCTTACAAGGTCCGCGTAGCCCCGTCCGATTCCGCTTCCATTACGCTCGACCCGTTGTTCATCAGCACAACCTGCGGGAGTGTGGGCTTCCTGCATATCAACCCAACGGGTGCAGGCGCGCTGGAGAGCGGCGGAGCCAACGTCGCGGGCATTACCGACGACTTTGACAATGACATTCGCCAGGGCAATCCAGGTTATACCGGGACGGGAACCGCGCCTGATATTGGCGGCGATGAATTCCAAGCCGGGCTAGCGAGCCCAACGCCAACGCCGGCTACCCCGACCCCGACGCCGGCCACTCCGACCCCGACTCCGACGCCAACTCCAACTCCGACACCTACCCCAACACCAACGCCTACTCCGACCCCGACGCCAACACCAACGGTCACGCCAACCCCGGGGGCGTGTGTGATCGTCGCTGGATCGGCCGGTGCGGCCAATGGCGGTTATCCGACGTTGAAGGCGGCCTTTGACGCGCTGAACCTGGTCGCCGCGCAAGCGGGCAGCGTGATTACGGTCTCAATTACTTGCGACACGACCGAAACGGCCCCGGCGGTCTTGAATCAGCCTGCGACTAGCTCGTGGACCTCGCTCACCATCACACCTAGCGGCGCGCGGACTGTGTCTGGCGCAATAGCGCTGGGCAGCCCGTTAATCGACCTCAACGGCGCGGACACCGTGACGATTGATGGCCTGAACGCGTCCGGAAACTCGCTGACGATTTCCAATACCACCGTCGGGACGACCGCGGGCACCAGCACCATCCGGCTCATCGGCGGCGCCACTGGCAACACGATCACGCGCTGCAACATCCTGGGATCTTCCACGACGGCCGTCGCTACGGCTGGCGGTAACGTCCTGTTCAGCACGAGCACGGTGGCTGGAGGAAACAGCACCAATACGGTTAGCCTGAATAACATCGGCCCGGCGGGAGCAAATCTCCCGAGCAAGGGAGTGATGGGACTCGGCTCGGCATCACCCAACGCCAACACCGGCAATATCATCAATAACAATAATGTCTTCGACTTCTTCGGAACCGGAGCCGCATCAACGGCGGGTATCAGCGTTCAGGGCAACAACAACCTCTGGACCATCTCGAACAACCGGCTCTACCAGACGGCGCCCCGAACCTTCACGGCCACGGTGCTGCGCTATACCGGCATTGCCATCACCTCCGCGGGGAATTCCTTCACCGTCACCGGCAATACCATCGGCTTCGGCGCGGCGAACGGAACTGGGACAACCACGATCTCCGGCTCAACCAATACGTTCCGCGGCATCGAGATATCCAATGCCAGCACGACGGTAGTCACCACCGTTCAGGGCAACATCATCTCCGGTATCAGCCAGGCCACGGACAGCGTCGCCACCGGATCGACCACAGGCTCGTTCGTGGGCATTTCGCTCGGGTCAAGCTTCAATGGTCTGTTCAACGTGGGCAACGTCACCGGCAACCGGATCGGCAGCCTCGATGGCTCCTCCACCGTTGTCGTCAATTCGACGTCCACTGCTGCTGCGACCACGCCGTTCTTCGGTATTCTTAATTTTGCCGATCAATCGAGCAACATCTCGAACAACCAGATGGGTGCGATAACCATCCAGGGAGCCGGCACTACCGTCGGATTCCGCGGCATCCTGGCCTTCCCGCTGGGTAGCGCTACGAATACCATCACCGGCAACGTCATTGGTGGATCGGTGCCGGCTGGCGCCATTACCTGTAGCCAGGTGGGCAGTTACGCCATGTATGCGATCGAAACCGACGATGGCACTTCGAACATCAGTGGCAATACCATCCGGAACATGAGCGGCAACTCAAATGCCGCCGCCCTGATCGTATCGAGCGGGATTGTTGATGTCCCCAGTGCCGGCACCCAGGCGATCTCGCAGAACGTCATTCATTCCCTGAGCAACAACTCGGGCGCGGCCAACAATTCCATCTACGCGATATTCTGCGATATCACGACCGGGGCGAACGTGATCGAGCGCAACTTCATTCACTCGCTCTCCATCACCTCCAGCACCCTGACGAGCGAAATCGCCGGTATCGTCCCAGTGGGCGGCAGCGGCAATTATCAAAACAACATGATCCGGCTGGGGATCGACGCCGCGGGCAGTTCCATCACCGCCGGGTATGCCATTTACGGCATCCTGGATGTTGGGGGAACGAATAACTTCTACTTCAACAGCGTTTACATCGGCGGCACAGGAGTCGTTCCGGGAGGATCTCAAACCTTCGCCTTCCGTAGTACGGCCACCACCACCCGCGAGTTCATCGACAACATTTTCTGGAACGCCCGAAGCAATGCCTCGGCCGGACCTCAAAACTACGCGATTTCCGTCGCCGGCACCGGGATCAACCCGCCTGGACTCACCTCGAATCGGAACGATCTCCTGGCTAACGGCACCGGTGGATTTACCGGATTGTATGACGCGGTCGACCGGCTGACGTTGGCGAATTGGCAAACTGCCACGGGTCAGGATGCGCAAAGCATCGCGGCCAATCCGCTGTTCGTTAATCCGACCGGCACGGCGGCTACCGTCAATCTGCACCTTACTTCCGACGCGTCACCGGCGGCGAATCTCGGGACGCCGATTGCAGGCATCACCAACGACTTCGACAATGATACTCGCTCGCTAACCACTCCGGACATTGGCGCGGACGAAGTGACCGCCGCTACCCCAACACCTACTCCGACCGCAACGCCAACTCCGACGCTTACTCCGACTCCAACGCCGACCCCAACAGTGACCCCGACGGCAACGCCGGCGAGCCCGACTCCAACTCCGAGTGCGACACCGACTGCGACCCCAAGCCCGAGTGCGACGGCCAGTCCGTCGGCGACGCCGTGCTTCGTGGCCGAGGTCGAGCCGAACAACACCAGCGCCACTGCGCAGGTGCTCGTTAGCTCCACCCAGGTGGAACTCAGAGGTGGCATCACGCCGGTTGGGGACCTTGACTTCTTCCAGTTCAACGCCACCGCCGGAGACCGGATCTGGACCTACGTGTTCACCAATGGTGCGACCAACGACACCGACAGCCAGGTGACTCTCCAGACCCCGGCGGGCACCGTCTTGCAATTCGACGACGATAATGGCAGCCAGGCTAACTTCTCCTCGGGTATTGCGGGTGCTCCGATTCCCACCACGGCGGCCTACCAGCTCAAGGTGGGCCCCTTCACGGTTTCAAACAGCATAAATCCCTACACGCTGTTCCTGGATCGTACTTCCGGGGCGGCTACTCCGGAGAACCGAGCCAAATGAGACGATGCCGACGGCCAATGCCTATGTCATCGGCTCGGTGGTCACAGGGGCTATCCCGACCACGGGTGACCTTGATACCTTCAGCTTCACCGCAACGGCTGGCGACAGGTTGGTCATCCAGGTGGATGGCAACCCTGAGCGAGACGCGACCGACTTCAACCCGAACTTCCGGATCTTGGATAGCGCGGGCGCGACCCTTACGACCGTGGACAATGACGGAACCAACTGCACGACGGGCTGCCCGGGCGTGGCCTTCGTCTTCCGCTCGGAGAACCATCTGTTCACCTTCCCGACTGCGGGAACCTACGGCGTGCAGATCATCTCGGATACTACAGGACCGACCACAGGTAACTACGCCCTCCACATCTGGAAACCAGTAGTTTCCTGCGCCTCACCGACTCCAACGCCATCGGCGACAGCAACGCCGGCGACCCCAACGCCGACCCCAACCGTTACTCCGGCGACGCCAACCCCAACGGTCACTCCGACGGCAACACCGGCGACGCCAACCCCAACGGTCACTCCGACGGCAACACCGGCGACGCCAACGCCGACGGTTACTCCGGCGACGCCGACTCCGACTGTGACACCAAGTGTCACTCCGAGCACACCAACACCAAGTCCGTCCTGCCCACCAGGGGCCAACGTGATCGTGGATGGCACCTTTGAGGCTGGCACTCCGTGGTCGGCCTGGACGGTCCAGACCTCGACCAACTTCGGCACACCGATGTGCAATGCGGGTTGCGGCACGGGCGGTGGCACGGCCGGCGGCTTCGGTGGGTCCACGAACTGGGCCTGGTTCGGAGGCACGGCGTCAGCCGAGACGGGGACAACCGGACAAAGTGTGACGATCGCTTCCGGCGGCGTCGCCTCGCTCACCTTCCAATTGTGGATCGGCGCAGTTGCCACACCGTTCACCGACGTGCTCAACGTGCGAGTGGACGGCACAATTGTGGCGAGCTTCGTCGAACCGAATACGGCCGAGGTGGGCTACACTCTGCGCACGGTTAATCTGAACGCCTTCGCCAACGGAGCGTCGCACGCCATCCTGTTCGAGTATATCGGACCCGGCGGCGCGGTGAGTAACTTCAGTGTGGACAATGTAAGTCTCGTCGCGGGCGGTGCGTGCACAACGCCAACGCCAACCCCAACGGTCACTCCGACTACCCCGACGCCAACCCCGACGGTGACTCCAAGCACACCAACACCAACTCCGACGGTCACTCCGGCGACACCGACTCCGACGGTCACCCCGACAACACCAACACCGCCTCCAATAACACCGACAGTCACTCCGGGGACACCAACTCCGACTCCGTCAGTCACGCCACCAGGGACACCGACTCCAACGGCCTCGCCGACGGCGACGCCATTGGTAACCCAGGCGATCAACCTGTCGACTCGGATGCGAGTGCAGACGGGTGAGAACGTGGGTATCGGCGGCTTCATCGTCACGGGAAGCGGGCCGAAGACGTGTGCTCGTCCGAGCGATCGGGCCTTCGCTGACGCGATACGGGATTACCGATCCGCTGCCTCGATCCAGTGCTCGAGCTGCACGGTCCAACCGGGTTTGTCACCGTCATCAATAACAACTGGAGAGATACCCAGGAGGATGAGATCCAGGCCACTGGCATTCCGCCGGTTAATGACCTTGAATCGGCCATCCTGGCGAACCTGAATCCGGGAGCGTATACCGCGCTCGTAAGGGGCAATGGCAACACCCTGGGTGTGGCCTTGGTGGAAGTTTACGACCTCAACCAGTCAGCTCACTCGAAACTGGCCAACCTGAGCACGCGCGCCTTTGTCAGCACGGGTGACAACATCGTCATCGCGGGCTTCCTGCTGAGCGACAACGTCATCATCGGATAGAATCATTGTCCGCGGCATCGGCCCGAGCCTCGCGCCCGGGTTGTTCCCGGTCAGTGCCGTGCTGGCCGATCCGAACCTGGAGTTGCGCGACGCGAACGGATCGCTCCTCGTCTCGAATAACGATTGGCAGGATAACCCGGTCCAGGCCGCGGAAATCACCGCCGCGGGTCTTGCGCCAACCAATGCACGCGAAGCCGCCATAGCCGCGACGCTGCCGCCGGGCCTCTACACCGCCCTGCTCTTTGGCACGGCCAACGGCACCGGCATCGGCGTGGTCGAAGTTTACGACCGCGGCGCACCGCCCGCACCGTAACAGATTGCTTCCGTCTCCGCGCTGGGTCTGCCTCTCCCTGATGAGAGGCAGACCTGCGCGCGAGGTGGGACGTTCGAGGAAGAAGGCTTTCAGCCGCGGATCACGCGGAGTGAAGGGAGGGTTGTTTGTGGCTTATCCGGAGCATCCGCGTAATCCGTGGTTCATTCCGATCAGAAAGCTCATTCATGCTCGCTTCATTGCCATTTGGCCATTTAACCCTTGACCCTTTTCCGCGGCTTCTCTAGAAAACACATTTACGTCATCAGCAAAACTAACCCTCGACGGGGTCTGCTATCGAAGTAACTTCAAACCCGATCATTTCACCCGACGTTCTGACGAATTTCCGGCGGCACACCAGCCAGTGCCGAACCTCTCCTGGGATCGCAGTTAGCCCGGGATCCTCACCAGTTCACAGCTCAAGCGTATTATCATTATGAATATGACCTCATCTCACTCCGCCAAAATGTCGCTCCTCGTGACGACAGCTTTCGTTTTATCCCTGGCCGCCGCACCCTTCGCGCGAGCCGCCAGCCAGCCTAACGAAAGGATGTGGACGGAGATTGATGAAAGTTCTCTCGATCCCGCAGCCAAGCGGCTGATTATTCCGATGGCCTATCGGACGGTGCGCCTGGACACGGCCGCCCTGGTGCAGGCGCTGGCCGCTGCTCCGATGGAATTCACCCCGGACGCAGCCTCGAATCCAGGCATCATTTACCTGCCGATGCCGGACGGCACGATGGCCCGGTTTCGCTTCGAGGAATCTCCCATTATTGAGCCGGCGCTGGCGGCAAAATATCCCGGCCTTAAAACATATCGCGCGCAGGGCATCGACGATCCATCCGCGAGCTCGCGCTTCGACTGGCTGCCGACGGGATTTCACGCCATCATCCTCTCCCCTAACGGCACGGTGCTGATCGATCCTTTCGCCCAGGGCGATACAACCAACTACATCACCTATTGGAAAAGAGACGCCGCCAATCTGGCTGAGCCGTTCCGATGCGATTTCGTCGATGCGCAAGTTCCGGAGAGTGATCGGGGTGAGCTGGCGCCGGCGCTCGCTTCCGGCACGCAATTGCGAACCTATCGCCTGGCCCTGGCCTGCACAGTGGAATATGCCACGGTCGTGGGCGCCAATACCGTAGCGGGCGCGCTGGCAGCCGAGGTCCTGATCATGAACCGGGTCAACGGCGTTTATGAACGGGATGTGGCCATCCACATGACCATCATCGGCAACAACAATCTCATTACTTATGCCGCGGATAACTTGAGTTGCGGCGGTTCCTGCACGACGGCCAACGATCCCTACACGAACAACGATGGCGAAACGATGTTGGATCAGAACCAAACCAACATCAATAGCGTCATCGGTTCGGCCAACTACGACATCGGCCACGTTTTCAGCACCGGCGGCGGCGGCATCGCCAGTCTGGGTGTTCCCTGCGGCGGGAGCAAGGCCATGGGTGTGACAGGCTTGCCAAACCCAGTGGGCGATCCTTTTGCGATCGATTTCGTGGCGCACGAGATGGGACATCAATGGGGCGCGAACCACACCTTCAACGGCACCTCCGGTAACTGCTCAGGCGGCAACCGGTCCGCCAGCTCGGCCTATGAGCCGGGCAGCGGCGTTACCATCATGGCCTATGCCGGAATTTGCGCGAACCAGGACCTGGCGCTCCACAGCATCGATACCTTTCATTATAGGAGCCTTTCATCGATTATCTCTTACAGCCAGACCAGCACAGGCAACACCTGCGCGGTCGCGACCGCGACCGGCAACACGGTGCCAACCGTGACCGCAGCGGCAGCCTTTAATATCCCGAAAAACACACCTTTCTCGTTGACCGCCCTGGCCACGGACCCAAATGGCGATTCCCTCACCTACGATTGGCAGGAGTACGACCTCGGCCCAGGCACTACGGCTACACCTAACACGGATGCCGACGGCTTCCCCAAACCGATTTTTCGTAGCTACCTGCCGACGATCGGAGGCACGCGAACGTTCCCTTCGCTCCCGTTCATCTTGAACAACGCCAATGTTCCTCCCACCTTTACGAGCGGGGTTCTGACGGGCGAACTGATGCCGGCTATTTCCCGGGCCATGACGTTCCGGGTGGTCGCACGCGACAACCGGGCCAACGGTGGCGGCATTAATGTGGCCTTGTCCACCGTGAACGTTGCCGGCGCTTTGGGACCGTTCCAAGTCACCTCGCCCAATACGACTTTCGATATTCAGCGGCTCACCAATTTCAACGTGACCTGGAACGTCTCCGGCACCACCGGCGTCCCAGTCGCGGCCGCGAACGTCAAAATTTCGCTTTCGACTGACGGTGGGAATACCTTTCCCACGGTTCTAGCCGCAAGCACCGCCAACGATGGCTCCGAGGTGGTTCTCATTCCCGACGCCGTCACGACGACAGCGCGGATCAAGATCGAAGCGGTGAACAACATTTTCTTCGATATCTCGGACGCGAATTTCAATATCACCACCACCCCAGGCCCGACGCCCACGCCGGCGGCAAGTCCTACCCCCACGCCCGGTGCGTCGCCTCCCGCCACCCCTAGCCCGTCAGTAAGCCCAACTGCGACTCCATCCCCCTCTCCCACGCCCACACCCAGCCCGACACCTACCCCAACTCCATCTCCAACTCCGACACCAACACCTACCCCGACGCCTACGCCAAGTCCCACCCCCGGAGCGCAGGCCGTCAACCTCTCGACGCGGATGAATGTTCAGACCGGCAGCAATGTCGGTATCGGCGGGTTCATCATCTCGGGCACCGCGCCCAAGCATGTGCTGCTTCGGGCGATCGGGCCTTCCATAACGAGTTTGTCCGGTGTCCTGGCTGATCCGGTGCTGGAGCTTAACGGCCCAGCTGGATTTACCACTGTTATCAACAACAACTGGCAGGACGATCCCGCGCAGGCAGCGGCCATCTCGGCCACTGGTCTCGCCCCGACCAACAACCTCGAATCAGCAATTGATGTGACCCTGAATCCGGGCGCTTATACCGGAATTGTGAGAGGCAATGGCGGCGCCACGGGCATCGGCCTGGTTGAAGTGTACGACCTTAGTCACGGCAGTTCTATCGAAGCTGGCCAACATCAGCACCCGCGCTCTCGTCGGGACGGGAGGCGACATCGTGATCGCGGGCTTTATCCTGGGCAACAACAGCGGTGACACCCGCCTCGTAATCCGCGGCATTGGCGGGAGTCTGACGCTCTTCGGAGTGCCTAATGCTCTGGCCAATCCAACCCTCGAGCTCCGCAACAACAGCGGAGCGCTTCTGTTCGCGAATGACAACTGGCAGGATGACTCGGCGCAAGCGGCGGAACTGACCGCGGCCGGACTCGCGCCGACAGACCCGTCAGAGTCTGGCATTGCAATAACGCTTGGGCCTGGCCAATACACCGCGTTGCTCGCGGGACAAGGCAACACTACGGGCGTGGGCGTCATCGAAGTCTACGACCGCGGCGCGCCCTAGAGACCAGAAAATTCCGACGATTCAATTGTAGGGCGGGGTCGCTGACCTCGCCCTACTTCTCTGGCGCTGGCATTCTGCAATAGATCTACGTCGTCAGAAATCGGCCCGCCAGCCCGCAGCTCGCGCGGTTTTCACATTCGGATTTGTCGCGAAGTAAGGGTCTGCAGCGGTGCCTCCACAGACATTACATTTTCGTAATGTCCGTGAAAACGTCTTGTCTCTAAATGCTTCTCTGATATCAGCCTATGTGAGTAGCGGCGTTGCCAAACGGCGGGGTCCGCTCTCCGCCAAATAGCTGTGTTTCATATCCAAAACACAGGCAGAGAAAGTCCTTATGAAAAAAGAGCGCCATTCCCGGTCCGGTTTCTTCCATTCCCGCTTCTTAGTTAGCCTGAGTTTTTGCCTGACTGGGATCTTGTTGGCGCTGCTCGCCTTCGGTTTGTGGCCAAGCCAATCCGCCCAGGCGCAGCAGCCGACGCAGCCGCAGGCTCTTCAAACCGAGCATCGAGGCATCTACCAGGGCGTCTCGCCGGTGGTACACTTCGATGTCTCGATGCCTCTGCGCGATATGGAACCGGTGGCACCCCTTCCGCCCACCAGCAAGGCCCCGAATGAAGAACGCGGCAAAGTGCCGCCCAGTCTCTCATCCTTCGTGCGAGACCCACTCGCTCAGTCCACTCTCGGCAACATGGAGATCCCGCCGCCGATCGTCACCTTCAATGCACAGCCTGGGACGGGTGCTGCGCCGCCTGATCCAAACGGTGATGTCGGTCCCAATCACATCGTCACCATGGCCAACCTTACCACCCAGATCTTTGACAAGACCGGGACCTCACTCTTCGGCCCAGTTCCAAACAATCAATTCTGGGCTGGATTTGGCGGCCCCTGTCAGACCCAGAACGCCGGCGATCCAGTGGTCCTCTACGATCAACTGGCGGATCGCTGGTTGGTTTCCCAGTTCACCTCCGGAGCCGCGCCGTTTTTCAACTGCGTCGCAATTTCGCAGACGGCCGATCCGACGGGGGCGTATTTCCGTTATGCCATCATCACGGGAACGACCGGGGCAAATTTTCCCGATTATCCGAAATACGGGATGATGCCGGACGCCTACCACATCAGCACCCGCGAGTTTCTCGGGGCTGGCGGCCCATTCCAGGGAGTGGGAGCGTATGCGCTGAACCGCGCCCAATTCCTCGCGGGTAATCCTGCCGCGCAGGTGATTTCCTTCATCGCGCCGCCCGGCGGAACGCCCTACAATGTGGGCGATGGATTGTTGCCGGCCGACATGGATGGCACGACGCCTCCGCCCGTGGGCAGCCCTGAATACTACGTTGGCTCGATGGATAACCCTGGTCCGCAGGGGGCACCCCAGGATGCGCTGACCTTGTGGAAGTTCGTCGTCAATTTCGCCGTGCCGGCCAGTTCGTCCTTCACTCTTGCCAACACCATCGCGGTAGGCCCGTTTGACTCGACCCTGGCTCTCTGCGGGTCGGGCCGCACTTGCATCCCCCAGCCGGGCACAACCAACCGAATCGATCACCTGGGATATCGGCAACGCCCTACGTTCCGGCTGGCCTACCGAAACTTTGGCACCCACGAATCGATGGTTACCTGTCAGTCGGTTCTCCGCCGGGACGGGTCCGAGTGGGGAGGTCTCAGGCATTCGCTGGTGGGAAATCCGTAATCCCAATGTTGCCCCTGTGATCTTTCAGGAGGGAACCTTTGCCCCTGGTCTGACGGACGGCATTCATCGCTGGATGGGTAGCATCGCCATGGATAGCCAGGGAAATATGGGTCTGGCCTATAGTGCCTCGAGCGCCACCGTATTCCCGAGCGTATTTTACACGGGACGCCTCGCCGGCGATCCGCTCGGCCAGATGACGCTCGGTGAAAATGCCATCGTTCAGGGCACTGGATCCCAAACCGCCGGCGGGAACCGCTGGGGCGATTATACCTCAACGTCGATTGATCCGGTGGACGATCTGACTTTCTGGCATGTAAACCAATTTGTGCCGGTAACGAGTGGCGCTGGATGGCGCATCCGCGTCGGAGCCTTTAAGGCACTCCCGGGTGGCGCGTCTCCTACTCCAAGTCCATCGGCAACGGCGACGCCCGGTACCCCCACTCCCACCCCGACACTTAGCCCAAGTCCAACGATTGCCCCTTCGGCCACGCCCACTCCGAGCGGGACACCTACTCCAACCCTGACACCTCCTCCAACCCCAACGCCCACTCCGACCCCTACACCAACCCCGACACCTACCCCCACGCCAACGCCAACGCCGACGCCTACACCTACTCCAAGTCCGATTCCAGCGGCGCAGGCCGTCAACCTCTCGACTCGGATGCGAGTGCAGACTGGCGATAATGCGGGCATTGGCGGGTTTATCATCGCGGGGACAGCTCCGAAACATGTCCTTCTCCGCGCCATTGGACCTTCGATTACGGGCCTTTCCGGCGTCCTGGCTGATCCGGTCCTCGAACTACACGGCCCGGCTGGGTTTGCCACGGTCACGAACAACAACTGGCAGGATGATCCTGTTCAAGCCGCGTTGATCTCCTCAAGTGGCCTCGCGCCGACCAATAACCTCGAATCAGCCATTGATGCGACCTTGAATCCGGGAGCCTATACCGGGGTGGTGAGGGGCAATGGTGGGACCTCCGGGATCGGCCTGGTGGAAGTCTACGACCTCAGTCAGGCAGTTGTCGCAAAGCTGGCCAACATCAGCACTCGAGCCCTGGTCGGGACCGGTAAAGACATCGTGATCGCTGGCTTCATCCTGGGAAACAACACCGGTTCGACCAGAATTGTGCTGCGCGGCATTGGGGGCAGCCTGACTGCCTTCGGAGTGCCAAATGCTCTGGCCAATCCAAACCTGGAGTTGCGCAACAACACCGGAACGCTCCTGTTCGCGAACGACAACTGGCAGGATGACCCGGCGCAAGCGGCGGAACTGACCGCGGCCGGACTCGCGCCCACAAACGCATCGGAGTCGGGCATCGCGATAACGCTCGGACCTGGCCAGTACACCGCGTTGCTCGCGGGACAAGGCAACAGCACCGGCGTCGGTGTGATCGAAGTCTTCGACCGCGGAGCCCCGTAACGCATCACTTCCGTCTCCGCGCTGGGTCTGTCTCTCCCTGATGAGAGGCAGACCGGCGCGCGAGGTAGGATGAGGCTGTAGGCCGGGATTCGGGGTCCGTAAGAGGGCAGGCGCGCCGAGCATCGGAAAATTCGAATGTCGAAATTCGAATGTCGAAACAATTACCGAATGTGGGAAAAGAAGAAAATTTCGAAACGATTCCCGTCTTGATCATTAAACCCGTCGGTAATTCGAATTTGTTTTAAATTTCGGATTTCGATATTCGGATTTTCCCGTAGCCCGCCCGTTCCTTCACCGCATTACGGCGGCAAATCCCTTCCGCGGTCAGCGACCGCGGCTACAACCCTGACGAATCTTCCCCTCCCCATTCGCCCTTCGTCGTTCGTCATTGGCCCTCCGTAATTCGCCTGGCTCGCTTCATTACTATCTTGTCATTTCACGCTTGACCCATTTCGCCGGCTTCTCTAGAAAACCATTTACGCCATCAGCAAAATTATCTCGACACGGTCCGCTATCCTGGCAAGATCAAAACCGATCACGTCAATCCGACGTTCTGACGAATTTTCGGCCCTGAAAGCCAGCGGCCAAACCTGCGCCGGGATCGGTTAGCACTCAGTCAATCCATCAACAATCCAAGCGAATATGAATATGACCTTATCCAAAACGACAAGAGTACCTGGCCGTTATGGCCGCATTGGTTCTCGGCCTGGCCACCACGCCTTTCGGGCAGGCCGCCAGCCTGCCTAACGAGAGAATGTGGCAAGCTGTTGAGGCGAGCTCGCTGAATCCAGCGGCCCAGCGCCTGATTGTTCCCGCAACCTATCGAACGGTACGCGTGGATAACGCATCCCTGGCGGTGACGCTGTCCTCGGCTCCGATGGAATTCACCCCGGCTGCCGCCTCGAATCCAGGCCTCATTTACCTGCCGATGCCGGATGGGACAATGGCCCGGTTTCGCTTCGAGGAATCTCCAGTCATGGAGCGGGCGCTGGCGGCAAAGTTTCCCGGTTTCAAGACGTATCGCGCCCAGGGTATTGATGATCCGGCCGCAAGCGCGCGCTTCGACTCTCTGCCGAGTGGATTTCACGCGATCATCCTCTCTTCTAAAGGCACGGTGCTGATCGATCCCTACGCTCAGGGAGATACCACCAACTACATCACCTATTGGAAAAGGGATGCGGCGAATCTGGCCGGGAATTTTATGTGCGATTTCAAGGATTCCGAATCGGTTCCGGGATCGGCGGGAGGCGGTCTGGCGCCAGCGGTAACTTCCGGCACGCAACTGCGGACCTATCGTCTCGCCCTGGCCTGCACGGTGGAATACGCCACGGTGGTGGGCAGCAATACCGTAGCGGGTGCGCTGGCGGCCGAAGTTTTGATCATGAACCGGGTCAACGGCGTTTACGAACGCGATGTGGCCATCCACATGAACATCATCGGCAACAACAATCTCATTACTTATGCCGCGGATAACTTGAGTTGCGGCGGCTCCTGCACGACGGCGAACGACCCCTACACCAACGAGGACGGCTCCACCATGTTGAACCAGAATCAGGCCACCATCGATTCCATCATCGGTTCAGCCAACTATGACATTGGCCACGTTTTCAGTACGGGTGGCGGCGGTATCGCACAATTGGCCGTTCCCTGCGGCGGGAGCAAGGCCCGGGGTGTCACGGGATTGCCCAACCCGATCGGAGACCCTTTCGCGATCGATTATGTCTGCCACGAGATGGGACACCAGTGGAGCGCGAACCACACTTTCAACAGCACCACGGGTAGCTGCAACGGCAACCGGTCCGGCGGGTCGGCCTACGAGGTGGGCAGTGGCATCACCATCATGAGCTATTCCGGAATTTGCGGTAACAATAACCTGGGCAACTTTAGCATCGACAATTTTCACGTGAAGAGCCTCGAGGCAATCGTCGCTTACAGCCAAACCGGCGGCGGCAACACCTGCGCGGTCACGACTGCCACCGGCAACACGGCGCCCACTGTGACCAGTCCCGGCAATTTCACCATCCCGAAAAATACGCCATTCTCGTTGACCGCTCTGGCGTCGGATCCAAATGGCGATTCCATCACCTATTCGTGGGAAGAGTACGATCTCGGCGCCGCCACGACCGCAACTCCCAATACCGATGCCGATGGCGTGCCCAAGCCGATCTTGCGTAACTTTTTGCCAACCGCGACGGGAACTCGAATCTTCCCGGCCCTGCAACACATTTTGAACAGCGCCAATGTCCCTCCGACTTTCGGAGGTGGAGCGATGACCGGCGAACTCCTGCCAGCTATTTCCCGGGCCATGGTGTTCCAGGTGGTAGCGCGGGATAACCGCGCCAATGGCGGTGGGATTAACACGGCCACCTCCACCGTGACCGTTGACGGCGCCGCCCCCGCCTTCGCGGTCCTTTCCCCCAACGACAACTTCAGCATTCAACGGCTGACCATGTATAACGTGACCTGGGTTGCGAGCGGCCCGGCAGCGAACGTAAAGATTTCTCTCTCGACCGATGGAGGCAATACGTTTCCGACGGTGCTGGCGGCGAGTACTGCCAACGACGGCAGCGAATCAGTCCTTATTCCCGACATGTTGACGACGACAGGGCGAATAAAGATCGAAGCGGTGGGCAACATCTACTTCGATATCTCCGACAACAATTTCAGCATCATCAGCGGCGTCCCATCTCCCGTCCCCACGGCAACCCCAAGCGGTACGCCCTCGCCGACTCCAAGTTGCGCGCCCGGCTGGTCAGCCGGTCCTGCCTTCCCGACTGCGGCCATCCTGCGAGCGCCGGGCAACTTCTTCCCAGCCAATGGCAACTTCTACTCCATCGGGGGTCGCACCTCTGACCTGGTGAACTCCGACACCACCCATCCCTTCGAGTACAACCCGGGGACCAACGCCTGGACCATGAAGCCATCCACCCTACCGGATCTCCAGGTGAACAATATGGCCTGCGGTGTCCTCACTGTTAGCGGCACTCCACAGATCTACTGCGTGGGCGGTTCCCAGGCCACGATCGTTGGGAATGCCTCGCGTGTCTTCAGCTACAACCCCGCGACCGACACGTTCACCACGCTGGCAGCCGGCGACAACTGGCCTGGCAGCCAGGCTGGGACATTCCTGCCGGGCGGGTTCGCCGTAGCCGGGAACAAGCTCTATATCATCGGCACCTTCAACGCCGGCCCTCCGTCTGTCGTGACCAACCAGGTCTGGCAGTTCGATCCGACCGCTGCGGTCGGTTCGAAGTGGGTGGCACAAACAAACTTCCCGGTAGCACGCGGCTATGTGCCGGCGGCCTCCATCGGTGGGAAGATCTACACCGCCGGCGGCGCGGACCTTGACGCGGGTAACCTCATCATCGACTCCGTCGAATCCTTCGTCTTCGACCCTGCGGTCGGAGCAGGCGGAACTTGGACGCCAATCGCAAACATCCCGAGAGCGACCGGCGAGACGCGCGCGGTTGTGATGAATGGCAAGATGTGGGTCTTGGGTGGCGGTAGGACCGTCCCCAACCCGGGTAATCAGGTGGATATCTACGATCCTGGGACCAACACCTGGAGCGCGGGCGCGCCCTTCACCGATGGACGGCGTAACTTCCCGGCCGACAGCAACGGGACCGACCGTGTCTTCCTGGCGGGCGGCGATACGGGGACTTTGATGTTCAACACGATGCAAATCTTTGGCGCAGTCGTGTGCGCAACGCCGGTGCCGTCAACCCCAACCCCAACCCCAGTTGCGACGGTCACGCCGACACCCACAATCGCACCTCCTACCCCAACTCCGTCAGCGACTGTCCCGATTGGGACACCAACTCCGGGGGTTACCCCAACTCCGGGGAGCACGGCAACACCAGGGATCACGCCGACACCAGGAGTCCCGACACCGACCCCAAGCGCGACAGCCGGGGCTCAGGCTGTTAACCTTTCGACTCGGATGCGAGTGCAAACCGGCGAGAACGTTGGCATCGGCGGGTTTATTATTAGCGGATCCGCTCCCAAACATGTGCTGGCTCCGCGGCATTGGACCTTCGTTAACCCAATTCGGTGTTCCCAATGCCCTGCCTGATCCGGTTCTCGAACTGCACGGTCCCGACCGGATTTACCACAGTCATTAATAACAACTGGCAGGACGATCAGGCTCAGGCGGTGTTGATCCAGGCCAGTGGCCTCGCGCCGACGAACAATCTTGAATCGGCGATTGATGCGACTTTGAATCCCGGCGCCTATACCGCAATCGTTCGAGGCAACGATAACGGCGTGGGAGTCGGCTTGATTGAAGTGTACGACCTCAGTCAGGCTGGTGGCGGCGAAACTGGCCAATATTAGTACGCGGGCCTTTGTCAGCACCGGCGACGACATCGTCATCGCCGGCTTCCATACTCGGCAGCAGCAGTGGCACGACCAGAATTGTGATCCGTGGCATTGGAGGGAGCCTGACTCTCTTCGGAGTGGCTAACGCTTTGGCCAATCCAACGCTGGAGTTGCGCGACGAAAACGCAGCGCTTCTGGCTCGAATGACAACTGGGGAGATGACCCGACGCAAGCAGCGGAACTGACCGCCGCGGGTCTCGCCCCGACAGACGCAGCGGAGTCCGGCATAGCGATAAACGCTGGGGCCGGGCCAGTACACCGCGTTGCTCGCGGGACAAGGCAACAGCACGGGCGTCGGTGTCGTGGAAGTCTACGACCGCGGCCCGTAAGACATATTCGCTCTTCTCCAGGGCGGGGTCGCTGACCGGCCCCGCCTTGTGAGAGGGCTATCCGCCGGCCGCTGTACCGGGGAGACCCCGTGGGGAAGCGTTTTGCTTTTGACTTTCGGTTGCGCTCCTAGTGCAGTAGCAAACTCCAACCATGAAAACACTTTCTCTCACTGCTTTCTTTCTTGCCCTGGGATTTGGGCTCGTGTCGCTGGAGGCCGCGCAGCCGGAGAATCCGGATTTCCCAGGTTTGGAGAAGGCCATGAAGCCGGCGGAGTATGAAGGCGGCCGGCTTGCAAAAACTGGAGCCGGCGGAGCGCGCGAAGCTCGACGAGTTTATTCGCAATTACGTGACCGTGAGCAACGAACGCGTCGCGACCAACGCGGTCGATCAGGCCGTGAAGGAAAACAAGGTCTCGGCGCCGGAAGTTATTCAGAGCAAGATTGTGGGCCCATTCACCGGCTACAACGGGCGTTCGGTTTTTACTTTGGAGAACGGTCAGAAGTGGGCGCAATCGCAACGGGACAGCGCCTATTTTCCTAAGATCGATTCACCTCCGGTCGTCATCGTGAAGTCAGGCTTCGGTTATCGGATGCATATCGCCGGCGGCGGCGCGATCCGTGTAACCTTGGTCCGGTGACGTGAAGGGAAACGCTCTCTTCTGAAGCGATCAGAGAGCCCGGCCGACCTGCTTTCAATCTCGTTTCGCTCCCAATCCCTACGTGATGGATTTCGCGAGGGAGATTCCCCGCCGGTCTGCCCCTTTTTCAGAGGCAGACCGCGAAAGGGAAGTGATGTTTCCGGCCCGGCTACTGTGCGCCGCGATCGTAAACTTCGACCACGCCGATACCGGTGCCGTTGTTCACGCCGGAAAGCAGCGCGGTGTAAGCGCCCGGCGGCAGGGTCGCGGCCATGGCCGACTCGAGACTATCCGTCGGGCGCAAGACCCGCAGCATTGATTTCCGTGGCTTGCTCCGGGTTTTCCTGCCAGTCGTTGTTCGCGATCAGCAGCGCTCCATTATTGTCGCGCAGTTCCAGCCTCGGATTTGCCAGCACGGGTGAAACGCCAAAGGCAGCCAGGCTCGGGCCGATGCCGCGCACGATTACTCTGTCCTGACCGGCGCCGTCGTCGCTCAAGACGAAGCCCGCGATCACAATGTTGTTGTCGGTGTTAACAAAGGCGCGCGTGCTGAGGTTGGCCAGTTTCGAGGCTACTCCCTGATTCAGATCGTAGGCCTCCACCAAGGCTATCCCGATGGTGTTGTTGATGCCTCTCAGAACCGCGGTGTACGCGCCTGCATCCAGCGTCGACCACGATCGCAGACTCGAGATCATTCGTCGGCGGGATGCCAGTGGCTTGAATCTCGGCCTCCTGGGTGTCTCTCCAGTTATTATTCGTGACCGTGGCAAATCCATCGGGACCATGCAGCTCGAGGACCGGATCAGGCAGCGGACTTGGAATGCCGAACTGCGTGAGCGAAGGGCCGATGCCCCGGAGAAGCACACGCTTCGGAGTGGTGCCCTCGATAATGAAGCCGCCGATGCCAACGTTGTCGCCCGTCAGGACCCGCAGGCGGGTCGAAATGTTGACCGCTTTCGACGTTGGGCTCGGACTCGGCGTGGGCGTTCCAGAAGGCGATGGTGTCGGTGTGACTCCCGGCGTGGGGGTTACACCTGGAGTCGGCGTAATTCCCGGCGTTGGCGTAACTCCTGGCGTTGGCGTTACCCCTGGTGTCGGTGTGATTCCCGGCGTCGGCGTGACTCCGGGTGTCGGCGTGACCCCTGGTGTCGGCGTGATCCCTGGCGTCGGTGTTACCCCCGGCGTTGGTGTAACCCGGGTGTTGGTGTTCGGACTAGGCGCCTTGGATCGCAACCTGAATGGGGAGGAAGCTACTAAACGGCCCGGGCACAATCTCGGAGTTTATCGTATAGGTCGTTCGGACCCGATAGCAGTAACTCCCATTGGGCTGGTGATCCAGGAACGAGGTCCCGGCGGTGGTGCTCACGTCCAGCCAAAACTCATTAACGATCGCGATATCGTCCACGTACCACCCGAAGGGCGTGGAACCAGCCCGATTCTCCGCTCCAAGGGAATAATGAAAGCGCAGCCGAATCGTCTGGCCGCCATAGCTGGCGAGGTTAACGGACCGCGCGAAGAGCGGCTCCGTGGCAAAGGAAACCGGACCCGTGCCGGCCTCGGAGCGGTTGTGAGTATAGATTGGGATCCCAGGTCGCTCCGTTATCCGTGGAAACTTCCACGATAACGTTGTCGTCGCCTTCATTGTTATCCCAGTCCGAGAAATTCAGGAAGGTCTCACCCTGGGTGGGAATCGTGATGGGATTGTTATAGGTCAGAAATGAATCCGCGCTCGTGATCCCTTCGAATCCGCGAGCGAAGAAGGTGGTGCCGGTATGCTGCGGCTTCACGGTCGAGGTTGCCCAGTTTTGCGCTCCTGTTCCTGTCGTCGTTGTGGTCCAGTTGGTCAGGCCATTCTCCGCATTGTCGAAGATCACCGGGGCGCACGATGTCTGCGATACTTGCAGGAGATCCGGCCCGGTCGCTCCGGTCGGGCGGGTCCAATTCAAGGTGAACGCGCCGTCGGTGTCCGGGTTCTCATAGTCAGATCCCGCGGTGAGCACCGGGGCCTCCAGGGTCGGGCACTGGAACACGCGAATGTTGTCGATATACCAACCGATGCACGCCATTGCACCCGTCCTGGCTCCAGTTAAATCGAATCTTGATCGTGTCGCCGGGCTGCGCGACCGATGAGAGATTGGCCACCGTGGTTCCCCAGGAGCCTTGAATCGGTCCGCCCAGGTTCGTTCCAGTCCACGCGTCCTCGCCGGGATTAGGTCCGGTATTGTTGCCGACCGGCGCAGCCTGGTTGAAGACGGTGTTTGGCGGGTTGTAGACATATTGGCTCCGCGGCAAGAGCGCGTAGGCGCCGCCGTTCCGGCTGATCTCGACCTGCCCGCCATCAACTCCCGCTTCCGTGGCAACCCAATGGTCGAAGGAGAGCTGCGGCGACGTCGCTCCGGCTGGAATGACAATCGGAGGACTGTCGAGCGTGTGATTACCGGAATAATCGCCGCCAGGCGCACAGGTGCCACCGCCGGGCTGGCCCACCAGCGGATTAATGGCGAATGCAGCCGTGCCGGTGCGTCCGCCGGGTAGCGTGGAATTGAGGTGGAAGAACCTGGTGGCTGCCTTGGTTGAGTCCTCCCAGTCGATAAGGCCGGTGAGATATCCCTGGCTTGTCTTGGTCCAGCCATCCTCGCCGCTCTCCCAGTCCTCTGAAAAAATAGTGCCGGAGCCGAGGCAGATCGAAGCCGGATCCGGATTGAGAAGAGGTCCGTAGGAGCAGGGAGGGACCGCCCTCATCTCGACGGCGAGCATCGCCTTCGCCACTTCCTGGCAGTTAGCGGCCGTAATTACCTCGGTCGAGGGAGTGCCAATCCCGCTGCTGGTCGAGAGGTTATTCAATTGCGCGCCGATCAGGTCGCTGCACGAAGTTTGAAGCGCCGTGGCATGCGCCGCGAAGTCGGTCGTGGGTGTTTGATAAACGGATTCCGCGCGGAAGTAGATCGCGGCGGCTTTGGTCAAGCCAATGCCGGTGATGGTTTGGCCATTGTAGGAACCACCAGGGGCAAACTGAGTTCCATCCACAATCAAGGCATAGGCATGATTCGGCACGCCGGAGTTGGTGTGAACTCCTCCGCCGTCCGCCGTCCCGCACGCATAGTTAGGGGAAGAAACCTTGCCTGGATCGGCGAGACGATCCGGATCGTACATGTCGCGCAGCAGTAGTTCCTGCACTTGCTGGCCGAGATCTTCGCCGACCAGCCAGCGCTGTCCGTTCGGATACGGTTCGGCATTGTTATTCCCGCCCGATGCCGTCGGCGTTGTTCAACAGATCCACCGTCTCGCCGAAGATGTCGGAGTAGGACTCATTGAGAGCGCCGGACTGAAAGGCATAGATGAGCCCATGCGTGTATCGGTATAGGCATGGCTCCATTCGTGGGAGACCACATCATCCGCGTCGAAAATCGGGCAATAGTTAGTGGAGGTTCCGTTCCAATAGGCATTCGGACACTGCTGGTTGATCAGATAAACGCTGATCATGTGGTGGCCAAGGCCATCATAGGAATCACGCCCGAAAGCGGAGGAATAAAGGTTGTAGGTCTGGCCGGCAAAATCGTAGAGGTTGTTGACGAACGGAAGTCGGATGCGCCGGATCTCCTTCGGTGCGCTGCACAAACAGGTCCGGATTCTCCGGGTCGTATTGGGGGGAATAGATGGTCCGATGGAGCGCCGTCTGGTGAAGCGGAATGCGCAAGAGGACAGCGGCCGTTTGCGCATCGATCCAGACCTGTTCGGCCGTCTTGTCGCCGGCCACTTCCACCGCGTAGGCCAGCCGGCTCACCACGGTGCGCCCTTCGAGCAAGCCCGCGGGATAAATAGCTATCCTTTGCCGGGCCAGGGGTCAACTGGTCACCTGCGGCATCCTTGCGCAGCGAAGCCAGCGCCGCCTCTGCCGCCACTGGGGCCGTGACGTAGGGAATCGTCCCAAGCGAAATGCCCGGCACATAGTCTCCATTCACCGCCGTGATTCCTTCGCCGTTCATGTGCACCACCACTTGCGCGCCAAAAACCGGAATTCCCTGATAGAATTGATTAAATCTGACGTGCGTCATTCCGAGCGCGTCGGTCGTGCTCTTGGCGAATTGCAGGTTACTGCCCGCGCCTGACGGATTAGTGGCGGGATCGCGGCGCGCTCCGCATCGCTCATTCCGACCAGACCACCATGCTCGGCGAGGAAACGCGAGGGCCCGCGCTCGGCGGCGTGACCGACCTGTCGGCGACCGCAAGGACGTCACCGCCGGAAATTCGCACGAAGTTATAGTTTCCCGTCTCTCGCGAAACTTGCGTTTCGATCGGCGCCTGGCCTGATCTCCGCAGGTTGTTGAGGGCCTTCTGCGCCGCTGGATTCGCGGCGCACCGCCGTCGGCGCTCTTGCGCGGGCGCGTGCGCTGGGCTGGCCCGCGGACGAAGAATTAACCGAGCTCGGCACAAAGGCCGAGCGAGCAGCGAAGACAAAACAACATCGTGAGACGGGTGAGTTTTTGATATTTCATTTGTTGGTGTCCTTTCGGAAGTGAGGTCTGCGGCAGCTGCTTAGCATTAAGGAGACTTTGCCCGGTAGGCCGAGCCGGTGCCGCCAAAATGGCGTGGATGTTTGATGGTTTTTCGTTTGGAACAAGCCGTCCGCTTGTATTTTTCTGAATAAACACTCGCGTCAAAATGGCACGGGGAAGCCATTTATCGACGTGCGAAGGGTAGCGCAGCGGACGCTGCACGGGGCTGCGAAAGGCGATAGCGCCCCGGCCGCAGACTTGATGCGCCGGCGAAACTTACCCGCCCCGAACGGGGCGGGCTCCTTCACCGGCAGGCCACCTTTTCCGGCGTCAGCCTTCGTGGTGCATGTGGCCGCTGCGCAGGAACGGCACCTTGTCGAGCACGCGCTCCTGGAACCATTCCAGCGCGAGGTAGATCACCGGCGTGATGTAGAGCGTGATGAGCTGCGAGATGATGAGGCCGCCCACAATCACCAGACCCAGCGGCCGGCGCGAAGCGCCATCGGCTCCATAACCGAGCGCGAGCGGCACCGCGCCCATCAGGGCGGCCAGCGTCGTCATGATGATCGGGCGAAAACGTTCGATGCTGGCTTCGTGAATGGCGGAACGCCGGTCGTATCCTTCGTCGAGCCGATGAAGCGCGAAGTCGACGATCATGATTCCGTTCTTCTTCACGATGCCCATCAGCAGAAACAGTCCGATGACGGAGTAAAGCGAGAGCGTTGAATTAAAAAGCCAAAGCGTGAGCAACCCGCCCACGACTGCCGGGAAAGAGCGCGGAAAGCACGGTGATCGGATGAACATAACTCTCGTAAAGGATGCCGAGGATGACATACATGACGAACAGCGCCGCCAGGACCAGAAAAGGCAGCGCCTGGAAGAGCTGTTGCAGGACAAGCCCTTCGCCCTGGAGTTCGCCTTTCACCGTCGGCGGCAAGACTTCCGCCGCGGTTTTCTCGATGAACGCGGTGACGTCGCCGAGCGCCACGCCCGGCTTGGTGTCGAAACCAAAAGTCACGCTGGTGAACTGGTTGGTGTGGTTGACCGACTGCAGGCCGAGCTTGCTCGACGATTTCGTGAGGGTGCGGACCGGGATCAACGTGTCCTTGCCATCAGGCCGGACGTAAAGCTGCCGCAAATCTTCCGGCCCGGACCGGTCCGCATCGTCCACTTCCAGGATGACCTGATACTGATCGTCCGGCTGCTTGATGAGATAGACGTAGTTCTGCGAATAGGCGGCGCGGAGCAGGTTTTGCAGTTTGGTGGTGGAAACGCCGTAGAGACTGGCGCGGTCGCGATCGATATCGATATCGATGTTTGGCTGATTCCGGAACAGGTTCGAACGGGGCGGCGCGACAAAGCCGTCATAGTCCTTGAATTTCGCGCTCAGCGCGTCGGCCGCGGCATAAACTTCGTCGGGATTGATCCCGCTGATCGCGTAGCTGTAGCGGCCAAACGCGCTGCCGGTGGCGCCGATGTTGATCTGCAAAACGGGCTGAGGATTCAGCGTGGGAAATACGCCGGGCAAGTCTGCTGAGCGATCTTCGCAGTTCCATCGCCACTTCGTCGATCGGCGGGCGCTTGTTCGACGGCGTGCAGGAAGAGCACGGTGAAAATGCCGGAAGATCCGGCGCGACCGCTTCCCGCGACGGTGAAATATTTATCGACCGCCGGGTTCGCCTGCAAAATCGGATCAAGCTTGTCCTGCGATGTCGCGCTGCTGCTGCGGGGACGTGCCTTCCTGCATGAGAAGGGCCCCGCGAATGACGCCGCTGTCCCCGGTCGGCAGAAGCGTGAACGGCAGCGCCGAAAAGAAAAACCAAAGTCCCAGCGGCGCAAAGCGCGACGATAGGCATGGCCAGCCATGCCCCGATCGAGAAACCAATCGAGGCGTTCGGCTGTAGAACCTCAGGATTGGATCGAAGAACCTTTCGGTGAACCGCTCCGTCCACGTCTTCTTGTGCCCGGGCCCGCGTTCCTTCAGCAACCGCGCGCACATCAGCGGCGTCAGGGTCAGGGAAATGAGGCCCGAAGCGAAGATGGCCACAATGATCGTGACCGCGAACTCGCGGAAGATGCGCCCGAGCAATCCCGGCATGAACACCAGCGGAATGAAAACGGCCGCCAGCGACAGCGTCATCGACAGGATGGTGAACGAAATTTCGCCCGCGCTATTGAGCGTCGCCCGGTAAATGGACTCCCCGCTCTCGGCCCGGCGGACGACGTTCTCCAGAAAGACGATCGCGTCGTCGACCAGGAACCCAATCGCGAGCGTCAGCGCCATCAGGGTGAGATTGTTGATCGAGTAATCCAGGGCCCACATGGCGAGAAAAGTGACGAGCAAGGAGAGCGGCAAGGCCACCACCGGAATCAGGGTGTCCGCGGCGCGGCCGAGAAAGACGAAGATCACGATGATGACGAGGATGAACGCGATCATCAGCGTCATTTGAACGTCGTGGACCGAATTCACGATGCTCTGCGCGCGGTCGAAGGTGGGGATCAGGTTGATCGATCCGGGCAGCTCGAGGCGAAGTTGCGGCAGCAGGTTGGTGATCGATTGGGCGACTTCAACCGCGTTGGCGCCGGCCTGGCGCGAGACGGCCATGACGATGACGGAAGCCGGGAGGATTAAATCCTCGGGCAAAGAAATGGCGGGAGAGGCGTTCGTCCTGCACCGAATCGAGGACGGTCGCGACGTCGCGCAGGTAAACCGGCGAGTTGTCCTTGCCGCGGCGATGATCAGGTTGCGATAGCCTTCGGCGTTTTCGATCTGGCCGTTAGGCCGCAGGACGAACGATTTCGTTTTCCCGTCGAATTGCCCGGCGCCCGCGTAGGAGGAGCCCGCTCGAATGGCGGTGGAAAGTTCATCAAAGGTGATGTTGCGCGAGGCGAGCGCGCCCGGATCGACCTTGATCCGAATGGCGCTTTTGACGCCGAAAATCTGCACCTGCGAAACGCCGGGCAGGATGTTGATCCGCTGTTGCACCTGCGAGGTCGCGTACTTGTAGAGCTCGCCATCGGTGAGGGTGTCGCTCGTGAGCGCGATATACATGACCGGCTGGTCGTTCGGGTTGGACTTTTCGAAGCGCGGCGGACTGGGCAGATCATTCGGCAGCTGACCCGTGGCGCGCTGGATGGCCGACTGCACGTCGATGGCGGCGGAGTCGATCGTTTTCGAAAGCTCGAATTGGAGGGTGATATTCGTGCTGCCCTGCGTGCTCGAGCTCGTGCTGAGCGTCAGCCCGGGAATCTGGGTGAATTGCTTCTCGAGCGGCGTGGCGATGGTGTTCGCCATCGTTTCCGGATTTGCGCCCGGATAATTAACACTGACGGAAATCACCGGATAATCGACCGCGGGAAGGTCGTTCACCGCGAGCTGCTTGAAGGTCAGGATGCCGAAGACAACGATCGACACCGTCAGCAACATCGTCATCACCGGCCGCTGAATGAACGGCATGGAAAGTCCGGAGGAAAACTGGACCAGTTTGCTCGCCGAGAGTTTTTCCGCCCCCGGACGCCGGGGTCTTACCGGCGCGCTCCTTCAATGCAGCCTCATCCGGCTGGCGCGGCTCGTCGCCATTGTGACGTGAATCGGCCATCGAATCAGTTAAGCGTCTTGGCTGATGGACAAGCTCGATCCCTGCTCGACTTCTCGGGGAACAACTTTCGCTCCCGGGCGCGAGCTGAAATTGGCCGCGAAACAACCACGGTTTCGCCGTCTTTCACGCCTTCGGTGATAACGGTGAAATCGCCTTGCGTCTGGCCCGGTTTGACCTGGCGCAGATCCAGCGTCGAATCAGATTTCACCACGAAACACGTACGGTCCGTTTTGACCGATCTGCACCGCGCTGCTCGGCACCAGTTTCGCATCCTTCAACACGTCCAGAATCAAACGGACGTGCACGAACTGCGACGGCCAGAGAGCGCGGTCGGGGTTTGGCGTCACTCGCGCGCAGCTTGACCGTGCCCGCGCCGGGTTGCACCGCGTTATCGATAAAATAGAGATCTGCCTGAGCGCGGCGCGATGTTGTCATCCTCCGGCGTCGGTCATCACCTTCAAGTTTGGATTCTCGAGATAGCGCCTAACGAGCGGAAGGTCAGGCTCGGCCACGGAGAAATCGGTGTAGATCGGGTCCATGCCCATGATCGTGAGGAGCGACGTGTTCCCGGCCGGGGCGACCACGTTCCCGACATCGACGTTGCGCAGGCCGGCCCGGCCATCAATGGGCGATTTGATGTAGCAATGGTCGAGATTCACCTGCGCGGCCGCGACCGCGGCCTCCGATCTGCAGCGCGTTAGCCTCCGCCGTGTCCAGATCCTGGGCGGCGGTGACGTTCTTCGCGCGGAGCTCCTGCTGGCGTTTCAGGTTGGCCTGGTTCAGGGCCAGGTCGCGCCTGGGCGCTGGCCAGGGCAGCTTCATACGGCCGCGGGATCGATCCTGAAAAGCAGATCGCCTTTCTTCACGTCCGCGCCGTCCTTGAATTCGCGGGCGATAATTTGACCGCTGACCTGCGCCTGAATCTGGACCGTTTCGTAGGCGGCGGTCGTGCCGATTTCGTCGAGGTAAAGGGGAACATCCTTCGTGGATCACCTTCGCTGTCGCCACGGGCCGCGGCGCGGGCGGTTCGGCGTAGTCTTTTGCCGGCCGACGAAGCCCCGGATGAGCAAGAAGGACGACGAGGAGCAATGATTCCGCCGATGATATTGAGCCGCTTGCGGCCGAAACGGTGTTCCAGCTTCCCGACCGCTTCGCGGGTCGACGACGTTGGCTCGGGCCATGGTGGTCATGGCAGGTTATTGTCGACGCTACGTTGCGCCGGCTGTTCGCGACGCGGCCATTTTTCGCGGCGTCCGCAGGTTCCTCCGCCTTCTTCCGGATCTGCGTGAGGACACGAATGCAGGCTTCCAGATCGTCGCTGTGGAATATCCTCAATCAATTCGTGGCGCAGCCCATGGGCGGTGTTGAAAATTTTCTCCAGAACGCGCTTCGAACGCGCGTTGGAGATGGACAATCTTGCATCGCCGATCGTTGGGCGATCCCGGCGTTCGATCCAGCCGTCCTCCTGCAGCCGGTCGAGCAGGCCAGCCAGAGTCGGTTCCTCAATGCCCATCCGTTCGGCGATCTCCTTTTGCGTGAGCTTGTTTCCGCCCAGGGAAAGATGAATCAGCGTCCGCCATTTGCCCTGACTCAAGCCGAGCGGGCGCAGCCGTTGATCGAGCTTGGTGCGCCAGGCGCGCGCGGTGCCGAAGAGCAAAAGGCCGAACTCATTCGTGTTGGTCGAGTGGCATGACGGAAAATTGGTTAGCGTGCTAACGAATGCCGTTTCGCCAGAATTGTCAAATGACAGCTGTGTGACGCTTGTCGCCGATGGGTGGATCGAGCGCTCCGCCGCTCGGTGACAAGAAATGCCGACGAAGCCAGGACAACAAACATCGCGCGACGGAGCGCCCGATCTACCTCGGAAGGACCCGACGCCTGGCTCCTATCGCCGTCGCTGCTCCTAGGGATTCCCCTCGCTCACCTTCAACAGAATCACCGTTCGTTTTCGGTAATCGGTCACGCGTCAGAATTGGCCGCGCGCTGCAGCGGCGCCCAGCGATCACTGGTGACGACTTCCTGTTCCTTCTCCGGGTTGAACCAGCACATAGCGCGCGGTCAGCGGGCAGATCATCGACTCGGCTCACATAGACGAGGCGCGATCTCATATAGAACAGGAATGGCTGATAATCGGGATCGACGGCATAGAGCGGCTCGGAACTCGGAACCAGCGCGTCGATTTGCGCCGCGATCGGCTTCACTTTCGCCCGCCGTTGCAAGGCTGGAACCACCGCGACTCGCGTAGAGGCAGAGCGCAATTCCGGCCGCGATGGCCGTGCCGATAACAAACCGCAATCTTCGCCGGATCGGAGGAATTTGCGGCGGGCCACCAGCCCGGCCGCGCGGATTTCGCTTGCGGTCAGCGTCATCGCCATGAGCCAGGAAGCCGGCGACCAAGGCCGGCATCGAATAACGAGGGAGCGCTCCCGGCAACAAATTCACGACGAGAAAAGGAACCGCGCAGCCCCAGGTCAGCGCGCGCGACAGGTTGGTTTCGCGCGACGTTGGGAACCGGGCCCCTGGCACGAGAGGCAACAACAAGGTCCAAGGCAGAAAGTAGGCGAGACCGCGGGGAATATTGAGCAGCCAGTGGCCGAGCTTGAAGTCGTCGCCAGTGAGACGGCCGGTGAATTGCGCGGACCAGGTTTGAGCGAGATTCTCCCCGGGCATCGCCTGCCAGTAGGGAATGGCCCAGGCTGCGAAAATTCCGAGCATGAGCAGCAATCCCCGCGAGATGCGCCGGATGCCGGAGTTTCCGCATTTCCCCAGCCCGATGAAGGACGGCCACGACGACCGCATAGAAGAAGAGCAAATGGACCGGCCCCTTCGCGAGCAGACCGAGCCCCAGGAAAACCGACGGGCACAATCCAGGTGAGCCAGGGCGACCGCCGTTGCTGCCACCAGCTGAGCCAGCAGACAAGGGCAAGACCAAAGAGCGAAACGTAGAGCGCTTCGATTTCAATGAGCCGGCCTTTCTCGATCATGCCAAAATTCACCATCCAAATGAGGGCGGCGATGAGCGATCCGTTCGCGCCCAGACTTGCGACGGGCGATGATGATGAAGGCCAGCGCGACGGCCAGAATGCAAAGCACCGAGGGCAAACGCGCCGTCCATTCATTGCGCTGGCCGGTTAGCTTGAAGGAAGCGGCCACGAGCCAGTTCACCAGCGGCGGCTTACGGTAATACGGTTCGCTGCCGACCTGCGGGACGAGGTAATTGCCGGTCTCCAGCATCGTCACCGCGGGGAGAATGCGCCGGCCTTCTTCTCCCTTGATCTCGAGCGAACCGAGGCCCGGCAGATAGATGGCGGCCCAGCCGAGAAGGACGATCCAGAAGGTGGTGGCACGCGACATGTTAATGTCCACCCTCCTTCGCAAGGCTACGGCGGGCAAGCCATCCAACGTCGAACATTCCGTCGCCTCCCGGCACCATTCCCAGCTTGACGAAAGACCCTTCAAAAATTAAGGTAAGCGCCTAGTCCGCGCTGATTGGAGTGGGAGCTGGTGTCCCACTCTTTTTAGTCTGCGGGCTAGATGTTTTTTATGAACGCCGAGTTTATTGCCATGCTGGATTACCTGGAGCGGGAGCGCGGAATCAAACGCGAGATCCTGCTCGAAGCCGTCTCCAACGCGCTTCTTTCCGCGTCGAAAAAAAGCGTGAGCGCCTCGCGCGATCTCCGCATCGATATCAATCCGAAGACCGGCGAGATCCGCGCCCTGGCGAAATTGCTCGTGGTGGAGGACGTCACGAACCCGGCGGACGAGATTTCGCTTTCGAAGGCGCGCAAGCTCAATCCGGACGCGGCGGTCGGCGGTGAAGTGGAAGTGGAAGTCACGCCCAAGAATTTCGGACGCATCGCCGCGCAGACGGCGAAACAGGCGATGATGCAGCGCATTCGCCAGGTCGAGAAGGAAATGATTTACGAGGAGTTCAAGGATCGCGCGGGCGAGATCGTCAGCGGCACGGTCCGGCGGTTCGATCGCTCCGACGTGATTCTCGATCTCGGAAAATTCGAGGCGATCATGCCGCAGCGGGAACGCGTCGTGGTCGAGGATTACAACGTGGGCGATCGGTTGCGCGCCTATGTCGTCGCGGTGGAAAATGGAATTCGCGGACCGGAAATCATTGTCTCGCGCAGCCACCCGAATTTTGTCCGCCGCCTTTTCGAACTGGAAGTAAGCGAAATCAACGACGGCACGGTGGAGATTCGCGGCATCGCGCGCGAAGCCGGTTATCGGACAAAAATTGCGGTCACGAGCGCCAACGAAAAAGTCGATCCGGTCGGCGCCTGCGTCGGCATGCGCGGATCGCGCGTGAAGAACATCGTGCGCGAGCTGAACAACGAGAAGGTCGACATCATCCGCTGGAGTTCCGACCCAAAGGAATTTGTGCTGGAAGCGCTCAAGCCCGCGAAAGTGAAGAACCTCGTTTTCGATCCCGAGAAGAAGAGCGTCCAGATTTCCGTGGATGAAGATCAGCTTTCCCTCGCCATCGGGAAAAAAGGGCAAAACGCGCGGTTAACCTCGCGGCTGACGGGCTGGGAAATCAACATCGACCGCGACACCTCGGCCACGCACGCAGTCGAACAGAAGGTCGCGCAGGCGGCCCAAGCTTTGGGCGGTGCGCTGCCGATAACCGACGAGCAGGCATTGCTCCTGGTAAAGGCCGGCTTCACCAATCTCGAAGGATTGCGCGACGCGGCGGTCGAGGACCTGGTCGAGATTCTTTCCGTGGACGAGGCGAAAGCGCGCGAAATCCATGAGGCCATTCATCAGGAGACCCCGGCCGCGCAATAAACTGGTTTGCGCGCTGACCGGCCTTGACCGAGATTATTTTCAGGGACACCGATGCCAACGAAAACGACGACCAAGACCGCGGCGCGCAAGCCTGTGACCGCTCGCAAGCCGGTCAAGGACGACGCACCCGTCAAGGCAGCGCCTGAGGCGAAGGGCAAAGAGACGAAAAGCGCCAAGGTTGAGACGCCGGCCAAGGCACCACGCCACGTTTCAGCGTTGAAGCCCATCAGGGCGCGCACACAGCCCGCACTTCCGGTGCCAGAGGCTGAAGCTCCCAAGCCTAAGAAGCCGCCGATGGAAACCGTGTCGCTGATCGATGAAAAAAAGCCGCGCGCGAAACGCGCGGAAGGCGACGCCGCTGCCAAAAAGCCGTTCCTGCCGCCCATCTCCCGCATTCGCCCCGAATCTCCCGCCGGACCCATCGCCGCGCCGGTTGCCCCTGTCACTCCCCCGGTAACTGCCGCGCCAGTCGCCGAAGTGCCGGAAGCTTCGCCGCCCGACGCCACGGCCGCTCCAACTGAGGCGGAAGGCGAGCAGCAAAAAATCATTCACATCAAGCCGCCGATCGTCGTTAAGGATCTGGCGCAACAGCTCGGCCTGAAGAATTTCCAGCTCATCAAGGAGCTGATGGATGACTTCAACATTTTCGCCAATCCGAATCTAACGGTCGAGCCAGACGTCGCGACTCAGATTTGCGCGAAGCACGGGTTCGTTTTCGAGATGGAACGCCGCGAAAAAGGCGGCGGCGTCCACAAAGTCGAGCAAGTCGTCGTCGCACCGCCTCCGCCGGTCATCGAGAAGAAAGAGGAACTCAAGACGCGCGGCCCGATCATTACGTTCATGGGTCACGTCGACCACGGCAAGACGTCGCTCATGGATGCGATTCGCAAGACCCGCGTCGCGGCGGGCGAAGCCGGCGGGATCACCCAGCACATCGGCGCTTACACGGTTGATCACAAAGGCACGCGCATCACTTTTCTCGACACGCCCGGCCATGCTGCTTTCACTGCCATGCGCGCGCGCGGAGCGCATGTGACCGATATCGTGGTTCTCGTGGTCGCGGCGGATGACGGATTAATGCCGCAAACGCTGGAAGCGATCAGCCACGCCAAAGCCGCGCCGCATGTGAAGATCATGGTCGCGATCAACAAGATCGATCTGCCCTCCGCCAACATCGATCGGGTCAAGAAGCAGCTGCAAGAGCGGGAGCTTTCCCCGGAAGATTGGGGCGGCGACACGATCGTCTGCGAAGTCTCCGCGACGAAGGGCACCGGGATCGATCATCTCCTCGAGATGATGGCGCTCCAGGCCGAAGTGATGGAATTGAAAGCGTCGCCGACGGCGACACCGCGCGGCACCGTCATTGAAGCGCAGGTCGAACCCGGCCGCGGCCCGACCGCCACCGTCATCGTGCAAATGGGCACGCTCAAGACCGGCGATCCGTTCATCTGCGGCGATTATGGCGGCAAGATCAAATCGTTGATGGACGATCGGGGTAAACCGATCAAGGAAGCGGGTCCTTCCACACCGGTAAAGGTGCTGGGCTTTAGCGGTCTTCCCCACGCCGGTGACGAATTTCTTGTGATGGAGTCCGAGCGCTCCGCGAAAACCTTGAGCGAGGAACGCCTCCTTGATCGCCGCGCGGATAAGTTAAGCGTCCCAAAACGCGCGACGCTGGAAAGTTTGCTCGAAGCCGCCGACGGCAAGAAAAACCTGCGCATCGTTTTGAAATGCGACGCGCAAGGTTCGCTCGAAGCTCTCGTCGGCGCTCTCGGTCAAATCGAGAGCAAGAAGATCGATCTCGAAATTGTCCATGCCGGCGTCGGCCCCATCTCCGAATCCGACATCCTGCTGGCGAGCGCGTCGAACGCGGTGGTCGTGGGATTCAACGTCAAGGTGGAGAGCATGGCCGTGAACGTCGCGAAGACGAGAAGGCGTCCAGGTAAAGCTCTACAGTATTATTTACGAGTTGATCGATCAGATGAAGGAAGCGATGGCCGGCATGCTCGATCCGGAACATCGCGAGACCGTCATCGGCCACGCGGAAGTGAAACAGATTTTCAAGCTAAGCCGGGGCATTGTCGCCGGTTGCCTCGTCACCGATGGCCGGATCGCCCGGACCGCCCGCGCGCGGGTGTTGCGGCGGCGCCAGCCGGTTTACGATGGCGGCCTCTCCACGCTGCGCCGTTTCCAGGACGACGTGAAAGAAGTGCGGGTCGGTCTCGAGTGCGGCATCAAGCTGGGCGACTTCAACGAATATCAAGTGGGCGACATCATTGAGTGCTATCAACTCGAGGCGGTCGCGCAGAAGCTCGTAGAAGCATGGAGTAGGGGAGTGTTGAGAGTCAATGGCACTCTGTTCATTACTCCATTGACTCCTCTACTCCAATCGTTTTCCATGAAACATCGATTACTGCGCGTAAACGAACTCCTGAAACGCGAGTTGAGCACGATCATTACTCGCGAGATGAGTTTCGAGGGCGTGCTCGTGACGCTGAACCAGGTGGATGTCACGCCCGACCTGAAACATGCGCACGCCTACGTCAGCGTTCTCGGGACGAAGGAGGGCCAGGCTGCGGCGATGGCGAAGCTCGAGGAGAATCGGGTCATTCTTCAGACTGCGCTGGCGAAAAGCGTCGTCTTGAAATACACGCCGCATCTTATTTTCCATCTCGATGATTCAATCGAACGCGGCGCGCGCGTCTTTGAAATTTTGCAACAAATCGAGACGCCAGCCGCGGAGACCGAATGACGCAAAGCACTTTCGCGGAAATCGGCGGCGTTCTTCGCGCGCACCAGCGGTTTGCGGTCCTGAGCCACGTGCGGCCCGATGGCGACGCGCTCGGCAGTCAGCTCGGGCTGGCCCTTTCCCTCTCCAAGCTCGGCAAGACGGTGATGGTCCGAAACGAAGACGGCTTGCTGGAGAAATACAGTTTCCTGCCGGGTGGCGAATTCCTCCAAACGCCCCTGGGCGAACCGCAGGATTTCGATGTGGCCATCGCCCTCGACACCGCCACGCAAAGCCGTCTCGGCACCGCCACGGAACTCGTTCGCAGCGCCAAAATCTGGATCAATATCGATCACCACCCGAGCAATCCCGGATACGGCGATCTGGTTTACATCGATCGCGACCGCGCCGGCGACCGGGCAGATTCTTTTTGAATTAATTCAGAGCCAGGAGCCTGCCGATGGATGCCGCGATCGCCGAAAATTTGTTCGTCGCCATCTCGACCGATACCGGTTCGTTCCAATATCCGAACACCACCGCGCGGACTTTTGAGATCGGCGCCGAGTTGGTGCGGTGCGGGGTGGAGGTCGGGCGCGTCAGCCAGCTTCTCTACGAAAATTACCCCCGCCGCCGCACCGAGCTGCTGCAGGGAGTTGCTGGGCACGATGCGTTTTGAAGCGGCGGGAAAAATCGCGAGCTTCAGCTTCAGCCTGAAAGTCGCGGCCGAGCTCAAGGTTAAGCCGGAGGATAACGAGGGTTTGATCGATCATCTGCGCGCGATCGAGGGAGTGATCGTCGCGATTTTTTTTGAAGAATTGAACGACGGCAAAGTGCGCGTGAGCATGCGCTCGAAGAGCGAGGACGTCGACGTCTCCGCGATCTGCCAGAAGTTTGGCGGCGGCGGACACAAGCTCGCGGCGGGCGCGCGCGTCCGCGGAACGCTCGCCGAGGTGGAACAAAAAATCCTGGAAGCAATTTGCGATGTCATTGACTGCAACTCCTGACGGCGTCCTGCTCGTCGATAAGGCCGCCGGCATGACATCGCACGATGTCGTCGCGATCGTGCGCCGGCGCCTGCAAATGAAGAAGGTCGGGCATTGCGGCACGCTGGACCCGATTGCCACCGGCCTGCTCTTGCTCACTCTCGGACGCGGAACAAAAATTCAGGACCTGCTCATGAGTGAAGACAAGGAATACGCCGGCACAATGATCCTGGGGGTGACGACGGATACCCAGGACCGCGCCGGTGTGACCCTGGAGGAGCGTCCCGTGCCGCCGCTGGATGATGCCACCGTGCGCGCCGCGTTTGAAAAATACTCCGGCGATTTTTACCAGATGCCGCCAATGGTCTCGGCCATCAAGCAAGGCGGCGTTCCGCTCTACAAACTCGCGCGCCAGGGAAAAACCGTCGAGCGCGAGCCGCGCCTGGTTCATGTTTATCGCCATACGATCGACCGGATCGCGTCGCCGGAAATTGATTTCAGCGTGGTCTGCAGCAAGGGATTTTATGTTCGCACCTACGCGCACGATATCGGCGAGACGCTCGGCTGCGGCGCGCACCTCAAGAATTTGCGCCGGGTGAAATCGGGGCGATTCAGCGTCGAGGGAGCCATCACGGTGGAGGAATTGAAAACGTCGGAGCCGGTGGACATTCTCGGGCGGATTCTGACGCTGCCGGAAGTATCGCGGATGCGCGGCGCCTGACGAGAGCACCGATGCGAATCCTGCGCTCGATTTCTGAACTGAGCCAGCTTTCCGGGCCGCTCTTTCTCGCCATCGGCGTCTTCGATGGTGTGCATCTCGGCCATCAGGCGGTCATCTCCACTTCGGCGCGCCACGCCAAAGACGCGGGTGGCACACCGGTGGTCGTCACGTTCGACCCGCATCCGGCCAAGGTATTGCGCCCCGACGACGCGCCGCATTTGCTGACTGCGACCCAGCATAAGATCGCGCTCATCCGCGATCTCGGAGTCGCGCATCTTCTCGTCCTGCATTTCGATCGGCAATTCGCCGCGACGGCGCCCGAAGAATTTGTGCAGCAATTGGTGACCCATTCGCGCCCGCTGCGCGAAATTTGCGTCGGGCCACGAATGGTCCTTCGGCAAAGGGCGCGCGGGCAATCTTGCTCTGCTCAAAGAGCTCGGCGCGGCTTGCGATTTCGACGTGGTCGGCGTCCCGGCCGTGACGTTGAACGGCGAGGTCGTGAGCAGCACGGCCATTCGCCGCGCGGTCGCGGAGGGAGATCTGATCAAAGCCACCCAAATGCTCGGGCGCGAATACACGATCCTCGGCACCGTGAAGGCGGGAGAAAAACTGGGGCGCAAGCTCGGATTTCCGACGGCGAACTTGAGCGCGCATAGCGAACAATTTCCGCCCAACGGAGTTTACGCGGCGGAGGCGCGGCTCGCGGGCGCCTTGTATCGCGGCGTGGCGAATCTTGGTTACCGCCCGACTGTGAGCGCGGGGAACCCGGAGCGGTTACTCGAGCTTCACCTCTTCGACCTGAACAAAGATATCTATGGCGAAGAGGTCGAAGTGCGATTTCTGCGCTATCTCAGGCCCGAACAGAAGTTCGAGAACGTCGAGGCTCTCGCGGCGCAGATCGCGCGGGACGTGGCGGAAGCCCGCGAGGCGATTTTATCTTAGCCGTCCGCTCGTCCGGAACATCGCGGCGGCCAGACCGCCCGCCATGACCAGGCCGGTCGCAATCGCCGCGCAAAGCCAGATGACCGGCAATGGCAGACGGGCGAAACGTGTCACCTCTTCAGCGATGAACCATCCCCCATCGGAGAGCAGATAGGCAATGGTTGACGCCACCAGGGTCACCCCGAGCAGAATCACGGCGCGGAGCACATGCCGCACTGGACGGGCCGGCAATTTCTGGACGACGCCCGCGGTAAATCCGCCGTCGTCAATATAAGCCGCTTCGTCGCGCAGCCGCGCGTCGAGCCAGTCTTCCTGGAGGTTTTCGTCCATGTCTTTAATTAGGTCCCCACGCGGCCAGCGAGCGTTTCAATTTTTCCCGGCCTCTCAACACATTCGTTTTCACAGTGCCAAGTGGGATCTCGAGAACGCGCGCTGCCTCATCATGCGATAACCCATTCTGGCAGCAAAGCAAAATCGCCGAGCGCTCGTGGAGCGGAAGTAACTGGAGGGCATGGGCGAGATCGTGGCGCAGAGCGGGATCGGTGGTTTGCGGATCATGCTGGGCCTCCAGTTGAGCTTCATCAATGCCAACGAGCTCTTTTCTTTTGCGGGCCTCCTCGCGGAAACAATTGTAAGCGATCCGGTAAAGCCAGGTCGAGAAACGCGCTTCTCCGCGAAAGCTGCGGAGGTTTTTGTAAGCGCGCAGAAACGTCTCCTGCGCGAGATCGTCCGCGAGGGAGACATCGGCCCGGACGAGTTGGCGGAGCAGACCTCGCACGCTCGACTGATGATTCCGCACCAGCTCCGCAAAGGCGTGGTGGTCATCATTGAGAAGAACGCGGGCGACGAGGTCTGCATCGGTTAGCGCCACTCCCGCAGCTTAGGGCAACGGCGGAACTTTGTCTCTACCGCGGTCCTCCAGTTTCCAGACGAGCAAATAACCGAGGCCAATCACGAAGGGAATCACGCCCAGGCTCCAGACGCCGCCTTCCCAGTCGTTCACCGCCCCGAAAAAGATCATCAAGCCCAGTCCAACCATGAGGAGGACAACGCCGCGCCGCAGATCGGAGCGAGCCTTCATCACCGGTGGTGGCGCGAAGAGGGAGGCCGGCACTTCCTGGCCTTTTGCGACCATCTCGCGAACGGTGCGATGCAACGAACGCGATTTCAGGTAGCTGAAGAACATGATCGCGGCGACGACCAGGACGGGGGCGCCAAAGAGCGTTGAAAAGATGATGCCGATAATCGGGATGGCCAGGAATGCGCCGAAATCGTCGTCGTCGATGTCGATGCCATCGCTGCTCGTGTCTTGTGGTGACGGGAAACGTGCGTGTTCCCGTTACTGGTATCGACCGTGATCCCAAACTTGCGTTTTAGCTTTCGCTCGACCTCGGATTGGATCGATTCCTCGTCATCGGGAGTCGTGCGGGGACGGTGGCAACAGCCGGCGCGACGTGGCGGCCGCCGTGGCCTGGGCCGAAGGCGAAATGGCTGGCGGTGGAAGTTTGGCCGAAGGCACTCAGGCCGAGGCGCGATCGAGCAGAAGCAGATAAGAAACGTTGTTTTCATAGGTATCCTTTTGCAGTGAGATGCAGGGGGCTGGCCTTTTGGATTCAAAAAAATCCGCCTCCAGGAAGGGTGGAGCGGGTGACGAGGCTCGAACTCGCGACGTCCTCCTTGGCAAGGAGGTGCTCTACCACTGAGCTACACCCGCATCTTGAGCGGGTATGAATAATGTCCACCGCCATGCGCTGTGCAAGGCTTTTGTCGTTGCGCTTGGGGAGCGCAGCCAGGCTCTCAGTGACCGACCAGGTTGAAACCGCAGAATCGCAGCGCGAGGCAGAGGCGTGGAATTACGGGACAATATAAACTTCAACGACAGCCACTCCGGTTGCGCTGCTCTGGCCGGATATCATCGCGGTGTAATTGCCGTCGGATAGTGAAGTCACCAGAGCTGACTCCTGAGAATGTCGTCGGCGCCAGACCGGTTTGATCAATCTCCGCTCCCTGTGACTCCTGCCAGTCATCGTTACTGAGCAGCGTGGAACCGTTCGCGTTCTTAAGTTCCAAGGCCGGATCTGGAGCCCACCTGTTATTCCAAAGGCAGACAGCGAAGGTCCGAGCGCGCGAATAACAACCCGCCCGTTGGCTCGGCCGTTTCCTCCGATGATGAAGCCGCCAATCATGACGTTATCGTTGGTGCCGACGAAGCCCCGCGTGCTGATATTCTCGAGCTGCGAGTCCGCCGTGAGATCGCCATCATAGATCTCCACCAGGGCCATGCCGGTTGTTCCGCCATTGCCGCTGACGCTGGCCGTGTAACGCCCGGGCAGCAGAGTAATGACGAGCGCAGATTCAGCGTCATCCGCCGGCGTCATTCCCATCCCTATCAGCTCCGAGGCTGAAGCCTCGTCATCCACCCAATCGTCATTCGCCATCAGGAGCCCGGCGCTCGCGTCGTAAAGTTCGAGGATCGGATCCGCCAGCACATCATTTAGCCCGGACGCTTGCAGCGATGCCCCGATCGCCCGCAGGATTACCTTCTTGGGCGCCGGCCCGGTGATGATGAAGCCGCCGATACCAACGCTGTCACCGGTACCAACGTGCAAACGCGTCGAGATGTTGAAGAGCTGCGGTTGCGCACCGGGTTTGGCCGGCAGCGAGAGCAATTGCACGTGCGGATTCCACGGGTCACCCTGGCTCACGTACGGAATGCCGGAAGTTTCGGGCTGCGTCGTGGCGTTCCAAAATTCCACCGGTCCGAAGATATTTTGGACGGTGTAATTGGCCGCCTGCGCTGCGGTCATCGGGTCTACCCAAAACACGCGACCGTCGGGCGTGCCGTCCTGGTTTGAATCGGTCAGCGGCGCGCCGGTGAGACTCATGCTGCCCCACTCGGAGACTCGCGTGAGCGGATCGCGGTTGAACGCGGGATTAAGGATTTCATTCCAGGGATCCCAGCCGGCCTGTGCGATGTGCGGCCCCATCCGCGTGCGAATGTAGGTAACGCTCGGCATTTGTTGCGACGGCACGAGAAACCAGGGCCGGCCCAGAAACACAGAATTGTTCGATGGGGAGGTTCCGTCGTCCAGGGGGTTGCGATCGGTGCCTCTCACCAGGCTGCAATCCAGGAAGACCACCCCGTTCGCCGTCTACTCGCGCAGTGCTGACGGCAGTAATCCAGCCAAGGTCCGTGCTCTCGATTGTGCACCGGTCGAATACCGCCGTTGCTTCACCGAAAACAAAATCCGAGTCGCCGGAGACAAAGCTACTTCGAAAATACTGCCGCGCCCTCCCATCGACGAACAAAGTGTCCTGATAGCCGAGGAATCTGACGTTATCGAAAATTGCGCGATCAGCGGCGACCCCGAGTGCGACAGCTGCCGTCAGGTTGCGGTCGATCGTGAAATTTTCGAACGTCAGATTGCGCGCCATAAAGGCGGCCGCGCCGCTGCCGATCCAGATGGTCTCGCCGAGGATGGGGTAAAGGAGCGTATTGTTAAACGAAATGCTCACGTCCGCCGGGGCCGTCCCCTGGCCGATGAACGTGACAAACGGCTTGTCCACTATCACGTGTTCTGACGTACCGCGCTGGGGCGATGAATATGTTCGCCCGATTGATTTCTGTTTGCCCGCCCACAGCATCCACCGCGCTTTGCACCGTCGGAAAAGCACCGTTGGCGCCGCTTGGATTTACAAAATAGTCACTCGCCTTCGCGCGGTTCGGCAGATCGGACCCAATCGCGCAGAAACACGCGAGCGCTCCGAGGAACTGCTGCTTCCCACGATGGGACACGGGCCGCCTCCACTCCATCCAAGGAGACTTTCCGAACGGCCGAGCCAAGTCGAGCACACTCTTCGCTCGCGTCCCCGACGCCCTCCCTCCCTACTGGTTCGCCAGCCATTCTTGCGCGGCCCTGATGTCGCCCAACCTAAGAGCATGTCCGGCGGGTTCGAAGCGTAATTTCACGTCCGCTCCCGCCTCCCGTAGCATCGCCGCAAGCCGCTCGGCATTTTCCACCGGCACGATAGGATCCGCGTTCGCCGGAAGAAAGCAGGACGCGCGCATCAGCCAGATTAGGCAGGGTCGAGGGCACGAGCGGAACCATCGCGCGAAACAACACCGCGCTGGCCAGCACCTCTGACCGCAGAAGGAGAATGGCGGCGGCGATATTCGCGCCATTGGAATAGCCAACGGCGGTCACGCGCTTCGGATCGAACTCATAGCGCACGGCCGCCGCGACCACAAAATCGGCCAGTTCATGCGCGCGCCGGATCACGTCTTCTTCATCGAAGACGCCTTCAGCCAGGCGCCGGAAGAATCGCGGCATGCCATTTTCCAGAACCTTGCCGCGCGGACTGAGCAACGCGGCGGCCGGGTCGAGATCGCGCCCCAGTGAAATCATATCGTTTTCGTTGCCGCCGGTCCCATGCAGGAGCAAGAGAGTGCGCTTGCTCGTCCCCGATGGCGCTGGCAGAAAACGATGAATGAAATCCATAACGCGTTAATCAAACAAGGCTGCGACATACTATACTGAACTAATTCGATGTATATCTGGCGAAAACGCGTTGGGCCTGGTTGGCTGCGCGACGGAATTGAACCCTTAACGCGGCGGGTCGGCCATGCGCTGGCGGTAGTGGAGCGGGCAGGAAGCACGCGCGTTTTGCTGGAGGTTTGCTGCCAGACGAAGAAAGAGGCGCAGGACCTCGTCCGGGAATTTGGCGGCAGGATGGAGAAATTGCGGCCCGACTGGCTCCAGCATTTTACGAAGCAGGCCCGGCTCAAACCGCTGCAGGTTGGTTCGCGTCTCGCCATTCTGAGCGCCCCCGCGCGGCGGAGCGCTGCCAAACCAACTCTCGTCATACCGGCCGAAACTGCGTTTGGAACCGGCCATCACGCCACGACCGCGATGTGTTTGCGTTTGCTCGAAGAAATCACGCGCGGTCTCGCTCCGGGTTGGGCGATGCTCGATGCCGGCACTGGCAGCGGCATTCTGGCAATGGCCGGCAAATGTTTCGGAGCGGGCCGGGTGCTCGCAATCGAGAACGATCCCCTCGCCTGCGCCATCGCCAGGAGAAATGCGCGGGCCAACGGCGCTCGCCAGATCAAATTTTACACGCGTGACGTCCTGAAGCAGAAGCTCACTGGAAAATTCGAAATCATCACCGCAAATCTGTTCAGTGAGATCTTGATCTCGGCCTTTCCGATCTGGTCGCGCCATCTCGCGTCCGGGGGCCACTTGATCGTCTCGGGAATCTTGCGGAGCCAGGAACGAGAAGTCGTCCACGCTTTGCAGGGGCACAATTTCTCCGCAGCCGAAATTCGACGGCGCGGAAAATGGATCGCGCTTGGGTGTCGAAAAAAACCCTCCGCATCTATTTGCTGATTTATCGGCGCCGTCGGTCGGATATCAACATCCACGGATCGATCGAGACCGCCCTTATTCAGGAAAAACAGTTGACGGCGGGAGCGGGTAAAAGCTACGTTCCTCGACCCGTTCGCGGCCTCGATTTTCCTGCATCCACGCGGTTGATCTGTCGAAGCCGCCAGGGGAAACCGCATGCCCAACGAAGAGCTTTCCTACGTCATTGTCACGCCCTACTCGATGCGCAAATCGCGCACGGGAGGGATTATTGCCCGTCTCATTTCCCGGACAGGACTGGATCTCGTCACGGCCCGGATGTTCGCGCCTAGCGCAGAGCTGACCAAGCGTTACGCGGATACGATCGTAACCGAGACCGACCCGGAACATCGGGCTACGCAGGGGTTGATCCGCGATTACGTCCTCAAAAACTTTACCGGAACGGTCAACGGCCAGAAGGCGCGCGCGTTGATTCTGGTTTTTCGCGGCCCGGATGCCGTGGACAAGATTCACTACACGATTGGCCACATCGTGCACGAGCGCACCAGCGGCGAGACGATCCGCGACACTTTCGGCGATTACATCACGGACGACGCCGGCAAAGTCGTTTACTTCGAGCCCGCTGCGCTGGCCGCGTTCGACCCCAAGGCAGTGGAACGCGATCTAAAGCTCTGGGCGGAATATTCCGACAGTGACGGCGGAATCCTCGATCGCGTGATCGAGTTTCCGGCGGAGGCGAAAGTCGAAAAGTCTCTCGTGCTGATCAAGCCGGACAATTTCAAATTCCCCAATCAAAGGCCCGGTGGCGTCATCGAAGTTTTTTCGCGCACTGGTCTCTACATCATCGGGTTCAAGGTCCACCGCATGAGCGTGGCCCAGGCGGAGGAATTTTACGGGCCGGTCCTGCCCGTGCTGGAGGATAAACTCGGCCCGGACAAAGGACGCAACGCCTGGGAAGACATCGTCGAGTTCATGGCGGGCGGCCGGCCGAGCGCGACCAAAGGCGACCAGCGGGACGCGCCCGGCTCCGAAAAATGCATTGCCATCGTTTATCAAGGCGATGACGCCGTGCGAAAGATTCGCGACGTCCTGGGCCCGACCGATCCTGCGAAGGCGCCACCCGGCTCGATCCGGAAGGAATTCGGGCAGACGATCATGATCAATGCCGCCCACGCCTCCGATTCGGCCGACAACGCAAAACGCGAGATGGCGATCGTGCAGGTCGAGGAGAATAACTTCAAACCTTTCATTGAAAGTTTCTACGCCCGCTCATAGCTTGCGCTCCCATTTTGCAAACACTCAACCTTACTCCGACAGCCATGGAAATCTCCGCGCGCGCCGCCCAATTGACCCCCTCTCTTACCCTCTCGATCGACAGCAAGGCGAAAGCGATGAAAGCCGAAGGAATCGACGTGTGCGGTTTCGGCGCCGGTGAACCCGATTTTGATACACCGGACCACATCAAAGCGGCCGCCATCGCCGCGCTCGAAGCCGGTTTTACCAAGTACACGCCGAGCGGCGGTTTGCCCGAATTACGCCAGGCCATCGCGGAGAAGTTGGAAGCCGACAACCAGCTCAAATATCGGCCGAGCCAGATCGTCGTCAGCAGCGGCGCGAAGCACTCCTGTTACAACGCGATCCTGGCTACCTGCCAGACTGGCGATGAAGTGCTGATCCCCTCTCCTTATTGGGTCAGCTATCCCGACATGGTTCGGCTGGCCGGCGCGGAGCCGGTCATCGTGCCGACCACGGAACGCAACGGCTGGAAGATGCGCGCCTCGGATTTTGAAAATGCGATGACGCCACGCACGAAAATGCTGATCTTGAACAGTCCCGGTAATCCCAGCGGTTCCGTCTATACACGCGAGGAGCTGGAAGGGATCGTCGAAGTCGCCGCCGAAGAGGACATCTACATTCTCTCGGATGAGATCTACGAGAAGCTGGTTTACGACGATGTGAAGCACGTCAGCATCGCCTCGCTCTCGCAGGAAGCGTACGATCTCACCATCACGATCAACGGATTCAGCAAAGCCTACGCGATGACTGGCTGGCGCCTTGGTTATATGGCTGCTTCCGAAGCAGTAGCAAAAGCGGTCGACAATATCCAAAGCCACAGCACGTCGCATCCCTGCTCGTTTGCGCAAAAGGGCGCAGTCGCAGCGCTCAAAGGCGATCAGCAGCCGCTCGCCGACATGCGCGACGAGTTCAGCATGCGCCGTAATTACATGTACGACCGGATCACAAAAATTCCGAACATCACGGCCGTCCGTCCTGAAGGCGCGTTTTACATTTTGGTGAACATCAGCCAGCTCGGACTCAGCTCGCAGAACTTTGCCGATCGTTTATTGAGCAAGGCAAACGTCGCGGTCGTGCCCGGAATCGCATTCGGAGACGATCGGACCGTGCGGCTCAGTTACGCCACCAGCATCGACGTGATCAAGAAGGGTCTCGATCGTTTTCAGGATTTCTGCCGGACGCTGTAACGAATTCGGAAGTCGGAACGCGGAGCTCGGAACCGCAGGGAATAGCGGGCGCTTGTAAATAATTCGGGAGCGGACAATTCGTTCCGACTTCCGCACTCCGACTTCCGACTTCCTCAATGGCCACCGGTTACCTCGCGCTCGTTCTTCACGCGCACCTGCCGTTCGTTCGCCACCCCGAGCACGAAGATTTCCTCGAGGAAGAGTGGCTCTTCGAAGCCATAACCGAAACTTATCTGCCGCTCATTGCCATGATGCAGCGGCTGATCCGGGACGAAGTGCCGTTCCAGCTCACCATGACGGTCACGCCGACGCTTTGCGCCATGTTGCAGGACCAATTGCTCCGCGATCGTTACGTCCGTTACCTCGACCGTTCGATCGACTTGGCCGCGCGCGAAATGGAGCGCAATCGCGACGACCAGCCGCTCCGCGGGCTATCGGAATTTTATCACACGAAACTTTTCGGACTGCCGATTCCGGTTTCTGGAGTGCGGGGGCGATCTTCTGGGCGAGTTTCGGAAACTGCGAGATGAAGGATGCCTCGAGATCATGGCCACGGCCGCTACGCATGGTTTGCTTCCGCTCCTGCAGCCATCGCCAGAAGCGGTCCGGGCGCAGATTTTGATCGGGTGCGATGTTTACCGGGCCATCTTCGGCAGTGATCCCGCGGGATTCTGGCTGCCGGAATGCGCCTATGCGCCGGGCCTGGAAACGATATTGCAGGAAGCCAACCTGCGCTGGTTCATCGTCGATGCGCATGGCCTGATGTTCGGGCAGCCGCGTCCACGCCGCGCTATTTATGCGCCCTGCTTTACCTCCGCGGGTCCGGCGGTGTTTGCGCGCGATCGCGATTCCAGCCGGCAAGTCTGGAGCGCGACGGAAGGTTATCCGGGCGATCCCGCTTATCGCGATTTTTATCGCGACATCGGATTCGATCTGCCCGTGGAATATCTTTGGCCGGGAACGACGTCGCCGGATGGTCGCAAGTTCACCGGCTTGAAATATCATCGGATCACGGGTGGCGATCAGGCGAAGGAACTCTACGATCCGGCCCGCGCCGAAAGCGCGGCGGAGGCACACGCGTCTCATTTTCTCGAAGTGCGCCGCGAGCAAATGAGCGAACTTCGAGCGATGAACTTCGATCCGATCGTGGTCGCACCGTTCGACGCCGAGTTGTTCGGTCATTGGTGGTTTGAGGGGCCACGATTTCTGGAGTCGTTCATTCGTCAGGCGGCCCACGGACAGCAGGATCTCCGCCTGACCAGCAAAGACGCCTACGGCCAGCGGGATTTTCAACTCACCACACCGACGAAGTTCCTCGCCGGTCATCCGACCCAACAAACGATCGCGCCGGCAGCCTCGAGCTGGGGAGAGAACGGATACCTCGGAGTGTGGCTGGACGAGAGCAATTCCTGGATTTATCCCCATCTCCATTCCGCCGCCCGCCGCATGACGGAGGTCGCGCGCGCCCACGCCTCCGATGGCAGCGCGCTGACAGACCGCGTCCTCAAGCAGCTCGCCCGGGAATTATTGCTCGCTCAATCTAGCGACTGGGCGTTCCTCATGAAGACCGGCACGGCCACGCATTACGCGACGAAACGAGTGACCGATCATCTGCTTCGGTTTAATCGTCTCCACGACGAATTCATCCGCGGACAGCTTGATGAGGGTTTCCTCTCCAACTGTGAATGGCGCGATAATCTTTTCCCGGACGTGAATTGGCGCTATTACTTGTCATGCTGAGCAAAGCGCCCCTCCGTCTGTTTTCGGTTTTGCTGTTGAGCTTCGCCATTACGGCGCGCGGACAGGAGTCGCCTACACCAGAGCCGAAACCCTCACCATCCGCGCGCAAGCGTGCGCATCAGCTTCCTGCCGCCGCCCCTCGACGGGACAATCAGCCTCGGCATCTACGACGCGAAAGGAAAACTCGTCCGGGTGCTGCATCGCGAGGCTGACATCAATGAATTCAACATCGGGACGGACGCGCTCACGACTACCTGGGACGGGAAAGATGATGCTGGCGAAAGCGCTCCAGCCGGGAAATACAGCGCGCACGGGATGGTCGTGGGCGATCTCAAAATCGAAGGCGTGGGATTTTTCTTTAATGATTTCGTGACGACGAACGAGTCGCCGCGCGTCCGGCACATCAGCAAAGTCCGTCTGGAGGAAAACGAACTTCACCTCGCCGCCGATCTCGTCGGCGAGGAGCGGGCGACCCTCGTTTGCGATGCGAAACAAGGTACGTTCCTTCGAAAACTCCCACTCGACGGCTCGACTGATTGCCCTGAAAAGAGACCGCTCCAGGATGTCTTCCAGTTGACCGATTGCGCCTTCGGCATGAACGACACGCTGTGGTTGATCGACAGCCTCGAGGGCGGCGCCCGGCGTGAGGTAAAACAGCTCTCCAAGACCCATGAACTCCTGCGGCGCATGGCGATTGCGGAGAGCGAGCCGCAACCACATTCCATCGCCGCGTCTACGACCGAAGATCGCATCTTTCTCGTGGAAGAAGCTCCTAATTTGCCGTTAAACCGCCTCCGCGCGTTGAGCCTGGCCGGATCGAAAACCGATGATGCAAATGGCGCGGTTTCCGATTGGAAGACCGATTTTGAAAAAAAGATCGTCGAGCATCGGAACTTCTGGATCGAGAACGGAAAACCGGTTCCGACCAATCCAAGCAACAAAATTTCCCCGGAAAAAATTCCGATGAAGTTGCAGCCAAATCCTCTCCTGGCGGATACGCGCGTCACCGTGGAGCTCGCCGTCGGTCTTGATGAAGACGGCAGTTTCTTGAAGGCGGCCGATGGATTGCCGCTCTGCAGCATTAGCGAAACGCCGAACCTCACGCGCGCCCTGCTGGCGGCTCATGGCTCGAGCGCGGTCGATGTTTTCCAGGACGACGGCGCCGTGGTCGAGCAATTTCGAGTGACCGGCGCGGATCAAATGATGAGTTTTGATTGCGGCGGTTTTGAATTGAAATGAAACGCGCCTCTCGCTGAGATTTGCCGATGCGCCGCGATATCGTTTACTTCGACCTCGAAACGCAGCGAACTGCGAACGACGCGGGCGGGTGGACCCGCAAGTGCGACATGCGAATGTCGGTTGGCGTTATTTTCAGCACCGCCACCGGCCGTTACGAAGTGTTCGGCGAAGCGCAGGTGAACCAACTGATCGAACGGTTGCGCCGGGCCGATCTGGTCATCGGTTTTAACGTGCTCAACTTCGATTATCACGTTCTGATGGGCTACACGATTCTCGATCTCATCTCGGAACTGCGGACGGCCGACCTGATGGTGGACATGGAGAAGCGGTTGGGCCACCGGCTCGGCCTTGATGCGATCGCCCAAGCCACGCTCGGCATCCAGAAAACGGCGGCCGGTCTCGATGCGATCCGCTGGTGGCGGGAAGGACGTGTGCTTGAGATCGCGGAGTATTGCTGCTTCGATGTGAAGGTCACTCGGCTCGTGCATGAGCACGGATGCCGGCACAAAGAATTGTTCTTTCACGACCGGTTCGCGCAACGGCAGCGCGTCGAGATCGATTGGGCGCACCTCGATGAGGGCGCGCTCTAGCGCTTCGCAGTGTTCCGGATGTTAGCGAACTGCGCGCTTTACGGCGCTCCGCGATCGTAGGCTTCGACCACGCCGACGCCAGTGCCATTGTTCAGTCCCGCCAGCAGCGCGGTATAAAGGCCTGGCGGCAGCGTCGCGGCTATGCCCGACTCCAATGGATTTGTCGGCGCCAGACCCGCGGCGGTGAGTTCCGCGGCTTGAGCCGGATTGTCCTGCCAATCGTTATTCATGACCAGGAGCGCTCCGTTGCTGTTGCGCAATTCCAGCGTGGGGTTGGCCAGAGCGTTCGCCACCCCAAAGGCAATCAGGCTCGGCCCGATCCCACGCACCACAATCCTGTCCGCACCGCTGTTGTTGCCGAGCACGAAACCCGCGATGACGATGTTGTCCCCGGTATTCACAAAGGCCCGGGTGCTGATATTGGCCAGTTTCGCCAGAACTGCCTGACTCAGGTCGTACACTTCAATCAACGCGACACCGGTTATGTTATTCTTGCCCCTTACGACTGCCGTATAGGCTCCGGGACTCAAGGTCGCGTCAATCGCTGACTCGAGATCATCGGTCGGCGCGAGGCCTGTCGCCATGATCGCTACTTCCTGGACCGGGTCGTCTCTCCAGTTGTCGTTGATGATCGGGGCAAACGGGGCCGAACCGCGCAATTCGAGCACCGGATCAGTCAGCGCGTTAGGGACGCCAAACTGGGCCAGCGAAGGTCCAATGGCCCGGACGAGCACATGTTTCGGAGCGGTTCCCGAGATGATGAATCCGCCGATGCCAACATTTTCGCCGGTCTCAACTCGCATCCGAGTCGAGAGATTGACCGCTTGGGCCGCCGGGGTCGGGCTTGGCGTCGGATTTGGACTTGGGGCTGAGCTTGGGCTTGGGAGCGGACTTGGGGCTGAAGTTGGGCTTGGGGTTGAGCTCGGGCTTGGGGCTGGGGTCGAACTTGGAGTTGGAGTTGGAGTTGAGGTTGGGGTCGGTGACGGACTCGGGGTCACAGTCGGAGCCGGACTCGGAGTCGAACCCGGGACCTGATAGGTGACCGTCAATTTGGGCGGATCATTGGGGTTTTCGCCGCTGTTAAATCGCTGCGCACTTTGCGTGACCTCTTCATTGCCGAGAATAACCCAGCCAAAGTTAGTGGCCGGGTTGGAAAACCACGCCTGCACGTCCGCGAGCAATCCGCTGCCGCTCCAATGGTAGGTGGCGTTGTCCATGACCGCCGTGGTCGCGCTGAGCGTGGGTGAAAAGTCACCGCCGGGGGTCGTCCAGCAATTTGATGAGCACGGATTGGAGGTGTCCCAGAAAGTGTGGGTCCAGGTGGCATCGTTAGGCTCCGCCTGGATGCCGAAACCGCCGGGCTCGCCGGCGTCGGACGCGCCCTCACCCCAATCCCGCAACACTTTGCTTATCGAGATATTGACCGGTGTCGGATTGGGACTCGGCCGGTTCGAGGACATTGAGAGAGTGGCCCCGGTGATGGTCGCGTTGGCCGGGATGGAGGTGAGATCGAACGCAACTAATCCGCGGCGCAAAGAATTGGCGAGGGTCATTCCCGCGAAGAAGTAAATGCCCTGACCATTGCTGACTTGACCGTTCAGATCCAAATACAGCGTGTTGTCCTTCACCGGGAACAAAATCGCCGTCTCGGCAGACGTGATGCCGCGCATCAAAGCGAAAAGCAGGAGCGCCGTGAGCGCTTTCTTTGTCTTCATTAGCCAAGTGGACGATATGGTTAGAAGCTCTCTCCGCAACTGTTGGAAGGGCGCTGACCGAGTTCCAGCGAATCGACTTGATCGATCCGCATCGAGTTCGGCGATACCAGTCGCTAGGGGACACTGTACGCTTCCACCAACCCGACGCCGGTGGCTCGATTACTTCCGCGCACGACCGCCGTGTAAGCTCCCGGTGCGACCGTTTCCACTAGTGCCGCTTCCTCGTCGTGGCTCGGGGCTAACCCCGCCGCTTCAATCGCCCCTTGCTGTTGCGGGTCGTCTCTCCAGTTGTCGTTCGAGCGAATTACCGTCCCGCTTGAATTAACCAGGTCGAGGGTTGGATTCGTCAGCGCACCGGCCACTCCGAAGTCGCTCAGCGTCGGTCCGAGCGCTCGGACCAAGACCTTGAGACTCGTTCCGCTGCTCGGTCCCGCGATCAATCCCGCGATCATCACGTTGTCGTCCACGTCCACAAAACCGCGTGTGCTGATGTTCCCCAGCTTCGACGCTGCGGCCTGATCCAGGTCGTACGCCTCCACGATCCCCACGCCCGTCCCACCACTTTGCCCGCGCACTACCGCCGTGTAGTTCAGCCCCGGCGTCAGCGTCTGGATGATTGCCGATTCGAGATTGCTGGTCGGCGCCAGCCCGCTGTTCGCAATCTCCGCTTGCTGCGTCGAGGTACCCCAGTCGTCGTTGCTGAAGAGAAGTGTGTCCCCTTGGAAGAGATCGAGTGTCGGGTTCGCGAGAGCGCCGGGAACACCAAACGGAATAAGAGAGGGTCCTATCGCGCGAATGATCACTCTCTTTCCGGCCGTGCCGGTGGCGATCATCCCACCGATCAGAGCGTTGTCGCCGCTCAGAACGCGAAGGCGCGTCGAGATGTTTCCCAAAGTTCCAGGTGGAACTGTGGGCGTAGATGTTGGGGTGGGAGTAAGCGTTGGCGTTGCCGGCGGAGTGGGGACGGGACTCGTTGAAGGTGTGGGGCTGGCAGGGGGAGTGGAAGTCGATGTCGGCGTCGGTGTCGGTGTCGGTGTGACACCGGGCGTCAATGTTGGTGTCGGCGTTGGGGTTGGCGTGGAGACAGCCAATATCGCGGTCAGGCGCGCCAGACAAACACGGGGCACCCCATTGTAATCATTGAATATTCCTCCGAGAAGAACCCGGTTGTCTGATTGGACGGCTACCGCGGAGACCGTCGGAGAAGCCGCATATGGGTTCGCTGGCGAGATACTGACCCCCGTGCCTGGGTCGAAGGTCGAATCCAATGCTCCGCTACTGGTTAAACGCACAATTTGGCTGGCTGGAGTTCCGAGAAATCCGCCCACAAGAACTTTTCCATGTTGGAGCGCTAGCGTGTAAACGATGGTGCTAATGTTTGGTCCCACGAAAGTCGTGTCGAGGGAGCCGTTATTGTTTAATCGAGCGACCGACGATCGCGGCTGATTATTGTAGGTGCTGAACAATCCGCCCGCGTAATATTTTCCATCAGGCGCGAGCGCCACAGCCCGCACGGTGCCGTTAAACCCAGTAGTTGGCGGAAGAATAAATGAAGTGTCGCGTTGGCCGGTCGTTGCACTAATTCGCGCAATGCGGCGGATGGTAAAGCTGTTATAAACAAAAAACGATCCGGCAATAACAATATTGCCGGCGCCGTCAGGCGGCGTGACGGCATAGACAATATCGTTAGCGCCATCCCCGCTTGAATTGAAAATTGGATCGACCGCGCCCGTCGAACTGAGTTTCGCCACTCGCGGCCGTGTGCTGCCATTGAATATCGTGAAAGCACCGCCCACATAGATGCTGCCCGTGGCCGAATCACGCGTAACCGAATAAATGGTGCTGTTCGCGCCAGTCCCCGGATCGAATGAAGGGTCGAGAGTCCCATTAGCGTTTAGCCTGGCTATTCGCCCACGCGCCACGCCATTCACCGCCTGAATATTTCCCGTGATAAGAATCTTCCCATCCGGCTGGACGTGCAATGCCCGCACCGATCCGTAGGTCCCGAAGTTCACGTCGAACGAGGGATCAATGGTCGAGTCGGGATTTAAGCGCACCAGGTTGTAATGCGAGGCGCCTTGGAAAGAGCTAAAGAAACCGCCGACAAGAATTTTACCATCCGGTTGCTCGGCAATCGCATAGACCTGGGGGTAAGCGTCTGTGGCGCCAGACAAACCGGCAAAGGTGCTGTCAACGGAACCATTCCCATTGACCCAGGCCATGTTGTTGCGAGGCGCCCCGCCGTAGCTGGAGAAATAGCCGCCGGCAAAAATCTTACCGTCACCTGGCCGAACGAGAACCACATTTACGTTGGCGGCGGACGGCCCAGCCGAGGCAGCATCAAGACTGATATCTCTCGCGCCGGTGGTTTCGAGTCGCACTAAGTTATTCGCGACCACGCCCCCTAACGAATGAAACATTCCGGTAACAATCAGTTTTCCGTTTGGCTGTTGTGCCACGGCCGTAACTACGCCGGGATCGTCATAATTACTGAACGTTGCCGTGGTGAACCCGCTGTCCACGGGGCCAGACGGGGTTAAACGCACAAGTCCACTGCACGCAACACCGCTGAAGGACGTAAAGTTTCCAAAAACCAGAATCTGATCGTCCGCTTGCGCAAAGAGACCGGAGACATAAAAATCGAAGGTCGCGGAGCCGGGAGCGAATGTGGGATCGAAGCTTCCATCGGCATTCAGCCGGGCCAGACCGGGCACTCCATGATCGTCGAAGATATCGAAGTTCCCGTGGATGATAATCTTCCCATTGTTGCCCCCTCCACTCTGACGCGCCGTGTAATTCACCCGCATGTTGAACGGATCAAAACTGGTCACGGCGCCGTGCCCCGGATTGTAGGATGGATCAAAGCTCCCATCGCTGTTGAAACGCGCGACCCCCGAGCGCGCCACACTCGTTCCAACCCCAGTGATGACGAAAAAGAACCGGCCGACGATCACGAGTTTTCCATCCGGCTGGAGGACAGCGGAATATGCAGTTCCGGGACTGGTGGCACCGCCCGACCCGTCGTCTACGCCATCCAGCGAAAGAACGCGCGGGACTGTGAAACTGTTGTCGATCGAACCGTCGCTATTGAGCCGCGCGATTCCTCCGAATAGGCCGAGGACTATGATCTTGTTATCCGGCTGAACGATCATGGTTTTCGACGCAACGTCATTGTTGCCTGGATCGAAGGAGGGATCCAGCGTGCCATCCGAGTCCAGACGGGCCACGCCGCGGCGCATGACACCATGCACCTTGTTGAAATCTCCTCCGATAAGCAGCTTGCCGTCAGGCTGCAAAGTCGCGGCGCTCACCTGACCATTGGTGAAATTCCCCGCGTCGAACGATAAATCGAGCGCTCCACTCGGCTCGGTAAGGGCGAGCGCTGTTCGCGGCCCAGCGGCGACGAACAACACAAGGCTTAGGATCATCGGCAATTTCATCCACTGATGAAGACGCGTTGTCTTTCGGCCCTGCAGCAGGGGCGTTATGCTACTCGATTCGTATCTTATTGTGCTCATGTGAAGGGGTGGATAGCGACGTGCGTCATCGTGTGGGGGTGCAAGCCACTGGGGTACGGAAGGCCCTTTTTACGGCTTAACTGTCTAAGGACAAGCACAAACTTCCATGGCGGCCATGGCTTGAAGATCTCCCACCCGGCGCGAGTGCTCAAACCAATCGGTCGTCGCCTACGGAATATTGTAAGCTTCCACCAACCCCACGCCTGTTCCGCGATTACTTCCGCGCACGACCGCCGTGTAGGCTCCGGGTGCGACCGTTTCCACCAGCGCCGCTTCTTCGTCGTGGCTCGGAGCTAACCCAGCGGCTTGAATGGCCGTCTGCTGTTGCGGGTCGTCTCTCCAGTTGTCGTTCGAGCGGAGCACGGTCCCACTTGAGTTCACGAGATCGAGCGTTGGATTTGCCAGCGCCCCGGATACGTTCCAACGCGAACAACAACAGTCGCCGGTTGCGTCTCAGAAGAAAGAAACAGCGCCAAAACTATCTTGATAAGTCCCGCTGGAAAAGACGAGAACAAAGCAGAAAATAAACGTAACTATTCTGCTACGTTCGCTTCGACCGTAGGTAAGTGGTCGAGATCTTTCGCCCCCTGCGATAGTGCGCACTAGTCACCACCCGTATTCTTTGTTAGTTAAGCCCCTTATGTCTTCCGAGCTTCAGCAAACTCTCGCCCGCAGCGCCAGCGTCAGCGGCACGTCGTTGCATACCGGAGAGAAGGTCACGCTGAAATTGCTGCCGGCGCCGGTCGATTTCGGTCTCAAGTTCAGGCGCAAGGATCTCCCGGAGGAACCGACGATCGACGCGAGTATTGCGAACCTGAAAACGGTCGAGCGCGCGACCACGATCGGCGAAGGATCGATGCGCGTGCACACCGTCGAGCACGTGCTCTCCTCGCTCTCCGCCATGGGCGTGGATAACGCGATCGTCGAGATGGACGCGAACGAACCACCTATCGGCGATGGCAGCGCGCAGCCTTATGTCGAGCTGATCCAAAAGGCGGGCATCGTCACTCAGGAAACCCCGCGCCGAATTTTCGACGTCCGCGAGCCGATACATGTGGAGACGAAAAATGGCTCGCTCCTGGTTGTCTTGCCGGATCCAAAATTTCGAATCTCCTGCACGCAGGCCGGCCCCGGCGGCCAATTCACGCAATTCCTTTCCACCGAGATCACGCCCGCCATTTACGAGCGCGAGATCGCCCCGGCCCGGACGTTTGTTTACTACGAGGACGTGCAGCCGCTCATGGAAAAAAACCTGATCAAAGGCGGCAGCCTCGAGAACGCGATCGTCGTCCGCGGCGAAGCGGTCATGAGCAAGGAGCCGCTGCGGTTTCCCGACGAATTCGTCCGGCACAAAATCCTCGATATCGTCGGCGACCTTGCGCTTTTGGGACAACGGATTCGCGGCCATGTTATCGCCGTCAAGCCGGGCCATGGCGCCAATGCCGAGTTGGTGCGGGCGCTTTCACGGGAATTGGCCCGCACGGCTCCAGTCCTGCAACCGCACAAGTTCCCGGCGGGCGAAGGCGGCCTCGATATCAACGAGGTGATGGAGCTATTGCCGCATCGTTATCCGTTCCTGATGGTGGATCGGGTTCTTAAGTTCGAAGGCGAGACGAAGTGCATCGGCGTGAAATCTGTCACCATCAACGAACCGTTTTTCGCAGGCCATTTCCCGGGCCACCCGGTCATGCCCGGCGTCCTCCAGGTGGAAGCGATGGCCCAGGTCGCCAGCATCCTGATGCTAAAATTGACGAAGAGCGGCAGCGGACGGCTCGGCTATTTCGTAAGCGCGGACGACGTGAAGTTCCGGAAACCAGTTTTCCCCGGCGACACGCTTTTCATCTCGGCGGAGTTGACCAAAACACGCGGGAAACAGCTGGCGCGATTGAAGTGCAGTTGCTCGGTCAATGACACGGTCGTTTCCGAATGTGAGTTGATGTTGAGACTCTTGGATCAATGAGCGACGCGCAGATCCATCCCACCGCCCTCGTGGATGCGCAGGCGGAAATCGGCGCCGGCACAATCATCGGGCCGTATTGCATCGTGGAAGCGGGAGTCGTCCTCGGGCCAGATTGCTGGCTCCAGCATCACGTTACGCTTTGCGGACCGATGACAGCCGGCGCGCGGAATAAGTTCTACGCCTACTGCTCGATCGGCCAGCAAACCCAGGACCTGAAGTATCAGGGCGAGCCGACTTATCTAGAGATCGGCGACGAGAATTCATTCCGCGAATTCGTTACCGTCAATCGCAGCACGACCGGCGCGGGCAAGACCCGCATCGGAGGTGGGGGAAATTTCCTCGCCTACAGCCACATTGGTCACGATTGCGTCGTGGGCGACGCGGTCATTTTTTCCAACAACGGGACTCTGGCCGGGCATGTCCAGGTCGGGGACCGCGCGGTCATGGGCGGTTTGACCGCGGTCCATCAGTTTTGCCGGATCGGGCGCTATGCGATCACGGGCGGTTGCTCCAAGATCGTCCAGGACATTCCGCCCTTCATGATCGCGGACGGAAATCCGGCCAAGGTGCGCGGCATCAATCTCGTCGGCCTGGAGCGGAGCGGCTTTCCGCCCGAAAGCGTCAAGTGGATCAAAGAGGCGTTTCGTTTGATCTATCGCTCTAAGTACAACACGCGCCAGGCCATCGACGCGATCCGCGCCGAATTGCCCTCGAGCACCGAGATCAATCAAATCGTCGAGTTCATCGAACAGACCGAACGCGGCATCATTCGTTAGTCTCTCCTCCTGCTCCTGCTCCTGCTCCTGCTCCTGCTCCTGCTCCTGCTCCTGCTCTTGATCCTGATCCTGGGTTGATCCTAATCCTGGGTTGATCCTAATCCTGGGTTGATCACCTCAGCCTCGCTCACGATTTGAGCAGGATCAGGATCAAGATCAAGAGCAGGAGTGATAGCCGGGCAGCGTTTGTTCTAAAATTTTAACTTCAGCCCATCGTAGGCAATTCCGACGCCGGGCGGCAGGTCAGCTTCGCTCGACTGCGCCAGGTCGTGACAAATATGGGTAAACAACGTCCGCAACGGGCGCACTTTTGACGCGACCTCCAATGCCTGACCGACGCTGAGATGTGTAGGATGCGGTTTGTGCCGCAACGCATCGATGACCAGGACTCTCACCCCGGCGATTTCGCGCACGATCTGATCTGGAACAGCGCTGCAATCGCACAAGTAAGCGACAAGTTTTTCGCCTTCGCGCGAAAACAAATACCCGTTCACCATCGATCTGCCGTGCGGAACCGGTAACGGCGTAAGCAGCGTGTTTCCGAGCTGAAATGGACCATCGACGATGTGAGGGTCCGGCACGAGATACCCGGGAAAGCGGTTGAGGCCGTTGAAGGCGAATTCATAAACGCGCGCGAGATCGCGCATCGTTTCCGCCGAGGCGTAGACCGGGATGGAGCCCAAATCGTGCGAATAACGCCGGAGATCGTCGAACCCCATGATGTGGTCGGTGTGCGAGTGGGTGAAGACGACCGCGTCCAGGCGCCGAATGTTTTCCCGCAAAGCCTGCGTCCGAAAATCGGTGCCCGTGTCCACGACCCAGGCGCATTCAGGAGTCTGGACATAGATCGAGGAGCGCAGCCGCTGATCGCGCGGATCGGTCGAATGGCAGACGTCGCAATCACACCCAATCATCGGAACACCTTGCGATGTGCCGGTCCCCAGGAAGGTGAGGGTCAGTTGAGAGTTGTTAGTTGAGAGTTGAGAGTTCAAGACTTGAGGCGGTCGCTTTCTTCATCTCTCAACCCTCAACTCTCAACTCTCAACTTCTTCCATGCCTGCCGTTCTGACCCTGTTGCGAATCAAGAACCTCGCGCTGGTGGAGGATTTGGAATGGCGGCTCAGTCCTGGATTTACCGTCATCACCGGCGAGAAACCGGCGCGGGCAAATCGATCATTATCGGCGCGCTCCAATTGCTTCTCGGCGACCGGACCGATAAATCCCTCATCCGGACCGGCGCGGATGTCTGCGCCGTTGAAGCAGTCTTCGAAGGAGCTGAGTTGGAAAAACTCAATCCTGGCCTGAGCGAGGCGGGAATCGAACCGTGCGAGGGCGAACTGATTGTGAAGCGCAGCTTTTCGGCGGCCGGCACAAACCGCCAGTTCATCAACGGTTCACCCGCCACGCTCGCTGCGCTGAAGAATCTGGGCGACGAATTGGTCGATCTGCATGGGCCGCACGATCATCAATCGCTCCTCTCGCCGGATCGTCAGCTCGCGTTACTCGACGGATTTGCGAACGCCGAGGCGACCGTGCGGGAATTCGAACAGCTCTATCGCAAGCTGCAAGCGTTGCGGACCGAACACGCGGCGCTGAGCACGGCAGAATCTGCGCGCGAACAGGAAATCAGCCTGCTTCGCCATCAGGTGAATGAAATCGTGAACGCCAGGTTGTCGGTCACAGAGGAGGAAGAGATCGCTGCGCGCTATAAGCTTGCGGCCAACAGCAAGCGTTTGGTCGAGCTGTCCGGGACGATTGCGCGACGGCTGTCGGAAGCGGATGATTCCATCCTGCCGCAACTGGCCGAGACCCAGCGGTTGCTGCGGGAGCTGGAAAAAATCGACCCCGCGCAAGGTATGCTGGCCGAAGCGCACGCCGCCAGCATCGTCGAACTTTCTGAAATTTCCCGTTCGCTCAGCCACTACGCCGAAGAGCTCGATCTCGACCCGGAACAACTCGCCGCTCTCGAGGAGCGCGTTTCGCTCTTCGAGACTTTGAAACGCAAATACGGCGGCTCGATCGCCGAAGTGATTACTTTTGGAGAGCAGCGCTGCGGAACGATTGCGCAAAATCGAAGGGCGCGACGAGGAACTCCAACGCTTGACCAGGGAGATCGAAGCGGCGCAGGCCGAAGTCGAGCGAAGCGGGAAGGTCCTGCGCGAAGCTGCGAGCCAAGGCGGCGCCGAAACTCTCTGAAAACATTCGCTCCAACCTGCGCGACCTTGGTTTTCGGCAATCCGAATTCGAAGCGAAACTCACGCACGCTCGATGAAGCCCGCGCGACCGGCTTCGACACGATTGAGCTGCTTTTTTCTCCGAACCCCGGCGAGCCCTTGAAGCCGCTGCGCACGATCGCTTCAAGCGGCGAAATTTCGCGGCTGATGCTCGCGATCAAGTCGTCGCTCGCCGAGCAGGATGCGATTCCCCTCCTCGTTTTCGATGAGATCGACGCCAACGTTGGGGGAGAAATTGCGAATGCCGTCGGCGCCAAAATGAGAAAACTGGCGGGCGACCATCAAGTGCTCTGCATCACGCATTTGCCGCAGGTGGCGGCGGCGGCGACCACCCATTTTGTTGTGACGAAAGAGGTAACGGGCGGGCGAACCCATTCGCGGCTCAGCGAAGTCGCCGGCAAAGCGCGAACCGAAGAAATTGCTCGAATGCTCGGGGGGAAAACAGAGTCAGCGCTGAAACATGCCGCGACCTTGTTGAAGCAAGTGTAGAGCGCTCGCCGCGGCGAGCGCCTAACCCAACAAGAGGCGCTTGGCACAAGCGTCTCTCCATTGCTATAAACGCCTGTGCTGAACTACATCTGGCTCGCGCTCGTTGTCCTGGCGGTCGCGATCGGTGGCTGGAACAATCGGCTAAACGAGGTGACCGCGGGCGCTTTCGACGGCGCAAAAACCGCAGTGACGATCGCGCTTGGGTTGATCGGAGTGATGGCGCTTTGGCTGGGTGTGATGCGTCTGGCGGAGCGAGCGGGCCTGGTGCAGCGCATCGCGCGCGGCTTGCGGCCGATTATGCGCCGTCTTTTCCCCGGTGTGCCGCCGGAGCATCCAGCGATGGGTTCGATGCTCATGAATATGGCCGCGAACATGCTCGGCCTCGGGAACGCCGCGACTCCGCTCGGATTGCGCGCGATGCGGGACCTTGAGAGGCTTAATCCGCGGCCCGGCGTGGCCTCGAACGCCATGTGCACTTTTCTCGCGATCAATACGGCCTCGGTGCAATTGATCCCGGCGACCGCCATTGCGCTTCTGGCGGCGGCAGGATCGGCCCGCCCAACTGCGATCGTCGGGACAGCGCTGCTCGCGACCTTGTGCGCGGCAACCGTCGCGATTACCTCGGCAAAAATCCTCGAGAGGCTGCCATTTTTTCGATTGCGCGATCAGGCCGAGGCGCAATCTGTAGCCGGGGTCGTTGACCCCGGGGTTACGGCGACAGAAGCGGCCGGGGGCAGCGACCCCGGCTACAGATTGAGCGGCTCGGCGGGACTCTCGCCCTCTCCGCAAGGTCCCGTTGCGACCAGTGACATTTTCGAGGCGGAGGAACTGCCTTCCGTCGCCAAGCCGCGCGTTTGGGCCCTTCCGGTCCTCATCGCGCTGGGCTTGTTTTTCATCGCGCTTTTCGCACGCATGGTCTTTCCGGCTTTGTTCAACCTGCCCGCCGACCCAAACACCGCGACCCAGAGCGCCTTCGTGCGAAGCGTCAACGCCCTCTCCATTCTCGCGATCCCCTTTCTCCTCAGCTTTTTTCCGGTCTATGCCGCCACCCGCGGAATCAAGGTTTATGAAGAATTCGTCGAGGGCGCGAAGGAAGGTTTCAGCGTCATCCTGAGAATAATTCCGTTCCTCGTCACCATGCTGGTGGCCATCAGCATGTTTAAGGGCGCAGGCGGGATCGATCTGCTGGCGCGCGTGCTAACACCAGTGCTGGCGCCGCTCCAATTTCCAACTGATTTGCTTCCGCTCGCGCTGATGCGTCCGCTCAGCGGAAGCGCCACCCTCGCGATCCTGGCCGATATCATCCATCGCCTCGGCCCGGATAATATCGTGAGCCTGATGGCCGCGACGATCTACGGGAGCACGGAAACGACGTTTTATGTGGCTGCGGTCTATTTTGGATCGGTCGGCGTGAAACAAACCCGCCATGCGATTCCGGCCGGATTATTGGGCGATCTGGCCGGGGTCATCGCCTCGGTCATCGTCTGCCGCGCCGTTTTCTGAGGTTTCCCCACCTAATCCTACTCCTAACAAGATGTTGCTTAGATTACTCCCATCCAGGAACGATCATGGGCACGATTACGATCAGTAAGCGACACCGGGAGAATTAGGGACATTTTTACCTCGCCAGCGGCCCGGCGGATTCTCTATCGTCCGCCTTTCACATGATTCAACGCGACTATCTCATCATCGGAAGCGGCATCGGCGGCGGGAGCGCGTGCGAAAGCATTCGAAAATACGACAAGCGGGGGAGCGTCACTCTGGTCGGCGCGGAAACCTACCATCCCTATAAGCGTTGGATGCTCTCGAAGAGCCTTTCTCCGGGACAAAACGCCGCCGCTGAAAAAACTGCCGTGCCTGGATCCGCGCTGGTACGAGTCGCACAAGATCGAAACGCGCTTCGCCGCCATGGTCACGCAGGTGAATATCGACCGGCGGCTCGCGGTTCTGGGAAATGGCGAGACGATCGAGTTCAACAAGGCCTGCCTGGCCATGGGCAGCCGGCCCGTCCGACCGCCGGTCGCGGGAGTGGGCTTGGGCAATGTCATTTATTTGAGAACGATTCGGGACGCGCTGGCCTTGCGCGAGATGGCGCACTTGGAGAAGACGATCGTCATCGTGGGCGGTGGGCTGCTGGCCTGCGAAGCTGCGGCAAGTTTGCGCCAGCTAAAGTTCAAAGTCAGCATCATGCATCGCAACGCCTATCTCCTGAACCGTTACCTCGATCCGGAAACGGGCGCGTGGATTACGGGCTATTTCGAGAAGCATGGGGTTGGTCTGCTTCTGGGTGAAAGCTTGAACGGTTTCGAAGGCAAGACGGTTTTGCGGAATATCCAGACGAAAAGCGGCAATCGGATTGCGGCCGGGGTGGCGGTCGTCGCCTGTGGCGCGGAGCCGAACCTCGAGCTGGTGCGGAACACGCCCCTCTCAGGGCCGCACGGTTCGCCCGTGAGCGAATACCTCGAGACCGAAGAAAAAGGTATCTACGCGATCGGCGACCTGGCCTTTTATCCCGACCGGATCATGGGAGGTGTGCGCCGCCAGACGCATTGGGAAAATGCCCGCGAACAAGGGCTGGTGGCCGGCGCAAATATGACCGGCAAAAAGCGGATACGCTACGAGCAGGTCCCCTATTTCTGGACCGAGATGTTTGATTTGAAAATGGATTTCGTCGGCGACTTCAGCCTGCAGCCGACCCGGGTGACTCTCAAAGGCGCCTACGCGAAAAAGAGATTCGTGGTCCGCTATTATCAGGGGGACAAGTTGCGTGCTCTCTTGCTTTGCCACGCCGCTCCGCGTGAAGTGGAGTCCGCCAAGACGGAGTTGCGGACCGCGCTGGGGAAATAGCGCCCCTACGGACGGGGAATTTCGAGCGAGGGATTTCGAACACCGACAAGTTTCCAATCCCACGGCTTGTTCGATCGGCGCCGCCACTCCAACTCGAACGGCGTCGGCCAGGGAGTTCACCCGTTCTGCGATCGCTGCGTCAAATTCACCCGAGCCTCCGCTGATTGTTATTTTCGCCTGCCAGTAGCCCTCGGCGGCCTTCGGTGCGCACCTGGGCGCCGCTCGCTTCGATCCGCGCCTTGGGAAGAGAGCGGAACAACTCGCGCAATCGCTCTAGAGCCCGACCGCGATCGTTTCCCCACTGATCCTGATAATCATCTCCAATAAAGTCGCCCACGGCTCGCCAATCTTTACCTTCGATTTCAGAGAGACAATGCGTCGGTATGCAACCGGATCTGCCGCTCCGGCTGCCATAAAGTAGCCAGCCAAATTCCGCCGATGGCGGCAGCGAGAAGCCCGGCGTAAAGGCCGTTCCGAAAACTGGCGGGCATGTAATCAGGGTAAACTGCCGAGCGCGATACACGCTAACGCCGTCGCCGACAAAACGCCCAATGTGCTAAACTGCGGTCAATGCTTTATCGTCCCGCGGTCGCGGCCATTCTTGCAGGATCGTTCCGGCCGCATCCTAATTTGCGAGCGCGCGGACGCTTCCGGAGGCGTGGCAATTCCCGCAGGGCGGAAGGGAGGCCGGCGAAACCGCGCTCGATGCGCTCATGCGCGAGGTGCTCGAGGAAATTTCCTTGCCGCGAAACGCCTACAGCATCGGCGACATGCGGGGGCCGTACCGGTATCGGTTTCCGGCCGGCATCACAAAAAAAGGGTTTCACGGACAGGCGCACCATTATTTTCTCCTGCGTTTGCGAGGGCCGAAGAGCCTGCTGAACGTAGCGGGGCCGAAGGCCGAATTTCGTTCAATGCGTTGGATTCGCCCGGAGGAGTTCAATCTCGCGTGGCTGCCGCCGATGAAACGGCGAACTTACCGTCGCGTCCTTCAGCGATTTTTTCGGCGTCACGCCAGAAAGCACGGCGGATTCGGGTTGACGCGCGCCCTTCCAGAAGGCATGAACCGTGCTGACCCTATCTTCTTGTCTCTATGCTGACTATCGGTTCCTTCGCGATCGCCATTTTTGCTGTTTTAGGTGGCGTTTTCTGGGCATGTTTGAACGACCGCGATCGGACCTGAAGACGGCAATACTCCTATGCTCGATCACGAAGATTTGAAGTGGATCGCCGCCACTTCGACCGAGCTGAATACGATGCTTCAGCAGATCTCGCGTTACTCCGATCTGGCCCGGCAGCACAAGGGCGAATACAATTACATCGAGATGCTCGGCGAACGAGTCGAGCTCGCTTCGAAAACCGCGCAATCTCTTTTCGACCGGGTAACTTCACGAATTCTGGAGGGAAGCGCCGCCAAGACCAAGAGCGCGCCCGACCCGTCGCGGCCACCGGAATTCTCCGTTGTCCCGCCGCCCTCCGAAGCGGCCCCGCCACCAGCCCAAAGCCAAAGCGGAGAAATCGTCTGCGCGCACCAAGGCTCCCGCCGCGGAACCCAAGCCCGCGGCCAAGCCCAGTGCGATTCCGGCGGACATCAAGGTGTTGAATGAAAAGGGCAACCGCGAACTCATCCTGCTGGTGGATGACGAAATGGAAATTGCCGAACTGGCTTCCGCGATGCTGACGGACGAAGGCTATCAAGTTATCCTCGCGCGCGACGGTTTCGAAGCACTCAGGATTTACCAGCAAATCAGCAAACAAATCGGGTTGGTTATCCTCGATTTCTTTCTTCCCGTCATGGATGGCGACGCGGTTTTCGACGAGCTCCGTGCGCTGAATCCGGATGTCGCCGTGGTCCTGAGCAGCGGCTTTGCCGAGCAGAGCAAGCTGGGCAACATGCTCGCGCAAGGATTGCGCGGGTTTATTCCGAAGCCGTACACGCGCGAAAAACTGCTCGAACAAGTCCGCTCCACGCTCGATTCGGCGCGGGATTCGAATCCCTAGGGTCACGACTCGACCGGGCGGACTGATTCACGCCGGCACCCCTTCCCGGTGAATCCCCGGCGAGTGGCATCGATTTAGCTTTATCAGGGTCGCTCTCATGGCCCGCATTGACTCATTCTTCAAACTGATGGGAGAGCAGAAGGCTTCTGACCTTCATCTCTCCACCAACAACCCGCCGATGCTCCGCATCAATGGCGAACTCGTCCGGGTCGATTACCCGCCCCTCCGGAACGACGAATTGAAAGCGATGGTTTACGAAATCGCGCCGGAAGGAAAAATCAAGATCTTCGAAGAAACGTCCGACATCGATTTTGGTTATGAAGTGCCGGGAATGGCGCGCTATCGCGCGAATTTCTTTCAACAGAAATACGGCATCTCCGCGGTTTTTCGTTTGATCCCTTCCACGATCCTGACGGTGGATGACTTGAATTTGCCGCCGGTCCTGAAGAAATTTCCGATGCTGAAGAAGGGTTTGATCCTCGTCACTGGTCCGACCGGTTCCGGCAAGTCCACCACCCTGGCGGCGATGATGGACTACGCCAACATGCAGCGGCACGATCACATCATCACCGTCGAGGACCCGATCGAATTCGTTCACCGCAGCCAAAACTGCCTGGTCCAGCATCGCGAAGTCGGCGTGCATACGCGTTCTTTTGCCGCCGCCCTGCGCGGCGCCCTGCGCGAAGATCCGGACATTCTTCTCGTGGGTGAAATGCGAGATCTGGAGACGATCGAACTGGCCCTGACCGCCGCGGCCACCGGTCACCTTGTCTTCGGAACGCTCCATACCTCCAGCGCTTCGAAAGCGGTCGATCGTATCATCGACGTCTTCCCGACCAATCAACAGAATCAGATCCGCGCCACTCTCGCCGAATCGCTCAAAGGCGTAATCGCGCAAAATCTCTTCAAGCGGATCGACACGCCGGGACGAGTGGCTGCGCTCGAGATTCTCGTCGTCGACATGGCCATCGCGAACCTCGTTCGCGAAGGCAAGACCCACCAGATTCCGGGCATGATCCAGGTCGGCAAGAAAAAGGGGAATCAGCCTCTCGACGACGCGATCATGGACCACCTGCGGCATACCCGGATTTCGCCGGAAGAGGCCTACGACAAGGCGGTCGACAAAAAGAAGTTCCGGCCATTCCTGAAAGATCCTCCGGCCGACGGCACCGACGAATAGACCCAAGCGCGATGAGAATTCCCGATCTCGATAGAATTCTGTCCGCGATGCTGAAGACCTACGACGGCATCTCCGACCTCAATTTTTCCGTGGGCCACCCGATGCAGGTGGAAGATTATGGCGAACTGAAGCCGGTCTTTGTGGATCCGCCGATCGACGCGCTCACTCCCTATCAAACGGAGCAAATCGCGCTCACGTTGATCCAGGGCAATCGGCGTCTCATCTACGATTATCTCACCGGCGGCTCCTGTGATTGCAGTTATTCGCTCGGCGATGAAGCGCGTTTCCGCGTAAATATTTTCCGGCAACAGGGACATTTTTCGATCGTCCTGCGAAAGCTCCAAGGCGAAATTCCCACGGTCGAGAGCCTGGGATTGCCCCCGATCTTTGAAGAGATCGCGAAGGAAAAGACCGGCCTGGTTCTGGTCACCGGCGCGACCGGCAGCGGCAAGACCACGACGCTGGCCGCGTTGCTCAATGAGATCAACGCCAAACAAGCCGGTGCACATTGTCACCCTGGAAGATCCGATTGAGTTCGTGCATCCGACGCTCAAGGCCACCTTCAACCAGCGCGAACTGGGACACGATTTCAATAACTATCCGAACGGTTTGCGCGCCGCTCTTCGCCAGGCCCCGAAAGTGATTCTGGTCGGCGAGATGCGCGATCGCGCGACGGTGGAAGTGGCGCTGATGGCGGCGGAAACAGGGCACCTCGTCCTGAGCACGCTTCACACGGTCGACGCCGGTCAGTCCATCAACCGTATCCTCGGTCTTTTTTCCCTGGGCGAAGAACAACAGTTGCGCATTCGCCTGGCCGATACCCTGCGTTACATCGTCAGCCAGAGACTCGCGCCCAAGGTCGGCGGCGGCCGGCAGCTGCTCACGGAAATCCTCGGCCACAATCTGCGCACGAGAGAGACCATCGCGATTGGCGAAGGCGAGCACCGCAGCTTCTACGAAATCATCGAGGCGAGTTCGCCCTTCGGCTGGATGACGTTCGACCAATCGATTCTGAACGCCTACGAAAGCGATCTCATTACCGAGGAAACCGCGCGCCTGTTCGCTTCCCGCAAGGGAAAGGTCACCCGCGGCATCGACGTCATCCAAAAAACCCGCGGAGTCGACAACGACCTGGACTCGGGCCTGCGTCTCGATCTTCCGGCAAACGCATTCCGTTAATGCCATGGAAACACAAGACCCATCTTTTTTCGATCTCGGCGATAACACCGCGCTCGTCTGCGTCGATCACCAGCAATACCAGAAAATGGTCGTGCCGCAGTTGATCGACATGACTTACAAGGTGCACCTCGGCTTGTTCGAGGAAGACGTGGTCCTGAAGCTCAAGACGTACAGCTACAACGTCGTGGTGGTGTACGAGAACTTCAAAGGATCGACTCCGCAAAACAATCCGGTCCTCCACGAGCTGATCAAGCGTCCCGGAGCCGAACGGCGCGAGCATTTCGTCGTGCTCCTGAGTCATCGCTTCGCCACGAACGACGCGATGAGCGCGTTCGTGCAGAGCGTGGATCAGATCGTCAACATTGCGGACCTGGCGAATTTCAAACCGGTCCTGCGGCGAGGCGTCGCGCAATACCGCGAGCTTTACAGTTCGTTCAACGAAACGCTCAAAGTCCGTCCAGGCCATTTAGTTTCCTCAGCACGGAGGCAACCAGCGAGTTCCGGACGTGCGAACGTTCAGTTGCGGCCCTTGCGCCGCACACGATACTAGTCGGCGAACCGTATGAACTGGAGCAACTGGATTCAATTTCGCTGGGACCTGACTCAACTTCCGAAATTTGAGGCCGAGTTGCCGGAGCATTACGAGATCGGACCCGCCACGGCCGAAGACGAAACCGAGCTGCGCAAGATCATTTCCAGTTCGTTTGTGCTCGACCCCACCTGGAATCCCTCGACCCAGGACGTCATGGAAACGATCGAGCCCTGGCTGGTCCGGGCCTTCACGTCGCCCACGAGCACCTGCCTCGCCTTACGGCATGGCCTCCGCATCATCGGCGCAGCATTCATTTCGCAAGAACCCGACGGCGGACGTCCACCTCTCCCCCGGCCCGTGCGTCTCAATGGAATATCGCAACCGCGGCTTCGGGACACGCTTGCTCGAACAATCCCTGACGAAGTTGCGGGAGGCGGGATTGAAAGAGGCGGTCGGAATCGCCCACGAAAACGCGCCGGTCGCAAAATTTCTTTATCCGAAATTCAACAGCACGCCCTCTCCCTACGATCCCACGCCAGTTTTGGCCGCGTAACTAATCCGGTCATGCCGCTCAATGCCGGCAACTCCTATTTTCGCCCAAGATGTTGGCGAAAAAACTCGACGGCAGCATCGCGCACGCTCGACATCGCGAAGGCCGTGAAAACATGCCCTTCTCCCGGAAAAAACCGCTCCTTGGAAGTAGCGCCGCGTTCCCGCAGAACGGCAACGAGCGGTTGCGCATATTTCTGAAAGGGCACGCGCCGATCCCCTTCCCCGTGGACGACCAGGACCGGCGGCATGTGTCGGATGCGTTCCGCTTCTCCATTCCAAATGCCACCAGCGTGTTCCACTACGGCGCCAACCGCGGGATTATCCGAAGCCGCCGCCAACGCCAGAAATCCGCCGAGGGATACCCGTAAATTCCAACGGGCGACGGATTCGAGCCATCCCCTTGGGCAAACTTGATGCAGTCACGGACAGTCGCGAGCCAGGCCGGGAAGTTCTTTTGCATGCCCGGCGTCCAGGGCCACGATCGTACCGGTGCGGTTGAAATAATGGACGAGATAAATCGTGTTGCCGGCCTCGGCCAGGCGGCGCGCCACGCGGCGCATTTCGGGCCCGTCGAGCAAGGTTCCACCTGCGCCGTGCAGCACCAGAATGGCAGAGTGTTTCCCGCTTCGCGCCGTTCCATATTTATCGATGCGAATCCGGTGACCGCCACTCTGGATCGATATCTCCGACACAGTGATCGGATTCGCTTCGGCCGAGCTCGCCAGGCGCGGCCAAAAAAGGATTACTATTAACTGTTATTACCGCTAGCCGCAGTTTCATCATGGTGAGCTGCGACAGTCGCGCTCCGCCAATGGCAATCAACTACCTTCGCGAACGGGCGCGCGACGCAGATTTCTGAATCCAACTGCGCGTTTTCCGGCATCTCACTGATAACCTCATATGATCCAGGATCTTAAATTCGCGGTCCGGCAACTTTGGAAGGCGCCGGGATTCACCATCGCAGCTGTCATCGTTCTCGCTCTCGGGATTGGCGCGAACACCGCGGTCTTCAGCCTCGTCCACACCATGTTTTTCGCGCCGCCCGGTTATGCGAAGCCGCACGAAGTCGTGCAGGTTTTTTCGCAGGACAAGAAGAACCCGAAAACCTTTCGCGGCTTTTCCTATCCGACCTATCGAGACATCCGCGAGCAGAACAGCGTCTTCACCGAAGTGATGGCCTACAACCTGGCCATGATCGGGCTTGGGCAAAAAGGCGACACCCGCCGGGCCTTCGCCGCCACCGTGACCGCGAATTATTTCTCCGTGCTCGGCGTTCCTCTCGCAAAGGGCCGCGCATTTTCACCGGAGGAGGAAACTCCCGGCTCGCGGAGCGCCAGTCGCGATTGTCAGCTACGCCTACTGGGCGAAACATTCCCTCGATCCGTCGCTGCTCGGCTCGCAATTGCTCATCAACGGCCACCCGTTCACGATCGTCGGGATCGCGCCGCGAGGATTCACCGGCCTGATGCAGGTCATCTCCCCCGAAGTGTGGCTGCCTCTCGGGGTTTACGATCAGGTGGCGAACGACTTTGCGAGCGAGAACACTACGAAGCTGGGCGATCGCACGGGAAATCAGTTGCTCGTCGTCGGCCGGCTTAAGGCCGGGCCTGACGGCCGCTGCGGCTGAGCCGTCGCTCAAGGGCCTGGCCGCCAATTTGGAGAAAGCATTCCCGGTCGAGCAGAAGGATCAAACGTTCCAGACCACGCCGATCTCCCGTTTCTCCACCAGCACGAGCCCATCGGGCGAGGGCGGGATGTCGAAGATCGCGCCGATGCTTCTCGGGATGGCCATCGTGGTGTTGCTGGTGGCGTGTCTTAATCTCGCGAACATGTTGCTGGCCCGCGGCACAGCGCGTCGCAAAGAAATTGCCATTCGTCTCGCGCTGGGTGGCAGCCGCAGCCGCATCGTCCGCCAGCTTCTTACCGAAGGCCTGGTGCTCTCGCTCCTCGGCGGTGCCTGCGGGCTCCTCCTGGGCCTCTGGTCGTCCGACCTTCTCATGACCTCGCTGGGAAAAATGCTCCCGCTCGACATCATCTGGCTGGGTGGACCGAACGCCGCCATTCTCGCCGCGACTTTCGGCTTTTGCGTGCTCGGCACAGTTGGTTTTGCGCTCGGACCTGCTCTCAAGCTTTCCCGCAGTGCAGTCGTGGCCGATCTCAAGGAACAGGCGGGTGAAGATGTGATCCGGCGTCGCTGGAAATTTTTGCCGCGAAATCCACTCGTCGTCGCCCAAATAGCGTTCTCACTTGCCCTGCTCACCGCCGCGGCGCTTTTCATTCGCGGCGCAAGCAAAGCCGCCTCGGTCGAACACCGGCCTTCAACCGGGTGCGAGTTTTCTCATCGAAACAGACGCCAGCCTCGCCGGTTACGAACCGAAACGCGCGCAGGAGCTTTACCGCAGCCTGAACGAGCGCCTGGCCGCATTGCCCGGCGTCGAACGAGCGAGCATCTCCGCCACGATTCCGTTCGGGATGATCTCGTTGAGCAAGAACGTGCAGCGCGCCGGCTTGCAACCCGCACCGGATGCAAAGCCAGCAACGGCCGCAGAAGGATTGGCCTTCAGCGCGGCATGGAACAGCGTCGGAGCGGACTACTTCTCCACGGTCGGGTTGCCGGTTTTGCGCGGTCGCGTTTTCAACGAAGCGGAAGCCACCCAATCCGGCGGAGCGGCCGTGGCGATCATCGACGAAGTTCTCGCGAAAAAGCTCTGGCCCGAGGGCGATGCTCTCGGCCAACGCATTCAATTTGCGGGTGACAAGGCGCCCCGCGCAAAGGGCAGCGATACTCGCGTGGGAATGAGCGAAGACCTCAGCGGTGAAATCAAACCCGGCGAGACCATCGAGATCGTTGGTATCGTGCCCGCGACGCGCAACGGACTATTCGAAAGCGATCCGAGCGGCGCCATTTACGTTCCGTTTGGACGGGGCTTTCAAAGCAACATTTCGTTTTTCGTCCGGTTTCGCACGCTCGCTCCGGGAAGCGAAACCGCGACCGCGGATTTGTTGCGGCGCACCGTGCGCGAAGTCGATTCCGCGCTCCCGATTCTTTCGCTAAAGAGTTTTGCGCAACATCTCGAGAGCAATTTCCAACTCTGGATCGTGCGCGCGGGCGCGGCCATGTTCTCCGTCTTCGGCGCTCTGGCGCTCGGTCTCGCCGTCGTCGGCCTTTACGGCGTGAAGGCCTATTCGGTCGCCCGCCGCACGCGTGAGATCGGCATTCGCATGGCGCTGGGCGCGCAACGAGGCGCGGTGCTGCGGATGTTTTTGCGCGAAGGCTCCGTCATGCTCATTTGCGGTCTTGTTCTTGGCCTGCTCCTGGCCGCCGGGACCGGAAAAATTCTAAGCGGAATGCTCTACGAAGTCGGCGCGCTTGGATCCGGTCGCGTTCACCGTCGCGCCCGCCCTGCTTGCCGCCGCTGCCCTCGTCGCCACCTGGCTTCCCGCCCGACGCGCCACGCGCATCAGCCCGATGGCCGCGCTTACGCACGGAATAGGATCGCCGCCGATTGCGCCTCCGGGGGAAGGCTTGGTTATTCCGAAATCTCCTGATATCGTCGCGCGATGAGCGTTGCCAAACGAGTTTTCCTTTTCGCGGCGCTCTTGGCCTTCGCAGTGGTGGCATTCCGGGCCGACTCTGAAGATGCGAGGCCGACCTATCCTCCAACCCTTGGCGGTGGCGCGCCCTGCGGCTCCTGCATTGCACCCGCGAATCTCTCCGCGAAGACAGTTGTGACCTCGCCAAGAGAGGCGGGAGAGCCATTGCACATTTCTGGCACAATCTTTCAGCCGGACGGCAAGCCCGCCAACGGGATTGTCCTCTTCATTTACCACACGGACGCGACTGGCTACTACAACGAGAAAGACGATCCGAGCCATCCGCGGCTAAAGGGCTGGATGAAAACGGGACCGGATGGCCGGTATGAATTCCGCACCATCAAACCAGCCCCCTACCCTAACCGGACAACTCCAGCCCACATCCATGCCCATCTTTATGGGCCCGATTACTCGGAACGTTCGATCGATGACTACTGGTTCGAAGGCGACAAGTTCATCACCCCAAGAGAACTGGCCCATTGGAAAAACGAGGGCGAAGACCCAGCCATTGTCAGCCTGAAACGCGACGGCGAAGGCGGCTGGCAGGGCGTGCGCGACATCAAGATCAAACCCGCCCAGAAGTAGAGCGACAAACCCGTCCAGGCCCGGGTAGTAAAGCCTGAATAGCACACACGCTGGCACCGTTCTCGCTATAGACGGAATATCTGTGCGCCACGGCTATTCTAGCGTCGTTTTTGCTCTCGGACTGACCGCCGGATCCGTCCGGGCCCAAACAGTTATTGAGGGCACCGCCCCATTGCGGAAACCCTCGTTCGATCGTGGGCTGAACCGACGCTACGCGGTCAACATTCCGTGGAATTGAAAACCGACATGATGTTGCATGTCGATTTTCCAACCAGGTAATCCCATCGCCCTGCCATACAATCCTACAGTCGCGCCCAGCTTCCGCGCGAAGCTGCTCGGGGCGATGATCCTTTTCGTGCTGGCCATGACGATCGCGACGGCCTACCTCGTCGACGAAGAAGCTCTCCGCTGGAAGATCATTGCTTTCGGGCTGGTCGTCCCTTCCTTCGGGTTTGTCGCCAGTTTGTTCGGAGCCGTTCGGCTTTCGAAACCGTTCAAACAGATCGGGCCTGGGTCGGAGGAAAACCTGAGCCGACGCCAACAAGTCGAGGCGGACTTGCGGGAAACCAATCGCGAGCTGGAGGAGGCGCTCCGCGAAATAAAGGCGACGCAACAGCACGTCATTCAGCAAGAGCGTCTTAGCGCGATTGGCCAGATGGCCAGCGGCATTGCGCATGATCTTAACAACACCCTCACGCCTATTCTCGGTTTCACAGAGTTGCTCCTGGAAAGCGACCTGGTTCTGGATGACAAAGCCGAGGCGCGCCGTTGTCTCGAAATGTTGCGCACTTCGGCTAAGGACGCCTCCAACGTCGTGAGTCGCCTTCGGGAGTTCTGCGGGCCCGCCTGCACGAATGAGGAATTTCCCTTGGTCGATCTGGCCAGGATCGTTCAGCAAGCTGTTTCACTCACAGAACCGAAGTGGCGGAGCCAGGCGCAGGCCAGCGGAGTGACGATCGACGTGACGGTGGAAATGAATGCGTCTCCTTTCGTCGCGGGGGAAGAGTCCGCTCTCCGCGAGGTGCTGACCAATCTGATTTTCAATGCCGTCGACGCGATGCCTGACGGCGGTTGTATCGCGCTCGAGACCGCCATCGAAGGAAGTGACGCGGTCCTTCGAGTCCGCGACACCGGGACGGGCATGGGCGAGAGCGTTCGGCAGCGTTGCCTGGAACCATTCTTTTCGACGAAAGGCGACCTCGGCACCGGCCTCGGGCTTTCGATGGTTTATGGGATAGTCGAACGACATCGCGGCAAGCTCGAGATTGAATCCACCCCCGGCCAGGGCACCGCATTCTTCATTCGCATCCCTCTAGCAGAAAGTTTGGCTCTTCCGACCTCGGTGACCTCTGCTCACGCAACGCCAACCTCATCTCTCCGCGTCCTCATCGTTGACGACGAACCGAGTATCCTGGAGGTCGTTTCCGCCTATCTGCGCTGCGATGGACACGTGGTCGCGACAGCCGCGAGCGGCCGCGAGGCCCTGGAAAAATTCCGCCGAAATGTCTTCGACCTTGTGGTCCTCGACCGCGTCATGCCTGAGATGAGCGGCGATCAGACAGCGCGCTTCATCAAAGAGGTGAATCAAGATATCCCGGTGATCATGCTCACCGGCTTTGGCGCGTTGATCGAGGTGACGGGATCTCAGCCGGCGGCAGTCGACGTTGTGCTAAGCAAACCGGTCACGCTTGCCGCTTTGCGTCAGACGATCGGGAGACTTCTCGATGCCGCGTAGGGCTAGCGAAGAGCCGTTTGCGTAATGGCTTTTCGAATCGGAGCGAGCGGCGCTCTGTCGTTGAATTCGGTCTTACCGTTTCGACGTTGCACGCCGAGTTCTTTCCAGAGCGCACCCAGATCGACCGGTGCGGGCGTTGCTTTCATTTTGTCATAAAGCTCACGCAAGACTGGGACGCCTGTCGCGCGATCGCCGATCTCGGTCGCTCGAAGAATCGGCCAGTCCGCTTCAATGGTCCCGCCCGCCTTGAGAATGGCCCGCAGCGCGTCTTCGAGACCCTTTCTGTTTCCGGTGCGTTTGCGAATCTCAATATCGGCCAGCAGACAAAAAAGTGCCCCACCCCAATAAGTGCGGCCCCATGTCGGCGTGAGATCAAGCCCGCGATCTCCGGCCTGCGGTAAACCTTTTGGGAGTCCGTCAACGAGATCGCCCCATACTTTCTCCGGGGTCAAATCGCCGGCGCGCGCCCGCGCGATCGGCTCGACATAGGTCGCGGAACCTTCCTCGATCCAATGATGTTGCTCGGGAACCGAGGGAAACGCCAGATGCACCATCTCGTGGGTCAGCTCCCAGTCCTCGGAGAAGTCGGCCGCGTTACTGGCGTGGCCAACGGCAATAGTGATCGACGCGCCGTCCCAACCAGTCGTCCGGCCTCCCCGCACACCCCGCCCCTCGAAAAGGCGGACCCGGACCTGCACATGCGAAACTGGAAACTGTTCGTAATAGACAGTCACCGCCCGCGCCGAGGACGTGACCCAACCGAGAACAAATTTGCGCAACGTTTCACCAGGCGTGGATGAAAAGATGATGTCAATCTTGCCTCCGCCGATCTCCAGTTGCGCCTTGTCCTGCGCGGAAATCCGGTCTGCCAACGACAGCCAGGTCATCGCGACGATAACCAGAATAACGCGCATCATTTCCTGGCAGCGACCGCCGCGATCTTCGCCGGATCAAAAATCGGCGCCGAGCAGTGTCGATCCACGCAGACAAATCCCGCCGCTTTTTCGAACGTTGGATATTGAACATCGGGATTCGGCATTGGTCCCTCGCGCTCATCCCACCACTCGACCCGCTTGTAATTGGCCGGTAGAGCGATCATCGCGATGAAAAGCGAACGCGCGGCGGCATCGTCCTTCTTGCCGACGACGGTCAGGTGCAACGGCGGCCCTCCCAGTTCCCCGCCCGCCAGCAGAATGCCCGCGACCGCATAGCCGCGATTTTCTCCCAGCGCCGGAGCGGCCAGATAACGCATCGCATGCTCCGCGGCCTTCCCGTGAATTTCCTTTCCCGTGTAGTGGCGAAGCAGATTCAACGTGCGGGCGACCGCCACGTTCTCATCCACTTGCGGCTTCGGTTTTAGCTTCCCGGCCAGAGGCTGCACAAACGCGCCGTAGCCGATCTTGCTCTTGAATTTCGTTTCGACAAACTGCGCGGCCGCTTCCGCATGACCCAGCCATTTTCGATCGCCAGTGACCGCATACAGTTTCAAGAACGCACGCGCCATGTAAATAGAATCGCCAAGATAGGGTCCACCGACATCTTGCGCGTCGTGCCGAAAACCGCCGCCCGGGAGCGAGCGATTCGCCATGATCCATTCGGCCGCCCGCATCGCATCGCCCAGCGCGCTCTCATCGGCGGTGACGCCGTAAAGCGTCGCGAGCGCGTTGATCGCCCAGCCGTTCTCACGGGCATAAATGTGCTGATCGACGCGCGGAATACCCCGCTTCCTCCGAGCAACATCGGAAAGCGCGAAGTATTCGGCGGAATGCTCGCCTTGCACGAGATCGGCATCCTGGCTCGTGTAGAAGGCGCCGTCCGGACTGGTCAGAAAGTCGTGCAGGTAAGCTCGGATCTTCTTCGCCGCTTCGAGATGTGCGGGATCTTTCCAAAGTGCGTAGGCCTGCGCATAGCTGCGCAAATTCTCTGCCTGCATCTGCATGATCTTTTCGAAGTGCGGATGTTCCCAGTCACCGTCAGTCGAATATTGATAAACGCCGCCCCAGACCGGATCGATCAACTGGCGCTGCGCGTCGAGCGTCTCGCCTCGCCATGCGCTCGAACTCCGGATCACCGCGCATCGATTCTCGCCAGGCAAAATTCGATGGTGTCCCAGTCGAGAAACTTCTGGACCGTCCCCCACCCGCGATTCTTCGAATCGTAGCGGTCGCGCAGAATCTTGCGCAGTTTTTCCCGCTGCTCCGGCTTCAACCCGGCGGTGCTAGCCTGCTCCAGCGGCGGCGGCGTGACGATTGACGGCCCCGGCGACGGATCGTCAATGATCGCCTGGAGCATCGAGGCCATCGGCTTGGGCGGGATGTAGCCCTGGCGTTTGACGATCTCAGCGCCGTCGGAATCGAACACAATCGTCGCTGGCCAGCCGTAATCTTCGTAGCGATTCGCCAGATCGGGCCGGGCGTCCTGATCAACCCGTACCGCGATGTAGCGCTGCTTGATCAGCGCGATCACATCGGGGTCGCGATACGTGATGTCTTCCATCACGTGACACCAGTGGCACCAGACCGCGCCGAGATCGAGCAAGACGAAGCGACGCTCCTTCCGCGCCTTTTCGAAGATCGAGTCCGACCACGGCTGCCAGTCGATCCCGGTTGGTTCGCCAGCTCGCGCGACCGCACAGAGGCAAAGCAAAAACGTCGCTGCGCGAAACTTTTTCAACCGCGTTAAACGCTTTCCGACGCCGGTGGAGCGACTTTGCGTTTGATTAGCCAGTCGATGGAGAATTTTCCCGGCCCGAAAGCGAAGACGAGCACGACGACAAACAAGAAGAGGAACTCGTCGGCAGTGAGAAACTTGTCCGGGTCGCTGAAAATCACTTTCACTTTGTCGAGATCAGCTGTGAGATATGCGACCGTAAACAAGATCGTCAGCGGAATGGATATGAGCCGGGAGCAAAAACCGGCCAGGAGGAGCAGACCTCCGAAGCATTCGGTCGCACCGGCCAGCATCGCTTGCACGTAAGGAAGCGGGATCCCAAGGCCTTGGAAAAAAGCCGTCACCTTCTCCAAATCCATCAACTTGCCCTTGCCCGTGAGAAACAATTCCCAACCCCAGTAGAGCCGGATGAAGAAAAGCAGCAGCGATTGGAAGAAGCTGGTTGAAGGAACAAACCAGCCGAAATACCGGCTCATGATATTGGAATTCGTTTTCATTTTTTCGCGAATCGGCAGAACCAGCCGAGCGACGCCCAGTTGTTGAAGTAAGACTTGATCTCCTCACTCCAATCGACGCCGGTGCGTTTCGTGGAAGAGAGGGCACGCAAGCAGGCTTCCTCAACACTCGCGCCCGCGCGCAACGCCTCCAAAATGACGAAAGCCTCAGGATCGAGGCGTTTGTAATAAAGTTCGTTGTCGTGGCGATGGACCGCCAGATGGATGCGTTTACGTTTGGGCAAGCGAAGGGATTTCCTGGTCCGCGACGATTGCGGCATCGCTTCGAACGTGTTGCTCGCTTCACTGCGCAAGACGGCGGACTCGCTTTTTCGGACGGCGAGGAGGAATTCGTCCACTTCGTAATTCAATTCGAGCAGCGAGAGATACGGCTGCAAACCAAGCCGTAGTTTTTCGGGTCGTGTGTCCAGAACATCGTCGGGCGTAATCGCGGGTTTCGCCTCGTCATCGAACGCCACGACCTGAGCCCATTCAAAGCGGACCATGTCGAGCGCCAGCTCCGCGCGCGGCGCGACCCACTGCGGCTCATCGCGCAGAAATTTTTCGAGCCGGCTTCCCAAATTGCGCAACGTAAACGAGGCCGAGGGATATTTCGCCAGATACGCCGTGATCAACTTCATGAAGTTCCGTTCACCCAGCACTGCGCGGAGTCCGGGATAGTCGTCATAGAGACAATCGAGGACTCGAAACCAATAGACGCGATTGTAGATTTCAAGCCGATCGAAAGAGGTCAGCCGGTCGTTTGGCTTGATGAAGGAGGAGGCCAGGTCGCTGGTCTTGCGGCCATCGATCCAGCGCGGCTCCATTCCGTCCTGCGCGGTCAACGGACGGAAGACGGCCCTCGCCATGAGATCCTGCAGCGCTTTCAGCTCCGCGCGCGACCGCACCTCAAGCCGCGGCGTTTTCGAGTTTCTCGATGAACTGGTTGGCCTTGAGCGCTTCATGGTGAACTTCTTCGAAGCTCGGAATACTGTCGTCCCACTCGAGCAGCGTGGCGGTGCGGCCGACGCGTTTTACGGCGTGGGCGTAGAGTTTCCAGACCGGATCGAGCACCGGATGATCGTGCGTATCGAGAATGTATTTTTCGAACTTGGAATGCCCCGCGATGTGGATCTGTCCGACGCGATCGTGCGGAACGTTATTGAGGTAGGCGTAAGGATCGAAATTGTGATTCTGCGACGAGACGTAAATGTTGTTCACGTCTAGGAGAATCCCGCAGTCGGCCCGCTCGACCACTTCGCTGAGAAATTCCCATTCCGTCATTTCCGAGGCGTGGAACTCCGCATAGCTGCTGACGTTCTCGACGCAGATTGGCACCTCCAGGAAATCTTGCGCTTCGCGAATGTTAGCCGCCGTCGCCTTGGCCGCCGCGAACGTGTAAGGCATCGGGAGCAAGTCGTGGGTGTAGCGCCCATCGACGCTGCCCCAGCAGAGGTGATCTGAGAGCCAGGGGGTCTTCGTCCGTTTCACCAGCCGTTTGAGTTTCTTCAAATGCTCGCGGCTCAATCGGTCGGCCGAGCCGAAATACATCGCCACGCCATGCTGGACGACGCGGTATTGCTCAAGGATCAAATCGAGCACTTCCAGCGGGCGTCCGCCGTCCACCATGAAATTCTCCGAAATGATCTCAAACCAATCGACGACCGGTTTTTCCGCGAGAATGTGCCGGTAATGCGGCACCCGCAGACCGATGCCGATTCCGTATTCGGTGAAATTGTTGAAGGAATTTGCCGGCACGGCGGGAATTTCTTTTCGGATTGGCGCGCGTTTACCCTTGAGAGCCGGGGCGTGGAACCCCGGCTCCCAGTAAACCACTCTTACTTAGCCGGCGAGTCTGCTGGCTTGCTGCCGTCGGTCGCGCAGCCTCCTTTGCCCTTGCAGGAGTTCTTGCCTTTGCAGGAGTTGTCACCCGACTTGCAACCGCCTTTGCCCTTGCAGGAGTTCATGCCTTTGCAGCCGTGTTTGTCCGCGGCGTCCTTTTTGTCGTCGCCCATCTGTTTGAGCGAGACCCCAGCATTGGAGCTGGTTTGGGCGGCCTGCGCGGTAACAGCAAACGAACCGCTCATCAAGCCGGCAATCGCTGCGCCGGCAATCATTGTCTTCCTTGTCATGTTGACCTTTCTTTTTTCTCTGTTGGTTCTTGCCCAACTTCCGAGCGGCACAATACCGACGGGAGTGAGGCAAAAGTGGTTAACTGCTCCAAAACTTTCTAGTAGTTCGCCGCGCCGGGGAATTTGGATGCATAAAGGGAGGAGTCGCTTGATATCCGACTGGCCGGGAAGTGTGAAGCCGAAAATTGCCCGTTGAGAACCGAAAATACCCAGTCTCCCCGTCCTTAAACGGCGTGTTTGACGCTGCTCACGGAAGGAAATAGCCTCGGACATGGCTAATCTTGCTGAGCCTCCACCACCCACCTCGGAATTCCCCGTCGCGGCCCCTGTCCTATTACCCGTCGATCTAAACGCCTGGATCGAAGAAAACCGGCACCTCTTCAAGCCGCCGGTGAGTAACCGTTATCTCTACGACGGGCGCGACTTCTTCGTCATGATCATCATGGGTCCCAACGCGCGAAACGATTTTCACCAGGTCGATTCCGAGGAGTTTTTTTATCAGCTTAAGGGAGACATCAAAATACGCATCCGCGAGGGCGACCGGATTGTGGACCACCTCGTGCGCGAAGGAGAGACGTTCTTCATTCCACCAAACGTCCCGCACGCCCCGGTGCGGCCACCCAACACCCTCGGCATGGTGGTCGAGCGGAGACGCCCGCCGGGAGAAACCGAACATGTGATTTTCTACTGCGAAAATTGCTGCGGCGCTGGTGGAAGACATCCACTTCGATTGTGGGGACATCGTCCAGCATTTCAGCCAGGCGATGCTCGACTTCTGGAACGACGACGTCCGGCGGACTTGCAAGAACTGCGGCCACAAAGTCGAGCAGCCAGGACCGACGAAGCCGTTTTGAAGAAAGTGACATGTAAGGGGTGACAAGTGACGAGGTTCTGACACTCGATCTATTTCCCTCTCGTCACATGTCACTCGTCACTCGTCATTTTTCGTGAAGATCGACCTCCACACTCACATCCTTCCGCGCGACTGGCCCGACCTCGACGCGAAGTACGGCTACGGCGGATTCGTCCGGCTCGATCACTACCAGCCCTGTTGCGCGCGGATGATGAAGGGCGATCGGGTTTTCCGCGAAATCAGCGACAATGCCTGGGATCCCGCGCGCCGCATCGAGGAATGTGACCGCGCGGGCGTATCAATGCAGGTGCTTTCGACCGTGCCGGTGATGTTCAGCTATTGGGCAAAGCCGGCCGACGCACTCGATCTTTCGCGCCGCTTGAACGATCACATTGCCGAAGTTGTTCGCGAATATCCGACTCGCTTCGCGGGGCTTGCGACGATTCCGTTGCAAGACCCCGAACTGGCGGCCGGAGAATTGGAGCGATGCGTCCGTGAACTCGGCTTGCGGGGCGCGCAGATCGGCACCCATGTCGATGCCAATGAGCATTGTCATGGTGCGGATTGCCGAAACCTGGATCACGCGTCGCTCAATGTTGTCTGGCAGACGGCCGAGGAGCTCGACGCGGCCATCTTTGTTCATCCCTGGGACATGCTCGGCAAGAAACGCATGCCGAAATATTGGCTGCCCTGGCTGGTCGGTATGCCGGCGGAGACCGGTCTCGCGATTTGTTGTCTGATGTTCAGCGGCGTGTTCGACCGCTTTCCAAAATTGCGCGTGGCCTTTGCCCACGGCGGCGGCGCGTTCCCGTTTACGATTGGCCGCATCGAGCACGCCTTTCACGTTCGCCCAGACCTCGTCGCCGTGGACAACAAGAACAATCCGCGAAGTTACCTCGCCCAAGGCGACACGCCCGCGCGCTTCTACGTCGATTCACTCGTGCACGATCCTGACGCGTTAAAGCTGCTTCTCAAGCTCTTTGGCGCGCAGCGTGTCGCGCTCGGCTCGGACTATCCGTTTCCGCTGGGCGAAGCGCATCCAGGCAACCTCATCGAATCGTTGAACGAACTCTCTCCCGACGAAAAGGCCCAATTGCTGAACGGCACGGCGCGCGAGTTCCTCGGGCTGGGGTAGAGGCATGTCGACCATGACCTCAAACCCCGGTTCACCGGCGTCCCTGATGCGTCCAGGCCGACTGCTGAAAATCCTGTTTTCTTACGTCAAACCCTATCGCGCGCGGGCCAGCGTGCTGGTGGTGACGTTGGTGCTCGAGGGAGCGTTCAACGTCTTATTGGCGCTCAGTCTCAAGCTCATCATCGACTTCGCCATCGTGCCGCGAAACGCGGCCTTCCTGGCCTGGATCATCGGTAGCCTCGTCGCCGGGTTTCTGCTCACCGCCACGTCGCAGGTGCTCCGCGATTACCTGTATGCCTGGTTCGGTGCGCGAATTCCCAACGATCTCCGCAAAGAGATGTTCCGCCAACTGCAGCGCCTTTCCCTGGGCTACTATGCTCGCACCCGAACTGGCGACATCGCCGCGCGTTTTTCGACTGACCTGGCGGCAGTCGAGAATGCGGTCGTCCTGGGTCTTCCGGGTGCGATCGCTCTGCCTCATCAATATCATTTTCAGCACCGGCAGTCTTGTTTGCGCTCGATTGGAGATTGGCGGTGGCGACGGTCGCGGGACTTCCCTTGTGCGTCATGGGTCCCCGGCTCCTCGCTCCGCGCGCCCTGAAGGCGGGCTACCAAATGCGCATCGAGGAAGCACTCCTGACCAGTAGCATCCATGAAAATCTGGGCGCGCAGCCCATCATCAAGGCGTTTAGCCTCAAACAATCGGTCATTACGATTTTTGAGCGAGAGGTGGAAAAGCTGGCTCGACTGGCGACTCGCTTCAATTTTCTCAGTTACACAAGCGAGCGCAGCCCAAATATCGCGATGCTGCTTTTCAACGTTGCGCTCATCAGCCTCGGTTCCTACCTGGCCTTTAACGGATCGCTTTCCGTCGGATCCCTCGTCGCTTTTAACGCTCTCTTCATCACGGTCAGCACAGCGGTGATGGGTCTGACTGCCGTGACGCCCTCGCTCCTGCAAGCCACCAGCGGCATGCAGCGCATCCGAGAACTGCTCGATGAGCAGCCGACAGTTGTTGAGCGGCCCGGCACAAAACGGCTGCCCAATTTGCGGTCGGAGATCAGCTTCGAAAAGGTGACGTTCGGATATACCCCGGAACAGACCAACCTTCAGGACGTCAGCATGAGTCTTCCGGCTGGAGCCCGTATTGCTTTTGTCGGACATAGCGGTTGCGGCAAGAGCACCAATCTGAATTTGCTCATGCGCTTCTATGATCCCCAGGAGGGGCGGGTTACGTTTGACGGAACGGACTTGCGCGAAATCCAGCTAGAATCGCTCCATGACCAGATAGGTATCGTTTTTCAGGAGAGTTTTCTCTTCAACACGAGCGTTCGCGAAAATATTCGCCTGGGCAAACCGGGCGCGACCGAGTCCGAGGTGGAGGCAGCTGCACGGGCAGCCGAGCTCGATGGCATTGTCGTTCAACTGCGCGAAGGCTACGACACCATCGTCGGCGAGCGGGGAGGTCGTCTTTCGGGCGGCCAGCGCCAGCGGGTCGCCATTGCCCGCGCCCTGATTCGGAATCCTTCATTACTTATTCTCGATGAAGCAACCTCCTCTCTGGACCCCGCTACAGAAGCAGCAATCAACGATACGATCGAGCGGGTTTCCGCGGGGCGCACGGTCATCTCAGTCACTCACCGGCTTCAGTCCGTGGTGGACTATGATCACATCTTTGTTTTCAAGAATGGCCGAGTTCTTGAACAGGGATCACACCAGATGCTCCTATCCCTGGGCGGAAACTACGCGGAAATGTGGCGGCGCCAGCACGGGACAACCATGTCGCCCGACGGAAATTTCCAGGTCACCGACATGAGCATCCTCAGCGATATCCCGCTGTTCAAGGACCTCGATCCAGCTTACCTGAAAAACATCGCGGGAATGTTTAGCACCGAACATACTCCCGCGGGCCGCGCGGTTATTACAGAGGGGGACAAAGGCAACCGCTTCTACATCATCGTCCGTGGCAAAGTGGCTGTTACTGCGAATAGGGGCGGAGCGGAGGCGGTTCAAATCGTCACTCTTGTAGACGGTGACTACTTCGGTGAGATCTCTTTGCTCTCGAACATCCCGACGACCGCGACCGTAACGACCTTGACCCCAAGCATCTTCATTACCCTGCAGCGTGAGCAGCTTGATAAACTCCTTCAGCAGAATGATGCACTTGGAGCACAAATGCGCGCCGCCCTCGAGCAGCGCCTGGCCCAAACTTATGCCATGACCGCGTGAGGCACTTTCTGCCACTTGGCAGTTTTCAGCTCGTCGGTCGCCTTACTACTTACCCGACGTAGCGAAGATATTCCCGATCCCACGCCGCCGGGATACTTTCGCGCGGCGAATACGGCCCCGGCTCGTAGACGCGCGAAGCAATTCCCTGTTGGCTCAACTCGCAGACGTGCCAGTCCTGCTTATTCGTCATATCCCAGAAATCGATTGCGTCCTCTGGATAAAAATCGGGACGATCGAACGCGTCTGGGTGAAAAAGCCAATCGCACACGATGAGTGTTCGCTCCGGCGACTGCGGACAGACTTGATGCACCATGATGTAGTCCGGGTGCATGCTCAGCAGCATGTTGGGGAAAATGGAATAATAGAAGACGCGGTAGGTGTCCTCCGCATTGAAATCACCCACCGGTGCCGCGCAGGCGTTGCCGCTCATGGTCAGACTCTTGCCTTTGGTGATCGGCATGAAGCCGCCGAGGAAGGGCCCTTCCGAGAGATCGTTCTCCGCCAGGTCGTACGGCGTTAGTTTTTGAAGCTGCGGATGTACTCCCGGGCAGTGATTGCACTCAGAATAATTTTCGAAGATCAATTTCCAGTTGGCCCGGACATCGTAATCGATCCGTTTGGCCGAGCGCAGCTGCGGCAGATTCCAGTGGGTGAATTTTCCGGCCAGGGGCGCAAATAGTTCCCCAAGCGGAGTCGGTTCCTCCGCCAGGTTGACGAAGATGAATCCGTTCCACAGCGCGAGGTTAATCGCGTGTAACGAATAGTCATCCCGGTCAAAGCCACCCTCCTTGTCCATGTTCGGGGCACCGGCCAGTCTTCCGTCGAGCGCATAAGTCCAGGCGTGATACGGGCATTGAATCGTCGAGGAATGGCCGCTCGGCTCTTCGCACAGACGTGTCCCCCGGTGCCGGCAGACGTTGTAGAAGGCGCGCAGGGTCGCCTTTTGATCGTGCACAATGATCAAACTTTCCCCCGCCACTTCCCGGACGAAGTAATCACCCGCTTTGGCAATCTGACTCTGATGTCCGGCGAGCACCCATTGGCTGGAGAAGATGTTCTCTCGTTCCTTCGCAAAAATTTCCGGGGAGATGAAGTAACGCTGCGGCAGTGTCTTGGCGCCCGCCGTGAAAGTATCGATGGTTTTACGAAAACGAGGCGGCAAGGTGGTTTGCATTTGCGGGAGCGAGCGATTCTAACTCTCAGATTTCAACTCTCAACTCTACCTCACCTCGACGCTCGGAGCGCCAACGGTGACTAGGCATCGACCGCCGCGATCGCCTCGATAAATGCAGGCAGATAGCGCTGCGCCTTGATCTCGCCAACACCTCGAATCTTGCGGCCCGCCTCGATCGATTTCGGCTTCAGCCGCGCGAAGGCCCGCAGGGTATCATCCGGGAAAATGACGTAGGCCGGCACGTTTCCGTGTTCGCGCGCCAACTCCAGACGCACTTTTTTCAGGCGCTCGAAGACGGCAGTATCAACCGGAACCATCTCATCCAACGCCGCTGTCCTTGCCTTGGCTTTGCGTGAGGCGCTCTTCTGGGAAGAGGTGGACTCTGTCCGCTGCGGCCAGCGCAATTCGTAATCCGTCCGCCCCTTCATCACTTCTTCGCCGAGTTTCGTCAGCGTCACCATCGGATATTCTCCGCCGCTCGAGATCAACATTCCCGCATCCTGCAATTCGCGCAGGAGCTGATTCAAATACGCGACCCCCTCGTTCTTCAACAATCCGTAGGTGGAAAGTTGATCGAGCTGCGCCTGGATGATTTCGCGGGACCGGCTGCCCACCAGCGTCTGCACAATTCGCCCCCGGCCAAATCGCGGCTGCCAATCTTCGCCGCCGCGCGTCGACATTCTCGCGACGCCGCTGAGCGCCTTTCGTACAATGAGCGCTTCGTCCTCGCCCGGGGCCCGGGAAGGTGCGGCCGTCTCCAGGCAAACGTCGCAATTGCCGCAACGCGCCGGCTCGGCTTCGCCGAAGTAACGCAGGATCGCCTGTTGCCGGCAGGTCCGCGCATAGGCGAAGTCGATCATCAATTTCAATTTCGTTCGATCGCGCTGCTCCTTTTCCCGCAGCCTGGCCGCGTCGAGTTCGAGCTGGGAACCGCGCGCCTCAGGTTGGAGCAATCGTGTCCCACGCACGCGCCGGCCCGGAACGTCGAAGCGATCGATGTAGCCTTCGCGATCGAGCACATGGAGCGCTGAGCTGAGCATCATGTCATTCCCCTCGGAACCCTGGCGCAGCGCCATTTCCTTGATCGAAATCTGGAGCTCGTGTTTTTCGTCCGCCTCGCGACGAAGCATCTCGTACGTCTGCACGATGAATTCGAGCGGCGGATTGCTGCCATCGATAAAAAATTCCTGCACGCGAGTATCGGCATGATTGAAAAACAGGTCGCAGGTAGCTGCTTCGCCATCGCGGCCGGCCCGGCCCGCTTCCTGATAGTAGGCCTCCACGCTTCCGGGGACGTCAAAATGCACCACAAAGCGGATGTCCGACCGGTCGATCCCCATCCCGAATGCGTTCGTCGCCACCACGATGTCCCGCCGCCGCTGCATGAATTCGTTCTGGGCCTGCTCCCGCTCTTCGTCATTCATTCCGCCGTGGTAAAGAATGCTCGAGATCTTCGCCGTCTTGAGCGTTTCGGCGACGGCTTCGACCCGCTTTCGGGTCGAACAATAGACAATCCCAGTCTTGTTCTCGCGGATCAACGTGTGCAGGCGCTCGTATTTTTGTGCTTCGTTCGCGACTTGCGAAATGAGCAACTTCAAGTTCGGCCGCGCAAATCCCGCCACGAATTCCCGCGGCTCGCGCAGACCAAGATGCGTCAGAATATCGCGCCGCACTTCCGGCGTGGCCGTGGCCGTGAAAGCCGCCACCTGCGGACGGCCCAGCGTTTCGAGGACCTGATCGAGCCGGAAATAGTCGGGCCGAAAATCATGACCCCACATCGAGAGGCAATGCGCTTCATCGACCGCGAAAAGAGAGATCGTGCTTTGCCCAAGCGCTTCCAGAAACGATCGGCTGCGGAAGCGTTCCGGGGCGATGTAAACAAGTTTGAACTCCCCCCGCGCCAGCGCCCGGATGCGTTCGCGCTGTTCCGCCGGGCTGAGCGAGCTATTGATCAACGTCGCGGAAATCCCTCGACGCTGCAGTGCGTCGACCTGGTCCTTCATCAGGGCGATCAACGGCGAGACAACCACCGTGGTTCCCTCGAGCAGCAGCGCCGGCAATTGATAGCAAAGGGATTTGCCGCCACCAGTGGGCATGACCACGAGCGCATCGGCGCCGCCCGTGATGGCGGTGATCACCTCCTCCTGCGCATCGAGGAACTCCCGGAAACCAAAATATTTTTCGAGGACTTGGTGGGGGGTCATGTGGACTACGACTGTGCCTAATGGAAGGGCCGCGAACAAGTGCGAGCAATCAAGGAGGGGCGCTTTCCAAACCGCCCTTTTTCTTTTACGATTTCGGCGGTTTGTAAACCGCCGCTCCTTGATCCTTCAATTCACCAAGCGAACTGACGGCGGTGCTCTTCTCCGGTGTGTCCGCGACGACGGCTCCGAAACCTGGCAAAAACAGGAAGGCAATCACGCGAGCTTTTTCCCATTGCACGACCTGACCCACTACGCGGTCGAGACAGAGCTCGGTTTCAACCGCGGTTTCTATGGTCTCATCGCCGCTGGTTGGGAGATTGCCGACACGACCGGGAAAGCCGCACGCGGGCCACTCCCGGACGAGGCGATTGAGGTGGAATATATTGTTAGCTCGTTAGGATCGGAACGGGCCGGCGATGCTGTCTGCACCGCCGAAGAGTTCAACCACCTCGCCTCGGCCTTTGCCAAAACCAGAAGTCGACCCGAACCACGCCGGCTATCAGACGCCGAACTAACTCGGTGCGCTCACGCATGGATGATCTCTTCGGGCGCTGGAGAGACCTGCCACCCGGCGCCACGCTAAAATTGGCGCTCCCGTCATAATCGCAAGCTTACGTTGTTCTTCCGCAGCAGTTCTTGAATTTTTTCCCGCTGCCGCAGGGACACGGATCGTTGCGCCCAACCTTTGGGACCTCGCGACGAACGGGCGCCAGATCGAGTTTCAATTCGGAGCCTTCGCCATTGTCCGAAGCGCCATCGCCTTCCTGCATCCGTTCGCCGTGGCGTCCCGGAACAGGGCCCGTCGCCGTCGGAGCGCTCGGCGCATGTTCGCGGAGAAGAAACTGCGGCAGAGTGGAGAGAAAATTTTCGAACGCCTGCAAGTTCGACGTGCTCCGGAAGAGATTGTGCAGGACTTCGTTCTTAATGTTCGCCATCAGCTCGACGAACATGTCGTACGCCTCGGTCTTGTATTCGATGAGCGGATCCTTCTGCGCGTAACTGCGGAGATAGACGCCCTCCCGCAATGCATCCATCGCGTACAAATGCTCCTGCCAGAGCCGATCGATCGCGTTCAGGATGATATAGCGTTCCAGGCTCTTGACCGCCGTCGGTTCTTCGTGGCTCGATTTGCGCTCGTAGGCGTCCTTGATTTTCCCGATGAGGAACTGCGCGTTCTCCTCGACGGTGCGCGTCTCGAACTGCGCCCTTTCTCTCGTTAGGCCAAGAGGGAAAGTGACGTTCACCCAATTCAGGAGGGCGGCGTAGTTCACCTCCTCGCCCGAGGCGCCGGTCCCGAGAAGCTCCCGCACCTTACCGGGAACGGCTTCCTCGATGACTTCGTAAACCAGCTTCCGCGGGTTCTCGGAATCGATCGTGTCGTTGCGGTAGGTGTAGACCACCTCGCGCTGGTTGTTCATCACGTCGTCGAAATCGAGCGTCCTTTTTCGGGCGAGGTAGTTGCGCTGTTCCACCCGTTTCTGGGCGGTTTCGACGGATCTGTTCAACCAGGGATGCTCGAGCTCCTGTCCCTCTTCGAGACCAAAACGCTCCATGATCTTGGTCATGCGATCGGCCGCGCCGAAGTTGCGCATGAGATCGTCCTCGAAGCTGACATAAAAGCGCGACCCGCCCGGATCGCCCTGGCGCGCGCAACGTCCGCGAAGCTGCCGATCGATCCGGCGCGACTCATGCCGCTCGGTGCCGATGACGAAAAGTCCACCCCGGCCCGCGACGCCTTCGCCGAGCTTAATGTCGGTGCCGCGGCCGGCCATGTTCGTTGAAATCGTCACGGTCCCCGGTTGACCTGCGCGTTGCACGATCTCCGCCTCCTGCATGTGGTATTTGGCGTTGAGAACGTTGTGCGGGATTTTTTCCCGTTTCAGCATCCGGCTGAGCAACTCGGAAGATTCCACGCTCACGGTGCCGACCAGCACTGGCTGGGCCCGCGCATGGCATTCCTTGATCTCGCTGATGACCGCGTTGTATTTTTCGCGACGCGTCTTGTAAATGCGATCGTTCGCATCTTTGCGCGCGACCGGCCGGTTGGTCGGAATGACGTTTACATCCAGCTTGTAGATGTCGTGGAACTCGGCTGCTTCCGTGTCGGCCGTGCCGGTCATGCCGGCGAGTTTGTGATAGAGCCGGAAATAATTCTGGATCGTGATGGTGGCGAGGGTTTGCGTTTCCCGGTCGATTTGGACGCCTTCCTTGGCTTCGACCGCCTGGTGCAAGCCGTCGCTCCAACGGCGGCCCGGCATTTTGCGGCCGGTGTATTCGTCGACGATGACGACTTTGTTTTCCTCGACGACGTAAGCGACGTCTTTCTCGAAAAGGCAGTAGGCGCGCAACAATTGCGAGATGTTGTGAATGCGCTCCGCCTGCGCATCACAGTGCTGTTGGCGCTCGATCTTCCCTTTCTCTTTCTCCTCGTCGGACAGCGCGGGGTCCAGGTCGATCTCGGTGAACTCACTGATCAAATCCGGCAACACGAACGAATCCGGCTCGTCCGGGTTCAGAAACGCGCGGCCCTGTTCCGAAAGGTCGGACTCATTCGATTTCTCATCGATCGTAAAGAAGAGCTCTTCCTTCAGGGCGAAGAGTTCCTCCTTGCGCGTATCCTGGAAAAACTGGAGCTCGGCCTTGTCCATGGCCTTTCGTTTTTCCGGATCTTCCATCATGCGCAGAAGCGGTTTATTTCGGGGCTGGCCGAGTTTCACTTTGAACATGACCAGGCCAGCTTCTTCGATTTTCTCCTGCTCGAAGAGTTCCTTGGCCTCGCTCGCGAGGCGGTTGCAGAGCATGGTTTGCTTGCGCACGAGCTGGTCCACGAGCGGCTTCCATTTATCGTATTGATGGGTGGAAACCGTGGACGGCCCGCTGATGATGAGCGGCGTGCGGGCCTCGTCGATCAGGATGGAGTCGACTTCATCGACGATCGCGTAATTGTAACCGCGCTGGACCTGTTGCTCACGCGTGGTGGCCATGCCGTTGTCGCGCAGATAATCGAAGCCGAATTCGCTGTTCGTGCCGTAGGTGATGTCCTTCGCGTAATGCTCACGGCGGATGTCCGGTGGTTCATCGTGCTGAATGCAGCCGCAGGTGAGTCCGAGAAAATTGTAAAGCTGCCCCATCCACTCGGCGTCGCGGCGCGCCAGGTAATCGTTCACCGTCACGAGATGCGCACCTTTGCCAGTGAGCGCGTTTAGATAAAGCGGCAGGGTCGCGACGAGCGTCTTTCCTTCACCGGTCGCCATTTCCGAGATGCGTCCCCGATGCAAAACCATGCCGCCCACCAGCTGCACATCGAAGTGCACCATGTTCCAGGTCATCGGTTGATCGCACACCGAGAAGGTGTGCTGGCGTTCCGTCAGGCGGCGCGCGGCGTTTTTCACGACCGCGAACGCTTCGGGCAGGATCTCGTCGAGTTTCGCCCATTGCTCGGGCAGCTCAGGAATGGCAGCCAGCTCCGCCTTCCAGGCGGCCGTCTTAGCACGGAGGGCGTCGTCGGACAGTGCTTTGAACTGCTCGTCGAGCTCGTTAATGCGACGGACCGTGGGCAACAGACGCTTGATTTCGCGCTGATTTTTCGATCCGAGTATTTTCTTTAAGATCCAGCCAACCATGGTGTGGGCAGTAATATTGACGGATTTCCGCCAGAAACAACCGGGAGCACCACAACGTTGTCATTCTGAGCGGATTGAAGCGGAGTCGAGGACTCCCTGAAGCTGCGTGCGACGGTAAACGCCGGTCAGAGTCCCCGACCCCGACCGGAAGAGAGTTGCGGCGTTGTGTGCGGCATTTTTCCCGCTAAGCTCGCCGGATGAAGAAGATCATTTCCACCACCGAGGCTCCAGCTGCGATTGGGCCCTATTCCCAGGCGGTCCGAGTCGGCTCGATGATATTTTGCGCCGGGCAGGTTCCACTCGATCCAAAGAGCGGCCAGATCGTCTCGGAGGACATCGCCGAGCAGACCAAACGGGTGCTCGACAACGTCGCGGCCATCTTGAAATCGGAGCACCTGACCCTCGCCCACGTCGTCAAGACGACCGTGTTCCTGGCCGACTTCGGGGATTTCCAAAAAATGAATGAGGTCTACGCGACTTATTTCGCAGACCAGCCACCCGCACGCTCGACCGTGGGGGTTTCAACGCTGCCAAAAAACGCCCGCGTCGAGATTGAGGCCATTGCCTTCGCAGGCGAGAGCGATCCGCGCGGCGGCAAGTCCGTCAGCGATACCTCCGGTTAGGAGCCGTCGAGAACCGCATGAGCGACGATCTGCTTGCGCTCTTCCGCCAGACCGGCGCGCTCCTCGATGGCCATTTCGTGCTGCGCTCGGGTTTGCGGAGCCGGCAGTTTTTTCAGTGCGCTTTGCTCCTCCAGCACACCCGAATCGCCGCGGATGTTTGCGCCCGGCTCGCAAAAAAATTAGGGCCGATCGATTGCGACGCGGTGATTTCGCCCGCTCTAGGCGGAATTGTCGTTGGCCAGGAAGTCGGACGGGCCCTTGGAAAAAGACACATTTTTGTGGAGAAAGAAGCGGGCGGGCTGGTGTTGCGGCGGGGATTCAAGATTGCGCCTAACGAACGGTTCGTCGTGGCCGAAGACGTGGTCACACGCGGCGGCCGCGTCCAGGAAACGGTCGATATTGTCCGCGCGCAGGGAGGGATTGTGGCCGCGGTCGCCGTGATCGTCGATCGCAGTGGCGGGAGACGGCCTGACTTTGGCTGTCCCTTTGTTAGCCTGATCGAAATGAACGTCGAAACTTTCGAGGCCGATAATCTTCCGCCCGATTTGGCGCAGGCTCCGGCGATCAAGCCTGGCAGCAAGTAAGCAGGGCCGCGCTGAAATGAGAATTCTACTCTCCGGAATTTGCGGTTTCGCCGGTAGCAGCATCGCTCACGGCCTGCTTGACCACGACGGGACGATCGAGCTCATCGGGCTCGATAATCTCAGCCGTTCCGGAAGTCATCTGAACATTGAACCGCTCCGCCGGCGCGGAGTGAAACTCCTCCATGCCGACCTGCGATCTCCGAGCGACCTGGAAGCAATCGCGGCGGTCGACTGGATTATCGACGCCGCGGCCAACCCGAGCGTGCTCGCCGGCGTCGATGGGACGACCAGCAGCCGGCAGCTGATCGAGCACAATCTCTACGGGACGGTTAACCTGCTGGAACTGGCCAAACGGCACCGGGCGGGATTCATTCTGTTGAGCACAAGCCGGGTTTACTCAGTCAGGTCTCTGGCGGAAATGCCAGTCGTTGTCAGAGACGACAAGTTCGAACCTGATGAAGGAAGGGCCCTTCCTCAGGGGGTAAGTCACCAGGGCATCGCCGAAAACTTCTCGACGACGCCACCCCTCTCCCTTTACGGAAGCTCTAAGCTGGCCTCGGAATGCCTGGCCCTGGAATACGGCGAAACATTTGAATTCCCAGTTTGGATTGATCGGTGCGGCGTGCTCGCCGGGGCGGGCCAGTTTGGCCGAGCCGACCAGGGGATCTTCGCTTTTTGGATAAACGCCTATCTCCGACGGGCGCCGCTGAAGTATATCGGATTCGACGGGGCTGGGCATCAAACCCGGGATTGTCTCCATCCGCTCGACTTGCTTCCGGTTTTACAAAAGCAATTGTCCACGGTGGAAGCGGGAAAGCCGCGCATCGTGAATTTCGGCGGCGGAGTGGGAAACAGCATGTCGCTTGCGCAATTGAGCAAGTGGTGTGCGGAACGCTTCGGAGTTCATCAGGTCGCAAGCGACCCCGAGCCCCGTCCCTTCGATGTTCCCTGGCTGGTAATGGATTCGCGTCTGGCCGAGGAAACCTGGGGTTGGCGGCCCGCCCTAGCGTTGGAAGCGGTCCTGGAAGAAATCGCGGGACACGCGGAGGCGAATCCGCGCTGGCTGGAAATGTCGGCTGCGCTATGAGTGCCGAAGAAGATCTCAGTGAGTCCGGGCTGAAGCTGCTTTCGATTGTCATTCCCGCTCGCGACGAAGAAGGCTGTATCGCCTCGACGGTGGAGCATCTCGACATCGAGTTGCGCCTGCAAAATATTCCGCACGAGATCATCGTGGTGGATGACGGGAGCACCGACCGCACCTGGCAAATTCTCCAAGATTTGCGCACAAGGCTTCCCAATTTATCGCCGACCCAAAATCCCGGTCCCAATGGTTTTGGGCGAGCGGTTACCTTGGGCCTCGATAGAATGAACGGCGACGCCGTCGTAATCATGATGGCGGATGAATCCGACGATTGCCGCGATGTCGTGCGCTATTGGCGGCGATTGAACGAGGGCTACGACTGCGTCTTTGGCAGCCGGTTCATCAAAGGCGGAGGCGTGATCGATTACCCCAAGTTCAAATTGTTCCTGAATCGGCTCGCCAATCTTTTCCTCAAAATCCTTTTCCGCATTAAACTAAACGATACCACCAACGCCTTTAAGGCCTACCGCTGGGAAGTGATCCAGGGCTGCCGCCCGCTCATTGCACCGCACTTCAACATCACGGTGGAACTCCCACTCAAGGCGATCGTGCGCGGCTATAGTTGGACCACGCTTCCCATCACGTGGCGCAATCGGCGCACCGGCATCCCAAAGCTGAAGATAAAAGAGATGGGCAGCCGCTACCTCTTCATCTGCCTCTACGTCTGGCTGGAAAAATACTTCAGCAAGGGAGACTACAAACGCGTCCCTCATTGATGACAGGTCCCGTCCTTTCAAGATTGCACCGCAAATTGATCGGGACGCGATGGCTGGACTATCTGGCCCTCTTTCTTATCGTCGTGGGGGCCAGGCTTTGGCTGGTATTCTTGTATGGCAGTCCCGTCCCATTCATGGACCAGTGGGACGGAGAAGGTGCAACCCTCTTCAAGCCCTGGCTCGAGGGAACCTTGCGCCTCAGCGATTTTTTTCAGCCCCACAACGAACACCGCATAGTGCTTTCCCGCCTCCTGGCCCTGGGTCTTCTTGCGCTCAACGGACAATGGGATGCCCAACTCGAGATGGCCGTAAACGCTTTGCTTTGTGGCGCCATGGCCGTGCTTATTGCGGTCGCTTTGGTCAGGCTATTTGGCCCTGACCTTCGTACGCTAATCGTATTGATCGTGGGATTGTGGGCAGCTTTGCCTTATGGCCACGAAAATACGCTATGGGCTTTCGAGTCTTCGTTCTACTTCCTCCTATTCTTTTCCCTGGTCGCTCTCTGGGGATTAGCCTCGCAGGCTTCTTTCTCCTGGCGCTGGTGGGCCGGAGCCGTCGGGTTGGTTCTAGCTTGCCTAAGCATGGCTTCCGGGTTTTTCGCGGCCCTCGCACTCCTCGGCCTAAGCGCATTGAGGCTATTTACGGGACGCCGACTGAATCGGGACAGCGTGATCCTTATTGTCCTCTGCGGCACCGTCGTGGCGGTCGCTTTTTACTTTCGAACGATCGTCCCTGGGCACGCGGCGATCAGAGCGGATTCGTTCAGCGTTTGGGCGAATTTTTTCGGTAGTTGTCTGGCCTGGCCTTTTTGCGGCACACCCGCGGCGTGTATCATCATGTATCTTCCGGTCGGCGCGTTGGTCGTTCGCTACCTTAGTAAACGTCCGGTGGATTTTGACGAAACATGGGGACGACAGGCGGAAATTGTCATCGCCGTTGGTGGCTGGGTGATCTTACAGGCAGCCGCGATGGCCTATTTTCGAGGGGGAAACACACTTCCGCATCCGGTCTCCGCGTTACATGGATATTCTGGCTCTCGGCGCGTTAGCCAATCTTTTCGCCATCCTCCTTCTGATAAAAGAGACTTCGCAACGTACGGGCGCCCGGGAAACGGGTGTTGTACTCGCGACTTGTTGGATCACAGCGCTGGCGGCCGGTTCGATTCTCATAAGCCAGCATGAGCTAGGTTCCCGAGCTATCCGAACCCAAGGCCTCTTTGCCATTGAAGAGACCGTTCGTGATTATGTCGCGACAGGAAACCGCACCGATTTTGAGGCCAACCCACCGACGGCACTCCCGTACCCGAGGCCTCAACGCCTGGCGACGCTTCTGGATGACCAAACGATCCGGAGTATTCTACCCGCAGTGGTCCGCGCTCCCCTGCGGGTCGAAAAGGCCGGCGATGCCGGGAACGCATTCGTTCCGGATGGATATGCGTCACCCGTCCATTGCCCACCCTATGAACGGGGATGGGGCTCGTTCTCGGGACCAGGGGTGGCGGCACGTGGCTCATGGCGGAGCGAACCCATGACCACGTCCTTTCGTTACTTACAGTTCGCGATTGCAGGTTACATGCGGCAAGGGTTATCCCTTACCTTGGAAAGCGAGGAGACAGGAAAGAGCGCGCGCGTTATCCCCACCAATCGCCAAGACGAACATTGGCGTCTGGCTTATGTCGCGATGCCCGACAGGAATATTCGCATACGTGCCGAAGACGAAAATGCCGAAGAATGGTTCGGCTTTCGCGAACCCAGAGAGCTGGCTCGATTCTCACACTATGCGGATATGCTGGCCAGGAACGGTAAGTATATTTTCTTTTGCGGCGCTATGCTTTGGTTTGGATTGTTCCTTCTTCGTTTCCCTCAAAATTGGTTAAAGTAGGTCGCCCTTTCGCAAGAGCGAGACCGTCTCAATTACAGTGACTGACTAATGCCAGCATCCACTTCTGTCGCGCCGGTTCGCGATACTTTCCAGGCGATGCCGAGAGAACAGATCAACGGTCATCCTTTGTCTGACGTTAACTTCCCAGCAGGAGCGGTCCGGCTGCTCAGGCCATGACAAATCTCCGATCCGTCCAGACCGGATTTTGGCTGAAAATTGGACTAACGCTGCTCGCGTTGAGTCCGGTGATTCTCACGAGCGCGCTAGTGGGGAAATACGGCGTCGACATTCGCTACGCGGACGAATGGACCTTCGCGCCGCTATTGGTCAAAGCTCACACCCACACGCTGACGTTCTCTGACCTCTTTCATCAACACAACGAGCACCGCTACGTTTTTCCGAAACTGATGTTCATCGCGTTTGCCTGGCTCGCCCAGGGTAACGCCCGGGCGGAAATGATGTTCTCAATCTTTCTGGCCAGCCTAACCTCATTCAACTTGTGGCTGATCCTCCGGCGCACACTTTCGGTTGGGCCTGAGAAAAGGCTGTTGCTGCTAACCCTGCTTAACCTGGTGCTCTTCTCACCAGTCCAATCCGAAAATTGGACCTGGGGATTTCAGTTCGTCCTTTTCTTCATCAATTTCCTCCTTACCACCGGGGTCCTGGTCGCGACGTCAAATTTGGCGCTACGTAAAAAATTCGTGCTCTGCGCCTCCATCGCGTTTGTCGCTACGTTTTCGTTTGGCAACGGGTTCCTCCTATGGGTCACGGCTTTCCCCCTTGCTCTTGTTTCCCAAGAACGCGAATCACTGAAGCGGCGGTTGCTTTGGCTGGTGGCGTGGGGTGGCGCGTGTCTCGGCGCGATCTCCCTCTATTTCGTCCACTATGTTAGGCCCGCTCATCACCCGCCGGTCGCTGCCTCTGGCAGTCCCCTGGACTACTTCCTTTACGTCGCGACCTTCCTCGGGAACCATTTATCGCAGGCAGCGCGCACCGAATCGATCCTGGTGCCCGTAACCATCGGCACATTCCTGCTGATTATTTATTTCACGGGCCTCGGTTTCGCACTTTTCCGTCGCGATCCGCTACTCCTGAAACAAGTAACACCGTGGTTAGGAATTGGCGGATTCGCGCTGGGAAGCGCGGTTATGGCTGCTTTTACCCGGATCGGATTTGGCATTAGCCAGGGATTGGATTCCCGATATACGACGTTTTCTCTTTGTCTGTCGATTGGGGTGATCGGAATGGCTGCGATCATTGGCCGAGCGCTGCAGTCATCCCATGGGCAAAGGGTGTGGTTTCGACATTTCTATGTCCGTTTGGAAACTGCTGTCTTGACCCCGTTACTCATAGCCTTCTTTGTTTCCGTCGCGTGGGGCGTGGAATCGATGAAATCGAGCCACCGAACCCGGCTCTGGGGCAAAGGGGGGTTGCTCCTGGGTAATGTGGTAAACGATGAAATCGTCTACCAAACCTACCTCGGAGGCTGGGGGCCTGACGTATTGAGGTTTGCCAGGATGGAAGATGAGTTGGGCTTGTTGCACCCGGCTATGTTTCGAACGGCGGAGATTGCGCGATTACCCACGGTCGGGGTCACCAAAACCGCTCTCGGATTTCTTGATAAGGCAAATTGTTCGGACGGACCCTGCGAAATAACGGGCTGGGCGGTTCTGCCAAAAAAACGCCGCGTCGCCGATTGTGTCGTAGTCGCCTACGATAGTCCGGACCGGGGTCCCATTATTTTCGGTGTGACAGACCAGTTGAGCGACCGGCCCGATGTGGTCCAGGCCTATGGGAGAAAAGAGCTGCTGCGCTGCGGATGGATTGTTCACTTTCAAAGGTCGGCAATTCCACCCGGCGAACATCGCATCTCGGCCTGGGCTTTGGACGCACGAGTTGGAACTTTTTATGAGTTAGGCAATCCGCAGATTCTCCCTTAGTTCTATCGTCAGAATTCCGGGATTTTTCCGCCGATCTGGTGTAAAAATAGCTAGTCCTTAGTGCGCGTGCTTCCGAGCAAAGGCGTGACGTCGTCCTCAACCCGCCGAGGACAATCAACTAAGATCTATTCTGCCATGAAGTTGCGAACGACCGTTTACATTGCGCTGCTCTTTTGCGCAATTGCGATGGGACGAGTTTCCTACGCTCAAACGATCATCAATGTCCGACCAGACCAGGGTTCGGTGCAAGATGCGATCAACTCCGTTCCGGATGGCGGGATTATCGAATTTGCGGCGGGAACCTATAACGCGCCTGCAGGTGGGTTTACGATCTACGGAGGTACGAAAGGCTTCACGATGCGCGCGGCGCCGGGCGCGTCGGTATCGCTCAATGGTCAAGGCACAACTGACATTTTGCGGTTCACCGAATCCACCCACTTGATGACGTTCGAACGCCTGAGGTTCGTTAACGGTGCAACTCAGAACCCATTCATCGGAGGCGCCCTGACGCTGGTCAATGTCCAGGCAAGATTCGTCAGCTGCACATTCCAAAATAACTCGGCCATCGCGGGAACCGGCGGCGGCGGCTTGTGGATTGTGGACTCCGACGTCGTCTTTCAAGACTGCACATTCGACGGTAACACCTCGAATATTTATGGCGGCGCCATGAGCGCTTCGGATGGCTCTCGAGTGTTCGTTAACGGTTCCCGCTTCATTAACAATCGCTCGAACCTCCCCGGGCATGTCGCGAATTCGGCAGGGGGAGCGATTTACGGAGTCGATTCCCATATTCAGGTGAGCGGCTCAGCCTTCGATAACAATCAAGCCGGATACGCCGGTGGCGCGATTTACCTTTCAGGAGCGTGGGATAAACCAGTGTCGCGGCTCCTCGTCGCCGACTGTAAATTCACGGGTAATCTGGCCACGCGTGATCCGTCGGTCACTTTCGCAGCTGCTGCCGTCGGCGGAGCGATTCACACGGAAACACAGGTAGACACAAAAATTACCCGCTGCCGTTTCGTCGATAATGTTGCCCGTCAGGGGGGCGCGGTAAGCATCTTCCAGTCGATCGTCGAGATCGAGAGCTGCGTGTTCAGGGGAAACCGTGCGTCGGGCATAGGCCACGAGGAGGGATTCGGCGGCACGGTAATGGCACTCTCGTCACCAGACCATGAAGGCCACAGACCGATCAGCATTACCGCTACCGACACAGTCTTTGATGGTGGCGGTGGCACCGGTGCCCGCGAAGGTGCGTGCATCTTTGCCGGAGGCGATCTCAATGCCGCGTACGGCCTCAACGGCACGGGGCAGCACGGTTCAATCGAGTCCAATCGCGGAACGGTAAGATTGACCCGCGTGGCGATCATGAACTTTTCTGCCGTGGGAGGAGGCGGTCTGCCCGGCCAGGGCGGCGCGATTCTCGGCGCTTTCGCGAATGTGATAATCGACGATTCGATCGTGGCTAATTGTAGCGCGACTGAGTCCGGCGCGGGCTTGCAGCTGATTGAGAACTCTACCGCCACAATCACGAATTCGGTGATCGCCGGTTGTAGCGCAGGAACCGGCGCGGCGATCAACATGTTCGGCGGCAACCTGAACGCGTCGTTGACTTCATTTGTCGCAAATACGACCGGCAATGGGCGCGGTGCAGCCCTCACGACAGCGCCTTCAGCAGCCACCGGCGGGCTCCCCGACTTTGACATTAACGGGACAATCCAGAACTGCACGTTCGCCGGGAATTCCGGCGCAACCGTGATCTACGATGGCGATCGCGGGACCTCTCCGTTCAATCGATTGGAGTACAACGCGAATACGTTTTATCCGGACAGTGCCAGCCTCTACGTCGACGATTACACCGCCATGATGAACGTGGTCGGCCTGAACAATATCGTGATTCAACCCTCGGGAACAAGGAAGGCTCCCGTCGCAAACACCGCTCTGACCTCTTCTCCGCAAGTGGCCAAGCTCCTGATTCTCCCGCCGATTATTGCGCAAAACGGCGCACCGGATGAGGCAGCTCCCGTTCCTTCTCACCTTGCATTTGCCTCGTACGGTGGACCTGCTGTTTTGGATGACGTCGGCCAGAGTGCCGCCGCAGGCCTCAGCGCGACCACGAATGGCGGCGTCCACACGCTCAGGGTCGGCTCCATTACGGTGTCCACCACTCCGCCGCCGAGCAGAGCGCTCAACATCTCCACCCGTCTTCCCGTCGGCACGGACCAAAGCGTCCTGATTGGCGGCTTTATCGTGCAGGGACTGACGCCCAAAAACGTGATTATCCGGGCGATAGGTCCCTCTTTGCCGTTGCCTGGAGCTTTGCAAGATCCCTTCCTGGAGTTGCACGATGGCACTGGGGCCGCCATCGCGACCAATGATAATTGGCGCTCGACACAGTTGCTCGACCTTTATGCCAGCTCATTGGCCCCGCTCCACGATGCGGAATCCGCTATCGTTGCTACACTCAATCCAGGCGCGTACACAGCCGTAGTCCGCGGCGCGAACGGCTCCACTGGAATTGCAGTTGTTGAAGCCTACGATCTCGATGCGGTTGGGAGCTCAAAACTGGCGAATATCGCCACCCGCGGTTCGATCCAAACCGGCGACAATGTCATGATCGGCGGATTTATTTTGGGTGGAGGCAACGGTTGCCACAAAGGTTCTCGTCCGGGGAATTGGCCCATCCCTCGGAGTTTTTGGAATAACGAATCCTCTGGTCGATCCGATGCTCGAATTGCGCAATTCGAATGGCGCGCTCATCGATTCAAACGATGATTGGAGAACCAATCAAGCGCTCATCCCCACAGGTTTGCAGCCGGCCAATGACGCCGAATCTGCGCTCCTCCTCTCGAATCCCCCGCCCGGAGCATACACCGTGATTCTTCGCGGTAAGAACAATGGAACGGGCATCGGAGTAGTCGAAGCTTACCTCCTCTAGAAGGCCATATCCTGTTCTGTCGTCGCGGGCCGGCACGATGGTTTCGGAAATTCCAGGCGTGAAACGCCACGGGATACTCGCCATAGTGTCCCGCATGTTCCATTTTCCCTCCTGTGCCTGAGGACGACAATCATTTCGAAGAGCTAAGAGCGAAGCTGGACGAGCTTCGGACATCGCTCAGCGAATTGCGCCAGCTGCTCTCTTCGCCCAGCGCTGGTGAGTCATCCCTGCCAACGGCCCTTGAGTCGGCGAATAAGCAGCTCCACTCGATCAAAACCCAGGTTCGCCTGCTTGAAACCGAGACCGCGATGCGGCAAACACGTCTCGAACGCGCCGTGCGCGAATCGTGGGAGCAAAAGGCCAAACGCGCTGAAGCGACAGCTCGCCTGAAAGACCGCGAGGGTTTGCTCTACCAAATTCAACGTTCCGTTATCTGGAAGTCGGTCAAGCCACTTTGGAAGCTCTTCCATCGCTCTCGCCCAACCGAGCGGCCGGCTGCGAATGCAGATCTCGCGTTTGCTCTCGATCTGCCTTCCGAATGGAAAACCGACCGCGAAATTCTCCTCATCAAAGGCTGGTGCTTTTCCCGCAGCGGGAAGCAAATCGTAGGCGTTCGGGCCAAGATCGGACGCAAAGGACGCCTGGCCCGTTACGGTCTGGAACAGCCGAGCCTGCCCGAATCGTTTCGCGATTTTCCACTTGCCCGCCATAGCGGTTTTGCGGTTGAGGTTCGGGTGCCTCGTGGCACGTCCATAGTTCGGCTTGAAACGATCGAGCAGGGATCTGACTGGCAGCCGTTTTTTGAGCACCAGTTGGAGCGAGAAGCCGGCGCCGATTCCGATGAGGAATCACAGAGCGACGACGTGGTGGCAAGAGAGGATGAAGCAAAAGAGCAGATCCCAAAATTAGGGCCCCTTTCCGCTGACAAAGCGTTCGAGCGCCTCCAGCCCCTCCTTCTCCGGCACGTTCGGCTGGCCGCGCAGCACGAGAAACCGCTTTTTAGTCTGATCACTCCAACCTACAACACGAAGCCGGAATGGCTGGCCGAAGCTGCCCTTAGCCTCCTCAACCAATCATTCGCGAATTGGGAGTGGTGCATCGTCGACGATGGCTCGACCAACCGTCAGACCAGCAAGCTGCTAGAGCATCTGAGTAGTGCGAGTCCGCGACTGCGGGTCGAGTTCGCCACGAACCGGGGCATCAGCGCGGCGACCAACCAGGCGCTTGATCTCGCCCAAGGCGATTACGTCTGTTTCCTGGACCACGACGACCTCCTCCATTGGTCGGCCCTAGCCGTCGATGGCGGAAAAACTGGAGGAAGGCTACGACGTCGTCTATTCGGACGAGGATAAGCTGGATGACGCGACCGACGAGTTAGTCGAGCCCTTCTTCAAGCCGGCGTGGTCGCCGGAATATTTCCGGGGCGTGATGTATGTCGGTCATCTGCTTTGCCTGCGGCGCGAGATTGCCCGGAAAACACGATTCGATTCCGCCTTCGACGGCGTCCAGGATTTTGAGTTCATGCTGCGGGTGAGCGAAACAGGAGCCAGGATCGGCCATATCCCGCGAGTGCTCTATCACTGGCGGAAAACACCGGGCAGCATTGCCGAAGCCGAGCGACGCGAAGCCGCAAATCGGCGCGCTCCAGCAGAGGGCCGTGAATGCTCACCTCCGCCGTCTACAGCTTCCCGCGCAAACTCAGCAGTCGGATCTTCCGCACCGACTGCAAATCCTGCCCGAGCGGCGAACTAATTTTCCATCGGTCAGCATCATTATCCCCACGAAAGATGCGCCGGATATGCTGGGGCGTTGTCTGAAGAGTGTCTTGGAGAGAACCTCGTATCCAAAGTTTGAAGTGATTCTGATGGACAACGAGACCACGGACGAACGTTCGCTTCAGCTCATGCGACAATATCCAGTCCGGCGTATTCCATTCCCCAATCCCTTCAATTTTTCCCGGGCGAACAATCAGGGCGCGATGGCCGCTGCGGGTGATTTCCTCGTCTTCCTAAACAACGACACGGAAATCATGACCGAGGACTGGCTCCAGCATTTACTTTACTACGCGGAACAACCCGAAGTGGGCGCGGTGGGCGCGTTGCTCATCTATGAAGACCGCACGGTCCAACATGCTGGCGTCGCCCTCGGAATGCGAGGCACAGCCGATCACGCCATGCGCGGCTTTCCGATCGGCGTGGATGGTTACGCCGGCAGTCTGGCCTGCGCTCGCGAAGTCTCGGCCGTGACCGCCGCATGTCTGATGATGCGCAAGTCGCTCTTCCATGAAATCGGCGGCTTCAACGAGCATTTCTTCACGGCCTATCAGGACGTGGACCTTTGCCTGCGCCTGCGCGAGCGGGGGTTGCGCTTGATCTGCACGCCCCAGGCCCTGGTAATTCACCACGAGTCCGTCTCGCGCCGGAGTTATTACGACATGATCGATCGAACGCTCCTTTTGGATCAATGGGAAAGTATGATTGAGCGCGGCGATCCGTATTACAATCCAAATCTCAACCTTGAACGCGGCGATTACAGCCGCCGCTCCGCGTGAGCAATATCCTCTTCGTTCTCTACCACGACTTCGGCGCAAACAGCGCTGTCCACGTCCACAATTTTGCGAACCAACTCGCTGCGGCCGGTCACAGCGTGGCCGTGGCGATTCCGGACGGAGACGACACCGGCTCCGCCCTGGGCGAGCAGCATTACTCCGTGCTCCCCTTCACCGGAGTGGACGGAGACTGGACGCGCGTTTTCTCAAACGGCCTTCCCCCGGGCGTCCTTCATGCCTGGACGCCCCGCGAAAACGTCCGGCTCTTCTGCGAAAAGATCCGCACTCTCTGCTCTCCCCTGCTTTTCATTCACCTCGAGGACAATGAAGAGCTGATCCTCGAAGCGAACCTGGGAACTTCGTTCGAGGAAATCGCGCGCTCCAGGACCATGAAGCTGCCGGGTAACCTCGCGCATCCTCGCAATTATCGCCGGTTTATCGCTGCGGCCGATGGCGTGACCATGATCATGGATCGCCTGGAAAAATTTGTGCCGCCCGCCCTGCCCAAGCTCATCCTCTGGCCGGGAGCGGATCAGCAGCTTTTTTTTGCGCGAGAAAAGGACGAGACTTTTCTCGCGAGTCTCGGTGTGCCCCGGGAAAATGTTGTTCTGTGTTACACCGGCAACGTTCATTCGGCCAATGCGAGGGAAGTTCGCAGCCTTTATCTCGCCGCGGCCATCCTCTCCCGCGAAGGAATTCCCACTACCCTCATCCGCGCGGGCAAGGATTATTGTCCGTTTCTCGGTCCCGATGAGAAATGGGCGCGCGAAGTTTCGGTCGATCTCGGCTACGTGAAACATGTCGACGTCCCGCGCGTCCTCGGCCTGGCGGATTTTCTCGTCCAACCCGGGACCGATGATGCGTTCAACGAGTATCGGCTTCCGGCGAAGCTGCCCGAGTTTTTCGCGATGGGGCGCCCGGTGCTCCTGCCGCGAACGAACGTGGGGCGCTTCGTTCGCCATGGGCAGGAGGCATGGGTCTTGCCGAAAATGGACGCGCTGGGCATCGTGGATACGATCAGGATGCTCCGAACTGACGAAGAGTTAGTGTCGCGGCTTTCGGCGGGCGCCCTGGCTTTTTGCCAGGAACACTTTAGTTGGAACAAGAATGCTGCGACGCTTGAAAGTTTCTACGAACAAATCCGCCTCACCCAGCCACAGCCAAGCGCATGTCCCCTCCCCGGTCGTTTCTTGATCATCCCGCCCAAGCAGCGGAAATCGTCGCCCGATTATCGACACCCGCGCAGGCTTCCGAGACGAGCTACGCGACCGTGCGCGACTATTGCGAGAGCCTGGATCACCTGCCTCAGATCACGGGCCTGGACGGTGATCTGAAAAATGTGCAACGCCCGTGGGCTGCAAAAACCGTTCTCCGCGCGGTGCCGCCGCCCGCTCGCCTGCTCGAAATCGGCGGCGGCGAGCCGATTGTGAGCGGCCTCCTGAACGAACTTGGCTACGACGTCACGTTGGTCGATCCCTACGACGGTTGCGGAAACGGCCCGACGGAATATGAAAAATACGTCAGCCTCTTTCCAAACGTGAAAATCGTCCGCGGCTATTTCGAGCCGAATATGCCGGCTTTCGCTTCAGGTTCGTTCGATGCGATTTTTTCCGTCTCGGTTCTGGAACATCTCCCAGTGGGCGCCGCGCAGAAATGCTTTCAGGCCATTGACGAATTTCTCGTGCCTGGCGGCGCCTCTATTCATTGCTTCGATTTCGTCCTGCAAGGCCTCGCCCAGGAACATGACCTGGCAACTGCGCAAAATATTCTCAACCACCAGGCCCGGCTGGAAGGTCGGACGGCTGAAACGAGTTTCGCCGATTTGCTCGAGCGGTTGAAGTGCGACGTCGAAACCTTCTTCCTCTCGCCGCAAGGACATCACCATTGGCGCGGAGGCCTTCCCTACGAAAAATTCCCGTTCCGGAAGGTGGTTTCCCTCCAAACGATTGCGTTTTCTTCGAAATTTTAACCGCTTCGAAGTCCCAGGCCGGCCGTGTAAGCTTGACAGTCCTAGGGCGAATTCTAATTTCAGCTAACCACCGGCCCAGAGGCTGGATTTTGCCAAGCCTGTGACCGCGTTTTCCTCATTTTATCGCTCATCGGTCGGCAAGAAGATGATCGTCGCGCTGACTGGCGTCGTTCTGATCGCTTTCGTCCTCGGACATCTTCTCGGGAATCTGCAGATTTTTCTCGGGCCTGACTGGGTCAACAGCTACGCGGAACATCTGCGCGAGCTCGGCCCCCTGCTCTGGGTCATCCGGATTTTTCTTCTCGTGAATGTGCTCCTGCACATTTTCTACACGATCAGTCTGGCGATCGAGAATCGCCGCGCCCGCCCGGCGCGCTACAAGAAAAGGGACTACGTGAAAGCGACTTTCGCCTCGCGTTACATGGCCTTGAGCGGCCTGGTCGTTCTCGCCTTTATTCTTTATCACCTCGCGCACTTCACCGTCCGAGTCACCGATCCCCGGTTCCTGTTGCTCAAGGCCGACCCGCTCAACCGCTACGACGTCTACTCCATGATGGTTTACGGCTTTCAGAACATCTACGTTTCGGCCTTTTACATCCTCGGAATGTTCCTGCTCGCGCTCCATTTGAGTCACGGAACCTCGAGTTTTTTCCAGTCGCTCGGCTTGAATGACGAGAAATTAGCGCCTCGCCTGGCGACGGCCGGCCGTCATTTTTGCGTGGCTGATTTTCGTCGGCTACACCTCCATCCCGGTCGCGGTCCTGCTGCATTGGGTGAAGCCCGCTCAACTATTATGATCGGCAGCCTGGACTCCAAGATTCCATCGGGCCCGCTCGCCGACAAATGGGCGACGCACAAGGATCACACCCGCCTGGTCAGTCCAAACAATCGGCGGAAATTTGAGATCATCGTGGTGGGAAGCGGCCTGGCCGGCGGATCTGCGGCCGCCACGCTGGGCGAGCTGGGCTACCGCGTGAAGTGCTTTTGTTACCAGGACAGCCCGCGCCGCGCTCACAGCATCGCGGCCCAGGGCGGGATCAATGCCGCAAAAAATTACCAGAACGACGGCGACAGCGTTTTCCGTCTCTTCTACGACACGATCAAGGGCGGCGATTTCCGCTCCCGGGAGGCGAACGTCTATCGCCTCGCCGAAGTCAGTAATTTGATCATCGATCACTGCGTCGAGCAGGGCGTGCCGTTCGCGCGGGAATATGGCGGGCTGCTGGCGAACCGATCGTTTGGCGGGGCGCAGGTCTCGCGGACGTTCTATGCCCGCGGGCAGACGGGGCAACAGCTTCTCCTCGGCGCCTATCAGGCCCTCTGCCGACAGATCGCGGCCGGGCAACGTCACGATGTTTCCGCAAACCGAGATGCTCGATCTCGTTCTGATCGATGGACACGCCAAGGGGATTGTCACGCGGAGTCTGGTTTCCGGAAAAATCGAATCGCACGCGGGCGATGCCGTCGTCCTCGCGACCGGCGGCTATGGAAACGTTTTCTATCTCTCGACCAACGCGCGTGGCTGCAATGTCACCGCCACCTATCGCGCCTACAAGAAAGGCGCGCTCTTCGCCAACCCCTGTTACACGCAGATTCATCCGACCTGCATTCCGGTGAGCGGCGAGAACCAGTCGAAACTAACCCTCATGTCGGAATCGCTTCGGAATGATGGGCGCGTCTGGGTTCCGAAAAATCCGGGCGATAAACGCCCGCCCAGCCAGATCCCGGAAGCGGAACGCGATTATTACCTCGAGCGAAAATATCCCAGCTTCGGAAATCTGGCGCCGCGCGATATCTCATCGCGCAGCGCCAAAGAGGTTTGCGACGAAGGCCGCGGCGTCGGCGACAGCGGGCGCGGCGTTTACTTGGATTTCGCTGACGCCATCGCGCGGGTCGGTGAGAAAACGATCCGCGAACGCTACGGAAATCTCTTTCATATCTACGAGAAAATCACGGGCGAAAACGCCTACGAACGCCCGATGCGGATCTATCCGGCGGTGCACTACACGATGGGCGGGCTTGTGGGTGGACTACAATTTGATGAGCAATGTCCCCGGATTGCACGTCATCGGTGAGGCGAATTTTTCCGACCATGGCGCCAACCGGCTGGGCGCGAGCGCGCTCATGCAAGGGCTGGCGGACGGCTATTTCGTGTTGCCCTACACCCTGCCGGCTTATCTCGCCGGCCAGATCGGCAAGCGCCCTCAGACCGATCACCCCGAGTTTCAAAAAGCCGAAAGCGATGTTCGCGCGCGGACCGAGAAATTACTCGCGATCAACGGGAAGCGTTCCGTGGATTCATTTCATCGCGAACTGGGTCTCCTGCTTTGGGACAAGTGCGGCATGGCGCGGAACGCCACCGGATTGCGCGAGGCGCTCGCGCGAATTCCCGTTCTGCGCGACGAATTCTGGCGCAACGTCCGCGTCCCGGGCGACGGCGAAGAGTTCAATCAATCGTTGGAAAGGGCAGGACGCGATCGCCGACTTCCTCGAATTTGGCGAACTGATGTGCATCGACGCACTCACCCGCGACGAATCCTGCGGCGGTCATTTCCGCGAGGAACATCAAACGCCCGATGGCGAAGCGCTGCCGCGACGACGAAAATTTCGCGGATGTCTTCGCCTGGGAATATCAGGGCAACGGATCGATCGCCCCGCCGAAATTGCATCGCGAGCCGCTCGTCTTCGAAACCGTCGAACTAACGCAGAGGAGCTATAAATAAGTTGAGAGTGGTTAGTTGAGAGTTGAGAGCCCCCGGAGAACAAATCATGTTTAATTTTGAAAAGCTGGATGTTTGGCACAGAGCCGTCGACTTCGCTGAATTGATTTACACAAATACGCGGGGCTTCCCGCCTGATGAACGTTTCGGTCTAACTAATCAGATGCGCCGCGCCGCTGTTTCAATTTCGTCGAACCTCGCTGAAGGCACATCGCGTAGCTCGAAGACGGACTTCGCGCGGTTCATCGAGATTTCTACCGGGTCGCTATTCGAAGTCGTCTCTCAAGCCTTCATTGCCAAACGACAGGGGTTCTTAAAGGACGAACAGTTTCAGATTCTATATGGGGCAGCCGAAGAACAGAGCCGAATGCAAAGTGGCTTAAGGAAATCACTCTTTGTCTAGCAAGAAACGAATGAACTCGACCCGGCTCTCAACTCTCAACTCTCAACTATGAACTTTCGGCTGAAGGTCTGGCGTCAGAAAGATCCCAAAGCGAAGGGCAAACTCGTTGAGTACGAAGCGACCGGCGTTTCACCCAACACGTCATTTCTCGAAATGCTCGACGTGGTGAACGAAGGCCTCGTGGCCCGGGGCGAGGAGCCGATCGCGTTTGATTCGGATTGCCGTGAAGGCATTTGCGGCACCTGCTCGCTCACGATCAACGGCGAAGCGCACGGCCCGGATCACCCGGGCGCCGCCTGCGAAGTGTACATGCGGCGATTCAAGGACGGGGCCACGATCGTGGTGGAGCCGTTCCGGGCGAAACCATTTCCCTTGATTAAAGACCTCGTCGTCGATCGCAGCGCTCTCGACCGGATCGTGCAGGCGGGTGGGTTCGTCGCCGCGCGGGCGGGTTCCGCGCCCGAAGCGAATTCAATCCCGATCCCGAAGCACCATTCCGATCGCGCCATGGAAGCGGCGGCTTGCATCGGTTGCGGCGCCTGCGCGGCGGCTTGTCCGAATGCGTCGGCGATGCTGTTCACCGCCGCAAAGGTTTCGCATCTCGCTTTCCTGCCTCAGGGACAACCGGAGCGGACGAGCCGGGTCTTGAAAATGGTGACGGCAATGGATGCGGAAGGTTTCGGCAATTGCACGAATACCTACGAATGCGAAGCGGTTTGTCCCGCCAAGATCAGCGCCAGCCTCATCGCGAAGCTGAATCGCGAGTACGCCGTCGCCAGCCTTCGGAGAAACGGCGGCGAATAGCGCAGTCAGCTCAGAGCGTTTCGCACGCGAACGTCCACATTTTGGAATCGATTTCGGCCCGAAGCCGGGCCGCCAGCTGAGTGCCATCAGCGTCATCGCGCAGGACGGCGAATACGGTCGATCCGGAACCGGACATCAACGCAGCGCCTACTTCCCGTTGACGACGGAGCCAAGTCTTCAGATAACCAAGCAGAACAAATTTCTCGAAGACCGGACGCTCGAGATCATTCACGAACAGCACGCCCGAGAACTCCTGGGGCGCGTAATCCACCCCCGGCAGTTCCCGGGAATCTTTCCATCTCCCGTACGCCCATGGAGTCGGCACCCCGAAATCCGGTTTCACGAGCAGAAGACTGAATTGCGCCGGCACTCTTGCCGGCGCGACTATTTCGCCGCGCCCCCGGCAGGTCGCTGCCGAACCAAGAATGAAGAAAGGTACGTCAGACCCAATCTGGGCGGCGAGCTGCATAAGCTCTTTCTGATCGAGACGCGTTTCGAAGAGCTCGTTCATCCCGAGTAAGGTGGCGGCGGCATCACTGCTGCCACCGCCTAAGCCCGCGCCATGGGGAATTTTTTTCTCCAAGGCAATTTCGACTCCCGCTCCAATCTTCGTCGCCCTCAGAAAAAGGCGGGCGGCCCGGACCACCAGGTTTTCTTCACCGTTGGGCAAGGTGGCATCGTCGCAGGAAAATCCGATGTCGTCCGCGGTTTGCCCGCGTTCGATCGTCAGGCGGTCTGATAACGAAATGGGCGCCATTAGCGTTTCGATTTCATGAAAACCGTCTTCGCGCCGGCCCTTGATCTCGAACGAAAGATTGATCTTCGCCGGCGCATAAAGCTGCATATCTTTATCTCTCCACAAATTTTCTCGAAATTACAGAATGAACTCGCCTTCGAGCCCAATCAGTCCTCGCGATCGCCTGATTGTCGCTCTCGACTTTCCGAACCAGACGAAAGCCCTCGCTCTCGTTTCGGTATTATCCGGAACCGTTTCGACCTACAAAATCGGACTGCAACTCTATACGGCGGAAGGCCCGGCAATCGTTCGGGCTGTCGCAGCGACGGGCGCCAAAATATTCCTCGATCTCAAACTGCACGACATTCCGAACACCGTCGCCAAAGCCGTCAGCGCGGCGGGTGAGCTCGGCGTCCAGATGTTGACGGTTCACTTGAGCGGCGGCCGGGCAATGCTCGAGGCCGCGGTGGGAGCGAGGCCACCCGCTCTTTCTCTTCTGGGGGTAACCGTGCTAACGAGCGCAACGCCGGAAACATTAAGGGAAACCGGGGTGAATTCCGGGATCGAGGAACAGGTTCTGCGCCTGGCGCAACTGGGTCAGAAATCTGGACGTCGACGGATTGATCAGCAGTCCGCACGAGTTGCGAATTCTCCGTGATCGGCTCGGAGGCCAAATCAAACTGATTACGCCCGGCGTTCGTCCCACCTGGGCGGCGGCCAACGATCAGAAGCGATTCACCACTCCCGGCGAGGCGTTGAAAAACGGCGCGGATTATCTCGTTATCGGGCGGCCCATCACGGCCGATCCGGATCCTCGCGCGGCGGTCGAGCGGATCTTCGAAGAAATTTCGGGATAACACTCGGCGGCAGGTACCATGCTCGACGAGTTGCACGTCTACGACGACCGCGAGCCACGATCCGCCCCACTCAACATGGCGGTGGACGAATCATTACTGGAAATCGCCACTTCCCCGGTGCTGCGCTTTTATTGCTGGCGAGGTCCGGCACTTTCGTTCGGTTATTTTGGATCCTATGCGGATGTCGCGGCCCAACGCGACGATCGCGAAATTGTCCGCCGCTGGACCGGAGGCGGCATCGTGCCACATGGCGATGACCTGACTTATTCAGTCATCATTCCCGCTCGTCATCCATTCTTTGCCCGATCCTCGCTCGCCATCTATTCCGATTTGCACGAGGCAATTCGAGAGGCGTTGCAAGCCAACGGCATCGCCGCCACCCTCGCGAGCTCGGTTGCACCAAAAGTGTCGGAGGATTGTTTTGCCAATGCGGTCCGCTCGGACGTGCTCAGCGACGGGCGAAAAATAGCTGGCGCGGCTCATCGCCGTTCTCGCGGCGGTTTGCTGCACCAGGGCAGTATTCAGCTCCCCGGGTTGCCGGCCAAATTCCTCAATGACTTTGGCCAAACACTTTGTGATCGATTCGAGAGCAAAACGCTTTCGCCGGAATTGATCACCCGCGCCACCGCGATCGCGCAGGCGAAATATGCCACGCCCGAATGGCTGATGCGCCGTTAGCGGGTAGCATGCGAATGGCAATGTCTGCTCGCTCGTCTATTTGATCGTAAGCGTCAGGCTGCACGGCCAAAAATTGGCCAGGAATCGGCCCTGAAAAACAGTGTCCCAGGCAGTGTCGTGGCCAGGGTAATGGAAGGCTACCAGCGTATGCGGAGCCTATTTGCCAACGCAGCAAAGCCGATTGCAGCTGGAAGCTTGCGCAACATTGGCCCTCCTTCTATCCTGAGTTCGTGGAAGTTTTTACCGAATCGCGCGCCCCCTCAGCGACTCCAGATCGTGCCTTGGCGCGAGTGATGCTTGGGGTGCAAACGCAGTTGGAGGAAGTCGACGCCCGCATCGCGCATCAGGCCGCCGAATTTGATCCCGCGATAGAAGGTTACGTGACCTACGCGATTGGAGGTCGCGGCAAACGGTTGCGGCCTCTCGTGGCCTTACTGAGCGGCGGCGCCAGCGGTGGAATCACTTCCGCCCATCTCGATCTCGCCGTAATCGTCGAGTTAATCCACATCGCCACCCTGGTGCACGACGACATCATGGACGAAGCCGAACGCCGGCGCGCCCAGCCGACCGTCAATGCCCGCTGGGGAAATTCGTTGAGCGTCCTCCTGGGCGATTGCCTTTTCGCCCAGGCGCTGAATCTTTCGACAAATTTCGACAACACGGAGGTTTGCCGCACGATTGCCCGCGCGGCCCGCGAGGTTTGCTCCGGAGAGATCATCCAAACACAGCGTCGTTTCGATTTGCATCTCGGCATCGAGGATTACCTCCGAATCATCGAGATGAAAACGGGCGCGCTCTTTGCGGCCGCAGCTGAGCTGGGCGCGGTGCTAAACGGCGCCGACAGCGAAACGACGCGCGCGTTGCGTGACTTCGGACGGAAGATTGGCGCGGCCTACCAGATCTATGACGATTGCCTCGATATCGCCGGAAACGAAGCCGACATCGGCAAGACGCTCGGGACCGATTTACGCCACGGCAAGCTGACCCTACCGGTTTTGATGCTGCTGGTGTCCGCCCCGGCCGCCGAACGGGAACGCTACTGCGAGCTCATCCTCAAGGAGGAATCCAGCGCCATCACCGAGCAGCTGAAAATGGATTCGCCCAATGGCGCTCTGAAAGCATCGGTGGATGCGGGGGAAGAATTGATTCGCGACGCACAGCGTGAATTGGAAGCCCTTCCGCCCAATCAATATACCGATTCGCTTTTCCAGTTCGGCGATGGACTTAGGGAATTACTCGACCAATTTCGTGCTTAAACAGAGGACCGGACACATTTGACAGGCTCGGTGCAGGCTCCCCCCACCCTTCCACGCGCTTTTCGAATGACTCAAACAAAGATCCGCGAGATGCCGCAGGACGAGCGGCCGCGTGAAAAACTTCTTGGCCGCGGAGCGGCCGCCCTGACCGACTCGGAGCTAATCGCGATCCTGCTCCGGACTGGTTTGCCGGGAGCCAATGCCGTGGAGGTGGCTCGCCAGCTTTTGGAACGATACAGTTCTCTCTCCGGGTTAAGCCGATGCAGCGTAAAGGAAATCGCGTCGATTCCGGGAATCGGACCAGCGAAAGCTATCCAGCTTGTCGCTGCCTTCGGCCTCGGCCAGCGCCTTGCGAACGAGCGTTTGTCGCGCCGAAAACTCGACTCACCCGAGCTGGTCCACGACTTGGTGGCCGCGGAAATGCGGACCCTCCATAAGGAATCCCTGCGTGTCATCCTGCTCGACACACGCTACCATCTGCTCCGCATGGAGGAGATCTCGCTCGGCAGCGTGAACGAGAGCATCGCGCATCCGCGGGATGTGTTCCGTCCTGCGGTGATCTCGTCGGCTTACGCGGTGATCGTGGTCCACAACCATCCTTCCGGCGACCCCTCCCCCAGCCAGTCCGATCACAGCCTGACGAGACGTTTGGCCGAAGCCGCGGAGCTCTTGCAGATTAAACTGCTCGATCACATCATCATCGGGGCGCCGGCCGAGGGACGCCTGCCCTATTTCAGTTTCAAGGAGGCGGGCGTGCTGTGAGAATTCATCCCACCGCCATCGTGGATGAGAAAGCAACGCTCGGCGCCGAGGTCGAGATCGGGCCCTTTTCGATTATCGGCGCGGAGGCAGTTATCGGAGATAAGTGCGTAATCCAATCACACGTCGTGATCGAAGGCTCAGTGCGGATGGGCGCTGATAATTTTGTCGGACACAGCTCGGTCATCGGCAGTGCACCGCAGGACCTCAGCTTCCAGGCGCAAACCAAGAGCGGAATTGAAATCGGCAATGCGAACGTGATTCGGGAGCATTGCACCATCCATCGGGGCGCCACCGAGGGGGCCGCAACCGTCCTCGGCGATGAGAATTTCCTCATGGTCGGCGCTCACGTTGGACACGATTGCAAGATTGGGAACGGCGTGGTCATCGTGAATGACTGTCTGCTCGCCGGGCATGTTCGGATCGACGATCGCGCCTTCATCGGGGGCGGCTCGCGTTTTCACCAGGGCATCCGGATCGGACGAGTCGTCATGGCTGAAGGACGATTCACCAAGAACCTTCCACCCTTTTTGATCGCGGCGAAGAATCAGGTTTTCGGAGTGAACACCCTGGGCTTACGGCGGGCGGGATTCAGCCCCGGGGACCGCGACGAAATCAAGAGAGCGTTCAAACTGCTCTACACGAGCGGGCTTAACACGAAGCAGGCCTTGGAGAAGGCCGCCGAAATGGAGTTTGGGTCCGTGGGACGAGAGTTCTTTAGCTTCGTGGCTGAAGCCGGCAAACGCGGAATAGTTTCCTACAGCGCCGATCCTGAAGGAGAGGATTAGGCCAGGGCCAGAAACGCGAGCATCCGGCCGGTGCGGCCCTTTTCCGCGCGATACGAATAGTAGCGATTCAAATCGCACGCGGTGCAAACGCCGGAGTCGTTCACTTCCGTAACACCGGAAGCACGGCACTGCCGCACGATCTCAGCGGCGAAATCGATTTCATAATGCGGCGGACGGATGCAGGGACTGAGTTGCACAATGATGTCCGCAGCGCGTGAATCGAAGTGCTCGGCCATGGCTTTTATGGCGTTCGAGGCAATGCCGAGCTCCGTTCCCTTTTTTCCGGAATGCACCAGCCCGATCGCATTTCGCACGGGGTCGACAAGGTAAACGGCGCAACAATCGGCCACATAAATTCCGAGGCAAACGCCGCGGTGATTGGTGATCAGGCCGTCACAAGCGTCGAAACACTCGTCCTCTGAGGCGGGCTTATCGACAACTCCGATGCGCTCTCCATGCACTTGCTGCGCGGTGATGAACGGCGCGCTGCCGAGCCCGTGCGCCGCTCGAACTTCCCGATGGACGCCATCCAAGCGGGCGAGCGCCTCCATCTTATCGTGCGCCACTTCAATGCCGGGTACGCGCAGGGTGAAACCGTGCGCCAAATTGGGCAGGAGGCTCAGCGCCTGGAATTGTTCAGCCGGGAGCTGACCTGTGTTCACTTACCGGAAGGGGTCGTCCGCGTGCGCGTGGTCGCCTGGACCGGTTGCCGGTCTCCGGCGTGATTCAGCTCGAGCGGGCCTGGCTTGGGCGCAGGCGTGGGGCGAGCGTCCGTCTTTAACTTGCTTCGCGTTTTCGGCTCATCGAGCTCGTTCGAGTAAACAACTTCGATGGCGGTCACGCGATCGAAGCCGGCCAGAGCAGTATTATAATTATAGAGTGCTTGCAGCCGGTTCGATTGGGCTTGCGTGACCTGAACCCGGGAGTCGAGCACCTCCAGCTGCGTTCCCGCGCCGGCGCTCAAACGCGCGCTGGCGAGCCGAAGCGCTTCCTCCGCCTGTCCCACACTCTCTTCCGTTGCCTTAACCAGCTCGGCGCTCTGTTTCACATTCGAATCCGCTTGCTGCACGTCCAACTCAACCTGCCGGACAGCATCATCGTACGTGATTTGCGACTGCGTCAGAATGGCTGTGGCCTGTTTCACTGCGCCATAAGTCGCGCCCCAGTCCCAAATGGCCCACGTCCCGGTGCCCCCAAAAACATAACCCGTCCGCACCGCGTTGACGTCTTCACTGATTGGTGAACTGCGAAAATCTTCGCCAGCCGTAACGTTGAATTGCGGGAAATATCCGGATCGTGCCACCCGCACCTGCTCGGCATTGGACAGCATGTTCGCCTTTTGCTGCTTCAAAAACGGTCGGCGCTCCTTCGCCACTTCGATTGCCATCGCCAGCGGCATGCTCCGCGGACGGTAAAGTAATTCTCCGACGGCCTCCAGGGGCGCTCCATTACCGCGAGCTGGATCGAAATCGAGTCCCAGGGTTTTCGCGAGCTGGAGCTGCGCGATGCGATAATTGTTTTGGGCGGTGATCAGGATCGGATACTGGTTCGAAAGCGCCACCTGCGCCTGGAGGACGTTGAAACGCGGAACCGTTCCAGCCTCGAACCGATTCTGCTGATCTTGCAACTGGCTGTTCAAGAGCTTGATCGATTCCTCCTGCACGCCGACGAGCGCCCGGTTTAACAGAATTTGATAGAATTGCTGCTTCACCGTCGCGATGACCTGGTCAATCGTGTCGCGAAAAGCGTAGTAGCTGGCGTCGCGTTGAAAATCGGCTGAACGAATTTGTGAAATGACGCGGCCACCGGCGAAAACCACCTGCGATGCCTGGATGGAAAGGCTGTATTGAGTCGGCACTCCGGAAAGGCCACCGCCGCCCGAGGCGGAGATTGAACCAAGGTGCGGGTCGGTGTTCTGAATGTTCTTGATCGAGTCGATCCGCGGTAACGCTTCGGCGCGCACCGCAATATAGAGGCCCTTCGTGCGTTCGATCTCCTGCCGCGCGCGCTGGATGTCAGCGTTCCGTTGCAGGGCGGTCAGAATCGCCTGGTCGAGCGTGAACCGCGGAATGACGGAGCGATTCATCGGGACGAAATCAGTGCCGGCCAGGAGCAAAGAATAAGGAAGAAAGGCCAGGGCCGTGACAACGAACAAGGCGTTTGAAAGAAATTTGCGCATGAAAAACAAAGGGGTGACGGATTAAAAAGAGATTGGTTTGGACGAAAGAGGACCGCGATCCGGACCTTTAGCGCTGCCTGCTATGCATTCTGCGTGCCGCATTCCCTTCTGATGACTTAAACCTCTGTCAGATAGCTGGTTACCAAATGGCCGTTGCTTAAGCGGGCGGCAAATTGTTCCCACGTTCGGGATCAACGCGTTCCATTTTCGAAACGCCGCGACATGAGCAGGTCACGGCGCGATTTACTGCGCAGCGGTGGATCCTCCTTCGCCTGGCAGTAGTCGTAAATCTTACTGTAGATCTGGAGCCAGGCCTTTTGCTCGCTGCGGGTCAGATGCGACATAACTTTCATCACGTTGCCCACCATTTCTTCACGGATGCGCCGGACCAGCGCGGAGCCCTTCTCCGTAATGCAGACCATGACCTTGCGCCGATCCTCTCGCGCGCTCGAACGCACGACGAAGCCAAGATTTTCCAGTCGCGCCACCAAACCGCTCGCAGCGGCGGTCGTGTGTCCCATTTTTTGGGCGATTGCGGACATGGTGAGGACTTCCTTATGATCCAACGCCGCTAGGAGAAAAAACTGCGGAAACGAAACGTTGCCCGGCGCCAGCTCTTTGCAGAGATGCAGAACGAAACAGCGCTGCATCTCCAGGATGATGTGAGAGAGCCGTTCCGCATCGGCGCGGAACTGGTCGATGCCGTTTAGCGTGAGCTGAGTTGCCCTGGCACCGGCAGTAGCAGTGACGGTTCTAGTGGCGGTGGCAGTTTTCAACGCGCTTAAGCTAAAATGCCCGGCGAGTGTGTCAAACGCCGGCGGCAACAAACGCGGCGATTAATCGAGCAAGAGGACCGGCACGGTCTGCCCGCTCGAGAAAACCTCGTTCGGCGCAACGCGCAGGAGCGCATTCGCGCGGCTCAACCCGTAGAGTGCGTGAGATTCCTGACGGCCGACCGGCGTGAATTTTCCCTCAGCAACACGGCCGCGCACATAATGCGGGCGGTCGCCCTTGTTGTGCACCTCCTCGGCCAACTGCGCTGGGCAACCCGGCAGGGAAAGTTCACTTTCGTTAGCGCCCGTCATTCGAAGAATCGCCGGCCGCACAAAGAGAAGGAAAGTCATGAACGCGGAAACTGGATTGCCCGGTAACCCGAAGATTGCGCACGGGCCGGCGCGGCCGAAGAGAAATGGCTTGCCCGGCTTGACGGAGACACGCCACAAATCGGTTTGCGCGCCCACGGAGGCCAGGGCCGGTTTTACCAGATCGCGCGCACCGACCGAGACACCGCCGACGATGACAATGACATCGTGTTTGAGCCCCCTGCGCAGAGCCGCCTCGATGGAGTGAGCATCATCCGCGCAGTGTTCGATCAACGCGACGGATATCCCACATTTGCCGAAGAGGGCCTGCACTAGAATTCCGTTACTTTCATAGATTTGGCCGGCGTCGAGCGATCCTCCGGGCTGGACCAGTTCGTCTCCCGTCGTGACGATCGCCCCGCGCACTTCGCCGCCCACCTCGATCTCGGTGAATCCTTGCGCCGCCAGCAACCCCAGCGTTTGCGGCCGAATCCTTTCGCCGGCCGAGAGAATCTTCTGCCCCTCACTCAAGTCAGACCCGCGACGGCGGATGAACTCCCCGGGCTCGACCGTTGCGTTGATGAAAATTTCCGAATTTTCCCGCCGAACGTCTTCCTGCATGACGATCGCGTCCGCGCCTTCGGGAATTGGAGCGCCGGTAAAAATGCGGACCGCGTCGCCTGCGCCAACCCGCAACTTCCGATCAATTCCAGCCGGTTGTTCGCCGATGACGCGCTGGCTTTGCCCAGTCCGGCAGGAACCGGCCACAACCGCATACCCGTCCATGGCTGAATTGTCGAAGACGGGAAGCGCGATCTTCGAAAAAATGTCGCGCGCGGCAAACTTCTCCGAGGCCTGCGCCAGCGGCACGCGCCGCGAAGAGAGCGGTTTCACTCTCTCGAGGATATGAGCCAGCGCCGCTTCTTCCGTGATCACAGATGGTTCTGTATCGCCTTCGACCAGCGTCGACAACTCTTCCCGAAGGCCGCGCTGGCAGACCGGCCGGTTGACGAGCCTCCGCGGCGCTCCTATTCTCGCACACAGTTGGTGAGGTGGCTGAGTGGTCGAAAGCAGCGCTTTGCTAAAGCGCCGTACTCCAAAAGGGTACCGAGGGTTCGAATCCCTCCCTCACCGCCAGCTATTACTCTCATGCCCGAATCACCTGCCGCTTGTTCCGGCCTTGTGCGTTCGAGCCAGGAGGTTCGAACGCAGTTAGACTGGCGGGGCGCGTTACGCGCCGGGGTTAGAATCCCGCCTTTGCGGGGATCACTTTCCAGAGCCAGAGCGAAGTTCTGGATAATCCCTCCCTCACCGCCATCTTTCAGGCCCACCAACTCCAGAACGCTCTTTCTGCCCTTGTTCGTTTTTACTTCGGAGATTGCCAAGGCGCAGCTTTGGAAAACCCTTCCTCATCGATTTCCTAAACGGCAACTCGCCGTGGGGGCTCAACGGAAACGCTCGGGCGTGCTCTCGGGCTCTGCTTGTGGTGAAGGCTCGGGCGTCGGTGCAGGCTTCGCCGCCGGAGTTGGCTTAGGAGCCACGGGCTTCGATTCCGTCGGTTCCTTCTTTTCTTTTGTTTCCTTCTTTTCCTTTTCCTTCGGCTCTTTCTTTTCCTTCTTTTTCTTGGATTTCTTCGCCGTGCTTTCCTTCTCCAGCATCACGCGGCGCTGAAAGACGCTCCCGGTCTGCAGCGGCATCAGGATCTCTTCCCGGTTTGCTATTTGCGACTCGGAAGCGCAACCAGCCCCTCCTAACGCGAAACAAACAATGGCCAAAATAGCGAACAAACGGTGATGCATATGAAATCCTCTGCCGCAGAGGGAATCAGACTCTGTGCGCCTGGGCAAGCATAACCGGCTGTTTCGCCTCATTTTGGGCCGGCGCGGCGTAAATCTTTCAGATTGAACGCACCTGCGCCCGTATTACTATGCGCATCCTTATGCCAGGCCAGTATCTCTTTCGAGCGTCCATCGCATTTCTTGTCCTGGTGTGGTGCACAGGCTGCGCCGAATTGGAAACCGGGCCGCAAGCCGGGCCCCAGCCAGCACCGGTGCCATCAGGCTATTGGCAGGGCGATGGCGTTGAGGGCGAATCGAGGATCGTGGTCAGCATTTCCGAGCAGCGCGCCTACTATTACAAAGGCAAGAATCTAGTCGGCGAATCGACCGTCTCGACCGGCAAGCCCGGTTTTTCGACGCCCCCTGGGCACTATAAAGTTGCCTGGAAGCACGCGGACCACGTCTCGACCGTTTTTGGCGATTACGTGGACGACGCCGGCAACGTCGTGAAATCGAACATCGATTCACGGAAGGATTCCAGACCTCCCCGCTCGCATTACGATGGCGCCCGGATGCCGTTCGCGATGTTTTTCCGGGGCGGTTACGCGATGCATCAGGGCTACGTCCCCCCGTACGCAGCCTCCCATGGGTGCATTCGCCTGCCGGCGGAAATGGCGGAAATTTTCTTCAATGCCACGCCGCTCGGCACACCGGTGATCGTACGACAGGAAGCCGTAATGCGGCCCGCCCCGGCTCCGGTTCCCTCTCTGGCTTCTGGTCCTTCTACGGTTGTTTTGTCTCCGCCAAATCTGGTCCGATCGACCGGCCCGGCTCCGGTTCTCCCAAGTCCAGTTCGCCCTACCACGCCCGGTCCGGCCACGGTTGCCCCTCCCGCACCTAACCAGGTTCGAACCACTACGCCGCCTCCGGTTCGCCCCGGCCCCGTTCGGTCCACACAACCTGGTCCGGCCACGGTTGCCCCTCCCGCGCTTAATCAGGTTCGAACCACTACGCCGCCTCCGGTTCGCCCCGGCCCCGTTCGGTCGACGGCACCTGGTCCGGCCATGGTTGCCCCTCCCGCACCCAACCAGGTTCGAACCACCGCGCCTCCTCCGGTTCGCCCCGGCCCCGTTTGGTCCACAGCTTCCGCTCCGGCTCTTTCCAGGACGTCCGTTCCCCAACGCTCTCCCGCACCCCCTCCGCTTCGTTCCACGGCGCCCTCACCCCTTCGTTCACCCGGACCAGCCGTTTCGCCGGCACCCGCCACTGTTAGTCCCTCGGCGCAGACGACTCGTTCCCGCAAACACAAGCGCACTCACTCCCGTCGCCCCACCCAGGCACCCGCACCCGCGTCCACGCCCACGCAATAACTGCGGCCGGGATCGTCGCTCTCGGCCGATCCCAAACGTCGCGCCCCGATCCCGGATCCAACTAACCCGGGGGCCACGCCAGGGCGCGCTTCCCGAGCACATGGACGTGCAGGTGTGGAACGCTCTCGCCCGCATCCGGCCCGCTGTTGATCACCACGCGATAACCTGACGTCAACAGATCGAGTTTTTCGGCCACCGCGCGCGAAGCGAGGAGCAGTTTCCCGAGTAACGCCTGGTCGGACTCTTTAGCCTCGGCCAGTCTCGGGACCACACGCTTTGGCACGATCAGGATGTGGACCGGCGCCTGCGGATTCACATCGCGAAAGGCCAGCACCTCCTCGTCTTCCCAGACGATATCCGCGGGAATCTCGCGCCGGACGATTTTTTCAAAAATGGTCACGCGGCGTTCCCCAGGCCGGCGCGCTCGTCAGCGAATGTAACAGCGCAGTTGTTCGAGTTCCGAACTCGACGCCAACCGCTCGCGCACGAAGCAGATGACTTCCTCGCGCAAAGTGTCGCAGGTGCGCGTCCATGTCTTCGCCCCGCGCAGGTGCTTCACGCACGCTTGCAAATCGCACAGGTGAAGGCTGTCCGCCCGGGCGTTCACGAGCGCGCTGATCCGTTTTTCCAAACCATCGAAAAACGCCAGCTCGTAACCAGCGCCCGCTTCCTGCGCGATCTCCAGAAGGGAAAACGAAACCGGCGGAGGCGAAGGCACGAAATAAGGAACGATTTCCTTGTAACCGATCACCTTCAAGACATAGCGGACGGTTTGCGAAAGCTGATCGAACGGCACGACCGACTCGTCGTTTCGCAGCCGCAAATAAAACGCGATGCTTTCCGTGACGTGATCGGTCAGCCACCATTTCGGGTAGCCCGCATCATCCGCCGCGCGGGTGATCGCCGCGTGCAGCCAGGCCTGATCGAACTCGAAGAGCTGGCCCGAATCGCAACGCAGGTAGGGAAATTCTTCTTTAAACGCAACCATGTATTTCTACTTTTTTGTTTTAGGCGTCGTGCGTTCCCGCCGCGGCGGGATGCGACCCGGCGTTCGCCAGGTCCGGCTCGAATAATTCGGGCTGAAGGGCATTTGGTTTGATCCGGCGGCCAAGCGCCTGGATGGCGTCGACGAACTGACCTGCTTCCTCAAAGCGCCGATGGACCGACGCGTAGCGCAGATACGCCACTTCATCGATCACGCGCAATTTCTCCAGCACCTTGGCGCCGATCGTCGCTGAAGGCACTTCGCGGCCGCTCGTCTCGAGCTCGTGCACGATTTCGTCCACCGCCGTTTCCAGCGTCACGAGACTGATCGAGCGTTTCTCGCACGCTTTGGCCAGGCTGTTCACGAGTTTGCGACGATCGAACGGTTCATGGGTGCGGTCGCGCTTGATCACGCGGAGATCGGAGCGCTCGATTTGCTCGTAAGTGGTGAACCGGTACGCGCACTGTAAACAAACGCGGCGGCGGCGGATGCTGGAACTATCACGAGACTGGCGGGAGTCGATGACTTTGTCGTCACGAAAGCCGCACTTGGGACAACGCATAGTGTCGGCGGAGTAAGTAACACACCATAAGTTGTGGCGTCAATGCTTTCGACGCGGAAAATTATTTCACGGCTCGACGACTCTTCATTAATCCTGCAAACGCAGGCGTAGAGGCGATTTGTGTCAAACGCCTGAACCAAACGACAGGTGCTGGGCACAAGCGCCTCTACACTTCTGTCTTTGCGACGGCGGCTTTTCGTGCCGGCGGCTTTCTTCGCTTTCGGCGCTTTCTCGGCGAATTCGAAACCGACTTTGCCTTTGTCCAATTTTAGGTGCGCCGAGAAGGGCGGCCTTTCTTCGAAATGAATTTCGGAAGCAAATCGGTCTTGCCGGTCGTGATCAATTTCTGCACCTGTTCTTTCGGAATTTCCCTTTGCAGAATCACTTTGCCGACGCGGAACGTGCAGGTTTTTTCCGCGGAGACAGCGTGCTCGCAGGCGTAGGAGTTATCGAGCGCGTAGACCTGGCCTTTTTGGCAGATCGGGCAGAGGCCCAGTGCCTCATGCCGCGCCGGATCGATGACGACCGCGCCGGCAGCGTCGTTGTTTTCGAATTCAAATTGCGGTTTGAACTCCTCGCCGAGTTTGACCGTGGCGGTAAAGGGCCGTCCCATCTTGCTGCGAAATCCTTCCAGCGGACCAACCTTGCCTTCCGTGAGCAGCGTTTCGACTTCTCCAGCTTCGAACAATCGCCCGGCCATCGTCTTCCAGACGATCAGTCCGCAGCTCGCACATTTGAACGTGCGGTAATCCTCAGTCGAACGGACCGCCGCCGCATTTCGGACACTTCACCTCAATCGGCGCGAAGTTTCCGCTGACGCTGTCGCCTTCAAAGTTCTTGGCTTTCTCGACGATCTCGCGCGTGAAATCCCTGATCTGCGCCATGAACTCCTTGCGCTGCATCTCGCCCTGCTGGATCTGCTTGAGCTTGTGCTCCCACTCGCCGGTCATTTCCGGCGAACAAAGCGCCGGAACCCCGATGCCGCGCAGCAAGCGTGATCAGCGCCAGCCCTTTCGCCGTCGCAATCAATTCGCGTCCCTGGCGCCGCACGTATTCCTGATAGATCAGGCCTTCGATGATGGCGGCGCGCGTCGCCGGCGTTCCGAGTCCGTTGGCGCTCATCGCCTCGCGCAGTTCTTCGTCGTCGACGAGTTTTCCCGCGCCTTCCATCGCGGAGAGCAGGGTCGCTTCGTTGAAACGCGCCGGCGGTTTGGTCTCGTTCTGCTTTACTTCGATGTCGATGACCTTCGCGGGTTCGTTCTCCTCAATGGGAACGAGCGACGCGCCGCTGTCGTCGTCCGCTCAGCGCTGCTTCTCGTCCGTAAACCGCCAGCCAGCCCGGATCGGTGATGATCTTGCCGTCGGTGCGGAAGGCGTCTTTCTCGACCCGCGTGATGCGCGTCGTCACCTCGAATTGCGCCGCCGGAAAAAAGACGGCGATGAAGCGCCGCGCGATCATGTCGTAAATTCTTCTGCTGCACTTCATCGAGGCCGTGCGGAACTTCACCGCTCGGCACGATGGCAAAGTGATCGGAGATTTTCGCGTTGTTAAAAATGCGCTTGGACGGCTTAACCATCTGAACCGCCTTGCGCGCGTGCTCGGCCAGCGCCGGGTCTTTTATCTTCCCGAGCGTCCCCTTCACCGTCGCGATGTAATCTTCCGGGAGATAACGGGAGTCCGTTCGCGGGATAGGTAATGACCTTGAATTTCTCGTAAAGCTGCTGCGCGATTTGCAGCGTCCGCTTCGCGCTGAATCCGCGCCCATTCGCGTCGCGCTGCAGGCTGGTCAGATCGTAAAGCAACGGCGGCGCTTGCGTCGTCGGCTTGCGTTCCTCGGTCGCGATGCCGGTTTTCCCGAGGCAACGCGTCTTGATTTCCTCCGCCGTCTCCGCTTCCCAAATCCGCTCGGCCCGGGCGTCTTCATCGCCGTTCTTGGCAAAATCTTCGCGGAACCAGCGGCCCCGATATTCTCCGGCCTTCACCCCAAAATCGCCGAACACTTCGAAATAAGTGCGCGACTTGAACGCGCGGATTTTTTCTTCGCGCTCCGTCAGGATCGCGAGCGTGGGCGTTTGCACCCGGCCGACCGGCGTCAGTTGGAAACCGCCCGCCTTGTTATTGAAGGCGGTCATCGCGCGCGTGCCGTTGATGCCGACCAGCCAGTCGCTCTCCGAGCGGCAGACGGCGGCCTCACGCCAGCGGAATCATCTCTTCGTCCGTCCGCAATTGATCAAAGGCGGAGCGAATCGAATCCGTCGTCATCGATTGCAGCCAGAGGCGCCGAATCGGCTTCTTGCTGCCGGTCAGCTTGACCAGGTAACGAAAAATCAGTTCGCCTTCGCGGCCGGCGTCGCAGGCGTTGATCAAGTCGGCGACGTCTTTGCGTTGAATCAGGCGCTTGAGTTGATTGAAGCGCGGTTTCGATTTCTCGATCGGCTTCAGCTCGAACTCGTCGGGAATGATCGGCAGGTTCGCGAAGCTCCATTTGCCCGCGCTTCACATCCAGCTCACTCGGCAGGCAGAGCTCGACCAGATGACCGACCGCGGACGAGATGATGTAATTCTCGTTCTCGAAGTGGTCGTCCACTTTCTTGAAGCCACCGAGCGCGCGAGCGAGGTCGTTCGCAACGCTGGGCTTCTCGGCGATGATGAGCGATTTGGACATTTTCTGCGGTGAGGAAAGCGTGTCGCCTTGAAAAAACCAGCGGGGCGTTAAGGGAGGCGCCTCCTCCAGTCTCACGAAATATTTCCGGGCAACTTTTTCACCAGTCGCTTTAGCTCAAGGCGCAGGAGGGTAGAAGAGACCGTCTCGCTTGGCAAATCGGATTTCGTATTGTGTTTCTAGGGAGTAATCACCACGCGCACATCGTCGCCGAATTCTTCCAGACGATCCAAAACGCCGTTCACGGCATCCGGCTCGAGCGGAACCGTGCGGATGATGCCGTGGGAAAGATCGAGCTTCCCTGTCCGCGCTAAATCCAGGAGCAGCGGGATTTCGCTCGCCAAATGATCCGAAACGCCGATGATTTCCGCCTCCTTGTTCAAGAGCTCGGAATAGGGCGCGACCTCAAAGGTCTCCTGGGTGAGGCCGACCAGAGCGGCGCCGACCCAGAATCGCCAGCGACTGCACCGCCTGCCGCATCGTGAACGGCAAACCGATCAATTCCAGCGCGACATCCACGCCGCGTCCCCGCGTTAATTCTCGAAGCTGCTCGACGGGGTCGCCCGCGGAGGCGTTGACCGGAATCGCCCCGAAACGTTCCGCCAACTCGAGCTTGCGGGGATTGATGTCCACGGCGAACACCTCCGCCGCGCCAAAATGATTGGCCAACTGAACCGCCGAGACACCCAAACCACCGATGCCGAAGATCGCGACTGTTTCACCGGGACGCAGCCGAGCTTTGTTGAAGGCATGGAGCGAGGTGGCGGACGAACACATCAGGATTGCGCCTTGTTCGAATGGAATTTCGTCCGGCAAACGAAAGACGCTGCGCTCGGGGATGACGATGAATTCTGCATAACCGCCGTCACGATTTTTGCCGATCATCTGGACCGCGGTGCAAAATTGTTCGGTGCCAGCCTGGCAGAAAGGGCATAGGCCGCAGGTCGCGAGGTAATGCAGACAAACGCGATCGCCGGCGGCGAAACCCTGGACGTCCGCGCCGGTTTCTTCCACCACACCCGCAACCTCGTGGCCAAGCGTGAGCGGCAAGGGCTCCACCGTCGAAATTCCCGCGCGGTAATGCGCATCCGAATGGCAAATCCCGGCGGCTTTGACGCGGATCAGGACATCGTGCGCGTCGATGCGTGGGATCGCGATCTCCTGCGCCTCAAGCGGCGAACGAGAGTTTTGTGAGACGAACGGCTTTCATAGCGGCTCTGCATCGTAGCACAGGCTCGTGTCGTCTACGCCAGCTTCACGAAATATTTTCCGGGCAACTGCTTCACCAACCGCTTTAGTTCGAGGTGCAAGAGGACGGAGGAAACCGTTCCGCTGGGCAACTCGGATTTCGTCGCAATATCGTCGATCGACGTTTCCGTTGCGCGGATCGCATCGTAGACGCGGCGCTCCTCGTCCGTCAGCAACGGCAGTGCGCGCACGGCCGCTTCGGGCGACGGCTTCGTTTCCGGAAGCAGAATCTGCAAGTCATCGAGCAGGTCGTTCGCGTCCATGACGAGCTTGGCTCCTTGCTGGATCAGGCGATTCGATCCCTGCGCGCTCGGGGCGTTGATGTGACCCGGCACCGCGTAAACCGAGCGGCCTTGCTCGAGCGCTTGCGTGACGGTGATGAGGGCGCCGCTATTGAGACCGGCTTCCACCACCAAAAGGCCATGGCTCCAGCCGCTGATGATTCGGTTGCGCATCGGAAATGTTTGGCGATCAGGTTCGATCTCCATCGAAAACTCCGACACGATCGCGCCATTCCCGCTGCGGATCTTTTCCGCGAGAGCGGCGTTCTCCGGCGGATAGAGCTTCGACAAACCGGAGCCGATAACGGCGATCGTCCGGCCTTTCGCCGCGAGGGCGCCCTGATGCGCGGCAGTGTCTATCCCTCGCGCCAAACCGCTGATCACAGTGAGACCGGCGTAAGCGAGCTGATAGGAAAGCTTCTTGGCCGATTCCATTCCGTAATGGGTCGTGCGGCGCGAGCCGATGACAGCGATGGCGTGTTGATCGCGCTCGGTCAGTTCACCCCAAACGTAAAGCACGATGGGTGGCGCATGGATCTCGCGAAGCTGGCGCGGATAGAGCGGCGATTCGGCGGTAATAACGCTCGCTCCGAATTGGCGGATCCGCTCAAGCTCCGCCGGCAGGTCGACGAGGGTTTCCCAATGGCAAATCTGATCGGCGACATCCTTGCCGATTCCCTCGACGGCGCGCAGGGCATCGCGGTTTGCCGAAAGAACGCGATCGGGAGTTTCGAAAACTTCCAGGAGCTTGCGCAGCCGCACCGGCCCCATGGTCGGAAGCATGTTCAACGCGATGCAAGCTTCGGTGGGGGTCATCGATGAATGTTCGGGGGGCGACGCTCTGCCAAGCCGTCTAACGCTGGCGGCTCGACGGAGTCTCGCCCTACCACGGAAAGGCGGACGCTAAAAAGGGATCTCGTCGTCGGGTTCCGAGGGGGCTGCTTTTGGGGGCGGCGCAGGCCGGCTGGAACGCGGCGCGCTGGAACCACCTTCCTCATCCCCGCCACCACCACCACCGCCGCCGCCCGGACGGCTGCCGATGAGTTGAAGGCCTTCACCCACCACCTTCAGTTTGCTCCGTTTTTGTCCCGATGTTTTATCGTCCCAAGTGTCGAGTTGCAGTCGCCCCTCAATGAAAACGGGACGCCCTTTCTTCAAATACTCGCCGGCGATTTCGGCCGTCCGGCCCCACAGCGTTACATCAACGAAAGTGGTTTCCTCGCGTTTCTCGCCGTTCTCGGCGGTATAAACACGGTTCACGGCCATGCCTAATTCCGTGACGGCGGTTCCCTTGGGGGTGTAGCGGACCTCGGGGTCGCGCGTGAGATTTCCGAGCAGGATGACTTTATTGAAACTGGCCATGCCGCCCTTGTAGCGGAATTACTTGGCTTCGGCCAACTTTTTCGCGGGCCGGTCGACTTTCGGACGAAGGCGCTGATAGCTCTGGCGATAAATTTCCGGATCGAGCTTGAACTTCGAGCGCAGCTTGGTGATGAGCTGCGGATCGGCATGAAAAACGAAGTTCACGTAGAACCCGGCGTCCAGCTTACCCGCCACGTAGGCAAACGGGCGACGGTCCATTTTCTGGACCTGCTCGATCTCGGCGCCTTCTTTTTGAAACTCGGCCTCGAGACGCTCGACGATGTCTTTCACGGTGTCATCCCGGCCCTGCGTATCGAGCACGAGCAACGCTTCATAACGGTTCTTCATGATTCTGGAATTTTGTTGAAAAGGTTCATCGCGGAAAGCACGCCTTTGTCAATCGCGCATTTCACCGCCTCCCCCGCCCGCCCGATCGTTTCAATCACAACCGGAACCTCTTCTTCGAAGAAACGGCCCAACACATAATCGACCGCGCCGGCGCTCGGCGCCGCGCCGATCCCAACGCGCAATCGTGGAATCGCCTCGGTCCCAAGATGCACAATGATCGATTCAAGGCCGTTGTGGCCACCGGTGCCCCCTTCCGGCCTCAGGCGCAGCCGCCCCAACTCCAGCGCCAGGTCGTCCAGCACCACGAGGATTTCCGCGGGCGCGATCTTGTAAAAATTGGCGACCGCGGCGAGCGGCTCCCCACTCCGATTCATGTAGCTGGCTGGTTTGACGAGGATTGCCTTTTCCCCTTTCGCCCAAAGAGCGTGCCAGCTCTTTGTGTGTTGCCAGGAAAGACCCCACTCGGAGGCCAGAGCATCGACCACATTGAATCCCACGTTATGGCGGGTGCGCTCGTACTCAGCGCCCGGATTACCCAACCCGACAATTAGGCGAATTTGTGGAGCTTTTTCGTCCACATCCGCTCAATCCGAAATCCGAATTCCCAAATCCAAAATGGATTACTTCTTCTGCTCTTTATCCTTCGGCGCTCCCTTGTCCTTGCCCGCCGCAGCGGCCGCTTCCGGGTCTTCCTTCTTCTCCCGGATCACTTCCGGGCCCGCGGCAGCGTCAGCTGCGGCGGCCACCGGCTCTTCCTCCACCGTCGGTGCGAGAACCGAGAAGGCTGTGAGATCCGGCTGGACTCTTGTGGTCACTCCAGACGGCAATGGAATTTCACGCACGTGAATGGAATCGCCGATGTTAAGTGCGGAAACATCCACTCTGATGACATCAGGCAGATCGCGGGGCAGACATTCGATCGCCAGAGAGCGAAGATTGTGTTCGAGAAGGCCGCCCATGTTCTTGACGCCGTTCGCAGTCCCGGTCGGCTCAAGCGGCACGTCCGCCTGGATCACCTCGTCCATCGAAATCGCGTGAAAATCGATGTGCAAAATCGCGTTCCCCAACGGCGCGTGCTGCACCTCCTGGACCAGGGCGAGGCGGCTTTTCCCTGCGATTTCCAGTTCCACCAAAATATTCTCGCCCGCAGCATGACTCAGCAAAGCGTTGATATCCCGTTTCGTAACCTGCACGGTTTCGGGTTTCTGTTTCGAACCGTAAATGATCGCGGGCACAAAGCCGGCTGCCTTGAGTTTACGCACTGCGGAACGTCCCGTGACCGTCCGCCGCTCCGCCGTGAGTTTTACCTGCTTAGCCATGTTCGAATTCTAGTTGGTGCCGTTGTTGTCGATCTTGAACAGCGAAGAAACGGATTCGTCATTGTGGATTCGTTTCATGCCTTCCCCGAGAAGCTCGGAGACGCAAAGCACAGTGGTCTTAAATCCCTCCACCGGGCGCACGGGCGTGCTGTTCGTGGTTATTAATTCCTCGATCTGGGAGTTTTGCAACCGGGTAATCGCAATATCGACCAGGACGGCGTGGGAAACGCCCGCGTAAATCTTCAACGCACCGTGCGCTTTTAGGACGGTGGCGGCCGAGGTAAGGGTGCCCGCCGTCTCGGTCAAATCGTCCACCAGAAGGACATCGCAGCCTTCCACTTCGCCGATGACATAAAGCGCTTTTGTCTCCGTCGCGCTTTTCCGTTGCTTGGCTACGATCGCCAGATTTGCGCCGAGCGCCTGCGAATAGGCGGAGGCCATTTTCAACCCCCCCACGTCCGGGGAAACTACCACCGTCTTGCGCGTTAGGCGCGTCCGCAGGTACTTGAGCAGGACCGGCATGGAATAAAGGTGGTCCACTGGGATATCGAAAAATCCCTGCACCTGTTGCGCGTGCAGATCCATCGTGAGGACGCGGCTGACGCCAGCCGCAAAAAGGAGATTTGCCACCAATTTTGCGGTGATCGGCACACGAGGCTGATCTTTGCGGTCCTGCCGCGCGTAGCCAAAAAACGGAATGACCGCGGTGATGCGATCGGCACTGGCCCGGCGAGCGGCATCGACCATGATGAGCAACTCCATCAGGTGCTGGTTGGTGGGCGGGCAGGTCGGCTGGATTATGAAAACATCCCGGCCGCGGATGTTCTCCTCGATCTTCACGTACGTTTCACCGTCCGGAAACGAGCTGATGGTGGCCGCTCCCAGCGGAGCACCGATAGCGTCACAGATGCGTTGAGCCAGCTCGCGATTAGCAGAGCCGCTGAAGATCTTCATCTCGGGTTGGTGCGCTAACATAGTTTGGAAGGGGCGCTAACATTGGCGCGCGCTGCGGGCATTGGCAATCGCGGATTGGGGAAGTTGCAGCCCTAATTCGAAAACGACGCGCGCAACTTCTCTTTCTTCGCTTCCGCGTCTTCCTGAAGACGCCGGAGGTCGATCGTGAGTTGCTTCTGGAGCGTCTCGGCTTCCTCAGCCTTTCCCTCACTCTGCGCCTTGCCGATCTGGTCTTTGAGAAACAATTCCTTCTCCGCGATGCGAGCTTTGAAAGTGGAATCGATCTCCGCGATCTGCTGCTTTTGCTCGTCCGTGAGCGCAACGCTTGGCGCCTTTTTCTCAAGGCGTTCCATCGCCAATTCGTAAGCCGATTTCATTCCTCTCTTGCTCCTGATCTTGATCCTACTCCTGATCCCACAGAAGGCGAAGGCGGATTGCGGTTGCGAATTCAAACCCTAAGTTACCGCGCTAATGTCCTCGCAAATCCGTCTTCTCAGCACCGATTTCGACGGCACCCTGGTCGCGCATGGCAGCGATCCGGTGCTCGATCGCGGATGCATGGAATACATCGAAAAGCTGCAGGGGAATGGGGTCATCTGGGCGATCAACACCGGCCGGTCCGTCGATTTGCTCGAATCGGGCCTGGCGGATTTTGAATTTCCGGTCCATCCCGATTTCATCCTGACCAGCGAGCGCGACATCTTCCGGCCCTCCACCAACGGCAGAAGATGGGAGCCGTACGGAGACTGGAACGAGCGGGTGGCGCGCGATCACGCCGAGCTTTTTCATTCGGCAAAATCCGTCCTGGCGGAGGTTGTCGATTTTGTGAACCAAAAGACCAGGGCGCGCCTGCTCTATCACAGCGCGGGACTCGAAGGTCTGGTCGCCGACAGTGAAGAAGAGTTGGAGCGCGTGACAAAATTCATCGATCAGGCTCGGCGCAACCAACCGAAATTTCATTACCAGCGAAACACCGTTTACCTGCGCTTCTGTCACGCCGATTACCACAAGGGCGCGGCCCTCGCAGAGTTATCGCGTTTGCTCGAGATTCCGCGCGAAGAGATTTTCGCCGCGGGCGATCACCATAACGATATCTCGATGCTCGACGGCCATTTTGCGCAGTATCCGGCTTGTCCGGCAAACGCGATCCAGGAAGTGAAAGACGCCGTCAGCTCGGCGCGCGGGTACGTCGCGACGAAAACATGCGGCGCCGGCGTCCATGAAGCGCTGCTCCATTTCGCAGAATCTTGACCGCGGGTGACGCGGATCAAACGGATAATAGTTCAGAAATCCGTGTCATCTCCGTAAGCGTTCGGGGTTCAATTTTTCTGGAGAGCCTCCAACTTCAGCCGAGGCTCTTCCGCCAGAATTTCATCGAGGGCAGGCCATTGCACCGCGCTATCCATATCGCGAAAGGCGTGCAAATAAACAGCTACCGTTTCCGCGGGATATTTATCGAGAAGTTGCGAAACCGCGGCGGCAATTTTTTCCTTCGGCGGCGCGGGTGGAAGTTCTTCCACCGTTCCGTCGTCTTCGTGTTTGATCTCCATCGCGGCAAGAAAATCGCACAGCATTTGTTTGTTCGCCCCGAGCAACCAGGCCTGGAGAAGGTGGCTTGCGAGCGAATCGCTTACCTGGCGGCCGAGCGCGGTTTGCATCCAGGGAAAGCGCTCGGCCGGCGGTTTCCGCTCGATGAACACGCCGCGGAGATTCCGCTGGTTCGCCAGACCCTGGATCGCCGCTTTGTAGACGGGCTTTTGTTCCGCGTGCATGAAAGTGAAAATCTGCGCGGCGAGCGTGGGCGACATCCGTTGAAAAATTTCGTGCGATCTCATCTTCGGCGCTCACGATGACAGTTTCCTGGTTTTCGTCCATAGGACGTAGCCGAGAAATTTGACCGGAATGCTTTCGGGGATGGCTCGGCTACCAGAATCTGACCCGTAAAATCCGCGTAATCGCGGTTCAATCTTTGGTCGCCACTGACAGAGCGGGCGGTGCGTCCGCCTCAAATTTCCCCGCGAATCGATTCGTCATGTAGGTGAGGAGCAGCACCCAGAAAGTGAGCGCGATGCTGAAGAGCGGGAACTGCAAGGCAAAGGGCAGGGAATAGATGATCGCCATGAGCGGCGCCCAAACCGCCCAGGTGGCGAGCAAGGTCGGGACGATTTTGTCGCGGTAATGATCCAAGGTCAGGGCGCGGCGGACGGATTTCCACGAGAAGCCTTCGTTTTTCCACTCGTAAACCAGCACCTCGAGCGGGGCGGCCAGAAAGGGATTGTAGCCGAGCTGGTCGACGAGGATTTTTGCCGTGACCACAGGGATTGTCACCACATCGCCAAACCAGACCGCGTTCATCCGATACATCAGATCGACGAGGATTCCGTCGATCCCCCACGTCGGAACGGTAAAGGCAAGGTTGCGGAGATTCTCCCCGCGGGCGCGGCCTCCCTGGAAAAAAACGATTACGAACAACTCGGGCACAATCGCCCCGGCGAGAATCGCGGCGAGGACAACGAAGATGAGGCCATACTGTTCTTTGTAGTGCGCGAGGCGATTGAGAAAATCGGCGCAGGCGGGGCTCCAATAATACGCGACGAGGACCGCGAACATCGCGCCCTGAAGGAGGAAGGCAGGGACCGCGTTTGCCTTGGCTGCTTCCCAGCCCAGCGTGAGCGACGTGCCATTTGTGTTGCGCGAAGCGATGGCCATTCCAGGAACCTCACACAAAGGCCACAACGGACACAAAGGAAAGAAGGATTCTTTTCCGTTGTGATCTTTGTGGCCTTTGTGTGAGCTTCCCTCGGCGCTTTGAGGAACCTTGGACGTGGCGTAAAGTTAGCGATGCAGGCGCCCGGCAAACCAGCGATTCAATCTCTCCTTCTGGAAGAGATCGCGGCCGACCTGGCCACGCGGAACGAGCGGCCTTACCGCGCAAAACAGCTCGTCGATTGGATCTACGAAAAGCGGGTGACGTCGTTCGAAGCCATGAGCGATCTTCCCCAGGAGCTAAGGAATCAGCTAGCCGAGGCGTTCGACTTTCGCCAGCTCGAAACAGTTCGCGTTCTCGGCTCGAAGGACACCACCCGCAAATTCTTGTTCCGGTTGGCGGACGGCAATCTTATCGAGTCTGTCCTGATTCCGGCCTCGCCCTCGCTCTACGGCGAGACCTCGGATCGCCGCACCATCTGCGTCTCGACTCAGGTTGGCTGCGCCTATGGCTGCAAATTTTGCGCGAGCGGGCTCGATGGATTCTCTCGCAACCTCGAGACCAGCGAGATCGTGCAGCAACTGCTCGCGGTGGAGAAGGCCAGCGGCGAGAAGATCGATAATGTCGTCTTCATGGGCATGGGCGAACCCCTGGCCAACTTCGATAAGGTCATCCGCGCGATCCGAATCATCAACGCGCCCTGGGGCATGGAAATCGGCGCGCGCCATATCACGGTTTCGACGAGCGGACTCGCACCGCAAATCAGAAAACTCGCCGACGAACCGTTGCAAAGCCGGCTCGCTATCTCGCTCCATGGCGCGACCGACGAAGTGCGCAACAAGATCATGCCGGTAAATCGCAAGTACGACCTAACGACTTTGCTAAGCGCCTGCGATTACTATGCGGGCCGCAAGAAACAGCGCATCTACTTCGAATACATCCTGATCGCGGAAATCAACGACGCCGAGGAGCAAGCCCACTTGCTGGCGGGGCACGCCCGGCGGTTGGGCGCCAAAGTGAACCTGATTCCCTACAACAACGTGGAAGGGCTGGAATGGTCGCGCCCATCGCGCCAGCGACAGGAGCGGTTCCTGTCCATCCTCCGCGAACACGGCACCGTGGCCACCTTGCGCCGCGAAAAAGGCCACGACATCGACGCCGCCTGCGGCCAACTCCGTCTCCAAACGAAACGCACGATGGAAGCGATCCCGGCGAGCGCGACCTAGCGCGATCTCGGCGGATTCCCGTTGCGAGAGGCCGCTCCGCGCTTCCCCGGGACCGGTTGTCCTTCCAGCGCCCGTGCCAGCCTGGCCAGCCCGTCATGAATTTGGGCCGACGACCAGGCGGCGAACCCGAGCACCAAAGCTGGCGGAAGTTTTGCGTCGATGCAGAAGAATGAGAGGAAACTTATCTTCACCCCCAGTTTGGACGCGGCACGCTCGATCAGCGGAACGTCCTTTTCCGAACGGAACCAGGCCAGGGCGTGCAAGCCGGCGTCGGCAATGTCGAGGGTGAAGCGATCGGCCAGTAACTTGTTGAATTTCTCGATGAAGATCTTGCGCCGTTCGGAATAAATCTTCCGCATCCTGCGCACGTGGCTGAGGTAAAAGCCTTCGCTGATGAAACGAGCCAGGGTGGCTTGGTCGATGGTCGGGGAATGTTGATCAATGGTGGTGCGGAGCTTGGCGACCGCGTCCACCAGGGGAGCCGGGACAAGAAGATATCCAAGCCGCAAAGAGGGATAGAGAATCTTGCTCATGGTGCCCGCGTAGATCACGCGGCCGCTTCGATCGAGTCCTTGGAGACACGGAAGCGGCGGGCCGCTGAAGCGAAATTCGGCGTTGTAATCATCCTCCAGAATGTAAGCGCCGCGGGTTTGCGCGAACTCCAGCAAAGCCTTCCTCCGTTTCAGGCTCATCGTGACGCCGAGCGGAAATTGATGGGACGGGGTGACGTAAATAAGCTTGGGCCGGGGGCGGCTCGGCGCTCCGTAGAGGACGATTCCCTCTGCATCAACCGGACGCGGCACAATCGTCGCTCCCGCCAGAGCGAACACCTTGTGCGCCTGATGAAAACCGGGATCCTCAATCCAGGCCCCGTCACCGGGGTCTAGCACAGCCATCGCGCTGATCAGCATGGCCTGCTGCATCCCCGCCACGATGAGGATCTGGTCAGGGTGACAATGCGCACCGCGGAAATCACACAAGTAGGCCGCGACCGTTTCACGCAGATCGGCGTCGCCGCGATTGGAACCGTAGCGCAACAGATTTGCTCCCTTCTTCGCCAACATTTGGGCGCGAAGGCGTTCCCAAACCGCGATGGGAAATTCGTCGACTGCTGGAATGCCCGACTGCAGCAAAACTCCGGGGGCGGCGTTGGTTGGGCCCAGATCAAATTGCTCTCCCACCCGCCGATCTGGAATCCTGTTCACCCGATCGGAGAGGCGCGTCTCCTGCGCCATCTGCGCTGACAGTTTCCCTTGGTCCGCACTCAGGAATGCGTCGGGCAGCGGGTCGGCGACGAACGTGCCCGAACCAGGCTTCGCGACGAGATAGCCTTCCGCCTGAAGCTCCGAAAAAGCCAGACTGACGGTGACCCTCGAAATGCCGAGGTCGGCGGCCAAAGCTCGTGAAGAAGGCAACCGCGACGAGCTGCGGTTAAAGTTTCCCGACCTCAGCTCATCGCGAATCTGCCGGTAAAGCTGATGATGGAGCGGCTCCGCCGCGGCGCGATCCAGCCGCACCATTTCGAAGGCGATGATAGATCGCCGTCGCCGTCCATTTGGCTCAGGCTTTTTCATGACAATGCGAGTCGAGACTGCTCGGCTCGGAATCATTGTCCCATCTAAAGGGAGCGGTCTCAAGAGCAGCAGGCCAGCCCAGGCACACTCCAGGCAACTGGACCGCACCCTTCTCACCAAGTGGATATGGCGCGGTCCCGCAGAGAGGAGAGTTTGTCGCATGAACCGATCGGATTCCCTGGCAACCCAGAGCGAGCCTTTCTTGAAAAGACAGCAAACCTAAATCAACCAATGGAGAAAATTATGACAAAACATCTGCTAAATAAATTACCATTCATGCTCCCCGCTTTGGCCCTTCTTCTCGGTCTGGCCATCACGGCGCACGGGGGCATCCCTTCGATGAACGTGACGGTTTTTGACGCGAGCGGAAAAGTCGCGTTCCAGGGACCGATGACTGCGAATTCCACGTTCGCGACCCAAAACCTCAACCCCGGCAACTACGTCGTTCAGTTCAATACCAAGAGCCGAGCGGTGAAGAATAATCAGTATCTACTCGTCGTGTCCGCGGGGAAAAAGAAGGTGATAGCGGCCGACGTCGAAGGCGAAAAATTCACTGCTGGCGGCGTGGCCATGAGGATAGCTGTAGGACAAGGCGCGAATATCACCGGACAGATCGCGCCCGAGCAGGCTGTGGCACAGGTGGACGGGGCGAAATTCAGGGTAATCGACGGCAAGCGCTATCTTTGGGTGAGCGGCGAACTCGGGAGCAATCGGGGAGGACGCTGGGTGGAGGAGAGCTTGGCTCCAGCGGGAAACGTAACTCACTGGAACTTTGATAACATCCGAAGGATGCAGGATACCGCAGGCGAAGGCAGCATGATCGGTTATTCGGGTCGTTACAGTTATACTCTCCCAATGGGCGGCTATTAACGCCAGACCCAAGATCATTTGGGCGCCGCCGCCACTGGGGTAACGGAGGAGCGGCGCCCGCGGTCCGTGAGTTAGATGCTCCGGGCCGCGGCATCTTGGAAATTGGAGCAACCCCAGAACCGCCCTCCGGAGTTCATTTCACGTCCACGCGCCAGCTCCAGCAGGCCAATTTGCTCCGCAAAAATTTTTGCGTGGGCAACGAAGCTGGCCTAGATCAAAGCATGTCCGGGTACGAGCATGAGCCCGATCGAGTCTGGGACGAATACGAATGGGAACGTTTTCTCCAGCAGCAGGATCATAAGACGGAGAAGTACATGGAGCTGCTCGAGAAGTACCTCGATGACCCTCAGCGCGACCAGATCATCGCGCGCGAGATGGGCTGGACGCAGCTGCTCAACAACGACACCTGGAGCGACGAAGTGGATGCGTTGCTCGCGGAAGAAGCAAGTTCGGAAGAGAACGAAGCGTCGGTCACAGAAAATAGCGCCCCGGCGGCGGATGGCTTTGAGGACCATGCATTATATCGCGCGGCCTTCGCCTTAACCGTCTGGATTGATCAACTCTTCGACGATCAGACGGCGCTCCAGAACGAGCCGGCCGCGGTGAAACTGGCCACCCATTCCGCCCTCGCGAGTGCCAAACTAGCCGCCGCGCTGAGTGATGACGACGTCGATGAAATCGGAATGACGATCGCCTATCTCAAGCGCGCCTTGAAAGCGATCACCGTGTCGATGGAAGCGGGCGCACAGCTCCTCGCTGAGGGGTCGGTCACCCCGGCCCAGCACACGGTTCTCCAGCAGCGCCTCTTCGAGGTGCGGGACGGAATCATCACCCTCATGGGACAGTACCCGGGGCGAGTGGCTCCGTCGCTTCGGCAGCCTGTGAGCGGCTTTGAATGAAATAGCCGCCTCTCCCGTCCAACTATGCATACGGAAGCGACTCCGGCTCAGGCCGATGTCTCGGAACTCGACTTGGTAAAACAATGCCAGGCCGGCGATTCCGAAGCATTCGACCAACTGGTCGGCCGCTATCGCACCCGAGTTTTTGGCATGATCTACAACATGGTACATAACGAGCAGGACGCCTGGGACCTCGCCCAGGACAGCTTCCTGAAGGCCTGGAAATCAATCGGACGTTTCCGCGGGCAATCGTCGTTTTACACCTGGATCTATCGCATCGTCACGAACGTCACTATTGACTGGCTGCGCAAGAAACACGTAAAAGGTTCGGGCGCGGAGTTCGATGACGCCATCCAGCTGAAGGACATCGATCCGGCGTCGCGGACGGTGCCCAAGGCGGACGCATTGCCCCACCAGCGCATGGAGCAACGCGAGATCCGGGCGAGGATCGACGAAGCCATCGCGCAACTTTCGCCAGAACATCGCGCTGTCATTTTGATGAAGGAAACCGAAGACATGCAGTACCACGAGATCGCCGAGGCCCTCGAGTGCTCGATCGGCACAGTGATGTCCCGGCTTTTCTATGCCCGCAAGAAGCTGCAGAATCTGTTGAGAGATGTTTATGAAAACGTTTGAGGAAAAGTGGACGGCGTGGCTCGACGGCGAGCTGAGTGGAGATGAGCTCGCTGAGTTTGAAGCGTCCCTCCCGGATAAAGCGGCCGCGGAAGCGGAGAAACGGGACGCCCATAAGCTCGGCGCATTCCTGAAAGAACAGCTCCCGCACCGCGCGATGGGCAACGAAGAATTTTTCCACCATCAACTGCGTGAGCGGATCGCAGCGGACGCGCGCGCTGCAAACCTCCCGGACGAGAGCCGGTGCGAAACCCGCCTTCTGGCCAATCGGCCGGCTGGTTTGGGTGGGCGTCACCTCTCTCGCGATTTTTTGCGTCTGCACACTCTTCGTCCTGCGGGAGAAGAGTCCAACCGATCAATCGCAGTATCTCACCCAGATCCTGAACGCGCGGGTCGATCCCGCGTTAGGCCCGGACGCGACGATCTCGATGTTTGAATCGAAGGACGACAAGGTGACCGTTCTTTGGACCGAAGGGCTGCAATCCCTTCCCTCCGAATACGCCACGAAGTAACTGCGATGCACCGCCGTTTCTACCTTCTGCTTGGCCTGAGTCTGGCGCTTATGCTGGGAGACGCGGCATCGGCTGGGGCGTCCCAGATAGTATGGAGCGGCCTGGTCATAGCCAACAACGTGGCGCAGCCGGATGAAATCCCGCCGGAGCTGAATCAACTCGAAGGCACGCTCAAGGCTTGGTTCGGCTACAACCAATTCAAGGTCATCGGCCAGTCACGGAAGACACTCGTAACCGGCTCGGAGGATTGGCTGGCGGCGAGCAAGTACCTTTCTCTTCACGTCGATTCCAAAGGCGAGACCGAAGCCGGTTATCTCCTCAACCTGAAGTTGTTTCAGGAGAAGAGTGTCTTGCTCGAAACCGAGGCCAAGCTGGGTAAGAAACCACTGGTGATAAAAGGCCCCCAGGTGGGCGACGGGCAGCTACTCCTCGTTCTCGTCGTGCAGTAACAAAGAGGGGCGTTTTCCAAACCGCCTGCCTTGAGGCAACCCTGTGCGCGGTGTTTAGTGAACGCATGTCGCTTCCGCGTTTTCTTCTCTGCGCCGCCACCTTCCTCGTCTCTCTCACGACCTTGACCGCGGAAAAGCCATTCGATTTCGACACCGCACCCGGAAAGCTACCCAAGGAGGTCGTGCCGATTGAGTACGCCATCCGAATTGCACCCGACCTCGGAAAATTCACTTTTGCCGGATCGGAAACCATCAAGCTGAAAGTCCGGAAGCCTGTTCGCGAATTGGTCCTGAACGCGCTCGAGCTCCAGATCACGAGTGCGTCGCTCGATGGAAAGGCAATCCCTCAGTCTGCCATCAAACTCGATCCAAAAGAGGAGACGTTGAGAGTTACCCTCGCGAGCGAGTTGCCGGCGGGTCATCATAGCCTCGCGCTCAAGTTCACCGGCAAGATCAATCAGCGGGGTCAGGGACTCTACTACGCGCCGTATCAAGAACAGGGCACCGGCGCCAGGAAGATCATGCTCGGCAGCCAGTTCGAAGCGACGGACGCGCGCCGGTTTTTTCCATGCTGGGATGAGCCGAGCTTCCGGGCCCGCTTCCAATTGACCGCGGTCGTTCCCGAAAATTTTACCGCCGTCTCAAACATGCCGGTGGAGAAAGAGACAAAGGTCGCGGGCGGCAAAGAAGTTCGGTTCGCGACCACGCCGCCGATGTCGAGTTATCTCAACGTCTTCTGCGCCGGCGAACTGGAGAGGCTTTCCGCGACGCTAAGAAATGTGGAGCACGGCGTGATCACGACCAGGGGCAAAGCGGCGATGGGTCGTTACGCGCTCGACAGTTCCCAGCAAATTCTCACTTATTTCAATGAGTACTTCGGCGAGCCGTACCCGCTGCCGAAGATCGACCACATCGCAGTCCCGGGAGGCTTTGGCGGGGCGATGGAGAACTGGGGCGGGATCACTTACTACGAGTCGAGACTCCTGTTTGATCCCGGGAACTCCTCCGCAGAAACCAAGCAGGGCATTTACGAAGTCATTGCCCACGAAACTGCCCACATGTGGTTTGGCGACCTCGTCACGATGGGCTGGTGGGATAACCTTTGGCTCAACGAAGGATTCGCCTCCTGGATGGGGACGAAGTGCACCGCGAAATTCAATCCGGACTGGGAAGTCTGGCAGAGCAAGAATGTGCCGCGCGATCCCACCCGCCGTCATGGGATCGGCAAGGAAAGCGCGATGGAGGGCGATGCACGCTCGACGACGCATCCGATCCAGCAACCCATCGCTACCGAAGCGGAGGCGAGCAGCGCTTTCGACGATATCACCTACCGGAAAGGCCTGGCCTTCCTGACGATGCTCGAGAGTTTTCTGGGCGAAGGCGTTTTCCGCGACGGTATTCGCAAATACATGACGGCCCATAAACTCTCCAATACGACCACGGCTGATCTTTGGAATTCGCTCTCCAAAGCGTCGGGCAACCCAGTCGGGGAAATCGCCGCGGCTTGGACCGAACAACCGGGTTTCCCGGTCGTTAAAGTGATGCGTGATGCGAGCGGAAAGATCACTCTTACGCAGGAGCGCTTCACGGTGCACTTCCCAAACGCGCCGGCGCTCGAGTGGAAGATTCCCCTCACCTATTCGGTCGCGGGGGAAGCTGCTCCGGTGAGTTTGCTCATGACCTCCAAGACGGTCGATCTCCCAGCCGTTCCGCCCGGACGGGCGGTGAAATTGAATGTGGCGGGCGCTGGCAATTATCGCGTCCAATATGACGAGACGTCCTGGAAATTGCTCCTGGCGGACTTGCCCAAGCTTACCTCAACCGACCGGGTCAATCTCATGACGGATGCGTGGGCCCTGGTGCAAGCGAACCGCGCACCGTTCTCCCTTTATCTCGATCTGATCGAAAAATTGCCAACGAAGGATGAACTGGCGGAGCGCGAGCAGATCATCCACGTGTTCGATTTCATTAATCGATTGCTGGCCGATGAGCCGCAGCGCGACCAGTTCCAAAAGTATGCACGCTCGACCCTGCGACCCAGTTTTGAGCAGGTCGGTTGGGAGCCGAAAAAGGGCGAGCCCACCAAGATCGCTCTGTTGCGCGGCAGTCTGATCAAGGCCCTGGGCGATCTCCACGATGAAGAAATCGTGGCCGGTTGTCGCGAGCGCTATCAAAAATACCTAGCCGATCCTAGATCGCTCGCGCCGGACCTGCGAACTCACGTTCTAGCGGTCGTCGGACGTTACGCGGATGAAGCAACCTGGGACAAACTGCATGAGCTCGGGATGAAGACGACGAGCATTGAGGAGAAGCAGAATTACTACGACGCGCTGGCCTCTACGATCGATCCGAAACTGGCCGCGCGCACTCTGGAGATTGCGCTCGGGGACGAATTGCCGACGAGCCGCGCGATTTACCTCGTGGCCAAGGTGGCGCGACAAAGCGAGCATCCGGAGGTGGCCTGGGAATTCGCAAAAGCCCACATGAAACAACTTCTCGCGAAGACCGATGCGCTCGCGGTCAACAGTTACGCGCCCGGGCTGTTCACCTTCTTCTCTGACACCACGCGTATCTCGGAGCTGGAGCGCTACGCGAAGTCCGATCTTCCTCCGGCTTCGGCCAAGGCGGTCGAGAAGGCGATTGATGAAGTTGGCTTCCGCGCGGAGCTCAAACCACATTTGGCCAGCGAGATGGCGGCTTGGATGAGTGATCCCAAGGCGAAGCAGTAGCTGACGCGAGGATCAGAGCGGCGGCGTGATCGGCGGCGTCTCCGCCGCTTTTTTCTCAGCCACCATGACCTTGGCGTATTGCCAACCAGCGATGGCGCGGCTGAGGAGGAAGAAAGCCATGATGCCGAGCCAAAAAGACCACGACGTGAGCGCGTAGACCGCCAGACAGGCGCCCCCGATTAATCCGGTCACGCTGGCGATTTGTAAGCTGCGGATTTCTCCCAGCGGAAACCAGAGCAACGCCTGCAGAATCTGCCCTCCGTCGAGCGGGTAAACGGGCAGCATATTAAAAATGAGGAGGAGCAGATTGATGCTCCAGATCATCTCGACGAGGTGGTACGTGTCTGGAGCGCTGTCAGCCAGACCCGCCTGTCCGGCGAAAAACAAGAGCAACGCCAGCACGGGGACCAGCAGAACGTTCACCAGCGGTCCGGCCGCGATGCTCCAGAGCACGGCGCCCGGACGGCGCGGCGGGTTGACGAACGCGATACCGCCCAGCGGCCACAGGATGATGTGATCGGCCGAACCACCCACTTGCCGGCAGGCCAGGGAATGGCCGAATTCGTGCAGAAGCACGATGGCAAAGAGCGCGAGGTATTCGTAGACCGCAAAGATCGGCGAGTGGTAGCTGTGCAAGCGCTGGGTGAGCTGATACGCCGCCACAATGAACCAGGAAAAGTGAAGATAGACCTGGATGCCGCTGAACTTGAACAGCCGGATTGTGCCTTGCATAACCTGCCAAGCTACAGCCGAAAAGACGCGAAGTGCGCCTTTTTTACAACGTCACCCCGGCAGGCGCGTCCGAGGAAATAAGCAATCGCATCGGCAACATGGGGGATTCATAGAAGCCGTGACGCTTGAAGAAATTCTGTGAGCGCAGTTCCGGACGGTCCGTCAGTAAGGTGATACGGAGGAATTTTTTTTGCTTCGCGAAGTTGATCGCATACTCGAGCAACTGGGAGCCGTAACCGTGACCGCGAAACGAGTCGTGGACCACCAAATCTTCCAGGAGGAGGACGAACCCGCCCTCCGCGGTGCTGATGGTGAAAAGCAGGTTGATCATGGCGACGATCGTTCGATCCCGCCGGAGGACGAAGACGCGGCCGCGGCTCGGGTCCTCGAAGATTAGCCGCAGACCCTGGAGCTGTTTTTGCTTATTTGGGCGGAAGTCTTTTTCCTCGCTGAAAAGCTCGCCGAGAAGATTGGACAATTCGTCCAGGTCCTCAAAAATGGCGGGCTCGATGGCGACTTCGCTCATGGGGCTCTCGTTATTCCATAAAGAGAAGGCTGTGGCAATGCGGATATGCAGTGCCTCCTGCTCATGATCCTGATCCTACTCCTGATCCCTCAATTTCGCCGACCCAATAGATCAAGAGCAGGATCAAGATCATGAGCAGGAGGCGATTGACAGCGGAGCAGGGCCTCGTAAGGTAGCCGCTCTTCAGTCCGTAACGGTATGAAACGCACCTTACAGCGCTCCAAGCGCACCCGAAAGAATCAGCACGGTTTTCGCGCCCGCATGAGCACGAAGGCTGGGCGGGCTTGCCTCGCGCGACGCCGCCAGCGCGGCCGTAAACGTCTCCTGCCGAAGGGCGCGGAAGTTCATTACGCCCGGCATACCCAGGCGTAAATTCGCCTACCGGCTTAATTCGCGGAGCGGACCGGCATATCCGGTTAACTCCAGATAGCCGCGACCCTTGATCGCTTTGCCGTCCCGGGTCCCGCTCCCATCGATGGCCCCTTCCCAATAAGTGATCAGCCCAAGCGCCAGCTCTTGATCCTCCACCGCCGCGCTGACCATAAACTCCATCTGCCGCCCGGGAAGCGTCACCCGCCAGCCGATTGGATATTGCGCGCCGGTTGCCTTGCTTTTCCAAAATGCGGTCGGCGTCATCCGAAAATCCGCGCTGCGCAGGTGAGTCGCCACGCCATCCGCTGCGATCCAGGTGCCGCTGGAACTCGAATCCGGTTGGCCGTTCGCGAGCCGCATCTGGTAGAGCATTAGCTCCGTCCCGTCTTCCCATTGCAGACAGATCCAGTGCCACCCCGCCTGATCCTCGGCGAGCTGGCCGGTCGCCCACTCGTGATCGAACCAGCTTTCACCGCGAAGCGGGCGCGATTTTCCGTCCGCGACAAATTCGCCGGTCGTCGACAGGCGCGGAATTGAATAATAATGCGAGGCGTGCCCAGTCGCGCTCGCTTTGACGCTCACGCCGTTTTCCCCATGGACGACTAGCGGCCTGGCGGCGCGCAAATGAAGATGAATCGTGCCTTCCTGACTCGCGGCCACGAGATCGAAAACCTCATCGCCGTCTGAGGTCAGAGACCAGTTGTCGATCCAGGCTAGACGCTTGCCGTCGTCAAAACCGGCCTCACCGAAGGTTCCCCGGCTCGTTTTTTGTTCGAAACGAAAACGACGTCTTGAGACGTCGGTGAGTGCGAAATGGGCGAACTTCAAGTCGCCAACCAAGAAGCGCGAAGCGTTCGGATCCCGCCGGGAGAGAGGCGTGATCCCCTGCCGGAAGAACGTCAGTTCGAAGCCGAAGCGGAGACCTTCGTCGTCGAAAAGATTGCCCGTGAAGTACCACCATTCCGTCTTGAAGTCCGGGTGGGAGTGATGATCTCGCGGGAACTCGTATCGCCAGCCTGGCTCCGCCGTTTTCCAATCGGCCCCGAGCGTGCCGAGCGCGAGCAATACAATCAGGTAAGCGCGCGCCCGTTTCATTCGCTCCGCAAACTCTCGGCCAGGACGAGCCGTCCCGCGCGCCAGGCCGGCACGATGCCGGCGGCTACTGCCGCCGCGAAAATCCAAAAAGGCGTCGCCGCCAGGGAACTCCACGGAATCGCGAGCTGGATGGTCCACCCAAAGAACGCGCGATTGATTACCCCCGTGAGCACAAGCGAGAGACAAAAGCCGGACACCACTCCGATCGCCGCGGCCAGCACTCCGAGCATCGCGGTTTCCCAAAGCAAGAGTTTCCGGATCTGCGCTGCGCTTCCGCCGACCGCTCGCACGATCGCTAGCTCGCGGGAACGCTCCGCAATCAGAATCGTCAGCGACAGAAAAATTCCCGTGATCGCGACGATGATCGCGATCGTCCGCAAGACATACGTCACTGCAAAAGTCTGGTCGAAGATTTCGAAGACGCGCGTGCGCAACGACCGGTTCGAGTAGATCACGAACTGGCCCTCGCGGCTGAACTGCTGGCGGAAAGCTGCCGTCAATGCTTCCACGGAACCATTCTCTTTCAGGTAAACAGCCACGCTGTTCACGCGATCGTCATGCCAGAATTGCATGAAGTTCCGCTGGCTCAGATAGACGACTCCCTGGTCCCGCGTGTAATCATAAAAAATCCCGGCGATGGGGAACTTGCGCACGCCCTCGGGCGTGGTCAGATCGATCCCCTCGCCCTCGCGCAGGCGATGGCGCCGCACAAAGCTTTCCGAGACCAAGACGCACGGCTCGGCTTGAAATCGGCGCAGAATCTCAGGGCCGTTGCCGCGCAGGAATTGGAAGTGCCGCCGCTCACTGCCCCGCACCACCGCGACGGCGACGGTTTCTTTACCCATCGGCAACTCCATTTCGCGAAAGGTATCGATCGTTTCTACCGCTGGATGATTGGCAAGGAATTGCACGGCCGCCGGCGGGGTGAACGAGGACGATCCAACGACTTCGTTCGAAGCCGGGGCGATGAAGAGGTCTGCGATCAAGGTATCGTTCATCCATGTCTCCACCGTCTTGCGGAACGAGAACACCATCACGCTCACTCCGACGGTCATCGCCACCGCCGCCGCCAGCGCGGCGATGGTGATCGCGTTCCGGAGAAGGGCACGGGAGAGATTGGCCGCGCCCAGTTCCGCTTCGACCGCAGCTTTTCCCCGGCGACGGCGCAGGGCCCGAAGGATTCTGACCGCGCCCGTGCTGAAATGGGTGATCGACCACGGCACGAGAAAAGAAAACCCGGCGAGGACACAGAACGCCGCGACAAACCCGAGCCAGGGCGGACCGGTTGAAAGGGCGAGAAATGAAAAAGCGGCCGCGCTGAAAATCGAGAAAGACCCGCTCCACCACCACGCGGGGGATAGCCTCATTGATTTCTCCGGGATCATGCCGCCATGCAGGGCCCGAACCGGTTCCATCTGCGCGGCGGCGTGCGCCGGGAGCCACGCGGAAGCAATCACGGACGCGAGACCCACGGTCCACGCAGTCACAAAAGTCCGCGGATCCAACGCGGCCTCCCTCACATTCACGAGCACGTAAAGCGATGAGATCGTCTCGGCGACGGTGCCAACCAGGAACCGCGCAAGAAGCAGCCCTCCCGCCAGTCCGAGAAACGCGCCGATCGCACCGAGAACAATCGCCTCTCCCAGAAACAACGCCCGCACTTCGCGGCGGCTTACGCCTAACGAGCGCAAAATTCCGATTTCGCGGCGACGGCGGACAACCGAGGCGGAGACGGTGTTGTAAATCAGAAACATCCCCACCACGAGCGAGAGCAGGCTCATCGCGGAGAGATTCAATTCGAAGCCGCCCAGCATTTTGTCCACCTCTTCGGTCCGTTGGGCGGGAGCCGCCACCGCCGCATCCTTTGGCATGATTTGGCGAAGATCTGAGATCACTTTTTCGCGCTCGCGCGGATTCGCCAGGCGCAATTGAATCGCGCTCAATGTTCCACGACGGCCAAATAATTCCTGCGCCCATCCAATATCCATCGCGGCAAATTGCGGATCGAAAACCCCTTCGCTCCGCAGGATGAAGCCCACCTCTAGGTCATGATCGACCACGTTCACTCGCGCGCGGATCTTATCGCCGCGTTTTAAATTGTGCTTTGCCCGGAATTCTTCGGTTACGGCGATGGCGCCCGGCCCGCCCAGCCATCGCTGGAGATCAAATGCTCCCGCGTCGAAATCGACCGGATCGAAAGTTCGGAACGGCGCGTTCGTAAAAGTATCGATGCCGAGGATTTCCAGATATTCTCCCGGGAAATCTGGCAACGTCACCAAACCGTGCACGAGCGGCGTTGCGGCGGAAACACCGGACACGGCTGTGACCGCCGGGAAAACCGATTCGGAAAGATTCCCCGCCGGCGCCGTGATTTGCAGCTCGGCTTTGCCGGCCACCATGTCGACCGTGGCGGAAAAAGCGCGATTCGCACTCTGATTGGCGATTTGGGTCGCGAGATAAACCGCGACCCCGAGCGCGACGCTCAAAATATTCAAGACCGCGAGCAACGGATGCCGGCGCAAGTGCCGGAGAACGTGCCAGCGGAAAATGCGAAGATATTGCGCCGTCATCGTGATTGCGTGCTGCTGTCCCAGCTGCCGTGGCCGTGCATCGGTGCTAGGTCAGCTCGACCAAGACGCGAGACAAGGCGTGTCGCATGCGACGATGGCTGGAGATATCCATTTCGAAAGGGAGCGCCATGAGCCGAACCGCGGTCGGGACGATTTCAGTCTTATTCAAAGGCAACTGCACCGCGCCGATGTTTCCCCCGGTGATCTTAGGAAAGGGCCACCGTTCAAAAAGCCATTCCGCGCCAAACGGCGCACCATGCCCGAGCGGTTCGCCCTTCTCTCTTGCGCTAACGCCCATCGCTCCGAGCTGGATATCGTGGAGTAGAATCCAGCCGCCCTTGCGCACGAACGGCGCGACGCGAAGCAAATCGAGAACGGGCCACGGATGCTGGTGATCGGCATCGATGAAGACGAAAGCCAGTTCGTCGCGACGCGCCAATTCCCGAACGAAGTCTGAATCGCGTGAAGTATGGACGCGTACCACGTCCGGAAGTTGCGGGAGCAGTTCGGGTATCTCGAAACCGATCGGCTTGGTTTGATCGACGAGATAACGCGAGTGGAAATCGATCGTATCGACAAGCGGCCCGCGTATTTGCGGATGCCGCCGATGCAGCGCCGCGGCGAGGATCGCGCTGGAAAACCCGCTCGATGTGCCAATCTCCACCGCACGGACCGGAGCGAGAATGCTCGCCACTGCCGTCAGAAACAAATAGTCCGAGGTACCGATGGCGCCGACATAATGGACAGCACGATTTTGGATTGATCGCAGAAACTCTATCTCTCCTGAAGCTGGCCTTTGCTCAGGCCGGCCAAGCAAGGGAGCGAGACGCGCGTAGGTGGAGGGATACTCTTCGAGAGAATTGGAAAATTCGCAGACGCCGGCTGCAACCGGCTTTGGCGCCGGCGCGAAAACAAATGGAAGTAAAGCGCGAAGCATGGCCAGCCTGCCGCCTCGCGGCGCGTTACGGACAGCGCGCACATATCCCCGAGCGGACAGGTTCGATGCCATCGTCTTTAGGGAACCGGTTTCGGTCCTCGCTGGAGCGATTGAAATAATCACGAATTTACTGGTAGGTGTATTGGATCGCTCGGCAACGCTGTTGATGGGAACGAGCACGTTCGCTTCCGGAAAATAGGTTGCGGTGCAGCCACGCGGAAGGAGGTAGGGCGCCACCTGGAAATGACGGGCGGTTCGCTCTTCGCCTTCGCCGTAATGACTCGTGAGGTCGACGAACTCGCCCTGTTGCAGATCCGCCTCTTTCATGTCCTCGGCGTTCATGAAGATGACGCGCCGCCCGTTGTAGATGCCGCGATAACGATCGTCCAAACCATAGATGTGGGTGTTGAACTGATCGTGCGACCGGATCGTCATCATGATGTAGCGGCCCGGCGCCAGCTCGTTTCGCGGGATCGGATGGACGGTGAATTTCGCTTTTCCCTCGTCGTTATTGAACTTCCGGTGGTCGCGCGCGTCGTTCGGCAGATAAAACACATCGTGCGCGATCCGCTCGTTGAAGCGCTCGAATCCCGGGATCACGCGCTCGATGTGGTCGCGGATCCGGTTGTAATCGGAGGCGAGACCTTTCCAATCGACCGTGCTTCGATCGCCCAGGGTCGCTGCCGCCAGCCCGGCGACGATGGCGGGCTCGCTCAGCAAATGCTCGCTGGCCGGTTCGAGAACTCCGCGGGACGGATTGATGATGCCCATCGAATCCTCGACGGTGACGAATTGTTCGCCGTCGGCCTGCCGATCGATTTCGGAGCGGCCGAGGCAAGGGAGAATCAGCGCAGTCTCGCCTGTGATGAGATGCGAGCGATTCAGTTTGGTCGCGACGTGCGCGGTGAGGCGGCAACTGCGCAACGCCTTCGCGGTGTATTCCGTGTCGGGTGTGGCCGCGAGGAAATTGCCGCCCATCGCGAAGAAGACGCGAATATGGCCGCGGTGCATTTCTTTGATCGTCTCGACCGTGTCGTGGCCGTGCTCCTTCGGCGGGGTAAAGCGGAATTCGTCGCCGAGTTTTTTCATGAACTTGTCGTTCATCCGCTCCCAGACGCCCATGGTGCGGTCGCCCTGCACGTTGGAATGGCCGCGGACCGGACAGGGACCCGCGCCGGGCCGGCCAATATTTCCGCCCAGCAGCAGGAAGTTCATGATCTCCTGAATGGTCGCGACGGCGTTCTTGTGCTGCGTGAGGCCCATCGCCCAGCAACAAATGATGCGCTTCGCTTTCATCGCGATTTCGGCCGCGGCGCGGATGCGTTCCTGCGTGACGCCGCTGCTGACGAGGATGTCGTCCCAGCTGGCTGCGCGGAGATCGGCGATGAAGGTCGTCGAATCCCACGGTGTAGTCGCGAATGAAATCGTGATCGAACACCGTGCCGGGATTTCGTTCCTCCCCGGCCAGCATTTCCTTCATGATCCCCTTCAGCACTCCGACGTCGCCGTTGATGCGGATCGGCAGCCAGAGATCGCTTAGCTCGGTTCCCTTCCCGAGCAGGAAATCAGGCAGACGCAGCGGGTTCTTCAGGTCCTGCGGATTCTTGAAACGAAAATTGCCGATCTCCGGCATCGGATTGATCGAGACGATCTTCGCGCCGCTCCTGCTTTCGCGCGCTGCAAACTCGAAAGCATGCGCGGATGATTCGTGCCGGGATTCTGCCCAATGATGAAAATCGCGTCGGTATGTTCGAGGTCGTGGAGCGTCACGCATCCTTTGCCGATCCCGATCACCTCGCTCAAGGCCTCGCCGCTCGATTCGTGGCACATGTTCGAGCAATCCGGCAGGTTGTTCGTGCCAAAATGCCGGACAAAAAGCTGATAAAGAAACGCGGCCTCGTTGCTCGTCCGGCCGCTCGTGTAGAACGCCGCGGCGTTCGGCGTCGGCAACGCGTTGAGTTCGGCCGCGATTAACTTGAAAGCGTCGTCCCACGCGATCGCCTCGTAATGCGTCGCGCCCGCGCGCTTTACCATCGGATGCGTCAGGCGCCCTTGCTGACCGAGCCAGAAATCGCTTCGCTCGCGAAGATCATCGAGCGAATGCTCGCGGAAGAAATCGGGCGTGACGCGTTTCGTCGTCGCCTCGTCCGCCACGGCTTTCGCCCCGTTCTCGCAAAATTCCGCGACCTGCCGATGTTCGTCGGGACTCGGCCAGGCGCAGCTTTGGCAATCGAAGCCGGACTTCTTGTTCACGTTCAACAGCGCCTTAGCACCGCGCATCACTCCCATCTCTCTAACTGCGAAACGCGCGGATTGATAAACCGCAGGCAGCCCCGCCGCCGCTTCCGGGCGTTCGGTGATCCTGGCTCCCCCCGTCTCGAGAGGCGGTTGCGCACCCGGCGTCGGATTTGTTTGATCCCGGTCAGCCCTGTCCGCTGGCGGAGTCGACGGCGTGCCTGATTGGGTTTCTGGCGGCTTTTGCGCGACCGTATCGTGTTGTGTCCCACGCTCGGCGTCGTCTCTGGAATCGGACTCGTTCATTCCGCGATTATCTCCTCGGCAAGATATTCGCTTATCACGGCAAAGCAGGATCGAATTTGTGCAGTAGGCGGCGATGTGTAGTTTGGGTTCCGCAAAACGCACCGCTAGCTCAATTGGCAGAGCAAGTGACTCTTAATCACTGGGTTGTTGGTTCGATTCCAACGCGGTGCAAATTTTCCCTGCTTTCGGGGGAGTGCAGGATTCGATCTGTAACCGGGGACGGTGACCCCGGCGCCGCGGTCAGCCACCGCGGCCACAACTCAAAACTTCTTACTCAGGGCGACGTAGTAGAAACGGTTTCGGATGGTGTGGAGAGATGTGTCGTAGTTGTCGTTAGGCGCACCCAAAACCGTGGGCGGAGTGCGATCGAAGGCGTTGTTGACGCCGGCGGTGAGCGTCGTGCCCCAGAGCAGGCGTTGCCAGATCGACGAGGTGTCGGCCACTGGCTGCATCATATTCTTACCGGCTTTCGCGTCCTTCGAATACGGAAGCGCGGCTTCCGGCCTCACGAACTCGTAGCTCAACTGCATGTCGAGTGTGATGTAGCTCGGGACATTGCGTCGCTCCGGGCGAGGCGGGGGGAAATCGTCGAAGCTCGGGTCATCGCGGAAATCTCCAATGTAATTGCCGGTGGCGATGAAGTCGAATCCCCTCCATTCCCATTGGCCGCGGAGAAATCCTTTGTTCCAGGGAATCGCTCCGGGAGCGAGCGGGAGGGTGCCGTTATTGTAATTTCCCAGGAAGCTGTTGAACGGTCCTACGCCCGGCCGCGCCTTCCAGGTGAAGACGTGGTTCCACCCACCCGAGAATGTGAACAGGCCCCAGTGTTCCGTCGGAAGCACATAGGTCGCCGTGATCTCCACGCCTTGAACGAGACGCTTGCCGGCATTGCCGAAACCCGAATCGACACAATCGATAGGGCTGTTGGGATCGGCGCGAGTGACGCCCACGCTTGGACCGCTGCCCAGATTGACGCCAAGCCCGCAACCGTCCGGGTCCGGGACATTCCTGGCGATTAATACCTGCGCGAACGTTTCCGGATCAACAATCACGTTCGTGGTGAACATCTGGTAAGCGTCCACCGTTATCATAAAGCCAGGCACAAACTTCGGGCTCCATACCACGCCGGCCGAGTAGGAATCAGTGGTCTCTGGTTTGACCTCTGGATTCCCGCCGATCCAGATACCCGAAGGGGGCTGAATAACAGGCCCTGGTCCGGCCCCAAAAAGGATTGGGAAATTTTGGAAAACCGGTCTGAATAGCTCATCGAAAGTGGGCGGCCGGATGGATTGCCGCCAGGAAGCGCGCACCATCAAATCCGGATCCGGCTGGTAACGCAGTGATACACTTGGAGAACCGCCGAAGTTTTCATCGGAATTTCCGTTTAAATAACTGGCTGTTGTCTGAACCGGTGATGCCGGCACCCGCAGAAGATTCGTGTCTCTGAATTCCTCGCGCCGCCACGCGTAATCCAAGTCGAGGGAACGGACGAACGGAATGTTCATCGATGAAGTGACCAACGGGATGCCAATTTCGAAGAACCAGGAGCCAACCTCTTCCCGGAACTTGAAAGGCGCCAACTGGGTTGAGACCCAGTTGATCGTTAGACGATTGGACGGGATCGGGAATTTGTTTTTGGTTGATTTCCCTTTTCTCGAAACCAACGGCTACATCGATGCCGCCGTTCCACCAATTCGGGAAGAGGTGCGCGTTGATTTTGAGGTCAGCCAGCCAATCGCGCTCGTAAAGGAACGAGTGGCCCACGTAGGAAGTTCCACCGTTCGTCCACTCAAGAGCCGATATCCGGTTGTCGTAGGCCCCGAACCAATCGCAACGCCATTCTGGAAATTGAGCGCCAGAGGATTGGTGTTGTTATAGATCGGAGCAGTCCCGGTTATCGGAGCGTTCACACCGATAAAGGGATTGAAAGTACCGGTGCCGGCGACCGGGATTGAAAACGCCGCATTCGTAAACCCAACTGGAGCGATCAGGGATCTCAGATAAGGCCGTCTGGCGTCACCGCTATCAACGCGCTGGTAATTGAGACGCTCATAGACAAAGCCGGAGTCATATCCGAACCGGCTGATGAATCCGTTATCCCTGAAGTTAAAGTCACCGTTAATTCCCGCGACGTAACGATAGTAATCCTTGTCGAAGAACGACCGGCGGTTGCCCAGCTCATTCTGGAGGCGATAAGCTACGACAGCGAGGTTGTCACCGAAGGGGTTGAAGCTGGATGCTCTTGCTTCGGTTCGGCCATTGGCAGCCGTCGCCATGGTAAATGGTGTGCCGGTCTGGGCGTTGTCCTGCTTCACCTTGGAATACATGATGTCTCCATAAAGCTGGAGCCCTTCACCAAAGATTTTGTATCGGCCGGTCACAAAATACATCGCCTTTTCCATCGCCGGAATGGCGGGAGTGAAGGCACGGAAGTTGAAGCGGGACGGGTCCGTTCCAAGAGTGTCGAATGTTTGTTCGAACCGCCGGTAGCTGAACGGCGTAATCTGATTATTCGACAGGTTGGTCAGGACGAGCGTTCCGGTGGGGGCTCCTCCTCCGGCGAGAGTCGAACCGCCCGGGTTGACCGTAACGCGGCCACCGAAAGTAGGACTGTTCGTATTGGAGCCGCCCAAGCCCAGGCCGGTCGGATTCTTGCTGCGGTCGCCTGATCTCGATATCTCGCGATCACGCGAGAAAAGGCCCGCGCGTGAATAATATTCGCCTGCTGCCGCGATCGAAACCTTCCCATCCAACCCTGTTACACCGCCACGCAGGTAGACCTGACGGACGTGCGCATCGGCGTCGGTCGTGTTCCCGTAAAGGGTATAAAGCTCCGCGCCTTCGTAGGGCTTTTCTCCCGGGCCATTGAGCAAGATGAAGTTTACGGTGCCGGCCGTCGAATCGGAACCGTATACGTTGCCGCCAAAGATTTCGACACGAGCGAGGGTGCTGATCGAGATCGCGTTGATGTCCGAAAAGCCAAAGGAGCGCCGGCCATTGATTAGCGTCACGACGTTGTTTGCACCGAGCCCGTAAAGATTGATGAGTGCGCTGCCGTCGCCGCCGTTCGAGTCATTTTCCGTTGCTGTGGTTCCGACAAAGAAGGGCACCTGGCGCAGACCTTCGACCGGCGTATTAGCGCCCTGCTCTTGCAGGTCTTCGGCCGTGTAGACCAGAACCCGCTGCGCCGATTCCGTTTCTGCGTTAGGATGATATGAGTGTGCCAGGATAATCCGCTCTACTTGCTTATCTGATGTCGGTGACGGCGAGGGTTCTTTAGCATTAGCACTCAGCTGCAGGACAAAGAAAGCCGCAGCGAAGACGCCAAGGACCGGGCGAAGTGGAGGTGGATTCGGTAGCTGCAAGTCAGACCGCTGTTTTGGGAAGCGGCTACAGAATGTTGAAACTCAATCGACGCGACAAGACTTTTCGCGTCGCGAGCCTTTTCAAACTCGTCAGTCGACGTACTTCTGCGCGATCGGCATCCGGCGACCAACGCCGAAGGCGCGGCTGGTGACCTTGATTCCGGGCGCGGCCTGCTCCCGTTTGTATTCATTATCGTCTACCCGCCGCTGCACCCACCGTACCGTCTTTTCGTCGAAACCGTGCGCAACGATGTCGCGCGCGCTCATGTTTTCCTCGACGTAGAGCCGTAGGATCTCGTCGAGCACATCATAAGGTGGCAAAGTGTCCTGATCGGTCTGGCCGGGTTTCAATTCGGCGCTTGGAGGCTTTTCAATTGTCGAGACGGGAATGACTTCGTTGCTCCGATTAATCCAGCGCGCCAGCGCGTAAACCATCGTCTTGGGCACATCGCTGATCACCGCCAGGCCGCCGGCCATGTCGCCGTAAAGGGTGCAGTAGCCAACAGACAGTTCGCTCTTGTTCCCGGTGCTGAGGACCAGGTGGCCAAATTTGTTCGACAGCGCCATCAGGGTCATTCCGCGCAAGCGCGCCTGGATGTTTTCCTCCGTCGTGTCCTCGGGCTGGCCGGCGAAGACTTCGGCGAACTGAGCTTTAAAGGCGGTGAAGGCGTCGCCGATGGGAATTTGCAGACATTTGATGCCGAGATTTCGGGCAAGGGCGAGTGCGTCGTCAATGCTGCCGCGGGAAGAGAACGGGCTGGGCATGGAGGCGCCGAGAACGTTTTCCGCGCCCAGCGCGTTCACGGCGACGGCCGCGACGATGGCGGAATCGATGCCCCCGCTCAAGCCGAGCACGGCCGATTTGAAATTACATTTGGTCAGGTAATCGCGCACGCCTAACGAGAGCGCGCCGAACAGATCGGCCATGTCATCGGGCGTCGACACCGGCACCGGTTGCGACCCTTCGGTTTCGACGATTTCTTCGGCGACACGGAACCCCGGCAATTGCGCGATCATTTCGCCTCGGGAATTCATCGCGATCGAGTTGCCGTCGAAAACCAGTTGATCGTTCCCACCGACGGCGTTGCAGTAACAAATCGACCGGCCATGAGCGCGGGCAAGCGTGGCGACCATCTCCCGTCGAATACCCGGCTTGCCCAAACCGAACGGCGACGCGCTCAGATTCAGAATCAGTTCGGCGCCCTGCTCTACCAAAGAGCGCACCGGCTCAATGTCGTAGAGAGGACGCGGCAGATAGCGCTCCGTCCAAATGTCTTCGCAGATGGTGACGCCGATCTTTCTCCCGCCGAAGATCAATGGAGCCACGCTCCGCGCCGGTTCGAAGTAGCGGTCCTCGTCGAAAACATCATAGGTAGGCAGAAGTGACTTGTGCGTCTTCGCGATCGGCGCGCCGGGTTGGAGCAGGGCGGCGGAGTTATGGAACGGCTTTCCGCGATCCTGGTTCCGGTCGACGAAACCAACGAGCAGACCGGCGCTCCGGACCCGCGCCTGGAGCTTCTCCAGGATCTCGAGATTTTGCGGGACGAACTGCGACTTGAAAAGAAGGTCCTGCGGCGGGTAGCCGGTTATGGCGAGCTCCGGGGTGACGACCAATTCCGCTCCAGCTGCCGCCAGCCGCTCGTAAGCGCCGGCGATTTTCTCAAAATTGCCGCTCAAATCCCCGACGATGGGATTGATTTGAGCGAAACCGATCTTCATGCCGTGGGCGCAAACTATGCGCAGCCCGGCGGTCGGCAATCCCTTTCGGGCCTGGCTACGGTTTGCTTCAGCGTAACCGCGGGGGAGCGATGCTTGTAGCCGGCGTTCAGAGCGTCGTCCGCCCCTTCGACGAATACTTTTCCCCATTGAACGAGGCAGGCGGCCAGGAAACCAGCCACCATGCAAATGATGACCTTTTGAATAAACGTCGCGTGCATTGCCCCTTTTTGTGAGCAGAAGCGGTGCCATTGGACGGGCCGATTGCCCTACCAAAACCCCCATTGACCGGTCTTCATGATCCAGAGGCCGAGGAGGAGGTTGGTGAGGGCGTGGGCCAGGACGCACGCCGCGAGATTTTTGGTCCGATACGCGACGCAATTGTAAAGCGCGCCCGCTATGAGGGCGGCGATCCAGTCCGCCCGGGTATGGGCGAAACCGAACCCGACCGTGACGAGCGCGAAGGAAAGCCAGGAGAAGGTTCCAACCGGGATGGCGTGGAATTTCTCATTGACGAAATAGCGCAGCAAAAACCCGCGCCAGAAGATTTCCTCGACCAGGGGAACGACCACGGCCAGCCGCAGGAAACGAAAGGCGATCGTGGTCCAGTACGCGGCCGGTTGCCCAAGAAAAATTTCGGGGTTGAAAGAATCGGGACGCGGCGGAAAACCGAGGAGGGTCTGCGGAGAAATCCAAAGGCCAAAAACCGCGACCCCGACGAGAAGCGCAAAGGCAACTGGCCCGGCCAGGCGAAGCTCATATTCGCGCCAGAACCAGAAGAGCAGCGTGCCGCAGAAGATGGTTTGGGCCGGGTAGATCCAATGCTCCGGGGAATCGAGCCAGGCGGGGCCATTCATTCCTCGGAGCACGCTGTTCAAGACCAGCAGAAGGAGAAACACGGCCATCGGCAGCGTGAAAGCCGCCAGTTTGCGGCGGGCGTGTTTGTTCTCCGCAGAATCCATTTGGTCTTTCTTTTGAATGGTTAAGATTCTTTTCGATGAATTCCAACGATGACCGCAAGCCTGAACCAGTCGATCCGGAGACGACCCTGCGGCTGCTCGAGCTGGAATTGCTGCACCAACGGACGGCCCGGCAGCAGGCGGGCACACCTTACCGCGGGTTGCGCGCCGCGAGCCTGCTTTTCCTGGTCGTCATCATTTTGGGTGCGTTGCTGGGGTTCTACTATGTCTTCTACTCCGGAGGTCTCGATGAGTTTCGCGCCCGCAACCCCGCGGAGGCCAGTCCGAGCGCGAACGCCCCCTCTCCCACGCCGTGATAGCAGGCACAACAGTAGCTCTGCCAGCCTTGCGTTCGTTATGCCTCTCACAGACCATCTGATGAATCAGACCGAGCTGTTCGACTTTGCGAATGACGCCATCATTCTGACCGACGCCAGCGGCGCCATTACTTATTGGAACCGGGGGGCCTGCCGCACATACGGCTGGGAAAAAGAGGAGGCTCTCGGCCAAAATGTGCACGCCTTTCTTCAAACTGATCTTTCCGGCGACGCGCGGAATCTCGAATCGCGTCTCCAAAGCCAAAAACAGTGGGAGGGCGAGCTCGTCCAGGTCCGCCGGGATGGAAAGCGGATTCAGGTCGCGAGCCGATGGACCATCGACGCGGAAAACCCCGCCTCGCCTCATTTGCAGATCAATACCGACATCACCGCGCGGCGGCAGGAAGAAATGGCGTTGCGTCAGAGCGAGGAGCACTATCGGCGCTTCGTCACCCAGGATTTCACGGGCACTCTGAGCATCCTGCCCAACGGGCAAATCGTTACCTGCAATCCCGCCTTCGCGAATATTTTCGGGTTCGATTCAATCGAGGAGGCACTTTCGGGGAACTTTATCGAGCTGCTGCGCAGCCGGAAAGACGGCGCCGAGCTCCTCGAGATGGTGCGCCAGCATGGAATCGTCGAGCGGCACGAGCTCGAAATGAGCCAGCGCGGCGGCGACCCGGTCTATGTCGTGGCGCGGCTGGTCGGATCGTTTGCGGAAGGAGAGCTGACCGAGCTGCAGGTCTATCTCTTTAACGACACCAAGCGGAAGCGGCTCGAACAGCAGCTCATCCAGGCGCAAAAAATGGAAGGCCTGGGGACGCTGGCCGGAGGAATCGCGCACGATTTCAACAACATTCTCGCCATCATCCTGGGATACACGAATCGGCTCGAGACGCTGGACTCCAAGGCTGAAACATCTCGCTCCGTCAAAATAATCAAGGAAGCGGTGGAGCGCGGGGCGGCGCTCGTGCAACAACTGCTGACCTCGGCGCGCCAGACGGAAGCGCGTTTTTCTTCGGTCGACCTGAACGGGCTCTTCTGCGAACTGGAAAAAATGCTCCAGGCGACGTTCCCAAAAATGATCAACTTCGAGCTGCGCCTGCAACCGGACCTTCCGCTGATCAACGCGGACCGCAGCCAGATTCACCAGGTGTTGTTGAATCTTTGCGTGAATGCGCGCGACGCGATGAGAGACGGCGGGACGCTCATCCTGGAGACTTCGATGACGCCCGGCACGGAGCTGATGGAAGAATTCACCGGCGCGGGCACGCAGAATTACGCCTGCATCCGCGTGCGCGACACCGGGGTCGGCATGAGCAAGCAGGTAAAGTCGCATATCTTCGAGCCTTTCTTTACGACCAAGGAACGCAGCAAAGGCACCGGCCTCGGCTTATCCGTGGTTTATGGCGTGGTGAACAATCACCGCGGTTTTATCCAGGTGGAGAGCGAACCCAATGCGGGCACGACTTTCACGGTCTATCTGCCGGTCGAGCACTCCGCTGAGGAGGCCGGCGGCGGCATCGTGGCGAAGGCACCGCGCAAACAAAACGCCCCGCAAACAATTCTGCTCGTCGAAGACGAGGAGATGCTGCGCGACCTGGGGGTGACAATCCTGGAAAGCGAAGGCTATCGCGTCATTGCCGCCAAAGATGGGATGGAAGCCGTCGAGCTTTTCGAAGCGCACCGGGACGATATTGGACTGGTGGTCTGCGACCTGGGCTTGCCGCGGCTGGGCGGCCGCGAGGCTTTTTTGAAGATGAAGGAAAGCCGGCCAGCTGTGCGAGCGATTGTGGCGAGCGGTTATCTCGAGCCGATGATCCGCTCCGAAATGTTGAAAGCCGGCGTGCTCGATACCATTCAAAAGCCGTACGACTTTAACGACCTGCTGACCAAGATCCGCTCCGCGATCGGTCCGGAGGTCGATGACGACCATCCGAAGTTGTTCTGATCCTGTTGGGTGTCCTCCCGAGGTCACCCACGGAGAGCGTGATTTCTTGGTCCTCAGCGCGCTGTAGCTGCGTCGCTCTGTCGACGCTGCACGTAGCCGGGCCTTGACGCGCCCAAAAACGGCGGCAGAACGCCGTTACTACAACGCTGATCGGCCCAGGATGACAGTATCGCGAACGCGATCTAGTCCGTTAGGGCAGGATCGTGAAGCCGCCTCGCTTCGGTCCTTCGACCAGCGCCTTGTCATTCTTCCGCTGCATGATCACGAAAGTGTTGTTGTCCCCGTGCTTTGACCAGGGACCGTGCGGCACTTCGCTGAATTCAACAAACTTCCAATCGGTCACATCCGTGTCCTGTATTCCAAGGTAGTCGCGCACGGCCGGGGAAACATCCAGACCCGCGCCTCGGTTCAGATTCGGTTTCGGCCGTTCGTTGCCGAACACATATTGCCAGTGATCGGTGCGGAAGGGGCCGGCATCTTCCCATTGGGCGTAAACGGTCTTGTTGCCCTTGCGAATCGCAATCCATCGGCCCTTGCAGGTCGAAACCGCCGGACCTTGATATGCGGCCTTGAACCATGGCACCACCCGCGGCGCTTCCGGCCGATGGCCGTTGGTCGATTTGTCGTTGTAGGGCAGCGCGACATAAAATGGATTCTGGCGCGGGGTAAAATTCGCGGGAATAAAATTCGCGCCGATCCGCGCTTATCGGGATCGTCGAATCCGCCATAACTCTTCGTCCAGTTCGCGTCCCATGAACTCGAACGATTTGGGGTCGGATTGTTCGCTGTCGGCTTTTCCCCAATCCAGAAAACGGTCGTGACGATCTGTGTTTTCCAGGGGAAATGTTCGCCCGGCTGGGCTGCGAGAGGAGGATCGGTCTTCCCGGATGACGCATACGGATCGATCTTTAGCAGCGTGTCGCTGATCGGTTTGCTGGCTTTCTTGCTGACCTTGACGGTCCCGCCACCCGATCCCGCAGCGGACGCGTTCGGGCTGAAGAGCGCGGAGAGAGACGACAGTAAAACAGCAATGGTGTGGGTAATGGTTCCTGGTTTCATCGAAGAGCGAGCCGTGGAAAGCGCGCAGGAATGACGTTCTCTAAATGAGAATCGGCCTGTGCGGCGCTCGCGGGTGTAATATGCGTCGTTTTTGGCGGCGCGCCAGAGAATGTCACGTTTTTTATCGGCGCTCGATTTTGTCGCCGAGACACGCCAAAGTGGGCAAATCATCCCGGCTTGCAAACTGCTCAACCGGGACGCGCTTCCACGCATGAACGGCACTACTTCCCTTGCTTCGCCCCAAGTCGCGCCGGCTTCGCGTGAAATGAGTTGGTTCCCGGTGGCCGTATTCGGGCTCGTTTGGATCGAACTCATTTCGCGACTCCGTTTCGAGTGGGCGATCAATCCGCAATATGCCTACGGGTGGACCGTCCCCGTCCTCGCCGCCTACATCTTTTGGCGGCGCTCCGAGAACGCGCCCCCGCCCTCGCCGCCGGATCATAGGATCGTCGCTGGATTACTCCTCATTCTGGTTGCCGCGCTTTTCATCCCGGTTCGCCTCATTCAGGAAGCAAACCCTGATTGGCGGCTCCTCAGTTGGACCATGGCCCTCTTTGCCGGAGTCATCACCGCATGTGGAATTTATTTAGCCGGCGGAATGCGCCGGGTCCGGCACTTCGCCTTTCCCATCCTGTTTTTTTTCGTGGCCGTCCCGTGGCCGACCAATCTCGAGCAATTCGTCATCCAAGGGCTCATGCGCGTCGACGCCCTGCTCAACGTGGAATTTCTCAACGCGATCGGAATTCCAGCCGTGCAGCTCGGGAATGTCATCGAAGTCGGGACCGGGTTTGTCGGTATCGACGAAGCCTGCACGGGTATTCGATCGTTGCAGGCCACGTTCATGGTGTCTCTGTTTTTGGGTGAGTTGTACCAATTTACCGTCTGGCGGCGAATCATCCTGGTCGCGGCGGGCGCGTGCCTGGCTTTCTTCTGCAATCTGGTGCGCACCTTTCTTTTGGTTTACGTCGGCGCCATCCAGGGTTCCGAGGCGATCAAGAAGTGGCACGACCCGGCGGGCCACACGATTCTCGTCATCTGCCTGCTAGGGCTTTGGGGATTGAGCGTGTGGCTGCGGGGCAAAGACGAAACCGCGCCGGTGGCAATCCGCTCCCGGCAGACCTTCCGCGTTCCGCGCCTGGTTCTCGTTGCTCTTCTGGCCCTGACCCTTCTAGCCGAAGCCGGCACCCAAATCTGGTACCGCGTCCACGATTCACGAACTACCCGGCTCGAACCCTGGTCGGCCCTATGGCCGTCTGAAGCCACAAATTGGAAATCGGAGCCAATCGCGGATAGCGCCCAGGAGCTTCTGCGCTACAACGAGGGCGGTGGCGGCACCTGGACGGGAGAGGATGGCCACAGATGGACGATGTTTTTCTTTCGCTGGCACCCCGGGCGCACAGCCGGCCTTTTCATCAAGAATCACCGGCCGGATATTTGTCTCCCCGCCAGCGGGATGACGCAACGCGGAAGCACGCGACACAAAATTCTCACCGTAAACGACGTCGCCTTGCCGATCCGCTTCTATGTCTTCGAAAACAACGCTGAATCGTTTCATGTTTTCTATTGTTATTGGGATGGGACACCGCCGGAGCCCGGGATGGTTGACTACGAAAACTGGACACCGCGAGGCCGTCTCGATGCCGTCCGGAAAAGGAAGCGAGATGTCGGGACTCAGATGCTGGAAATCGTTGGCTGGGGTTATGCCGACGATGAGCAAGCGGAGAAAGCCGCGCTCGAGCAACTGAGCAAGATCATCAGCCGCGGCTAGTCGCCCGCTGTTTTCTTCCATAGGCGTTAGCGTTAAGCGTTTCTTCCTTCGCTTCCGCTTCCGCCCAGAATACTCTCTTGCCATGTCCCCCCGACTACTCGCGCATCTCCTCTCAGTCGCGCTCGTCGCCACGCCTCTTCTCGCCCAGCCAACCCCCTCGCCCTCGCCGTCACCTCCTCCCGCTACCTCGTCGGCCACGATTACCGCCGCTTTCTGGAACCTCCAATGGTTCCCCGGCCGGCGGCCCAATGCCTCGCGCGCGGAAGAGAACCGGCAGATTCGCGCCGTCCACCGCGATCTCACGCAACTCACCGCCGACATCATCGGCCTTGAGGAAGTCCGCGACTCTGCGCAAGCCTCGCTGGCCATCCGGCCCTTGAGCGGATTCAAGGTGGACGTCTGCTCGAACTTTCCAGCGCGGGAAGGTCAGAAGGAAGCGCAGCAGATCGCGATCGCCAGCCGTTTGTCGCCGACCAGCGCCTGGGCCGAAACGTGGAAGCGGGGCGGCGCGATCATGCCTCCACGCGGTTTCGCGTTTGCCTCGTATCAACTCTCGCCCACGCAAGTCCTCCTCGTTTACGCCCTGCACCTGAAAAGCAATCGCGGCGAAATTCACGAAGACGTGCGTATCCGAGAAGAATCGATGCATCAGCTGCTTTCACACATGCGGGCAATGAAGGCGGCTTATGGAAAGATGGGCGCGCTCACCTGGGTTGTCGGCGGCGATTTCAACACCACGCCGGATGAGCTCCGCTTCGCCAGGGAAAGAACCATCCCCGCCCTGTTGGCTGACGGTTTCAGCTGGGCCTGGCTGGGAATCCCGTTTTCGTCCCGGATCACGATGCCGGCCGATCTCCGTTATCCCGCCGCCGCTTTCGACCAGATCTTCTATCGAGGCGCAACGCTGGCCCGGGCCTGGGTCACTCCGACCTCTCCGCAATCGAGCGACCATCGCGCGGTAAATGTCGGTACTGAACCTCAGGTAGGGACGTTTTCCAAAACGTCCGACTAATGGGTTAAGTCGCTCTCGCTCGAGAAATCGGACGTTTTGGAAAAACGCCCCTACCTGAAGGAATCGTTAATCCAGAAACTTTCCCGGATTCAGAATCCCCGCCGGATCGAGCGCACCCTTGATCGCGCGATGCACTTCACGCGCCACTTCGCTGGTCGCTTCCGGCCACCAACGTTTCTTCGCCAGGCCGATCCCATGTTCGCCTGTAATCACGCCGCCCCAGGCCAGCACTTGCTGAAAAAGCTCGTCCAGCGCCTGCTCGACTTTTTTCTGCACCGCGGAATCCTCGTAATTCGCCGCCATGATATTCACATGGATGTTCCCGTCCCCGGCATGACCAAAACAGGCGATTGGAAGACCGTGCCGTTCCTGAAGGGCCTCGGCGAATTCAATCAGCTCGACCAGACGCGACCGCGGCACCACGACGTCCTCGTTCAATTTCGTTAGGCCGGTCGCGCGCAAGGAAGCACTGAAATCCCGGCGTAACGCCCACAGGTTCTCGCATTCAGCTTCCGTCGTCGCGGTTACGAGTGAATTTGGATTTCGTCCCGCAATCAGTTTCTCCAACGCCGCCGCTTCGTTCCGAACCGTTTCCTCCTGGCCATCCACCTCGACCAGCAAATGCGCGTTCCCGGCTGGCACCCGCGCGACGCCCCTGTCGCGCCGGGCCGCTTCGAGCGTCAAATGGTCCGCAATCTCGAGCGCCGCCGGTAAAAAGCCGGCCTGAAAAATCGCCTGCACGGTCGCGGCTGTCTCCGTCATCGTGGCGAACGCCGCGGAAAGCGTGGCGCGCGCCGGCGGCAGTGGCAACAACCGGACCGTGATCTCCGTCACCACTCCCAACATTCCTTCCGATCCCACGAACAACCCAATCAAACCAAACCCCGTCTTGTTTTTGTGCACCCGTCCGCCTGTGCGCAGCACCTCGCCGCCAGCCAACACCACCTCGAGGCCGATGACATAGTTGCGCGTCACCCCGTATTTCAAACAACGCGGCCCGCCCGCATTCGTCGCGACGTTTCCGCCGAGCGTACAGTCTTTCAGGCTGGCCGGGTCCGGTGGATAAAACAGCTTTTGTTCCCGTGCCTTGTCTTGCAAATCAGCCGTGATCACTCCCGGTTCCACGACCGCAATCGCATCGCCGAAACTGATCTCCTTGATCCGATTCATCCGCGCGAGCGAAAGCGAAATCCCTCCCCTCACCGGCACGCAACTTCCTACATAGCCATACCCCGCCCCTCGAGCCGTTAACGGGATTTTCTTCTCCGAAGCGAACCGCAACAGTTTGCTCACCTGCTCCGTCGATTTCGCGAAAACGACCACTTCCGGCGGATGGTTCGCGATCCACTTGTCCCCGCCATGCGCTCGCAATTCCGCCGCCTCATCCGACACCGCCTCCTTCCCCAGCAGCGCCCGCAATTCCTCAGCGAGCTTCAATTTCTTCTCCTGCTCCTGATCCTCCGCTTGAATCCTGGATCAAGATTAAGATCAGGATCATGAGCAGGAGTGGAAATCTTCGCGGTCGCAGCTGTCTTCACTTTCCGCAATCCGGTATCCGAAATCCGAAATCGCTTCACATGCCCATGACCTGATACCCGCCATCGACATAAATCACCTGTCCCGTAATCGCCGCGGCGCCGTCGCTCGCCAGAAAAACTCCCGTCTCTCCCAGCTCGGCTGGATCGCAACTGCGCTTCAGCGGTGCGTGCTCCTGATAATGCTTCAGCATCGCTGTGAACCCGCTGATTCCGCGCGCCGCCAGCGTCTGGACCGGCCCGGCCGAAATGCAATTCACCCGAATTTTCTTCGGCCCAAGATCGTAGGCCAGATAACGGGTTGAAGCCTCCAGGCTCGCCTTGGCCACGCCCATCACATTGTAATGTGGCACCACCTTTTCCGCGCCGTAATAGGTCATCGCGACAATGCTGCCGCCGCTCGTCATCATCGGCGCCGTTTCCCGCGCCAGTGCCACGAGCGAATAGGCGCTGATGTCGTGCGCGGTACGAAACGCCTCGCGCGTGGTGCTGACGAAATCGCCCTCGAGCGCTTCCTTCGGCGCAAACGCCACCGAGTGCAGCATCAGATCGAGCCGGTCGGTTTGCCCGCGAACTTTTCCGAAAAATTCCGCGATCTCCGCGTCATTCGAAACGTCGCAGGGAAAAAACGGGGTGCCTTCGCCAAATTCCCCCACCAGTTCCTCGACGTTCTCCTTCAGTCGCTCGCCCTGATAATTAAAAATCAAACGCGCTCCCGCTGCGGACCAAGCCTTGGCGATCGCCCACGCAATGCTCCGCTTGTTTGCCACACCGAAAACGACGCCGACCTTGCCTGCCAAAACCTGGTTCGCCATAACGCGTCACCATACCCGCCTTTTGCGCCTCGCAAAAGCGGAGCCGTCTCTGCCTTGCAATTGCAAGGAGCGGCGGTCTCCAGACCGCCGTTTATTAGGCGGGCGGTTTGGAAAGCGCCCCTCCTTGAATAGGCAACTCCGCTCTTCGCCAAACACAATCCCAGCGTTGAAACGCTGGGCTATTATCATCAAGATCAACTCGGCAATACGACGCCGAAAAATGAAGACCTCTGTAATCGCGGTCGCAGCCGTGCTGCTCATCCACGCTTCGGCGCTGGCCGAGCCCGCCGCCGTGGCAAAGGATACGCGCGTCTGGCGTGCGGCTCATGAGCGCGAAATCCTGACCGAGTTCGTCGAACTGCTTTCCATCCCAAATCTCGCCACCGACGCGCCGAACATTAAACGGAACGCTGAGAAACTTCGCGCCATGTGCGAAAAGCGCGGACTCACCGTGAAGCTTCTCACAATCGAAGGAGCCCCGCCCGTGGTCGTGGCCGATCTCGCCGCGCCGGCTTCAAAGCGGACGATCGCCTTCTACGCCCATTACGATGGACAACCGGTCGATCCATCGCAGTGGACCAACGATCCCTGGAAACCGGTCCTGCGTGACAACGCCGGCAAGGAAATCGATTGGCGCGGGACGAAATCGATCGACCCGGAGTCGCGCCTCTTTGCGCGCTCCGCCGCTGATGACAAAGCGCCCATCATGGCAATGCTCGCGGCTCTCGACGCCCTTCGCGCCGCAAACAAAAAGCCATCCGTCAATCTCCGCTTCGTTTTCGAAGGCGAAGAAGAGGCAGGCTCACCGCACCTGGCCGATTACCTGAATAAATTCCCCGACGACCTCCGCGCGGACGCCTGGATTTTCTGCGATGGCCCCGTGCATCAAAGCCGGCGGATGGAGCTGGTCTTCGGCGCTCGCGGCACAATCGGTCTTGATCTGACTGTTTACGGCCCCGTCAAAGGATTGCACGATGGCCACTACGGGAATTGGGTGCCGAACCCAATTGTTCGCCTGACCCATTTGCTCGATTCGATGCGGGACGAGAACGGCCGGATTTTGATCAAAGGCTTCTACGACGACGTCCGCCCACCGACGGCTGCAGAAATCGAGGCCATCTCGAAAATTCCAAACGTCGAAACGGAACTTCGCCGTGAATTTGAGATCGGCTCGACGGAAGGCGACGGAAAATCGCTCAACGAATTGCTCATGCAGCCGGGGTTGAACCTTCGTGGAATTGAATCGGGCCATGTCGGCACCCAGGCGTCGAACACGATTCCGACCGAAGCGCGCGCGTCGATTGATTTTCGACTCGTTCCGAACGAAAGCCCGAATCCATCAAACCGCTGGTCGAGCGTCATCTTGAAGCGCAGGGCTATACCATTGTGCGCCAGCTGCCTGACACCGCCACCCGACTCGGGAAACCAAAGATCGTGCGAGTCGAGTGGGGCGCCGGCTATCCGCCGTCACGCACCTCGCTCGATCTGCCTTTCTCGCGCGAGCTCGCCAGCATCATGACTGCCGCGGGCCAGGAACCGATCCGCTTGCCCACCGTTGGCGGCAGCCTGCCGATGGATCTTTTCCTGCAGGGTAACAGCATCCCCGTCATCGCCTTCCCCATCGTGAACCACGACGACAATCAACACGCCGCCAACGAAAACGTCCGTCTCCAAAATCTCTGGGACGGCATCGAAATCTTCGCCGCGTTCTTTAGCTCGTTAAGCGCGAAGAACTAAGCGCGGTGATTAGGGCAAACTGTATATCTCGACCAAACCAATACCGGTGCCGCCGTTCTTGCCGGCCAGGACCGCGGTGTAAGCGCCGGGTGAGAGCGAGGTGAAGATCGCGGCCTCACTCGGGGCCTGAGGAGCCAGACCGCTCGCGGTCAATCGCGCGGCGGAAACGGCATCATCCATCCAGTTGTCGTTCGAGATGAGGAGGGCGCCGTTGCCGTCATGGAGCTCAATGGTGGGATCGGGCAGAACGTTGCTCAGTCCGGCCTGGCTCAACGAAGGGCCGAGGCCGCGGATGACGAGATTCATATTACCGGAGGCGGAACCGAGAATGAAGCCGCCGATCATGACGTTCTCGCCGGTCCGGACAAAGCCGCGGGTGCTGATGTTGACCAGGGCTGAATCGGAGGTCTGGCCGTCGTCGTCGTAAAGCTCGACCAGGGCCACGCCAGAAGTCTGGTTCCGACCGGAGAGAACGGCGGTATAAGCTGCCGGCGGAAGCGTGGCCATGATGACCGATTCCCGGTCGTCGCCGGGTTGGAATGGCGTGCTTTCAATCTCAGAACGCTGACCGTTCTTCCAATCGTCATTGGAGGCGAGTAATCCTCCAGGGCCGTGCAGCTCCAAGACAGGGTCAGCGAGAACATCGCTTAAGCCGAAGTTGCCGAGCGACGGTCCGATTCCGCGCAGGGCCACTTTTTTTGGAGCGGCGCCGCTGATGATGAATCCGCCGATCATCACGTTGTCCCCGGTTTCGACTCTAAGCCGCGTCGAGATATTGAGAGCCCGAACTGGCTCAACGGTCGGCGAGGGCGTTGCGCTTGGCGTAATCGCGGGGGTTGGACTTGGCGTGGCGGTGGAGGTCGGTGTTGCCGTCGGTGTTGCTGTGGCGATCGGCGTAGGTGTAGTTGTCGCGACAGGTGTTGCGGTTGCGCTTGGGGTCGCAGTAGCGATTGGGGGAGCGGTAGGAGGCGGAGTCAGCGTGGGGGTAGCGGTCGGAGTTGGTGTCGGCGTTGCGGTAGACGCTGGCGTGGGCGACGGGAAAACGAAACCGGACACTTTTTGCCACTGAGGAAGGAAATCGCTGGCAGAATTGTTGGTCAGGTTAACCAGCTTGGAGCCATCCGGGTCCATGGAGTAAATTTCCGCATTGCCGGCGTAGCTGGCGCAAAATGTAATCCTGGAACCGTCAGGCGACCACGATGGGAAGAAGGAATGAGTAGTAGTATTCGTCAGCCGCGTCTCATTGGAGCCGTCGGCATTCATTACGTAGATTTCATAGTGGCTCCAACGCAGGGTCGAAAAAGCGATCCTGGAGCCGTCGGGCGACCAGGTCGGATCGAAATTGGGAGTCATCGTCGTCAGAGGAACCGGGTCGGAACCATCAGCGCTCATGACATAAATCTGGGCGGTCCCTCCCCGCAGGCTATCGAAGGCGATCCTGGTGCCGTCGGGTGACCAGGCTGGACTGCGATCATCCCCGGGGTTGTTTGTCAGATTGACCAAGTTGGAGCCATCTGCGTTTATCGCATAGATTTCATAGTTGCCGTCCCGTCTGCTGGAAAAGGCGATTTTTGTCCCGTCGGGCGACCAATCAGGCTCGCTGTTCTCGCCCGGAACGTTCGTCAGCCGGATCTCATTGGACCCGTCCGAGTCCATCACATAGATGTCATAGCCGTTATCGACCAAGGATGTCTTCGCAAAAACGACCTTGGTCCCGTCAGGTGACAATGCAGGCCCGTAAAGAGTAGGGGGCCCTACCGGGCTATGAGTCAGACGAGTGGGACTGGAGCCGTTCGCCTCCATTAGGTAGATCTCACCGGTACCATCCCGCGTGCTAAGAAAGGCGATCTTCCCGTTTCCAACTGGAGTGGGCGTCGCGGTAGGCGTGGGCGTAGGTGTCGGCGTAGGCGTCGGGAAAACGAAACCGGGCACTTTTTGCCAGTTCGGAATCTGATCGTAGTCAGGATGGTTGGTCAGGTTAACCGGGTTGGAGCCATCCGCGTTCATGACATAAATCTCCGGATTGCCGTTGAAAATGCCGTAATAGGCGATCTTGGAACCATCCGGCGACCACGACGGCTGGAGAAATTGGACTCCGCTCGTCAACAGCTTCTGATTGGAGCCGTCGGCATTCATCACATAGATTTCGTAGCCAAAGCCACTGCGCGTAGATGAAAAGGCGATCTTGGAGCCATCGGGAGACCAGGTTGGATCGTAATCGGGCGTCATCGTCGTCAGAGGAATTTGGTTAGATCCATCTGCGTTCATCACGTAGATCTGGGCGGTCGTCCCCGGTCCGCGGTCGAAAGCGATCTTGCTGCCGTCGGGTGACCAGGCCGGGTTGTGATCCTCTCCTGGGTTGTTCGTCAGATTGGTCAACTGGGAACCGTCCGCGTTCATCACATAGATTTCAAAGTTGCCATCCCGATGGCTCGAGAATGCGATTCTCTTCCCATCGGGCGACCAGTCAGGTTGGTTGTCCTGGCCCGGAACGCTCGTCAGCCGGATCACATTGGAACCGTCCGAATCCATCACAAAGATGTCGTCATCGCCACCGATTTGATTGTCGTTCACAAAGAGAATCTTGGTGCCGTCAGGCGACAAGGAAGGCGCGTATGGAGCGGCGCCACTAGGCGGTAGAATTACGGGATTGGAGCCGTCCCCATCCATCAGGCAGATGCGCGAACCAAGACCCTGTGCTGATTTTCTGAGAAAGGCGATCCTGCCGTTTCCGGGAGTGGGTGTTGGCGTCGCGGTCGGGGTGGGCGTCGGCGTCGGGAAGAAGGCACCCGGCAATTTTTGCCAGGTTGGAACAAAATCGCTGGCAGAGTTGTTGGTCAGGTTAACCAGGTTGGAACCATCTGGATCCATGGAATAAATCTCGGCATCGCCGGTGTGAAATGCGCAAAATGTGATCTTGGCGCCGTCGGGCGACCACGATGGAAAGAGGGAATCGACCGTACTATTCGTCAGCTGCGTCTGGTTGGAGCCATCGGCATTCATTACGCCGATTTCATAGTGGGGTTGCCAGCGCAAGCTCGAAAAGGCGATCCGTGAGCCGTCGGGCGACCACGTTGGATCGTTGTTATACATCTGGCTAGTCAATTGAATCTGGTTGGAACCATCCGCGCTCATCACATAGACTTGGGCGTGAAGCTCGACCTCCCGGTCGCTGTCGAAGGCGATTTTGGTGCCGTCGGGAGACCAGGCAGGATTACGATCCTCTCCTGGCGTGTTCGTCAAATTGATGGGGTTGGAGCCGTCTGCGTTCATCACGTAGATTTCCGAATTGCCGTCACGCCCGCTGGAGAACGCGATTTTCGTCCCATCGGGTGACCAATCGGGCTGGTTATCAGGTCCCGGGTCGTTGGTCAGACGAATCTCATTGGAACCATCGACATCCATGAGGTAAATGTCGTACAAAGCGGCGGACGTCATTTTCGCAAAGACGACTTTAGTGCCATCAGGCGAAACGGCAGGCATGTGGACCGTGGGAGGCCATCCAGAGTTTTGCGTCAAGCGGGTGGGATTCGCGCCGCTTCCCTCCATCACGTAAATCTCACCGGTGCCATCGCGCGAGCTAAGGAAGGCGATCTTGCCCTTCACCGCCGGCGCTGGTGTAGGTGTTGTCCCCGCCTCCATAGATCCCGTAATCGACAAAAACGTGTTCGCGAGGAGGAACCCGAACTTGACGACCCGGGAGACGTTTGAAGTCCGGATAGTAACCTTTGCTTCTAGGGGACTGGGTCTTGTTCTATTCCCGCCCGAACAGATGGGTAGCGCCATCCCGCTATCTTGAGCAGGTCGCGTTCCGCCATGCTCGGTGGCGATGTCCGGGGCTAAGGAGGAGGAGTTCGTTCCGGTCTGGCCACCAGCGCCAAAATGACAACGCTCAAGAGCAGATAGATTACCGTCAGCATAACGAAATGAATCGGCGCGCGGGAGATAAGGACCGGGGTCATGGGCGCGGTGAAGCTAATGATCGTAAGCGAGCCGAAGACCGTTAGCACTCGGGGTGACTGGCCGGCACGAACTGCACTGCAGGCCGCGAGGTAAAGACTCCCGCCCAGGAGCAGGCCCTCAGCGACCCAGACGTCGAGTAGGACCCGATTCGCGTCGGGAACTCCAGCGATCAGGTAAAAGCGCGCGACACCGGCGGAATGCGCCAATCCGCTCAACAGGAGAACAATCCCGAACGCCTTTAGAAACCGGTTCACACGAGTATGATCTGCGATTGCCGGCGCGCAGGGCAAGACCGCATTGGTGCCCGCAGGTTCAAAGATTGCGCTCAACCTTGCCTTTGGTGACGCCCAAACCGGGCACGGTGGATGCTTAGGACATTCAATCGAGATGTCCTTTCCGTCGCTCGCTCGCCCTCGCTTCGTGGGATCGGTCTTGTTGCTGGCTGTTTGTCTCGGCGCACAGGCCACTCCCTGCTCCGCGCAACCCATCTTTCAGACGGTCGCCTCCACCCCATACGATCGCCAAATGGGCCCGATTTCGCCCATTTTAAATTCTCCCGGCGGACCCCAAACGGGCCCGATGTCACTCGCCACCCTCAACCAATGGATGACAAACCTGCGTGCGATCCCCTACCGGTATTCCCCTCAGTGGAAAACGCCGGGGGAGGTCCACTCCGATCTCTTCGCGGATTGCAAAGGCAAAGCCATCTGGCTCTACGCAATCTTGCGGGCCAATGGCGCGACGCATGTTCGCTTCGTGATCGGCAAACATCATGTGGCCGACTTGAGAACGCACGCTTGGTTGGAGTGGGACACGACAAATGGCACCTACCTGCTGGATCCAACATTCAATCGCGCGGTGGAACGGGCCGCGGAGCGCGACCCGGCCACGTACGTTCCGCATTACGCTTACAACGGTCCCAACAAATACCGCGCGAGTTATTACCCTCCTTCCCACGCGTCCGTGGTGGCGAGCAACTGAGCCGGTTTCAGCAGTGCCATTGACGAGCTAAAGCCAGCCCTTTTTCTGGCAGGTCGCGCAGGGCGTGCAAAAAATACAACCCTGGCTATGAGGGAGCCCGCTGTCGTGGTGGCGACCCTCACCCTTGCAACGCGGACAACGCGTCGCGGCGTCTGGGATCACGCCAGTCCCATCGCATCCGACACAAGGAGTGCAGAAGATGCAACCGGGACTGTGGTGGGAAAGCGAACTGCGGTGAACTTTTCCTTCACCGCCACATTGGAAACAGGCTTTGGGCATTGGTCGAAGTCTTGGGGCTGTTAGATTTTTAGAGAAGGCTTCTTAACGACGCTCCAGCGCGCGTCCCGTCTGGCGTGCGCGGGCCGCGGGCGAATCGAAGACGGATTTCCCGTTATCGAAGTCCTCCACTCTGTTCCTACAAATCATTGGAATGCGGGCCTAAGGTGCCGAAGCGGGTCTTGGTTTTTGGTTGAAGGTCGGCAGCTTCGAGACAACGGCGATCATCCCGTCAATGTCCGACTGCCGCTTCGCCTCGAGCCAGATGTCCACCTTCCAGAAATCGTAGAGCTTGAGCACCGCCTCCTGACTGATGGTTCCGTCCGCCGCGACTTTCCTTTGCCACGCTACGGCAAACAGGCCGAGGCGGCCGTTGACCGTCGCGCTCCTCGAGTCGCGCTTGAAATGGGGCCAGCCACCGATGTGGATATTCACCGTCCCGGATAACGGTGGCAACGCCCGGCCGCTGTAGGCATCGAAGTCAGACCCCACAGTCTTGGTCCACTCGACCTTTTTCGCCGAAACCGGGCCCAGAAACTCGCGGAGTTCCTGCGGTGACATCGGTTTCGCGTCCGTTACGTTCGCCGACAACAGCACGCCGAGAACAGCACCGATTAACGAACTACGTATCGCAGAGTTCAACGAGACGCACCATCAGCCCGGACGGCGTTTCCGGCAAGGCGGCGTTGCCAAGTCACAAATACGATGGAGGCCATTCCCAGATCTGTCCGAAACGGAATCGCCGGCAAGCCCAGACGAGGATCGCCCAACCAACGAAGCAAATTGCCGCGTCCTTCCAAAAACCCAACCACAAATACATGATGCCGAAAAGTGGCAAGACCACGATGCTGATCATGACAAGCAGCCAGACGATTGCGATTGGGAGCATTAACGGGATGAGGAGTATCGAACGCCAGGTGAGAGAACCATATCGCCTTTGCGTGAGAATCCTTGGTCGATTCCATCGTGCACTTCGCGTCTATTCGGTTTCTTTGGGCAGCGTCACATGTTGAACCAGCTTGGCGCGAAGCTCATCGAGTAGATCAGGGTGCATGAACTCGTAGTCATCCGGAATGTGAAGGCAAACGATTTGCTTACCCTGAAGGGCTTCGGAAAACTTTCGCCTCAGCCGATTCAGATGCGACGTCTCCATGCAAAAGATGGTGTCGGCCCACCCTAGATGTCCCTCCGTGACAACGATGCGAGCGTCGGGCTGCGTGCCAACGGAACGGACTTGATAGTGAGGTGAGCCTTCGAAAAGCCTTTCAGCCGTGAGACTGCGCAATCGGTTCCGGCTACAGACGAAGAGCAACTTCTCGGTCGACGAGACTGTCATGAGAACGCGATCGCCTGGTTAGGCCTTCGGGTCGAGAAAGATCGCAATCGCATAAGACTTCCCATCGCGTGACATGTGGGCCATGAACGCGGCGGAGACGTGCATCTCCCGTGGCTGCTTCGCCGGCGCCATCTCGGTCCTGCCTGTGACATCAGCGTGAATTGCCGCCGCGATAGCAAGCACCTCCGCGTTCAACGGCTCACTGCCCGGTTTCGCCTTGAGGTCGGGTGTCGCGACTCGGCCATAGTCGGTCTGGAGTAGTCCATAGGCTCGCTGCCAGACTGGAATGCCTTTCTTCGGATCCGGACCCTCCCACAAGTAAATGCCTATGCGCCGCAAGCGGCCGTTCTGGAAGAAGAACTGGACGTTTTGCTTTCGGCCTTTAAATCTCCCGTTGAATGTCTCCAGATCGCCGTTCGCGAACGCCTTGTAAGGGCCGAACTCTTTGACGCCTCGAACCTCAGCCGGGGTCATGCCAAACTGCCAAGGCGGAAGGCCGGCCGCGCCAACGGGGAGCGGCGATAGCATGGCCACGAAGAAAAGGAATCGGATGGAGCGTGTGATCATAGGCCTAACGAACAAGATGAACGACTACCATCGAGGGCCCGCGTGGACCGCGGTAAGCGGTTGATCTAAGTCCATGAAACGCGCTCATCATTCTAAACGAGAGTTAGACGAAAATCTTTCGTCCAACTCGGCACTCGGTGAATGAGGGGCAAGCTCCACGATTCAAACGGTTGCGGCAGCAACCGATCGCCACCTAGCAGGCGATGGCGTGGCGGCGGCAGACGCCCGAGAGCATTTCCCAAAGCGCGTCCAGAACGCGGTCGACGGCATTCGCCGCCGTCGCGGAGTTATTGTCCGTGACGGACTGATCGAGCATGGCGCGTTCGGCTGCGGCGTGTTCGCGGTCCGCTTCGATGTGGACGCTGAAATACTGATAGTCGCGCGGCTCGGTCATCTGGTAGTTCTCGACCAGGCCCTTGATCTTCGATTCCGAGACGGCTGGAATCTGGCTTTCGTAGGCGTAGAGGGCGGCGAGGCCTTCGGCGGTTGTGCCTTGGGAACAAAGGGAGCGGAAGGTGCCGATGAGATTCGACGTTTCGTTCCACTTTTCCGACGACTGGACGTCTTCCCTCGAAACACCGAGGCCTTCGGCGAATTGCAACCACAACTCGGGGTGATTCGGAGAGCCAGCTTCTTCGTCGATGAGATTATCGAGCAGTTGTTTGCGCGTCGGCTGATCGTCGCAACCCGCGTGCACGGCGGAGAGATAGGTCGGGAAGGCGGCGACATGGTGATAATACTGGCGCGCGTAGTCGGCCAGCGCGGCCCGGCTCAGTTCGCCGCGGGTCCAGGCGAGATAAAAGGGATGAGTGAGAAGATGTTTCGCGGCGATTTGACGATCGATGGAGTCGAGGTGTGTGTTCATATTTGTTCTCCGAGTTGGCTGGTATTTATCCGCGCTCGCGCTCAACTGCGAATCTTTTTTTGAAGTGTAGAGGCGCTCGCGGCGAGTGCCTGTTGTCTTGTCGGCGGTTGGAAAGCGCGGCTCCTTGATCACATCGCGGCCAGGATGTGTTTGATGCCGCGAATGGGAATGACGACCCAGCTCGGGCGATTGTTCAATTCATAGCCAACTTCGTAGACGGCTTTATCGAGCAGATACGCTTCGAGCAGCACCTGGAGATCGGCCTCGCGTTGCGGAATGAAGGACGCTCCCCTGGTGGCCTTGAGATAGCTTTGCAAAAAGACACTGCTCATCTGCCGATACCAGAGATCAGCCCAGCGCTCGAGGAACGGGATGTCTTCCGGTCGCATGGCCGGTTGCCAGAGCGCGCTGTAGGCGCCGTATTGAAACGAGCGCATCATGCCGGCCACATCGCGCAAGGCCGAGCGCTTCAGCTTACGCTCACTGAGCGGGCGGGCCGGCTCGCCTTCGAAATCGAGGATGACGAAATCTTTCCCGGTATGAAGAGCCTGCCCAAGGTGGTAATCCCCGTGGATCCGGATCTTGGTCGCAGCGGAGCTGTGATCGAGAATGCGCTGTTCCTGGGCGAGGATTTTCTGCTCCGCAGCCAGCACTTCCTGCGCTTCCGCGCGAAATGTCTCCGGCAATTCCGGCAGTTTCTTTTGCAATAACGCAAACGCGCGCCGAAGCGAGGCCCGCATGTTTTGATAAACGGATCGTTGCGAAAGGGCATTGAACGGTTCCGGCGAAAACGCGCGATCGTCCGGATCCGAGGCCAGGGCGAGGTGCAATTCCCCCGTGCGCGTTCCGAGCAGCTTCGCTTTTTGCGGATAGATTCCGCCGATCAATTCCTCGAGCAGCGGACCGGGTGGCGCATGTTCAATCTGCAAATCTGCTTTGCGTTCGAGGACGCGCTCGTAATAGCGGCCGACGGAATCGAGCGTGAGCGCCCAGGTGTCACCTTCGTTTGCAACGGCCGCCTGCAGGAGGCAGACCACTGTCGGCTCGGATTTTTCCCGGCGATACTCGATCGCGCCCGCGAATGCGGGCACATGGGCGAATCCACGCCGTTCGGTCAGGAACCGTGTGATCTCGACATCGGGGTTCACCCCATCCTCGAGTTTGCGATAGAGCTTCAGGAAATATTTGTTCTCGAAGAGGATCGACGAGTTGCTTTGCTCGATGCTGAGAACTTGAGACGGAGGAATTTTATCCCCAGTGGGCAGCGCGCTCCCCGGCACGCCAAGCAAGTTGCCGGATTTTCCGGCCAAATCCTGCCGCTGCGTGATGGCACGGAAGAGCTGCTCGCGAAACGACGCGTCCCAAATCGCGTCGTGCAGAATCGCCTCTTCCGCACCGGCAAACCGGGCGATGATCGCCTGCGGCGCCGCTTGGGCAATCGCATGCGCGGGCTCTCCGATCGCGATCTTGACCGGAAGCGCATACGTCTCTGGCGCGCCGTCAGTATAAGTTACTTCTAGGAACCAAAAATGCGCACTCCCCTCGCCCGGAACCGGGACCTCCTCCGCAATGCGCAGCTCGCGAATCGCGCGCGCTTTCCCGCCGAACCACCGGCAATGACGAACGAATTCCGGCAGGATCTCGCGCTCGAAACGCGTTCGCTGTCCCTCTGCCAGGAGCGTCTCCAACTCGGGCGTGGTGTTCAGGGTGGGAACAACCCGTTCCTTCGAAGCCCGCGCCGCACTGGGCTGAGAGCGAAGGACAAACCAGTAATGCGCGTGGGGACCGAGGGTGATCGGATAGGGAGACTCCTTGATCGGCGGGAAATAGTTTTGGCTGAAGACTTCCATCAGGCTGCATCCGGAAAAGCGCGAAAGGTCGATCTCCGCCGCCTGGGAAAAGCGCGAAAGATTTACCACGACGAGAATGGTCTCGTCTTCCAGCCGGCGCAGAAAGACCAGGACCTTCGCGTTGTCGGGATACAAGAACTCGAGCGAGCCTCGGGAGAATGCCTTGAAATTTTTCCGCATCGCGATGACGCGGCGCATCCACCAAAGGAGAGAAGACAGATTCTTCTGTTGATTCTCAACGTTAACTGCCTCGTAGTGATATTCCGGGTCGATCGTGATCGGCAGATAAAGCTGTTGAGGATTCGATTTGGAAAACCCGGCGTTACGGTCGGGGCTCCATTGCATCGGCGTGCGGACGCCGTTGCGGTCGCCGAGGTAGAAGTTATCGCCCATGCCGATTTCGTCGCCGTAGTAGAGCACCGGCGTGCCGGGCATGGAGAAGAGAAGGATGTTGAGCAGCTCGATCTTACGGCGGCTGTTCGCGAGCAAGGGCGCGAGGCGGCGGCGGATGCCGAGGTTGATGCGCGCGAGCGGGTCGTTCGCGTAAACGCGATACATGTAATCGCGCTCCTCGTCGGTCACCATTTCGAGCGTCAACTCGTCGTGGTTGCGGAGGAACATCGCCCACTGGCAGTTTTCCGGAATCGCCGGCGTCTGATCGAGGATGTCGATAATCGGGAAGCGATCCTCCATCTGCAGCGACATGAACATTCGCGGCATGAGCGGGAAGTGGAAGTTCATGTGCGAGGCGTCGCCCTTGCCGAAATAAGCCACAGCGTCTTCCGGCCACTGGTTTGCCTCGGCCAGGAGCATCCGCCCCTGAAAATGCGCATCGACATGCGCGCGTAATTTCACCAGGTATTCGTGCGTCTCGCGGAGATTTTCGCAGCTGGTGCCTTCGCGCTCATATAAGTAAGGGACAGCGTCGAGGCGCAAGCCGTCGACACCCATGTTGAGCCAAAAATCGAGCACCTTCTCGACCAGGGCGTGGACCTCGGGGTTATCGAAATTCAAGTCCGGCTGATGCGAGTAGAAGCGGTGCCAGTAATAAGCCTTTGCCACTGAATCCCACGACCAGTTCGAGGCCTCGAAATCTTTGAAGATGATCCGCGCTTCCTTGTATTTTTCCGGCGTATCGCTCCAGACATACAGGTCGCGCTCGGGCGACCCGGGCGCGGCCCGGCGCGACTTCTGGAACCATGGGTTGTGATCGGACGTGTGATTGATCACCAGCTCCGTGATCACCTTGAGCCCGCGCTGATGAGCGGCGGCCAGAAACGCCTGGAAATCGGCGAGCGTTCCGTAATTCGGATTGACGTCGTAATAATCGGCGATGTCGTAGCCATCATCGCGTAATGGCGAAGGATAGAAGGGCAGCAGCCAGATGGCGGTAACCCCAAGTTCCTGGAGATAATCGAGCTTCTCGATCAGGCCGCGAAAATCACCAATGCCATCGCCGTTGCTGTCGTGGAAGGTCTTGACGTGCAGTTCGTAGATGACCGCGTCCTTGTACCAGAGCGGATCGATCGCGGGATCACTCAAGGGCTGTGACATGCGGCTAACAGTTGGCGCAACAATAGCCGCCGCGCAATCGTTCGATTCCTCCGCCGCCGGATGCGTCGACAGGGAGAGGCGGTTCCGAACCTCTGTCCGGCGTTATTTCTTTGGAACCGCCATCGCGGAAGCCGCGACGCACTGCCACACGCCGTTCCGCTCCACCCAGGTGTCGGTAAAACGATAGGCTTGCGAGAAAGCTTTCCCACCGGTCGTCTTGCCGGTCTCCCGCGCCACGCCGGTTACGACCGCGATGCCCGGACCAAAAATGTGCACCGTCATATCCGAGGAGACGGCGGAGCTGTAGACGTTCTTATCCTTCCGGGCTTCGGCAATCATCGTCGATTTGTTTCCCACCTTGCCGCTGGAGGAAGTGCCCACGAAGTCGTCCGCCACCAGCTCCTCGATGATGGTGACGTCGTGCGACACATACGAACTCTCCCAACGCTGCTCGAGGGCCTTCAACTTCGACGCGATGTCGCCCTGGTCTTTAGCCGTGGCTGGTAATTCAGCCGGAATCGGTGTTGGGCTCGGAATCGGCTTGGGTGTCGGCGACGCGATCGGCCTTGGAGTTGGTGTAGGAATTGGTTTTGGCGTTGGGCTTGCCATCGGTCTTGGCGTTGGGCTTGCCAACGGTTTCGGCGTTGGGCTTACCAGCGGTTTCGGCGTCGGGCTCGCCAGCGGTCTCGGCGTTGGGATTGCAATGGTGGGCTTCGGCAGCGGGGATGCTATTGGCTCAAGAGAAGGAGTCGGAATCGCTTCGAAAATTGGGGTCGTCATCGGCTGCAACGTCAAGGTTTCCGTCGCTTCAGGCGTTGGCATTGGAGACGGCCGCACTCTCGCTGGGGTCGATTCTGCGGCGGGTGTTGCGCCTCTGTTTCTGAATGGAGTGGAAGCCGCATCCTGCGCTTGCGCAAACGGCGCAGCGGCCAGGAGAACAGTCGCGATTGCGAGTAGGCGCATGATGTTTTTCAGATTGTCTCGTAGGGCAAGTTAAGTCGGATCGAAGCTAGCGCGCTCTCGGGAACACGGTCAAGCCATAGATTCCTGCAAGGTCGAGAAGGTCGAACACGCGAAAGCCGAAAGGCGCGCGCTCCTGAAAAAAACGGCGGTTTGGAACCGCCTCTCTTTGTCTCGTCAAATCAGTTGGACTAAGCACGCAATCGCCACTAAATCTCCTGCCTCATGCGACCCGTCGCCATTTTGTTTTGCGCTCTCGCTCTGCTCGGCCCGGCAGTGCGCGCGACTCCAGCCGACGACTTCGTGGCGCGCGGAAAAGAACTGCTCGCGAACAAGGCAAAATTGAGCGACGCCGATCGGCTGCATCGTCTCTTCGATTTTTCGTGGGAATACACCATGAAGGAATCGCCGGAGTTCGCCACCTTGATCGGTTATCCAGGGCAGAACGATCGATGGAGCGATGTTTCTTTTGCGGCGATCGCCCGCCGCAGGGAGACGAACAAGCTCGACCTCGAACTCATCACGGCGATCGACCGGGCGAAACTCCCAGAGAGCGACCGGATCAGTTACGACCTTTACCGGCGTAACGCAGAGTTCGCCGTGGAAGGCGATCAGTTCCCCTTCGAGCTCTTGCAGATAAATCAAATGAGCGGCGTGCAACAAAACGTCGCGCAAATGATTTCCCACCTTCAAGACGACCAAGGATTACGAAGACCTGATCGCGCGGTTGAACGGCGTGCCCGTGTTGATCGAGCAGACGATGGCCCTTTTGCAAAAGGGTCTCGACCAAAAATTCACGCCGCCGCAAATCACCATGCGTGATGTTCCGCAGCAGGTGTTGAACCTGATCGTGAAAGACCCCGCCGACAGTTCGATGCTCGAGCCTTTCAAGGAAATGTCGTCGCTCGTTCCGGCCGCGGACCAAGTGCGGCTGCGGCAGGAGGCCACGGATGCTTTCACAAAAAAGGTCGAGCCAGCCTATCAAAAGCTGCACGATTTTCTGGTCGCGAAATATCTCCCGGGCTGCCGCACGACAATCGGCGCCAACAAATTGCCAGACGGCGATAAGATTTACGCCTACACCACGCGCCAGCAGACGACCACGGAACTAACGCCCGCGCAGATTCACCAGACCGGGCTCGATGAAGTGAAGCGCATCCGCGGCGAGATGGACAAGGTGATTGCGAGCACCGGCTTCAAAGGCGATTTTCATGCGTTCATCAAATACCTGCTGACCGATCCCAAATTCTATTACACGGATGCGGAGAGCTTGCTGGCGGGTTACCGCGATATCGCAAAGCAGATCGACCCCAAGCTCGTGGAGTTTTTCGGCATCCTTCCCCGCCTCCCGTACGGCGTTCGGCCCGTGCCGGCCTACGCGGAAAAGTCACAAGCCGGCGCGTATTACGAATCCGGCTCGCTCAAGGCGGGACGGCCCGGTTATTTCTTCGCCAACACGTACGATTTACCCGGCCGCCCGAAATGGGGAATGGAAACACTTACCCTCCACGAAGCGGTCCCCGGACATCATTTCCAAATCGCGCTCGCCCAGGAGGCGGGGGACCTCCCCGAGTTTCGAAAATACGGCGGCTACAACGCCTTTGCGGAAGGTTGGGCCCTCTACGCAGAGAGCCTGGGCTACGAGATGGGATTTTTTAAGGATCCCTACCAAAACTTCGGTCACCTAGCGGACGAGATGTTGCGCGCCGTCCGGCTTGTCGTGGATACCGGTTTGCACTCGATGGATTGGAGCCGCGAACAGGCGATCAAATATTTCGAGGACAACAGCGGGAATCCGCCGCACGACATCGAAGTGGAAGTGGACCGTTACATCGTTTGGCCTTCCCAGGCGCTCGGCTACAAGATTGGCCAATTGAAGATTCGTGAGTTGCGCAGCCAGGCGGAGAAAGAGCTCGGCCAGAAGTTTGACCTGCGCGCCTTCCACGATGAAGTGCTGAAGAATGGCGCTTTGCCCTTGAGCGTTTTGGAGACCCACGTGAAAGAATGGGCGACCAAGGCCAAAAAAGCCTAGACTGCTTATGGCGATGGACTTTTTACCCAAAAACGGAGCGCAAGATGACCCGATCGAGGCGCCCGCCGTCCGGCTGCCGGCTTCCGCGCCGGAACTCGAGCCGGGGGCTCCGACCGATCTCGAGCTGATGCACGCGATCCAAAAGGAAGATCCAGAGGCGCTCTCGCTCTTGTACGACCGGTACAACGGCATCCTGAAGGCGCTCATCCTCCGGGTGATTCATAATGAAGCGGAAGCCGACGATCTCCTGCAGGAAATTTTCATGGAGATCTGGAATCAGGCGAAAAATTTCTCCGCGCAAAAGGGGAAACCGCTCGGCTGGATGGTGACGCTGGCCCGCCGCCGCGCGATCGACGGCCTGCGGAAAAAACAGGCCTACGCCCGCGCCGGGGAGCGGCTCCAAACCGAGACCGAGCAGCAACCGGACGCCTGGGTCCACAACGCGACCGAGGAGGAAATTACCTTCAGCGACACTCGAATTCTCGTGCGCCGCGTGATCAACACCCTGCCGGTGGCCCAGCAGGAGGCAATAAATCTCGCATTTTTTCGGGGAATGAGTCAGCGCGAAATCGCCGCAAATACGAATACACCATTGGGCACCGTCAAAACCCGGCTCGAACTTAGGGCTGAAAAAGATTTACGACGGCCTGAAGGAACTGCAGCGATGAGCTTTGAAGAATTCCAGAACCAGGCGCGCCTCTACGTGATCGGCGCGCTGGAAGCGGAAGAGGCTGAGGCCTTTGAGCTGGCCCGGAAACAATTTGGGCAACCGGCCGAAGATTTTATCGCCGAGTGTTACAGCATGCACGAGGCGTTCGCCCTGAGTTTGCGCCCCGCCAAATCCTCCGACGCTCTGAAAGACCGGCTGATGACGATGGTGCGCAAGCGGCAGACGGGCTGAAGGCGAGAGTGCTCCGCGGCACTCCATACATTTTCAGCTCGTGCAAAATAAATTCCTGGAGAAACCCGTAGAAATTGACCTGGAACAAGCCCAGGTCGCGCCGTGATCCGATCGGCGAACGATAGTGATCGCACAGCTCGGCCTCGTTGAAATTGTATTTGCGCGGCGATGACGAGGCGGGCCTGGTTCAACGCGTTTAGCCACGCGTCCGCGTTCTTGGTCGGAATGCGCAACGTACAATTCGCGAATGGTTTGGTGCATCCATTGAGCTGCTGCAAATCCACTCCAACGGTTTCCGTCGCCGTCTGAAAAAGGCGGCGCAGTTCCGGCTCGACGTAAAGCTTTCCATTCCGCGCACATTTCGCGCTCAGAGGCCGGCGCGGGCGAACTGAACAAGCGTTGCTGCGCCGTTTCCGCCCCATCGGTGTTCGTGCTCTCCGGGATTTGGCGCAGAAGCTCTGCCAGAAATGGATCGAGCTCGGAAATCTCGAGGCAATCTCCCTGGCGACGGATTTCCATATCAGCCGGTTCGCTCCAGCGTAGCGAGGAGCAGGTAGCCGTGGAGTTGCTGGACGTAGAGTTCCGCCGCGTTCCCGCATCCCGCTCCAAAGAATCGAGCGCCCCTGCTGATGCACTTCGAGCATGTGTTTCTCCGCTTGCTCCCGCGGGAGTCCGAAAACTCTCTGGAAGACCATCGTGACGTAAGACATCAAATTAACTGGATCGTTATGCACCACGACTTGCCAGGGAAGGTCGAGCTCTTCGGCGGCGCGAGTCTCCTGCTCGATGGCCGGATTTTCGACTGCTAACTGGAAGGGACTTTGCATCGGAGCGAACCGGAGCGGCCTCAGTTAGTTACCTGGCGCCACTTCCACCATCCCTTCGTGGATGCCAGCTCATGGACGAGACGTTACCATAGCCTGTGCCCGGTTCAACCAGGGGTGCGGCCTTCCCGAAGCGGGACTGAGGCCACCAGCTTTTTCTGTGCGCGCTCCATTTCCGCGGCATCGGCGGAGTTCTTGTCGTCAAACCCATGGAGATGAAGAAGTCCATGCGCGATATACAAGCGCAACTCATCCTCGAGCGAGTTCCCAAATCGTCGTGCGTTATCTCGTGCTGTCTCGGCGCCGACGAAAATCTCTCCGTGCTGAAAGGTAATTACATCCGTCGGCCCCGGAAGATGAAGAAACCGCCGATGCAATTCCGCCATCCGCCGGTTCGAAACCAGGATCACGCTCAGGTCCAACAAGCTCGCCAGACTGCCTGGCTTTTTCTTCGGAATCTTAAGACACTCGATGAGCGCACGCTGCGCGAACACCTGCAGTCCTGCGACTCGAACACGGATGGCCCGTTGGCGGTCATGCACGGTGATCGTGGGCGGCGCCATTTAGTGAATTAACGACTGAGCGAATTAACGATTGGCCTTTGCGGTTGCCAGTGAGGCTGAGAATATTTTCAAGAGCTCTTCGCATTCTATAACGAGCGACCCAACGACCTTCGCAGGTACGAGATTCGCCTCTACAATCAGCTCAAGCCAGAAGAGCGTCTCATCGGCTTCTTCAACAACTACGCTCATTTTCGAAATGAAGTCCGCGGCGGAGCGCGCCCGGCAGGCCGCTCGGTAATTCGCGGCCACTGAAGTGCCAGATCTGAGAAACTGCCGACCAAGAACACGTGCTTGTTCTGTCTTCGGCAGCCGGGAAAACGCGCCTATAATCCGAAGCGCGAATTTCTTCGTTCGGTCCTGCAATTCTCTGGCACGCTCGACTCTGCTCATCCGCAATCGTTAATTCACTAAGTCGTTAAGTCGCTAAATCTTCCTCACGCCGGCGGCCGTGTTTCCGCCTGAAAGTTCCGCGTGATGAGCCGCGCGCCTTTGTTGAAAGTAATGTACGACCACGCCCATTGGATCAGCACGGCGATGCGATTGCGGAAGCCGACCAGAAAAATGATGTGGATGAAAAGCCACACGAGCCAGGCGGGCAGCCCGCTGAGATGGAGGAAATTCAAGTCCGCCACCGCTTTGTTCCGGCCGATCGTCGCCATGCTTCCCTTGTCCCAGTAGCGAAAGCGTTGGGGCTTCCGGCCGTCGATCATGGCCAGAATATTGCGCGCGGCGTGACGGCCCTGCTGCATCGCAACGGGCGAAACGCCCGGAAGCGGCTTGCCACCTTGATGGGAAAAGCTCGCCAAATCTCCGATAACCTGGACTTCGCTGTGGCCGGGAATCGTCAAATCGTCGTTCACAATGACGCGACCCGCTTTGTCGACGGGCACGCCCATGGTCTTTCCGACAAACGAAGCCGCATTGCCCGCGGCCCAAATTTTCACCCGGCAAGGAACGAATTCGTCGCCGACCTCCAGCCCGGCATCGGTGAGATTCTTGGCGTGAATGCCGGTGCGAACTTCGACGCCGAGCTGTTTCAACTGCTTCATCGCGCTCACGGACAGATCCTCCGGAAAACCGGAAAGGACGCGCTGGTCGCCCTCCACCAAAATCACGCGCGCGCTCGCAGGATCGATATGACGGAAATCTTTCTCGAGGGTGTAGCGCGAGATCTCGGCAATCGCTCCCGCCATTTCCACGCCGGTCGGCCCGCCCCCGATGATGACGAAGGTCATCGCGGCTGCCTTCGCGGCCTCGTCCGTAATCTTCTCTGCGTATTCAAAGGCCAGTAACAAGCGCCGGCGAATTTCCACGGCGTCCTCGAGACTCTTCAATCCCGGCGCTAGTTTCTCCCATTCGTCATGGCCAAAATAGGAATGCCGTGAGCCCGTCGCGAGAATGAGATAATCATAGGCAATTTCCCGATCGCCGATGTCCAGCGTCTTCGCCGCCACATTTACCGATTTCACTTCTGCGAGAATGACATCCGTGTTGCTGAAATCGCTCAGGATGGCGCGGATCGGCGCGGCGATGTCCGCGGGCGAAAGCGCGGCGGTCGCGACTTGGTATAAGAGCGGCTGAAAGAGATGGTGATTGGTCCGGTCGATTACGGTGACGCGGACCGGTTCGTTGCCCAGTTTCTTGGCCGCTTCCAGTCCGCCAAAGCCCGCTCCCACGATCACAACATGGGGTCTGGTCGAAGGCGCATTCTCCATACGCGCAATTTCCTATGTTAAGAATTGGAAGCGAGCACTTTGTTCGCGCGCGAGGCTCCGGACGCAAAAGCGTTTGTCAGAGGGCAAAACTGCCGCTATCTTCCGCGCCTTATGCCGAAAGCGATCGCGCGCAACAAAACTCGAAAAGCAGTCTCGAAACGGTTCAAGATCACAGGGACGGGCAAAGTCATGCGGCAACATGCTTCGCGCCGGCATCTGCTTTCCTCGAAGAGCGGCAAGCGCAAGCGTCATATGGCCAAGTCGGCCGAAGTGGACAAGACGGACACGTATCGGATCAAGTCGAACATGCCGTTCGCCTAGCCGGGGAATCGGTCTAGAAAAGACCGTTGCGCGAGGGCGATCTTTCGCGAACAGTTTGTCTCCGTCAGGGGCTATGGACTGAGGACTTACGAACCCCGCCAGAGCAGGAATGCAGCAACGGTAGTCTGATCCTCCTTGCCGTAGTTCTCTGGCGGACTTTTTTTGGTTGAGAGACCAGGCCGTGATCTCCAATCTCTTCAACCTCCAATGAAACTCCTGAAAGTGAAGACGACTCGCTTTCGCGCGGTCATCGAGAAATGCGGCCAGCCGGAGGTCCACACGCTGTGGCAAAAACCGAAAACGGACCGCCATTTCCAGTCGCTTCTGAAGAACAATCGCGTGATGACAATCCGGACGACCGAGAGCGGGACGGATTTCGGCGAGGTCGGGTTCCACGCGAAAAAAGGTGCGCGCTACCTGACGTTCCCGAAATCCCTGAAACGCTTCGAGGGCGAACGAATCGTGGGAATCGATTGGACGCTCGTGCGATCTTGAAAGCATGAGCGGGAGCATCATCGACGAGCAACGTCTTTCGCAGATCGCGTTGAGCGCCGACGATCTCGCGCGCTATTCCCGGCACCTTCTCCTGCCCGAGCTGAAGGCGGAGGGGCAGCGCCGCATCAAAGCCGCGCGCGTGCTGTGCCTCGGCGCGGGCGGACTGGGATCTCCCGCGGCCCTCTATCTCGCCGCAGCGGGAGTGGGCACGATCGGGCTGGTCGATTTCGATTTGGTCGATATCTCCAATCTGCAACGTCAGATCCTTTACGGAACGAAAGACGTTGGCCGGCAAAAACTGGAAGCAGCCCGCCAGCGGATTAGTGAGACCAATCCTGGTGTCGAGATCGTCTTGCACGAATGCCGTTTCACGAGCGAAAACGCACAGGACATCATCGCGCCATATGATGTCATCATCGATGGGTCCGATAATTTTCCGACACGCTATCTGTCGAACGACGTCTGCGTGTTCGCGCGCAAGCCGAACATCTACGGCTCGGTCTTTCGCTTTGAAGGCCAGGCCAGCGTGTTCGCGCCGCATCTCGGCGGCCCCTGCTATCGCTGCCTATTCCCAGAACCGCCGCCGCCGGGAGCGGCGCCCAGTTGCGCCGAAGCGGGCGTGCTCGGCGTGCTGCCCGGCATCATCGGATTGGTCCAGGCTACGGAAGCGTTGAAGCTGATCATTGGAACGGGCGAGACCCTGCTCGGGCGTCTCCTGCATTTCGATGCGCTGAAAATGAAATTCCGCGAGTTCAAACTACGACGCGATCCGGAGTGTGCCGTTTGCGGGGAGAATCCAACGATCTTCGCTCCGATCGATTACGAGCAATTCTGCGACGCCCAAACTCCGGGCGAGGCCTTCGAGTCCGATGGCGCGGTGCCGTCCCTCTCAGTCCAGGAATTGAAGCGAAAAATGGATGCGGGCGAGGCGCTCACGCTGGTCGATGTGCGGGAGTCGTGGGAATACGAGATCGCGCAAATCGCCGGGTCGAAATTGATCCCGCTGGGGGAACTGGAAGAGCGCCTGGCGGAGCTGCCGCGCGAGGGAATCCTTGTCCTGCAATGTCACAGCGGCGGTCGCAGCGAACAGGCAACGCTTCTGCTGCAAGAGGCGGGATTCGCGAATGTCTACAATCTCGAGGGCGGGATCGAGGCGTGGTCGAGGGACATCGATCCGACCGTCCCGAGGTATTAAGCGCGTCAGGCTTCCTCCTCGGAGGGATGTGCTTTCGCACGCCCCACGTTCCATCAGCATCGAGTGCGAAAATTTGGGACGTGCAGAAGCCCGTCCCTCCGAGGGAGAGCCCTACCGCGCTTCGTTTACCGCGGCGGTCAAAGCCTCCGCGCTTGGCACATCGTTCCACCGGCGGACCAATCGGCCCCGCCCATCGAATACGAAAACCGCGAACTCCGAGGAAGACGGTTCCATGCCCAACTGCGTGACGGCCTTGCCGTCGAAATCCGCTACGACAAATATGTCAGAGCGTGGATTACGCGTGAGGTGTCTCGCCGTGTAAGTCTTCTGCAGATCCTTCGCGGCCGCATCCATCCGGCTTCGGATGATCGCATTAATCATCCCTTGAAAGAGAGAGAGAATGCTCCCCTGGAAGTTCACCATCGTGATCAGCCGAAATTTTGGATTGCCCAGGCAAAAATCCGGCACGCGATCACCGACCTGTTGCGCTTTTTTCTCGTCCTTTCTGGTCAGGACCGTGATGATGGTGGCGTGACCATCGGCGGTGGAAAGCTGGTGGCGATCCACATCGGTAAACGTGAGCGGATAGACATTTCCAGGATGCAGCTCACTCGCCCGGACCGCCGGGCCGCTCAGAATTGCCGCGAGGAAAAGATATTGCAGCAGGCGGACGAACACGCGTAAGGACGTTGGGCAACGATGAGGCGTTGTGAGAGAGTGGCCGTTCATGCGAGAGATATGATTTCCATGTTATTAGATGTGCGTCTCCAGAAAATCTTCGCGGCGGCTCTTGGCCTCGGACTGGTCTTGAGCGCCGGAGGTTGCGACAGGATGGTCACTCCCCGCCACGCGCAGGTCATCAAAGACGCGGAATCCAAGACGGCGGATGGCAATTACCTCCGCGCCATCACGCTTTATGAAAGTGCGCTCGACGGCTCCGCCAAATCCGCCGACATCCATTACCGGCTCGCGCTCCTTTATGACGACAAGATGCACGATCCGCTCAACGCTCTTCACCATTTCAAACGCTACCTCACGCTCGCGCCGAGCGGCCCCCACGCCACTGAAGTCAAAAACTTCATGAAGAAAGACGAGCTCGAGCTTGGCACAACTTTGTCCGGAGACTCGGTCGTCAGCCGCGCGGAAGCGGCGCGGTTAAAAAACGAAAATCTCACTTTACGCAAAGAGATCGAGGAGCACCGAGCCCGCCTCCAGAGCGCCCCGGCGGCGAAAGCGACCGGAGATGCTCCGGACATAAAAACGCCAAGCGCCGCCAAGAAACCCGGACGTGCACCTCGGACCTATGTGGTGCGCGACGGCGATACCTTGGCCTCGATCTCGCGACAATTTTACAAATCTTCCAGTCAGTGGAAAAAGATCCGCGCCGCCAATCAGGATATCGATGACCCGGGCAAGCTAAAACCCGGGCAAACGCTGACGATACCGTGACGGATCGTTACAGCGTTGAAGCGATGAGAACCCACGCGCACCTCAGGTCTTTCTCCCGATGTAACGATGTAACGCTTCATCGCTTCAACCTTCCTCGATGAAAACCATCACACGCATTGCCCCGGATGTGGGCTGGCTGCCGGTCAGCTTCGTCAACGTTTACTTCCTCGGCCGGCCGGGTGGCACGTGGATCCTGGTGGATACCGGTCTCCCCGGCCGGGCGAACCAAATTATCGAAGCGGCCGAGGCGCGGTTTGGCGCCGGTGCGCGGCCAGAGGCGATCTTGCTCACGCACGGACATTGGGATCACGCCGGTTCGGCCCTGGCTTTGGCCGAGGCGTGGGACGTGCCGATCTACGCACACCGCCTCGAGCTTCCCTACCTGACGGGGAAGTCGGATTACCCGCCGCCGGATCCCACGATTGGCGGCGCGATGGCTTTTCTCTCGCGCTTCATGCCGTCGCAGGCCCGGGATTTGGCGGAGCGCGTGCGCGAATTGCATCCGAACGAAGTGCCGGGGGCTGCCGGATGGGAATGGCTCGCCACGCCTGGACATTCGCCCGGTCACATCTCCTTCTTCCGGCCTTCGGATCGCGTCCTTCTCGCCGGCGACGCGTTTGCCACGATGAACATGGATTCCTGGAGCGGCCTGGTTACCGGCAAACGCTCGCTCGCGCGCGCGGGCGCGCCCTTCAATACCGATTGGGACGCGACCCGGCTGTCGGTCAAAGAACTGGCCAAGCTGCGGCCCAATGTCGTGGGTTGCGGGCACGGCATCCCGATGTGCGACGCCGATCTTCCGGCGCGACTCGATCGTTTCGCGGAAAGATTTCGCGCACCGAGGAGAGGGCGATATGTGCGCCACGGCGCCCGCACGGATGAGCGAGGAGTGGTTTCGCTTCCGCCCGCCCCGTTTGATCCCGTTCCCTTTGCCACAGCGGGCGCGCTGATCCTTGCCGGAATCGCACTCGGTGCCGGTTATCTGGACGACCAGCGACGGAAATAATCGGGCTTACAACTCCAACAGACTTCGCTGCCAGGGAGCGAGGAGCGTGCTGCTCCGGCTTTCATCAGCAGCAACGGCGTCCAACGCGCCACGTGGCGCAATAAAGGAGGGCTCGAGTCCGTGTTCGTTTGCAACCGCGTCGCGGCGGCGGCGCAGCGCTTCAGCGGCCCGTTCCATTTGCTGAGTCGGACGTGTGCCAACCCGGCGGCGACGGACCGGCCAGGCAGATTCCGGCAGATGCAAGGCCTTCTCGGCTGCATCGCGAAACGCCTGACGACGGCGCGCTGAAAAATGGCGGAAATCGGGAGCTTCACCCGCGGCAAAAGCCTGCGTGGCCTCGAGGAGCAGGTGGTTTTGCAGGACGTGGAAGGCGGGGCGATCGGCGGCCTGCGCCTCTTTTTCGCGCCATAGCCAAAGCTCCCGCAAGATCGCGGAGGTCCGTCCGTCCATTTTCCCCGATCCGGTGATGCGCCAGACTTCATCTTCATCTCGCACCCGCTGGACGGAGGTCTGATCAAGAGCGCGCTGGCAGGATTGCTGAAACCATTCGTACCGGCCGCGCTCCCGCAAATCCGCTTCCAGCTTTTCCGCCAGCGGCAGGAGGTAGCGCGTATCGTTCATCGCGTATTCCGCCATGTGCCGGGGCAACGGGCGCTGCGCCCAATTGGCTTTCTGCGAGCCCTTGGTCAATACGGTCCCAAAGAATTTTTCGACCAGCGCAGCCAGACTAAACTCGCGAATGCCGAGCAGCCGCGCGGCGATGACCGTGTCGAAAACTCGGGTCGCGACAAAATTGATGCTCCGGCGCAGGAGACGCAGATCGAAATCCGCGCCTTGCAAGACGATCTCCTTATTCGTCAGCGCCACAGCCAGCGGCGTCAGATCGAAACCGGCCAGCGGATCGATCAAGTAATCGTTCCCGGCAAAACTCAGCTGCACGAGACAAAGCTTTTCGAAATAACAATGCAGACTATCGGCTTCGGTATCGACCGCGATGCGATCGACTCGCTCCAGTTGCGGGAGTAACTCGGCGAGCTGGGAATCAGTGGCGATCATCTTTGAAATCCCGAATCCAAAGATCCAAATCCCAGGGAAAATCCAGTTCCAAGGCCCAAAATCCCAAAGGACGGTGGCGTCTTGCTTATTTCAGATTTGATCATTGAGCTTTGCCTGGGATTTGGTGCCTGGAACTTGGGATTTTCTACCTCAGTCCACTGAGCAGCAGCTCCGCGTTTGTTTTCGTCGCGTGCAGATTATCGATCAGCTTTTCCATCGCCTCGATCGGGGGCAGCGCCGCCATGGCTTTGCGCAGGATCTTCACGCGTTCCCATTCTTCGGGGTGATAGAGCAAATCCTCCCGGCGCGTCGCCGGATTGCAGGGAGTGGATCGCCGGATAGAGCCGCTTCTCCGACAGGGAGCGATCGAGATGCAGCTCCATGTTGCCGGTCCCCTTGAATTCTTCAAAAATCACCTGGTCCATTTTGCTTCCGGTATCGACCAGGACGGTGGCGAGAATGGTTAGACTGCCGCCTTCTTCGCAGTTGCGCGCCGCGCCGAAAAATTTCTTCGGTTTCAGGAGCGCCTTGGCTTCCACGCCGCCCGACATCGTCCGGCCTTTGCCCGGCTGAAGTGAATTATAACCGCGCGCGAGCCGCGTAATGCTGTCGAGCAAAACGACGACGTCCTTCTTTTGCTCGACCAGGCGCTTGGCCCGCTCCAGGACCAGCTCCGCGACTTCCACGTGCCGGCGGGAATTTTCGTCGAAAGTCGAATTGTAAACGGCGCAATCCACTTCCCGCTGCAAATCGGTCACTTCTTCCGGCCGTTCGTCCACCAGGAGGATGATCAGCGTAATCTCCGGATGGTTCACCCGAATCGCCTTCGCGATCTCTTTCAACAGGATCGTCTTGCCTACTCGCGGCGCGGCCACGATTAAGCCTCGTTGTCCGCGCCCGAGCGGAGTGAGAAGATCGACCGCGCGCACGCTGATCGAATTGGTCGTGGAATTCTCGAGCATGATCCGGCCATCGGGGAAAAGCGGCGTCAGGTTGTCGAAGGGCGTCGGCTCCGTCCATTGCTCGGGTGGGACACCTTCGATCGACATCACCTCATCCAGCATCAGTAATTTTTCGCGATCGCGCGGCAGCCGCAAGGTGCCTCGTAGTTTTTGCCCCGGCCGGAAATGAAATTTCTGCGAGAGGGCCCGCGGCACCCCTACGTCCTCGGGAACCGGAAGAAAATTGAGCCGCGGCCATCGCAGCACGCCCAGCGAATCCGCCACCTGATCGAAGAACCCCTCGGCTGTGACTGAAACTCCCAGCCCAAGCGCGGCCCGAATTACGTCCAGAATGTGTTGATGCCGGGTGCGCCCAGGATGGACACGCAGCTCGAAATCGCGGCAGAGTTTGTCGATCATCTCCGGTCCGAGCGCCTGGAGTTCGTTGAGATCGAGCCTCGCCGGGATATTCGCGGTCGCCACCTTCTCCTGTTCTGCCGGGGGCGCATGGACAGAACTGGGGGCGGATTCAGCCTCTTGCTGCGTTGTAATCTCTTCGTCCATTCTATTGCAGCGCCGTCTCGTTAACCCTGCCAATACTTCGCCAGCAACCCGGCTTGTGCGGCCAGGACTGGACGCGCACCGTTGTTCCAGACGACGTGATCTGCGCGGCGAATCTTTTCCGCGAGCGGCATTTGGGCACGGATCATTTGTTCGGCGTCCGTTCGATCGAGCTGGGTGCGAGCGACCAGCCGCTCGAGCTGGACGCTCGGCGAGCAAGCCACGACCACGACGGAATCGCAGAGGGTTTCACCACTGGTTTCATAGAGAAGAGGAATGTCAGCAAAAAAAAGATCGGCAGAGCGGCGACGGCTTTGGGCTTCGAGGCTCCACTGACGGCGGATGCGCGGATGCAGGATTTGCTCCAGCGCGCGTTTCTTTTCCGCGTCGGCGAACACTATCGAGCGCATCTGGACTCGATTCAAGTCGCCACTGGCAGAAAAAACCCCCGGGCCAAATTCCCGGCTAATCAGCTCCCGCACCTCCCGATCGTGCTCGGACAATTCACGCGCAGCGTGGTCCGCGTCAAAAAATCTCGCGCCAGGAATAATCTCGCGCAGACATTCGCAAAAGGTCGTCTTACCCGTGGAAATCCCGCCTGTAATTCCTATAGCCGGCATATCGCAGTTTTAGTATCGGTGCCCTCCGTCATGCGCGCCATGGAGATCAGCGTTTTACTCGTTAGGAGCCTGCAAAGATTGATCCTCTTACTTACGGACTGTCTTCGGCTCCGCGCTCGTTACGATTTTTTGGAAGCGCGGGTCTTTGCGCAATGGGTCCCATTGCCAGCGGAGACGCAGGTCGCTGCGCGTGATACTTCCTTCGAAGACCTGTGACAGTGGCCCGGGCAACTTGAGCAGTCTTTCAATTAACGCCATCGCCTGATCCGGCTCTCCATTACGCGCAAAGATCAAAGCCAGCATTCCGGAAAGGCTCGGCCCAAAATAGGCGTCCTTGGACTCCGGCAGCAGCTCCACGGCGCGATGGCCCAGGCGAAGAGAGTCTTCCTTGCGGCCAAGATAGGCATAGAGCAAGCCGAGATGAGCCTGACGAAATGGATCCAACGGAAAAGTGAGCGCCTCGGCTTCCATGGCTGCGCGAGCCGATTCAAGAAGCGGCTTCGCCCGCGCCGACTCGCCCCGCGCCAAGGCGATGCATCCCAGGAGATAACTCTTTGGGAGTGACGCCCCGAAAGGAGTGATTACAGCCTCTGGCGTCCCGGCTGCAACTACGCGCTGGGCTGCGACGAAATCGCGCGCCAGCAAGGCCGCGTCCCAGCGAGCCAAGGTTATTTCCCCATCGGGATCGACCCCTGGCGAAACGGTCGCCAAGACGGAGTGCAGCGGAGTAAGATCACCCCTCGACCAGATATCGACGTAGCTCTTTTCGACGCGCAACAAGGGCAGATCGGGCGCAAGCTTTACCGCTCGATCCCCCGCTCGCGCGGCCGCCGGCCAGTCCCGCAAAAGGCATTGGGTGAGCAAAATCTCGCGGGCAATGACAATGCTACGCGGATCGAGCACCAGAGCGCGATCCATGTGGGCGAGCGCGTCGATCCATTGCCCTTGCCGGCGGCGGATCGCGCCAGAGAAAAAATCGATCTCGGCGCTACCGGGGAGCAAGCGGGCGGCGACTCTCATCTCGCGCAGCGCTGCCTCGTAATCCTTGTCCGTCCGATAAAGGCAAAGAGCGCGCGCCAGGTTCCCCTCCCCGGAGTCGGGCCTTAATCGCAAGGCCTCCTCGGCCTCGGCGCGGGCCCGAGCCTTGATTTCCGGAGTGGGTTGGAAGTTCAGATAAGTGTAGGTAAGGGTTTCCGAAAGCCGAGCGTGCGCGAGAGCGAAGGCTGGATCCAGCTCCAGGGCCTGGGTGTAGAGCCTTTCGGCCATTTGATGATCCTGCTGCAAACCGGTCGGGCGCGTGTGGTAATCGCGAGCACGCAGGTAGAGGACGTAAGCGTCCGCATTGTCGGTGGGCTTGGTTTCCACCCGCGCCTTTTCCTCCGGGCTAAGGGTTGCGCGCAAAGCGGCGGCAATTTCGGTGGCCAATTCGCCCTGAAGGGTAAGCGAATTCGCCAGGGTGCGATCGAAGCGTTCGGTCCAAATTTGCCGCTCAGTGCGAATGTCGACGACCGCGACGTTTATCAGCACGCGATTGTCGACGCGACGCACACTGCCCTCCAGGATGTGAGTGACACCAAGCTGCTCACCAATCTCGCGGAGATTGCGAGTGGCGGTATTGCGGTAGCCCATCACCGACGAGCGACTGATGACTTTCAGTTCCTTGATCTTGGCCAGGCTGCTGAGGAGATCATCCTGGACGCCGTCGGCGAAAAAGCTGTTCTCCTTGTCATCCGAAAGGTTCTCCAGCGGCAGCACAGCAATCGATTTTTCCGTGATGATTGATTCTTTCCGCGCGTTCGTTCGCCATGGATGCCAGATCCAATACCCTCCAATAGTCAGTGCGGCGATCAACAGACCAGCTGTCGCGAGCAACCAGAGGCCGCGCCGATTGCGCGCCACGGCTAGTCCCGAGCCGTCGGGAGTCCTCTCGATTCCCGACGACGTCACATCGAACGCCCACGCCAGAATGAGCACCGCGGGAAAACCAAGGGCCACGCCTACAATCACCGCCTGCAGGACCCATAGTGGAACCTGAAACGTAGGCAGGACCGTCGAGGCGATCTGAACGGCGAGCCACGCAGCGACCGCATACGCGATAGCCACGCGATAGACGCGGCGCTGCTTCAATTCGCGGAGAAAGGAATTCATGCGCTTGCGCTACAAAAAATCGTTTTACCTGCGGAAATCTCATCCGTAATTCCGATGACCGGCATGTCGCAGTTTCAAGCAGGGACGCTTGTTCGTCACGTCCGACTTGTCCCGCCTCAGAAGTCCCGGGCTGCGCCTACCTGATTGAGCCGCGGGATTACGGCCTTAACTGCCGCGCCTGGTCCAAAGTGATAAGGAGTGAAGGGCATCCTTTATGAGCGAAAGCTAGCGCGACTTACGAGAATAGCCGGGCTACGTGCGGCCAGAAGATAATCGCACCTATAACCGCTGCGGCGATGGCGGTGACAAGGACGGCTCCCGCCGCGACATCTTTCGCGTCGCGCACCAGAGGGTGGAACGTGGGGGATGCTGCATCGGCGAGGAATTCGAACGCGGTGTTAAGAGCCTCGGCGGTCCAGACAATGGAGAGAACGAGGATGATCCAGCACCAATCCGCCGCGGACACCTGAAACAAGAAAGCGGCGGCCAGCACAACGGCTGTGGCGACAACGTGAATCCAAGCGTTGTGCTGACAGCGGATCATCCTAAGGAGGCCGGCGAGCGCATGGCGGAAGCTGCGAATGCGGCCGGTAAACTGAAAGGGCCGAGGATCGGCTGGAAGCTCAGATTCGGCGTCGTTCTTCACGGTTGAAAGGGACTAGAACACAACAGGCGACCGAGAAAAAGGCTCGCATTTGCCGCGCAAAACGACTGGCAAGATGTCCCGGCGCCAGCCACGGAGTTGACTGCTGCGGGTCTCGCGCCGATTAACGATCTCGAGTCTGGGATCGCGGCAACGCTACCGCCGGGCCTTTATACCGCGCTGTCCACCAGACTGAACAACGGCGCGGACGTTGGCCTGATCGAAGTCTACGACCGCAGAGCGCCGTAACGGAATTGAAACCATGTTGAAGAAAATATTGAGTCACTTGTCGCTGTCGCTGCTTTTGTCTTTGTCAGTTCTTCCGTGGGGCGTTTCAGCGCAGAGCGTTCCGGACGGTCTTAACGCGGGGCCGGACATCATCACGGGAAACATAACAAGCATGGACCAATTTGGCAGCACCGGGAGCCAGGTCGGCTTGGGCGTCAGCACAACCTCGTGCAACGCCGGAAACGTGAGCGTGGATTTTTTTCCGCTCCCGGAAACGAACCATCCTGTAATCTTGCTTAACCTCTACCGAAAGAGCGGCGGATCGAACAACGATGATCATTTTGAACAGATTGGGCAATCCTGGGTAAAGCATACATTCGCGTCATCCAATAGTAGTGAATGCGGTTTCTGCACCCCAGCCGCTGGTTTCCACCATCTTGGTGCAGGATGCTCTGATACTTATCTCGCTCATCAAAGCGCGATTCAAACTGACCTTGGTTCGCGCGCCCTGATCAATCCCTTTACCGGCGTCTTCCAATCGACCGCAAGCGATCACACCGGCCACGTTCACACTGGTACGTCCCACCGGCTTCTGGTGGAAGCAAGCGACCTGAATACGACGCTCAATCCGGGTGCGACGTATTATGTCGAGGTTCAGTACGTCGCTCCGGATGAGTATGCCTGGTGCCAGACCCATCCGGGGGAATGCAACATGTATAACAATGCCTCCTACTGCCGCTTCTCGGTCAACGGCACGACGACATTCACATTTGCGGCCGTCCCTCCGGCCGTTCGATCAAGCGCGGCCATTAATGCCTGGCCGGGAGCCACCATCCTCCCGATCGAACCCGCGCCGGGAACCGATGGCCGTGCCTTCATTGCTTACAAAGTAACGAATCCATCTGCCGGCCTGTGGCATTATGAATACGCGATCTATAACGAGAACCTTGATCGAGCGATCCAGTCCTTCGGTCTTCCTGGGTGCGGGGTCACGGTAAGTAACCTTGGATTTCACGCGCCGCCTAATCATCCTGGGTTTCCCAACGACGGAACCCAAGGAGGCGCGGGATTTAGCAACGCTGCCTGGGTCCTCAGTCAGACCTCCAACGCTCTTACCTGGAGCACGGAAACATTTGCGCAAGACCCGAACGCAAATGCCATTCGTTGGGGCACGACGTATAATTTCCGGTTCGACTCTAACCTACCGCCGGTCGCTACGAATGCGACGATCGGTTTCTTCAAGACAGGAACACCCATCACTGTCGGGATCATGGGTCCGCTCCAGGATCCAGGCGCCTGCAACGGGACGCCAACTCCCACTCCGGCAGCTCAAGCCATCAACCTCTCGACGCGGATGCGAGTGCAGACGGGCGAGAACGTGGGCATCGGTGGATTCATTCTTTCAGGTACTGCCCCGAAGCATCTGCTCATCCGGGCCATTGGACCTTCGCTGACTCAATTCGGTGTCCTCGATGTGCTGGCTGATCCGGTCCTGGAACTGCGCAATTCGGGTTCGCCCCCGTTTGCCACGATCATCAACGACAACTGGAGAGACTTTCAGGAAGCGGCGATCCTGGCCACAGGCCTCGCACCGACCAATAATCTCGAGCCAGCGATTGACGCGACTTTGCACCCCGGGGCCTATACCGCAGTCTTGAGCGGCAAGAATAACACAACCGGCGTTGCGTTGGTGGAAGTGTACGACCTGAGTGCGGCCGTCCCGGCGAAGCTGGCCAATATTAGCACGCGAGCGTTTGTCAGTACGGGTAACGACATCGTGATCGCAGGCTTCATCCTGGGTCATAACAGCGGGAATGATCGGATTGTGGTGCGCGGCATCGGGCCAAGCCTGGCAACGCTGGGAGTGACTACCGCGCTGGCCAATCCAACGCTCCAGTTGTGCGACAGCAATGGAGCGGTCCTGGTCGCCAATAACGACTGGCAGGATGTTCCGGCGCAAGCCGCGGAGTTGACCGCTGCGGGTCTCGCGCCGACAAACCTTCTCGAGTCTGGGATCGCGGCGACTTTACCGCCCGGCCTTTACACCGCGCTGCTGACAGAGGTAAACAACGGCGCCGGCGTTGGCGTGATCGAAGTCTACGACCGCGGGGCGCCGTAGCGGGACGTCATTTCTTGCCCCCTTCTTCACCTCTTAGGGTGTAGACACGACTGAGACTTGCTTCGCTTCGTTAGGTGCTTCGATGGTCAGTCGCATCGAACAAGAAAAAAAAGCGCTGTTAGCTGGCTGGCAACGTGAGCATAGGCATCCCGGATTGCGGCTCATCGCGCGATTCTCGAGAACATCGCAGCAGCGTTTCCGTAGATTGATGACAGAGACATGCAACGCAGAAGGAAGCAAAGCAATTGACACGGCCCACGCAAATAGTCAGTCTCCCAGCGCTCATTCCACCCAGTCGCGTAATTCAAACCCCAAAACATTATGGCTAATCCCTCTAGCTCATCCGGCGTCAGTGATATTGGACCCGTTCCAGGTGTGACCACCCAGGGAGCGGTTCCGGTGAGAGGCGAAGGCGGCGCGGCGGGTGAGTCGAAGCCGGAGACACCCGCTTTGGGCGCCAGGGATGTTCAGCCCGATGTCGCTTCGCCGCTGGTCGAGTCTCGCGAAGAAGCTGAGGCAGAATCGGCCGAGGCGACGCCGCCATCGGAGACAAAGCCACCGCAGGAAGCCACAACAGGCGGGACGCAGGTAACGCCACCCAACACGGCCGATAAGCCCTGGCCTGAAATCGACAGTTCCACAGGATTCGAAGACGCGGATGCGGCGATCACGAACCGCATGAAGGCGAAGTATGGCGCGACCTTGGTGGACGACATGGATGACGCGCAAATGCTGCTCTCCTATCTCACCCGAAACGGTTTGCAGGAGGACAGGAAAGTCGAAGAGAAAACCATTCAGGCCTTGATCGCGGCCCGGTATCGCTTGCGGACCGGCTTTTTTGATTGCGAGAAGGAGGAGGCAGATTTTCGGAAGAACTACGGAATGCTGGCCAAGGCGACGGCGCCGGTGACGGTCGCCAGCCTGCGCGATTCCCTTCCGACCAAGCCACAACGCCGCTGGGCCATCTTTATGGAAGGCGAACCCCGCTCCATCGCCGAGCGGAAGTGTTTCAAGTATCGCGACGCGGCGCTGGGGGTGCTGCTCCTGCTCCTAATCTCCCAAATTTACTGGACCGTATCATCTGCGGTGCTTAACAAAACGAATGATCTCATCTCCGAGATAAACAAGGCTCCGACCGCAACCGTATATCGCGCCAGGGAAGAATTCGCGCGCCTAAAGGCCATGAAACTGGCGAACGAGCAAAACCCGGTTGAATCCGCTTCGCCCAAACCGACTCAACCTTCAGTCACATCCCCTCAAGCGAGTCCGCCGCAAACGGATGCAACTTCAGCGAAGGTTGATAAGACGCAGTTAACGCTGGATGAGGTCGTTTTGAAACTGGCGGAACAGGACGTTAAGAAAGCGGACGAAACAGAGTTAACGCTGGATGAGCTTGTTTCGAAACTGGCGGAGCAGGACGCCAATTACGAGATGCTGAGCGGGTTAATGCAGCCGGTGGCCGGGATATTTTTCCGCCGGACTCTGTCGTACTTCGAAACGCCGGAACTTGACGTGAAAAAGGACGGCAAACAGCGCAGGGGCAAGGTAATGAAGCCTGCAAAAAAGCTGCAGAAGGACGATTCCGCCGCGACTCAGCAGCCGGACAACAGACCTGTGGCGTCACCTACACCTGTGGACAAAGAGAAGGCCAGGCTCCAGAAGGACGAGGAGATGTTCACACCGAGCAGTTTCCAGCGGAGCAGCGCCACCATTCGCGCGGTGGCCGGACAGGTGATCGAGGTCATGCAGAAATGGCTGCTGCCCCTGCTTTACGGGGCGCTCGGCGCAATGGTGTTCGTAGTGCGAACTCTTTCTATTCAGGCGCGCGATCGTCTTTTCCGCAAGGAGGCGCTGGTCTCTCTCATTTTGCGCGTCTACCTCGGAATGATCTCAGGACTGGCCATCGGCTGGTTCTGGACCCAGGACACGAAGGCGGCCGGCGCCGCTGGGCCCATGTCGCTCGCGACCTTGTCGCCCTTCGCCCTGGCCTTTGTCGCCGGCTACGGCGTCGAATTATTCTTCACGCTTCTGGACAAGATCATTTCTACCTTCACGAACAAAGCGTAGGCCGCTCGGCGACCACCCGTCGGCTATTTCTTGTCGGCTCAGGACCTCCGCAGATAGGGAGGATCGATCAACTTCGGACTATTCGTCGTTGATCTCATCCGGAACGTTGCGAGGGTGTCTTACATCGAGAGACCATGAACACCAAAACGGGCGGCAAAGGGGAAACGACGTTGGGCAAAACATTGAAGCTGGAAAGCGTCAAAGCACAATATCGTAAACCGCGAATGCTGACCGGATTGCTGCTTTGCTTATTGGGGTTGAGTGTCACTCTGCCGAGCGCCCGAGCGATAACGGTTAGCAACACGACCGCTCTTACCACCCCCGATTCCGGCAATGCTTCACTTTACCCGTCACCCGTCACGATCAGCGGTGCTGTCGGCAAGATTACCGCGGTGCGGGTCACCCTCCGCAACATCACTCATAACTTTCCGGATGACTACGACATCCTGCTGGTCGGACCAGGAGGACAGAGCGCTATTTTGATGTCGGACGGCGGCGGTAGCAACGTCTTGAACAACGTTACCGTCACCTTCTCCGAAGCGGCGGGTTCGTCCTTGCCCGATTCGGCCCCAATTATCACAGGGACCTATCGCCCGGCTAATCACGGCGGTGCGACTGATGCATTTCCGCCCGCCGCGGCCCAATCTTATTCGTCGTCGCTTACCGTCTTCAATAACACCTCAGCTTCCGGCACCTGGAAACTCTATGTGGTGGACGATAACGCCGGCAACACCGGCACGATCGCCGGAGGCTGGACGCTTGAGGTTGATACGAGCTCATTTGGGAGCACAAATGCGATTACCATTCCCGACTCTGGAATAGGCAGTCCTTATCCATCGCAGATCAACGTCGCGGGACTCCCGCAAACCGTAAGAAAAATGCGCGTCACGCTTTTTCTCAACCATACCTTCCCGGATGACGTGGACCTCCTGCTGGTGGGGCCCGGCGGCCAGAACGCCATCATCATGTCGGATGCCGGCGGTGAGGCGGAAGCCCCGAATTTCGTCCTCGCCCTCGACGACGCAGCTGTGACTAGCCTGCCAGACAATGGTCCCTTGGTTGACGGCACGTTCAAGCCGACCAACATCGGGGCTGGCGACGGATTCCCGGCGCCGGCGCCGGCGCCTACCGGCACCTCGGTGCTCTCGGTCTTTGATAACTTAAATCCGAACGGAAGCTGGAAGCTCTACGTGGTGGACGATGCCGGTGGCGATGACGGCTTTATGAGCCAATGGATTCTGAACTTCGACCTGGAGCCGACGGTGCTGGCTAACATCTCCACCCGGATGCGCGTCGAGACAGGCGACAACGCGCTCATAGGCGGATTCATTGTCGCCGGCACACAACCTAAGAGGGTGATCGTGCGCGCCATAGGACCTTCCGTGCCTTTGCCTGGGAACCTGCCGAATCCGACCTTGGAGTTGCGGGACGGGACTGGCGCGCTGGTTCGGGCTAACGATGACTGGCGCGTCGGGAGCCAGGGATTCCCGAGTCAGGAAACAGAAATTATCGCGACGGGTCTCGCTCCCACAAACGATCAGGAATCGGCCATCGTGGCCATCCTACCCGCCAACGGCGCCGGTTACACCGCCATCGTGCGCGGCGTCAATAACACCACCGGCGTCGGTCTGGTGGAAGCGTACGATCTGGATCGCGCGGTGGACTCGAAGCTCGCGAATATTTCGACGCGCGGGCTGGTCCAAGCAGGCGACAACGTCATGATCGCGGGAACGATCGTCCAGGGCGGGCTGCCGCAAAGAGTCATTGTGCGCGCGCTTGGGCCGTCGCTGCCGCTGACCGGATCCCTGGCGAATCCGACACTCGAGTTGCGCGATGGGAACGGCGCTCTCATCGCGGCGAATGACGACTGGCAGGACGATCAGGCGGCGGACATCAACGCCACGATACCGCCCGCTAATAGCCGGGAATCGGCTATCGTGGCGACATTAGTGGCCGGTGGCTACACCGCTATCGTGCGCGATCTGAATGGAACTAGCGGCGTGGCGCTCGTCGAAGTTTACGCGCTGAACTAACCTGGTTCGTTACCGCGGGAAGCGGATGCTGCGACGAGAGTTCGTCGCGCAACGAACGGCTGCCCATAAGGGCCCGGGATTCCCCTGCAACTACTTCCGGGTTGCTTGCTCTGCTTCCTTGAAAATGTCGCGCCCAAACTTCCGATTCAACAGAGGCCTCATGGTCGAGTTGTAGCCTTCCTGTGCCCCTTGAATGCCGTCCGAAACAATGCATCCAGCAATCGGAGTCATCAGGACCCCGTACCGTTCCTTCAAGTACCTCATCATAAGCACTCGTTGCCGGGCGCTTTCCGATCACAAAGATGCGATACACCTGCCGCGCGAAATCCGCTGTGGCCATCTCGTGCGCCTTCTTCGACGCGTCCTCTTTCGAGAGGTCGGAGAAGACAAGGTAGCCATTCAGTTCGGTGCCCGGGGGTTCTGTCTCGGACTGAGTCATCCTTCCAGCCGTTACCAGAAAAAGACCGAACAACAATGTCGTGGCGCGCATCGGATCCACGTCACTTTAAGACCAGATCAGCCGACGATCAAAGGGAGGAATTATTCAGCCGATCCCTGCATTGTTACGAGAATGGTTTAGCAACTCTGGCTCGGCGCTCGGTGTTGCACAGCGCAGAAATTTCCCATCGACACCTTTCGACGTGATCCTTACGCTCGGATAAATATGCGGTATATGCGGTCGCATACAGCAAGAGACCAATCTCGAGAAGAAGCACATCATCATGAAAACCAGACTCGCGAGCGAACACGAAACAAGATTTGGAAAAGGGCCGAAGGGCCAAGACGACATATTACGATATCGTAGATGGCGGACCCTGGCCGCTGTCCTGCTCTGTCTGCTTGGCTTGAGTGCCACCGGGCGCAGCGCACGAGGCGAGACCCTTACGATCACGAACTCAACCGCGCTCGTCACCCCCGATTCCGGCCCTGCTTCGCTTTACCCGTCACAAGCCAGCTTCGCCGGTTTTGCCGGCACAATTACCGCGGTGCGGGTCACGCTTCACAACATCACTCACAGCTTTCCGGATGATTACGATATCCTGCTGGTGGGGCCGGGAGGGCAGAGAGCGATTTTGATGTCCGACTGCGGCGCCGACCTTAACTTGAGCAATGTTGCGCTCACATTCTCGGGGACGGCGGCCTCGTCTTTGCCTGATTCCACTCAAATCGCCACCGGCACCTACCTTCCGAGTAACTATGCGCCCGACGGGGTCGCGACCGACCCCTTTCCAACAGTCGCGGGCCAGTTTTTTGCGTCCTCGCTGGCGGTTTTCAATAACATCTCTCCAAACGGCACCTGGAGCCTCTTCGTGGTGGATGATGCCGGTGGGGACAGCGGCACAATCACCGGGGGTTGGACGCTGGAGCTAGACACCACCGCATTCCGCGGAGACAACATCACGATCCCTAACTCCGGACCCGGCAATCCCTATCCATCTCAAATTAACGTTGCCGGACTCCCGCAAAGCATAAAAAAAATGCGCGTTAGGTTGACCCTCACCCATACCTTCCCCGACGACGTGGATGTACTGCTAGTAGGCCCTGGGGGGCAGAGCGCTATCATCATGTCAGATATCGGTGGCGAGGACGATGTCTCCAACATTGCCCTCACACTCGACGACGCCGCTGCCAGTGATTTGCCCGATAACGGTCCATTAGTCACGGGGACGTTCAGGCCAACAAACGTCACCCCCGGCGACACATTTCCGGCCCCGGCCCCGGCGCCTGCGGGCACTTCGGCGCTCTCTGTCTTTAACGGGACCAATCCGAATGGAACGTGGAGACTTTTCCTCGTGGACGATTCCGGCGGAGATATGGGCAGCATTGGCTCATGGCGTCTCGAGTTCGATCTCGAGCCGCCTGTTCTGGCGAATATCGCCACCCGCCTGCGGGTCGAGACCGGCGATAATGTCCTCATTGGCGGCTTCATTGTCACCGGCACCCAGCCAAAGCGGGTAATCTTGCGCGCAATAGGGCCTTCTCTTTCTTCCTTCTTCGCCGGGACACTGCCCGATCCGACCTTGGAGTTGCGGGACCAGAATGGCGCGCTGCTTCGAGCCAACAATGACTGGCGAGTCGGGACCCAGGGATTTGGGAGTCAGGAATCGGAAATCATGGCGACGGGTCTTGCCCCCACCAACAACTCTGAATCGGCCATCATAGCCCTGCTGCCGGCAAACAACGCCCAGTATACTGCCATCGTCCGCGGCCTTAATGACACCACCGGCATCGCAGTGGTGGAAGCATACGATCTGGATCGAACGGTGGATTCCAAGCTCGCGAATATTTCGACACGCGGGCTGGTCCAGGGAGGCGACAACGTCATGATTGCGGGAACGATCGTGCAGGGGGCGCTGCCGAAGCGAGTAATCGTGCGAGCCATCGGGCCGTCCCTCACGGCCCTTGGCGTGGCGGGCGCCCTCTCGGATCCCACCCTGGAGTTACGGGATGGGAATGGTGTGCTGCTCGCGGCGAATGACGACTGGGAGAACGACCAGCCCGCCGACGTCGCCGCCACCATACCGCCCACCAGTAGTTTTGAATCGGCCATCGTGGCGACACTTCCGGCCGGAGCTTACACGGCTATTGTGCGAGGTTTTAATGGAGCGACCGGCGTGGCACTCGTGGAGGTTTACGCGCTAGACTGATCTGCTCTCATTCTCCGGCGTGGTTAAGCCGCGCGACTCCATCGCACCGGGAAACCAGAGCGCAGTCTTGTCTTACTTCTTGTAGAACGGAACCTCCGGCAGGATGGGAGGCTCGATCAGGTCTTCGGATTCTTCTGTTTCTTCGTTCGAGTTTACCAGTTGGCCACCGGGATACGAGCGGCCTCATCGTCGAATGGGCTCAAGGTCAGCAGGTGTAGCCGATGCCGTCTGATGCGGGCTTACCCGCTCGACGGACAAATCCTTGAACGCAGTTGACTGAGCGTCGGGCATCCGCCCCGACGTTTTCGTCCGTTCCTTGGAAAACGCAGAGGTCCTGTAAGTTGCGGCGAAGCCGAGATCGTACAGGTCCCGCAGCGCAGCAAACTCTCGACTCTCCTCTTCTGTCAGAAAGTTCTCCGCCAGAAGGCTCATCTCTTTTTCAAAAGTGTCTTTGAAATCCGATGCTTCGATGGATTGAACACGAACGACCTCAATCCGTTGCTCCAAATCCCCAACCTTACCTAATGTTAGCAACTTCTCCTCTAACGCAGCAATCGCTCGCCGCAGGCTCTCTAATGTTACAACGCGATAACGAAGGTCTTTTATGCTGCCGCTAAACGATCCGTTCCTGACCGGATGCGTCTGTACATAGCCACCCCATAAAGTCGCTCCCTTGCTACTCATTCCCCCGTTGTCTGTGACAAACACTGTGGGTGGAAAAGCTCTTTTGTTCATCAGCTCCTTCGGTATGTTAAAGATATCTCTGGTCATATAGGAGCGCTCCACTACTGATGCCAAATTCTCCATTGAGGCCAAACTACTCACTCGATCGACAGGATTGAATCCCACTCCTGAGCCCACCGACGCGTCCACCTTAATTTCTTCTCTCAGTGCGGCGGCAACGCGGTAAACATCATTGTCGAAACGATATCTCTCAGTGTTGTACTTAGCGTTCAATGTCGTAATCAATTTGGAGTACGCAAATATTTCGCTCGTTCGGTTCTCCCAGTCTTTTGTTTGCTGCTGTAGAACGGCGGTAATCTGACTTCGGATGTAGTACCGGGACTCCCACAAAACCAACTACGGTCATAACAGCGAGCACGAGAACCAACAATTTTCCAGAGACGTTCTTGAAATCGATTCCAGAGATCGAGTTCGATGTATCTGAGCAGGTCATCCTTTGAGAGCTCGGTTTTTCCTTGCGCGGTCAGTTGAACTGTCGGAGGGGGTTCGCCAGCATACGAATTCTCGGCCACCGATTTCTCAGAGTTTGTATTGATTGAATCTCGGTCGGACATATATCTTCTTGTTTGCTGTAGCTTTGCTTAGCAGAAGCAAAAGAAATACCCTAACAGGGCGATCATGTGCAACTAATCTGAGGGTCGATTGCGAGAACTCATCGTATTTCGGCAGTCGTAATGATTTGGCGGTTTGGCAGGCGAGAAACAAAAGTGCTCTCTTCTCGCCTTCACTTCTTGTTCAACGGGACTTCCGGCAAGATGGGAGGCTCGATCACGTCTTTGGATTTCTTCTGTCTCGTCATTCGAGTTTACCAACTCACCACCGGGATTGATCAGGCGCGCACTGACAAAGATGACCAGTTCGCGTTTTACGCTGTTCGGCATTCCGCCAAGGCCGCGGTTAACTATTTCTTCCGAATCCGAAGTACAGTCCCCCCTTCAGCCCTTGAGACGATGTCAAAATGGCTTACACCTCCAAGCGGCTCAGGGATGTTGCCCATTCGCACCATTTCGAGAAATGTCCGTTTTGACGGAGGTTCGCCTCCGCCAAACTTTTCTGGAATTGGAAGGGCCAAAGCTGGCCAAGTGCAGGCAATAATAGACTCGCCAGCGAGCATCTGATTTGTGCGCGCCTCTTCTGCCGATGTGTCCGCGGTTACAACACCGCATGCTGCCACGGTGGTATTTTCGTTCGGCAAGAACACGAAGCCCCCGCTCATGCCAGGCTCCGCCGGAATGGATGTAGTAAAGCAGGGCCATGCAAATTGACGAAAGCCACTCGGATATACTGCGGTCACCGTACCAACTCTGATGCTGACACGACGGAAAAGACGTAGAGTGTGACCCAATCCGTCAACGCGCTCCGGCGGGGCGATTTCAGTCACGTCCATCTTGTCAGACGAAACCATTCGCACGATATCACCGACACAAGGTGTGGCCGTGTGAAGCGGTATAGATACCGGTGCAAAAGGAGCGTGCGCGCCTTTCTTCTGCGGCGCGATCAAGCAGAGAGCCAAGTCACTGGAAGAATTATATGACGCGTACAACGCATCAAGCAAGCCAGCGGCCTTTTGTCCCATCCACAACACCCTGAGATGCCGAGGCTGCAGAGAAGGCGTAGTGGAGTGTTTTGGAACAAAAGGCGTAGATGGGACATGAGTCGGAACTGGCCGCTGCACTTGAACAACACCTTCTACGAGAACATGACGAGCCGACATCACTAAGGCCATGTCCGGTTGTCCGCATACGACAAACCCGGTACCTACCAAGCGAGCATATCGATTATGATCGTAGGCCAAGAAGGCGACAAGTGCAGATCGATACTGCGCGACCAACGTTGGATTAGCCCCCGACACTTCAATCCAAGCTCGCCCAAGAGGGTCTCCAGGAAATGGATGCGCCATGTAAATTGCTTATCGAAAGTTACCGGTTGACGAATATATTTTGTGTCGACAGTAAAATCGCTTAAACGCAACCAAACAACAAAGGCACCATCCCTTACTTCTTATAGAACGGGACTTCCGGTAGAATGGGAGGCTCGATCAGGTCTTCGGATTCTTCTGTTTCTTCGTTCGAGTTTACCAGTTGGCCACCGGGATTGACCAGGCGCGCGGTCACGAAAATGACCAGGTTGCGCTTGATGTGTTGCTCCGCGTTCGTGCGGAAGAGACGACCGACGAGGGGAATGTCACCGAGGAGAGGCGTGCGGTCCTCAGTTTTTTGCACGTCCTCACGCATGAGGCCTCCCAGAACCACAGTCTGGCCATCCCACACACTTACACTAGTTGTTACCTTGCGCGTGCTGAAGATGGGCTGGTTAATGACGTTGGGCGTCAGAACGCTCTGGGGTGAGTTGATTAGTCCTCCAGTTACGGTGTTAAGAAAGGACGATGATGGCGCCAGGATAGGGCTGCCGTAGTTAATGAAGCCTTCGAACTCCACCACCTGCGGGACGAGGTTGAGATCGATCGTGACTCCGTCAGGGCCAACCACGGGTTCGACTTCCAGCGTCACTCCGGTGTTTCGCGTTTCGAAATGAGTCGGAGTAGTAGGAGTGACCGGAACAGAAGAGGCTCCTCCGAGAGGTATGATGCCGCCCGTATCGCCTCTCGTCGTGACGCTGCCGACTGTTTGCGGAATCTGCGGCGGCTCAAACTGGGTTGGGTAACGGAACTCACGGACGATTTCGATCACGGCGCGCTGGCCGCTCTTGGTAGTGACGCGAGGTGCCGAGAGTAAATCGACGCCTTTCTTTTGATTAAGCGCACGAATCACGACCTGAAATTGCGGATCGGTTAACAGACCGCCGACGCCGAATATTCCCGGAGCCAGAACCTGACCGGCTGACGTCCCGAGAAGAAGCGAATCGATGGCATTGCCGTTAATGGCCAGATTTCCGCTTCGATTACCAGCCGTGACTGGATGCAGACCGGTCGTCGAAAACGGAAAGTCCGCCGGGTTGACCGCCGCGCCGGTGCCTGAAGTTCCACCCGCGCCGACAACGCTTCCTTTGGAATTCAAATTGAACGGGCCGAGCAACCAGTCAAAACCCAATTCCTTGAGGTTATGCTGCGTGATCTCAACGAACTTGGCCTCGATCTCGACCTGCTTTGGTCCGGAGACGTTGGCCTGTTCCACGATCGCATCGACGAGCTCCAGGTTATCCGCTGTGTTTCGGACAATGAGCCGGCTGGTTTGGGGAAGAAAATTTGCACTGGAACCTGGAACTGCAAAGGAGACACCCTGATTCTCCAGAAACTCCTTGGCTCCTTCGCGGGTGACTAACAACCGGCCGCCGGTGGATTCCTGCGTATCCTTGCCCGTGCCGGCGGCAGGAGGCGCTCCTCCTTTCCCGCTGGCCGGCTGGTTTAGCGACGATACGCTGCCGCTCAGGGATCCGCTGATAAAGCCCGGCGGCACACGATACTCTTTCGTGAGCAGGTCATTACTCTGCTCGCTGATCGGAATGATGGAAATGGCGTACGGCTCGACCTTCACTTTTAGTCCGGCCTGCGTGGCGATGTAACGAAGCGCTTCAGCCAGGGGAATTTCGTTAAGCGTAATGGTAATGCGCGCTTCACCGGGCGAGATGGAAGGCTCCGAAGCGGCGGGAGCAGTCGTGTCGTGTGAAACGCCATTCGCGGGCGCCGCTGGGGAAGCGACAGTTGTTGTTTCCGCGGGACGGCCCAGTGTGGTTAACCGCAAGACGATATCGACCCCCTTCCGGCCTTCGGTCGCCGGATCGTTCGCCTCCGCCTGTTGGCGCAAGAACTCGATCGCTTCCCGGATGCTTGCATCGCGAAATTCGATCCGCGGAATGATGATCGTATTGAGCTTATGGGTTATGCGCGCCGTGCCAGTCGCATCTTTCGCGAACGCTTCGGTGGTTGCTCCGAGAGTTTGGCCGTAAGGCCTCACCGGCTCCTCCCAACTTTTCTGGACCTGCCAGAGTTGCCGGGAACGTGTCTCATTGTAGGCCTCCTCTCCGTAGTGCGTTTTCGTAAGATTGATTTTCTCTTCGCCTCGGCGCGCGGCCACGTTGTAGGGATCGAGATTCAGGACCTGCTCATACTTCTTGAAGGCCAGATCATAACGCCCGCTGTTGTAGTAACCGTCCGCATCGCTCAGGAGTTTTTTCACTTCTTCAACCTTGGCAAGGAACTTCGGTCCCAGCGTGCGGTTGAAATAACCAGGTTCCTGCAAACGGGCCAGCAGCTGAGCAGCCGGACGGAATTTCGGATCGTACCGATCACCCAGGATCTCGCGACAGATTCCTTCCGCCTCGGCGTATTTACCTTCGGCGATCCGCTGCTCGGCCAGTTTGACTCCACTGACGCAGAACCCGCTCACGGCCTCGTCATGGGCCTTGCCACCCACGACGGCATCCGGCAGGAGGTTGACCGCCCTGCGAAATTCCTCGCGCGCGCCGGCAAAGTTTCCCTCGGCCATCGCTGCCTTGCCGCGCGCCAGCGCAGCCTCGCCGACCGGGAGCGCCGCCTGGCGCCGCGTCGCCTCACGATCCGCGACCCGGCTAATGTTTTGCGCGAAAGATTTCTCGCCAACCCACACCGCGGAAACGGTGGCGAGTGCGAGAAAAACGGTACGAGGAGAGGACGGATTTTTCATGGGGGGAGACCGCAGGGGGGTTAGGGGGCGAGCAGGCCAACTTCGATCGGTTCATTTGGCTTTTGCGTGTTGACGATGACCGCTTTGGCGGGTTGAACGTCAACCAACTTATATCTGATCTGCTCTTCCGGTTTCAATGAAAATTCCTCGAGCTTCCTGACCGCGAATTCCCGGTGCCCGCCCCATCTATAAACAAAATGCGCGACCGCGTCCGGCGAGATCATGATCTTCTCTTTCACGAGATTCATCTGTTCATGGGTCTCCCGGTTTTCGAGGGTCAATTCCGAGACATCGATCTTTGTTCCGTATTTATTCGCGTCATGTTTCTCGGTAAATTTCAGCAGCTTGAAATTCGTACCCCGGATCAAATCGCCAAGTCTTAGGAACTGGGTCGGCTCTTTCAGGTCATTGGTGTTGAGAGCAAAGGTGTTGTCCACTCGCGAGGCGAAAACGAGCCGGAAAGGCTCTTGTCCGTATGACTTCATCTTGAGTTTCACGATGAAGGCAGGACGGGAATCTCGATCGATCGGTTTGGTCCGATTTTGCCATTCCTCCAGATTGCTGAACCCGTCCCCGTCGGGGTCCTGGGTGAGGACATCTCCCTCAGCGATGGGCAGGCCGAATTCTTCCAGCCATTCGTTAGGCACCGGCGGATGGACCTCGGTTGTTTGCAGGGTGGCGGGAAGACCGTTCGCGTCGATGAAATGCTTTTCCGGAACGAAGAGTCCCGAGCGTCCGCTGAACGTCCATTGCGCAGGTAGTCGAAGCCGTTCAATCGCCTGCCCGACCTCGACTGCTCTCGGCGAAGGCAAAGCGGGTTTTGGCGGTAGTGATACTTCCCGCGCGGAAAGGCCTTCGCCAGAACGCAACACACTGCGCGTGATAAACAGCGCGGAGCATAGAAGAAACAACGCCGCGGCGAGGACCGCCGCCCGATCGTAATGTGCGCGAATCCAAGTCATCGGCATTTCGTCGGCAAAACGTGGACATCAGTAACGCAGCGCAAGATTCCGGGAAACGCACGCGCCCTCGCGTGCTGGCGACGGCGCCTCGCCGTCGCGAACTTTTTTCCGATAGGTCTGCGCGCGGAAAGACGGTCATAACATTCTTTGCCTTTTCGCGAGAAGTGCGTTGCGGCGAGGCACCGCAACCAGCACGCGATGGCGCGTGCGCTCCCCGCAAACTCTGGTTCGCTTCCCAAATTCATCAAAATGTGAACCTCACGATTTCGATCCTGGCGAATGTCTCGATGCGTTCGTTGCCAACGATGAAATTCAGCGCCGCTGCTGGCTTTGCTGCCGGACCACCCACGGGCGATGGAGAAGTGTCGACCGTAACACTAGGTGAATCCGCAGTCGTTTCGCGCGGCGGTCCCTTACCTTTCTCGTTTCGAATGTGCACGAGGCGAACGATAAAGAAGTGCTGGTTCGTCCCGGCGATGTGATTGAGAACTTTCCGGGCCGCCGCCGGAGTGGAAACGAAGGTCGCTTCCACAACCTTACGCGCGAGCGGACTCGGCCCGACCAGGGGCATGGGGTCTGGCTTTCCGTGGGGCGTGGAAGCCGGCGGCCGTGCGTTCCGGTGTTCGTCCGGCAGCGGCATCCGGCGAAAGGAAGTCAACGCGTCCACACGCGCCTCGAACAAAGTATCCAGGAGCCATTCGATCTGCGCGAGTTCCTGGCCGAGGTGAGGCGCGGCCGATTCGTTCGGCAGAGCGGAGGCAAATTCATCGAACCCGAAATAAAATTTGTCAGGCAATTTTATCTTGTTTGCGCGCGCTTTGCTGGCCGCCGCGGTCACCGCCAGTCGCAGATGCGATTGAAATTCATTCGGCGCCATCGGCGCGACCGGCACCGCGAGGCTCTTAAGCTCATCCTGCAACCGAGCAAGCGCAGTGGCGTAGTCATCCGCGTGGGCCTTCATTCTCCGCAGATTTTCGCCGTTCGGGTAAGGCGCGAGCCGCTCGAGGCGATTCAACTCCGCGGCAGTTTGATCGAAATGAGTCGATGCATTGTCCCAATCGATTTTCGCGCTGAACAAGAACCAGACGGCACCAAGGATGCACACGCCCAGGACGATCAAGAACGTGCCAAGGAAACGATTTTCGCGAAGCCAGTTCATGGAAGCCTCACCGGTTTACGCAAATCGAGGCGGAGTTCGTAGGGAAAGGCCCACTCCATATCGTTCGGCGTGGTTGGCTTGATCACTTTCGCCTGGTTGTTTGGATCAAGCGCAAACCAGGGCGAAGCGGTTAGATTCCGGAAATAATCGACCACCACTTCTTGCTGCCTCGTATTAAACAAATAGAGGCCGCGAACCAGAAGGCCATCAATCGTGGGTTCAGCGGGGGCCGGTCCCGCGCGCGGCGGCGGCGCTTCCGCGCGAAGTGTGCGCGCGCCTACTGTCGGGAACGGTATCCCACCCGACGTTGCTGCCAATTCGGTAATCCAGATGTCCTCCTGGGGTAACCGCGCATTAAGCTCTTCGATAATCTGTGGCCAAAAACTGCGGTCGTTGATGGCCGCAACGAGTGGAGTGGAAAGAGCGTCGAGAGCCGTCGTCTGCCGGCGCACTTCATTCATTTGTGATTCCATCCGTTTCATCGCGGTAACTTTCTCCTGGATACGTTCGGTTCTGCGACGGATGGCCTCCGCCCCGCGCGTGTAGTAGGCGCCCCAGCCCAGCAGCCCGAGAATGAAGCAAGCTGCGGCCGCAACCAGTAACGGCCGCCTCTTCTCCAAGTCCTGCCTGCGCACCACGCTAGCCGGGCGAAGGTTTAGCTTGATCGGACAATCGATCGCGGCCCGAAGGGCGAGGCCCACAGGCTCTCCCAGCAAATGTGACGAACGGGAAATTTCCTCGAAACCCGCGGATTCCGCGACCGTCAGATTGCGCAGCGGATCAAAGAACGCGACCGGCAGTCGCAGTTTCTCCTGGAAAAACTCCTGGATGAAAGGAGTGCTCGCGCCACCGCCGGAGAGAAAAACGCGTTCCGGCGAATTGCCTTGTTGTTGCGCACAATAGTGACCAATGGAGCGCATTAGTTCCGCTTGGAGCCGAGTCATGGTGCTGCCGACAATTCCGGCCACGCGCGCCACCTCCCCATCCGGCGGCTCAGCGGACACGCCACCGGCGCGAAGAGAACCGTCGCGCTTCTTGCGAAACTCCGCCGCGGCAAAGGGCTCGTTGAATTCCTTCGCGATGGCGGAAGTCACGGAGCTGCCCCCAATCGAGACACTGCGGGTGAAAATTTTCCCCGGCTCGATAAAAAGAAGATTCGTCGTGCGTGCGCCAATATCGACCAGGAGCGAACAGCCGCCCAAGTCGCTGTAGCTATGGCGAAACGCGTTGTAGAGCGCCATCGTCGCCAGATCGACAATCGCCGTGCGCAGACCCGTTTCCTCGACCGCACCGTTGATCTCGTCGAGCAAGTCCGCCTTGATGGCGACCAGAATCACCTGGATCTGTTCCCCTCCTCCACCCCCGATGAGCTGATAATCCCAAACCACTTCGTCGATCGGAAACGGAACGTTTTGCTGCGCCTCGAAGGCAATAATTCGCTCGATCTTTTCCTCGCCGAGCGGCGGCAATTTTACGAAGCGCGCGAAGACCGCTTCTTCCGCCACCGTGTAGTTGACCGGGCCACCCGTGATTTGGAGCTCGTCCAACATCTCGCGCAGCGCGGCGACCACCTGCGTGCGGCGCGTTGCCTCCGGTGCCTGGTCGGCCAGGATTTCGCGCGAACGGTAGCCGGACAAGATCAACCCGCCGCTCGATTGAACACGAAACTCCGCCAGCTCGATGCTTTGCGAGCCGAGATTAAGCGTGGTGATGCGTGTCCGGGGGGACATTCCGCCGTCAGAATTCCACAAACTCGGCGCTCGACGCCAGCCTAAAAAAGAGATTCAACACGATGTCTCGGCATCCTAGAATGACCGAAGGAAACGCCAATGAGACGTCTGCTCCGAATTGTTTTCCTGGTTTATCTGTTCGCGTGGGCGGAGTTACCCTGCCTGGCCGGCCCCGCCCCGCTCGCGCGCGACATCTTTGTCGATATGCCGTCGCCGCGGTATCCCATGGAAGCGGGGGAACGACGCAGTGACGGTTGGCGGCTCGCCGAGGGTGTGACGGTGTGCCGTTTGTACCTTGATGCCAAGGGCGCGGTCACGAATGTCCGGATCATCAAGAGCTCCGGCAACAAATATCTCGATGCCGCCGGCATGGAAGCGCTGCGCCAGTGGCGTGCGAAACCGGGGCCACCGGGTCGTAGCTTCAATGTTCCCATTAACTTTGAACGGGACTCGCCGAAACCACCCATTATCGACGGTCTCGGAATGACCAAGGGGAGCGATGTGGGCAAATAATGTCCGGTGGCCCCTGCCAGCGATTGATTGTCGGGGCCATTTCAACTCTGTCTCAACGCCGACAGATTGGTGGACATTTCAAAGCAAGAATTCCACACCCCCCCCTGTCCTGGGACCCAAAATGCACAGCCAACGCCTATCCATCATCCCGCGTTTGGCACAAACGCCGCTACATTTCGACGGAAGCGCTTCGGACGAGCGCTGGAAATCTTAGCGGAACGTGAAAACTTATGGCTGATTCATGAGCGAGCGGGACCCCAAACCTTTGGACTGGCGAATCACGGTTGGGATCGTGGTCCTGGCGCTGCTCGCGTGCGGCTTCGTGATCTACCTGGCCAGGCAAAAGATGGCGGTGGAGGAAAAAGTGGAGCAGAAATTCTCAACCGACAGAAATAGGCCCAGGCCATCTCCGAAGTTTAAGCCCCTGGAGCCGCATCCTGATAGTAACTAAGCGTCCGTTTCGGCGAGCGGCCGGGATAATTGAGGCGAGCGCCTAACCGACGGAACAGGCGCCGGGCACAAACGCCTCTACACTTGCGACCGTTCCCCGAGCTCGCCCCGCTCGAGACAGCCGCGGAAATATTCGATCGTCTGCACAATTCCTTCCTCGAAATCGACCCGCGGCTCCCAGCCCAGGACTTTGCGGGCACGCCCGATGTCGGGCTGGCGCACTTTCGGATCGTCCACCGGCAGCGGTTTGTAATCGATCTGCGATTTCGTTCCGGTGATCCGGATGATCTCTTCGGCGAACTGCTTGATCGTCATCTCGCGCGGGTTCCCGATATTGACCGGCTCGTGGAAATCACTCATCGCGAGTCTGAAAATGCCGTCGATCAAATCGGAGACGAAACAGAAGGAGCGCGTCTGCGAGCCGTCGCCGAAAATGGTGAGGGGCGTCCCGCCGAGCGCCTGCCCGATGAAGGCCGGGACGACGCGTCCGTCGCGCAAACGCATCCGCGGCCCGTAGGTGTTGAAAATCCGGACAATCTTCGTGTCCATGTTGTGATAGCGGTGATAGGCCATCGTCATCGCCTCGGCGAAACGCTTGGCCTCATCGTAAACGCCGCGCGGGCCGATCGGGTTGACGTTCCCCCAGTAATCTTCCTTTTGCGGATGGACGAGCGGGTCGCCGTAGCATTCCGAAGTGGAGGCCAGGAGGAACGTCGCCTTCTTGGCCTTGGCGAGGCCGAGCGTGTTATGCGTGCCGAGGGCGCCGACTTTCAGCGTAGGAATCGGCAGCTCGAGATAATCGATCGGGCTGGCGGGCGAAGCGAAATGGAAAACGTAATCGAGCTTTTCTTCCTTCAGGAAAATGAAACTCGAGACGTTGTGCTTGATGAAGGAGAAATTTTCGTTGCCGGCGAGGTGCTCGATGTTCTTGAGATTGCCGGTGATGAGATTATCGATCGCGATAACGCGATGTCCTTCCGCCAGGAGCCGGTCGGTCAAATGCGACCCGAGAAAACCAGCGCCGCCCGTGACCACAGAGATTTTTTGCGAACTCGAAGCCATGCTCCGGTGTATCTAATTCGCAGCGGAGGGGTTGGCGAGGACGAAGTGAGTGACGGCCAGCCAGCGACGGGTGGCGGGACAGCTTAATTGTTTTCAAGGAGAGGAACGCTGACAGGAGTACACCCCAAACATAATTAGGACCGCGAAACTGAAAATTAGGAATCGAAGAACGAAGCGGGCGTAGGCGCTTCTGCGGGCGAACCGCAGACCGCAGTTCGGACAACGATAGTCGATGGGCGAGGAAGCCTGATGGATAAGAGCGAGACTGGCACCGATAACTGCGACAAGCGCGACGGGATATGGAAAGTTCCGCTTACCGAGTAATTGAACGTTATCCGAGCCGCATTCGGGGCAGCGCATCGCTCGGTAAGATCAGCGGGGGCTGGCGTCAAGCAAGGCGCGAATGGTAGTGGCTCTGGTAGTGGCCTAGTTTGAATTGGCTCGTTTATGCCAGACCGCACAACGCCACACGAATAGGAGAGCGGGCACGGCAAACGGCACAACCAGGACGCAACGGGCTAACACGCGCTCTCCGATACTATCCAAAAGCGATCCACAGATTGTTTGGGCCGCCATAAAACACAAAAGTGTGAAGAAAGCTACAGTGAGGGTCGCAAACAAATTCCGATGATATATAAATTCGGACTTCATTGTCTCGCTTTGGCGCAATCGCCACTTTTGACGGCGGTTTCGGCTGAATCCACAGTAAAGCCAAACGCGTCCTCCATTCAAACAGGACCGTACCAGCAACCATCGATGATTGACGCTGAAATCCCGGTTTGGTAAACGATGTCTTGCGCATGATGGAGCGGATCTACGTTTCGCGAAACACGTTCCTCGTGGCCGGAATCGCTGCGGTCCTGACGTTTCTCGCTCTCCTCTGGCTCGGCAAGAGCCGGGATCAAGCGCAGACGCAGGAACGGGAATCTTCCACGCCGGAGAATCGGGTGGTGCTGGCATCGGCCATGCAACCGTCGACAGCGCCGTCTAATCGGGCGGCCCTGCCGGAGCTCGACCACTGGACTCCCGCGCCGGTTGAATTCGTCCGGTTAACCCGGGATGTCACGCTGCGCAGTTCGCGCGGGAAAGAGGTGAAGCAATTTGAAGTGGGAAAGCGGTTGCGGGTGAGCAAGCGCGACGGTGAAACCATTACTATTAATTACCTGGGCGGCGATTACACCATCCCGACGGCATCCACCGAGCCTTGGAAATAAATCGCTTAGACCCGACGAGGTCGAATTACTGGCGTCCTTTTCTTGGCACTTCCCGGCCCGCCGGCTGACGGAACCCGTGCAGCTTACGAATTTCAGCGCAATTTGCGGAATTTCTGCATGGCCGTAGCGTGAGACATGAAAAAGCTCGCCTTGCTCAGTCTTGGAATTGTCGCTGTCATTAGCCTGTCTCAATCCGCGCAGGCCGGGGCGACCGAGGGGAACGAAAGTTATTACTTCCCCAGCGATGGTACCTACGACAGCCTCGGTCGAGTTCCAACCGTTCGCCTGGTCCAGCGCGCGCTGGAGGAAGATGGCTATTATGTCGGAGACAATCGTGGCAATTTTTGCTTCGAGACGAGAGTGGCCGTCCGCCGCTATCAGCGCGATAACGGGCTGCGGGTCACGGGCAAAATCGACGATACGCTCCTGCGGACGCTTCGCCTACGCTAAGCATTTGACGGTGGAAGCGCGAGGCCGCGCAGCTTCGTCGCCTATTCCTGCGGCCCACATAATTGCGTTGCCTGTTCTGCGGGGCGCGAGTAAGAGTGGGATCGGTTAGTCTTCTTCATGGCGCATGACGTTTTCCTCTCTCATTCGGCGCAGAACCGAGAGGTAGCCGATGCCGTTTGCTCCGCCCTCGAAAAGGCGGCGATCCGATGCTGGGTGGCTCCGCGCGACGTCCGCCCCGGCCGAACGTTCCCGGGCGAGATCACGCGAGCGATTCAACAAAGCAAGGTGATGCTGCTCATTTTTTCGGGTCACTCGAATAATTCCGAACAGGTGCTGCGCGAAGTGCAGCTCGCCACCGACAGCCGTCTGCCCATCATCCGATTTCGCATCGAGGACGTCGCGCTGACCGACGACTTGCGCTACTTTCTCAGCACACCGCACTGGCTCGATGCGCTGACTCCTCCGCTTTCCACCCATATCGCGCGTCTCGAGGTCGCGATTAAGGAACTGCTCGGTCAATCCGTTGAAGTTACCGGCAAGGACGTGGCGGCCGAGGAGGAACCCCGCGCCACCTCACCCGCACGGGCGCCCTCCGCGCCCCCAGCGACACCCCTGGCCCCCGCGACTCCCGTTGCTCCGTCCGTGGTGGTGCCCGCAATTCCGCCTCTACCCGTCGCCATCGCCGACGCGGAAGGAGAGTGAAGTAGCTCACGCGCCCAAGTCTTTTAACCCCTGGCCGCTCGTGGCCATCGGCGCGGTCGTAGTCTTCGTGGCAGTTATTGGCGGCGTTTTCCTTTTGATGCGGTCGGCGAAGCCGTCGAAACAGCAGGCGTCAACCACTCCGCCACCGTCGGTCCAAACACCCGCCGCGAAGACAGCTCCCGCGTCGCCGCCAGCTCGGGCGGCCAAGGTGACCCAAAAGCCCGCCCCAGCCCGGGTGCCGAAGACGACGCCGGCCCCGGAGACGCAACCTTCCAGTGAATCGGGAAACTTGCCGGCGTTCGAGCGTGCGGGCGCTTTGAAGCGTCCAACGAACCGAAAAAAGCGAGCCGGCCAGGGAGCCGAAGAACGAGTCGCAAAGCGCCTTCGACCGCGCTGGAGGAAAATTTGGCGGCGATCAGCCAAAGACGGAGCCTTCCCCGAAGAATAGATAGAGAAGCTGAGCAGCGATGGCCGATTGCGGAGCGGCCGCTTGTTGGCCATCAGGCGCCGTTGGATCGGGGATCGAGTTGAGCGAGGTCGAGAGCTGCCTTCGCCTTCGCGACATCTTCATCTGGACCCTCAAAATGAAGAACCAGTTCGCCGCGCGGACCTCTCTTGAAAACAAGCGTCAAGCTGACGACTCCCGCGGTGTTTAGTCGGGATCGGATTTCCTCTTTTAAAGGGGCCGTCACCGGCCGATCGAATCCGCTCGGCTTGAAGTCCGTTTTGAAGATGATCACGTTGGGTCGCGCGATCCTCCCCGTTCGTCGCAAACGAGAACCAAAGACTTGTGTTCTGCCGGGGGAAATACGACGCCCGCGAAGATAGGGGCTCAATCCAGCAACGCAAGGAGTTCATTGAGTGCCCGGGCGTGACAAACACAAATGACAGAGTGAAATGGAGAGTCCGGCCTCGCCGACGTCGTCGGCTGCGTTACGGCATCGACTTCGTTCAGAATGACAGGTAAGGAAATCTAATGCGCATTCTTTCCGGTATTCAGCCCAGCGGCGTTCTCCACATCGGGAATTATTTGGGGATGATGCGGCCGGCGATTGCGCTCCAGGCCGAAGGTGAAGCGTTTTATTTCATCGCCGATTATCACGCGCTCACCAGCTTGAAGGATCCGGCGACACTGCGAGAAAACGGCCGGCGCGTGGCCATCGATTTTATCGCCTGCGGTCTTGATCCGGAACGAGCCGCGCTCTTCCGGCAATCCGATGTGCCGCAGGTCACCGAGCTGGCCTGGATCCTCTCCACGATCGCGCCGATGGGATTGCTCGAGCGCGCCCATTCCTACAAAGACAAGGTCGCGCGCGGCATGAGCGCTTCCGCGGGGCTTTTCACCTATCCGGTCCTGATGGCGGCCGACATTTTGATCTATGACAGCGACATCGTGCCGGTCGGCAAAGATCAGAAACAACACATCGAAATCACCCGCGATCTTGCCGTGAAGATGAATGAGACGTTCGGCGAAGTCTTCAAACTGCCGGAGCCGCGCATTCAAGCCGCGACGGAAACCGTCCCCGGAATCGACGGCCAGAAGATGAGCAAGAGTTACGGAAACACGATTGATATTTTTGGCGATGAAAAGGAAATGCGGAAGCAGGTCATGAGCATCGTGACCGACTCCAGCCCGGTCGAAGCAGCCAAGGATCCGGACAAATCCACGATCTTTCAGCTCTACTCCTTGTTCGCTACAAAAGAGGAAACCGCCGCGATGAGTGAAGCATTTCGGCGCGGCGGCACCGGCTACGGCGACTTCAAAAAACAGCTCTTCGCTAAACTCTGGGATCACTTCGAGCCGATGCGAAAGCGGCGTGAAGAACTTCTGCGCGACAAATCGTACATCGACAACGCCCTTGCGCGCGGCGCGCAACGCGCGAACGAAGTCGCGAACAAGGTGATGGCGCGGGTGCGCGCAGCGGTGGGTCTTTGAAGGGAAGGGAGCCTCGCCAGTTCGTGTCCCTAAATCCAGGGACATTCTCTCAATACTGGTCGAACACGGGCGTTACAATCCGACCGATTTCATTGTATCTCGTGATGTAATACTTTGGATAGTAGACCCAGTATTCCCGGGGATTACCAGAGTCTCGGGCAAGAGAGAGCAGGATATGGCGGGATCCATCGGAAACCTCGACATTGATTCTTTTTACTGGATTGGAATGGTGGGGCGCGAGCCAGCGCAGGGTTTTTAGAGCCAGCAAGACATCATTAGGCTGCGACACAGGCGTGGCATTGATAGGAACCTGATAGGTGTCCCTTAGAACGCCTAATTTTTCGAGAACTCGGTCCTGGACAAATCGCTGGCTCCCCTCCGAGATGCAAAAGGAAATAATTATCGGAATCCCGAGGGCCAAGCCGCTTTGTATTGGCTTGCGGTGGAAGAAGTAAAATGTGAACGGGAGAGCCACCAAAGCCGTCACGCAAGCGGTAACGAAAATGAAATCGAGCACTCTCATCGGAGGATTAGCTGTGGCAATTCGACAACACCATCAATGTTACCGAGAAGGCCTCTCCCTGAGGAGTCGTGCCCGTTACACCTTCCGTGTGGGCGGCGTTGACTAGGCGCTCTTTCCGGTCTCCTTCAGCTCGGCAAAGATGATGCGGCCGGCGCCAGTTTGGAGCGCGCTCGAAACAACCACCGTCGCCACTTTGCCCATATGCGGCCGCGCGTGGTTCACGACGATCATCGTCCCGTCCGGGAGATAGCCGACCGCTTGATGCGCTTCGCGGCCTTCTTTGACGAGACTTAGTTCCAACTCGTCACCCGCCATCACATTGGGACGGAGGGCCCGGGTAAGATCAGTCAGGTTCAGCGTGTGAACCTGCTGCAACCGCGCCACCTGGCAAAGCGCCGTATCGTTCGTGAGAAGGCGCGCCTGAAGCAATTTCGCCGTGCGCACAAGACGCGCATCGGTCGCAAGGTCCCCGTCATCACCGGTCGTGTCGTGGATCGTCAGCTCGATTTCGCGTGAGCGCTGGAGCTGATTCAAAATCTCGAGCCCGCGACGGCCGCGCTCGCGCTTAATGGGATCGCGCGAATCCGCCAGGGTTTGCAATTCGCCCAGGACAAAGCGCGGTACGATGAGCGACCGGCTCAGGAATCCGGTGGCGCAAAGATCGGCAATGCGGCCGTCGATGATCACATTGGTGTCGACCAAGAGCGGCTCGCGCTGCGTCGTCTCGCGCGCGAAGCGCACATAAGGAATGATGAGCGAGAATTCATCCCGGCTGCTGCGCATCGCCAGCATCATGCCGAGATAACCGAAAGCGGAATAAACGATCAACCGAAAGGCCCATTGCGTCGTGGCGGTCTGATAATGCAGGACGTCGGAGGCGATGAGCAAATTGGCGAAAAGAAGACCGAGGAGCAAACCGAAGGTAGCGGAGGAAAAGGCGCGCAGAGAAAAGCCTTTGAGCAATCGATCCGCCAGAACAAGAAGGAGGGCAAAGACCGCGCCGATCAGAATCCCCGGGACCGCATTCTTCTGTGTCTCCGCCGTGACGATTCCACCAATCGCGGCGCAGAATGTCAGAAAAAGCGCCCGGAGCAAATTGAGGGTGAGCAGCGGCGTCATCAGCGTTCCTCTCGCTTTCGCGGAGTGTTTTGTTTCCGGGCGCGCCTCGGCCTTGGCGGCGCTGTCCCGGTAGAAGAGAACTCCGTGGTCGCGCAGATTACTGATCAGCGCCTGCAAATCCTTGGCCAGCTCCTGGTTCGTCAACACCGTAGCGAGCAATCCTTTTCCATGGGTTGCCTCCTGCATGACCTGGGTGGCGGCCTGGATAGTTTTCCGCGCATCGGCAATGGCGACCTGAATATCATCCGCGGCTTTTTTGGCGGAGCCCATGGTCCCGTCCGCTTTCTCGAGAACGCCATCAATTTTCTTCGACGACTCGGCCAGAGTAGCGGTCGCCACACTGAGATGTTCGATGCTCGCTTTCAGATTTTGCATGTTCTCGGACGAAAGCGTCTGATCGTTCAAGCGGCTGATGGTGGCGTTGACATTCTGGACAGCAGTCCGCAAATCACTCACCAGAAAGCCGCCTTCCCGCGTTAGGTCGTCCAGACCGGTTTCACGCGCGCCCTCGATCGTCGAGTTCCTGGCGATGAAATCGGTGGGATCGCCCGGCGGCATCGTCACCGCGACGAAGCGATCGCCGAGAAGTCCCGAACTACCGACCGTGAATTTGCTGCCTGCGGGCACCTTTACGTAGTCGAAAATCCGCAGCGGCACCTCAACGCCCTGTCCGGACCTGACCAGGCGGGGTCCGCCGGAAACGCGTCCGATTTTCGCGCCCGCCAGCAAGACATCGGAGCCTTTGAGCAACCCGCTGGCATCCGGAAATCGCACCGTCAGACCATAGTAGGTCTTAAAGCCTTCGCCGACCCGGCCGAACTGAACGACCAGCGCCGCCAATACCGCCAGACCGATAATGACAAACGCTCCTACTTTTAGTTCCAGCGTCTTCTCAGCTTGATTCGTCGCCATAAACTCAATGCGATTTTAACACGTGTTTGCCGGACACGTCAGGCAGATTCGATCTTCTCCTCAGAGCGAAGCCTCCGAGCGCCCAAGGAGAAAATCCTGCAGGAGCGGGTCAGTCGACACCTGAAGTTCCGGCGGAGTGCCGTTGAAATAAATCCGGCCCTCATGCAGGTAAGCAATGTGATCGCCGAGGTGAAAGGCGCTCTTCATGTCGTGCGTGACGACAATGCTCGTGACATGAAAACGCTCCTGCAAACGGCGGATCAGCCGATTGATGCTGTCCGAAACGACGGGATCGAGGCCGGAGGTCGGTTCGTCATATAAGATGCACGTGGGCCGGCGAATGATGGAACGCGCCAGGCCGACCCGTTTCTTCATGCCGCCGCTCAGGTTCACGGGCATTTTCTTTTGCTGCCCTTCCATTTCCATCACCTCGAGCATCTCATTCACTTTTTCCCGAATCACTTTCTGGTCGCGCTCCCCGGCTTCGCGAAGTGGAAACGCAATGTTCTCCTCGACGGTCATCGAGTCGAAGAGCGCGCCGCCCTGAAATAGGATCCCGACTTTGCGGCGAATCGCGGCCAGCTTGCGTTCGCTCAGCCCGATAATGTTTTGACCTTCGATCCAAATCTCGCCTGCGTCGGGTTGGAGCAACCCGATGAGATGCTTGAGCAGCACGCTCTTGCCGCCGCCGCTCCGCCCGATAATCACCAGCGTCTCGCCCTTCGCTACCGTCAGATCGATGCCGCGCAAGATTTCCTGGCGGCCAATTCGCTTCGTAAGGCCGCGCACGGCGATCATCGCCGAAGTCGTCACCGGCGTTGACTCGGTCGACGAAGGAGAACGCCTGGCGGCAGCAATTACAGGGGCGGTCTCCACAGGCTCATCATTACAACAAGGAGCGGCGGTTTCCAAACCGCCGCTGAAGGCAGGGAGCTTGGTGCGGATCTTTTAGCGCCAGGAGGCGCGATATCGATCCCAGCCTGGGGCAACGCCCACGGTGCTAAACAGATACCGCGGCGAGGCCTTTACATCGACTTTATCGCACGTGAACGCGCACGTATTCCGCCACCGCGTCGCGCCAGGGCCGGGGCGCTTCTCCAGTAGAACGCAAATACTTCCCGCTGGAGAGCACGCTATAAACCGGCCGCTTCGCAATAAAGTTTTTCATCTCCGTCAGCGAGGACGCGGTCACCGTTTTCGCCTTCATCGGAATTCCCTCCGCATGACAGCAGTCCAGCGCCCATTGGGCGTATTCCTGCCAACTACACTCGCCGCTGTTTGCCAGATGGAGCAGCCCGCCCTCCAGGCGTTCCGCCAGGAAAGGCTTCAGCAATGCGCAAATATCCAGGGTGTAAGTCGGTGTGGCATACTTGTCCGCGACCGCGGAAACTTCTTCGTCGCGCGCTTTCTTAAGAATAGCGTCGATGAAACTGGGCCGGTCTGGCCCAAAAACCCACGAAACGCGCACGATCAACGCGCGATCGTTTGCCTCGAGCGCCCGGCGCTCCCCTTCCCGCTTCGATTCTCCGTAAACACTGATCGGCCGCGCCTCATCTTCCTCGGTGTAAGGCTGGCGTTTTTCGCCATCGAACACGTAGTCCGTGCTGATGTGAATGAAGCGCGCTTTCTTCGCGTGACAGATCTCCGCGAGCACTCGCGGCGCTTCGGCGTTGAGCGCGAATGCTTCCTCCTGATGGGTCTCGCAGCGATCAACATTCGTCTGCGCCGCAGCATTAATCAGCGCGTCGAAATCCAGATTCGCCAGCGTCGAACGCAACTGTTCCGGCGAGCCGAGATCGAGCTGAGCGTGATTGAATCCTAGAACCTCGAATCCCCGCGCGTATTCACGCACGAGCGCAGCGCCCAGCCGGCCGCCAGCGCCGACCACCACAATTCGCCGGTCCGTTTCCATCCGACAGATTCAAAAGGAATACGGCAGCGTCAAGGAGTTGCCCCCGGCCAATGTGACGGAGCCCAGACGACCGTGTTCCGCTAATGAAATTACCGCGGCGTGCTTTTACCGGGAGGCGTCGCCAAGAACCTGCGCTGTTTTCACCGGGGCAAGCGAGGAATTGTAACCACCGGCGACAAAGACGCGGAGGCCATCGCTGGCGGCCGGGAAATTACGTCGGCCCGCGTTCAAGGGTGAGCCTGCTCTCCATTCTCCGGTAACAGGGTTGTAGATATTCACCTCAGCAGATGGTTGAGGCGCGGTTCTCCCGCCGCCTAAAACCCACATCTCATCGGAAATCGTCACAGCCTGCGTCTCGCCCGCCGCCCTTGGTATGTTTGCAATGAGGGAGATAGAGTCCTTCACCGGATCGTAAACGAAAGAGTTGTTTGTTTCGGTGAGATTGCAGGGCGCGAAGGTGGAGCCCCCCGCCGTGAAGATGAGATCGCCAATTGCAGCAGCTGGGATGTAGGCCAGTGCCACCGGCAGGATCGCGGATTTCTGGATCCACTGCGAACCAGCCGAATTCTCCGGCGTGAATTCGAAGATCCGATTGGTGACCTCAATTGCAACGGTGAAGCCACCCAGGAGGTAGAGCTTATTTTGGACGACGGCGAAGCCGCTCGGCAGAGTGTTGGGGACAGACTCATTCCACGCGTCGATTCCCGCCGTCTCAATTTTGTCGGCCACCGGGTCATACCGGAAAACGCGATTGGTCGCGGTGGTGGCGCCGCCGCCTGTCGTGCCGCCCACACAGTAAATGTATGGCGTGCGGCCTACGTTCAGGACGCCGCAGGCCATGTTGCAGACCTGGTTATCCGGCAACGGCGCAGTCTTAAAGGTCCAGACGTTGGTCTTCGGATTGAATTCGTACGGCGTGGTCATTTCCGAGCCGAAAGCGTCGCTCGTCCGGCCACCCATGGCATAGAAGCGCCCGTTGGCTGGGAAATAAACGCCGGTCGCCCGCACGAGCTCGCTCGGCAGATCAGGAATAATTGACGAACTCGGTGCCGCGGCTCCCTGAAGGAGTTGGCCCGACGCGAGCAATACTGCAACTGGCAGCGCCCAAAAGCGCGAAAATCTAAATTGCGAATCTTTCATAGTTCAATTTCTTAGTGCGTGGCGAACTCGGGCCTTGCGACGCAATTTTGTCGCGCTGCTCAGTTGCCTTTTTGCGAGGATACCTTGGACGTTCCTAGCGGGGCAAGCTCAATTCCCACGCGGCCCATCATGGAATGTTGTACGCTTCCACCAGGCCGACGCCGATGGTGCGGTCAATCCCTCGAACAACCGCCGTGTAGGCCCCCGGCGCGACCGTTTGCACCAGCGCGGCTTCCTCGTCGTGACTCGGAGCCAAGCCCGCCGCTTCGATCAAGGCCCGCTGTTGCGCGTCGTCTTTCCAGTTGTTGTTCGAGCGGATCACCGTCCCGTTCGAATTAACGAGGTCGAGGGTCGGATTCGCCAATGCCCCGGCCACGCCAAAGTCGCTCAGCGTCGGTCCGAGCGCGCGCACCAGGATCTTGAGGCTCGTTCCGTTGTTCGGTCCCGCGATCAAGCCTGCGATCATTACGTTGTCGTCCACATCCACAAATCCGCGCGTGCTAATGTTCCCAAGCTTGGAAGCCGCAGCTTGATCCAAATCAAAGGCCTCCACTACTCCAATGCCTGTCGTGTTGTTAGTCCCCCGCACTACCGCCGTGTAGTTCTGCCCCGGTGTCAGCGTCCAGATGATCGCCGACTCGAGATTGCTGCTCGGCGCCAGCCCGCTGTTCGCAATCTCCGTTTGCTGCATGGAGACATTCCAATCGTCGTTACTGGAGAGAAGCGTGCCGCCCTGGAAAAGATCCAGCGTCGGATTGGCGAGAGCGCCGGTGATGCCAAATGGGATGAGCGAAGGCCCGATCGCGCGAATGATCACTCTCTTGCCGGTTGTGCCCGTGGCGATCATCCCACCGATTAGCGCGTTGTCCCCACTGAGAACGCGGAGCCGCGTCGAGATGTTGCCGAGCGTACTCGGTGTGGCGCCAGGGGTTGCCGTTGGAGTGGGCGACGCCGGGGGAGTTATTGTGGGTGTTGGAGTAGGCGTGGCGGAGGGAGATGGAGTCGTCGTCGCGCTGGGAGTTGGTGTTGGCGTCGGTATGGGCGGCGTGGGCGTTCCGGTAGGCGTAGCCGTAGCGGTAGGTGAAGGCGTCGATGTGGGTCCCGTTGAGCTAATTGTAAAACCTGTGTCCTTCGCCAGCGTCGCGAAACCAGGACCGATATCTGCATCGCCGGCGGTCGCCCCGGCAACGCGGACGAAGACCAGATCGCAGCTGTAGAGGGTGTTGGGCTGGAGGCTTCCGGCCGGCAAGGTGAACGAGGTCTGAGTCGCGGGAAATGGATCGAGGGATACGCTGGAGCTGCGAATGACAAGCTGGATGACATCTGTGGCCTGAGCATTGGCAAACGCATTCCACGTAAAGGTGTAGTCAAGGGAAGGGTCGATCACGAGGGTGCCGCCCTGCCATTCATTTGCCGGCACCGTCAGCTGGGCCGTCGTCGGATAAGTGAATGGAAAAAGGAATATCGTGCGCGAGAAGTCGCCCGCACTGGTGTTGATGGCGACCGTGAAGTTGCCGTTCTGATAAGCGCTATCCATGAGCGCCTGCGACGTGAAAGTGTCGAGAATCGAGAAGTCGCCGGTTCCGACCGGATCGTACGTGTGCGGACTGGCCGTGCCGGTAAACGTCAAGGTGGCGCTGTTTATCGTCGCCGTGCCCACAGTAATCAGCGACCCGAACTGAAACGGGGCGGCAGAATTGACCACCGGGGCGGCCGAACTGGTTTGCTGGAAGCTCTGGATCTTCCCATGGATGAAACCGCCAACATTTTGGGCGAAGCCGCCGGCGCTGGATACAATGAGCGCGAGAAAGAAGACTAGCGAACGCGCAGAGGAAGTGGTTGGGAAGCGGGGTCGCATGCTACGTGAGTCATAGCAATCGCACACATTGCTTGCAATGTCTGTTCCGGTGTGACCGACGCGCGGCGGAGGATAGGGACCAGTAACAACGCGGAGCTTCAGGCCGCGCTACGGGATATTGTAAACTTCCACGAGCCCAACACCGGTGGTCCGGTTAACTCCCCGCACGACCGCTGTGTACGCTCCGGGCGCGAGAGTTTCCACCAGCGCCGCTTCCTCATCGTGACTTGGAGCCAAGCCCGCTGCTTCGATCAAGGCCCGCTGTTGCGCGTCGTCTTTCCAATTGTTGTTGGAGCGAATCACCGTCCCGCTCGAATTAACCAGATCTAGGGTCGGATTCGCCAGCGCCCCGGCCACCCCAAAGTCGCTCAGCGTCGGTCCGAGCGCCCGCACCAGGATCTTCACGCTGGTCCCGTTGCTCGGTCCCGTGATCAACCCTGCGATCATTACGTTGTCGTCCACGTCCACAAATCCGCGCGTGCTGATGTCTCCCAGCTTCGAAAATGTGGCCTGATCGAGATCGAAGACCTCCACGACGCCAATACCAGTTTGACCGCTTTTCCCGCGCACGACTGCCGTGTAATTCTGTCCCGGCGCCAGCGTCCAGATGATCGCGGATTCCGCATTGTGGCTTGGCGCCAGACCGCTGCTGGCGATCTCCGGTCGCTGGCCGGAGTTACCCCAGTCGTCATTCACAAAAAGAATCGTGTTGCCCTGGAAAAGCTCGAGCGTTGGGTCCACCAGCGCGCCGGAAACGCCAAAGGCCGCAAGCGAAGGCCCGATCGCGCGAAGGATTACTCGCTTTCCGACCGTGCCGCTGGCGATCATCCCACCGATCAGAACGTTGTCTCCGCTTAGAACGCGAAGCCGAGTCGAGATATTTCCTAAAGCGCCAGGTGCCGGCGTCGATGTTGGTGTTGGGGTTGGTGTTGGTGTCAGAGTTGGAGCTGATGTTGGGGTCGGAGTTGTCGTGCTAGTGGGGGTTGGCGTTACCGTTGGTGTTGGTGTTGGTGATGAAATGGGTGGCGTGGGAGACGGAGACGGGGTCCCGCTCGGCGTTGGAGTGGAGGTCGGTGATGGCGTGATCGTGGGGGTTATTGTGGGTGTGGATGTGGCCGTAACCGTGGGCGTCGATGTTGCCGTAGGCGTGGGCGTCGGTGTCGCTGTTGGCGTTGGCGTCGGTGTGGGCGGGAATGTCGGTGTGGGCGTGGGAGTGGTCGAAGGCTGGTAGGTGACAGTCAGCTGCGGCGGATTACTGCTGTTTTCGCTCGAATTAAACCGCTTTGCGTTTCCATTGCTGGTTTCATTGCCGCGTATGACCCAGCCAAAGTTGCTCGCAGGATTGGAAACCCACCCTTGCACGTCCGCGATCAATCCGCTGCCGCTCCACGTGTAGGTTGTGTTCGTACTGCTTACTGTCGCGGTCCCACTGGGTGTGGATGAGAAGTCGCCGCCGGGCGTAGTCCAAAAACTGGCGTTGTAGAAAGTGTGAATCCAGGTCGCATCATTTGTCTCCGCCTGGACGCCGGCGCCTCCGGGCTCGCCAGCGTCGGAAGGGCCCTCGCCCCAGTCGCGCAACGCTCTGCTCAGCGAAACCGTCGCGGAACCTCCGTGCGCCATCGACACGAACATGGACAAGCTCACCGCCGTGACGGTGGCATTGGCGGGGATTGAGCTGAGATCGAACGCCATGACTCCACGGCGCAAGGTGGGCACCGCCGTCCTTCCCACGAAGAAATAAGCACCCTGGCCGTTGCTGATTGAACCGAAGGGATCTTCGTAAAGCGTATTATCCTTTAGCGGCGGCAAAACAACCGTGACCCCAAAGGCATCGCCGCGGATGGCGGCGAAAAGCAGGAGAGCCGTCAACGCTTTGGTTATCTTCATTGTCTAAGGGCAAAGAATCTTCCGATTTATCGCCCGGCTCGAGCCCTGATTCAAACGGACACGCTTACCTCTGCCCCCACAACTCCGATGACCCCAACAACCTGGGCGAAAAACAATGGCCTACGGAATATTATAGGCTTCCACCAGCGCGACACCGGTCGTCTGGCCACTTCCGCGCACGACCGCCGTGTAAGCTCCCGGCGCGATTGTTTCCACCAGCGCCGCTTCCGGGTCATTACCCGGTGCTAACCCAGCAGCTTCAATCAACGTGCGTTGGGTCGGATCGTCTTTCCAGTTGTCGTTCGAACGAATCACCGTCCCGCTCGAATTGACCAGATCGAGGGTCGGATTGGCCAGGGCATTTGGCACTCCGAAGCCAGTTAGCGTTGGCCCTAACGCTCGCACCAGGATCCTGAGATTCGTTCCATTGGCGGGAGCTACGATCAGTCCGGCGATCATCACGTTGTCGTTCACGTCCACAAATCCACGCGTGCTGATGTTTCCAAGCTTCGACGCCGCGGCTTGATCCAAGTCGAAGGCTTCCACCACTCCTATCCCAGTCGTGCTATTGAGCCCGCGTACCACTGCCGTGTAGTTCTGGCCCGGCGTCAGCGTCCAGATAATCGCGGATTCGGCCGTGCTGCTCGGCGCCAGACCGCTGTTCGTAATCTCCAATTGCTGCGAAGAGTTTTGCCAGTCGTCATTACTCGACAGGAGCGTGCTGCCCTGAAACAGGTCGAGCGTCGGATTTGCCAAGGCGTCGGCAATACCAAAGGGGATAAGCGAAGGCCCAATCGCGCGAATGATCACCCTCTTATTCGCTGTGCCGGTGGCGATCATCCCACCGATAAGAGCGTTGTCCCCGGCTAAAACGCGAAGCCGCGTCGAGATGTTGCCCAGGACTGTCGTTACCGGTGTCCCGCCGGTGATCGCAAAATTTGCATCATTAATGTCGAAGAAAACATTGTTAACAGCCTCAACTTTGATGCGGGCCTGAGTGGTGGCCGCGTTCGGAACAGTGATTTGCTCCGTGCCGTCGTTTGGAGTGGAAGCCAGAATCGTGGTTGGAAACGTCTGGCCGCCATTGGTGGAGAGCGAGATCTTTACGTTGGCCGCGTTCGCATTCGAGCCGTTCACGTCCCACGTGACGGTTTGGGTGGAGCTGGCGGGCCAGCTCACGTTGGTGTTCGGTGCGGCGATCCGGAACGGTCCAGTCGCTCCATCCACCGTAACGGTCATCGTCGCGTCGGCTGCGCCGCCAGACCCGGCGTTATTGTCCCGCACCGTCACGCGAAAACTCATCACGCGGCCGATTGACGGCAAAATTTCGCCGGTGATGCAGTTGCCGGCGTTGCACACCGCACCCGTCGGCGATGTTCCTGAGTAGGTTACCGGCGGCACATTCGCGTTATTCAAAATGTAGGGCAGGCTCGGAAAATTCCTGGTCGCGCCCGCATTGGTCGGCTGCATGACTCGGAAAATCGGGCGTGCCATCCCGTCGGCGTCCGAATCGGCCGTGGTGGCCGTGCCGCTCGCTGGACCGAGGTCGTTTTCCTCCCACGAATAGGTTAATTGACTCGCCGGGTCATTTGCGTCGGTCGCTGTCGCAGTCAGGGAAAATGGCGTGTTGCGCGGAATCGTGAAATTCGTCAGCGCACCGAGGACGGGCGGCGTATTGCCGGGCGTGGTCACTGTGCCACAACTCGCGCCGCCGGTTCCGTCATTCCTGTAATTGATGACCTGCGCCAGGCTCTGCACGCTGAACAAATCGAGCGAATTGCTGGCCAGATCGCGCGGAGTGCATTGACCGACATAGGACATGAGCGTGGCCCCACTGGCCGGTTCAAAAGCATCGTTCGCCGAACGAGTCGTGCAGACGCCGTCGCCCGAATTATTGTAAGAATGCTGCCCGCTAAATTGGTGTCCAATCTCATGCGCCACGAAATCGACTACGAACGGGTCGCCGGTCGGCATGGCGAGGCCCGAAAGGCCCTCCCCTTTTTGGCCAGTACAAACACAGGGCGTCGAGGCGACGCCGCCGTCCGAGGTTACGAAAAGGTGCCCGATATCGTAATTCGCCACCCCGATAATCGTATCGAGTTGGGTCTGATTGACAGCAAGCTGGGCTACGTTCCCGCTGTTGTCGTAAGGATCGGTTCCCGCATCAGGAAAGAGAATGTTCGTGCCGGAAACGAGCGTAAAACTGATGGCTGCCTCGCGCCGATAGATTCCGACGAGCCGATTCACGGCAGTCACCACGACGGCCAAAGCATTGGTTTGTCCGCCATGAAATCCCGTATATTCCCCTGTTCCCGCGATCGCGATTCGATACGTCCGCAAATCCGCACCATTACTGAAATCGATTACCGGCGACGGTTTGTAGTCCGGCCGGATCAGGGAGGTGTTTTGATCCAATTGGCAACGAAAAGTATGACCCGTCGGCCCATACTCATGTTTGTAATAGACCAGGTAATTCTCCCGATCATTTTCCTGATACGGATCGATATAAACCGTTCCGGCCCGGCCGAGAACGTAGCCGTGAAAGCCCTTCAGCGGAGACCAATCAAAACGCGCCGTCGCGCTCGGATCGTCAATCCCTTGTCCGCTAAAAGTTTTCACGCCGGGAAGTTGAGCGGCTACCGCCGGCGCCAGCACGCGAGACTCTTCAATACGAAACAGTGCGAATCTGCCATCCGGCATCGGCACTTCCATGATGACGGTTTTCCTGCGTGCCGCCTCCGTAAATTCCCACGGCATTTCGCCGAGCAATTCGCTGAGGGCGCCGGCATTGAGACGAAAGACGAGATACTTCTGCGGGGTCAGCAGGCGTTGCCCGCGAGCCGGCAAACTACTTGCGTCGGTTTGTTCCCAGAGACGGGCGCGCTTTTCACTGGCCGCTCCGACTTCGTGTCGGGTCGCTCCGAACAAGGCGATCAGACACAAAAAGAGGCGACAAAAATTTAACGGAGATCGGGAACGTTTCATATCTATTGTGCTGGAATGTTGGCTTCGTAATCAAAATTACCGTTTGGATTACAAAGCGCGCTGTATGGGTTAGGAAGCGGAGTGCAACAGTGATTCCCGGTTCCGACAAGGCTTAAGTTGCCCTTAGGGAATGTTGTACGCTTCCACCAGCCCGACCCCGGTGGCACGATTACTTCCACGGACGACCGCCGTGTACGCTCCCGGCGCGACTGTTTCTACAAGTGCGGCTTCCTCGTCGTGACTCGGGGCTAACCCGGCTGCTTCAATCGCCGCGCGCTGTTGCTGGTCATCTTTCCAGTTGTCATTCGATCGAATCAGAGTCCCGCTCGAATTGACGAGGTCGAGCGTCGGATCGGCCAACGAACCCGCAACACCAAAGTCGCCTAGTGTTGGTCCTAACACCCGCACCAGAATCCTCATGTTCGGTCCAGTGGCGGGCCCCGCAATCAATCCGGCGATCATCACATTATCGTCCACGTCTACAAATCCCCGCGTGCTGATGTTTGCCAGACTGGAGGTCCCGCTCTGGACATCGAATACCTCCATCACCCCTATGCCAGTCGCACCGTTTTTCCCTCGCACGATCGCTGTATAGTTCTGGCCTGGGTCCAGAGACGCGAAGATGGCCGACTCCGCATCCCGGGTCGGTGCCAACCCACTCGCCTCAATCGCAGCTTGCTGAAGGGATTCACGCCAGTTGTCATTACTAGAATAAAGCTGATTGCCTCGGTAGAGTTCAAGCGTCGGGTCGGCCAGAACACCGGAGACACCAAAGTCAGAGAGGACCGGTCCGAGAGCGCGCACGATCACATACTTACTGACGTTGCCAGTGACGATCATCCCACCGATCAAGGCGTTGTCTCCACTGAGAACGCGAAGCCGGGTCGAGATGTTGACCAACGTGCTCGGGGTGGATATTGAGCAATTTGGATCCAGTTGGGCGATATTGTTCCGCACCTGCCCGCTTGTGCTGGTGAAAGTGCCGCCGGCCAAAATTTTGCCGTCTGGTTGCAGCGCTATTGAACGAACGGGCAGGTTTGAGTGCGGGTCGAAAGAATCAGCCAGGCCGGTTGTAGCATCGAGCCGGGCAATGAAGTTGCGGGGCTGCCCGCCAATGTTGGTAAAATAGCCTGCCGCCAAAACCTTGCCGTCAGTCTGTACTGCGATCGACTGGACATATCCGGTACCGTGTAGCGCATTCGGGTTGAATGAATCTGCCAGGCCTGTGGTACCATCGAGCCGACCAATGCGCCTGCGGGTTTGTCCGCCAATGTCCGTGAAATCGCCTCCGGCCAGAATCTTGCCATCCCCTTGGACCACAATTGAACGGACTGAATCACCCGAAAAAGACACGCGCGGGTCAAACGAATCCGCAAGCCCGGTCACAGGATCGAGCCGGGCGATCCGCGACCGGGATTGTCCACCAATGGTCGTGAAGTAACCGCCCACCAAAATCTTGTCGTCCGGTTGCAAGGCGAGGGCCGTGATATTGCTGCTTGGGTTCGCGTCGAAAGAATCAACCAGGCCTGTCGTGGCATCCAGCCGCGCAAGGTAGGGACGGGCCTGACCGCCGATGTTGAGAAAATTGCCGCCCGCCAGAATCTTCCCGTCTCTTTGAACCGCCAGCGCTGAGATAGTACCGTCGGCATCGGGATCGAATGAATCAACTGTGCCAGTGGTAGCATCCAGCCGTGCGATGTGACGGCGGGTTAAATTCTGGCCACCGACCCTGGTAAAATCACCGCCGATCAGGACCTTGCCATCTGCCTGAACTGCAATTGCATAAACCTCGCCGCCCACGTTGCAGTTCGCACTGCAGTCAAAAGCCGTATCCAGCGTCCCATCAGGATTCAACCTCGCCAGGCGGAAACGGGCCACCGGGGCTCCACCGTTGGCCGAGATGGTATTGAAATCTCCGCCAATAAGTATTTTGCCATCCGGTTGGACAACAATAGCGTGCACTAGACCGTTTGGCTTTGGATCGAAGCTATCAAGCGCGCATTGGGCGCGCATCTCCGCGGCCAATAGCAGTAACGCCAACACTACCGCTCCTGCGCTCATTAATTGGCGAACAAGCTTGATCCGCTCGTAGTGCAGCGGCCCTGTGGTGTTTCTCGATTCGAGTTTTTTCGCGCTCATGACGTTCCCGAATCGCCTAGGGAATATTGTAAGCCTCCACGAGTCCGACACCGGTGGCGCGGCCACTCCCACGCACGACCGCCGTGTACGCTCCTGGCGCGACTGTTTCCACCAGCGCCGCTTCCTCGTCATGGCTCGGAGCTAACCCCGCTCCTTCAATCGCCGCGCGCTGTTGCGGATCGTCTTTCCAGTTGTCGTTCGAACGAATCACCGTTCCGCTTGAGTTAACCAGATCGAGCGTCGGATTCGCCAGCGCACCGGCCACTCCAAAATCGCTCAACGTCGGTCCGAGAGCTCGCACCAAAATCTTCAGATTCGTTCCATTACCCGGTCCCGCGATCAAGCCCGCGATCATCACGTTGTCGTCCAGATCGACAAATCCACGCGTGCTGATATTCCCCAGTTTCGACGCCGCGGACTGATCCTGATCGTATGCTTCCACGATTCCGACTCCCGTCGTGCCGTCTAGCCCGCGCACCACCGCTGTATAGCTCTGCCCCGGGTTCAGCGTCCAGATGATCGCCGCCTCGAGATCGTTGCTCGGCGCCAGTCCGCTCGCCGCGACCTCCGCTTGCTGCGTTGAGTTATTCCAGTCGTCATTACTGAAGAGAAGCGTGCTGCCCTGGAAAAGGTCGAGCGTCGGATTCGCCAGCGCGCCAGGAACGCCAAACGGGATGAGCGAAGGTCCAATCGCGCGAATGATCACTCTCTTGCCAACGGTGCCGGTGGCGATCATCCCACCGATCAAAGCGTTGTCTCCGCTAAGAACGCGCAGCCGCGTCGAGATGTTCCCTAAGGTGCCGCGCTCGGGGAGTGGGCCGATATCATACAGGTCGCAACGGGCCGTAGCGACGGTTACGGCACCGCCATTGTTGCCGTGGGAGCCTCCGGCGCTGAGCACGGTTCCATTGGGCTGCACGGTTAAGGTGTGCCAAAAACGCGCTGGAGCGAGGCTCCCCGTCAGGCTCCACGTTCCACTTGTCGGGTCATACAACTCCGCACTGGTTGTGGGCGGGCCGGGGGGAGCCTCCCGCGATGAGCACCCGTCCTGTCGGCAACAGAGTCGCCGCGGAATATCGGCGCGGAATAGTTAGACTACCCGTGACGCTCCAAGTCCCGCTTGCCGGATCATACAGTTCTGCGCTTTGAATCGGGCCCCCGTTATCAGCTCCCCCTGCGATGAGCACCCTTCCATCTGGCAGCCGTGTTGCCGTGTGACCCTCCGCGCGCCCCCTGTCCAGGGTGCCCGTGAGACTCCAGGTACCGCTTGCCGGATCATATAGCTCGGCCCTACGGAGATAGCCGCCAGCCGAGAAGTTATAACCTCCTACTACGAGGACCTTGCCGTTCGCCAACAGCGTCGCGGTGTGGCTATAACGAGCAATCACGAGGCTGCCCGTCCCGCTCCAAGTGCCGCTCGCTGGATCGTAGATGTTCGCTGTGCTGACAGCGTTGAGTAATTGACCTCCCGCAATTAGCACTTTGCCATTCGCCAATAGAGTCATCGTGTGATCGACAAACGGCGCAGCCAGACTGCCGGTAGCGCTCCAGGTTCCGCTCGCTGGATCATAAAGATCTGCGGTGGCGAGAAGGTTGTTGTTGCTGCCGCCCTGGCCGCCCGCGATCAAGACCTTGCCATTCTGAAGTAAGCTCGCCGTATGACTTCTGCGGGGGCTAAGGAGATTGCTCGCTGGGCTCCAAGTCCCATTCGCTGGTTCGTATAGCTCCGCGCTGGCGGAAGTCATAAAGTTGTCGGAATAACCTCCTGCGACTAACACCTCGCCGTTGGGCAAGAGGGTCGTCGTGTGAGCATAGCGGGCAATGGCGAGACTGGCTGTAGGACTCCAGGTCCCGCCGCCGTCGACCCTGGTGTGCCCGTCGATGGATGCAATATTGCCGTCCACCGCTACCGCCCGAATGGAAATATCGCCCGCCACACCGGGATCGAAACTGTGCGCAGGGCGTCGTGCTGGCGCTTCCGGTGTCGCCATCAACAAGAGCCACATCATCGCGATCATCATCACTTTGTGAACGTGCGTAGGTCTCCGGAAATGCCGCGCCTTCATGTCGGCTTTAGATTGGTATCGTTTCGTGGCTATCACGGGGAAACAGATGCTCCTGATCGCCTATGGAATATTATAAGCCTCGACCAGTCCGACACCGGTGCCCTGATTGCTGCCGCGCACGATTGCGGTGTACGCTCCCGGCGCGACGGTTTCCACCAGCGCCGCTTCCACCGCGTGACTCGGCGCCAGCCCAGCCGCTTGAATCAGTGCGCGTTGGGCCGGGTCGTCTCCCCAGTCGTTATTCGACCGAATCACCGTTCCACTCGAATTGACCAGATCGAGCGTCGGATTCGTTAGGGCCCCCGCGACTCCAAAGTCGCTTAGAGTTGGTCCAAGCGCTCGCACCAGAACCTTGAGATTCGTTCCGTTCCCCGGTCCCGCGATCAAGCCCGCGATCATCACGTTGTCATCCACGTCCACAAATCCACGCGTGCTGATGTTCCCAAGCTTCGAGGCCGCCGCCTGATCCAGATCGTATGCTTCTATTATCCCCACGCCCGTCCCGCCATTTTGCCCGCGTATCACCGCCGTGTAGTTCTGCCCCGGGTTGAGCGTCCAGATGATCGCCGATTCGAGATCGTGGCTCGGCGCCAGGCCGCTGTTCGTTATCTCCGCGTGCTGCGAGGAGTCATGCCAGTCATCATTGCTGAAAAGACGCGCGCTGCCCTGAAAAAGATCGAGCGTCGGGTTGGTCAGAGCGCCTGGGACGCCAAAGGGAATGAGCGAGGGGCCTATCGCGCGAATGATCACCCTCTTGCCAACTGTACCGGTGGCGATCATCCCACCGATCAAAACGTTATCTCGGCTCAAGACGCGCACCCGGGTGGAGATGTTTCCCAATCTACCGGGGGTGACCGTCGGAGTCACTGCAGGCGTTGGGGTGGGGCTGGCCGGGGGAGTGGGCGTTGGTGTTGGTATGGGAGTGACGCCAGGCGTCAAAGTCGGTGTCGGTGTCGGTGTTGGCGTGGAGACAGGCAATGGCGCGTTCAGACGCGCGAGACAAACGCGGGGCACTCCGTTGTAAGTATTGAATACTCCTCCGATAAGAACCTTGTTGTCGGCCTGGACAGCTAACGCCGAAACCGTGGGGAGAGCATACCAATACGGGTTCGCTGGCGAGATCTCGACGCCCGTTCCGGGATCGAAGGTGGAATCCAAGGCGCCGCTGCTGGTTAAACGGATAATTTGACTGGCTGCAGCTCCGAGGTAACTCCCCACGAAAACTTTCCCATGTTGGAGCGCCACCGCCAAAACTTGGCTGTTAATCATTGGGTTCGCAAACGTTGAGTCCAGCGTCCCGTTACTGTTTAGTCTAGCGACGCCCGCTTGCGGCTGGTTGTTGAAGGTGCTGAAAGGTCCGCCCGCGTAATATTTCCCAACCGGTGCGATCGCCAGATTCCGCACGCTGCCGCTAAATCCAGTGGAAAAAGGAGGGCCAAAGGTAGAGTCGTGCTGGCCGGTCGTCACATTCAGCCGCGCGATGCGCCGAACTTGGAAGTCATTGTATCGAGAAAAAGCTCCTGCGATGACGATCCCGCCGGCGCCGTCCGGCGGGGCGACGGCGTAAACAATGTCGTTGGCGCCAGTGCCGGCTGAGTTGAAGGCGGTATCGACCGCGCCCGCGGAAGTGAGTTTCGCCACTCGCAGCCGGGTTTGGCCATTGAAGAACACGAAAGACCCACCCACATAAATGTTGCCCGCGGCGTCGCGCGCGACTGAATAAATGGTGCTGTTCGCTCCTATCCCCGGATCAAACGAACCGTCCAGCGTCCCATTAGCGTTTAACCGTGCGATTCGTCCGCGCGCGACGCCATTGACTGCCTGAATACTTCCAGCGATGAGAATCTTCCCATCCGGCTGGATGTGGAATACCCGTACCGTGCCGTAGACGCTAAGGTTCGCATCGAAGGTGGGGTCGATGGTCGAGTCAGAATTTAGGCGAACCAGATTGCTGCGAGGTGCGCCGGCGACCGAGCTGAAGTAACCGCCGACAAGGATTTTCCCGTCAGGCTGCTCGGCGATCGCGTAGATTTGGGGGTAGGTGTCAGCGACGCCACTCAAACCTGCAAAAGTGCTGTCCACGGAACCATCTCCATTGACCCATGCCAGGTTGTGGCGAGGCACGCCACCATAGGTAGAGAAATACCCGCCCGCGAAAATCTTGCCGTCACCGGGCCGAACGAGCACCGCGTTCACATTACGGGCGGCTGGCCCGGCCGAGATAGAATCAAAACTGGTGTCTTTCGCGCCGTTGGTTTCCAGACGCACCAAATTATTCGCGACCACCCCACCCAGCGAATGAAACACCCCGGTAACAATCAGTTTTCCATCCGGCTGTTGCGCGACGGCCGTAACTGCACCGGTGTCGTCATAATCACTGAGTGCTGCGGTGGCGAATCCGCTGTCCACGGGGCCAGACGAGGTCAGGCGCACAATTCGGCTGCACGCGATGCCGCTGAACGAGTCAAAGCTTCCAAAAATCAGAATCTGATCGTCCGCTTGAGCAAAGAGGCCGGTGACAAGATAATCGAATGTCGCGGAGCCGGGAACGAAGGTGGTATCGAAACTCCCATCGTCATTCAGCCGCGCCAGGCCGGGCACGAAGTGACCGTCGAAGGAATCGAAATTCCCGTGAATGATGATCTTCCCGCTGTTGGCTCCTACAGTCTGACGCGCCATGTAATTTACCTGCGTGGCGGGCGGATTAGAACTGTTGGCAGCTCCAGTCCCGGGATTGTAGGATGGATCGAAGGTCCCGTCGCTGTTGAAGCGCGCGACGCAGGAACGCGCCGCACTCGTCCCGATGCCTGTGATAACGTGGAAAAAAGTGCCAACGACGATCAGCTTTCCATCCGGCTGAAGGATGGCGGAATAGGCCACACCGGGATTGGAGGCAACACCCGTGTCGTCATCGAGGCCATCCAGCGAAAGGATGCGCGGTATTTTGAAACTGCTGTCGATCGAGCCGTCATTGTTAAACCGCCCGATTCCTCCGGAAAGGCTGAGGCCGATAATCTTGCCGTCCGGCTGAATTATCATCGCTTTTGTTCCGAACGGGCTGGCAAATGTATCGAATGGCGAATCGAATGATGGATCGAGCGTGCCATCAGAGTTCAGACGGGCCACGCCGCGGTGCGGAACTCCGTGCACCTTATTAAATTCCCCGCCGATCAGCAGCTTGCCGTCAGGTTGCAAAGTCGCGGCGCTCACCTGACCATTGGTGAAATTCCCCGCGTCGAACGATAGATCCAGAGTTCCATTCGGCTCGGTCAAGGCGAGTACCGATTGCGACCCAGTGGCCGTGAACAACATGATGCTCAGTATCAGCGCCATTTTCAGCCATTCGTGAAAATTCGTTCTCTTCCGGTCCTACAACTGCAGCCTTATGCTTCTCGATTCGTATTTTTTTGCGCTCATGTATGCAGGATAATGGGGTGGTGAGGTGCGTGATCGTGGGGAAGCGAGCAACTGGGGGCAGGAGGTGGTGCCCTTTTTACGTTTTGGGTGTCTAAGGGCAAGCAAAATTTCGAGCGCCGCAAATCATGACAGAAGAGCAGGGCTCACCGCCCCAAAGCAGCCATGTTGGACTTAAACCCGTTGTCCCCTGATTCAGTGACTTAGGTTCGCTCGAGGAGCCGCTTGCCCTCGGCGCGATGTTGGCACGACCGCCGTCGCTTACGGAAGATTGTACGCTTCCACCAACCCGACGCCGGTCGTTTGGCCATTTCCGCGCACGATCGCCGTGTACGCTCCGGGCGCGACGGTCTCCACCAGTGCCGCTTCCACCGCGTGACTCGGCGCCAATCCCGCCGCTTCAATCTGCGCGCGTTGGACCGGGTCATCACCCCAGTCGTTGTTCGAACGAATCACCGTCCCACTCGAATTCACCAGATCGAGCGTCGGATTCGTCAAGGCTCCCGCAACCCCAAAGTCGCTCAGTGTCGGTCCGAGCGCTCGCACCAGAATCCTGAGGCTCGTCCCGTTGCCCGGTCCCGCGATCAATCCGGCGATCATCACGTTGTCATCCACGTCCACAAATCCGCGCGTGCTGATGTTCCCAAGCTTAGAGGCCGCCGCTTGATCCAGATCGTACGCTTCTACTATTCCGACGCCGGTCCCGTTGCTTAGCCCGCGCACCACCGCCGTGTAATTCTGGCCCGGGTTCAGCGTCCAGATGATCGCCGACTCCAGATCGTGGCTCGGCGCTAGTCCACTCGCAGCGATCTCCGTTTGTTGCGCCGAAGTATTCCAGTCGTCATTACTGAAGAGAAGCGTGCTGCCCTGGAAAAGATCGAGCGTCGGATTCGCCAGCGCGCCAGGAACGCCAAACGGGATGAGCGAAGGTCCGATCGCGCGAATGATCACTCTCTTGCCAACGGTGCCGGTGGCAATCATTCCACCAATGAGCGCGTTGTCTCCGCTTTGAACGCGGAGGCGCGTCGAAATGTTTCCCAAAGTTCCCGGTGTGGCAGTAGGGGTTGCGGTTGGAGTCGGCGACGCCGGGGGAGTTATTGTAGGCGTTGGGGTCGAGCTGGGAGTTGGTGTCGGCGTTGGGCTGTGTGGAGTGACGTTTGGGGTTGGTGTGGGGCTGGGTGTGGGTGTTGTGGTCGGCGTAGGGGATGGCGGTGGAGTGGGTGTTGCCAGCGATTGGGCACAGTATCTTCCGCCGCTGTTCAAAAAGCTGTTTCCGCCATGTCCACCCCAGATAATCATTTCGCTCCCGGTCCAAATTGCCGTGTGCGAATGTCGGGCATTATGCTCGCTGATGGGCGTCCAACTATCCGTGCCGGGGCTGTATCTCCCGCCGCTGTTTAGCGGCAGAAAGTTGTTGTCCCGTCCCGCCCAGATCAGCATTTCACCGCCCGTCCAGATTGCCGTTTGAAGGTTTCGAGCAGGGGGCGCGTTAACGATGCCGGTAGTTGTCCAGCTGTCGGTCACTGGATTGTATCTCCCGCCCGTGTTCAAAACGGTACCGGCCCCAAATCCGCCCCAGACGATCATTTCGCTTCCGGTCCAAACTGTCGTGTAACTGAATCGGGCAGCAGGCGCGTTGGTGATGCTGCTGGCTCTCCAACTGTCGGTCGTTGGATTGTATATTCCACCGGTGCTTGTCTCATTGGTTCCACCATATCCACCCCACACGATCATTTCAGTCCCCGTCCAAGTTGCCGTGTGAACGTATCGAGCGGTAGGCGAGTTGGTGGTGCTCGTAGCCGTCCAACTGTCGGTAGCGGGATCGTATATCCCTCCGGTATTCAAATATTGAGGGCCAGTACCGTTATCGAAAACTCCACCCCACACAATCATCTTGCTGCCCGTCCAGACGGCCGTGTGAAACGAGCGCGCAGAAGGCACGCTGGTCGTGGTGGTGGGATTCCAACTGTCTGTCGCCGGATTGTACCTCCCGCCCGTGTTCAAGCCCGATTGACTCCCAGATCCTCCACCCCACACAATCATTGTGCTTCCGGTCCAGACCGCCGTGTGAACGTATCGGCCAACCGGCGCGTTGGTGGTGCTGGTGGTTGTCCAACTTTCGGTGACGGGATTGTATCTACCGCCGGTGTTCGTTTCGCCGGTCCCGCCAACTCCACCCCATACAATCATCTCAGTACCGGTCCAGACAGCCGTGTGACGGTCTCGGCTACTGGGCGCGTTGGCAGTTGCAGTATTGGTCCAAATATCGCCGGGACAGGCGGGGGTTGGCGTCGGCGCACCGCACACCGCCGTTGCAAGGGACAGAAACAGCAACGGCAATGCGCGAAGGAAATTTGTCCGGCGATCAAATCGGGACTTTGTGATTCGTGGTCTGGATTTTTTCAGGTTCATGTCAGAGAGAAATTGGTGACATCCAAATCCTATGGGTCCGCGAGTGACTCGGATAGGGAAGGCGCGTATTTTTTACGTCGAAACGGTTAAACGACAAGGCGAAACTTCGTCGGGAGGGACGCGGGCTTTTCAGAACCTAGATCAAAGACCGCGGTTTGGACCCGCCTGCATCGCTACGCGAAAGCATTGCGGGCATGGAAGCGCCGCTCCTTGGCGTGGGCGAAAGGCCTCGCTTCAATGACGGCCGGTCCGCTCGAGGAGCGGTTCCCACCAACTGCGATTGTTGGCATACCAATCGATCGTCGATTCGAGGCCTTCCTTGAAATTGTGGAGCGGTTTCCACTTCAACTCGCGCTGCGCGAAAGAGGAATCGATCGCGTAACGCCGGTCGTGGCCGAGCCGGTCGGTCACGAAGGTGATCAGGCTCTCCGGTTTGCCCAGCTTCCGCAGGATCAGTTTCACCGTTTCCAGGTTCGGCATCTCGCTGTCGCCGCCGAAATTATAAACGCTCCCCGGTTTTCCCTCGAAAAGGCGGCCACGATCGCTGCGCAATGGTCCTCCACATGGATCCAGTCGCGCACGTTCATGCCGTCGCCATAGACCGGGAGCGGATCGTCCCGCATGGCGTTGATGATCATGAGCGGGATCAGTTTCTCGGGAAATTGATACGGCCCGTAGTTGTTCGAGCAGCGGGTCACGATCACTTCCTGGCCAAAGGTCTTGTGGCAGGCCAGCGCGATCAGATCGGCCCCGGCTTTGCTCGCGGAATAGGGCGAGCTCGGCTCCAGCGGGGATTGCTCGGTGAATTTCCCGGTCGCGCCCAGCGAGCCGTAAACTTCATCGGTCGAGACCTGGATGAAGCGCTGGACGCCGTGCCGGCGGGCGCAATCGAGCAGCACGCTGGTCCCGACGACGTTCGTGTGAATGAAATTCTGCGGCGAATTGATGCTGCGATCGACATGCGATTCCGCGGCGAAATTCACCACCGCGTAGAACGTGTGCTCGGTCATGAGCGCGTCCATCTGGTCGGCATTCGCAATATCTGCTTTGAAAAATTCGTATCGCTCGCCATGTTCCTCGGCTACGCCGTCCAGATTGGCGAGATTCCCGGCGTAGGTGAGGACATCGACGTTGCTCACCGAAGCCGGCTTGTAATGTTGCAAAATATACCGAATAAAGTTGCTCCCGATGAATCCACAGCCACCGGTAACGAATATGCGCATGGAAGCGAGTCCTAGCAGCGGACCCGAGGCCGCGCTAGCAGTTTTTCCCAGTTGGCCCGAACGCCTGGCGGATCTGAAAGCGCGCGCCGCCACCGATTGATTGGACGCCGTGGGCGATCGTCGCGCTGGCCGCCTTCCTGCGGTTTCTCCTCCTCGGGAATGAAGCCGCCGCATTTCGACGAGGGGATCAACGGCTGGTTCGTCGATCAAATGGTGAAGAACGGCTTTTACCGGTACGACCCGACAAATTATCACGGCCCGCTTCATTTCTACGTTCTCTTCCTTTCCGAGACGCTGCTCGGGCGCAACATCTGGGCCCTGCGTCTGCCCGTGGTGATAATCAGCACCCTTTGCGTTTTTCTCACGATGAAATTCGAGCCGTTCGTCGGGCGCAATGTGAGCCGGCTGGCGGCGCTCGCGATGGCGGTCTCGCCCGGATTCGTCTTCTACGGCCGCTATTCGATCCACGAAATCTGGCTCCAGCTCTTCTCGATGCTCTTCATCCTCGGGGTAATCGGATTGTGGCGGCGCGGGGCGACAAATTATCTCTGGTGCGCGGCCATGGGATTGACCGGCATGATCCTGACCAAGGAGACCTACATTATCCATGCCGGCTGCGCCGTCATCGCGATCTTCGTCACCTGGATATCGCATCTTTTGAATCGTGTGCCCAACGTCCGGCCGGCGCAGCAAACCTGGACTTACCTCGATTTCCTTGTCGTGTTCGCAGCCAGCGCGGCCCTGATCATCTTCTTTTACTCGGGCACCTTTTTTAATTGGCCGGGAGTGAAAGGTCTCTACGTAACGTTCGAAACCTGGTTTAAGACGGGTTCGAACGGCAACGGGCACGAGAAACCATGGCATTATTGGCTGGAGCTGATTGGAATGCCCATTACCTGGATTCTGTACCTGCTAAAGCAGGTTGGCGTGCCGGGAATCCGCAGTGACTTCTCGCAGGTCGGCTACGAACTCCCGATCGCTTTCGGACTCCTCTTCTCCTTCTACTGTCCGTTTATCAAGAACATCAGCCTGCGCTATCTCGCAGTCTATGGGGTCGGGACGACTGGCCGCCTATAGCATCGTGAATTACAAGACCCCGTGGTGCATCATCGCCTTCATCTGGCCGCTTTTCTTCGTTTTTGGCGCCATGCTGCTGATTGTTCCTAAGAAGTATCGTCTGGCCACCAATATCAGTGTGGGCCTTGTCCTTTGGGCTTCACTCCTTACCAGCATCCGGTTGAATTTCTTCCGGTGCAGCACCTTTGAGGAGCCTTACGTCTACGTCCAGACTTACAACGATATCTATAAGTTGACCCGGCCTTTGCTCACCCTGGCCAAGCGCGATCCGACCAACCTATCAAATGACAGGACATTTGATCCGGACCAGCACCTACCCGTTCCCGTGGATCCTGGGTGACTTTACGAAAGTCGGCTACTATGAAGGTGGCAATATGCCCCAACAAGTCGACGGCGATTTCCTGATTGTGCAGCAGGACAAGATCGAGGAGGTCGAACGCAAGATGCACGGCTCCTATTTTACGGAGCCTTTGACCATTCGCCCTTATCAGGACACTTCCAAGCTCTACTTAAGCGTGAAATCGTTCCAGAGCTTGTTTCCGGGCCGGTCCGCGGACTTCGTTGGAAAGCCAGCTACTCCATGAGGCGCTACACCGTTCATCCGCCGATATGAAGTGCCTATCGGCGGGCCTAACTTTCGTTAACGTCGCGACAGTTTGCGGCCTCCTCGGAGGGATGGCCGCACACGGCTTGAGCAGGACCGTCGCGATTTTTGCCGCCCTGGCAGGTCTGGTGGCCGCGCTTCTGGCTTATTGGGGAACTTACCGTGCGCCCTCAGGGATGGCGTCTGGTATTACCGGGGCCACGTCAACGCTGGAAACTCGCATCCCCTCCTCCCGGCGTTACCGTTCGATCTGGCTCTGGCTCATGATAGCCATGTTCGCTATCTTCGCCATCCGTTCCTTCTGCAACGTTCTCTTTGTCGACGGTAACGAACTGAAGATCCAAAACCCTAATAATCTCGGCGACCTTTCGCTCCACCTTACCTACATAAACCACTTTGCCAGCGGCGTCCCCCTCTGGCCGGACAATCCCATCTACGTCTTCAGTACGCTAAGGTACCCGGCCGGAGTTGACCTGTTCAATGCCCTTCTCCTTTTCCTCGGGGTAGATATTATTCGCGGTCTGGTCTGGGTGGGCCTGCTGTCGTGCGCCGCCCTCTGTTACGCGCTTTATCGTTGGGGCGGCACATTTACCATCGCGGGGTTCCTCTTCAACGGCGGCCTGGTTGGCTTTCAATGGTTCAAAAACTATGAGTGGAACGACTACCAGGGCGTTTCGTTCATCGGCTGGAAAAGCCTGGCGATTTCCATGCTCGTCACGCAACGCGGGCTGCTCTACGCCCTGCCGGTCGGCCTTCTCTTGCTCTTCCATTGGCGGGCGAAATTTTTCCCGCCAATTCCAGCAGCGGCGCTTTCCCCGGCGCAGCCTGGCGACTTGGAAACCGTCACTCTCGCGAAGCCGGTCCAGCCGCCCCTTCCGTTTTGGGTGGAGCTATCGCTCTACGCCACCCTGCCGCTCTATCACCTTCACACTTTCCTGGCGCTTAGTCTTGTTCTCGCGTTTCTGTTCCTTTTCCGGGATGCCTCCGCGCGCAAGCAATTGGCCTGGCTGGTGGGTTTGGCATTCCTCCCGGCGACCTTTTTCGTCTGGCTCATTACCGATCACTTTCATGCGGGGTCCGTCTTGCAATGGACGCCGGGCTGGGTCCAGAACAACGGTGATTTCGCCCGTCCTCTCGCGGCCTTCGCCCAGCAACCCGCGGCGGTCGGCGTGGCGGCTCCCGGTTTTCTGGGGGCGCTGAAACATTTCCTCCAATTCTGGGTCATTAACTTCGGGATCACCCTGCCGCTCGTTTTCGCGTTGGTCACCCTGCTGATCGTCCGGACCTGGAAGCAGCGCGACGAGCCGGCCCCGGTGAAAATCCGTCTGCTGGCTTTCCTGGCCGCCCTCGCGGTGGTGGTTGCCGTGTTTGCGAGTCTGTTTGCCTATCTTTCGTTAGGCTATTCCCTCTTCGTGGTCCTGGCGCTCATTCCCCCGGTCGCCCTGGCCGTTATGATCCCGCTCTTCGGCGCCGCGCTCCAACACGATTGGAAGCAAACGATCCCCATCAACGCCGCCACCGCCTTCGTCATTCCAGCAGCCGCGCTTTTCTTCTTCGCCTGTTTTGTCAAAACCGCGCCCTGGGAGTGGGATAACATCAAGTTGATCATTTGGGCCTACTTGCTCGTGCTCCCCTTTCTCTGGAGCGAAATCATTTCGCGCTGGCCGTTTCTCATCCGGGCCGTCGTTTGCGTGGGCCTTTTCTTCTCTGGTTTTGTGACGCTTTTCGGCGGGCTGGCGGCGGGCATGACAGGCTTCGGCCTGGCCGACCGCGCCGAAGTGGATGGGGTGGGCGTTGCGGTCAGGAAACTGCCGGCGGAAGCGCGTTACGCTGCTTATGCGACCTACAATCATCCGCTTCTTCTCCAGGGACGGAAGGTCGTTCTGGGATATCCTGGGCACGTCTGGACCCAGGGTTTCAGCTATGGCGATGACGCTAACAAACTGACAACGCTGATGAACGGCGCAGCCGGTTGGAAAAAGATAGCCCAGGATTTTCGGGTGCGTTATTTGTTTTGGGGCCGCATGGAGATAGCTAACTATCCACAGAGCCAGCGGCCCTGGGAAAAGGAATCAAAGCTGGTCGATAGCGGCCCCTGGGGAGCCATCTATGATCTCGAATCTCCCATCGCTCCCCCGGCCGTCATCCCAACCCCAGCCGCGACTCCGACCCCGATTGTGATACCGGCCCCGAGTGTCGTGCCGACATCCCAGAGCCATTAGTTGAGCACGCGAAGACCGGTCGGTCTCTGAGTCGAGCACCAGCTGACGCGCCTTGATCTTTAGCGCGACGAACGACGGCACGCCCCCGTCGCTCCCGAGGTGGCGCCGGTGGACAAGGATGAGCAATTTGTTATCTCGGCGTCGGCGAAAATGTTCGACGATCCGTTCGGCCGCGAATTCTTCCGCTGACTGCGCCCCGGCCAGAACATCCACCGGAAACCGCAGGGCGAGAAAGCGCACGCCCCAGTCTTTCGCCTGCCCGAGCAAGGCGCGGCAGTTTTCGCGCTCGCGCGGCGTCCCAGAGAGATGAACCTCGGAAATCAGGGTTTCGGTTGAGAGTTCGCGCTTAGCCCATCGGTCGAGGAGCGCCTGGTCCTCGCCGCCAATCAGATCCAAACCGATGGCAAATGCGCTTCCGTGGCGTTGCAACGCCTCCACCAACCTCGTCGCCGGATCGTGGCGGGACGCCGGTCCCAGCAACTCGACGGGAAAATAAATGATGTCGGCGTCCTGCACGAGCGCGGCGAATTTTTCATCGGACTGCGGCGTCTCCCTCGCTTCGATGGCGGCATGCCTGGGCAAGGCCGGTTGCCTGTAAAAAAATGTGCAGCTCGGGCAGAATGCGAGAAGAGCGAACGAACACGTTCGCAAGAAAAAAAAGATAAGGCGGTAAACTCCGCGCGCCCAGCTCCGGCTGTTACGATCCACGCTGCGGTTGGGCGATGAGTTCCTTCTCCGGCCGGCCAAAGGCAACCTTCGTTCGCCGCCGAACGCGCAATCGGGCCCGGAAGCCTGCGACAAAAATACGGCAGCCAATCGAAAAAGTCCGCCGCCAGGTTACGCCCGAAACTTTCTGGACACCGGCCAGGCGGGGCCGCTCGTTCGCGGGCACTTCGCAGATTGCCGCACCCAATCTGGCCGCGACGACCTGGGGTTCGATCGTCCAGCCAAACGTCTTTTCCTGCGGAGCGATGGCCTCGAAAAGTTCCCGGTCGATCAGGCGAAGCGGCGCCAGGTCCGTAAACCACCGCCCGGCCAGCAACCCGCACCAGAGGGCGAGCGCGAAATTTGCGACCACATGGGAAAACTTCATGATCCGCCAATTCCTCAACCGTCCCGTTCTCGCCCCAAGCACCAAGGCATAGCCCTGCTCATACGCGGCTACGAGCTTGCGCACATCGCGCGGGTCACTGGCGCCATCGCCCGCGAGAAAGATGTAGGCGCGGACGGACGACAACCTGGCCACGACCAGATCGATGGCGCTTTGACAGCCGTAACCGTATCCGCGCTCCGAAGTTTCAGCGACCATGACCCCACGTCCACGCGCCACTTCGACCGTCCGATCCGAAGATCCATTGACCCCGACGACAATCGCGAATTTTTCCGGATCAATCACGCCTGACAACTCATCGAGCACGCGGCCGATGCACTCCTCTTCGTCGCAGGCAGGGATGATAATGGCGAATTGCGGCCGAAATGTTTGCTCTGCGCTTTCCACCCTTTTGAGAAATTCGATGTTATTCCGGTCCTGTCGTTGGATTCGCCGCCAGGCTCAAGACCAGCTGGCCTTCCGCAACCCGCACGCCCTTTACGCTGGCATCGACCTTGAATTGCAGCAAGTCGCCCACCTGTGCCACTCGTTCAGCCCGAAGATCGACTGGTTCCCCCGGCCGGACGGCACGAAGGAATTTCATGCTCCTGATCGCGGACAGGAGAAAGAGCGGCCTCGCGTTTTCCGCGTAACCGGACGCCGCCGCGATGCCGGCCGTTTGCGCGAGCGCCTCGGTCAGAATCACGCCGGGAACGAGTGGATTGCCCGGGAAATGTCCGGCGAAAATCGGATCATCCGGGGCAAAGGATGTCGCCGCTTCCGCGGATGTGCCGGGGCGGCACGCGATCAATTCACGAACAAAGACGAACGGTGGTCGATGTGGAAGGCCGAGAAAGTGACGAGTGCCGTGTGACAAGTGACAAATTCCTAAACCGACGTTTTCACGGATTTTTGCTCGTCACACGTCACTCGTCACTTTTCATCCATTCACGAAATAAATGAACTTCCAGCTCCCGCCAACGCGCGTAACGCCCACGCGGTATCCGTCATAGTGAAGCGCCGGATCGGCCCACTGGGGGGGCGAGACCCAGACGTTCTCCTTTTTTGCAAAACGCTCGGTCAGAATGGCGTCAAGCTCGGTCCACAACCCATTATCGTCCCAATACTTGAAAACCCCGTCACCCTTTCGGTCCTCCGCCTGGGTTCCGCCCACGACGTAGAGGAAATCCTCCACCATCATTGACGCCAGCGTATTGACGTCGTGTGCCGCCACGGCCTTTTTCAGGCGTCCGACGAACGCCTGAAAATCGACGTCTGAATTTTCATCCCGCAATTCCGCTTGCGCGCGTTTCTTGAGGGCTGCGGCCTCCTTCTTCTTTTTGGATTCGGGCGAGCTGCAACCGCCAAGCACGAGCGCGGAGAGAAGAAAAAGAATCAGGAATTTTTTCATGTCAGGTGCTCTTCTGTCACGTTTCCCCATCCGACTCAAGGTTGAGTTGCGCGTTTGCCGGCGGCGAGCCATTTCCACGGCGACCAGGCTTCTGCTCATGGCCATGCCGCCGGGACCGCCGCCGGAGCGGGTGCGCAACAAAGGCCCAATAAATCGTGCTGATCAAATCCTTGAAGCCGCAGGGTGGATTAGTAATGCGCCGCGGCCCGTTCCGGAGCGCCGCGAAGACATTTTCGATCGTGAGGGCCGCCGGCCGCGGGATGCTTGTATAATTCGATCCGAAGGCAGGGAGCCGGTGAGCGTCCGAAGTCGCAATGAGCGGCTTCTGGAACTGTCCTGCGACTTCGATCGCACGGCGATTGGGGTTTAAAAACCGCGTCCAAAAATGACAGAGCTCGATCGCGTCGAAATAGTCGATTTTCTCGACCAGCCTTTCGCCGATGGAACCGCCGAGCTTGTAAAACGGATGCGGTGCGATCGTAAAGAGAGAATGACCGCGCCGGCCGCGCAGCGCCTCGAGGTCGTTCAGGCTTCGCAGGGATTCTATTTCGCTCGGTCTGACGTTGAGCAGGATGACGTCCGCGCCCTCCAGTCGAACCTCGGCGGCCGGGATGATCAGGATCCCCATGCTGACGGCATCCGCGAAAACCTCCGTGCGATCGAAAACGGCGTCGTGTAGCGTAATCGCGAGCACGCGAAATCCGAGATCTCGGGCCCGCTCGAGGAGTTGGTGAGCCGAGTAATCGAGCGCGTCCTTTGGATCGTCGAGCGTGTGAATGTGGAGATCGATCTTGATCCAATCGTCATCCGGCATGGCCGCAATCTGCGGGTCGCGCTGTGGGAATCAACTGCGTTCGCTCCCGCAATCCTACTCCTAATCTTTCGGGAAAGAGTAGGATTATGATCAAGAGCAGGAGCAAGAGTTAATGCCGAGAGCAAACAAGACTTGCGAGGCATCATCAGCGATTTACCCTTCATTCCACACGCTCGGGTGGTGAAATGGCAGACACGTACGTTTGAGGGGCGTATGCCGCAAGGCATGGGGGTTCAAGTCCCCCCCGAGCACCAATTCACATACAAGCGCTTCGGCGTTCCGCGCCGTGACAGAATAAACCGATATGAAGATGAAAGCTTGGATCGGAATTGCCGCGGCGGTTTTTCCCCTATATCTGACCGGTAGCATTATCGCCGCGGACTTTGATGGCGATGGTGTGGCCGATGAATTCACCTTTAACCGGGAGGTTGGAAAGGTAACGAGCAAATCTGATGTTCGACGGGTTAATCCGTGGAAGATCGATAAGGCGAAAAAAACGGCCAAAGGCGTGGGTTTTCTCGTTCGACTCAGCCGAACCCCGCAGACATATCTGCTGCACGACTCTGATTTTTTCGATACACCGATGTGGAAGGAGGGCAAGCCGCCGGTGGAAGTGATCACCAGACAGGATCGGCGATACCGCGAATGGAAAAAGCAGGTGCCAGCCTTACAAGCCGACGCGCTTCAAGTCGGCACCGAGGCCGGGATCGACATCCTGCTTTATTGGAACGGTAAACGATGGGAGCTCTTCTGGCCGGACGAAGACCCCTAAAGGTCGTTCTTATAAGTTGTCGATCTTGGCAGGCGATACTCGGAGGGCAACATCGCTCTTTCGCCAGGTCTCTATGACTCATCAAGAGTAAACAGCGGCACAATTTTTCTTTGTTATTGCGCGCTGGCTTTTGGAACTCTCAAAAGAAGTGCTTCGACACCGGCGCCGTGACAGAATGGGCCCTTGGACACGGTGAGTATCGCAGGATCGGATAATGTTAAGATTACCGTAGCGGTTTCACCGGCGGAACTAACTATCGGTTATCGCCCGCCGGGCCTGGGGGAAAATCCACTAAATCTCTACGTTGCGCTTGGAACGCATCGGGAAATTGGCGCGGCGGTTCTTCCGTTCGCCCAACACGCCGAAGGCTCGACCGTCTTCCTGCCGTTCCAGTGCGATCTCCTTCTTTCGGTTGAAGTCAGGGCCGGGCAGATCCTTTGCTTTCTCCGCCGATGGGAGCGCTGGCGCTGGAGCGAGCGCGAACCGGCGCGCGCTTTCGAAGCGACCGGCGAGAACGGCGAAGTCCTCTTCCGCATCCCCCGCCCTCTCCTGGGTCCTGCCCAGCAGATCGATTTCGTCGCTTACGCAAAGGATCCGGCCGCCAACAATGGTTGGGGTTGGTTTTGGGGATGCTCCGATCGCAGCGTTGCGAGTGGGCTGGGCGATAAGTACATTCCGCATTGCCATGCCCTCAACCTCGAAGCGGGAGGTCGATGCCCTTTGGCAGCGCTGCATGGCCGCCTCGGCTCGGCTCAAGCGAGACTTCGGATCTACCAACTATTCGTCCGGCTCTTTGGCAATACGAATGAAACGCGCAAACAAAACGGCACTTTGGCCGAGAATGGTGTGGGCCGCTTCGCGGACATAAACGAGACGGCGCTCAGCTCATTGCAGCAAATGGGGTTCACCCACGTCTGGCTCACCGGTGTCCTGCAGCAGGCCTCCGCTACGGATTACTCGGAGTTCGGTCAGCCGGCGGACGACAGCGACTTGCTCAAAGGACTCGCGGGCAGCCCTTACGCGATCAAGGATTATTTCGATGTCTGCCCGGATTACGCCTTAGCTCCACCCGCGCGCCGGAGGGAATTTGAACTCCTCGTCGAGCGGCTTCATGCGCACGATCTGAAGGCCATTATCGACCTCGTCCCGAATCACGTGGCCCGCAGTTGTAATTCCCGGGTAAGGCCGGACTGCAATTTCGGTGCTGGTGGCCGCAATGGCTCTGGGGACGACGTGACTAAATTTTTTGATCCACATAACAATTTCTTCTATCTCCCGCCGGACGAGAACGGTCCTCCACTCCGGCTGCCCACCTGCAAAGATGGTGTTCCAGTAAGCCCGACCTGCCAGATTTCGGGCGCAAGTTGCGATGGAGTTTTCGAGGGCGAAACAACCTTCGGGCGCGTCACGGGTAACAATGTTGTGAGTTGGACGCCGCATCTGAACGATTGGTACGAAACCGTAAAATTGAATTACGGCTTCAATTTCACAGACCCCTCGAAATCGGTCCGGGAATACCCGAACGCCTGGACGCCGGAGAAGGCGATCCCTGACACCTGGATAAAGATGGATCAGGTGATCGCGCACTGGCAATCACTGGGAGTCGATGGATTCCGCTGCGACATGTCGCACATGGTCCCGCCCGAATTCTGGTCGTGGGCCATCGCGCAGGCACGCGCACGCCGGCCCGAAGTTTTCTTCATGGGCGAGGCGTACGATGACGATCCGAGCAAAGTCCCGGGAAGCGATCCGGTCATCGCCGGTCTCAACGCCGGCCGGGGAAATGTGCTCTTCGATTTATTGAATGCCGGTTTCGACGCTGTTTACGACGCCCCAGTCTATCGTGCGCTCAAGCGGATCTACGACGGCTCGGGTTGGGCAAACGACATCGATCGCGAAATCGCCGACGGTTTTATTTGCCACAATTCGGTTCGCTACGCGGAAAATCACGATGAAGTCCGGCTCGCGTCGCCCTCGGAATGGGGAGCCGTTGGCATGCAAGTGGGCCGCCCAGTCTCCGCCATTCTCTACGGAATGTCGCGTGGCGTTGTCATGCTCTACAATGGCCAGGAAGTGGGTGAACCGGCAGCCGGCGCGGAAGGTTTCGGTGGTGACGACGCACGCACCAGCATTTTCGATTATTGGTCGATGCCCGAACTGGTGAAATGGGTAAACGGGCATCGCTACGACGGCGACCGCTTGTCGCCGGAGCAAAAAGCGCTGCGAAATTTTTACGGCCGGCTGATCAATCTGGTGGGCGAGCCCGCCTTCCAGGATGGCGAGTTTTTTTCACTCAATCCGGCAAACCACGACAACTCCGCCTTCGGGCGTTTGCCCGGCGAGCAGGCCAGCGGTCACTGGCTCTACGCCTTTCTTCGCTATGAGCCGGCAACCCAGCAACGGTTCCTGGTGCTCGCGAACCTTCATCCAACAAATCCGCTCCGCGATATTCGTGTGCTCCTTCCGACTCCGGCGCTGCAATTCCTCGATCTGCTCGCGGGAGATTCCCATCAGCGACTTGTCCTTATCGACAGGCTGGCGCTGGCAAATGAAACAGAAATCCATTCCACCGTGACCGAAGCATCCAGCGCAGGCCTTCCCGTGACGGAAGTTCCGCCACTGACGCCGCTCTTCCTCGAGTTCGTCCTGCGGCCGACTGATTAAACTTTCCGCACCGGGACGGTTCCGCTAACGTCAGCGCATGGATTCGCTCGTTCTTGTCGGCCTTGGTGTCATCGCGCTCTTCGCGTTTATCCTTTTTATTGTCGTTTTCAGATTCTTCAATTTTTGGCTGCGCGCGCGCCTCGCAAATGCGCCGGTGGGATTGTTCAAAATGTTCGGAATGAGTCTGCGCAAAGTTCCGGTTGGAATGATCGTGGATAACCGCATCACCGCGGTCAAAGCCGGCATCGATATTCCGAGCGATCCACTCGAGGCCCATTATCTGGCTGGTGGCGACGTGGGGCACGTGATTCTCGCGCTCATCGCCGCGGATAAAGCCGGCATCTCGCTCGATTTCAACCGGGCCTGCGCGATCGATCTCGCAACGAAAGGCACCGGCAAGACGGTCCTCGAGGCCGTCCGGACCAGCATCAACCCGAAGGTCATCGACGCGCCCAGCGCAAACATGGGTCGCACCACCATCGACGGCGTGGCACAGGATGGCATCGGCGTAAAGGTCAAGGCGCGGGTGACGGTGCGCTCGCATCTCGACCGGTTTGTCGGAGGCGCCACTGAGGAAACGATCATCGCGCGCGTTGGGGAAGGAATTGTCAGCTCGATCGGCACGGCCGCCTCCTACAAGGATGTGCTGGAGAATCCGGATCGAATTTCGAAAACCGTTTTGGCCAAGGGTCTCGACAGCGGAACCGCCTTCGAAATTTTGTCGATCGACATCGCCGACGTGGATGTCGGCGAAAATATCGGCGCGAAACTCCAGACGGAGCAGGCCGAAGCCGATAAACGCGTCGCCCAGGCGAAGGCGGAAGTGCGGCGCGCCGCCGCCGTGGCGGTTGAGCAGGAGATGCGCGCGCGCACCCAGGAAATGCGGGCGAAAGTCGTCGAGGCCGAGGCGCTCGTGCCGCAGGCGATGGCGGACGCATTCCGCTCCGGCAATCTCGGCATCATGGATTACGTCCGAATGAAAAACGTGCAGGCCGATACATCGATGCGGGAATCTATCGCTGGCGGAGACAAGCCGCGCACGGAAGGAACGACGTAGTCGACAGTCGGGACCTCCCGATTCGCTAATTCATTAAGTCGCTAAATCGCTAAATGTTGGACCATCCCGTCATCCTGATCATTGTGATCGCGGCGGCATTGCTGCGCTGGCTTTGGCAAAAGTCTCAGACTGAAAATCAGGATTCGGAAAGGCCCACGGTTCCCGGCCAATCAATTCCTCGCGCGAGCGAAACCCAAACCGAGGAAGAACGGATTCGCCGTTTTCTCGAGGCGCTCGGACAGCCGGCTACATCCACCCCTCCGCGCAAGGTGACGCCCAAGCGGCAAGTAATAGACACATTCAAACGATTGAGCGAACCCACGCTGCCTCCGTTAGTCACTGTTCCGCCGCCTCTGCCCCCACCCATCTGGGCCCAGCCGATTCTCATTGAAGAGGCCGCGCCCCGCCCAGTCGAAACGCGCGTCTTCCAGCCTGCGGTTGCCAAGGAATTGAGCTTCGAAGTGCATGACCTGGGCGCCGAATCCTTGGAGGACCGGTCTCCCGCGGCGATGGAACAGCCGGGCTTTCGGCTCAAACTCCGGTCACCCCAGGGTCTCCGCGACGCAATCGTTCTGCGCGAAATCTTCGGACCACCCCGGAGTTTGCAGGCGATCGATCCAATCAGCGGCTTCTAATTCGAGGATCCCAGCCAAGGAGGGGCGATTTGAAATCGCCCACGTTAACAAAACCGGCGGTCGCAAACCGCCGCTCCGTTCTCAGGCTACAGGGACCGGATCCGAATCCACGTCTCCGCCCGCCGGCCACTGGCAAGATCCGTCACCACGATTCGATGCTCACCCTCGGCCGCCAAGGCAAAGTCGACTCCGGGCTCGGTCCGGCACGTCAGCGATTCACTTTCCCACCGCATTTGCGTTCCGCCATTCGCCGCCAGGGGAATGCGCCGGGTCGAGGGCACGTCGGGATCGACTACATAGACGCTTCCCGGCAAAGGGGAAGTAATGCGCAGCTCCCCCTTCCCCGCGAGATTGGCGCGATCGCGAATGCTATTCTCAGCGCTGTTGAACCAATCCGCGTACTCGGGTCCGAGCTGGACGTTACCGGCCTCATCGTAATCGGACGGAGACTCGGGCGCGGGCAGGTGATCGGGAAGAAATTTTTCGCGCACACCCCGCGGATCCACCTCGGCGAGCAACTTGCCGGTGAGCGGATGCACGTTGCGCTCCACCATCCCCGCCGGGGTGCGATACCAACTCGTCCCCCGATTCGCGTGGAGATAATCGAAGACCGCATGAAGAATCGGGCCGGCCCCGGTCACCCCGGAAACTTCACGCATGGGCGCGCCGTCGAAATTTCCCACCCAGACACCAACGGAAAACTCGGGAGTGAATCCAATCGTCCAGTTATCGCGAAAGTCAGTGCTGGTCCCGGTCTTGCAGGCAACGGGATAATCGAACCGGAGCGCCGAGTTCATGCCGAAAGCCAGGGTCCGCGCGGAATTGTCGCTCATGATATCCGCGATTTGCCAGACCAGCTCCGGTCGCGAGTAGCGGCGGGATGCGGTCGGGGTGGTGGTGAGAACGCGCCAGGGCCGGTATTCACCCAGGCGGGCGAGGCTGGCGTAGGCGTTCGTGATCTCGAGCAGGCGCCCTTCGCAATTTCCCAGCGTCAGGCCCAGGCCGTAGATCTCGGCCGATCTGTTTAGTGTCGTTAGGCCGCAGAGACGCAGGCGCTCGTGCAACGCTTCCGGGCCACCGGCCGCGAGCAGGACTTTCACCGCCGGGAATGTTCAACGAGCTCGCCAGTGCTGTCCGATAGCGGACGGGTCCGTAGCAACGGCGGTTGTAATTCTCCGGACGGTAAAATCCATCGGCTGACGGAAAGCTTGTGCGGACGTCCGCGACCATCGTCGCCGGGGTCGCGCCGCGCTCGAGCGCGAGCAGGTAGGTGAACGGCTTCAACGTGGACCCTGCGGAACGCTGCGCCCACGCGCCATTCACCTGTCCCGTGCCCGGCGCAAAATAATTCTCAGAGCCGACCAGCGCGAGGACGTCTCCAGTCGCGTTATCGATCACGACGGCAGCGCCATTGCGCACATTCTGATCGTGCAGCTGCGCGAGGCGTTCCCGCAGGATTTTTTCCACCTGCTCGTTGAGGCGAAAGTCGAGCGTGGTCTGCAGCTCTGTCCGCGGGCTTTCCTGCGGCTGTTGCAAAACCAATTCCACAAAATGCGGCGCGCGAAAACGACGGGCCGGCGTGCGCAACGCGAGCGTCTCCGCTTGCGCCCGGTCGAACCGCGCCGAGTCAAGTGAGCCGTTCGCACGCATCCGGCGCAGCACAATTTCCTGCCGCCGGCGCGCCGCCTCGAACGCCGTGCGCGGATTCAGCCTGCGCGGATTCTTGGGAAGCCCGGCCAGAAAAGCCGCTTCCGCGTCGCTCAAATCCGCCACGGGCTTGTCGAAATAATAATCGGCCGCCGCCGCGAGCCCGATGTTCAGATTTCCGAAGTCGATCCGATTCAGATAGGCGGCGAGAATCTGGTCCTTCGACCACAGTTGCTCGAGCCGAAGAGCGGTCGCGCTCTCGATTAGTTTTGCTCGAAGCGTGCGCGGCCTCGGCTCCGAGATCTTTATCAACTGTTGCGTGATGGTTGACGCGCCGGAGATGATTCGCCCGCGACCAAGGCCGGTGATGGCGGCCCGCAGCGTCGCCAGCCAATCGATCCCGCCATGCCGGAAGAAGCGTTTGTCCTCCGCGGCGAGGACCGCATCGATCACGTGCCGCGGCACTTCGTCCAGAGCCAGCTCGCGGCTGAAGCGCTCCGCGACGCGCGCTTCGCGCAACGGGATTCCGTTTCGATCGAGCAACGCAATGCTTTGCACCGGCGGACGCAGCAACGCCGGCGGGAGAGGCACAAAGTGAAGGCCAATTTCCAGCGTAATTACCAATACCGCCAGCGCCAGGAGAATCGACAGCGTCTTTGCTCGAGGTTCTCAGCGCGAGCGCCTTCACTTCAGCGACTCCGTGCGGACATGCACACTCTCGGTGAGTCCGAACCGTTCCGGATGGTACATCTCCTCAATTTTCGCTGAGGCTGCGATCGCGTCTCCGGCGGAAATCACTCGCGCGAGATAGCGCAGCGTGTAACGCCCGGGATAAAGCACGTCAGCGAAAAACACGGCCCGGTCTTCCCGCAATTCGTGATAATCGCTCACCCATTCTGTCCCGAGCGTTTCGCCCGCGGCGACCTCCTGCGATTTGAACGCGGGGTTAATCGCTTCGAACACCCCGGGCAACGGGTCCTCCACCGCCAGGTAGGTCGCGCGCCGGCGCACCTCGACGTCGAGCGTCACCAACACGCGATCGCCCACCAGCAGGTTTTCCGCAGGCGAAAGCTTGCCGTCATCTGCAACCTTCGTGTACCGCCGAGTGATCGAGTAGCCCCGATCCTGCCGCGGTTGTTCAATCAGCTTCGGCCGGGCCTCGACCGTCACTTCGGAAAAGACCTGGCCGCCGCTCTTGGTCAGGCGGATCGGTTCCGCGGCCGTTTTGTTCAGAATCGGAAACGACGTAGTCACGAGCGGCTTGTCCTTGCTAACCGCAAAAGGCGCGGTCGCCTTGTCCCACACGATCTGGCCGGTCGCATTCTTATCGCCCGTTTCGACCTGACGTAGGTAGGAGGCGAGCGCGAGCAACGACCAGGCGTTTGCCTGCGTGGTGCTCCAATGGCCGTTGCTGCGGCGCCGGAAAAGCTCGACGGCCAGCTCATCCACGCGCGGCGCGCGCGAGTCATGGAGCGTCCAGGCGAGCAGATGCAGCGCGTTCTCCCGCACAACCGATCCAAAAAATTGGTCGAGGTAGCCGTCGCTCGAAGCAGACGGCTTGAGCAGTTCGTCGATCATGGTTTTCGGGCCTTTGCTCTCGATCACCGCGAGCGCGACGAGCGCCCGATCTTCCGCGCTCAACTTCGCGCGCTTTTGAAAAAGCACGTCGTGATAGGCCGGCTCCGGTTTGCCCGAAAGCGCCAACGCGTAAACCGCGAGACACTGCGCGGAGAGTCCATAACCCGTCGCGTCCTTCGCCATGCCGCGAAGCTCTCCGCTCAAATAAGCGAACACCCTCTTTGTCTCCACTTCGGGAACGGCGAACTTTTGTTTCTGCGCCACGGCCAGCGCCATTCCGGCATAGGCGCTGCCCCAGAACGTCGGCTGGCGGCCGCCCGGCCAAAAGCCCAAGCCGCCGCCGCCGGTCTGCATCGACATGAGTAAATTCACGCCGCGATTGACCGCTGCATCGATTTCGGCGTCGGTCTTTTTTAGCTCCGGGAGCGTGTCGCGCAAATCACGCACGAATAGCCAGGGCAGAAGGCTCGACGTTGTCTGCTCGACGCAGCCATAAGGGTAATGCAACAAATACCGAAGTGATTCGCGCAGTTCGATCACGCGCGTGTTCGCCACATCCACCGTCGCCTGTCCGCTGCCCTCGATGATTTGCGGATCGGCAATCCGTTTTAACTCCGCTTCGTTACCCTCGATTCGTTTCGTCTCCACTTCGCGTAAGAGCGGTGCGGGATAGCCGATGTTCACTTCCGATTGAAGCGCGTCATTGAAGTTCGTCTTTTTGTCGGCGGAAACGAAACGGACGCTCCAGCGCCACTGCGCTTTTCCGGTGCCCACGATCTCTGCCGGAAAATCGATCGGCACCGAGCCTTGCGCGGGCAGGGTGACGTGGCGCTTGAGCTCAGCGCCCTTCGCGGTCGGATCAAGTTGCAGTTCCACGTCCGCCTCGCCCGCAAGATCGGTGGTGTTATGCAACACACCGCGCAAGACCAGTTTGTCACCGAGATTGGCGAAATGCGGCAAGGAGGCTTCCAGCATGACCGGCTTATTGATCTCGAACGCGGACTCAGCCCCGCCGAATTGATTTTGCTTCGAGGCCGCGATCGCGATCACCCGATAGCGCGTGAGGCTGTCCGGCGCGACGAACTCCGCGCGGACGCGGCCTTGCGCGTCGGTCCGGAGCGTCGCGTTCCAAAACGCGCACGCGAGAAAGTTTTTTCGCAAACCATCGACCAGGGGAGGCCCGCCTTTGCCATCGCCGATCAAGTATCCCTTGTTTGCAAAATCCATTTCCTCGGTGTCCTCCTTTAAGAGGGTTGGCAGCGTGAGATTGGTTTGCACACCAAGAGCGCGACGCAGATTGAAAAAGGCGAGCGGGTCCGGCGTCTTGTAGCCGGTGAGGGAGAGGACTCCTTCATCGACCGCATAAAGCACCACCTCGGAATCCGCGGCGGGCTTCCCATTCACATCCCGCACGTTCGCTTCGAGCTCGACTTTATCGCCCGGTTTCACGGCCGCGTTCGATGCCTTGAGTTGAACGGCCAGCTTGTCGCCCGGGCGCACGACTCTTAGTTCGCAGTAACCGATCCGGTATTCCGGCGTTTTGATTTTTCGCGGGCTGTCGTTCGCGCCGCGCAAGAGCATGACCGAGACGAAAACATTCGGCGCGTCTGCATCGAGCACCGGCACCTGGATAGAGGGCGAATTGCCGGTGAGGTGCGTGACGAAGGAACGCAGGACGCTCTCACGCTCGACGGTTACGAGCGCGTCTCCTGCGATCGGTGTCTTGACCAGGATGGTCGCAGTCTGTCCGGGTTCGTAGCTGTCTTTATCGGTGGCGAGATCGATCGCGTACGGGTTCCGATAATTCCAAACCGTTTCGCCGCGGCCGGCCACTTCGAAGTTGACCGAGGTCAGAACGTCATGGCCTTGCGCATCCTTGCCGGTGGCTTCGAGCAGATATTCGCCGGGTTTCCCCGCGACCATATCGGGCACCGTCGCAGCGAGCGGTTTCCGGTCCGTGCCCAGGCCTGGCGTGGTCGAAAGTTCGCGCTCCCACACCACTTCGAGCTGCGCTTTGCTGTCGAACTCGGTCGTTTCGCCCGCGGTCGCGAGGCGGTTCGTTTGCCAGGTGATGCGTTGCAAACGAACCGTCGCTTTTACCGGCGCGGACAACGTCTTGCCGTCAGGCTTCACCGCGATGAGCTCGATGAGGAGAGGCGCGCCCTCCTTGTAGACCGAGTCGAGCCGGCGAAAGCCGAGATAAAAATCCGAGCTATGCTGCACAAATGAGCGGGACTCCGAGACCGTTTGCTGGCTCAGGTCGGTCACTTCACAAAGAAGCTTGGCCGCGCGCGGCTGCGGCGCTTTGGGATTGATCGGCAAGGGCGTCGCGACTTTGGCGTTGCCGCTGGCATCGACCTCCGCTTCTCCCTGCGCGTTAAACTGCGAGATACGATCGAGCGCGCGATTCAACCGGAAATCTTCGATTCCATCGCAGAAGGCAAAGTCGTCAAGGCCTTCCGGTTTAAAGGCGTCGTCCCGCGCCACCAGCGACCAGGTGAGCTTCGCTTTCGCGAGCGGCTTGCCCATGAAATATTTCGACGCAATCAAGAGATCGAGTTGCGCCGGTCCAGTCGCGGCCGGTGGCGATGGAATGGAAATCTCGAAAGCGTTCGGCCGGTATTGCTGGACCTGAAAAACGCCGTCACCTTTCAGGCCTTCGCCCTCCTCCCCTTCGGCCGCGACGCGAAATTTCCCGAGCGTCTCCGCCGGCAGCTTGATCTCCTCCGCGAACGAACCGAACTCGGAGAGCGTTACCTCTTTGTTGAAAACTTCCCGGTCTTTCGCGTCGCGTCACTTTGACCGTGAGTTTTTTCCCGGCCGGCAGGCTCTGCTCCTCGTCACTTTCGCTGCGGGCGAAGCCTTTAAGATGAACCACGTCGCCGGGTTTATAGACTCCGCGCTCCGTAAACAGGAAAACGGATTTCTCTGCCTGCCCGCCTTCCTCTTCGCCATCGCTGCCCGTGACGCCGAGGCGATACAATGGGATCCGAGTATCGCCGCGGGTCGAGATCAGATGGGCATCACCTTCGCGCTCGGCGAAAACCCAGCGCGCTTCGTCCGCTACCGGCAAGTCCGCGTTGCCGTCCTTATCGGTCACCACTTCGCCCTCTTCGATTAGCTTTTGCTCTTCATCGAGCAGGCGAAGTTTTACCCCCGCGAGCCCATTGCCTTTCGCGAGCGAGAACATGTGAACGGTGAGGGCGCCGTCCCGGTCCCGTTTCCAGAGAGCGCCCAGATCGGTCAGTTGAATAACGGCCTGCGTCCCGACGCGTTTGTGCGTCTCCGGAACGGGATCCACCGATTCCGCGGTCAGCAGGACCGCGCCGGTTTTGTGTTCGCCAAGAATTTCATCCCAGTTCAGCGGAAGCGTTTTCAGTTGATCGACGGTCGCGTCCGCGGCGAGGTCCCGTTCCCAAATTATTTTTCCCGGCAGCTTATCCACATCGACGCGCTTATAGCTTTCGCCTTCCGGCATGTCTTGAGAGTACTCGTCGTAATGATCTGTAGGCCTTGAGCGCCACGGGAGTGGTGTCGCCGATGAAGAGCCGCGCCGTGACGTGGATGCGCGGCACATTGACCGAAAGCAAACGGAACCGGCGCGTGCCAGCCAGATGCTGGTGCGTGGCGAAATCTTCGAAATAGAGCCGCGGCGCGATTTCCTTGAAGACGACTTCTTTCGTCTCCGCACGATCGAGTTTCATCGGCTCGCGGGCAGGCAGACCCGCTTTGAGCGCGACGCGATATCGAACCCCGAGCGCAAACTTGCCTCGAAAGGTCACGGTCCTGTCGTCAACCACCGTTTGAAGATTTTCCGGGACTGGCGCGATTGAAATCCACTGGGAAACCGTCTCGGCTGTGACCTCCGGGCCGAGCATCTTCGAAAAATCGACGATGATGCGCCGGCCCGCGCCCCGATTGCTTTCCGCCGCGACCTTCTCGAGGAAAAAGGGCTTCACGTTGCCGACATAAATTTCCTGTCGGACCGGCACGGTCACTTTCCATTCCGCCGCGGGCAGACCGGGTTCCATCACCAGCTTCCAATCATTTCCGGGAGAAAGCGGTTTGGCGGGTGAGACCAGGAGAATGTTCAGGCGCGGGACGATTGGCGTGTTCTTGTTCTTGTCCTCATCCTCCTCGCCGGACTCGGTCGGTTCCGGCGGCGGCGGCGGTTCCCCCCAGATCACGAGTGATCGATCGTCGCTTTGATAACTCGGAAACGCACTGTCGCCTCTGGCGGGCGCAGGACGTTCAACTCGCGCCTCGACCTTTGCTCCGGACACATTTGTGAAGCGGAAAAATTTCGCGCAGGTCTCCGGCTTTACGTTGGCATTGAAGAGGATCAAGTAGCGCGGCACAGCTGACGCGTTATCCTCGCTCGAGCTGACCAGGCCGGTGAATCCCTTCACCCGCATCGGCGGAGTCTCCGCGGTTTCCTTTAAGGTCGCCGTCACCGGACGCCCGGCGGCGTCCTTCAATCCGGAGCGCAGGGAAATTTGATACTTGGTGCCGAGCGGCAGGACTCCCTTGGGGGCGAAGGTTCCGCTTCGACTGCTGAGCCAGACAAATTGCCCGTCCATTGCCGGCGCAAAGACCAGCGGGGAAACGGAGGCCGGCTTGCCCACCTGATCCGGCGGCACCATCTCGGTCGGAAAACGCAGTTCAAAGGTGCTCGTGGGCTCGAGCTGACGGGAGGGCAAGAGCAACTGGACCGCCCGCTCCTCCGCGAAGGCGATGGTTGTGACAAAGACCGAGAAAAGCGCAAACCAAAATGAGCGTGTCATCTTGGAATCGGAGCCTACCACGCCGAGCCGTCGTGCCTTCAACTCAAATCGCACCGCCCTAATTTGGTGAGGGCGAGGCTCTGTCGACTACCACTGTGGGTTGCAGGCGTTCTCCTGCATCTTGAGCGAGCCGTTGCTCATGGGGACCTGGGCTTCGATGTCTTGGCTTCGCTGCGCTTGCTAGTTCGCTTTGACTTCACCAACGACGTTCAAAAGGTTTTGGACGTTCACCTTCAAGGCCACTCCCTTGGCGAATTTCTCTCCGGCAATGCCGGCAGCCGAAACGTGCTTCACTCCCGCGGAAACCTTGATTGAGTAATTCCCCGTGATGGCGCTCGCGGAAGTGAATTGCACATCATAAGTGCCTGGCTTGACTTTCTCGGTGGTGAATGTGCCTTGGGCATCCGTTTTACCTCTGAAGGCGACTTTGCCGCTGGCATCGGACACAGTCACATTCAACGGCGGGACGGCACCATAAGCCATACAGGCAATGGCAAAACAGAGAGAGAGGACAGTGCCGCGGATCAGGTTCTTCATGATCCGAACATACCTCAAATCATGGCCGCGCCCAATGTAAACCCCAGCGGCAAGCAATGTCCCCGCCTCGAAAAAGCGGATGCGCCAAACCCAGTGATCGATCCGTCGAATTCGCGCACCAACTGCCCGCGCGCGATCTTGTCCGATTCATAATTTCGACTTGCGCGCACCCAATCCGATGCGAAACGGTAGCGACACCAGGCCGGCGTGGCGGAACTGGCAGACGCGCTGGACTCAAAATCCAGTACTCGCAAGAGTGTGTGGGTTCGAACCCCTCCGCCGGTAGGTGGGCAGCGCGAACACGCGCTCAATCGAGCGCCGCCGTTTCGGCAAAATTGGCGGCCGGATCCTGACGGAAAAATCTACCCAGTTCGGCGTAGAGCTGCGGGTGCCGGGCGCGCAGCGGGAGGGGGCGCTCGAAGAATGCCTCCGTCGCCACGGCAAAGAACTCAGCCGGATTCGTCGCGCCGTAGGTATCGAGCACGGTGGGCGCTCCCGCTTCTTCGGCCGCCCGCAACGCTGCAAACTCGCTGCTCATTACTCGCGCCCAGGCCAGATACTCGGCCCTTGTCGCCAGAGCCGGCGCGCCGTCGGTTGAGTAATCCTCGAAGTCGAGTTGGTGAGCGAATTCGTGGAGCACCACGTTTTGGCCATCCGCCGGGTGCAATGCGCCCCGCTTCGCGGCGTCCCAGGCGAGGACAAGGGCTCCGAGACGGTGCATCGTATGTCCAAGGCGGTATTCTCGACCCTCTTCCCAGATCGGTCCCTCCAAGTGCCTATCCTCATGCGCCACGTAAGTTGACGGATAGACCAGGATGGTGCTGAGCTGCGGGTAGTAGTCGGTTCCGCGATGGAGCAGGAGAAGGCAGGCCTGGGCCGCAATCGTCAGGCGGATTTCATCCGTAAGTTCGAGCCCTCCGCAGCCTTCGAACCGCTTCTCGGCCAGGAAGATTCGGATGTGGCCCAGGAGCTCAGCCTGATCGGCTGGGGGAAGCCGGCGAAAAAACGGGAGATTGCGCGTGAGAATCGACCGCCACTCCAGCGGAGTCGATTGAGCGCGCAGAACTCGACGCCGGCGCCGCTTCAAAATCCCAAAGACCATGCGCGGTATCTAGCTGCCATACGCGGGTCTATCCAACGAGAATAAGATTCCCCGCGGAAGCGATCTGCCCCTCGCATCGCTGGCGAAGCCCGGCGATTGAGGCTGTTTGTCAGTTACCGAATTTGTCCGGGCTTCTGCCTCGATCTAGCCGCCGGGACTAATCCCTCGATCCTGCCTATTCTGAATATCCCGTGTGCTCATACTCCCGGCAGCCTTGGCCGACTTCGCTTCGGCCGAATCAGATTCGGCCCAGTGCGCCGATATGTTACTGCCAAGCATTTTCGGAATCCACACCATCGGTTTGCCATTCGAGCCCATCGGAGCGCTGCCGCTGGTTTCCGCTGCGACTTGACCCACGATGTTCAAAAGGTTTCCGACCTCGAGCTTCAAGGCCACACCACCCTTGGCGAATTTCTCTCCGGCAACACCCGCAGCCGAAACCTTCTTCACTCCGGCGGAAACGACGATTGCGTAATTCCCTTTGACGGCCCCACTCGGGGAATTGAACTGCACAGTATAATTGCCTGGCTTAACTTTCGACGTGGTGAATGAGCCTTGGGAATTCGTTGTGCCTTTGAAGGCGGCTTTGCCGCTAGCATCGGAAACGGTAACACTCAACGGCGGGACCGCTCCAAAAGTCACGGAAGCAGCGACCAGAAAGAGCGACAGGACAGAGTTGCGGATCATTTTCTTCATGGCTCCGAAGATATGGAGGAATGGAGCCGCGCCAAGCGTAAAAACCGAGTCTCTCCGGGCTGCCAGGGTGACTACCGGGCACCCGCGTCAAAAACTCGCGTTATCGTGTATTTTTTGAATGTTCGCTGCGGGCACTATCCCTCTGGTTCGAGACGATATTTCATCGGCTGATCCTTTTTCCGCCCAATGTCCCGGCATGTTACTGCCAAGCATGGGGGGTATCCAAACCATCACCTTTCCGTTCCTAACGGCAAAGTTCGCATCCGTCGCAACTTGACCGGTAATGTTCAAGCCGGCCCCCACTTCCAGCCTCATCGCCACGCCGCCGCCGGCGAACTTCCCTCCGGGAATACTGTCTGCCACCACCTTCTTCTTCCCAGCCGAAACAACGAGCGCGTAATTCTTGCCCTTCATGGAGGAATTGTTTGAATTGAACTGCACGACGTATTTGCCGGAGGCGAGGTTGGCGGTCGCGAAACTGCCGCTTGAGTCCGTCGTGCCTTTGAAGGCGGCTCTACCAGCGGCATCCGATACAGTGACGCTCAGCGGAGGAATCCCGCCAAAAGCCAGGGAAGCCCCGAGTGAAAGAAGAAACAGGACAGTGCTGCGGATCAAGAAGTTCACGAATCCTGACAAATTCACACGGTGGCCGCGCCAAGCGTTAAGCCACGCGAACCTGTGCTCCATACCTATTTGCTCATCCCAACTCCGGATCCAGGGAACCCCTCCTGGTGCGGATCATTAGCCCTCTGCATACTGTTCCGGAAATCGTCGTTGCTGACCCGGACGGTATTGCGGGCCGCGGCTTCCTTTGAGTCAGCATCCACCCAATGTCCCGGCATGTGGCTGCCGAGCTCGGCTGCTATCCAAACCATCTTCTTTTGTCCGCCGGCCAGGACTTGTCCGCGAACCTTCGCGCCCGCGCCCACCTCCACCGAGACATCGACTCCGGCCAGAAGAGCGTCGCTCGTTAGGCCGCTCTTGTTCACCGGACGTTTTGTTCCTTCCACTTTGATGGAATACGAAGTGGCGACGACAGCCTTGGTCGTTGAAGCCATCTTCGTGTCTTGCGCCTTCTGCGGACGGATCGTCAGAGTGTAGGAGCCGGCGGGCAGGCCTGTGAGGGCGAAGTTGCCTTGGGCATCCGTCACGGTACGCTTGGTCGGATTTTGTTTTACCGCGACAGAAACTCCGGCAACACCTTTCGGGGCTTGGCCATAAGCCACTGGCATCGCCAAAAGGACTGACAACAACAGAATACCACGGGTCATGTTCTTCATGACTTCAGAGAATATCGTCCGGCTCTCTCCAGGTCGAGGTCAAAATGTTCCTGCGAAAAAATAGTGGACCGGGCCCAAAACCGTCCTGCTGCACGATCCCCGCGCTATCGTTGCGCCGCCCGCAGTTCCTCTATGCTCATCGCATTGGTATTGATGGACCGCGGCCTTATGTTCCACCGAGCCTCCTACCACCCAGCGCCCCGGGAGATTGCTGCCGGATTCCTTCGGTATCCAAAACATGTTCTTCACGGCATTGGCCGCGACCTGGCCGTGGGGCCTCGCGCCCGGTCCCAGCTCGACATTGACATCGACCCCAACCAAAAGATCGTCGCTCGTTAGGCTATTTGTCTTTACGGCCCGTTTTCACCGCGCAATCCCCGGGACGGCCGCAGACCGTACTTTCGTTAGATCGTTACCTTCAATCTTGATCGAATATCTCGGCCACGATGACCTTATCCGATGTGCTGCGGGGGAGGTCTTCCGCTTTCCTGGCGCGGAACGTTAAGGTGTACGAACCAGCGGCCAGGGCCTCCATCGCGAAGTTGCCGCGGGCATCCGTGACCTTACGACCGCTGGGCCTTTGTTTCACGATCACGTCCACTCCGGCTACCCCGCGAGCGGGCTCGCCGCCGTAAATGTCTGGCGTCGCAAGAGAGACGAGCAAAAACACGATACCACATGTCATGGGCTTCATGACTTCATGAGTCTAACGAGCACCCTTTCCTAAGGTGAGAAAAAAGGATCGCGGCTGGCTCCGATTCCGCGACAACCAGGCTCACACTCTTCGCCCCAAAAACGCCCGCTCTATCCGCGCCCCCGCTCGCGCCGCTCAGAGCCCACCTTTGAACCTTTTCCCGGCTCGGGTTGTCGTAACGTCTGTGACTCGCGCGTCCAAAAATCTGCGCCCAAACGTGGCGAGGATCTTCTGCGCTCTTGCGTGGCTGGCATTTTCCACGAGCGCGTTCCCGGCGGGTTTGAGCTTTGCCGGCGTGCCGTTAACTCCTTCGGCCACGGTGCGCGCCAATGTGCCCTTGAGCGATTTGGAAAAATCCTATGTCACGGAAGGCGGCAACGTCGTCCCCTCCCACACGGTGGCCGTGCTCGCGGTGCCACGCGGTTTTGATCCGAAGAAAACGTGGCCGCTCCTGGTGGTCTTCTCGTCGAGCGATTACGAACATCAAAATCGCGATGCCCTCAAGATGTTTTACCGTCCCCGCGCGCTCGCGGCGGGCTGGGTCCTGCTCGCGGGCGATGGCCCGCAGCCAGCCAAACAGGACAGCTCCGGTTGGCGCGCCGGTCATACCCTGGCGGCGCTGGACGCGTTGCACCGGAGCTTCCCCGGCTCGGTCAAATGGCCGGTCGTGTGTGTGGGTCATTCCGGTGGCGCGAAACGGGCCAGCTACCTCGCGCCTCTCCTCGCGGCGCGCGGTTATCACCTGACGGGAATTTTTCTCTCGGGGATGAACGAGGAGCGAATCACGCAAGGCTACCAAAGATTCAAACCGGATCATGACTTTCTTCGCACCCCTATTTTCTTGAGTAGCGGAGAGCGCGACATGATCGCCACGCCGGCCCAGCACAACGACGTGGAAAAATCGATGCGCCGAACGGGATTCGAAAACATCCGGCATACGACCCACCCGGGCGGTCACGAGGTGCCGCCGGCGCAGCTGGATGAAGCACTCCGCTGGTTTCGAAAAGGATCCTAGGGAGTCCGGCGAGCTAGCCGGAACCCTTCGATTTCACCCGGCATCGACAACTGCTAGCGGTTAGTCATTTTGCCCGGCATCTGGCTCGTCGACGATCGGAAACCGGCCTGATGGGAGTCTTGTCCGCGGTCCTGCATCTTGCCCAGGCTGTCCCTGTGGGTGGAGGAATTAACCGCGCTGCTCCCGGCCCAGACTTGCCCGATAATGCTTAAGCCCGCTCCAACTTCCACTCTCATGGCGACTCCGCCGCCCAGGAACTTCTCGCCGGCAACTGCGTTGGCCACGACCTTTTTCTTTCCAGCAGCAACGACAATGGAATATGGACCGCCCTTCAGGGAAGGGTTCTTCGCCGTGAACTGCACGACGTAATTTCCGGGTTGAAGCGTGGTGGTGGAAAAACCGCCATCGGTTTGGGTCGCGCCCTTGAATGCCGCTTTGCCGGTGGAATCAGAAACCGTTACGTTCATGGGCGGAACGCCGGCATTCGCGACCGACACCGCAACCAAAAACAGACAGAGACTGAGTTCGGGGAGTAGATTTTTCATCGGCGACGATACATGAAACGTTCGTGTAAAGGAAATAAACCAGCGTCGGTCCGGCGCAGGAAAGGCTAGCCCTTCGATTTCACCCACTTGTCCACCAACTCCTCGAGCGTCTCGAGCGGGACTGGGCCGTTGGTTAGCACGACGTCGTGGAATTGCCGCAGATCGAACTTGGCCCCGAGCTGCTTCTTCGCTTTTTCGCGCAGCTCGAGAATCTTGAGCATCCCGATTTTGTAAGCCGTCGCCTGGCTGGGCATCACGATGTAACGATTGATCGCCTCGACGCAATCAGCCTCGGCATTCGGCGTGTTCTTCTTCAAATAATCGATCGCCTGCTGGCGTGTCCAACGCTTGTGATGGATGCCTGTATCCACCACGAGACGACCTGCTCGCCAGAGTTCCAGGCCAAGGCGGCCGAAATCCGAATACGGATCCTGGTATAAACCCATGTCTTTCGGGATCAGCTCGGTGTAAAGGCCCCAGCCTTCGGAATAAGCGGTATAGCGGGAGCCCATCCTCCGAAACTTCGGCACGCCCGGCCAATTCCTGAGCAATCGCGATCTGCATGTGATGCCCCGGAATGCCTTCGTGATAGGCCAGCCCTTCCAACTCATAGGTCGGCGTCGAACTCATCTCCGCCAGGTTCACGTAAAACATACCGGGCCGTGAGCCGTCCGGAGCAGGCTGCTGATAGAAGGCCTTGCCCGCTGATTTTTCGCGGAACTTCTCGACCGCTTTGACTACTACATCGGCCTTCGGTTTGGTCAGAAAGAGTTCATCGAGCCGTCCGCGCATCGTGTCGATAATGTTGGTGGCGCGCTTGAGATATTCCGCGCGACCTTCCTCTGTGTCCGGCAAATAGAATTGCTTATCGGTCCGCATGAACTGGAAAAATGCCTGCAAGTCGCCTTTGAATTTTACCTTCTCCTTGATCTTGCCCATTTCACCGTGAATGCGCGCCACCTCCTTCAGGCCCAGCTCGTGAATTTCGTCACCGGTCAGCTTCGTGGTGGTCGTGCGCCGCAAAGCGAACTCATAGTAAGAGCGACCATCCGGGAATTGCCATGCGCCCCCTTCCGCCGGCGCCGTTTTTTCCTGCGCTTCAAGAAACGCGATCAGCTTCTGGTAAGCTGGTTGAAAGGAACCGAGCAATGCCTTGTTGGCATCCGCCAATAACCGGTCTCGCGTTGGCTGGTCCACATCCTTCAGCGCCGTGACCTTCTTGGTGAAATCCGCCAGCAGCGTGCTGTCCGTGTCGGTCGCCTCAAAGGGCTTGCCCTTGATCACGTTCCGGCACGCGTCGAGCACGAGGGGGAAGACAAACTTTGGCGGGACGATCCCCTTCTCCGCGCGCGTTTCGAGATTGGCGATTACCTGGTCGGCCTGCTTGGCGATCCCGTTGAGCCGCGCGACGTAGGCTTCCGCGTCCGAAACGGAATCGACTCGGTGAATATTGATCAGAAACGTCGGCGTCTGCGCATGCCAGCCAAACATCTGGTTCACCGGATAGTTATGGAAACGAAACCGGAACCCTTCCGCATTCTGCTGCACATCATTCTCAAATAATTTCCAGCTCAATTGCGTTTGGGGATCGAGCGCCGCGAAATCAAAATCGCGTTTCAATTTCGCCAGGTTTTGCACGGCGATCGCGAGATCCTCGGCGTTAGCGGCATCCGAAAGGTCGTCCCACTTATCGTAATCTGTCTTGAGACCGAGCGACGAGGCGGTCTGGGGATGGCGCGCCACAAAATCATCGAAATTCTTATCGAAGAACTCGTTCGCTCGCTTGGATTCCGCCGCGATCTGCTCGGCCGTGTAAGTCTTTGCCGGCGCCGCCGGGAGAAACGTCGCCGCTGCTAATGAGAGCCCGGAAACCGCTGCGATTAGAATTTTGTTATGCATGGTAAATGAGGATGGAATACTGCGTGTCATCCCACGCCCGGCGGTTGCCGGCGAAGGACCTCGTAGAGGCAATTTCAGCCTCCGCGAAGGAAAGTCGAAGACCTTTTGTGAGCGTTCCCCTGCCGCCAAATATTGCGGCAACAGTGACAGGGGTTGATCCTTCGAAGCGGCAATGGCAGAGATCAACCCACCATGCTTTTCCCGCGGCAGCGCTTCTCCAATCTCACCTTTCCTGCTCTTGTGGCCCTGTTGGTTCTGGCCGGTTATGCCACGCCGGCCACAGGAGCTGAGCTTGGGCAACTGGTCCTCGCTACTTCCGCGGACGATCCGGCGTTAAGGGCGCGGCTCGCTGCACTCTCCCCGAGGGTTAAGCCCGAAGAAGCTCGGCGCGTCGCCGGCATTGCCTACACGACTGGATTGGAGCTGGCGCGTAAGTGGGAAATGGGTTCGTCACCCACCATGCATTCTTTTCTCATTAACATCGGAGCGAAGAAAGCAGGGTACTGTCATCAATTTGCCACAGAACTGTTGCTTCGGTTGGATGCACAAAGGCTCCAAACGCTCGAGCTCCATTGGGGCGAATCGGATGCAGGCACCGACACCGAGCATAACGTCATCGTCATCACCGCCATCGGCCAACCCTTCGCTCAAGGTATCATGCTGGATAACTGGCGGCGCTCGGGACGTCTGCTATGGGGACCTCTTCAGGGCGACCCTGACCATGTCTGGCAGGAAAACAAACCCGCAATGATGAGCAGATTGCCCCGCAGGCCGGTCGCGAAAGAGCAACGGAAACGAGAAACAAAACCCAAACGCGCACCCCGGCACCGATGATCAAAAGAGGGACTTAGCGGGACGGCGTCGGGCTGACTCTCGTCCCATCGAAGGTTGGGCTCGCCGCCCCACGCGCAACCGCCACCTCAGGTCGAAGCTTCGCGTCATCCGTTCCCGAATCGACCGGCTGAGGTCGTTTCTCGCAGGAGAAGCCGGTTACGGCGATCGCGCCCACGAGCATTATCCGGCGGAGTATCCTCATCGGATTGCGCTGAGTTCGTTTTCCCGTCGTCAATCCTGTCGTGGCCTTTTCCGCGCCCAATCCGGTGTTCGCTCGGACGCTCAATTCCGCAAATCGCGCTTCCGCCCGAGGCTCACGGCTCCAGAACGTCCCGACGATCGCGCCCAGGAACCCAAGCGGAATGCTGAGAATACCGGGATTCTTCAATGGGAAAATCGGTTGACCGTGAATCAGCGCCTTGGCGTCCATTCCCATCACGCTCGGGCTGATCATGATCAGGACGATGGAGCTGGCCAGCCCGACCAGGAGGCCGGCCACGGCGCCAGCCGTGTTGAAGCGCCGCCAGAAAATACTCAGCACGATCACCGGCAGATTTGCGCTCGCCGCCACGGCAAAGGCAAGACCGACCAGGAAAGCTACGTTGACCGTCTGAAGTTTGATCGCCAGCAGAATCGCAACCGCGCCCACGACGAAGGCGGTGACGCGCGCTACGCGCACCTCTTCGCCAGGCTGCCGTTCCCTTCCGTGGTGGATCACATTCGTGTAAAAATCGTGAGCGAAGCTGGTGCTCGCACTGATCGTTAGGCCGGCGACGACCGCGAGGATCGTGGCAAACGCGACCGCGCTGATAAAGGCAAAGAAGACTTTGCCGCCAAGCGCCTCGGCCAGGAGCGGCGCGCTCATGTTTTCGATACTGATATTGCCCGGGGTAAGGATCGTGGCGGCGCCGAACCCGAGAAACGTCGTCATGATGTAGAAAGCGCCAATGATCACCATCGCCCAGACCACCGAGTGCCGGGCGGTCCTGGCATCGGGCACGGTGTAAAATCGCACCAGAATGTGGGGCAACCCGGCCGTCCCGAAAATAAGCGCCAGACCGAGCGAGATCAGGTCGAGGGCGCCCCAGGGCGGTTTGAAGAGCAGGCCCGGCTGGAAAAAATTGCGCGTAATGACTGTGCCATCCGCCCCAGTCCAGGTCACGCGGCTGATCGCTTCGAAAAAGGCGCTGAAGCTGAACCCGAAATGTTTCATCACCAGGATCGATAGAAAAATGCTGCCGCTCATGAGCAAGATCGCCTTGATGATCTGGACCCAGGTCGTCGCCAGCATCCCGCCGAAGACCACGTAAACGATCATCAGCACGCCCACGCCAATCACGGCTGTCTCATAGTTCACGCCAGGCAAGAGCAACTTGACCAGCGCACCTGCGCCCACCATTTGCGCAATCATGTAGAACGTCGAGACCGTCAGCGTGCTCAGCGAAGCCACCGCGCGGACGGGACGGGCTTTGAGCCGGTAAGCGAGCAAATCCGCCATGGTGTATTTCCCGGCGTTGCGGAGCGGTTCGGCGACGATCAGGAGCACCGTCAGATAGGCAACAAGCCAGCCGACTGAATACATGAAGCCGTCATAGCCATTGAACGCGATCATGCCCGCGATGCCGAGGAAGCTCGCGGCGCTCATGTAATCCCCGGCCACCGCGAGGCCGTTCTGCCACGCCGTGATGCGGCGCCCCGCGGCGAAGTAAGCCACGTCGCCACGCGATCGCCGCGCCGCCCAGTAGGTGATCCCCAGCGTGATCAACACAAAGCCCAGGAACATCGCGAGTGCTGCTGTCATCTGTTCCTTCTCACCTCGTAATCGTGCTCATGCTCGTGCTCGTGCTCGATTCTTTGCGCTGGCGATTGGATCAGATCACGAGCCCGATTACGAAACGGAGCCATCGATCGAACTGCGAAACAACGTCTGCGGCCATTTTGTCGAACCGCGCGGCGGCGCGCACATACAGCGCGGCGATGATCCAGGCCATGAAAAACTGAGAGAGCGCGAAGAGATAAGCGAGGTTCACCGGCCCTAAGACGCGTTTTTCCATGAAAGGACGCGCGTAACCAATCAACACCGGCAGCGCAAAATAATAGACGATGAAAAAAATCGTCGCCGGCACGATGAAACGCCGTTTTGCCTTGAGCAGATTTCGAAATCGCTCGCTCGCCGCCAGCTTTTCCCATTCCACCACATCCGGTTCCTCATCGGCGGTCCGTTCGTGCGGGGGCTTCGGGCCGCCCAGCGGCGCGATATCGGTGGCCGCGCCGACAATCGGCGTGGGATCCTGAGGATTTTTCCGCTCGTCCAAGGCCATCGCACCCTTATATCGGGGAGGAGATTCCTGAGAACAAGCAAAGAACGTTGGTGGATCCTGGCCCTGCTTCGTAATTCCGGATCGCAGCGGGCCCGGTCCCGACCGCCGATAATTATTGTCTCCGCGGAAACAGACATCACTATTGAAGCCGCGAATGCGCGCATCCACTTTCGGCTCTCTCAAGAACTGCGCTCTCCTCCTTTGTTTGTTTGCGCCCTCGGCCTGGATGATCGCGACTGTCCCGCCGCTCTGGCGCGACTCGGATGCTTACAATCAGCTCACGCGGCCCCCATTGCTGGCGACCTACTGGGGCCACGCTCCTGCCTACAGTTACGCGGCGAGGGTTCCACTTCTTCTGGGTGAAAGATGGGAGCGATGGCGGGGAAAGACGCCGCCCCCTTCCGAGAGCATATCCTCCCCTCTCACTGACTCCGGCATCCGGCTCCTGATCATTGCCCAGCACCTGGCGCTCGGCGGCGCGGCCTTTTACTTTATTGTCACCTCCAGCAAGATTTTTTGGATCCGCCTAACGTTGGCTCTGGCATGGGCAAGCAACGCAGTTTTCTACACGTTCGCTCACTGCGTCGGCTCCGAAACCCTGGGCCTGATTCTCATTGTGGTCGTCGCCACCAAAGCATGCCGTCTGACTCGGAGCCGCTCCGAGCCGCGATGGACGGACTGGTATCTTTTCGCGATCAGCCTGTGGCTTTGTCTGCTCTCCCGGCACATCAACCTCTGGCTCATCCTAATGCTTCCCGCAGCCTTTCTCTTCTCCTGGGCAATCACGCGCACCGCAAGCCTGTTTGCTTCCGTTGATAGAGAAGCGCGCTGGCGTCGGCTGGTAGGAAAAAGATATTTCCGCCAGGCGGTGATCGCCATAGCTATCGGAATCGCCTGCTGTTGCCTTCACGAATTTATTGACCCAACGGTTGGCCCGAAAGACGAAGCTTCAGCCTCATTCCAGGATCGGTTTTACCCTTCTGTGGCGCCTCAATTTCCTGAAAACCCTCTCGCCCGAATCGCGCACCGCTCTCTTGGAGAAAGTAAGCGCCCGGACTGAATCACCTGATGTGCGGAAGCTTATCGCCCTCGTGGGACAGAGACAGGCCGACGGACAGCAGGATGCAGGGGAGTTCTTGAGGCGGGCTGCGCTAGTGCTGTTTCCGCGGGAAGGCGTTGTCCGTTGGGACAAGCTCGATGAAGAGATCAACCAAATGGCGTACGCGTTCCTTCTCCCGCCCACTCCCGAACATTTGCGCGTCGCCTGGGCGGAGTTCGTCACCGCACTAAGGATGCCTGCAACCGACATCTCCGACTCTCTGTTCGAAACCACCGCCTACTACTTCGAGCATAAGGAAGAAATGCCAGCCTGCGCGGGGCTGGTGACATTCCGGGATTGGAACGCCGAGCAAATAAGTCAAATCCCCTTCCAGCAGCCTTACTTCCAGCTCTGGCGCGGCCTGAGCTACAACAAGGCCTTGTTGACTTGGTTCCTCGCTCTGTTGTTCTTCGTCGTCGTCGCCCATCGGAAAAAGGCAAACGTGGCGACAGTCTCACCTTTAGGGATCTCCCTGGCGGCTGTCGGGCTCCCGATGACCGCCACTACCTGCCTGCTCATCGAATTCATCCCCCGCTATGGATTGCCGATGTGGCAGACGCTCCTGCTTTCCTTCTACCTTCTCGTCGGCGGAGCGCTCGATCTCCTGGCCAACGAAGGCTCCAAACGCCTACCTCAGCTGGCATTGGGTTCGAAACAGTCCGCCGGGCAGCCGCCGATGCTGGGTTAAGTCCCCGGCGGACTGTTTCTGGGAAAATTACTTCGCCGGGATCCGTTGCCGGATGCCCATGATCACCGGAAACATCGCCGGCGGATCGGTGTTCATGAGGATGACGGCCGTGTAACCCGACTCAGGATACATTTCGAAATTAGCCGAAATGCCACCGGAGCCTCCGTTATGACCCACGATATGTTTCCCATCGAAGACCTTGTCGCCAAATCCGTAGCCGTAGCGACCGATCTGGCCGGCATCCACTTTTCCCGTCGTGACCAGCTTCGTGTACTCTTCATTGAGTAACTTATGGCTCCGCAGAGCCATGTGGAACTTGACCAGATCTCCCACGGTCGAATAACCACCACCGGCTGGTCCACCCCTCACCTCGCGCGTGGTCGTATTGTCCCGGGCTTCTTCCAACTTCTTTCCGTCAGGCGACATTTTGGAATAACCGATGGCCAGATTCGGGATCTCCCTTCCCGGTTCGTAGAAGCCGGTCTCAGTCATGCCAGCCGGCTTGTAAATGTGCTCCTGGACGTAGGAATAATAATCCTGACCCGTGACCTTCTCGATGATGGCGCCCAGGACCATGTAGCCCGAGTTGCTGTATTGAAATTTCTCTCCCGGCGCAAAGAGCAGAGGATCGCTGGCAAAGAGTGGAAGATGCGCTGCCACTGTCATCAGCTTCTCGCGTTGAGCCATGAACTTCTCGTTCCAGTACATGCCCATCCCGGACGTGTGCGTGAGCAAATGGTGGATAGTGACCTTGCCGGCTACTTCCTTGTTCGGGTAATCCGGCAGGTGTTTGCTAATGGTGTCGTTAAACGAAAGTCGCCCGGCTTGGGCCAGCTGGGCGATAGCAACCGCCGTAAACATTTTGTTCATCGAGGCAAGGTTGAACTTCGTGTTCAAGTTGATTGCGGCGCCCGTAGCCTTATTCGCTATGCCGGCCGTCTTGCTCGCGATCGTTACGCCATCCTTTGCCACCAACACAGCTCCGGAGAGTTTGTTCTCCGCAACCAGGGAGCTTAGATAGCTATCGATTTCCTTGGCCACACCTGCCTCGGGTTTACTGGCCTCCTCGGTGGCGGTGGAGTGCGTTACCAACAGCAGCGCTCCCACCAAATTCGCCATCGCCGCAAAAACAACGCCCTTCATTCCTTCCTCCGTCCAATTGTTTGGTCGCCGGCGCGCGTCGCAGCCTGCAATTCCCACCCAGGATTAAGTTCCAGCGTCCAGCCTTCGCCATTTACTTGCGTGGATCGTGAGTCAGTCGGCGCGGATATCGTAATCTTGCCGAAGTCCGACTCCAGGAGCGCCCCCTTGGAGGCGGTCAGAATGCCCCACGCGTCCACAATCTTGATGTTTGGATAAACGGTTCCGCGTGGATCGAGCGAAACGAGTTCACCAGGGTCGAATTGCATTTTCATTTCTTGCAGCGGCAGGACGAGCACTGGATCGTCGATGAACTTCCGGCGGTAAGCCGCGAGCCGTTTCTGCTGATTCGCTTCGCGCTCCGTTTCCGCGGCGGCCAGTTTCTCCCAGCCGTAATCTTGGGCGCGGGTTCGAGCCGATTGCGCCAGATCGACCGGCAATTGAAGTCCCAGCGCGCGTTGCAACAATGCGCCTAGATCGTCAGTTTTCGTTAGGCCCTTTCGCCAATCGATCCCGGTCTGATCGAGCAAAATCCCATAGGCTGGCCCCGACGCATAGGCAAAGGATCGAATGAAAGTCGGTTTCGCAACCGCATTGGTCAGATTGTGATCGATGACGTATTGGGGAAGATCCAACGTGCGACCCAGGGCGATGCCGGTGTACTCTGCCAATCCTTCGTGCATTTCCATCGCCCGTTCTTCTTCGGCTGCGTGATCGATCAGGGACCGTCGAAAAGAACGAAACAGTAATGCGTCGCTGGTCGCATCCTGGCGCCTCTTCCCGTTCTCCCGCAACGCCAGGCCCAACGCCCGCCATTCGAGCTGCAGCCAAAGGCGTCCGTCACGCGTATCGAGATGGTGGTTCGCCGCGGCGGAACTGGGAAAACCTATTTCGTCCTGTAGGCGATGCCATAGTTCATGAGCCAGCAAGACGCGCCGGGCAGATTGATCGTGCGGCAAGGGCAGCAGAACCATTGTCCATTTCACGCCAGCCCAATCGATCGCCGTATTCGCCACGGGCATCTCTACCGGCAATTTGCCGACGAAAACATCGCCGCTCTTCTGGAGCTTCCCCTCAAGATCCGCCTGGTTGGCGATGACTTCGCGAGTGGCAGGGCTAACTAGAAGAATTGGACCCTTCAGAGAGCGGCCCCACAATTTGCCATTGTCCCGATCGCACAGTTCCCTGGCGTCAGCGAAATGTTGCGCGGCGCTTGTTCGCTCAACCGCTAGCGGAGCATCCTGCGCCGCCACAACCGAGGCCGCGATCGCCCCCGTCAGGATGCCCCGAATATCCCTCATGCCCGGCGGGATCTAGATTTCGATAGCGGGGCTTACATCGGCCGGCGCGTTAAATGTGCGAAAAGCGCGCGGGACCGTTTGAAATGAAACTTGCTGCATCGTTGCTTCAGAAGGTTCGCTGTTGTCCTCGTCCTCCTCCGCGTCCTTCTCGGCGTCCTCGGCGTCGTTGCTCTCATCGTCAGCGTCTTCCTCTGTATCGGCGGACACCGTGGAGATAACTCCTGGAAGATCCTTCTGCTCGACCTTGTCGTAACGTTGCCGCACGTCCGCCGGCACTTTGTCGAGCTCCTCCTTCGAGTCGATCGGACCACTGAAGAGGAGACGGCCCTGCGGATCCTTCGCGGTCAACATTTTCTTGCCATTCACCTTCTCGATTCTCATCTCACCGCTCGGATCGGTCACAGTGATCTGCGCCTTGTTCATGTCGATCTTAGTCGACTTTACCGCGCCGTTATCCGCGCTGAAAACATGGAACTGCCGGGCTGCGCGCCGCGCTTCATCAGCCGCGCGCAACGCTTCACGGCGGGCTTCCCCACTTTCGCGCATTGCTTCGCGTCGGGCCTCCCTGCTTGCTTCCAGAGCTTCACGCCGGGCTTCTTTGCTCGCCTGCAGCGCTTCTCGCCGGGCTTCCGCCACCGCGTCGCGAATTGACGGACCGATGTCCTTCAATTTATCCAGGTCCTTCACGTAGCTCAAATCACTCAGGCTGCTCAAATCCGTGAACTCCTTCATGTCGCCAAAATCAAAATCGAAATTGAACCCTAGGTCCTTGTCATGACGATGCCGGTTGTTTCCTGAATCGGGCCCAAAGAGATTGTGGCGCGCCGACACTTCCTTCTTGCCCAGCTTCACGGTTATTTTCGACTCGGCGCCTTTGCGCAAAACCGTCAAGACCACACTCGTGCCTTCCGGATAACTGCGAATGAGCTTTGCGAGTTGATCCGGTTCCATCAGGATTTGGTCGTTCATCATCTTCAAGATGTCGCTTTGCAGAAGGCCCGCGGCCGCGGCCGGACCGTCCGGGACAACGTAATCGACGACAAGGCCGAAGCCTTTCGCGAGCCCAAGCTGTTCACTGACCACGCGAGGGACGCTTGACGTTTCGACACCCAGGAATGTCACCGGCACCTTCGGCGCCTTGTCGCGCTCGCGGTCCTTCGGCGGATTGGGTGGTAGCGGTGCAACGGGTGCGTTTGGTGGATTCGGCGGCGCGGGTGGAGCCTGCGCAAAGCCGAGTGTGGGAAGCAGACTGAAAGCTGCAATGACTGCGATGGTTTTTGTATTCATTGGTTTGGTTTGGTTAAGGAAATTCTCTTCTCCTGCTCTTGATCTTGCTCTTGCTCTTGATCTTGCCGGTTGGATTAGGATCAGGAGCATGAGCAGGATGATTGAAAATGTTCATGGTTACTGCCCGGAAACGGGGATGAAGGTCACTTCCTCACTCGGGTAGGAAACGCGCACCGACGTGCCGGTCCCGGGATTGCGCCACTGCAAGGTCTCCCGTTTCTGGGAGCGCATGCGGCGGACTGGTTGTTCGGCGCCATCGGGAAAATGCAGCCCTTCGTCGCGCGTCTGGTAAACAACCTCCGTCATGCCGGCCGGCACAAAAGCGTCGCTCACCGGAATGGGCGGTGAGAAGGGCGCCGGGGACATCGCCACCACCTTTTGCCGCTTGGCCGGCTGGTCGGTGTTGACCCGGGCCAGCATCAGGAACCCCGCCGCCGCTGCCAGGCCAAGCCCAAGCCCGAACCAATTCACCCGGAAGTTGCGCCGTTTCGGCAATACGCCCGCTGTGGCGGTCCTGCCTGACACTTCGGCCACGGCCTCTGGCGCCTCCGCGAGCGCGCGCTCGATACGCGCGGTCAACTCCGGCGACGCCGCGCGCGGACGCAGCTTTTTCAGTTCGGCTTCCAGTTCGGAAAAATCATTCATGGACGACAAAATTCTTTTTCAACGCCGCCAGGGCATAGCGATAGCGCGAGGCCGCCGTGTTTTGCGAAATCCCGAGCGCCGTGCCGATGTCCGCGAAAGTGAGCTCGTTCCAAATCTTCATGACCAGCACCTCGCGTTGCTCGACCGGCAGCCGATCGACTGCGGCAGCCAGTTCACGTTGAGAGCCATCATCGAAATCAAATTGCGGCGCGGTGGATTGCTCCACCTCGAGAGCGGCGTTCGCTTCGCGGCGAGCGCGGCGCGTATCGCGCCGGAGAAGATCGAGCGCGACGGAGCGGACAGTCGCGTAGAGAAGCCCGCGATTCTCGATTGAATGCTCCTTGCGCCAGAAGCGAACGAAAGCGTCCTGCACGATGTCCTCGGCATCCGCACTCGTGCGGACGAACTGGCGGGCGAAGAGCACGAGCCCAGGTGCCAGTTCCGAGAAACAAACTTTCCAATCTTCATGAGTGACGACATTCTCCATGACCTCTTTACGGTCTTTTAATAACGAGACGCCGCCAAACGCGTATTTTGTCTAAAGCGGACCGAAAGTTTTTCTGTAGCGTCTATGACCGCCGATTGCCCCGCTGCTTTAGGTTGCTCCTTGATAACGATCCCCGTTCGGCGGTCATAAACCGCCGCTACAGAGAACAGCAATAGTTCGAAGCTTCTTTTGTTTGCCATGCTCTAGTTCCCTATGCAGAAGAAACTCTTCTCCGAACTTGGCCTCGCGCCGGAGATCTTGAAGGCAATCGAGCGGATGGGCTTTGAAGAAGCTTCCCCCATCCAATCCGCGGCGATTCCCGTCTTGCTGGAAGGCGCGGACGTCGTCGGTCAATCGCAAACTGGCTCGGGGAAGACCGCTGCGTTCGGGATTCCGGCCATTCAATCCGTCGAAGCAAGCATCCGCGCGCCCCAGGTGCTCATCCTTTGTCCAACGCGCGAGCTCGCCGTCCAGGTCGCGGAAGAGATTGCGAAGCTCGCGTTTTTCAAGCGGGGCGTGCGCGAATTGCCGATCTACGGTGGCCAATCCTACGAGCGGCAATTCAAGGGCCTCCATGCCGGCGCGCAAATCATCATTGGCACCCCGGGCCGGGTCATGGATCACCTCGAGCGCAAGAGCTTGAAACTCGATCAGATCAAGATGGTCATCCTCGATGAAGCGGACCGCATGCTGGACATGGGCTTCGTCGACGACATCAAGACGATCCTTCGCCAGGTGCCGGAGCAGCGGCAGACCGTTTTCTTTTCTGCCACGATTCCGCGGCCGATTCAGCAATTGATTCAGACCTTCACCCGCAATCCCGTGAACGTGCGCGTCGAATCGGAAGCGATGACCGTCCCCGCGATCGAGCAGGTTTATTACGAAGTCGATCGCCGCTCGAAACTCGAAGTGCTTTGCCGGCTGATCGATCTCGAAGACGTGAAGCTCGCGATCATTTTCTGCGCCACCAAGATGATGGTCGACGAACTGACGGAGCATCTCATCGCCCGCGGTTACGGCGCCGACAAGCTCCACGGGGACATGACGCAAGCGATGCGCGAACGCGTCATGGGCCGGTTCCGCAAACGGAAGGTGGAGTTCCTCGTCGCCACGGATGTCGCGGCGCGCGGCCTGGATGTGGACGACATCGAGATCGTTTTTAATTACGACCTTCCGCACGACGGCGAAGATTACGTCCATCGGATCGGCCGGACTGGTCGGGCGGGCAAAGGCGGCAAGGCCGTTACGTTCGTCGCCGGGCGCGAAATTTACCGGTTGGAAAACATCCAGCGTTTCACCCGGAGCCGCATCCGGCGGGAGAGAATTCCGTCTGCTGAAGAAGTGGAAGGCAAGCGCGCCACCGTTTTCGCCGAAGCGTTGCGCGAGACGCTGGAGAAGGGCGAATACAAACGTCATGACGAGCTGCTGGACCGATTGCTCGAGCAGAATCATTCACCGACCGATATTGCCTCCGCCTTGATTCACTTGTTAGGCGAGGACAAAGCCCGTGGCGGTCAAGCCATCCCCGAGGATCGCAGCGCGCATCGCTCCTCTCCTGCTCAGGATCGTGATCCTGCTCACTCGCCGCGCCGTAGCCCTTCCCGGCCAGAGGCGGGTGATCGCTCCCGCCACCGTCCCGACCCAACCGCGCGAGAGCGGCGCGAACGCGGCCGGGACGATGACGAACGGTCGCGCCGACCGCGGGAAGAAGCAGGGACAGTTTCCCATGAGCCCGGGATGGTCCGGCTCGCTTTCAACGTCGGCCGGGCTCACGCTGTCCTGCCCGGCGATTTCGTGGGCGTAATCGCCGGTGTCACCGCCATCCCAAAGGGAGAGATCGGAGCGATCCATCTTCAGGCGACGAAAACTCTCGTCGACGTGGCCGAACCAAGAGTCGCACTGGTCTTGAAGAAACTGAACGGCATCCAGTTCAAAGGCCGCAAGCTTCTCGTCCGCGTCGCGGCCTAGGATCTCGGTCTGCCGGCGGCCAGGGCATGTCGGCCCAAATTGGAAAGTGTCGTCGCCCAGAGCTAATATCTCTCTGGCATGTCGATCATAACCGTGATCATCCCAGCACTCCTGCTGCTTGATCTCGTCTGGTGGTTCTCGGCGGATCGCCTCCTCCGCAAAGCAGGACTCAAAGGACGAGTTCGGATTCTGCACAGCCTCTTCTTCGGCTTTCAGCTCGTGAGCTTGCTGGCTGTGCTTGCTTTCCGACGCTCCGAGCTTTGGGATTTTCTGCCCAAATTCGTGACGACGGCAGTTTACCTTTGGCATCTGCTCATCCTGCCTCTCTTGCTTCCCGTTCTGGTGATCGGTGCAATCGTTGCGCTCCTTCGTTGGGTCATCGCTAAGCTCCGAACGCGAAGCGCGCACGAAACCGCAGGCGTCCAACCTGACCGCGCTGGAATGAGCCGCCGCGCATTTCTCGCCGGTACCGCCGCCTTCACCCCCCAATTGTTCACCGTCGGTCTGACAGCGATCGCCCTCCGGCAGCTCGAACAATTCCGGGTCCGCCGGATGACTATCGCCCTTCGCGGCCTTCCCACAGCCCTCGATGGCCTGACCATCGCGCATGTGAGCGATATGCACGCCGGCCGATTTACTCGGAGCGCGATTCTTCGCGAGATGGCCGCGGCGGTGAACGATCTCGGTTCCGAGCTGGTCCTCGTGACTGGAGATTTGATCAACGGCGCTCTCCACGAGCTGCCCGAGGGGATCGACGCTATCCGGCGCTTTGATGCGCGCTCTGGTGTCTACATGATCGAAGGCAATCACGACCTGTTCCAAGGGCGTAAAGCGTTTGAAGCGAAGGTGAAAGCTTCCGGCATTCCGTTACTGGTGAATGAAACCGAACAACTTACGGTGCGCGGCCATCCCGTGCAGTTGCTCGGTTTGCGCTGGGGCGGGCCCGTCTTCCGCCAGCGCCAGGGTTCCAACGACGACGCGATTGCTGCTTCCTTCGAGGAACTTGTCGCGCTGCGCGACCCGGAAGCGTTTCCCATTCTGCTCGCGCACCATCCCCATGCTTTCGATCCCGCTGCGACTGCGCAACTGCCCCTGACCCTTTCCGGCCACACCCATGGCGGACAGTTAATGCTAAACGCCGAGACCGGTTTCGGGCCGCTCATGTTTCGCTATTGGTCAGGCCACTACATACGGAGTGACAGCCACCTCATTGTCTCGAACGGCGTCGGTAACTGGTTCCCCTTGCGCACGCGCGCCCCGGCCGAAATCATTCACCTCACGCTTCGGCGCGATTGAAGGGTTCTTGCTCCCTCTATAGCCGCAGATCTGTGAGCGCCGACCCGCGGGCACATGAATTCGTTCCCTCTCGGAGCCTCGTTCGGCGGTCATAGACCGCCGCTACAGAAAGATTTCTGAAAGTGCGCGTCCTTGCCAGCGTCCGGCAATTCCGCCATCTTCTAGATCGAATGCGGTATTTCCTCGTTAGGCCATGAATGTTACAACTCCAGATGCTACTGATGCGCAACACCTCAGACTGCTGTCGATCTTTCACTATGTCGTGGGAGGCTTGACCGTCCTCTTTGCCTGCTTCCCCCTCATTCACCTCGGGCTCGGGCTGGCGATGGTTTTTTCTCCGGCCTTCTTCGAGACTAAACCGGGGGAGCACCCACCGCCACAGGCTATCGGCTGGCTGTTTTCGTGCCTGGGATTTTCCATGTTCCTGGTTGGCCAGACGATAGCGGTCTGCACGATTCTCGCCGCCCGGTTCATCGCCCGCAGGAAGCGCTACTGGTTCATTTTCGTTATGGCCTGCATCCAGTGCGCGTTCTTCCCCTTCGGGACCGTGCTCGGCGTATTTACGATCATTACTCTGTCCCGTGAGCGAGTTAAGAGTCTTTTTTTCGGCCTCACTGCTCCAAGTATAGACATGGCCTAGCCAGTCTCCAGTCAGGCCGGCCTCCGTTAGGTCGCAGCAGCGGGCTGTTGGCTTCATTGAAACCGGGCTAGTACGATGCTTCAAAAAATCGTTGTGATCCCCGCGGACTTTCTGTTTCGCTAGGCCACAATCCCATGACCGCTAAAAAAATTCTGGCAGAGCTGAAACCGCTGGGCAGCAACAGCTACAGGAAAGTGATGGCCAACCACGGCGTGAAGGAGCCGTTCTTTGGCGTGAAAATTTCGGACCTGCAAAAGATCCAGAGGCGCATCAAGAAGGATTACCAGCTGGCGCTCGACCTTTACGACACCGGTAACTACGACGCCATGTATCTGGCCGGGTTGATTGCCGACGACGCGCGGATGACGAAGAAGGATCTGCAACGCTGGATCGCAAGTGTGACCCACGGCGCGCTCGCCAGTTTTCCCGTGGCGTGGGTCGCAGCGGGCAGCCCGCATGGATGGGAGCTGGCCCTGAAATGGATCGACTCGAAGCAGGCGATAACCGCCGAAGGGGGCTGGGCGACGTTGCGCAGCCTCGTCTCCATCAAGGACGACTCAGAACTCGATCTGCCGGAGTTGAAACGGCTCCTGGAACGGGTGCGAAAGAACATCCATCAGGCTCCGAACGACGTCCGCTATCAAATGAACTCGTTCGTCATCGCGGTCGGTTCCTATGTGAAATCGTTGACCGATACCGCGATCCGGCTCGCTGAACAGATCGGCGCAGTTACCGTGGACATGGGCAACACCTCGTGCCGGGTGCCCTTCGCGCCCGACTACATCCGAAAGGTGCAGAAACGCGGGACGATCGGGAAGAAGCGCAAGTCGGCGAAATGCTGAGTGCTTTTCGATATCTCGCACGAAGGTCACCAAGGATCACAAAGGCTTTGAAGGACTTCCGTGGTGCTCCGTTGCGCCCGTTGTGAGAGACCGAAATGGCCTCGACTTCGTTTCCCGGACACCCACAATCCGAAGCGCTAATCGCATACCATGAAAACTTTCTTATCGATCGCTGCTCTCGCCCTCGCTCTTGAAATCGCATTCAGCCTTTCTTCCGCTGCTCAAAAGGACCCCAACTTTACGCCGCCCGGGGCCGAAGAGCTCGCGGCGGTGGAGCGGGCCAACGCGGCAATCGACGTCGTCTACGGCCAGCTCCGAAACAAACTAGAGCCGGAAGGGCGCAAGAGCCTCCAGGAATCGCAGCGTGCCTGGATCAAATGGCGCGATGCCGAAGCGGATCTTATCGCGCGCTTGGGCGGCGGGATTGGACACGGCAGCGGGTTTCGCGTCGATTTCGCAAACGCCCAGACGAAGTTGATCAAGGAAAGAACTGAAGTTCTGAAAAAATACGTTTCGGAAGCCACCAGCCGCTAAGCCTTCACTCCTAGAAAGACCCGCATCCGCTCCAACTCCGCCGCAAGCTCGCGTTTGAAGGCGCGATCGCGCGGTGGTTGCCCGGCCACATACCCCAGCTCGCTAGTTAGAGTCCTCGTTCCCAAGTTCCTCGTTCCCAAGTTGGACTTGGGAACGCCGCCACTCTTCACCGCAAGATTGCCCCAGCCGATCACCCGATCGCGCCAGAGCAGCGGGAGCGCGTAGTAACCCAGCTTCCGTTTCGGCGCCGGCGTATACGCCTCGAAACGATAGGCCCAGCCCCACAAAAGCTCGAAGCGGGCCCGGTCGTGCACCACCGGATCGAACGGCGCCAGCAATCGCACCGTCTCCGGCGCCGCGGCGCCCGTCTCGGGTTTTCATCGTTAGGCCAATACCAATCCACTCCGTCCACTCGCGCGTGAGCCAGCCGCTCCCGGGCCCGCTGCAGCGCGCCGGTGATTTCCTCCTGCCATTGCGGCACCGCGTAGCGCAACCGGCGCACATAGTAGGACAGACTCGCGCCCGGCAACGGCGCATAAAGGTTCACCACCACGTCCACCAGCGCATCGATCCGCGCCCGTCGCGCCGCTTCATCCAGCGGCCCCGGTTCATGCCGATGCGCGCGATAAACCCGGATGCCTTTCTCGCGTCGCGCCACCCGGAGCAGTCCCCGGTAATGCAGCGCGTCGAGCATGTGCGTGGTCGCATGCGACGAGCCGCCCCAGTAATTCCGCACCGTGCCGTGTGCGAAATGTTCCTCCACCTCGCGCGGATGCGACGGCGCCGCGTTCCTCGACGAAATCCAGCAGCAACTGCTCCCTCTTTCCGACTGCCGCCCGCGGACGATTCGCGGCCGCGCGGATGCATCAACGCCTGCACCGCCCCGGTCACAAATCCATAATTGATGAAGAACATCCTCCTCGATCCCGAGCGATTCATAGTGCCGCTCCAGATCGCCCGCCCGATAACCCTTCACCCGCGGCCGCAGAATCAGATCCTGCGCCCGGGCCGGCGCCCGAATCGGATCGGCCTGCACAAATCCCATCCGCGCCAGCGCCCGCCGCAGAGTCGTCGGCGGCAAAGAGCGAGCGCGCCACCGCAAACCGCCGCAGATCATCCAGCGTCACCGTCGAAACCGACCGAGCCGCTCGTTTCTCTTTTTTATCTTCCATCGTTCATCCTTCCGCCTTCGGCGGTGTAGCGGCGTTTGTGTCAAACGCCGAAACTAATGAATCAGGCGCTTGACACAAGCGCCTCTCAACTCAATCCGCAAAGTTGCACGCACGACCAAACGAAAGCAGTAGTCATCATGTCCACGAACACAATCCGGCTTCATCGTGTCCTCCGTGCTACACCTGAGAGGATCTACCGCGCGTTCCTTGATCCAGACGCCAAGGTCAAATGGCTTCCCCCAAACGGATTCACCGGCAAGGTGCACCATCTGGAGGCAAAAGTCGGCGGCACCTACAAAATGTCGTTCACCAATTTCACCACCGGCTCGAGTCATTCCTTTGGCGGAGAATATCGCGAACTGACGCCGCACGAACGCATCCGCTATACCGACAAGTTTGACGATCCGAATCTGCCCGGCGAAATGGAGACGACAATCGACCTGGCGAAGGTTTCCTGCGGCACGGAGTTGACCATCGTGCAGGAGGGGGTGCCCGCGGTCATTCCTGCTGAGGCTGCTACCTCGGCTGGCAGGAGTCGCTCATCCTCCTCGCCAAGCTCGTCGAGGCTGAGATCCCGGATTAGCCACCGATTCTCGCACAACGGTCACCAAGGATCACAAAGGTTTGCCATCCTTTCCGTCGTGTTCCGTTGTGCCCTTTGTGTGAGGCAGCATTTTTCCTGAATCCAAACCTCCCGCCTGCCGCATCCATTCATTAGACGCCATGGAAACTTCATACCCATCACCACCGCCTTTCACCGCTCCCGCCGCGTCCCTCACCAACGTGCGGACCTGGAACACGTTCTGTCACGCCAGCTCCTTGCTCGGCGTTTTCTTTCATTTCCCCGGCCACCTGCTCGGGCCGCTCATCGTCTGGCTGGCCAAGCGCGGCGACTCGCCCGAGATCGATGCGCACGGCAAGGAAGCGCTCAATTTCCAAATCTCGATGCTCATCTACAACATCGTCGCCGCCGTCTTTTGCCTGGTCCTGGTCGGCTTCTTTTTCCTGGCGATCCTCTGGGTCCTGAACGTTGTCTTCGCCATCATCGCCTCCATCCAGGCGAGCGACGGGAAATTCTATCGCTACCCGATGACGATCCGGTTCATCCAATAATTGCCGGGCGAACGCCGGATCGATTTCTTGATCATCATGAAATATCTAACGCCCGTCTTCTGTCTTTGCGCGGCTCTCTTTGTTTCGGTTGCGAACGCCGGCCCGGAGCCCGCGCCCCGCCGTCCAGGTGCTAATCCTGGGAACTTATCATTTCGGAAATCCCGGCCAGGACCTGCACAACATGCAGGTCGACGACGTTCGCACTCCGGCGAAGCAAGCCGAGCTGGCCGACGTCGCGACTCGGCTGGCCAAGTTTCAACCGACCAAGATTGCGGTCGAAGCGCTCTCGGATCGCCCGGACTTATCCTATGCGAAGTACGAGACCTTCAAACCGGAGATGTTGACGGAAAACGCCGATGAACGCGTCCAGATCGGTTTCCGGCTCGCGAAAAACCTTGGCCATAAGATCGTTTACGCGATCGATGAGCAGTCCGACAAAATCGACTACTTCCCGTTCGATAAGGTCGAGTCGTACGCAAAGGAACACGGGCAAAGCGAACTGCTCGCGAAACTTCACCGCCGGATCGAGGCCACGATGAAGGAAATGGAAACGGCCCAGAAGACCACTCCGATCCGTCTGATGCTCGCGAAGAAGAACGATCCTGCCGATATCCTGACAGAGCATCGCGAGTTCTATTACGCTCTCCTTGGTTTGGGCGACCGGCTGGCTCAGCCCGGAGCCGATTTGAATGGTGGCTGGTACCTGCGCAACGCGAAGATTTTCGCGAAGCTGACTCAGGTCACCAAGCCCGGCGACAAGGTGGTCGTGCTTTTTGGAGCCGGCCACGCCTATTGGCTGCGGCACTTTGTCCAGAACACGCCCGGCTTCTCGCTGATCGAACCAGCCGATCTTCTGCGCTGATCCGCCGGGCCACCTTCCGCATTCCGAATTCCGAATTCCCATTCGGAAAATTCTATCGCCACGCGATGGCGATCCGGTTCATCATCGCAGTCGGTCCCCAACTCAACCGCTGAAACCCCTATGAAACGAAAAAAAAACTCAGACCCCGTCCCCGACTGGGTCGGCGGATTCGCCGAATCAAATCCGGCCTTTGCCTATCCCAATCCAGACCTGACCTCGCTGCCCATGTTGGGAAACATGGCCAACATTGATTTACTCCAGCGCCAGCAGGGCGTGGAGTGGCCCGAGTTTAGTTGGGAGAGCGAAAAGGGGAAAGCCAACCCAAAGAGATGCTTTCAGATGTTCGCCCCCTACATTTCCCGGCTCGGTTACACCGATACCGGACGGGTATATTCCATCATTTGTCCTCAGCAGGGCATTTACCATCCTAAGATAGGCGCCCTGAATGTAGAAGTGACCGTCACGGGACAAAGGGGTTGGGTGAACGAGACAACCAAAGAGGTCGCAGCCGATATGACCGTGGAGGGTCAGATTTGGTTTAGCCCGGCCGCCCACCAAAATCCGATCGTTCAGATTTTGTGGAACAGTTTTAAGAACAGCAAACTCCCTTTTCCCTCAGAAAAGGCGAAAGCGATCAAGGTCACCACCCATAAGCCGAAAGACCCCGGGCAACCCATCTTTCCCGTTCGGACGGGTCAAACCAACCTGTTTAAGAGTCCTGACTTCGCCATTCACAAGGAAGCCTGGGCCGTTGCAAATATCGACGTCGAGATTGGTCCGATCAAAAAGACGAATAACGACCTGGTCGATCACTTTAACCAGCTCATCATGGATGTTTTCAACCTCGCTTCTGGGAACATGCTCCAGTCTGGCAACGTGCTCTCCTGGAACGTCTGGTTCACGGCGCCCAAGCTCGTCGATCGGGAGGAGTGGCGGACACACGCAGAGCGTTGGCGCAAATCCATCGACGAGGACCATGGGAGCCCCGATGGTCCTGGAACCATTGCGCAGTTCTTCGATGGTTCCCCCTTTGATCCCGTCGAAGAGTTTATCGAGGATAAGATCAAAGAAATTATCCATTGGATCTGGAAAAACCTTTAGCCTTCGCCAACACCCTTTAGGGAAATCTCACACAAAGGTCACGGAGGTTCACAAAGGCGTTGTAGCGTGCGTTTGTGCCAAACGCCGGCTTCAGTTGGTCAGGCACTCCCCGCGGCGAGCGGCTCTACAACATTCCGCATTCCGCTTTCCGCATTCCGACTTTCAGGAGTGAATGCGCACCTTCGGCTTCTTCCCCTGCTTCATCTCTTTGAGCTTGATGCAGACGACGGTAAGCCAGGTGATATCGAAGGCATTGCCGAGAGGCTCATCATCCTGGTGACTCATACTGCTGTAGGTGTCGTCGATGCCCACCGCCCAGATCTCTTCGCCCGCTTGTTTGAGAGCGACCACGACATCCGCGCCGTCCATTCCCCTGGCGGTTTCCTGAAATAATTTCCAAAGCTTGTCCCGAAAAGGAGAAACAGAATCCCGCCGCAGTTTGGTCGTTTTCTTCTTCACGGCGCACCGTCGCGTTTTGGGTCGCAATTACAAGAATGTTCAAAAGATCTCACACAAAGGTCACGGAAGGTTCACAAAGGGATCTTATTTTCAGCGATCGAAGCAATCGCGTTCCGCATTCCGCATTCCGCATTCGCCTACTCCCACGCCAACCCTTCGGTGAAGATCTGCACCTTGCTTCCTCCGTCACCGGGCTTCACGAAAATCGTCAGCTTGGCGCCCCCGCGCTTCCGCTTGAGGATCGAGGACGCGGGAGTGACAAGGTCGCTGCCATCATTGCTCCATCCTTGCGCCTTTAGATTCGCGGTCAATTCGGTGCAGACCGCTTTCGTGCTCGCTTTGCTCTTGAAGAGAACGTGCTCGACCATCGCCTTGTACTCGATGTCGCTCGCGTCTTTCGTGATCGCCAGGTCCTTAACCTTGAGTTGATCGGCCGCCGGCTTCGACATTGGTTTCTCGTCCGCTTCGTCCGCTTCGTCCTCGTCATCATCGTCGTCGTCCCCGTCGTCAGCGGTTGGGGACTTCGGCTTGGTCGTCGGCTTTTCGTCCGGCTTCTTCGAATCGGGAACCTGAAACTCTTTGGGAATCTCGCCCAGCGGCGCGACAAACTTGAGGTTCACCTCCCAGGTGTCGCCGAAGAATTCAAGTTCCTTGTCGGTTAGCAGTTCTCCCTCCACCTTGCCGTCTTCGTATTTGAAATTGTTCGTCCTGATCTGGCCGATCGAACTGAAGCCCTGCTTCTTGTGCGCGCTGTGGACCACCTGGCAGCCAAAGATGCCGCCATCTTCATGGAGCGAGATGATCAACGCATTGCCGAACTTGCTGAACGAGGCGTTAAATTTCGGCTTCTTATCTTTGGAGTGATCCTTTTCGGTGAACACGAGCACGATGCTCTCCTTATCGCTGAACGGCTCGTCCCAATAGGCCGACACGTAAGCGATCTTCGCCTCCTTCCCATTCCCCTTGAACATGCCCGTCACCGTCGGCTTCACGTTCGCCGCCGGGCCCGGTTGTTTCTTGGCGGTAGCCGGCAGCGATTCGCCGGCGGCGAGCAACTTCGCATCAAAACGGACGTCGAACGCAGTCGGAAACATCCCTTCCGCGTCCCTCGGTTGACTGGCTTTGCCAATCACCCGGCCGTCCTGGAGTTTCAGTTCCCCGATCGCCTTGCCGGCGCTCCTCCTCCCGATCGACGTGCCGCCCGCAGCCGCGCTCCAGAACTTGAGCTGCCCGGCCTTCGTGAAATCCAAAATGAGAAATGGCCGCTTAAAATCAGCGAAGCCGCCCTTTTTCTCCTCGCCCTGCGATTTCTTGAAGTCCTCGCTTGAAATCGCCTGCCCGCGTCAAAGCCACCGCGATCACATCCTCCCCGTTTGCCGTCGTCTCGTAAGCGAGCGCGTGCGACAGCGTATTATTCTTATCCTCCAGCGAAAGCGTCCCCTCGCCTGACTTGGCTCCCCCTTGCGCCAAAAGTGTCGCACCGCCACCAATGACAACAATCGCCGCCAGAAAATTCATGAATTTCTTAACCATGAGGGTGTTCTAATACGAGCCGTTCCACCGTGCCAAGCAATTGTGATTTCACACGGAGGTCACAGAGGTTCACAAAGGGATCCAAAGGCAAAAATCTGCGGATAAAAGCCGGTTCGCCCCTCCCGAAATTCTTCGAAGATCTCACACGGAGGTCCCGGAGGGCGCAAAGGGAACAAAATGTTCAGATCACCCAACCGATTTGCTTTCCGTCGTGCTCCTTGGAAAGCCCGGCCTCGCGCTGCGCGCTGCGTTACGGGTGCCCGTTGTGTGAGGAAACACCTCTATTTCGGCGGCTTCGGAATTCGACCTTTCAGCAGCAGGCCGTCCCCCAAATCCCTGTTATCCGCGTAATCCGCGGTTTTTTCTTCCCGCTGATGTTTCGCTACCGATGTGGCTCGGAAACGGCACTCTGCTGCGGCCGTTTGTGACGCGAAGTGTAGCCTTGAGCATCAGTGTACTCCGTTACGCAGCCAGATAGAAATGTGAGAAACACGGCGGCCAACAGGGAGATCGACAATAGCTTCATCAGAACTCTCCTCGGTTACTTTTTGCTCATTTCAAGTCCGGTCCAAACAATTCCGACTGGAAGATCTCACACCAACGTCACGGAGGTCACAAAGGGATCGACATATTCAGAGCCGCAATCCTTGGCCAAATCTTGTAGGGCGTCTGTGTCAGACGCCGATTCCTCTCTCCTCTGTGCTCCTCCGGGCCCTTTGTGTGAGAACTCAGCCGCCTTTACTTCGGCGGTTTCGGCAGGTCGCTATACCCATCGACCTGAAACCGCCAGACACCGTCTTTCTCGCGCTTCGCCACGACGACGAATTTCCCCTTACTGGTGTGCGCTTCCCCTTTCTCGTTGAATGAGGTCAGCGTGTAAGCTCCGACATCGTAGGCGAGATTTTGCTCCGCCTGTCGTTGCAGGATGCGAAACGAAATCTCGAGCCGGCCGTTTGCCTGCCTGACCGAATCAAAGAATTCGGTAAATGACGCCAAGACTCTTGCCCTCCCGATCTCTATCTTTTTCCCGGGCGCCAGGTAGGCCGCGGTCTCGGAATAGAGATTGGCCACGGCGGCGGCATTAAGTTTCTTGTACCCTTCGGCAAAGCCGCCATAAATTGCATCGAGCCCGTCATGCGGCGCCACGCCCGGGTCCAAAACTGGGGAGCTTTGGGCCGTAACGAGCGTTGCTCCGCCATAAATGACGGCCATCGCCACAATCAAGATGATGCATTTCCTAGTCATGATACGTGCTTTCATACGGAGACCTTTCCTCCGTGCCAAGCACGCAGTCGAGAATGCCGAGTGAAGATTTCACACGAAGATCAAGGGGGCCACAGAGACAGAGACGATTGCACTTCTCCATCTGAATTGTGTTCCTCCTGCGGACGCATGAAACCGCCTCTCAGGGCAGACTCAGAAGAAATTTTGTGAAAATCTGCGCAATCTGTGGATAACAAATCTCTCCCTCTGGAGCTCGGGAGAATGCCTCTGTTGTAACCCGTTGGTGTGTATGCTTGTGAATCTTTTCGGAGTCGCCGGGGCCGGAAGGCCAAACGTCCCGACAGAGCGGGGCGGCTACAGCGCGGAGCGTGAAAGCAACAAGGAGCGAAGACTTCAAACCGCCGCTCCTTGGATCGAGCGCAAGCACGAAGACGATTACGGATTGGAGCGAAGGGGAAGGGTGAAATGAAAGGTGCTGCCCTCTCCCAGCTTCGACTCGACCCAGATTCTTCCGGGGTGTTCTTCGACCATCATCCTGGCAATGTAGAGGCCGAGGCCAATTCCGCGACGATCCTGGCTGTTGATCTGGGAAAATCGCTCGAAGATGGTTCCGATCTTCTCCGGAGCGATGCCCGCGCCCGTGTCGTTCACTGAAACCCGCACCTCTTTGCCTCCGGCGCCGGTGAGCGCGCAACTTACAGTGATTTGGCCTTGGGCCGGGGTGAACTTGATGGCGTTTCCGATCAGGTTCGACAAGACCTGCACCACGCGGCCGCGGTCGCAAAGCACATCGCCACATCCAGTTTCAGATTTTGCGGTCAAGGTTATTTGCTTGGAAGCAGCGTCTCGCTGGAAATCCCCGACGACTTCCTTAATGATTTCGCTAACAGCATGCTTCTCGTAGTGAAGGACTAGCTTGCCGATAGCTATTCTTTCGATGTCCAGTAGATCTTGAATGAGCCGGAGCATTTCGCCCGCGCTTCGCTTTATAGAGGCGGCGATCTCCTTCACTTCCTTCGGATCGCCCGGCTCTTCGAACAGGTTCTGGGCGGCCATCGAGATGTGATTGAGAGGATTCCTCAAGTCATGACTGACGATCGCCAGAAATTCTTCCCGGGTGGTCAGGGCCGTCTGGGTCTGGCGGTGGCTCTCTTGTTCCCGGGACAACAAGTCCGCGGAAGACCGGGCGGAAGCCTGATGATGGGTTCGGCCCATTTCCGTGGCGGCATCAGCGCGGAATCGTTCGGCGTCGATCGCTACATCCGAGGTTTCTCGTTCGACGCGGAGTCTTTCGTCACCTTCCGCCTGGCGTTCGGCCCCGCTCCGGCCTGCGTCCGCTCTCCCCAGATCGCGCGAAGCGTCAGAGTCGCTGCGGCTTTGCCGTTTGGCTTTGTCGGCTACGACTCGTTCCGCATCGCGATTGACGTCGGCCTGGTGCTCCGAAGCCGATTCTGATTCGCGCTCGGGCTGCCCTGAAGATTCTTTCTGTGATGCCATTTGCTTTACCGACGAGCGTCGAGAGGGAAACGGCGGATTATAGCAATGCTCGACTCATGCGGCAAATTGAGCGGCGGCCTAAGGAATGTGGGAGGGGCCTTGGTGCCGCGACCTCGTGCCGCTCACGAGCACGAGCACGAGCACGAGGACGATTAAAAGGCTTTGATGAATCGGTCCGCGGTGAGAAAACATGGGAGTCATGTCGCTCGCGCTTAAGCTCGGACTCGTTTACCTGATCTCGGAAGTGCTGCTGACGATAACGCGGCGCTCGCGCAGCCGCACCGGGACGAAGCAGGACCGGAGCACGCTCGGCGTGATCTGGATTGTGATCATGGTAAGCATCACCGCGGGCGTTTACGTGGCCTCGCGTTTCCCGGCAGCGGCGCTCCCGTATGGGCGAATGCTTGCCTACGCGGGCGTGTTCCTGTTCGTCGCGGGACTGCTCCTGCGCTGGTGGGCGATCATCACGCTCGGCCGCTTTTTTACGGTGGATGTGGTGATCGAAAAGGACCATGAGGTGGTCGAGCGCGGACCGTTTCGCCTGATGCGTCATCCTTCCTACACAGGAGTGCTACTGGCTTTCGTGGGTTTTGCTTTGACGCTCCACAACTGGGCGGCGCTGCTCATCGTGCTCCTGCCGATCTTCGCGGCCTTTATTCGCCGGATGAACGTGGAAGAGGAAGCGCTCTCGCGAGCGCTCGGCTCGCGCTACGTTGAGTACATGAGGCGGACGAAACGGCTGGTGCCGTTTGTTTATTGAAGACTGGGATGCGATCACGAGCTCGCCACGGCGAGTCCGTTCCTTAGCGGACACGAAACCGAGAACGATTACTTAGAAAAAATCTGCGGGAATCGGCGTAATCTGTGGATAGAATCGCATTACGCTTCGCAGAGCGAAGCGCTAAAGGCGACCGATCACGAGCAGGAGCAGGATTACGATTAGAAAATGACGCTGTCACGATTCTCGAAGCCCCTTCTTGCCTGGGCCATCACCCTGCTCGTCCTCGGCGCGATTGCGGTCGCGATTCGGGCGGTGGCACCTGCTTACGCGACGGTGCGGGCGGGACGGGCGGACGCCGGCTATCTCGAATCCGGCGATTGCCGAAAATGCCACGAGACGAACTACGCGAGCTGGCACGCGACCTTTCACCGCACGATGACGCAGGAAGCAGGGCCCGAGAGCATCCAAGGGCGATTTCGAACGCAACAACACTCTCACCTATCAGGGCGTCCACACCGAGATGGTGCGCGAGAATGGGGGTTACTGGATGAAGTTGACCGACGTTGAGGGCAGGAAACAACAATTCGAAATCGTGCGCACCGTCGGTTCCCGGCGAATCCAGCAGTACCTGACGAAGACCGGCGATACCTGGTCGCGCCTGCCCATCGCGTACGACCTCGTCCAACACCGCTGGATGCACCTGAATGGATCGTTCTTCTATCCCGATGAAACCAGTTACACGCAGCACGTCGCGGAATGGAATGTGAACTGCGTCTTCTGCCACAACGTGAAGGCTCAGCCCGGCCTCAATTGGGACAACAGAACGTGGAAGACGGAGGTGGCCGAGCTGGGTATCGCCTGTGGCGCGTGTCATGGACCGGCGGGCCCGCATGCACAACGCGCTCTTTCTCCCGTCACCCGATTTCGCTGGCAATTCAAAGACCAAATCGCGCCGGCAAAGTCAGTCGTTCACCCAGCCAGGCTCGATTCGGATCGTGCGGCGATGATTTGCGGGCATTGCCATGGTCAGCGCATTCCCGAGCCCCCCATTCGCATCCGGTCAATGATGAGCGTGGGCGATCCCTACGATCCGGGAACAAATCTGCACGCGTTCTACAAGCCGGTGCAGCGCGAGGACAAAGTGGAATCGACGGAAGGACCGCACGGAGAAAAAATCTCCTTCAGTTTTGCTACTCGATTTTGGCCGGACGGCTCGCCGCGCCTGACCGCTTACGAGTATCAGGGGATGACGCGCTCGAAATGTTTTACAGCCGGCAAGCCCGGCGCCCGCATCACCTGTATCTCGTGTCACTCGATGCATGACGGAGATCCGCGCGGCCAGTTGACGGCGAAAATGAAGACGAATGCGGCCTGCATTCAGTGCCACGAACAGTTCGCGAAACCGGCGCAACTCGCCGCGCACACCAAGCATTCCACCGAATCGACCGGCAGCCTTTGTTACAACTGCCACATGTCAAAGATCGTCTATGGCATCATGGCCGCGCACCGGACCCATGATATTACCAACCCACGTCCCGAAGAGACGATCCGCTTCGGCAAACCGAATGCCTGCAATCAGTGTCACTACGGACTGGTCCGTAAATCGCGCCCTGGCCGAGACGCAACGCCTCTGGCCTAACGCCTCCAAGGGAATCAGCCCCGGCGACCAGCGTTTCGACGAACCGGAAGGACAGCGCTCGCTTTTCGCCGGCGATGCGGTCGCGCGTGCATTGACCGCCGCCGCGATGACGCCCGCGACGGATGCGACTGCTCCGTTATTTTTGGAAGCGATGCAGGATCGGTATCCCATCGTTCGCTATTTTGCGGCAAACGCTCTCGGCGCCCTGCGTCCCGCCCTGCCGAAGCCTGACTATCTGGCGCCGGCCAGCGCGCGGGAGGCGACTTTGCAAACCTGGTATCCACTCTGGCCGGAGGAGTTGCGAAGGCCGCGCGCGAGGCTCGGGAGAGGCTGACCGCACAACGAAACGAAACCGACGTCGAAGTCGGCGAATAAGCTCGCCTCCGAGCGCTTCCAAGGTTTTCCTTTTCCGTCGATGCCCTCTTCTTCTCATCCTGGCGCAGGTTTGATCCGGCAAGGCTGGATCTCCCTGGCGCTCTGGATCGCCTTCGGCATTCTCTTGGAAGGTTTCAGCGGCTTCCGCTCTCCTGCCTATCTCGATGACGCCGTGCGCCGCGAGATGTTTCGGCTGGCCCACGCCCATGGCACTCTCTTGAACCTGGTTTTGCTCGGCGCCGCCATCTGCGCCCGCCTCGATCTGATCCGGCTTGGTCGCATGACGTCGCTCGGGCTTTGCTCTGCGGCGGTCTTGTTACCCGTTGGTTTCCTTTCCGCCGGTCTGTGGCATTTCAAGGATGAACCCGGACCCGCCATTCTGCTCGTGCCGATTGGTGCCGTGGTCCTGCTCGCCACCGCGATCTATATCAGTCTCACCCTGCCGCGCCGGTCGGAATAGGGCTAACTACTGTGCCGCGTGCGCTGAGCCATGAGAAAAGTGTTTGAACATCCCGCTTTCCACGAAGTGGGGCATTGCGAATCAATCCTGAATAGTCACGGCATCGCAACGACCATTAAGAATCAGGAAGTTTCGTCGCTGAGCGGGGAAGTGCCCTATGCGGCGGCGTTTCCTGAATTGTGGGTCCTGGATGACAACGCCTACGACCAGGCTATCGCGCTTCTGCGAGACTATCATGACACCGCCAGGCAGACCGCGACCCGTCCGGATTGGAAATGCCCGCATTGTGGCGAGTCCGTTCCAGGCACATTTGATTCATGCTGGCATTGCGCACACGACAAAGCAGACCTCGGAAAAGAATCTACGTAGAGCGTCGAATCATTTCCCGACGGCACGATGGTCGGTGTAAGCCACCTTGGTGCGGACGCGGCCTTCCTGGCCGAGCATTGAGCCGACCATTTCGGAGGTCGATTCGAGAGGGACCGGTTTGCCGTCGGGCATGAGGCGATAGCGCGTCATCGTTTCGAAACGCTCGATCTTGGCAACGAGCTTCACTCGGGTCGGCTTGGTGGAATTGAAGCGGACCTCTTCGATGAAGGGCGTGGCGCCGCTGGAATCGACCACGACCTCGCCGGTAGCGTTGGCCGAGATGTCGGCGTCGGCCACCATGACGCTCTCTTTCGGCAATGAGGCAAAGCGATAAACGGTTCGGCCTCGCGCGTCGACGGAGCTAATCGCCGGCTTGGCAAAATATCCGGCGACGCGGCCGTAGTACGCTTGCCGGCGCATTTCCAACGCCTTGCGAAAAAGCTTTAGTTGATCGGCGTCAGGCGGTTTTCCGTCGATCGAAATCAGGGTCCAGCGCTGGTCGGGCGGTTTGGCCGGGTCCCATCGGTCCACCAGAACGCTCTCCTCCTTCTTCTTGCCTTCGATTGCCTCCGTCCGCACGGTCCGCGTGTAGGCATAATCCTCGGCAGTGACTGTGCGAGCATGCGCGATGATTCGTTCCTTCAACGCATCCGCGTCGGGGTTGTTGGGCTCCGCGGCCTGCGAGGCAACGAGCGGGAGTAATGCGGGTAACAGAAAGCGGAGTTTCATGCGGGAAGGATTGTAATCGGAGACAGGATCGAGAACTGCCATCTGCGCCGAAGAAGTCAATCGCCGCCGCATGATACCAATCCGCGGTGGCCGGTGATTGCTTAGAATTTCTTCGCGGCGTATTGGATTAACGCGAGAAGAAAGCGGATGAACCAATTGTGAAGATCGACGGCTTAAAGGGACCGAGAGTGGATACACCTCCACCGGACATCGGACGGCCTGTGTGGTCGGTGATGATTCCGGCCTACAACTGCGCCCAGTATCTTCGCCCCTGCCTCGAGAGCGTCCTCGCGCAGGACGCGGGGAGCGACCGGATGGAGATTGAAGTGGTGGATGATTGCTCGACGGAAGACGTTCCGGAAGCGGTCGTGACGGAGGTGGGCCAGGGGCGGGTAAAATTCCACCGCAAGAGCCGGAACGAAGGCGTAACGGCCAATTTCAACACTTGCGTCCAGCGCAGCGTCGGCGAGCTGGTCCACATTTTGCACGGCGACGATTACGTTCTGCCGGGTTTTTACCAAGCTATCGAGGAGCTGGCCGAGCGTCATCCCGCCGTCTCATTCTTTCACACGCGCGCGCTGGTCGTGGATGAAGCCGGTAACACCGAAGGCGTTTCTCCTCCGATCGAAAATTTGCAGAACCCCGGCAACGAGGTCGCTCCTTTTTACTATGCGAATCCATTTCGAACTGCCGGCGTCGTCATCCGCCGGGCGTTCTACGAACAACATGGCGGATTCAATCCCAGGTTCGTGCATGTCGCGGACTGGGAAATGTGGGTCCGCGCTGTTCTCCTTGGGACGGGGGTTTGCAGCAACGAGACCCTCGCCATTTACCGCTCCTTCGCTGGAAACGACACCGCTCGCCTGGTGCGAACCGGGACCAATCTGATTGATTGCCTGAGGCTCGCCGATCATTGGGTCGCCTGTGAAATGCCCGGCTTCGACCTCCGATCCTTTCGCGACATGATCGCGAGCGCCGCCTCCATCTGGGGAGAGCGGTTCCGCCAGGCCGGCGATACGGAAGCGCATTCGGCCTACGTCAAACTGGAGCAGGAAATGACCGCGCAACGTTAAGCCTGTGGTTTCGTGCGACATCTTCATCGTCGGCTGCGGTTATGCGGGCGCCGTCCTTGCGGAGCGCCTCGCGTCGCAAAGCGGGCTGCATTGCCTGGTGGTGGATCGCCGCGCCCATATCGGGGGAAATTCCTACGACGAGCAGGACGCGGCCGGCGTGCGCATCCACAAGTACGGCCCGCATTACTTCCGGACAAATTCACCGCGCATTCGCGAATACCTCTCGCAGTTCACGGAATGGCATGAGGTGGAATACAAAATCCTCTCGTGGGCCGAGGGGCGCTATTGGCAGTTCCCGATCAATCTCAACACTTTCGAACAACTGCTCGGCCGTCCCGCCGGTTCCTGCACCACGGAAGAAATGGAAGCCGCTCTCGCGGAATGGCGTGTCCCGGTTCAGACACCGCGCAACAGCGAGGAGGTGATCGTTTCCCAGGTCGGCTGGCGGTTGTACGAACTCTTCTTCAAGAACTACACCCTCAAGCAATGGAAACGCGAACCGCGCGATCTCGATCCTAGCGTGTGCGGACGCATCCCGATTCGGACCAACCGCGACGATCGCTATCTCAACGAGCAGTTCCAGGCGTTGCCGCGCGAGGGCTACACCGCCATGTTCCAGCGCATTCTCGACCATCCCAAAATCGAGCTGCGCCTCGGCGTGGATTATCGCGAGCTCCTCCCGCAAGTGCAGTACCGGCACATGGTTTATACCGGAATGATCGACGAGTATTTCGATTGCCGTTACGGCCCGCTGCCTTATCGCTCGCTCCGCTTCGAACCGGAGACGCTCCAGCAGGAATTTTTCCAGCCGGCCATGCAGGTGAATTACCCAAATGACGAGGAATTCACCCGGATCGTCGAGATCAAACACGCCACCGGCCAGCAGCTCCCGGTGACAACCATCGTGCGCGAGTACCCGGATGATTACGCACCGGGCAAGGAAGCGTATTACCCGATTCCCGCGCCCGAGGCGCGGGCGCTCTACGAGCGTTACGCGGCGCTGGCCACGCAGGAAAAAAACGTCAGCTTCATCGGAAGATTGGCGGCCTATCGCTATTACAATATGGACCAGGTCGTCGGCATCGCGTTAGCCGAGTTTGAGAAGATCAAAGCGAAGCTGAAGGCTGAATAAATTTCGCCTACAACACCATCTTCACTTGGCGGCTTCCGCTCGCGTGAGACGAACGCGCTGGTGCTGTTGATCAACGGTCACGGCGAATTGGCTGAGGATTTTGTAGCCGACATTCCCGGCGTCTCCCAGAGACGGAAACGTAATCGTGGCTTCGGGGAATTCGTGGCGGCCTAACCGGACCAGTTCCTTGACCTGGACTTGCTTGATCTCCATGTCACCGCTGGCGCTCCGCGCCCGGCCGACCACCTTCGGCTCAGACGCCTGCGTGAGCTTTTCAACAAACGAGGTCGGGAGAACGAAAGCGCCAATCATGTTTCCGCAATCGAGATGAGCCATGATCTTCGCGGTTCCTACGTTCAGTTCAACCGACGGCACGCCGTGCTCCAGCTGGTAGTCGAGAATTTCCGCGCCGTCCGCCTTGGGTAATTCTTCCCGGCTGATACGGAGCATCCTGGCCGGGAAATCCAGCGTGACCAGATAATCCTTGAACAAAGCCAGGCCAATGATGCCATCGGCGGGAAGCGGACGCGGAGAGTTCTTATAATTTTTCGAGGTCCCGTCGATGCCGGTAAAGCGAAGACCGCCCACCTCCAGGGAATCGAGTTTCACCGTCGCCGCCATCCGCGGACTCCGACCCGATGGATCGCCCTCTTGCATTTGCCCGGAGGGTTTCAAGCCGAGCTTTTCCATGAGTGAGGAATCAAGGCGCGGTCCACCTTCCGCCCCGGTATCAAAAACGAAAAGAAAGGGCCCCTTTCCGTTCACCATCAACTCAATCACGGGCATCCCGCCTTCGATCCGCAGGGGAATTTCGATGGGGAGCTTTGGTGGAGAGTCGGCGGAATGGGCTTGCTGCGTATGCGATGAAGAGAACCCACAAAACGACAGCAGTCATGACCAGCGCCGGTCTCGCGAGTCGGAAGAAAAGGCGTAGCGTGCGTTCCATGATCGTCGGAATAAGACGCCGCCCGCCTTCGCTTTTGTCTGAAACGCGCGAAGTTTTTCCAGAGGGCGATTTCAAAATCGGCAGGGACGCACTTCCGGGGCGTCCGACTATCTGTGATCACGCGACGATGGGGAGTCGGACGCCTCGGAGAGGCGTCCCTACCTAAACGTCGGGAGCCTGCCGCTCCTGGTCGGCCGCCAGCGCCCTGGAGCTTATTGGAGTCTAGCTTCCAGCACTACGGCGCCCCGCGATCGTAAACTTCAATCACACCGACGCCGGTGGTGTTGCCTTGTCCCGCCAGCAACGCGGTGTACTGGCCGGGCCCCAGCGTCAGCGCTATGCCGGACTCCGATGCGTTTGTTGGCGCGAGTCCAGCTGCGGTCAGTTCCGCCGCTTGGACTGGGTTATCTTGCCAGTTGTCATTCCCGAACAGGAACGCTCCATTGCTGTCGCGCAACTCCAGCGTGGGATCGGCCAAAGCATTCGGCACGCCGAGGACAGTCAGGCTTCCCCCAATGCCACGGATAACAATTCTGGTAGTAGCATTGTTGTTGCCCAGGATGAAGCCCGCGATCAAGATGTTGTCCGCTGTGCCGACAAAGGCCCGCGTACTGATGTTGGCCAGCTTCGAGTTGGCTGCCTGGTCGACATCGTAAACTTCCACCAAAGCTACACCGGTCGTGTTATTCTTGCCTCGAACGACCGCGGTATAGGCTCCTGGAGTGAGCGTTGCATCAATTACCGCGCTTAGGCTACCGGGCTGGCAGAAGGAGGGCGGCGGTGGATCAAACTGACTGGGAACGCAGTTGTCGTTGATGATGGTGACAAATCCGGGCGGGCCGTGCAGTTCCAGAACTGGGTCAGCCAGGGGATTGGGGACGCCGACTTGTGCCAACTCGGGGCCAACGGCGCGGAGCAGCACCCGCTTCGGAGACGATCCGCTGATGATGAAGCCGCCGATGCCAATATTGTCGCCGGTCTGAACAAGCATCCGCGTCGAGAGGTTAACGGCCTGGGCCCCTGGAGTCGGGCTTGGCGAAACTGAGGGGGTCGGTGTCGGAGTAGCGCTAGGTGTCGCAGTTGGAGTGGGAGTTGGGGGAGTCGGAGTGGGGCTGGGCGGAGGCGGCGTCAGTGGGCCCGTCAGGCGGGCGAAACAGCTGCGAGCGGTTCCGTTATACCGATTGAAGATTCCTCCGGCGAGAAGCTTGCCATCTGCCTGAAGGGTCAGGGCCGAGATCTTCGTGGAGAATCCTTGGTAATGGGTGATGGGAGAGATTTCGAACCCGGTTCCGGTAACCAAACTCGAATCCAACGCCCCGCTATCTGTTAAGCGGACGAAGAGACCAGATTGCGAGGACTTCGTTCCACCTGCATAGACCTTTCCATTTTGCAGCGCGAGGGCATACACAGTGTCTCCCGCGACAAGGGCCGGCGCGGAAAACGTGAAGTCGACTGATCCGTTGTTATTGAGGCGAACAACCCCTCGTCGCGCGACGCCATTGTAGGAGCTGAAGGAGCTTCCCCCCGCGTAATATTTTCCGTCCGGGGCCTGGCGCAAGGCATAGATAGTGCCACTGTTGAAACCCGTGCCGCCGGCGTTAAAGGTCGGATCGATCGCGCCGGTCGTCGTATCGAGTCGTGCAATCCTGCGAGCATTCGTGCCGTTATAAGTGGTGAAAGTTCCGCCGATGACAATCTTACCATTACTGTCCGGTGGTGTGATCGACCAAATGAAGATTGGCTGGACACCGCTGCCCGGATCAAAAACAGGATCAACCGCGCCGTTTGGGGTTAGTTTTACTATACCTACTCGCGGTATCCCGTTGAACGCGGAGAACTCTCCCGCGACATAAATGTTTCCTGCCGAATCCAGCGTGAGCGTACGGATATAATACTTGTCCGGTCCGGTCCCCGGATTAAAAGAGGGATCGAGCGTTCCGTCGGAGTTAAGCCGGGCAATTCGCGCCATGGGCACGCCGTTCACTTCCCCAAAATATCCGGCGATCAGGATCTTCCCATCCGGCTGAATGAGCAACGCGCGAGTCGATCGGTCGGTGTGCACGTCGAAAGACGAGTCAACCGTGCCATCGGGGTTTAGGCGAAGGACGTTGTCATGCGGTACTCCATTGTGGGAGGTGAAAACGCCGGTCATAATAACCTTGCCATCCGTCTGGGTGGCCAGGGTCCAGATATTGGGCCCATGCTCCGTCGCTCCGCCCAGACCGGCGAAGCTGTTGTCCGCGGACCCATCGGGATTGGCCCACGCCATGTTGTGACGGACCTGGCCGCCGAAGGTCGAAAAATCGCCCCCGAGAAAAATTTTGCCATCACTCGGCCGAACGAGTGCCGTGAATATCTGCTCAGCGGATGGCCCGGCCCCGGTCCCGCTGAAGCTTGGGTCGAGGTCGCCATTGGTTTCAAGCCGGGCCACATTGTTTGCGGTCGCGGCACCTGCCGAATGAAAATCCCCTATCGCGATTAATTTGCCATCTGGCTGTTGCGTCAGGCCCCAAATCTGCGCGTCGTAGCCATACCACTCAAACTCCTCCGTGCTAAATCCGCTATCGACGATTCCCGTGGTGGCGTTCAAACGCACGATACTGTGGCGCTCGACGCCGCTGAATGAGTCGAAGTAGCCAAAGACAAGGATCTGATCGTCCGCTTGGACAAAAAGATCGGGGATACCCCCATTATCTGCCGCTGAGCCCGGAGTAAAGGTGGCGTCGAAACTGCCGTCGGCGTTCATCCGGGCGAGGCCGGGGACGGGATGACCGTCAAAACTGTCGAAGATCCCCGAGATGACGATCTTGCCCGCGTTGGCCCCCAGGTTTTGGCGCACGGCATGATAGACGGAGGTGGCGACTGTGCCGGCGCTGTACACTGCGCCCGCGCCCGGATTGTACGAAGGATCGAACGTTCCATCGCTATTGAACCGGGCGACGCAGGAGCGCGGCACGTTCGTGCCCGGTCCGGTGATGATGAAGAAAAACTGGCCGAAAACGACCAGCTTGCCATCAGGTTGAAGGACAAAAGTATTAACGTGGCCGCTGAAGCCCTCGTTTCCATCGAACGAGATGACGGAACCCGGATCGAAGCCAGGGTCGAGCGAACCGTCGCTATTGAGTCGGTCACCATGGTCCGAAAAACTCCGCTAACGGTTTCAAAACTCCCGGCGAGAACAATTTTGCCGTCCGTCTGAAGGCTCATCGCTGAGGTGAAACTCGAAATATAGCCTGGAACGAACGACACATCGAGGGTGCCGTCCAGATTGAGCCGCGCAATATTGGGCCGGTTGACGCCATGCACCTCCGAGAATTGTCCGGCGATGATGAGTTTGCCATCAGCCTGCAAGGCCGACGCCGTAACTTGGCCGTTCGTAATTTTTCCTGGGTTCAAGGACGAATCGAGTGTGCCATCCGTCTCGATCACGCCGAGTGGCGCTGGTATGATTGAGTTGTGCGGTGAGCCGATGGCGCTCCGCGTCATGGTAAATGCGAGAATGCAGGCCGCCAGGGCCGCGAACAAAAGACTCACGGCGGCAATCCGCGACCAGGATGTTATTGATTTCATATGGAGTGTTGCGAGTTAGGCAGTCGGCGAAGGCCGAAAGCCGGGTTGGTCCCGGGAGGCAGTACCGATAGTCTCACTTCTGCGCGAAGTGGACTCTGAGACGATACTGGAAATCGAGTGGGGCATGGGGCGCCGCCGGTTCCGTTTTATGTTCCCGGTATTGACAAGGCAAGCCTAAAAAGGCCGGCCCATATTCCGGCGCATCCACTACATCCGAAGATCGTGCGGCTGGAGGTGGACTAGTCTCCCGCAGGTGCAGACCCGCCCTATGATCCATTCGAATTCCCTCCAGGATCTTTTGTGACTCTTGAAGTCTAGCTTCGCACACTACGGCGCCCCGCGGTCGTAAACCTCGATAATGCCAACGCCAGTGCTGTTGCCTTCTCCGGCAAGCAACGCCGTGTATTGACCAGGCCCCAGCGTTATCGCTATGCCGGACTCCGATGCGTTTGTTGGGGCAAGGCCCGCCGCCGTCAGTTCCGCCGCTTGTGCCGGATCACTCTCCCAATCGTCGTTCGAGGCCAGGAGCGCTCCACTGCTGTTGCGCAACTCCAGGTTCGGGTTCGCCAGGGCATTAGGCACTCCGAAGAGAGTCAGGCTCCCCCCAAGGCCACGTAGCACAATTCGGGTTCCCCCACTGTTGTTGCCCAGGATGAAGCCCGCGATCACAAGGTCGTTCCCCGTTCCGACAAGAGCTCGCGTGCTGATATTGCCCAACTTCGCCAGAACCGTCTGACTGAGATCGTAAACTTCAATCAACCCGATCCCGGACGTGCCACCATTGCCTCGCACCACCCCGGTATACGCTCCAGGGTTCAAGGTCGCATGAATCGCCGATTCGAGATTATTGCTCGGCGCGAGGCCAGTGGCCTGGATTAACACCGTTTGCGCCGGATCATCCTGCCAGTTGTTGTTAGCTACCGTAGCGAATCCACCCGGGCCATGGAGCTCGAGGACCGGATCGGCTAGGACACCGGAAAGACCTGTGATCGAAGGTCCAATGGTCCGAAGCAGCACCTGCTTGGGAGCGGTGCCCGTGATGATAAATCCGCCAATGCCCACATTGTCGCCGGTCTGCACTCGCATCCGGGTCGAGAGGTTAACGGCCTGTGCCCCTGGAGGTGGACTAGGTGTCGGTGTGGCTGTCGGTGTCGGTGTCGGAGTTGGACTCGCAGTTGGAGTGGGACTGGCGGTCGGACTCGGAGTCCCAGGTGGAGTCGGAGTCGGCGTGAAGGACTCGGGCTGGCCTTTGATCGCCACGGTAATGCGCTCATTAGATGAAACGGCGCCTGTCTCGGTCAGCAAGACTTGACCGAAAGCCACCGGCCCGAGCAGAGGCACGAGCGGCGTCGCCGTGATGGTGAGCACCTGTGCCTCGGCAACGTTGCCGGTAAAGCTGAAGGCCGGTGGGACGACGCTGACCGTAAAATTGCCGGGCACGATGGACGATCCGGTGGCGGTCCAGCTTGTCGGCACGGTCTTGGTATTGCGCACCGTGCGCACCCAGACGCAGCTAGGTGTGCAAAACATGTCCCGAAGGGACGGAAGATTCAGCGTCCTGGGATCGCCGCCGGTGGCGGGATTGGCAGCCAGGTAATTCGCAAAGGTCTCATTCATTACTAACCCGGCTTTGGCTGCCTGAGTCAGGTCTACCCGGCCAGCGCCAACATCATCCGGATCCCAAGGCGTTGTTCCGTTCTCCTTGAAGCCGCCGTTGAAGGAGGTCATCATGAGGGCCGATTTCACTTCCGAGGCGAGCCAGGTCGGGTGCACTGCTCGCACCAGCGCTGCACTACCCGCTAGGTGCGGGCTGGACATGGACGTGCCGCTGATTGTGCCATAGTCCGAGATAAACGCGGCATAGATGTTTACTCCCGGTCCAGTGACGTCTGGCTTGGTCAGATTCTGCAGGGATCCCGAGATTGGTCCACGGAGGCTGAAGTTCGCCAGGATGTCACCGGGACCTTCTCCGTCTTTAGTAGAGGCGGCCACCGTCATGATCCAAGGACCACGGTGGTTTACTTGGCCGACAGGATTGGGAACGAAGCCGCCCGTGTTGCCGGCGGATGCGGCGACCACGATATTCGCGTTGACCAAATCAAGCTTCCTCCGGTCGTTATCATTCCAAGGGTTGGTTCCGCCCGAAATGGAGAAATTCATCGCGTCCACATCGCCATGTAGCAGCACGCTATTCATGCCGGCCTGGATTTGGGCGGAGGGACAGCCGCTAGTCGGGCAGACTTTGTAGATTCGGAGATTGGCGCATGGAGCGACACCCTGAATTTGGGAAGCGGGTGGCGGAACCGCACTCGCAGGTACAACATTACCGCCCGCGGTGCTGGCGGTATGAGATCCATGGCCGTCGGGGTCGTCTGGATTGGGACCATTGCAAAGGCCGGTTCCATCGGTGGTGGCACAGTCCAACCGGCTGATCAACTTCGGCGAGGCTGCGCTGTGGCCACACGACGGGTCGTTAATAAACGAGGGATGCGTCGCGATATTACCCCCGTCGAGGACTGCGATAACCATAGTCTGGCCCCGGGTGCCGATGCCGCCCGGCACCGCCGTGCCATCCCAGATTTTGTCGGCGCCGATAAAAAACGGGCTCCGAAAAGTGTTCATCTGGTAGACCCGTTCGCGCTTGATCGAAACCACACCTGGCATCATGCGAACGATCTGCGCTTCCTCGGGGGTCAGGCGAGTGGCGACACCACTGTGGGTCATCATGAAGTGATGGGTCACTTCCGGCTGACGGCCGATCGCGTTGGCGATGGCCTGGACATGAACGGCGTGTTCCGCCCTCAACTGCTCGAGGGCAGCCCGCGCTGGCGGCGTGTCTGCCTTGAAGCGCTCTCCGGACGTATGTCCCTGCCGCTGCAGTACTCCTGGTTCGGCAAACTCCATGAGTTGAACAAACCGACCGTTGCTGTCCGCCGGCGACAGTTGTTCAGTCTCCTCGACCACCGGTCCGGCGAGATCGGGCACCGAAGTCATTGCGTGGGCGACCGGGCGCGAGGACGCTCCGTGGCCGAGCAAGGTCAGAAAGACGCCGGCCGTGCCTAAAACAAAGCTCAGGATGAGACGCGGGTTAAAGAAGGCGGCTTGTGAAGCGGGCTTTTTTTTCATTTTCGGGCTTTTTCTGTGTGGATTCCCCTTAATCAAAGGCGTTCCCAGGAGGCGCCGGAAATACCATTGCATCCAGCGAAGCCCGAGCGGACGCCCGCTCCCCTACGTTATGGCCCGCGGTCGTAGACTTCGACTAGGCCGATGCCAGTCGTGTTGCCCTGTCCCGCGAGCAACGCGGTGTACTGGCCAGGCCCCAGGATTATCGCTATGCCAGACTCCGATGCGTTTGTTGGCGCGAGACCCGCGGCGGTCAGTTCCGCCGCTTGAGCTAGGTCATCCTCCCAGTTGTCATTCGCGGCCAGGAGCGCTCCGCTGCTGTTGCGCAGCTCCAGCGTCGGATTGGCCAGTGCATTAGGCACTCCAAAGAGAGTCAGGCTCCCGCCAATGCCACGGGCCACAATTCTGGTTCCACCACTGCTGTTGCCCAGAATGAAGCCCGCGATCACGATGTCGTTCCCCGTTCCGACCAGAGCCCGGGTGCTGATATTGCCCAGCTTCGACGGAACCGCCGGACGGAGGTCGTACACTTCCACCAATCCGATCCCGGAGGTGTTACCACTGCCTCGCACCACCCCGGTATACGCTCCCGGGTTAAGGGTCGCATGAATCGCTGACTCGAGATTATTGGTCGGCGCGAGGCCAGTGGCCTGGATTAACACCGTCTGCGCCGGATCATCCTGCCAGTTGTTGTTAATAACCGTGGTGAATCCGGCCGGGCCATGGAGCTCGATGACCGGATCAGCCAGGACACCGGTAAGACCTGTTATCGAAGGTCCAAGGGCCCGAAGCAGCACCTGCTTGGGAGCGGTGCCCGTGATGATAAATCCGCCAATGCCCACATTGTCACCGGTCTGGACTCGCATCCGGGTCGAGAGGTTGGTGGGCTGTGCCCCTGGAATCGGACTTGGTGTCGGAGTTGGGGTGGGATTTGCGCTGGGTGTCGGAGTTGAGCTGGGTGTCGCAGACGGGGTTGGAGTCGGCGTAGGGGGAGTAGGAGTGGGGCTAGGCGGAGGCGGCGTCAGCGGTCCGGTTAGGCGAGCGAGACAAGTGCGTGGAACAGCGTTGTATCGATTGAAAATTCCCCCAACGAGAAGTCTGCCGTCCGCTTGAATGGCCAGTGCGGAAACTCTGGCGATGAACTGTCCGTAGCCAAATTGGGGGAAAACATCAATCCCTGCTCCGGTATTAAAACTCCCGTCCGAGGCCCCGCTGCTGGTCAATTTAATCAAGACGCCTTGGGGGACTCCCTCAAGATCACCTCCGCCGGCGTAAACTTTCCCATTTTGTAACGCGAGCGAATTGATTGACACCGAGAACGGAAGTGCCGGACCGGCAAAACCCACATCCAATGTCCCATTGTTGTTCAGCCGGGCGACAGCACGTCGGGCAATGTTATTGAAAGTGCCAAAGCTGCCTCCAGCGTAATACTTTCCATCGGGCGCCACCTGCAACGCATTGACTGTCCCGCCGAAACCACTCCCAGTCTGGAAAGTTGGATCGATTGCTCCCGTCGTGGCATCGATCCGCGCGATGCTACGCGCCGTGGTTCCATTGTAGTTGGAAAAACTTCCGCCAATGACGATGTGACCAGCACTGTCCGCTGGGGTGATCGCATTAACGCAAGAACTGGCTCCTCCACCAGCCGGATTAAAAGCAGGATCAATCGCGCCCGTGGGCGTCAGTTTTACTATGCCTCTATGCGCGACCCCGCTGACGGTGCTGAAGTCGCCACCGGCATAAATATTTCCCGCCGAATCCTGCGCCAGCGCGCGAACGACACGATTCGGCCCAATGCCGGGATCGAACGTAAGGTCGAGCGTTCCGTTGGCGTTAACCCGGGCAATTCGGTTCCGGGGCACGCCGTTCACCTGACCGAAATCTCCTCCAATCACCACCTTACCGTCCGGCTGAAGAAGGAGCGCCCGAGTCGATCGGCCCGTGTCAACCTGGAACGATGAATCAACGGTCGCGTCCGGGTTGATCCGCACCACACAGTAGCGCGAGGTTCCATTGACCAAGTTGAAGTAGCCCGTCATGAGGAGTCTTTCCATCGGGCTGCACGACCATGTTCCAGATATTGGGATTGAAGTCCGTGGCGCCGCCGAGACCGGCGAAAGTGTTATCGACCGTGCCATCGGTATTGGCCAGCGCGACGTTGCCGCGAACCTGACCTCCGAAGGTCGAAAAATTGCCACCGACAAAAATCTTTCCGTCGCTCGGCCGGAGGGCTACGGTGCTGACCTGCTCCGCGGCCGGGCCGGTGCCCGTAGCGCTAAAGGTGGCATCCCGGGTGCCGTCGGTGTTAAGCCGGACCACATTATTTGTGGTCACAGCACCTAACGAATGAAAATTGCCCGCGACAAGGATCTTGCCGTCCGGCTGCAGGGCCGCTCCAAAATTAATCGCGGCGTTCCCATACCAATTGAATGCCTCCGTGCTAAACCCGTTATCAACGCTTCCATCGGTATTCAACCGAACGATGTTACTGCGCGCAGTGCCATTGAATGAGTCGAACGCTCCAACGACAACTGGCCGGTCGTCCGATTGGACGAGCATCCGGAAAACAGTTTGAAAGCCGCCCGACGCGGTTCCCGCGTTAAATGTATTGTCGCGACTTCCATTCGTGTTCAATCGCGCCATCCCCAAAGCAGGAGTATTATCGAAAGCATCGAACGAACCCTGGATAATGATTTTCCCCGCGTTAGGCCCAATGTTCTGAGCCGCCGCATGAAAAATGAAATTGCTCTCACTCCCCCTGACTTGAGGCGGCCCCCGCGCCCGGATCAAAAGTCGGATCAAATGTCCCATCGCTATTAAACCGGGCCACGCGCGAGCGGTTCACATTCCCCGTGGGGGTGATAACGAAGTCGAATTGGCCTGCCACCACAATTTTGCCATCTGCTTGAAGAACAACAGCAAACACCCCGGCGACATTGAACAAGTTGTTGCTGCCAAGCTTGTGACCGACATCGAAACTCGAATCCGTCGAGCCGTCGCTGTTCAGCCGCACCAGCGACGCCAAATCTTGCCGTCACCGTTAAAAATGTGAAAGAACTCCCAGATCAGGATCTTCCCATCCGGTTGGACGAGCACTCCGCCCGCGCCCAAATCCGATCCGGTCCCCGGATCGAATGAGGTATCGAGTGTGCCATCAATATTCAGGCGCGCGATGCCGAGCACGAATGACTCCGTGGACTTGAGTGAATTGACCGGCGATGAGCAGCTTCCCGTCGCTCTGGTAAGTCGACGCAAGGACGAGACCGTTAGTAATCGTGCCAGCATTGAATGTCGTATCGAGCGTTCCGTCCGTCTCGATCACGCCGAGAGGCGCTGGTATGATTGAGTTGTCCGGTGAGCCAATGGCGCTCCTGGTAGAGGTGAGGGCCATGATGCCGGCCACCAGGGCTCCGAACAAGAGACTAACGGCGGCAATCCGCGGCCAAGAGGTTATTGATTTCATAATGGAGTTGCGAGTTAGGCAGTCGGCGAAGAGCCGAAGCCGGGTGGGTCGCGGGGGCAACACTGATAGCCTCACTTCTGCGCGAAGTGGACTCTGAGACAATTCGTCTGGAAATTGGTGGGGCATTGTGGCCGCCGGTCCCGTTTTATGCGGCAGGCATTAATAGGCACAAGCCTAATTGAGCGCAGCGTGATTTTAGCAGAGCACTGTGAGGAGCCCGGCGGCCTTTGATTTTGTGCTTTATGAGATTCCTTGTTCCGCTAACCTAACGGACAATGAGTGGCGAGGATGCGACAACGCGAGACTTTGCCAACGGGCAAAAAGTCTTCAATCGTTACACCCTGATCAAGACCCTCGGCCGGGGCGGCATGGGCGTTGTCTGGCTGGCGCGCGATGACGAGCTCGAGCGCAATGTCGCCCTCAAATTTCTGCCCGAGCTCATCGTGCACGACCGCGCGGTCCTGGGCGACATGAAGCGCGAGACCCGGCGCAGCCTCGACCTGACCCACAAAAACATCGTTCGCATTTACGATTTCGTGCACAGCGAGCAATCAGGCTGCATCTCGATGGAATACGTCGATGGCGATACGCTCTCTAATTTGCGCGCGGACAAGCCGCACAAGGTCTTTGAGCCACACGACCTGAACGAATGGACGAGCCAGCTCTGCGATGCGCTCGATTACGCCCACACCCACGCCCGCATCATTCACCGGGACCTGAAGCCGGCGAACCTGATGGTGAATACGCGCGGCGAACTCAAGGTTTCCGACTTCGGCATTTCGCGCAGTTTGAGCGATTCGGTCAGCATGCTCACGATGGAGCAGGGCCGGAGCGGCACCCTGGTTTTCATGAGCCCGCAGCAACTCGATGGCGAACGCGGCAGTCACCTCGACGACATCTATTCATTCGGCGCGACTGTTTACGAACTCGCTCACCAGCAAGCCGCCCTTTTCCTCGGGCAACGTCGATCGGCAGATTCGGGAAAAAATTCCGCCGTCGATGACGGCTGCGCCGCAAAGAGCTCGAGATCGAGGGCGAGCCGATCGACGAGACCTGGGAAAGGGTCGTGGCCTCCTGTCTTGGCCAAAGATCCGGCGCGGCGTCCGCAATCGTTCGCGGAGATTGCGCAAAAGCTGGAGATCGCTTCACCCAAGACGGTCCGGGCCCGGCAGGCACTCGAGGCGAAACGAAGGCGGGCGGCGGACTTCTCGCCTCCGTCATGGCGCTGAAATCGAACCGAAACTGCTTGATCGGGGCGGGCGGCGGCGGTGATCTTCGTCGGCGGGGTCGCGGTCTGGTCTTTTGGCTTTCGCAAGCCAGCCCAGCCGGCGCCCACCGCAGCCGGCGGCGGTAGCCAAGACCGAAGAGAGCGGCGCAAACGCATTGGGCGGCGTGATGGTGAATACATCGCCCTCTCGCGCGACCGTCACGCTCGGGTGGGATGGATGCCGGCAAGAGTCCCATCACCTTCAAGGGAATCCGCGCCGGCAAATATCCGCTTCGTATTTCTCTCGACGGTTACACTCCCGTTGAAAGGGAGGTCGAGGTCAAAGCCGGTCAGTTTGTCTGACCTGGGAACGATCACGCTCGAGCGCGTCAAGGGAATGGCCGGAGGCAGCCAGGCAGGTGATCGAGGCCCCAAAGGTAACGGAGCCGTCCAATGCCTGACCGAACGAAAGGAGGAACCGACGAGCCCGAACAGCCCCCTGCAAATGCGTCACAGGATGTTGTTGTCCCTCTGAACGATTTCGGCGGCGGTTAATTCCAAAATTATGAAAACAGACAATCAAATACCTACTTCCCCTTTTTCTCTTAGCGGCGGCCGCGCCGTCGCTGCCGGCCCAGATCGAGGGTATCGTCCGGGGAATCCTGGATCATGCGGCCAAGCCAGAGCAGACCGGCTCCCCCGCAGCAGCCGCGTCGAACCAAACGACCAGACAATCACCTAACACGGCCCGGCAAGCGAAGCGGCCGTTCGATGGCACCTGGCTCGCCACGCAATCCAAGGTCAACCCTCAGGGTCAGCAGATGATCAGCCGGACGTTCACCATGATCATCAAGGACGGGAAAGCGACCAAGACACTCGACACCACCAACGCTTCCTCACCGGACAAGCCATTCTATGCCTCCATCTATGAGTTGCAGCGGAGATGGACCTACAGTTCGGTCGATTGCGCCGAACAAGGGACCAGCCTCACCATCCAGTGGAGCCCGGGTCAACTGGCGGATTGGGCGCCGAAAACAATTCCCAACCCCGTGATCGAAGGCTTTGGCGCGCCTATCGCCGAAACTTCCGTCTACAAACTCAAGGGCGACGAGCTGACCAGGATCAACGACCCGAACGGGGTCGTTTATCATCGCGCGAAGTAAACGCGCGAGGCTGCGTGAAGCTGTAGCGGCGGTCTATGACCGTCGAAACGATTTCTGAGCAGCGTGGCCTCGGCGGTCATAGCCGCCGCTACAGCTCAGCACTTAAAGAACTGGAACTCGCCTTCGAAGCCCTTGAGCTGGTGGGCTGCCGGCGGGCTCGCATTTCATTTGGGTTCCAGCTTCGCCTTGGCCGGTTCGCTCGCCATGAGGAGAATACCTAACGAGCCGGCCAGTTTTTCCATCCGGAAAACGAAGATGACTTCCTTGCCGATGAGGCTCTCCTCGCCCATCGACCGCATCCCGCCGCTCGAGACCAGCCCGTAGATGCAGGACGAGCCGGAAGCGCGGCTCGTTTCTTTGCAGCTGCTTTAGTTTCTGCAAGCCGGCCGCGACGTTCTCCGCGCCTTTCTCATCATCGTGCCAGTAGGCCAGAAAACCGTCGCCCGAGATACTTGTCGATCTCGCCGTGATGTTCTTCGACGATCTCCTTGCAGGCAGCGACCCAGCTGCCGACCAGCGTGGCCAGCTTGTCGCTCACCATGCTCCGGCTCAGCGGCGTGAAATTTTCGATGTCGGCCACCAGAAGCCAGACAGGAATGTTCGCCGTCTCGCGAATGGTCTGCTGGGCCATGGTCGTGCGCAGCTCGGCGGAAATCTCCTCGGGCTGCCGAAAGGTGAACGCCGTGTCGCCGACGGTGATCTGGTCCATGTCGCAAAGCCGGACCGGCTGGTGGACGCGCCGCTTGTTCAGGAAAGTTCCGTTGCTGCTGCCCAGATCGATCAGCCAGAACTCGCCGACATTTTGCAGATTGATGATGGCGTGGCGGCGCGAAACCTTCGGCGAATCCAGGACGACTGCGCTCTTGGGCGAACGACCTAACGAGCAGTTCCCGCGAATGACAACGCGCTCCCGGCCGGGCGATTCCAGCCACGCTGCTCCTTCTTCCAATTCCACGAGAGCGTTCTAGTCGAACTGCCTGCAAAAGAAAAGCCTTCACATTTGGTTGCCTGAAATCGGCGATTCGAATGCCAGATTGGGGCATGCAACTCCGCCCACGCTCGCTCGCACTCCTGCTTTGTCTTCTGGCCGGCCCTCTGGCCGTTCGCGCCGCCGCGCCCGAGGCCTGGACTGAAGCGGCCCGCGCCATGGTCGAGTCGGAGAGGAAATTCTACCAGACGGGCCAGGAGAAAGGAACGCGCGCCGCGTTCCTCGCTTTTCTGGCCGACGACGGCATCGTTTTTCGGCCGGGGCCCGTCAATGGCAAGGAGGCCTGGGGAAAGCGGCCTGAAACCGGTTTCGATCTCATCTGGGAGCCGACATTCGCCGCGATCGCGCGCAGCGCCGATTTCGGATACACCACCGGCCCGGCGAAGTGGCGAGCGAACAAGAAGGAGGAGAAATTCCTCGGTTACGGACAGTTCGTTTCCATTTGGAAAAAACAGAAGGACGGCGTCGTGGAAGGTGGCGCTCGATTGCGGAATCGAAAACCCGGAGCCAACCGGCAAACCCGAGACGCTCCGCACGGTTGTTCCCGACGAGGGCCCGCAGAATCAAGAGCGGCGAGGGCCGCAGCAAGGCGCTGCGTTCCCGGAGGCCCACAGAAAATTTATCGAGGCCGCGAAAACTAACTCAGCCGAGGCGACCTTAGAAGTCGCCGCTGAAGAAATACGCATTTACCGCGAAGGCAGTTTTCCAGCAGTGGGGAAGGATGCCGCGGGCGCTTTGTTGAGCGCGAAGGCGGGCAAGATGTCCTTCGAACAGTTGGGAGGTGACATGAGTTCCTCGGCCGATCTCGCCTACAGCTACGGAAAATATTCCCTCCGTCGCGACGGGAACACGGAGTCGGGTCATTTCTTTCAGATCTGGCAGACTGACGCCGTCGGAGCGTGGAAGCTGGTGGTCGATTGGCAGCAACCGTTGCCGGCTGAGAAGTCCGCGAAGTAGATGCTTCTTAATGTGGGAGGGGCCTTGCGTCCCGACGACCAGCATTCGCGAACGACCGAGTCGGGGCGCTAAGGCCCCTCCCACATTTTTTGAATCCAAATTGCATGCGGCGCGCATCTCATCTGGGAAACCGCGAATATGCAGACGCTTTTCCAGGATCTTCGCTACGGCTCGCGCCAGCTTCTCAAGCGTCCCGGCTTTACTTTTCTCGCCATCATCTCGATGGCGCTCGGCATCGGCGCCAACACCGCGATCTTTAGCCTCGTCGATACCGTCGCGTTCCGTCCCCTGCCCGTTCGGAACGCTTCCGAGCTCCAGGAACTTTACGGCACGCTCCATAACGGCGCCGACTACACCCTCCAGTCTTATCTCAACTACAAGGATTACCGCGATCGCAACCAGGTCTTCTCCGGATTGATCGCCTATCGCATCACCGTCGCCAGCCTGAGCCACAACGGCAACAACGAGCGCGTCTGGGGCACCATGGCCTCCGCCAATTACTTCGATGTCCTCGGCGTTCCGCCCCTTCTCGGTCGCGGCTTTCTCCCGGAGGAAGATCAAACCCCGAAATCGCACCCGGTCGTCGTGCTGAGTTACGGTTGCTGGCAGAAACGTTTCGCTTCCGACCCCGCGATCGTCGGCCGCACCGTCCTGGTGAACAACGTGCCGTTCACGGTGATCGGCGTCGCGCGGAAAGGTTTCATCGGCACCGATGTCGCCTATGCGCCCGAATTCTGGACGCCGCATGATGATGGGGCCGGTGATCGAACCGGGCAACAACTCGCTCGAAAGTCGCGCCAACGACAATATTTTCGTCGTCGGACGCCTCAAGCCGGGCATCACCAAGGCGCAGGCGGAAGCATCCCTGCGCACGCTGACGCTTCGAGATGGGGAAGGAATACCCGACGGAGAACGCGGGCCGCGGCATCGAACTGATTCCGCCGGGCCTGTTCATTCCCGACATCCGGAACGGTGTTTTCGCCTTCACCGCCGTTCTCGGAGCGGTCGGTTTCCTCGTCCTCCTCCTGGCCTGTGTAAACCTGGCCAATTTGCTCCTCGCGCGCGCCACGGAACGGCGCAAGGAAATCGCAATCCGCCTCGCGGTCGGGGCAAGCCGGCGCCGGCTCATCCGACAATTGATGACCGAGAGCGTCATGCTTTCGCTGGCCGGTGGTATTTTCGGCGTGCTGATCGCAGCCGCGATCAATCGGATCGTGCAGCGGGTCGATTTTCCCATCGACATCGCGCTCGTCTTCGATCTGCGGATCGATTGGCGCGTGCTTTCCTTCACCCTCGGTCTGTCGGTCCTGACCGGAATGCTTTTCAGCCTGATTCCGGCGCTGCAATCATCGAAGCCCGAGCTGGTTCCGGCGTTGAAAGACGAAACTTCGATGGCTGGGTTCCGCCGGTCCCGTTTGCGCAATAGCCTGGTCGTCGCCCAGGTCACGCTCTCGCTTGTGCTCCTCATCAGCGCTGGCCTGATCGTGCGAAGTTTGCAGGAAGCGCAACGGATGCGGCCCGGATTCAATCCGGAGAACGCCGTCGCGTTTTCGTTCGATGTCGGGTTGCAGGGTTACGATGAAACGAAAGGGCGCGCCTTGCAGAAACAGGCAATGGAGCGGATCCGGGCTCTCCCCGGAATCGAGGCCGCCGCCCTGGTGGACAACATCCCGCTCAGTCTCAATTACAACAGCGCGACCATTTACCTCGAGGGACAACCGCCCACGCCCGCCAGCCAGCTTCCGCTCGCTATTCCCAGCTCGGTTAGCCCCGATTACTTCCGAACCATGGGGATCTCACTTCGCGGCCGTGATTTCACCGACCAGGAAGAAAAGGTGGAACATCGGGTCGCGATCGTGAACGAGACCTTCGCGAAAAAGTTTTTCCCGGGCCAGGACCCGATCGGAAAACGGTTCAATTTCAGCGGGGCGGACAAACCGTTCTGGGAAATCATCGGCGTCTGCGGCGACGGCAAATACAACAGTTTGGGTGAAGAACCGAAGGCCGCGCTGTTCCGGCCGCAACTGCGCGACTACAGCACCGCCGTGTCAATGGTCGCGCGAACGAAAGGCGATCCGAAAACAGTTTTGGCGGCAATGCAGCGCGAGATGCGGAACCTCGATGCGACGCTGCCTCTTTACGGGATGAAGACACTTAAGGACCACATGAAGATCCCGCTCTTCCCGGCGAAGATCGCAGCGGGAGCGCTCGGCAGTTTCGGGGTGCTTGCGCTGGTCCTGGCGGCTGTCGGCATTTACGGCGTGATGTCGTACGTGGTCGCGGGCCGGACGCGTGAGATCGGGCTGCGCATGGCCCTCGGCGCGCAGACTGGAAACGTCCGCAGTCTGATTCTGCGGCAGGGGATGATGCTCGCTCTTATCGGATCCGTCATTGGGCTCGCCATCGCCTTTGGGGCAACGCGTCTCTTGAAAAGCGTGCTCTACGGAGTGGATGCCGTCGATCCGGTGACATTTGTGGGAGTGACCTTCCTGCTCGGCACGGTGGCGCTCCTGGCTTGCTGGATCCCGGCCCGCCGGGCCAGTCGCGTCGATCCGATGATCGCGTTGCGCGCGGAGTGATCCGTTCCTGCTCTTGATCCTAATCTTGATCCTGATCCTGCGGCAAAATGCCTAACAAAAGATCAGGAGCACGATCATGATCAGGAGCAGGAAAAAAAAGGGAAAGAACGCTCTATTTTGGTGGCGAATTACCCTTTACCGGCCGCAGAATCAAATCCCCCAGCCAGTCGGGATGCGCGACGCCATTCCGATATGCGTTGAGCGATTCGACTGATGAATTGACCCGCAGGTTGCTGTAGGTCTGATCCGGATTCTGCCAGCGCTCGTGCCAATAAACTGCCGCCTTGACGCGAGGATAGCGCGTCCGAAAAAGATCGAGGCCCTCCTGAATCCACGCGCCTTTGTTGCCGGAACGCGGAAACTCGCCGGTCGCCCATTCGGCAATCATGATCGGTGTCGTCGGATCAAGCCGCGCCATTTCTTCGTAAGGCCAGTCGACCAAAGGTGGAATGCTCGCCCAGGGCTCATCCTTGAACTGCTGCCCGTAAACACTCAACCCGAGCCAATCGACGTAATCGCGTCCCGGGTAGTAAGCCGCCGCAAAATTCCAGGTATCGAGCGGATAGGAATAATTATTGGTGTGAAACATCCACTTGATGTTTGCGGCGCCGCGCGCTCGGACGCGATCGACGACGTAACGATACGCCTTCTTGAAGTGCTCCGGTCCCTCCCACTTGTCCGGCGCCCCGCCGGCTAATTTGTTCGCGCCATAGAACCAGCCCGACCACGGGAACCAGTCGCCATTCATTTCATTCGCGAACGAAACGATCATGGGCTTTCCAAATTCGCGCGCGCCGTCTCCCCATTGGTCGATATAAGCGTCCCATTTCCCCTCGAGGATGGCCTTGAGACTAAACTGATCGGGACCATGACCTTGCTCGTAAGGGCGATCCCAGGGCGACCAAAAAACCAGGGGTAACGCACCATGCCGCCAGATCACGTTCAAGTTCCGGGCCGGAAAATCTTGTTCACCCCAATAGCTGGAGGAGGCGACGATCGCCTGATGTTTGCCCACCAGGCCCTCGAATTCCTCGATCGTCTCAAGGCTGACTTCGTCTTCCGCGTCACCGAAATCCATAAAGGCACCGGTGTAGACGCCGTGTTCCGGAAGCACGACTTCGACCGAAGCGTTCGGATCAGACGGCGCGTTTTGCGGCTCAGGTTTTCGACACGCAGCAAGCGCGCACAATGCGAGCAGCAAAATGACGAATGACCAATGACGAATGACGAAATTTTGATCGCATCGCGCGTCTGGGAAATCGGGTTTCGTCATTCCTTCGTCATTCGCCATTCCTTTACACGCGCACGGGCACCGAGGCCGTTCGTTCCAGTTTTCCCCAACTGACGAAAGCGCCTTTCACGGCGCGGAAGATTGCTTTCCAAATCACGTAGCTCAACATCGGCCGGTAGATCAATCGCATGGGCAAGACCCGCCAGGCGCGCAGCACGGACTCGCGTTCCAGAATGCAGGCCAGCGTGGCCAGCACCACATCCATGCTCAGAAATGCGATCACGAACGGCAGCACGGCGTGCCAGGTGCCAAAGGGAAGAGAGGCCAGCAGGAAAAGATCAACCAGGGGCGTGATCGCGACGAGAATGATCTGGAAAAACCAGACGCTCGGCAAACTAAACCAGCCGAGCGCGCGATACTTCCAGTTGAAAACCATATCGCGATGTTTCCAAAGACATTGCAGCGTGCCGTAGGCCCAGCGAAAACGCTGGCGAGCGAGCGTGCGCACCGTCTCCGGCGCTTCTGTCCAGGCGATCGCTTCCGGCACGTAAACGATCCGCTGTTTCCGTCGGTGCAAAGCCAGGGTTAGATCGGTGTCTTCCGCCAGCGTTTCGAGGCTGAGGCCGCCGGCATCGTCAATCGCCGATTTCCGGATCGCGCTGATCGCGCCGGGAACAACCGTTATGCAATTCCAGCGCGTGTAGGCGCGGCGGTCGAGGTTGAAGCCGCAGGTATATTCCAGCGCCTGACATTTCGCGATGAAGCTTCGCAGATTTCCGACTTTCGCATGACCCGAAACCGCACCCACGCTCTCATCGGCGAAAGGCTGAACGAGGTACCGGAGCGTATCGCGCTGGCAATGGGTATCCGCATCGAGGAAGACGACGATGCCGGTCCGGATCGCGGCTAGGCCGCGCTGGAGCGCGCGGGCTTTTCCTCGATTCTCCTGCCGCAGCAAACGCACGCGCGAATCATTCGCGGCCACAGCTTCCACTTCGGCGACGGTCTCATCTTGCGAGCCATCATCGATTACGATCACTTCCAACCGGCCCGGATAATCCGTCGCCAGGACCGCTCGCAGGGTCTCCGCGATGACTTTTCCCTCGTTGTATGCAGCCACGACTACGCTGATCGGTTCCGCAAAATTGCCCGACCAGCCCCGCCGGAAACGTGCGGCCAGCCAGATGACGGTCAGGGTTCGCAAGACCACGAGCGCGGTGGCGACAATCATAAACGCCCAAAGAAATTCCTCCGCAGCGTGAAAGATCGTAAATCCGGCGCCGGACACAAAATGGTTGAGAGATCGTCCCTTGGTTTGAGCAGGAGGCATCAACGCGTCGCGCGTCGTGCCCAGCAGCGTACTGAGCGAAACGATGGAATCGCCGCGCGCGTGGAGGTAATCGAGAATCCGCGGCAAAGCCTCAACAGTCTGCTCGCGGTCGCCCCCGGCGTCGTGCAGCAAAATAATGCTGCCATCGGGGCGCTGTTGCTTGATGCGTTGCAGGATGATGTCCGCGCCAGGTTGCGCCCAATCTTGCGGATCGATGTTCTCCAGCACAACCAAGTAACCGAGATCCTGCGCAATCTGAAGGGGAGTCAGCTCGCTGACTTGAGATGGACTCGTGTCGGCGGCATAGGGCGGGCGGAAAAGCGTCGTCGAATGCCCGGTAATTGTTTCGAGCAGAAGTTGCGTCGCGTTGAGTTCCAGCCGGACGTGCTCGGGCCAGCACAGGGCGAGATTCGGGTGGTAATAGGTATGGTTTCCGATCTCGTGGCCCTCCGCCACGATCCGCCGGACGAGTCCGGGATATTTTTCGGCGTTTGATCCCACGAGAAAGAAGGCCGCCTTCACGTTTGCTGCCTTCAGGATGTCTAAGATTTCGGGTGTCCATTCCGGATCGGGTCCATCGTCGAAAGTGAGAGCGACCTGGTGCGAGGCGCCGGCGCCTTGATGGTAGAGCGTTGGGAATTGGGGGAACTTCGAATATGCGGCGGAGAGATAGCCCTCCTTATCCACCGCCAGGGTGCGCCCGCCGTCCGACCGGCTCTCATCGACCGAGACGATTTCGCCTTCGCCCACGTCAGCAATCGTGTCCGTGCCTCTCAGGACTTCGAGGAGAGAACGCGACGCGTCGTCGAGCTTAAAATCGCGCGGAACATTGAGTGCGTCCCAAATCGAAACATCTTCGGTGCCCAGCCGATAGATCGCGAATCCTCCCGCCTGCGCGTCGCGGACTCGGCGCAGTTGATTCAAAAACGTCACCACGTCGAGGAACCAAACCGAGTGGTCCTTGTCCGCGTCTTTGTAATAGAAATTAGCGTTGTAGTCGGGCGCGGCCACCGTTACCCCGGCGGCTTCGGCATAGCTCGCGCGACTCATGGCCTCCGGAAAACTAATCAGCTCCGCCTTCCGCGCTCCGCCCGTCCAATCATATCCATAACTGCCCAGCGCGATGATCCACTGTTTGGCCTCCGCGCCATCCAGGAGCACGCTCAGCCACCCCTCGAACCAGCGCCGCGAGCCGAGTGGACCTGGCTCATCGATGTCGGAAGTCTCGTCGAAGAGCAGCGCGACGAAGCGATCGATATTGTCGGAGAGCGCTTCGAAGTCGATGTAATCGAGCTCCTGGCCGGGCTGCACGCAAAGCCAAAGCTGTTTGTCGTCGTAATGAAGCGCGTCGGTGAAACGATCCAGAAAAGCGGTGATGTCTTTCTTGTAGGCGGGATCGACCTGCTCCCAATCGACCGCCACGCCGGCCGCTTTCGCGTCGTTCAAAATGGCCAGGACCTTCTGGATAAAGCGGTCCTGCGTTTCGGTCGAGCTGTGCGCGAGATTTTCCACCGCTTCGGGCTGCCACGTATCTCCGACGAGGTTGGTAAGCAACGGCATCAACGCGATCCCTTTGCTCGCGGCGAGTTTGGGCAAGCGGACATCCGCGTCGATCTCCAATGCGCCTGACCCATTGGTCATCGCCATCCATTCCGGGCATAAGTGCGTGATCTGGCTTGCGTGCTGTTCCAGCGAGCGAAAGCCATAGGGATCGCCGTTGCTGTAAAAAGCGAGGCGCACTTCGTTATTTTGCGATTTTTTCCGCGGATGGGCCGGCGGCGGCGGCGCGGGGCCAGGGGGTTTCTTCGCGGCCAGCCGGGCCGCGGCAAATTTTTCCCAAAGCGCCAGGTTCGCCGGCGGTTGTCCGGCGGGGTTCGCCCTTTGCAGGGACTTGAGCTGCCCCTTCAACTGTCGCAGGGAAAAAGGGAGGCTAAGTTGCGGAGCAACGAAAAGGGTCTGCACGAAAAGGACCGTGCCGAGAAAGACCAGGATTCCCGCAATAAGAAGAGCCAGACGAAGACGCGGCCAGCGTTTCCCCGCCGGGTCGGAAAAAACAAACGGCGTCACCGTGTGGGGAGGATCCTGTTCCATCTAACGAATGATATCACGACCCGCGGGAAAGTGTGAAAACGGTTCGCCGCATTCCTTCCTGCTCCTGCTCCTGATCCTAATCTTGATCTTGATCCAAGGAGTTGAGGGAAAGATCAGGATTAGGATCAAGATCAGGAGCAGGAATAAGACAATGCCCTGGCCAATTCGCGGGCCCGCTCTCTCAGGAGGTCCCCCGTCCGCGCCATCGCTTCTTCCCCGGTGATCGAAGGCGTGGCGAGGGCATAGACCCCGTCGAAAACCTGAAGGACTACCGGATCTTCCGTCGCGCAGCCAACGAACGCATAAACACGCTTCCCCAGCTTTCGCGCCAGCCTCGCTACCCCCGCTGGTGCTTTCCCTTCGATCGTCTGGTCGTCGAGGCGGCCCTCGCCTGTAATTACCACGTCAGCCCTTTGCATGGCCGTTCCGAGATCGAGCATCTCGGCCACGAGATCAAACCCCGGCTCAATGGTCGCTCCGCAAAAGCTCATCAGGCCAAACCCCAGTCCACCGGCCGCGCCGGCCCCGGCGGCTTTCCGGAAATCGCACCCAAGGTCTCGCGCAACGACCTCTGCCAATTGCGCGAGAGCATTTTCGAGCACCTGAAGTTGATCGGACGCTGCGCCTTTCTGCGGACCAAAGGTGCACGTCGCGCCGTGTGCTCCGAGCAACGAGTTCCTCACATCGGTTGCAGCGATGAATCGCGGCAATCGCAGAGGCGGGGTAAGCCCGATGGCGCCACGAACGATTCGTGTAAGGTTGACCAGTTCCGCCGGTCCATTCGTTAGCTCGCCCTGATCCGCGAGAAAACGCAAACCCAAGGCACGCGCCATTCCGAAACCGCCATCGTTCGTCGCGCTTCCGCCGAGACCCACGATGATTTCACGCGCACCGCGCTGCGCGGCATCGCGCAGCATTTCTCCGACGCCATAACTGTTTGCGCGCAATGGGTCGCGCTCATGCGGAACAATTCGCCCCAGGCCCGCCGCTTCGCTCATTTCTATCACCGCCAAGTGCTGGTCGCTCAACCAAACGTAGCGCGCCGTGATCGCGCGCCCGAGCGCATCATGGGCCTCACAGGTGACCCAGTCACCGCCACAACCAGCGCGGATTACCTCAGCCGTCCCCTCCCCGCCATCGGCAATCGGAACGATGTCGATTGTCGCGTCCGGCAGGACGTCGCACAGCCCAGCCGCAATGCTCTCTGCCACTTCGCGTGCGCCGAGCGAGCCTTTGAACTTGTCCGGCGCGATCAGAATTCGCACTTCTCGAATTTTCTCACACAAAGGTCACAACGGAACGCAAAGGATGTCTGGGAAAAATTTCCTTTGCGGCCTTTGTGTCCTTAGTGTGAGCCTCCTCTAAGTTTTCGCTCCAAAATCTCTCCCGCTAAAGCCGGGTTCGCCGTTCCACTCGAAAGCTTCATCACCTGCCCCTTCAGAAAATTCAGCGAGGCCGCGTTCCCCGCTCTGAAATCGGCTACCGGCTTCGGGTTATCCGCGATCACCTGATCGCAGAATGCTTCGATCGCACCGGCATCGCTCAACTGCTCGATTCCCTTTTCCTTCACGATGGCCGCCGCGGATTTCCCGCCCGTAAACATTTCCGCGAACACTTCCTTCGCCTGTTTCCCGCTGATCTTGCCGTCGTCGATCAAGTTGACCAGTTCGTCGAGCGCATCGGGACTAATCCGGCAATCAGCGATCGTGCGTCCCGCCGATCCAAGCGCGTTTTGGAGATCGTTCAGGATCCAGTTGGCGACGTTTTTCGGCTTGCGCGCGCCTTTTGCCGCGGTCTCGAAAAAACTGGCCAGCGCCAGGTCATCCGCCAGAACACCCGCGTCGAATGCGCTCACACCGTACTGATTCAAAAAACGGGCCCGCTTTGCTTTCGGCAGCTCCGGCAGCCGGGCCCGCGCTTCCTCGACCAACGTTTCCGTTTTCACCGGCGCCAGGTCCGGGTCGGCGAAATAACGATAATCATGCGCGAATTCTTTTGTCCGCATCAGGAAGGTCTTGCCGGTGGCGTCATTCCACCCGCGCGTTTCCTGCTCCAATTTTTCGCCGCGCTCCAGCGCCTCCGTTTGCCGCCGAACCTCGTAGGCCAGAGCGCGCCGGACTCCGCTGATCGAGTTCATGTTCTTGATCTCGATTTTCGCGCCAAGATCCTGCTGCCCCACCGGCCGGAGCGAAATATTGCAGTCGCAGCGCAACTGGCCTTTTTCCATATCGGCATCGCTCACGCCGCCATAAATCAGGATTTGCTTCAGCGCCGTCAGAAAGGCGAACGCTTCCTCAGGCGAATTGATTTCCGGCTCGCTCACGATCTCCATGAGCGGCGTGCCCGCGCGGTTAAAATCGATGCCGGTGCTGTCTTCGAAATGAAAACTTTTCGCGACATCTTCTTCGAGATGGATGCGGACGAGCGGCACTTCCTTGTCGGAAGCCGCGATATTTTTCTGCGCATCTTTCGGGTAGGCGAGATCGTGCAACGGCACTGCGCCTTTCGTGCACAACGGCAGGTCGTATTGCGAGATCTGGTAATTCTTCGGCATGTCCGGGTAGAAATAGTTTTTGCGATCGAACTTCGAGACGGGATTGATCTCGCATTCGAGCATCAACCCAGTCAGCACGGTCAATCGCAGCGCTTCGTGGTTCATCCCCGGCAACGCGCCCGGCAACCCGAGGCACGTCGGACAGGTGTGCGTATTCGGCGGCGCGCCAAATTCCACCGGACAAGCGCAGAACATCTTCGAACGCGTCTTGAGCTGGACGTGAACTTCGAGACCAATCGTGGTGAGATATTTCATTCCGAGAGCAGGATTCCTCACACAAAGAACACAAAGGTCACAAAGAAATCTCTGGAGAATTCTCCTCGTTTAACTGTCCGTTGATGATTCGTTTGATTCCGTTTTTTAAATGCGCTTCACCAAAATTGATCAGAAGTCCGAGCTTTAATCCGCTCAAACGCAATTGTGTCAGCACTTGCTTGGCGTGAACGGGAGAAAGAGCGCTGACGGACTTGAGTTCTACTATTGCCTTCGAGGCCACGAGAAGGTCAGAGCGATAACCCTCCTCGAAGAGAATCCCATCGTAGGTTATCGGCATCGGCTTCTGACGCTCAACGAGAACGCCAGTCTTCCGCAGCTCGTGCGCAAGGACGACTTCATAAACCGATTCAAGTAACCCAGAACCAAGTTTCGTATGCACAACGAATGCCGCGTCAAGAATCCTCTTCGCTATCTCATTCTCACTCATCCCGCCGTGTTCCTTTGTGACCTTTGTGCGAGGTCCTCATTTTTTCGCCGCGTGTTCTAAGGCTTGTTTCAGATCGAATTGCTTCACCCGCTCCGTCAAGGTCGGGTCGTTAACGGCGTCCACGATCCGCGGATCGCGCAGTAATTCGAAAAGGCGGCCTTGAGCGATCATCTCCATGATTTCCGGATCGTTCCGGAGGGCCACGATTTTGGGGTGCTCGCTCAACTCTCGGGCGCCGGGGGAATTGAGAAACTTTCTTGCCGTTTCCGGGTTTGCCAAAACCGTTCCCATCTCGCTCAGAGTTTGGAGCCCTCCGGTCGGCATCGCCTCGGTTCGTTTTACTACGTCACCGACTGGGCCGAGCTCGACAGAATTTTTCAGGCGCGCGACCAGTCTCATCAGCGAGTCCGCGTTGAGATTCGGTTCCGGGGAAATTTTGTGCGGCTGACTAGACTGGGCCTGCACTTGCGCGTCGGCGATGGAGCCGGCCGAGCGGATACCGACTAACAGAAGCCAGATAAAGAATGCTCCAAAACAGAGGCCGATCAGGGCGCCGCATGATCCGTAGACCAACCGGAGCACGCCCGAGCTTTGTTGCGCCGTGCGTTTAAAGAGAATCGTCCCCAGGCTCGCAATGATCCCATAAACCGTCACGGCCAGGATCATCCCGGCGAGTGCTGAAATAACGATATCCGGCATCTTCAACGACGAGCGCAGGAGCGGGACCAGCAGGTCGCCGCCGAAATAGGCTGCCGCGTAAGCAGCCACCACCGCCACCATCCGCATAAGCTGGCGCATTAATCCGAGCCGCCAGCCGCGGATGATCTCGAAGAGAAGCAGGACAGCCGCGAACGACAGGAAAACCGTCTGCCAAACCGCAGACCCCGCGATTTCGGATGGCGGATTTTGGATTACGGAGAGGAAGAAGAGCACTTGAATTTCGGATTGCGGAAAGGAAGAAAGACGGCGGCTGCTTTAACTTTCCGAAATCGCTCTCTGCCGCAAAGCATGATCGCAAAGGACCAGCGCAGCCATCGCTTCGACGATCGGCACGGCCCGCGGCAGGACGCAGGGGTCGTGGCGTCCCCGCGTGGTCAGCGTGGTTTCCTCCCCGGAAGTGGTGACCGTTTTTTGGTCGAGCGCAATCGTCGAGGTGGGCTTGAAGGCGACGCGAAAAAAGATGTCTTCGCCATTGCTGATGCCGCCTTGCACGCCGCCGGAATTATTTGTGGTGGTCCGAACGCGTTCATTCCGCATTTCAAAGGGATCGTTGTGTTCCGAGCCCTTCATCCGCGTCGCGGCGAAGCCGGACCCAATCTCGAAACCCTTCGCAGCCGGCAAACTGAGCATCGCCTTGGCGAGATCCGCTTCCAGTTTGTCGAACACAGGCTCGCCGAGGCCCGCATCGACGCCGCGGATGACGCATTCGATCACGCCGCCGACCGAATCGCCGTCGTTGCGCACGGATTGGATCAAGGCCGTCATCAATTCCGCGGCAGCTTCATCCGGGCAGCGAACGGCGTTGCGCTCGACCGATTCCGCGCGAACGGAACTTCGATCGATTCGCGCCGCGATTTCATGAATTTGGGTCACGTAGGCGACGATTTCGAAGCGCCCCTGCGAGAGTTTGCTTAAGAGCTTTTTTGCGACCGCGCCAGCCGCAACGCGTCCCACGGTTTCTCGCGCGGACGCGCGGCCGCCCCCCTGCCAGTTTCGGACGCCATACTTCGCTTCGTAAGTGAAGTCGGCGTGGGAAGGTCGGAATGCGGTTTTCGTTTCCGAGTACGCTTCGGGCCGCGCATCCTTATTTTTCACCAGGATCGAGATGGGCGTGCCGAGCGTGCGGCCCTCGAAGACACCGGATAAGATTCGGCAACGGTCGCTTTCGGTGCGCGGAGTCACAATCTCGCTTTGGCCGGGGCGACGGCGGTCGAGATCGCGTTGGATATCTTCCTCGCCCAACTCGAGGCGCGGCGGACAGCCATCGATGACAACACCGACCCCGCCACCGTGGGATTCCCCCCAGGTCGTGATGCGAAAGAGCTGTCCGAAACTGCTGCCCACTTGGGCAATCTTAGACGCGACCTTGCGATTAACAATGTGGGAGCGGCTTAGCGCCGCGACATCCATCCCGCGCCAGTCGGGACGCTGAGGTCCCTCCCACGCTCTCAGGTCGCTGCAAAACCGGTCCGCAAATCGTTGATCAGAGCAGGCACATTCCCTTCCTTCCTCTCCTTTTCGTCTTGTCTTGTTCCTTTCGGCTGGTCACACTCGGCCCATGAAGCCGCTTCTTACCATATTAGTTCTTGTCGGTTTTCTTTGCAGTAGTGTTCCGGCACGGTCGGCCGTCCGTGAACGCAGGCTGCAGGACATCAATGTTATTTCGCCGCGGGTTTTGCAGAGATCCATCAGCCCCAAGTTCTACCAGAGTCTGCTGATGTCTCCGGTCGAAGGCTGGATTGTTGTCCGCGCGAACGTAATCAACACTCGGATGAGCGGACCAAGAGTGATACGCTCCGAGCTCAACGGTGCTTACGACCAGCTCGCCCTTAAACTTGCCAGCGACATGGAGATTGCCGGTTATTATGGCGTGGAACGACCCCTTTGTGGCGGCGCCGTTCTCCTGCACCTTTTGATTTACCAGATTGCCGACGGCACCATGGTCCTCTTTTTCCCCACTCTTGAGGAGCCAGGCGGCAATCAAATGTTTTACTGGGGTTGCGCGCGACTCGGGGTCCTAAAAAGCGGAGGAAAATGGGTCGAGATCGAAGGACCCGAAGGTCTTCACGGCAAGGGCTGGGTGGTCCGCCCCGCCAACCGAATGCAGATGAACACAGGCAGCTATAAGAGCGACTACGGTTTGCCCCCGCGTGAGAAAAAATACCGGCCAGGACCTCCAGTGCCTCCGTCGTCTGTGCTTGAGCCTATTATCGCCAGCACCAAAAGATAACCTGGCCAGAACCAAGGACCCTCGCCAGTCGCGAGCCCGACCAGGTCGGAATGCGAAAGAGCTGTCCGAAACTGCTGCTCATTCGGGCAATCGTAGACACGACCTTGCGATTGACAATGTGGGAGCGGCCTTAGTACCGTGACAGCGATCCCGTGACCGTCGGGACGCTGAGGTCCCTCCTGCATTCTCAGATCGCCGCGAAACCAGTCCGCAGATCGTCGATCAGATCGGCGACATCCTCCACTCCGACCGACAGCCGGACGAGCGAATCGGTAATCCCGAGCGAAGCGCGCGTTTCGGGCGGGATCGATCCGTGCGTCATGAGCGCGGGATGATTGATCAGGCTCTCGACGCCGCCCAGGCTTTCCGCGAGCGAAAAGAGATGGGTGTTCTCGAGAAACCGCCGCGTCCCTTCGAGGTCCGTCTTCAACACGATCGTGACCATGCCGCCAAATCCTCGCATCTGTTTCTTCGCCAGAGCGTGGTGCGGATGTCTCTCCAGTCCAGGATAGCTTACGGACTCGACTTTCGGTTCCGTCTCGAGCCAGCGCGCGATTTCCATCGCGTTCTCGCAATGCCGCTCCATCCGCAGCGCGAGCGTTTTCAAACCGCGCAGGGCCAGAAAGCTGTCGAACGGTCCCGCGATCGCGCCAACCGCGTTTTGCAGAAACGCAATCTGATCTCCGAGCTCCTTGTTCTCGCCCACGACGATCACTCCGCCGACCATGTCGGAGTGGCCGTTCAGATATTTGGTCGCGGAATGAATGACCATATCGAAACCAAATTCGATCGGCCGCTGGATCCAGGGGCTGGCAAAGGTGTTATCGGAGACCGAGATCGCGTTGTGCGCCCGCGCAATTTTCGCGACCGCCTCCAGGTCGATCAACTTGAGGAGCGGATTGCTCGGCGTCTCCACCCAGACCATCCGGGTGTTTGGCCGCATCTCTTTTTCGACCGCGTTCGCATCGGTCATGTCGATGAAGGTGAAATCGAGATTCGCGGAGCGGCGCCGGACCCGTTCAAAAAGCCGGAAGGTGCCGCCGTAGAGATCGTCGCTCACCACCACGTGCGAGCCGCTGTCGAGCCCATCCAGGGCGGTGGCCATGGCCGCGAGACCCGAGGCGAAGGCCCAGCCGCGCGTTCCGCTTTCGAGATTGGCAATGCAACGCTCGTAGGCGCTGCGGGTCGGATTGATCGAGCGCGAGTAATCGTAGCCTTTGTGCCGCCCGGGGCTCTGCTGGACGTAGGTCGAGGTCTGGTAAATCGGCGTCATGATCGCGCCGGTCGATGGATCGGGGGATTGCCCGGCGTGAATGACGCGGGTGGCGATGTCGTGCTGTTTTTTCATGGGAATATCGTCCGCAGATTACACAGATTTCGCGGATCGAGGAGTCGGCGGAAACAGCTGCATTTCATGTTCCGAAAAAATCTGTGTAAATCTGCGCAATCTGCGGATCAATTTTACTACGGCATTTGGCGCCGCAGATAGGAGAGCAGATCGCTCCGCGTGATCAGCCCGAGAAACTTGTTTCCGTCCATGACAATGGCGACGCGGCCGCGATCGAAGACGGCGAGGAGATCCGAGATCTTCGCGGCGGGCGAAAGCGTTTCGAGCCGGTCGGTCATCGCGGTTTTGACGGCGTTATTAAAATGATCCGGCTCGTGATGCACTTTCACGAGCACGTCGGATTCATCCAGGATCCCGACGGGTCGCCCTTTTTCATCGACTACCGGCACCTGGGAAACATCCGCGGAGCGCATGCGCTTCACCGCCGTGAGCAGGGTGTCGTCCGGCCCGACCGTGATGACTTCGCCCGCTTCGTAGCGGTGTGAGATCAAATCGCTCAAGTCACCCTGCGGTTGGCGTTGCCACGAATCCCTGCTCGGCCATCCAGAAATCGTTGTACATCTTCGAGAGGTATTTGTTGCCGGTGTCGGCCACGATCGTGACGACGCGTTTCTTTGTCGTTTGCTGCCGGCAATAACGCAGCGCCGCCGCCATCAGCGTGCCGGTCGATGAGCCAGCCAGAATCCCCTCTTTGCGCAAAAGCTCGCGGGCGACGGCGAAGCTCTCGGCATCGGGAATTTCGAACGCGTCCGTGACATAGGAGAGATCAGCAATGTCAGGGACGAAATCTTCGCCGATGCCTTCCACGGCCCAGCTCCCAGCTTCGACTACCTTCTGGGTCTTGACGTGCTCGTAGAGAATCGAGCCCTGCGGATCGGCCAGGATCATTTCGATGCCGCGGCGCGGTTTGACGCGATTAAAGAAGCGGCTCAGCCCGGTGATGGTGCCGCCGGAGCCGACCCCAACGACGACTGCATCGACATCGTGCCGCATTTGTTCCCAAATTTCCGGGCCGGTGGTGCGTTCATGCGCTTCGGGATTGGCCGGGTTGCCGAATTGATTGACGTAGAAAGCGCCCGGCATTTCCTCGGCCAGGCGCGCCGCGTAATCCTGATAATATTCCGGATGACCGCGCGTGACATCCGAGCGCACGATCCGCACTTCGGCGCCCAGCGCGCGGACGTGCGCGATTTTCTCCTGCGACATCTTGTCGGGAATAATGAGGATGCAGCGGTAGCCTTTGGCGGCCGCGATCAAAGCCAGGCCAAGTCCGGTGTTGCCCGCGGTCGCTTCGATGATGGTGCCACCGGGCTCGAGGTTGCCATCGCGCTCCGCCGCTTCGATCATGGAGAGTGCAATGCGGTCTTTGATCGACCCGGTCGGGTTTTGGTTCTCGAGTTTGACGAAAAGCTGGCACGGACCCGTGTCCATCCGCGTGATTTCCACCAACGGCGTGTCGCCGATGAGCGAAAGAATCGCGGGCGGTTTGCTGCCCGTCGCCGGAGGCACAGTGGAAGGCTCGATCATGGGGTGAACAGACTCAGGGTTTCGTTCGGATAGTCGAGCGCAACTTTGTAATTGCGCAGGAAATTGTAACCGACAATACCATCCAGCTTCGCCCCGGCCGCCTTGCTAAGCATGGTAAAGAAATCGGCCACGACGACAGGCATTTGGTCGATCCTGGCGCCGCCGACTTGGAATGACGGCAAGACACCGGCGGTGACCTCGACCTGCGCGCCACCCGTGGTGGCGGGGCCGATGGGCGAGCTCGCGACCCCCAGTTGTTGCGCCAGCTCCGGCGTGATGGCGGTAGTCGAAGTGCCGGTATCGATGGCAAATTGGAATGGGCCGCGGCCGTTGGCGTAGACGTCGATCAGGATGAGCGGCTTGGCCGGGCTGGCCAGGCGCATGGCAACTTCGGTGACCGCCGAGGACGTGCCGGCCAACTCGAAGCGTTTTGGATCATCCAGGCGCATCTCGTTGTTACGATAATCGAGCGTGATCCGGAAATGCTTGAGAAAATTGTAGCCGAGGTCGCCGTCAATCCTCGCACCGATGGTCTTGCCGATGTGGCTCAGATCGACCAGCCCCACATCCATATCCTCCAATCTCGCGGAGCCCACCGCGAGCGAGTCCACCTTCGCGAGTGAGACAGAAACAGCGCCCCCCGCACTTTGACCCTGCTTCGAGCCAACGACCTTGACCCTGAGCTTCTCTCCCAACTCGGATGAAAGCAGCGAAGTTCCTGCCCCCGTATCCAGAATGAATTCGAAGGGGCCTTCACCGTTGACTGCGACGGGAAGAAGAATCAAGGGCTGCGCTCCCCCGGCGAGACGGAATTTCACCCGGGCGCTGCTGGGTGAAAGGGTTGCGTGCACAGGGCTTCACCACTTGGAGTTACTGTCGGTCAGAAATTGCTGGAGCACATCGAAGCGCATTTCGCCGTAATTCAGCGCGTAGTGCAAATCGCCGCCCTTGAAAATCCAGGTGGAGGGAATCCAGCTGAGCGGCAAATCGAGGAAGCGCTTGATCTTGTCGTCGCCGCGGCGCGGGCCGGGGTCGGCCAGGATGGTCACATTGGGTTGGCCGGCAATCTCGAATTTCGTCAGCATCGCCCGGCCATCGTCGCCGCCGTTCCAGACCGAGACAAAATAGAATTTAACCTGCGGATTTTCTTTGATCGTCTTGGGCCAGCCGCCGCTTTTCAATTCCGCCTGGCAATTCGAACACCAGGGCGCCCAGAGATGGACTACGCTCAACTCCGGCGCCTTGAGTGCTTCCGCGAGCTGCTGCTCCGCCGGAGAGGCGGCGAGGGCCGATGTGCCGGAAAACACCGAGAACAAAACTGCGAAACCAAATAACTTGTTCATGGATTCGATCAGAAGGTAAGCGAAGTATGGGGAGAAAGCGCTCACCTCAAGGCAAGGGGGTTGGCGGCCTGGGCTTTCGTAATCGTGCTCATGCGTCGTTTTCCCCGTCTCCCGGGGCTTGATTACGTGCCGGAGCACGATTTCGAGAGAGTCCGTTTCCACCGGTTGACCTCCCCCTAGAACGTGGCTAATGTGCCTCCCCTTTTCTGCGGGGCAGCCTGGCGATGATCGCCGCGCTAATGACAGAAAACCGGCCACGCGCCGCCAGGAGAAAACTTACCGCCATGTTGCAAATGCAGGATTTACTCGCGCAATCGTACCGCGAGTTCAAAGAAGGTAGCATCGTCAAAGGACGGATCCTCGAGATCCGCCCCCGGGAAGTCCTGGTCGACATCGGGTATAAATCCGAAGGCGTCATTCCATCGGCCGAATTCGAGGACATCGAGTCCATGGAAGTGGGCGACGAAGTGGAAGTGCTCCTCGAGCGCCTCGAAAACGACGAGGGCATGGTCGTTCTTTCCAAGGAGAAGGCCGCTTACCGCCAGAATTGGAACAAGATCGCGGCCGTGTTTGCCGGCGATGGCCTGATCAAGGGCAAGGTGAAGTCCGTCGTCAAAGGCGGCTTGATGGTGAACATCGGCGTGGAGGCATTTTTGCCGGCGTCCCAGATCGACATCATCCCCCCGAAAGATTTGCAGCAGTTCGTCGGCAACACCTACGATTTCAAAATCGTCAAAATTAACGACGACCGGAAGAACGTCGTCCTGAGCCGGCGCGAATTGATCGAGCAGGAACGGAGCGAGAAGCGCCAGAAATTCCTCGAAGGCGTCAAGGTGGGCGACATCGTCCACGGCAGCGTCAAGAACCTGACCGATTTCGGCGCGTTCATCGATCTCGATGGGATGGATGGCTTGCTCCACATCACGGACATGACCTGGGGCCGCCTGGGCCATCCGAGCGAGCTGTTGAAAGTGGGGCAGCCGCTCGAAGTGATCGTGCTCGACATCAACAAGGAGAAGGAGCGCGTCTCACTCGGGTTGAAGCAGACCCAGAAGAACCCATGGGATCAGATCGAAGAGCGCTTCCCGGCCGGCCAGCACGTTAAGGGCAAGATCACGAACCTCGTTCCTTACGGCGCTTTCGTGGAGCTCGAGGAAGGCGTCGAGGGTCTCATTCACGTTTCCGAATTGTCCTGGACGAAACGCATCATGCGTCCATCCGATGTTCTGACCGCGGGCCAGGAAGTGGAAGCGGTGGTCCTCGGGGTGAACAAAGAGGAGCAGAAGATTTCGCTGGGCCTGCGCCAGCTCGAGCCGAATCCGTGGGATGAGATCGAGAAGAAATTTACCATCGGCAGCCACGTGAAGGGCGCGATCCGCAACATGACCGCCTATGGCGCGTTCGTGGAGCTGGAAGACGGCATCGATGGAATGATCCACGTCTCCGACCTGAGCTGGACCCGCAAGATCAATCACCCGAGCGAGATGTTTAAGAAGAACGACGAGGTCGAAGCCGTCGTCATCGACATCGACAAGGTGAACCAGCGGATCAGCCTCGGCATCAAACAGCTGAGCGACGATCCCTGGAAGGAAATCGATTCGAAATACAAGATCGGCGATCTCGTCACCGGCAAAGTCACGAAGCTCGCGAGTTTCGGTGCGTTTGTGCAGTTGCAGGATGACATCGACGGGCTGGTCCACATTTCGCAGCTGAGCGAAGACCACGTCGCGAAGGTGAAGGACGTGTTGAAAGTCGGCCAGGAAGTCGAAGCGCGCGTCATCAAGGTGGACAAAGTCGAGCGCCGCATCGGGCTTTCGATCAAGGCCGCGAATTATTCCGAAGAGGAATTGCGCCGCGAATCCGAAGCGTTCGACAACCTGCGTCCGGGCGAAGACATGGTCGGCCTCGAGAAAGCGTTCGAAGCGGCCGCGGAAGATTACCGGCCCGGCGAAGGCAAGAAGAAGTAGGCGGGTTTACTTCAGAAGGTTGCGACGTCGCAGCTGCTTGTCATCCCGAGCCGCGCAGACGGCGAGGGACCTCGCACGACTGCAAGCGAAACGCGTCTTGGCTTAATGGCGTCGACCGATAACTGGTGGGAGGTCCCTCGTCGTCTTCGCGACTCGGGATGACAAGCGCGCATTGACTCTTCCTTGCTCGTTGCCGCACACTTCGCGCTACATGTCGCTGAAAATCACTCTGCTTTGTCTGTTCTTTCGCCTGGCATTGTTTTCGCTCAGGAAAAGACATTCACGATCAATGATCTCGCCTGGCTGAAGGGCTGCTGGACTTCGAACCGCAACGGTCGCGCAATCACGGAACACTGGTTGAAACCGGCTGGAGGAACCATGCTTGGGATCAGCCGAACCATCGCCGATGGCAAAACGGTGGAGTTCGAGTTCATGCAGATCCGGCAGGAAACGAACGGCGAGATTCTTTTCATCGCGAAACCATCCGGCCAGCCGGAAGCAACGTTCAAGCTGATCAAAGGCAGCGACCGCGAAGTGATATTCGAAAATCCGCAGCACGATTTTCCGCAACGCGTCATCTATCGCCTGCAAAGCGACGGATCGCTGCTCGGCCGGATCGAAGGCGTGAGCAAAGGCAAAGAGAAGGCCGTCGATTTTCCGATGATCGCGCGCAACCTGCGACAACTGAGGATTTCTTTACGAAGAGCGCTATTTCCCCAGCTCGTAAAGATATTCCGCAAACGACATCACCGCCCCGTCGAATCCCTGCACCTTCGGATTGGTGGAATCGATGACGTAATATTCATCCGGCGCATGGGCGCCACTGCCATGGCCCAAACCGAAATGCGCTGAGGCAGATTCAATGGCTCGCCGGTGAAAACATACCCGGGCTAGGAACCCGCATTCCACGGCCACAAGACCGGATCGATCCCGGCGCGCTTTAAGACCGCCACCTGCGCTTGATCAAGCGGAGCGTCCGCCGGAGTGTTGTCGGATCGTAACCGCCGGTCATGTTGACTTCGATATCGCCGAAACCGCGCTTCGCCAGATGCGCTTTGAGCGCCGCCAGCGCTTCCGCCGCCTTCATTCCCGGAACCAGCCGCAGATCCAGTTTCGCGACCGCCTGGTGCGGCAGAATGGTCTTCCCGCCGGGCCCGGTGTAACCGCCGACCAGTCCTTCGATGTTTACCGTCGGCTGGGATACGAGCCGTTCCAGCGCCTTGTCCCACGGCAGATCGTTAATCCAATGCTGCACGCCGAGGGACTTCTTGCGCTGCTCTTCGCTCTGCGCTTGGCCGCTTCGGCGATCATCTTCTTTTCCTCCGCGGTCAGAGGCCGCGGCTTGGGAAAACCCTCGATCGTGGTGTCGTTCCCGTCCGCCGAGACCAGCGTGTTCAGCGCCTTCACCAGGTGCCAGGCCGGGCTGTCCAGCCTCGCCTTGTGCGAAGAATGAATGTCCTTGGCCGGACCGCGGCCCCACTTTTCGCCGCTGGAAGTCAGCTCGCGTTCGATCACGCCTTTCGCGCCAAGGCTCACCGTGACGACGCCATCCAATCCCTGCATGGCCGAAGGCATGAAAATCCCGGCGGTTTTCTAGAGCGCCGCCTGCACTTCGGGCTTGCGCGCGATCTGCCCGAAGTGCGGCGAACCAATTTCCTCTTCGCCTTCCGCGACCATGACCAGATTCACCGGCACCTTCTTGTTGGCGCCCTTGATCGCATGCAACGCCGCGAGCAAGGCGGCTTGCGGCCCTTTTTGGTTCACCGCGCCACGACCCATGAGAACTTTGCCGAGCCCGGCTTGTCCACCAGTGCCGCCTCCAGGGTGGCGACGACCATTCCTTCGGATCGGACTGCTTCACATCGTACATGAAATAGAGACCGACCGTCTTCTTCGCGCCGGCATCGAGCGTGGCGAAGACGCCCGGCTTCCCGTCCGTATTCATCACCGTTCGCCTGTTGAAACCCGGCGTCCTTGCGCCAGCTTGACCATGAATTCCGCGCCTTCCGGCAGAGTTAAGGTTCTCCGCCGCGATCGAGGGCAGTTTGATCCAATCCTGGAGACGCTTCAGCGTCTCGTCGTGCCGTTTCGTGATCTCTGCTTTGATCGGCATCGAAATCGTCCGCGGCCCAGAGTGGCTGACTGATTGCAAAGGTGGCAGCAGACCGCGATGAAAGTGCGGCGGTTGTTGATCGAAGGTTTTGCAGTATTGCTGAGTAGGTCGCGATTCATGTCGGACTCGTAACGTAGCGCGTCCAGCGCGAAGCCGGGCTTTCCAAGGCACCAAGGATCACAAAGAATTTTTCTTGGCTCTCCGTTGTGAACCTTCGCGCCCGTTGCTGCGAGATTAGAATTCCGCGCTGCCCGGCGTGCGGGCGAACGGAATCACGTCGCGGATGTTCGACACGCCGGTGACAAACATGAGCATCCGCTCGAAGCCAAGCCCGAAGCCCGCGTGCGGCACGGTGCCGTAACGCCGCAGATCCAGGTACCATTTGTAATCGGCTGGATCCATCTTGTGCCGGCGCATGTTCTCCTCGAGCACTTCCAGGCGCTCTTCGCGCTGGCTGCCGCCGACGATCTCGCCGATGCCGGGAACCAGAACATCCATCGCCGTCACCGTCTTGCCGTCGTCGTTCAACCGCATGTAGAACGGTTTGATCTCCTTCGGATAATCGAAAACCGTCACCGGACATTTGAAATGTTTTTCGGTGAGCCAGCGCTCGTGCTCCGATTGCAGGTTGGCGCCATACGCGACGGGAAATTCGAACTTTTCTCCGCTCTTGGTCAGCAACTCGACCGCTTCGGTGTAAGTGATGCGCTGAAACGGCCGCTCCAGGACGAAATCGAGCCGCGAGAGCAGTTCCTTGTCGACGAACTTCGCGAACAACTCCAGGTCCTCCGCGCAGTGCTCGCGGATATCGCGAATGAGATATTTCACGATCTCTTCCGCCACATCCATGTTGCCGTGCAAATCGCAGAACGCCATCTCGGGCTCGATCATCCAGAATTCGTTCGCGTGCCGCGAAGTGTTGGAGTTCTCCGCGCGGAAGGTGGGACCGAAGGTGTAAACCTTGGAGAGCGCGCAGGCGAAGGCTTCGGCTTCCAGTTGCCCGCTGACGGTGAGGTAGGTCGAGCGCGCGAAAAAATCCTGCGCATAATCGATTTCGCCATCCGCGCGCCGCGGCGGATTCTTCGGATCGATCGCCGTGACCCGAAACAATTCCCCCGCCCCTTCGCAGTCGCTCCCGGTGATGATCGGCGTATGAACATAAACGAAACCGCGTTCCTGAAAAAACTGGTGGATGGCGAAGGCGAGCCGGCTGCGCACACGAAAGACCGCGCCGAAGAGATTTGAGCGCGGGCGCAGATGCGCGATCTCGCGCAGGAACTCCGGCGTGTGCCCTTTTTTCTGGAGCGGATAGGTGTCGTCCGACGCGCCCACAATTTCGATTTCATCCGCGACGACCTCCCAGCTCTGGCCTTTGCCCTGCGACGCGACCAGCGCGCCGCGCACGGCGATCGAAGCTCCCGTGATCAGATGCTGGACCGCGTCATAGTTCGGCAGCGTGTTCTTCGCGATGATCTGAAGATTGCGCAGGCAGGATCCATCGTTCAGCTCGATGAAGGAAAAATCCTTCGAATCGCGCCGCGTCCGGACCCAGCCTCGCACCTGAACGGCGGCGGCCGGCGCAGGGCTTTGCAGGGCATCCTTGACTGTAGTCGGCGCTAACATGGGCAGAGTTTGCCGGTCGATTGCAATTCGACAAGTTCTTCTGTCTTCCGACAGCTCCAGACCACTGCAATACACTCGACATCCCGCAGCGGTCCCGTCATGCTGATTTTCTGGACAACTCGATTCATGAAACTTAGAAATCTTTCTCCCGCTCTCTGCGCTCCTGCTTCTCGCTGGTCACGCCCTGGCGGCCGATTCGAAGAAGGAAGCGCGGGTCACCCAGATCATTCGCGAGGTCAAACTCCTGCCCGCGGAAGCGGCGGCCCGGGCGGCCGTAATGAATGACCGCGTGGCCGAAGACACCGGCGTGCGGACCGGGGGCGAATCGCGCTCGGAACTTACTTTCGCCGATCTCACCATCACCCGCCTGGGCGCCAACACGATTTTCAGTTTCAACAAGGCGGGACGCAACGCCCAGGTCGACAGCGGCTCGATTCTTCTGCGCGTCCCGAAAGAGTCCGGCGGCGGCCGCATCAGGACCAATGCGGTGACCGTCGCGGTGACCGGCACGACCGTGATCGTGGAATCCGCGCGGCGGGAGGAACAAATTGATCGTCCTCGAAGGAGGCGCGCGAATTGCCCTGGTAAAATATCCCAAGCAATTTCAAAATCTGCGGGCCGCGCAAATGGTGGATGTCCCGCCTGGCGCCACCACCGTTCCCTTGCCGGTGAACATGGATCTGAACGACATCATGAGAAAGCACCCGCTCATCACGGACTTTCCGCCTCTGCCGAGTCGAGATCTCATCATGGCCGCCGCTCAGCAACCCCGCCGTCCCCCTCCCAGCGGACCGTCGGTGTTTCCGATCGTTCCCGTGATCAATTTGTTGGGAGGCGGTGTCAGGGTTGGACCTCGCGGCCCCCGTGGTCCGCGGAACCCGCCAGGAATAACCCGCCAGGCCAACATCCCCAACCGCCGTCCGGTCCTCGCGGACCCAACGACGGAGCCGGGGCCACAAGGCCCAGGGACCGGTAGTCGGTCCAAGTAAGACGACGCCTACTCCGCCGCCCGTGATTTTGCGGCAGGCGCCGGGCCAGACCCGCGTGCCGCCGGGCACGACCAACACGCAAAACACTTCCAAGGCAAAACCCAAGCCCACACCGATCAAGAAGAAGACGAACCAGCCTAGCGGCCCGCGCTAGGTTCAGGACTCACCAGCGATCGGAGATTTTCGCACTCATGACTTCCCAACGCATATCACTGGTCCTGTCAGCGCTACTGATCGCGCTGGGTCTGGCTTCCGCGGGTTACTTCGTCGGCGAAGGAATATCCGGAAGAAAGAGTGCGAATCGGATCATCTCGGTAAAGGGCCTCTCCGAGAAAGAGGTGCCGGCGAGCGTGGCCACCTGGACGATAGGTTACGCGGCCACGGGGAACGACCTGGGCGAGATCAACCGGAAGCTGGCTGATAGCACCAAAGCCGTCCTGGCTTTCCTCAAGGAAGCGGGCTTCGCCGAAACGGATATGGCGGTCCAACCGCCTTCGCTGCGCGACACCAGCATGGACATGCGAGAGAAGGATACTCCGCCGCCACCCGAACGGTATCGCGCCGACCAGGCGGTCTTATTGCGCACGGCAAAAGTGGATGCGATCAAACCTGCGCTGGCTTCCGCGTCGAACCTGATGGTCAGCGGCGTCCTTCTTTCGGGCAAGGCCGAGCCGAACTACATCTTCAATGAACTGAACGAGATCAAGCCGGGCATGATCCAAGAGGCCACGAAGAATGCCCGCATCGCCGCGGAACAATTCTCGCGCGATTCGCAAACAACTCTCGGCAAATTGCGCAATGCCACGCAGGGCTGGTTCCAGGTGGAAAATCGGGATGCCGCGACCCCAGAGCGCAAGATGGTCCGGGTCGTCGTCGACGTAGAGTACGAGATAAATTGACCACGGCTGTCATCGATCGACGCGGGCTCCGACCAACAGAGCAACCAGACCGGCAGAAATGTGTCGGAGAATGGCAGGAAATATTTTTGGGCGTGCTCGAGCGGTCCTAATTGAAACACTTTCCAGACGCCGGCCATAAAGAAGATCAGGCCGAGGCCGAGGACGAGGCGCGCGAAGAACAGCGCCCAGGCGCGATGGAAGTCTTTGGCCAAACAGACAATTAATCGCGGATGTCCGGATTACACGGATTTCCTTGGAATCCAATGCCGAAGGACACGATGCGTGGGAACTGCGGTCGCATGGGTGCGCGCGGTGACGATAAGCTCGCGGCAACGCAGGGTATCCAGCGCGGTTTGGACGGCGCTCTTGGAGAGGCCGGTCTCCTCCGCGATCATCCGAAGACTCATCGCCACCGGCCGCCAGCGCTGTCGCACAGCGCGACCAAAGAGGAACAGGTAGACCAGAAAGGCAGACGGCTGCTGATCGTGGGCGACGAGGTCGCGCATCAGGACGTCGAGCACGTAATCGTCCACCGGCACGGTCTTGCGGGAACGCGGCATGACGGCAGCCTAGCCGCTATACCGATAATCGGACAAGACTTTTCCAGCGTTCGGCCTCCTTCTCCGCTCGCGCCGCCAGCCGGCGGAGATAGCCTGCCCGCATGATCACCAACATCAAATTCGTCAGCATTCCGGTGCGCGACCAAAATCGCGCGCTTGATTTTTACACGGAGAAACTCGGCTTCACCATCATCACCGACCAGCCGTTCGATGAAAAACAGCGATGGATCGAGCTGCGCATCCCGAAAGCCGAAACCCGCGTCGTCCTCTACACGATGGAAGGGCAGGAAGATCGGATCGGGACTTTTTCACCCGTCGTCTTCGCCTGCGCGGACGTCGAAAAGACCTATGAGGAACTCAAGGCGCGCGGAGTCGACTTCGACGGCCCGCCGGAGAAGCAGCCATGGGGCACCTTCGCGAAATTCAAGGACAGCGAGGGCAATCAGTTCGTTCTCAATGATGATACCTCTCAAAATGAACTGGAAAAGATATTGGATTTCAGCGGCCGCAGTCATGGTCGGGGCCAAGGGATTGGTCGCAGCCCTGTTCTTCGGAGTCATATTTGATTCCGTTTATGACCAGGCACTACCCTGCGCCAGGGCGGAAGGCTCAGAAGTTCACGCAGCCGGCTTAATCTGCATGATCGCCTGGTCGCTCGCTTTGACCTACGTCTACGCAAAAGGACATCAAAACAAAGGATGGACGGAAGGAATAAGGTTCGGACTCATCGTTTGGGTGTTCTACTTCCTTCCCATGATCACGGGATTTTACGGATACTATGCAATGCCATTCAATTGGGTCATTGCAGGGTCTGGTTTCCGGTCTCGCCGAATCGCTGACCGCCGGACTATTGGTTGCTCTTATCTACAAATCCAAAGCGATTGAGCAATGAGAGCTCCCCTGGGAGGGTTGGACCTGTCAACGAGGAATATAGAGGCCTCGCTGCTCAACAAGGCCACCAGCGATCCCGGAAGATCGGAATCAAGTCTGGCCGCAGAGAAATCGCACGAAATGGGCGAGAAACTTGGTGGTGAGACAGTCGTGAAACCAAAGGTAGCTCGTGGTGGCAAGTAAACTGGCGCAGGCGACCAGAAGCTTGTTCCTTTGTTGAAGCCGGGCTTCTCCTTGGGCCACCCGCTCCGCGATGTAACCAGGGAAGATTGCCGTGAGCGCGTCTTCATAGACGCGCCGCGAGGCCGATGGCATCTCGGAGACGTTGCTGAATTCTGCGCTGTCACAAACAATCCTGCTGTTGAGCGTTCGGAACAAAACGCGCGCTCCGGCCGACGAAAAGATTCCGCTTGGCCTTCAAAGCGCTCGATATCACGCGCTCAAAGGCCTGCCGGATATTTTCCGGCATGCTGTCTTCGCTCTGGTAATTATTGCCGTTTACGCAAATTGTTGGATTGAAGGTGGTTTGCATGGGTGATTTGCCTCCTGCCCTGATAAAAAGCAGGTTGCTTACCACGCAGCTCCTGCGACCGACTCCACGAGCTTGTCGGCGGTCGCGTTATCGCGTCTTGGTTCGCGCCGGCAGAGTGGTGTCCCGAACGTACCGAAGGTTCCCGTCAATCTGCGGGCCGCTTCCGCTTTGTTTTCTTTCCACTGATAGTGCGGGTCCTCGGTGACGGGCCCCCAGACGAGACGCCCCCCGTAGCGCCAGTTATCGAGCAGAATGCCCTGATGAAAAGGCTGCCCCCTGGCCGTGACGACGATGACGTTGTGCTCACTCGCCGTCCTCTCAAAAGATTCCGCCCAGTGAAATTCGAGTGTTTCGAGTTTCAAGGCGTCCAACCGGAGCAGGAGTTCCGTCGCAAATTGAAAACAAAGGCCCCCTTTTCGCGCTCCGGTGTTGACCAGGAAATTATGGAAGCCCGGTGGCCAGGCGACTCGCCACTCGCGCTTCAATTCTCGCCCCGTGTTGTAGGCGCATCGAGCGACCAGCTGGGCCTCCTCGGGCCGAACGCTCGGCGAAAGCGCGGCGATTCGACTTCGCAACACGGCGTCATCCGCCGACGTGGCAAAGGCCGGTTCTTTGCGCCCGCGGGCATTGGCGGAAGGGGCGCAAACGCTGAACGCAGAGCAACGCGATCAGGATAACGGCGCGCCAAAGCGCCAGGCCATTGAAGACGGGAGCGGGACATGTGGCGCATACTTTAGCGCCCAAGGCCGGACGTCAAGAGACTCAGGATGAACGCCGAGCCCGCCCCCGGCACCGACGATCATATTCAAATTAGGCTTGTCGGGAAACCGACGCGACTGCCACCCTTCGGATCGAGCGCCGTCGCTTTTCTCCCACCCCCCAAATCTGAACAACTCCGATCCACCTGGATCGCATCATCATGGACACCTTCGCGGCTGTGTCGTTACCCCGAACCACACGATGAACAGCCGGCAGATCGTGGATCTCTTCGTCGAACAGCGTGTCCTGCAGCCGTCGCAAGGCGATGACGTCTTGCAGGAGGCGAGCTTGAACGGCAAAAATATCGAGCAAGCCCTGGTCGACAGCGGGTTTGTCGATGAACGTCGGATTCTATCAGGTCATCGCCGAGGCGCTCGGGACTGATTTCATCGATCTTTCTGAAAAGGAAATCTCCCCGGAAATCCTGCGCTTGATCCCGGCCGGCCTCGCCCGCCTTCATCAGGCCCTGCCGATCGCGCTCCCACGACAACACACTCAGCATCGCGTTGCTCGATCCGCTGGATCTCCGCGCGGCGGAAGATCTTCGGTTCGCCTTGGGAAAGGACGTGCACGTCGTCGTTGCGCCCACCGAGCAGATCGAAGATCGGATCAAGCTCCACTACGGCGCCGATAGCTCGAGCCTGGACGACGTGCTCAAACAATTGGGCGAAACGGGCGAGCTGCTGGCCCGCCGCGACCCGAAAAACAGCACGCCGAGCGTCGAGGCGGAAGCGAACGCCACGCCCATCATTCGCTTCGTCGATTTGATTCTGTTCCAGGCGATCCAGGACCGCGCCAGCGACATTCATTTCGAGCCATTCGAAAATGAATTCAAGATTCGTTATCGCGTGGACGGGGCGCTTTACGAAATGGCGCCGCCTCCGCGTCATCTCGCGCTGCCAGTCATCTCGCGCGTCAAGGTCATGGCGAACATGAACATCGCGGAGCGCCGGCTGCCGCAGGATGGACGCATCCAGAAGAATATCGCGGGCCGCACGGTGGATTTGCGTGTCTCAACGTTGCCGACCCAATTCGGCGAGAGCGTCGTCCTGCGGGTGCTGGATCGCTCGACGGTCAATCTCGACCTCGAGGCGCTCGGCTTACCCGATTCCATCCGCGATTACATCGTCGAGATCATCCATCGACCGAACGGTATCTTCATCGTCACCGGGCCGACCGGTTCTGGCAAAACGACGACGCTCTATTCGTGCTTGAGGAAAATAAACACGATCGACTCGAAGCTGCTCACGGCGGAAGAACCGGTCGAATACGATCTCGAAGGTATCGTGCAGGTGCCGGTAAATGAAGCGATCGGCATGACTTTCGCGCGAGCGCTCCGCGCATTTCTGCGGCAGGACCCGGACCGCATCATGGTGGGCGAAACGCGCGATCTCGAGACCGCGCAAATTTCCATTCAGGCCTCACTAACCGGACATCTCGTTTTCACCACCCTGCACACGAATGACGCGCCCGGCGCAATCACGCGCTTGATCGACATGGGCGTGGAACCATTCCTCATCTCATCCACCTTGGAAGCCGTTCTCGGGCAGCGTTTGCTTCGCAGCATTTGCCCGCAATGCCGGACGACTTACCAGCCGAGCGAAACACTGCTCACCCAACTCGGCCTTTCGCGCCACGACGTCGGCCAAAGGAATTTTTGTTACGGCAAGGGATGCGACGCCTGCAATCAGACCGGTTACAAGGGGCGCAAGGGCATCTACGAATTGATGAAGATAACCGATCCCCTCCGCGAGTTGATCAACGAGCGCGCGCCGACCGTGACACTCAAAGAGAAGGCGATCGAGCTTGGCATGGTCACGCTGCGGCAGGATGGGCTGCGCAGCATCTTCGCCGGCGACACGACCATCGAGGAAGTCTTGAAATACATCTGAAACAATTAACGAATTAACGACTGAGCGGATTAGAGATTTGAACCCTCCGAATTCGCTAAATCATTAAGTCGCTAATTCGCGAAATCGAAATCATGCCGCGTTACACTTACGTAGCTCTCGATTCCCGCGGCCAGGAATCCAACGGCTCGGTCGAGGCCGCTTCGACGAACGAGGCGATTGGGCAGCTCCGGCAGGCGGGATATTTTCCTACGAGCGTCTCTGAGGAAGGAACGGCCCTCGGCGAAGACAAGAGAGCTGCACCGCCCGCCACCGGTGCTCCACGCGCCGAGCGAACTCCTCGGAGCAAGAACATCGTTCTCTTTCAACGAAAGTCGGTTAAGCCCAAGACGCTCATGATCTTCACGCGCCAGCTCGCGACGTTGATCGACGCCGGCCTGCCGCTTCTGCGCGGTCTCAATGTCCTCGCCAAACAGGAGCGCGATTCCGTTTTGAAGAGCGCGATCAACAAAGTGGCGGATTCCGTGCAGGAGGGCAGCACATTTTCCGAAGGTCTCGCGCAACACCCGCGCCTGTTCAACGATCTCTACGTCAATATGGTCAGAGCGGGCGAGGTCGGGGGCGTGCTCGACCTGGTCCTGACCCGGCTCGCGGAATTCCAGGAGAAGGCGCAGAAGGTCAAGAACAAGGTCGTGGCCGCGTTGGTCTATCCGATCATCGTGCTTCTTCTCGCCCTCGGCATCATGACCTTTCTCCTCATCTTCATCGTCCCAAGATTTGAAGCGATCTTTCACGACATGCTGGGCGACAAACCACTGCCCGCGATCACGCTTTTCGTCATTGGCATCAGCGATTTCATGCAGGCGCACTGGGCCGTGCTACTCGGCGCGATGGTCGCTCTATTTGTGGCGAGCAAAGTCACGGCTCGGACGCGCGCAGGCCGTGTTTTCATCGATCGGGCCAACCTGCGCGCGCCGCTCTTCGGTGACTTGATCCGGAAAACGTCGATCTCCCGATTTTCGCGCACCCTTGGAACACTGGTCACAAGCGGCGTGCCGATCCTGCAAGCGCTCAACATCACTCGCGAGACGGCCGGTAACGCCGTCATCGCCCGCGCCATCTCGCAAGTTCACGACAGCGTGAAAGAGGGCGAATCGATCACGCAGCCTTTGGAAGCGAGCGCCGCCTTTCCTCCGATGGTGATCAGCATGATCGACGTGGGCGAAGAGACGGGGCAATTGCCCGAGATGCTCCTGAAGATCGCGGAAGTTTACGATGACGAGGTTGACAACTCGGTGGCTGCCCTGACTTCATTGCTTGAGCCGGTCATGATTGTTCTGCTGGCGTTGATTGTCGGCACGATCGTCATCGCCCTCTTCATGCCGCTCGTCAGCATCATCAGCGGATTGCAGCAGCAAGGGTAAACAAGATGGCGAAACAGCACGGGACGCAGTCTGCCTTCACGGTCCTGGAATTGCTGATCGTAATCGTCCTCATTCTCGTCCTGGCGGGCCTGATTCTCGCCACGTCTGGATACGTCCAGACAAAAAGCAAACGGGCCCGAGCTGAAGCCGAAATCGCCGCGCTCTCCGCGGCGTTGGAAAACTACAAAGCGGATAACGGGATCTATCCGACCGATACTGCGAACGGCACGACGAACACCTTGGACGCCCGGACAATGTTCAACCCGACTGCCGCCCAATACACGGCCGCCAGCGTTTTTTTGTACCAGGGAACTAAGCGGCGACCCAATTGGAAATCGCGTTCCCACAAGGACGGTGTATTTCCCTTTCAAGCCGAACATGCTCTTGCCGAAAGACCAGACACAAGCGGTCATCGGCATCGCGGATCCATTTGGCAATAGCTACGGCTATTCGACGGCCAATCAGGTTAATCCGTCCAAAGGCTTCAATCCTACCTTTGACCTCTGGAGCACAGCGGGGACGGGGATTGGACCAACTCCAAATCCGTCTCCGCACGAGCAATGGATCAAGAATTGGTAGACACGGCTCGCCGAGCCGTCCGTCGAATAGTCGGACGTTTCGGAGAAACGTCCCTACCTGGGCAGAAACTACCGCGTGTCGGTATGTACGACGATCACGACGCGGCGGTTCGGGCGCTGCCGCTCGATCTCCATCTGCTCTTCGGGGGTGTTGTACGGAACCGAACGGGGCGCCACGATAAATTTTGACGCGCCATACCCGCGCGCATTGACTTGCGCGGGATTGATTCCCATCGCTTCAACCAGATACCGCTTCACGCTCTCGGCGCGGCGCTCGCTCAAGTCCAGGTTGTATTCGGCCGAACCGAGCGAATCGGTATAGCCCTCCACGGCAAATGTTGCTTTCGGATTGCGTTTGATGAGCGTGCCGACTTTCTGCAACTGGGCCATCGCGCTCGGCTGTAAATCGGCGCTGTCGTAAGGAAAAAGCTGATCGTCCGGCATCCGCATTTGCGTGCCGGAACCCAGCGGGCCTTTCTGCGCGAGGAGCGAATCCAAATCGCTGAACCCGGGCGCCCGCCGATTGTTCGGTCCCGCGCTGTCTCCGGGAATCTTGTTCGTGAAAGTGTTCGGCTTCTTGATCGTGGTGCTCGTGGCCAACTCCGTCCCTGTCATCGCCGGCTGCGGCCGGCCGGAAGTTGAAGAATCAGTCAGGAGATTTTGTTCGCGCGTCGCGTTCGGGCTCTTCGAAAGAGTTTGCGCGCTGCTGGCCTCGATTTCCTTCAGGACCGAATTGGCGTTTTGGTCCACCTGCGGTTTGTCAGGGAGAACATCTTGGGTGTCGTCGGGCAGCGCGGCGCTGGCGTGGACCTCCTCCAAGAGCTGATCGAACGACTTCTTCTCGTCCGGGAGCTGCACATCGGTCTTGTCCGGGTCGGGCTTGGCTGCGGCGTTCGATTGGTCCTGGCTCGCCTTCTCGAGAGCCTGCATGTCCACTTTCGTGACCTTGAACATCGCTGCCGGAACCCGCTCTTCCAGGAGGTTCTTGGAAGGCAGGAAACTCGTCCGGTAAAAATAACCGCAGAGGGCGCCATGGATCGCCATCGAAATCATCAGGCCGACCAAAATCCAATTGCGGTCCTTGCTGCTTTCCAGGAGCGCTTCATCGAAATCTTGGAACTCGGATGTTCTCATTTACCTCGGGAAACAAACCGGCACGCGGAATGCATTGTCAACTTAGACGGGCTTTTCGTCGTACCGTTCAAAGCAGACGGAGGTCAACGAATCCCGTTATCGGTAGTGGTCAGTTTGAAAATGAAGCCGTAAACCGCATCGAACGGCTTTTCAGGTTTCTGCGATCCGTCATCGCCCACTCTTTCCGTAGCACGAAGAACCAAGCGACCGACATCAGCAGTGAAACTACGGCAGGAAACATGACACCATCCTGGTTGTCACTGCCGACGGTAAGCACAAATCCGATTGCTGCGACCAGACATAATGCGTCTCGCAGGAGCCTGATCAGAATGAGAACAAGCATGCTGGAACAAGTATACTCAACTCTCTCCCGACCTCGTGCGCCCGATGAAAATTTGCACGGCTTTTCGGATTTCGTCGGCCACCCGCGCTTCGGGGGAAACAAACTTCGGAGTAAACCAGGGGAACAAACCGATCAGATCATGCGTGACCAGGATCTGTCCGTCACACTGTTCGCCTGAGCCGATCCCGATCGTGGGAATGCTCAAGGCGCTCGTAATCTGGCGGGCCGCTTCGGAATTCACAATCTCGAGCACGACCGAGAACACGCCCGCCTTCTCCACGGCCAGCCCGTCGCGCACGAGCGCTTCGGCTTCGGACTGGGTGCGGCCTTTTACTTTGTAGCCACCTTCCTCGCGGACACTTTGCGGGAGCATTCCGATGTGTCCCATCACGGCGATGCCTTCGGCAACGATCGCTTCGATTTGCGGGACGTGACTGACGCCGCCTTCCAGTTTCACCGCTTGCGCGCCGGCCTCGACCAGCGCGCGCGCCGTCGCCACGGCCTGGGCGGGATCATCGTAGGTATGGATCGGAAGATCGGCGACGAGCAAGGCGCGTTTCACTCCGCGCGCGGCAGCCCGGGTGTGATGGACCATTTCCGCCAGCGTGACCTGCGTGGTGTCTTCGTAGCCGAGCACCACCATCCCAACCGAGTCGCCGACCAGGATGATGTCGATCCCGCTTTCATCGAGCAAACGAGCGGTCGGATAATCATAGGCAGTCAACGCCGTGATGCGTTCGCCCCGCAGTTTCATTTCCCGGAATTCCTGCTGCATCGGACTCGATCCTACCACTCCGCTGCGAACCGCACCACTGCTCCCGTGCTGGTGAGCTGGAGGAGCAAGGCGCTCACCGGCTCGGTCTGTTTCGGAAGGACCAGGTCCGGGCGGATGTCCGCGAGCGGCCGGAGGACGAATTCGCGCTCGGTGATGCGCGGATGAGGCAACTGCAACTCAGCGGTCTGGATTTCCAGGTCGCCAAAATAAAGCAAATCGAGATCGATCGTGCGGGAAATATTTCGCGCGTGGGTAGCTGACCGGCCGAGCAGCCTCTCGATGCCGCCAGGGCGCGCAATCAAGTCCTGCGCCTCGCCCTCATATCCGAACTCGATGGCGGCATTGAGGAATTTCGCGGCGCCCTTTTCGCAGCCAACCGGCTCGGTTTCGTAAATGGCCGACGAACGCATGGGCGGAAGGACGCCCTGGAGCGCGGCGATATCCCGGCGCGCGTTGCGCAAATTCGCCAGCCTATCCCCGAGGTTGGATCCGACTGCGACGCCCGCTCTCATGAATGTTGTAGCCGCGGTCGCTGACCGCGGCCGAAGGTCACAAAATGCGGCCGGGGTCGGCGACCCCGGCTACAGCTACCGAAGTCCCAGCACATCTTCCATGCTGTAGAGCCCGGCGAACGCCCGGCGATCCACTTGGCGGCCCGCAACGCGCCCACGGCAAAAGTTTCCCGGCTGGATGCTTTGTGTGTGAGCTCAAGCCGTTCGCCCCGGCCGGCAAACGTCACCGTGTGATCGCCGACAACGTCGCCGCCGCGAATCGAGTGCACGCCGATCTCCGCCGCCGGGCGTTCACCCACCAGGCCTTCGCGGCCGTGCACGACGTTTTTCGAATAATCAAGCTTCCGCGCCTCGCACAGGATTTCGGCCAGTTTCTTCGCCGTGCCGCTCGGGGCATCCTTTTTCAGACGGTGATGTGTCTCCACAATTTCGAGATCGAAATCCTCGCCCAGCATCTCCGCGGTTTTTCGTGTCAGCCAGAAGAGCGCGTTGACCCCGACGCTGAAATTGGGCGAAAAAACTATCGGCAGCGATTTGGCGGCTTTTTCGAGTAGGGCGCGCTCCTCGCTCGAATGCCCGGTCGTCCCGACCACCAATGGCTTTGCCGGCTCCGAGACAGGCCCCGCAAATTTCGCGAGTGGCGCTCGGGTGACTAAAATCGACGACCACTTCGCACGCGTCAATCTCTTTCGTTAGATCATCTCCCTGGTCGAGCCCCGCGACAATTACAGCGCCCGCTCGCTTCCGCCGCGGCGGCGATCGCCTGTCCCATGCGGCCTTTCGCCCCGATGAGGAGAACGCGCACGCGCTTCATCTTCAGGCGGTGCCCTCGAAAGCGTCGAGGGTCGTGCGCAAACGGGCGGCATTCGCCTCCGTCATTTCGCAAAGCGGCAGCCGGCATTCCGCCGACATCACGCCGCGCCAGGCCAGCGCGGTTTTCGTCGGGACCGGATTCGGCTCGATGAACAAATCCTTAAAAATGGGCAACATCTTGAGATGCATATCCCGTGCGGTTTTCACATCGCCCGATCGAAACGCCTGGACCAGGGTGGACACTTCCGCCGGAAACAGGTTCGAGGCGACGCTGACTACGCCCACCGCGCCAACCGCCAGGAACGGCAGAGTCAGAGAATCATCGCCGCTCAAGATGGTAAACGCGTCCGGCAACCGCGCGCGCAGGTCGCTGACACGGTCGACGCTTCCGCTGGCTTCCTTGATCGCGACAATGTTTCGACAGCCGACCGCGAGCCGCTCCACTGTCTCCGGTCCAATGTCCACGCCACAGCGGCCGGGAATATTATAGAGCATCAGCGGCGACGAGGTCGCCTGGGCGATCGCCCGGAAATGCCGGAACAAACCTTCCTGGCTCGGCTTGTTGTAGTAAGGCGCCACGACCAGCATGCCATCGACGCCCATCTTTTCCGCCTCCTCCGTCGCCGCGACCGCTGCCGCCGTGGAATTGGATCCCGTTCCCGCCAGCACCTGGCAGCGGCCTTTCGCGACTTCCACGGTGAGGCGAATGACCTGCTCCTTCTCTTCGTGCGAAAGGGTCGGCGATTCCCCGGTGGTGCCGACCGCCACGACGCCGGTAATGCCCGCGGCAATTTGCTCTTCGATCAGCTTCTCGAGCGCTGGCAGATCGAGCTCGCCCTCCTGGAACGGCGTGACGAGCGCAGTGTAGGTTCCTCTAAACATTTGGAATGATTTTAGGCCACGGATTCACACGGATGAAACACGGATTGGGAATACGACGGACGGCTTGCTCCTACATCCGTGTTAATCCGTGTCAATCTGTGGCTGAAAAATCCGGTGAATCAAAGCTCGATCGTCCCTTCGAAGACAAAATCCGCCGGGCCGGTGAGCGTGACATTCTTGAATTGTTCGCCGTCCTTTTCGAAGCCCACTTTCAATTCGTTGCCGCCGCGCACCAGCACTCCGATCGGGCCGTCGACTCCCTCAGTCGCGGCAAAAATCAGCGCGCTCGCGACCACGCCCGTCCCGCACGCCAAGGTTTCGTCCTCGACTCCACGCTCATAGGTGCGGATTGAGATTTGCCGGTCACCCCTTCGTTTCAGAAAATTTACGTTGGCTCCCTTGGGCGCGAAAAGTTCGTGGTGCCGCACGGCGGACCCGATTCCCCGAACATCCGCCTGCTCCAGATCGTCCAGCGGGAGCACCACGTGCGGAACGCCGCTATTCACAAAATGGGCGTCAAGTGTGCGATCGCCCAATGGAATCTTGATTCCGAGACGCAGGTCTTTCGGCTCACTCATCTGCAGACAGACGAGCTCACCCTGGAGATCCGCCCCAATCACTCCGGCCGGCGTCTCAAACGAAAGCTTCTCCATCGGACCCGCCACGTGACTGGCATAGCGCGCAAAACAACGCGCTCCATTGCCGCACATCTCCGCTTCGCCGCCGTCCGCATTGTAGTAACGCATCCGAAAGTTCGCGCCGTTCGTCGGCCGCTCGAGCACGAGCACTCCATCGGCCCCCACGCCGCGATGCCGATCGCAAATCCTCGAGATTTGCTCGGCGGCCAATTGCAAATCGCCCGCGCGATTGTCGATCATGACGAAATCGTTCCCCGCGCCGTTCATCTTCGTGAAACGCAGCATGGGCAGTTTGTTACCACAATCTGGCGGCAAAGCCAACTCAGGCCAGGGAGCAGCGGTTCGGAACCGCCAAGCCAAGACGACGTCCCGCAGCCGCGGGATAAATCGCCGCTCCCTGGTTGCCGCACGAGGGTTCGCGTCTTATCTGTGTCGCGTCGTTTTGAAGAATACTCTCGCGAAAATCATTCTGGCCCTGGCGCTCTCTTGGCGGCCGCCCGCGAGCTTGGCCTGGCTCAAATCGCACCCGGCAGATTTAACGACTTGATCCTCGAACAGGTCAGGCAGATGCCAACAGGCGGGCGCTATTCCGCTTCGCGAGTAGCGACGATCCGGCTGCAATCGGCCGCCCATTTCGAATCGGGAAAGTTTTTTGTTCTGCCGGACGCGGCTTCTCCAAGCTACTGCTCGGGCGCGACCTACCTCGTTTTCATGAAAACGATCGAAGCCCTCCGTGCGCAGGGCGCGCTCCAGCTCGATTACGCCACGCTGGAAAGCCTCATGATTCGCGGTCAACGCGATGGCGAAGGCATTTGGGGCCGGTGGAACGCCAATGGGCCGGGAACGGCGCGGCTTTTCCACGAAATGGATCTGGGACAAAATTTCGACGATTTCGCCGAGGCACAGCCCGGCGATTTCATGAAAATTTTCTGGTCGCCCGAAGTGGGCCGCGCCGAACACGGCCACTCCGTCATTTACCTGGGCATGGAGAAGAAACTTGGTCTCGATCATGTCCGCTATTGGTCGAGCAATATTCCCTCCGGCTACGGCGAAAAGAGCGTGCCCCGAAGCAAGATTGTGCATGCCATTTTCTCGCGACTGGATACGCCAGGGAACCTAGTGCGCGCCCAGAACGCCCCCGCGGTGGACAAGTATCTCGCGAGTTTGCTCAGCGTTCGCTCGAGTTTCGCGGAAGCCAAAACCAAATGTGGGATGTAACGGCGGCGAGGCCGCCCGTCCTGCTCATGATCTTTCGGTAGTAGCTTGTGCTTTGTCTCCGAGAGCAGGAGCAGGAATATCACGAATGAGCGAGCGCGAAAAAACGCTGACGATTAACGAGATTTATCACTCGATCCAGGGCGAGAGCACCTGGGCGGGAGAACCGTGCGTTTTTGTCCGTCTCACTTTCTGCGATTTGCGCTGCACCTATTGCGACACGGAATACGCCTTTTACGAAGGAAAGAAGCAGACGCTCGACGAGATCGCCAACACGGTCGCGGGTTTCAAATGCCCGCTAGTCGAGATCACTGGAGGCGAACCGCTCTTGCAGAAAAATGTGCTGCCGCTCATGGCCATGCTCGCGGAGGCGGGCCACACCGTCTTGCTCGAGACGAGCGGCGCGCATGATATCTCGGCTGTCGATCCACGCGTCCATCGGATCATGGATTTAAAAACGCCGGGGAGCGGTGAATGTGCGCGTAATCTTTTCTTAAACATCGAGCATTTGAGGGAGCGCGATGAAGTGAAGTTCGTGATCGGATCGCGCGAGGATTACGAATGGTCGCGGGAACAGGTGGAGCGCCACCAGCTCACGCAGAGATGCCGGGCCGTTTTGTTTTCGCCCATCTTTGGGCGGATCGATCCACGCGAGATTGTCGAATGGATTCTCGCCGACAGGTTGCCAGTGCGATTCCAATTTCAGATGCACAAGTTCATCTGGACGCCGGCAACGAAGGGAGTGTGAAGAATGTGGGAGCGGCCTTAGTGCCGCGATCCGGTTCACAGCAAGCGAGTCGGGGCGCTGAGGCCCCTCCCACATTGCCCAAGATGACATCCAAGAGCGGCGTGCGATCATTCCATCATGCGCGTTCGCCTGACCAAGGATTTTACTTTCGAAGCCGCGCAGACGCTGCCCAATGCACCGGAAGGTCACAAATGTCGCCGGATGCACGGACACAGTTTCAAAGTCGAAATCTCCGTCGAAGGCGAGGTGGATCCAGCGACCGGCTGGTTCTACGATCACGCTGAAATCGGCGCGGCGATGAAGCCGCTCTTGCAGCAGCTCGATCACGCCTATCTCAACGAAATCGCGGGGCTCGAGAACCCGACGATCGAAAACATGGCGGCGTGGCTTTGGCAGAAGCTGCAACCGCTTTGTCCGGGCCTTTGCGAAATCGTCGTGCACGAAACTCCCACAGCGCGGTGCGTTTACCGCGGCATTTAAGCTGGCGCTGTTCTTGCGTTACTTCGTCGAAGTTCCCAGGCGCGAAACGAAATCGGCAAAAAGCGGCGCGTAACTTTCGCCACGTTCGGGATGATATTGAACGGCCAGCGCGAAGGGATAATCACGCAGCCGCACTTGCTCGATGATGTCGTCGGTCTTGCACCACGCCTCGACTTCGAGTCCCTCACCCAGGCGATCGATCGCCTGGTGATGCGAGCTGTTCACTTTTTCCAGGCGATGGGTGGCGGTGCTCGTCGGTCCGGAGAGGTTGCACGTTGTGATCACGCATTTCCGGAGCGCCGTGGCCCGGAATGTCGAGGTGCAGCGTCCCACCGAGCGCGACATTGAAGAGCTGCATGCCCTTGCAGATGGCAAAAATCGGCAGGCGGCGTTCGAGCGCGGCTTTCGTCGCATCAAATTCCCAACGATCGCGCTTCGGGTCGACGTCCTTGTCCAGGACGGAGGGATCGGGCACCGGCTGTCGAAGAAATTCCTGCGCAATATCAGGTCCACCGCTCAGGAGCAGGCCGTCCATATTCTCCATCGGCACCTTTTCGCTGAAAGCATTCCAAAGGCGCACATTCGGGTGCGGCGCAAAAGCGCGACGAAACCACTTGTCGTCCTTGGGTCGGATCCAGGTCGCTACGTTGCGCATGGCGGACTAGAACCCAAGGAGCGGCGACTTCCAAGTCGCCGAATGTAAGAAAACGGCGGTCTGGAGAACACCGCTCCTTGAAGTTGCTCCTGCGTTTCTTACAACCCCATCAACTCGCGAACGTATTTCGCGGGAGGACTTCCGAAGGAAAGAACGCTGTCGTTGTATTTTTTGAGATCGAACGAGGCGCCGGCTTTGGCTTTGGCGCGCTCGCGCAACTCGAAGATGTTCGGCCGCCCCGATAAAGTAGGTGGAGAGCTGGGTCGAACTCAGCCGGGCGCGTTTCCATTTCGCGACGGCTTCGCCTTCCTGCTGAAAGCCTTCCTTCATCATCAGGTCGAGCGCTTCCTGCTCGCTCATATTCGCGGTGTGAATGCTTTGATCGAGGATCGCGTTGCAAATCACCCGCAGACGCATCTTCAGCTGCTGCATCTTGACCTCCGGTCCGCCATAGCCGGCCTCCGCCATCAGTTGTTCCGTGTAGACCGCCCAGCCTTCCATGAAAGTGCCGCTTTGGAAAATCGCGCGGACGAGCGTCGGCGCGCGGAATTCATTGGAGTGCGCGAGTTGGAGGTAATGGCCGGGCATCGCTTCGTGCACGGTCAGATTGCGCACCATGTAGTTGTTGTATTCGCGGTAGAACGATTCCTTCCGCTCTTTCGTCCAGTCTTTCGGAGTCGGCTCGCACGCATAAAATGTGTCGCCATTTTTCTCCAATGGTCCGGGCGAGTCGCAGTAGGCAATTCCCTGCCCGCGCTTGAACTCCGGCATGACGATGACCTTCAACGGTTTGTCTGGGACCCGAACGAGATTTTTCTTTCGCGCGAAGTCAGTCGCCTCGAGCACGACCTTTTCCACGGTCGCCACGATGGTCTCGTCGTCGGGATGCTGTTCGGCCAGCTTATCGAGCACGGCCGTGGTGACTTTTTTCTTGTCGGCCAGCGTCGCCTGGTCCGCGTTCGGGAAATATTTCTTATACAGCGGCAGCGCCGTCTCGTAGATGGCTGTTTGGGTCGCGGCGAGATCCGCCTGCGCCCGCTTTCATGCAGTTCTTCGACCGATAAATCGGAGGCGAGCGCGAAGCGAAGCTTCTTCCGGAACTTGTCCATCCCGAGCCGGAAATCGCCGTCGGAGCGCGGGAGCAAGTCTTCCTTCAGCCACTTCTTATATTCCTCCAGCGCGACCGCGGTCTTTTCCTGCAATGGCGCCAGCTCCTTCTTCATTTGCGGCGAGCGATCGAGCAGCGGACTCAAACCCTCGCGCACAAAGCTGACCGCGCCCTGCATCTGATCGATCGCGGTCTCGGTGTGAACTTTCGGCGAATGTTTCAGATTCGCCTTCGCCTGCGCGATGATTGCGGGAATCCCTTCCATCCGTTTACGCAGATTCGGGATACGCTTTTCGGGCGTATCGAAATCGCGGGCGACGAGGAGGTAGAGGCTGTTGGCCAGGCTCTGGTTGTACGCGAGCGGGTTCCAATCCTCTTCCTTCAGTTCCTCGAGATCGAAGATCTTGGTAATCGACGCTGTCCTTCAGGATCCGCAGGTCGACGCTGTTCGTCGCGCTCAACTTCGCCTCCGGACCAAATCCGTTGAGCTTTTCGCGAAAGGCTTTGGCGTCGGCCAATCGCTTCGTCCGGGCTTCGGCCGAATAATCGGTCAGCCGATCGTCGAAGCGATGATCTCCGAGCCCGGTCGCTTGCTCCGGATAAGTCTGGAGATACTGCTCGATGTATTCGCCTGCGAGTTTCTGGAAGCGATCGTCGTCGGGCGTGGCGAAGACTGCTGTCGGCAGGAGAGCGAAAGTCAAAATAAGGACAAGGGCTGTTTTCATAAATGAGGTTGCGTCAGATCCGGGGGAGTGTGCGCCCCACGCATAATCAGGTCGGCGTGCCGCCCGCCAAGAGCGGTTCAGGGCATGGGCTCGTCCTGAGATTGGAGATAGGTCGCGTTCGTGATAGTGACGTGACAACAAAAACGTAAATGATCGATGTCGCCAGCATCAGCAGGGTGAAAAACCTGAAGTAATTTGCGCCTTCGAGATTCATGCCCATCGATTTGAGCTTTGGAATGAGGAAGTTGATGATCGATGAATCTGATTGCCGAGGGAGATCGATAGGAGCCACATCGCCATGACAGGCTCTTCATCCGGTTCGGCGCCTGCGTGTAGGCAAACTCGAGTCCGGTGATCGACACCATGACTTCGCCCGCGGAGAGGATGACATAGGCGAGGAATTGCCAACCCACCGCGGGCCGGCCGCCGTGATCGATGTCGAGCTGGATCATCCGATCACGACGAATGAGAGCGCGGTGAGGAACAAGCCGATGCCGATCTTGCGAAGCGGTGTGAGCGGGAAGATTCGGCCGATGGCCGGATAGAGCCAGTAGTTAAACAAGGGAATCATGAGCAGGATAAAAATCGGATTCACGACGTTGCACCTGCTCGGGTAGGAGATTGAGACCGAGGAAATGCAGGTCCATTTTCTGGCATTGGATCGTCCATTCGCCGCCGCTGCTCTGGTCCCAGAGCGCCCAGAAAATCATGGTGAAGGCGAAGATGATCCAGACGCGAAGGAGGACACTGCGACCTTCCTTGCTCTTTAAGTCGCGTAGGAAACCGAGGCCGGCCGGCGGGATGTGCACCATTTTTTGCGGCCCAGCCAGAAAATCACCGTCGCGATAAACATGAGCGATGCCGGGCAAGCCAAACGCCCAGCGCGGTCCCCAATTCGGATCGTGCGAGGCAGGACGGGGCAGAGCCAGATCGAAAAGGACGAAGCCCAGATTAATGGAAAAATAGAACCAGCCGAAGACCGTTCGAGCAGATGCTTGTTCGATTCGCCAAATTGATCACCGACATTCGCCGAGACGCACGGCTTGATGCCGCCAGCGCCAGCGGCAATCAGAATCAGCCCGATGGCCAGGACCCATTTTTGGCCGAAGGCGATGGCCAACGAGGTGTCCATGAGGGCGAGAGCGAAATGTCCGAAGCAGTAAACGATGGAGAGATAAAAGATCGTCCGGTATTTGCCGAGCCAGCCGTCGGCCAGAATCGCGCCGACAATGGCATCCAGTAAACGGACGAAACGAACTGGTGGAACCAGCCCTGGGCTTCGTTCTCCGGCATACCCTCGAGCACGCCGGATTTGTTCACGAGAAATTGCGTCATGAACCCGATCAGGATCGAGTCCGCATCCCGTAGAAGGTGAACCGCTCCGCGGCTTCGTTGCCGATGATGTAAGGAACGCCCGGCGGCATTCCCGTGATGTTGGGCGGTCGCGTCGCGTATTGCGTTAGCCATGCGTCGGTCCTGTCTGCCTAGGGCTTGGGTTTATCCGGGAAAAAATCCGCGGGCGAGTTGCGCGGCACGGGGGAGGCCGGCGCATGCTCTTTGGTGGCGTGCGCGTCGCCATGCTCTTTCGTTCCATGATCCGGAAGTTCTCCGACGTGGTGGCGCTCGCAGGAGCAGCAGAAGATCAGCAAACCAGCCGCCAGCGTGAGACCGGCTCTGCGAAGAAGAAATCGCATAATGCGTCGGCACAGTAAGCGCCGGGGCTTGGACGGCGCAAGGAGGAAAGCGGGGTGGAGAAGTCAAGCTAAACGCCTAACGTCTAACCCCTTAGCGGTTGAAAGCCGCTCACGGCATTTCGTCCTTCCTTCGTCGACTTTCCCGCCCTTCTCGGAATGAAATTGAAAGGGCTCTCCGTCGCATTACTGTGAGCCGCAGTGGCCCGAACTATCAAACACACCGCCTGGAATGAAGTCTTTGCTCTCCTTCTCCTCGGCGCCGGCACCCTGCTTTTCCTGGCGCTGATCTCGTATACGCCCAGAGATGTGCCCTCGTGGGTTTGGTTCAGCCAGGTTTCCTCGCCCAATCGCCCGGCCCAGAATTTCATTGGCCCATTCGGCGCCATCATCGCGGGGTTTTCCTACATGATGATTGGCGCGGCCTCCTATCTCCTGGCCGTGGTCCTGCTCGGGTTCGGCGGCGCAAAATTGTTCAACACGAAGTTGCGCGTGACCCCCCGCCTGATTTGGATCGCGCTTTTCGTGGTTTCCGGGGCGTGCCTGCTGCAATTGCAAACGCAACATCTCCAGGGGTGGCGCTCGGCGTTTAACATCCAGGGGCCGGGCGGCTGGATCGGTTATGCGCTGGGGAAGAAGCTTCTGCTCACCTGGATGGGCGGGGTCGGCTCCGTCATTCTTCTCACCGGCGTTTATGTGAGCAGCCTGATTCTAATGACGGGCCTGCGCCCGATTCACATCGTCCGGCAGGCGGTCGCGGGCATGCGCAGCTCGATGCAGAAGCTCGGCGAATGGCAGCGCAATCGGCGCCTCCGGAAGGCTGACTGGCGGACGCGGCTCGAGATGGAGAAAAAGGAAAAGGACCGCGAGCAGCGGCAGGTGGTCGAGAAGCAGCTCAAGAAATTAGGGCGCGCCTGTTCCTGGAGACCGCCACTGCCTCCGTTCTCGCCGGAAGAATTGGCGAATCGGCCGAAGCCGAAAGTGGTCGATACCACCGCGCTGCCGGAAGAACCGACGCGAAAGAAACCCTCCCTGGCGGAACTGCGCGGCACGGAGAAGAAGGCGAAAGCGTCCAGCCGGCCTGCCGAGCCAGACCTGGGATGCCGAGAATTATACCCTGCCAGGTTTCGATTTGCTCGATGCCCACGACACCGAAGGCCGCACCGCGGCCGATCCGGCGGAACTCGAGCAGATCCAGCAGATCTTGATCGAGACGCTGGGCCAATTCGGCATTGCCGTGGCGGCGGGCGACATCACCAAAGGGCCCACGATCACGCGCTACGAAGTCTACCCGGCCAAGGGTGTGCGGGTGGACAAGATCGTCGCGCTCGAGCGCGACCTGGCGCGGGCTACGAGCGCGGAACGGATCAATATTCTCGCGCCAATCCCCGGGAAGGACACCGTCGGCATCGAGCTGGCCAACACGCGGAAAGTCAAAGTGACGCTGCGCGAATTGCTCCAATCGCAGGATTGGGAAGACGCGAAAACAAAATCCAAGCTCCCCCTCGCGCTCGGCAAGGATGTTTACGGAAAAACGATCATCGCCGATCTCGCGCAGATGCCGCATTTGCTCGTCGCCGGCACGACAGGCAGCGGCAAGAGCGTCTGCATCAATGCGCTCGTCGCGAGCATGATCTTCCGGTTCACGCCGGAGGAACTGCGTTTCATCATGATCGATCCGAAGGTGGTCGAGATGCAGGTCTACAATTCGATCTGCCGCATCTGGTTATCCCGGTCGTGACCGATCCGAAAAAAGTGCTGCTCGCCTTGCGCTGGGTGATCGATCGAGATGGAGAAGCGCTACAAGATTTTCGCGCAGAGCTGGCGTGCGCAATATCACCAGTTTCAACGGCGCGGCCCGCAAAGAAGACGCAGAAGGAACTGGATGCGGACGCTGTAGAGGCGAAAGGCGTGGTCGACCGACTTAAAGTCGGCCAGCAGTGCGGCCGAGGACACGCCGCCGCTCACACCGATCACAGGTTCCACGCGATGACGAGCTCGATGATTCCGGATCGAATGCCTTACATCGTCATCATCATCGACGAGCTGGCGGATTTGATGCAGACCGCGCCAGCCGATGTGGAAAGCGCGATCGCGCGCATCACGCAGATGGCGCGTGCGGCGGGAATTCATCTCATCGTCGCCACCCAAACACCGCGCGCCGATGTCATCACCGGTGTGATCAAGGCGAACATCCCGAGCCGGATCGCCTTTCAGGTCGCGTCGAAAATCGACAGCCGCGTCATCCTGGATGAGAACGGCGCGGACCGCCTGCTCGGCCAGGGCGACATGCTTTATCTGCCGCCGAGCACTTCGCGGCTGATCCGCGCGCAAGGCGTGCTCGTGACCGACGAAGAAATTCATCGGCTGGTCGAGTTCGTTTCCGCGCAAAGTCCGCCGGCCTTCGATCTCGCAATGCAGGACAAGACTCCAATTATCGAAGCGGCGACGACGGAGAAGAAGTGACCGACGAAGACGAGGAGCTGGTCGAGAAATGCCTCGAAATTATCCGGCAGGAAAAGCGCGCTTCGACTTCGCTCCTGCAACGCCGGCTGCGCCTCGGCTACACCCGCGCGGCACGGATCGTTGATATTCTGGAGCAGCGCGGCATATTGGGTCCCGGCGAAGGCGCGAAGCCGCGCGAGATTCTCGTCGACCTCGACGCCACGGTGTAAACCGGGCGCCGCACGAATTTTCATGGAAGGCCTCGGCAAAAAACTACAGGAAGCACGCCTCGCGCGGAACCTCACGCTCGATGAGGCCGGACGTATGACCAAGATCCGTCCGGGGCGCCTGCAGGAAATCGAGAACGAGGATTTCTCGGAGTTCGCCAGCCTCGCTTACGCCAAAGGATTTCTGCTCATCTACGGAAAGTTTCTCGACGTGGACGTGAGCCCTTATCTCGAGGCCTTTGAAACGTCCGAGTCCATGACGGTCGATGGCTATGCTTATCTCCAGGATAATCCTGCGCCGAAGCCGAGCCGTCACGGTTGTGGTCCGCAAGCACGGCGGTGGCGGCGGCGGCGGTCGCGGGTCGTTCCTCCCGTTTCTCATCGGCGTCGGTCGTTTTGGTCGTCGGGTTCATGGTCATGAAATGGATCCTCGAGGTTCAGCGCCTCAAACCAGCTCCTCGCCCGGTCATCGGCGTCTCTCCCACGGCCACTGCCGCGCCCGAGACAATCATCGCGCCGCACGCTTCGCCCGTGGAGAACGTGGCCAGTCCGACCCCTGCCGTCGCGGTCACGCCGATAACGCAGCCCACCGTTCCCGTTCCGTCGCCGATTCCGCAGCCGACCCGCGTCCGAACCGGAAGTGCGCCGAGCCGAACCGGTGCAATCCGCAGGACGTGCCGAAGGTCAGGCCCAGTCCCGCACCGACCGTTCGGAAGCAGCAGTACGCCCTACCGCCCGGGAACCAATCTGGGCGCCGCCGGCCGAGTCCGCGCACTCCGCGGCTCGTTCCCAGATAGGCGTGAAAGCTCAGTCGGCAGGTCCGTTTTCTGGAGCGGCGGTCTATGACCGCCGGGATGCGGTCGCAGATAATTCCGATGCCGACGGCGGTCATAGACCGCCGCTACAGAAGATCAGCAAACCGAAGGTCGGCATGATCAGTCTTGGTTGCGCGAAAAATCTGGTCGATGCCGAGATCATGCTCGGAAGCGTTTTGCAACACGGCATGGAAATCACCTCCAGTCGCCGAGGAAGCGGACGTGCTCGTGGTCAACACCTGCGCCTTCATCGATTCGGCCAAGGAGGAATCGATCGACGCGATCCTGGATGCGCACCAGCAGCGCGGCCTGGGAAAAAGGCCGGGCCAAAAATTGATCGTGAGCGGATGCATGTCGCAGCGTTTTTCGCGCGAGCTGCGGGAGTCGCTTCCGGAGGTGGATGCTTTCGTCGGCCTGGATCAGGTGGCTGAGATGGGGGCGATCGTGCGGCGGGTTCTGAGCGCGGACAGCCTTCCCGGCTCGAGTTTCGTGACCGACCGTCCGACCTACATTCCCAATTACGATACGCCCCGGTTTCGATTGACCCCGGCGCACAGCGTTTACCTGAAGATTGCGGAAGGGTGCAATCACCCGTGCAGCTTTTGCGTTATCCCGCAAATGCGCGGGCGGCATCGCAGCCGGCCGCCGGCCTCGGTCCTCTCCGAGATTCGAGCGCTCGTGGCGGAAGGGGTGAAGGAGATCAATCTGATCAGCCAGGACACGACCTATTACGGAATGGATTTGTGGGCGGCGAAGGCAGGCCCGCGCCAGCCGGTCGATTCTTCACGAGGGCCGACGCTGGCCGCGCTTGCTGCGCGAAATCCAGGACGATCGACGGCGATTTTTGGGTGCGCCTGCTTTACACGCACCCGGCGCATTGGAGCGCGGAGCTGATCGAGACGATCGCGCAATGCGACAAGGTCGCGCGTTACATCGACATGCCCTTGCAGCACATCGATGAAGTGATGCTCGGCCGCATGCGCCGTGAAACGAGCCGCGCGCACATCGAAGATTTGATCGGCGCACTTCGCGCGGGGATTCCGGGCGTCGCTTTGCGGACAACATTCATCGTCGGGTTTCCCGGCGAAACCGAGGAGGCCTTCGAAACGTTACTGGAGTTCATCGAGCGAACGCGTTTTGAGCGGCTCGGCGTTTTCAAATACTCGCAGGAGGATGGATCGCGCGCGGCGAAGATGCCGGAGCAGCTTCCGGTGAAAATCAAGAACGAGCGCTATCGCCGCGCCATGACGGTGCAGCAGCGGATCGCGCGTGAGATGGCAGCCGAAAAAGTCGGGCGCGAAATGCGTTTGCTCGTGGATCAGCCGCTGGTGGCCCGCACGGAGGCAGATGCGCCGGAGGTCGATACCCGGGTGATTCTGGCCGAGCCGGCGACGGTGGGCGAATTCACGGTTCGCCGCATCACGGGCAGCCGCGGGTACGATCTGCTGGCGTAAGGCTTCTCGAGAAATCGCGCTCGCGACGAAGTTAGCGAGTGACAAAAAAAGAATTTTCAGCGATTTTTCTGGGCCCAACCTGATTCGTCATGGCTGAACCCGTGCTCCCCCAGAAGCCCGAGACAACGCCGCGCCTGCCCGCGCAGGCCTCGGCCATTCCACCGCGCCGCTCACCCCCGCCGTTGTCACCGCAGCCCGCATTCTCGGCGGTCTTGCATCCCCTGCCGACGCCCTGTGCCAGTCCCGACCAGCCCCGTCCGACGACTCCTCTGCTTCCTCGCGCACAAGTGGCTCGCGGGGATTTCGGCGACCTTCCGGTTCAGCCCAGTCCGAAAAAAGAAACGGCGCGCATTGCTCTTTTGCCCCGCCCATCGCCGCCGCCGGCCTTCGTCATACCCGCGCCAGCTCGTCGCCACATCCAAGGCGAATCGATGCGTTCGATTCCCTTCCGAGATGGTTTTGCTGGGGATTGCTCGGCCTTTCCGCTTTAATTTTTCTCATCCAAATCTGGAATTACGCGTTATCTTAAACTCATGGAAAACTCCGCCACCTCTCCCACCATAACTCTCGACGAATCGAATTTTGACAAGGAAGTCACGCAAAGCGATCAGACCGTGCTGGTCGATTTCTGGGCGCCGTGGTGCGGGCCTTGCAAAATGATCGCGCCGCTCCTGGACGAGATCGCGACGGAGAAAGCGGGTTCCGTGAAGGTCGCAAAAGTGAACGTGGACGAGAACCAGAGCCTCTCCGTGAAGTACAATGTGCGCGCGATTCCCGCGCTGCTCTTCTTCAAGAACGGCCAACTCCGCGATCAAGTCGTCGGGATGACGACGCGGCAAGACCTGCTCGGCCGGCTCGACGCGCTGGCGTAACATTGAGCGAGCGGGAGATCGGGCGATTTAGTGATCGAGCCGACTCGCTCAATCACTGAATCACTCAATCGCCCGTTGAAATGCGCCCGGCGCGGCTCGAACGCGCAACCTACAGCTTCGGAGGCTGTCACTCTATCCAGTTGAGCTACGGGCGCAGTGCGCCCGATTATAGTGGGCGACCGCCAAAGCACAACCGCCCGCCCGATCCCAGTCTTCGTGATCGTGCTCCTGATCATTCTGTCTCAGGGCCTGGTCGAGATCAGGAGCAGGAGCATGATCACGATCACGAGAGAGAAGATGCCCACGACTCATCTTTCCTTTGATTTTTCCCGCCTAAGCGAATGAAGATGACCGCCCGCCAGCGGGCCGGAGGAGACATTATGAGCAGCATTATCGACGCAATTGAAAAGGAACAACTGAAGACCGACGTGACCAATTTCAAGGTCGGCGACGGGGTCCGCGTGCACACCCGCGTGGTGGAAGGCGACAAGGAGCGAATTCAGATTTTTGCCGGCATCGTCATCGGCCGCAAAGGGCCGCGGGATGAACGAGACGTTCACCGTGCGGCGCATTTCTTACGGCGAAGGGGTCGAGCGGGTGTTCCCGCTCCATTCGCCGCGCATCGCGAAGGTGGAGGTGGAAAAGCGGGACGCGCCCGCCGCGCCAAGCTGAACTACCTGCGCGATCGCAAGGGTAAGGAAGCGACGGCAGTTCGGGAATAAGCGCTGAAATCTGAATCGCGGAAAAGCTGAGATAATTTCAGCATTTCAGTTTCTCAGCGTTTCAGTATTCTTTCGCCGAATGTACCGTCGCTGTGGTTTCCGGCATGAACGCAGATTACGCGCGCTCGGTGTCTCGACGATCGCCGGCATCGATGAAGCGGGTCGCGGCGCGCTGGCCGGTCCTGTCGTAGCGGCTGCGGTCGTCCTCCCCGAAAAATTCCGGCATCGCCGGCTGAACGACTCCAAGCAGCTTCTCCCCGAGCGGCGCGAAGAAATTTACCACGAACTGATCGAGAACAGCGACGATCTCGTGGGCGGTCGGAATTGTCGATTCGGTTGAGATCGACGCGATCAATATCCTGCGCGCCACGCACAAGGCGATGCGCGCCGCCATCGAAGCCCTGAGTCTCCGGCCCGACCATGTCCTGATCGATGGCCTGCCCGTTTTCCCCTTTCCGCTTCCGCAGACCGCAATTATCGATGGCGATTGCTTCAGCCTCAGCATTGCCGCCGCGAGTGTGATCGCCAAGGTCACGCGCGACACGATTATGCGCGACTTCTGCGCGCGCTTTCCCGAATATTGCTTCAGCCAGCACAAAGGCTACGGCACGGAATTGCACCTGATTAAATTGCATGAGCACGGGCCTTGTCCGATTCATCGCCGATCTTTCGAACCGGTGGCGCAGCCGGTTTTCGCCTTCGCGTCCCCGAGCATCTTCGGCTTGGGACTCGCGGGGAGAAACTGGCCTGCCGGTTCCTGCGGAGGAGCGGCTACAAAATCCTCTATCGTAATTTCCGCGGCCGCAGCGGTGGCGAGATCGACATCGTCTGCCGCGACCGGGACACGCTCGTTTTCGTCGAAGTGAAAACGCGGACGCGCGAGGATTTCGGGCGTCCCTTCGACGCCGTCGACCGCAACAAGCAAAAACGAATCGCCCGCGGCGGCCTGGCCTGGCTCCGGCTCCTGGATGATCCCGACATTCTTTTCCGTTTCGACGTAGTCGAAGTGATCATCGCGGAAGGCGCCGAGCCGCGCATCGAGATGTTGCGCAACGCCTTCTCGCTGCCCGAGCCGTACATTTATTGAAGCGGTAGAGGCGCCCGTGTCGGGCACCACATCTTAGGCTGCGGGCGACACGCCCGCCTCTACACCGGAAGCAACGCGCAGTCATGAGCGACGCCGCGATTCATCTAATAATGAACAATCATTTTCGTGCTGCGGTCATCGCGAGCCTTGCCTTCATTTTCTCATCGGTCGCTCCGCCAGCGGCCGAGCCGCCGCCGACACAGAACAGGATGGCAAATCGTTGACCGGCAAAGCCGCCGTCGCCGCCGATTGGACCCAGGATGCGCCCGGCGTTCGGCACAAAATCACCCTGGATGATTTGCCGCCGCCGTTTCAAACCAAGTCCGTCACCAACGACGCGCGTGTCGTCGCTCGACCAGAGGGCGCGCAGCTTCAGGTGCCCGCCGGGCTTCAAGATCGAGCAGTACGCCGGCTGGCTTTCGAGACCCGCGTTACCTTCTCACCGCGCCAAACGGAGACATCTTCGTCACGGAAAGTCGCTGCCGATATTATCAAAGTGCTGCGCGACACGGACGGTGATGGAAAACCGAACGTTACCGAGGTCTTCGCGGAGGAAGGACTGAACGATCCGTTCGGTATTGCCTTCTACCCGCCGGGCCCGGAGCCGCAATACCTTTACGTCGCGAACACCAACGGCGTCGTTCGCTTCCCCTACCGCAATGGCGACACCAAGGCGCGCGGGCCGGCTCGAAAAACTGGGCGCGGAACTTTCCGCCGGCGGGCTCCTTCACGGCGGCGGACATTGGACGCGCGACATCGCGTTCTCGCCTGACGGCAAACGAATGTTCATCTCGATCGGTTCCCTTTCCAACGTCTCGGATGATTCCGCGGAAGCGAATCGCGCGCGCATTTTCCAGTTCAACCCGGACGGCACCGGACAAAAAGTTTTTGCCTGGGGAATTCGAAACGCGGTGGGCATCAAGTTTCGGCCCGGCACGGAGGACCTTTGGATGAGCACAAACGAACGCGACGCGCTCGGCGATGGACTCGTGCCGGACTACATCAGCCGCGTGCAACCGGGCGGATTCTACGGCTGGCCCTGGTTTTACATCGGCAACCATCAGGACCCGCGGCACAAAGGCAAACATCCGGAGCTGGCCGACAAAGTCCTCGTGCCGGACGTGCTCGTGCAGAGCCACTCCGCGACGTTGAATCTTTGCTTCTACGACGGGCCACAATTTCCGGCCGAATACAAGGGCGACATCTTCGCGGCTTTCCACGGGTCATGGAACAAGTCGCGGCGCACCGGCTACAAGATCATCCGGGTTCCATTCGACAAATCGACCGGCAAAGCGCGGGGCGATTACGAAGATTTCGTGACCGGCTTCGTTACGCCCGAAGGAAATGTGTGGGGCCGGCCGGTTGGAATCACTGTCGCGAAAGATGGCAGTCTTCTTTTCAGCGAAGATGGGAACAAGACCATCTGGCGAGTGAGTTACACGGGAAGTAAATCGATGACGCTGTCATCCCGCCGCGCAGACGCAGGTGACGTTGGAAGTCGTCCTCGAGGTCCCTCGCCGCTGCGCGGCCGGGATGACAGCTTCAACGCTACACCAGCAATTCGTAGGAGAGAATGCTCAGGCAATAGATCGACGCGGTCTCGACCCGAAGAACGATCGGGCCCAGCGTAATCGGCCGGCAGCCCTGGCTCCGGGCAAGCGAAAGCTCCGCCGGCGTGAAATCGCCTTCCGGGCCAACCAGCATCAAGACGTTGGTGGGCCGGTCTCCATGTTCGGCCGAGAATTGCGCGAGGATCTTCTTGAGATGGACCGCATCGGATTGGAGCGAGCCGATCAATTGCAGATCGAAACCGCGATGATCCTGAAAAAATTGCGCGAGCGGCTGCGGCGTTTGCACTTGCGGCAGCCAGTTCTGGCCGCATTGCTTGGCGGCTTCGATCGCGACGGTCTGCCACTTGGCCTGCTTTGACGCGGCGCTCTCCTCATCCAGCCGAACAACCGTGCGATCGGAAAGAATCGGAGCGATTTCCGCCGCGCCGATCTCAACCGCTTTCTGCACGATCAAATCCATGTTTTTCCCTTTGGGAATGGCCTGGCCGAGCGTGATGCGACAGCGAAGCGGCGGCGTTTGCGCTTCGTGCAATTTCCGGAGACGGATTTCCGCCGTGTCGCTGGAAACGATCTCGGCGGTGATCTCGCGTCCCTGCCCGTTAAAGAGAACAACCTTGTCCGCCGGCTCGAGCCGCAGGACGTTGCGGCAATGATGCGCTTCGGAGCCCGTCAGGACGAGCGCGTCGGGGTGCCAGTTTTCGGGCGCGATATAAAAGCGATGCATCGGGTGAAGATTAACCGCGGATGACGCGGATTTAAACGGATGAAGAATTTCCTTCTGCTTCCTCATCCGAGCCATCCGCGTAATCCGCGGTTCAAATCATCGAAAAAACTCCTTCGCGCGATCGAAGAAGCTCTTGTGGAGCGGAGTGTTTTCGTCGCCACAGAGCGCGGAAAATTCTTCGAGCTTCTGGCGTTGCTCGCTGTTCAAACGGCTCGGCACCTCGACCAGGAGACGCGCGAGGAGATCGCCCCGATCGCGGGCGTTGACGTTGATAATGCCTTTGCCGCGCAGCTTGAAAACCTGGCCGCTCTGAGTTCCCGCCGGCACCTTGAGATTCGCTTTGCCTTCGAGCGTCGGGACCGCAATTTCGCCGCCGAGCGCGGCCAGGGTGAAGGCGATCGGCACTTCGCAATAGAGATTGTCTTCTTCGCGCTGGAAAATCGCGTGCTCCTTGATGTGAATGACGACGTAGAGGTCGCCGGCCGGTCCGCCGCGGATTCCGGCTTCGCCGTTGCCGGAAGAGCGGAGACGCGAGCCATCGGAAATGCCCGCCGGCACCTTCAGTTTGATGCGGCTCGTGTTTTCGACCCGCCCCTCTCCCTCACAAACGCGGCACGGCTTCTCGATGATCTGGCCGACGCCCCGACAGCGCGGACAGGTTTGCGAAACCTGAAAAAATCCGCGCGAGCTGATGACCTGGCCGCGCCCGCCGCAGGTAGGACAATTGACCGTGCGCGAGCCGGGATCCGCGCCTTTGCCGTTGCACTTGGCGCAGGTGTCGAGCTTGCGGACTTCAATCTCTTTCTCCACGCCAAAGGCCGCTTCTTCGAGGGTGATCTGCATGTCGTAACGCAAATCGGACCCACGCTGGCGCCCTTCGCGATCGGTCGTCGCGCCGCCGCCAAAAAACGTTTCGAAAATTCCACCCGCCGCCGCCACCGCCGAATACTTCCCGGAAAATATCGAACGGATCATGAAAACCGCCGCCGCGTCCGGCGGTGCCTTGAGCGAAAGCGGCATGCCCAAAGCGATCGTAGGCGGCCCGCTTGTCGGCATCCATCAGGACATCATAGGCTTCGCCGAGTTCCTTGAATTTTTCCTCGGCGTGCGGGTCGTTCGGGTTCTTGTCCGGATGAAATTTGACCGCGAGCTTGCGATAAGCGCGCTTCACCTCTTCCCCGGAGGCCGCTCGCTCGACCGTCAGGACTTCGTAGTAATCGCGCTTCTTCGTAGCCATTTGCTAAAACGCAGCCCCTGCTAAAGAGGAATGAAGTAGAAGAGCTCCTGCTCGTGCTCGAATGCACCGCCTTGCGGACTAAAGAAAGATCGATCACGAGCAGGAGCACGAGCACGATTACGAGCGGATTAGGTCGCGGGACCGCTCGAGACCACGACGCTGGAGGGCCGAAGAAGCCGATCCTTCATCCGGTAGCCGCGCCGCGTTTGACGGATCACGACGCTTTCGGGAAATTGCTCGCTGGGCTCATGCGCGATCGCTTCGTGCAGATTCGGATCGAACTTCTGACCGGTCGCGTCGATTGGTTGCAGCCCGTGCTCGGTCAAAAAATCCATCAGTTGTTTCAAGACCATGCTCATGCCGGAAAATACCGGGGAGTTTTCGCCTTCGCCCCGCGCGGCTTCGAGCCCGAGCTCGAAATTGTCCACGATGGCAATGAGCCGCTCCAGGAGCGCGCTGTTCGCGTATTTGATCGCTTCCTCTTTCTCGCGCGCGGCGCGCTTCTTGTAATTTTCGAAATCAGCCTGGCTGCGCAGGGCCAGATCGCGAAAGCGGTCGAGATCCGCCTGCAAACTTTCGTCCTCGTCCTGATCAGGCGATGCCGCTGGACGTCGCGCGCCGGATCGCCCGATTTCGGTTCGGCGGACTCGGGATTCGGCGCGGGCTTTTCCTCTCCGCGGGAGATTCAGTTACGGGGATTCTTCTCATGTTTTGCGAATAGCGATCAAAGTGATGTCGTCATTTTGCGGCTGCGCTCCAACGAAGCTTCGCAGCTCGTCGATCAAACGCGTGATCATGGCCGGTGCGCCCTTCGGGCGCGCTGGCGCGAACGCATTCGACCATGCGGTCAAAGCCAAATTCGTCTCCGTTTGCGTCGAGCGCCTCGGTCACTCCATCGGTGTAGAGAAGCAGGCAATCGTCCTTTTCCAACGAGAGAGCGAAGTCGCCCGTTATCCTATCGAACACGCTTCCACTGTCAATTCCGACGACCATGCCCGGAGGCTTTACCGGGGTCACCGTTTCGGTCGCGCGCTGGTAAAGAAGCGGCGCGTCATGGCCGGCCCGCGAGAGCGTGACCGTATTGCGCACGTGATCGAGAATCACATAGGCCATGCTGATGAACATGTCTTCCTTGATGTCGGGATAGATTTGCCGGTTTACCTTTTGCAAAACATCGGCCGGCGAAGGATTGCCCGTCGCCTGGCTGCGCAAGACACTGCGGCAGATGGCCATGATGATCGAGGCCGGCACGCCTTTTCCCGAGACATCGGCAATCGCGACGCCGAAGCCGCTCGTCATCCACTTTGAGGTAATCGAAATAATCGCCGCTGACATGGCGCGCGGGAATGTTGATCCCGCTGATCTCGAATCCCTCGATGACCGGCGCTTCGCTGGGCAGCAGGATGCGCTGAATGTCGCGCGCGATCTCGAGGTCGTGATCGAGACGCTTTTTCTCATTCGCTTCCGAGTAGATGATGGCGTTGTAAAGCGCGAAGGCCGATTGCTCGGCGATCGATTTGAAAACTACAAAATCGCTCGGCGTAAACGGCGCACTCGCCGGCCCGTTCCCGAGCGCCAGCACTCCCATGTTTTGTTTGCCGTAAAGCAGCGGCGTGACCATGACCGAGGTGGCGCCGAGAGAGGTCCCGCGCAGGGCCGCTAGCTCGGGGGCATTCGCGAGGTCGGTCAGGCAGACCGGCTCGCGCGTCTGCCAGACGCGGCCGACGATGCCCTCGCCCGGAGGGATGGTATGAAGCCGCAGATAGCTCTCCAGGGCCGACGGGAGTGGTGGCGGCTTTCTGCAGGACGTCCGGCCGGCACCTCGACAAAGGGCGGACAACCTTTCGAAATGTAGGCGGGCGCCAGCTTTCCTCCCGCGCGCTCCATCATGTAGAGCGCGCCGCCATGCGCGTCGAGAATCCGCGCCGCCCCTTCCACGATCAGGCGGTGCAAATCAGCCGCCCGGATCGTCTCGGTAAACGCCTCGCCCAGGCCGTGCAAAAAATCGAAGACCAGCGTCTCCTCGATCTGGATCTCTTCGTTCGAAAGCTCGAGCTGGCGAATCCGCTTGCGCTGCTGCTGCCAGGTGAAAAGCCATCCGGCGAGACACGCAATCAACAGCCCGAGAAGAATGATTGGCCACATGCGCCGAGGGCTGGATTAATTCGGCGCCGTCTCGTGGTGGAGATCTTGTTTTAGATAATCGAGAACGTCCTTGAACCGGGAAAGATTTTGCGGCGCGGCATCGCACAACGCCTGGTGCGCATCCAGCATCTGCCTGGCGTTCTCCTGCTTCTTTTCTTCGGGTGACTCGGCGCTCGGTTCGCGCTGGAGCAATTCGCATTGCGGCGCCGCCGCTCCGTTGGCATGGATGCTGAAGATCTGGTCGAGACCGAGACCGGTGAGGAGATTGCGGCTGCGCTCACCGCAATGGACCACGTGGAGATGTCCGTGCCCCAGTTCTTTCAAGCGCAAAGCCACTCCCGCCATCGTTCCCATGAAGGTGGAATCCATCATGACGCATTTTTCCAGATCGACGACGAATTCGCGATAGCCGCGATTCACCATCTCGCGGGTGAATTCCTTGAGGTTGCCGCTGTTGAGGAAGCTGCCTTTGCCCTCAACCTTCACCCAAACGGCATCGCCGTTTACTCCGACTTGAATTGACGACTGCACTGCGTGAGAAAATATAAGATCGCCCTCCCTGGTGTCAATCCAACTGCTTCCTGGTAACAAGTTTCCGGCCAGGCGCGCAATTGCTTAAGTAAAGAAATTTAGCACAGCTCGACCAGGATTCCTTCGCTCACCACCGGCGACGAAGACGTTTCATTCCCACAAGTAGGACCGATTTTCGGCCACGATCCGGCCATTCTCGATCAGCAAACAGCGCCACGAGATCACCCGCCCGTCATTGAGATAATCATCGCCGATCACGGCAAACTCGGTTTTGTGATTGCCCTTCGCGTTTGGATAGGAGATTTCGCGGGCCTGGACGAAGGAGCGCAGCTTGTCCTGCCGATACTCCAGACGCACCGTCACATTCGCCGGGCGTTTCGCGCGCCAGAAGAAATCGAAGTAATTGCCAAACCGCTGGCGTTGATCGGCCGCTGTAATGGCGCCGTACATTCGATAGGTCCGCTCGAAATTCATCGAGGCCTCGGCAATGCCCGGGTTTTGCCCGACGAGGAGAACATGGATTTGCCGCGATCTTGGGCGGGGTTTCGCTCAGCAAGAAAAGCTTCGTTTTCCGGAACTGAAAATCGTCACTCAAGGCGACGGGCAGAGGGTTCACCTTCGGCAGCAGCTTTGCCGCATCCGCCGCCAGGAGCGTTGCCGGCCGAGAGCCGCGGCCAGGAGAAAAATCGTCGCGAGCTTCATCGGTGTCACGGAAAGGGAACTGTGACGCGCTGTCAATGCCACCGCCGGAGACTGAGACGGGCTCGAATCCTCGGTTTCGCCGCGCACCGTTTCACGGGTAAAATTTTTCGTGATCGAAGTTCGCTACGACCGCGGCGTTTATCTGCCGCAGGAAGACCTTTGGCTCGATCCCTGGGACCGAAAGCCATTCGCGTTTGTCTCTCATGCCCACAGCGATCACATCGCGCCGCATGACGAAATCATCGTCTCCGAACGAACCGCGCGGTTGATGCAGGCGCGTTTGCCCGGAAAGCGCAACGAACACGTGGTTGCTTTCGGCGAGCGCAGGACAATCCGCGGTCTCGACCTGATGCTCCTGCCCGCGGGTCACATCTTCGGCTCGGCCCAGTTCTTCCTCGAGACCGAGGAACGGATCGCTGCTTTACACCGGGCGATTTCAAGTTGCGGCCGGGCCGGTCCGCCGAGCCGACGGAGTGGCGGCAGGCCGAAACGCTGATCATGGAAACGACCTACGGGCTTGCCGCGCTATCGGTTGCCGCCCACGGAGGAAGTCATCGGGCAGATCGTGGCTTTTTGCCGGGATGCGCTCGAGGCCGGGGCGGTTCCCGTCCTGCTCGGATACTCGTTAGGCAAGGCGCAGGAAATTCTTTGCTCGCTCGCCGGCGCCGGCCTCAAGCCGATGCTGCACGGGTCCGTCCATCGCCATGACGCGGATCTACGAACAATTTGGGCAATCGTTTTGCGAATACGAGCGCTACAAGGCGGATGAAGTCGCGGGCAAAGTGCTGATCTGTCCGCCGAGCGCGAATCGTTCGCGCATGCTGGAAAGAATTCGGGACAAACGCGTCGCCATGATCAGCGGCTGGGCCGTCGATCCGAACGCGATCTATCGTTATCAGGTCGACGCGGCCTTTCCCTCTTTCTGATCACGCCGATTACACGGATCTCCTGCGCTACGTCGAACTGGTCCAACCGCAGCGGGTGCTGACGCTGCATGGATTCGCCGCCGAGTTCGCCCGGGATTTGCGCGAGCGCGGAGTGGAGGCCTGGGCGTTGAGCGAGCAGAACCAGCTGGAGCTGGCACTTGAAGTCTGGGGAGCGCACGCGCCCTCGCGTGCCCGTTGCGGCGCCGCCGCCGCAAAGCGGGGAGGAAGTTCGCGAGCAGGCCGACAGGGCGCGTGCGCTACCCAATCGGAGTTTCACGAGTTCGCAGACGTCGGCGAAGCGATCGCGGCGACGCCGGCCAAGCTCGAAAAAATTCGTCTGCTCGCGGAATATTTGCGAACCCTCGAGCCCGACGCAGCTGGCCGATCGCGTCGGTTTATTTTACCGGCAAACCATTTCCGCAAAGCGATCTGCGCACGCTCCAGGCGGGATGGGCCGTCATTCATCGGGCGCTGACGAGCGCGACCAAACTAAGCGAAGCCGGAATTCCGCCGCATCGCCAGCTCCCATGGGGACGCGGGCAAGACCGCGCTCGAGGCTCTGCGAAGGCCGGACGGTTCCCGAGCCGTTCACCCTCAGCGAATCACGCGAGTTTTTCGAGTCGCTTGCAGAAAGCCCGCGGGCCGTTGGCCAAGACCGAGATTCTCCAAGCGCGCCTCGCGAAACTTTCGGCGCGCGAAGGACAGTATGTGGTCAAGATCTTGACGGGCGATCTCCGGATCGGTTTGCGCGAAGGCCTGGTGGAGGAAGCCATCGCGTCCGCGTTCGATGCGCCGCTGGATGACGTGAAGGAAGCGAACATGCTTCTCGGCGACATCGGCGAAACGGCGCTGCTCGCCTTGAAAGGCGAGTTGCAGACGCGCGGAGCTTTCGCTGTTCCGTCCGATCAAATGCATGCTGGCGAGTCCGGAGCCGACGGCGGAAGCGATCTGGGCAAGCGCGTTTGCGTCCCGAATCGAGGCAGCGACGACACGGCAGCCTCCGGCGACGACGGTCTACGTGGAAGACAAGTTCGACGGCATTCGCGCCCAGCTTCACCGGGGCGCAGAGCGCGTCGAAATATTCTCGCGCGATCTGCGGCGCATGACGGATCAATTCCACGAGCTGGCGGAGCAGGCCGAAAAGTTCGAGGACGAATTGATTCTCGATGGCGAGATCATGGCGTTCGAGCAGGGCAAGAAACTGACTTTTTTCGATCTCCAAAAACGGCTGGGCCGGAAAAGCGAAGGAGCGGATTTGTTTGCGACCGCTTCGGCGGACGTGCCGGTGGCTTTTGTCGCGTTCGATTTGCTCTGGAAAAATGGGCAATCCTTCTTGAGAAGACCGCTGCGGGAACGCCGCGAATTCTTGCGCGGCACTGAAACTTCCGCCGCAGTTTCAGATGGCGGAAATCATATCCCGCCCATTCGGCGGAGGAGATCGAAGAGGCCTTCCAGCTTTCGCGCCGGCGCCTGAATGAGGGACTCATGGTGAAAGATCCCGAGAGCATCTATTCGCCGGGCCGGCGCGGGATGTTTTGGTTCAAGCTAAAGAAGGAACTGGCCACGCTCGATGTGGTGGTGGTGGCGGCGGAACTCGGCCACGGCAAGCGCAATCACGTCCTGAGCGACTACACCTTCGCCGTGCGCGACGAGGCGACCGGCCAGCTCGCGACCATTGGAAAAGCCTACAGCGGTCTGACCGACGTCGAGATCGCCGAACTGACCGAACATTTCAAAAAACGGACGATCGCGAATCGCGGCCGCTACCGCGAAGTAAAACCGGACATCGTCCTGGAGATCGCGTTCGATTCAATCCAACCGAGCACTCGACATTCGAGCGGCCTGGCTATGCGCTTTCCGCGCATCAAAGCCATTCGCCGAGACAAGGGCGTTGACGCGATCGACACGCTGGCCTACGCGCGCACCCTGGCGACGCGAGATGACTCCGGCGGTTGACCTGCCGCGGTAAGCGATGCCGCGCTTATTCAGGCACAGCCGGCGACACCGCCGCTGGCGGCGCAGTGGAAACCGGGGTGACGGTCACCTCTTCGATCTGATCGCGCCGAGTGTTTTGGATGTTCGCGTAAAGAGCCACCAACGCCACTCCGATCAGAATGGCGATCATCAATCTGACGCCGGTGCGCGGGGCGAGCGACGAATCTGCTCCATTGGGCGTTTTCTGTTCACTCGAAGGTTCCACCGTGGCGCCACCGTCCGCTGCCTGAGACTTCAGCGCAAGACGGTCAATCGAGTGAAAGCGCCGCGATCGCGTCCATGACGCGCTGGCTTAGCCGCTGGTAAACGTCCTTTCCCGGCGGCTGGAGATCGGCGGCAGTAAAATAGATTGGCTCGCCCACGACGACCGTGATGGGACGAAAACGCACTCGTCCGCTCCCGCGCGGCCAGGCTTCGCGCGCGCCAAAAATCCGCATCGGCACGACGGGCGCGAGCGTTTTGGCGATGACGAATCCCAGCCCGGGCAAGGCGGGTCGCAAGCGGCCATCGAGCGTCCGCTCGCCTTCAGGAAAAACCAGCGTCCCCTCTCCTGCTTTCAGAATCCGAATCAGGGCTTTCAAGGCGCTGCGATCGCCTCCCTCCTGATCGACGGGAATGACATTCAATTTCGGCAAAAGCCAGCCGAAGAAGGGCCCGTCCAAGAGCGTTTTGCGCGCGAGAAAAAAAATCGCGCGATCGGAGACGCTGCCGACGAGGGGTGGATCGAGATAGCTCTCGTGGTTCGAGGCCAGAATCACCGGACCGTGATTAATCATGCGTTCGCGATGGACGACGCGAAGCCGGAAAAAAACCCGGCCACAGAGTTTGATGAGATTGTAACAGAACCAGTAGTAGGGATTCAAAATACTTAGCGAATGAACGACTTAGTGAATTAGCGAATGACTGTCTGGCAATCGTTAATTCGCTGATTCGTCAATTCGCTGATTGAAATTCATCCCTTTCATTTTCAATCGATCCGATGATTTCGCCGACAACGTCTTCGATGGTGAGATTGGAACTATCGATGACGTGCGCGTCCTCCGCGATAACCAGCGGGGATGCGCGGCGAGAAGAATCCGCGTGGTCGCGGGCGGCGATCTGATCGCGGTGACCTTGCGCGAGCCGCCGGCGCAAGCGGACTTCGGGCGAAGCGTCGATGTAAAACTTGTAGGGGGTATCAGGGAAAACGACCGAGCCGATGTCGCGGCCTTCCATGACTACGTCGCGCTCGCTCGCGCAGGCCCGCATCTTGGCGACGAGAATTTCGCGAACCCGTGGAATGCTGCTGACAAGCGAAACGTCATCATTCACGCGATCGTCACTGGAGATGTTCAGCCGGATCGACGCCATCGATCAGAATCCGGAAGCCGCGCCAGCGAGATCGCAATCGATCCGAGAAGTCTCGAGCAGGCGCGCAATGGCCTCCCCATCATTAGACGGGATCGCGCGCTGCAAGGCATGCCAGGTGGCGGCGCGGTACATCGCGCCGGAATTTACGTAGTCGAAACCAATCTCCTGCGCGAGCTGGCGCGCGACGCTGCTCTTGCCGGACGCGGCGGGACCATCGATGGCAACGACGCGGTGAACGGCCGGCGCTTTCACAGCAAAAATATGGGCCGCTGCTTCCGCAAATTTGCCTGGAATCCTTCGGTCGTTGCGACGCAAGCGGCCAGCTCGCGCGCTCTCATTCTTCGGCGGTCTTGGATGGTGTGAGCGAGCTGATAACAGGCGTCGTCAGGCGCGTTCGTTTTGCCGAAACGAATTCATCCAGCGCTTTTTCGAATCCCGGATAAGATTCGCGGACGCATTCGACGTCCTGCACGATGGTCTCGCCGTCCGCGAACATTCCCGCCACGGCGAAAGCCATCGCGATGCGGTGATCGCCGAAGCTCGCCACCCGCGCCCCGCGCAGCTCGGCCCGGCCCTGAATCTCGAGCCCGTCACTTTAGCTCCATGACCTGCACACCCATCGCGCGCAAATTGTGCGCGATGGCCGCGATGCGGTCCGTTTCTTTCACGCGCAATTCCTGCGCATGGCGAATGATGGTCGTGCCACTGGCGAGCGCTCCCGCCACGGCGAGAATGGGCAATTCGTCGATGAGCTGAGGAATCTCCTTGCCTTGAATGACGGTGCCTTTCAGCGGAGCGCCTACGACTTCCACCGTGCCCCGCGGCTCGACTTGATCGACATCTTCGATCGCTTCCCGCACTTGCGCTCCCATCCGAATGAGGACGCCGAGCAACGCGGTCCGCGTGTCGTTCAAGCCCGTGCGGCGGACGAGCAAATGGCCACCCGGTTGCGCGCCGGCCGCCACCAGCCAAAACGCGGCGGACGAAATGTCGCCCGGGATGAGGAAGTCGCGCGATTCAGGCACCTGATCGCCGAAAACACTCGTGCTGCCATCCTCGTCGCGGACGGTGCGGACGAGAAAATAATTCAGCATCAGCTCGGTGTGATTTCGGCTCATCACCGGCTCGTGCACCGTCGTTTTCCCTTTTGCAAAAAGGCCGGCCAGGAGCAGCGCGCTTTTTACCTGCGCACTCGCCACGGTCAAGTCGTGCCGGCATCCCTTGAGCTTCACGCCATGGATTTTCACCGGCGCGGTTTCGTTCGGCCCCTCGGCGACGATGTTCGCGCCCATCTTGCGAAGCGGAACGATGACGCGATCCATCGGACGGGCGGAGAGCGCTGCGCCTCCCACGAGGCGGCTGTCGAAACTCTGGCCGGCGAGCAAACCGGCGAGCAAACGCATGGTGGTCGCGGAGTTTCCGCAATCGATTTCGCCGGAGGGCGCGGTCAGCAGCCGTTTCTTTCCATGCACGACGAGCATATCCGGCTCCGGGTGCTCGATCTTGATCCCGAGAAGACGGAGCGCCTGCACCGTCCTCATGCAATCGTCGCTCGGGAGAAATCCGCGCAGAACGCAAACACCATTGGAAAGCGCGGCGATAATGGCGGCGCGGTGCGAGATGCTCTTGTCGCCCGGCACCGTTATTTCCGCCTCGATGCGGGGGGCCCGTTTAACGCGAAATTCCATACAGCTCTATTAATTCAGTTCGGCTCATCGCGTCGACCCTGGAAGCCGGCGCGCGACGGTCAGCATCGGGACATTCGGCGGGCTTGTCCAGTGCCGCCGCGGATAGTCCGTTTCGCAGGACGCGAAGGCATTGCCAACACGCCCTGACCCCGATCCTTCCCTTAGGGGACGAGAAAGATCTTGTTCGTGTACGGGTCTTTGACTTCGGTTCCGGGAGGAAACCCGCGGACGTCCACATAGCCTTGATTGGGCGCGTACGGGCTGGTGACAAAACCAGGCTTGTTCGGCACGGGAATTCCGTAGGGAATGTCGCCTTTGGTTTGTTTCGGCGGCGCGGTGGCGGCAGGCTGTGTCGGCGGCGCATCGACAACGTCGGTCGGCGGCGGGGTCGGGCCGTTCGGAAACGGCTGCGGTTGCGGCGGGTACTCGGCTGCGGCGGCGCCGTCGGATACCTTGAGGGATGCTGGCGGGTCGAGCGAACCGGCGGTTCGTCTTCGCAGGCTGAGAGAAAAACCATGGCACCAACAAGAGCAAGCGAGAGCGAAAGTTTCATAAGGTGGATTCGACGACTGTCCATTCGTTGTAATTCATTGTTTGCTGGCTGACAATCGCTAATTACCCGGAATAAATTCGGCCTTAGCCCGGTGACCTCCACCTTATTTCATTCTCCGCTTTTTCTCGACAACGAAAAATACAGTTTCGCAGCCCATTGTTTCCGAATCACAGAATGAAGATGGGCAAGAAACCGACCGAGCGAATTTTGGTAGCCGATGATGACGCGACCAGCCGAAAACTGCTCGTGCGCATCCTTTCCAGCGCAGGCTATTCCTGCACCCAAGTCTCCGATGGGATCGAAGCCCTGGCCTCGCTCCGCGCCGAGCCGCCCTCTCTCCTGTTGCTGGACTTCGACATGCCAGGAATGGATGGAGCGGAAGTTTTGCGGCAACTGCGCCAGGAGGCGGAGCCTTCGATTGCCCAACTTCCGACGATCATGCTGACGGGGCACGGCGGCGAGGAGAGCGAAGTTCTCTGCCTGGAAGCGGGCGCGGACGATTTTGTCACCAAACCGATTAACCAGGCGGTTTTGCGCGCGCGCATCGAAACCCAGCTGCGTCTTCGCTCGCTGCGGATCCAGTTACAGCAGCAAAACGACGAGCTGGAGGCGTGGCGCCGGAATTTGGAGCGAGACCTGGCGGCGGCCCGCTTGACTCAGCAATCTCTCATTCCGCAAAAACCCCCGGTCCTGCCGGGATGGGAGATCGCCGCGTGTTATCGGCCCGTGATTCAGGTCGGCGGCGATATCTATGGCTGGTTGCGCATGGCCGACGGGAGAACGCTGTTTTGGATCGCGGACGCCACGGGACACGGGGCTTCCGCCGCGCTCCTCACGACGCTGGCCAAGCTCCTCTTTCACCACGGCAGCGTGGAACACAACGAACCCGCGGAAATCATGGAGGCCGTGAACAACGATTTCCGGAGTATTTTCGGGGCCCGTTCATTCATGACGGCAATGTGTGTCGCGCTCGACCCGGCGACGGGCCGCGCGAGCGTGGTCGGCGCGGGCCATCCGCCCTTGCTCGTCGCTCGAACTGGGGGGCGAACGGAAGCGATCCTCTCATCCGCGCCACCGCTTGGGCTGCTGGAGCGCTCCGAGTTTCTCGAAACGACGGTCGAGCTCGAGCCTGGCGACGCATTTTTTCTCTATACCGACGGGCTTTACGGTTCGGGACACGACGAGAATCCACGGCTTTCCTCGGGACGGCTCGGCGAGATGTTGCACCCGATGGCCGCGAGCGCGCAGGCCTTGCTCACCCGGGTGGTGGAGCAGACGGCGCTGAATGATGGGGGAAAGGCGCCTCCGGACGACGTCGCCGCGGTGGCGGTTCGGCGCTCCAATTGACCGACAAAATCTTTTCGATTCGCTAAAATTAATATTGCCCTCCCACGAGCGAACGATTAATCAGCCTCTATGCCGAAACCCAAAAAGACTCCTTCAAAACGTAAACCGAACGCCGCCTTCATGAGACCGGTGCAGCCCGACGACAAACTTTCCGCGATCGTTGGCTCCAAACCGCTCCCTCGTTCCGAGCTCACCAAGAAGCTCTGGGACTACATCAAGAAGAACGGTTGCCAGGATAAGAAAAAACGCACCATGATCAATGCGGACGATTCGCTCAAGCCCGTCTTCAACGGCAAGAGCCAGGTCAGCATGTTCGAGATGACCAAGCTCGTCTCAGGGCACATCAAGTAATAAATCTTCCTTCGGTTTTTTAGCCCGGCCTTACCCGCCGGGCTAGCTTTGTACGTTGACCCCGCCGCTCGACCGGCTTTCGGTCGCGTCGCGCCGGGGGCTGCTTGCGATGCCAGGGAATCTACCGGAAGTTGGGCGCGTGAAATTCTGCCGGTTTCCCCTCCTCGCGCGTGCTCGGTGCTGCCTGCCTCGCGCTCTCGGGTTGCGGCCAGAGCTCGGAGCCGGTGGATTCATCCTCGGCTCAAACCACTCCATCCCTTCAGAGTGCGTCATCGACCGAGACAGCCTCGACTCAAACCACGCCGTCCAAGCCCGGCTGGAGCACCAGTTACGAACAAGGGCAGCAGGAAGCCAAAGCGAACAACAAGCTCGTGCTTCTGGATTTCACCGGCTCGGATTGGTGCGGCTGGTGCATCCTGCTCGACCGGGAGGTTTTTTCGAAACCGCAGTTCAAGGAATACGCGAGCAAGAATTTGGTGCTGATTGAGGTGGATTTCCCGAAAAGGAAGCCGATGTCCGAAGAGCTCAAGAATCAAAATCTGCGAGCTGGCGCGGCGCTTACCAAATTCAGGGGTTTCCGACGATCATCGTTCTAAACGGCGACGGACAAGTCGTGGGCGCGCTCGGCTATGTGAAGGGCGGCCCGACTGCTTTTATCGCGGAGCTTGAAAAGCTGCGCAAAGGGTAGGCCCGGTGGATTTCCGCGGGCCACGCGGCGGCATGATCAATTTGCGCTGCCCGCTTCGAACGTCCGCTGCAACGCATCCGCCAACTCCGAGCGGGTGAATGGTTTCGGGAGCGCACCGCGAAAGCCATAAGCAAGAAATTCCGACAAGGCCGCCTCGTCCGAGTAGCCGCTGCAAATGATCGCGTTGACCTTCGGATCCAGGCTGCGCAAACGCTCGATCGTCGCCACCCCGCCCATCCCACCGCGAACGGTCGCGTCGAGAATAACCACCTGGTATTGTTCGCCGCGGCGAAGGGCGCGCTCGTAGAGCCTGCACCGCTTCCAGTCCGTCCGGCACCGCCGTTACTTCGTAACCGAGCGTCCCCAGCAGTTGTGAAGTTAATTCACGAATCGCCGCTTCGTCATCCATGACGAGCACGCGTTGATGATTGAAATGGAAGGCTCGTTCCGTAACGCGCACCTCGGGAACAGCGAGCTTGCGGTCGCTGGCGCGGAGATAAAACGCGAAACGCGGAACCTTCCGGTGAGGAGTTTTCCAGTTGAAGCAGGCCGCCATGCTTTTTCACGATCGAGTAACTGATCGCCAGCCCAAGTCCTGTTCCCGGTCGCCTTGGTCGTAAAATAGGGATCGAAAATTTTCGCCCGCAGTTCCTCCGGGATGCCGGAGCCGCGATCGGTGATGGTGATCTTGATGTAGTGGCCCGCCGGAAGAATGGCGTCCGGCTTGTCCTCGAGGACGACATTGCGCGCCCGAACGCGAACCGTCCCGCCGTGCGGCATCGCTTCCCGCGCATTCAGCATCAACGCATTCACCACCTGCTCGATCTGGCCGGCGTCCACTTCCGCTTTCCAGAGATCGACCGCGATGTCGAAGTCCGCCCGCAGGTTCGATCCATAGAGCGAAAACTCGGCCGAATGCTCGAGCAGTTCTCCGACCGAAACGATTTTTTTCAGGGGAGTGCCGCCCTTCGAAAAGGTCAGGAGCTGGCTGGAAAGATGCGCCGCGTGCTGGGCCGCCTGGCCCGCTTTCGAAAGAAACCCAAGAAGATTTCCCGATTCCGCCGGCGCTTCGATCTGGGCCAGTCCGATGTTTCCGGAAATCACGGTCAGGATGTTATTCAGGTCATGCGCGATGCCCCCGGCCAGAGTGCCGAGCGATTCGAGCTTGCTCGTCGTCAGGCGCTCCGATTCGGCTTTTCTTTCGTTCGCTGATGTCGCGGAAAAAGACCGAAACCCCGCCGTTGCTCGGGTAGGCGTGCACTTCGTACCAGACCTTCCCGGTGGAATCGCTCGCCTCGAACTCCACTGGAACCTTCTCCGCCAAGACTTTCCGGTAATTGGCTTCAAAGACGGACCCGACCTGCTCTGGAAATTTTTCCCAAAGCCCGTGCCCGAGCAATTCATCGCGGGTGCGACCGAGCAGCGTTTCGGCCTCGGCATTCAAGTGCGTGATTTTCCATTCAGAATCGACCGCGAAAAATCCATCCGTCGTGTTCTCGAGAATGTTCGCCATGGTGCGGGCAGATTCCTGCAACGCCGCCCGCGCTTGATTGCGTTCCCCCAGCTCTCGAATTTGGCGTTCGGCGACGGAAATCCGCACATTTAGCAGCTCGGGGTCGAGCGGTTTCGTCAGGTAATCGTTCGCGCCGGCTTCCAGCGCCTGTTCCAGGTCCGCCGTGTCTGCGCGGGCCGTCACCAGCAGGATGAACATTTCGTCCCCGTTTGGTTGCGCGCGCAGCTCCCGGCAAAGCTCGACCCCGCTTTTTCCGGGCAGCATCCAGTCGAGGATCAGAAACGGGAAGGACTCCGTGGCGAGCGCCGCTTCGGCCTCCTCCGCGCTGCCGACACCGACCACTTCGTGTCCGCGCCGCTCGATGAGCCGCTGCAGATTCTTGCGGCTCCCCGGGTGATCTTCTACGAGCAAAATTTTCATGAAAAGGAGAAGCCGACTATTACGCGAGCGCCGGGTCGTCAATCCACCGTCAGAACGCGCCACCACGCTCGAGCGGATGTGTAATCCGCTACTTCTGCAGCAGGATGACTGCCAGAATTTTCGATTTATCGTGTGAAACGGCATTGTGCACTTGACAAATGTAATCACTCTGCCAGATTGGTTTCATGAGCACGAAATCAATGCTGCCAACGCCAGAGGATTTAACCCTCGACGAAATCCAATCGCGCTTCGCTACGGACGAAGCAGCGCGGGCATATCTTGAGCAAATCCGGTGGCCCGATGGCGTTGTGTGCCCGCATTGCAAGAACGCTGACCAGACCAAGTTTTATTCGATCAAGACCAATACGAAGAAAAGCATTCGCGCGGGTCTGCGCCAGTGCGTTGAGTGCAAAAAGCAGTTCACTTGCACAGTCGGAACGATTTTCGAGGATTCGCACATCCCCTTGCGGAAATGGCTCGTTGCTTGGTATCTGCTTTGCAGTTCCAAAAAGGGGATCAGCTCACTCCAGATCAAGCGAATGCTCGGCCTCGGCAGTTATCGGTCGGCTCTTTTTATGATGCACCGCATCCGTTATGCGCTGAAACACCCAGCGTTCTCCAAACAACTCAGCGGCACGATTGAAATGGACGAAACATACGTTGGCGGCAAATTCAAAGGCGGCGGACGCGGGCGTGGGGTCGTGAATAAAACGCCCGTTGTCGCGTTGGTCGAACGTGGGGGCGACGTTCGCTCAATGGTCGTGGAACGCGTCACTGGCCGGAATCTGATTGCCGCGATCCGCGAGCACGTCGAAGTCGGCTCGACGGTTGTCACCGACGATTACGGTGCTTACCGCAAGATTCCCAAAATTTACACGCACAAATCCGTCAAGCACGTTGCGAAAGAATACGCACGGCGAGAGGGCGATTTGCTCGTCCATACAAACACAATTGAGGGCAACTTCTCTCTGCTAAAGCGCGGCATCATCGGGACATTTCATCAAGTCAGCAAAAAGCATTTGCCCTTGTATCTGGCCGAGTTCGATCACCGCTATAATCACCGCAAGACCACGGACGGAGAGCGCACAGTGGCCGCCCTGCGCTTGGCTGAGGGCAAGCGGTTGACGCTCAAGCCACTGAAAGCAGGCGTCGAACCGGCGATTCAAAACCGGCCCAAAATCTTGAAATTCATCAAGCGCAACGTGACCAAGCCGAATCCCTGACAGGGCGGGCCAGTTGCAACGTTGCCATTTTTATGATAAGAATTAGCCAGTGCCGGGGCTTGGACCCGATACTCGTCAGTCCAACCTGACGTGTTTTACCCATAAACTACACTGGCGGATTAAGAAATTAGTCGGTCTCTCGGGCGAGGTGATGGACTGCGACACAGTGAAATCACCTCGCCCGTTTTTCTATTCTGGCGCGGAAGGTCCGACCGGGAAGCATCGCTCCCGCGCTATCGTCTTATCCTCATTTTGTTCCAATCTCCAAAATTCATCCCTTGCGGTAAATTACTTCGCCCCCGCCTTTGCCATCCTTCACGACCGCAAGTTCACCAACCTTGGCACGACGCCAGAGGTTTACGCCAACAGCACGAGGGCCCCAGCCTTCCATCGAAACGCCCATTTGATTCAGGTACGCAATTACGTGCTCTTTCGTGAAGTTACCGTTGCCAATCTTGCCGAGCGCCTTTGAAATCGCCGGTCCTACTGATGCCTTTCGTCCACTCACCCTTGTGGGTGCGGCCACCGAGCTACCATTAGTATTGTGGTTGGTGGGCTGCTTTGCCCGCTCCCGAGCCATTAGACGATCAATCGCTGCAAGTTCCGATTGGTGCTCAGCAACAAGGTCGCGTCGGTAATTTAGCAAGTCATCGTAGTTCACGTTTCGAAATGTAACAGGGCTTGTACATCGCGCAAGTACTTTCGTGCACGCATCGCATGTACTTGACCCCAAGCTGTAACAACCGAGGGTATGTCCCATGCCAGCCGCCAAACCAATTCAGCTAGAACGCCCGGTCAAATTCGATGACGCTATGCGCGCGCTCGTTGCTATGCCGCCGCCGCCAAGCGGGAAGAAAGCCGTCCGCGCAAAAAAGAAAGCTAAGAAGCCGAAACGCTCAATCTGAGCCTAGACGGAGGAATCGAGTTGCAGTTCTTGGCGCAGGGCCGCACCAGGAATCCCGACAACAACGTCAATCGCGGCAAAGTCTCCATCCGAGGCTCTTAGGATGTTCGTGTCATGAGCGTCAGCTACCAAAAGCCGAAGTTCTGAGTTATAAAACATCGGGGCGTCAGGCAGCGAAGGTAGCCGGTAAAACCCGAACCGCCCAAAATACGAATTTATTTCGGTATTGAACGGCACGGAACGAATTGGGTGCGCTTCAATCCAAGGTTGCGAACAGATCACCTCGATCTGGTCTTCTTCATCCAAGGCAACGCCAAGGATGGTGAATTGATCCCCGAATAGAAGGTTACACCATGCAAGACGACGTAAGTACTCACTCGGCAATGCTGGCGAGTTGGCGGCATGCACTGAATGCCCGAAGCGGTTGGTGTGCGTCGCCTTGATAGCTACGTTGTGGTTTTCATCGTGATACACACGATGTTCGGCACCAGAGCCAACGTATTTAAATTGCTCGATGAATCGAAACGGAAGCAGAGCGTCGTTTACGGTTGCCCACTCCGACAAAGCGAGGAACTCCGCTCGACGAATAGTGACCGATCCGCCGACTCGCGCTCTACTCTCGCGAATTGCCTGCGCGCCTCGTCGGACGTAACGCGCCGCTGACCAAGGCGCATTTCCCGCTGGTCTTTCGCTTGTTTTTTCAGCCATTTTGGCAGCGCAGTCATGGTCGTTTTCGTTTTCGTAGCAGCAATCACACCCGTTTTCTGGGTATTACACGGTCATACTTTATCACACTTTTTCACACCGCGTTCCACTTTGTGCCACAATGGGGCACATTGCGTCCACACGTTTTATGCGATGTATAGACGCCTCGGGGCGTATTTTTGCTCAAATAACGTCAATAAATCTGCTTTTTGGGGGCCAGACTAGCGATTCGCTACAGTCTAGGTTCATTCTGAACCAGTACAGAGACGGGAATCTTGTCGTGCGGTTCCAAAACTGAAACAGGACATGTTGTGGCAATATTTCCTTAGAAAAGTGCCGCCCCGAACTGCTCTTGAGGGAGACGGTAAGAGGCGGCTGGGGATTCCCCCGAGGAACGCTCCCACGTATACGGGATTCGCCGGGCGAAGTTGGGCAAACGGCTGATTTCGCCGCTGGGGAGCGGTGGCACAACGAGACTCGAAACTTGCTTTTATAGAATGCGTGTACGAGATCGCTCTTCAGGTAATAGCGGCAATCATTACCGCTGGGGCATTAAAGGCATTTTCGGCCACGTGGAAGTGTCTCCATCAACGCTTTCGGCGACGAAATAGGAAACAACAGAGGCCCCGCTCAAGAGTTGCTCTAAGAGGGCGGCATTTGTGAAGTGCACACTCCCGGTGTGAAATGCCGTGGTCGCGGCGCATTTTCCGGCGGAGATGGCTTGACCCGCTGAGAACAAACGTACGCAGGCCTGGCGGCTTGCGTTGCAGGTCCCCTCTGCTAGATACACCGGAAGTTTTCTGCCATCCCATGCTCGCCCGACAATTGCTCGTGTTCGCCTCGGTCAGTCTCCTGGTTCTTCGGGAGGTTTCCGGGCAAAACGCCTCGCCGGCGCAGTCCGTGGAAAGAAGCAATTCCGCGCCAGCATCCACCGCCGCCGAAATAAAGCCGGCTCAACCGCAGATCACCTTCAATTCGGTCTACGTCGAAGGACCTTATATCGCGCTGACGTTCGACGACGGCCCGAGCGCAACGCTCACCCCGAAATTGCTCGATCTCCTCGCCGCGCATCGCATGAAAGCGACGTTTTTTGTGGTGGGCCAAAACGCCGCGGACCATCCCGACATTCTTCGCCGCGCGGTGCGCGAAGGTCACGAGATCGCGAATCATTCCTGGTCCCATCCGAACCTGGGCAAAATATCCGATGACGCCGTGCGCCGTGAAGTTCAGAAAACGGACGACGCGATCTTTGCCGCAATCGGGAAGCACTCGACGTTGCTACGGCCGCCCTATGGATCCATCACGGCGCGCCAGAAGCGCTGGCTCCACGACGATCTTGGTTATCGGATTATTATTTGGGACGTGGACCCGCTCGATTGGAAGAGGCCCGGACCAACCGTGGTCTGCAATCGAATCCTGAAGGAGACGCGGCCCGGTTCGATCGTGCTCGCGCACGACATTCATCCCCCTACTTTGGAAGCCATGCCCGCGACGTTCGATCAGTTGGACCGGAAGGGCTTCAAGTCGGTGACGGTCACAGAGTTGCTGGCCATGGCGAAGCCACCTCCGCCCAAACCCAAGCCCACGCCGACGCCCACAGCAGTCCCTCGCGCCATCGCCATCCCCGTCGCAACGCCCGGGGCCATTTACGTTCCTCCGGCCACGACCAGCTCTCCGCCGGGCGGCTAGAAGGCCGGAATGTTCGCCGATAATTACCTGCAGCTTCGGACCGAGCTCGAAACTGCACTCGCGGGACTCCTCAAACTGAGCTCCGACATGCGCCGCGATCCGGCGACGCTGGATATTCTCCACGGTTTGTTGACGGATATCCGGGAACCGCTGCTCTTCGTCGTCGTCGGCGAAGTGAAGGCCGGCAAGTCGTCTTTGCTCAACGCGCTTTTCGGCCACGAATTCGCCAGGGTGGATGTCCGGCCCGCGACAGACCGGGTTTACATTTTCCGCTACGGAGCGGAGGAAAAATCGGTCGAGGTTTCGCCCCAACTGACCGAGCGCTACCTGCCGATCTCGTTCCTGCAGAACTTCAATGTGGTGGACACGCCGGGCACGAACACGATGGTGGCCGAGCACCAGACGATCACCGAGAGTTTTATCCCGCGCGCGGACCTTGTCCTTTTCGTCTTTTCGGTCGTGAACCCGTGGTCCCAGTCCGCCTGGGATCTGCTGAATTTCGTCCAAAAGAAATGGCTCAAGAACACCGTTTTCGTTCTCCAGCAGGCCGACCTGCGGGAGCCGGCGGAGATTGAAGTCATTCATCAGCATCTTCAGGACACCGCGATGCAAAAATTGGCCTTCGCGCCGCCAATATTTCCGGTTTCCGCCCGGAAAGCGCTCCTGGCCCGCACGACCGGTTTGGACAAGGAACGGCTCTGGCAAGAGAGCAATTTCGGTCCGCTGGAGGAACAGATCGATCGCATGGTGACGGAGTCCGGCGCGGGCGTTTTGAAATTGCAATCGACCGCGAAGACCGCCGGCGTAATTCTCGGTGACGTCGCGGAGGAAATTCGCGGCTGTTTCGACACCATCTTGCGCGACGAAAAACAGCTCTCCCGCATGGGCGAATTTCTTCAGGCGCGAAAAGACCAGACGTTACGGCAGGTGGCGGGATTTCTGCGCGGGGTCGAGCAGGCGTGCCGCGAGTCGGCGCAGGCAGGGAACGCGCATGCTCGAAACAAAGCTCTCTTTCTGGCGAACATGGCGACTCGTCTGGAGCCGGGAGCAATGGCAGCAGGAATTCCAAACGGAAGTGGAAGCAAAACTGCGCCAGACCGTCCAGCCCCAGGTGGAGAATGCGGTTCAGTTGCTGGAAACCGATCTGCGCGGGCTCTGGCCCCAATTGCAAGACACGCTTCGAGGCGAAATTCGATTCCGGCGGCCAAAACCGCCTCAGCAAGGCGATGCCCGATTTCGCGCGCCAGCGCCGCGATCTCCTGCAATCGATTCAGCTCACGCTGGTCGAGCGCATCGCGGGCAAGGGAGTGGAGGAGCAACTGGCCCGGATGTTTCGGGAAACAGCCGCCTGGCTTCGCTTGCCTGCCGGGGTGGCCGCGGCCGGCGGAATCGTTACCGTCATTGTGGCCATGAGCAGCGCGGCCGTGGCGGATGTGACCGGTGTGCTCGCTGCTTCGGCCGCCGTCATCGGAACGATCGTCGCTTTTACCCAGCGGAAGAAAATTCTTTCCGCCTACGAGCGAGAAATGGAAACAAAACGCCTAGAGCTGATCCACGCGATCGAGGAGCAGATGAACCACGCCATCGACCTTTTCTACAAAGAAATTTCGGTCGCGTTCGAACCGCTGGCCGCATTTTGCACGGCGGAGCGAAAGCGCTACGAGCCTCTGCTGCAAAAGGCGGAAAAGTTGCAGGAGACGCTTGGAGCTCTGGCCGCGCGGCTTGGTTCGGGCCAGCAATAATTATGAACGAGCGGCCCGCAGCCGCAGGACCCACGCCGCCTTACTTCTTCGACTTGTCCGTCGTATCCTGAACGACTTTCTGCTCGCTCTGCCGCTTGGCGATCACGAAATGGTTGTTGTCCCCGTAATTACGCCAGGGACCCGGCGGGACGTCGCGCACCTCAATGAATTGCCAGTCGGTCACGTCGGTCGGACCCAGCCCGAGATAATCGCGCACCGCCGGCGAAACATCCAAGCCGGCGCCGCGGTTCAGATTCGGCTTCGGCCGCTCGTTCTGGAAGACATATTGAAAATGATCGGTCCGGAAAGGACCGCAATCCTCCCATTGCGCATAGCGGTGCGATTGCCCTTGCGGATCGCGAGCCAGCGGCTCTTGCAGACGGAACGGCCGGGCTCGGTGTAGGCCTGCTTGAACCACGGAATGACCAGGCGCGGCTTCGGGTTTGAATCGCCCGTGGGTGACGTCGTTATAAGGCAGCGCCACATAAAATGGATTCTGGCGCGGGGTAAACGAAACCGGAATGTAGTTCCGGCGAGAGCCGGTATCGGGAGTATCGAAGCCACCGAAATTAGACGTCCAATTGGCGTCCCAGGAACTCTTCACATTCGGCACCGGATTATTCCCGGCCGCTGCTTCGCCAATCCAGAAAACCGTCGTCACGATATTCGTCTTCCAGGGGAACCGCGTCATGCTCGTGCGGGAGGTCGTGGGGACGAAGACCTGGGGCTCCACTTTGAGGAGAGCCTGCTCCCGCAGCTTCATCGCATACTTCGCAAAATCCGCGCTGCTTTCATAGGGCGATTGAGCGCGCAGACCGACCGCGCTTACCACCAGCAGGGAAAAAAGGGCGAAAAATCGTCTCATCGAGCTAGTTAGCGGTGTCTTTATCCGATAAAAACCCGAAAAGGCAAGCGTTTCCCTCGTGGATCGGCACTCGCCCTCCGGGGTTGTCCCTCTATTTAGCACTATCCAGGCCAGCGGTTCCTCAGGTCCGGCTGATCAAGGTGTCTCGCTTGAAGCGCCGGTCCGAGAGTTGGGGATAATCGAGGGTAAAGTGCAAACCGCGGCTTTCCTTCCGACTGAGGGCCGAATCGACGATGAGCGCGGCGACGGTCGCCAGGTTGCGCAGCTCCAGGAGGTCGACCGAAATCTTGAAATTCCAATAAAACTCGCGGATTTCCCGTTGCAGATTACGCAGCCGCGCGCTGGCTCGCTGGAGCCGTTTATTGGTCCGGACGATGCCGACGTAATCCCACATCAGCCGCCGGATCTCGTCCCAATTATGATAGATCACGACAAGCTCATCCACGTTCTGGACGTCCCCCGACTCCCATTCCGGGAGGGGAATCGCCCGCGCCGCGTGCGAAATCGGCTGTTCGCGCACCAGGGCCTCGCAGGCGCGATGGGCCATGACCAGCCCCTCGAGAAGGGAATTGCTCGCGAGCCGATTGGCCCCGTGCAAACCATTGCAGGCCACTTCGCCGATCGCATAAAGGCCGGGCAGCGTCGTCGCGCCGTTTACGTCCGTCTTGACCCCGCCGCATTGATAATGCGCGGCCGGGACAACCGGTATCCCTTGTTTCGCCATGTCGATCCCGAAACGCAGGCAGGTTTCGTAGATGTGCGGAAAACGCTCGCGCAAAAACTCGGGCGAATGTTGGGTGATATCGAGAAAAACACAATGCGCACCCAAACGTTTGATCTCCGCGTCAATCGCGCGGGCGACGATGTCCCGCGGCGCGAGCGAACGTTGCGGGTGGTATCGCTCCATGAAATCCTCGCCGCGGCTATTGCGCAGAATCCCGCCTTCGCCCCGCACCGCCTCGGAGACGAGGAAGGATTTCGCCTTCGGGTGAAAAAGGCAGGTGGGATGGAATTGGATGAACTCCATGTTGGCGATGACCGCTCCCGCCCGCCAGGCCATGGCCACCCCGTCGCCCGTCGCGATGTCGGGGTTTGTCGTATACAGATAAACTTTCCCGCAGCCACCCGTAGCCAGCACCAGCCGGTCAGTGCGAATGGTTTCAACTTCCCCGGTGTGCTCATCGAGAACGTAAACGCCGAGACAGCGGTCCTCCGTGGCGAACCCGAGTTTCCCCGCCGTGATCAGATCGACGGCCATGTGGTTTTCCAACAACTCGACCTTGGGCGAGCGGTCGAGTTCACGCAGCAGCGTCTTCTCGATCTCCAGGCCGGTCACATCCTGCACATGCAGGACCCGCCTTTTCGAATGGCCACCCTCGCGCCCGAGATCGGGCTCGCGATGCCCGGAGACCTCGCGGTCATCGAAATGCAATCCAAGCTCCACCAACTCTCGAACGCGCGTGGGACCTTCCATCACGATCGTCCGCACCGCGGTTTCGTCGCAGAGGCCCGCGCCGGCTTCGAGCGTGTCCTGCACATGAAGCTCGAACGAATCTTCGTCGCTCGTCACGCAGGCGATCCCGCCCTGCGCCCAGGCCGTGTTTGAGTCGGCTCCCTTTCGCTTTGTAATCACAGCGACCGAACCATGCGCTGCCGCCTTCAGGGCAAAGGTCAGCCCGGCAATGCCGCTGCCGATCACGACGAAATCGTATTCCTTCATGGAACCCGGATATTATCGATCAGCCGAGTTTGCCCGAAATAGGCCGCTACTGCGATAAGCGAATTGGGCTGCACTGTCTCCAGTGGCTGCAACGTCTCCGCGTTTACCAGTTCGAGATAGTCGATCCGCGCGAGCGGCGCCGTGTCGATGATTCGGCGAGCAGCTTCGAGAATCACCGCCGCGGATCTCTCACCGGCTGTCGCCAGCCGCGCTTCCCTCCTGCAGGGCAGCACGCAACACGGGCGCTTGCTGACGCTCGGTCGCACTCAAGTATTGGTTGCGGGAACTGCAGGCCAGACCATCCGATTCGCGCACCGTGGGCGCGCCGATAATTTCGATCGGAAAATTCAAGTCGCGCACCATTCGGCGAATGATGGCGAGCTGTTGAAAATCCTTCTCGCCGAAGATCGCCGCCTCCGGCGCGAGGAGGTGAAACAATTTCGCCACGACCGTGCAGACGCCCCGGAAGTGTCCGGGGCGCGACTTGCCTTCCAGCACGTTTGCCAGCGAACTTTCGTCGACCGAAACAGAAAAATCGGCGGCATACATCTCCGCCACCGCCGGCCGAAACAAAATATCCACACCCGCCTTGCGACAGAACTCGTCGTCGTCCGCTTCCGGTCGCGGGTATTTTTCGTAGTCGCCTCCAGCCCCAAACTGAAGCGGATTCACAAAAATACTGACCACAACTTCGCCCGATAGCCCAGCAGCGTCACGTGCGATTCGGATCAGCTCACCATGACCACGATGCAGCGCCCCCATCGTCGGGACCAGCACGCGCCGCCTGTCGCCCCCGCGCAAGGCGAGAGCGTCCGCCGCGCGGGCGATAAGATTCATGGGGGAAAGATTGCGCAGCCGGGTGCAGCCTGCCAGCGAATGCGGATGAAAAGAAGGCGCGCCTCGCGGGCTGAGGCGATTTACTTAGATTTCTATTTTCAGTAAAAAGATGGTTGACCGGAGGCCACCCTTCTGCCCAGCGTCCCCTCTCGAACAACTCTCCTCCAATTGTCCGCAATTCCCCCTCAATGCGACCCCTACCTGTGAATCAAAAAAGAATATCCTTCTCTCCCTTGGCCCGAACCTTCCTTCCCGCGCTTTCGCTTTTCCTGGCAGGCGAGTTTTCCATCGCATTAGGCGAGACCAAGGCGCTTGGGCCTGACCCTGGCTTTCTTCCGCCAACTTTCGCCAAGCAGACGCTGCCTGAACGAGCCCTGCTCTTGCCGGACGGGAAATACCTTCTGTTCTTCGATCCGGACACGCTGACCGATCAGGCGGCAGGACCGATTACGAGATTCCTGTCCGACGGAACCCTCGACACGAGCTTCAATTTTCGTGGCCAATATAAGAACGTGAACACCGTTACACCAGTGGGAAACGGGCAGTTCTATGTCGCAGCCACGCACTATGCGTACGGATTCAAAGACGAGGAGCAGATCCTTCGGGTAAACGCCGACGGATCGATCGATCCGACCTTCACGCCGGCAACGGTGGGCGGGAATGATCCATATCCGGATGTGTGGCAAATTATCGTGCAACCCGACGGGAAGGTGCTCGTGGCCGGCATCTTCCTCAGCTTCGGCGGAGACAATTCGCGCGTCGGCATTGTCCGACTCTCGACGAACGGAACGCTTGATCCAAGCCTCGTGCCGGTCAGTATTAACGGCTACGTTTACGCCGCCGCGTTGCAGAGCGACGGCAAGGTCCTGATCAGCGGTGTTTTCAGCAGCGTAAACGGCGTAAACAACTTGGGGGTCGCGCGGCTTAACGCGAATGGCTCGCTGGATTCCGGATTTCAAGCCGCGGGTTTCGTCCGTAACACTAGCACCAGCCGGATTCGCGGAATCGCCGTTCTGGGCGACGGACAAATCCTACTCTCCGGCGCTCTTCGGACCGGAAGTGGGGTCAGCGCCAGGCGGTATCCGATCATCCGGGTGAGCGCCACTGGAACTTTTGATGCGACCTTCGATTCGTCGGGCGTCGTCAGTTTCTTGGGAACCGGTCGCGATTTCGCAATCCAACCCGATGGAAAGGTCGTCATCGCGGTAAACAGTTCCGTTTATCGATTAAACACCAATGGATCCAACGACTCCAGCTTTCGCCAGCCGGTGATCGGCGACGCGACGTTGGGAGGCATACCGGTGACCATTCAGCGTTACTCCGACGGGCACATTCTGGTGGGAGGCATCTTTACCGACGTCGACCCACCCGGAACTTCGAATTTTGCTCACTTTGGTGTGGCTCGTTTGAATTCCGACGGGACCCTCGATTCGACTCTCGTTTCGAGCCATCGGACGGGAAGTGAAGTCGCGCCCTCGAGTTTCGCCCGGCTCAGCGATGGATCGACCCTCGTTGCTTTCGCCGACGAAATCGATCCTCCCATCGCTTACAACGTCGCGCGCCTATTGACCAATGGCTCGGTCGACTCAAGTTTCACGCTCTCGAGTTCCGACCCAAACCGGTTCCTAGCCAATGGCTTCAAGGCGCGCGGCCTGAAACGTTTGCCGGACGGGAACCTTTTCGTCTATGGCCTCGCCACCGATGGAACGCCCGTTTATGGCAAGGTCCTCCCGAGTGGAGCAGAGGATACCTCGTTTGCCACTAACCAAGGCATCCTGTTCCAAAAAGCCACGGTTGCGCCAGATGGAAAGATCGTCGGGGCCGCGGGGACCGACGCCCAGATCACGCTTTTTCATTCATTCGCTCGTCTTTTGGCCGATGGACAAACTGATCTATTTGGCCATTCCAAGATCAGCCAGGCGCAGGTGATTCGCGACCCCGGCAATAGGCTCGATTCCATGTATGTCGGCAGCCATGTCCTGGCGGTGCAGCCCGACGGCAAGATGCTGGTCCAATATTTTGCCCAGGATCTCCTCTTCCACTTTGTTCGCTTGGAAGCGAATGGGGCGTTCGACAGAACCTTCACAGAGACCAGCTTTACCCCGACCGACGTCATTCGGGATTTCCCGGTCGTCTTCGATCCGGTAAGGGGTGAGACCTTGCAACCGCTGGGTGGCGTCTGGACGGCGAGCCCGTCTTTGCTGGATGCTTATATCCAATCCGATGGACGCATTATTGTCACCGGACACTTCACCACTTTCGGCACCACGAGCGCGCGCGGAATTGTTCGCCTTCAACCCGACGGGTCTATTGACAGCACCTTTAACATCGGCGGCGGAGCGCAGTGGACTACCACAGCCGAAACGGCCACCTTTTTTCCCGCAGTCGAAAACATCGAGCCCGACGCCGGGAAGTTTCTCATCACCGGAACATTTGAGGCGTTTGATGGAACGGGGGCTCCCGGGATTGCCCAGCTCAATGCAGACGGCTCGGTCGACACCTCCTTCGTCGCACCCGTCCAGCGTGACAAGCGTTCCCGCACCGCGAGTGCCTTCAGGGGCCAGCCGGACGGTTCCTATTTGCTGAGCGGCCCTTACGGTTTCGCGGGCGAAACCACCTCCCGTTCATTGATTCGCCTCCTCGGTCTTTCTCCGAATGTAGGCAATATCTCGACCCGTCTCGGGGTGGGGACCGATGAAAACGTCCTCATCGAAGGTTTCATCGTTCAAGGACCGGCCGGCTCGTCGAAAAAACTCCTGGTTCGCGCGATTGGACCTTCCCTTGAGCAGTTTGGAATCGCGGACGCGCTTGCCAATCCTACCTTGGAGATTCACGACGCTAGCGGGGCGACCGTGGCGGCGAATAACGATTGGCAGACGACCCAGATCGGCGGACTTATCACGGGCAATCAATTTGCCGAGATCAACGGCAGTGGCCTCGCGCCAGGCAATGACTTCGAATCCGCAATCATCGCCAGCCTGGAGCCGGGAAGTTACACGGCGGTCGTACGCGGCGCGGGGAACACAGTCGGCACCGGCGTCGTGGATGCGTTCGATTTATCAACTGGGTCCGCCGCGCGGCTGACCAACATTGCCACGCGCGGTTTGGTCCAGCCTGGCGATGGTCTTATGATCGCCGGGTTCATCGTGCAAAACGGCGCCGTCAGAGCGGTCGTCCGTGCGATTGGCCCATCGCTAGTCCAATTTGGAATTTCCAACGCTCTGCCGGACACCACTCTTGAACTGCGCGACCAACAAGGCGCGATCGTTCTCGAGAATGACGATTGGGGAACCAGCCAGCAACAGGAGCTTGAGAGTCTCGGACTCCAACCCACCCACGAGTTGGAAGCGGCCCTCGTGGCGACCATTCAACCCGGGCAATATACTGCCCAGGTCCGCGGCAAGGGTCAGGCTTCCGGCATTGGGGTGGTTCAGGTTTATTTTGTTCAATAGAGTAGAACCCGGCCGAAGAACCATTCAACTTCGAGAACCCGGCTCAAGCCAGATGGCCTGGCGAGCGAAACGGAATTTGCGGTGGCCAAAGCTTCTCCAGCCGGCGCGTTCCGCGAGCGAACGAAACTCGCGAAAGGAAAAGGCGCGCGCGGCAGAGAGGCGCGCATCGGTGCGCGTCATCGGCTCGCGATAAATGAAAGCGGTCAGGAGATAGACTCCCACGGTGGCGAGAAAGCCTCGCCGAAGATCGGAGACCAGAACGAATTTTCGCGATAAACGCCGGCATCGCTCCAGCAGCCGCACGGCCGTGAGCTCGTCGAAATGATGGAGCGCAAGCGAGCAGAGCACGATGTCGTATTGGCCATCTTCTCCGAAGGAAAGGACGTCGGCCTGCTTGAAATCGATCTCCGGATAATCGGCGCTCAAGCCGCGCGCGATTTCCAGGGTGGAGCTTTGCTGGTCGACGGCGTCCACGGTAACCGTCGCGCCGACCTTCCTGGCGTAGTCGATGACTAGACGCGGGATGTCGCCGGAGCCGGTCGCCAGGTCGAGCACGCGGAGTTGGGCTCCCGGCTGGATCCAGCGCCGGAGGAAATGCGTGGTGAGCGCATAACTCCCGAAGATCGCGATTGAGCTGGCGCAGGTTGCGCAAATCGCTCACCAGCTCGGCGCGTGACCGGCTGCGGCCGGTCCATCAATTCCGGCTCGGCCGGATCAAATTGCCGCTTCATGAAGGAAGTCACCAGCCCTGTGGGACAGGTGACAAGAAGAAAACGGTAACGTGGTTGTCACTCGTCACCCGATCGTGACGGTCACTTCAAGAACCTCGCCCACGACTCCGGCAGGGTCGACAGTCTCCACGTCACTCGCGATCCGCCCTTCGAAGTCCGGCCCGGAAAGAGGTGCTCGTGCCGTAGACCATGATGACATCTTCAGAACCTTCGACTCGAATTGCGTGCGCCACACCGGGCGGCACGACGACACCAGCGTTGTTCGCGACCACGATGATTATCGCCATCGACGAAGAGACGCATCGTCCGCGGCGGAAATCCGGCGCGGACATCGCGCAAAATCATTTCCGCGACGCCCTGGACGAAAAACATCACATCCCACTGCTCGTGCTCGTAACGGCGCAGGGAATAATTTTCCGGCTCGTCGACAAAACAGCGGCGGAACCAGTCCGCCGGATCGGTCCCATCAGGAATGCTCGGAGGGTGAAGGTGAAAGCCTTTGGCGGTTTGGGCAAACATGCGCGCATTGGCCCATTGCGCCGGCCAGAACCCGATCCGCGCGAGCACACCTTCATCGCGGCGGACAAATTCTCCGAAGGAACCCCGATGCCGCTGCGGATAGATCGTGCGCGGGAAAATTTCCACGCCGGGAATCCAGGCCTCCCGAATCTCCGCGCTGGTCCGATCGGCTGACGCTAGTTTCCCCGCCTCAATTCCCGCCCCGGCCAGTTGCTGCGAAAATGTTTGCGGGGCGTAATCGCGCATGGCCAGCGCCGTCCGCGCCTCCGCCGTGAGGCCTTGCCAAAGTTGCTTGTCGGGAGTGGTCATGGATAGAAGTTCGTTACTTGCCTAAAGAGAAATCGGCGCGTTCACGAGAAAGATTTGGATTGTAATAGGGGTCGTGCTTGATCACGTCGGCCCAGCGTTCCCGCATCACCTCGGTTTCGAGCGGTTCCACGGCCGGGCGGCGCGTAGCCGGATTCATGATGATATAACTTCGCGAAGGGGACGTAAACGACTCGATAGCCCGCACGCCGCATTTTCAGGCATAGATCCACATCGCTGAATGTGACCGGCAATCGCTCCTCATCAAATCCCCCCACTTCTTCGAAGACATCGCGCCGGGTCAGCAGACACGCGCCGGTGACCGCGCTGTAATTGCGCGTCGTTTGCAGCTGGCGGCAAACGCCCGGCACGTCGGCCGGCCAGCCCCGAAACGCGTGCTCCGCAATTCCACCGACGCCCATGACGATGCCCGCGTGCTGCACCGTGTCGTCCGGATACAGAAGCTTCGGACCGACCGCACCCACTTCGGGCCGCTGGATATGCTCGGCCATTAACGTAAGCCATTCTCCTTCAATTACTTCTGTATCATTGTTCAGAAAGAGCAACCAGGGACTGTCGGTTTGTCTCCACGGCAAAGTTATTGATCGCGGAATAATTGAAAGGACCGCTGTAACGCAAAAGCCTGTGCTCGAACTGGGAAAAATACGCGCGGGCCTCCTCGGACTGGCTGTCGTTATCGACGACGACGATCTCGTAAGGCGCGTAGGTCGTTTTACTCGTTAGGCTGGCGAGGCAGCGGGCCAGCAAATCGACCCGATCGCGCACCGGGATGATAATCGAGATTTTTTTTGCTTCGTGAAGCTGGCGTTTGATCCAATACGCATGGGTGCTCCAGTCGACCGTGACATGTCCCACCTCCTGTCGCCGCTCCAGGTGGGCCTCGAGCGCGAGACGGCCGGTCTCCAAGTGAGCCAGGCTTGCGCCGGATATTATCGGCGGTGGAAGTGAGACTGCGCCGCCAATGATAAAGCACGCGCGGGATGTGATCGATTCGATCCGTCTGGTCGATGATGCGGAGGAAAAGATCGTAATCCTGGGCGCCATCAAACTCCGAGCGGAAACCGCCGATTCTCCGCAAGAGCTCGCACCGGATGAGCGTGAAATGGCAGATGTAGTTGCAGGAGAGAAAATAATCCGGGCGACCAATCCGGCTTAAAAATCGGCGAATCAAAGCCCTGTTCCGTGAGCTTGTCTTCATCGGAATAGATCAAGTCCGCGTCGCGATGATCCTGGAGCCACTTCACGTTTTGAAAAAGCGCATCCGGCTCGAGAACGTCATCGTGATCGAGAAAGCCAACCCATTCACCTTCCGCGAGGGCGAGACCGCGATTTGAGGCGGCGGAAATTCCACCGCGCTTCTCATCTTTTGCCAGGACGATCCGCGAATCGCGGGCGCCCAGTTCGCGGAGAACCCGGAGCGTCTCCGGATCCGTCGAGTCGTCGTCGACCAGGATCAGCTCCCACTTTTCGTAGGCCTGGGCGAGGACCGATTCCACGCACTCCGTCAGCCACGACACCGGCGTGTTGAAGACCGGAGTGACGATGCTGATGCACGGCTGGTAGGCGAAATTGCGCGATTCCGCGCGGAGAGCCGCAATTCCGTCGCCTTTCACCAGACGCGGTTCGAGCCACTCCTGATACTCGTTCGCGGGACTGCGACGGCGCGATCCGGGCCTGGGGAACCGCTTGCGGACTTCGCGAACCAGCTTTTGCGGCAGCCGATAAGGCGCCAGCAGGACCTGACCGATCTTGCGCTCGGGCGATTTCCGCAGCGCCTGCTTCTCCTGCTTCAACTGTTTCAGCTCGCGCTTCGCTTCCTTGAGCTTCAGAAGTTTTTCTTCGAGCTTCGCGATGTGGCGGTCCGCCGCCTCGAGTTCCGAGACCCGGGTGCGCAACGCTCCGCTGCAATCCACGCACGTGCCGATTCAGCCGCGCAAAGGCCGACTCGACCGCCGGCACCAGCGTCTCCGCAGGTTCCTCCGTCTTGCGCACCAGTCGAAGAGCGATGGGCTCCCAGTCCTCGAGATCGCATTCGTAATCGGGCAGCAAACCGAACGGCGCGAAAACCCTCCACCAGACTGCGGCCGGCGGTTTGCAATTTCCGCGCCCACGCCGGAAACCAGCAGGACCTCCCTGGCGCGCGCCGCAATATCCTCCACCGCGCGCTCGTCCTGACTCTGGTCCGGCGGATAAAACCAAATCGCCAAATCAGACGGCGGGCCGCTGCCGTTCTGCGGAACCGCTGAGGCCAACTCGGCCAGGGAAGCGCAAGACCGTTGCCTTCACCCCGGCCTCTTCGAACTGCCGCTCCAATTCCGCCCGCTCGGGGCCGATGACCAGGAAAGGGCCGTGCCCGAACTTGTGCGCGACGAATCGCGCAAAATCCGAACGAACAGATTGGGCAGGTGACCGCAACACAGGGACATTATATTGATTGAAGCAGGGCGCAGGCAAATTTACGCTTCGGCGCGAATTCACCATCCACGTCTTGCTGATCCTGCATGCTCGATTTCAGCATCTACCTTTTGTATCGCGCGGGCACGGCCATCGCGAGCGCACTTCCGGTGCGCGTCTTGTTCGCCATCGGAAGTTTCATGGGTTGGTGGGCCTGGCTGCTCCTCCCGCAGCTATCGCCGGCTGGCGCGCCGTAATCTCGAGATCGCCTTTGCGAAGGAAAAGTCGCCGCGGGAATTGCGCCGGATCGTCCGCCGGAATTTTCAATGGCTCAGCGCCAATCTGCTTTGCAGCCTCAAGATGGTCTCGATGCCGTTGGAAAAACTGACGCGCTATGTCGAAGCAGAAAATCTCGACGCCGTGCATACGGCGCTGGCGCGCAGGCCGGCCGGTGGTTCTGCTTCTGAGCCACATCGGCCCCTGGGAATTGGCTGCCCAGCTCGTGCCGCATTACGCGCCGTACGCGCGGATTGGGTCGCCCTATCAGGGACTGAGGAACCGTTACATTGACGCAGGACGTCAGCCGAAAACGGGCCCGCACCGGCTCCGAGCTTTTCGACCGAAGCGAAGGATTTCACAAGCCGATCGAGTTGCTTCGATCCGGCGGGCTTCTGGGGATTTTTGCGGACCAACACGCGGGCGATCACGGTCTTTGGACACCTTTTTTCGGCAGGCTCGCGTCGACTTCGCCGCTTCCAGGACTTCTCGCAAAGCGAACCGGCGCGACGGTGATGGCCGCGGCCGTCCACACCGAAGGGCCGGCGCCGCTGGCGGATGGTCTTCACCCCGCGCATTGATTCGCCCGGGGACTCGGTGAACTCCATCACCGCCAAAGCGAACGAGACGCTCGAGCAGCAGATTCGCCGGGCGCCCGAAGATTGGTTTTGGGTGCACAATCGTTGGAAAACTCCGAAGCCCCATTTTCTCCTGACGCATTACAAGCGCGGCGTTTACGTCCCGCCGGAAACCGGCGACTTGAAGCCGTTCCGAATTCTGATTCGCGGTTCAAACTGGCTCGGCGACAGCGTCATCAGCATGTCCGCCGTGCGCGCGATCAAGGCCGGGCGACCTGACGCCCACATCACGGTGGCCGCTCCGGAAAAGATCGCGCCCGTCTGGAAACTCGTTCCGGAAGTGGATGAAGTGATCAGCCTGACGAGCCGTTCCCTTTTCAGCGCCGTCCGATTGATTCGGCAGCAAACGGTCTTCGACGTCGCAATTCTCTTTCCCAATTCTTTGCGCGTCGCGCTCGAAGTCTGGCTGGCGGGCGTGCCGCGGCGCGTCGGTTACCGGGGGCATCATCGCCGCTGGCTCCTGAACCAAATCATTCCCGAGCGTTCGAGGCTTGGCCCGGTGGAACACCAGGTCGTCCATTATCTGCAAATTCCGCGGGAAGTGGGTGGCCTCTCCGAGCCTCCGGCGGTCCGAATGTTCTTGCCGCGGGCGAAGTCAAATGGCGCGACCGCCAAGATCGGCCTTTGTCCCGGCGCCGAATACGGGCCGGCCAAGCGATGGCTTCCGGAACGTTTCGCCGAGGTGGCCGTGGCGGTTTCAGCGCAGCGGCCGGTCCAATGGATTCTGTTCGGCACAGCCGGCGACGCGGAGATCGGCGCGACCATCGAAGCGCGTCGGTCGGCGCCAACTGCATCAATCGCATCGGCCAAACGACGATGGACGAGCTCATCGCCGAGCTGAGCGAATGCGCCTTGTTGCTCACGAACGACACCGGCACAATGCATCTCGCCACGATCCTCGGGGTTCCCGTCGTCGCTGTCTTCGGTTCGACCGAGCCGCGTCTCACCGGCCCGCTCGGCAACGGCCGCTCGCATTCTTCGCCATCAAGTCGAATGCAGTCCCTGTTTTCTGCGGGAATGCCCGATCGATTTCCGCTGCATGAAAGCGGTCACGGTCGGCGAAGTGGCCGAGTCGGTTTCCTCGCTGCTTGAAAATGTGGGAAAGGCCGCTCGACCGCGAGCGGCACGCGCAATCTGGACAACTAGGCTTCGCACGGACGTCTCGACGATGCGGCGTTACAGCCATCAGCGAGTCCTGCCGATGCGCAAATGCCGCGACGGACGCCGCAGCGTGCCGTCCCTACCATGAGACAATTCCGTTGCTTTAGGGAACGCTTTCGAAATGATGGTTTCGCATGTTGAACGAAAGCGCGCCCCGCATCCGCACCGACGTGCAGGTGATGTTCTTCGATACGGACTGCGCCGCCGTCGTTCATAACATCGCCTACCTGCGCTTCATCGAAGTCGCGCGGACCCTTCTGGCCGAACAGCTCGGGCTCGGCCTCGCCCAAATGGCCGAAAACCAGAAGTATCCGGTCGTCGTCCGGACCGAGATCGATTACCGCCGCGCGGCGAAACTGGGCGACCGGCTCGTGGTCGAAGGCTGGCTCGACCAGCTCGAGCGGGTCCGGTTTTGGTGCGCCTTCCGGGTCGTGCGGCCCGTCGATGAAACGCTCGATCGCGGAATGCCGCCAGATGCTGGCGATCATCCAAATGCCCGAGGCGAAGTTGCTGCGGGTGCCGGACGACTGGGACCGGTATCGAATTTCGACCCTCCCGGCCTAACGAATCATCGCCATGGATGCCGGCACTCGCACTTTCACGCTCGAAGACACATTCCTCGAGCCCCAGGTGCTCGATCCACCGCCCACCCGCCACGCCCTTTTCATTTTTCTCCTCGCGCTCGCCGCCGTCCTTCATCTCGCCACGGCCGGCTGGGGCGATCTCCATGACGGCTGGAGGGGCAATTCGCCGGCGGCGCCCGCGAGATGCTGGCGACGCAGCAATGGCTCGCTGCCGACCAACGATGGCGTTCCGCAGTTGCAAACGCCGCCGCTCGTCTACTGGCTCATTATCCTTTCGTACAAAATCTTCGGCGTGACGGCGACGGCGCGCGCCTGCCGATCGCGCTCGCCATGATCGCGTCGATCGCCTTGACGTTCCTGATCGGCGAACGGCTGGCCGGTTACTGGCGAGGGTTCGCCGCGGGTTTAATCCATCTTTGTTTCGCCGGGCGCGTTCCTCCTCGGCCGCGCCGTCACGCCCGAGCCGGTTTTTGGCGCCTTTATCGCCGGGGCGATTTTTTGTGCGATCTGCGGTTATCAACGCCGCCGGTTCCGGCGCGCGTGGTTCGCCGGGGTTTGGCTCTGCGCCGGCCTCGCCTGTCTGAGCAAAGGTCTGGAAGGCTTTTTCTATCTCGCGGGCGTTTGCATTCTGCTCGCGATCTTCTTCCGTGAAGCGCGCCTGCGTTTTCGTTTCCTCCTCCATTGGACTTATCTGCTCCTCTTCGTCGCGATCGTCGCCCCTTGGTACATCTGGGCGCAAAAGCATTTCCCGGGATTTTTTCCAAGAATGTTTGACTGGGCCGGCGAGCCCGGATTTCCCGCGATGGCAGTTTCTTGTCCTGCACTTCGCCTGGTGGTTTCCCGCCATCTTTCTCGTCCTTCCCGGATTCTGTTTCGCGCCGCGAAAAATTTTCCGGCCGCAGCGAAATGACGTTCGCCGAAGCGCTTCCGCTTTGCTGGATGGGAATCGCGTTTCTTCCCGTCTTCATCGGTGATCGCCAGCCTCATTCTACTCCTCGCCGCTATGCCGCCCTTTGCTCTCTTCGCGGCGTTGCGCGTGGGAGCGAACACCGCCGCCATTTCGCATCGCCGGTATCGCCCTCGCGCTCCTGGCTGGTGGCGCCGTCGCCGCGATCGGTTTTTTTGCTCCACGCGTTTTCTTTCGGCGCCCTCGGGATCATACCCGGCGAAGAATCACGCGTACTTCAACCACATGACGCCGATCGCCTGGCTTGCCTTGGTCGTCTTCTCGCTGCCCGCGGTTTTTTTTGCCATCAAACAACGCTCGGAAATCGCGCTCCTCCTGGTCCTGATCTCCATGATCCCGATCGGTCTCTGCCTGATCGAAGGCGGCTCGCGGATGGCCCCCGCCTTCTCGCTCGCCGGCGCCGCCCGTTTCTTGAATTCCCATCTCGGAGAGCGTGGCCAGGTCCTTTACGAAGGGCCGCTCCATCATGGCAGCACGCTGACCTTTTACCTGAACCAAAAGTTTTTTCTCGTGAACCAGGAACCCGATTTCTTCGACCAAAGCGAAGCCGCCCGGGGAAAATATCTCGACGAGCATTTCGTCCTGGAATCCTGGGACCGGTCCGATCCCCTTTATCTCATCATCCATGAGGACCGCGTTCCGCATTGGCAGGATCTGATCACGACCCGCGTCCACATTTACCATCAGGTGACGACCTGCGGGCCTTACGTCGTCTTGAGCAATCAGCTCTGACGCAGGTGGAGAGGCACTTGCCGCGCCGAGCGCTTAAGAACCAGGAGCGGCGCTATTTCCCCAGAGGCGCGCGCGCCTCATCGAGCAGAAGCCGGCCCCACAAGCTGCTGTAGGGATGAACGATCGTGACCGGCTGGTCCTCGCGCACCAACGGCCGGCGCTCGTTGGCCCATTGGAAAATCGAACCTTCGAGATTCCGGACGCTGGTGAAACCGGCTTGCGCGTAATTTCGCCGCCAGCGCGCCCGAGCGATAGCCAACCGCGCAATAGGCCACGATCGGAGTTTCCTTCGGTATTCCTGAGATAACTTCTTCGACCGAAACATTCGGATCCACCCGCCGCGCTCCGGGAAGATGGCTGACGTTCCACTCCTCCTCTGTTCGCACGTCGAGCAGGACCGGCGGCTGCCGCTTTTTGTCCGCCAGCCAATCCGCCAATTGCGCCGTCGTGATCCACTTCACCTTCGGAAAACGGTGTCGAAGCGATTGTTTCAAGATAAACCATTCGATGCTGCGCGTGCCGAGCAGTGCGATCGCGGCCGCGACGATCAGTCCCGTCATGAGCAAACCGGCGCGCGCGTTTGGCATGCGGGGGCTGCGACGTGGAATGGGACTGATGAGCTCCATCTTGCGAACAACGTTAATTTTCCGATCTAGCTTTGCACGAATGTTGATCGCATTCTAACCGCTGGTGAAAGTACACGGTCAACATTACCGGACGATCTGGCCCGACGAAGCCGACAGCCGCGTCATCCGGCTGATCGATCAGCGCTTTCTTCCACATCGTTTCGTGATCGAAGAAGTGCGCACCGTCGGTGAGATGGCGAGTGCGATCAGAGAAATGCACGTGCGCGGGGCGGGATTGATCGGCGCGGCCGCGGGATACGGGATGTATCTGGCGACACTGGAAGCGGCGGCAGGCGCTTCATTCGAAGACGAGCTGACAGCCGCTGCAAACCAATTGAAAGCGACGAGGCCGACCGCGGTGAATCTCGCGTGGGCCATCGAGCGGCAGTTGAAAAGCATTGGCGCCGCGGAAGGCTTGGAAGAAAAGCGGCGAGTGGCGTTCGACACGGCGCGGCAAATAGCGGACGAAGACGCGGAATACTGCCGGAGGATTGGGGAGCATGGCTTGGAATTGATCCGGCGCCTGAGTGAGCAAAAAGGCGGCGCGCCCGTCAACGTGCTGACGCATTGCAACGCGGGCTGGCTCGCCTTCGTGGATCACGGTTCGGCTACGGCGCCCATCTACGCCGCGCACGATGCCGGGATTCCCGTTCATGTCTGGGTTGACGAAACGCGGCCGAGGAGCCAGGGATCGAAGCTCACGGCCTGGGAATTGGGCGAACATGGCGTGCCGCACACCGTCATCGCCGACAACGCCGGTGGACATTTGATGCAGCACGGCAAGGTGGACGCGGTGATTGTCGGCACGGACCGGACCACCTATACCGGCGACGTCGCCAACAAGATCGGCACTTATTTGAAGGCGCTGGCGGCGAAGGACAACGCGGTCCCGTTCTACGTTGCCCTCCCCTCCTCCTCCTTCGATTGGAAGATTCGCGACGGGCTGAAGGAAATCCCGATCGAAGAACGCGGCTCGGAGGAAGTGAACTACGCGGACGGCTGGCACGACGGACAACAGGTCGAAGTGCGCGTGGCCCCGGAGGGCAGCCCCGCGGCCAATTTCGGGTTTGATGTGACGCCGCGACAGTTGGTCACGGGGCTCATCACCGAACGGGGCATCTGCCAGGCGAACGAAGACAGCATTCTCCAGCTTTTCCCCGAGCATCTATCCGGCTCGACCCTGTAGCCTCAGAGCTGTAGCCTACCCCGAACTGAGTCGAACGGGGCCGCGCCCAGGGAACGCCTCGACAGAGCGACGCGGCTACAGCAGATATCGCAGTTGAAATATTCACGTCCCATCGTAACGTGGGCGCTCGATTTCGGAAACCGAAGCAGGAGCATTTTATGTCGCAACATCGCAGTCTAAAGGGAGCCAGCACGATCACCGCGAAGCGGAATGTCCTGAAGCGTTTCGAACGCGTCGATCTTCTCAAGAAGCGCGGGCAGTTCAAGGAAGGCACGAAAGTGATCGGCCTTCCGAAAACGAAGCCGGACGCGTAAGGGTCGTTAAAGCGTTTAGGCGTTACACAGGTTGAAGCGTAACGCTTCAACGCTCCAGCCCTTCAACACTTCAACGTCCCGACCGTGCGCCTAAACCGTTTCCTCGCCGCCGCCGGTGTCGGTTCGCGGCGGCATTGCGACCAATTGATTGCCGACGGGCGCGTCACGATTAACGGCCGCGTCTGCACCGACTTCAGCGCGCAACCAGCCGGAGGACGATCACGTCAAAGTTGGGGGCAAGCTGGTCCACAGCCAGCGCCATCTCTACATCATTCTGAACAAACCGGCGGGCTTCGTTTCCACCCGCGCCGATCCCAACGCGCGCGACACGATTTTCGATCTCTTGCCGCCAAAGTTTCCCCGCCTCTTCAATATCGGGCGGCTCGACGCGCAGACCGAAGGGCTTCTCATCCTCACGAACGACGGCGATCTCGCCCAACGCCTGACCCATCCTCGCTACAAAATTGAGAAGGAATACGAAGTCACCCTCGATCGGCCCTGGGAACCAGGGCTCGCGTCGAAGCTTCTGGCCGGCATGATGCTCGATGGAGAACGAGCGCGCATGGAGAAGGTGCAGGCGATCCGGATGACGCGGGTGCGGGTTGTTCTGCGTCAGGGAATCAACCGGCAGATCCGCCGTATGTTTTACGAGCTGGGATTCGAAGTGAAAAAGCTCATTCGCGTTCGCGTCGGTCATCTGCGCCTGGGCGACCTGCCGCGAGGACATTGGCGGCCGTTGACCAAGAGCGAGCTGAAATCGCTCCAGCCGAAAGCGGCCGACAGCTTTACATCGTGGGAGGGGCCTTAGTGCCCCGATCGCGGCGCTGAGGCCGCTCCCGACATTTCATTCACTTCACTCCGCTTCCGCGCGCAATATCTCCAACGGCGGCCGGCTCGCCACCCCGCGGCTCGCGATCAGACCGATCGCAACCGTGAGGAGCGCTGACCGACGCAGCCGTCACCAGCAGCGGCCAGAGCGATGGCGCGTAACTCAGTTTGAAAACAAACTTCGCCAGCGCCCAGCTCGAGGCCACCGCGAGAATGATCCCCGTCGCGCTGGCGAAAACGCCGAGCAGGAAATACTCCGCGCAAAGGATCTTCCAGATTTGCGCGCGGGACGCGCCGAGCGTGCGGAGCAAAATGCTTTCCTGGAGTCGCTGATACCGCCCGCTCCAGATCGTGCTCGCCAGGACAATGATCCCGGCGCCGACGGTGAAGAGCGACATCACGCGAATGACGAGGGCGACTTTGGTCAGGATCGAATCGACGGTTTGAATCACCGAGGTCAGGTCGATGGCGGAGACGTTGGGATACTTCGCGACGACTGCGTTCTGCAACCGGGCGGAATCAGCCGGTGTCTCGACGCGGCTCACGAGAACATGGAACGTGGGCGCGTTCTCCAAGACTCCCGCCGGGAAGACCACAAAGAAGTTCGTCTGGAACCGTTTCCAATCGACCGTCCGCAGGCTGGCGATGGTGGTTTTGATCGGCACGCCTTGCACATCGAAGATCAGCTCGTCGCCGATCTTCGCCTCGAAATCCTTCGCGATCTCGCCATCGAGCGAAATGGGAACGGCGGTCGCCGGGCTTGTAATCGACGCGCCCAATCCAGCGGCCGGCCGTGATCTTTTCCGTGTCGGACAATTGCTCCCGATACGTGCAGCGGTATTCCCGCTGGAGTTCCCACTCCGGAATTTTCCGGCTGCGGATCGGCAAGAATGTCCGTCGTTTTGCGGCCTTTGATTTCTGCGAGCCGCATCGTCACGATGGGCGCTTCCTGAATGACCGGCATGCCGGCCGCGCGCACGATTTCCGCGACGCCCGTTTTCTGGTCCGGCTGAATGTCGAAGAGGAAAATGTTCGCCTGATTCTTCGTGCCGACCGATTGGAACTGCGCGAGCAGGACCTCGCGGCTGAGATAAAGATTCAGCAGGAGAAAAGTGCCCAGGCCCAGCGAAAGCGTCAGCAAGAGGGTGCGATTGTTCGGGCGATAGAGATTCGCCAGGCCCTGCCGCAAGACGAAGCTCCAGCCGTGCGGGAAGAATTTCCGGACACCGGCGATCAACAGCTTCGCGACGCCCGGTGAAAATCCCGACCGCAACTCCGAGCGCGGCGGCAAAGACCAGCCCTTTGGTCAATGTGTCCGTCAGGGAAATGGCGAAACCGGTGATGCCGGCCACGATCAACGCGTAAACGAGCCAGAGAAGCGGATCGCGTTTCGTCGCGCGTGGTTCGACGTCGACATCCGCCCGAAAAACGCGCAACGGCGACAGGCGCCGGAATCGCAGCAGCGACGGCAGCGCAAACAGGATGCAGATGGCAAAGCCAATGCAGCACGCCGCGGACGATTGGTTCCCAGGCGATCGTAGTCGGAATCGCGAGCGGCAGGAATGATTTCAGAATGCGCGGGAAGATGCGCTGCATGGCCACACCGAGAGCCGCGCCGGTGGTCGCGCCCACCAGGCCCATGGCCGCGGTTTGAAGAGGTAAACGAACACCGTTCCGCGCGACGACATTCCGAGGCAGCGCAAGATCGCGCCCGTCTTGGTTTTCTGTTGGAGATGCGCCTGGATCGCGCTGGCCACGCCAACCGCGCCGAGCAGGAGCGAGACGAAGCCCACGAGATTCAGGAAGCGGTAGAGATTTTCCAGCGCCGTCCCGAGGTCCCTCTTCCGCTTGGCCACCGTGTCGTATTCGAGCCCCAGCCGCTGGATTTGCGGCGCGAGAATCTCGATCCGTTGCTCCACGTCCGTGCCATCGGGAAACTTCACGTAATCGCGATAGCGCGCGATGCTGCCCAGTCTTCAGGAGATTCGTCGCGGCGAGATCTTGCAGCGGAATGTAGACACGCGGCGCAAACGATCCCGCCGCCGACGCTTCGCCCGGCATCTTTCTGCAGCGCGCCGGCGATGGTGAATTCCACGTCGCCGATCTTGATCGGGTCGCCCACCTGGGCATGGAATTGAAGGAGCAGGCTTTCGTCGACGAGGGCGCGCCCGCCTGCGCGGAAGTCGCGCGCGGCGGGCGCGGGGACCGTTTCGATTGCGCCGTAAAATGGGAAATCACCACCCAGCGCGCGAACATGCGCGAGCCGGGTGGAATCGCTCCGCGGAAAAACGGCCATGCTCGAGAACCGGACTTCCCGCGCCTGCGGCTCGCCTAGCGAGTGCAGAAGCGCTTCCTGCTCGGGGCTGAAAGGGCCGGGTCGATTCGACCACGAGATCGGCGCCGATCAAACTGCGCGCCTGGTCGTCGATCGCCTGGGCCAGGCTGTGGCGAAACGATCCGATCCCGACCAGCGCCGCGATCCCCAGCGTGATCGAGATGGAAAAGAGGAGCAACCGCCGCCGGCTCGACCGGCTGTCCCGCCACGCCATCTTCCAGATGAAGGAAGGTCATCAGGCGCATCATGGCGACGGAAACCATCTCCCCGTTCGAAGCCGGATGTTCGCTGCGGTCAGACCGGCCACGTCCGGATCGTGCGTGACCAGGACGAGCGCGGTCCCGGCGCTGCGATTCAATTCGAGCATGATCTCGATGATCCCGGCGCTCGTCTCTGCATCGAGATTGCCGGTCGGCTCGTCGGCAAAAAGAATCTTGGGGCGATTGATGAAAGCGCGGGCCAGCGCGACGCGCTGCTGTTCGCCGCCGGAAAGCTGCGCCGGATAATGATCGACGCGCTCCGCCAGTCCGACCCGCCGAAGCAAATCCAAGCCAAGATCGCGCGCGCGTGCGATCGCCGCGCAGTTCCATCGGAACCGTCACGTTCTCCAGCGCGGTCAGCGTCGGGATGAGCTGGAAATTTTGAAAAACAAACCCGACATGCTCGTTGCGAATCCGGGCGCGTTCGTCCTCTCCCGCCTCGCCCAGCGTGATTCCATTGAGCAGGACCGAACCCGAGGTCGGCCGGTCCAGTCCGGCGCAGAGGCCGAGCAGCGTCGTCTTCCCGCTGCCGGACGGTCCGAGGATCGAGCAGGTCGCGCCCTGCGGCAGGACGAAGGAAATATCCTTGAGCACGGTCAATTTGCCGGCGCCGGTCGGGTAGGTCTTGGTGAGGTGTTGAACGTTGAGGATCGGGAATGCAGTCATTGACGGTGGGTGCGGGTTCGACTTGCTTACGCGAACATGATTCGCCGCGCATGAGGAAAACGATGCCAGCAATTTGCGGAATTGCGCTCGCCCTCTGCTTTTTTTCGCGGGCGCTTCTCGGCCAGACCTCGACGCACGCCCCGGCCGCGGCTCGCACGAAGACAATCGTCTTTCTCGGCGACAGCCTGACCGCTGGCTTGGGCCTGCCACCCAGCGAGGCTTTCCCGGCGTTGATCGCGGAGAAAATTCGCGCGGCCGGGTTGCCCTTCGAAGTCGAGAACGCGGGCTTGAGCGGCGATACCAGCGCCGGCGCTCTGCGGCGGACCGACTGGCTGCTCCAACGCCCGATCGACGTGCTCGTGATCGCACTGGGAGGAAATGACGGCTTGCGCGGTCTGCCGGTAAAATCGCTCAAAGCAAACCTGCAAGCGATCATCGACAAGGCGAAGGCGAAGAATCCGGCGGTCAAGATCGTGATCGCGGGAATGCAGATTCCGCCGAACCTGGGCGCGGATTACGCGGCGAGCTTCGCGAAGGTTTATGCCGAACTCGCGCGAGAAAACAACGCCGTCCTGATCCCGTTCCTGCTCGAAGGCGTCGGAGGCCACCGCGATCTCAATCAACCGGACCTGATTCATCCCACCGCCGCCGGACATCGGATCATGGCCGATCTCGTCTGGCGGACGCTCGAACCGATTCTGCGCAAAGGATGAGCAAGTTCCGTCTCGAAGGTTGCAGCGCGCTGATTACCGGCGCGTCTGCCGGCATCGGCCGTGAATTCGCGCGCCAGCTGGCGGGCCGCGCGGGCTCGCTGGTCCTCGTCGCGCGCCGGCAGGAGCGTTTGGAAGAACTCCGCGACGAGCTCACGAAACGCGATCCAAATCTGAAGATCCATATTCGGGCCGCCGATTTGTCCGACGAGTCGCGCGGTCATCGAACTGTTCGACTGGCTCGAACGCGAAAAAATCCCGATCGACCTTCTTATCAACAACGCCGGGCTTGGCGATGTCGGGCCGTTTGCGACCGAGCGAACTCTCAACGCGTCAAAGAAATGCTGGCCGTGAATGTCACGGCCTTGACGCTGCTGACGCGATTGCTCCTTCCCGGAATGATCGCGCAAAGGCGCGGCGCGATTCTTAACGTCAGCTCAACCGCCGGCTTTCTGCCGATCGCGGGATTTGCGGTTTATGCGGCGACGAAAGCGTACGTCACCAGTTTTTCCGAAGCGATTCGGGCCGAACTGCACGGCACCGGCGTGACCGTAACTTCGCTTTGTCCAGGACCAGTGCCGACGGAGTTCACCCAAGTCGCGGCGCGTCCCGGCGCCAAGCCCGACCGAAGCCCGGAGTTCGTTCGCGTCTCCGCCGAAGAAACCGCCCGCGCCGGACTCGCCGCGGTAGAACGCGAACAAGCCCCTCGTCATTCCCGGCCTCATCATGAAACTCGGGATGTTTCTCGTCCGCATCATGCCGCTGGCGATCTTGCGGCTGGTATCGCGTCTCTCGGCAAAGTAACGAAAGCGACCTCTCGCTGATCGAGCTGCGTTACACATGGAGTTCGAGACAGAGCCCGGCAGCGGTGTCGCTGCAGCTCCGCTTAGGGCCCTTTTTGGTCTTCAAACTGTCCGTCCTGCACGGCACAACAGTTTTCCATCCGCTTCGAGAACGGCGACGGCCTGCCCGTCGGAGCGCCGCCAGAAACGAGCACCATCCTGAGGCTCAACTTCCTGCCAGGTTGCTTTTTCCCCAGCGCTCATTGCCAGAATCTGTTGAACAGCGTCGTCTGTAAGAGGTGATTGGTCGGGAAGTGCGAAGCCCTCACGGCGACTGAGACCATCGATGAAATTCACCACAACCATGTAGCGCTCAAACGCAGTAGCCAACATCACGAAACTTGCTATTTTCAGCGAAGACCTTTTGCGGCGCGCCATACCGTGCCTCGATTTGTTTGGCATCCTCTGCCGACGCGAGCGCACAGCCGCCGCGGCTAAACCCAAAAAACAGCACAGAGACAATGACGGAGGCGCGCAATTTCATAAGCCTGATCTTGAGCTGAACGGCCCGTCAGGGAGTCCGTTTGTGGGACGCTGCGGCAGGATCCCGCTAATTATTTATACTTCACCGAGCAGCCGTAGGGCTTCGTGCTGGCGTTGCTGACGGGCTTGCCCCCCATCGATTCGTCGAGCGCGACTTTGACGTAGTTGGTCGAGCTGGCGATGTCCTCGGGTTTCGCGGAGGGTTTGCTGTCGATGGCGCCCTGGTAAATCACTTTGCCTTCCGGGCTGATGATAAACATGTGGGGCGTGTTCTTCGCGCCATAGGTTTGGCCGGCTTTTCCATCGGGATCGAGGAGGAGGGCGCTCGATTTCATTTTCCATTCGGTGATCTGCTTCTCCGCCTGCTCGGCCGTCAGGTGGCCTTCTTTGCCGGGAGCGGAGGAATCGATCGTGAGCCAGACGACGCCTTTGCCGGTAAATTCCTCCTGCAATTTTTGCATATTGCCGCTGCCGTAATGCTTCACCACGAAGGGGCAGCCCGGGTTGAACCACTCCAGCACGACGGTCTTTCCTTTGTATTGGGAAACCGACTGGGTCTTGCCCTTGGAATCGGTGACGGAAAAATCGGGCGCGGCAGCGCCGACCGCCGGTGAATCGGCGGCGAAGAGAGAGGTGGAAGCGAGGCAGGTCAGGGCGGTCAGGAGCAGTTTTGTTTTCATATTTTATTCAGCAGCAACGTGAGGTGTGATGGTTTCGAATTTATCCAGGATCATGCTTTGCGTGAGCAACTCCGGAAACACAATGGGAGACTTGCCCGCCGGGTACAGCACATACAATGGGACACCCGGCCGGCCAAATTGTTTCAAAATTTTCGTGATCGCGGGATCGGCATTGGTCCAATCGGCCTTGATCTTGACGATTCCGCGGCGTTGGAACGCTTCGCGGACGGCGGCTGCTCTCGAGCACGGTGGCTTCGTTGAATTTGCAGGTCAGGCACCAGGCCGCGGTGAAATCGACGAAGACGGTGCGGCCCTGATCGAGTCTCGCTCTTGGAGACGCTCGGGCGTGAACGGTTGCCAGTCGCCCGCGAGCGGGGCGTCGCCGGAAGGGAGCGTCGTGGCCTGGAATTTCGCGCCGAAATAACAGCCGCTGCCGAGCACGAGCACGAGCACGAGCACGAGCGGAGATGAGGCGAGTGGTGGGCGAGGCGGTCGGGACGATGAAGGAGCCTTTGATCCAGCAGGCGAGGCTCAGGACGAGCAGGAAGCAGGCGGTCCAGATGATCCCTTCAACGCCGCGCTCGGCCCCGATGACCCAGAGCAGAAAGAGCAGCGTCGCGAGGAGGAAGAAGCCCATCAGTTGTTTCACCCGCTCCATCCAGGGGCCGGGCTTGGGCAGCAGGCGCAGCCAGGCGGGTTGGGCGGAGAGCAGGAGATAGGGGAAGCCCATGCCGGCGGCGATCGCGAGGAACATGATGAGGATCGTCCAGCCCGATTGGGTGAAGGCGAACCCAAGGGCGGCGCCGAGGAATGGCGCGGTGCAGGGAGTCGCGAGCACGGTGGCGAAAACACCCTGGAAAAACGAACCGGCATCGCCTTCGCCCGCGGTCCAGCCGAGCAACGCTGCGGTTCGCGCTTTGCGGCAGCGAGATTTCGAAAACGCCAAACAAGTTGAGCGCGAAAACGAGCACGACCGCGCTCATGGCGAGAACGAACTAGGGGTTGGTGAATTGGAACGCCCAGGTGATTTCGCGGCCGAGCGATTTCAGGACGATCAACAAAAGCGCGAGCCCGATGAACCAGGCGAAGATCCCGGCCACAAACGCGAGCCCGCTGCGCAAAATGCGTCCCCGGCTCTGGCCGGCGTGCTGGATGAACCCGAAAATCTTGAGCGAGATGACCGGCAAGACGCACGGCATCAGGTTGAGAATGAAACCGCCGAGAAAACCGAAGAGGAGGAATTTAGCAACAGGTCCGAAGCGCTGGACGGCGCGGACACAGTTGTGGCGGACGCGGCAACACTTGCGGTCGAGCGACCAAGCGTTGCGGCTCGAGTCCGGTGGCGTCCTGGCCGAAGACGACAAGGCCGTCGAGCGAGGATAATTTTGGATCCTGGGTCTCAATCGGAACGCGAAAGGTGATCTTGCCGGCGGGGCCACGCTCGGTTTGGGGATGCCCCACCACCACGTTCTCGTCCGGCAACGGAAAAAATTCGGCGACCGGATAATTCGCCAGCACGCTGCTTTCGACCGCCAGCCGCAGCTCAGAACCGTTGCGCGTCCAACTGGCCTTGGCGACGCTGTCCCCGGGCCAACTCTGCGGAAGCGCGCGCCGATACCGTGAGAAAATCTCCTCATTGGCCGGCGCGTTCTTGCCGGCAACCGGAAGCTCGATCTCGAGTTTGGCGCTGCCCGGAATGCAAAGCCTTTCGCAAACGAGCCAGTTCGCTTCGGCGGATAACTTGACGGAGGGACCGGAGAGCGTGGCCGGGGGGCGTGATCTCCTGCAGGAGGAAGCACTTCGTTTTCGTAACCGTAAGTCTCGATGTCGCCCGGATCCATCAGTCTGAGGGGAATGGGCCATTGGATTTCACCGGCCTTCCAGTCCGGCGGTAACGTCCATTTGATCTCGCGTCGGCAGCCCGGCATCGCCGGAGAATTTCCAGTAGGTATGCCAGTGCGGCGCCATGTGCAGAAGAACGCCGGCCGTGAATGGCTGGCCTGGAACGATCGCATCCGTGTCGGCCAGCAACTGCGCTTTAACCAGCTCGCGGCCTTCGTAGGTCTGGCCGCAGGCCGGTTTCGCCGCGGCAATAACCAGCGAGGGAGAGCAATGCTCCGACAAAGTATCGCCGGCGCCATCATGCCGTTACCTACCATCAGCGCGTCCGCACAGCAACGGGCCCACGCTGGCTCACAGCCTGCTGTGATTTAGCGCATGCGAACCTTTGTCGTTGTCCTTATCGCCATCGTTCTCGGCGGCCTTTTCCTCGTCCAGAAAGCAGCGCGAGCACCTGACCGCCTCCGCAAAAGTCGAGGAAAAATTCAGTGAAAAAAAGGCAGCGACGCCGCGCCCCGTCAGCGAACATAATTGGGCCAAGCACTCACTCGACACGACCAGGAAGGTGACTGATCAGGTGGCGAAACAGCGACAAGAAGACGGCACCCGGAAATAAGGGCTCGTTGCGAGCCATTGGCCAGTGCGGCGCGCCGATCCTACCTTCCTGAGGGAGATAGTTTCTGGCGAATGGCCGATTTGAAATCGGCCACGGAAAGCGCTGGCCCGGTAATGGCGGCTTTCTCGTCCTGGCCGAGTTTGGCGGCGTCTGCGAGGAAAGCGCCATTGTCCTTTGCGACCACGTCGCTTCCGCCGGCATCTGTCTGCACATGAAACCGCCCATGCATGATCCCGACCAGAGGCATGAATTGGGTGCCGTTGTGTTCGACGAAAAGAATGTCGCGATCGCCCACCTTGAACCTTGGCGCATCGGCCACTTCCATCGTTTCGCCGTCAACGGTTCCTCCCAGCATCTGGACGATGTAACTCTTTCCGGGCGCGCCCTTGATTGCGTCTTCGATCTTGAAGGTCACGAGCGTCATGATGTGACGCTCGGCGCCGTCGCCAGCCCATTGCGAACGGACGTCCGTGACGGTGCCCTCGAAAATTAACTCAGCGTCGCTGACCAACTGGTCGAAGGTGGGCGGGATAACGGTGGTGGCACGGACGCTGGCGAGGGCGAGCGCAGGCCCCAGGAGCAGAAGCAGAGAGCGAAAGAATTTCATAAGAATCACGGATCGAGGTCGTAAACTTCGACCAGGCCTACCCCAGCCGTATTGTTCATGCCGCGGACAACCGCAGTGTAATTCCCCGGCCCCAAAGTCCTCACGATGGCCGACTCCAAGTTATTTACGGGTGCCAGGCCGGTCGCGACGATTTCGCCGGCCTGCGAGCCGTTGCTCCAGTCGTCATTGACGGCGAGCGCATTGCCATTGCCATCATGCAATTCCAAGAACGGATCCGCCAGGGCGTTCGCGACCGGACTGGGTCCGCCAGCCAGCGATGGCCCGAGCGCGCGAATGATGACTCTTCTTGGCCGCACCACCCTGGACGATGAAACCGCCAATCATTGGCTCGTTCATCCCCAGCCCCGACGCGGCCCCGCGTAGAGATATTAATGAACCGCGTGGCGTTGCCATCGAACTCGTAAGCCTCCACCAAACCGATCCCCTGCCCGCCACCAACTCCGCTCACGACAGCCGTGTAACTCCCCGGCGAGAGTGTGGCGATAAGCGCCGATTCGGCTGAATTGGTGGGAGCCATACCGCTGGTCTGGATTTCGGCCGTCTGCAGCGCCAGTCTGCCAGTCATTGTTGACTGCGACCACGCCGCCAGATGAATCGTGCAATTCCAAAACTGGATCGGCCATCGCGCCCGGCACGCCCCAGGCCGTGAGCGAGGGCCCGATCGCGCGGAGAATCAGCTTCTTCGACTGAGTTCCCCGAATGATGAAACCGCCGATGAGAACGTTTTCGGAGACGCCGATTTTCAACCGCGTCGAGATGTTCATGAGGTGACAGGCCGCGGAGGGCGTGGCACTGGGCGCCGGCGTTGGGGTTGGCGGCGGTGTGCCCGAGGGCACGCCGTAGAGGAATTGGCCGCCGGCGATGTCGTCAGCCGAGAGGACCTCCTGGTTGCTCATGATCGAATTCATCACCGCCGCGACGTGCTGCCCACCGGTATCGGGATGGTTCAGCCCAAGCGCGTGGCCCAGTTCGTGAAGAAAAACACGCCTCATATCGATGATCGCAGGCCCGGGACCCGGGAACTGGAGCGGGCCTCGATAGGAGTCAAAGACCTTGGCCCGATTGAAAAGCGTGTCCGCCTCAATCATGGTCGATCCCGAGTATCTGTAATAGGTGACGGCGAGAGTGGTCGCGCCAAAGGCCTGGCCGAAAATGTTGTTCGCGAAAACGACCGAATTGAGTTGATCCCCGGACACAGCAGTTGGCGCTGGTGTCACAACCTGGGTGAGTCTGCACGCGCTGGAGCACCGAGCTCCACATGGTGGCGGCTGGGGCGGCAGCGTCGTTCCATGAGGTGCTCCCGTCCTGCAGCGGAAGGGCGGGGCTTCCCAGGCCCAATTGCAAAACAAGATTGCTCCCGGCCGGCCAGCTCTGGCCTTCGAGCACATAGCCCTGCGCGGTCGAGCCGAGGCCGGCACCATCGCAGCGATTAGGCAGAGAGCGCGACTTCAGGCCCTTTCGAGCGAGAGGAGAGCTACCGATAATAGCAAAAGGAGAGTGGCCGAAGTGGCTCATGAATATCTTTAAAGCAGAATCCATACGCGCATGGTGTAAAACGCCGGAATTTTTCGCACGCATCCGTAAATTATCAAACCCGCGCCAATAAATTTACGGGACGAAAAAAATCTTGCCGGAATACGGATCCTTCACCTTGCTCCCCGGGAGTGTAGCCATTCACATCCACATAGCCGCCGCTTGGATCGTAGGGACTGAAGACGTAGCCCGGTTTCCCCGGCACGGCCTTGGCGGTTGGGTACTGCGCGGCGGATGCACGCTGCGCGGGGCCGGACTGGCGATGATTTTGATTTTTCCGCGGTCGAATTTTGCGTGACACGGGGCGTGCCGGCAGGAGTCGGCTGGGTCTTGACCGTAGTGGGATTACGTTGTGGAGGCGCGGCAGTCGACCGTTCGGCCCGGCGTAACCGAATCGGACGCCACGGATGTGGTCGTGGTGGTCGTCGTCGTCGGAGGTGGATTTGACCCGTCAATCTTCTTGCGGACGTAGTTGGCCGGCGCGTCAATGACCCGGAACGAAGACACCGCCACGTCCTGCGCCGTCCGGCAGCCGCCGAGGACAAATATTCCCAGGAGCAAAATCCCTCGCACGGTTTTCACTGGGTTACTCTTATCTGGCATCAGCGCCACTGCCAGAATTTCTTTCGGCCCAGGGGCGGCGCGTTCTAGACCCCCGGCTTTTCGGAAAGCGCCCTTTTCACATCTTCGATGAAATCATCAATGTCCTTTTCCGTCACCGACCAGGAACACATCAGCCGATAAACATCGGGCTCGATAAATTTGTAAAAATGCCAGCCGCGCCCGTGCAGTTGCGCGACGAGTTCGTCCGGCATGCGCAAAAAGACAGCGCTCGCCTCTCGCGGAAACACCGGCTGCAGTCCGCCGCAGCCGTCAGTTTTTCCGCCAACATCTTCGCGCGTTCGTTGGCGCGCCGGGCGTTTTCCAGCCAGACGCCGTTATCCAGCAGGCCAGCCCACGGGGCCGCGAGGAAGCGCATCTTCGAGGCAAGCTGCCCCGCTTGTTTCGCCCGATAATCGAATTCGAGCGCCAGCTCCTTCTTGAAAAACACGACCAGCTCGCCGGCCGCGGTGCCGTTTTTTGTCCCGCCAAAGCAAAGCGAGTCGACACCTGCCTCCCACGTGATCGCTTTCGGCGCGCAATCAAGCGCCGCGACCGCATTGGCAAAACGGGCGCCATCCATATGCAACGAAGAGCGAGCGCGCGCGCGCGAACTCCGCGATTCTCTCGATCTCATCGGCTCGATAAACCGTCCCCAGCTCGGTCGCCTGGGTGATGGCTGATCACGCGCGGTTTCGGTGAATGCACTCTCCTGCTGCCGCGAGAATCGCCGCTTCCACCTGCGCCAGGTCGAGCTTCCCATTGGCGCCCGGTGTCGGAAGAAGCTTGGAGCCGCCGGAGAAAAATTCGGGAGCGCCGCATTCGTCCGTTTCGATGTGCGAATGCTCGTGGCAAATGACGCTGTGGAACGGCCGGCAAAGTTGCGCGAGTGCCAGCGCATTGGCCGCCGTTCCGTTGAAGACGAGAAACACTTCGCAGTCGGTCTCGAAGATCTCACGGACCCGCTCGACGACGCGCCGGGTCCATTTGTCATCGCCATAGGAAGCGGCTCCGTCCGCGTTCGCTTCGGCGAGAGCAGCCCAGGCCTCCGGGCAAATCGCCGCGGTATTGTCGCTCGCGAATTCGTATCGATCGATCGTCCCGGCCATCGCGAGTTTCCTACGCGACTTCGCGCAGCTGGAGCAAACCCGATGCCTGCGCCCGACTAGCGGTACAAAAAGATCGCCTGGCCGGTAACTTCGCGCCTGAGCGCGGAACTCCGCCAGGCTGATCCCCTTCTTCTCCGGGTCCCTAACTCCTAAGTGCAACCGCGGAGCAGAAAAATAATAAACAGAATTGGAATCGGTATTCCCAGGAGCCACAGCAAAATGTACCCTGAAGCCCCTACTTGCTCGATTCGCTCTTTGAGTTTCATATCGATTTGTTCCTTTCTCTTCAGTGATCATTCGCAGGCGGGCTCTCGGGTGGGCGTGTGGAGCCCGGAATTCGTTCCATTGCCTCGCCGCTCTATCGTGCTCGTGATCGTAATCGTTCTCCTTTCCCATCCGATCGAGCAGGAGCACGAGCACGATTACGACGGAGTGGCTTAAACGGATGCTTTGCCGAATCTGAGAGGCGGCGTTAGTATCGCGCCATGAGTTCTCTGCAAGGCGAGATCGAGCAGCGAGGCGAACGAATTTTCGAGCTGGTCGACCGGAATCCCGAATCGATTTTCACCAAGGCCGGCTTTTACCAGCGGATGATGGCGTTCTCGATGCGGGACGAGCATTTCAAGGTGCAAATGTTCCGCTTCGTCGATGTGCTCGCGTCGCTCCGGAGCTCGCGCGACATCGTCCAGCACCTCGACGAATATTTCGCGGACATGCGCAACGGCTTCGTGCCGTTCCTCCAAACCGGTCTGCGCGCCGCCCGGATCCTCCCCTGGCTCACCGCCCCGGTTCTGCGCTGGAACGTTTCCGGCATGGCGCGGCAATTCATCGCCGGACGAAATCCGGACGACGTCATGAAAATGCTGCGGAAGCGGCGGAAGGAGCGGATCGGGTTCACCGTCGATCTCCTCGGCGAAGCGGTCGTGAGCGAACAGGAAGCGAACGAATATGCCGCGCGCTGCTTCGCGCTGCTCGATGGGCTGGCGGAACAAACCCGCGGCTGGACCGATCCGCTCGGACAAAATACCGAGCTGTTCCCGGTCGTGAACGTTTCGGTCAAAATCTCCGCGCTCTATTCGCAGATGAATCCGGCCGACCCGGAGGACGCGATCGCCCACCTCGCCCCGAAGTTGCGCCCGATCCTGCGGCGCGCGCGCGAGGTCGGCGCGTTCGTGAATTTCGACATGGAGAGTTACGCGCACAAAAATACCACGCTCGAACTTTTCCGAACGCTTTTCACCGAACCGGAATTCCGCGATTGGCCGCACGCCGGCATCGTCATCCAAGCCTACTTGCGCGACGCCGAGCGCGATTTGCGTGAGCTGCTCGATTGGGGCCGCGCGCGCGGCACGCGCTTCACCGTCCGCCTGGTCAAGGGCGCCTACTGGGATTACGAAAAGATCAAAGCGGCGCAGAACGGCTGGCGCTGCCCCGTCTTTCTGCAAAAGCCGGAGAGCGACGCCTGTTTCGAACAATGCACCCGCATCCTGCTCGACAACGAAGCCATCGTCACGGCCGCTTTCGGGTCGCACAACGTTCGCAGCATCGCGCACGCGCAGGCTTACGCGGAGCAACTCGGAATCGACAAGAGCCGCTTCGAGTTTCAGCTGCTTTACGGAATGGCCGGCCCGATCAAGCGCGCGCTGGTCGAGATGGGTTATCGCGTGCGGGAATATTGCCCGGTCGGCGAATTGCTGCCCGGCATGTCGTATCTCGTCAGGCGATTGCTCGAGAACACCTCGAACGAAGGATTCCTGAAGGCCAAGTTTTCCGACAAAGCCTCCGCCGTCCAATTGCTCCGCGATCCAAAATCGCTTGTCCGGAAACCGCCTGGAGTGGCAGCAGAGTCGGCAGCACCCCATCGCTCTCACGCAGGCGGCACTCCTGCCCCTACCCAATCCCGCAACGGCGCCACGCCCGAAACTCCGCCCGGCGACACCTACGAAAACTCGCCGCTCGGTAAACTTCGTCCACCGCAGCAGCCAGGAAAAAATGCGAGACCGCGCTCCGCGAAGTCCGCGGCCGCCTGGGCCAAAAGTATCCCATCGTCATCGACGGCCAGAAAATTTGGACCAACAGCCTCATCGACTCGATCAACCCCAGCTCGCCGAAGCAGGTCGTCGGCGCCGTGGCGGAAGCTGGAATTCCGGAAGCGGAAGCCGCCGTCGCCGCGGCGCGCAAAGCCTTCGATCATTGGTGCCGCGTCAGCGTCGAGCATCGCGCGGAATTACTCGAACGCGTGGCTGCGATCATGGACCGCCGGCGTTTCGAACTTTCCGCCCTCGAAGTTTTCGAGGTCGGCAAACCGTGGGCCGAAGCCGACGGCGATATCCGCGAGGCGATCGATTTCCTCCTCTTTTACGCGCAGCAAATGCGCTTGCGCGGCCTCCCGCGACTCACCCAGCACGTGCCGGGTGAAGAAAGCTATCAGCATTACTGGCCGCGCGGCGTCGCGCTCGTCATCGCTCCCTGGAATTTTCCGATGGCGATCCTGACCGGCATGGTTTCGGCCGCGCTGGTCACCGGCAACACCGTCATCATGAAGCCGGCGGAGCAATCGGCCGTTTGCGGCGCGATGGTGATGGAAATGTTTGAGGAAGCGGGCGTGCCGCCAGGCGTCCTCAATTTCCTCCCCGGGAAGGGCCGGGTCATTGGCCAGCATCTGGTCGATCACAAAGACGTCCACATGATCGCGTTCACCGGCTCGCGCGAAGTGGGCCTGAGAATTTGGGAGAGCGCCGGCAAGACTCTTCCCGGCCAGCTCGAACTGAAGCGCGTCGTCTGCGAAATGGGCGGCAAAAATGCCGTCATCGTCGATTCCGACGCGGATCTCGATGAAGCGATCGTCGATTCGATTTATTCCGCCTTCGGCTATCAGGGCCAGAAATGCTCGGCGCTTTCGCGCCTGATCGTCCTCGAGGAGAATTACGATCGCGTCATCAAACGGCTGCTCGAAGCGACCGCGAGCCTGCGCGTAGGCAATCCCGAAACGCCGGGCATCATGGTCGGCCCCGTCATCGATGAAACGGCTTACCGGCGCATGCTGGACACGATCGAAGCGGGCAAGAAAGAGGCCACCCTCGCGTTTCAAGGAACTGTGCCGCCTGAAGGATTCTTCGTTCCGCCGACGATTTTCACCGATGTGAAACCAGCGATGCGGCTCTCCTGCGAAGAAATTTTCGGGCCGGTCCTGAGCGTCATCCGCGTGCGCGACCTCGATGAAGCCATCCGCGTCGCGAACGATACCGACTACGCCCTGACCGCCGGATTTTTCTCCCGCAGCCCCGCCAATATCGAGCGCGTCAAAGCGGAGCTGGTCGCCGGCAATGTTTACATCAATCGCTCCTGCACCGGCGCTGTCGTCGGCCGCCATCCTTTCGGCGGATTCAAGATGTCGGGCGGCGGAACGAAAGCCGGCGGCGGCGATTACCTGCTCCAATTCCTGGTTCCGCGCGTCGTGACCGAAAACATCATGCGCCACGGCTTCGCGCCGGATACCACGCCGGAGTTCCGTGCGCCATTTGGGTCAGGTGCAGCGTAGCGAGCGCGAGGCGGCCGACACACTGGATGCTTTACGTTATCGCGACGCCGATCGGCAATCTCGACGACATCACGTTGCGCGCGCTCGAAGCGCTGAAGTCGGCGGATGTGATTGCGGCGGAGGACACGCGGCATTCCGGGAATCTGCTGCGGCATTTCGAGATTCGGAAGCCGCTCATCAGTTATCACGAACACAATGAGGCGATGCGCGCCGAACAGCTCGCCGAGCGATTGGCCGCAGGCGAAAATGTCGCGCTGATCACTGATGCGGGCATGCCCGGGCTTTCGGATCCGGGCGCGCGCCTGATTCGAAAATGCATCGAGCGCGAGCTGCCCTACACGATCGTGCCCGGCGTTTCGGCGATCTTGACCGCGCTGGTTGGTTCGGGAATTTCGATGGAGCGATTCTGTTTCCGCGGATTCCTGCCGGTGAAGAGCGGCCAGCGCGAGCGCGAGCTGCGTGCAGCGGCGGAGCGGGAGGAAACGTCGGTGTTCTTCGAATCGCCTTATCGGATTCTGAAGACGCTGGCGGCCTGCGCGGAGATCATGCCCCGGACCGGCAACTTTGCGTCGCGCGGGAGCTGACGAAGAAATTCGAAGAATTCCGGCGGGGAACGGCGCGCGGAGTTCCTGGCGCATTACGAAGCGCATCCGGCCAAGGGCGAGATCACGTTCGTGATCAGCGGCGCGGCTTAAAAGCCTGTCATCCCGAGCGAACCGCGAAGATGACAATCAAACCGGCAGTCCGGGTTTTCCCTTGTCAAAGCGACGCATCTGTGTGAATTTGCGCGGCTTTTCCCCCGAAGTATTCTCTGTATGGCTTACGCAATTATCAAAACAGGCGGCAGACAACATCGCGTTGCCGAGGGCGACATCATCGACGTCGATCTTCTTGAGGGAGAAGCCGGCAAGGAAACGACTTTCGGCGATGTCTTGTTCCATGGCGACGGCGACAAGCTGACCCACGGCAGTCCGCTCATCGAAGGGGCCACCGTCACGGGCGAAGTCGTCGAGCAGCGGAAGGACAAGAAAGTCATCGCGTTCAAGTATCGCCGCCGGAAAGGCTATCACCGGACTGTCGGCCATCGCCGCAAGCTCACGCGGATCAAGATTACCGGCATCAGCCTCGGGGGCAAAACTTCGAAGGCGAAGAAAGCCAAGTCCGAGGAAACAGCCGAATAGCTGGGTCTCTCAACCATCAAATCTCAACTCTAATTTCCGCAATGGCTCATAAAAAGGGACAAGGCAGCGTCAAGAACGGGCGGGACAGCGTCAGCAAACGCCTGGGCGTGAAGAAATTTGGCAGCGAAGCGGTCGTCGCGGGCAATATCATCATCCGGCAGCGCGGAACGAAGTTTCTCCCCGGCAAGAACGTCGGACTGGGCCGCGATTACACAATTTTCGCGCTGGTTGACGGACAGGTGCGCTTTGATCGTGCCGGACGCCGCGTGAACGTCGAGCCCGCCGCCGCGAAATAGCCGGGTCGCCCGGCTGAGCGCTTGGGAGAGGCCGAGTCCGGGCTGGGCCCGTCCATTTGATATGTTGTGCCCGCCGGCCTTTCTGTCCTATAACTGAAAGTTCCCATGAAATATCAGACCTACATTCTCTTCGGCGCGCCCGGGAGCGGCAAAGGCACACAAGGCCGAACCCTCGGGAGCATCCCCCGTTTTTTTCATTGCGCCTGCGGAGATGTCTTTCGCGCCATCGATACGCGCACAAAGGTCGGCCGCGCCTTTCTGGAATATTCCAGCAAGGGGCAGCTCGTACCGGACGAGATCACGGTGGAACTCTGGAAAGCGCAGATCGATGCGGCGGTCAACGGGCATACTTTCAAGCCCGACATCGACATTCTCGTGCTCGACGGCATTCCGCGAAACGTCGGCCAGGCCAAAATCATGGATGAGCTGATCGATGTGCTGAGGGTTTTCCACCTTTCCTGCCCAAACCGCGCCTCGCTCTTCGAACGGCTCAAGAAGCGGGCCTTGAAGGACAATCGCCTCGATGACGCGAACGAAGAAGTGATCAATCGCCGGCTGGCCACTTACGAATCGGAATCGAAGCCCGTGCTAGGTTACTACGGACAGGACCGAATCACCTGCATCGACGCCACGGAGCCGCCTGCGAAGGTTTTGCTCCACATTCTCGAAAGCGTGAACGGAGTGAATGGGGCGAATGAGCGAGCAGCAGTTTGAAAATTTCACCGCCTCGAGCCTCTATTGCGAGAAGTGCAAGACCGCGATGCCGGTGCGCGAACGGCTTCTGCTGATTCTGCCCGACAAGGAGATTTTCGATTATCTTTGCACCGGCTGCGCTTCGTCCGTCGGACAGCGTGAAATAACCGCGGGCGAGAAACTGATGGCGCAACAGACGGCACCACGCCGTCCCCGACGGCGGGCTTCCGCGCAACGGATCCAGCTCTAGCGCGCAATGCGCATCGTCTTCATCGGGACGGGCGAAATCGGCGTGCCGGTTCTGCGCTCGCTGCTTGGTTCGCAGGAGCATCAGCTTGTCGGCGTCGTCACGCAGCCGGACAAACCAGCTGGCCGCGGGCAACGCCTCGAAGCGCCACCAATCAAGGCAGCACTGGCTGGCAGTGCGCTTCCCATCCTGCAACCGGCCCGAATCAAGCGCGAGGAGGCGGTCGCGGAAATTCGCGCGCTAGCGCCCGATGTCATCGTGGTGATGGCCTACGGGCAAATCCTGCCGCGCATCCGTGCTCGAAATTCCGCCGGTGGCTTGCCTGAATTTGCACGCCTCGCTTCTGCCTCGGCATCGCGGCGCGGCGCCGATCCAGGCGGCAATTATGGCCGGCGATCGCGAGACCGGAATAACCGTCATGTATATGGATGAGGGCCTCGATACCGGCGACATTCTGCTGCAATCAGCTCTGGCAATATTGCCGGACGAAACCGGCGGATCGCTGCATGACCGGTTCGGGCAGATCGCGCCGGCATCGCTGGAGGAAGCGCTCACCCATCTTCAGAAGGGGAACGCTCCCCGGATTCCGCAGGATGCGTCAGCCGCCACTTACGCGCCCAAACTTGAACGCGAAGATGGCCGCATCGACTGGACGGAGCCGGCGGAATTGATCGAACGAAAGATTCGCGCCTTCGATCCATGGCCGGGCGCCTTCGTTCTCTTACGGAGTGAGACCGGGCGTGAGCGGAAGCTGAAGATCTTCAGCGCGAGAGTGGTGGCGGTGGCCAACATTACACCCGGTGAAGTTCTACGAGCCGATGCTTCAATCACGATCGCGGCGAAGGATGGCGCGCTCTCCTTAGGCGAAGTGCAGCTCGAGGGTAAGCGCCGGATGAGCGCGGCCGAGTTCCTGCGGGGATATCCGGGATCGCTGCAAATTCTCTGAATGTGGGAGGAATCTTGGCGCGCCGACTTCGTTTCAACCTCCAAGCGTCGGGTCGCAAAGACCCGTCCACATTTCATTTTGCTTCCCAACGCTTCGCGTTCTGATGATCATTGCCGGCCATGCAGAGCGAATCTTCCGCGCCCGCCTACAAGCGCATCGTCCTCAAACTAAGCGGTGAAGCGCTTGCGCGAGCGGGGCGCGCGCGAAAACATTTCGCCGCAAATCGTGCGCGAGATCGCCCAACGCATCAAAGAGGTGAAAGACCTCGGCGTGCAAACTTCCGTCGTGATCGGCGGCGGCAATATCTGGCGCGGCCTGTCCGCCAGCCATCGCGGCATGGATCGCACGACCGCCGATTACATGGGCATGCTGGCGACGGTGATCAATGGTCTGGCGCTGAAAAGTGCGCTCGTGGAGGCCGGCGTCGAAACGCGCGTGCAAACCGCCATCGAGATGAAAAATGTGGCGGAGCCTTTCATCCTCGGCCGCGCGATCCGCCATCTCGAGCTGGGCCGCGTCGTCATTTTCGTCGCCGGCACCGGCAATCCTTATTTTTCCACCGACACGACCGCGGCGCTCCGGGCCAGCGAAATTCGCGCCGACATCATCTTGAAGGCGACGAAGGTCGACGGCATTTACGATCGCGACCCGAACATGGACTCGAACGCCAAGCGCTTTGATCGCCTCACCTTTACCGAGGCCCTGACTCAACGGCTCCAGGTGATGGACTCGACGGCATTCAGCCTCTGCATGGACAACAAGATTCCGATCGTTGTTTTCGACATGAACAATCCCAGCAATTTCACCGACATCATCCTCGGGAAAAAGGTGGGCACGATTGTCTCCGAGTAACGACCGCATTATTTGGTGATTGCGATTCTCGCCGCAGCGGGTTTCTATTGCTCGCCGCACCCATCCCTTTCACACCCATGACCGCTGAAGAAATTCTGTTCGAGGCCGAAATGACGATGGAAAAAAGCGTCGATTACATGGTCCACGAATTTTCCAGTGTCCGGACCGGCAAAGCTTCGCCAGCGCTGGTCGAAAACGTGGACGTGGAAGCCTACGGCTCAGCGATGAAATTGAAGCAGCTCGCGCTCATCACGACGTCCGGAACCGCGGCTTCTCGTCGTCCAGCCGTTCGATGCCGCGACCGTGAAAGACATCGAAAAGGCGCTGAAGGAATCGAAGATCGGAATTACGCCGCAGGTGGACGGGAAGATCATTCGCCTGCCGATCCCGGAGCTTTCCGAGGAACGCCGGAAGGATTTGGTGAAATCATTGCGTCAAATGGCGGAGGAAGCGCGCGTCCGCGTTCGCGCCAACCGGCGCACCGCGGTGGACGAGGCGCGAAAAATGCAAAAAGCCGGCGGGTTAACGGAAGACGGTTTGCGCGATCTGGAAGGCGACGTCCAAAAGCTGACCGACAAATCCGTGAAGGAGATCGACGAACACCTCGAGCGTAAAGAAGCCGAGGTCATGAAGATTTAGCAGCGCTTTTCTTCCTCTCCCTTTTCCTCTTCTTCTAAGGAATTTCGGCGCGGTTTGCTCGCGGAGATTAAGAGGTAACGGAAGAGGAAGAGTTTACAGCCGAACCAGATCCAGCAGAAACTGGCACCAGAGATAAACCATCCCGCGCCAGGAATATTTACTTCACCGTCGGGCGTCGATTTCAAGACGCCTTGCTGGATGTTGTGCGCGATCTGGTCGCGCAAATCGTTCTCGACCTCGAGCTGGATGCGATCTTCATCCATGGGATCGATCACACTCGTCTCCACCTGGTTGAGGCGAAGGAATTCCCGGTGGCTTTGGTAAAGCTGCCAGAACGATTGGTCCGGCCGCTGCCGGTTGATCCTGAATTGCGGGGTCAGTTTCAGCCCGTAGGAGAGCGGATAATTCCAGGTCGTCCAGATGATCCCGTCGTTCGCGCGGGAGGAAATGCGCAGATAATAAAACGAAAGATCGTTCTGTTCGTTCAGGCAAATGGTCGCCTGCGCCCGATCTTCTTCCTTGTAAAAAAGCCGGAAAAACTGGCGATAATCTTCCCAGTCCCAGCCCGCGTCATTGATGTGCGCGAAGCCTTCGTTCTCGATCTCGCGCGTGATCTCGTCGAGCGTGGGGAAAACCTCCTCGGAAGGCGGACTTTTCGGCCGCAGCGCCTTCTCCTTCGGCAAACGCAGCGCGCGGATGCGCGTCAGAATCTCGAGCCAGGGCAGGAAGAGCCAGGTAAGCGCCGCGAGCAACCCGAGGCCCCAGCTGTCGCTCACGAAATAGACCGCGAGGAACGTGGAGATGAGGATGCCGACCGCTCCGGCCTTTTGCGCGAACGAAGTCTGGTAGCTCCGCAGGGCGACGCTGAGAACAGCGACGCCCAGCGTTAGGAAGAGACCAAACAGCATTAGGGCTCGATTCCGTGCTCGCTCAGAAATTTTTCCAGCTGATCGGTGTCAAAATTCGCCAGCACCTCGTCGCCGGCGACGAGCGTCGGCACATAGGTTTGATCCGAAAGCTCCGCCATTTCCTCGTAAGCATCGCGATCCTGGCCCACGTCGATCTCGGTAAACTGAAAACCGCGCTCGGTGAGATAATCCTTCGCGTCGATGCACCACGAGCACATGGCGCGGCTGTAAAGAGTAAGGTCGGTCGCCACGAGGGGAATAAACAAGCCCATCCCGCCGCGTCAACCACGCCGCGGATCGAATCGCATCAGTACGACTTCGCCCAGACCACGCGACCGCGGCTCGGTTCTCCGCTGAAAATGCAGATTCCCGGCTCGGGCGGATTCGCGCTGATCGTCGAGAGGAATGCAGCGGATCGTGACCTTCAGGTCGCTCTTGATCTGCTCTTCGACTCGCGCGGGAGCCGTTCCAGTGCGCCAGGGCAAAGCCGCCATGGATTTCCGGTTTGGAGGAATTCTTTGGGCGTGAAGAAATCGTAGAACTCATCCTTCGAATCGATCAGTCGCGTGTGTGCGTCGCGAAACTGCTCTGGCGCGGTCGAGAAGAGTTTGCTGGATGGAATCAAGCAACTCAACGGCGCGCCCGACGAATTCCGCGAGCGGAAGAAATTCTTTCGCTTTCACCGGCTGATCGCGCCGGCTCACCGCGACCGTGCCCGATTCCAGATCGCGCGGACCGAGCTCGACGCGCAGCGGAACGCCTTTCTTGATCCATTCCCAATTCTTGACCCCGCCGCCGAGATCGCGTTGATCGACTTCCACTTCGAGCGGCGCACCGAAATACGTCAATGCGCGCAAGTTCTCCCGCAAGTTTTTCCGCCGCTTCCAGGACGCGCGCCCGCGTTTCCTCCTTCGTCGTGATCGGCAAAATGACGATATGGATCGGTGCGATCCGCGGAGGGAGAACGAGCCCGTCATCGTCGGCATGCGCCATGATGACGGTGCCGATGAGCCGGGTGCTCATGCCCCAGCTCGTCGTCCAGCCGAACTCCTGTGTCCCCGTCGCGCGACTGGAACTGGATTCCGCTCGCGCGCGCAAAATTCTGACCGAGAAAATGCGACGTGCCGGCCTGGATCGCTTTGCGGTCCTGCACCATCGCTTCAATGCAAAGCGTCTGGACCGCGCCCGGAAAGCGTTCGCTCTCGGATTTCTCGCCGCTGAAGACCGGGATCGCGAGATGATCGCGCACAAACGTCTCGTAGACGTCGAGCATCCGTTTCGGTTTCCGCGCGCGCTTCCGCCTCGGTTTCGTGCACGGTGTGGCCTTCCTGCCAGAGAAACTCGGTGGTCCGCAGAAAGATGCGCGGCCGCATTTCCCAGCGCACGACGTTGGCCCACTGATTAATGAGAATCGGCAGGTCGCGATAACTTTGGACCCACTTCGCGTAGCTCGCGCCGATGATGGTTTCGGAGGTAGGCCGGACGACCAGTGGCTCCGTCAATGGACTGGCCGGCACCATTTTTCCTTCGGCGTTTACTTCCAGCCGCGTGTGCGTCACGACCGCGCATTCCTTCGCGAAGCCTTCCACATGCGCCGCTTCCCGTCTCGAAATAACTCAGCGGAATGAAAAGCGGGAAATAGGCGTTCCGGTGTCCGGTCGCCTTGAACATCGCATCGAGCTGACGCTGCATGTTTTCCCAGATGCCGTAGCCCCAGGGGCGAATCACCATGCAGCCCCGCACGTCCGAGGACTCAGCCATCTCCGCGGCACGAATGACCTGCTGATACCATTCGGGAAAATCTTCGTCACGCCGCGGCGTGATGGCGGTCTTGGCGGCGGTTGTTTGATTGGCCATGCGAGAAAGCGGCAAAATTACGCTTGGCGAAATGAAATGACCAGCGACCATTTCTGCATTCCGCGGCGCAACTTTGTCCGCGGCCGGGTTATATCAACGAAACATGAAAGCGAAATTGACCTTCCTCCTCGTCCCGACCGTGGCCGCCGCGCTCCAATTTGCGCCCGCCTCCCTGGCGCAGTCCCCGACCGACCGGCCGACGCGGCCTCTCAAATGGAACGCCGCGCCCGCTGGGCCAACTTGAGTGAAGACGAGCGAGCGAGGCTCAAAGCGGCCCACCAGAAAGCGATGGCCGATCCCGCGGTGCAGGCGGCGCGTGAAAAGCTCAGGCAAGCCCGGCGGGAATTCCGCGAGGTCATGCGCCCCGCTCTGTTGAAGGCGGATCCGTCGCTCCAGCCGATTCTGGAAAAAATGCGCCCCGAGCGGCCGGACAGAGAATAACCAACTGACAGCGAAAGACCGGCGCCCCGAAAATTGCGCCGCGTCTCAAATCAGAAATTTCGCGCGACGAGCGTCTCGACGGGCGATGACCCGCGCTCGGCGTAGCTGCCGGCGAAGTCCATACTGCAAACCGTTCCAAAGCGCGCGTGGCGTCCGAACGCCGCACCGGCAAAGTTGAAGTTCGGATTGAAAATATTCTGGCGATGCTTCCGGGCCGGCAGTCCGTCATCGATGATGAGCGCGAGCACGACGTCGCGCGCGGTGGATTTTCCGTAGGAAATATTTTCGCCCCAGCAGCCGCCGAACGTTCCGTAACGGGCGATCGCGCCTGTCCGCATGGCTCGAATCCCGCCCAGCGTGACCGAATCCGCCCGACGCTTGATCGGCGCAATGATCCGCGGCCGCGCGGCTCATTCCGGGCGAGAGCGTCAGTGGCGCTTGCGGCGGAGCACTTCGCAAAAAGCGAATCGCTTCATCCAAGGCGCCTTGTGCCTTCTTTTGTCCGGATTCTCGTCCGTCCGGGCAGGACCATGACGTTGCCGTTCATCCTGCCGCGCAGTTCCTCGATGAAGGTTGCGTACAGCGCCGGATTTTGCCGCGCGAGATTCATCTCACGAATGACCGCGCGTGCTGATGTGCTGTCAGCATCCGCGAATTTCTTTTCGCCGGCCATGGCCGGTTGAATGGCAAGAGCGAGAAAGAACAGCGAGAGAGACGAATGGCGCATTATGGTAATTACAAGCAGCTGCGGTGCCAGCCCAAAGCCCCGTCGCGGTGATAGCCCGTCCGATCGGTAATGGCTGCAACGCTGAAGAAGCAGTTGACACTTCCAGCCACGCTCGTAATTTCCGTGCCCTTTCCGCCCTGATGAAGACGTTTTCTGCAAAAGCCAACGAGGTCCCACGCAAATGGTGGATTATCGACGCCAATAATCAGGTGCTCGGCCAGGTCGCCGTGAAAGCGGCCAATCTCTTGCGCGGAAAAGAAAAGGCCATCTACACTCCCCACGTCGATACCGGCGATTTCGTCGTCGTGATCAACGCGGAGAAAGTGCGCCTGACCGGCAAGAAGGAAGAGCAGAAGAGCTTCATGAGCTTTTCCGGTTTCGTCGGCGGGCACAAGACCGAGAACGCCCGGGCCCGTCGCGCGCGTCATCCGGAATTGCTCGTCGAACGCGCCATCCGCGGAATGATTCCGCATAACAAACTCGGGCGCGCCGTTTATCGGAAGCTCAAGGTTTACCGCGGCGATCTGCATCCTCACGCCGCGCAGCAGCCGGCGAACGTTACCCTCGCGTCTTAGGAATTTCCCATGGCACAAACTCAGGAATTTATCGCCACCGGCCGCCGCAAGACTTCCGTCGCGCGCATTCGCATGACGCGCGGGCAGCGGCAAGATCGACATCAACGGAAAAAGCTTCGAAGATTATTTCCCCACGGTCCCGCTGCAGAACACGGTGCTGCAGCCGCTTCAGGTGGTGAAGCTGACGAATTCCTACGATCTCTCCATCAACACCACGGGCGGAGGCGCCACCGGCCAGGCCGGCGCGGCTCGGCTCGCGATCTCGCGGGCGCTCTTGCAGGTGGATGCGAATCTTCGCGGAACGCTCAAAGCGGAAGGATTGCTCCGGCGCGATCCGCGGATGAAAGAGCGGAAAAAATCCGGCCAGCCCGGCGCGCGCAAACGCTTCCAGTTCTCGAAGCGCTAAGCGCGAAGAGGCGTGAGAGGCGCTCGCCTCACGCAGTCTTCGACGGGGGACGGTCCGCAGCGCGGCCCTCTACGGTTTCTTCGGTATCCTTGGAAGCTTCCAGCGGGCTGTCGACACAGCCGCCGGCGGGGCAGCCGGCGGCAGCTCGGGTGGGCGCGACAGCAAATTCGGCACGTTCGTGACCGGCGCGGGCATGCATTCGCGGTGCGGCGCTTGCAGGTCGTGCCTTCAACAGCCGGAGTTGCCGGGTCGCTTCGCTCGCCACCAGACTCTCGCGATATTTGGTCAGGATTGTCTCGCAAACCTGGCGCGCTTCCGCGAGTTGATTCTTCTCCTTGAGAATGTGCACCTGGGAAATCATGGCTATCGGGGCGGCAAACCCCTGCGGATCGTCCGTGGCCAGACTCTGATAAGCAGCCAGCGCTTCGTCGCGTTTCCCGACGCGACTCCAGATTCGCGGCCATCGCCAATCCGAGCCGCGCCCTTCAGTTCATGCGACCGGGTACTTTCGAGACGAAGGATTGGAGCGTCGCGTTCGCTTCGGTGAATTTTTTTTCCTTCCTCTGCTCCTCAGCCAGGAAAAGGGAGGCGGACGCACCGGCCGGCGTGCCCGGATATTGTGCGATGACTTTTTGGAACTCCGCGGCGGTTTTTGCTGACGCGAGCAGGTCCGCCGCGTTGGCCTCGCGACGATCGGAATAGATTCGATAGCCCCCCCAGGCTGCGACCGAGAGAAGAGCCAAAACGAGGACCGCCAGCACCTTTTTCTTGTGCCGTTCCCAAAACACCTGGGTCTCGAGCACGGGATCAGCAGATGAAAGAGTCGGCATGGTATGAGATTTAGGATGCGTCGGGCCCGGTCTTAGGAGCGCGAGGCTTGCTCTTATGCCACGCGAAAGTTTCCCGCGCAAGGGCGAGGGTGAGCGGTTCAGGAACTGAATTACGCTCACCCCTGAAAATTCTCTGAGTTGAGCGTTGGACGTGAGCCTGCCCGCCGTAGCCTTGCGGAGGAGGGTTGGACGTTGGACGTTCTGTCTTCATGCTTCCACACGACAAGCTCTTCATCCCCGGCCCGGTCGAAGTCTCGCCAGAAAACGATGGCGGCCTTCTCGCGCCCCATGATCGGACATCGCAGCGAAGATTTTAAGAATCTCTACCGCGACGTTCACCCGAAGCTCCAGAAACTGTTCGCCACCAAACAGCCGGTCTTTCTCTCCACCTCATCCGCCTGGGGCGTAATGGAGGCGTCGATCCGCAACCTGGTCGATCGCGGCGTGCTCTGCTGCATGTGCGGCGCGTTCTCCGACAAATGGTTCGACGTCGCCAAACGCTGCGGAAAAAACGCCGAGCCGCTCCAGGTCGAATGGGGAAAACACATCGATCCAAAGGAGATCGATGCCCGGCTCGCCACCGGAAAATTCGACACCGTCGTCTTGATTCACAGCGAAACCTCGACCGGCGTGATGAATCCCCTGCCGGAGATTTGCTGCACGCTCGCGAAATATCCCGATGTCGCGCTGATCGTCGATACCGTTTCCTCCTTCTCCGGCGTCCCGATCGACATGGACGCTCTCGGCATCGACGTCATGCTCACCGGCGCGCAAAAGGCCCTCGCCCTTCCGCCCGGTTTTTCCCTTTTCTCCGCTTCCGAAAAAGGCCTTCGCCCGTGCCGAGAAAATCCCGAACCGCGGCTACTATTTCGACTTCCTCGAGTTCAAGAACCAACAAGCCGAATGGATGACCCAGAGCACCCCGAGCATCGGCCACATTCACGCCCTGCAATCAAAGCTCGACGAAATTCTCGAGGAAGGCCTCGATGCCCGTTTCGCCCGGCACGCCCGCACCAACGCGCTCGTCCACGACTGGGTCCGCCGCGTCGGCTTCGACTTCTTTGCCGAAGACGGTTACCGCACCAAAACGCTCACCTGCGTGAAAAACAGCAAAGGCATCGACGTTCTCGCGATGGCGAAGAAGCTGCGCGAGAAACATCACCTCGTCATCGATCCCGGCTACGGCCCAATTCGCGGCAAGACTTTCCGCCTCTCGAATATGGGCGACGAAACCGAGGAAACCGTTTCGCATCTTCTCGCGTGCCTCGATGATTGCTTGTGACTCAATTCCGCAACATCTGAAGATCCGCCGCACTTCCGTTAAAGACGTTAAGATCGACGAACGTTGAAACACCCGGCACTCTTCCCCGCGGACTAAATTGCCAGAACATCCAGGGTGGTGGCGGTTTCACTATGACTTCGCGAATCCACAATCGGTCGATGGGCATTTGCGCGAGATATTGTTTCTGAAAATCCTTGGTTGTGTAAACGACTGGGGTTTTGCCATAACGCGCCAGGAGTGCGTCCCAAAAAGCCGAGAATTCTCGCTGAAAATCTTTCGCCGACTGCGGGTGACTCGTGTTCCACCCGGAAAATTCGAGATCAATCGCGGGCGGCAATGCATTAGCCGCCACCGGGACCGTCGCGATAAAGTTAGCGGCCTGAAGATCGCCCGGCGTTCCCAAGGTGAAGAAGTGATACGCCCCGCGGGCAATTCCGGAGGCGTCGGCCTGCGCCCAGTTCTCCTGAAACCTGTTGTCTTTGAAATCAGCGCCCTCGGTTGCTTTGATGTAGGCAAAACCAATTCCGGAACCCTTGACCGCGTCCCACTTGATCTCTCCCTGATGATGGGAAACGTCGATGCCGCGAATTGGATATTTGGCTTCCGCTGGTTCATTTGGAATCCAGATCCCGAAAAAACAAAGGCCGAAAAGTATTAGCGCGGCAGCGACGGCAAGAGCGATCCAGCGAATCATCGAAGGACAGTCGTATTATTGCGAAGCAGGTCGACAAAAAAGAGGAAGGGCGCCTTCGTTTCCGAAAGCGCCCTCCATTTCGATGGCGATAAGCCGAATTCTGTCCCCGAATTTCTTCGGAGGATGATCATTTATCTCAGCCCGCTTTCGTGAACCGCCCGGGACCCGCGTTCGACGGTCAGAAACCGCCGCTACAGGCCACCGTGATGCGACGATACCCGAGGATCAACGGACCGGCTGCCCTACCTCTGTTCTGTCTTGCACCGCATGGGGTTTTTCGTGCCTCGCGGATTGCTCCGCGAGCGGTGAGCTCTTACCTCGCCTTTTCACCCTTACCTGACCTTCGTTGCCAAAGAACCGGCGGTATCTTCTCTGTGACACTTTCCGTCACCGCAATTTTTCAACTGCGGCGCCCGCGTGTTCTCCGCGGCATGCTGCCGTATGGTGTTCGGACTTTCCTCTGGCGCGGATTTCTCCGCCCCAGCGATCATCTGCCATCGGGCGGAAGCTACCAATTCTGCCGGCTCGAGAAAGCCTTCCTCACACAAAGGGCACAACGGTCACCGCGGTTCGACCAAATAAAAACCTTTGTGCCCCGTCGTGGACTTTGTGTGAGAAATTTTCCGAGGCTCTGGACAGAAATCAGATCGGCGCGGGAGTGGTCGACCAGGAACCAGCTCACCATCACGAGAGCGATCGTCAGCTTGCCGAGCATGCCGGCGAGGTTGCCGAGCAATGTCCCCCACCCCGCGCGTCCGGCGCTGACCAGACGCTTCCCGGCCACGAGTTCCCCGGCGATCGCGCCCACGATCGGACCGACGATCAATCCCGGAAAAGGAAAAAAGAGTCCGGCGATCGCCCCGAGGGTGGCGCCGAAAGCCCCCCATTTCGTGGCGCCGAATCGCTTCGCGCCGAAATAGCCGGCCCCGAATTCCAGCGCGTAAGACAATAGCGTCAGCAAAACCAGCGCGCCGATATTCCACCACCCAAGGCTCTTCTCGCTCCCCAGCATGATTTGGTGAATCACGGCCGCGGCCAGAATGAGATCGCGCCCGGGACAACCGGCAGCAACGTGCCGATCAGGCCGATTGCCATCAAGACGATCGCGACTAGCCACCAAAGCAATTCCATTCGGATCGTAATCCGTGAATCGGTGAATCGTGAATCGACAGCTTTAAACGTTCCAACCGCGCAACGGCGTAACGATTCACGGTGCAACGACTTAACGATTTGACACCTAATCCTTTGACCCACACCCATCCCCTTTTTAAATTGATCTCCCCTCAATTAACCTCAACAAAGGATTTTTCCATGGCACTCGCAACCGGAACCAAAGCTCCAGATTTCAGCCTCCCAACCAAAACCGCCGACGGACCGAAGCAGATCAAGTTGAGTGACAACTTCGGCAAGACCAACACGCTCCTCTTGTTTTTCCCGATGGCGTTCACCGGCGTATGCACGACGGAAATGTGCGACATGAGCAAAGAGCTTCCGAACTACGGTGAGCTCAACGCCGCGGTTTACGGCATCAGCGGCGACAATCCATTCGCGCAGGAAGCCTGGGCGACGAAGGAAAGCATCACCGTGCCCGCTCTTGAGCGATTACGAGCACAAGGTCACAAAAGCATACGACGTGATGTACGACTCGTTCCTGCCGCAGATCAATCTCGGGATGGGCGGCGTGGCCGAAGCGGTCCGCCTTTATCGTCGACCGCGAACGGCGTCATTCAATACGCGGAAAGCAATGACGATGCGAAAGCGCTGCCGAATTTCGACAAGATCAAAGCGAAGCTGGCGGAGCTGAAGTGATTTCGCACGGAGGGCACAAAGTCGCAAACATTGTCCTTTGTGGACGCTAGTGAGCCTAAAATATGAATGACGAATTCAAGACGCTGAAGAAGTTCGACGCCGGCAACGGCCGCGAAGGATTTCTGCATTCGCTCCCGGCGCTCGAAGCGCAAGGCATCGGGCCGATTTCCCGGCTGCCGGTCAGCATTCGCATCGTGCTCGAGTCGGTCCTGCGAAATTGCGACGGCAAGAAGGTTCGGCGAAAAGACGTCGAGACGCTGGCGAAATGGAACGCGAAATCGCCGGCCAACGAGGAAATTCCCTTCGTCGTCGCGCGCATCGTCCTCCAGGATTTCACCGGCGTTCCGCTCGTGGTCGATCTCGCGGCGATGCGCAGCGCGGTGAAGGACCTCGGCGGCGATCCAAAAATCATCGAGCCGCTCGTGCCGGTCGATCTGGTCGTGGATCATTCGGTCCAGGTCGATTTCGCCGGCTCGGCCGAGGCGCTGCGTTTGAACATGGAGATGGAGTTCAAACGCAACCGCGAGCGTTACGAATTTCTGAAGTGGGGTCAGCAGGCCTTCAAGACTTTCGGCCTCGTCCCGCCCGGCATCGGGATCGTGCACCAGGTCAATCTCGAATATCTCGCGAAGGGCGTGTCCTTTCCTCTCAACCGCTGCAACTCTCGACTCTCAACTTTTCTACCCCGACACGCTGGTCGGGACGGATTCGCATACGACGATGATCAACGGGCTCGGCGTCGTCGGTTGGGGCGTGGGCGGGATCGAGGCGGAAGCAGGAATGCTGGGTCAGCCGGTCTATTTCCTGACGCCGGAAGTCGTGGGCGTTCATATGACCGGGCAGTTGCGCGAGGGCGTGACCGCGACGGATCTCGCGTTGCACATCACCCAAATGCTGCGCGCGCAGAAAGTGGTGGGAAAGTTCGTGGAATTTTACGGAGCCGGCGCGGCCTCGCTGCCGCTGCCCGATCGCGCCACGGTCGGCAACATGGCGCCCGAATATGGCGCGACCATGGGGTATTTCCCGGTCGACATCGAATCGGTGAATTATCTGCGAGCGACCGGCCGGACCGAAGATCAATGCGTCGCCTTCGAGAATTATTTCCGCGCGCAAAACATGTTTGGAATGCCGCGGAAAGGCGACATCGATTACAGCGTCGATCTCGAGCTGGATCTGGCCGAGGTGCAGCCGAGCGTGGCCGGTCCGAAGCGTCCACAGGATCGCGTGAATTTGCCGGAGCTCGGCAGCGTCTTTCGTTCGCTGCTGGAAAAACCGCTCAAGGATGGCGGATACGGCAAATCGAACGGAGACCTCGGCAAACATCATTTCGTCAATCTGAATGGCACGCCGCCGAAACAGGGCGACATGGCTTCGACGGACAAAGCCGACCAGGGAATCGAGCCGGGCGATGAGCGGAACAAAGTGGAGATGGTCGCAAATCGTCCGACTCCCGATTCGGTCCAGGAGATCGAAGCAAAACCAGGAGATACTTTCGCGCATGGGCAGAGTCGCATCGGCCACGGCAGCGTGTTGATCGCGGCGATCACCAGTCTGCACCAACACGAGCAATCCAAGCGTGATGCTCGCCGCCGGCCTGCTGGCGAAAAAGGCGGTGGAACGCGGCCTGACGATCGATCCGGCCGTGAAAACTTCGCTCGCGCCGGGCTCCCGCGTCGTCTCCGATTACCTTCAGAAAACCGGACTCCAAACTTATCTCGATCAACTCGGATTCAACGTCGTCGGGTATGGCTGCACGACTTGCATCGGGAATTCCGGGCCGCTCCATCCGAAGATCGAACAGGCGATCAGTGAATTCGATCTGGTCGCCGCGTCGGTCCTTTCCGGGCAATCGCAATTTCGAGGCGCGCGTCCATCAAAACATCAAGGCGAACTTCCTGATGTCGCCGCCGCTCGTCGTGGCGTTTGCCCTCGCCGGCCGCGTCGATCTCGATCTGTCGACCGAGCCGCATCGGGAAAGGCGAGTGACGGCCGTGAGATTTTCCTGCGCGATCTCTGGCCCAGTTTGCAGGAGATCCGCGACACGATGCAGTCAGCGCTTACTCCGGAAGTTTTCCGGCGCCTCTACCGCGACTTCGCCGGCCAAAATCCGAAATGGAACGAAATCCCCTCGAGCACCGGCGACATTTATCAGTGGGACGAGAAGAGCGATTACATTCATGAGCCTCCCTTCTTCCAAAATTTCTCGATGGAACCGGGCAGGATTGAAGAGATTCGCGGCGCGCGGCCCTTGGGGATTTTCGGTGATTCGGTCACGACCGACCACATTTCTCCGGCGGGCGCGATCAAAGCCACCTCGCCCGCGGGCCAATATTTGGTCTCGCGCGGAATCAGCGCGGTGGATTTCAACAGCTACGGAAGCCGGCGCGGAAACGATCTGGTCATGACGCGCGGAACGTTCGCCAATGTTCGGATCAAGAACCTGATGGTGCCGGGAACCGAAGGCGGCGTGACGAAGTATTTCGGAAGCCGTTCCGCCGGGCAGGAGGAAACGGGAGAGACGATGTCGATCTTCGACGCGGCCATGAAATACCAGGCGGACGGGATTCCGCTGGTCATTCTGGCGGGGCATGAATATGGCACCGGGTCGAGCCGCGATTGGGCGGCGAAGGGCACGCGGTTGCTTGGGGTGAAAGCGGTGGTGGCGGCGAGCTTCGAGCGGATTCATCGGTCGAATCTTGTCGGCATGGGCGTGCTGCCGCTGCAATTCGTCGATGGCACGAACGCGCAGACGCTCGGCTTGGATGGGTCGGAGACTTACGGGATCACCGGTTTGTCCGACGCGATCGAGCCCGGGCAAATGGTCACGCTCGAGATCACGCGCAAAGATGGGAAGCGGGAAGAGCCGTTCCAGTGAAGCTGCGGATCGATACGCCGATCGAGATCGACTACTACCGCCACGGCGGGATTTTGCCGTTCGTCCTGCGCGAGTTGATGGCGCGGCCAGTGAAGCAAGCGAAGCGATCCACCTGAGAGAGGCGTATGAAGAAACTACGCGTGGCGGTCCTGTACGGTGGTCGTTCAGGAGAACATGAAGTTTCGCTTCAATCAGCCGCGTCCGTAATCAATTACCTGGATCGCGACCGCTTCGAAATCGTGCCGGTCGCCATCGACAAGCAGGGGCGCTGGCTGTCTCAACGATATTTCTCTGCTGGAGGGAAAAAAATCTCTGCCCGTTTTCAAGGACGCGCCGAAAGTCGTGCTTCCGCCGAATCCGGCGGAGTCGGATGGCGGCAGCGCGTTGATTCGCCTGGGTGAAGGCGGAGAGGCCCGGGGCATCGATGTGGTCTTTCCGGTCATGCATGGACCTCTTTGCGAAGACGGAACGATTCAGGGATTACTCGAGCTGGCCGATCTTCCCTATGTCGGATGCGGCGTGCTCGCATCGGCTATCGCGATGGATAAGGAAATGGCCAAACGCGTCGCTCGTGACGCGGGAATTCCCATCGTCCCTTATCTTTCGTTGAAGCACGAAGTTTGGAAAAAGGGAAGCGGAGCAGTTCGCGAAAAGCATTGCCGAACAGCTGGGCTATCCGGTCTTCGTCAAGCCGGCGAACCTGGGTTCCAGCGTCGGCGTGCACAAGGTCAAGGAACCGGGCGGACTCGACGCGGCGCTCGAAGATGCGTTCGACTACGACCGGAAAGTCCTGGTCGAAGCCGCCGTGAACGCGCGCGAGATCGAACTGTCGGTTCTGGAAAATCTGGAGGCGGGAGCCGATCCGCTGGTGAGCGTTCCAGGTGAGATCGACCCGGCGCACGAATTCTATTCCTATGAGGCCAAATATCTCGACGAGAACGGCGCCGCGCTGATCATTCCCGCGAAGCTTGACCCGGAGGAGACCAAACGCGCGCAGGAGATTGGAAGGAAAGTTTTCACCGCGCTCGAGTGCGAAGGGATGGCTCGGGTCGATCTGTTCCTGGATCGGACAAGCGGAGAATTTTTCTTCAACGAGCTGAACACAATCCCGGGTTTCACTTCCATCAGCATGTATCCGAAATTGTGGGAAGCGTCGGGGATCGGTTACCAGGAGCTTCTCTCAAAGCTCGTCGATCTGGCGATCTCGCGGCATGAGAAAAAGAAGACGCTCGTGAGAGAGTTTCGGATTGAGAAATAACGGTGTAGAGGCGCTCGCCGCGGCGAGCGCCTCTACATTTCCCGCTCCCGCGTTCTTCGCAGCACTTCGACATGCGAGCCCTCCGCGATGAAGGCCGATGCGGGCGGCGCGGAAAGCGCTTCGACGAATTGCGGACCGTAGAGGGTCGCGACATCCGCTTCAAACCTCGTCGTCTGCGCGGGCCAAAGTCTCCAGCGGGGATGTTCGACCCGGTATTCGCTCAGACCGGAACGCCGGGCGGTGTAACCCCAGTAATGTTCGGTAATGAATTCTTCGTGCGATCCTCGCGCCGAATCCTGCGGCTCGCCGAGCGCTGTCATGGCCAGGGTTTCCCAGCGCTTTCCTCTGCGCCATTGATATTCCGCGAGAACGCGACCGTCCTTGTGCTCCAGGCAATGGCGCATCGGCAGCGCGGAATAGGGCTCGCCGTAAAACGTGCGTGCGACCACCGCGATCGCCTGCCGCGGAACGAGTTCGCGAATAAAGGCGACCCCGCGCCGCCAGTCATCCACATTTTTTCGGCGCACATAAAAACGCAGATTCACTTCCTCGAAATCGCGATGCAATGGAATCGGCAGACCGAGGACACGCGTGTCCAGGAAGAGAAATCCAACGACGCTGAGGAAGGTGCGTCCTTCGTGAAAATCCAGCTCGGTGCCCGCGCGGCAGCAAAGGCTCCAGGAGCTTTGGATCGGCGGCGAAATTCAACATCGCCAGGTAGCGCCAGTTCGCGGTGAGAAATGGTTTTAGCATCAAGGAACGGCGTTTTGAAAAACGCTGCTAAATGCGTCGGCAGTTTCAAACCGCCGCGCTGTGGCATTGAACCTTAGCGCAACAGTTTTTCCAGCGCGGGATCAGGTTGGGCGCCCAGCGCAGTCGCCTTCACGTAATGCTGTTTGGCCTGCTCCTTGGCGGGCGGCTGGTTGGTGGCGTAAACTACCGCGAGATTGAAATGCGCGTCCGCGTAATCGGGATTCACCGCGATCGCGTCGAGCATTTCCTTTTCCGCGGCCTCCTGCCAGCCCTTCTGGCTCGCGGTGATGCCGAGATAATTATGCGCCGTCGCGCTCTTCGGATTGATCCCAAGCGCCTTCGTCAGCTCGGCCACCGCGTCGTCATATTTGCTCTGGCGATAATAAACAATCCCGAGCGTGGTATGCGAAAACTCATCCTTCGGCGCCAGGGCCACCGCTTTTTTCAGCGTCAACTCAGCTGCCTTCAGTTTCCCGGTGCGGAAATAGACGACCCCCAGATTCGAGAGCGAATAGAGGTTGTTGGGACTCTTCGTCAGGATTTCCTGGTACTGTTTCTCCGCCGCGCGATACTTGCCGCGATCGAAATTATCTTTCGCCTGGCGCGCGATCGGCACCAGTTCCTCGGGGACCGCCGGATCGGCTGTGGTCTGCACCGAGGGCCGGGCCCGAGCCAGAATTCTTCGGAGCGGCGAAACTCGCTTTGAGAGTTCCGGGCTCGCTGTCGGAAATTGCCACGACCGGTTGCCGCAATAAGGCGAGCTCCTCCGGCGTAAGTTTCGTCACCGGCTGCGCCAGAAGCTCGATCTGCTGATTCAAGGTCTCGGACTTGATCTGCAGTTTATCGAATTCAGCCAGCATGAGTTTCTTGGCCTGTTCGCGGCGCGCTTCTTCCTGCCGCTCCCGCACCACGATCTTGCGCAACATGTCGTTTTCCTTCGTGAGCCGCGCTGTTTCCTCCGCGTTCGCGCCGGTCAGTTTCGCCTTCTCCAGCGCAGTGCCCGCTTCTTCGAGCTGCGAGCGCAAATCGGCCACCGTCACCTCGAATTCCTTGTTCTGCTTCTGGCTGGCCGCGAGCTGCTGCCGCAACTGCTCGAGCTGGCGTTTCACGTCGGCCACTTCCTGTTCCTTCTTCGGCTTGTCCTCGCTGATTTCCCGCACGGTCTTTTCCGCGGCTGCCAGTTTTTGCTTCAAATCGGAATTCTCCGCGACCAGGACCTGGACTCGTTCCTGCGCCTGCTTGGCGTTTTTCACCTCGTTGAGCAATTCGTTGCGCTCCTTGGTCATCGTGGTCAATTTTTCGCCTGCCACGTCCTTTTCCTTTTCCGCGGCGACGCGGCCTTTCTCGGCCGATTCGAGCGCCTTTTTCAACTGCGCAATTTCCGCCCTAAGCGCCTCCTGCGCCTTCGTGTTCCCGGCGGTGGCGGAGATTTTCTTGAGCGATTCCTCGGCCTGGGCCAGCTGGCCGCGCGCTTCCTTTTCCGCGCCCTTCGTCTTTTCCAGGTCGGCCTGCGCCTTCTCCAGCTTCGAATTCGTTTCCTGCAACCGGCCGTTCAGGTTCTCCTTTTCTTTGGCGACGGCGTCATATTGCGTCCGCGATTTCTGGAGCTCGACCTGCAACTGATCCACTTTGTCCTGCAATTTTTTGGTCGCTTCCTTGATCGCGGCGTCGGTCGCAACCGACGGTTTCGGTTCGGCGGGCGGGAGCGGCGCTCGCGTCTCGCTACTTCGCGGCGCCGTTACTTCCACGCTCGGTTCCGCCGGCCCGGATTTATCGGGTAGAACCGGAGCGCTGGAGGATGCAGGCGGGGGCGCTGAAGTCGCCGCCAGATCCCTTGTGTCCCGAGCTTGCTCTGAACCCGCAGGATGTTTTCGCCGATCTTGCGGCTGCGGAAATCGACGATGGCCGGCTGCCAGTTCGCGTGGGTCTTTTTCAGCTCCTCAAGCAGACTTCCGGCAAACCGGAATTTCGCGAGCGCCGCCTGGAGTTGATTGTCGTGTTCGAGTTTTTCGCCCTGCTGCGAGGTCATGTAGGCCTTGAGAAAGACTTCGCTGGGATCGCTCGCTTGAGCAGCCAGGCGTCCGGGAGTGAGGGAAAGGCAAAAACCGGCGAACAAAATCAGACCGATTTTCTTCATGGTGTCGAGACCTCGGACGATATGCATGTGCGGTTGAGTTGCAATGCAGGTCTGCATCGCAAAGAAAAGTAAAGCGCCTGTCGTGCCACCTTCCCTCGCTTTGCCTTTGCAATCCAGAATCTAAATTCTAGGTTCGAACGCGCTGGTGGCCGTAGCTCAATGGTAGAGCTCCAGATTGTGATTCTGGCTGTTGCGGGTTCGAGTCCCGTCGGCCACCCCGCTCCAAAATCCCAGGTTCCAAATCCTTAAAGTCCAAACCCCCGGCTCCAGGTACAAATTGGGATTTGGGTTTTGAATTTGGGATTTCCGCCGTCAGGCGGCGTGGCACGTGCGGTGCTTAAGAAGTCGGTAATGCTCATTCCTGCGAGCTTTATCGACTCAAGCGAGACCAAACATCTCCCGACCGATTTTTGGCTCCGCATCCTTCGCGACGAAGAGCTTCGCCATTGCGACAATCTGCAAAAATTGCTGGCTGGCTGTGAAATCATCGCTGCGCTGGACGGCATTGATCTTCTGGCGGCGTAACCATTTCGGATTTCGACAACCGCTGATTGGAACCCATTCGGCGAGCCGTCTCGAATCTTTCGTTGGGCAAATGGCACAAACCGCGGCTATAGTAAGGCTTTCCGCAGCCACGAACAATTCACGTTGCTTTCAACCGCAGCTTCCGCGAACACGCTCCCGCAAAAACTTATGTTGTCTCGTTTCCCGCTCCATCGTATCAACTGGACGACCAGTTCGTTCCTCATCGGCACCCTCGCGCTCACCCTCACGGCGGTCCCACTCTACCTCTGGCATTTTGGGCTCGACTGGTTTCAGGTCGCGCTCTTTTTCCTGATGTTCCTCGCCTGCGGATTCAGCATCAGCCTCGGCTATCACCGGCTCTTTTCCCACATCACCTTCCAGGCGGCCTGGCCGGTGCGGCTCTTCACGCTCATCTTCGGCGCGGCCGCGTTTGAAAACTCGGTCCTGATGTGGGCGAGCGAACATCGCCGCCATCACAAGCATGTCGATCACGACGATGATCCCTACAGCATCTCGAAAGGTTTCTTCTTTGCGCACATTGGCTGGCTGATTTTCAAACTGAATCCGACCGAGCCCTACGACAATGTCGCGGACTTGCAGAGAGATCGCCTGGTCGTCTGGCAGGATCGATACGTCCAATGGATCGCGGTCGTGATGAGTTTCGTTCTTCCGCCGATCCTCGGTTTCCTCTGGGATGGATGGGTCGGCGCGCTCGGAGCGTTCCTAATCGCGGGCATCGCACGGATCGTTGCGCTTGCAGCACTGCACATTTTTCATCAACAGCGCCTGCCACGTTTTTGGCCGCCAGCCGTATTCGACGAAATGCAGCGCGCGCGATTCCTTCATCATGGCGATCTTCACCTTCGGTGAGGGTTACCACAACTATCACCACGAATTTCAGCACGATTACCGGAATGGCGTGAAGCCATGGAATTTCGATCCGACCAAGTGGATCATCTGGACGCTGTCGAAGGTGGGTTTCACGCGCAATCTCCGACGCGTCGCCCAGGACAAGATCCTTCTGGCAGAACAGCTCCGGCAAGCAGAAATCGATTGCGAGAATGCCGGCGGCTCCGCCCCTCCGAGGACGCGGAGCGAGTGGCCCTGGCGCGCGTGGAATACTAGGGCTAACCCGCTAGGCGGCCTTTTCAGGGTTAGGCGCGATTCCCTGTCATCCTGAATCGCGCAGACGATGAAGGACCTCTCAATTGCAAGTTAGGCGTTCACCATCCATGTGACCGTCATTGCAATCGAGAGATCCCTCGCCGTCTGATGCGGCTCGGGATGACAACTTGGCAACCGCAGCAGGCGCACAACCCACCGCTAGCGCGGGAGCGGCTGTTCCAGATTAGTCAGCGCGTAGGCGGTCACCGCGACGACCGCCGCGTTCTCCGCGAGTTCGTGCGGAACAATCTTGTCCAGGGTATCGGCCGCGGTGTGGTGATAATGAAAGTAGGTCCGGTTGTCCTGGATCGGGCTGAAGCCCGGCACGCCTTGTTTCGTGAGGGGCCAATGTCCGCCCCGCCCGCGTGCTCGCTGAAATTCAAAAGGCCCGCGCCGGAATCCTGCAAAATTTTTGCGACCGGCTCCAGCAACGCCTTCGCCGCCTTCGTGGAATAATTGATTCCCAACGGGTGACCGGCGCCGCCGTCGATCTCCATCGCGGCAAAGTGATTCGCGATCTCCTTCTCATGCTCCTTCGCGTAAGCTTTGCCTCCGGCCAATCCATTCTCTTCGTTCATCCAGGCGATGACGCGAAGCGTCCGCTTCGGGCGCAGTTGAAGCTGCTTCATCAGGTTCGCCGCCTGCATCGAGACCGCGACGCCGGCGCCATCATCGATCGCGCCCGTGCCCAAATCCCAGGAATCCAAATGACCTGAAACGATCACGATCTGCTCAGGATGCTCCGTGCCTTTCAAGATCGCCGATCACATTGTAGCTGAGTGCGTCGGGAAGCTGTTGCGGCGTGAGCAGGAGCCGCATTCGCACCGGGCCCTGCGGCGCGAGGAACGCGATGAGGTCGGCGTCCTCCGCCGTCACCGCGGCGGCCGGAATCTTGGGGACATCCTTCGCGTAATCGGTTTGACCGGTGTGCGGCAGCCGATACTCCGCTCCTCCGACCGAGCGAATCAGCGCCGCGACCGCGCCAAGCTTGGCCGCGGCGCTGGGCCCATCGGACCGATATTTCACCGCTTGCCCATAGGCTTCGCCACCGTGGCCCTGAGCGGCCATGAGCTTGTCATAGTGATAATCGAACAGCACGATCTTGCCCGCGACCTTCTCGCGGCCTAACGACTGCAGCTCGTCAAGATTTCGGACGACGACCACCTCCGCCGTGAGTCCGGCCGGGGGCGTGGCGACGCTTCCGCCCAGCGCGGTCAGAATAATCTTCTGCGTCGTCTTTTCCGCCATCCCGGGGTATTCGACCAGCGCCGCGGTCTCTTCGCCGCGCACCCAATGCTGGACCGTCACCTTCTCGAGTCGGACCTCGAGGCCGAGCGCCTTCAATTCCGCGGCCACATATTCGACCGCCTTTTGCGCCTGTGCCGAACCGGTCAGGCGCGGCCCAATGTTGTTCGAAAGATGCGCGACCTGCCGGTAGGCGTAATCGCTCGCCAGCGCCGCCTGCTGGAGTTTCTTGAGCTCTGCCAGAGTCTTCTCGGAATAGGGCGAAGGAGATGGCGTTGGGCTTGCCGCCAGCGGCGGTTCCTGCGCGACGCACCGCCAGGCTAGGCCAAAGGCAAAGAGGCCCAGCGCGATCCCGCGTCCTTTCGAAATGATTTGAATGCTCATGGGCCTTGGTTGTTGTTCTCTGCCTTGGCCTTACTAGACAATGGCGAGGCCGCGTTATGCAATCCAAACCGGAGAATTCCATGCGTTTAACCAAATTTTTCATCCTGTCCATCGCCTGCGCTTTGCTGCCTGCTTCGCCCTCCGTCAACGCTCAGGACAAGAATAGTGCGGGCAAGACGCTCAACGATTTCTTCGAGTCGGAATGGAACTACGAGATGGAGCAAAACCCAACCCGGGCCTCCTCCATGGGCGATCGGCGCTGGAACGATCGCTGGGGAGACCGAAGCCTGGAAGCGATTCGAAAAGAGGAGGAACACACCGCCACCGCGCTGGCTCGGCTGACCAAAATCGAGCGCGCGCAACTTTCGCCGGCTGATCAGCTCAACTATGACCTGTTCAAGAAAGATCTCGAGACCGACGTCGAGGGGGCCAAATTCCGCGCCTACCTGATGCCGATCAATCAGCGGGGTGGGCCGCAGACTTTCGACGAGCTGGGAGACCGTCTCCGTTTTGAAACGGTCAAGGATTATGAGGATTGGATCGCCCGGCTCCGCGCGTTTCCCGTCTTGATCGACCAACAGATCGCGCTCATGCGCGAAGGCGCCCGCACCCATGTGATGTGGCCGAAGATCGTGCTGGACCGCGTTCCGGCCCAGATCGACAAACAGCTGGTTTCGAAACCTGGGGAAAGCCCGTTTTTCAAACCGCTCACGAAATTCCCCGCGGCCATCGCCTCTCCGGATCGTGACCGCCTCACCAAAGCGGCGAGCGACGCCATCGCCTCCGGAGTTATTCCTTCATTTCAAAAGCTGAAGAAATATTTCGTGGACGAATATCTGCCGGCCGCGTTCGACCAGGTAGGCGTCTGGCAAATGCCGCAAGGCCCGGAGTACTACGCTTATCTCACCCGCCGCTACACGACGACGGTGCTGACGCCGCAGCAGATTCACGAAAAAGGCTTGAGCGAAGTCGCCCGGATTCACGCCGAGATGCAGGGGATTCTGGAGAAAGTCGGGTTCAAAGGAACGTTGCCGGAGTTTTTTACCAAGCTGCGCACCGACCCGCAGTTCTATTACAAAACGCCGGAGGAATTATTGGAAGCCTACCGCGCCCTGGCGAAACGGATCGATCCAAACCTCGTCAAAGTTTTCAAGACCCTTCCGCGGACTCCGTATGGCGTGACGCCGATTCCGGACAAGATCGCGCCGGATACCACGACGGCTTATTACAATCAGCCGGCCGCCGATGGTTCGCGCGCGGGGCTCTATTTCGTCAATCTCTACAAACCAGAGACGCGGCCGAAATGGGAAATGATGGCGCTTTCCCTGCACGAATCCGTCCCGGGCCATCATTTGCAGATCGCCCTCGCCCAGGAGCTGGGTGACATACCGAAGTTTCGTCGCTACGGTGGTTACACCGCGTATGTCGAAGGCTGGGGGCTTTACGCGGAATCGCTCGGCGAGGAGATGGGTCTCTACGACGATCCTTACTCGAAGTTCGGCCAGCTCACCTACGAGATGTGGCGCGCGGTCCGCCTCGTCGTGGATACCGGCATGCACCACATGAAATGGGACCGGCAGCGCGCGATCAATTTTTTCATGGAGAACGCGCCGAAGTCCGAGAACGACATCGTCAACGAGATCGATCGTTATATCTCGATGCCGGGCCAGGCGCTGGCTTACAAGATCGGCGAGCTCAAGATCAAAGAGCTGCGCGACCGCGCCCGTCGTGAAATCGGGGAGAGCTTCGACATTCGCGAATTCCATGACGCGGTGCTTCTTTCTGGCGCGGTGCCGCTGGATATTCTCGAGCGCAATGTCGTGGCGTGGATCGCAACTAAAAAAACGTCCGCACCCAAGTAAATCAACTCTCGCGATTCCTCTTGGAGCGGAGAGGGGCCCGTCCGGCGAAAAGGACGCGGAGAAAAAGGTCCGGACGAAAAAGCGCTGAAGGTTTTCGCAGGAGATGAATGATTTCGAAAAAGCAGGTCGAGACCCATGGATCGCGGCCCGTCGCCTTCAGCACTTTGTCCAGGTACCAGTTCCTAAGCGCGGCGCAGGGCGGGCGCACGCCTTCCACTCGTGGATGCAGGAAATCGCCACCCGTCGCAATGCTCCACGGCCCCTCTGTGATGCGGGCCGCCGATTTGAAAAACGCCCTCCAAATGGGCTCTCTTCCGGCGGTCTCCCGGCGTAGACAATCTCGTAAAGCTAACGCCTCCAACGCGCACACGGACATCCCCTGGCCGTAAACCGGGTTGAAGCTGCACAGCGCATCGCCGGCCACGAGCAACCCGTCGGGAAACCGCTTCAGCCGATCGTAGCGCCGGCGCAGTTGAGAGGGATACCGGTAAGCAACCGCAGGACCGAGGGGCTTCGCGGTTTGCAACCAATCGTGCACTGCGGAGTCGTCGAGCTGACGCGCAAACTCCAGAAAACCCTCCTCGTCGATTGGAGGATAATCTCCCAAGAGTCCCATGAGCGTGACAATCCAGCGGTCGCCTTCCACACGGAAGACCACCCCCGATTTGGTGCTGATGGGCGCGTGCGGATAGACCGCCAGCGCTTTCCAGCCTTGCACCGGCGCCTCATAGAAACGGCTGGCGTAACCGATGCGGACCGCGACAGAAGTCTCCTCCGGTTGGGCAAAACCAGCGCTCTCCAGCCACTTCGGCGTCGCGCTATTCCGGCCGCTCGCATCCACGATCAGATCGGCCTTCATCAGCTCCTCCGTCTCCGACGACATGCCTTCGCCCAGCCTCATGATGAATATTCCCGTCACGCGGGAGCGGTCGGTATTCATCTCCAGGCGAACCGCCCGGCACTGCTCCACAATTTTCACCGCGGGAATGGCGGCCAGACGCGTTCGCAAATGCTGCTCCAAAAAAGGCCGCGTCTGGCAATGAACCACCAAATGCTTGAGCGGCCGCCGTTTCCACACTCCGTGCTGGAACCACGCTCCCTCCGTGGTGGAGAAATCCACCGGCACGCCACCCCGCTGCACTAATTCTTCGAAGAACGCTGGATACAGCGTCTCCATTGCGTCCGCGCCGCCACGCAGGAGCAGATGAATATGATGACCCTGTGGAACTCCTTTTCGCGGCGCTGGATCCGGCGGAAGCCTTTCGCGTTCCAACACCGTCACCCTCTCGAAGCAATCTGCCAGGGCTCGGGCCGCCAGGAGACCACCCACGCTGGCGCCGATAACTACAGCATGAGAGCGGGACGTTGGGTCGGCCACGGCAGAATTAGAATCTCCCAATGCAGCTTGAATCAAGCTTCTATGTCCCTGAGAGCCGCCGGCGGCCAAACCTAACCGCGAAAGGCGTTGCCATTTTTCCTGGCCTAACGGGACATTTTTTTACTTCCCGTCCGATGGCCAAGACGGTAAAAGAGTGCCCCCCGATACGGTGGCATTTACAATAACAACCGGACCAGGGGCATGATCTGCGCGCACGCAAACGGGGCGCGTTCGGAGCCACGGGGCTATTACTCCCGGCTTTTTGGAAAAGCGGCCGAGCCCATCGGAAGGGCGACGGAACCTAAGCTAGTTGAGCTGGGAAGCTCCATGCGCTACAGCGTCGAGCGCGAAGGCACACTCACGCCCCGGGTGGGTTACACTTATTTCAGTCAGTTTGTCGGCCATGATCTGACCCATGACCCTACGCCACTGGAAGGGCCTTACCCGGAGCCGGAGCTGACCCCGAATTATCGGACACCCTCGCTTGATCTCGACCACATTTATGGAGGAGGTCCCCTCACGTCGCCCTTCCTTTATGAAGGGGAAGCGGGAGTGGAAACGTTCAAGATCGGAGCAACGACTCCCGAGGGTTATCTCCGCGACCTGCCGGTAGAACATGGAACGGTCCTGGTCGGCGACCTGCAAGACACCCGCAACCTGGACAACCTGATCTTGCGGCAACTCCACGTTGTTTTTTTGAAATTCCACAACGAAGCGATCAGACAGCTTCGCTCCAGTCCTCCTACGATCACCGGGATCGAGAATCTGGGACCGGGGACGTTGTTCGAGAGGGCCCAACGGCTCGTGCGCTGGCATTACCAATGGATCATTCGGCACGATTTCTTGCCCCGGATCCTGCATACAGGCGTTTGGAATTATCAGGAACGAAGAAGTCCCCGGCGACTCGAGCTGGGGAGGACCTACTCGATCCCGATCGAATTCTCGCTGGCGGCATTCCGATTCGGCCACAGCATGGTGCGCAATGCCTATCGCCTGAACTGTCGCACACCGCGCGTCGTCATCGGTGAACTCATGGCGCTGGGGCAAAAGGCTTCTCCTATTCCAGACGATTACCTCATCGAATGGGGAACATTCTTCGATGGGTTGCCCACGTCCGGGCCGACAGCGTCCAGCTCCTACTTCGACACCTCGATCAGCCGGGCAATGCATGGCTTGTCTCCAGGAACCATCCGTTTGGGTAACAAGCTGGAACCGCCGGCCCCCTCAAACCTGCCGGTGAGAACTCTCTTGCGCGGCGCGCGTGCCGGGCTGCCTTCCGGTCAGGAGGTGGCCGATGCTCTTCTGGGCGAAAGGAAAATCAAATCCGATGACCGCCTGACGACCGCGCAGTTGATTGAAGACACTTGCGACAATTCGGGAAGCGTTCTGCGCGAGGTTGGGCTCGAGCAAAACACGCCGCTGTTCTATTATCTGCTGAAAGAAGCCGAGCTTTCTGCCGGCGGACTCACGTTAGGCCCCAGCGGAAGCCATATCGTTTCAGAAGTGATCCAAAGCGCTCTCGAGGCGGACCCTGATGGCTATCTATCCCGCGTCGGATCGAAATGGAAACTTCCGCTTTGGCGTTTCCCCAGTGGAACTGAACGGCGGGTGGACTCCATGATTGGAGTCATACGATTGATTGGCGACGACAAACTCCTGCCCGAATGCGAGGCACACTGGCGCCGTTTTCAGGTGGACCCATTTGTTTAGAACGGCGGATGGGGTCTCGGTCTTCGACACACCAGTGACTTTCTCAGACGCTGATTTTAACGCACTCATCGAGGCGGCGGCGGACTTAAGCGACTATCACTCCGGTCGGTATTTTACCAAAGGAGAATCGCCGAAGACGTCCGGGGCTGGCAGAACGCTGCGCCTCCGCGATCCTTCCGTGCTGCCACCGTGGGCAACCGACTTGCGCGGGATGCTTAACGCTCTAGCAGACTTTGAGTTCGGCCCGAGACAACGCCCTCCGCTGGCAACACTGTCTGAGGCTGGAGGGCGCTTTGGATGGCGAAGCCTGGAGACCGCCGTAAACCCAAAGTTACTTGCTCTTGTCTCAGCCAAGGCAGGAAGAAGCTTAAGACGAGATCTTCAACGCCGCCTTGAACGACTCACCGGGCCTTGCCTGGAGCTGGAGCGGACGAGCTTTAGCCTTGCCATTAAATCACTCGGGATAATGCCGGAAGCGGCTGATCCGAAACTGGCTAATCGCATGTTCCTCGGCGACAAGCCAAGTCAGCGACTTTTTGCTTTGTTCAAGGCGTTCCCGGTTTTAGCCCGGCTCTGGTCCGAGGTGGTTTCGCAATGGCGCAATCAGGTCATCGAGCTGCTCGCCCGGCTGGCCGCGGATCAGGCCGCCCTTTCTCGTATTTCCTGGGCAATCAGCCCGCCAAACCAGTCATCGATCTGCGCTGCAGCCTATCCGATCCACACAGCGGAGGCCGCACTGTGATGCTGCTCCAGTTTCCAGCAGGTTCGGTCATCTATAAACCGAGACCCGGAGATGGTGAATGGGAATGGTCTTCCTTTCTGGAGGAAATGAACACGCGATCCTTCCGTCCGAAACTGAGGGCAGCGCGCGTCCTGCGGCGAAAAGGCTACTGCTGGATGGAATGGATCCCCGTTGCTCCCTGCAAGAGCCACCTGGCAGCACGGCGCTTCCATGAACGAATGGGCGCCCTGATTGCGGTGGCCTACCTCCTAAGAGCGGTCGATTGCCATCGCGATAACCTTATCGCCTCCGGAGAGGACCCAGTCCTGGTGGACGCGGAGACCCTCTGGCATGTCTCTTCTGGTCCGAAATCTCAAACCACACTCGATCACCTGACTCGAACGGGTTTTTTCTCAAATTCAAACCCGCGAAGCCTGCAATCCCGAAGCAGTGTCCTGGGACAGGGCATAACTGGAAAAAATGGGACGAAACCACTCACCGCGGCACCCTACCAACGCGAGATCGTCCGGGGGTTTGGCAATGCATGGCGTTGCATTCTCGGAACGCAGGGCCGGCAGGAGGCATTCGCCCAACGCGTTCGACGCATTCGCTCGCGGGAAAGACGCCGGATCTACTGGCCGACAGAGAAATATGCCGCAATCAAACGAGCGTCGATTCAACCCGCTGCGCTGCGTTCCGGAATAGAGCGCCACGAATTGCTCGCCCGTGCGTGTCGATCGGGCACGGTGGACTCGGATGTGATCGAATTCGAAGTCGAGGCCTTAAGAAAACTCGATATCCCGTATTTCTGTAGCGGCAGCAATGAGCGATCCGCACCTGACAAGGCGAACATACCAACCGATGTCCGCGAATCTCTCCGGCTCCTTTTAGCCGAAGCTTTTGGTCAGGCCTGACGTTCCTAGGTCCTCCATGGATAGTAACTGCAAGCTATATAATCCTCCGCGTTCCGCACTTCGGACGTTCCGTTGTCTGCTGGAATATGATCTGGCACCGTTAGGACCAGACTCTTCAGCCGCTCTTCCGGAGTAACAAACCTCACGTGAAAGTCTGGCGGGAATTCAATCTCTCCCAGTTCGCTCACGGCCTTCTTGGCTGATTCCGGCGACACCAGGCAGCGATCGCGGAATTTAATGTCGGATCCCGCCCGGGTCAGGACGGATGTGAGCCGGTCCAATTTCTCGTCATTCGTCAATTGTTCCCAATTCTTGGCGTTCATTAGTTATTCCTTCCAGGTTAATCATTTTTTTAATTTCTGTCTCATTTCCGCCATTCTGGCGGCGAGATTGTTGACGATAGTCTGAAAGGCTGGGTCCTCTCTGAGCGAGTCAAACCGCGGATCCAAATTGAGAGAGCGAAAGTCCACCCAGCCCAACGCCGCAGCCTTTCCCAAGTGCGACAGCGAGGCTTCGGTCATCCCCAGGCATGCCTCTACCGCAGCCAGGCGATAAGCCGCCTCCGGGTTGTCAGGTTCTCTCTCCGAGTTGGCCCGCTCCCTGGTCAGGCATTCTTCCAAAATACGCTGGGCTTCGCTCGTTTCTCCCAGAGCTTGTTTGGCCCGGCCTCCCGCGGAGCAGTAGGTCATTGCGCCATAAAAAGAACCGCCACCATAGGGATTCGCGCGGTTCAGAATCCGATAGAGTTCGATGGCGACCTCGAATTTCCGGTCGAAGAATTCAATTTGAGCCGTTATCTCGGAGGATTCACTCCGACCGGGGAGAGTGCGGCACACTTCACGCGCGGCCTCGAAATTGCCTTGCAGTAATCGAAGGCGCGCCATTCCGATTCGGCCGTCCGGATAATGGGGCCGCAACTCCATGGCGCGGGTATAGGCCCGTTCGGCCTGTTGGTCGTCGCCGAGCTTGACCCAGCAATCGCCGATGGATGACTCTACTTCGCCCGGATTTGCGGTCAGTTGCGCAGCTGTCAGATTCCAGCCCAGTGCTTCATGCGGTCGGCCAAGCACATCCAGGGTCATGCCAATAAACATGGCCAGTCGGTCCTGCAAGCCGCCGATTTCCACCGTTTGCAAGGCCTGCTCCAGCGCCTCGGAGAATCTTCCCTCCTGGTAATAAACTCCGGACATGGCCCGGTGCGCTTCGGCCGAGCCGGGAGCAAGTTGAAGCGCTTTCTCAGCTTCGCTCTTTCCCAAGGCCAGGAAACTGCGATCCGAGCTGTAATGGGTGCGGCCAGTAGCTTCCATGGCAAGATAGGTATGGGCGAGCGACGAATTGGGCTCGGCCTCGATCGCCTTCTTAAATAGAGCGATCGCATGATCGTAATCGGCCGCAGTAGAGTGAGCGATTAGCCGTCCCGCGGTCATCGCTTCGCTGGCTGTCTCGTTGCGCAACCCGGGGTCGCGTTTCGAGGAAAGCAGATTCGACCAATCGCTGGCGCTCAAGATCGAATAAATCCCCTGAGCAATCTCCGTCGTCAGCGCGCCAGGCAAATCATCCTGCCCGTTCCCGTCCCGGACGTGCGTCAAGAGAGTTTCCTTGCTGGCTGGATCGATCAATTGAAAAGAGATGCGCTTGTGGCCCTGGGTGGTTCGAACTGATCCCGTGAGAATTGTCCGCGCCAGATTTTGCTTTTGTTGTTTAAAGAGTTTTCCGATCCCGTCGCGGCCGACCACAAAAGGAGGCTCGAGAGTTGTCACTCGCACCGAACCAAAGGCTCGGAGCCCATTCTGGAGCGACTCTGCAAATGCTTTCGTCAACGCGGGATCGGCTGTCGCGGTGTCGAGATCATAAAATGGCAAAACGGCGATCGACCGCGCAGCCAGGACATTCTCCTTCATGGCCTCTTCAACCTTTTGCGCCTGGAGGTACCAGGCGAGCGCTCCGGCGCTCAGGAGACAGAACGCCGCCAGCATAGCGGCGAGGCCACGGTTGTGGCGAACCCATCGCCGGGAGCGAAGCCAGGGTCCGACTGGGCGCGCGGCAATGGGGCGGTCCGCCAGCCAATTCTCCAGATCCTCGGCGAGGCTTCCCGCCGACCGATAGCGCAACGAAGGGTTCTCTTTCGAGGCAGCGTTCGCAGATCGTTTCCAGGTCCCGATCCAGATGAGGCGCGAGCGTTCGCAATTTCGGAGCGGATTTCTCCGCCGATTGCTTCAGGACGCCCAGCACGTTGTCGCCGGGGAAAGGCAGCCTGCCCGTCAGAAGTTCAAAGAGAATCGCGCCCAAACTGTAGATGTCCGCGGCGGCGGTAAGCTGAGCGGCGGGCCCGTCCGCTTGTTCCGGCGCGATATAGCCGGGCGTTCCAAAACTGGTCAGCGAGCGGGTCAGGTGGCTCGCGATCTCCTCGCACCGGGCCAGGCCGAAATCGCTCACCTGCGGTTCACCCCGGCTATCCAGCAGGATATTTCCCGGTTTGAGGTCGCGATGAAGAACGCCTCGTTCGTGGGCATATTGCACAGCCCGCGCGACCTTCGCCATGAGCAGCACGCCGTGCCGGGGTTCCGGGCGCAACGCATCGCGCAGATGGGCCAAACTTCCGTTTGGCGCGTACTTCATCGTAAAAAAAGGAGAGCCATCCGCCGTCTCACCGACGTGGTAGATCGGAACGATGTTGGGATGATCGAGGCGCGCAGCGGTTTCGGCTTCGCGCCGGAACCGCGCCAGCGCCTGGTCTGAATCGCCCTGATACGCCAGAATACATTTCAGCGCGACGAGGCGCCCGGAAAGCGGTTCCCGAGCGCGATAAATGACCCCCATCCCGCCGCGGGCGATCTCGTCGAGAATCTCGTGATCGCCGATGCGCCAGTCCCCATCCCGGGATTTTATTCCGGCAAGCGCTTCCTTGAAGGTTTCCGTTTTCGAGGCGACACCGTCATCCTCGAGGGCGCCAAGCAACAGGCAATTCAGACAAAGGCCATTGGCGAGGCGCGATCCGGAGTTGCATTCTGCGCACACATCAGGCTCGTCGAGAAGTGGAAATGGGGGGTCTGCTCGGGACGCAATATCCATGGCACGTTCAGCCGGCTCCGGCTGACAGCGTGGCACACAGATAGCGAATTTCATCCTTCACTTCCGCCTCCGTTTCGACGGTTTTCGCCACCTCTTCGCGCAAAAGCACGCGATAGCGCTTGCGAAATTGGTGGAGCAAATTCTTCACCGACGCCTCCGGCACGCCCAGCGCAACCGAAAGCTCATGATACGAGATCTCCTCCCGTTCCGTCGTAAGATAGCCGTTCAGAACTTCATAAACGCGCCGGCGGCCCTTGCTTTCGCATTCCAGCCGCAGCCGCCGCAGCGCCTCTTCCGCAATCGCCGCGGCCCACCCGGCATCAAACAACGCCTCCGGCGGAGCGCTTTCGAGCGTCTGTGCGGATAGCGACAACTGGCGGGGCGCATCCGCCATCCATTTTTCCCACGAGACAAATTGCAGGTCGCCTCCCCTCTTTTGCGTCCGGCGCTTGACCTGGGCATCGACCAGGAAATTCTTCAACGATTTAATCAACAGCGACCGGAAACGTCCCCGCGTAGGATCGGCCGATTCCAGGAGGGAGCCTTCCAGAATCACGAGAAAAAAATCCTGCGCCAGGTCCTGGGCATCCTGGGCAGAATACCCACGCCGGTAAATGAATGTGAAAATGGGGCGCCAATATATTTGGCAGAGTTGAGCCAGGCCGGTCTCGCCGTCGCCTCGTCCGCCGGTCTCCGCCTCTATTCCGGATCAAACTCCATCGGGTGGTGGCGAAATGCGTCAAGGCCGCTTCTTTTTTCGACAACTCCAGGACTGCTCTCACGCCTTAAGCGTGCTTGGATTATTATTGTAAAACAAGCATAAATTTACGCAGCCAGACGGACCCAGGTGTCGTTCGGACCGTCGGCTCCCCCCGCGGCGGAGCAACTTCTTAAGTTGCATGAATAGGCGCAGTCCAGGCCCAGCCCATCGAAAAATCCTTTCAACTTAACGCGGCCAAATTCGTATTTATGGATACCTATATCGGAACCGCCCCATCCCGCAGAGCCTCGTGGCGGGTGATGGACGGCTCGTCAGATCGTTTCAGGAGGTCGCAAAAGGTGTACGACCAAGGTCCCATACTCGCTTTCTCGCGATTCGAGCCAATATGTTTCCATAGCGTCCCCGCGAATCTGAACGCAGTGTCGAGACGTGTCATGACGACCCCGGTTTGGCCGTGCCTCTCATCCTCTTGTCGATGCTCGCCGCGTCATCGGCGCGCCGGCCTTCGTGAACAAATCAAGCGGCAGATGCGAGCGCAAAATGAAATAGTAACATGAAAGATTATCTGGAATCACTTTTCTCCGGGAACGGCTTCATGCCGCACGGGCACTGTTATCTTTGGACGCCTGGGCTCGTGTGGCTGCACGTGATCTCCGATGCGCTGATCGTCATCGCCTACTTCTCGATTCCCATCGCGCTCGTCTATTTCGTGCGCAATCGGAAGGACCTGACTTTTGCCTGGATGTTCGTTTCCTTCGCGGTCTTCATCCTCGCCTGCGGCACCACTCACTTGATGGAGATCTGGAACGTGTGGCACTCACAGTACTGGGTCTCCGGTGGCGTCAAGGCCCTCACGGCGCTGGCCTCGGTGCCGACCGCCATCCTGCTGGCACGGCTCGTTCCGGCCGCCTTGACGCTACCGAGCCCAGCGATGCTGGCGCGCGCCAATGTCGCCTTGGAAGCGGAAATCCAGAATCGCCGGATCGCAGAAAAGACAGGTCTCCGAACTCAATGTCGGACTCGAGGCACGGGTCGCGGAGCGAACCGCTGACTTGAAAGCGGTTAACGAGGATCTCCGCCGCCAAATCGTCGAGCGCAAACAGGCTGAGCAGGCGCGGCACGAAAGCGAGGAACGCTTCCGGAGTTATTTCGAACTCGGCCTGATCGGCATGGCGATCACCTCACCGACCAAAGGCTTGGTTGAGGTAAACGACGAGATGTGTCGGATTCTGGGATACGAACGCAATGAGCTATTGCGAATGAGTTGGACGGAGGTCACTCATCCCGACGACCTGGCCGCCGATGTGGCAAATTTCGACCACGTCGTTGCAGGAGAAATAGATGGTTATTCGATGGATAAACGGTTTATCCGCAAGGACGGCCGGGTCATCGCCGCCACCATTTCCGGAAGATGCGTGCGGCGGGCGGATGGTTCGGTCGATTACTTCGTAGCGCTCTTGCAAGACATCACCGAACGAAAGCAGGCCGAGGAGGCGCTCGCCGAACAAGCCGTTCGTTACAAGACGCTGATGGAGACCTCCGCGGACTCAATCTACATTCTGAATGCGAACCGGCGATCTCCAGGAAGCAAACGCCGCCTTTCTGAGCCGGCGAGGGTATAGCGTAGCGGAAGCGACGAGCTTGCAGGTGGCTGATTGGGACGCGCAGTGGACGCGCGCGCAACTTCAGGAAAGGCTGCGCACCTGGGTCGATGGAGGCAGCGTTTTTGAAACGCAACACCGTTGCAAGGATGGCTCAATTTTCGACGTCGAAACGTGCGTGACGCGCGTCCGCATCGGGGGGCAAGTCCTGTTTTTTTGTGTCGCTCGTGATATCACGGAGCGGGCCCGTTTTCGGCAGATCGCGGAGAACATTGACGAAGTATTCTGGATCTGGACGGCCACTCCAGGGGAGGCGCGGCTGCTCTACGTCAGCCCGGCCTACGAGGCAATCTGGGGACGCAGTTGCGAGAGTCTTTATGCCTCGCCTCAATCATGGAAGGAAGCGCTCCATCCCAGTGACAAGGAGAAAGTCCTCGCGGAAATTGCGAAGCTGGATATCGAAGAAATGAATGATCTGACCTACCGCATTGTGCGCCCGGATCAATCGATCCGCTGGATCCGCGACCGGATTTTCCCGGTGCGCGATTTGAGAGGCGTGGTCGTTCGATTTGCCGGGATCGCGGAAGACATTACCAAGAGCAAGGAAGCGGAAGAAGCAATCCGTAAGGCGAACCGGCAACTGCGCAGTCTCTCACGGCGGCGAATTCAAGAGCAGGAAGATGAACGGCGAAAGCTTTCCAGAGAGTTGCACGACCAGATTGGGCAATCCCTCACGGCGGCAAAGATCAATGTGGATGCGCTTCGCCCAACGACAAATCCCGCACTCGTGGGAAGACTCGATGAAACAGCCGCGATTCTCGATCAGTTGCTTGGCCAGGTCCGGCAGATTTCATTGGATCTCCGTCCACCGATGTTGGACGACCTGGGACTGGTTCCCGCGCTCCGTTCATTTATTGACGAACAGGGACGCCGCGCCTCGGTCGCGGTGCGTTTTTCCGCGGAGCATATCCCGGAGAAACTCGATCCGGAGATTCAAATAACTTGCTTTCGCATCGCGCAGGAAGCGATCACAAACGCGGTGCGCCACGCCAAAGCCACGCAACTCGAGATTGCACTCCGGTGCACGCGCGGAAAAGAATTGCGGCTCCTGGCTCGCGACGACGGCATCGGCTTCGACGCCCATCCGACGCAAGCACAAGCGGTTGATCTTGGCTTGATCGGAATCAGGGAACGCGCCGCTCTGGTCGGCGGGCGAGCAAAGATCATCTCATCGCCAAGCAAAGGAACGACGATTGACGTATCTCTCCCATTGACGTTTAGGCCCGAACGCCCCGCCCGCCCCCTATGAGCATGAATGCAACACGGGTATTGCTCGTTGACGATCATACTCTGGTTCGCACCGGCATTCGCACCTTGCTCGAAAACCTGCCGGGAGTGGAGGTGGTGGGTGAAGCGAGTAACGGCCACGAAGCGTTGGAAATCGTTAGGTCACAATTGCCGAATCTTGTCCTGATGGATATCGCGATGGCGGACCTCAACGGCCTCGAAACGTTGCTGCGCATCGTAAAGAATTTTCCGAGTGTAAAGGTGGTTATGCTTTCCGCCCACGCGAACCGGGAATATGTGATCCGCGCCCTGCGCTCCGGCGCCTCCGGCTACATGCTAAAAGACGCGGCGTCGGTTGAATTAGAGCTGGCGATCAAGTCGGTCGCCCGAGGCGAGATCTATTTAAGCCCATCGATTTCCAGCGCTGTAATCGACAGCTATGTCGAAGGCGCGAGCGACGAATCGAGCACGCTCGAACAACTCACCGCGCGCCAGCGCGAAATTCTCCAACTGATTGCGGAAGGGGAAAACACCCGAAAAATCGCGTCCACGCTGGGAATCAGTGTCAAGACAGTAGAAACGCATCGGCTGCAGTTGATGGCGCGCCTGGACATTCATGATGTGCCCGGTTTGGTTCGTTACGCGGTTCGCAACGGCATCGTCAACGCGTAATACCTTGAAGCGCATTCTCATCGCGCAGTCCGTGGTCCCTGCATTATACACCAGCCGCTCGTGCGACCGACCGGGCCGCACTCCGGCGACCAGTTCGCCGTCGAGACAAGAGGTTCGAGTCGTTGGCCTTAAAGCTGCTCCGGATAGTAGGAGAGAGACCGGAGTACTAGATCCCTTCGAATGAAATCCTCCGCACGTCTTAAAGAGAGCAGCCCTTCGGTCGCGCCAGATTGGGGTCCTGCGAATCCAATCCGTGTGTTGCTTGCGGACGATCATGCGCTGGTGCGGGCCGGCATTCGTTCTTTACTCGACAAAATACCGGGAGTGGAAGTGGTGGGTGAAGCGAGCAACGGCCAGGAGGCGCTCGAAATCGTCAAATCGGAACTACCGAACCTCGTTCTGATGGATATCGAAATGCCCGAGCTCAGCGGCCTCGAGGCGCTGCCTCGAATCGTCAAAACTTTCCCAAAGACAAAGGTGGCCATCCTTTCGGCTTATGCGACCGAGGAGTACGTAAGTCGTGCGCTACGCTCCGGCGCTTCCGGTTACATGCTGAAGAATGCGGCGCCGGTTGAATTGGAGCTCTTGATCAATTCGGTCGTGCACGACCAGACCTATCTCAGCCCTGTGGTTTCTCGCATCATCGTCAACACCTACATGGAGCGGGCCGCCGCAGAGGTGAACCCGCTTGAACAACTCACCCCGCGTCAACGCGAAATCCTGCAATTGATCGCCGAAGGCAAAAATACGAAGGAGATTGCGCATCGGCTCGCGATTGGGGTGAAGACGGTGGAAACGCATCGCCTCCAACTCATGGCGCGGCTGGATATTCATGATGTGCCCGGCTTGGTGCGATACGCGATTCGCGAGGGGCTGGTTTCCTCGGAGGCGTAAGACCGCGCATGTGGGGCATTGCGACGCCGCTCTCCATAACCATCTGTAAGGGTATTCCCCGATTCCTCTAAGGTTAGTCCCCATAGCGGGAGGTAACCGGCGGGCTTAGCGTTCTGGATGTACGCCTCCCAAAATCTACCTGGAATTGGCAGCATCCAAGTGTTGCCATGCCCCAGAGCGGGTCAGCGTCAGAATTTCATCGAATTCGCATCTCGCATAAGTCTTGCCTGTGCGGTGGTAAAGCCGAACGGGAATCTTCCGGCACAATCTAGAGAGCGTAGTATCGATCGATCCTGACCTCTCTACGCGGTTACTACAGCAGCGCCCAGACACGGCGGCGGCCCCCTTGCCTGAGGACAGAGCGCTTCGTTGGAATCGCCCTGCCGGCCAGGGTCGCAGCATCTCCGAGGACTTAGGCGGGAAAACCAGCCTCAAATCCGCGACTGCGTCCACCGACAAAATCAGCGGGACGATTCTGGTCATTGGCGACACCCCAGACACCCTCGACTTCATCCACGTTACACTCGAATCGTCCGGATATAGGGTCATCCTGGCCAGGAGTGTAAACCAAGCCGTCGCGCTGACAGAAGAAATCCAGCCGGACGTTGTTCTCTCCGAACTCCACATGCGGCCACTTGACGGGCTCGATTTCCTGGAGATCGCGAAGAGAACTCCGGCGTTGCGAGGTGTTCCGATCGTCATCATTTCTACGACATGCACGCTCGAGCAAGAGCGGCGCAATTGCCTGGAACATGGCGCTGTCCGTTTCGTTCGCAGGCCGATCCAACCGGACGCACTGCGCGCTGAGATTGCCGAAGCCTTAAACGCGAGCAGAAGAGGAGCAGCCCATGAAAATTCTAATTGTTGATGGCGACCCAAGCGGTCACACCGGGATCGCCGAAATATTGACAAAACGGGGCTGTGACCTCCTTGAAGTCAACGGCGGTGAAGAGGCGCTCAGGATAGCACACAAGGAAAAGCCAGCGATTGCCATCGTCGACATGCTTACGCCGAAACTGGACCAGGGCGATTTCGTCCGTCAGGTGCGCCTCGATCCCGCGATCGCCCGGATGCCCGTAATTTTCTACACGGATGGCTACCTGGAAATCGCCAGCGGTTTGGCGCGCGACGGAGAGAGTCTTCTCACACCGATGCTGCTGTGCGAGGAAGCAATTCGCGGTAAGACAATCGCAGAACAGGACGGGTTAAACGGGAAAAGCAACGGCGCCTCGAACGGAGCCGTAGACGCCCAGGACACGTTCGTCTTCGCCTGTGCAACGGGCGGAGAACGCGCCCTGATCAAACCCGGTGATCTGGTCGCGGAAGTCGTCGGCCTCGCTCGCAAGGCCTATCCGAAATCAATCCAAATTACCAGCGCCTACTCGGAGGATCTGTGGCTCATCGAAGGTGATCGCCTGCAACTGCACAGGGTTTTCACTAACCTCCTCCTCAATGCCCGTGAAGCCATGCCCAAAGGTGGCTTACTCGTTGTTTCGGCGCGCAATTTCAACGTCGATAAGCACTACGCCTCCATGACCCCCGGGGCCAGGTTGGGCCAATACGTAATGCTCCGCGTGAGCGACACCGGCTGCGGCACGCCTCGCCCAGTGATCGACAGCATTTTTAATCCGTTCCTGGAAACAAAAACGATCGGGCCAGGAACCAACCTTGGACTGGTCAAAAGCCATGGGGGCTTTATGTCGGTTTACAGCCAGTTTGGCAAGGGAACGACCTTTCAGATCTTTCTTCCGGCAAAGGTGACTGATGGCGCTGACACCCCCGTGCAGAAATCGGCGGGCAAAATCAACGGACATCCCGCCCTGGCTCCAATAAGCGCCGAAGCGTCGCGCCTATTGAAGGAAGCCGTCCTGCCGGCACTAACCACAAGAAAGAGATCGCGGAAATAAGATGAACGCTCGAACAGATTCCGGCGGGCTCAATTCGACCGGCGAACAGCGCGCAGTCGAGACGCTGCGGCTCTCAGACGCCCGCTACCGGCGATTGTTTGAAACGGCGCAGGATGGGATTCTCATTCTCGACGCCGAGACCGGGCAAGTGGTGGATGCGAATCCCTTCATGAAAGAACTACTGGGCTATTCGCAGGAGGAATTCTTAGGGCGGAAACTATGGGAAATCGGCCCATTCAAGGGTGAAGATGCCTCCAAGAGCGCCTTCGCCGAACTACAGGTAAACGACCGCCTCCACTATGAAGGTCTGCCGCTGGAGGCGAAAGACGGGCGGCGGGTCGAGGTGGAATTTATCAGCAACGCCTACCTCGTCGACACCACGCGCTTCATCCAGTGTAACATCCGCGACATCACGGAACGCATGCGCGTGAGCCAGGCCTTGGTCGCCGCCAACAAGGAGCTGGCGTTTCAACTCGAGGAGAAAAGCAAGAGGGCCGACGAGTTGGCCGTGATCGTCGAGGAACGCACGGCTGCCAACAAGGAGCTCGCATTTCAAGTCGAGGAAAAGAGCAAGCGGGCTGGCGAATTGGCCGTGATCGTCGAGGAACGCACGGCCGCCGACGTGGAGCTGGCATTTCAGGTCGAGGAGAAGAGCAAGCGGGCCGGTGAGCTGGCCGCGATCGTCGAGGAACGCACGGCCGCCGACGTGGAGCTGGCATTTCAAGTCGAAGAGAAAAGCAAGCGGGCCGGTGAACTGGCTGTGATCGTCGAGGAACGCACGGCCGCCGACGTGGAGCTCGCATTTCAAGTTGAGGAGAAGGGCAAGCGGGCCGACGAGCTGGCCGTGATCGTCGAGGAACGCACGGTCGCAAACAAGGAGCTCGCGTTTCAAGTCGAGGAAAAAGGCAAGCGGGCCGACGAACTGGCCGTGATCGTCGAAGAACGCACGACCGCCAACAAGGAGCTCGCCTTTCAAGTCGAGGAGAAAGGCAAGCGGGCAGATGAGCTGGCCGCGATCGTTGAGGAACGCACGGCTGCCAACAAGGAGCTCGCATTTCAAGTCGAGGAAAAAGGGAAACGGGCGGACGAGTTGGTCATGATTAACGCCGAGCTGGCGCGCTCCAATGCCGAGCTCGAGCAGTTCGCCTATGTCGCGACACATGACCTACAGGAGCCGCTCCGGGCAGTGGCAAGTTGCGTTCAGCTTCTCCAGAAGCGTTATGAAGGAGAATTGGACGCGCGGGCGGACGAATTCATCACGCATGCGGTGGACGGCACCAAGCGGATGCAAACGCTCATCAACGACCTGCTGGCCTATTCGCGAATCAGCACCCATGCCCAGGTCTTCAAGTCCACGAATTGCGAGATGGTCCTGCACGAGGCGCTGGATAATCTGATGGTGGCTATCGACGAAAGCGCCGCCACGGTAACCCAGGACGCAATGCCCGTGGTGAGCGGAGACGCGACTCAATTGACGCAGTTGTTCCAAAACCTCGTCGGCAACGCACTCAAGTTCCGCGGGGAACGTCCCCCAAAGATCCACATCGGCGCGACCCGCAGGAATGGCGACTGGCGGTTTTCCGTGGCGGACAATGGTATCGGCATGGAACCCCAGTACTTCGAGCGGGTCTTCCTGGTCTTTCAGCGCCTTCACACCCGGAAGCAATATCAGGGCACGGGTATCGGGCTTGCGATCTGCAAGAAAGTCGTGGAGCGCCACGGGGGGCGCATCTGGGCGGAGTCGGAAGCCGGAAAGGGCGCCACCTTCTACTTCACCATCCCGGAAACGAGGAACGGGCGATGAATACGACGTCCGCACAGGCTTCGGTCGTCATCCTCATGGTCGAGGACAATCCGACTGATGTCCTGATCGCGCGGGAAGGTTTTGCAGCCGCCAAAATGCGCAACACTTTATACGTCGCTGATGACGGCATTGAAGCCATCGAGTTCCTGAACCAGCGGGGTAAGTATGCCGACGCGCCTCGACCGGACTTGATTGTGCTCGACCTGAATATGCCGCGCAAGAATGGCCAGGAAGTGTTGGCGGAGATTAAGGTCGATGCCAACCTGAAGAATATACCGGTCGTTATCCTTACCACCTCGAAATCCGAGGATGACATCAGCAAATCCTACGGCCTCCATGCCAATTGCTACATCAGCAAGCCTGTGGATTTTGATGAATTTACAGCAGTGGTGCAAACGATTCAGGACTTCTGGTTTTCCGTCGTCACCCTTCCGCCGGAATCAAGAGGATGAGCGGAGAAAAGATTCAAGTCCTGCTGGTCGAGGACAACCCCACGGACGCACTGATCGTGGAGGATGAGCTGACGCATGCGAGCGGCAGTCAGTTTTCGGTGGAGCATTTGGTGCGATTGAACGAGGCGCTAACTCGCCTGGAGGCACATCATTTCGACGTAGTGCTCCTGGACCTTAGCCTGCCCGACAGCCACGGCTTCGAGACGTTCACACGACTCCATGACGCGGCCTTGAATATTCCGATTGTCGTTCTTTCAGGAAGCGACGACGAAGCACTTGCCATTAAGGCGGTTCAAGCCGGGGCGCAGGACTATTTGGTGAAAGGCCGCATGGGGGAGGACATTCTGGCGCGCTCCATCCGGTATGCGATCGAGCGTCAGCGGGCGGCACTTACGATATCCGAGTGCCAGGAGCGCTACCGGCTCTTAATCGAGCGCTCGCCAGATGCGTATCTCGTGCATAGCGATGGCGAAATTATCTTCGCCAATGCAGCCTCGTTGAAACTCTTTGGCGTCAACCATCTGGACCAACTGCTGGGCCGGTCTTTCCTAAAAACCGTTTCCCCCGAATTCCACGAGCTCATTAGCAAACAGGTCCAAAATGGCCAAACCAATGGGAGCAATCCGCCGATTGAAATTCTAGGCAGTCGCCTAGACGGCACTTCCGTGGCCGTGCAAGGGACCAGCAACCCTCTTGTTTACGAAGGCCGGCTCGCAGTTCAGGTCGTCCTACATGACATCACTGAGCAAAAGCTGGCGGAAGAAGCCAACCGCGCCAGCGTAGAGCGCTTCGAGTTGTTCATGGACAATCTGCCCGGCATTGCCTGGATCAAAGATCAGGATTACCGCTACGTCTACGCGAACAAGTCGTGCCGCCAGCTCTCAATGGGCGGTCGCGAATGGTTCGGGAAAACCGATGAAGAGCTTTGGCCGGCGGAGCTCGCTGAGACTTACAAAGCCAACGATCGGCTGGTGGTCGAAACCAAAGCGCCCCAGCAGATCGTTGAGACCATTCTCCATGGGGAAGAAAAGAGGGATGCGATTGCCAGCAAATTTCCGATTCTTAACGATGCGGGCGAGGTCGCCTTCGTCTGCGGAATTGGCATCGATATCACCGAGCGGAGACAAGCGGAGGAACAACTGCGCGAGCAGGCCAGACTGCTGGATCTGGCGCAGGATGCCATCATGGTCTGCGACATGGAGGATCGCGTTGAATTTTGGAATCACGGCGCGGAAGCATTGTATGGCTGGACGGCCGCGGAGGTCGATTGCCGGCCAGCTTCCAGCTTCCTTTACGAAGACGACGTCGCGACCGTTGCGGCGCGAACAGCCGTTCTCGAGAATGGAATATGGACCGGCGAGTGCAAGCACAGCCGGAAGGACGGCGGCACTGTCACGGTCCGCAGCCGTTGGACCCTGGTCCGGGATGAGTTGGCGGAGCCTGAATCCATCTTGATCATCAACACGGACATCACGGAGCAGAAAAAAATCGAGGGACAATTCTTGCGGGCCCAGCGGCTTGAAAGCATCGGCACGCTGGCCAGTGGAGTAGCGCACGATTTGAACAACATCCTGGCTCCGATCCTGATGGGGACGGCTGTCCTGTCCCTGACTGACATACCGGCAGCCGACAAGAAGATCCTTTCCACCATGGAGGCGTGCGCCCAGCGCGGAGCTGACATCGTCAAGCAAGTGCTGACTTTCGCGCGGGGGGCCGAGGGAGCCCGCTTGCTCTTGCAACCTGCCCATCTCGTCCGGGACATGGCCCAGATTGTCGAACAGACCTTTCCAAAAACAATCGCCATCCGGATGCGCTTCCCCGAATCTCTCTGGCTGGTCGAGGGCGACCCGACCCAACTCCACCAGGTTTTGCTCAACCTGTCCGTCAATGCCCGGGACGCCATGCCGGCAGGCGGCGTCCTTACCCTATCGGCCGAGAATTTTTCGGTGGACGAACAGTATGCCAGCATGACGCCGGGGGCGAAACCGGGACCGCACGTTCTCTTTGAAGTAACTGACACGGGCATGGGAATTCCGCGCCCGATTATCGACAAGATCTTCGATCCATTTTTTACGACAAAAGGACTTGGCCTAGGAACGGGACTGGGCCTTTCCACCCTGATTGGGATTGTGAAAAGTCACGGGGGATTCGTGAGCGTCTACAGCGAGATCGGACGCGGCACGACCTTCAAGATCTATCTCCCTGCGACGATGGATGTGGCGGCGGCGGCGAAAGAGAAAGAAGCAACGGTCCAGCCTCCAGCAAACGGAGAGCTCCTTCTCATCGTGGATGACGAAAAACCCATCCTCCAGATCGCCCAGGCGCTGCTGGAAGGTCACGGCTATCAGGTGTTGACGGCCGAAGACGCGACGGAGGCGCTCGCCATTTTTGCCGTGCGGATGAATGAGATCGATCTCGTCTTAACAGACCTGGCAATGCCTCTGATGGATGGCATTGCGCTCATTCGGACACTTCAAAAAATGAAACCCACCGTCCGGATCGTCGCATCGACCGGCCGGGGTGGTCAGGACGGATACGCAGCCGAAATGGCGTCCCTCAATGTCCGCGCCTGCCTGACCAAACCCTATAACAAAGGCAAGCTGCTGGCGACTCTACACGACGCGCTGACCCAGCCTTCGGATAACCCCTCGCCGGTGCTCGAATTGGAGACCAACGCCTTGCGATCATGACAGCCACAACAGGACGAGTGCACGCTGCCGGCGATCACGACGTCCTGCGTGAAAGGCGCCTCTTCCTAATCCCCGCAATCATCCTACGGTTATGATGCACGAGTTCCTTACGGCGAACCGTGGCGAACTGATCGAGCGATGCCGAATGAAAGTCGCGCGAAGGCCCGCACCCAGAGCAACCGAAGAAGAGTTGGAACATGGGATAACTCTCTTCCTCGACCAAATCATCAAGACCCTTAAGGCCGAGGAGTCGGACCAGGGCGCGGAAAGCCATAGATTGTCAGGTCCATCTGGCGGGGCGGATGCAACTATGTCGGAGATTGGCAGGGCGGCGAAGGCCCATGGCCGCGAGCTCTTGGAGCATGGATTTACCATCGACCAGGTCGTTCACGAGTATGGCGACCTCTGCCAGTCAGTCACAGACCTGGCGGTCGAAATTAATGTACCGCTAGGCAATGACGAGTTTCGAACTCTTAACCGCTGCCTGGATAACGCGATTGCCGTCGCCGCCACCGAGTTCAACACCCAGCGTGATAACATGTTTGCCCAGAAGGATGCCGTCGCAAACGAGCGGCTGGGATTTTTTGCGCACGAACTGCGTAATCACCTTAATAGCGCGACCCTCGCACTTACCGCCATCAAACTCGGCTCTGTAGGGTTGACCGGGGCGACCGGCGCCGTCCTGGATCGCAGCCTGGTAGCCTTGCGCCGCCTGATCGATCGCTCCCTTTCGGAAGCTCGGACCACCGCCGGAATGCCGGTGCAACATCGCTTGTTTTCCGTCGCCGAGTTTATCGCTGAAGTCCAGCTCGCGGCCGCACTGGAGGCGCAGGTAAGCAGATGCTCGTTGACGGTCTCCTATGTCGATTCGCGGCTTGCCCTGGATGCCGATCGGGAACTGCTCTTATCGGCGGTCGCCAATTTGCTGCAAAACGCATTCAAATTCACCCATTCCGGCAGCGAGGTAATCCTGAAAGTCTACGCGATCGGCGAGCGGGTTCTCATAGAGGTAGAGGATAAATGCGGTGGCCTTCCCGCGGGTGATGCTGAAACAATGTTCCTGCCCTTCTCTCAGAGCGGCGCGAACAAAAGCGGCCTCGGGCTCGGACTATCCATTTCCAGACGGAGCGTCGAAGCGAATGAGGGAACCCTCAGCGTGCGCGACTTACCCGGCTCGGGATGCGTTTTCACTATCGACCTGCCGCGCCATGACCTGCCGACTCGCCGATAGAGGAGGAGTCAGACCCCTTCCCGCTAAAGCGGCGATGGGCGACGAAAAGGGGACAGGATGGTCAGCGTTATCCGCTGGGAGTGGGCTAAATCGGACGCTCCCATCGGGCAGATACTCAAAAGTCCACCGTTCCCATTCGGCGATTTGTTCGATCCCATTTTTTTCCTCTTTGGCCGAAATCTCCGGGCAAAGCAGCGTCAACTCGGGGCACCCAACGTGGCTCTCACCGCAGCGTTGAATGTCGGCTCGCATTTTGTCGACTTGGGATGCTATCTCGGCCCTCTCGTAAATCATCATGCCGTCAAGAGCAGCATGGGATGAGCCAGGGGCACCTTTCGTTTCAGAGTGAAAAGGACGCGTCTAGGCAGCGACCTCCGAGCGACCGGGCATAACGGTCATAATCGCCCTGCGGAGGTCATCGAGCCTGGCCGGTTTACTCAGGACCAGGTCAACGTTCTTGGAAGACTGATCGCTGTAAACAATGAGATCGGCGAACCCGGTCAGCATGATAATAGGCCCGAGTGGCCCCAACTGTTTTATCGAGGCGGCGAGTTCGTCTCCGTTCCCTCCTGGCATTGCGCGGTCGGTAATGACCAGATCGAAACGCTCCAGGCAAAATTTCTGCATCGCTTCCCGCGCATTTAACGCTGTTGCGACGATATGGTGGTCCTCCTCCAGATACGCGCGGACGATCTCAAGAATGGCGGGTTGATCGTCAACCACCAGAATGCGAAGTTTCTCGATAATTCGCCCGGAGAATGCGAGAGCCGGCCCAAGTTCCTCTTTTAACACGGGAAAATATATCGTGAAGGTAGTTCCCTTTCCGATCTCGCTCTCAATCTCAAAGGTCGCACCGTGACGCCGGATAATGCCGTGACTCATGGCCAGGCCTAGCCCTGAACCGTGTGCGCCCTTGGTCGTGAAAAATGGTTCGATGCATTTGCGACAGGTTTCCTCGTCCATCCCTGTTCCGTTGTCGGAAATTTGGAATCGAACTCGTCCTCGCTTTCCGCTCGTTCGAAAGCAAAGACGTCCTCCGTAAGGCATCGCATCAACTGCATTGAAGATAAGATTCGTCATGACTTCCCGGAGCTCCGTAGGCATTCCGCCGATCTTTGGAACCTCGTCAAAATCCTTCTTTATCCGAATCGTTTTTCCGCCGCCGTTGGCTTGTGCTTGCCAGCGCGGTGCGGTTAGGGCAATCGCTTCCTCGATCAATTCATTTAAGTTCACGGCCTGCTGAGCTTCGCGCGTGTTGCGTGGCCGGTAGAACTCCCCCAGCCTTTTGACCAACTCGGCATTGTCGTGCCCGGCCAGAACGATCTTCTCGAGCTCACGGCGGGAGGTTGAGCCGGTTGGAAATTGATTTTCATCCGTCAGCAACATGTCGCCGTAGCCCAAAATGATGGACAGACCATTGTTGAGGTCGTGTGCAATCCCGCTGGCCATGGTCCCGAGGGCGTGCATTCGCTCTTGTTGGATAATTTGTTGCTGCGTAACGCGCAATTCGGTGATCGCCTTCTCCAGCCCCGCCGTTTGCTTCTGCAATTCAACGGTTCGTCTATCGACCAGCCGCTCCAATCCCTCGCTGTAAAGCTGGCAACGCTGGAAAAGCTCACGGCTGTAAAGATGATTTTCGATTCGAAGAATCACTTCGACAGAATCGACCGGCTTGGCCAGGAAATCCGTTGCACCTGCGGCCAGCGCTTCATGCTTCGCTTCCAAGGTGGTATCGCCCGTCAGCATCACCACCGCGGGACGAGCGCGCGGTTCGGTTACCTCGACGATTTTTTTGAGCACGTCGATCCCTGAGAGCGGCTCCATATGAAGATCCAGTAAGACAACGTCGGGTTTCAACTCCGCGAAGCGAGTTGTGGCTTCGATCGGGCACGTGATCGCAGTGCAATTCTTATAGCCTGCTTGCTCCAAAACTCGGGCCAGTACAGCGGGTACTGGGTCCATCGTCATCGACGATCAGAATGTGGGCTTCCCGCGAAATGTGCCTGGGAGGATTTATAAGTCCTTGGAAGCAAGCATCGTTCCGACCTCAGAGGTTTCGAAGGTTTAGCGCCACGAGTTTGTTCGAAGACGAACGCCAAAGTGAAACTGTGGGGACAGTCCACAATTCCCATAGTCGCTTGGACCGCGACAGGCTCGCGTCTTTCTCTTTAGCTTTTTCTACCGTGGCCCGCTCTAGTCCCCACCCCTGTAATAACTGTTATTCGGGCTCTTTCGGGACTCGATTTCAGAATCCGTGCAGCCTGAGAATCGCGAGCGCATTTTCGGCCAGATCGCCACGCAACGTAACATCCTGGCCGTTCGTCCTGGTAATGGTCAGCGCCGTTTCTCTTTCGGCGCCTTCCGCCGACTCTTGTTCGGTCGCCGTAAATGATAGAATCCGTTTGGCGTCCAAAACTTCGCTCGCGCTAATCCTGATGGAAGTCATTCCATCGACGTTTTGCAGCATAGGGCGTGCGGAGTTCCGAGTGAAATTGTCAGCGGGTTTCAAATACGGCCACTACCGGGCGCAGGACCGTCTGGTTCTTACGCAATGTCCTTTAGGCTGGGAGTCAGCAGGGCCCCTGATCGCAATCCGCTCAGGGGGTGAGTTCAAGGTGCCGGCGAGACTTCAATGGCCTCAGCCGGACTTGAAAACTTCGCACGCGACTTCAAGCCGTTTCGCTTCCACGCGGTCGTGCTGTTCGACCGCGCGCTTCTCCAGCATTGCGTAATCCAAGCCGCGCAAATGCGGCGCCGTTTCGGATGCAGCTGCCAACGCGCGCCAGAGTGACAGCTTCCCGTGGATGCCAAGGGCCAGTCCTTCCAGCGCAAGGAAGAGTCCCATCCCCTCGTCGTTTTCGCCCAGTTGAATCTTTCCGCGTGAAAATTTTTCAACCACCCAGGCCCCGGCCTTACGGACGGTGCTTTCTTTCACGCCGAGATTTGCGATCAACTCCTTAAGAGTTTCCTGGTCCGCATCGATTTCGTCGCGCAGATTGACGAAGAACCTCTCGAGTGGTTTCCCCTCGTAGAAGTCGATCAGGCGATCGAGCATTTCCAGCGCGCCGACGGAGCCCGCGAGGTGATCGTTCAAATAACTACTCAGGTCTTCCATACTGTGTTGCGCTCCCGGCCTTCCCCGTCTCTCTTGCTGCGACGGAAGGTTCATTCCGATTCAACATGATCAGCGCACGCCATAGATCGTGCAATCCCAAGTAACTCCCTTGAAAAAAGCGCACGATCCGGTCTGCGGCATGGAAGTGGAGATGGAGTCCGCCGCAGGGCGGAGCAGCTACGCGGGACAGATCTACTATTTCTGCTCTTCCTCTTGTCACTCACGATTTAACACCCATCCGGAAGGGTTCATTGAGCAAAAGAACGCCGGCGTCCGCCAAACCGTCACGCCGGACGAGAGATCCCCGCAGCAGGAGATTCACCCCGGGATCATTTACACCTGCCCGATGCATCCCGAGATCGAGCGCGATCAGCCGGGGGATTGCCCGATTTGTGGAATGGCGTTGGAGCCCAAGACGATTTCGGCGGATTCGGCGGAAGATCATGCCGAACTGGTCGACATGACCCGCCGTTTCTGGATCGGAGCGGCGCTAACTTTGCCCGTATTTTTCCTGGCCATGTCCCATCTGGTTCCCGATGCGCCCCTCTGGCTCTCGGGCAAAGCGGCACGCTGGATTCAATTTGTTCTGAGCACGCCCGTCGTCTTGTGGGTGGGATGGCCCTTTTTCACACGCGGCTGGCGTTCCTTGCAGAGCCGCCACCTGAATATGTTCACGCTCATCGCGATCGGTGTCGGCGTGGCCTACCTTTATAGCGCGGTCGTCATGCTTCTCCCGGACGCATTCCCGGCATCTCTCGCCCATCACGGGATAATCGGTGTTTATTTTGAAGCCGCCGCGATGATGACGGTCCTCGTCCTGCTTGGTCAGGTGCTCGAGTTGCGCGCGCGGCATAGGACAGGCGGCGCAATCCGGAGCCTGCTCAGCCTTGCGCCGGCCACAGCGCGGCTCGTCCTGAATGGCGCAGAACGCGACGTTCCGTTGAGCGAGGTAAAGCGCGGCGATCGTCTCCGCGTGCGGCCAGGCGAGAAGGTCCCGGTAGATGGCAGCGTGATCGAAGGCCAGACGACAATTGATGAATCGATGCTGACCGGCGAAGCACTGCCAGTCGAGAAAGGTCCCGGTAACAAAGTAATCGGCGGCACTCTCAATAATACCGGCAGCTTTGTCATGGCGGCTGAGCGAATCGGACAGGAAACCGTCCTCGCCCAGATCGTGCAGATGGTTTCCGAGGCGCAACGCAGCCGCGCGCCGATTCAACGGCTCGCCGACACAGTCGCGGGTTACTTTGTGCCGGCTGTGCTTCTGGCAGCTATCGCAACTTTTGTCGCCTGGGCTTGGATCGGTCCCGAATCCCGTCTCGCGCATGCCATCATCAACGCAGTTGCGGTGCTGATCATTGCCTGCCCCTGCGCTCTGGGCCTGGCTACGCCAATGTCCATCATGGTCGGCGTCGGCCGCGGCGCTCACGAGGGTATCCTGATCAAGAACGCGGAAACAATCGAGGGGATGGAAAAGGTCACCGTCCTCGTGATCGACAAGACCGGCACGCTCACCGAAGGCAAACCACGATTAGCCGGGATCATTACGGCTGGCGGTATAAGCGAGGACGATCTTCTCAGCGCCGCGGCCACGGCCGAACAACAAAGCGAACACCCGCTGGCTTCAGCCATCGTGACAGCCGCGAAGAATAAGAACCTGCCTCTCGGACAACTCACCAGCTTTTCATCAACCACTGGTGGTGGAGTGATTGCCGCCACGGCGACAAACAGAATCCTTGTCGGCCAGCCGGCTTTCCTGCGCGCGAACGGAATCACCGTTCCGGAAACCCTGGAGGAAAAGGCGCAGGTACTCCAGGACGGAGGTCAGACCGCAATCTTCGTCGCACTCAACGACACTGCTACCGGAGTCCTGGCTGTGACCGATCCAATCAAGGAGTCAACGCCTCACGCGTTACGAGAATTGCAACGCATGGGGTTGAGAATAATCATGCTCACCGGCGATAACGAGCGCACTGCGCTCGCCGTCGCCAATAAATTGGGAATCGATCAGGTTGAGGCCGGCGTCTCGCCCGGAGAGAAACGCGATAGAGTTACACAATTGCGCAAACATTCCGTGGTCGCAATGGCTGGCGACGGAATCAACGACGCGCCGGCTCTCGCCGCCGCCGATGTCGGCGTTGCCATGGGCACTGGGACTGATGTCGCGATGGAAAGCGCCGGCATCACCCTCGTCAAAGGAGACCTGGTCGGCATCGTCAAGGCGATCCACCTGAGCAAAGCTGTCATGCGCAACATCCGTCAAAACCTTTTCTTCGCCTTTCTCTACAACGCCCTTGGCATCCCCATCGCCGCCGGTTTGCTTTACCCGGTCTTCGGTCTGTTGCTCAGTCCGATCATAGCCGGCGCCGCCATGAGTCTTAGCTCAGTCTCCGTGATCGCCAATGCCCTTCGCTTGCGCACGCTGAAGCTTTCGTAGTACAGCTATATTCGCTGTGGGGCAGGCAGCACCCAGTTCGGCTTGGCGCGCGAATCAATAAGCAAGTGCCCGTTAGCGTCCATTGGTGAACGGTTTGGGCTTGCCCGGAAAAATCCAAATTCGTATGGTGCGGGCCGTGCCCCGCATCCTCCCTACCCCAGTCCAAACCACAAGCGGATTATTAGGCCGGGTTTCCCGGTTTTTCCCAACAAAAAGCCGGATAATCCGGCACACTTCTCGTTAGGAGATTCGCGTGCGCTACTTAGCCATCGCCTTTGCGCTGATCGCTCTTCGATGCGAAGCCAGCGATTCGATAATGTCTGCCCTAGAAGTCACGGGTAAGCGCGGCGGCAGCGAACACTACGTATGGCAACAGGTCGATAGGATTGTGAGCGGGGCCGCACGCCAGCATCGTCTTTCTCCGGGACCAACGAATTCCAATCGGCCCGCTCATCTTCTCACCGAGAAGATGTATTATACTTATTACGAGACGAGATATCAGACGATCATTTCTGTTACATATCATCGCCAAGTGCATCGCCCCATCGAGATTGAGATTCTTGAGATTCAAGCTCATCAGCCCTCGGACGCACACCTCGTGCTCCTCAGGGACTTACGATCTCGTTTATCGAAGAGCGGCCTTCTGGTTAAGCGCGGCGAGACACGTCATGGAGTCGTCACCGATTAAAGATGACTACGTCCCATCTCCTAACCCTACGATGGAGACGACGGCGGACCGCTCCGCGCCCACATTTTAAGATGACTTCCACATTCCCACTCCGCGCGACGCGCGCCCTCGTCCGCCGTCGCTCATCTTGGTCTCGTTAAGGACTCCGCACTCCTCAAATGAACGCAGTTATCGTGATATCCCCATCGTCACCTGCGGCGACGGACGAACCTGGCTGGCTTGCCAGACTTGGGATCGGCGCACTTCGTCGAGTTCTTCCCGCCGCGAATCCTGATTTTGAGCATCTCTATGAGCGCGTCCGCACTTGGCACGTCGAGATCGATGCCCACAGCGGCGAGCCGCTTCGTGAGGTCGGTTCTCGACAGCGGGGATCGCGTCCTGGTCATCGGCCCGTGGCGCGATAACCATGGCTTCATCGTCGATTGCAATGGCACCTTCGATCCCGCAGAGTATCCACACGTCTCCCTAACCAATTTGAGAGCGAGTGGAACAGCTTCAAGACATCCAACGTCGTCTAACCATACGATGGAGCGAACGCCTACCCGCCACGCGTTCACGTTTTCGATGATCAAATCACTTTCGCTCCGGTCTACGCGCGCCCTCGGTGGTCGTCGCTCATCTTGTTCTCGTTAGATTGCATGCATGGGAGCCTCACACCGAAGAACAACATTCGCTTGGTCGCGATCTTCGTCATCATCTTGGCCCTCGTCGTCGCATTTGGTTCGGTGCCGCTCCTGCCGTATGTCGTCGGCATTGCGTTCGGCGCCATTGGAGGGTTTCTGCAGTTTAGCGCCCTACGACAGTCTCACGCCGCTTTCTTGAGCGCTGACAGTGCGTTAGCCGTTCGACGCGCCTTGGCCTCATCCGCCCTGGGACAGGTTTATCTGGCTCTGTTTTGGCTCGGAGCGATCGTCTTTGTAGCCGTTTCAATCATACTGTTGCGCGAGCGTTTCGTTTTTGGTTGGCTCGCCGCCTACTGCTGCTTTGTCGTTGTGCGGGATTTGATCGCGTTGCCCGCTATATTTGAGCTTCAGAGACATGCATCATCGAGGGTTGATTCCACCCGTGCGATCTAACCGGTCGCTGCAGGCAACCGCTGGCCGCTCTGATGCTCCGCTCAAGATATGAAAACACGTCAGTTGCAATCCATGCCCGCTCCCGCCAGCGGCGCCTGAGCTCATTCTCGTTAGACCTATGAACTGTCGTTTTCTATCAACCCTGACTTGCCTCTGCATCCTCCCTTTGCGCATCTCGGCCGACGTTCCACTCGGCGGCACACAGGTGCATTTTGCGTCTCAAAGTGAAGGAAGGCAGATCCTCACGGTGAAGGATGAGTTCATCGAACGTTTAAGTCCGTTTGATCGCGCCGCGCGGATGAAAACCGATAAGGCAGTTTCGGAAGGTGACCTGCTAAAGTTTATCGGAAGTAATGTTGTCGAATGGACGAAAGAGGAGACGAAGACAGTGCAAGCAGCCATCGAGGCTATTCAGCCACTCTTGCGTGATCTGCCGCTTTCGTTGCCTCCAACCGTTCAGCTGATCCAAACCACGGGGGCGGAAGAAGGAAATGCGGCCTACACCCGGGGAACCTCGATCGTGCTTCCCAAGAGTGAGTTGGGCAAGAGCCAGAAGGACCTGCAAAAACTCATCTGCCATGAGCTATTTCATATTCTTTCCCGCCGGAACCCGGAGCTGCGTGAGCGGCTCTACGGAATTATCGGCTTTACGAAATGCAACGAGATCAAGCTCCCGCCGGAGCTCGAACGGCGTAAGCTCACCAATCCCGATGCGCCGCGAAACGATCATTTCATCCGCCTGGAAATCGAAGGCCGCGAGTCTCTTGCTGTCCCAATCATATATTCGAGCGTTGAGAACCTACGACGTGACCCGTGGAGGTGAGTTTTTCGCCTACCTCCAATTCAAGCTCCTGGTGGTGGAAAAAGAAGGTGGTTCTGAAAATCTGATGGCGGTGTCCGACGGTCCATCTTTAAAGCTGGTGGGAATGGAGCGTGTTCCGGGATTCCTTGAGCGAGTCGGGCGAAACACGAATTACATCATTCACCCGGAAGAAATTCTGGCGGATAACTTCGCCCTTCTGGTCCTCAAGGAGTCCAAGGTCGCGTCGCCTGAGATTCTGCAAAAGATGAGAGAAGTCCTATCGCGGAAGACGAACCAGTAGCCGATCCGGATTCTCACACGGAGGTCGCAGTGGAAAAACGGAACAGCAACCGCGGATTACGCGGATGGAGAAATACAACGAAGGTAGAGGATAGATAATGGAGGATGGCGAGGCAGAGGATGGCGAAGCAGCTCTACTTCTCGATCCTTTATCCTGAATCCTCCATCCTCGTTTTGGATCCCTATCCGCGACATCCGCGTAATCCGCGTAATCCGCGGTTAGATTCTCAGAAGTCCGCAGTGTGATCAATTTTCACGGCATGGCGGGTTGTTCGCTCAAGCCGGCCGGTTCAGCAAACGTCAACTTTCGGCGAAACTCGCGCCGGAGAAGCAGGAGATTGACGCCGGCCTGAAACAGGATGCTGGCAACCGAGAGGTACCAGACATGCCTGATTTGAAATCCGGGCGTGCGTGAAAGAAGCGTGGCCGGAAGGACAAAGAGAAGCAGACGCGTCATCGAGCTAATCAGCGGAGGCAAGGTGTTGCCTATTCCCTGGAAAGCGCTGGAAGAGGTGAAGACAATTCCCGCCGCGAGAAAATTTAGCGAGACGATTCTCAAATACTCACCGCCAAAGGCGATCACACCCGCATCCTTGGAAAAGAGCCGGATCAGGGCGTCGGGAGCAAACTGAGAAGCAATCGTGAGCAGGACCATCACGAGCGAGGTCAGCCCGAGGGCCGAATAATAGGAACTGCGGACTCGATCAGCGCGCCGGCCCCCAAAGTTTTGTCCCATCACCGGGGCCACCGCGAAGGCGATAGCCACGACCGGGAGAAACATGGCCTGCATGACTCGCGCCCCTACCCCAAAGCCGGCCTGGGCCGCGGCGCCGAAATTCCGGATGATGCCATAAACGACGATTATGTAGACGGCCATCAGCGCGAACTCGCCCCCCGCCGGCAGGCCGATCCGCAACATCGCCCACCAGGCTTGGACGCGCGGCTTGAGCAGCGAAAGACGGAAGCGGAGGTAATGATAATTCCGCTGGTAATAGGCAACCATGAGAACGTTCGCGAGCACGACGGAGATAAAGGTCGCGAGCGCCGCGCCGGCGATCCCCAGCTTTGGGAATCCGATTCCGAAGATGAGCAGGGGCGCGAGCACCATATTGATCAAAACCGTGAACGCCTGGATGGCGACAATGGGCTTCATGATTCCCGTCGCCCGCAAGGCCGATCCGAGAGCCGTCATGGGGAATTGCATCACCAGCGCGGGAATGAACCAGAGCAGATAACTTCTGGCCGACGCGGCGGTGGCGGCGTCAGCGCTCAAGGCCTGACAATACTGGTCGCGCAGGGCAAAGGAGCCAAGACCGAGAGCGATCCCCACCAGAAGCGACAGGACAAGCGACTTGGTTAAAGGCCAACTCGGCCTGCGGCTGGTCTTTTCGTCCGGTTGCCTGAGAAATGAGCGTCGTGGTTCCGACACCGAGCGCCTGCGTGAGCGCCATGACGACCATCATTAGGTTTCCGGAAAGACCAACCGCGGCGATCGCCTCTTTGCCCAGGCTTCCGACCCAATAAAGGTCGGCCAGCAAATAAAGCGTTTGGATCAGCATGCTCACAGCGATGAACGCGGACATTTCGAGCAGGTGCCTGGTCACCGAGCCCTGCGTCATGTCTTTCATGCCGGCGGTTTAGCATTTCAAAGGGCGAAAGTCGTATCCAGGTTGCAGCGGCGGAAGAATTCCCTCAGTCTGTGTGTCACATCCGCAAGCCACAGAAAATGCAGGAGTGGCTCAGCAGAGCAAGAGAGGAGCAGGCCTATGATCAGCACCCGGGAATTCGTCATTGATGACTATGACGAGGCGGTGGCACTTTGGAATCTGGCGGAAGGGGTTGAAGTGGCCGAAGGCGATTCACGAGAGGAAATACGCGCTTACCTTCTGCGCAACCCAGGCTTTAGCCGCGTCGCGGAAGAGAATGGGAGAATCGTCGGCGCGGTGCTCTGCGGGCACGACGGTCGCCGTGGCCTGATTTATCACTTGGCGGTGACCCCACTGCATCATGGGAAAGGAATTGGAAAACTCCTTGTGCGGGAATGCCTCACGCATTTGCGCGCCGCGGGCATCGCGCGAGCGCTGATTCTCGTCGCGGGAGATAACGCCGGAGCGCATTCCTTCTGGCTCCGCACCGGATGGGAAGATGTTCCCGGCGCGATTCTAATGGGAATCGATCTGTAGGAGCACGGGACAGAGCTTGCGGGGCGGAGCTGAATTCCGCGAGAGGTGTTTCTGCGCCAAAAGTGGGTCTGTAGCTCAACCGGATAGAGCATCGGTCTTCGGAACCGAGGGTTGGGGGTTCGAATCCCTCCAGGCCCGTGCTGCCCAAAAAAGCGCCCCACCGCGGGGGAACACCGGCCCGGCCACCGCTGAAGTTTAGGTTGTGTTTGCCTGGAAACAGGCGAAACTACCCGCCTATTGGATTAAGTTCTGTTTGTTCGTTGCGTGGTAGATCGTCAGCTGAGACTCCTCAGTGGTGGTTTGAAACTCGATTCTCGGGAACGGCTCTGTAGCTGGCAGTTATTGCTCCAAAAATTAATAATGAAACTGTACGTAGGTAATCTCTCCTTTGAGACCACTGAAAACGATCTTCAGGATCTTTTCGAACAACATGGCAAAGTCACTGATGTCGCCCTCATGATGGATCGCACGACCGGCCGCTCACGCGGCTTTGCGTTCGTCTCCATGGCCGACACGACCGAAGCCAACGCGGCTGTTGCCGCCCTGAACGGCAAAGAGGTGCAAGGCCGCACTTTGACCGTAAACGAAGCGCGCGCTCGCGAAGAGCGTCCGCGCCAGTCGGCCGGAAATCGCTACTAATCCAGCGTTTTTGAATCTGCGAACCGGCGCTCTCCCAAGGGCGCCGGTTCTGCACTCTCTATGGATTCTAAAAAAGCAATCGAGCTCGAAGGGAAAATCATTTCCGTCCTCGCGGGCACCATGTTCCGCGTGCAGCTCGCCAACGACCACCTCGTCCTCGCCCATATCTCGGGCAAAATGCGCAAACGTTTTATTCGTCTAACGACCGGCGATCGAGTAAAACTTCAGATGTCCCCTTACGACATCGACAAAGCGCGGATCGTCTACCGGCTCGGCTAAACCAATTTTATGACCACCCCAGCGGCCAACGTGAAAAAAACACCCATGATTAAACGAATACTAGTCCGATGCCCGGCGACCGCGAAACTCACCGCAACAGGCCTGACGATCGATGAAGATCTCTATGCGGACACGCCGCTGAAAAATCACAAGCTGACTTGTCCGCATTGCCAGCAAGTCCACGCCTGGACAAAGAAAGACGTCGTCCTCGCTCGGTAATTTTCCGTTTTCTTCCGCGCGCTGAATACCAGCGCGCTGTAGCCACGCCCCAGTCGGCGTGCGTCGAACATAGTCATTACGCCGAAACGCGGCGATCCCGCGACGACGGGAACCCAACGCTACAGCGTTGACATTCGGCCCCACGACCGGCTACGACTCCGTTCGTGAAATCGCCTCCCGCCAGCCGCAGCGAGCTGGATGAGGTCATCGTTAACATCGAGCTCACGCTCGCCAGCATTGTCCAGGGGCTGGCGCTTTCCGTCCTGGCCGACAACACCAGCGGCGTCGTCTCGAACGGGCCAGCCACGGCCTGGCCTTACGTCGGCGTCGCGTTTCTGACCATCCTGCTCTTTTGGTCGCGTGCGCTCATCCACACCCTCACGCTCATCCGCTGGCCGCTGGAGTTCGTGCACAATTTTTTCTATTTCGTCTGCGCGCTGGTGGAAGTGCTCGCCTTCAAGCACCTGAGCGACCCCTTCATGTGGTTTGCGCTGAACGCTGTTTTCGCCGCATTCGTCTGGGGTCTGTTCCTGCACGATCTGCGCATCATCCGGGCGCGCGCCAAGGACAGCGTGGGACCGAGCAGTTTCCGCCTTTATGCCATCGTCGAGGCCGACCAGTGGCTGAACATTCGTTTTGTCATGCCCAGCCTCTTTTTCTTCACCCTCGGATCCGCCTGCGCCATCAAAATGGCTCCGGATTTTTTCCTGACGCGCCATGGGCATCTGCTTCTCATCGCCTGCCAGGGCGTCGCGCTTTTGGTCTATCTGGCTAGCGTGGTCCGCTCGTTCACGCGTATCACACCGTTGATTTCGGCCACCCGCGCCGAATGGCGCGATGACGTGGAAGAGGGCATCTGAAGGTCGCCGAAGCGCGATTATTCGCTGCCTTGATCAATTTCGGCGCGTGCGCGCTCTTCCTGAGCTGCCTTCTCCTGATCTTTTTCGGCTTCCACCGCCGCGATGATTTGGAGCAGGCGGTTTTTCTGTTGGGAGGAAAGCGGTGCACTTGTGATCGCGGCTCTGGTTTCGGCAAAATCCGGGCGTCCATTTTTGAGCATCGCCCGGAGCAGTTGATCTCGAAGCGTAGGATCGGTTACCTCAAAAACCCGCACGATCACGTCGGAGGGCGAAGTCTCAAAAGACGTTGTGAATTCGGCAGCCACTAATTCTCGAATAGAAGGGGGCTGTTGTTCGATCCAAGACACCATACCGGCCGCGCCGGTCGAGCTAAAGGCGAAGAGGCGGCCTAACGCGCCCTTCCAATAGGCCGGCGGGAACTCAACCATCCAGGACGCCACTGCACGGGGCGTAAGAACCGTGTCGCCTGTATTTTCTTCGTCGCCCAGAAGGAGATTACGAAACCCCTCGGTCAACGCATCCGGCCTTTTGTCCTCGGGCAAACTTTGGATGAACTTCAACGCTTCCTCTTTCGAATCCACATACAAATTGCAGACGACGGCACCGATCGCCGGGCCCATCTCTGATTCTTCAACATTCGCCAGAGCGAACGAAACCGCCGCGTCGCGGTCATTCTCATACCAACCCTCTAGGAAACCCTTGCGGATCTCCCAACCGTCCCATTTTCCCGTTCTATCGAGCCATTCTTTCGCTGCCTTCGGATCGAGCGCTGCCCAGACTGAGGCGAACTGCATATCAAAAAACTGCCGACTGTTATGCTCAAGGATATCATCCGTATCTGGATGATCATCGATGAATTGAGCAACAGCGGGCGCGTCGATCAACATCCATTCCAACAGGACATCTTGAAAGGTAATCCCGCTTGCTTGAGATTGATGTTCGGGCTTCCAAGCTCAGGCTCAGTTCCGCCATCGCCTGCATGGCAAATCCTGGGGCAGCATCCACGGCGGAACCGAGCGCGACGCTTTGCAGTCTCATGTCTTCAATTTCACGAATCGCCTTAACGGCAGCGGCGGGATCGAACTGAACCAGCAGCTTGTAGAACCCGGAAACCGCCGCCGTCCGGCGCGGACCTTCCGGCATCGCCAACAGCTCTCTCGCCCATTTTTCCCGCGCTTCGCCCGGAGCGGAGCGCAATGCTTCATAAAAATCCGCAAACGGTAACCGCGAGAATTTCCGCCACTGCCAGCTGTCGATAGGCCGGTGAGCCGAGGCTCGATTGTTGGCGATGGCGATGCTGAATCACGCGAGTTCGCGCGCGCATTCGCGGCCAGCGCTCTTTCTTCGACCCTACGTCCGGTAAAAAAGGCTAAAAGCGCAACCATAAACAGGGCCGCCACGGCGAACCATCGAGCCTAGCGGCCATTCGCGCTCCCCGTGCATAACCTCCCAGCAGATACGCCTTTTGCTCGTCCGAGATCGAAAGTTCATCTATCCTTTCGGCCGCGGACATCGCTCCCGGCGTGGTGGTTTCAAAGACTTTGGACAAGTTTGCCCAAGGCTGTGTCCCGCAGCGTGCGATCGCCGATCGTCAAGCCGAGCTTGATCGCCTCTTCTGCTGATCCGTGACTCGACTTTGCTGCTGCGTCGCAGCAGCTCACGATCGCCGCGTCCCGCGAATCGGGGCGAAGCTGATCGAACCAAGCCGTCGCCGAAACGACGTCCTGACTCAGCCACTCTCGCGCGACAATGCCGAGACTTTCGTTCCAGAATTCCATTGGGAAGCTGACCATCCAACGCGCAACCTCTTCGGGAGGGCGCTGATAATCTGGCGGGCGATCGAGATTGGAATCGATAACCTCAGGGCTGGTTACCTCGGCCACATTTTTCAGGACCGCCTTCGCCCGCTCGGCCGGCAACAGCAAGACTCAGCCTGGTCGCGTCCTCTTTAGCTGACCGGACAAATTCATAGACGAGATCATTGATCGCTCTCTCGAAGTCTGGCCGGCTGGCATTCGCAACGGCGTAATCAATCGCGCCCGCGCGTTCGGCGCGGCCCCAGCTCGTGACAAACGCCCGCAAAGCATCCTTGGTCTGACGCGATGCATCTGCCTCGAGCCAGTTTCTTGCGGCCGCCGGATCGATTTCACCCCAATTGCTGAGCAGCGACGACGACACGGCCGTCTTCTCCGTCCGGACGCTTTTGCTCTGCGCTGAACGGATGCCTTTCGATAAATTGGCTTGCTGCTACCGGATCGACTCGGCTCCAATTCTTGATGAGGTCTACCCCGGACCAGCCACGGTCTGGATAAATTAACTGCATGGTCATTTCGGCAAGGTCGGCCCAGATGGATTCTGGCGAGGCTTTGGTCATCGCGTCGATCGCGGCGTCGCGCGCGAGGAGATTTTGTGCGTGGAGCACCGCCTCGATGGCAGTGCGACGATCCACTTGAATGAGGCTTTTGTAGTAAGCGGTAACGGCCGCGCGCTGGCGTGGACCGCGCGGCATTTGCTCCAAGTCGCGGGCCCAGGCGACGAGTTGTTCGCGGGATGCGGACTTGAGAACATCGTACAGCTCCGAAAACGGCACGGTGGCGATTTCGGTGACTCTCCCCTGGCTTAGCGGGTTCTCCGCCAGAAGCCTTCGGCGCCGGGAAGGATTCGGCGCCTCAACCGACGCTTCCGCCGTCGTGCTTGCTCAAAGCCGCGGCATCAACGCTACGCCGGCCCGCCTGAAATCCTCCCAGCGCGAATCCAGCCGCAAGCAATCCGAGGATCACGACCCGTATCCGCGCGCCGGTCAGCATTCCTGGAGGGTCGGACATTGGGGGTGCCTGGACTAGAAAATATTCTATGTCTCCGGCCTGATTTCTTCGTTGGCCATCCTGCCAGAACGCGCTCTGGCATCGTAATAGAGAACAAGGAAGGCCGCCGCGAGCAACGGCCGCAAGAGCAGGTTTACGAGAGCCGACGCGATATCGGACGCGATCATGAGAGCATCGGGCGTTTTCGCTTCTGAAAGCGTTTGGACCAGTGCCATGGCCTGTTCGGGATTCTCAACTCCGCTGAGCCTTACAACCATCAAGGGAAACTGGACGCCGATAAAGAGCAGCAGGAGAAGAGCGAGCCACACCGAAGCCACAATGACGCCGCGATAAAGGGGACGATCCAGGCGCGGCGCATCGGACGCGCAGCGCGCCAGCTCTTTGCTCTCGCGGAGCGCGAGCAGGGCGCCATCGTCGCCAAACGCCGCGGTTTGCTCCCAGAAAAGGAAGTTAACGAACAGCCGCCCAATCATGTAGACCATGAAGGCGCCGATGAGCAGATATAGCATCACGCTAAGCTCCGAAAGGCCGCCGGCTAGAATCGCGATCATGGCGGTGAACGGCACGAAGAACCAAAAAAAGTAGCTGGCGTAAACCACCAGGCCGGTGCTGAGCATTCGCCCCCACCGCTGCAGGGCGGCCGAAAACTGCTCCGTGAACGAACGACGGCGGCCACGCAAAACATCGTCCGCCACATATTGGAAACCGGCGGTGGAAACCGGCCAGACAAGAATCACCAAGAGAAACATCAGCCAGCAGATCGGCGGCACCGTCACCGCGGGCATCGCTCGGATCGAGCCGGAGGACAGGTCCGGGAGCGCGATCTTCGGAAAGTACCATTGCAGGACGAACATCGGGACCGCCGTGAGCAATCCAAAAAACATGAAACGCCAGAAGGCTCCGCGATAAATGCGAAAAGTCTCCACGAAAATCTGCTGCCACGTTCTGGCCCTCGCGTAGTCCCGCGGCGGAGGCGGTGGCTCCGCGACCGGTTCTGTCTCACCGAAGACTTCAGGCAGCTCGCCGGCGGAAATCCAACGATCGTCGTCAACGCGCCGAAGCTCGTTCGCCGGGATCAAGCGCCCCTCGCGTTTCCATTCCCGGAGCTCGTCGGGATCGACGGGCCCGTATTCCTTTCCCTCCACCCGGACAATCCATTCTTCTCCCATTTCAGTTCCTTAACCGTGAATCGAGTGAATCGCCACCCGTGCCCTCAATCTACACCTTCCTGCTCCTGATCCTGATCCTGTTGAGCCGCGAACCCAGCCCAGGAGATCAGGAGCAAGATTAAGATCAAGAGCAGGAGCAAGAAAGAACAGGATGGAGAAGTCTTTGGAAACGGCTGCTCCCTGGCTACGTTGCCGATGTGAAGCTTCTTTTGATCGACGGACACTACTACGTTTACCGCTCTTTCTTCGCGATTCAGAACCTCTCGAATTCGCGGGGCGAACCGACCAACGCGATCTTCGGATTTACCAAAACACTCCGGCTGATGATGAAACATTTGCAGCCGGACCTGGGCGCGGTTTTCTGGGACGAAGGGCTGCCCGAAAAGCGCATGATTCTGCAACCGGCCTACAAGGAGACGCGCAAAGAAATGCCCCAGCCGATGGTGCCGCAGCTCGATTACATCCAAAGCGAGCTGACCGCGCTGCTCGGCTTCAAAAACATTTCGCTGCCGAACACCGAAGCGGACGATCTGATGGGCTGTTACGCGGTCGCGGCCTGCAAACGCAAGATCGAAGTGGTCCTGGCGACCAATGACAAGGACCTCTACCAACTGGTGGGGCCGTGCGTGAAAGTTTACACGACGGCCAAGGCGGACCTCGTCTCGCCGAAAGACGCGTTCGCGCTCCTCGGCGAACCTGAGGTCACGACGAAATGGGGCGTGCCGCCGAATCTGATCGGCGACGTCCTCGCGCTTTCCGGCGATTCGGTCGATAACATCCCGGGCGCCGGCTTTGGCCGGAAGACCGCCGCCAAACTCCTGACCGAACATGGCGGACTCGACGGTCTCCTGGCCAATATCGACAAGGTGAAGAGCGAGAAGACACGGGAGAAACTGATGACGGGCCGGTCGCAGATCGAACAGAACCGCAAGATGGTGGAGCTGGACTGCGACACGCCGCTGCCCGTGCCGATCGACGATCTCGCGGATCAAGCCCGATTACCCGGCCCTCCTCGCCGCGCTGGAAAAATGCGAGTTCAAATCGCTGCTCCAGGAAGTCCGGGACGAGGCATCCAAGACCGGAACGGCGCGGCAAGCGGAACTGTTCTAAGTGGTGAGACTTTGTCAAAGGCTGCCGGACGAGTCTGGCGGAGCCGCGCTTTTCTGACAAACATGGATTTCACCGAAAATATTTCGAACGGCGGCCCGGCATTGCTGTCAAATCTAACAGGTTAAGGCGATTCGGGCGGCCGCACGTTTCTCGTATTTGTTGTTTCTCCGCGTGCGCTGCCCGAATCCTTTTTTTGGCATTCCTGTCCCGGCCCGTGGCCAACGATTCCGTGAATTTTTCGTAGGCGCCTCACCTTATGCAACCGGATCCCAGCCCGTTCGGAATCCGCGGGTTCCTGATTGAGCTCCCGAGTACGGCTCGCTCCGCAGCCAGCGGAACGGCGCCATCATCGTGGAAAACGGCCGCATCGCGGAGGTCGGCGATTACGATGATCTGCGCAAACGGCAACGCGCCACGCCCGTGAACTGGATCGACCAGGGGGCCGTCGCGATTTTCCCCGGCCTGATCGATTGCCACACGCACCTGCCCCAATATTCGGCGGTCGCCCGAGGCGAAAGCCAGCTGCTGCCCTGGCTGCGCGAGAACATTTTTCCGGTCGAGCGCGAATTCACCGGGCCGAAAGCGAGGGAGGAAGCGCCGCTCTTCTTCCACGAGCTGGCCCGCGACGGCACCACCACCGCGATGGTTTACGCGGCCATTTACGAGGACAGTTGCGATGTTGGCTTCGAAGCGGCGGAGCAGAGCGGCCTGCGCGTCATCCTGGGCAAGATGATGATGGACCTCGGGTCCTACGGCCAACTCCAACCCAAGAAAATCCTCTCGGTTTCACTCATCGAAAGCGAACGGCTTTGCCGGAAGTGGCATGGCGCCGACAATGGCCGGCTCGAATACGCGTTCAGCCCGCGTTTCGCGGTAACCTGCTCGGAGAAATTGATGCGCAGCGCCGCCGAGCTGGCGCAGCGGTTCAACGCTTATCTCCAGACCCATCTCGCGGAGAACCGCGAGGAGATCGAAAAGGTGCACAACCTCCACATGTGGGCGCGCGATTACACGGATGTCTATGAAAAGTGCGGTCTGCTCACCCCCAAGACAATGCTGGGCCATTGCATCCACCTGAGCCCGCGTGAAATCGACGCCATCGCCGCGGCGCAATCGAATGTCGCGCATTGCCCGACCTCGAATCTTTTTCTCGGCAGCGGCTTGTTCAAACTCGATCAACTCTTGAAAGCTGGGCTCGCGATTGGCCTCGGCTCCGACGTCGCCGCCGGTCCTGAACTAAACATGTGGCAGGTCATGCGCGGCGCTCTCGACGTGCAAAAAGCCCGGAGCATGTTTGAGCCGAATTTGCAGCGCCTCCGCCCCAGCGAGGCGTTCTATCTGGCCACGAGCGGCGGCGCGCGGGCGCTCGGCAAATCCGCCCTGATCGGGACGCTCGACGCCGGCAAGGAAGCGGACTTGATCGTCGTCGACCTGGCTGCGCTGCTCCCTTACGGGAAACAAGGGGCGGCGAATCGACGATTTATCCACGGAGGACATTCTCGCTCTCTGCATTTATCGGGGTGGCCCACACGCCAATCTGGAAACTTACGTCCGAGGCAGGTGCGTTTATCGTGCCTCTGAAGCGACCGCCCGCAAATGAATGACACAGCATCCGATGCCATCGCGATCGCGTTGCGCGAAGACATCGGCGCGGGCGACATCACGACCGAGTTCTTTGTTCCCGAAGGTCAGCAGGCCCTCGGCCGGATTATTGCGCGCGAACGCGCCGTCGTCGCGGGCGGAGAAACCGCCGCGGAAGTCTTTCGGCGCGTAAATCCACAATTGAACGTCGAAGTCCTCCAGCCTGATGGAACTGCGCTCACCGGCGGCGAGACGATCCTGGAAGTTCGCGGCGCGGCTCGCTCGATCCTGACCGCCGAGCGCGTTGCGCTGAATTTTCTGCAACGCCTCAGCGGCATCGCCACGCTGACTCGGCAATTCGTGGATGCCACCGGCAAGTCCACGCACGAAGATTCTCGATACCCGCAAGACCACACCCGGCTTGCGAGCCCTCGAAAAAGCCGCGGTCATGGCGGGTGGCGGCGCGAACCATCGCTTCAACTTAAACGACATGGTCCTGGTGAAAGACAATCACTTGAGCGCCGGGGCCGGTTTTTCCGGATTTGCCGCAATCATCCAGCACCTGCGCCAGGAGCGGCCGGAAATCCGGATCGAAGTGGAAGCCGATCGCCTCGAACAGGTGCGCTCATTTCTCGAAATTGAGGGGATCGACGTCATTCTGCTCGATAACATGAAGCCCTCCGAGATGCGCGAAGCCGTCGCGCTCGGTCGGGACAAGGTAAAGTTCGAGGCGAGCGGCGGCGTGACCTTGAAAACTGTCCGCCAAATCGCCGCCACGGGCGTCGACTACATTTCCGTCGGCGCGCTCACGCATTCCGCGCGCGCGATCGACATGTCTCTGGAACTGACGCATGTCGGCAGTTGAGCGACGCGACCGATTGGTCGCAGACGAATTGCGCGCGAGCTCTGGGCGAATGCCGTCGTGGGAAATGAAATCGTCGTGGTGGAGGAGACGTCGTCCACCAATGACCTCGCCTGGGAAGCCGAGGCGCGGGGCGCGCCGGAAGGGTTTGTGGTTTTCGCGGAGCGGCAAACTGCGGGCCGCGGACAATATGGCACGGCGCTGGGAATCCGCCCTGAATCAAGGCTTATGGTTCTCGGTTCTGCTCCGGCCGCGAATCAGCCTGAGCGAATCGCCGCAGCTGACTTCCCTGCTGGCGGGCGCCACCGCCGCGACAATCATCGAAGGAACCGGCTGCGCCGCCTCAATCAAGACGCCTAACGACATCTTCGCGGCTGGGCGCAAGATCGCCGGCGTTCTGGTCGAAGGCCGGACCACCAGCGATGGCAGGTATGTGGCGGTCGCCGGGGTCGGGGTGAATGTGAACCAAGCGCATCGAAGATTTTCCAACGGAGTTGCGCACGACCGCCGGGTCGCTCCGGATGGCGCTGGGCCGGAAAATCCCCCGCGGCCCTCTGGCCATCGCGCTTCTCCGAAAGTTGGACCACGATTACCGGGCCCTTACGCGGGCCGGGTAGCGCGGAACTGTTGAAAGCCGCGCAATTTTTCCAGCGCGCGGCCACTATCGATTTGCTCCCGAGCCAGGCCGATGCCTTCGCTCATATCGCGAGCGAGCCCCGCCACAACGAATCCACCCGCGGCGTTCACGATCGTTAGATCGCGCTTCGCCCCTTTGATCTCGCCGGACAAAATTCCTTCGACGTGCGCCGCGTTCTCGGCCGCGTCGCCGCCGCGCAGCTCATCCAAAGCACCCGCTGGAATGTTGAGCCAGCGCGAATCGATCACACCGGACGTGACTTTGCCCTGAAAAAGTTCCGCCAGGATGGTGGCGCCGCTCGTCGAGATATCGTCCATCCCGGCGTCCGTCTCGGTCGTGCCGTGCACCACCCACACCCGTTCGCGCCCCAGGCGCCGGAGCACATCCGCGAAAACACTCGTTAGGCGCGGAGAGAATACACCGATCAATTGTCGCGCGGGTCGCGTCGGGTTGAGCAATGGGCCCAGCAAATTAAAAACCGTCCGGATATTCTCGCGGGCCAGGCGCTGGCGCATCTCGGCAATGGCGCGATACGCGGGATGATAGCGCCGCGCGAAAATGAAACAGAGTCCGAGCCGCTCCACGCACTCTCTCAGATGGGCTGGCGGCAGATCGAAGGGAGCGCCCAGCGCTTCCAGCACGTCGGCACTTCCGCAGCGAGAGGTGACCCTGCGGTTGCCATGCTTCACCACCGTCGCCCCGCCGGCCGCCAGGATAAACATAATCGTGGTCGAGACATTGAAGAGATCGATCCCGTCCCCGCCGGTTCCACAGACGTCGATCATCGGTCCCGGCACATTCTTCGGGTCGATTAACGGATCGACCGCGCGATTAATCAGTTGCTGAACAAAGCAAACGATCTCCTCCACGGTCTCGCCCTTGCGATGCAACGCCATCAGAAAATCCAATTTCGCCGCGTCCTCCGTCGTATCGGACATCAGCAGCGCAACGGCGACGCCCACATCGCCGGCGTTCAAATCCACGCCCGCCTTTAGTCTTTCCGTGAGCGCTTTCATTTAGGTCCGTTCCGCCACTTCGCGCGGCGCAGCAGAATCGATCGGACGCCCCAGCGCGGGATCCGCATCCTCCATCTCCCGCAACCATTTGCGGTAGATTTCGGGAGAAATCTCAGATGGCTTGATCTCACTGCGCCCGCCCCAGAAAACGTTGGTGTAGGAAACCGGGATTTCACTCGCTGCCAAGTGCTCGTCGATCGCCCGCTTATGCTCCAGCAGGAGCTCTTTATCAGTGCCGTGCGCCACCGCCATGATGTTGACGTTTCGAAATTCCGGTCCGGCTTCGCGCCAGTAGCAATGCGTGAGAATGTGATGCCGCCCCACCTCACCGCCCGCCTCGATTTCGCGTCCAGCCGGTACCGCCCAATGGAAGAGCGCGTTAAACCGGGTGACGCGCACACCGCCGGCGGAAGGTTTCACGTGCTCGAGGAAGGTCGAGAAACGGCCGATTATCTTCCGCGTGTTGAGCGATTCCGCGATCCGGTAGAATTCATCCAGATCGAGGCCAGCTTCCCGGGCCCGTGCCCGCCAGGGCGACGGCGCTATTTCTTCCGGGGCAAACTCCCGCTTCAGCGCGATCAGGACTTTCCATTCCAGCTCATTAACTTCCGCCACGTGAACCGGCGCCATCGTGGCGGGTTTGTCTGCTTTGCTGCCGGGCTCGACCGTTTTCCGGCGGACATGACCGACGCCCAGAGTGAAAATGCCTTTCGCGGGCATCAACCGAAAATGGTCCGCGCCAAGTTTTTCTGCGAGCAGCTCGCCGTGACGCTGGAGCGAAAAACCACGCGGAACTTTGAGGGTTGTCCAAAGCTTGTACTCAGAGCCCGGCGTGACGGAATCGGTCGAGCGCAGGACGACATGGCCGGAGAAGGGATCGTGTTGCGACATGTAGTCGAAAGCCGCGTCAATTCTTTCGGGTGCGACTTTCCAGGCCACCAGCGCGCCATCGGCGAGATTCGTGGCCAGCAAGGTTTGCCGCACCCGGCGCACGGTCCCCGCTCGCAACATCGCGCTGATGCGCGCCATCACCGTTTCGGCCGGGATACCGGAGCGTCGCGCAATTTTCTCGAACGGCTCCCGCACGAATCCCTCGATCTTGTCCTCCGAGATCGCGAGGATTTTCGCATTGAGCGGGTCGTTGTGTTCGGTTGGCAGCACCTTGCAGCTAATACCCGGCGCCCATCGCCTTGTCCATCCTGGTATGTTTCGACGTAGTGAAGTTGATGATAATAGCCCAGCGTTTCCACGCTGGGATGTCCGACATTCACAAAATTGAGTTCCGCCGGGGACGAAAGAGAGCACCCTGCAAACGGGCTTCGTTCTGTCGTCCCGGTGGGACACCTTTTCGCTGCCATCGAGGTCCCTGCCTTAAAATACTGGGCTGTTGTCAGGATGAGAGATGTCAACGGATACTGATGCGAACCACAACTTACACCCGCAAGACTGGTCATGATTAAGACGATCTTTTTCGACGCAGCCGGCACGCTGATCCACCTGCCAAAAAGCGTGGGCTTCCATTACGCGCTGGTCGGGGAACGAATCGGCCTGTCGCTCGGCGCCGCGGCGCTTGATGACGCTTTCTTCGCTTGCTGGAAACAAGCGCCCGCGCGTCCGGCCCTCGCCGGTCCGCGCGAAGATGACGACAAAGGCTGGTGGCGGGAACTGGTGAATCAGGTCATCGATCGTGTCGCGCCCCACACGAAAGGATTGGACCGGGATGCGTTCTTCGAAGCAGCCTACTCGCACTTTGCCGAAGCAGGCGTATGGGAACTTTACCCCGAGGTGATTGACGTCCTGGAAACGATTCGACCTCGTTTCAATCTCGCGGTCGTTTCCAACTTCGACGGCCGCTTGCGCATGATCCTGGAACACCTTGGCGTCTCAAAATATTTCTCGCACATATTTCTCTCCAGCGAGCTCGGCGCCGACAAACCTGATGCGTCAATTTTCCATCGGGCGCTGAAATTGAGCGGCACCGCGTCCGGCGAAGCCTTGCACGCGGGCGACGATCCGTTGCGCGACTGGCAGGGCGCGGAAGCGGCGGGACTGGCGGTTTTTCGCCTCGACCGTCCCCGTAACTCGCTTCGCGATCTGCTCGCCATCCTCTAGCGGCGCTACCGCGGCGTCACATAAAGGGGTGGTTTGGACGGGACTCGAACCAACGACCGCCTTAAAAAGCGCCCTGAGTTACCGGGCGAAAATTGGTTCGTTGCTGTTTTGTTGCTCTCTCGGGTGAAATTCCGCGAGCGGTTTCGCAGCTCCCGGAAATCGGATCCTAAAGTTTGTGCCCTTTCCCGGTTCGCTTTCGATCTCGAGCGTCCCCTGATGTCGCTTGATGATGCCGAAGACCATCGCGAGCCCAAGGCCCGTTCCACCGTCGCCCTTTGTGGTGAAAAACGGTTCGAGGCAACGCTGCCTTACTTCCGCCGTCATGCCGACGCCGCTATCGATCACTTCCACAATCACGTCGTCGGCCTGCTGTCTCATTCTAAGCATAATGACGCCGTCGCCGGGGATCGCGTCCACGGCGTTGAAGATCAGATTCATCAGGACTTCGCGCAGCTCCGCGCCAATTCCGGCTACGGTGGCTGTGCCCTCCAGATCTGTTTCGAAGCGGATGTCTTGGTCGCTCCCGCGTTTGGCACAACGAGGCCTGGCCAGCGCCAGGGACTGGGTAATGATTTCCTCCATGTCCAGCGTCTCGAACACGTCCGCGGCGCCACGTGGGCGATAAAAGTCCCGCAACCGACTGACAACGTGCGCGCCATCGCGGCCCGCGGTGTTAATGATGCGCAAGTAATCCAGAGTCGTGGCCTCATCCCCACGCGCCAGCGGGTTGGACAAAAGCATCTCGCTGTAGCCGATGATCGACATCAGAGAGTTGCTGAAATCGTGCACCACTCCGCCGGCCATTTCGCCAAAAGCGCTGAGACGTTCCTGTTGGACGAGCTGCCGCTGCGTCGTCTGCAAGCTTTCGACCGCGCCCTCGAGCTGGGCTGTGCGTTCGCGCACGCGTTCCTCCAACAATCGGTTCTGAGCCTGGATCTCGAGCCGAAGGAAACGAGCTTGCAACAAATTACGGATGCGCATGCTGACTTCCGATGGATCAAACGGCTTCGTCAACAGGTCGGTCGCGCCCGCGATGAGAGCCCGGCGTTTGTTTTCGGCCGACGCGTTACCGGTTAGAACGAGAACCGGGATTTGGTTTTCGCGCTGTCGAGCGGCCCGCAATCCATCGAGCACCTGAAAGCCGTCCATCTGAGGCATGGAGAGATCCAGAATGATGAGATCTGGCTTGAAAGCCTCGATCGTCTCAAAAGTGCGCGTTGAATCGTTAAGGCTCTTCAATCTCGAGTAGCCAATGCGATTGAGAAAATTCGCCATTAGGCACGTATAGCCGACCTCATTATCAATCATGAGGATGCGCGCTTCTCGTAACGTCGCTTGATTCATAAGAACGGCCCTCGGGCCAGGACCGACTATCCGCCGGCCATGACGGGCGGAGCGAGGCGGCCCACCTCGGCGAGGAGGAGCGCCGGATCTACGGGCTTGGCCAGGAATTTCATTCCTCCGCTCTCCAGCGGACGCGCTCCCGCTTCCTCATGACTGACGAGCCCGGTTAGAAAAAGAATTGGGATATCGCGAATGCGCGAATCGGTGGCGGCTTCGCGGGCCAGATCGCCGCCGCTTTTTCCCGGCATATCCACATCGAGGAGCATGACATCGGGCCGGAACAGCAGGGCCGCGGGCAGAGCGCGAGCCGATTCGTTCACGATCATCACTTCGTATCGGCCGGAGTTCTCCAGGATCATGCCGGCGAGGCGTGAAAGATTCACGTCGTCATCTACTACCAAGACCCGTCTTTTGCTCATGCTTCCTTCTTTCAAAGCAGGGCGCGTGCGGAGATGGTTTGTGGAAACTACCGAGCTATTATCGCGGCCGCGAAGTCGAATCGGGGTGCAAGCGCAGACCATCGGTCTTAGTCTGAGCGGAATCACGGGCGAGCTGCGTTGGCTGGCGGGCGCCCGCGGTCATTTCTTCATCGGCCACGGCACAACCGAAATCGTTCTGCCTTTGACGCTCGCCTCGAGCGAGCGAGGCGCTCTCTCGCACAGGGAATCCAGGGGCGATTTGCAGGAAGCGAACGCAGCCTCTCTGCGCCCACGAGGTTATGCCGCGGCAGACGTAAACGGTATGAACGTGGTGGATTGGGACGCGAGATATACTCGCGAACAATTGGAGGAAAATGCGAAAATTGGCTGGATCAGCGCCGTGTTTGAAATGCAGCACCGTTGCAAAGACGGTCCTTCTTTGAGGTCGAAGTCTGCCCGACCAGGAAAAGCTCGGTATTCACGACATCACCAGGCTGGTGCGCTACGCGATGCGCACTGGATTGGTTCCTCCGTAACGCCAACATGACACGCCTGTAAGGTCGAGGCGGCATCAGGATTTCCCTGATAGCGCTTGGCACATTGTCCGGTTGAGGATATGGAAATGAGCAATCCCTGAATATGCCACGGAATGCGGTTCGTGTGCCTCCCTCGATGACAGATTCGCGCCAGAAAGCTCGCCGGGTTCTTACTATCGGCGGATGGCCAATCTTCGCTCCTGGCGTGGAAGAATATCCGAGATTGCTTTCCTCCGGGGACGGCTTCATGCCGCACGGTCACTATTATGTGTGGACACCCGGCCTCGTGTGGCTGCAGGTAATATCCAATGCACTGATCGTCGTCGCCTACTTTTCGATAACGATCGCGCTCGTCTATTTCGTGCCCAATCGGAAAAAGCTGGATTTATGTTCTCAAAAAATTAGCCAGGAAACCCGTGGCATTTTTCCAGTCGGTCCCGCCGGCGAGCACCTGCGTTACTCATCGTCTGTAGAAGCCAAAGGCAAACTGGTCAACGAGTTGTGATCGCAGCTGACTTAAAGACCCTCCTTGGCGCGACCATCAAAACTGAAAGGTCTGGACTCGGCTTCTCCCAAGAGGAGCTCGCCGAGCGGGCTGGCCTCCACCGCACGTACGTCTCTGATGTGGAACGGGGCGTTCGAAATCCTTCCATCGAAAGCATTGAGAAGCTGGCCCAGGCGCTAAGAGTTTCAGTGTCGGCGCTCTTCCGAAAAGTGAGCATCGGTCACGGATCACGGGACGTAGTGGATATCCTCCTCGTGGAAGATGACCCGCACGACGTTGAGCTAACAACGCGCGCGTTTCAAAAGGCGAGGATCACGAACCCGGTTTACGTCGTGCGCGATGGAATCGAGGCGCTCGATTTTCTTTTCGCGACCGGTTCATACGCTCATCGGTGGGAGGATCGCCAGCCAAAGATTATTCTGCTGGATTTGAATCTGCCAAGGCTCAACGGTTTCGAGGTCCTGCGACGGATCAAAGCGGACCAGCGGACGCGGAAGATCCCTGTGATTATCCTCACGGTTTCGAATCGCGATCGCGACATTGCGGAATGCCGTCGCCTGGGGGCCAGGACCTACATTATCAAGCCAGTTGGTTTTCAAAACTTCAGCGAAGTGACCTCTAGCTTGAGCCTGGCCTGGACCTTAGTAAAACCCATCCGAGCGGAGGTGGTAAAGTCCGGTCGAAGTGGAGACCTGAAAACCCGGAGCCGGGGGATGCAGATGAAACCGCGGACGACCTCCCGTGACTGAAAAATTTCTCGACTTCCTTATTATCAGCGGCCTGCCGATTTTCGCGATTGGCATGGAAGAAGTGATCTCGACAAACTTCAAGGCGCGCGTTCGCACGATTGAGAAAGTCCGCGCCGCATTGGATCTTTGCGGATCCCAGAGGTTTGACCTCATCCTGCTCGGGGTGACTCGACCGGAACGGAGCGGGCTGGATTTATTGCCTGATTTTCACAAGCGCTGCCCGAATTGCCATGTCCTCATTGTCAGTCTGCTGGCCGAGGAGGATTTTGCGGCGCGAGCTCTCAAAGCGGGAGCCTCTGGATACATCCTGAAATCCAGCTCAGCGGATGAATTCGTTCGCGCGATCCGACAGGTCCTGGGCGGCGGCAAATACGTTAGTCAAGCCTTCGCCGGGCGATTCGCCGAGTCTTTTGACGCGACAACGGAAAAGCCGCACGAGTCGCTCTCCCCGCGCGAGTTTGAAGTCTTCTTGAGGATTGCCCGGGGAAGCTCGGCCAAGGAGATTGCAGCGCAGCTTTCACTTAGCGTCAAAACGATTAGCACCTATCACACGCACATCCTGGAGAAGCTCAACGCCCGCAACGATGCAGAGCTCGGGGAGTATGCCCTTCGCCATTGTCTCATCGCTTAGGTACTTTTCTGCCTAACTACACGCTAAACCGACCGGCCTTGCGCTGGAGCGGGGTAGCCCGTCGGGACGTAATTAACCCTGCCTCGCGCTCTTGGCCCTTCAAACAGTCCGACGCCGAACGCACGTTAATGACCCTGATCGTCGACTAGGATTTGTCCTAGGTATTAATCAGTATCTCTGAAGCGGCGTAATTCACTACGGCGCACGATATTAGGGCACATGCGATTAAACTCCGAGGCAGGGAAGGACACGATTTCATCGCAGAATTGCTTTTTAGCAATGGTAGATCGCAGAGCGGGAATTCCCTAACCGCAAACATCACGAGACTCGCGCAGGCCTGGCACCTGGCGCAAGAGATCACCTCTCGCCTTAGCGCCACCAATATTGGCACCAGCCCAACCAAGATACCCACCATGAACTTACCACCACTTATAACAGCCGGGAAATCCACGGATCCTCTCGTGATCGTGACCGAGCTTCAACTATCACCGAGCGAGATCGCTGGGCTCGACGCGCGGATTGAAAGGGCCGAGGCGCGAACGGAACAGGCCGAGACGCGAATTGAACGAGCGGAAGTGCGGACGGAACAGGTAGAGGTGCTTATTGAGCTGGCAGAGGTCAGGACGGAGCACGCGGAGGCCCGGACGAAACAGGCAGAGGTGCGAATTGCCGAAGCGGAGACGCGGATTGAACAGGCGGAGACCAGGAGTGAACTGGCCAAAACGCGGACCGAACAGGCCAAGGCCCGGACCGAGCAGGCGGAGATTCGGACGGAACAAGCAGAAACACGGAGCGAGCAGGCGGAGATTCGGACGGAACAAGCAGAAACACGGAGTGAGCAGGCGGAAGCCAGGAGTGAGCAGGCGGTCCGCAACTCAGAAGTTAGCTACCGGCGGTTATTCGAAACGGCAAGGGACGGCATCTTCATTCTGGATTTTAGAACAGGCCGTATCAACGACGTGAACCCATTCCTGAGCGAACTTCTCGGTTTTTCTCACGACGAAATGGTAGGCAAGACCGTCGGCGAACTGAGTCCATTCCAGGACATCGAGAGCAATCAAGCCATGCTGAAGCGGTTGCAAAAGTCTGGGTTTACCCGCTATGAGAACCTGCCCCTGCAAGCGCGGGATGGCCGCAAGATGGCCGTGGAGTTTGTCAGCAATGTATACGAAGCCGGCGGGGAAAAAGTGATTCAATGCAACATCCGCGACATCACGGAACGTAAGGACGCGGAGATAGCTTCGCTCCGGCTGGCCGCGATTGTCGAATCTTCGGACGACGCCATCATTAGCAAAGATCTAGGCGGCATCATCACCAGTTGGAACAAGGGGGCGGAAACGATTTTCGGTTACTCCGCGGGCGAAATGATAGGCACTTCCATCGTGCGGCTGATTCCAAGTGACCTCCATGATGAAGAGAAGAATCAAATTCTGGGGAAGATTAAGCGTGAAGAAAGTGTGGATCACTTTGAAACGATGTGCCAAACCAAGGACGGGCGATTGATTAGTGTCTCGGTCACGGTTTCGCCGATCAAGGATGCCACCGGCACGGTGATCGGCGTGTCGAAAGTGGCGCGCGATATTACGAGACATAAACAAGCGGAAGATGAAATCCGCCGGCTAAATGCGGATCTGGAGGGGCGCGTGCTCGAGCGCACCGCCCAGCTCGAAGCGGCCAACAGCGAATTGGAAGCGTTCTCCTATTCCGTCTCGCACGACCTGCGCGCGCCGTTGCGGGCGATTGGGGGCTTCTCCAGGATTGTGATCGAAGACCACTCCGCGTCGATCGATGCCGATGGTTTGCGATATCTCAACCTGGTGGAAGAGAGCGCTCGACAAATGGGGCGGTTGATCGACGATCTCCTGGCTTTTTCGCGCACCAGCCGCCAGCCGCTGAACGTGCAGCCGGTCAACTCACGCGATGTCGTCAACGCGGCCCTCGCGGACCTAAAGGCGGTGGAGGAAGCGCCCCGCCTCAACATCCAGATCGGCGACCTGCCGGACTGCGAAGCCGACCCTTCTTTGCTCAGGCAAGTATGGCTAAATCTTCTGTCGAACGCGTTGAAGTACACAAAGAACCGGGATCCCGCCCTGGTGACCATCGGGAGCCGGCGAGACGGCGAGGCGGACGTCTTCTTTGTTCAGGACAACGGGGCGGGTTTTGACATGAAATACGCCGACAAACTATTCGGCGTCTTCCAACGCCTGCACCTTGCGGAAGAATATGAGGGCACCGGAGTAGGGCTGGCGCTCGTTCAGCGCATCGTTCAGCGGCATGGCGGCCGGGTCTGGACGGAAGCAGAAGTGAACCGGGGCGCGACCTTCTATTTTACTCTCACGGGAGGCCAGGATGGAGCCTGATTACGGCGAAACCGAGGTCCTGCTCGTGGAGGACAATCCGACGGATCTGGAATTGGTCCTGCGGGTTTTCAAGAAGCACCAGTTCGCAAACCGGATTACAGTCGCGCGCGATGGAGCGGAGGCGCTCGATTTTCTCTTCGGCACGGGCGCTCACGCCGCCCGCGGAAGCCTGCAAATTCCGAAGGTCATCTTGCTGGATCTCAAACTTCCAAAGCTCAGCGGTCTCGAGGTCCTGGCCCGGATCAAGGGAGACCCTCGCACCCGCACAATCCCCATCGTCGTGCTGACCTCGTCGCAGGAAGAAAAAGACCTGATGGAAAGCTATCAGCTGGGTGTGAACAGCTACATCGTAAAGCCGGTCGATTTCGATCAATTCAGCGAATGCTTGAAGCAGATCGGCATCTACTGGCTCGTTTCAAACGCGCCCCCAAAGGTCAATGCAATTTAACCAGGAAGCGGCCCCCCTTCGTCTCCTCCTGGTCGAAGACCAGGCGGCCGACGCCGACTTGCTCAAGTCCAGACTGCGCCAGGCCGGAATGCAAGCGGACGTGACTCTGGTGATGACAAAGGAGGCTTATCTGGAGAAGCTCGACTCGAGCTTCGACGCGATCATTAGCGATTACGATCTGCCGCAATTCAACGCCAAAGAAGCGCTGGCGCTGCTTCAGGCCCAAAAGCTCGATGTTCCCTTTATCGTCGTCTCGGGCACAATGGGCGAAGAGACGGCGGTCGAACTAATCAAGCTCGGCGCGACTGACTACTTGCTGAAGGACCGCCTTACTCGCCTGCCTCAGGCCTTGCTACGGGCGATCGGCGCGACGGCGCTTCGCCGGGAAAATAACGCGATCGAAACGGCGTGGCGCCTGGACGCGCTTGAGACAGCCGAAATGCTTCGCCGCCAGGACGAACAATACCGGCAACTCTTTGAGAAAAACCCAAGCCCGATGTGGGTTTACCATGACAAGACTCTTCAGATTCTCGCCGCTAATGATGCAGCCAGCCTCTTGTATGGCTACTCCACCGCTGAATTCCTCACTCTCACCTTGTCCGACATGCGCCCGTCCGAGGACACTCCACCGCTGGTCGAAGCAATCGGCCCGAATTTAGTTGAATCCCAAGTTCCAAAGGTGTTGAGACATGTTCGCAAGGACCGCAGTCTTCTTTGGGCGGAGGTTTGCTCAAGCCCCGTTGTTTTCCAACGGACTCCCGCCCGTTTGGCGATCATTATTGACGTGACGGCTCGAGTCGCGGCGGAACAGAAAGTTCGCCGGAGCGAAGCCAATCTGGTTCTTGCCCAAAGAATCGGCCACTTTGGCAGTTGGCAGCATGAACTTACCAGCGAAGGCAAAATGGACGAGAGCACGCTGCGGTTGTCAGCTGAAATCTATCGGATTTTTGCCATCGAGCCATCTTTGCTGCGCTCGGACGCCAGCTTGTTCGATGGCGCACTCCACCCGGATGATCGTGCTCGCGTCGAGGCCGCCCGAGCCGAGGCGCTGAGAAGCGGAAATCCGTACGATATCGAGCACCGGATTGTGCTTGCCAACGGCGCGGAGCGCATCGTTAACGTCCGAGCCGAATTGTTTCGCGCCAATGGGGAGGGCGGGGCGGACAAAATCCGGGGTACGACCCAGGACATCACGGAAAGGAAGCTGGCCGAGGCGGCTCTCAACGACGCCAAGGAAAAATATCGCACAATCTTCGAAAACGCATCCGAAGGAATTTTTCAGACAAACTTGGAAGGGAGAATTCTTGTCGCGAACCCGGCGGCGGCGCGCATTCTCGGATTTGAGTCGCCTGAAGAACTCATGACAACCCGCGTTGACGTTTCGCGACAAGGCTACGTCGATCCGCAGCGTCGATCGGAGTTCACGGAGCTGATCGAAAGGAACGGCAGCGTGAAAGGCTTTGAATCCGAAGTTTATCGAAAGGATGGGAGCACGATCTGCATTTCTGAGAACGCGCGAATCGTCCGAGGTGCAGCGGGTGAAGTCCTCTGCTTTGAAGGGACCTTCGAAGACATCACCGAACGCAAGCGGGCGGAGCGCGAGTTGCGGCTGAGTGAGTCGCGATTGCGGGCGATCATCGATAACGAGCCGGAATGCGTGAAAACCGTTTCCGCAGATGGCTTGTTGCTGGAGATGAACCCCGCCGGGCTGAGGATGGTTGAAGCGGAAAGTAAGGCGCAAGTTTGTGGCCGGCCCGTGTCCGAGATCGTTCACCCCGAAGATCGGGCTCGGTTCGCAGAGTTGCATCGCAAAGCAGCCGCCGGAGGAACTGGCCAGCTCCAATTCCGCCTCATCGGGCTAAAGGGGACGCAACGTTGGATGGAGACGCACTCCGTTGGTTTGCGCGACGATGAGGGCGGTCCCAGTTCTGTCCTGAGCGTCACGCGAGATATTACGAGTCAGCGGCGGTCTGAAACACGGATCCGGGAACAAGCCAAACTGCTGGATCTCGCGCACGACGCGATCATGGTCCGCGATATGGAAGATCACGTCGAGTATTGGAATCATGGGGCGGAAAAACTGTACGGCTGGACGGCTGCGGAAGTTAAGGGCAAGCAAGCATCCACCTTTCTTCACGAAGAACCTCCCGAAATAGTCCTCGCCGCAAGAATAGCGGTAATGGAGAGCGGCAAGTGGTCCGGGGAGTGCAAGCACCTGCGCAAAGATGGCGGCATTGTGATGGTCCGCAGCCGCTGGACCCTGGTCCGTGATGAGCTGGGAGATCCGAAAGCCATCTTGATTATCAATACCGACATCACCGAACAGAAAAGAGTAGAAGAACAATTCCTCCGCGCCCAGCGACTCGAAAGCATTGGCACGCTCGCCAGCGGAGTGGCGCATGATTTGAACAACATCCTTGTCCCCATCCTGATGGCGGCCCCCCTTCTTCGGAGCAATCTTCCCAAGGCGGAACGAGAGAAATTTCTCACGATTGTCGAAACCAGCGCCGAACGAGGCGCCAGTATCGTCAAGCAGGTGCTTACCTTCGCCCGGGGAGCGGACGGTGACCGCGTCCTTTTGCAACCAAGCTATCTCATCGGCGAGGTTGCGATGATCGCGGAGCGAACATTCCCGAAATCGATCACGGTGCGCAGGCGCTATAACGAAAATATTCGCCCACTCGAAGCCGACGCCACCCAGTTACATCAGGTCTTATTGAACCTCGTCATCAATGCCCGCGATGCTATGCCTCACGGGGGTAACTTGACCTTGTCGGTCGAAAATTTCGACGTTGACGACCACTATGCCAGCATGACGCCAGGCGCCACATCGGGTCCACATGTGATGATGCAAGTGAGCGATACAGGCACAGGCATTGCGCGTCACATCATTGACAAGATTTTTGATCCCTTTTTCACCACGAAGGGTGTCGGTCTCGGGACTGGCTTGGGCCTTTCGACAGTCTTGGGAATTGTAAAAAACCACGGAGGATTCATGCACGTAAATAGCGAATCAGGCCAAACTAGTTTCAAAGTCTTTCTCCCGGCCGCCCAAGGAGACGACTGCTCCCTTCCAACGCCCTTTCCTAACGCCATTCCGACAGGCAAAGGAGAAACGATCCTCATCGTCGACGACGAGACTGGGATCCGGGAAGTCGCCCAGGCGGTTTTGGTCAAACATGGCTACAAAGTCCTGGTCGCCGAAGACGGTCCGGCGGCCCTGGCACTCCTGGCCCGACATTCCGGCGAGGTCGAAGTCATGCTGACCGATATGGTCATGCCGTTCATGGACGGCCCAACCCTGGCCCGCACGGTTCGGAGGATGGAACCGGATATTAAAGTAATTCTCTCCACCGGCCGGGACGAAGACTCCCGCTCGGCGGAGTTGGCTGGGCTGGAACTGGCGGGCTGCCTAACGAAACCTTATACCAGGGGAACGTTGCTTCTCCTTCTGGATCGGGTGTTGAACCCCGCCGTGGTCACCGCATCTGCCAAGCGGAAGCTCTCTGCTACGGTTGATCGACCGCATAGTGGAAACCCTGGGCCCCCGCACAAGCGACATCGACTTTCCCGAAACCAAGACCGCCGGAAGTAAGAACGGGCCACCATTTCAGGATTTTTTCCTTCGAACTAACAAACATAGACCAAGCCAATGAAAAAACTACGAATCCTAATTGCGGACGATCACGAAGTAGTGCGCGAAGGGGTTCGCGCGATGGTCCAGCAGGAACCTGACCTTGAGGTCTGCGGTATCGCCACGAATGGCCGCGACGCGGTTGCCCAGGCCATCCAATTGAAACCTGACATCGTGATCGTGGACATGACGATGCCGGAGCTCGACGGCGTACAGGTCGTCCGGCAGATCAAACGGGCTCTGCCGCAAACCGAGCTGCTCGTTTTCAGCGCCCACGAGTCCGAATCGATCATTGCTGAAGTCTTTGCCGCCGGTGCGAAGAGCTATGTTCGCAAAGCAGATGTCGGTTACCACCTGATTTCTGCCCTGCGGTCGCTGAAACAACACAAACCTTATTTCACCGACGAAGTGTCCAAGGTGCTTTTCGCGCGATTTCTGACCGTGGCCGGCCCGCAGAATCCTTCCCTCAGTGAGAAATTATCCTCACGCGAAAGGGAAATCGTCCGGCTGCTGGCCGAAGGAAAGAGTAATAAGGAAAATGCTACTACTCTTGGGATCAGCATCCGAACGATCGAAACCCATCGAGCCACCGTAATGCGGAAACTCCGGGTGGAATCTTTGGCGGGTCTGGTCCGTTACGCCATTCGCAACGGCATCGTCGAAGCATAAAGCAGTGCTGGTTCCCAGGAACTTATTGGAATGACTCCATGACAGAAACAAAAACAGGCCGTCGGAATGCGTCTGCTCAGGGAAGGTCGGCGGCAGCGACAATCCTGGTCGTGGACGACGATCCGGCCATGCGCACGATTCTAAATTTTACGCTTAAGGCCTTTGGTTACTTCGTCCTGACCGCGGGAGACGGCGAAGATGCGTTGCGGATCACGCGCAGACCACCCTGAGATCCGTTTGATCATGCTGGACGTGGTAATGTCCGGTTTGTCCGGACGAAAGCTGGCGGACCAACTGAAGATCAGCCTTCCGCAATCTTCCATCTTGTTTTGTTCGGGTCATCCCGCCACCGCGATGGCGCGGCATGATATCGACCTCCAGTTTGAGCACTTTCTCCAGAAGCCCTGCCGTCCTCCTGAACTAAAAAGTAAGGTGGAAGAGATATTGAGGCCTGGTTAGGGCTCCCTTCTGCCTTGCCCCCCAGAAGACCGTTATGATGCACACCTTCCTCAGCGAACATCGAGGCGAGTTAATCGAGCGATGCCGGATGAAGGTCGCCAAAAGACCCTCTCCCAGAGCCACCGAAAAAGAGCTGGACCACGGGATAACGATCTTCCTCGACCAAATCATCAAAACCCTTAAGGCGGAAGAGTCGGACCGGGGCTCGGAAAGTCATGACGTGTCAGGGCCGTCTGGCGGGGCGGATGCAGTCTTGTCGGAGATGGGTATTGCGGCCAAGGAACATGGCCGTGAATTGCTGCAGCATGGATTTACGATTGATCAGGTCGTTCACGACTATGGCGATCTCTGCCAGGCCGTAACCGATCTGGCGGTCGAACTTAATACTCCAATCGCGAACCATGAGTTTCGAACTTTGAACCGCTGCCTCGATAATGCGATCGCCGTCGCGGCTACTGAGTTCAGCGCGCAGCGCGATAATATCTTTGCCGACAAGGACGCCATTGCGAACGAGAGATTGGGATTTTTTGCGCACGAGTTACGTAACCATCTCAATAGCGCGACCCTTGCGCTCACGGCGATCAAAGCAGGCTCGGTGGGGTTGACCGGTGCGACGGGCGCCGTCCTGGATCGGAGCCTGGTCGCACTGCATCGTCTTATCGATCGCTCTCTTTCGGAAGCCCGAACGGTCGCTGGAATGCCTACGTTACACCGTGTATTTTCCCTGGCTGAATTCATCGCGGAAGTGCAGCTCTCCGCTTCGCTAGAGGCTCAGGTCAACAGATGCAGCCTGACGGTCTCCTACGTGGACTCGAAGCTGGCCGTGGATGCCGACCGGGAACTGCTCCTGTCGGCCGTGAGCAATTTGTTGCAAAACGCCTTTAAATTTACCCATCCCGACAGCGAGGTCCTACTAAAGGTATACACCGTGGCCGAGCGAATTCACATCGAGGTCGAGGATAAGTGCGGAGGCCTTCCCCCGGGCGATGTTGAAACAATGTTCCTCCCCTTCACCCAGGGCGGCGCGGATAAAACTGGCTTGGGGTTGGGACTATCCATCTCCCGGCGGAGTGTCGAGGCGAACAAGGGGACTCTTAGCGTCCGTAACGTCCCCGCCTCGGGATGCGTTTTCACCATTGACCTGCCGCGCCACGCCATGCCGATGAAGTCCGGGATTAATCGTTGATTACCCCCTGCAGGTCAAAGCGCCACTTCTGGGTTAGCTGCCTTGCTCTCGAAGACGTTCCATCTCCTTCTGGCAACAGTCTGGACACGCGCCATGACTGAACCGGCTGCCCGTTTCTTTTTGAATGTACGTCTCCACGCGCTCCCAATAGTCGTGTTCATCATGAACCTTCCGGCAGTAAACGCAGATCGGAATCAGCTCCTTTAATTGTCGGATCTCAGCCGTGTATTTTAGAATCCTTTCCGCGACACCAAGGCGCATCCGAATCGCTTCCCGGTCAAGCGGCTTGGTCAGGAAATCGTCAACTCCAGCCGCGGCCGCCAGAGCATAGTTTTCGGGTGTCGTGCGATTCGCGGTCAGAAGAATGAAATAAGTATAAAGGGTCCGCGAGCGTGCCCGCACTTTCTCGCATAGCTCCAAACCATCCATGCCGGGCATCATCCAATCACTCACAATCAGACGCACCGGTTCCTTATTAAATTCGTCCCAGGCCTCATTGCCGTCTTCGGCGATCACGATTTCGTATCCCAACTTCTCGAGAACAGTCGTTAGAAGTATGGAGGAAATGGGATCATCCTCGACCACAAGGATTTTGGTCCGTTTCGGCAGCAAGATGGCGTCGAGACGGGCGCGCAAGTCGGCGGCGTCTCCCGGCAATTGTTCGTGGGTTCGGGCTACCGGCTTCATTCTGCTTGATGTGATTCCAGTGGTAGATCCAGAGCTGCGAGGACGCGCTCGGTGTGTGCCAAACCGCCGACTAACCGGCGCACCGGCAGCGGCCAGTATCGAATGAGGGTCGGGGTTACGTTAATTTGGTCGTTCTGCGCGAGCCCAGGTTGCTCATAAAGGTCCACGACCGTGAGGTCGTAGTGATCTTTCAGATGGGTCTCGCAAATGGTCCTAATATTGGTGATGGCGCGACCCGACTGTGGCGTCCTACCGGCGACGTAGAGCTGCAGAATCTGGTCACAGATCTGCGGCGACTCGGGGAGTTGAGTAAGAGATTTATTGGACATGGTTTACTCCCTTCAAATGGTTCGCCTACTTAGCAGCCGCCCTTATACCGAGGCGAACCCGGCAAATACTGACTTCGAATCGCGGATCCTACGGGGACGCAGAGGTCCTCTGGTCCGCCCTTAGCTGGCAATCTGGCCTTTATTACGAGACACTCATCTCTGCGTGATTCAGGATCGGCGATGCGTGATTTTCCGTCTCGGCCCGGGCACTGTCCTGACCAACGGCTAGCGAAAGCATCGGAAGACGTTCCTTGAACAGCCAGGTCAACGCTTTGACGGCCAATTCAACCAGCAGGAATGGTTTCGCGATGAAATCGTTGCCACCGCTGATCGTCGATCGCGCCCGACTCCCGAAATCGGAACGTGAGGTGACAAACACAACCGGTGTCACCCGGTTAGTCGGCATCTCACGGAGGTTCACGCAGAGATCGAGGCCATTTTCTCCCGGCATCTCGACGTCAAGAAAGATGAGATCGAACGGTTCTTGTTCCAATAGTCGTCGGGCGGCAAGCGAGTCATCCAAGCTTACGGCGGGAAAGCCGGCCTTTCCGAGCGCGGAGCAAATCGTCTCGCGCGAAATGGCTTCGTCGTCCACCACCAGAATCCTCGGCGGTCTCAATTCTTCTGGATGAGAAGACGCGGCTTGATCAAACAATGAGGCCAGGGCGTCTATGGCCTGCGCGACCGTCCGAATAACCGACGGTGTGATCTTCGTCGGATTGACCCGGAGTTGAATGAGCAGCCCTTCCAAAGCATCAACCATTCGCCCGATTTTCTGGAAACCAAGAAAACCGGCGGAGCCAGCGAGGGAGCGAGCCAGCCGATGCATCTCGAAGAGCTCCGTCCCGCGTAAATCTTCCTGTTTCGCCTTGGCGAAGGCTTGATGGCCGGCCCGCAACTTCGCGAGCATTTCCGGCGCGTTAATCAAAAGCGTCGCGACCAGCTTGTCTCGAAACTCTAATCCTGGGTTAGACGGGAGCGTCCCGCCGGCGTCGCCGTCGACTACGTCCGATGCCGTGTCTACACCACTGAGGTGACCCACCTCCAGTAACTCGCACGCAAACTTCAATATCTCGGCGGGTGTACTTTCGGCCTTGGTTACACATCTGGTCGCGCCTGCTTCCAAGGCGGCCTGTCCCAACCTGCCCAGATAGGCGTTCGAGATAACAATGGCCGGCAAGACCTCCACCGTGAACTCCATCCGGATATTCCTAAGGACTTCGACTCCGTCCATTCCCGGCAGGCACAAGTCGAGAATTAGAAGATCAACCGGATCCTTCCTGAGCCTTTGCATCGCCTGGTGACCGCTGGCGGCGACCTCTACCTTGAACGCATGACTGTGAAGTCTTTCCTCGTACATTTGAATGACAGCCTGATTGTCATCCACGATCAGAATCGTTTTCTTCTTGGCCGGAGTATAAATTCTCTTCATGGGATAGCGGTCTGGAGCTGGGGAGGATTTGTTGCTAATTGAGTTAGGATGCGTTGCACGCGAGGAAATTTGCGGTGAATTTCGTCAAATAGAATACGTGCTTCCGTCAAGTCCCCTTCGTGGCCAAGCCGTTCCAGTTCATGCAGAGGATGGGTGAATGCCTCCACGCCGCAGGAAACACTCGATCCAACCAATTTGTGAGCGATGCGGGCAACGTCGCCGCTTGAATTGGCTTGGATCGCTTCGAGGCCCTCCAACATCGGAACGGCTTGCGTCAAATACAGACCGATCAACTGCTGCATCCGATCCGGGTCGTCATCAGCCACGTCTCGTAGACGATCGACGTCCACCAATAAGCCCTCTGACAACGAGAGGTCAGACAGAGCGGAGACGGGCAGCGAATTGGCAGCATCGTAGTCGGGCTCCACGGAAGAATCGGCCCTGGGAGTGGTCTGAATTTCACGGTATCGATTCAAGGCCGCCTTGAGTTCGTTTCGGCGGACTGGCTTACTGAGGTAATCACTCATGCCGGCGGCGAGGCATTTCTCTCGATCACCTTCCATCGCATGGGCAGTCATCGCGATGATGTGGAGAGGCGTTTTCCAATCGAACGGCGTAGCACGTTGTTCCTCGAGTTGCCGGATGCGACGCGTTGTCTCATACCCATCAAGCTGAGGCATCTGGCAATCCATGAAGACGACGTCATATCGGATACGTTGCAGTGCTTCCAAAGCTTCAGTTCCATCAGCCACGGCATCCGCCCGATAGCCGAGTTTCCGCAATAGGCCTGTTGCCACTTTTTGGTTTACGGCATTGTCCTCGGCCAAAAGAATGCGCAATTGCCCAGTTATGGGAGCTGGGACACTTAAGGACGGTAGAACTTCCTCTGTCTTATTGGTTAATCCAGCTCTCCGACCGGCCATAATTGTCGCGAGCGAATCAAAAAGAAGGGATTGATTCACCGGTTTCACGAGGCAACCGTCAATGCCCGAAGCTTTTAGTTCCTCGGGGTTGAGCCGCCCGCCAAAGGAAGAGAGTAAGACGAGCCGAACACCTGCCAATTCACTTTCGGCTTTGATTTTTCGCGCCAGAGTCAATCCGTCTGTTCCGGGCATTTGCATATCCAGGAGGACAACCTGATACGGAACACCAGCGGCAAGGGCGCTGTGCAATTCAGTCAGAGCACCGGCCGCGTCCCCGGCGGCGCTGCTGCTCATCTTCCAGGCGCGCGTCTGATGAAGGAGGATTTCTCGGTTGGTTTCGTTGTCGTCCACAACAAGGACCCGCAAGCCCAAGAGTTCACCTGGTATCCCATCCTGAGAGTGAGCGCCCTCCGGTTGCTTCGTCAGACGGGCTGTGAACCAGAAAACAGAGCCTTGGCCCAGAACACTCTCGACTCCAACCGCACCGTGCATGCGCTCGATCAGTTGCTTGGAGATGACGAGGCCCAAGCCCGTGCCGCCGTACTTCCGCGTGGTCGAGCCATCTGCCTGGCTGAAAGGTTGAAAAAGGCGCGCTTGCGCGTTCATCGGGATGCCAATTCCGGTATCTTTGACCTCAAAGCGCAAAAGAGCATCCGCCTCCGTCTCGCCTTCGACTGAAACCTTCAGCACCACTTCGCCTCGTTTGGTAAATTTAATGGCATTGCCGACAAAGTTGATAAGGATCTGGCGCAATCGGCCCGGGTCGCCCCGGAGATGCACGGGCACGCCTGGTTCAAGGAGACAGGCGAGTTCAAGGCCTTTGCTCTCCGCCCGTTGCGCCAGCATTTCCAGGCTGCCATGGACCGCCTCGTGCAGATCAAAATCGAGCTCTTCAAAAGCGAGCTTTCCCGCTTCAATCTTTGAGAAGTCCAGAATGTCATTGATTACGGTGAGCAACGACTCACTACTGCTGTGGATCGTCTCCGCGAAGCCGCGTTGCTCCCCGTCCAAGTCGCTGTCGAGAAGCAAACCGGTCATTCCGATTACGCCATTCATCGGCGTGCGAATTTCGTGACTCATGTTGGCCAGGAACTCGCTCTTGGCGTGATTGGCGGCCTCGGCATTTTCTTTCGCCTCGAGCAATTGCCGATGAGTGCTTTCCAGTTCCGCCGTGCGCTTTTCCACGCGTTTCTCCAAATGGTCGCGAGCTTCTTGCAACGCGCTGTCTTGCGCTTGAATCTGGCTCAGCATCTCGTTGAATCCGTCGATGAGCCGTCCCAATTCATCTTCGCCCTGCTTCACGGCCCGCACCGAATAGTCCTTCTCGCTGGCGACGATGTCGACAACGCCGGCCAGATGTGAAATCGGATCCGAGATAAGCTTCTGCAACTTTCTCGATAGCATTAACGCCAGGCCCAAAGCTCCCGCGATGACAAGAACTACAATAAGAATTGAGCGCCATGTTCGCTCGGTGATCTCCCTCAAATCCGAACCGATGTAGACTGCGCCGATCAGCTCGCCTGTGAGCGTAACATCCTGGAATGTATCCAATCGAGCCCGCTCAAAATGCTGGCTTGTTCTCCTGGTCGCCTGAAACTTGAAAGCGTCTGCCAAATCGGATCGTTTATACCGCGCTACGATCATCCCGGCCTTGTCATAGACACACGCCGCCAGAATGTGCGGGTCGGCGCTCAGCGTTTTCAAGGTCTGGGACATCGAGTCGGGGTCTTCGAAGGCCAGGCCTGCGGCAAGGTTGTCGTCAAACATGTCTGCAAGGACAACCAACAGCTTCGCCATGCTTTGTCGGACGGCTGCTCGCTCGTACGTAACAATGGAGGCACATGCTACGACCAAGGCCACCAAACTTGTGAGCATGGTGATAATTGTCAGCTTCCGTCTGATCGGAACGTCGCGAAATAAACGCCTGTTATTTTTTCTCACGGTCCTCTCCTGACCGCTTTGGCAAGCTTCTGCAGCTGCGCGCTGATTTTTAGACCGGCCTGTTCCGCGGCGCCCACGTTGATTTCGAATCCGAGTTTGTCGTGTTCAAAAGTAAAAGTGATGATGCCGCCATTTCGGGTGAACGATTCCGACTGCCCGATGGTCAAGACACCGTATTCTTTTAACGCCTTGCGGAGCCTCGTCTCGTCATTGACGCTGACAAAAAGAAGGTGCGCTATCTTTGCCGCCTCGACGTCGTCAAACTGACGAACAACAATTCCCCTACCATTAATCTGTCGCCCCTTTAAGGCGTTCTCCAATTCATCTCCGAACAGGTTCGGTCCCAGCACGCCGATCACGAGCGGCGAATTGTCGCTATCGAGTTTCTGGGGCGGCCATTCCACAAACTTTGCGAAATTGTAGATAAAAGCAGCCTTGACTTTGTACTCCCTGGCGATTGTAGAATCGGCCTTGGACATAGTCGCCAGGCCCAGGGTCAGACATGCGGCAAATCCAACCAAAACTCGACAGGTTACGAAGCGTTCGGGTCCACATCTCGCGCGAGGCGACGCTATGCGATTTCCTTGTAACATGCCGGCGTGCCCAGGGAGTTAATAGCGCCAGGTCATTTTCGCCTGAACACCACGCGGAACTTCCGTCCGCAACGCGGTATTTGTTGCCGTAAACTCCGGATGTCGATCGTCGAGCAGATTTCTTCCCCAAATCCCTATCTCGAGTGACTTGCTGGGATGCCAGACTAAACCGACGTCAACGCGGATATAAGAAGGAATAGTGGCCGTCTCGGCACCGGAAGGTGATAGGACCTGATCCACAAAATACGCGGCGGTATTGAACTCAAGATTCCAAGGCAGATTAACGTACGATCTTAAGCTCAGTTGATGCTCCGGACTGGCGTCTTGGACCGTGTTGACTGGACTCAAGTGCATCTGAAGCCAGCTATAACTCGTGATAAGCCGCCAAGAATCCAGCGGTTTCCATTGCACCGATAACTCCGTTCCGTAGCCCTGGCCGGAAAGAGCATTCTGCCACGCGAGCGGGATGACAATGTGCGGCTCCGGAGCAAACTCAAAGCCAGGCATGCCGGCCACCGGAGTTTGGATGCCGTCATAGACATTATAGAAGGCAGTCATGTCGAAGGAAAGATTGCGGGTAGGTTCAACCCGATAACCTAACTCGTAGGCGATGAGTGTTTCTGAAAGGAGGTCCCGGTTTCCCAGGATGGCAGGCAGGATAACCGGGCTGAAGGGCGAGGGCTGGAACGGTATCGTGTTCACACGCCCTTGGGTTTGAACCCGGCCCGGAGTGCTGACAGCGCGGGAGATTGAAGTCCAGATGCTTTGGTTCGTCGCTGGGGTCCAAAGCAATCGGCCGCTCGGTTGAATTTCGAATCCGGTAAAGTCGTTGTGCTCGAACTTGGAACCGAGCGTTACTCGCAGACGATCCGGGACCAGGACGACCTCATCCTGGATGAACGCGGTAAAGAGATTGATGTCGCGACTGGAAGGAGTCCAGACCACGATAGGCGTGGCATTAAATTGGTCTGTGCTGAAGCGGTATTCCAACCCCCAGAGGACGTCGTTCCAGCCAAATAACGGCAAGCGGTGCTCCAATTGGATGTCGGCTGTCTTGCGCGATTCTATCGTTAGACCCTGCTCCTCCCGGAAGTAATCGAAGTACGCCTGGACGGAAAAATGAGAAGTATCTGAAAAATCGCGTTTCCAGCGACCCAGGATGTTGGCCCCACGACTAAACTCATTCGCCTCCACCGCTCTTGAGAAAGGAGGGACTAACGACGGCAAATCCACGCTTTCTCGCGTGTTAGCATAGTAATAGTCGCCTTGGAGGGTCACCAGATCGCTCGAGGAAGGTTCCCAATCAGTTCGAAAACCAGAACGAATCGAGCTCCACTCGTCGGGAGCATCGCTCCCTTGGGAATCGACCAAGCCTTGACGGTTGAAATACTTCACATAGGCACGGTAGGTGAGATGGGGGGCGATTTGCCCTCCGTAACGAATACTCACCGAAGGCTGATCGTCTGTCCCGAAGGTAGTGGACGCCAAAATACCCTGGGTATCTTTGGAGTTCTTGCTGATGATGTTGATTACGCCATTGACCGCATTCGCGCCCCAAAGCGACGCGCCCGGACCACGGATGACTTCGATACGGTCGAGATCCTCGAACATCGCGTCCTGTGCGTTCCAGTAAACTCCGCCAAAGGCTGGCGTGTAGACGCTCCGCCCATCTATCATTACGAGAAGCTTGTTCGCGTACTGGCCGTTAAAACCTCGCGAACTAATAGCCCAATGATTGCTATCGATTTGAGCGACATTTAAACCTGGGACCAACCTCAGCGCGTCTGGTATGGTCGAAATTCCGAGCCGCAGAATATCATCCTGAGTGATGACCGAGATCGCCGCGGGGGAGTCGTTCAGTTTTGTTTCCTTCTTGGATACGCTAGTCACCGCCACGTTCATCAGCTCCTCAAGACTTAGGTCCGCCAGTTTATTGGTCGATGTTGCGACCGCATCCTGCGCGATCGAAAGTGGTGAGACGAGAAGCCAGGCCAGTGATCCTGCTACGAGCAAGCCGAATCGAACGTGCGCCTGGCCCGAGTCGCAGCGAAAGGGTCGCTGTTGGGATGAGTTATTCATTGTGCTTTTGTCGATTCAAAGCCCAATTTCCCTTCACTGATCGACGGGAGATCCTGAGCTCCCGGCTAGTTAAAGCTCTCGCCATACCCGCGCATAACGGGTCGTTACGCAGCTTGGCAGGCGGATACTACGTAGAGGGAACTCTCCGAATGGGTAAATTGAGGTCAGGACCCTCTCGCCGCCGCGGCAGCGTTCTCAACGTAATTAAGGGTGGAATCCGAAGCTTATTCGACCTCTTCGCGGAGACAGCGGCAGATCTCAAGGCCGTCCATTCCAGGCATTGACCAATCGAGGATCGCCAGAGATGGGGCGTCGCGTCCGCGCAGGACTGCCATCGCTCGTGACCACGACGTTGTAACCCTATCTCTCCAGACGACTCGAAATGAGCGTGCGTGACACCGGATCGTCCTCGGCCACTAAAATTCGCGCTTTCGAGTGGAATTCTGCCGACAATCGGTGTTGATCAAACGAGGGCAGCGTAAATTTTATCAGTTTCTCGTTCAAGTTCTGTGAACCTTTCCTTTGCTCCGCCAAAACTGTTTTCCTGGCCGTGCTTCTCCAGACGCAACGCCAAAGTCTGCGCCGTTCCCGCCCCGAAAGCCCCGAGCGAACTCATCAGTTTATGGGCCTGCGCCGCCAGCGCCGGTCCATCGCATTTCTCCACAGCTTCACCGATCGCATGGACGATTGGGGGAGTGTTATCGTGAAAGATTGCAACCAGCTCTCTCATCAACTCCTCGTCACCGTCGCATTGCCCGAGCAATTGCTCGCGGTCGTAAGGATGCGCTCCGTTGCCCGCGTCCTTATTCGCCTGAACACCTGCGCCGTCCAGCACCCGAAGAAGATCTTCTTTGCGCAGTGGCTTGGAAACGTAGTCGTCCATTCCGGCCGCCAGGCAACGCTCCCTGTCGCCGGCCATGGCATGCGCGGTCATCGCTACAATCCGCGTATGGCGGCCGGCTGCCTTTTCCATTTCACGAATACGTCCGGTCGCTTCGAAGCCGTCCATTTCCGGCATTTGCACATCCATCAGGATGAGGTCGAAAGTCTCCTGCGCGACGGCAGCTACTGCTTCGCGCCCGTTATCGGCGTGGACCAGCGAATGGCCGTGTTTTTCGAGGATACCCGTAGCGACGGCACGGTTGATCACGTTGTCCTCGGCGATCAGGATGCGCAGGCCGATTGGGGTCGGGACGGTGACCGGTGCTACGCCCGCTGAGGGCATCGGCATTATCTTACCCGCAACGCCTAGCGCGATGAGGATTGCGTCGATCAACTCAGCCTGGGTCACCGGTTTGGTCAGGTAGCTCGCTACCCCAAGTTCGCCGCAGCGCGCGATCGCGCCGGCGGGCATCGCCGAGGAGAGCATCATCACCGTCGCGCCGGAGAGCTCCGCGTGTTCGCGAATTTTCTCCACCACCATGAAGCCATCCATTTCGGGCATCATCCCATCGAGAATCACAAGTGGGAACGGCATTCCCGCATGGGCCGCTCGCAGCATCTCCACGATCGCCGCCGCGCCGGAAGCAACGACGGAGGGCTGCATCCGCCAGTGCAGGAGCATCTCGCGCAGGATGCGGCGATTCACCGCGTTGTCGTCCACCACGAGAACGCGCAGGCCTTCGAGCTCGCTGGCATCGACGTGCCGGACGTTCGGCGCGGGCGTGTGCCGCACCGGCATCCGTGCGGTGAAGTGGAACGTTGTTCCTTCGCCCACCGTGCTCTCGACCCAGATACGCCCCCCCATATACCGCACGATCTGCGAGGCGATGGCAAGTCCGAGCCCAGTGCCCCCATAGGTTCGTGTGGTGGCGCCGTCCCCCTGTGCGAACGCTTCGAAAATCAGTGCGCGCTTTTCCTCCGGAATGCCCACGCCGGTATCTTCGACCATGAAGTGCAGGCAGTGCTCGTCGTCTGTCGCAGACTCTACCGTGACACCCACCGTTACGTCCCCGCGCTCGGTGAACTTTATCGCGTTGTCTGTCAGATTAATAAGGATCTGACGCAGCCGCATCGGGTCGCCGATCAGATGATCGGGCACCACCGAGGAGATGTCCGCCGTCAATTCGAGTCCCTTTTTGTCCGCTCGCATTCCAAGCGGCTTGAGCACCGCGCTGAGGCAATCGCGCAGGCTGAAGCTGATCGCTTCCAGCTCGAGCTTGCCCGCCTCGATCTTGGAAAAATCGAGGATATCGTTGATTAAACTGAGCAGAGAGAGCGCCGAGCTCTTGGCCATGCCTAGATATTCGCGCTGTTCGCGGTCGAGTTCTGTTTCCAGCACCAGTTCGGTCATGCCAATAATGCCATTCATTGGAGTTCGAATCTCGTGACTCATGTTCGAGAGGAATTCACTCTTCGTCCGGCTGGCAACTTCGGCGGCTTCCATGGCGGTTTGCAGTTCAGCGGTTCTCGCCACCACTCGCGCTTCGAGTTGGTCGTGCACCCGCCGCAGTTCGTCTTCGGCCTCCCGGCGCTTCTGCACCATGTTATTGAAGGCCGTAGCTAATTCACCAATCTCATCCTTCCGCGGTGCCGGCATCAATAAGTCCGTGCGGCCATCAGCAAATCCCGTCGCCAAAACCGTCAACTGTTGGAGCGGTTTCGCAATCGAGCGGCCCATGTAATAGGCTATGAGCAGCGCTATGATGACGCTGCCTAATCCCGCCAAACCCACCTGGTAGATTGAGCGCCGCGTCAGGCGCATTAACTCCTCATAGAGAGGCGTGTACTCCATAATTACAGCGCCGATTACTTGTCCGGACTCCCCTTCGACGGGCACAACGACTTGCATGATGCCGTCCGGGTGTTTCTCACCAGCCTCGACAAAGGTGCGCACCTGCCGGTCCCTTATCGTAGCTGCGACTTCGCCGCCTGGGTCTTGAGTGAAAGGGTGGCCGACTTCGGATGGATCTGCGTCGGCAAAGACCAGTTTGTTGGTGTCCAATAAAACCACATCCCGGCCCTGCGTCTCATGCAGCCTGGCCATGATTTCCTGGGCAGACGTCGAAAGTTTCTTTGAGTCCGACGCGAAGAGAAAACTGACCACCCGGGCGACCTCCTCGGCCTCCTTGGTGGCGCTGATCATCGCAGCCGCGTACTGTCGGTTCACCGCGAGCGCACCCACCAGAGCCACGAGCAAGGACATCCCCAACAACGTCCAAAGGATTCTTGTTCTAATCTTCATATTGCTGCTCTTAGAAAGTGAACTGGAATCCCAGGTAACCAAGAATGCTGCGATGTTCGTCGTCCTGGCTTAGGAGGTCGTGCCCAGCGCTCGCCAGCAGTGCGATATGTCCTGTGAGTTTAATCCGCGTGCCGAAATTCGCGGTCAATTGGCGGGAACTAAAGTCAGCCGGCAAATCGGAATGCAGTTCCGCCAGGATTTCGAACCTATCGTTTACAGGCCAGGCGCCGACGATGCCAAGTATCCATTCATCCGCGGCATTGATTCCAACGACGTAACCGGCCTCGGCCGCGACTTCGAACGGACCAATGGCTCGCGCAATCTGCGCCGGAAAGATCAGATGCGTTCCGCGTTCCACCAAATCGCGACGGACAGAAGAAGACGCCATGTTCCATTCGACCTGCGGATAGATTGACATCGAGACGCCGTTCCTTTTTTCATCCAGAAAGCGCCACTTGACGCCGGCCGCAGCGTTACCAGGACCGCTCTTCGTTCCGCTACCGCCCTGCTCCCGGAGGAGCCATGCGCCTTCCAACTTCAATTGAACGTGATCGCCGGCTCCGTAGTTAATGTCGAGCGCCGGGAGTTCGCCAAGATTTTCTCCCGAAGTCCGCTCCATCGCGCCCGCTACATTGATTTCCCAATGTTGATTCCCTGGCGTACCCGGGTCGTCTGTCATCATTGGCGGTCCGCCCTGAGCAAAAATAAATCGCGCGTCGCAGAACACGAAACAGGCGACGGCAACGACCGCGAAGCGTGACGTGACCATATTTCGCGTCTTTTGGACTATCCCGACAGCTCGAGATTTGGTGGTCGGGCTATGGGTGAAGGTGTTCATGACACTGCTTTCAGTTTGATCGATCGAGCAACTCACACACTTTTCGGGTGACAGTCGTGTGACCTGAAAAATCCGTGAAGAAACTCGCTTAGCTACAAGCCAGCCCCATACCGGGAACCTGCGCGGCCCTTACGCGCTTCAAGGTGCGGGTACTACGCAGAAGAATTCGGCGCCGCCGCACGCGTGACGTAAGCGGCGTCTGAAAAGGTGGCTAATTTTGCAACGGCATTGCGCGGTGAGCGAATCTCGAAGCTTAGAGCATGAGCGCGCGGCTCGTCCTGACGATTTCGCGCTACCGCTTAATACCCAGGAGCACCTCTCCCGACGGAAAAGGCCCCAAACCAGTGGAAGCAGACTCGGGATAAGCGCCAGCCAACTCGGGTTTGGTGGACGAATCCGTTACCTCGTTTTGAGCCTGTTTCTCCAAAGCGGCCTGGAGTGCTGCGCTCCGTACGGGCTTTGTTATGTAATCGTTCATCCCGGCAGCCAGGCACAATTCCCGGTCGCCTTGCATCGCATTGGCGGTCATGGCGATGATATAGGGTTGATGGCCGTTTCGGCTGCGTACTTCCCTGGTCGTCTCATAACCGTCAAGCTCGGGCATTTGGCAATCCATTAAGATGATGTCGTACGGGATGCGACCGAGCGCCTCCAACACCTCCCGGCCGTTAGAGACACTTTCGGCCACGAAACCAAGCTTCTTCAGTTGAGCCATAGCGATGTGCTGATTCACGGCGTTGTCCTCGGCGATCAACACGCGCAGGCCCGGTCCACGGCCGGCTTTCTGGCTGGAGGCGGCCCCGTTTTCGCCTTGCTTGGTGACCTTTGTCTCGGGTGGAACGATTCGGGAAACGTCGTTTCCCTGCTTCGGCAATTTCGCCGTAAACCAAAAGGTGGAGCCTGCCCCAGGCGAACTCTCCACTCCAATGTCTCCGTGCATTTTCTCCACCAGTTGTTTGCAGATGGCGAGGCCGAGTCCGGTTCCGCCGTAACGCCGAGTTATCGAGCCATCAGCCTGAGCAAATGCTTGAAAGAGTTTGGCCTGCGTTTCCACGTTGATGCCAATGCCCGTGTCGGTGACACGAAATCGGAGGCAAGCGGTTCTCGCGGGTCACCCGATCGACCGAAACGTGCAGCGTTACCCCTCCATCAGGGGTGAACTTAATCGCGTTGCCAATCAAATTAATCAGCACCTGCCGGAGCCGGCCACCGTCGCCGCGCAATTTTGTCGGCACTTCCCCGTGAATGGACGCCCGCAATTCCAAGCCCTTGGATTTGGCAATTTCTCTCAGAAGTTCCAAAGTTCCGCGAACCAGGTCGGCCAGGTCGATATCGATCATCTCCAGTTCCAGTTTTCCGGCTTCGATCTTCGAAAAATCCAGGATGTCGTTGATGATCGTGAGGAGTGCATCAGCACTGGTTCGGATCGTGTCAGCAATTTCGTTCTGCTCTCCAGTCAAAGGCGTGTCGAGCAACAATGCCGTCATACCTATCACCCCGTTCATCGGCGTCCGGATTTCGTGGCTCATGTTGGCCAGGAAATCTCCTTTCGCCCTGGTCGCGGCTTCGGCGATCTCTTTGGCGCGGAGCAGTTCGCTCTCCATCTTCTTGCGCGCAGTTATGTCGCGCGCCACGCAAAAGTTAGTCTGGTGTTCGTCCGACCAGTTCGCGGTCCATACCATCGGCACCACGGATCCGTCCCGGCGCAGGTATCGATTCTCAAAACCGTTCTCGGCCTCGCCTCCCATGATGGAGGCATCGACCGCCAAGGTCCTCTCCCGGTCGGCGGGGTGAACCATTTCGATGAATGGCCGTCCGACTAACTCCTCCGGCGCATAACCCCATATGGCTTGGCAGGCCCGGTTCACCTGGAGGAATTTGCCTTGAGCATCGATGGTGCAAATCACGTCCAGCGAGTGATCCATGATTTGCTGGTTGTCGTATTCGGCGCGGGCGCGTTCCAGTATTTGCGCCTGCAACCCCGCGTGCGCTTCAGCCAGCTCCGACGTCCGCTCGATCACCCGTTGTTCCAGATCGAAATGCGCCAGACGAAGCTTTTCCTGCACTATGGTTTGTTTCCGCTCGGCGGTTCGAAGAGAGGCTGCCCCGATCCAGGCGAGGGTGGCAAAGATCGCTGCGCTCGTTATCGCAAAAATCGCTGCGCCCAACTCCATTCCGTACCAGCCCTGATGTCCACCTTGGACGCGCAGCCAACCAACCAGAAAAGGCGAGACAATAGCGGCCAATCCGTACCTGCGCACCAGAGTTCCACTGGTTCCGGAAGCAGTAATCACCCGCATGAACCCGACGTGGCTGGTTGCGCAAAAAATTCCGGTGGAGAGCGCCAGGAAAGAAATTGCCGTATGTAGTGCGACGGCAGTGAAGCTGCCCGACATAACTAGCGAGGTGACCCCGTAGAAATATCCGACAATTGCCAGCAAGGAAGTCAGCCCCGCGCAGCCGGTAAGCAGATGCGTCCATCTAGTCCTCCTCGGAAAATGAAGCAGGACCAGCGCGACCCCGAGACAGACGAAGTTGAAGGCGGTGACTGGCGCCATTCGCCCTGGAGGATATGAAGCCGTGGCGTTGTCAACAAAATCGCGAAAGATCAATTCATCGAACCCGACATTGAAGCCGACGATGTATTCCGCCAGCGTAACCGCTCCTATGATCGCAACTGCTCCCGCAAGCGTCCCAGCCAGCGTTCTCGGTAAGCGGTTTCCTCCATGCACCGGGCAGGCGAATAGAAAAAGGCTCAGACCGGAGAAGCAAAGGCCTATGGCTGTGTTCGGCTTCATCGCCACGAAACCGGGGAGCACCGTCATCAACGGGCGAAAATCAAACAGCCAGCCAACAAGGACGGAAAGTCCAATGACGATCGCGAGCAGACTGGTGAAGCGGGTCACCTTCATGCAGAACCGGGGCGTCAGCTGGTTCACCGTGCGGACTTCAGTTTCGAGCGGCATTAGAATTATAGTTGAACTGCGTGCATGACTCTTAGTTCTTCCGGCGCGGTCCGAACGGCCTCTTTGGATTGCCTGGCCAATTCAAGAGTAAACCAAAAGGTAGAGCCTGTTCCGGACGCACTCTCGATCCCGATATCTCCGCGCATCTGTTCCACCAGTTGTTTGGAGATTGCCAACCCGAGTCCCGTTCCTCCGTAGCGACGGGTCGTTGAGCCATCCGCCTGAGTGAACGCCTGGAAAAGCCTGGCCTGCGTTTTGGGGTCGATGCCAATACCCGTGTCACTGATGCGAACGCGAAGCGACACCGTCGCCCTGGTTTGTCGATCGACCGAGATATGCAGTCTTACTTCACCCCGGGGCGTGAACTTAATCGCATTGCCGATCAAATTGATCAGCACCTGCCGGATCCGGCCACTGTCGCCCCGCAATTCGGTCGGCACATCCGCGTCGATCGACGCGTGTAATTCGAGGCCTTTGGCTTTCGTTGCTTCCCTGAGAAGTTCCACCGTCCCCCGCACCACCTGCGCCAGATCCAGATCGACAATCGCCAATTCCAGCTTCCCGGCTTCGATCTTCGAGAAGTCTAGAATGTCATTTACGATAGTAAGGAGTGCTTCACCGCTAAGCTGAATTATCTCAACGAATTTCTGCTGCTCTTTACTCAGAGAGGTATCGAGCAACAAGCCCGTCATGCCGATTACGCCATTCATGGGCGTGCGAATTTCGTGGCTCATGTTCGCGAGGAATTCGCTTTTGGCGCGATTGGCTGCTTCGGCCGCTTCCATCGCTTTAAGGAGAGCCGCACGCCGCTCCTCCTCGCGGGAACGCTCCAGCCGCAAAATCGAAACCAAGCTCCACGCCAGAGCCGCACAGAAAAGCGCCGAAAGGATGACCGAAAAGATAGCAGTGGACGCTCGTAGCCCGAGAATTCCAGCTTGCTCCCCCTGGAGTCGCAGCCACCCGACGAGAAAACTCAGAACGAAAGCCAGAGGGATCAGGCGCCGCAACATGATTCCGCGGATGTCATTGGCGGCAAAGATCCGGCAAAGGTGCAATTGGGGTCGGGCGAAAAAACCGCCAAGGGACAGGAGAACGAGACAAATGGAGACGAAAGGAGCGACGGAGGATCCAGGATCCTGCGCATAAAACCAAGTAACCCCGTAGCAATAAGACGTCACCACCAGAAGCGTGGGAAAAAACGTTACCAGACAGAGGGCCTGGCTCAGGGGCGGTTTTTTCCAGCGGAGATCGAGAAGGGCAAGAGCCGTTCCCAAAAGCACGAAAGCGACGGCGGTGTTGCCCGCCATTTCAGTTGAATCAATATAGGGACGGTCAGAAAAAAGCAGACCATCCGGACCTGGAGAAAAACGAAATTGAAGATGGGCTAGTTTGGCAAGCCCAACTAAAAATAGAAGATAGCAAAACGATCGCCCGAGCCAGACGGCCGGGCTCCCCGCTGGACGACAACTAGAGAACCACAGCGCGGCACACGCGAGCATGATACCAATAGCGCTCAGAGGATTCATCACGCATGCCGCTGGGCGATAATCGACTACCCATGCTGCAAAGCAGGCCGAAGCAACGCAGAAAGCCAGGAGCGACGTGACCCGCGGTAGATATGCCAGGGAACTGGGCAGAGTAACGTTAGTCTCATCTGTCCCCTTCTGGGACATCAGTGCCTCTGTTGACTTGGCCATCACAAGCCCGATTTATTTTGTCCGACGAACGATCGCGGCGGGTGAAACTCGGATTCGGACTGTTTTGAGTCCAAGAGACCGACGACCGCTGTGGCATCCTGCGCCCGTCCCAGCGGTGGGTGTTGCACTTGGCCCTCGCGATGCGGTCTTGCGGCATAGGTTGCCGCTTCGTTGAGCGCCGCGTTCAGGTCGCCGATCCGCATTGGCTTGCTAATGCAGCCGTCCATTCCTGTGGCGAGGCACAACTCCCGGTCGTCTTGCATCGCATTGGAGGTCAGCGCGATGATATAAGGCTGGTGGCCTCCACCGCTCCGCACTTGCCTGGTCGTCTCATAACCATCCATCTCCGGCATCTGGCAATCCATCAAGATAATGTCGTACCGGATGCGTTCGAGCGCTTCCAACACCTCCAGGCCGGTAGAGACACACTCCGCCGCGAACCCAAGCTTCTTCAGTTGGGCCATGGCGACACGCTGATTAACGGCGTTGTCCTCGGCGATCAACAGGCGCAGGCCCAGCCCATCTCTATTATTAGAGTTGGCCACGCTTTCCCCTCGGTTTATGTCCTGTGTTCCGGACGGAGCAATTCGCAGGGCCCCGTTCACCTGCCTTGGCAATTCCACGGTGAACCAAAAGGTGGAACCCACGCCAGCGGCACTTTCCACCCCGATCTCTCCGTTCATTTTCTCCACCAACTGTTTGCAGATCGCCAACCCGAGTCCCGTGCCTCCGTAACGTCGCGTCGTGGAGCTGTCGGCCTGAGTGAATGCCTGAAAAAGTTTGGCCTGGGTTTCGGGGTCGATACCGATTCCTGTGTCGGTCACGCGAAAACGGAGGGACGCCATCTGACCTGTCTGTCGATCGACCGAGATATGCAGCTTCACTCCGCCGTCGGGCGTGAACTTAAGCGCGTTCCCGATTAGATTAATAAGCACCTGCCGAAGCCGGCCGCCGTCGCCTCGCAACTCTGTCGGCACCTCCGCGTCGATGGACGCGGACAACTCCAGGCCCTTGGACTTTGCCGTATCCTTGAGAAGCTCCACTGTTCCCCGGACCACCTGCGCCAGGTCGAAATTGGCAATCTCCAATTCCAATTTCCCAGCTTCGATCTTCGAGAAATCCAGGATGTCGTTCACGATCGTAAGGAGCGCCTCACCGCTGAGCTGGATCGTCTCGGCAAATGCCTTCTGTTGCGGGGTCAACAGCGTATCGAGCAACAACCCTGTCATGCCGATTACGCCATTCATGGGCGTGCGAATTTCGTGGCTCATGTTCGCGAGAAATTCGCTCTTGGCGCGATTGGCAGCTTCGGCCGTCTCCTTAGACAGGCGGAGTTCGACTTCGGCGCGCTTTCGCTCGATGGCCAAAGCGATCTGATCTCCAACGGTGGAGAGAAACGCCAGGTCGCGCTCGCTGTAGGCGCCTTCCTTTTCGTAATGCTGCACCGCCAGGACGCCGATAGTGCGCGTAGGAGTCCGCAAGGGCACGCCCATCCAGGAAGCCGCCGCCGAACCGGTCTTGGCGATGGCGCCTTGTGCGCACAGCCGTGCCTCGAGTTCTTTCGTGAGCACGAGAGGTTTGCCGCTGCGCAGAATGGAGTTGGTTCTGACGTGGCCCTGGCCGGCGCGCTGCGGCGGCGGGATGGGGTCAAACTTGTCGACCCAGAACTCGAAATGGATCAGATCGCTTTTGGTATCATGCAAGGCGACAAAGCAGTTTTCGGCGTGAAGAAGTTTGCCGATGGAGCGGTGGGCGAGGGCGAGCAACTCGTCCAGATTGCTTGTGCTAGTGACGCCTTGCAGGATTTCAGATATGACCTGGCGCTCGTCCTCTTCCCGCTTGCGCCCGCTGATATCCTGAAGAGTCCCCTCGTAGTAAAGCACCTCGTCGCTGCTTCCACGAACCGTCCGTACATTTTCCGAAACCCAAACTCTGCTGCCGTTCGGACGATAAATTTCGGACTCAAACCCATTCACAATCTCATGCTCTTCGACCAGGCGGATGAAGTCGCCCAGACGCTTCGGGTCGACGTAGCCGTAACTCCTCCGGGCACTGGACTCTCCCATGACTTGCTCCGGAGAAGAGAATCCCAGGATTCGCGCCGCCGCGGGGTTAATGGCGAGGAATTTCCCTTCCGGCGTCGTCTGGTAAATTCCTTCCACTCCGTTTTCGAAGATAGAACGGTATTTTTCTTCTGCCTCGCGCAGCGCCTTCTCCGCTTGCGTCCGCTCGGTGATATCCTGCGAAGTGCCGAGGAGGCGGATGAGCGCGCCGTTTTCATCGAATACCCCGCTCGCGCGGGTGTGCATCACACGCACCTCGGCATCCGGACGGACGATCCGGAAATCGGCATGGGTGGGCGCTCCGGTGGCGAAAGCGCTCGAAATCCAGGCCGATGCCGCTGGCCGGTCTTCCGGATGAACGCAACTGAGCTGAAACTCGCGGGTCACGCAGCAGGCGTTGGGCGCAAAACCGAAGAGGCGAAATTTTTCATCCGACCACGTCAGCGCATCCGTCTTCACATCCCACTCCCAACTCCCCACCTGAGCGATGTGCTGCGCTTCCGCCAGCCGCAATCGGCTGAGCGACAGTTCCTCTTCGACGCGTTTTCGCTCGGAAACGTCCTGCGCCGTACCCATAATCTGCCAGGCGGCGCCATCTGGCCGGCGGCTGAAGACGGTTTCGCGAACCCAGAGCCAGCGCCATTCGCCGCTGGCGTGCTTTATCCGATACTCGTATTCGAGGACGCGCCCATTGGGTCCTGCGGCCAGCTGGGTGTGGGTCTGCGTCAAGCGCGGCAAGTCATCAGGATGAATGACCCTCGGCAGGAAACGGTCGCCCATTTCGAGAATTTGCGCCGACGAATAGCCGAGCATCTCCGCGGCGCTGCGGTTGGTGTAAGCGTTCCGGCGGGTTTCCAGATCGAAGAGGTAGATGATGCTTGTCGAGTTCTCCGCGATGCTCTCGGCGAAGCGCTTGCTCGCATCCAACGCCTCGTTGGTGCGGGAGATTTCCAGTTCCGCCACCTTAAGGTCATCAATGTCGGTGCAGGTGCCAACCCATTTAAGGATGTGGCCGGCGGCGTCCTGTAGGGGCACGCCTCGGATCAACCACCAGCGATAAATGCCATCCGCGCGGCGCAGGCGGCATTCGATCGAATAAATTCCGATCGTTGCGGTCGCGTGCTTCCAGGCGTCCCAAGCGCGCTGTTGGTCGTCGGGATGAAACGGCTTGTTCCAACCGTGCCCCAAAGTCTCCTCGAGGGTGAGCCCTGTGTAATCCACCCATTGTTGGTTAAAGTAAGTGCTCCAACCATCCGGTCGCGTAATCCAAACCATCTGCGGCATGGCTTCCCCCAAGGTGCGGAATTCCGCTGCACTCGTTCGCAATGCCTCCTCGGCTAATTTGCGCTTGGTGATGTTGTCGAAGACCGCTACGAAATGCTCCCGCTCTGAACTATAGACCGTGATGGCAAGCCAGATGTCCAAACCTTCCACGTAGGTTCTCGAATTTCTCCGGCTGGCCGGTCAATGCCACCCGGTTGTACACCTCGAAAACCTCCCGGTTGTCTTGAATCTTCGGAATGAGGTCACTGACTTTCTTCCCAACGACATCCGTCAAGCCGGTCAATCGTTCGAAAGCGCCGTTGACTTCAAGGTAAGTAAAATCCCGCAATTCACCCTGCTCAAACTGCGTCCGGCAATAAGCGTAGCCTTCCAGCATGTTCTCGAACAGGGAGTGATACCGCAGTTCGCTTTTCTTAAGCGCGGCTTCGGACTGCTTGCGTGCTGTGATGTCGACGCAGGCACCGGTCATGTAGAGCGGCTGGCCGGCGGCGTCGAAAAAGGTCTTTCCCTTGTCCTCCAGCCAGTGAAGGCTGCCATCGGGCCATAGGACTCGGAACTCCATTGCGAAATCTGCCCCCTCCCGCGCGCAACGCTCACAGCCTTCGATCACGCCAGAACGATCATCGGGATGCACCGCCGCGATGAATGTATCCAGCGAACGGACTGTGCGTCCTGGAGGCAAGCCGAAGAGAGCATCCAGCGAATCATCCCAGCTCACTTCGTTGCTGCGGAAATCCCACCGGAAAGTTCCGGTGCCGGAGGCCGAGAGTGCGGCTCGTAATCGTTCGTCGCTCACTCGCAGCGCTTCCTCAGTCCGCTTGCGATCGGTGATGTCTTGAATCTGGGCGACGAAGTAGCGGGGGTCGCCTTCATCATCGCGAACGAGCGTGACATTCAACAACACCGTGACGAGGTGTCCGCGGGCGTGGAGGTAACGCTTTTCACTTCGATAGGAATGGAACTCGCCGGCGAACATCCGGCCTGCGTTCTCGAGATCGGCCGCAAGATCATCGGGATGGGTCATCTCCTGGAACGTGAGCAGGAGCAGCTCCGCCTCGGAATAGCCGAGCAGATCACACAGCGCCGGATTGGCCTGGAGCCACCGGCCCTCGAGCGAGGCCAGACCCACGCCGATTGGAGCGTGCTCGAATGCATCGGAAAAGCGATTCTCACTTTCCCGCATCGCCTCTTCGCTTTCCCGTAGTTCCGTGAGGCTGCGCCGCAATTCCATCTGCGCGACCACCTGGCGACTGAGAGCCTGCAGGGCGGCTTTCTGTGCCGGATTCAGTTCGCGCGGAACGCGATCGTTCACGCAGAGCATTCCAAGGACGTGGCCGGCCGGCGTAACGAGCGGCGCGCCGGCGTAGAACCGAATCTTTGGATCACCTGTAACCAACGGATTGCTGGCGAACCTCTCGTCGGTGAGCGCATCTTCCACTTCGAAGAAATCCGGTTGCAGGATGCCGTGCGCACAGAAGGCGATATCGCGAGGCGTTTCGCTCGCCGCGAGGCCGATCTTGGATTTGAACCATTGCCGGTCCTCGTCCACCAGACTGATCAACGCGATCGGGGTCCCGCAAATGTGCGAAGCCAGAAGAGCTATGTCGTCGAAGTCCTGTTCCGAATCGCTATCGAGAATTTCATACCTGCGTAATGCCTTCAACCGTTCTGTTTCGTTGGCTGGAAGAGGAGCTTTCATTCGAGCCACCTTCTTTCCGGGCCGGATGATTCTCCTGTTGCTGAACCGACTCTCTCAGTCGTCATGGCGAAATCCCCTTGCTCAAGGCCATTCAACTCCCCTGGCCGTAACTCCCGCCTCGGTCCTGGCGGCGAAAAGCTCAGGGTGTCGGGCTGGGATTTCGAAACCGCCAGGATGCGATCGATCAGTTGAAGCAAGTGGTGCCCGCTGGTGATTATATGCTTCACGTTCTTTGCCTGATTGTGGTCGAGCGCGTCCCTTTGCAGCAGCTGCGCGAAACCGAGCACGTGATTCATTGGCGTGCGCAGCTCGTGACTGGCACGGGAGAGAAACTCACCCTTTACTTGAAGAGCCGTTTCGAGCTCGGCCGTGCGGTCACGGACGCGGCGTTCCAGATCGGTATTTGCCGTGCGCAAACTCGCGTGTAGCCCAAGGATGCGCTCGGCCACGCGCACTCGTGCCGCCAGTGAGTCCTTTTCAAATGGCTTCGTTATGAAATCGTCGGCCCCGGCAGTCATGGCCTCGAGATAGTTCGTCTTCCCGGCCCGTGAAGTGAGCAGAATGATGTAGGTGTAGTCTGCCCGCCGCTCCGCTCGGATGCGGCGACAGAACTCCAACCCGTCGAGATCGGGCATCATCCAGTCCGAGATGATAAACGAGAACTCGCCGCCCTCCCATGCGTTCCAGGCTTCGCGGCCATTGCTGGCTCCAAGCACGTCGTGTCCGAGTTTCGTCAGCGCGGAGCTGAGCAATAGGCGGGTAATGGCGTCGTCCTCGGCGATGAGAATCTTCATTCCGCAAGTGCAATGAAGCGGGTCGAGTGCCTGCCTCGTCGCGGGAAGTACGGACTTCGCCCCGCGGTAAACGCGGAGGCAGGTCAGCTTTACTCAGGCGCGTCCCGGTCTATTTCGCTGGCCCGGCAGGCAACCGTTGCTGCGCAAAGCGAAGATTATTCGCCGCCAGTTCGTAACCCGGCTTGAGACGTAACGCCTTTTTACAGGCTTCCGCCGCCTGATCATATTGGCTGAGCCGGTTGTAAGCTGCGCCGATATTATTCCACGCCTCGGCATAGTTAGCTTTGAGGGCGAGCGCTGCCTTGCATGAGACGATCGAATCGCCAAACCGTTCTACCTGATAATATTCGAGACTCTGGTTTAGGTAGAATTCCGCGGTGGGCGGACGACTGGCCGCCATCTGGGCCTCAAGGAGAAGATCACGCGCCATGATATCCGCCGGCGCCAGTTCCACGGCTCGGGTCGCCAGGTCCAATGCCTCCGCTGGACGGTAATGCTCTAGTAGCCATGCAGCATAGTAGGTATGGGAATCAGGGCTTTCCGGCGCCCAAATGAGCGCCTTCCAAAAATCGCGCTCCGCTTGCGCTGACTGACCGTTTGCTCCTTCGGCAATCGCGATATTGATAAATAAAATCCCGTAGCGAGGCGCGATTGCCTGCGCGCGCCGAAAGTAACCTAGCGCGCCAGCATAATCGCCTTTTTTCATCAAAACGTTTCCGTAATTCATCAGTCCCCGTGAATTGCACGGGCTTTTGACAACGACATCGTGCCAAAGAGATTCCTCATTCTTCCATACCTTGTTTCGCTGATTCGTGGCATACGCGTTCCCGCAGAGGAAAAGAGCCAGGGCAAAGCTGCCCGCGATCATAACAGATTGGTGGTAAGTCTCACGCTTCTCGATAATCAAAGAAGCAAGAGCGGCAGCGGCTATGATCAAGCCGATATAGGGCAGGAAGGTCCGATGGTCGTTCATCACTTCCGCCATCGGAAGAAGCGAAGTCGGCAGCAGGCCGACGATGAACCACAAGAGTCCAAATCCGATCACACGCGTTCGCCTGTAGATTGAGGCGGCGACGGCGGAGCCGGTGAAAAGCATGGCAAACCCGAACCCGGTGAGAAAGCGCGGATCCCAGATCGTTTGGAAAGGAACCAAATCGTAGTCCGCGGAAAGGCCGCTTGGCCACAGGAAGGTCTGGAAATAGAGCAGCGCTGCGTAGGGTTGCGTAATCACATACCGCCAGCCGTTTCCCGCGCCAGAGGACCAATGCGACGGTGTCATGAATTGAACGAGCAACAGCGCGGCGCCACAAGCCAGGAAGGGTGGTGCGATCTTGATGAGGTAATCCAAGGAACGCTTCTCGTTCCCCGCCCCCTCGGTTTTGGCACCCGGGATCAAAAAGTGATAAGCTGCGAACAGAATGGGAAACACGGCCGCCGGCGGCTTGGCTAAAACTGCCAGCGCCGCGGGCAGAACATAAAGAAGGTGGCGCCGTGCACGTGGAAAGGCAAAGTATACCGCAAACGACGCGACGATACCGGTTGTGGAGATGACATCAGAGCAAGCAATGATGTAATTAACCGTGTCAGCATTGGCGGGATGCACGCCGTACCAGCATGCGGCAATCGACGCGATCCACTTGTTCGCCGGGTTGGCCGCAAACCGATCGAGGAGTTGACCAAGGACATATCCGAGCAATAAGATTTGAACAAGGAACAACGCAAAGATCGGGAGGTGAAACCAGAAAGGTTTCAGCCCTCCGGCCAGGGCATAGCTAATCGCCAGAAAACTGGAAACCAAGGGACGGTAGGACTGATTCGAGGGCAGCGCACTAAAAGTTGTGCCATCACAGAAGAACTGCGGAATGTTCCCAATGTCCTGGATAAATGCGTTATTAACGACGGCATGCGCGTCGTCGAACTGAAAGCCGTTGTGAAAATGGTTTGAGTAGGCCATTGCCACGAAGACTACAATTGCAAGTGCGGCAGACAGATCTGCCCTGCTCAGTCGCCAGCTCGAGACCATCCGCGAGAGAGGTGCCACGTTGTTGCCGCCAACGAAACCACCCCTCCGGATTAACCGGAGAGGTGGCCCGTAGTATTCGGCTTTGCCTTGCACTAAAGCTCTTACTTCGTGTTGGCTACTTTTTGCGGCATCACACGATTCTGTTCCATGCGCACCGTCACTCTCTGGAGTTGGTCATCCTGCGATTTGATCCGAGCGGTGAGGATCTCAATGCTCTTCCGCTGTTCAGCGACCAGGGCCTTGAACTCATCGCGCTGCTGCGCGATCGCTGTGTCCATCGTCTTAATATCCTTTTCAAGCTGACCAACGATCGGTCTTCCTGCTGGGGCTGGCGCAGTCCCGAGTTGGCCCGTTGCTGAGTCGATTACGACATATTCTAGCGCTCCAAAACCTTCATTGCCGTTAATACCAGCAATATAAGCCTTGGTTGCCGTTCCCTCGGTTCCAATTCGGATGGTACTCACGTCTCCGTCAGCGACAATCGCGGTGTTGATTAGTAGATTCTGATCTCCATCTACGATCACACCGTCGCCAGTCGGACCCATCGGTCCAGTCGCTCCATCGTTACCGGTTGCTCCGTTCGGGCCTGCAACACCTTGTGCTCCAGCCGGGCCAGTTGCGCCATCAAGCCCGTCATTGCCGGCGGGGCCTTGAGGACCCATCGGTCCAGTCGCTCCATCGTTACCAGTCGGTCCGTTCGGACCTGCGACACCTTGTGCTCCAGCCGGGCCAGTTGCGCCATCGGCACCGGCAGGGCCAGTTGCGCCATCGTTACCTGCAATGCCTTGAGGTCCCATTGGACCGGTTGCACCATCAAGTCCGTTTGCACCCGCAGGGCCTTGAGGTCCCGTCGCTCCGTCGCTACCAGCGATACCTTGTGGGCCCGTCGCTCCGTCATTACCAACGGTACCTTGAGGTCCCATTGGGCCAGTTGCACCATCAAGTCCGTTTGCGCCGGCAGGGCCTTGAGGACCCACTGCTCCGTCGCTTCCGTTGCTACCTGCGATACCCTGTGGGCCAGTCGCGCCGTCATTACCAACGGTACCTTGAGGTCCCATTGGGCCAGTTGCACCATCAAGTCCGTTTGCGCCGGCAGGGCCTTGAGGACCCACTGCTCCGTCGCTTCCGTTGCTACCTGCGATACCCTGTGGGCCAGTCGCGCCGTCATTACCAACGGTACCTTGAGGTCCCATCGGGCCGGTTGCTCCGTCGAGGCCGTTGTTTCCGGCTGGACCTTGCGCTCCGTTTTCACCGTTCGTGCCATTGGTACCCGCGAGGCCTTGAGGTCCCATTGGGCCACTCGCGCCGTCGTTACCCGCAACACCCTGAGGGCCCATCGGGCCAGTCGCACCATCGTTGCCGTTCGTGCCATCAACACCGTTTATGCCGGCCTGGCCTTGAGGTCCCATTGGGCCGGTTGCTCCGTCGAGGCCGTTGTTTCCGGCTGGGCCTTGCGCTCCGTTTTCACCGTTCGTGCCATTGGCACCCGCGAGGCCTTGAGGTCCCATTGAACCAGTTGCGCCGTCGTTACCCGCAACACCCTGAGGGCCCATCGGGCCAGTGGCTCCATCGTTACCCACGACGCCTTGAGGTCCCATCGGGCCAGTCGCACCATCGTTACCGTTCGTCCCATCAACACCGTTAATGCCGGCCTGGCCTTGAGGTCCAATTGGGCCGGTTGCTCCGTCGAGGCCGTTGTTTCCGGCTGGGCCTTGGGGTCCCGCTGCTCCGTCGCTTCCGTTGTTACCTGCGATACCCTGTGGGCCGGTCGCGCCGTCATTGCCGTTGGCTCCCGTGGGTCCATTCGCGCCAACGACACCTTGAGGTCCAGCAGCGCCATCGTTGCCATTCGCTCCAGTAGCTCCATTCGGACCAGCAATACCTTGTGGCCCGGTTGCCCCGGCTACGCCATCGTTGCCGTTCGCTCCGGTGGCTCCATTTGCTCCCACGACTCCTTGAGGTCCTGTTGCTCCGGCTGCACCATCATTGCCGTTCGCTCCAGTGGCTCCATTTGCTCCCACGATACCTTGAGGTCCCGTTGCACCGGTCGCGCCATCGCTGCCGTTTGCACCAGTGGCTCCATTTGCTCCCACGATACCTTGAGGTCCCGTTGCACCGGCCGCGCCATCGCTGCCGTTTGCACCAGTGGCTCCATTTGCTCCCACGATACCTTGAGGTCCCGTTGCACCGGCTGCGCCATCATTGCCGTTTGCACCAGTGGCTCCATTTGCTCCCACGATACCTTGAGGTCCCGTTGCACCGGCTGCGCCATCATTGCCGTTCGCACCAGTGGCTCCATTTGCTCCCACGATACCTTGAGGTCCCGTTGCACCGGCCGCGCCATCATTGCCGTTCGCTCCAGTGGCTCCATTTGCTCCCACGATACCTTGAGGTCCCGTTGCACCGGCCGCGCCATCGCTGCCGTTTGCACCAGTGGCTCCATTCGGGCCAGCGACACCTTGCGAGCCGGTTGCTCCGGCTGCGCCATTATTACCCGTCGCTCCGATAGCTCCGTTGGGGCCAACAACGCCTTGGGGACCAGTGGCTCCGGCCGCTCCTTGCGAACCTGTCGCGCCGTTCGGTCCCGCCACGCCTTGCTCTCCGGTACTACCGGCAGACCCTTGCGGGCCTGTCGCGCCGTTTGCGCCATTATTGCCAGCCAAGCCTTGTGCTCCGCTAGCGCCAGCAACCCCTTGTGAACCGGCTGCACCCTCAACGCCATCGATGCCTTGTGGTCCCATTTCTCCCGGCGTCCCGAAGCGACCAGGATCACCTTTGGGCCCCTTGGAGCCAATTTCGCCAGTCGGGCCGGTTGGTCCCATTTGCGCGTAGGCCTTCGGAAGTGAAAGGGTGATTAGGGCAACGAGACCGAGCGCGCAAAGAATCGCGCTCCGGGCCGGGTTGCGCGGCAGGTTTGTTTTTGATGTTGGTTTCATATTTTGGTGCTTGCTGAGTTTCGATTAATCGAAGTCTCTGATTTTGCGGTTCTGGTTTGGGTTATTGATCTTGATTGTTTACTGTTCGTGTCTTTCACGGATGCCTTGAGTCATGAGTGCCAAGTCAGGGCAGGCGGTAAATCTCCACGAGTGCTATCCCGGTGCTGTTATTCTTGCCGCGCACTAACGCGGTGTAGGAGCCGGGGACTAGATTGCGGACGATGGCTGATTCCCGATCGTCTCTGGGTGGGATGCCTGTATCGGCGATTTCCTGCTGGTTGTTGCTTTTCCAGTCGTCGTTTGCTTCGATGAGCGCGCCGTTTCCGTCCCGGAGTTCCAAGGTCGGGTTCTGCAAGGCGTTGGAAATGTTAAAAGCGGTTAACTCAGGACCAATTGCTCTCAGCAATACCCTTGTAGCACTGTTTAAAACAATAAAGCCGCCGATAAGTATGTCGTCTCCCGTTCGGACGTTGCCGCGGGTAGACATCTGCGCCAGTCGTGAACCGCTTGCGGGATCAGGGTCATAAGCCTCCACCAGCGCGATCCCAGTGCTGTTAGCGTAGCCTCGAGTTATCGCGGTATAGTTGCCGGGCGCGAGCACCGCGATGATGGTCGAATCGTAGTCCCCAACCGGCGCCAGTTGGCTGGCCTCGATCTCCAGCTCTGGACCATAACGCCAGTCATCATTGGTTTGAAGAATGTTACTAGGGTCATGCAAATTGAGAATCGGATCCTGGAGGGCGTCGTCGCCCAACGGGGGGCTGATAGCGCGAAGAATTACGCGCTTGGAAGAATTCCCGGTAACAATAATACCGCCGATCAGGACATCGTCCCCTGTCCCCACTGATCCTCGTGTAGACAGATTCCCCAAGTCTCCGGCGCGGACGTTATTGTCAGGTAGCAGGAAGGCGACAGCTACGGCGAGAATCAGAACGGGTTTCAGGCAGGAGGAGTGAAAATTCATGCCTACCGTAATAGCCATACCCGTGCGCAGAGGCGCCGGAAAAGCGCGTGATTCCAACTGCGGCTTTTACCTAGACGGGATTAGCAATTAGCCAATAAACGCTCGCGGGTGCTCGAGTGCGGCTTTCGTAGACTGGTGACACATTCCCATGAGCATGCTGCGATTGTGGGCACTATCCCCACCAAGAAATTCGAAGCGAAATGATGGCGAGCGCCCCCAACTTTTGGAAACAAGCGACTATCCGGAGGAGGCGTCAGGTCGTAGCGCGGACGCTCCGCCTTGCTTCCGCGCCGAAACCGCGAATGGAAACGGAAGAGCCTTGCGGCGACCCCTGAACTGGACTAGAAACGTTCCTCTTCGGCTCGGGTTGGTAGCTCAATGGTAGAGCAGCGCCCTTTTAAGGCGTTGGTTGCGGGTTCGAGTCCCGCCCAACCCACGAATTTTGAAGGAAAAAATGCTCGGCTGGCGATCTCAATTTGCAGTCCGAAACGTGAGAAAGCAGCCCCGACGTTTTCGGGGTTGGTTGCCGATTCGAGTCCCGTCTACCCCATCCTCTTCTGGAAGACGCAGCCGCGAAATCTTCACTAATCCTAGATGATCGTTCACCTCATAGACGGCACCTACGAGCTCTTCCGTCACTTCTACGGGCTGCGCCGGTCTACCAAAGGCAAGGACCGACCCTACGGCGCCGTTGTTGGCGTGTTGCAGAGCGTGCTGCAGATGATCGAGAGCGGCGACCGGTATATTGGCGTCGCCACCGACCACGTGATCGAGTCGTTTCGCAATCGGCTCTGGGCTGGCTACAAAACCGGCGCCGGCATCGAGCGTGCGCTGCTCGCGCAGTTCCATCCGCTCGAGGAGGCACTGGCCGCGATGGGCGTTGTCGTGTGGCCGATGATCGAGCTCGAAGCCGATGACGCGCTCGCTTCGGCCGCGCACATCGCTTCCAAAGAGAAACGAGTCCAGAAAGTCGCGATCTGGACGCCCGATAAGGATCTGGCGCAGTGTGTGCGGGAGACGCGCGTGGTGCAGATCGATGGCCGGCGCAAAATCATTCGCGATGCCGCCGGGATACGCGAAAAATTCGGCGTCGATCCCCCGCTCATTCCGGACCTGCTCGCACTCGTGGGTGATGCGGCCGACGGCTATCCTGGCATCCCTGGCATCGGCGCCAAGACCGCCGCCCAGCTCTTGAACCGTCACGGTCAGATCGAAAACTTCCCGCCGGACATTCTGGGCAAACAGCGCAAGCTCGCGCTCCTCTTCAAGAAGCTCGCAACGCTCCGCACCGATGCACCAATCTTCAAGAAGGTCGAGACGCTGCGCTGGCGCGGGGCAACGCCGGCGTTTGCGGCGTGGGCGGAGCGGATGGAAGCGCCGCGACTGCTCGAGCGATGCGAGAAGGCTGCAAAGGAACGCTAAAGGGCGATTACTTCCCGTATTGTTCGTCGCTCACCTTTTCCATCCAGTCGACGGCCTTGCCGTCGAGCGTTTCTTGGATGGCGATGTGCGTCATGGCGGTGGTCGGTGTCGCGCCATGCCAATGCTTCTCGTTAGGCGGAAACCAGACAACATCGCCGGGACGAACCTCCTCGATCGGACCACCCTCGCGTTGCGCGCGGCCGCAGCCGGCCGTCACGATCAAGGTTTGTCCGAGCGGATGGGTGTGCCACGCGGTGCGTGCGCCCGGCTCGAACGAGACCCTGCCGCCACGAACGCGGGCCGGTAGCGGCGCCTCGAACAGCGAATCGATCTGGACCGTGCCGGTAAACCAGTCAGCCGATCCTTTGGTCGACGGCTGTGAACCATTTTTTTTGATTTCCATTTTATTCCATTCTTTCAGTTTAAAAGGCGCCTCAAAACACTCGACCTCGCTCAGCCAATGATGTCGGGACGACTCCGAACAGTCATAATGGTAGCAATCATGATGGCCACTGAAGTTTCGACGCCGTCGACCAACATCGCCGCTTCGGCTTGGCAGACCGCGATGGTCCGCCCCACTCGCAGGACACGGCCGCGCGCGATCAATTCCTCTCCCAGCGCTGGAGCCAGGAGGTTCGTCTTGAACTCCACCGTGAGCACTCCAACTCCCTCTTCCATGAGGCTAAGTGCCGAGTAACCGCATGCGCTGTCGAGCGCGGACGCCACCACTCCGGCGTGAAGGAACCCGTGCTGCTGGGTCAGGTCGCGCCGGAAGGGCACGCGGATCTCCATCTCGCCCGCCGTGACGCGCGTGAGCGTTGCGCCGATGGTAACCATAAGTTGCTGAGCCGCGAAACTATCGCGGACTGCCTGTTCGAAACGCGGGTTTCTCGGTTCAGCCATGAATCATTAGACGATAAATGTCGCAAAGCGCCACCTGCGGCGGGATATGGCCACTACTCAGATTTGGCTGCGGCAATTTCAATGTCTCCATTTGTCGCGCGAATGGTGATCTCGGGACGGGGGTCCGGGCCGATGGATATATTTACCCTGGCTGCTCTGCGGGAATCCTGCTCTTCCGGACGGGCAAAGTGATTGGAAACGTTTCCATTTGCCGTTTCGGCCAGGAGGTGAAACGAGACGGCGCGGGGAAGAACGACACGCCCGTTCCCAGCGATGATTCTGGAGTCCACGCTAAACGGCCGCTGTTGCCACTTCTCGAAAATGAGATCCAGCGTGCCATTCGCCACCGAAAGCTGGACCGTGCCGAAGCAATTGCGCGTGGTCATCCCTCCGTTCACCAAATCCGCGCGCACGTCACCTCGCATGCCTTCGATCGAGACCTCGCCGTTTCCCACTTCCAGACGTGATATCTTGATCGTTCGCGGAAGAGTGATGGCATAGTCCACGCTGCCGGCCCGATGCGAGAACCGCCAGGTCTTTTGCGGCGGAAAACTTGTCTCGATTGAAATGGCGCTCGTTTGCACCGAAACCCGGCCCGCGATTGCAGCGAGTTGCTCCGCATCCCACGCTTTCTTGGTAGTCTTCACTTGCATGTTCGCGTCGTCGGAGCCGTAGATGCGAACCGCGCCGGCGGCGTTCCGGATGCCAAAGGTTCCCGTGGCCTCGACCTCGTAAGTCTGCTCGGTCGTTTGCTCGGCTGCTTTCTCGACCGGCGACCCGCAACCGATCAGGAACAGAGCGAACGCGAGAACGAGCAACGTTGCTCTGCGCGAGAAACCGAATCGGCTGGACATTGGTTCGAGTTTCAACTGCGGCGCCGCGATGCGCCTAGTGGACTTTGGTCCCATGCCGGACCGCAAGAGATTTGATCCCTTTTTCCGCTTAACCACCGCGCGCCCGCGGGGTTTCCAGCTTCAGGCTTTGCCCCAGCTGCGCCAGCCTTCGGTAAATTCGAGCCGCAGCCAGCTGGCCAATGCCTTCACAATCAAGCTCACGTCAGTGACCTTCAGCGTGAACCCAGGAATAAGGCAGCGTTTCGCACGGTTGCTGGCACCGAGCGCATTCCTCTGCCGCCGGCTTCGCGCCATTTTCGCGAAGCGGCGATTGTAAGTACGCATGAGATGAAAAATCGGGCGCGAAACCGGCTCAGAAAATGGAGGGATGAGGAGCGCTTTCACTCCGTGCTTGAATGGCTGGGAGACGATGCCTAGGTAGTAGAAGCCGAGATCCAACGTAAACGCGAGGCTCATCAGGTCGAACTCGCCCATGTATTCGTACTTGTCTTTGTAAACCGCATCGAACCAGCAGCGATGGCTGGAGGCAAAGTCGCGGTTGTAGCGCGTGATCCTCTCCGCCATTGGTTCGCCCCGGCGCTGCGCCGTGATGAGGTCGGCCGCGCTGCTGGTGGTGAATGAAATCCAATCCATCCCCGGGCTGTAGAATGGGTCCATGAACGCGGCCGCATCGCCCACGAGGACGAAGCCGTCCCCGGCAAAGGTGGTGCTGTAATAAGCGAGGTTCTTTCGCCAGTGCACATCTTCTTCGTCATACTCTGCGTCCACCAGCAGGGCCCGGCCGACGGGATGTTTCATGAGAAACGTTTTCAAACGGTCCCCCACCCGGCCGCCGTCCTGCGGCCAATCGACCAGCCGCTGATCGAAGCAGACGCCTACGCTCATATCGCCGCCCTTGAGAGGAATCCACCAACTCCACCACCCGTCGCCGATCACGTGATTGGTGGCCGTGCCGCGGATCCCATAGACCGCCGATGACCATTCCGGATACTCTTCGGCGAATTGCCTGCCGTCCCAGTCCTTGACGCCTTTCCAGCGCGACCACGCCGCCGCGGTAGGATGCTCGGTGTTCGACTTCCACCAGCCGTTCTTCCGCGCGAGGATTGCCCCCACGCCGGAAGCATCCACCACCCAGCGAGCTCGAACGGTTTTTGTACCGTCCCCATTTTTCAGCGTTATTGTTTGCTGCGCGCCGGGCGCAAGCTGCACATCGACGATGGTGGCGGGACGCAACAGCTCCGCGCCGGCGAGGCACGCCCGGCGTAGCACTTCTTCATCGAAAGTGGCGCGATCGAGTTGATACGAAGGCAGGCGAACCTGGTAGCGGCCTCCGAGTTCGCTCGCTTCGGAAATGTCTTTGACCTCCGGATTGGTGAACCAGAAACGCAGTCCCTGTTTCACCAGGTGGGACTCGTTCAGATACTGCGTGAGGCCAAGGACGCGGCCCATGAAAAAAGCGCTCACTTCCACCGTGGCCTCGCCAACGCGACGCCCCAGTCGCTCGGATTTTTCCACAATCAGGAGACGCAGACCCGGATTCTGCCGCAGAAGAAGTGTCGCAGTGGCCCCGCCGGAAAGTGCCCCGCCAAGGACGACGACGTCGTACTGGCTGTCGCTATTGGAAGGCATGGAATCCACCTCGCGAGAATATTCAGCGACGAGCCGAATGGCAATTACCGCTTGCTGTCGTCATGCGGCTTCCTCTTTGAGCGGAGTCTCCTGCTCCACGTTCGGAAAAGGTTGCGCCGAGCCTCGGCCCATCACCCAGTCAAAAACGGGCGAGGCCATCACCGTTGTCACGACGGCCATGATGACGAGCGACGCAAAGAGACCTTCCGAAATGATCCCGCGCTGGAGGCCGATGTTGATGATGATCAATTCCATCAGTCCCCGCGCATTCATCAGTGTGCCGATGCCCATCGCCTCCCGATTCGGAATACCGGTGACGCGTGCGGCCAGCCAACAGGCGACACCTTTTCCGAGTATCGCCGCCGCGAGGACGGCCCCGCACATCAGCCACAGAAACCCGGTATTCAAGAGCGCAATCTTCGTGTTCAAGCCCGAGTAGGTAAAGAATAGCGGCAGCAACAACGCCACTGTCAGCGGCTGGATGCGTGTGATCAGTTGTTCCGCCATCAGACCGCGCGGGATTGCGGCGCCCATAATGAAGGCGCCGAACACGGCGTGCAACCCGACCATGTCGGTAAACCAGGCGCCCAGCGCCATTAGAGCAAGCGCAGTCGCCAGGCCGGCCTCGGTCAGTGCGCCCTCTCTTACGAGCCAGCCTTTGGCCCGAGCGAGAAGCGGTCGGATGACGAGCAATGCGACCGCAACATAAGCGATTCCCCCCGCAATGTTCGCCACGGCCTGGCCCCAGTTATCGTCCATGCTGGCGAGGACGACAGCGAGCAGACACCACGCCGTCGCGTCGTTAATGGCGCCGGCGCCGAGCGCGACCGCCCCAATCGGCGTACCCCCAAGGTTTTTGAATTGGATGATCCGCGCCAGGACCGGCAACGCCGTGATGCACATCGAGGCCCCCAGGAAAAGCATCGCAACCATCAAAGAGGTCTTCGTTGGAAATAAGTCGGTGTAATTAAAGAAGACCCAGCCCAGCGCCGCCCCGAAAAGCAGCGGGACCACAATGCCGGCGATCGAGACCGCCACCGCGCTTTTCAAGGTGCGTCGCACGATGTCGATCCGGAATTCCATTCCGACACTGAACATGTAGAGCGCAAGGCCCAGTTGGGATGCGGGGAAAAGGTAACTTTGGGTATCGCGGGTCTGCTGCGTCGGATCCCACGGGAACAGCCAGCTCTGCGCCTGCGGCCAGAAAAGCCCGAAGAGCGAAGGCCCCAGGAGCACACCCGCCAGCATCTCGGCCACGACTTGTGGTTGTCCCAGACGCGCTGCAACCGCTCCGACCAGGCGGCAGAACATGAGGATCGCCGCCAGCTGGATGAAAAAATGGAGAACGAGCTCGAGATTATTCATCCGAAGGAGGGTATGAACGTTGCCCGGCCAACGTCGGCTGCAGCAGACTGGTCACGGCTAAAACGTCGCCGTTTCGGGCTGGCTCGGAGCATCCATCACTCCTTTGGGCACGAGGGAGAGCCGCGGCGAAAAGGCAAAGAACCGCTGCACTCTCACCCAGAAATAGAACAACGACATCCTCCATCGGATGGCGAAACTCTCGCATTCGTTGCCCGCCAGCACCGAATTCACCGCCGGGGCGAGCTGCAACATATCCGTGGGGTTCATGAAGACTTCCATGAATTCCTTCCCGCTGTACCACCCGGTTACGAAGCGCAGATACATGTCCATCACGCGGTTGACCCGGCGGGCGTACGTCTTGAAAAGCCGGTTTTTGACGGATTCATCTTGCAGGACCTCATCAAGCGCATCGGCCGCTTTCTCGGCAGACATAATTGCCAGAAAAACGCCGCTGCTAAAAACCGGATCAATGAAACCGGCCGCGTCCCCCGCCAGGATCCAGCGATCCCCGTGGAGTTGCGTGTTTCGATAAGAATAATCGCCAGCCGAATAAACGGGGGCCACCCGCTCGGCTCGCGTCATTCGCTCGAGAATCAGAGGTTGCTCGCCCAGGCATTTCTCCAGGGCCGCTTCCGGCGAGAGTTTCATCGCGCGAAACGTAGTCGTGTCCATGACCACGCCGATGCTCATGCGTGTCGGCGTGAGCGGGATCATCCAAAACCATCGATCGAGCCCGCGGACCATCCTGATGAGGGTGCCGTCAATGCCCTCCGCTCGATCGACATTCTCGTAATGGGAGAAGACGGAAAACTTCTGCAGGTGATCGTAGGTGTGCTTGAGCTTGAGGAAATTTCCGATGACCGTCTGGCGGCCGCTGCAATCGAGGAGGTAGCGAGCCTCCAGGGTGGATGCTCCACCTTCGAGTGAAGCGATCTCCAGGCTGACCCGATCCTTCCCCAGAGTAATGTTCGTCACGGACGTTTCCTCCCGCACCTCGGCGCCGTTCTCGCGTGAGTGATCGAGCAGAAGCTGATCGAACTCCGAACGGGTGACTTGATAGGCGCGATCTCGCTGGGTCCGATAGCCATCCTTGAAATAAAATTTTACCCCGCGTACACCGCAGGCCGAAAGAATCTCACCGCCATGCTTGGGCAGGAAAGTGCGATCCAGTTTTTCGCGCACGCCGAGCCGATCGAAGGCCTTTGTGCTGAAAGGCAACAGCGATTCGCCGATGTGAAACCGGGGAAACTTCTCGCGCTCGAGAACGACGACACGCCGGCCGGCTCGAGCCAGCAAGGTCGCCGCCGTGCTTCCGGCTGGTCCACCGCCGATTATGGCTACATCATACATGTTTGTGTTCACGCGCCGACCATTTTATCCGGCTGCGCCGATAAGCAAGTTTTAGCGCCTAAGCTGATTTACCGGAAAATGATTTTGGCAGCCAGTTTGTCGTGGAAATGCGCGAGAGTTGCCACCTAAAAATTCTGGCCTTCGCGACGCCTTGCCGTCCGGGCGGCCCGAGATTACCTCGCTGGCGCCGGTTCCGGCAAACCCGCGCGGATGAGCTGGGAGAAATCGGCCGAGGCGTCGGCGGCCTGGGCTTTCGTGTTGATCAGACTTCGTTCCTTGAGCGCGGCGAACGGCAGGCTGCGATCGATAACGCCGCGTTCGTAGAGCAATTCGTCGCCCTTGCCGTTGAGGAGCATTCGCCAGTTCCAGGGCGGCACCTTCCCCTGCTGCGCGGTGATGTTGGCGAGGCGAACGTTTGTGGTGCAGTTATCGGTTATCTGGTTGTAAAACTCGGGTCGCTCGTGCAAACGATTGAGACGATCGAGGTAGGCCAGAAAAAGGGCGCGTCCATGTTCCGGCGTAAGGGTGGTGCGATAGAGAAAAACGTCCTCGCCTTTCCGGTAGTTCGTGCGCAACCGGATGACGTCCCGCTCATCCGCGGGGATGTAGGTGAGTTCATATTGCCGGTAAAGACCGGCGATGACGGAGTAGCTTTGTCCCACGGCCTTGCGCGTCTCGATTGAGAAAGCCACGGGCAACGAGTCGGAGAATTGAAAGCTCGCGATAGGATGCGCGATCCAGGGCGAACCCCAATAGGTAATGGCGAGGTCCACGCCCGTGAGTTTCGATAAATGGACAACGCGCGTCTCCCACTGCGGCGTGTAATCGGTTTCCGTCCGGTATTCGCAGTTGCGCACCTCGTGCAGGGTAATTTCGTCGCCCTGAATGTCCGCCCGGGAGCGGCGCGCCACATCTGGCTGCCAGGCCTTCTCTCCGCTTGGTGTGATCGTTAGCCACCACGCGAGCACGGCGGCAAAGCCAACCACCAAGCCCAGGGCGCGCCCGCGGCCCTTGACGAAAAGGAGCGTTATCAGCATCGCCACGGCGTAGGCGAGGGCGAGAGGAGCGCGGAGCCATGCGATGGGCAGGTCGAAATAAAGTGCTCCAGCCGCCCAGGCCGTGGCGATAAGACCCACCAGCGTCGCCAATGCGACAAGAGCAAGACGGAGCGCCTTGCGCATCACGAAATTTTGCCTCGCTTCATTGCTTGGCGAGAACGTCCGTCGCGAGGTCGATCTTCCGATTCCTTATTTCCTTCGCCGCGCGCTCGGAGACTTGCCCATCCACCCACAAGGCGAGTCCTTTGATCTCGCTTCCCCGGCTCTGAGGGAGTTGACCGAAGGCCTCGACCCGAGCGGCCGCGTGCTCGCTCCAGATGGCGTAATCGCACGAAAGCGGCACGACCAGAGGTACCGCTCGAGTCCATGGCACAAACCCTGTCGTTCTCGATCCGGATCGAGTTCAGTGGAGTTTTCGTCTTGTGATAGGTGGCGAGGATTTGCGCGAGACGTTGGAAATAGTTCGCATCCTGTTCGGTCAAGGCGCGGCACGCCTTGTCCAGAAACGCGGTCGGATCGCGGCCAATGGTGGCCAGGGCATCGGTGATGATCGTCTCATGCCAGGGCGAATACCAGGGATGCATCAGAAACTCGTCTGCGCCTTCGTGTGAGACACCAAGCGCGAGAAGTTTTTTGCGGTTCATGAGGCGCAAATCGTCGGGGGTCGAAGTCACGAGCGTTTGTTGCAGTGTCTGGTTCATATTCAGAACCGTATTCACCGCACCGATCGGCATCAGCGCCGCGCTGACGACAAGCCCACCGCCGGCCATCGCACGCGCGACATTCGTCAGCTGCTCTTGCAATTCCTGATTGGTCGAATAAGGACTGACTCCGAGCTTGGCCGCGAGGGCAACCTTCGCCTTTTGCACGCCGGTGAGGCCTTGCGCAGCGTTGCTCTCCGCATCGGACTTGCCTTTGAGTCCCTCGCCGATTCGGGCAAAAAAGCGTGAGGCGCCCTGTGGCACCCGTTTGAGGGTGCCGACCGGATCCTTCACGAGTCCGGCAACGCTCTCTACCTTTTGCTTGCCCGCGGCCGCCAGCGACTTGGTGAATTCCTCCGTCTTGCTCGTCCCGCGCAGCTTGTCGATCGCGTAGAGTTCGCGAATCCGGATGCGCAAAGCGAGGCCAGTAGTCACTTCAACCACATTGTTTCCTGAGTAGAGAAAGTAGGTATTGAGCAAGCCATCGTTCTCCGCCTGCGGGTTGACCGTGTGGAGTCCGCCCTTCATCAAATTTTCGGGCAGAAACAACTTCGTCTCGACCAGCCCGGCGGTCTCGAACGTTGCTTCCGTTGGAGCGGGAGAAGGCGATCCCGCGGTTTGGGCGAACGCCGTCGGCGCAAGCAAGCTGAGGGCGATGACAAGGTGTTTGGTTAGCATGAGAATGTTTGTCGCTGGGAATGTTTTTATCGGGATCGAGCGTTTAAGGTGAGAATGCGGTGAACCTCGGCGATCGCTTCCGGATTGAGCGGCGAGCTGTGATTTGATGGAACGATAAGCTCACTTTCGGCGCCGTCGAAGTGGCTGCTCCAGTAAGCCACGACGCCATCGGTGCTATTTGGACTATCCCCTTTCCCCCGGTCGCCCGCGATGGTGTGATACGGAATGCCGGGCACCGTCGGAAGCTCGTTGATCGCAACCACAAAACGATTGTTCGGAGCCAGGGTATCGACACTGTTCGGAAGGCGCTTCAATTGCAGGGCGGCGGGATCGGCTGTGAGAGCTTCTTTGACGGTGTTACCGATGTTCAGCAATTTGCCCGGGGTCTTGACCAGCATCGACCCGATCCGGCCGAGCCAGTTGCTCGCCATGTCGCTGCCGCGATGCGGAGTCGACATGAAAATTACCCGCCCGACCTCTCGCCGAGGCTTAAAGATGAGTGCTTCCTCGAGAAGGCGTTTGCTCTGGGCAGGCATCTCGACTTGCTCCGGCGGCTTGCCGAAACCTGCCATCCAGAGCTTTATCCCCGGGTCGGTGATCAGAGTTCGGCTGATGCATCCACCCATGCTGTGGCCAATCAGCACCATCGGCTTACGGAGCGGATATTTCTTTTCGATCGCATCCAGTTCCTTCCGCAGGATCAGCGCACTGTAAGGATAAGGATAACCACTGGGGTAACTGTAAAACCAGAATTGATAGTTGCGCCGGATCTCCTTGTCACTGCGCAGATCGTTTACCATTGGCGTCCAGGTAGCTGGCGTGTCCATCAACCCGTGCAAAACGAGCACGACCGCTTTGTTTGGATTGTAGGGTTCCAGCCGGGCGACCCGTGCCGTGGAGGCATATTTTTCCGGGCGCAAGAGCCGGATCAGCCCGAGCTTTTGCGGCTTTTCCTTGGCCAGCAACAAGGCAAACGAGGCGGTGAAATTCGCTGCCAGCGGATAGGTGCGACCTTCCACCTGCACGGTTTCGGAGCCGAGTGGATCATGGATGGAGAGAATGCACCGTGAACCTTCGAATTCCACGACGCCCGTGACACCGTAATAAATTGTTGGTGGCGTGGAGTTCTCGGCCGCCTGCTCCGGGGTCAGATGACGGACGGCTACGAGCGGTGCCCCAATTCCGTCTTTAGTCACATCCTCCTTTACGTAAGTGCCGTGATACCGCAGGTCTTCGGTAGGGATCAAATCGTAGAGCGCCGGATTTTGCTGCTCCGGCTTGGAAGGGTCCTTTCTTCCCGTGAGGGTTAGCTCGCTGTTTGGGCCGAACTGCACCGGTTGAGCCCAGGGCTTGAGTTTAGCCGTCCGGACCACTGAAAAGATGCCCCCGACCGCAAAATTGTAACAACGCCGCGCCTCTTTGTCCGACGGGTTGCGCTCAAGTTCGCGAAGTGAATCCCGCGCCGCGCTCGTGTAGGCCTCGAGCGCAACCAGGGGCTGGGCCCGCTCCAAGCCCTGGGCACGCACGATGGTTTGCGCGACGGCCTGATTCGTTCCTGAACTGGCAAGAAATCGAGCGGGGGATTTCTCCGAAACAACGGCGATCGGCGACGCACACCCGGCGACAGCCGTGACCACGGTGATGCCTGCCAAAAATCTTAGTCGACTTAATTGCATGGCTTATCGGAATTATGGCTTCGTTTCCGGATTCTGGTCACGCCTTAACGTCGCCGCCCGCCCCCTCTTCCTGCGCCTGAGAAACTGCGCCCGTCGCCGCCCGAGCGCTGGAAATTGCTGAAGCGCTCGCTGCTGGCTCCTCCGCGTTGCCGGCTGCTAAAATCGCGGTCCACGTCGCCGAAACCGGAACTGGCTCGCGCTCGACTGGAACCCCGATCCTGGACCGACGCTCGATACGTTCCGCTTGAACGATCGGAACTTTGAACACTGTCTCGTGCGGTCGCCGCCTTCGAGCTATCAACCGAACTCCAGCTTCCATTGCCGTACTGGCTCCAGCCAGAGCCGGTGTTCTTGTAAACGTTGCCGTTGCGACCGGCATACATGTCACCACCGGCGGTCTTTCCCGCGAAGGTGTTAGCGCGATCCGTCTTGGCCCCGATGGCCGCGCCACCTCCAGAGCCCTGGATCGTTCCGACAGTGCCCCTGTCATTCGAAACGTGCCGCGTGTAGGCGCTCTGGTTGCCTTTGGAAACGACGGACTGGCCCCAGGAGCCATAAGCGGTCGAGCCCTGCCGGGTGGCGGCATAGGTGCCGGTATAAGGATTGTAGGCCTGGCCCGCACTCCGGCTCCCGTACGGACCGTAGGCTGTGGCCCCGCGAGCATAGGTGCCTGTGTATGGATTATACGATCGAGCCGCGGCCGCGCCGCCGTAGGGACCATACACTCCATGGGCCACCCCATACGCCCCGGTGTAGGCGTTATAATAGGAACCTACGCCATAGGTCGCAGCGTAAGGATAATACATCGGATACCCGCCCATTGGATAATAGTAATAAGGCGAGTAGTAATAACCCGTCCCGGTGACAATCATGCCGCCTACGACATAGCTGCCCAGGTAGCCGGAAGTGTAACTCGATTCAACAGTCCCCTCATCACTTGTACTCTGCGTAACGTAGGTCACATTGTAGACGGGCGAGCTGGATGGAATCGAGTAAATCTCCTTCGGCACTGTCTTGGCCGTCAACCATGGTCCATCGGGGTAGGGAGACGTGAACCACACCCCTTGCAGACACAGGTAGTAGCTGTCGCCGACTTTAATAACCTTGTCCGGAGTATTAGTGGCGTATTCGAGCGACGTCTCCGGGATCGCTTTGAATTCAGGTTTGCCGTTATAAGAGACCTTCGCCTGCTCCGCCGCCTTCGGATCGACTACTGCCGTAGTCGGCACCTGCGCCAGGAGCACGGCATCTTTGGCTGCGTCCGTCCCTGGCACGGAGACGAGAACCCGAGCGGCAGGGTTGTCTTCCGGAATATTGGCGAAGTCCGGTGGCAACTCCGCTCCAGCATAAGTCCAGGGCCCTTTCAGGCTGGCCGCCCGGAACCAGCGGCCGGCGGCAAGGTAATAAAAATCGCGCGTTGTATTGTAGACGAACAGATCCGCATCCGTGTTCGTGGCATGAGAGAGCTGCGTGCCGGGGATATTCGCATAAGAGGGCTCGCCCTTGAACAAGATGACCTCGGCCGGTTTGCTGGTGAAGAAAACCGTTGGAGGGTGCCCCTTCGGCGAAAGCGAAAGAATTGGTTTTTCCATCTCCTTCCACTTCGGATCCGTTGCGACCTTGTACATGTCACCAGGCAACTTCGGGGCGGAAACCCACGGTCCCTCCAGGGAGCCCGCCTTGATCCATTGCTCGCCGGTATAGAGATAGTATTCCCTGGCACCTTCCTTCTCGAAGAAGAGCGGGAAGTTTGAGTTAACGACAAATCCCAGGTTGGTAGCGGCGACATCCCACCGCACCGGTTCTCCATCGACGTTCAACAGGATCGCCGGGGTGTTACTGACAAAAACAATCGGAGGCTCGTTCTGGACGGTCACCGAGAACCGGGGCGGCCTGTGATTTCTCCACCGTCGCGACCAGCCGATCCAGCGACATGACGACGGTGTGACCGGGAGGCAGAAAACTGCGCACCAGCTGATCCACTGATTCCTTCTTCTCCGCCGCAACCGAGGGAAGCGTGACTTCGGTAAACTTAAACTTGCTCAGCAGCACGCTGTGCTCGTCCACGTCCACATCCGTCTGGGCTTGCAGGACCATAATGCCGACGATTTGCTTTTCCCTTTTCGGGGTAAGGGTAAATGCCATCCGGAATTTCAGCTCCTTGAAATCCTTCCATTCATCCACCTGCGGCTGGTAATAGATCAGGAGTCCCTGCTCGTTGGTTCGCTGGCGCGGCCAGCCGGGATCGGGTGGGACCTTCTTGTCGCCGGGTTTGGATTCTTCCGCGGTGAGGGAAGTGACGACGAGCGTGGTCGCGGCCAGAATAAGAGCAACGGCGTTCTTCATAGTGTGGCCGACCTTCGCCGACCGAACCATTCGTGTCGATTAATGAAGTGCGGGCGATCGGCTCACCCGCAGGTTACCGTCGCCTCCTTACCACGAATCCTCGGTTGCCTTCCAGGTCTTGTCGGGATTGTAGAGCTCCATGCCCTTGAACTCCTTCAAGGGATCCGGTCCCATATCCTTTTGGTAAACGATGCCGTTGTGGCTGACGATAAAGCTCTGCACTCCGGTCACTCCGTATTCGGCCGGCGCAGCGGCGAGCGCAAAGCCGCCGATCATCGCTCCACCGACGACAAAGTCTATTTCTCCCAGCGGCGCCGCGGGCCCCTGCCCCTTCAGGATCTTGAAGTAATAGCCATGAAACGGTTTACTCTTTTCGGAGTAACCTTGCTCGAGGGCTTCGGCCACTGTTTCTCCGATGGGGCCTCCCCAGGTTCCATCAGCATTCTTCCAGGCCAGGCCATCCTGTTTCCCGGGCGTGCTGATCACCTTTTGCGCGTACTGGTTGATCGTGGCGTTATCGTGCTTTTCCGCGGCATATTCCTGTTGCGCCTCGACATAGCCCCGACAAATCTCGATCACGTCCAGTTCGTTCGCTCCGATGCGACGGAGCAGGATCTCTTCGCGGCCAGCCTTGGAATCGAAATACCATTTCCCACTTCGCTTCACGATCGGAATGGGCAGCGGCCAGTCCTCGTTGCCGATGACAAGCGTGGCGCTGTTCGCATTCTTCGCGTCAACCTCTACCGCATGCTTCTCTTTCGCTTTGGCGACAAACTCCGTCGCGCGGTTCTTGTCCTGAACCTGATCCTCGGAAGCAACGAGGTCCTCGCTTCCCGGACCCAGGATCTCTTTTAAGGCGGCCACATCAAAGGCTTCAGCTGCCTGGATCAGGGCATCAGCCGCCTGTTGCGCGGTATCGAATCCTTTCTGCGCGGTCTGCTGGGACGCGGCCTCCTTTTTCTCCGCCGCCCTTACAGGAAGGCCCGCGAAAACGAGAAGGGCGAAGACGATCAACGGGGTTTTCAACAAGATAAGTGATTTTGATTTCATTGAACTTTTCTCCACTCAAATGAGTTTATCGCCGGCGACCGCCGCCTCTGGCTCCTCCACCCCGAGAACCTCCCATGCTGTGGGAGCCTCGACTGTGGCTGGACATGGCTGAACTCCGGCTATGCCCTCCTCCGCTGCCAAAAGCGCTGTTACTTCTCGGACTGGGCGAGTGGGACACCTGCCGGTTGGAGGAGATTCGATCTCCTCCACCGCTTGGACGCTGACGATTCGCCGCAGATCGATCGCCGCTGGGTCGATTATTAGCCGCCGATCGGTCGCCTCCAGGCCGATTATTCGCCGCCGACCGATCGCCGCCGGGCCGATTATTCGCCGCCGATCGATCGCCGCCAGGGCGATTCGCCCGATCGGCTGCCGCCGGACCCTTGCTGGAACGGTCGCCTCCCGGTCGATTGGTATTCGGACCTCCGCGATCATTGCCGCCGAATTTGTTCGCCGTCGACCGGTTCGAATACGGAGCGGGACCGCGATGCTGCGGATTGTGCTGCCAGTTTTTGTTGCCGGAGCGGTTGTTGATGTTGTTGATATTGTTCCGGTTGAAATTGTTATTGTTGTTGATGTTGATGTTGCCGCCGTTGTTCCAATCGCAATTACCCCAGTTGTTGTTCGCCCACGCGGCCCCCAGGATAATGCCGGTCCCCATCGCGAGTCCCATCCCCGGCACGTATCCCGGATAGGTATACGGGTAATAAGGATACACGGGCGGCCCGTAGACAACCGCCGGGTCGTAGGAGGGGACGTAAACAACTTGCGGGTTCGGCTGTTGAATCACGATGACCTCCTTGTCTCCCTGCACCTTCTGAGTCTCCACCGTCTGTTCCTTGTTGCTCTTTAAAGCGCCTTTGCCTTGCGCCTTGGCGCGCATCCGCTGGACGGCATCCATCACATCCTGCTGTTGCGCGAGAAAGGCATTCCCCAGGTCAGTCGTCCACTGGATGTTGCTCGCCAGCCGCTGCACCGCATCGGGAATACCTGCCATCGACTGCACACTCGGGTCCCAACTTTGTTTGGCCACGGCATCAACCAGCGCCTGGCCTTTCAGAGTCTTGTTTTTTTGCATCCACTGCTGGAGCTGGATGATCTCCAGCGGATAAGTGGACGCGGCCAGCGTTTGGGCGAGGAGCGCATCGGGATAAAGCGCGATGGGCGCCACCAACGAATCCAACTGGTCATTCGGAATCTTCGGCGCCTCGGGTTCGGGCGCTGCACTTGGCTGGACAACCGGCGGCGCGGCCGGTTCTGTTTGGGCGCGCGCAACGTTGCCGGACAAAAGCAACGCAGCGCAGGCGATTGCCACAAGGGCGTGAGATGATTGGATGACAAATCCGGGTTGAGCGGCTCTTGGTTTCATTTTCTTTTGATTAGGTTGAATTCTTAAACACGAACTGTCACGCGCCTATTGGACTTTGGTCGTACAAGCTTAAGGACGACCGCGCCGGCCATGGCGGACACAAGCGACGCCGCCAGAATGCCTGCTTTCGCCGTCTCGAGCGCCGAGGTCGTGCCAAAAGCCAGATTGGCGATGAAAAGCGACATGGTGAAGCCGATTCCACCCAGCATTCCAACACCCAGAATCTGCCGCCAGCTAATGCCATCCAACATCGCCGCGACCCGGCATTGCGTAGCCAGCCAGGAAAACAACAGGATGCCGATCGGTTTTCCGAGCACGAGACCGCAGATCACGCCAAGGCTGATCGGATCCATCAGCGCTCGCCCCGCTCCGCCGCTCAGGACCACGCCCGCGTTCGCCAGGGCGAAAACCGGCACGATGACGTATTTATTCCAAGGCATGAGCGCATGTTCGAAACGCGCCATCGTTGATTCGCTTTCGGCCAGGAAGGCAGGGCCGCCAATGCGTGAGCGCACGGGAATCGTGATCGCGAGCAACACTCCCGCGACCGTCGCGTGAATGCCGGATTGCAAAAAGGCGAGCCACAAACCAATTCCCAGAAGCGCGTAAACTGACGGATGCCGCACCCCGGCACGATTCGCCGCGATCAACGCCACGAAAAATAAACCGCCCACTCCGAGACTGACCCAGAAAATCTGCGCGGTGTAGAAGAGCGCGATCACCAGCACCGCGCCGATATCGTCCGCGATGGCGAGGGCGCAGAGAAAAATTCTTAGCGAAACCGGTACCCGGTCGCCGAGAAGCGCCAGCACGCCCAGGGCAAAGGCAATATCGGTGGCCATCGGAATCCCCCACCCTGCGGCGCCCGCGCCGCCATGGTTGAACAGCGCATAGAATCCTGCTGGAACAATCATCCCGCCAAGCGCTGCCGCGATGGGCAGAGCGGCTTTTTGGAAAGAAGCCAGCTCCCCGACCAATGTCTCCCGTTTGATCTCCAATCCAACGAGCAGAAAGAACAACGCCATCAGGCCGTCGTTGATCCAGAAATGCAAAGGCTTGGAAAGCCGGGTGCCCGCCAACCCGAAAGTCGGGTCCGTATGCCAGAGATGAAAGTAGCTGTCGGACCACGGTGAATTTGCCCAGGCCAATGCCACCACCATGCAGCCGATCAACAGAATTCCACCGGATGCTTCCAGCCTGGCGAACTCCTGGAATGGCCTCAACAGCCGTTTCATTGGCGTGGCATCGGGGTTATCGAATTCTGTTCGCGGGCGAAGCGCCTCGCCGCGCTTCATTTCAGACCGAGCCAGACCGTCGCCGGAATGATTCGTCATCGTCCCGGATAATTCCGTCGCGCTTCAAGAGCGCGTCATACGTCGCGTACTTATAAAGGTCGCCCAGCGTCGGGTAATTGAAGCAGGCCCGATTAAAGATGCTGGCGCCACCACCGGCTAGCATCGCGATGAGGCCAACATGGACCAGTTCCGTAGCCTGTTCGCCGACGACGTGGACTCCGAGCAAACGCATGTCCTCGGGACGAAAGATTAATTTCAACAGGCCATGCTCGTCGCCAATAATCCGGCCGCGGGGGTTATCGGCATAGGCTGCGCGTCCGACGACGTAGGGAATGTTTTTCGAGCGGAGCGATTCTTCGGTTTCGCCCACCATGCTTGCCTCCGGAATAGTGTAGATGCCGATCGGCATGATCGGTGCCGCCGTTTCTTTTCCGCGAAGATCAAAAGCCACAGACATCGCCAGGCGAGCCTGCTCCATGCTGGTCGCGGCCAGGGCCGGAGCGCCGACCACGTCGCCGGCCGCGAAAATGTGGGGCACCTCCGTGCGGCCCTGCACATCCACCTTGATCAGTCCACGCTTGCCTGGCGTAAGGCCGGCGCCGGCCAGATTAAGATCGGCGGTGTTACTCTGCCGACCGGCCGCCACGAGCACATCACTCACTTGAAGTATCGCACCCGACGTCAGTGTGAGCGTGATGTCGCCCGTCTCCGGGGCATCGCAGTGCGTAACTTTTTCTTTCCAAACAAAATGCACCCCCACCTTCGTCATCGCGCGTTCAATGGTCTGTGAGATTTCGCGATCGAGAAATCCCAGTAAGGAGTCGCGCCCGTCGATCAAATGAACCTCTACGCCAAGGGCGGCGAAGGTGCCGGCATACTCCGCGCCGATCACGCCCGCGCCCACCACCGCCAGCTTTTTCGGGACCGCGCCGATCTCGAGAATTTCGTCCGAGTCATGCACGCGCGGATGTTCGAAAGGAAATTCCGCCGGGCGCATCGGTGAAGAGCCGGTGGCGATCAGGATTTTTTCGCCGCGCAATAAAGTGTCAGGGCCCACTTGCACGGTATGCGAATCCGCGAAACGCGCGTCGCCCTGGAAGTTCTCGACGTTGTTAACCCGGAGCCGCCCTTCCCACAGCCGGCGTTCGTGCGCCACGACGTCATCCTTGTGTCCCATGAAATCGGCCACCGTGGCTTCGCGCCGCAAGGAAAGATCGACTCCGAAGAGCTTGCGCATGTGCCAGCCGGAAAGCGCCAGCGCCGTTTCGCGCAACGTCTTGCTTGGAATCGTGCCGGTATTAATTCCAGCGCCGCCGAGTCCACCGCGTTTTTCTACGAGGGCAACGCGCTTCCCGAAGATGGCGGCGGTGTTCGCTCCACAAATGCCGGCCGGGCCGCCGCCGATGACGATGAGATCGAAGGAATGTTCGGGCACGGGGTACTCAGGCGAGCGTTGGGGCGGAGAGGCGATGATACAAGGCCCAGGCGAAACTCGCGAGGAGCGCGCCGCCGGCATAGGCGAGCAGGTCTAATGGATCGCCCACCCCGCGGCCGGTAAAGTGTGGGAAAACGAATTCGAAGAGCACCGCCCACAGCGCCAGCGTGCCGCCGATCTCGCCGGCCGTGGGCGGAAGATCGTGCGTCCGCAGTCGCGCGAGCCGCTGAAGCCAAAGCAGCACCGGCAGCGCGCACGGGATCAGGAGCAGGTCGGCAAAATGATTCGTGAGAAACGGCGCCGCGACGCCCCAGCGTGGCGCGAGGAAAACGCGGTTCAATGAGTAAAGCACACCGCACGCGAGAAAGACCGGGTCCAGGCAGTAACGGAACGGGCGCATCGTCAGAGCGCGAGCAGCGCGATGCCGAACGCCATCGCAGCGGCCAGTGTGAGTTTGAGGATGATAATCATGGGATGCGAACCACTATATCCATTTGCCGCCGCCGTCACGCGCGACCCCGATCCTCACGCTGTAATTTTAGATGCGGTCACCGAGAACCCGCAGCGCTTCGTGCGGACTTCCAATCCGTGTTGTTTCCTGTAAGTTCGTCGACATGTTTTTCAGAACGCTGATCTTGCTTCTTACTTTGCCCATCGTCGCGCAGGCAGAGACCGAGTTTTCGAACTACGATACGCCCCTCTACACCCAGATCGTAGATCGGATCAAAGCCAAAGTCTCGGCCCGCCTTGGTGAGGGCAGGAATCCGACCGATCGGTTTTTCATCATTCCTTTTGCTTACGAGGACCGTGGGAACCACCCGGAGCATTCGCACTCGTTTATCTCCGTCATCCGCGTGCTGGCGGATGATAAGCAACCCAAATTGACCCCTGGCCTCGAGACGCAAAAGTACCAGAATCGGGAGTTTGAAGCCTTCACCATCAGCTGGCTTCCTGAGGATTTCATGACCAATCCCAATCTCTGCGTCTTTGACGGCCCCTTGAGCCGCACCATCCCGAAGAATAACAAATGTCCCATCTCTCCCGGCCGAAACTTTAATCTCGAAGAAACGATCAAGCTGGCCGTGGATCAAAAAAATGCGGTGGCCATGTGGGGACCCTACGAGATCAAACAGGGCGGGTTTGATCGCGCCGTGAAGCGGAAAGAACTGCTCGACGGAGGAACGATCAAGTATCGCGCCGACGATCGCCTTTATCAGAAAGACAAAGTCGCCATCAGTTGCTTTCATGCCATGGCTGGTTTGGAAGAGCTTTTCCCAAAGGGCGGATTTCTCGGGACGGGACTTAAGATGTGGGGTTTCAATGGAACGGCCCGAGTCCTGATCGAATACACCAAGAAGCCGAGTAACAAACAGTTACTGCTGGAGCCGGTGGACGTAAAAAAGGACCGGATCGCCTTTGTCTATGCCCCAACGCGAGATGGTGCTGTTCCGTATGATCCGTTGAGAAACGGGTTCGCTTATCAGCGCTAACGCGGGTCAGAGTTCTCGCCGGGTGCCCGGTTTTTTGGCAATCGTGCTTGAAAAAAACGCGCATCCCTCCAGCGTTGCGCGCATGAAGTGTTCAGGGCGCGTTGTCTTCATGCTACCGGTTGCGCTAGCGTCGCTCGTCCTCTGCAGCGGATGCTCGCTCGTGCCTCGTCCCAGCCGGCTTTCCGGCAATCGCGCTTTCATCGACTACTGGGCGCCGGATCCAAACAGCAAACGGCTAAGGCTGGCGGTTAAGGATAACATCGACATGAAGGGCGTCGTCACGACCGCCGGCTCGGAAATTTTCGCCCTAACCCACCAGCCCGCGGAAAAGGACGCCGCGTGTCTGGCCATCGCGCGCCGGCGCAAGGTGCAGATAGTGGGCAAGACCAACCTATCCGAATTCGCGGTCTCGCCTTCCGGCCTGAATGAATATCTCGGGACGGCCGTGAATCCGTTGAAGCGAAGACTGATTCCGGGAGGATCTTCTTCTGGGAACGCCGTCGCCCTGGCAAGCGGAATGGCGGACGTGGCCTTTGGGACGGATACAGCCGGCTCGATTCGCATTCCGGCGGCCTGTTGCGGTGTCGTAGGCTTGAAAACAACCTACGGCCTCGTTCCGCTCGAAGGTGTTTATCCGGTGGAGCCGAAGTACCTCGACACCGTGGGCCCGATGGGGAAGGACATCGCTCATACCGTTCAAGGGATGGATCTCCTGCAAGAAGGGTTTGCGGCGAAGTATGCGGCGGCGAAGGCAGCAAAGCCTACCGCGGTAAGCATTCGGGTCGGACGCCTCAAACTGAAAGGGACCGATCCAAAAATCGATAACGCGATTGACGCTGCGCTCGCGAAGACGGGATTCCAAGTCGTCCAGCTGGACGAAAGCCTGAGCGACAAGTTTGAGCAGGCGGAAAAGGACGGCACTACCATTGCTTCAGCCGGTGCCTGGATCACCGACCAACGATTTCAATTCGCGCTGGGCGTGACCGCTCGAACCCAGGCTATCATTCGACTCGGTCAGATAAACTATGCCACCGGTTACCGCAGCGCATTGGCCAGGCGGAACGCGTGGAACCTGACGCTGCGTCAGGTTTTTGAGAAGGTCGATCTCATCGCTCTGCCGACGCTTCAAAAAATGCCACCGGGGCTGCCGCTACTCAACTTGAGAATAGCCATCCTCGACGCCTACGTCCTTCAGCTGCAAAATACGGTGGCAGTCAATTTTGCGGGTAACCCGGCGCTGGCGGTGCCCGTGCCCCTGCGCGGTGGCAAGGGAACCAAGACACTCAGCGGCGCCCAGAGCAAGACTCCCCTGACAAGCCTGCAATTGATTGGGCCGCGTCTGGCCGAGGCGGATCTGCTCAACGCCGGGCGGCTGATCGAAACCGCCGTAGAACAGTAGTGCCCGGGTTATTTGGAAACGCCTTCCGGCGTGAAATCGGCGTCGGTAAAATTCACTTTCTGGTCGATCCGCGCGCCATTGAATTCCGTGACGCTGTTCTTGCGCGGCCCATGGACCGTGAGATTGCCTGGAATCGGATTGTCTTTTTCGTCGCGAGCGACGCGAGTGACATCGATGCGGCGGACGAGCTCTCCCGAGGATGAATATTTCTCGATCCGCAGCGGGACAAGCTGGCGAAGATCAATCCAGCTGCGGACTTTGGCGTAGATGGACGCAGAAGAACTGTCCGGCTTTGATTCGAGAATCTGGCAGTTCACGTTGTTAACCATTTCCGAACCAACGACGGCCTGTTTTTTCCAAGCGAAGAAATTCTCCACCGCGTCCTGATAGGAGAGATCGCTGTCGAACAATCCATCGGCCATTTGCGAGGATGTAATCGCGCGAACCGGTTTCTGCGGAACGATGACCGAGCCGTTCGACGCACCCTGGGCCTGGTGCAAAATCACAGCCTCACCTTTACGCTCGTTAGGCCAAAGCACTTGATAAACGAGATCGGCGCCTGTTTTCGTCCGGCGCTGCTTGATCTGGAGCTGCAAGACACGCTTGGTTCCGTCACCCGATCGCACCTCGAGTTTGGTGCGAACCAAGGCGTGACCCTGGCCAACGGCGTCCAGCCGGCCAGCAAGTTCCGCGGCGGACATGGCCGGCTCCGCCGCGTAAATCCCGGGCAGGCCGAGGATCGCGGCGAAAGCGGAGGCGAAGAAAACTCTCACAGCTGAGCTTGCGCCACTCTCATCCGGCTTGCAACGCCCGGCTCGGACTCAGCCGCGAGCTGCGCCAGGCTGGATAAAGACCGCTGATAATTCCAACCGCCACCGCGATAACGACGGAAAGTCCGAACAATGGCAGGCTCAGGTCAGGTTGCAGAAGTCCCCGAATGGCTGGCGCCGCACTTAGCACCTTTACGCCGATCGCACCCGTGGCCACCCCGACGACGCCGCCGGAAAGACCAAGCAGCGCAGATTCGTAAAGAATCATTTTCATGATGCGTCCGCGCGTCCAGCCGACGGCCAACAGGACGCAGATCTCATGAGTGCGCTCGAAGACAGTCATGAGCATGGTGTTCATCACGCCAAGAACACCGACAAGTATCGCCAGGAGAGATGTGCCCCAGGCCATGGCCTTAATGATGCGAAAGCCTTCGGCGTTACTTAAGTGTTCGCTCACCGTCACAGCTCGCACCTCCGGGACGAGCTGTTGTATTTGTTGCGTGAGTTCCGCGATTTGCTGCTCGTTCGTTCCCGGCGTTACGCGAACATCAATGGCGTTGATCTGGTTGGGGGAGCCGGTGATCCCTTGCAAAAGCGACAGCGATAGAACGACTGAGCCATCTTCGACGAACGCTCCACCCTTTACGATTCCGACGACCTTCAATTCTTTCGTTTCGATCTGGATTGGATCGCCAACCTTTTTCCTGAGTATCTCTGCTGCAGTCTGGCCCAAAACCACGGCCTCTTCGGCCGCATCGTGGGGCATCCGTCCGGAGATGATTTCAAGATTGTTCCAGGAGAATCCGCCCCACTCGCGACCGGAGAGAATCATCAGATCCGAATCCTCCACGCTTGTCACTTGCACGAGAAGGTTACAGGTCGCGGCAATGCGCGGAAGGTTCGCAATCCGCTCGCGGACAGAGGCGTCGAATGGTTTTGGCGTGAGCGATCCGGTCTTGTTGCGGATGACGATGTCGGTCCCGCGGGCCTTCAACCCAACCTGCCAGCCTTTCTCAAACCCGCGGGACATTCCAACGAGCGCGACCACCGCAGCGATGCCGATGGAAATGCCCGCGAGAGTCAATCCCGTCCGCAACGGACGACGCCAGAGACCACGGAGGACGACGGTGAAGAAGGTCATGGTTTGCCGTCCGAGACGATCTGACCGTCTTTCATGCGAAGGATTCTGCCTGCACGCGCGGCGACCGTCGGGTCGTGAGTGACCAGCACCATGGTGCGGCCCTGCTCCTCTTGCAGGCGGATAAGGAGTTCCAAAACAGCATGAGCGTTTTCGCTGTCGAGATTACCAGTCGGTTCGTCAGCCAGGAGGAGAGATGGCCCATTCGCCAGACTGCGCGCGATGGCCACGCGCTGGCGTTCGCCCCCGGAAAGCTTCGAAGGAAAATGATCGAGCCGATTCTCAAGGCCAACGAGCTTCAGCAACTCAAATGCGCGCTCACGCCGTTCAGAGACGGAGCGATCGATCTCGAACATCGGAATCTGCACGTTCTCGGCCGCGGTGAAAGTCGGCAGGAGGTGAAAGGCCTGGAAGATAAATCCGACCTCGCGGGCGCGGTAGGCTGCCGGATTGGGATGATCCGGCAGGGATTCTCCGCGGTAAAGAAGAGTGCCGGAAGTCGGTCGGTCCAACGCGCCCAGCAATTGCAACAAAGTCGATTTGCCGCACCCGCTCGGACCGGTTATCGCGACGAAGTCGCCTTCGTTGATCAAGAAGTCGACTCCGCGCAATGCTTTGACGTGCCCTTCGTCGAATTCACGCGTAAGGGCTTTGGCCTCGAGAAGCGATGGGGCGCTGACAGTAGGCAAGGTCACATGTTTATGTCTATGAGCCTTGTCGACAATTTGCGAGCGAATCGCTTCTAATCGTCGTCGTCGAGTTTTTCCTTGGCCTCTTCCAAAGCCTCTTTGCGCTTTTCGATCTCTTCCTTCACCGCGTCCTTGCGCTCCTCTTTTTGCTCCTTCAGCGCTTTTTTCTCGTCGTGCGTTAACGGGCGCGTTGTTGTCGTTGTCGTGGTCGTGTGTTCCGTGCTGCCGGGGCCAGTCGTGGCAGGAACAGCAACTACCGCCGGTTTTTGGACAACGATTCGTGAGGCCACGAGCTGGTCGCCTGTACCGGTATAGTCGATCGCTAGTGAACTGCCCGACGTTATGCGTTCAATCGTAATTGGCGCACCGGACTCGTCGACGATTGTCGTTTGCTTGGTAACGACATAGCGCAAGGGAGTGGGATTCGCTTCCGTCCTAACGACAACGGTGCGGGAACCGGGAACGAATTCAGTAAATGCGCCCTTCGTCGTCGTTACGCTGGTAGTGGTGGTCTGCGCACGCATCTCCGGCGCCGTGAGGCAAACTCCAACGGCAAGCAAGGTCGCGCTAAATTTCGTGATGTTCATCTTCATATAGGAGGATTCGTGGCGCTGGCCGGGCGCGGTCCCCTCTGGGAAACTTTATCCGCTCGTAACGAAAGCGGTTAACTCAGCGCCCTCAAATCGTCTGCCATTGCGGCCCGACCCGCGGATCCGCCAGGCAGCGCATCAGTTCAACCAAGGCGTAACGATAACCCGGGTACGGCGCTCGCTCGCCGGGCTTTTGTGGCTGCAATTTTTCCACGTGCTGGGGCAACGCAGCATGGGGCAGGCCGGCCTGTTGATGATGAACTCCGTGAAACGGCTCGTGCAGCAGCGTGAAAGCAAACAGCCGCCCCATCCAGCTGTTCACGACGATGCTCCGGGTTGAGCCATTTACCGTGTCTCCCGTCATTCCGACGTGCTCGATGTACTTGCGCCAACTCTGCAAATTACCCGCCACAATCGCCGGGGCGAGATACATCCAAAGGAAATACTTCCAGAGGCCGAAGGTTGCGGTGGCCCAGAGGACGAGAGTCCAGACCACAACCATCACCGCCAATTCCATCCAAACGCGCCGGCGAACGCGTTTGTTTCGGACCGGCGAAGGAGAACGAAAGAAGGCCCGCAGGAAAAGGAACGGGGTATAAAAGAATCCGAAATTCAGCTCAATAAATGCAGCCAGACACCTCCTCCAACGAGGCGTGGTTGTTTGGGAGAGCGGCCAGAATTCGTAGTCACGCTCCGTCGCGAGATAGGCATGATGCGTTTGATGAACGACGCGATAGAGACTGAAGCTCATCAGGCTAATGATGCCGATAATGAGCCCATCAATTTCATTGAAGAGACGATTTTTCCGCAGAAGCCCGTGAGCCGCTTCGTGCAGGCCGATGAGGGTGCCGTGCATCAAATGGCTGACCACCAGCAGGAGCGGCACCGCCAGCCAGATCCAACCGCGCTGCACCGTGACCGCGAGCAGCAATTCAGCGAGAACTAAACCGAAAACGAGAAGCTGAAACGCGCCCCGCAAAACCCAGTGTGGTTCGTGGATCTCGCTCAAGTCTTGGTGAGTGGCGGTTTCGCTCATTGAGGTCGGTTCAGCACTTCGGAGATTCGGCTCTTCGGCGAACGGCAGGTGCCCGCCAAAACTCGTTGAAATATGCCATCGACACTTTCGATGTCACGCTGGGAAAACAAATTCTCCCGAAAAAGCCAGGCGACTTCCAGGCCCTCGCGGTTTTCGGTAATTTCACAGGCGAGTTGGAAGCGTGCGGTCCCCGTGGAGCGCATTGTCAGACGCGCGGACAGATTCGGCAGTGAAACTTCCGGCATGGGATGATTTTGCAGAGCAAAGCGCACTTCGAAAAGCGGGTTGTATCCCGCTTCCGCCGGCTCACCGAGCGCGCGCACCAACTCCACGAAAGGGACGGCGTTGGCAAACGAATCAATGGTTAACTGATGCGCGGTTTGTAAATGTTCGGCCACGACGCGCGATCGATCGATCTGTCCGCGCAGAGGGACAATGCTCGCGTAGTATCCCATCGTTTCCCGCGCGGTTTGCTTGCCGCGATTGGCGACCGGCGTTCCCACGACCAGATCTTCGCACCCGGTCCATTCCGAGAATGCAATTTGGAAAGTGCCGAAGAGCGCACTGAAGAATGTAATACCGGTGCGACGAGCCAGTTCGCGCGTTTCGTTACTCAGAGACGCAGGAATGGTGGAAAGCCATCGCTGGGGCGGCCCCGGTGTAATCGGAGAATTCCACATCCGGACCGAACCGGTGAGTTTGGTTTTCCAAAACTCGAGGCGCGGTTCCAGCATTTCCGGTGTCCAGAACGCGCGCTCGGCCGCGCCCCACGCCGCATAGGTTTGCGGAACGGGCGGCAAAGCTTGGGAGGATCCCGTGATGCCCTGGAGGTAAGCGGCAAAGAGTTCCTCCACGAAAAGCCCCAAACTCCAACCGTCCGCAACGGCGTGATGAATAGCGAAGACCAACAGGTGGTCGTTCGCCGTGCGGCGCAGATCCACCACGCGATAGAGCGGTCCCTGCACGAAGTCGAATGGCGTGCGAAAAATTTCCAACACCAGTTCCTCGATCGCTTCCGGCCCTGCCTCGGCCACTTCGCGACTCTCAAAATTGATCCCGCAACTCTTGCGGATCATTTGCAGGGGCCGCTCCCGGCCTGGGAGGACCGAGAGACGCAAAACGTCCTCGCGTTCGACGACTAACTGGAGCGCGGCGCGACACTCGCGTTCGGTCAGGAGTCCCTGCACCTTGATGAGACTGCAGATGTGATTGGCGCTGTCCTCGACCGCGACCGGTGAGACTTCCCAAAGTTCCCGCTGTGGGAGAGTCAGCGGATGAAGCTGCGCTTCGCCACTATCGAGCCATTGTTTGAGACGAGTGCGTTGATCAGCCACATCGCGATTGTTGCATGCGGTTGTGCTTAACGCTTCGCGTTTTCGACCGTCTCAGTCTCTTCGGATTCGGACTCGCGTCCGAGCAGGCGTTCGATTTCTTCATCGGAAATCGCGTCGAGGTCGACTGCGCTGGCAGCTTCCGCCTGCACCGGCACCGGCGCGAATTCTGCAACCGTTGCCGCGCCGCCGAGCTGACCGGCAATCAGGGAGGCGATCTGACCGATGGTCCGTGCTCGCATTAAACTCGTGGGAGGCAAGGCCACGCCGACCGCTGCTTCCAGCGAAGTCTCGATCTCGACGCCCATCAACGAATCCAGACCGAGATCCGTCAGCGGCTGGTCGTCGCGCAAACTGTCGGGCTTGACCCGAAGAACGGAGCCAACTGCTTCCCGCACGGCCTGGCAAATCACCGTTTGTTTCTCAGCCGGCGAAGCCGCATCGATCCGGCTCCGCCAATCACTCGTTGGGCCGACGGATTCCTGGTTTTCGAGCGCTGCGAAAATGCGCTCAAGCAGCGGGTTCTCCTGCATGCTTCTAAAAAACTGGCGCCATTTACCCCAATCGATCCGAATCGACATTGCTTGCGCACTTCCCGCTCGAAGGAACGACTCAAGCAGCCCCATCGCTTCGCCTGGGGAAATTTCCGTCGTCCCCTGCCGCGCGAGAAATTCCGCGACGCGCTCGTTCCGCGCGACGTAGCCTTCACCCCCGAGCACGCCCCAATTTACGGTGAGCGCAGGAAGGCCAAGCGCCTGACGATGATGGGCGAGGCTGTCGAGAAACGCATTCGCCGCACTGTAATTTCCCTGCGCGGGATTGCCGAAAATGCTGGAGACAGAGGAAAACATCACAAAACAATCGAGTTTCGTTTTCTGGGTTGCTTCATGCAGCAGCCAGGCGCCGTGCGCCTTTGGTCCGAGAACTTTGCGCATACGGTCGGGAGTGAGCATCGCGAGCGGTGCATCATCAATTACCATCGCAAGATGAAAGAGGCCGCGCAGCCGCTGTCCCCCGGATTTAATTTCGGCAAACAGTCGCTTCACGTCATCCGCCACACTGATATCCGCGGCCACGACGCGCATTTCCACTCCGCGATCCTGAAGTTCCGCGACGAATTCAGCAGCTTCTGGACTCGAAGCGCCGCTTCGGCTCGTGAGCACAAGATGACGCGCACCGGCGTCGACCAGCCAGCGAGCCAGGACCTTCCCGTATCCGCCGAAAGCGCCGGTGATGAGATAGCATCCGTCCGATTTTACCTCGAACCCAAGGGCGGGTAATTCACCGCGCCGCGGAACAAAAGCCGTCGGGAATGCGACCACGACTTTGCCGATATGTTTTCCGCTCGACATGAGACGAAAGGCAGAATCGATCCGGGACGCTGGAAACGATCGATAGGGAAGCGGCCGCAACTTGCCTTTTTCGACCAACCCGGAAATCTCCTCCAGCATCCCACGAGTCAATTCTTCGTTACCCTGAAAAATCGCATCCATGGCCACGACGTGGAACGACGCATTGTTGCGAAGCGGCCGGAGCGGAATGCGCGCGTTTTGGTAAATGTCGCGTTTGCCGATCTCGATGAAGCGGCCGAATTCGGCGAGACAGGAGAGACCCATCGGGATCGCTTCCGCGGCGAGTGCGTTCAAAACCACGTCCACTCCCTTGCCGTCAGTCAGCTTCATCACGGCCTCGGCAAAATCGCCGCGGCGCGAGTCGATCACGTGTTCGACTCCGAGCGTCTTGAGCAGGGCCCGCTTACTCGAGCTGCCGGCCGTCGCGATGACTTCCGCGCCGAGGTGCAGCGCGATCTGGATTGCAGCCATCCCAACTCCACCAGCGCCTGCGTGCACGAGAACACGCTCGCCCTCGCGCAAGCGCGCGACGTTTCGCAGGGCATGCCACGCCGTCATGAAGACGACGGGTAGTGTTGCTGCCGCCTCGAACGTCAGAGCGGCCGGAATGCGTCGCACGTCGCCCGCGCGCGCGATGGCGTGCGTTGCGATTCCGAAAACGGCGAGACCGAACACACGATCCCCAGGAGCGACGTGTCTGACATCGGAACCGACTTCCTTCACGATACCGCCAACTTCATCGCCAAAAATTCGCGCGTCCGGCGCATCGCCCGGATAAAGTGCGAGAGCCTTGAGCACGTCGCGGAAATTCATTCCGGCCGCTTTCACTTCGATCAGCACCTGACCCGGCCCGCAGGGCGGCAGTTCAAATGGAGAGAAGCGCAAGGTATCGAGACGACCGCGCTCACGGGACTCCAAACGCAACGGCAGCGACGCGTCGAGCCACTGTTCGCGAGTTGGACGGCCACGATCGAGTCGCAGCGCGTAGCGCGCTTCACCTCGCAACGCGATTTCGCGTTCGCCATTCTTGCGAACCATTTCGCTCCAAAGCAGGTCTGCGTCACCTTCCGGCGACAGATCGATCGCTCGCCAGCGCAGGTTGGAATGTTCGTTCGAGATGACACGCATCAAGCCAATGCTTGAAGCCTGCGCGACTGCGGTAGGTTGCAGATCGTTGCCGGCCGCCTGCGCGTTACGCGTAACTAAATCGAGGCGAAGCTTCGCCGCCGGCTGAGCAGATTCGAGGGCCTGCGTCAGATGGAGCAAAGCGTCGAGATTGGCCGCCAGGTCGATTGCGCCGTCAAGATTCCAAAGATAAACGATCCGCTCAGGGAGCGAATCCGCGCACGCTGCGAAAAGTTTTTTCCAATCCTCCAGCGTTCCCGGCCGCAGCGTAAAGGAGTCGTTGCCATCAAACGCGAAACTCTCTCCTGGGCTGACGACTCGACATCTGGCGCCAAACTCGCGCAGCCGCGAAATCAACGCATCGCCCACGCCTGAGCTGTCCTTGAAAACAAGCCATGATTTCTCTTCGGGAATCTCGGTCTCGCTCGTGACCAATTCTTTTCCATTCGCCTTCCGCGCAAGCAGGCCGACCTGACTTTCGCCGCCAGTTGGACCGATCAAACCGGGCAACGAATCCGTTTCCGCAAAACCGGTTTCCCGCAACACAGCTTCCCATTGGGCTCGCTTGAGTAAGGGCTGCTCCGGTCGCAGATCGCGGTCGGCAAACCGCCACCAGCCACTTGTTAGGCCGAAAACTGTTTCCGTCCAGAGTTGGGGCGTCGCCGAATCCATGAAGATGAGGCTGCCTTTTGGCGCCAGCAGGCCATGCAGGTTGCGCAAGGCCGCGCGCACATCCTTGACCGCGTGCAGCACATTGGTGCCGATAATGAAGTCGAACGTTTCCGGTTCGAATTCCTGCTCGATTCCCGGTTTTTCGAGATCGAAAATCTTAAATTCCACCTCCGAAAATGCGGCCAGCTTCTGCGCGGCGCCGGAGAAGAATGCGGCCGAGACATCGCTAAAGGTGTAGGAATGCAGGCCACGCTCGAGCAGCGGCAAAACTTGTGAAGCCAATCCACCGGTTCCCGCTCCGATTTCCAGGATGCGCAGACCGCGCCCTTCCGGCAGGCTTCGCGCGGCCTGACCTACCGCTGCGGCGATGGCCGCGAGCCAGTGACTGGTGAAGAGGCCGTCGCCGTAAAAGTGATCGAGCAACTCCGCGCCGATCCCAGCAAACAAAACCTGCACCGCGTCCTTTTCGCCGCGCAAGATTGATCCCAACTCCGTGCAATTTCCCACGCAGAGAAGTGCTTCGGGAAGATGTCCCGGGTGTTTCTCGATGAAGTTGCGCAAAACCTTGTCGGCGGATTCTGCCGCTTGCACGAAATCCGGCGTCGGCTCAAATCGTCCGCTGTTTTCCCGAAGCAAGCCGCGCCCAACGAGACTTGCCATCAACCGTTCAAAGACGGGACGCATCGGTGTGGCCACGTGCAAGGTCGCTGCATCAAAAGGAACACCTGAAGTCACTCCCATTTCCCGCAGCCCGCGGGTCAGTTGCGCGGCGGCCAGATCGTCCACCGCGCAAAGCGCTGCCTCAATTTCGGAGGGACCGCGAACGGCGAAGACACCATCCAAAGCGCCTTGGGCCGCGGCCTTCAATTGAGTCAGCGGGAGCGGAGGGAGCGTTGCTTTAGGCGACTCGTCCGGCAGGCGTTGCCAGGCCGCGTGATACGTCAAATCGCGTGTGCTGCCAGGAGCCGCAGAGCGACCTGCCCCGGAAAGGCTGATGGCTCGGAATCCATCCACCAGCACACAAGGTTTTCCGCCCTCATTATATAGAGTGATGTCGCCTTCGACGAAATCATCGCCAAAGGCGCTCACCTTTGCAGAAACTCGGCTGGAGGCTCCGGGTGAACCGAGAAACAGAATCCGGCGGAAACCGACCGGGAGTTTCATCCGGGCCTGACGTCCTTCAACGGTGGCGGCGCCGGCGGAGAATATTTGCAACGCTCCATCGAAGAGAACCGGGTGGAGAGCATACTCCCCGGCGCGGGGAGACACCGCGTCCGACAAAACCACCTGCCCCGCCGAATTTCCAGCGCCGGCTAAGAGTTCGCGAATGGGCCGAAATTCTTCGCCATAGCGCAAACCCAGATCGCTTAGGTGGCGGTAGAATCCGTCGACCGCGACGGCTTGATTGCTCGGAAGCTGCTCGCATTTTGAAGAGGCAAAGGCAGATTCCGTGCGCTCACCCCGGAGCGAACCGACGACGTGGAGGTACCACGTCACGCTTTGCTCGAAACGGCTCTGAATGGCAAAGGTGCGCTCGTTCGGTGAATAAGAGAACTCGATCTGCACGCCCGATGGCGGATCCGGCAGGATGAGCGGTTTGCGAATTTCAAAATCCTCCACGACGAACGGTTGCCCCTCGAACAGCTGCACCCCTGCTTCCAGCGCCATCTCGACGAAGGCCGCCGCCGGAAAAATCACATGATTTTCAACCTTGTGGTCCTTCAGAAAGGCCATGTGCCGGGAGTCCAGCCTGACGACCCAGGTAGGCATCGCGCGTGGCAGCCGGACATCAAACAAACCACGTCCACCTGGTGCGAGCCGTCCGTCGCGAGCGTCGCTAGCTTCGTTCCACCATCGCGTCTTTTCCCAGGCGTAGGCTGGCAGGGAGAGATAATGCCTCGAGGGTGTCATCGCTTTAAAATTGAGCGGGACACCCGCGCAGTGCAGGTCCATGGCCGACTCGAGCATGGATTCAAACTCTCGGTCGCGGCGAACCGAAGAGATCACCGGCGCTTTCGTTCCACGTGTCGTTAGGCATTCCTGCGTCGAATGCGCCAGCGCGGGATGCGCACCAAGTTCCAGCCATAGGTCCACGCCGAAATCCGCGAGCGCGCCCACCGCCGAAGCAAAACGGACCGGCTCGCGAATGCCGCGTCCCCAGTAAGCGGCATCGCATGATTCGCCCTCGCAACGTTCCCCCGTCACTGTGCTGAAGAATGGGATGTCGCCCGGCCGCGGCCTGATGTCGACCAGTTCTGCTTCCAACGTCTCCGAGGCCGGCCGCATAAGCGGGTGGTGAAATGGATGATCGACCCGGACGAGCCGGGCAAAGGCGCCCTGCGTCTCGAGTTCGGCGGCCATCGCCTCGAGCGAAAGACGCGGGCCCGAAAGTGTGAGCGACCGTGGTCCGTTGAAAGCGGAGATCGTTACCGTTCGATCGTGACGCGCAATGAGAGCCAAAACTTCATCTTCGGGCAACCCAACGGCGAGCATCGTTCCTTCGCCGCGGCCGCAGGATTCCATGAGTCGCGCTCGCAACGCCACAATCCGGGCCGCTTCTTCGATCGAAAAAATTCCCGCGATACAGGCCGCGGCGATTTCACCCACGCTATGACCGACAATGGCCGTAGGCTCAACGCCCCAGGATTTCCAAAGCGCGGCGAGCGCCACCTGCATCGCAAAGATGGATGGTTGTCCAACCTCGGTCCGGTGCATTTGCGAGGTTTCCTCGGAGCGGCCAAGTTCTTCGAGCAGAGAGAAGCTCGCCCAGGGGCGGAGCGCGGCAGCACACTCTTCCATCGCCTCGCGGAAAACCGGCTCATGCTCCATCAAATCTCGGCCCATTCCCCACCATTGCGGGCCCTGCCCACTCATGATGAAACCGATGCGCGGCGCCTGCTCCCGGCGGGCCGTGAAAGCCACGCGGATCTTCGGGCTTTCCTCTTTCTGCGCGAACGCGTCGAGTTCTTCGGTGAGGCCGTCCCAACTGGACGTAACCAGAGTTAACCGATGCGGGTGATGATTCCGCCGGACGCCCAATGTATAAGTAAGATCGGGCAGAACGGGCGAGCTGCCGTTGGCATGGGCGTGTTCCTTAACCCACGCGCTCAGGTTCGCGGCTGAATTCCTGAGCGATGTTTCCGAACGCGCGGAAAGGACAACCGGCCACGGCCGATAGCCTGGAATGGCATGAGATTTTTCCGGCTGATGCGCCGGAGGTTCGGCCAGAATGACGTGCGCATTTGCTCCCCCGAATCCAAATGAGTTGACGCCAGCCATGCGTTCGGCCGTCCCGTTTGGGAACGGTTCGATCTGAGTCGGCACGCGCAACTTGAGCTTCTCAAAATCAATATGCGGACTCGGGGTTGAAAAATGCAGACTGGGCGGAATCTGTCCGTGCTTAAGCGCCAGCATCGCTTTGAGAAGTCCTGCGATTCCCGCGGCGGTTTCCAAATGGCCCAGATTAGTCTTGATGGAGCCGATCGGGAGCGGCGTGGATCGATTACGGCAAAGAGCGTCTGCGAGAGCATGCGCCTCAATCGGATCTCCCACCGCCGTGCCCGTCCCATGGGCTTCGACGAAGCCAATCTCTTCGGGCGCAATCCCAGCATCCCGGCAGGCGTCTTGCACCAGTCGTGTTTGCGCCTCGGGGCTGGGCAGCGAGATACCGTTGGTGTGCCCATCTTGATTAAGCGACGTCCCCAAGATCACGCCTTGAATCGGATCGCCATCCTCAATCGCCCGCGAAAGTCGCTTGAGCAGCACCATTCCGGCGCCTTCGCCGCGGACAAATCCGCTGGCGGAGGCGTCGAACGCCGCGCAACGGCCCTCAGGCGAAAGCATCCCAGCCTGCGAAAATCCAATAAACCCGCCGGGGGTGATCATCACGGTCACGCCTCCTGCCAGGGCGGTGTCTCCGCGTCCGGTCCGGATGTGCTCGCAAGCCGCATGGACAGCGGTGAGCGCAGAGGAGCAGGCCGTGTCCATCGCGACACTCGGACCGAGCAGATTCAGGCAATACGAAATTCGGTTGGCGGCAATGCTGTGCGCACTTCCGGTCGGCGTATGAGGGCTAATGCTGAAATGATCGGAACTCGTGCTTTGAATTCCCTGGTAATCGTTATGCGAAATGCCAACGAATACTCCGAGATCGGTCCCACGTTCGAAATCGAGCACGAGCCCGGCGTCTTCGATTGCCTCCCAGGCTGTCTCGAGAAGGAGCCGATGTTGCGGATCCACGTAGGGAGCTTCCCGAGGCGAGATGCCAAAAAACTGCGGATCGAATTGATCGATCGCGTCAATGAATCCGCCGCGCCGGGCGATGGATTTTCCAGCCACACCCGGTTCGGCGTCGTAATATCGCTCGATATTAAAGCGATCGGGCGGCACCTCGACGATGCCTTCCCGGCCTTCGACGAGAAGTTTCCAAAGGGATTCCTTCGAACTCACGCCCCCGGGAAAACGGCAACCGACTCCAATAATTGCTATACGTTCTTTTGGCATACTCGTAACTGGCCCGCCGAGGCCGACTTCAACGCGGCCTGAGCGTCTGTCAAGGTTGGGTTACCCATCAGGCGGAGAAAACGGATGGCGACATATTCATTCCCATCCACATCTAGTCGTTTGCGACTCGCCAGACACGTCCTTTTCCAATTTTTTCTGCGCGCCAGCGGCAGCTCCGCCTCTCATTTTGGCGCATCATTTCCTGACTTTTCTCGACCCTGTCCTCTGCGATGGTGGGTGAATGTGCGGCATTGCGGGAATTATCGACCTGGCGGGGGAACGACCAGCGCCGAGCGGTGTGGTGCAAAGGATGGCGCGGGCAATCGTGCATCGCGGTCCGGATGAGGAAGGGTTTCTCGAGCGACCCGGCATCTCCCTCGCTTCGCGCCGCCTGAGCATCGTCGGACTGGCCGATGGCCAGCAGCCGATGACGAACGAAGATCGCAACCTGTTCGTGGTCTTCAACGGCGAGCTGTTCGATTACGTCGAGCGGCGCGAAGAGCTCGCCGCCAAAGGCCATCGCTTCGTCACTCATTGCGACACCGAGATCATTCCGCATCTCTGGGAAGATTACGGCGAAACAACCTGGGAGAAATTGCGGGGACAATTTGCCATTGCGCTCTGGGATGCGCGGCAACGGCAATTGCACCTCGGACGGGATCGGTTTGGGATTGCGCCACTTTTCTGGAGCCGGCAGGGCGACTGGTTGCTGTTTGCTTCCGAAATCAAAGGTCTGCTCGCTTCCGGAATGGTTCCGGCGCGGCCCGACCGCAAGGGACTTGATCACGTTTTTACCTTTTCCGCAGTCCCGGGCCCGCGGACTTGTTTTGAAGGGGTTCAACTCTTGCCGGCGGGACACTGCTTGCGCATTACGCCCGGAAATTCAGGCCAGAGTCCGGTCATCACGGAGCGCGCCTATTGGGAAATGGATTTCCCAGCGCACGGTGAAGAGGAATGGGGCAAGGATCCGAGTGCGTTGGTCGATGAATTCGAGCAACTCCTCTTGCACGCGGTCGAGGAACGACTGCGCGCGGATGTTCCAGTGGGATCCTATCTTTCCGGTGGGGTGGATTCGAGCATGATCCTAGCCCTGGCCTGCCGTCTCAAGGGTCCGGCGATCAACACTTATACCGTGCGGGTGAATGAGCCGGAATTTGACGAATTGAGCGCGGCAAGTCTCTCCGCCCAGCACATCGGGGCCAAGCCGCCGATTGTCCAGGAGTACGGCGATCGCGAAGCGCTCGAAAGTTATCCGCGTCTGATCGAAGCCGCCGAAGCACCAGTGATCGATACCTCTTGCGGCGCCTTGCTCAAACTGGCGGAGCGCGTCCATGCCAACGGACAGAAGGTCGTCCTGACAGGCGAAGGCGCCGACGAATGGCTGGTCGGTTACCCGTGGTACAAGGCGTCCAAGATGCTGGGATTTCTCGACGTCGCGCCCGGATTGAAGCTGAGCGACTGGGCGCGCCGCGGTTATTTGCGGCTGAACAACGTGCCGCATTTTCCGCCCGAATGGCGTCGGCGCGTGGAAGCCTCCATCGGCGGGACCAACGCCTGGATCGATTCCTATGGCATGCTCGCAATCTCGAAGCTGCGCTTCTACTCCGAGCAGATGCGCGAGGTGATGAACGACAGCCATCCCTGGGGCGAGTTGGGATTTCCCGTCGAACGCGCCAAACGCTGGTCGCCCCTTAATCGCGGTGTGTGGATGGCGGCACGCGTCCTCCTGGCGGGCCATCTTTTGCAGGCCAAGGGCGACCGCGTCTCCATGCACTCGTCGGTCGAAGTTCGTTACCCGTTCCTGGATGAAGAAGTCTTCGATTTCACCGCGAAACTACATCCGCGCTGGAAGCTGCGTGGCTTTCGCGACAAATACCTGCTCCGCCTGCTCGCGGAACGCTGGATTCCGAAGTCGATCGCCCGCCGCAGCAAAGTCATCTTTCGCGCGCCGCTCGACAGCTTTCACATGGACCCGGAGCCACCTTACGTCACTCAACTCCTGAGCGAAGATTCGCTGCGCCACACCGGCTATTTCGATCTAAAGGAAGTTACTCACTGGCGGCGGAACTTTCGTGGAATGCGCGCCGGTTCGCTGCCACGACTCTCGGTAGAAATGGGACTCACCGCGGTCGTCGCCACTCAGCTTTGGCACCATCAATTCATGGGGGGCGGTTTGGCCGATCTGCCGGAATGGTCTGGTTCCGGACAGTCTTTGCCAGCAGCGTAGAGGCCGTCGCGCTATCCCAGCTTTTGCAGCGTCTGCTGGCCGATCTCTTTCACTTCCGGGTCGTCGTGGTCTTTGTTGGGCATCGCCAGCCCTTTCTGAATGTACTTCCGCGCCTCCTCTTTGCGTCCCATCTGCTCATAGAGCCGGCCCAGTTCGATGTAGTGCATGAGCCGATTGGGATTAATTGCGATCGCCTTTAAGAGACATTTCTCCGCCGCTTCGTTCGTCGTCACCGGCAAGTCGCCATAGAACGTTTTGGCGAGAACGCGCTTCAGAGCGCTGACGTTTGCCAGCACGCGATTCCAGCGTCCGAGCATGTGCCACGCGGTGTCGTTGGCGGGATCAAGCTGAAGGGTCCGGTCTACCGCCGCCTTAATCCGGGGCGAGGCATTGACCTGATCCTTGCTGCCCATGTAGGGAAGCATTTTTCCGTAGCTGATCGCCGGCGAAAGTTGCGCTTCCGCATTATTCGGAGCGAGGGTCGCGGCGCGACCGGCGTATTCGAGCGAGACGTTCCCCAGGCGCAGCTTTTCTGTTTTCGATGAAGTATCGCTCATCAAATGACGGTATTGCCGCGCGATGCAGACGAGCAGGCGCACGTTGTCCGGTTCGAGCTTGTTCGCCGGCAGATATTCTTCGAGTGCTGCCTTGGGTTGGAATTGTTTGTCGAATTGGTCGCCTTTGGCGATCAAAGCATCGGCATCTTCCGCTCGGACCGCTCCGGCGCCGAGGCAAAGCACTGCACCAAACAGCCTGAAAATGCGAAGGAGCTGATTCGGATTCACGAAGAAAATTGGGCCGGACGGCCACGCGATTGGCCCCAGGTCACGATCTGGCCCGTGAATAGCCTGTCAACCCTGATCTCCTCTCAGCGTTTCAGGCATCCCGTCTTGTGGCGTGTTTCATCATGACGAAAGGACGACACGGCGTCGTGCGTTCTCGGATTCCCGTAAATGCAGACTCCTAAAAAATTCCGATCTGAAAGAGCAGACCGGGCGGCGCGGTGGATGCGATTCATCCACATATGGAACTCGCAACATTGAAAGACCTTTACGTTCACGAACTGAAAGACCTTTACAGCGCGGAAAGCCAACTCATTAAAGCGCTGCCCAAGATGGCGAAGGCTGCCAAGAACCGCCAACTAGCTTCCGGGTTCACTCAACATTTGGAGCAAACTAAGAAGCACGCAAAACGGCTCGAACAAATCCTTAAGGGTCAGGGGGCGTCGACCCGCGGCCCGAAGTGCGAAGGAATGGAAGGGCTCATCGCGGAGGGCGATAAAATGGCGAAAGAGGATGCGGAAGACGAGGTCCGGGATGCAGGCCTCATCGCCGCGGCTCAGCGGGTCGAGCATTATGAAATCGCGGGTTACGGATGTGCGCGGACTTACGCCACGTTGCTCCGCGACACAAAAGGAGCCCGTTTGCTCGACACGACCTTGCGTGAGGAAGGCGCCACCGACAAAAAGCTCACGAAGCTGGCTAAGTCTGTCATCAACCTCCGCGCAAAGAAAATCGCCAACAAACCATCAAAAGCGCAGCCGGGGATGGCGGCCCGGCTCAAGGGAATGGTCGAGAAAGTAATCGGATAGGACCAGCCATCACGCTTATTCGGCAGACAACGCGCTGAGTTTACCTTTTTACCCGGCGTAACGAAAAAGTTTTGCGAGGACACACGCAATCGCTTGGTTCGTTCCGTTTCTGCTTTGGAGCGGCGCTTTTTGGAATGCGCCGCCGTAACAAGGAAACAGAAATCCACTAGACAAATAATTTTAGAAACATGAAAACACTAACTCTCCTCCTCGGCTTCGGAATCGTAACTGCACTTTCTTCGGCGTTTGCCGCCGAAGATAAAAAGTCGGACAAACCAGCTGCCGCAGACACCGCGTTTATGATGAAAGCCGCCGACGGTGGAATGACCGAAGTGGAGCTGGGCAAAGTCGCGGAGAAGAACGGACAGAAAGAGGATGTAAAAATGTTTGGCAACCACATGGTGAAAGACCATGGCAAAGCCAACGACGATCTAAAAAGCGTTGCCGGAAAGATGAACGTGACGCTGCCCGACAAAGTAAGCGCGAAGCATCAAGCCAAGATCGACCAGATGTCGAAGATGTCTGGTGATGGGTTCGACGCCGCTTATGTCAAAGGGATGGTCGAGGACCACGAAAAAACCGTGGCCGATTTTGAAAAGGCCAGCGGCACCGTGAAGAATGCGGACCTCAAAAAGTTCATCGACGACACTCTCCCCGTCATCAAAGGCCATCTCGAAATGGCCAAGAAGATGCAGGGCGGAAAATAGGCGGGGCGCCTTTTCTTAGGTTCATTACTACTGAAGCTGCCGCCGCAAGGTGCGCGCATTCTTGATGGCGTACCCGTCGCGGTCGTTATTGAAATACGCCCACACCCGAGTTGCGCCGCTTTCCCGAATGCGAGCCGCCCAGGCGTCCAATTCAGCCCGCGTATAGTCGTGGCGATACCACCGCTTGGTTCCATGAAAGCGGACATAAATATCGTCCGCAGTTTTAACCAGCTGGTCGGGAAGCCTCGGCCCGGAGCACGAGCAGAAAATGGTGCCGGTATCCCGAAACGCTGCGAAAACAGCCTCGTTCCACCAGCTCTTGTGTCGGAATTCCACGACGTTACGACGGGCCGGATCAAGTTGAGTAAGAATTCGATTCAAACGAGAGCGGGTGTAGTGGAAGCTGGGCGGAAGTTGAAAGAGGAAGCAGCCCATGCGCGAGCCGAGTAAATTTGCGATGTGACCGAAGTCCTTCACTAGCGTCTTCGTTCCGGCGAACCGTTTGACATGAGTGATTAATTCCGAGGCTTTGACGGTGTAGATGAACTTTCGACGACCGGCTTGCCGGACCCATCCCTGCACCGTGGCAGGAGTCGGCCATGAGTAGAAGGGGGCGTTGAGTTCTACGGTTTTGAAGTGCTTTGAATAGTGCTCGAACCATCGGTTCGTCGGCAGTTCGGCTGGGTAGAAGCTACCTCGCCAATGCCAGTAGAACCAACCCGAGCATCCCACATGCACTTGCGTCGTTGGCGGCATTTCTGGCGCTGTTGTTCGTGGGGCGGTGTCGCGCTCCCACGCGAGCCGGGCGGCGCCCATCTTCGCAGCGCGCCCGACATTGCTTTCACGCTGCTTCGCTCGTCTGGCCGCCCGTTTGGCGCGGCGTTCCTCGCTCGTGGATATCGGTTTCGGCTGAGGCATGTCCATTCATTGCGGGGTTCCGTGAAAACGCCGCGGAGCCGCAAACTTTTATCGCGCGTGCGCATTTTCACGGCGGTGTCTAAGACGAGGTCGACCCGCGCCCTGGCCGTTCCGCGCACTTTTCTTTTTAAATGCGAAATAATTAAGTCCTGGAGCCAACCGAGCGGCGATTATTTGCACAATGATACAACGCTTTGACCAACTCGCCGTGGACCTTCCTGAACCAAATGGTCCGAATCCCGCCGCCGCCGCCGCCGTTCAGGAACTGATGGGCGGAAAGTTCGGTGAATTATCGACGCTGATGAACTACACGTTCCAGTCCTTCAATTTCCGAGGCCGGGAAAAATACCGTCCCTTCTACGATCTGATTTGTAATATCGCAGCGGAGGAATACAGCCACATCGAGGCCGTTGCGGCGACGATAAATTTACTCCTTAACGGTGCGACGCCGCGCGCCGATCGGAGCAAGACTCCGATGCCCGCCGGCGGCTCCGCGAAAGGGAAGAAAGCTCCCGCAGCCAAGCCCGCAAAGAAGGCGAAGGGAAAGGCGAATCCCGCGCCATTGAGCGACCCGGACGTGAACTCTTTCTACCCGTATCATTTCTCGGGGTCAGCGCAGGCAGCGCTTCCATTCGACGGCTTCGGCAATCCTTGGAATGGCAGCTATGTGACGGCAACCGGGAATCTAAAGATGGATTTGCTGCACAACTTCTTCCTGGAGTGCGGCGCCCGCGCTGGAAAGGCGCGTGTTTATGAAATGACGGCTGATCCCACGGCGCGCGCGATGATTGGCTACCTGTTGGTGCGTGGAGGCGTGCATATCGTTGCGTACGCCAAGGCCCTCGAAAAGCTGACCGGTGCAGATGTCGGACGGCTATTGCCAATTCCAACCGTCAGTAACAAGCAATTTCCAGAGGCCGCGAAGCTCGAGGCGGAAGGGTTGCACACCATTATGTGGCATTGGAGCCCGAGCGATCAGTACACTCAGCTCGCAGAAATATGGAATGGTTCGCATCCAGAGGACGGTCAGGAACTGGTTGTCCGCGATGAGATGCCACCCGGCTTCCCGTGGCCAGATTTCTCCGAGGAGCCGCAGCTTTGCGCGCCCGGCGACATCGATCCGGACATGCTCAAACACTACGCGAAGAAGCTGGGCAAGTGAGTTCCGCGGCAGGCGCGTGCTGAATCTTAAATTCAGAATCCGTGCAGACGGAGATTCGCGAGCGTTCTTCGCCCGGTCGCCGCGCCATGTAACGTCTTGACCGTCAATGGTGATCGGTCATCACGCTTCGCTCTGGATTCCTTCGATGAAGCCCTGCTCTCCGGTTTTGACGTGGGCGGCATTGGCTTCGTCAGTGTCGATGTGCATGGCCAGCGCGAAACTTGGGTCCACGCGGACGAGCACGTCGCCAAAGACCAGCTCGCGATCGCCGGCGATGCGCACGCGCACGATCGACTTGTCGCGCACGCCGTAGCCGAGAGCATCCTCGGGCGTCATGTGAATATGGCGAAACGCGCAGATGACGCCGCGCTCCAACTGCACGCTGCCGGCCGTCCCTTCGAGCGTGCAACCAGGCGTGTCCGCGATATCGCCGCTCTCGCGGATCGGCGGATGCACGCCGAGCTTGAATTGCTCGGTCATCGCAATCTCGACCTGGGAGTATTTTCGGGTCGGCCCGAGCACGCGGACACGTTCGATGCGGCCCTTCGGTCCGACGATGGCGAGCTGTTCCTTGCAAGCATACTGGCCGGGTTGCGAAAGATCGGCGTGTTTGGTGAGCTGATGTCCCGGGCCGAACAACGCCTCAACGTGTTCCTGCGTGAGGTGAATGTGATGCGCCGAGACCTCGACGAGAAACGATCGCTGTTTCTGCGCCTCGAGCGCGCGCATAATGTAGGAGCGGCTTAATGTGCGCAACGCCTCGCGGGCCATCATGCGTTCTTCGTCCGTCGGCACGACGAGCACCGTCACTTTCGAATCATCGGTGGAGATAAGGCACACTTCGTCGAAGCCGCGTGCTTCGCGATTGCGCTGCTCGTCGAGCGTGATGCCCATGCAGTCCAGTCCCTGCAACGCCAGCGCGCGGATCTCCGCGCTGCCCTGGCCAATGCCGCCGGTGAAGATGACCGCGTCCAGTCCGCCCATCGAAGCGACGTAAGCGCCGATGTATTTGCGCACGCGGTAACAATAGGTCTTGAGGGCAAGCAGCGCGCGGTGGTGACCGTCGTCCGCGGCCTTGAGGATTTCGCGCATGTCGCTCGAAATTCCCGAGAGACCGAGCAAGCCGCTTTTCTTGTTCAGCATTTCCTCACTCTGCGAGGCGGTCTGACCTTCGGTGCGTTCGAGAAAGGCGAGCACGCCCGGGTCCACATCGCCGCAGCGGGTGCCCATGATGAGGCCCTCGGCCGGCGTGAATCCCATGGTCGTGTCCACCGAGCGCCCGTGATCCACGGCGCAGAGCGACGAGCCGTTGCCGAGATGACAACTCACCAGCCGCAGCTCGTTCGGGCGGCGTTGCAGAAACTGCGCGGCGCGCAGGGAAACGTAATGATGCGATGTGCCGTGGAAGCCGTAGCGGCGCACGCCCTTCTTCTCGTAGAGCTCGTAGGGGAGCCCGTAGAGATAGGCGTAGGCCGGCAGCGTGTGATGAAACGCCGTGTCGAACACCGCAACCTGCGGCACGGCGGGAAACAGACGGCGCATCTCGCGAATGCCGGCGACGTTCACCGGATTGTGCAACGGCGCGAGCGGATTGAGCGCTTCGATCTGCGCGAGCACTTCATCCGTGATGAGCGCGCCTTCCGTGAACTTCTCGCCGCCATGCACGACGCGATGGGCGACCACGCTCACTTCACCTGCGCCGCTGATGACGCCCGTCTCCTTGGAAGTGAGTTCGGCCACCATGGTCTTGAACGCCTCCGCAAAGCCGCCCTTCGGCAAGTCCCGTTTCACCTCGCCCTTCGGGCCGCGATGGACGAGCCTCGTGCCGTCGATGCCGATGCGCTCGACCTGGCCGCGCGCCTGGCGCGATTCGTCCGCCGTGTCGTAGAAACAGTATTTGAGCGACGAAGATCCGCAGTTGATGACGAGAATTTTCTCCGGCCGCTCCCCTTTGAGCTTGAGACCATAAGGATCCTCGCTCTCGCGGGTTACGGCGGCCGCCTTCGCCGGATCAGACAGGACCATTTTCATCCGTTCCGCGATAGTCCGCGAAATCCGCTGCACCGCGCCCGGCTCGGCCACGATGACAGATTGAAACAGCGACACCGGAATCAACAGCACCTCGCAGCGCGACTCAGCGATGAAGTCCGCGAGCACCGCGTCCCCGGTCATCAGCGCCATCTCGTTGAACGTGTCGCCAGCTTTCAGCTGTCCCAGAAGCTGCCGCGTGCCGCCATTCGCCAAGGACTGAGGCAGCCACCGTTCCGCTCAACACGACACCGAAGTGCGCGGCTTCCTCGCCCCGGTGGGTAATCGCTTCATTGGCTTCGAACGAAACGATGCGCGAGCCATCGACCAATTGTTGCAGACGTTCGGCCGAAAAGTCCCGGAACAGAGCTACCTGCTCCTTGAGAAATGTTTGTGGCTTCATGGGTTGGGAGCGCGTGGTTGTCGACTGGCAAGTGAACCGACCCGCGGCGGCGTGGGCTATTGGACCAAGGTCCTATTGGGGCGGAGGACCCGGAGCGGCACGATGACGTGCGACGCAGTTCAAACATGAGGACCAAAACGATTCGCACTCATCCGCGAAAACGCGCCGTTCGGTTAGCCTCGCCAGAGGCCTACATGAGTCATTAGGATAGGGAGCGCGCATGAAGACGGCACGGTCAGATGGTTCACTCAGGCCGCAGACCAAGGTGACGGTTATGCTCGCAGCCGTAATCGCCCTCGTCCTCGGAGCGGCGGCGGGACTAGGGAGTTTCACCTTCGTCTACGCCAAGGGTGGCTCGTATCTCGGGAACGATCCCAATGCCTGCGCCAACTGCCACATCATGCAGGACCACCTCGATGGCTGGTATAAGTCCAGCCATCGTTCGGTCGCCACGTGCAATGACTGCCATACGCCGGCCGGGTTCGTTCCCAAGTATTTCACGAAAGCCGAGCACGGCTTTTTTCATTCGCTCGCCTTCACCACCGGCGAATTTCACGATCCGATCCAAATCAAGGAACGCAGCCGGCGGGTGACGGAAAACGCCTGCCGCAAATGTCATCAGGACATCGTCCACGATATCGATCTTCCCCACGCATCCGGCGCCACCATGTCCTGCATTCGCTGCCACGCGAGTGTGGGCCATCTGAAATAGAAACGTTATGAGCAAACTTACCTTCAAAGAACGCCTGCTGAATTTCTACCGCGGACGACCGCTGGGCCATGTTCAGCGTTCTCGTACTGCTCGCCGCCGTCGGCTTCGATCATCGGCATGGTCGTGCTCGTCTCGATCTTCCAGCACAAACAGGAGGCGCGGAATCCGTTCTTCCGCGTGGTGGAACTCACCGAGGAAACCGAGGACCCCGCGATCTGGGGCAAGAATTTCCCGCTGCAATACGACGACTACCGCCGCACGGTCGATCAGCAGCGCACGCGTTACGGCGGGAGCGAAGCCGAGCCGCGCACGCCCACGAAGGCCGACCCGCGCTCGGTCGTCGCGCAATCACGCCTCGAGGAAGATCCGCGCTTGAAGACGATGTGGGCGGGCTACGCTTTCGCGAAGGATTTTCGCGAAGAGCGCGGGCACGCCTTCATGCTCGATGACCAGACTTACACCGAGCGCCAGCAGGCGGCGAAGCAGCCCGGCACCTGCCTGCATTGCCACGCGTCGCTCGCCGTGCCTTACAAAAAGGCCGGCGACGGCGACCTGATGAAAGGCTTCGAGAAGATCAATCAGATGCCGTTTGCCGAAGCGCGCAAGCTGGTCACGCATCCGGTCGCGTGCATCGATTGCCATGAGCCCGACGACGATGCAGCTTCGCGTCACGCGGCCCGGCTTCATGGAAGGAATCCGCGCGAAAAAAGCCGGCGAAGGCGTGAAGGATTACGACGTGAATCGCGACGCCACGCGGCAGGAGATGCGCAGCTTCGTCTGCGGCCAGTGCCACGTGGAGTATTACTTCAAGGGACCGGAGAAACGCCTGGTCTATCCGTGGGCGAACGGGCTGAAGGTCGAGAACATCCTGGCCTACTACGACAAGGAGAAATTCAAAGACTGGACGCACGCCGACAGCGGCGCGCCCGTGCTCAAGGCGCAGCATCCGGAATTCGAGATGTGGAACCAGGGCATCCATGCGCGCTCCGGCGTGGCCTGCGCCGATTGTCACATGCCCTACAAACGCGAGGGCGCGCTCAAGATCAGCGACCATCACGTGCGCAGTCCGCTGCTGAACATCAACCGCGCCTGCCAGACTTGTCACAAGTGGCCGGAGGCGGAATTGAAGAGCCGGGTCGAAGCCATCCAGGAGCGCACGCAAAACATGCGCAACCTCGCGATGGACGCGCTGGTCGAGCTCATTGGCGAATTGAAAACCGCGCGAACGCGAACAACGCGCCCGCGGAACAAATCACCGCGGCGCAGGACTTCCAGCGCAAGGCGCAGTTCTATCTCGATTTCGTCGAAGCGGAAAATTCCTCGGGCTTCCACGCGCCGCAGGAAGCGCTGCGATTCTCGGCGAATCCATCAACTTCGCCCGCAAGGGACAACTCGCGCTGCGGCCGGCGAAACAGCCGGCCGCCGCCGCCGCGCGATTTTCCCCAAACAGGTGACGGCTCTGCCGCCGTTCACGCCAATCGGATGATCGACATCACTCATGGGAGCGGGCCGGCCGCGGTCGTCGGACCCGGCCCAAGTGGTGCCGGATGACGACGATCTGGGTGTAAAAGATCCAGGCCAGCATAAGAGTCGCCAGCAGCGCCACCAGGTTGAAAACGAACAGCACCCGCGACTTGCGCGCGTCCAGCCGAACCTGCAACGCCAAGATGTCCGCCCGCACCGCCTGAACCTTGGCCTGCACCTCGCCCAGCCGGGTGTCGATGCGCTGCGTTAGCCCGTTGAGCGTGGTGAGGGTTTCAGCGGGGAGTTCGTTAGCCCGCACCGCCACCAATGCCCGCAGCGTGGAGCGACACTGCGACGTGTCCGCGGACAGTTCTTCGAGCCGTTGGAAGGTCTCGTCCAGTGCGGCCAGCCGCGGAGCACGCTCGGCCACCATCGGCAGTGCGCTCACCAGGCTCACCGCGTTGCCGATTGTCCCCACCGCGTCCCGCACGGGAGCCAGAGTCTGCTGCATTTGTGTGAGGCGCGGAGCCAAACGCGTCTCCAGGCGCTCGTTCAGCGCACTGATTACGGGGCTGTTCGCCTCTGCCCGCGCACCGACCGCGGCGATGGTCTCGGAGGCCTGCCGCACTTCCGTTCGACTGGTCGCGATGAGTTCGTCCGTCCGCGCCACGCCGGCATCGACGATTCCAACGGCAGTCTCAACGAGGCCAAACCCCTTCCGCGCAATTTCGGCCGCCCTGCGCTCGACCAGCCACACGCCGAAAACGCCAAAAAGGATCAGGCCGATGAACAGCACGGCAACGGTGATGGCGGCAAAGCGAATTGTCTTCTTCAGGATTGGCATGTGGTGGGGCGCCGAATTTGCAGGCAGCCGGACGTGCTTCGGGCAACGGCATCCAACAGGAGGACTGACCGAAGCGGAATAGGACCAAGGTCCAATAGGCGATCAGGCCGGGTTCGGACCGCTTCGGCATACTTCGTCCGCGCGGGAGCTACGATGATCAAGTTCCAGGACTGGCGGCCCTTTTACGTGGCCCGCTTCGGCGCATTGAGGCCGCTCGATCCACCGAGGCCTTGCGAGTCGGGGATGCGCGCGAGAGCGAGATCTTCGGGAAGGAGGTAAAGTTTCTCGAGCATCCGATCAAGGAGATCAAGCTCCTGGTGCAAGGCGGATTGGCGCGCGGCCGGCAGCGTGTTGGCGAGATTGATGATCATGGCGCGGAGGCGGCGCGCGATCTGGAAGTTCGCCGCGCCATACAACCGAATCTCGGCGAAGGCGAGATGGACAAAGTCGTCCCAATTGGGCGTGTGAAAAATGACACGGAGCTTCCCGGTGGGGCCAAGGATCGACTCGGTGCGGAGTTCGCGGCCCCCCGCACTGCGCAGCAAGCGGTGCAGCTGATCGATCGCGAGCACGGCGGTGGTGGGGTCGTTGATCGCCGCGGAGAGGGCCTTGATCGCGATATCCACGAGGATGCGCAATGCGAACAGGGGGTCCTGCTTCATCGTCCGCTCCGAGCCGAAGATGACGCTGTCGCGCAGCGGCTTTTCATCGACCGCGGCGGCCCCGCCGTGAAGCAGGAAGAGCGGCTCGTCCACACCCACGAAATCGCCGACCTGAGGCGCGAACTCGATCACCCCATTTGCCGCTTCCGCCCTGGCGATGAGGTTCGGCAAGTTAACGGCGAGGATGACGCCGGAGGTGCCACGGTGCAGAACCGTTCGCACCACCGGGCCAGGGTCCTGTGGTGCTACCGACACACCGGGATCGTCCGAAAATTTTTCGGGATAGACACTTTCCAGCACCGCGAGCCCGTCGTCGCTGACCCGCTTCACCAGACTTACGGGGCGCAGCAATCGCGCGGCGTAATCGATCAGAAAAAGAAAGGCCGCCAGACAGACGAGACCGAGCGCACCGATGAGAAAAGTGGCGAGCTGCGGGACGGTCGTCTCCATGTGGTTCAGCGACCTGATGCAAAAAAGAAAAGTGAAAACAAACAGGCCAACCGTGTAGCGGATGACGTTGTCCCGTAGCAGCGTGGTCGCGATGATGCGCGGCGTGTATTGTCCGCTGGCGACCTGGATTGCCACCAGCAACGAACCGAAGGTGAAGACGACGAACGACAGGGTCAACGTGATGACCGCGCCGGCGAGTGCCTTCGCTCCTTCGAGCCCGAGCTTATATACCACCCAGCCGAATCGCCCTTCGAGCGCCTCGACGATGAGCCTGAAGACCCGTTCGGCCAGGCCCGCGAAGACCGGAACGATCCACAGCGACGAGCGCAAATAGCTCGCGACTCGATAACGCTGCTTCCAGGTCATGTTTTCCCTGACCTATCGGTTAACTGTCAGCGCGCCGGACCTTCGCGACTCGCGTAGTAAGCTTGGATTTCCGCCTTATCCAGGGCGCCATCTTTATTCTTGTCGCCATCGCGCAGGATCTCCTTCGCAATCCCATGGGCGCGGCCATACATGATCGCTTCATCTATCGTCACGACCCCATCGTGGTTCGCATCGCGCTTCTTGAAGGCGGCGGCTCGGGTTGAATCGCCTCCGTTCCATTCCTCGAGCGTCATCCGGGCGTCGTGATTCGCGTCGCGCGAATCAAAGATTTCGGCCACGAGATAATCGCTGGTTTCATCGCGCGATAATTTTCCATCACGATTCGCATCCGCCTTTTCAAAACGGTCTGCGCCCGACGGCGATTTCTGATTCGTCGCGCAGGCGGAGAGCGCGAGCAGCGAAGCGAGGATTAAAGCACGACCGGCGGCGGCCTGGCCCAATGCGGTTAGGGAAAGGAGTAAATGATATTTTCTTTTCATAATCAGGTTTCTGTTATCGGCAGTTCTACGAAAGCGTGGCGGCACAAGCAATGGTTCAATTTCGGCGCGTTGTAGCGGCGCGTGCCAAGCGCCGAACCGACAACAGGCGCTTGACCCAAGCGCATCTACAACAACTCTGTTCCCTCTGCTTGCTCCTGTAAATTTCAGATGCCACGCGGCTTAGCGCCCCTCGACGATCTGCTTCAAAATCGCCTTCCCCCGCGCCTGCATCGGGCCCATGCCTTTCTTCGGCAGGAACCAAATCCCCTTATCCTTCGCGTTGCAGTAGAGGAATTGTACGCCGTCGTGAGCGGTCGCGTGATGGAAGGTGGCGCCGGGGTTCTCGTCGAGGAATGCGAAATACTGGTCCCGCCACAGGTCACCGACATACGGAAAGAGTTGCTCGCCGAGCGTCTTCAATTCCTCCAGGCTGACGGTGCGAATGGATGCAGCCACGGCTTTGCGCCGGGCTTCCGTGATTTCCTCCAGATTTACAGTTTCGAATGGCATAATGTTTTGATGGGGTTGGTTATTGCCCGGCAGTTGGGCTTCATGGCTCGATCCGCACGTCGCGAAGGATCTCGTCCACCACTCCCTGAATGCGCGAGGCCCTGGCCCCGGCGGACAACTCGCGAAGAATTGGACGAGTGGCGTGGCCTCGTTTCATCAGCTTGAAGTTCTTCCCGTCCACAATGTCGATCAGCAGGGTGCCGGCCTCGAAGTGGTTTGGATTTTTTGTCCGGGTGTACGCGTTTTGGGCGCGGTCATGCAGATCGCCGAGGTCGTCGCTGTACCCGAAATAACTGCGAATCGCCCTGGTCGAAACATTGTTTCCCGTGATGACGAGATAGGGGACGGTGACATCGCCGCCGGCGCTGACGCGGGTCACACCGCGCGCGGCCAGATTCTTTGTGATCGCCTTCTGAATCATAGCGTGGACGGCCTCGGTATTATCCGCGAAATCGGGCGCTGGCTTGGAAGTCGGTTTCACGAAGCTAAAGGTGCGCGCGTGAATAACGCCCTTGTTGACTTTGTCTGGGGCTTTGGCGGGAGCAACGGGCGCCCACAGAACCATCGCAAGCAAGAGAAGCAGCTTTGTTTTCATCGAATTAGATTTGTGGTGAGAATCGTGTCGCCCGTCAATCTCATCGCAAAACGCGGTCGCCGAAACAATAGGACCAAGGTCTTACTCAAAAACTCACGCCCACCGAGAAGGCCCACGTCTGTTCATCCAAATCCAGGTTGAACACGTAGGTCGTGAAATGGATTTCCTTGTAGGAAAACCCCACCAGCAATCCGCGCTGGATATCGACGTCGGTCTGGTAAGCCCGCGTCCGCTGGCCCACCAGGCCAAATCGAAACCAATCCACGGGTGAGACACTCAACTCCGCCCAGTTGTAGAAGAAGCTTCCCTCCGAATCGCGCAGATCGAAAACCCACTCGCCCTCACTGGAAAACTCGAACTTCCAATAGGTCAGGGAAAGCTTGTAGCCGGGTGCGATGCCGGCCGTATCGCCAAACACGCCGCCCAGCATCGGCGTGAATTCCCACTCCAGTTTTTTTCCGCCGCTGAAATTGTAGCCGATCCAGGCTGATCCCGTTTTCAGGTTCTCGTAGTTGTAGCGGGCCTCGAGATGCAGCCAGCCGCGATCCGCGGTGAAGGTGGGCTGCACATATTCCTGGAAGTCGGGCACGATGTAGGTGGTGGCGGAGGCCGAGAAGGACCAGGCTTTCTCGTCCGTTTCTTCGATGAGCGCGGGCGGCGTGCTGGTCGCTTTGCTGTCGCGCGTTTTCAGAGCCTCCTGGGCCAATGCGTTGGCGCCACCAAAAACAACGGCAAAGGCGATCAAAGCAAAGAATCGCATTTGTTTCATCCTCCCAGCGCCATGGTCAGGCCCACCAGAATCAACCCGAGAACGACCATCGAGATTCCGAACAGCCACGGGTGGCGCCCACTCATGCGTCCGAAGGCGTGACCGGTCAAAAACAACATCACGATGGCGATGGCGTTGGAGACACGCAGAGCGGGCCCGACGTCGCTCATGAAAATAAACGGAATCACCACCGGGAACGTGCACAGAAACACCAGGAGAAAAACGCCGACGGCACCCAGCCAGTCGTCTTTGCCCACCATCGCTCGTTCTGGAGGCTCGGGCAGTTGCTTCAACCGCTCGTGCACCGCTTCAAGTTCGGCCGGTTTTAGCACGCTCGCGACCACGGGCGGCAACGAGTCGGCGATGAGACGTTGCGCTTCTTTTGGATCGGTGGCCTGGCGCACGGCGCGAAACGTGAGCAGTCCCCGCCCCTTCTCCGCCAGGCAGCCCATCAGATACAACACCCCGTCAATGATTCCCCAAGCCAGGTTGCATCCGAGCGCGCCGATGAGCATCGTGCGCACCTCACTCCGCCCCGCCTCAGCCACACTGAGCGAGCCAGTGAAGGCGAGGACCATGATCAGGCCAAAGAGGATTTCCGAGACGCGATCAATCGGTTCCAGCACTCGCTTCGAGAATCGTTCGGAGGAATTTGGCAGCATATTCTTTAGGTCACGGTTTCTTTTGAAAGTCCTCGATTGCGTCGGCCAGCGACGTGTGGCGGTCGATCTGACCAACGCTCTCGTCCACGCCTTCGATGCGCAGCATGTCCCGCACGCTGGAGCGGGCTTCGACGAGGCGAAATGCGATGCCGCGCCGGGTCAGCTCGCCATGCAGGTTGCGCAACATTCGCGCACCGGCGATGTCCATGGTGGGTGAAGTGGAAAGATCGCAGACGGCGAGGCGGATCGGCTCGCGGGTCGCGTCAATACGCGCGAGCACAGCATCGTAGACGTGCTCGGCATTGAAATAGACGATGCCCGACTCGACCCGAAACGGGAGCAGGCCGGGCGTAGGCTCATTGTCGGCGTTGCGCGAGAGATCGGAGTAGCGCCGCACGCCGGGGATTCGGCCGAGGAAAGCGACATGGGGTGACGAGGCGCGCCGGATCAGGATCACCAGGGAGATAATCGCGCCGATGAGCACGCCTTTGAGCAGCCCGGCGCCCAGAGCACGCCGAAGAGCGCAGCCATGGCGACGAGGAATTCGCCGCGATGCAGCCGCCAAAGCCGGCGCAGTTCCTTCACTTTGAAGAGACTGGCGACCGCCATGAGCACGATGGCGGCCAGAACTGGCTGCGGCAGGTTGCGAAGCAGGGCGGTGAAAAAGAGGGCGATGACGAGCACGATCCCCGCAGCGATCAAGCTTGAGAGCGGGGTGCGCGCGCCGCCGCTTTCATTAACCAGCGATTGCGACATGCCGCCGCTGATTGGGAAACCCTGGCCAACGCCCGAGGCCAAATTCGCGCCTGCGAGAGCGAGAAATTCCTGGTTGCTATCGAGCCGGTAGCCGTGCTTCTCGGCAAACATTCGTCCGATCGCGGCCGTCTCGACCGCGCCGAGGAGAAAACACGCGAGCGCCAGCGGAAGCAATTCGCGCACTTCGTTCCAATCACGGCGGGCAGAGAGGGCAGCGGCACGCCTTGCGGTACTTCGCCGAGCAACTTCACGCCATAGCGCACCGAAATCGAAGACGGAAGCGGCGGCGATGCCGCCGATCACGACGAACAAGCTCACCGGTTTGTTTGGCAGAAATTTCTTCGCCGAGGATCAGCACGGCCAGCGCGGCTCAGCCGAGTGCGAGCGACGCATAATTCGTCTCGCCGAGATGCTGGAAAAATCCGCCCATGCTTTCCCAAAAATCGCCGTGCCCGCCTTTGACTCCGAAGAGCTTGGGCAACTGCGTGCTGGCAAGTTGCAAGCGCGACGCCGGCCTTGAAGCCGATCATCACTGCTTTCGGAGATGAAACTTACCGCTGAACCCGCGCGCGCCAGCCACGCGATAAAGGCGATCAACGCAACCAGCAAAGCGGTGGCACGCCGCCAGCGCGCCATAGCGCGTCGGATCACCACCAGCGAAGCCGGCGAGCGATGAACCGATAAGCAGCGAGATCGGCGACGTGACGGTGATCGAAGTCTGCCGCGAGCTGCAAAACAGCCAGAAGACCAGCCCGCCGAACAGACAGGCGTAAAGCCCGGCCTCCGGCGGCAGATCCGGCGAGCGAGGCGTAGCCCAGCGCCGCCGGCAGCAGGTACGCCGCAAGGGTCACGCCCGCAGCGAGGTCCGCGCGCAACCAGGAGGGCTGATAGGTTCGCAACCACCGCCCCGCCGGCACGATTCCAGACCAGCGGCTCGGGATCGCAGGCGTGTCCTCGCTGCCCGCGGTCGAACTCATTTACCCGCAATCAGAAGCTTCCGCGCTTCGGCGAGTTCCTTCCTCTTCGCCTCGCTGACTTTCGGGTAATGCCAGATCCAGCGACGACAGCGCATCAATGACCGCCGCGGCCACGATCACGCGCGTGAACCATTTGTTATCCGCCGGGACCACATACCACGGCGAATCCTTCGTCGCCGTCTCTCGGATCGTCTCTTCATACGCCTTCATGTAGTCGTCCCAGAACGCGCGCGACTTCGCGTCGGTGGCGGAAAACTTCCAGTTCTTCTCCGGCAGATCGAGCCGCTCGAGAAAGCGCCTCTTCTGCTCGTCTTTCGAGACGTGCAGGAAGAATTTCAGGACGATGGTCCCATTGCGATGCAGGTAACGCTCGAACGCGCGGATGTCCTGAAAGCGCTCCTCCCAGATGTGCTTGGTCACGCAACGCGGCGGCAGTTTCTGCCCCGCGAGAAATTCCGGATGCACCCGGACCGCGAGCGTCTCCTCGTAGTAACTGCGGTTGAAAATGCCGATCCGCCCGCGCTCCGGCAGCTCTTTGACGCAGCGCCACATATAGTCGTGATCGAGGTCCATGCTCGTCGGTCCCTTGAACGACGAGACTTGGCAGCCCTGCGGATTCACGCCCGACATCACGTGCTTGATCGTCCCGTCTTTCCCCGCCGCATCCATGGCCTGGAAGATGAGCAGCACCGACCAGCGATCCTGCCCATAAAGCATGTCCTGCAATTCCGCGAGCGCTTCCACCCCTTCCTCCAGCGCCTCCTTCGCCTGCTTCTTATCCTTGTCGGTGTACTTACCGGTGTCGCCCGGATCGACGTCCTTCAGCCGGAATTTTTTCCCCTTCGTGACCCGATAGGGTTTGGACATCCTATGGGCTTTTTCGATAACTTGTTTCGTCTTCATATTTTCATGTTGGATTGATGGCGGCTCTTTCTGGAGGCTCACTCAGTCAGCCAGGCGCGGGCCTCGGACTCGGCTGTTCCGGGAAAGAACTTTACCGGGCCCTGGCGCAGGCCTGCGCCCGTGAACGCCAACACCTGTGCTTCCCAGCCTGGATCACCGACGACGGCAATTTTCTCAAAGTCGTTGCGGTGGCTGAAGAAGAAGTCCGTGTCTCCCCACGCCTCGCTGCGTTCCCAGCCGGTGAAGTTTTCCAGCAGTACCAGAAGCTTGACCGTCCCGCCGCCGGCGATTTTTTCCACAAATTCGAATTGCATGGCATCGAGCTCGGATTTTTTCAGCTCGCCACCGATGCGAAGGACGAGAAGGCGATCAGGATGTTGTTCGAAATTAGCGCTCATGGATGGTGGTTTTCATCATGCTTGATTGGCAGTTTTGCTTTTCCGGAAGTGGCGTCGAGCATCTTTGTGGATGCCCGATTCGCGCAAGAACGTCTGTCTGCGTCCTTACTATTGAGGATGCAGCTTGAGGGTTCGCGGGCGGGTTCGACTATTGGACCTTGGTCTTACGACCTGGAACAGGATGCCATGGAGCTTCGCGAGCGGGTTGTAGCGGCGCTTGTGTCAAGCGCCGAACCACTAGAACAGGCGCTTGGCACAAGCGCCTCTACAACTTCGTTTCCTCTCCTGGCTCGACGTAGCTTCTGAGCGAAGGCGGCCGTAAAACGGCTTCACTAGATTTCAGCGCCGTCAAAAGACGACTTTTAGTAATCGCGCGAGCAGTTCCTCCAGCGGGATCATCGTCAACAGCAGCGGCGCGATGGGGAGCAGGGTAATCACAGCCAGTTGCAGTACGGTTTGCATGTTAAACGGCGCCACTTTCATTTCCTTCACCACCGCATAGCTGTTTCCGAGATCGGCAAGCGACTGGATGTCTCCACTGCCAAGCAGCGGCTCGTCCGCGGGCGCGCCACCGCGCACCCACTTGTGGTCGAATTTCCGCACGTAACGCGCCGCGAGAGTGCCGTATTCGTGCAGGCCCTTGCGTCGGGCGGCGGCGAGTTGCGGCAGGAAAACCAGCATCGGTCCGAGGATGGCGAACACCATCACGGTCACCAGCCCGATGATTTCCAATTTAAAGGCGGGCAGCTTCGCGCCCGCAAAAAATATCTTGTTGGCGATCGTCCCAGCGAGGACCACGCCCTGGGCTAGCAACACCGGCGCGAACGCCTGGCTGACCAGCGCGAGGAAGCTCAGCCCGCCACAGCGATCGGGATGCATGGGCATGAAGCTGAGTTCTAGACGCGACACTTGCCAGAGGAAACGCGCCCACACGAACACCCGAAAATACCAGCGCAGAAGCAGGAACTGGAATATCGGCAGGCTCACGCAGCCCATCCACCAGCCGGCCAGCGACGGCTGGAACGTTCCACTTGCCCCCGCGCCATGCCAGCTCACCACGTCGGGCGCGAAATGGGTGCGCCAGACGAAGCCGACGCCCACGATATAGACGAATGCGATTATGAGCACCTCCGCCGCAACGGAATTGCGCAAGCGTATGGCCGAGGTGATGGCCGCGTCGAACTTCGCTCGCGCCGCGTTCGGGATCAGGCCGCGTAACAGGAACTGCCCCACCACGCCGCGCATTCGCTGGTGGACGACCAGTTCTGCGAGGATCAAGAGCGGCACCGCGAGCAGCAGGCGCACATGGATGTCGATGTCGTAGAGAAAAGGCAGAGCGACATCCCCGCCCCAGGCATGTCCTTCCACGACCGACAAGAGTAGCAGCGGCAACCAGGTCAGAAGCACCGTCATCCCGACGCGGCGGCGCAATAGATCATCCGGCGTATCCCCGCCCAGACGCGTCCGCCGCCAGAACTGATAGAGCGGCCCACCGAGGACGAGCGAGAAATCAGGCGGCTCTTTCAAGAACGGTTCGTCGCTGGGACTGGGTGTGCTCATGCGTGGAAGGAGAGGTATTCAGGCGCGGGCATGAGGTCAGTCGGTCGGGGATTGTTTGAAATTCACTGCGCCCGGGGTGGCAACATATAAAGCGTCATGGCAAAAATCAGATAGACCATCATCACCAGCACGCCGACGAACCAGGCCGAGCGCCCGCTATTGGTGACGAGCGACGCGGTCATCGTGGCGATGAGCATCATCACCACGGCACCCGGCCAGAACTGAAGATCCATCGGCGCCGGCCCGATGAAATAACTCAAGAGCACCAGCACTGGAGCGACGAAAAGCGCGATTTGGGACGCGCTGCCGAGCGCAATGCCCACGCTCAGGTCCAGCCGGTTCTGGCGCGCGCCTGAAAATGCGGTGGGCATCGCTGATGCCCCGCCGACCAGCGCCAAAATGATGAACCCCACGAACGCCGGCGTCATCCCGAAAGCCTCCGCCGCCTTCTGCACCGACTCGACGAAGATTTCGCTCACGAGCGCGACCAGGACCGTGACGCCGCCGAGAGTGGCCAGGGCTACGCTCATCGGCCACGGCTCCTCGCCGACCTCGGCATGTGCCACGCTGCCAAACGACTCGCGGTGCGTCCCGAGCGAGAACAGAGTGCTGAGTGCGTAGGTGAGGATGAGCAGGACCGCGAGGCCCACGCTCAGTTTATGGCTGAAGGCCACACCGGCAGCGTCGACCTGCGAGATGGCCGAAGGAATCAGCAAAGCGACCGTGGCCAGGAAAAGCAGGCCCGCCTGCATGCGAGCGTTGACCCGGTTGAACTCCTGCGAGTGGTGCTTGAGCCCGCCCACAAAAAACGACGTCCCCAGGATGAACAACACGTTGGTGACAATCGTGCCGGCAATGGAAGCCTTCACCAGCATGTATTGACCAGCGCGCAAGGCGGCCAGAGCGATGACCAGTTCGGCCAGATTTCCGAGCGTGGCGTTCAGCAAGCCACCGATCGCATCGCCGGTCTTGGCCGCCACGGAGACCGTGGCGAGGCTCAGCAGCACGGTTAACGGCACGATGGCCAGGACGGACAGGATGAAGAGGAGCGTGTGAGATTCTGGCTTTAGTTTGTGAAACACGAAGACCAGGGGAACGAACGCAAGCAGCCACAGCAGCGGGTTGTGGCGGATTTCTTTGAGCAGTTGTTTCATTTTTATTGAGTCGAAGTCAGGCTTGGTCCGAGTCGGATCGCATTTGGTTCAGGCGGGTGACCACGGCGATAAAGATGGCTGCCGACCAGCCGCACATCAGGATGCCAGTAAGCGCCTCGACGCCGCCAACCAGGCGCCATTCGGCCGGCAGGACCAGGTCGCCATAACCCGTCGTGGTGTAGGTGACCGCACTGAAATAGAAGGCCGATTGGAGGTCAGGCATGCCGTGATCCCACGCGTAGAAAAACGCCCACACCGCAATCTCTACCAGATGCAGGAGAATGATCCATCCGGCCACACGGACGAGTAGGAAGGTCGACCTCCAAAAGCGCGCGTTCACTCGCTCGACCGCCTGCTTCAGCCTTCCCAACACTGCCGTCATGCCCATGGCGTGGATCACCACGCACAAAGCCGCCAGCAACCAGGCGATGAGAAGTTTCGAAAGCATGTGAGCGGACCAGATTGCATGAGCGGCTCGCCGTTCGTCGATAAGACTTTAGGCCTATGTCCCGGCACTCGACGACGTGTTGCCAAATCGACACGATCTCTCGTCCCTAACTAGCAAAGTCTTCGACCTCCAACCGACGGATGCGACAAAAAAACCCAAATCCCAGATTTCAAATCCCAATCAATACCCAAGCTCCAATCCTCAATGAGCAAGAGAGCAACGCCAATCGCCCTTCAACACACCGGTTAATGGTTCTCTTTTTGGATTCTTGATCTGGATTTTGAAGCTTACTTGGGATTTGGAGCCTGGATTTCGGGGTCTCGACCCTGCCTCGAAAACGGACTGGACGCGCTCCGCTCAATCAGAAGCTGAGGGTCGCAGGACCGAGGTGGTTTTCCAGTCGAAGAAGATCGCGAGAAGACGAAATACGAACGTGATGGCAATCGCTCCGATGGCGGAGGGGACAAGTGCAACCGCGAAAACCTGGGTAAGCAGGGCAAATCCCGCCACACCGAGGACCGAGGCGATGACATAAAACTGCCCGGGCTTGAGCATGAGCGGTTCTTCGCGAACGAGCACATCGCGGATCAGGCCACTGCCCACGGCATTCACCACCCCCACGAAAATGCAGGCTGGAATGGCCAGGCCTGCTTCAAAGGCTTTGCTCGCACCGACCACTCCGTAGGCGCCGGTGGCGAGCGCATCAATAATGAGGAATGGCTTGGATAACCGTTCCATGTGCTTGAAAAACAAGGTGGCGATGATGCAGCCTGCAAACACGGCCAACATGTAGGAGCTGTCGCGCATCGCCAGGGGCGGCCCGTTCTGGATAAAGAGACCATCACGCAGCAAACCGCCACCCAGACCGCAGGCTAGCGCCAGGACAAACACGCCGATGGCATCATAGCGACGGCGGATCGCCACCATCGCTCCGGTGATGCTGAAAAGAACGGTTGCTCCCAAATCAATGGCGATGGGGAGCGCCACCGTTCGCATGATCAACGGATCGGCGGTCATGGTCGCCCAGTTAACGCGGTCGTCCCGGAGATCAACGATTGAGAAAGATGATCCACGGCGTTCCGATTACCAGATAGACCGCCATGAACGCAAGGGTGACCAGGAGCCCTAGCTTGTAGAGCTCGCCCTGCTTGAGATAACCGGCCGCCACGAAGATAATGTTTTGGCTTCCGCCCTGCGGGGTGATCACCGAGAAGTAGCTGCTCGCGAAGAGCAGGCCAGGGGCCATCAGCGCCGCCGGCACCCCGCCGCGAATGCCGACATCGAGGAAGACCGCCAGGAGCGCCAGCACCTGCGAAGTCTGGCTCACGAAGAAGTAGTGGAGGGCGACATAGAGGGCAATCAGGGTCAGGTAAAGGACGGGCCAGGAAAGACCGTGGAGGCCCAAGGCAAGGCGCTCGCCGACGTAGCCCATGAAGCCGAGCTCGTTCAACTGCGCGCTCAAGGCGAACAAGACAGCGAGCCAGAGGAAGGTCACCAGCGTGTCGCCCTGTTTGGAGATGTCGTCGAGCGTCAGCACGCCCGTTATCAGCAGCGCACCGAACCCAATGAAGGCGACGGCGGTGCCGTTGAGGTTCAGCGCACTACCGAAAACCCAGCCGGCGACCATCACCGCAAAGATCACTAACGTGATCCACTCGTCCCGTCCCATCGAGCCCATGCCGGCGAGATCCTTGCGCGCCGCGGCCGGCGCTTCGGGCGTCGACTTGACCCCGGGCGAAAAGAGTTTCGAAACGAGCAGCGGTAACATCAGCATCGCGGCGAGTGTTGGCACCGAGGAGTGGAGGAGCCAACTGCCGAAGCTGACTTTGAATCCCGAATTCTGCGCGATCTGCACGCCGATCGGATTGCAGGAACTGGAGGTCAGCCAGAGGGCAGAAGAAAGCGCGAGGCCGGCCATCGAGCAATACATAAGGTAGCCACCAAGGCGCCGGCCCTTTTCGCTGTCGGGCTCGGACCCCCCTCCCTTGGCGATGGAGAGCACGATCGGGAAGAGCACGCCGCCGCGCGCGGTGTTGCTGGGGAATGCCGGCGCGATGAGTGCGTCGGTGAAGACCAGGCTGTAGGCCAGACCGAGCGGCGACCCGCCAAAGCGGCTCACCATCAAAAGGCTGATCCGCCGGCCGAGGCCCGACTTTACGACCGCCTGCGCGACGATGAACGCGATCACCACCAGCAGCACACTCGAATTGGCGAAACCCGAAAACGCCTGCGCCGGCGTGATCGTCCCGGTGAGAACGACGGTGGCGACGGCGATCATTGAAGCCGTCAAAAGCGGGAAAGCGTTGATGAGCACGCACGCGATGGCGGCGGAGAAGACCGCGAACAGATGCCACGCCGGCGCGGTGGAGACCGGCTGGGATCGGGGCAAACCAGATGCCAAGCGCGAGCGCGAAAGGCGCCGCGCGTTTCAGAAGCAAACCGGGTGCGATCATTGCTTCGCTCCTTCCGCGTTTGGTTGGCCGGTCTGGAAACGGCCCTTGAGAACCGGTGGCGTTCCCTTGGATGGAGCCATCTTCCGCCTCGAGGACGAACTGCCAGGTGAACTCGTAGGACCCCGTGACACCGGCGAACCGGCCCGTGCCGCCGAGGATCGTTCCGGTCATGTGGTTCTTGGCGGCTGTGCCCTCGCCTTTCAACTCACTGAACACCTGGTCGCCCTTCTCATCCGTCCAGACTCCTCGGCCAATCAAACCCGTTTCACTGTCCACGAGCGCGACGACGTCCGCGCGGAATCCGACACCGGGGCGCCCCGGGCCTGCCAGCAGCATCGACCCTCTCAAATTAATGATCGAGCCCCGGCGCTCCCCGCCGAGCGGAATGGTCCGGCGATTGCCGGTGGCGTTCCAGGAACCTTCGAACTCCCGCGATTCGCCCGCTGCCGGCGGGGCGGATTTGGCCGGCTCCGACGACGGCCCACAAGCCGTCGCCGCGAGGGCCAGGGCGACCATCGCGGGACGTCCCAGCGCGCGCGCAAAGGAAATGCGGTCGCGGTTGATGGGACACTTTGTGAACATCTCAGCCAAACGCTTCAAGTGCTGGCTAGAACTTGATCACGTAGTTACAAATCGCGCGAAAGTCGGTGAGGGTCTCCACATCACCTCCATGCTGATCGACGGCCGCGTAACGCAGCCGCACCGAAAAACCCTTCAGAACACCTTTGGGTGGCGCCCACTGTAAATTCACATCGTACTCGTCCTGTCGAAATTGCCCCGCGGCATCCGGTTCGGTACCAAATACCGCCAGCGCATAGGCACTCAGTCCTTCCACCCAGGGAAATTCATATCCGGCCCTAAGAAGGAACGCACCTTCGCCGGCGCGGTTGAAGTCCTGAACCTGGACACTGGTATATCCTGGATAACCACTCCATGGATTCTGCATATTCGTCCCATCAAAGGTATGCGTGTATCCCGCGGTAAAGAGCGCCTTTCCGACAGGCAGCTCTGCCTTGATGCCCAATTGCTGTCCTGAGAAATCTTCCCCCCGCAGAAGGTCGCTTCCGGTGCTGCGCTGATCCACGAACTGGAGCGCCAGCCGCGGCCGGAAGTCATTGCTCACGGGGAGTTCCATCTTCGATTCGGCATAGAAGATGTTGATGATGTCGTCGCTGTAGTAATCGATCGCACCGATCGAAAATTTCCCTTTCTCGTAAACACCTCCCGCGGCCCACACTCCTCGCTCTACCGCCGCACCCGCATCGATCGACATCGACTCAAAGCCGTCGTCGTTTCGTTCCTTGATCCGGTCGAAATAGCCGACTCCGTACTTTAGAACGGCAACATCCGTTTTCGGAGCAGGGGCCACGATGTTCTTACTTTCCTCGACGCTGCCTTCACCCCGGCCGGGCAAGCCCATCCCATCCTGATCGACATTCGCAGCGGTTGCGGCCGAGTCCGACCTCCCATCGAGTTCCGTGCGACCCTGAAACACGATTGCCTCGAAGGTGTTGGGCGTCATGCGAACGTCGTTTCGGTTGATGAAAGGCGTGTCGAAGGCTTTTCGGCCGACAGAAACGATGTAGCCCTCAACGATCCGAATTTCAGCGTAGGCTTCGCCCAGGACGGCATACGATTCCTGAGCGGGCTTTAGCAGAAGGGTTCCATCCCGGTCCGTATAGCCAATCAGACGTTGCGAAGTGAAACCCGTAATTCCAAACGCGAAGTGGTCGAGGAAGTAACCGGTTTTCATTCCCGCCCAGCCGCCGATGGCCCAGGCCTGGCTCTCGATCCCATCGAACTTGTTCCGGTCGAGAAAGAACGTTCGCACATTGATTTCGAACGTTGTGTCCTCCAGCGCAGACCGCCGCGTTTCCAAGCGGAACTTACGGAAGTCAAACGACTCATCCATCTGGGTGTGGCCTTCCTCGGTAGAGGACTCTGCGGCCCCCGGGGGTGGAGTTGCCTGGGTCACCTGGCCAAGGACAGCCCCTGCGCCACTCAATGAGGCCAGCAATGCCACTGCGGCCCATGCGTATTTACCAAAAGAAGTTCGTATGCTCATAACAGTCTCCGTCCTATTTCATGATGAGCACAATCACCATGCCCCAGAGGGTCAGCAGGGTGTTGCTCACAGCGTAAGGAACCGTGTAGCCCAGCATCGGGACGTTGCTTTTCGCCACGTCTCCTACCATCGCCACCGAGGCGGTGCTGGTGCGGGCCCCGCCGCAGCATCCCAGATTGATCGCCGGGTGGAACTTGAAGATATATTTTCCGATCAGGGGAGCGAGAAGCATCGGCACCGAAGTGGCGACAAGGCCCCACAGGAAGAGCGACACGCCGGCGTTCTTGAGACCGGCGACGAAACCCGGGCCGGATGAGATCCCGACAATGGCGATGAACACATTCAGGCCGACGGAATTCATAAACCACTGGGTCGGCTCCGGCAGGCCTCCGAATACTGGCCGCACGCCGCGCAACCAACCTAGAATCAAACCACCGAGGAGCACGCCCCCGGAAGTGGACAACGTGAGGGGCACTCCACCGATGTTGAAGGTGATCGCTCCGATAATTCCGAAAACGGCAACAAACAGCCCGACCCAGACCATGTCCGTGGTAACCGTGGCCCGATCGACATAGCCAATGGCCTTCTCGACCCGGGCAACATGCGCTTTGTGGCCTGAAATCTTCAGGATGTCACCGCGTTGGATCTGGGTTTGCGCTAGAATGGGAATGTCCACGCTCGTGGCCCCACGAGTGATCCGCTGCAAGTAAACACCTCTGGCGAAGTCATCCTTGGAAAGGTCCAGCAGCGTTCTGCCATCCACGTCCTTGCTGGTGACAACCAGATTCACGGATTCTACCGGAACATCGAGCAACTTGCTGTCGGCCACCTCCTTGACGCGCTGGCCGATAGTTATCAACGCCTCGGTGCGGCCCGAAATGACGCCCACATCGCCAGGCTTGAGCACGGTGTTGGCATCGAAGTCGATAATGGCGCCATCTCTCTTAATGCGCTCGATGTAAAGGCGTGCGTCCTTGCTGCCAGCTTCGAGCTGGCCCACGGTCTTGCCGACCGCCGGGCTGTCCGGAGCGACTTCGAAGGCCCGCATCTGGAGCTGTTGCCAGGCGGAATTCATACCGCCTTCCGGCGTTCCCTTGGACATTTCAGCTTCATACTTTTTGCATTCGTCCGCGATGTTAACCCCGAGGATTTTCGGCCCGAGGGCGGAGAGGATTACCCCGGTGCCGATCGTGCCCCAGAGATAGGTGATGGCATACGCGATCGGCATGCCGGCAAGCAGTTTCTCAGGATTTGCCACCCCGGAGTTGTTGATCGCATCGGTCGCCAAACCCATCGAGGCCGAGATCGTCTGGGATCCCGCCAAAAGGCCGGCCGCCAGTCCCATGTCGTAGCCGGCGAACTTGGCGCAGAGCCAGACGCAGACCAGGACAAGACAAGAGATCACCACCGCGAAGATTGCCTGCGGGGCACCGTCTCGGGCGACGCCGCGGACGAATTGCGGGCCCACGCTATAGCCCACCGCGAACAGGAACATGGTGAAGAAGATCGCCTTCACCTGTCCCGAGATCTCGATCCCCAGCTGTCCGATCAGAACGCCGGCCAGCAGCGTTCCCGTGACCGAACCGAGGGCGAATTTTCCGATTTTCAGTTTGCCGAACAAATAACCGAAAGCCAGCGTCAGGAAGATGGTCAGGTCCGGTTTGGTCCGCAGGGTATTGATAATCCAGTCAATCATAATTTTGTTGAGTTAAGTGTTCTTGTTAGGCAATCACACGGGTTGCTATTTCCTGGCCTTCTTTTTGCTTCCGCCAAGCTTCTCCGGCTTGATCAGTTCCAAGCCCAGGGCGGCCTGGTAGCCGTGGATTTCTTTGACGTCCAGTTTGCGCATGAAGGTGATGGTCTCCGCGGTGATGACCTGGCCGGGCACCATGATCGGAAAGCCCGGGGGATAAGGGATCACGAACTTGGCCGAGACCGCCTGGCCGCGTTTCACCAGATCGTCGATCTCCTTTCCGTGTAGCTTCACATGCGTGCAGTTCTCCGCGTCATAGGCGAGGAAGAAGGGCGTGCGCATGTCGCCTTCGTTTGTCTTGCCCTTCGGGTCTTCGCGCAAGGAGTCGTGGAAGCGACTGAAGTTGGGAAGATCGGGAACGTCGGTCACCAGGCTCTTTACCCGGGCGTCAAACGCCGCCTTCTCCTCCTTGTCAGTCGAGAGCCTGCGCTCCAATTCCCGCGATATATCCGCGAGAACCTTGATCAGGTAGGCAATATCACTGCGGGTGTTGTTAATATTGGTCTGGAGCAGCACGCTGTTGCGCGAGGTTTTGTTGAGCTGGATGTCGAACTTACTTGCCAGCAACCCCTTGAACTGGGTGCCATCAAACCCCGCGGAACCGCACAACAGGGTGACGCGCGTCGGATCCAAAACGAATTCGTCGGTGGCCCAGGCGTCGTAAATGGTCTTCCAACTCACACCGTCCGCATGGAAGTCCTCGAATCCGCTGGCGCGATACTCGGCCGGCACCATCTGGGCGTTGGTCGCGATCCGGAAATACTTGGAGATGAGCGGATGCTTATTCACCTCGCGGCGAAGGATCAGGGAAAGCTCGATCGAGCGGCCCACCAATTCATACCCTTCGAGTTCTGCCTGGCGGCGGGCCACGTCGAGCGACGCGATCAATTGGAGATTTGGCGAGGTGCTGGTGTGGGCAAAGAACGCTTCTTTGAATGACGCTTCCGTGGTCTCCCAGCAATCATCATTCACCATGATGTAGGACCCCTGCCGGAAGCAGGAGAGCGACTTGTGGGTCGAGGTCGTCGCATAGACCCGGATCTTCACTGCATCCGGATCGGGCAACAGATGTGTGTTGAGCAGCTGCTTCTCATTCTTCGGATCGATCTTGCCGTGCTTCTTCTTGAACTCGGCGTACTCGGCTCGGTAAGCCTCAGTGGCATACTTCTCGCGCAAGGCTTCGCAGGCGCCCATGGCCGAACGCATGCGATGGAAGGGCGAGAAACGGTTGTAGGCATACCATGCTTCGTCCCAGAGAAAGACCATGTCTGGTTTGATCGCGAGGACCTCTTCCATGAAGAGTTGCACGTTATAAACGTGGCCATCGAAGGTGCAGTTCGTGAGCAACAGCATGCGCGCGCGATCGAGGCGTCCTTCCGCCTTTAGATCGAGCAGCGCTTTCTTGATCGTGCGCAGCGGCACCGCGCCATACATCGAATATTCGGTCAGCGGATAGGCTTCGACATAGAGCGGCTGAGCGCCGCAAAGCACCATTCCGTAGTGGTGGGATTTGTGGCAGTTCCGATCCACCAGCACGATATCTCCCGGCCGAACGATGGCCTGCGCCGCAATCTTGTTCGAGGTGGATGTGCCGTTCGTTCCGAAAAACAGATGCTGGCAACCAAAGGCCCGCGCCGCCTTTTCGTGAGCGAGTTTGATATTGCCCGTCGGTTCCAGGAGCGAATCCAACCCGCCCGTCGTGGCAGAGGATTCAGCCATGAAAATGTTGGCGCCGTAGAAGTGGCCAAAGTCCCGAATCCAATGGGAATTGAAGACCGATTTGCCGCGTGCCACCGGCAGGGCGTGGAAGGTGCCGATCGGACGGCGAGCGTAGCTCTTCAGGTTATTGAAATACGGTGTGTCGTAGCGTTGGTTGACGCCCTCCATGAGAGCGAGGTGGATCTCCATTAGATCTTCGATCCCATAGAAAACTCGCCGGATGTTTTTGGAATCGAGATGGCTCGCCATCTTTTCCACCGCGCCATCTATGATCAAATAAATGTCGAGTTCGGGGCGGATCTTGCGAATGGCTCGGGCCAGAGCCACTCCGTGATTTCCTGGCTCCATGGAACCAGGTTCCAAAGAAAGATGCTGTTGCAGATAAGCGCGTAGGAGAGGCGCGTCGAATTGAGTTTTGAAGCGGAAGTTGTCCCTGATCACCACCGCCTGCACATCGGCATTCAGCACCACCCCGAGGACGCCGTCTTCAAAGCTCGGCACCGTGACCGCTTCATACACAAACGGATCTTCCGGACGACGCAGTTGCCGTAATTCGGCACGACCCTGGCGCACCTGTTCCTGTGACGGGTCGTCACTAACAATCAGCACTTCAAAGTAGGGCTTGGTAAGATCGCCCGTGTCGAAGTAGTCCTTCATCAGGCGATCGTTCCCTTCTTTTTCTCCTTCCTCGCCCACCTTCCAGGCATTCGCGGAACGGCGATACGATCCGGTGATGATGGCCTTCGCGATGCGGTTGGTGATTCTCGAGAAACTGGAATAATCACGCCGGCCGAGCGCATCTTTCAGCGCCGTCATCATCGCCTCACCCGGATAAGCGCGGAAAGTCTCCATGGCGCTCAGCGGCGTGAGCAGAGCCTCCACTGTGGCAAGCGTTTCCTTGGTCGAAGCGCCGGAAGAAGATTGCGCGACAAGAGTCTGGCCGGCATGAGCCAGTTCCTGCCAGCGATCACAGCGAGCCTCGCCGGGGCTAAACATGCCGATGGAAGATTGGGATGTGGATTTGGATGTTTTGGGTGATTGCGTGGACATAGTTTTTATTTTGCTCTGAGGACTGGTTGCTTGATCCCGAAGAAATAGGATTACGGGGAGTGCGTATATTGGACTTTAGTCCTATGCGCCGGGAGCTGGCGTGGGTTCGAGTCAGCGCCTCTGCTTCTACACTGCCGACGGTGGTGATCTCGTTGCGGAAGATAAACTTCGCCGATTGACGCCACTCAACGCCGCCGGATCACGAGATTCCGCACTTCGGTCATGTCCTCCATCGCGAAGCGGACGCCTTCGCGGCCGAGCCCCGAATCCTTCACCCCGCCATAAGGCATGTTATCAACCCGATAGGATGGCACGTCGTTAACCACGACACCCCCGACCTCGAGCGTATCCCACGCGTCGAGCACCTTGAAGATGTCGCGCGTGAAGATGCCCGCCTGAAGGCCGAACTTGGAGTCGTTGACGATTTCCAGCGCTTCCTTCCAGTCGTGGAATTTGATGAGGAAGGCGACGGGGCCGAAGGCTTCCTCGACATTCAGCTTGGTGGCGCGATCGACATTCTCCAGCAGCGTCGCCTCGAGCATCGCGCCCTCGCGCTTGCCGCCGCACAAAATCGTGGCGCCCCCGGCCGCCGCTTCCTGGATCCAGCCATCGAGACGCTTCGCCTCGCTTTCGGAAATCATCGGGCCGACGAATGTGTTCTCGTCGTGCGGATCGCCGGCGATCAGCGTTTTCGTCCTCGCCACGAGCTTCTCTTTGAACGCACCATATATGTCGGCATGCACGAGGATTCGCTGCACGCCGATGCAGCTCTGACCCGATTGGTAAAACGCGCCGAACACCGTCCGCTCAACCGCGTCGTCGAGATCGGCGTCCGCGTCGATCACCACCGCGGCGTTGCCGCCGAGTTCGAGCACGACCTTTTTCTTGCCCGCGCGCGCCTTCAGATTCCACCCCACGTTGGGCGATCCGGTGAAGGAGAGCAGTTTGAGCCGATCGTCCGTGGTGAACAGATCCGCGCCCTCGCGATGCGCCGGCAGGATCGAGAAGGCGCCCTTGGGCAAATCGGTCTCGGCCAGCACTTCGCCCATGATGATCGCGCCCAGCGGCGTCCGGCTCGCCGGCTTCATGACGAACGGACAGCCGGCCGCGATCGCCGGGGCGATCTTGTGAGCCGCCAGGTTCAAGGGGAAGTTGAAGGGCGAGATGAACGAGCACGGCCCGATCGGCACGCGCTTCCAGATGCCCTGATAGCCCTTCGCGCGCGCGCTGATATCAAGTGGCTGGACCTCGCCGGTCATTCGCACGCTCTCTTCCGCCGCGATGCGGAAGGTGTCGATCAGCCGGTCGACCTCGCCACGCGAATCCTTGATTGGCTTTCCCGCCTCGATGCACAGCACCTCGGCCAGCTCGTCGAACCGCTCCTTGAACCGATCAACGCAATGCTGGAGTACCGCCTGCCGCTCGTAGCTCGCCATCCGCGCCGTCGGCTCAGCCGCGCGCACGGCGCCAGCTATGCCTTCGCTGATCGTCGCAGCATCAGCCTGGGCGACGCGAAACGCGACCTTGCCGGTGAACTTGTCGGTCACCTCGAGATCGGCGTTGAGCTGCTTCGCCTCGTTATTGAGGTAAAGCGGATAGATATCCTTCAGTGTCGCCATTCCGCTACCTTAACTCCAGCCGCTCGAGCATCGATAGGACCTTAGGCCTACTCGACGACATTCGAAGTCTTGCTCCTCTGCTCGAGTAAGCCGCGCGCCGCGGCGCGCACCTGCGGGTCCGACATGCGATAGACGCTGCGATCGAGCAGGTAATGGATGAAACCCGTGGCAAATCCGAGAGCAACCAGCACTGGCACCCATGAAGAGGTCCGCAAACCAGTCGCGAGCGCGCCGAAGATCCGATCGCCGTAATAGGTGCCGTCCTGCCGGTTCGCTTCCACTTCGAACAAAGGGAGGAGCACAACGGATATGATCGCCAGGAACAACACGACCGCCCATGGCCGAACATTCAACTCATGCACTGCACCGCGAATAAGGCCACGCCGTGGCGCCGGCTCACCACTCAACGTTTGCGACGCCAGTCCGGTCGCAACAATCCAGTGCTGCGATGTCCAAAGGACAACAAAAAGAAATAAACTTCGCGGACGAAGCGCGATCCCCACCATCACCGCGAGCCCAAGTATGTACAAGACCCGCGGCAAAGATATTCGTGACGTTCGCAGCTCGGCCCACAGCGCTAAGACCGTCACGAGCACAAGCACCAGGGTAGCGCCATTGCGGATGGCGTCCTGTCCCGACACCATCCACGCGGGAAAGGACCAATGACCGATCCATTCGTCCTGAAACGCCACCGCTCCGGCGAGAAAGTCCGCGATAAAAACAAGAGCGCCTCCTACGACCAACGCGAAGAGCCGATCGAAGCGCCTCGTTTGCACGCAGGCGGAGCGCCCGGCGCGCGAACGATAAAGTGAAAGCGCGCCGAAATGCTGCGAGGCAAAGTGCCAGGTCACCCAGGCGTAGTCGACGATCACCAGGCCGACCAGCCGTTCCGCGCGCGTCCATGGCAACGTCAGGTCCGGAGGTAGAAAGAAGGCAAAGCATGCGATCGTGATCAGAACCGGAAGCACGACGAAACGGATTGGTTGCGTCCGCAGAAGCGGGCGATACGCTTCCGTGCCGTAGGCCAGCCAGGTGCTGGAAAACCGATGACCGAGCCAGAACAAGGCGGTTAGGCCGAAATAAAGCAGATCGAGCGGACTCGACTCCGGATTAACATATCCGTAACCCAGCCAAAGAACGATGGGCGCGAGCCAGAGCGCGCTCAACATCCAGAAGCCGTCCCAAACCGGTCCCCTCACCCAGGGCGAGCGCGGGCCGGGCAAAGCGTGGTGCGCCGCGACGCCGGAAATTTCAATCGCGGCAGAAGCAGTGGAAGTGGGACTCATTTTCAAAGAGCACGCCGTCACTGTGACGACGCGCCTCGAGCAGGAATACGGAATCTTCCGAAGGGTGGATATTGGACTAAGGTCGTATCCAGCGCCAAGGGCGCGGCATCATTCGCAGCCTGGGGCAACGCCCCAGAATTGATTAGCGCTAAGAGCGCGTTCTCATACGAACCTGGGGCTTCACCCAGGATTTTGTTTGGCGGTGCTTCCCCGGCAATAGCCCAGCGTTTCAACGCTGGGTTTGGATTTGCATAGGATCGGAAGTCCCCTTGGGGACGGCAGAACCCGTGTTGTAAAACGGCCCTTCTGTCGTCCCTAAGGGACTGGGATGTTCTTATTAACCGATTCTCCCAGCGTTAAAACGCTGGGCTATTCTCAAGAGGCACAGACCCCAGTCATATGCGTCGCATTGACCATGCGACGCGAAGCATTCGGAATTTCTCTCGACGACGTGTATTGGACCAAAGTCCAATATCTTCTGTCCCATGTTCCCGCCTAATTAGGCCATGAAAAGAACAATACCGGTCGCAGTCGCAATCGCCGTTTGGATTTCAGCAACTTCCTTCACCGTCGCGGCGACGATTCCGGCGGGTACGCCGTTGATCGCCCGGACAGTGGAGCCAGTCTCGGATCACGCGCGAGTGGGTACGCCTTTCAAAGCCGAGCTCGAACAAGACGTCGTCATCAACGGAAAAGTCCTGCTCCGCGCGGGGACGCCGGTCATCGGAGTTGTCGAGGCCTCGCTCGGGACTCGGCCCGTTTCGAGCTCACTAAAAGTGAACTTGAAGTCAATTTCGATAAACGGGCAAAGCGTTAAGGTTCGCACCACCGGAGCCTACGGCCTCGAGAGGTTCAAAACGAAGAGGGGCGTTTCCGTCTCCGGTCGCGATTGGAACTTCCCTTACAAAACGCGAATCGCCTTTCAGCTCGCCCAGCCAGTTAACCTGTAAGCCAGACCAATGCTTCGGGAAGAGCTGTCCGCTGTTCCAGAGAAAAATCTAACAGGAGGAAACGGTGGACGCAGAGATTCATAACTCCAGCCGACTCCGTTCTCTCTGTTTGCTCCTGTAAATTGTCCGATACGGATGTAAGCCCGCTCAGTCGGCCAGGATGGTGAAATCGCGGCTCGCTTTGCGCACGGCGGGTTGATCGGTCACGATGATCGTCGCGCCGGGCTTAAGCGCGTCGTAAACCTTCCCGGCAAATTCCGGTGAAACGCGGATGCGTTTTGCAAGTGCGGCTGCGTCCGTGCTGCGGCTCGACGCATCGCTCTGCACGTTCATCCAGATGCGCGCCGGACGTCCTGGAACCAGGGCGCTGACCTCGGCGCTCACGCCTTCGAGCAATGTAAAGACGTGGCCCCCGAGCCGCCCGTTCACCTCGATGGCCGCGCGGCCGATGGGTTCGCCGTTGCGATAAACATAAAGCGTCTTATCCGCCCCACTCACCAGCATGGTGATCGGCCCGCTAGTGCTGCGCTCGGGGTTCCATTGATATTCGCCCTTCGCGAGCGGCTTGAGCATCTCGGGAGAAAAATCCTTCGGCGCCAGCATCACGCCCGGGATTCGCCGCGAAGTGCGGTTGCGCCTTCGTATCGTCACCAATCACCACCGTGCCGCCATTTCCAGTGATCCCGAAAACGAGGGTCGAGAAATCATATGGCATGCGGACGCAGCCATGGCTGGCAGGATACCCGGGCAGATTGCCGGAGTGCATGGCAATGCCGCTCCACGTCAGCCGCTGCATGTTTGGCATCGGCGCGTTATCGTATTTTTTCGAGCGATGCGTCTGCTTTTTTTCCAGAATGGTGAAGACACCCGTCGGGGTTTGGTGACCTTTCGTCCCGTACTCACCGACGTCCGCCCGACCAGAATGCCGTTGCGATAAACGTGCATCGTTTGCAGCGGCAAGCTCACGAGCAACACGACCGGACCGGCCGGAGAGACCCGCGGATTCCACCAATACTCGCCCGGTTTGAGCGGGCCGGTTGGCTTGCCAGTCGCCGAACCTTTGGTGTGAGCTGACGGCTGGGGCATCGGCGCAGTGGATGCCGATTGCGCGATGAGCGTGGTGAGTGCGATAGCGGCGGCGATGAAGCGTTTTGATTGCATATTGATTGGCTTGGAATTCCTCGCGCTATTTCGCGAACGTGTCGGTCCCCTTAAAATCGCCGCCGAGCGCGAGGTACAGATTCACGCGCTCGCGCAAGCGTGAGGCGCGAACCTTTGTCAGTTCGAACTTCGCCGCCAGGTTTTCGCTGGCGAGGCGCAGGGTGGTAAACGTGTCGATCACCCCTTGCTCGAGTTGCTCGCCGGCTAGTTTCACCGACGTGCTGCTATTCTCGACCACCTCGGAGAGCGCGCCTTCGCGTTTGCGCAGGTAATAATCACCAGCCAGCGCGTCTTCCACATCACCGAAAGCGCGGAGCGCGGTGGCGGTATAGCTCGCCGCGGCGGCTTTTTGCTCGGAGGTGCGGATATCCTGCACGGCCTTGAGTTCGCCACCAAAAAAGATCGGCTGGGTAATCCCACCGGCGATGCTCCAGGTGAGGGCATCCAGGGTGCCGACGCCATCAAGTGCGGCGCTGCCTAGCCCGGTCGTAGTGCTGAGCGCAAAACGCGGCAGACGCGCAGCGCGTGCCTCGCTCACGCGATGAAAGGCGGCGGCGAAGCGCTGCTCGGCCGCGAGCACATCGGGCCGGCGTTCGAGAAGTTGCGAGGGCAGACCGGCGGGTACGGCGCCAGGCTGGTCGGGGAAGTCGCTGCGCGTCGAGAGCCGGCCGGCCGGGTAGTGACTGGTAACAATCTCGATGGCGCGGATCGCCTGCGCTCGCGCGGCTTGGGCGATGTAAAGCGCGTCCTGTGCACCGGCGGCGCGCGCTTTGATCTGCGCGAGGTCAAAGTCGCTCGCATGACCCTGCTCCTTGCGAACGTCGGCCAACTTTAAGGCTTCGTCGTAATAGCTCATTGTTTCCGCAGCATTCGCAGCCTGCTGTGAGGCCTCGATGGTGGAGAAATAGGCGCGCGCCACCGCCGCGGCGAGTGACTGCCGGGCAAATTCATAGTCGGCCGCGAGCGCGTCGCTCTCGGCCTGTGCGGCGGCCTTTTTCGAGCGGACGCGTCCCCACACATCCGCCTCCCAGGCCGCGCCGACGCCGAAACCATAGACCCAGCGCTGAGATGATGAATCGAGGCTTTGGTCGCTCAAGCTGCCGCCCTCGTCGCCGACTCCCGGGATACCGCCAAGGGTTGGTGGATCGATGCCAAGCGCTCCTCGAAGCTCCTGCCCCTGGCGGTTACCGAGAATTTTCGCGCCGATGCGCGGATAGAGCGACGAGGCCGCCACCCGCACGGCGTAGCGTGACGCTTCCACCCGCGCAGCCGCGGCTTTCAGGTCGGGATTGTTTACGACAGCATCCTCAACCAGCCGGGTGAGCTCCGGGTCGTGGAACGTGCGAATCCAGCCGGGCACCACGGGGCCGCGGCGATGGGCGCCGCTCCACCGCCCAGGAATTTGATCGCGCGCCACGTCGGTCAAAATATCAGCGCCAAAGGGCGGCATTTTAAGTGCGCAGCCGGCGAGCAGGAGGCACGCGGCGGTGCCGAGAAGGATTCGGATCTTCACGCGCATGGGCTAGTGCAGCTTGGCCACGAACCAGTCCAGCTTGGCTGAGACGCGAACGAAGACCTTGCGGATAATGTGCAGAAATTTCACGCGCTCGGTGTAGATCGCGCCATGGCCACGGGCGCCGGCAGCGAGGAAGACGTCCTTATCCTTGCCGTCAACGAGCAGCCGCACGGCGATGCGCTGTTCCGGCGTCGCTCCAGCCTGCGTGTTCGGCAGGTCGCCACTGATCGGCAGCTGACCCTGCGCCGTGGCCCACAGGATGGAATCCACCTTGCACTTGATGATGCGGCCCGGGTACATCTCCATGAAGATTTCTGCCTCGTTGCCCGGTTCCACGTAGCGCAGTTCGTTCTGGGCATAGAAGGCCAGCACCCAGGGATCATCCTCCTCGATGAAACTCATCACCGGCCGGGTCGCAAACTGCGTGGCCCGCACACCCGGACGCAGCGCGAGATTCGCTACCCGGCCGTTGGCGGGGGCGATGTGGGTAGTGCCGTCGAGATCGTATTTCGCGCTCAAGAGGTCCTGTTCGGACTTGGCGATCTGTGCTTTGGCCTGCGACTCCGTGGCGTCGGCGGCGAGGAATTCACTTTCCAGATTTCCGAGATCGCTTTGCGCCTGTTCGAGGTCGGCCCGTCTCCCCGCGCCCGTCGACGCGAGCGCAGTGAATTGTTCGACGCGCTTTTTCGCCAGGTCGATCCGTGGCAGCAGGGCGGCCTTCTTGGCAGCCGCGTTAGTGAGTTGATCCTTCACGCCGACCAGCGTGGCCTCGGCGGCTTTCGCGGCCGCCTGGAAAGGAACCGGGTCGACCTTGAAGAGGACATCCCCCTTCTTGATCGGCCGGTTCGGCTCGATCGGCACTTCCGTAACCTCGCCTGTGACACGAGGAGAGATCGGGATGACATAATTCATCGCCCGCACTTCGCCCGCTGAAGGCGCGACGATGTTCATAAAGAGAATGATGATCGCCAGCATGATGACCGGGATTGTGACGACGATGACCTGGCTGGTGATGTTCCAGGGCAGCCACTTCTTCTTGAAGAAGATGAACCAGACGATGATCGAATAGATGATGAGGAGGATGATTTCCATTACGCCCTGCCTCCCGTGATTTGCCGTTCGAGATCACTAATGCGCGCGCGAAGTTTTTCGACTTCGCTTGCCTCCCCCGCCTTCACTCCGTCGTGAGCGTCATGGTCTTCATGCGCGAGCGATTCATCTACATCCGTTCCGTAGGCGAGCTTGTGCAGGACCGGTTTTGAGTAGGCCAGGACCCACGCGAGCGGCCAGAGGATTCCGCCGAAGACAAGCGACATCAGGCAGAGGCACTGGATCAATCGGGTCTGCGGATGCTTTCGCTTATGGGCGATCTTTTCCGGCAGGATATGGACGAGCCAGAAACGGTCCGATCCCGATGAGCGGCGCGATCACGAGCGCGACCCACGAGATGACGTTGGCGATCGAATCCAGCGTTTCGCCGTGGAACATGGAGGCGTGGGCGGATTCCGGAAGCAAAGCCGCGCTGAGCAGGGTGAGCAAAATCGCTCCGCGGCTCCGACGGGGCGTAAGAATAAGTGGTGGTGCTGCGTTCATGATTGAGGTGGTCGAGTGAAACCGTCGAACTCTAGTGAAGACTGCGGCGAAGGAAAAGATTCGTCTGAGACAACCTGTGAACGCGGCTAACGAGCTCCGTTCAGCGGAGTCAGCACGAGTTTATTCACGTTGTACGAAGCGCTGTAGGAATACGTTTCACCGGGACGAACATCCAACGTCCCCCGCCATTCTTCCCCGGAGCCACTGTAAGATGCGATCAAAACATGGCGGCCGGGTGCGATGGGTTTGGCGTAGATCTCGCCCCGCACGAGGGTTCCAGCGAGTTTGCCGTCGATCGTAAGGTTAATTGACACGTTGAGGCCCAGCAACGGTGAGCGCTTGATCACGAGGCGGCCACTGGCGGCGCTTGTCGCACCACTCGGTTTAGAAGACTTGGCTTCGGCGGCAATGGCGCTTTGGCTCGCGCTCGCAAGGAGCAACGTGCATATCGCCAGCAGCAAAACGGGAACGGAAAATCTTATTTGTTTCATATATTTCATATCAATCAGGAGCTCGAGTCTTTGGTTTCGGTTCAGCGTGACACTCCGCCCGTCCGGCATCTATAGGACCAAAGTCCAATACTCCGCTCGCGGCGTGCCGGTTCCATCTTACAGGAGAGAACAGAGGAAACGGAGGTGTGGACTAAACTCTCTGTTGTCTCTGTTTCCTCCTGTAAGACTTCTGGGCTTTGTTGTCAGCCCAGCCGTTTACTACTTGAGTTTCAGTTCCACTCCGCCACCGCCGAGCGTGATGTCGGCGCCACGGTTGGTCGAGATGATCCGGACGCGAACGCCGTTTTGATTACTCATCGTAACGGCCGACCGGCCACCGGCCAGGGTTATCCCGGCGCCGGCGGCGGTGTAATTGCCATTGAAATCCTTCAGCGTCTTGAGATGGAAAACCTCCCCCGAAGCGGTCGCTTTGGTGATTCCGACTTTGCCGAGCGAAAGGCCTTTCACTGAGATCGGATGCTCCTTCCCTTTGTAAGTCAGCGTCCCGCTTCCCCAACTCCAGCCGATTCCGGCTGCAACCGATCCGCTGGTGAGCCGTATGGTCGCGTCTGCCTTGTCCGCCGCCTGAGCGAATCCCGTGAGTAGGCCCGAGATTAACAATAGCAGTCCGATTTTTTTCATGTTCTTCATAAGTGTTTCTCCCCGATTTTCTTCTTTGCCTGGCGTGGCTTGGGAATTTGTTCCGGCCAGTCTGCTTGTTTGAATCCGCTAACTTCCACACGCAGTGTCAACTGGCCTATTGGACTTTGGTCGTACCAAAGAAGCGAGCACCGAATTCGCAGATGAAAATTACAGGAGCTAACAGGTTGTAGCGGCGCTTGTGTCAAGCGCCGAACCAGGAAGAACAGGCGCTTGGCACAAGCGCCTCTACAACTTCTCGGTTTGCGGCTGCTTATGCTCTTGGGTTGCCAAGCGTGATGCGCTCCGGCACGATCCACTGCCTTGAAGAACTAACCGACCGCATCACATGACAGGTTCACAGACCATTTTCTTGATTAGCGCCGGATGCATCTTCGGCGGGGCCGTCTTTGGCTTGTTGCTCAGCCGTCTGCTGCCGGAAGCGCATCTGCGCGATAACTCGAGGGACACCGTAAAAGTGGTGACCGGTCTCCATCGCAACCCTGGCCGCCCTGGTCCTGGGGCTGCTCATTAGCTCGGCCAAGAATACGTTCGACGCAGTCGATACAGCGGTCACGCAAAACGGTGCAAAAATCATCTTGCTGGACCGCGCGCTCGCGAGCTACGGCGCGGAAACGAAAGACGTCCGCGCACATCTACGCAGCACTATTATTGCCGGGATGGAGATGTTTTGGCCCGGGGAAAAAGCCGAGGGAGCGGGCCTAGCAGGTTTCGAGCGGGCAGACGCGATGGAAGTGCTTCAGGTTAAGATCCGTGCACTCACTCCGGCGACCGATCTCCAGCGCCAGTTGCAATCGCAGGCGGAAAGAATCAGCGGCGAAATGCTGGAAGCGCGCTGGCTCTTAATAGCGCAAGCACAGCGCTCGCTCCCGATGACGTTCATCGTGGTGCTTCTTTTCTGGCTCACGATGCTGCACATCAGCTTCGGTCTTCTGGCCGCCCGTAATGCCACCGTCATCACGGTGCTGCTCATCAGCGCGTTCTCTGTGTCAGGCGCGGTGTTTCTCATTCTAGAGCTGGACCACCCACTCCAGGGCATGATCAAGGTTTCCAGTGCGCCGCTGCGCAAAGCGCTGGAACTTCTGGGCCGATAGGGAAAATTCTTACAGGAGGAAACAGAGTTAACAGAGGAATTGTTTGGCCTCCGTTTTCTCTGTTTCCTCCTGTTGAATTCTTTTCTGCTTCAGTGAGCGGTATACCCGCCATCCACGACGAACGCCTGCCCGGTGGCAAAGGAGGCTGAATCCGAGCAAAGGAAGAGCACCATATTTGCCATTTCTTCCGGCTGCGCGGCCCGGCCCATCGGGGTATTAGCCAGGAGATGCGCGCGGATGTTGTCGTCCGCGAGCCAGTGTTTGGTCATGCCCGTCTCGACGACGCCCGGGGCAAGCGCGTTGATCCGAATTCCCTGGGCCGCATATTCGATCGCGGCCGCTTTCGTCAACCCGATCACGGCATGTTTCGCCGCGACATAGGAACTGATGCCCGGATCGGCAATCAGGCCGGCAATGGAAGCGTTATTGACGATGGCGCCACCGCCGTTCTTGAGCATGTGTTGAATCTCATACTTCATGGCGAGAAAGACGCCTTTCAGGTCGACCGCAACCACTTGATCGAACGCCGCTTCTTCCACGTCCGCCAGCAAAGCACCGTTGGGTAGGATGCCGGCGTTATTAAAGGCACAGTGCAGTCCGCCGTAGATCTCCACCGCGGCAGCGACCAGGTGCTGGACTTGCTGCGCGTTGCGCACATCGGTCTCGACAAAGAGAGCCGCACCGCCTTCTCGCTTAATCGCCTCAACCGTTTCCCACCCTTCCGGGTTCACATCGGCAATAACAACTTTAGCGCCGTGCCTGGCGAAGAGAGACGCCGTGGCGCGTCCGATCCCGGTGCTGCCACCGGTAACGAGCGCCACCTTGTCGGTGAAGTTAAAGGTCGTTTTCAAGAACGATGGTTACACCGGAGATTCTAACACGAGGTCGCAGAAACAGAGTTGTAGCGGCGTTTGTGTCAAACGCCGAACCATTCAGACAGGCGCTTGGCACAAGCGCCTCTACAAATCCTCCGTTACCTCTGTTTCCTCCTGTGGAATCCTGCGGTTCACTTCTTCTCGGGCGGGAAGATGATTTTCCAGTCGTCCTTCATGCTCACAACCGTCCATCCTTTGGCGGCTGCCTCATCGAGACCCTTGTCGAGCTGGCCAATATGCGATTTGCGGTCGTAGGCCCATTCGCGCTCGGCGTCGGTGTGATGGACGTAGAGGCAGAAACGCGGGCCGCTTCCGGCCGCGGTCCATTGCAACATTTGCAGGTCGCCGTCCGAATTGCCGAAGGCGGCGATGGGCCGGCGGCCGATATGTTGCTGGATGCCGACCGGCTTGCCTTCCTTGTCATCGATCAGGTTGATCTCGGGTAGCTTCACCAGCGCCGGTTTGCCATCGCGCAGCTCAAATTTCAGCTTGCCGCTGCTGCCGACAACCTGCTCGGGAGGGATGCCATAGACCTTCTCCGTCCAGGGCCGCATGAACTCGATCCCGCCACCGGAGACGATGAAGGTCTTGAAGCCATTCGCGCGCAGGTAAGTCATCAGCTCGAGCATCGGTTGATAGATCATCTCAGTGAGCAATCGCCCGGACTTTGGATGCTTCGCCGTGGCGATCCACTCGGTGACGGTTTTGGAGAATTCCTCGGTCGTCATCCCGGTATGCGTCGCGGCCATCATCGCCAGCGCGCCTTTCTCGCCGGAAGCGGCAACCGCTTTCATATCGCCTTTGAGCAGCGAGGCAAAGGGCTCCTTTGTTTTCCATTCAGGATGCTGCGGCGCAAGCGCCTTCACCCGATCGAACACGAACTGAAGCTGAAAATACATCGGCTGCTCTGCCCAGAGCGTGCCGTCGTTATCGAAGGTGGCGATACGCTCCGCCGGTGGAACAAAATCGGGCGAGCCTTCCTTCGTCACCTTCTCGACAAAAGCGACGATGGATTGCTTCGGCGCGGTGTCGTTCCAGGATGGGAGCGGGTCCTGGGCAAGGGCCGGGACAGTCCACGCCAAGATCAAGCCAAACTGGATGAGTCTCATTTTCATGATCAAGACGATCTGAAAAATTCCGCGTCGCGCCTATGGGACCTTGGTCTTATGTGAGAGGGAGTTTGTAGCGGCGCTTGTGTCAAGTGCCGAACCGGCTAAACAGGCGCTTGGCACAAGCGACTCTACAACTGCGTCCAAAGGATGCAGCGAGTCAGGAATTAAATTCCTCAGTTACCCCTGTTTCCTCCTGTAAGAAATCCTCATTTCGGCGGCAGTCCGATAAATCACGGCTTCATCAACTGATCGCGGATGAGTTCGTACGGTTCAGGACGCAAACCAAGTTCGCCGCGAAAAGGACGATCCAGGGCCAGGATCATGAAGATGATCAGCCCGACCAGCACGGCCAGGCCGACGCTTTGGATGCCGTGAAGGGTGCCATTCACCCGAAAGAAAAAGGTGGACGCCACGCTTGCGATCGCGCCGACCACCACCAACCACCAAAGCATCCCTGGCAATCCCGTGAGCACGGCATCGAGCCGTAAGCGCCGAGCCTCGATCATGTGGTTGTAGGCGCGAAAAGTTTCCCCGTGCAAGACCTTCTGTCCTTCACTTACCGGTTCAAACGCAGCCAGCTCGGCCTGAAAACGGTTCATTTGCTCTACCCCGCCCGACGCCACTTTTCCCTGGCTTTGCAACGGCCAGGCTTCACGAATTACGTAATCGACGTAGTCGCGCAGATGCTTCTGGAGCTGTGACCGGTTTGGCTCGGGGTATGTGCTCACATCTCGATAAAGCGCCCCCAGAGCCGTCGCCTCCGCGGAAACAATTCGTCCGGCGTCCGCGTGAGTTTGCCAGACACTGACGGCGATCAACGCCACGACCAGGCCGTAAAAGACCATGACCGCCTGCATCATGTTGCCGGTGAAAACATCTTCGTCGGGACCGATTGCCAAGCGCGGCAGCACATGCCGGCTGAATAAGGCCCGGCCGCACACAGTAAAGAGACAAAGTAGAACGATGATTCCGGCGCCGACGAGCGCTAGCGGCAGGGAGAAAAGAAACTCAAGCATCGGAATCGCATCTCTGCTTATCTGGAGGGCGGACGACGAACAAGCCTCGCGAAGATTTTTTCATCGTGGCGGCGCTCGCTCGCTTGGATGCGCGATTCGGCTAGAAATTCATTCCGAACTGCAGAAGCGGGCCGCTCAACTCGGTGTTATTGCTGAAATTGCCGGAGTTGTAGTCGTTCTTCAGGTAGGACCACCCGGTTTGGAGCCAGATACAGCGCGTGATTTGGAATTCGACGCCGCCGTTTATCGCGTAGGCCGTCCCGGAATTGAGGCCGAAGCCGCCGACGTCGCCTTTTACCCAAAGCGGAGACCGGCTTCCAAACGTGCACCTTCCCTTTCAGACCGACAACGGGATCAACCCAGCTCCTTGATCCGGATACTTGCAGATTGTTGGGAATTCCCAGGGCCAGCCGGAGAATGGGAAACTGCGGATTGCCGTTATCGAAGATCTGAAGATCGCCCCCCATGTAGTTGTAACGCGCGCCAGCGAAGAGCGAGAGGTATCCCTTGGGGGAGTTGACGACGCGATATCCGAGGAAAGCCTGGGCGAACCCGGTCTGCATCGATAGAGCGGCGGTCGTAGAAAGCAGGTTTGAAACAGTGACTGAATCGGTTTTATCGAGATAAAAACCGTCGCCGAAAACCTCCCAGCGCTGGTAACGGACGTAAACCGACAGGACGAAAAGACCGTCCAGAGAAGAGAGCGCATCGAGGGAGTTTAGATCGACGGAGCTGTTCACTCCTCGTAATCCGAAGTCGCCTGTGATGGTAGGGGCCCAGGCCGGAATGCCGATGCGAACTTCCCATAAGGACGAGCCATCGTCGGGCGCTGGTTGAAACTTCGTAGAGAGTTGCGGATGCGTCGACGACTCTGGACCGGCTGAAGCGAGCGAGGCAGAGAGACAAGCCGCCAACAGGCTTAACCCGCGGGTAATGTGAGTAAGCAAGAAGGAGCGGTGGGATTGGAGTTTCATGGTGTGCGGGTAGTCGAGTTGTTAAAATTGAGAAGCCTTGACCGGTTCGGTGAAAAACATCGCGATGATTCGGTCTCGCCCGAGCGCGCGAACTAATTCGCGGAAGGCGCAATAGACCAGCAGGAGGATGAGCAGCCAGAGTTGCACGGCCCAGAAATGCGGCCAGACGATTTCATCAAACAGGCGCCGGCTGGCCTCCGCCAGATCCGGCGACTTGCGCCAAAAGCGGATGAGATGCTCGACATATCGGAAGGCTAGCGCGCTGAGGAAGTAGATCAGCGTTTTCCAGATAACGTTGTAGATGAGCGGCTTTTCCGGGAAGCGATTCACGAGCGCGAAGTGATCGGTGATAACGACAACCTTGGCGACGATCAGCGCCAGCATGGTCGCTCCAAAGAAGGTGGTCGCGTCGATGCCGTATTGTTTCAGCATCAAGGCGTCGGTAAGCGCGAGCAGTTCGAAAGCGACGAAGAAGAACACCGTGACCGGGAGCAGTTCCCGCAGCTCGTGCCTCACTTTCTCACCTAGATTACTCATGCGAAAGCGTTCGCCTTGCGTCATCGGTGTCGCTGCGCCCACCGCCTTTCGACGGCCGGGCGCAGCGATTAACCGAAGTTCGATAGAACCGGGCGTTATTTGCCCGCGCCACCTGCCGCGGCCTTGGCCATTTTCGCCTGTATTTCCTCCAGGTTTTTCTTGAGACTCAGGCTGTCAGCGCCCTGGCTGGGTGGAAATTCCATCAGGCTTTTGAGATGCTCGCCAATGAATGGCCCGGAAGCGTTCAGCGCCCACATCTTGTGCGCAAAGAACGTTTTTCCCGCAGTTTGCCATTCGTGCGATTCCTGATCCATCTTCTCCATCGGATCCATCCCGAGGAAAAAGAGATAGGGCACGCTGGGATAGTATTTCTCGTTCCACCAGCTGCCGTGCTGCTTGACGCCGATGTGCATCTTCCAGCCATCCACCCGCAACGCCATCAGGTCGGTCTCGTCATAATAGAAGATCTCGTGACGGGCCGACTTCTCGGTCTTCCCCGTCCAGAGATCGAGCTGGTTGTAGCCATCGAGATGGACCTTGTAGGTCATGTCACCGATCTTCTTGCCGGTGAGCATTTCCTTCCCGACGTTCGGCATGCCCGCGGCAGCGGCGAGGGTGGCGTAGAGATCTTCGTGATTCTGGATCGCGTTGGAGACCTGGCCCGGCTTGATCTTACCCGGCCATTTAACCAGACACGGAACGCGCACTCCGCCTTCCCAGGTGCCCCCCTTCTCACCCCGGAATGGCGCGTAGCCGCCGTCCGGCCAGAGCATCAGTTCGTTGCCGTTATCGGTCGTGTAAATGACGATGGTGTTGTCGGCCACGCCCAGCTCGTCGAGCTTTTTCGAGCAGTGAACCGACCAGCTCGTCGTGCTCGATCATCCGGGCCCGAACCACGTCTTCCTCGGGCCGGCCTTCATCAACCGCCATCTGGAGATACTTCGTGGAAGGATGCGAGCGGATGTGAATCGCGGTCGAGTTGTACCAGCAGAAGAACGGTTTGTCGCCCTTGCCGTTCTTGTCGAGCCACTTCAGCGTTTCCACCGTCACCTCGTTGTCGAAGGTCTCCATCCGTTTGCGGGTGAGCGGGCCGGTATCTTCCAGCTTTTGTTTGCCCACCTTCCCCCATTTTGGTTGATCGGTCGGATCGTCCACGTTCGTGGCGTAGGTGTGCATGGTTCCGCGCGGGCCATACATTTCCTTGAACTTGGCCGACTCTTCCGCCGTCCGCAGTTTCGGGTTTATCTGTCCGGGATAGTCGAGCTCTTCCGGCTCTTCCTCCGCGTTGAGGTGGTAGAGATTGCCGAACCATTCGTCGAACCCATGGACCGTGGGCAGGAATTCATTCCGGTCGCCCAAGTGATTCTTGCCAAACTGCCCTGTGGCGTAGCCCTGAGATTTCAACAGCTCCGCCAGAGTCGGATCCGACTTCTGAATTCCACGCTTCGATCCCGGGATGCCGATGGTGGTCATGCCGGTCCGGAGCGGCATTTGGCCCATAATGAAGGCGGCGCGGCCTGCCGTGCAGCTGGGCTGGCCATAGTGATCGGTAAAGACGATGCCTTCCTTGCCGATCCGATCGATGTTTGGAGTCTTCCCCATCATGCCAAGCGAGTAAGCGCTGACATTCCAGGTGCCGATGTCGTCTCCGAAGATGACGAGGATGTTCGGCTTCTTTCCGGAAGCGGGCGCAGGTGATTGCGCGTTGTTTGCAGCGACGAGAACGCACCACGTCAACCCGAAGGAGAGCGCGAAAAATCTGAATCTGGGTCTTGTTTTCATAGGTTGTTTTTCTGACGTCATCTGGGCGCGAGCGCGGAGCGCGCGTGCTGTTAGGTCTTGATCCTGCGTGGCCCCTCGTCGCGCGAATATGGGACCTTAGTCGTACGGAGATCCAGGTAGTGGTACAGTTATGCGCGTGTCCATGCGCCGGTTCATTCGGCTGACAAGCGGATTCTCAAAAAAGGCTGCGAATCTCGAAGCAGCGGGCGTGCTGCATTACATGCACTACAACTTCATCCGGATTCACCAATCACTTGGCGTAAAGCCAGCGATGGAAGCGGGCGTCTTGATCACGTTTGGAGCTTGGAGGAAGTAATCGCACTCTTGTAATATCGCGATTGGTGACGCGTGCACTGATTCTATCTCTGGTGATTTGCGCCATCGGAGCAGGCCTAGAGGGGTTGTTCGCAGGCAACGGGGTAAGGCAACGCCTCGCCAGTCTGCGCCTGCCTGCGTACGCTCCCCCTTTTTGGATGTGGGTCATCATCGGCGCGCTTTACTACGTGATTTGCTTTGCGATCTGGACGCGACTTTTCCTGCTGTCTGACTCGCCCGCTCGGAGCGTGGCTTTCGTCCTGTTGGCGAAAATGATGTTTATCAATGCCTTCTGGAATTACCTCTTCTTCCGCGCTCGCCATCTCCAATTCGCTTACCTGATTGGCCTGCCGTATTGCGCCATGGCGCTAGTGCTGTTTGTCCTACTGTTAGGACTCGATATCACGGCGGCTTGGTGCCTCTCACCATATCTGGTTTATTTGATCTACGGGAATTTCTGGGGGTATCGCGTTTGGAAGTTGAACCCGAATTAGGCCGTTCCAAATGTGGCCACTAGCGAGGCGAGTTGTAGCGCCTCTACAACAGCTCAGTTCTCGCTGTTTCCTCCTGTAAGAGACGCTACCGTCCGATGCCTTTCACAGTCATGGTCGTGATCGGGCGACCATTGGCCGGTTGGATCGGACGATTGTTTGGGCTGAGGCGAGCGGCGAAAGCTTTCAACTCTTCGCGACTGGCCAGAATCGGTTCTCTAAAAATGAGCCATTCGACATTTTCAGGTACAAGGCGGCGTGGTGAACGAACCCACGTAGGTGTAGGCGGCGGTGTTCTTGGGAAGCTGAAGAGCGAGATCCAGTTTGGTTCTCCGGGAGTCGAACCGTATCCCCCTTCGCCTTCGGAAAATTGGCAATGAGCTTGGCGAGGTTCCCGTTATCGGGGCCCTCGGCGAATAAAGCACCCACCACGGCGAAATTTCCGTCGGCGCTCTGGTGAACGAAATGCACCTCCATCGGAAAACTCTTGCCGTCGATGGTGTGCTCGCTCGGGGTGTGAAAGTGAAATTGTTTGAGTTGATAAGTGCCTCGGCTGGTGGTCAGGGTGCTGCCCTCGTCCACGTTCACCTGGATGGTGTGACTATTGTCCACGATATCGACCACCTGTTCGTTATGGACGATTTTCAGTGAGGTGGGCCGGTAATTTATGGTCCACGGATTCGCGGTGCCGGCGCCCGACTTGGCAATGTCGATCGGCGATTGCTCCTTTCCTTTGTCGCAGGTTGCATAAGCGGGGCCCAGCGATCCCCACTTCTCCGGGCCGTCCTTGCCTACATAACTCCAGTGGGGCGAGTGCGCCTGTTCCGCGGATGTTGGTGGCGGCGCCGTCGCGCTCACAGAAGGAACGCCCGCTGTCGGCGTCACCACGGTCTGCGCATAAGCGGTAGCTACAACCAGGACGCATCCGACCGCGATAGTGAGGAGAATTTTCATCAGGCGAATTGTGAAGACCTTCGCAGTAAGCAGCTATGGGACTTTGGTCTTATGCAGAGATCTGACAGGAGGTCGCGGAGGAAACAGAGCTTCAGGAATCAAATCCTCTGTTTCCTGCGTTATCTCCTGTTACTGCCCCTCCGATGGATGCGGATCGCCCGGGGTCGCGGCGTTGTGTTTCGCGAGCACTTTGGCGGAGCCCATCCCAAATTGGTGTTGGACGGCGGTGATATCGGTCATGCGGACGTTGAGCATGCGGACGAGATCTCTGCGCACGACCTGCACATTTCCACTCCCAGGGTTTGGGGAGTTAGGGATGTAAACCGTAAGGTAATCGCCACCGTGGTCCTCGATCACGAGAACAAAGCACTCAATTCCCGGATCGAGGGTGAGCAAGGCAGGCTTGACCACACCTTCGCTGCTCGCATCGGCCAGTCCGCCCACGATGGCCCGGAGTGCCGCGTAACCCGGGATGCGGAAGAGCACCTTTCCCTCGAGCCAACGGCCCGACGTCTGTCCACGCCGCGAGGTCAGCGCCAGGCCAAATGCGAACGAAATCCCAACCAGAATCAGAATCGCGAAGATGATGGGAAAGTGCGCCGCCTCCGATCCTTCTCCCGCTATCTTGGCCATGACCGACTGCGCGGCGGCATGCACTCCCATCACCAGTTTCGTCAGGAGCCCAAACACCACCACCAATGGCAGCACCACGAAGAGCCCGCCGAGCATGGTGGCTTTAAGAAAGGCGGCCAGGCGTTTCATATCGCAGTGCAGACCTAACAGGAGACCGCAGAGGAAACGGTTGTAGCGGCGCTTGTGTCAAGCGCCGAAACATTCAGAACGCTGCGGTGCGTTGAATGATCCAGAACACCGCGACAGTGCCAATGGCGTAGGGCGTGACGCGCCAGCCCCAGGACGGCGCAGCGATTGGAAGCTGGCGGGCCAGGTTGATGAAACCCAGCACCACCGCAATGAATGCGAGCTGGCCGAGCTCGACGCCCACATTGAAAAACAAGAGCGCGAGCGGAATCGCTTGTTGCGGCAAACCGACCTCGCTCAACGCTCCCGCAAATCCCAGTCCGTGCAACAGGCCGAACGTGAATGCCACCACCCAGGGCGCACGCTCGGTCAAGCCTGGATTGCCTTGCCGGCTACGAATGATCTCCGCGGCGACAAAGACGATGCTCAAGGCAATGATCGCCTCGACTGGCGGGCCGGGAACTCTCACGAAACCGAGGGTGGCGGCAGCGAGCGTGAAGCTGTGCGCCAGAGTGAATGCGGTGATGGTGCCGAGCAAACGCTTCCAACCTTTCGCCAGCAGAACAAGCGCGAGGACGAACAACAGGTGGTCAATGCCGAGTAGAATATGCTCAACGCCAAGTTTCAGATAGGTCGCGGAAACACTCCAGCCAGACGGAGTTATCTCCACCAGGAAACTGGGCGAGGCCGGCAGCACTCGCGCGGTTTGGGTTACGCCGCAGAGACGCTCCACGCGAGCGAGTACGTCAATCTTCGTACCGGCCAGACCGTCGATCCAAATGGTTTTGCCATCCAATCCACCCGCAAGCTGGATGCGCGAGCGCTCAACGTAGGCGCTGGCACTGAAGAAGCCGCGCCGCTCGGAAAGCTCTTTCGCCTCGGAAGGGAAGCGCACGTAGACGCCCAGCCGCCGGTCATCGCCCAGCGCCGGGACTTTCCACAACACATCGTAAGTTTCGGGTGCAGTTTGCCTCAGTTCCAGGTAGGCAGGCCGCACTTCGTGGGCGGAGGCGTTTCGTGCGAGCAAGAGGCACGAAATCAACATCAGTGGTGGCAACCAGTGTTTCATCGGTTCATCGCCGTTGTCTTGTCTGTCGGCGCCGTCTCGGGCGGAGGCTGCTGAACCGAGACACGGTATTTCGCGAGCAACCCGTCGAGGAATCTTTGGTTCGCCGCCACGCGGCGTTTGTTCAGCAGTTCACGCTTCACTTGATCGCGAACCTCATCCAGAGCCGCCACTCGGCCTTCCGTGCGAGCGTTAACAAAAACCAAATGCGTGCCGTAGCCCGACTGAATCGGCCCGCTCCATACGCCCGGTCTCACTTGAGCGAGTTCGACGGCGAACTCCTGCCCGAATTGCGACGCAACGGCGCGTTGCGGCTCGTCGGTGAACTCCCTCGCCAGGAGTGAGCTATCACCCAGCGCACTTGCATCGGCGTTTGGGCCTTCCTGTTTCAGCCTGGCCAGCAACGCCGCCGCCTCAGCTTCGAGTTGATCGCCGCGTTTTTGCGGGTTCAGAAACAGCTGCCGGAACGTGAAGCGTTGTTCCTGCGAAAACCGGCCGGGATGTTTCACCAGATAGCCGGCCAGTTCCGCCTCCGTGGGTTCGGCGGTGGCGGCGAAGTCCTCGGCGAGGAATTCCAGCTTTTGCCGGAGTCGGCGGCGGATGATGGTGTCGTCCTGGTCCAGGCCGAGCGCCTTCGCCTCGCGGCAATAGACCTCTTCCAGCACCCGGTCACGGATCAATTCGTCCATTTCCAGGGTTGTGGGCGGACGCCGCCGTGCTGCGAACGAAGCCCTCGGCCATCGCCGCGACTTGCCCGGCGCTGATGACGATCTCTTCCGGTTCATCACTGCTGCGATTGGAAACCAGGCCGTAGGCTGCGAAAAGCGCGCCTCCCAGCAAGAGGAAATGCAGCAACGGCTCGCGCAGGATTGTGTTCATCGGCTTATCGGCTCGCGGTTACTTCGACGGCGTATACCAGATGGGTGAGGTATAGGCGCGCTCGGTCGCACTCATGGGAACTTCCTTGGGGAGCGTGAGCTTGAAATACTTCGCGTCATACGCAGTCCAGCGCGGCGTGGGAATCTCGATCACCCGCACGTAGTAAAACGCCCGCAACGCCGGATCGAATTCCGGGTCCTTCCAGACCGTGATCATTTCGCCGCTGCCGATGGTGTTTGTCCAGGTGGCATTAGGCACATCGACTGTGTTGCCGACATCGACCTTGCAACGGCCATCGGCTTCGATCTTGCGTCCACCGGACACAGCTACGTCGTAAATGCGTTCCTGGGTCTTGCCGTCTTTGCCGAGCCAGCCCTTGATCACTTGAATGCGGTCGAGATTCGCGCCGATCGGGTCCTTCAGTGCCGCCACAAGGAAAGTCGGCGACTTGCCACTGGGCGCGGCGCTGAGGTCGCCGCCCATTGGCACGCCTTTGGTGTAACCAATTTTCGCGGGCATGCGATTGGTGGCATCGGCAAGCTCGAAGTCCCAGCCGCCGAAGAAGCGCACGACCATCCGCGAGCCGGTCGTCGCGTAAGTTTCGCGGCGGTCCATGGCATCCCAAAGGGCCTCGCGCGTGTTCTCGGTCGCCCACACCGCCGCATAGCCGGAGGCGGTCGTTTCCCAGCCCATAACCGTGATACCGGTGTCCGGGTTCTTCATGAACGGGTGCATGGCGCGCTCGGCGCTCGGTTCCGAGGATGACACCTTGCCGAAGAAGTTATCTTCCTCTACGGCCGCGAGCCCCGTATGCGAATCCGTGGATCCGACCAGGCCGAACTTGTAGGGATTGATCCCGAGCACGCCTTCCATCTTTAAGCCATTCTTGTAGGCCGCACGCGCGTACTCGAATTCGAGCATCTCGGGCTTCTTCACCGCGCTTACATCGAGGTTGCCCTTGTCCCAGATCTCGAAATTGGCGAACTCATCGTTAGGCGACAGGAAGGGATGTGCCTCGCTCGTTCCTTTCATCTGCGTCACTTCGTAGAGCGGTTCCCAGCGCCGGCGCATCTCGGCGTATTCCTTGTCGATCTGCTTGCCGGTGAACGATTCGATGATCGGGAACATGCGGCCGTTGCTGCCGTTGCCGTTGTGCGCAATGGCGAGCGCATTGCCGCCAGTCTTCGCTTCGTAGTCCGCCATGTACTTCCAAAGGTCGCGCGGATTGTCGCTGCCGAGCGGCTTCTGGGCGGTAAAGGGTTCGACCATCCCAGCCTTCCTTCCATCGTCACGGAAGATGACGTTGCGATGGAGGTTATTGCCGCCGGTGCCGGAGGTCCATTCGAAGCCGATGAACGCCGTGAACCGCCCGGGTTCGTTCGCCTTCTCCGCTGCATCGATCGTGCGCTGCCACGCGCTGCGGAACGCGGCCGTTCCGGGCACGGGAAGGAGCCCCTTCTCGATCGCTCCTTTGCCCATGGTGAAGTAGAGATCCAGGGCTGCTTCCGTGCCCTTGCCGGCCTGGATCATGTCGTACCACTTGCGGGCCTGCGGATAGGCCAGCGTTTTCGGATCACCTGAAATCAACAATGGGAAGAAGCCGAGACCGTCCGAGTGATCGGCAACGACCAGGAAATCGAGGGGGCGCGAGAGCTTCGCCTGCTGACCGCTGGAAGCTGTGATTTCCTCGCCCTTCGCGAACCGATAGGCCTCCACCGGTCCTAGTCGCGCTCCGGCCGCGCCTCCGTCCATCGAATAGGACGTATGCAGGTGAGTATCGCCGAAAAACGGTCGCGTCGGATAGTTGCGTCCCGCGTAAGGAGAATAAGGCGGCTTGGGAAAAGCCTTCTCCAGCGCGGCCCGGTCGAGTGTGCCGACGTCGTCGGTCTTGACGTGGTCCTGCGCCAAGGCTGACAGGGCGAGGCTGGCAATGGTCAACACGAGGAAGATTCGTTTTGTTGTCATACGGTCAGGATGCGATTGGATAAAATCGCTCAGCCACAATCCGAAGAGCCGTGCGCCGCGCAAATAAGACTTTAGTCCTATGCAGAGCTCTAACAGGAGATCGCAGAGAGAAAAAAAAGATAAGGAATCAAATTTTCTGACTTAAGGTGTATTGGCCGTCACGGTCCTGGTCGCGATCGGACCGTACGATTCGATTATTTAAAGCGCTGATCGTATTCGCGCGAAAGTCTCACCAAGAGTGCCCCCTATCGAACTTTCGATTTCAATTTTTTACTTTTGCATCAACCAACGAACCTGTCGCCGTTCGATCTTCGGATTAAGGCGCCGGGTGAAGTCATTTGAGATGCATTGCAAAGGAACGCGCAGAAATTGATATGAAATTACCAATCGCTAACTCTGGCCGCAAGCCAAACGCGCTCTCACCCAGACGTCCCTTGCCGCGGGTCAGGAATGTGAACTTGAACGCGCGGAGTTTGAGAACGGCGCGGGATCGCCCCCACGAATTGACGGCGAGGAGATCACCTCAGAGCGGCTGCGCACCAACCTGCCAGCGCTGTGTGCAGGCCAGCGGCGGGCCAGCGGCGGGCCAGCAGGCCGATGCCGGAGAGCGCGGAACCGACAGCCGCGTAACCGAGGATGGCGACGGCGGCGACATTATAGAAAAGCATCGCTACGACTAGCGCGCGTCCGTGGTCGCGCGCCAGCCAGCACGCGATACCGATAGTTAGCAGTCCCGCGCCGCCTACCCGCGCGATGGTCAGAGTAACCGGACCTTCGAGCGGCGCGCCGAGCAGTACGCTCGCAAGGACCGAGGGCGCGGCCAGCAGACCGAGGCCTGTTCCGGCTTCGATGGCGGCGGTGATAACGAGCAGTCTTTTCATGGCCCCACAATCTAACAGGAGGTCTCGGCGTTGTAGCGGCGCTTGTGTCAAGCGCCGAATCATTGAAACAGGCGCTTGGCACAAGCGCCTCTACAATCAGTTACTGTTAGTTAGAGAGCCCCATCTTCACAGCGGCCAGCTTTTGCGCTTTCTCGTCTTCGTCCGCCGTAGCGGTCTTGGTTTCGTTCAGCTGCACCGTCACCTTGTTGATCTTGCCGGTAAACCGCGAGGCCTGGCCAGCGCCCACGCTCTCGACCACGGGCGTGGCATCGTCCATCCCGACGTCAGCCGTCTCGTCGGCTGAGAAGATGATGGGCTGCGTCATCGGGATCTTGGTCTCCGCCACTTTGGCGCCGTTGACCGTGAGGGTCGCGTCCCCGCCCTTCCCCATGCCGCCGCCGGCGTAGACGAAATCAAAGACCACGGTCGCCTTACCTGCGGGCAGCGCATCCGACGCGCTCACGGTGAAGCTCTGCAACCCAAGGTAATTGTAAGTGTAGCTCGGCTTGCCATCCTTGAAGTAGAGAGCCCAGCCGCCGAAACGCCCTCCCTGGACCAACACCGCGCCGTTCGCCCCTGCCGCCGGGATCTCAAGCTCGGCGGTGATGGTGTGCGAGTGGTTCTTAACGTTGATGAAGACGTTCTCGGACATCCCCTTCATCCCGTCGTGAAGCACTAACGAAGTGCGACCCGCCATCAGGTCCGGCCGGCCGGCGAGCTGCGCATTCGCGCGCTCGATGACGCGGTCGTCGATTGGCAACACCCGATACTTCTTGGCTTCGACGATGAAGAGATCCTGCATTTTCTTGAGCTTCGCCGGATCCTTGGCGCTCAGATCGTCGACCAGGCTGAAGTCGTTGCGAGTGTCGTAAAGCTGCCAGGTGTCCTGCGCCAGCGTGGCGACGGCTTTTTGCGACCAGGGGTACTTATGGATGGTCGCAGCGAAGAAGCCGTCGGAGTAAATGGCGCGATTACCGAACATCTCGAAGTATTGCGTCGTGTGGGTCTCCGAAGCCTTCGCGTTGTCCCACGTATAGACCATACTCTTACCTTCAATGGGCGACTGGACCGTGCCATTGACGCTCTTCGGTTCGGGCAGGCCGGCCGCCTCCAGCACTGTCGGGGCGACATCGATGACGTGGGTGAACTGTGAGCGAACCTCGCCCTTCGCCTTGATCCGCTTGGGCCAGCGCACGACGACTCCGTTGCGGGTTCCGCCGAAGTTCGAGGCGACCTGTTTCGTCCACATAAACGGTGTGTCGCCAGCGACCGCCCAGCCGGCTGCCATATGCGGATAGGTGGTCGGGTCGCCCCAGTTGTCGATGTGAGCGAGCTGGTCTGCGACCGTCTCCACGTGGGCATTGAAATAGGTGTATTCGTTGAAGAGCCCGCTCATGCCGCCTTCAGCGCTGGTGCCGTTATCTCCCAGGATGTAGAACACCAGCGTATTGTCCGCTTCCCCCGTCTCGTCCAACGCTGCCAGCAGGCGGCCGATCTCGTGGTCGGTGTACTCACCAAACGCGGCATAGACCTCCATCTGACGCGCGAACATCCGCTTCTCATCCGCGGAGAGCGTGTCCCAGTCTTTGATATCCTTGGGCTTGGCCGCGAGCTTTGTGCCCGGGGGCACGACGCCGAGCTTGATCTGCCGCGCCAGCGTTTCTTCGCGCAGCTTGTCCCAACCCTGGTCGAACTTGCCTTTATATTTGGCGATCCATTCCTTGGGCACGTGATGGGGTGCGTGGGTGGCGCCCGGGGCGAAGTACATGAAAAACGGTTTCTCCGGCGTCAGCGCCTTTTGGAACTGCATCCAGCCGACCGCCTTGTTCGTCATGTCATTCAGGAAATGGTAGTTCGGGTCGTTCGGAATTTCGACCGGGCTCAAATCTTCGTAGAGGAAGGGCGCCCATTGGTTGGTCTCGCCGCCGATGAAGCCGTAGAAGTGATCGAAGCCGGAGCGGGTGGGCCAGCGGTCGGTCGGGCCCGAGGGACTGACTTCCCAGGCCGCCGTCTCATGGTTCTTGCCGAAGAACGAAGTGCTGTAACCATTCAGCCGCAGCATCTCCGCCAGCGGCGCCACATTGTTCGGGCGCTGTCCGGTGTAGCCAGGGAACGCGGTCGCCGTTTCGGTGATCGCGCCCATGTTGTTCATATGATGATTGCGACCGCTCAGGAGCGCGGTGCGCGTCGGCGAACAGAGGGCGGTGGTATGGAAACGGTTGTAGCTCAGACCCTCCTTGGTCATGCGTTCAGCGTTGGGCATCTGGACCGGGCCACCGAAGGCGCTGGGCATGCCGAAGCCCATGTCGTCCACCAGAATGATCATGACGTTCGGCGCGTCCTTGGGCGCCGTGACCTGGAAGCGCGGCGGCGCCTTGGCGTCGCGGGCATCCAGCGTCGTGATCTGCGGAGTAACCGGCTCCGGTATTGGCAGCACGGTGCGATCGAGTGGTTTTTGCGCGAGCGCGGGTGCCACAGTCAGTGCGACCAGAAGCAGCAGAGTAATGTTCAGGGTTAAGCCAAGAGCGGTTCGTTTCATTGTTTTTCCTTCGTGATTTCTCCACTTTTCATCCCAGCGTCTCATTCGCCTATAGGACCTTGGTCTTATGCAGATCTAACAGGAGGAAACAGAGAAAACGGAGGTCCGGAATCAGACGTTGTAGAGGCGGTTGACAGATCGATGAGCAACTCTCCTCCGTTAACTCTGTTTCCTCCTGTAAGAAACAGATGGCTAAAAACGGATGGTCGCTCCGAAAATGGGGCCGTGCGTGGTGATCTCCTGTTTTCCCCTCGCCCCATCGTATTCAAATCCAAGGGCGCGATATCCTAGCTGCACATCGCACCAACGCGCGGCCTGGATTCCGATGCCGCCAAGGACTTGCCAACTGAGCTCGGAGCCGGCGCCGAAGCCGCCGATATCGCCGTAACCGTTCAGGAAGACCGCCCGCGAAACATAGTAGCGACCGCGCAGGCCGACGATCGGATCGGCCCAGGTCGAGGTGCCATCGGCGCTAAATCCTGTCCCGCCCGGTAGGTTGGGCCGCAGAACGATCTGGCTGTAGAAGCTATAGACCCGGGCGCCGGCGAAGAGATCGAGGAAAGCGGGTTTCGCGTCGACGACCCGATAACTCAGGGCAAAGGTCCCGATTGTTTCCTTGAACACTTCGTGCGTGCTCGAAAAAACAAGGCCGGCCGGCGGCGCGATGTCGTCGTGGAGCCGGGCGTAGATCAGGTCTCCCATGAAGCCCCACCGTTTGTAGCGGAGTTCTGCTGATGCCATGAACGTCATGTCGAGATGCTTCAGCACATCTTCGAAAGCGATATCCACATCCGCGCTTCGCCCGCCCGCGCTGATCGTTCCGTCGATCGCTGTCGCCCATCCGTAAACGGTAAGGTCAAAACTCCATAGGTCCTCAGCCGGCTGCTGCTGGACTGGAACCGACTCAACCGAGCCGGCCATCAGCAGCGGCGATGCGGCGGCGGTGGCCAGCATGATCAGAATCGCGATTCGCTTCTTCATAGTTGTTCCTTAGTGGTTCGATTTCCAAAGACGAGGTAATTCATTTAGCGGATGTCTCCGCGACAGGTCCCGGCTTCTTGCCCGTGGGAAACAGCGGTGTGACGATAAAGCGCACTCCCCAATCCGGTCCGCCCTGCGGGGCCTCCGCGTAATATTTCAGGCCCAGGCCAAGACTAACGGGCATCTTTGCGATCTTGATCAGTTGGCTGACCGAAAGATTAATCGGGATGGTCCACTGACTATTATGCCAGTCATAGGTTGATTCCGTGTTCACGCCAAAAGTCGTCTTTGTCTTGGTCGTGTAAGAGATGAACGGCTGAAGAAAAGTGGAATCGACGTAATCGCGACCGCTCTCCCCGGTGTAACTCCAGATGTGATTGAAGAGCAGCCCATAAGTCCAGCCACCGGTTTGCTTCAACACGAGGCCGGTGGGGCCGGCGCCCCACTGTTCCGATCCGAGTAGGGAATCGGTCGCGCTCGGGTAAAGCATGGCCGGTCCAAAACCGAGGATCAATCCGCCGACAGGTTTCTTTGGTGAGAAAAAGAAGCTTTGCAGGATGTCTCCCAGGCCGCTCTGGCTCGTGCCCGGGATCACATCGTCCTGCGAGATGATCGGGACGATGGTGCGAATGATCAGATTGTAATTCTCGTTGAGCGAAACCGGGATGACCGGCTGAAAGTTGAGCGTGTACTTAAAGCCGTCGTCGTTTGGCCCGAGGTTGAAATCGAAATTATTCTGGAACGGCACGCTGATCAGGCTGGCGACCGGATTCTGAAGCTGCTTGGCGAGTTCCGCGGCCTCGTCTTCGCCTGCTCCTGTCTCAGTCGCTTCTTCCGTCGCCGTCCCGTTCGCGTTGATTTTCGGATGCTCCGCGAAAGCTCCATGCAGAGATAAGAGAAAGATTGCCGCCAGCGTGCTGCAAACACGTGTTGTCATGGGGCGAATCCTCAAGCCTTTCGCGGCGAGCAGCTATGGGACCTTGGTCCTATGCAGAGATCCTACAGCCGCCTGCGCTCAGAAGCTACGGCGAGCCAGGGGAGATCGCTCTCCTTCGCAGGGCTTCGGCGTGGCAGGCAGAGAAAACGGAGAAGAAGTGGGAGTGCAGCGGCGAGCGCCCAACTGACATCTCTGTTCCCTCAGTTTCCTCCTGTGAAATGATTTCGCCGGCTCAGGCCGCAATCGCTTTCTGGATCAATTGGACCAGATCCTCGTCGTCGAAAGGCTTGGTCAGAAAGGCGAACGCTCCCGCGTCCAACGCAGCCTGTCGCACAGAGGGATCGTCCCTTCCGCTAATGAAGATAATCCGCGTCTCCGGGGAATCCTTGCCGAGTGCGGCCTGCACTTCCAATCCGTTCAGGTCCGGCATCCAGACGTCGAGGATCACGACAGGGCATTGCTCGAAATCCACCTTGGCCAGAAAAGCAACCGGATCGTTGAACATCGCGACTTTGAAACCAGCCGCGGTCAGCAAACGGCCCAGCGCCTTGAGCATCGAGGCATCGTCATCGACCAGCCAAATGCAGGCGGCATTGTCTGCCGTGGGATCCGGCGCATAGCCGGCCGATTTCTCGAGACTCTTCGCAGGATAAGATGAAGCCACCATATAGGAGAAGGAATGTGCCTACCATAACAGGGGCAGGCTCCGTGCCATATGGGACCTTAGTCGCATGTGAAATCGATCCACATCCCGTCATACCTAATTCGCGTCAGGCGGAGGTGGCAGATGTGTCTAACTGGACCGTTTCCGACTTGGCTTCCGTCGCGTCCGGCAGGCAGATGGTGAAGAGCGCTCCGCCCCATGCCCCGTTTCCCCCTGACAGCGTGCCTCCGTGCGCTTCGATAATGCTGCGCGCGATGGCCAGGCCCATCCCGGTCCCTTCAGCCTTGGTCGAGAAGAACGCTTCAAACAACTGATCCGTGAGCCCGTCGGGAAATCCCGGGCCCGTGTCGCGTACACTGACGCAGATTTTTCCACCCTGGACAGGCTCGGCCCGGACGACGACGCGACGCGCATCGGCACGGACAACGGTCAGGGATTCAAACGCGTTCATGGTCAGGTTCAGCAGCACCTGCAATAGCTGCACGCGATCGCCCAGGACAACGCCAGCATTCTCATCCACTTCCGCGACAAGACTGACGTTTCGGGCGATTGCATCCGCCCGCACGATGCGGAGCAAATCCCGGATAACGTTATTGATGTTGACGAGCGAATGGGAAGCGTCGCTCTTGCGCACCATGTTACGGATTCCCTGGATGACTTCGCGCGCGCGGTGGCCGTCCGACACGATATCCGCGAGCAGCTCACGCAATTCGTCCGGCTCAAGTTGGCCACGGGCGAGCAAGCGCTGCCCGGCGCTGGCATTAGCGACCATGGCTCCAAGCGGGTTGTTTACTTCGTGCGCAAGCGAGGCCGCCAGTTCGCCCATCAAGGCGACACGTCCCACCCGGGCGAGTTCCGTGCTTTGAAGCTGATGATCGATCTCCGCCTGCTTTCGCTCCGTGATGTCCAGACATGAGCCGATGAAACCAACGAACGCACCCGCTGCATCAAAGCGAGGCGTTCCCGTATCGAGCACCCAGCGGTATTCACCGTCCCTGCGACGCAATCGAAACTCGATCGTGAATGGTTCTCGTTTCTCAAAGGCCGTGCCGCAGACGTCAAGGGAGTGGGCGTGGTCGTCGGGGTGAATCCCTTCCAGCCATCCCTCTCCCAATTCCTGATCCACGGTCCGGCCCGTGAATTCCAGCCAGCTCTTGTTAAAGAAAACACCCTCCTTCTTCGTGCCCGACATCCAGATCAAGACCGGCGCGGTGTCCGCGACATTGCGGAAACGCACTTCGCTCTCCCGCAAGGCGAACTGCGTGCGCTTTTCTTCCTCGAGCAGGACGGCCAGGAACAGGAGCGGGATGGCGGTGACCAGGAGAAATAGCTGTAAGCCGAGCGCATTTTCCGCCGGACTTTGCATGAGGAACGGACCGCGTCCGTGCATCGTTCCCCAAATCGCCAGGAACGTAATCACCAACATCGAGGCACTCGCTCCTCCGAGTCCGAAGCGTAGGGCCGCCCAAATGAGCAGCGGAATCGGCGCATACAACAGGGCGGGCGAGGTGTCCGGTCCAGCCGGCCGATTGTCGAAAGCGAAGACGCCGATAATCAGGAGGCTCGCGCCGAGAAGCACTCCTTCAATCAATCGCGCGGGCGTCACACGGAGCCGTCGGGTCGATAATTGGTGGACGCCACGAAGAATGGCCGGCACAAAGACGACCGCGGTTACGCTATTCGAGACGGATAGATTAAGCCATTCGACCCAATAATTGGTCCCGAAACGATTCGAATTAAAGGCAGCTCCCCAAAAGGCTGTCCCCACCGGAACCATCACCACGGCAATCAGAACAAAGACGATCGCATCACGAAGCGTAATCAGCTTTAACGGCGATTTGATGAAGAAGCGGAGCCCGCCCGCGACCAAAAGATTCTGCACCGCATTGAAGGCTTCGGGGTGTAATGAATCCAGGAGTGACCAGTGAGCCTGCTGCGCGGCCAGGAAATGGCCGCCCATCGCAGCGAGGGTGTAGACCCACCAGTGTCGGGTGGGAACGAGGAGCAGGACGGAAACGAGCACCGCATGCGGCGGAAAGATGAGGCAGACCTGGCTGTTTGGAAACGAAAGCTTCCATGCTATCTGCGTGGCCCCGTAATAACAGACGCCAGTAAACAAAACCCAAAGCGCAGTGCGGGCGAGGGAACCAGATTTTTCCATTGGTGCGTTTACAATTACGGCATGGCCAGGGGTTCTTCCGGCATGTCTCGCCCTAGCGCCGCCTGCGCGTTCGTTTCCGTCACCGCCGGCAGGCAAATCGTGAAGAGCGCGCCGCCCTTTGCACAGTTTTCCCCCGATAGCGTGCCGCCATGCGCTTCGATAATGCTGCGGGCAATCGCCAGGCCCATGCCGGTTCCTTCGACCTTGGTCGAGAAAAAGGCCTCAAACAGCCTCTCCACCAGTCCATCTGGAAATCCTGGTCCTGTGTCGCGCACGCTCACGCAGATTTTTCCATCCTGGGCCGGCTCGGCCCGGATGATGACGCGGCGGGATTCGGCTCGGATGACAGCCAGGGCTTCAAACGCATTCATCGTCAAGTTTAGAAGCACCTGCAACAACTGGACGCGGTCCGCCCGGACGAACCCCGCATTCTCATCCACTTCCGCGACGAGGCTAACGTTTCGCGCGATCGCGTCTGCTCTCACAATCTGGAGCAAATCCTGAACGATCTCCGGGATGCCGACGACGGTATGGGAAGCGTCGCTCTTTCGCACCATGTTACGGATCCCCTGGATAACCTCGCGCGCGCGATGGCCATCCGACACGATATCCGCAAGCAGCTCCTTCAACTCGGCCGGTCCGAGCTGGCCATGAGCGAGCAAGCGCTGCCCGGCGCTGGCGTTGGTCACCATCGCTCCGAGGGGATTGTTGATCTCATGCGCAAGCGAAGCAGCCAACTCGCCCATCAGGGCGACCCGTCCCACTCGAGCGAGCTCGGTGCTTTGGAGCTGATAGTCCAGCTCCGCCTGCCTTCGCTCCGTGATATCGATGCAGGAGCCGATATAGCCTAGGAATGTGCCGTCTGATTCGAAGCGGGGAGTTCCGGTATCGAGGAGCCAACGGTATTCACCGTCATGACGGCGCAAGCGATACTCGACCGTGAACGGTTCTCGTTTGGCAAAGGCAATCCCGCAAACGCCGACGCAATTCGGCAGGTCTTCAGCGTGAACCCCCTCCAGCCATCCGGCACCCAGTTCCTTATCCACGGACCGACCGGTAAATTCGAGCCAACCCTTGTTGAAGAAAATGCCCTCCTTGTTCGGGCCCGACATCCAGATCATGACGGGCGCTACGTTGGCCACGGTCCGAAAGCGCGCCTCGCTCTCCCGGAGCGCATCCTCCGCGTGCTTGCGAAGGGTGATGTCACGGGAGACCCCTCGCATGAAGAGAGGTTTTCCGTCCCGATCGAACTCGACTCGCCCGCGGCCGGCGATCCAGCGGGTTTCTCCACTCGAGCGCACCACCCGATATTCACCGTCGTACTCACCGCCCTCGTCGCGTGCGAACCCGATTAGTTGTTCGATGCGTGGGCGGTCGTCGATGTGCAACGCTTCGAGGAATCGGCTGAAACTTAAAGGTTCGGATTTCGGGAAACCGAACAACTCCCGCCCTCTCTCCGTTATCCAGACCTCATCGCGCAAGATGTCCCAGGTCCATGGGACCAAATTCGCCGCTTCGGCGGCGAGGCTCATGCGGGCTTCGCTCTCGTGGAGCGCCGTCTCGCTCGCGCGTAATTGCAGCGCGGTCTGCGCCGCGCGAAGGATGTCATAACTGAGTTCAAAACCCATCGCCATGATCACGCCAAGAAAGGGGAAGCTGATCAGGTAGGGCAACTGGACCAAGTTGCGGAGGGTCAAGGCAGCCAGACCGGCCGCGAGGACGATGAACAGCGTGATGCTTCCACCCACGACTAGCGCGCGCCGTTGACCCTCCGCGCTGCCGCGACGCCAGAGAGTGATCGAGGCATCGATCACAAAGATGAGCAGCAGCAGGGAACTCAACTCTCCGAGACGTGTCCACGGATTCAGCACTCCCTGCGGCATCGCGATGGTGTCGCCAAGAAAAGTGAAATGCCGCAGACCTGTGATCTCCCGGAAATTCAGATTCGGCGGGACGGAGAAATTAATAACCAGACTGACAAGCCGCATGCCACACGCCGCCGCTCCCAGCCAAGGGCGCCCTGTTCCGAAGTAGAGGCGAACAAATCCGGCGATGGCGACGATGAGAAAAAATACCGGAAGGTGCGTCCACTGCAGCGCGCGCCCGATCTCCTCCGGTGTTCGCGAGTGCATGATCGCCAGCTCGCCGAGACCGATGCCGGCCACGGCCAGCGCCGCGAGGGAGAAAAGCAGATTCTCCCAGGCCCGGCCCTTTAGCCCGAGGAGCAAGTGGGGCAGCGCCATGGTTGCACACGCCCCGATCACCAACGCCCAGATAAAAGTGACTAAACTCATGACCGCGGAATAAGGAAGGGCGATTCTATCAATGCATCCGGTCGTGGCATGATCCGGTTACGCTCGATAATGGTGAGAACCCAGCTGCGAGCAAATTCTTATCGGCCAAACCGTCTGTTCTCACAGGAGAAACAGAGGAAACAGAGATCTAAGCAACCTCTCTGTTGTCTCTGTTTGCTCCTGTGAAATCGTGGCTCTTCTTACACCCACCTTACGGCATGACCAAGGCCTCCTCGGGTACGCCGAGCCACTGCGCGGCCGCGGCCCGGTCCGTAAAAAGGGAGACATCAAGCGGCGAATAGTCGGTCAGCATCGCGTGGAGCCTGGCATAATGCTCGGTAGCCTCGCTGGTGACATAGAAGGCGGATTTCACCGCCGGCTTGGGGGCGGCCGAGAGGCGCCGGCCCAGCGCGATGTGGAAGACGAACTTGAAGTTCAGATCCACCATGTCGAGCGCCGACATGTCCGAGAAGCGGTTGAACGGTTTGCTGGCTCTTCTTTCCGCGGTTTCGATGAACGCGATGATTTCGTTGACGACGGCCTGGTCCAAAATTCCATGCGGCTGCCAAAGAATGAGTGACAATTCTTTCCGAAACAGGACGTGCGCGGGAAGTTTCATGACGCCTGCATCAGAATTGAACAGGAGGTCACGGAGATAACAGAGAAAAATGTCTCCGCCTGCTCCCGACTTATGTCGGAGTTACCTCCGTTTCCTCCGGTTCAAGACTGTCCGGAGCCGTTAGCGGAAACGGCCTCCATAGAAACCGCCGTAGAACCCGGGACCCCACGCGTCCCAACGCATCATGGCATCCTGGTTCATTTGCGCGGCCATGAGGTTGTCGTTGCTCATCTGCTTGGCCAGCCGGAGTTGCTGATAGGCTTGGTACTCCTTCGGCGTTCCTACGTAGGCTTGGTTGGAAGCGGCCGCTGGCTGAACGTAAAAGTTCTTGCCCTTGTACTTGACGCAAAGAGATCTGATCTTTTGGCAGCGTGTTGAGCACTTCCTGCTTCTTGGGAGTATCCGCCGTCATCAGTTTGAAGCCGGCCGCGGTCAGCATATCGGTCTGGCTGGTTGTGGAGGTGGTAGCGCAGCCTGTCGCCAGGGCTAGCAGCGCGATCGCGCTAATGATTTTGAATGGATTGAATAATTGTTTCATTGTTTTTGTTCTCGGTTGGTGAAGCTCGAAGATGATTTCCGGCTCCAGCCTTGGCTATAGGACTTTGGTCCCACACGAGGTCTAACCTCAAAAATAGGCGCTTGGCACAAGCGCCTCTACAACGTCATCCTTGTTCGATGGCCGACAGTCCCCCCAGACTGGATCCAGTCTTTCAAAAATACGATCCGCCGATTTATTTCGTAACTTTTAACACGTGGCATCGCCGGAAATTGCTCACGCGCCGGGAAGTGCATTTGCGGCTCGTCGAGTTCGCCAGGAAGGGCGAGCCGCGGGGAATAGCAATCGGTCGGTATGTGATCATGCCCGACCACATCCATCTCTTTGCTCGCGGCAGCCTCGATTTCGTCCTCACGCAGTGGATGCGGCTCCTCAAGCGCGACTTGTCGAAAGCAATCTCAGCAACGTCTCCACACTGGCAGAAGGGATTTTTTGATCATTTGATCCGGCATAGCGAGAGCTACAGCCAGAAATGGGATTACGTCTGTCAGAATCCGGTTCGAGCCGGTCTCGTTACCAACGCCGACGATTGGCCTTATCAGGGCGAGCTCGTCCGTCTGGAGGCGTTGTAGCGGCGCTTGTGCCAAGCGCCGAATCATTAAGACAGGCGCTTGGCACAAGCGCCTCTACAACCCGCCCATTATTACCGCGGCGTCTCGTAGGGCGGCTCGTCCGTCGCGATCGGGGTCGTTTGCGCGGGCGAATTTATCAGGTTGAAGATGACGGCGGCCACGACCGCAGCCGAAAAATTCGCCACGAGATAAATCCAGATATTCCCCCAGCTCGAGAGGCCGAGCATGGAAATCCCGAGCGCAACCGCAGGATTGAACGCGCCACCCGAAATGTCACCCACCGCGAACGCGCCGGTCATGACCGTCATTCCGATCGCCAATCCGTAGAAGGAATTGCCTGACGTTCCTTCAGCCGTCGCGGCGTTAAGCACGACATAGACGAGCGCAAACGTGAAGAGAAACTCCGCCAGCAAGGCCGGACCGGTCTGGAGGGCCATTGGGGCCACGTCTACACCGTTGCGGAGGAACTTTACCACCACCGTGGCCAGGGCAGCGCCGGCGAGTTGCGCCAGAATGTATGGAACGGCGTCCGCCGCGTTGAGCTTGCCGCGAATCAGGACCCCGAGGGTCACCGCCGGATTGTAATGCGCACCCGAGATATGGCCGCCGGCATAGATCATGACCATGAGCGCAGCGCCGATGGCCAGCGGTGGAATGACTCCCAAGCCCCCACCGATAACCGTGCACCCGATCGTGAGAACGAGAAAGAAAGTGCCGAGGAATTCCGCGATGTACTTGTTCATGTTTTGATTGGTAACCGAAACAGGCTGAGGAAATCAAGCCGCGTCGGCTATGGGACCTTGGTCCCATCCCTGGTGCCCACCAAGTTTTTGCCCGCGGAACCGAAATTGTGCGATCAACCACGCCCCGGCTTGCGATCACTTGGAGGGTAGATTCGTGTGCAACTGCGGCAAAGATTTAGCTCAATCCTCTGTTTCCTGATTCCACCATGAAAAAAAAGACTTCCACCTCTCGGCGGGCGCGGCCGGCCAAAAGCTCCCAGACGGGCCGGACTGAATGCGACAATAAGCAACTGCTGGCTGCTTTGATCGCGTTTAAGCGAGGCGATTTTTCGGTTCGATTACCCGATGATTGGACCGGCGTCGCCGGGAAAATAGCGGACACATTCAACGAGGTTATCGCCAAGAATCAGCGGATGACCATGGAACTCGACCGGATCGGACGGGTTGTGGGCAAGGAAGGGCGCATTACTCAACGCGCATCGCTCGGGGATGTCTCGAACTCCTGGGGCGGCGCGATCCGCTCCGTCAACGAGCTGATCGGGGACCTGGTCCACCCGACGAGCGAAATGGCGCGGGTCATCGGCGCGGTGGCCAAAGGCGATCTCTCCAAGACGATGGCCACGGACATCGAAGGCCGGCAATTGGAAGGGGAGTTTTTGCGCACGGCGAAGGTCGTGAACACGATGGTGGACCAGCTCGGCGCCTTTGCCTCGGAAGTGACGCGCGTGGCGCGCGAGGTCGGCACGGAAGGAAAACTGGGCGGCCAGGCCAAGGTGAAAGGCGTGGCCGGCACGTGGAAGGACTTGACCGAGAACGTGAACCTGATGGCCGGCAATCTCACGGCCCAGGTGCGTAATATCGCGACGGTCACGACGGCGGTGGCCAACGGCGACCTGACCAAGAAAATCACGGTCGATGTCAAAGGCGAGTTTCTCGAGCTGAAGGACACCGTCAACGTCATGGTGGACCAGTTGCGCTCGTTCGCGTCGGAAGTGACGCGTGTCGCCCGCGAAGTCGGTTCGGAAGGAATTCTGGGCGGCCAGGCCCGCGTCGAAGGTGTCTCCGGCACGTGGAAGGACCTGACCGATTCGGTGAATTTCATGGCGCGAAACCTGACCGGGCAGGTGCGAAACATCGCCGAGGTCACGACGGCGGTCGCGAATGGCGACCTTTCGAAGAAAATCACCGTGGATGTGCGCGGCGAAATCCTGGAGCTGAAGGACACGATCAACACCATGGTCGATCAACTCCGTTCCTTTGCCTCGGAAGTGACGCGCGTCGCTCGCGAGGTCGGCTCGGAAGGAATCCTGGGCGGCCAGGCGGAGGTCAAGGGAGTGGCCGGGACCTGGAAGGATTTGACCGACAACGTCAACATGATGGCCGGCAATCTCACGGGGCAAGTGCGCAACATCGCGGAAGTGACGACGGCGATCGCGAACGGCGATCTCTCGCGAAAAATCACGGTCGATGTCGCCGGTGAGATCCTCGAGATGAAGAACACGATCAATACGCTGGTCGATCGCCTCAGCTCGTTTGCTTCGGAAGTGACGCGCGTGGCCCGCGAAGTGGGTTCGGAGGGAGCGCTCGGTGGTCAGGCGGAGGTGCCTGGCGTGTCCGGAACGTGGAAGGATTTGACGGACTCGGTCAATTTCATGGCGAGCAATCTCACGGCGCAAGTGCGCAACATCGCCTTGGTCACGACGGCGGTCGCCACCGGCGATTTATCGAAGAAGATCACGGTCGATGTGAAGGGTGAAATCCTGGAGCTGAAGAACACCATCAACACCATGGTGGACCAGCTCAGCTCATTCGCGGCTGAGGTAACGCGCGTGGCGCGCGAGGTGGGCACCGAAGGGATTCTGGGCGGCCAGGCGGACGTGCATGGTGTGGCCGGGACCTGGAAGGACCTAACCGACAGCGTGAATTCGATGGCCGGCAATCTGACCGGTCAGGTCCGCAACATCGCGGAAGTGACCACGGCGGTCGCGCGCGGCGACCTGTCGAAGAAAATCACCGTCGATGTGAAGGGCGAAATCCTGCAGCTCAAGGACACGATCAACACGATGGTGGACCAGCTCAGCTCGTTCGCGGCCGAAGTAACGCGAGTGGCGCGCGAAGTAGGAACGGAAGGACGGCTGGGCGGACAGGCCGACGTGCGCGACGTCGCCGGCACGTGGAAAGATTTGACCGATTCGGTGAATTCGATGGCCGGCAATCTCACCGGCCAGGTCCGCAATATCGCGGAAGTGACGACGGCGGTGGCCAACGGCGATCTCTCGAAAAAGATCACGGTCGATGTCCGCGGCGAAATCCTCCAGCTCAAGGATACGATCAACACCATGGTGGACCAGCTCCGCTCGTTCGCCTCGGAAGTGACGCGGGTGGCGCGCGAGGTCGGCAGCGAAGGAAAACTGGGCGGCCAGGCGGACGTGCGCGGCGTAGCCGGAACCTGGAAAGATCTGACTGATTCGGTGAATTCGATGGCCGGCAATCTGACCGGCCAGGTCCGTAACATCGCCGAAGTAACGACGGCAGTGGCGCGCGGCGACCTCTCGAAAAAAATCACGGTCGATGTGAAGGGTGAAATCCTGGAGCTGAAGAACACCATCAACACGATGGTGGATCAGCTCAGCTCGTTCGCTGCGGAGGTAACACGCGTCGCCCGCGAAGTGGGTTCGGAAGGGCAGCTCGGTGGCCAGGCCCAGGTGAAAGGCGTGGCCGGAACGTGGAAGGATTTGACGGATTCGGTCAACTCGATGGCGCGCAATCTGACCGGCCAGGTCCGTAACATCGCCAACGTCACGACGGCGGTCGCCAACGGCGATCTCTCGAAGAAAATCACCGTGGATGTCCGCGGTGAGATTTTGGAATTGAAGGACACGATCAACACCATGGTGGATCAACTTCGTTCGTTTGCCTCCGAGGTAACGCGGGTGGCGCGGGAGGTGGGCTCGGAAGGAGCGCTCGGCGGTCAGGCGCGCGTTGAAGGCGTTTCCGGTACCTGGAAGGATCTGACCGACTCGGTGAACTTCATGGCGTCGAACCTGACCACGCAGGTGCGAAACATTGCGGCGGTTACGACCGCGGTCGCGAGCGGCGATTTGTCGAAAAAGATCACGGTGGATGTGAAGGGTGAGATCCTGGAATTAAAAAACACGGTCAACACGATGGTGGACCAGTTGAATTCGTTTGCCTCTGAAGTAACGCGCGTGGCGCGCGAGGTGGGCACGGAAGGAAAACTGGGCGGCCAGGCCGAGGTGAAAGGCGTGGGCGGGACCTGGAGCGACTTGACCGACAGCGTGAATTTCATGGCCGGCAACCTGACCAACCAGGTGCGCGGCATTGCGAAAGTCGTGACCGCGGTGGCGAAGGGAGACCTGAAACAAAAACTATTGGTCGAGGCCAAGGGCGAAATCGCCGAGCTCGCGGACACGATCAACAGCATGACGGACACGCTGGCGACGTTCGCCGAGCAAACAACGACGGTGGCGCGCGAAGTGGGCGTAGAAGGAAAACTCGGCGGCCAGGCCAGCGTGCCGGGAGCGGCTGGAACGTGGCGCGATTTGACGGACAACGTTAACCGCCTGGCGGCAAACCTGACCACGCAGTTGCGCGCGATTGCCGACGTGGCCACGGCGGTGACGAAGGGCGACCTGACGCGTTCGATTCAGGTCGAGGCGCAGGGCGAGGTGGCGTTCGTGAAGGACAACATCAACGAGATGATTCGCAACCTAAAGGACACGACGCTGCGAAATGAGGAACAGGATTGGTTGAAGACCAACCTGACCAGATTCACCCGGATGCTCCAGGGTCAGCGCGATCTCCTGACCGTCGGCAAGTTGATCCTGTCCGAGCTGGCGCCGCTGGTCTCGGCGCAACAAGGGGTCCTTTACATTATGAATGGGTCGGAATCCGATCCCGAGTTGACGCTTCTCGCCAGTTACGCCGGCTCCAATGGCGAAGGAGGCAAGACGCGATTCAAGCTTGGAGAAAGCATGGTGGGGCAGGCTGCCCTGGAAAAACGCCGTATTCTCCTGACCGATATCCCGACGAATTACGCCAAGATCAGCTCGGGCCTCGGTGAAGCGCAGCCCAGCAACATCGTGGTCCTTCCGATCCTCTTCGAGGGAGAAGTTAAAGCGGTCATGGAGCTGTCATCGCTGGATCGCTTCCATTCCACCCACCAGGCATTTCTCGATCAGCTTACGGAAAGCATCGGCATCGTCTTGAACACAATCGAAGCCAACACGCGCACGGAAAATCTCCTGAGACAATCGCAATCCCTCGCGACTGAGCTGCAAAAAGGTCAGCAAGAGTTGCAGAAGACCAACCAGGAGCTGCAGGAAAAAGCGCGCTCGAATCTCGCGAAGGACCAGTTCCTCGCCATGCTCAGCCACGAATTGCGGACGCCGCTTACCCCGGTCATCGCTTCCGCGATCGAGCTGGAAGAAGAAAACTTGCCGGAGAATGTCCAGGAATCGCTGCACATGATTCGCCGGAATGTGGAACTGGAGGCGCGGCTCATCGATGATCTGCTTGATCTGACCCGAATCAGCAAAGGCAAGGTCCAACTCAACTTCGAAGTGGTCGATGCTCACACCCTCTTGCAGAACGCCTTGGAGATTTATCAAAGCGAGATCGAGCGAAAACAGCTGACGCTCCGGCTCGATCTCGCCGCGCAAATGGTCCACCTCCGGGCCGATCCCGCGCGATTGCAGCAGATCTTTTGGAACTTGATCAATAACGCGGTCAAGTTCACGCCGGAACACGGGCAGATTCACATCTCGACCAGCAACGATGCCGACGAACAACTGCATGTGGAGATCGCCGATACGGGGCTGGGAATCGAGGCGGAGTCGTTACCGAAAATCTTTGATGCTTTCGAACAAGGCACCAGAACGCGATTGGGTGGACTTGGCCTCGGCCTGGCGATCAGCAAGACGCTGGTGGAAGCGCACAAGGGGGCCATCACCGCGGAAAGCGCCGGCCGCAATCTGGGCACCAAATTCAGCCTCACCTTCCCCACTTGTCCCAAGCCGGACCGGGACGCCGTGCCAATGGTGAGACGCCAGGCTTCCCAGCGGCAAAGCATGCGTATTTTGCTGGTGGAAGATCATGAAGATACCAACAAATCGCTCACCAAGTTGCTGCGGCGGCGCGGATACCACGTGCATTCCGCCGTGAGCGTTCACTCAGCCCTCGACCTGGCCGCGCGGGAAGAGTTTGACGTCTTGATCAGCGACCTGGGTTTGCCGGATGGGAGCGGAATCGATGTGATGCAAAAGCTGAGTCCCGATCGCTCGCTCTTTGGGATCGCCCTGACCGGTTTCGGGATGGAAGAGGATATTCGTAAGAGCCGCGAAGCCGGATTCCGGCATCATCTGGTCAAACCGATTGACCTGACGAAACTCGACCAACTAATCCAGGAAAGCGTCGCTGAAGTTTCGCCATCGTAGGATCTAAGAGGAGTTGTAGCGGCGTTTGTGTCAAACGCCGAACCAATAAGGACAGGCGCTTGGCACAAGCGCCTCTACAACGGTCCTCCCGTGGCTCGCCGTACCTTCAGAGCGAAGGCTGTTAAACAATTATTTCCGCTCGAGAGCTTCAATCGGCACGCCGAGCCACTTTGCCGCAGCCTCGCGTTCCTCGAAAAGCTTGACCTTGAGCGGAGAGCCCCGCGTGAGGAGTGCATGCATCCTGGCATAGCGGTCTCGCTCGATGCTGGGGACAAGAATTGCAGATTTTACCGGTGGACGTCCGGCATAGGAGAGCCGTCGGAAGAGAGCGACATGAAAAATGTACCTGAAATTCAGGTCGATCGCATCAACGGCCAGGGTGTCGCTGAATCGATTGAATGGCTTCCTGGACATCGCCTCTTTCGCTCCGAGAAACGCGATGACCTTATTAACGACAGCCTCGTTCAGGACCAGGCGCGGTCGCCACAGGCAAAGCCCCAACTCTTCGTCGAACTGGACATTGGGTGGCAACTTCATTTCCGCAGTCTAACAGGAGGTCGCAGAGAAAACGGAGGTTTCTGAAATCCAATCCTCTGTTCTCTCTGTTTCCTCCTGTAAAAACATTGCTAAAACTTCAGCGATGCGCCCAGCATGAACATGTCGCCCTCGATACGCTTTTCATTTTCGAACTCGTGCACCCAGCGGAGATGGAGATCGAGGTGTTGTTTGCCAATCTCCTTCGAGAAAGTAAGGATCGGTCCGACCCCAAAGGCGCGGCCGCTAAAGCCGTTGAAGCGATCGGCGGTGGTCCCTTCATCGTCGGTCAGTTGTTCGATCCAACTGCCAATCATCCCCATCCCGAACCCGCATTTGAAGCGCTTCACGGCCAGAAATTCGAGGTCGGAAAGAATGCCGTTCTGGTAATTGGTGGCTGGGTTCTCGGTGTAGAACTGCATTTGCCACGTCGCGCTCAATTCGATGTTGGGTTCCGGAAAGATCTTTGTGTAGGCGAGGCCCGGAATGAAGGTCCAGTTGTTCAGGCTCAAGTTCGCCAGCTCACTCGAGTCATACTCACCGGTCGGCGCCCAAAAGCTGAAGCTCAAGGCGACGTGATCGGTCTGGCTGATATGATAGCTAGCCACGAGCGGGGTCACCACCAGATCGAAAAGCCCAGAGGTGCTGTCAGTCACTCGACCGGTGCGAGGGCCGGCTGTCACGGTTGCCTCGGCTTCGAGCCACGCGATCGGAAGCGTAATGGCGGAAGCAAAATTCCACTCCTTACCCTGCGTAGGCCAGATATATAAGAGCGAGATGGGGGTAAACGACACCTTCATGTCGATGCCGAGCGTGAGCAGGTTGTTGACCGGCACGGTCGTACCGCCGCCGATCGAGCCCTCGTAGTAGGTCTCACCGATCGAAACCGCGAACCCCGGGGCGGGCGGAACCAGGCCAGCGTATGGATTGATTGACGCACCGGAGATGGGCCGTCCCAACCCGCCTTCGACCGCAAAGACGGAGGAAGTGGACGAGAACAACGGGAAGATGATTGCAAAGAAAAAAACGAGCGCCTGCCGGGAGCATCTTCTCCGTTCGCTCTGCGGGCTCCTGTAAACAACGAGTTTGATTTTCATGGCGGATTTTCTGTTTAGAGTTGCAGCGAGTTACTCAGAATGTTCAGCGGCATCCGGCCCTAACAATGCGATGGGCGCTTCGAGCCATTGTGCGGCTTCCTGTCGATCCTGGAAGAGGCGGACGTTGATCGGCGAACCTTGAGTCAGCATGGCGTGCAACCGGCTATAATGAATGATGGTCGAATCGGTCGCCAGAATCGCCGACTTGATCGGCGGCCGGCCTGCATAGGTGAGACGGCGATAGAGAGAAATGTGAATGACGTATCTGAAGTTCAGCTCCACTTCATCGTGCCCCAAGGTATCGGAGAACCGGTTGAACGGTTCCTTTAATTTCGCCTCGAGGTCTCCAATGACGTTAATGATTTTGTTAACCGCCGCCTCGTTGAGCGAACCGCGGGGCCGGTAAACCAGCAGCCGAATGTCTTCGTGAAATTGAATGTCAGGAGGAAATTTCATTCGGCGACAGGTTGGGTACTCTTGGTTTCATCTGCCCTCCTCACTAGTCACATTGTGGAAGCCAGCATCTAGTCCTTTCCCCCTAGCTCCGACATCTTCCGCATCACGTCATCGAGGTTGAAGCTGGCGGGTTTCTGGCGCGGAGGGAACTCCTTGAAGCTCTGCAGCCACTGCGTAGCGAAGCCCTGCATCGGGACCTGGATGAATGCGCGGTGCGCCATCCAGTCGCCGTAGTAGATGCTCGTCGGGCCGCGCTCGAACGGATCGCTGCGCAGATTATACAGGTTCGGGAGGCGCAGCTTGGTGAACTGACCTTGCCACACGCCGACCGGCGTCTTGGGGGAGATTTCCGTGTGTTGCTCGAAGAATGCGGCTTTCCACTGCTCGTAGCGGATCGCCATCAGGTCGCCGTCGTCAGACCAGTAGATGAACTCCTTCCGCGGCGACACTTTCGCATCGCCCTTGAGAAACGGGATGAGGTTGTAGCCATCGAGATGGACCTTGAAGTTCTTGCCGTTGGCCTGATAGCCCTTCGTCACCTTGGCAACGAGGTCCGGTTCGCCCGCGGCGGCGGCAAAGGTAGGGATCAAGTCCTCATGGGCACAGGTGTCGTTGATCACCTGGCCGGGTTTGATCGTGCCCGGCCAGCGAATGAGCGTCGGCACGCGAAAGGCGCCTTCCCAGCCGGTGGCTTTCTCGCCCTTGAACGGCGTCGCACCACCATCGGGCCAGGTGAAGACTTCCGCGCCGTTGTCGGAGGTGTAAACGACGATGGTGTTGTCGGCGATGCCGAGGTCGTCGAGCTTCTTCAGGAGCTGCCCGACGTGGGCGTCGTGTTCGACCATGCCGTCGGGATAAAGCCCCTGGCCCGTTTTGCCTTCGCTCTCTTTCTTGAGATGCGTGAAGACGTGCATGCGGGTGGAGTTGTAATAGCAAAAGAACGGCTTGTTCGCCTTGGCCTGCTTGTCCATCCACGCCAGGGCGGCGTCAGTGAACTCGTCATCGATGGTTTTCATCCGCTCGACGGTGAGCGGGCCGGTGTTCTCGATCTTCTGCTTGCCGACTTTTCCAAACTGCGGGTCAACGCTGGCGTCGTCGGTGTCGGTGGCCCAGGTGTGCATGACCCCGCGCGGACCGAATTTCTTCCGGAATTCAGGCCCCTTCGGGTAGTCGGGATTCTCCGGCTCTTCCTCGGCGTTGAGGTGATAGAGGTTCCCGAAGAACTCATCGAAACCGTGGGCCGTCGGGAGGAATTTGTTCAGGTCTCCCAAGTGGTTTTTACCGAACTGTCCGGTCGCGTAGCCGAGGTTCTTCATGAAATCGGCGACGCTCGGATCTTCGGCTTGCAGGCCGATATCCGAGCCCGGGAGGCCGACCTTTGTCAGTCCGGTACGGATGGGCGACTGCCCCGTGATAAAAGCCGCGCGCCCCGCCGTGCAGCTCTGCTGCCCATACCAATCGGTAAACCGTGCGCCTTCCTTGGCGATGCGGTCGATGTTGGGCGTTTGATAACCCATCATGCCACTGTTGTAGCAGCTCGGGTTAAACCAACCGATGTCGTCACCCATGATGACGAGGATATTCGGTTTGCCCCCCGTAGCCTGGGCGGAGACCGGCTTCTTGGCGGACGATGGTGCAGGTGATTGCGCGTTGGCTGCGACAACGCACATCAGCGCGAGGCTGAGCGTAGGAACGATGAGTTTTGTTTTCATGGTTGGTGATTCAACAGGAGGTCGCAGAGAAGGCGGATTCTGCGGACCAACCCAATTCTGTTTTCTCCGTTAGCTCCTGTCAGTTTATTTCTTCTCGGGCGCCGCTTTCTTGCGCTCTTCTTTAATCGATTCCAGCGTCTCTTCCATGATGGTGTAGGCTGAAAAGCTGGGCGGCGTGGAACGAGGTGGAAAATCCTTGAAGGTCATCGCGAATTTCCCAACTTCGTCGATCGCCCCATAGACGGCGGGGACGTGATTCATGAACCAGTCCCAATAGGTATTGGAAGTAAAGTCCGCCCGTTCGTACGGATCCTGGAAGAGATTGAATATCTTCTGCATGCGTAGCTTCACGAACGGCTCCGCCCAGACACCCATCGTGCCGGCGAGGCGTTGCTCCGCGAAAACATACTTCCAATCGCCCTGGCGCAGGCCCACGAGCAGGCCATCGTCATCGGTGTAGAAGAACAACTCCCGCGCGCTCTTGACCGGGCGGTCATTCCCCACGGTGCCGCTCACCGCTTGGAGGAAGGCCAACTGGTTGTAGCCGTCGAGATGCACCTTGTAGGTCTTGCCGTTGGCGGCGTAGCCCTTGAGACACTTGCCAACCATGTCCGGTTCGCCGGCGATGGCGGCAAAGGTCGGAATCCAGTCGTTGTGGCTCATCAATTCGTTGCTCACTGTGCCCGGCTTGATGTTGCCCGGCCAGCGGACGAGGCAGGGCACGCGAAAGGCACCTTCCCAGTTCGTGTTCTTCTCGGAACGGAATGGCGTCATCGCGCCATCCGGCCAGGTGTTCATGTGCGGGCCATTGTCGCTGGAGTAGACAACGACCGTGTCGTCAGCGATGCCCATCTCATCGAGTGCCTTGAGCAACGTGCCAACGGTTTCATCGTGCTCGATCATGCCGTCGATGTATTCGCTGTCCCCGTGGATGTAGCGGCCGCGGTGCTCGGCCCGGACATGCGTCCGCAAGTGCATCCGCGTGCCGTTCCACCAGCAGAAGAACGGTTTCCCCGCGGCATGCTGCCGCTTCATGTAGTCGATCGCCGCCGCAGAGGTTTCGTCGTCGATCGTCTCCATCCGTTTCTTCGTCAGCGCGCCCGTGTCCTCGATGGTTTGCTTGCCGACTTTGCCCCAGCGCGGAGCATCAGTGGGATCGTCCTTGTCAGTGGCCTTGCATTTCAGGACACCGCGCGGGCCGAACTTTGCGCGGTAAGCCGGGTCCTTCGGATAGTCCGGCAGCTCCGGCTCCTCCTCGGCGTTGAGGTGATAAAGGTTGCCGAAGAACTCATCGAAACCGTTGACCGTGGGCAGGCTCGGGTTGCGGTCGCCCACGTGGTTCTTGCCGAACTGTCCGGTGGCGTATCCAAGGCTCTTCATTATCCCGCCGACGGAAGGATCCAATTGGCTCATCCCCATCGGCGCGCCGGGATAACCGACCTTGGTCAGTCCAGTGCGAATGCCATGCTGGCCGGTGAGGAATGCGGCGCGCCCGGCGGTGCAACTCTGCTCCCCGTAATAGTGCTGCAAGCGCAGGCCCTCTTTGGCGATGCGGTCGATGTTGGGCGTGGTGTAGCCCATCACCCCACTGCTGTACGCACTGATATTGGCGATGCCGATGTCGTCACCCCAGATGACGAGGATGTTTGGCTTCTTACCGGATGAGGGCGCGGGTGATTGGGCGTTGGCCGAGAGAACACAAGTCAGCGCAACGCTGAGCGCAGCAGCGATGAGTTTTGTTTTCATGATGGTGGGATGCGATTGGTTGAAATCGCGTCGCTCACGATCAGAGAAAACGAGGCAGTCCGTCTATGGGACTTTGGTCCTACGGGCATCACAGGAGGCCGCAGAGGGAACGGAGGCTTTGAAGGCGCGTTGTAGCGGCGTTTGTGTCAAACGCCGAACCAAGAAGACAGGCGCTTGGCACAAGCGCCTCTACAACCTCTTGTCCGAAGCTCTTATTTCACACACCGAAAACCAAGATGGTTCGTGCCGGTGTTGACTTCGCCTTTGCCGCGCGTGCCGACGATGTAGCGCGAACAATATTGCTCGTTGCAGAGAAACGATCCGCCGCGATGGACGCGCTTCTTCTCCTCCGGCTCGGCCGGATCGAAGGGCGTGTCTGGTCCCTTCGGATTGATCGTCAGATCGCCGGCTTGGGCCAGCGTCGCGTAATAATCATGGCGGTACCAGTCGCTGCACCACTGCCAGACATTGCCCGACATGTCGTAAAGGCCGTAGGCATTCGCCGGAAATTTCGCGACGGGCGCAAGCCCGGTGAAACCGTCGTCAGCCTTGTCTGTCACCGGGAATTTTCCCTGGTACGTGTTCGCCATCCATTTTCCCTTTGGGCGAAATTCGTCTCCCCACGTGTAAGTTTTCTTTTCAAGGCCCCCGCGCGCCGCGAACTCAAACTCCGCTTCGGTCGGCAAGCGCTTACCAGCCCATCTCGCGTACGCCTCCGCGTCGGGATACGCGATGTGCACGACCGGATATTTCTCTTTTCCTTTGAGATCGCCTTCCGGCCCGACCGGATGCTGCCAGTTCGCTCCCTCTACGTAACTCCACCATTGAAAATGATTGTTCAGCGGGACTTCATGGTCGGGCGCGGTGAAGACGACGGAACCGGCGACAAGGTTCTCGGCCGGCGCAGTGGGAAATTCTTCCTTCGTCGGCGTCCGCTCCGCGATCGTGACATAGCTGGTCGCTTTCACGAACTTCTCGAACTGCTCATTCGTCACCGCGGTCTTATCCATCCAGAAGCCATCCACCCGCACGCGATGAATCGGCTCGGCGTCGTTTGACGGCATGGGCCTCTCGTCCGTGCCATGGCCATTCGTTGCCGCTCCCATCGAGAATTCGCCGCCGGGAATCCAGACCATGCCGTCTGGGCCTTTCGAGGGTTCCTTGCCGGAGGCAGTGGCAATCACGGACAACGCGAGTGCGCCGGTCAGACCCAGAAGTACACGTAAGGCAGGCATGGCGTTGAGAATCTTGATCAAATCTAACAGGAGGTCGCAGAGAAAACTGAGATTCGGAACCAACTCAACTCTGTTTCCTCTGTTTACTCCTGTAAGAATGGCCTCGCAGCAACAGAATGAACCGCAGCAGGCTCGGGTGGGTCTGGCTCGGTCGGCTCCGGTGTTTCAGGTGTTCTGGGCGCCTTTGGTGTTTCCGGCGTCTCTGGTGCCTTAGGTTTTTCAGGCGATTCCGGTGTGTCGGGTGAAACCGGCGGCGGCTTGGCTGGCTCCGGCGATTCCGGGGGCTGCGGAGGCTCGGGTGTGGTTATCAAACTGAATGGCCGAACCAGCGCCGCGTCTTTCGCTTCGACCGTTGCCCCGCAAAGGAACGCGCTCGCTAGAATCAACCAGATCCGATGAGGCCGCATTTCAGGATTCTGGCGAACACGCCGGAATGCGACAATGGGACCTTAGTCCCATGAGACGAACAGCCGCCAGCGATAAAAAGTTTCCACCGGCGCCAAGGCTCGGCGTGGCGGTAGTGTCCTAATTTGAAATCAGAATCCGTGCAGCCGGAGAATATGCAGGGCCGACTCAGCCAATTCTCCGCGCAAAATAACGGTTTCGCCGGTCGTTGTGCTGATGGTCAGCACACGCTCTTTCTCAGAACCTTCCTCGCTCGACTTAAACGAATTGGATGCGTTTTGCATCCATGATTTCCGTCTCGCTAATCCTTATAGAAGGCATTGGGGCAGTTGATCTTGGACAGATTAGCCTCACCTCGCCTTACCCGCAATCGTCACTTTGGACGGCTCAACTCCGCCCCGACAATGATCAAGTTGGAGCAGCGCGCGGCAGCCAGAGGAAACGGCGTCCGGGAAGCGTGCTGTAGCGGCGCTTGTGTCAAGCGCCGAACCCTGAAGACAGGCGCTTGGCACAAGCGCCTCTACAACCTCCTGGAAGAAACTGTTACTCCCCGGCCTGGGCCAGCGCGTCGTGCACGGCAGCGAGAAATTGCTCGTCGTTGAAGGGCTTGATGAAAAACGCGACCGGCCCAATCGCCATCGCGGTCGCGCGCGCGGCCAGATCGTCGCGGGCGGTGATGACGATGACACGCGGCCGAGGTGAGAGCGCGCACATGCGCGCGAGAATTTCCAGACCGGTCACGCCTTCCATCCAGATATCAGTCACCACCACGGAGACAGGGTGAGCGGCGGCGTGGACCAAAAACTCTTGCGGCTTATTAAACGCGCGCACGGGTATTCCATCCGAAGCGAGCAAGTACTGCATCGATCGCAGCACGGAGGCATCGTCATCCACCAAACAAACTTCAGGCGAAGCATTCATGCCACCTGGCTCTTCGAGTCGCGGCGGACCGCGGGTAGATGGAACACGAAACGCGCGCCCCGGTCGGGAGCATTTTCCGCGGTGATCTTGCCGCCGTGCGTTTCGATAATCGAGCGGACGATGGTTAATCCCATGCCCATTCCGGTTTGCTTGGTGGAAAAGAAATGGTCGAACACTTTCTCCGGCCGATCTTTCGGCAGACCCGCGCCGAAATCGCGCACGCTTACTTCCGCCGCCTCGCCGTTCAGCGAGCGGGTGCTAACGATGATCCGGCGCTCGGCGGCGGGAAGCGCTTCAACCGAGTCGAGCGCGTTCATGATCAGGTTGAGCAGGACTTGCTGAATCTGCACCGGCGCCGCCTCCACCTGCGGCAGGTGATGATCCATCTCGGTCGTAACCACGCTTTCCCGCAATAGGATGTCCGAGCTGACCAGCCGAATTGTATCTGCGATAACAGCGTTAAGATTGAGCACGCTGCGGACGATGTGCTTGTCCTTCTGGACCAGCGCGCGGATGCCGCGAATCACTTCGCCAGCGCGCTGGCTGTCGGCCACCATGTCCTGGAGCAGTTGTTGCAACAACGCCGGATCGATGTTTCCGCGTTCGAGAAAACGACGCGCGGCGGAGGCATTGTTGGCGATGGCGGTAAGCGGCTGATTCAATTCGTGCGCAACCGAAGCGGTCATTTCCCCCATCAACGCGACGCGGTTCAAATGCGACATCTCCTCGCGCTGAATTTGCAGTTGCAGGTCAGCCTGTTTTTGTGCGCTGACGTCGATCGTCACCCCGATGAGTTCCAAAAGATTTCCATGCTCATCCTGCAAACAGCGTCCGCGAGCAATGACCCAGCGCGTCTTGCCAAAGGGCAGAACGAGCCGGTGCTCTGATTCGAAAAGTCCATGGGACTCGCACGCGTGATCGAACGCCGCGTGCACCGCGGCTCTTTCATCGGTGTGGACGCGACCGCAGATCAGATCACGCGTCAGGGCCAGCTCCGGATCGAATCCGTACATCGCGCGCCCCTTGTCACTCATCCAGGCGGTGTTTCGCTCCGGATAAATAACCCAGAACGCGAGATCGGCTGACTCTGCGGCGAGATTGATCCGCGCCTCTCGCTCACGCAACATCTCCTGGGCGCGCTGACGCTCGATGGCTATTCCGGCGATGTGGGTCGCGATCTGGGTCAGGCGCAGTTCTTCGGGATGCGGGCCACGGTTTTCCTGGCGGTACATCGCGAACGAGCCCAAGACATCACCGTGCGGTGAAAGGATCGGCGTCGACCAGCAAGCGCGCAGACCGCAAATTTCCGCCAGTTTGCGGTAATCGGCCCAAAGCGGATCGGTCATCACATCTTTGACCACAACCTGCTTACGCAAATACATGGCGGTCCCGCAGGAGCCATTCCGCGGTCCAATGGGCGCGCCATCCACACCTTTGACATACGCCTCCGGTAAGTTTGGCGCCGCACCGTGCCGCACGTGCTTTCCGTCGCGGTTCAAGAGCAGAATGGAGCAGCGCAGTCCATCGGCTTGTCCCTCCATAAGAAGAACCAGGCTCGTAAGAACTTCGGCAAGCGTCGCGTTGGCCGCGATCATTTCCAAAACGCGGCTTTGATCGAAAAGGAAAAACTCCTCCTTTTTGGTTTCCGTTATGTCGCGACAAACGACCACCCCACCCGACAATTCGCCATCAGGACCTCTTAACGGACGGCCCGTAATCCGTGTCCAAAGTCCCTTGGGCGCCCTTTTGTGCCGGACGAACAGCTCAACATTGTCCACCTCTTCGCCGCGAATAGACCGCGCGAGGGGTATTTGATCCGGCGGAAAAGGCGTAACCTTGTCCGGCAAAAAGAGACCGTATCGTTAGACCATTCGCTCGGGGAAATTTGGGTCGCGCCTTGGCCGAACATCCGCTCGGCCGCCGGATTAAAGACCAGGAATTTGCCGTCCTTGTCGGCGACGACGACCGCGTCGCCCATGCTGGCCAGGATAGATTCCTGAATTTTGTTGGAATGAGAGAGCTGCGCGGTCCGCCGTGCTACTTTTCCCTCCAGCTCCTCGCGGCTCTTGCGCAACGTCTGCTCCATCTCTCGCTGCTGGGTAATGTCGGTGTTTGTCCCAAACCAGCGCGCAACCTTGCCGTCGGCGTCGAAAATGGGAAGGGCGCGAGAAAGAAACCAGCGGTATTCACCGTTTCTACTCCGCAAGGGGAACGTGTCTTCCCATGGTTGGCCGGTCGCGAACGCGCTCTTGATCCGCTCCACGACGCGGTCGACTTCGTCCGGATGATGGACTTTCTGCCAGCCCCAACCCTGCATCTGCTCCAGCGTGGTCCCGGTGTAATCGTACCATCGGTCGTTGTACCAAAAGATGAAGCCCTCGCGATCGGCCATCCAGGCGAGCTGCGAGATCGAGTTGGCCAGAGTCCGGAATTGCTTTTCGCGCTCGGCCGCTTCCGCATCGGTCGCGCGCCTGAGTAAATCCAATTGCCCGGCCACGGCCGCGATCACATTGAGTAATCGTTCATTCTGGTTGCGCGACTCACGCATGAAAAACTCCAGGATAGCGATGACCTCGTCCCGGGAAACGATCGGGATTGCGACACCCGCTTTCAAACCGGCCGTGCGGGCCGCGCCAGATCGGGGAAAATTGGGGTCGTTGGTGACGTCTTCCACCCAGGCCGACTTTTTCGACTCCCAAACGCGTCCCGGCAGTCCGATGCCACGTTTGAAATGCATTGCCTCCGAAGCGCGGTGAAAATCCTGTAAATTGCCTTCGTCGCAAAACCAGACGGAATCGCAATTAAGCGCAGACCCATCTGTGTTCGGCACCCAGGCTTGGCCGAGCACCCAACCGGTCTTCTCGCAAACACGCCGCAGCACGACTTCCAGGGCGGAAGAAAGATCGCCAGCCGCGGCCACTTCCATCGTGATCGTCTGAAGCAGGCTCAGCTGCTCTTCGCGAGATGATTCGGTGGTCGCGAGGCCTTCGCCTGATATCTGATCCATCTTATCGGTACTCTTTATTCACTGTGTTGGCATGGCCAACGCGAACCGCACCGCGTCCAGGAACTTATCGCCGTCGAAAGGCTTGGTGAAAAATGCGAACACGCCCAGACGGTGGGCCGTCAGTTTCGCCGCCGGATCGTCGCGTCCGGTGATGACAATCACGCGCGTGTCCGGAGAGAGCGCCGCGATCTGCGCCTGGACTTCGAGGCCGCTCATCTCTTCCATCCAGATGTCGAGGACAACGAGCGGCACCGGAGCCGTCCGGGCAAAGGCGAGAAAATTTTTCGGCTTGTCAAAAGAGCGCACCGCAAGCCCATCCGAGGCGAGTAACCGACCGATCGATTTGAGCACGGATGGATCGTCGTCCACCAAACAGACAGTTTCAGCCGCATGATTTTCACTGGGCGTCATACACGTTGACCGGTCACTCCGGACAACCGGTAGAATAGCCTCTGCCTCTAGGCCCGAAATTGGACTTTAGTCTTATGCGGAAACTCAGCGGGGACGACGCCCGCGATCTGGGAAAAGCGCACCAGATCCGGCACGGAAGTCAGCTCAAGTTTCTGCATGACCCGCCCACGATGAACCTTGATCGTCTTCTCGGCGGTCTTCAGCTCCGCCGCGATCTGCTTGTTCAAAAGGCCGATAATTACGAAGCGCAAGACCTCGAATTCCCGCGGTGTCAGTTTGTCGATCAGTCGGCGGGCCTCGCTTCTTTCCATGCGTCCGCGCAGCGAATCCTTGCCTCGCACCAAAGCGCGCTGGACGGCTTCGATCAGCTCGTCGCTGTCGAATGGCTTCAGGAGGAAGTCGACTGCGCCATTTTTCATCGCCTGCCGGCAAGTGGGCACGTCGCTGTGGCCGGTGATGAAGACAATCTCCTCGCATCCGCCCCGGGTCTCGAGCGCTTGCTGCAAATCGAGCCCGTTCAAACCGGGCATGCGCACGTCAAGGACAAGACATGTGGGCCCGCCAAAAGGTTCCCGGGCCAGATAATCCTCGGCCGAGGCGAACATCTCCGCGGCATACCCGGCTGACTTGAATAAACGCCGCAAACTACGGCGGATGGATTGGTCGTCATCCACCACGCAGACAAGGGTTGAGGCCGCGCCCATGGGGCGTTGTCTCAAGTTTTCACCCCATGGGCAAGGGAAAGAGTTACTGCCACGCGATGACGCCAACGAAGACACTGGGCAAAGGAATGGAACAAGGGCACAATCTGCCCCGTGAGCCCCGAACCCGAACCTTCCCAGCGTTGGCGGCCCGCTTGGACCGACGCGGGCTGGGTCCTGTTCATGTTCGCCGTCTCCCGTCTCCTGCTGGTTGCGCTGATTTTCTATTCACGGCGCATCGTAGGACGTGGTCCGTACGTGGAGGTTTCGAAACAAACCGAGCATGGCGGAACGCTCCTCGATATCCTGACCCAATGGGACGGCGTCTGGTATCGGCTCATCGCGCAACAGGGCTACGCGCCGCCAACACCCGAGATCGCAGCCGCCTGGTTCCCTCTTTACCCGCTTCTCGTCCGCGCCGTCCACTTCTTCGTGCGCGATTATCAAGTGGCAAGCGTGCTCGTTTCGAACGGCTGCCTGATCGCCGCGGCCTTGCTCCTGATGCGTCTCTTGCGCCTGGACTACGACAAACTGGTCTGCCGCCGCGCCATCATATTCCTGATGTTTAATCCGGTCAGTTTCTTCCTTTCTTCCGCTTACACGGAAGCGACCTTCCTGCTCTTATCGATTGGCGCCTTGTTCGCCGCTCGTCAGGGAAAGTGGCTCATCGCCGCTCTCTGCGGGGGATGCCTATCGGCGACCCGAGCTCCCGGCCTGCTGATCGGGGCGCCCTTGTTTGCCGAGTACCTCCTGCAGTGGCGGGAGCGCGGCGGCCATTGGCGTGCCTTTTTGCGTCCTCATTTGTTCCTTCTCGCTTTGGTTCCAGCGGGCCTCCTGGCCTACATGTTCTATTCCTATGTGGAGCGAGGAGATCTCTTCCTGCCGATGCACGCTCAGGCCAGCGGTTGGGGGAAAACCCTCACTCTGCCCTGGCAAACCTTTCTTCATTGCACACAGTTTTCCTGCGTCGCACATTCCACTTTACCAGGCTATCGTCGGCGCCGCGTTGATCCTGGCGGCAGCTGGCTTCTGGTTGCGCTTGCGGCCAACCTATTTGGTCTACGCGGTGGTCTCGCTCCTCTTTTACCTCGGCGTGGGGCAGCCTGGAAGGATTGCCCCGCTACGTCAGCATCCTCTTTCCTCTTCATCTCGTCCTCGCCCTCCTCTCACTCCGATGGAAATGGCTCTACGAACCGCTCCTGGCGTTTTCCATCGCATTACTCGCGCTCTGCACTGTTCTCTTCGCGAACGCTTACCATATGACTTGAAGGGGCGGACCTAACTGGGCGAAGAAACAATAGTTCGCGCAGAGCCCTGGCGCTCGATCTCACGATGACGAATCCCGCACGCCTATCCGCCTGCCTCTATCCAGCCAGGGATGGAGCAAGTCCTCATGATTGTTCCGACCTACAAGGAGAGCTCCAACATTGCGCAACTAGTCCCGCAATTCTTTGCCCATGCCGGCCGACGCCCATCTCCTGGTGGTGGACGATGACTCTCCGGACGGAACGGCTGAAATCGTGGAAAAGCTGATGGCCACCTACCCTAACCTGGGCCTTCTCCGCCGGCAGGGAGAACGCGGCCTCGGCCGCGCCTACACCGCGGGTATTCGCCATGGGCTTGAGAATGGGTTCCAGGTTATCGGAACGATGGATGCCGATCTCAGTCACAACCCCGCTTACCTCGCTCTATGCTTGCCTTGCTTAAGACATGCGATGTGGTGATAGGATCGAGGTACATCCCCGATGGAGGCACAGTGAACTGGACGATCCGGCGCATCCTCTTGAGTTGGCTGGCCAACAAGTTCGCCGCTCTCCTCTTGCAGATCCCCGCCCACGACATCACTTCAGGTTACAGGCTTTACCGCCGACAGTGCTTTGGAATGGATGCGCACCGAAGAGGTCAGGTCGACCGGCTACTCTTTCCTGGCCGAGGTCCTTTACCGGGCCCATCGAGGGGGCGCGCGCATTGTCGAATATCCGATCATTTTTCACGATCGGGTTCATGGCCTTTCCAAACTGCACCGCCGTGAAATCTACCTCGGCGCGCTGAATCTGTTGCGCCTCCGCTTCTCGACGCGCTAAGCTCGTGCTCCGTTTATTAGCCGCATGGCAGTTGGTTCGACTGTGGTAAGCTAGGTGCGTTGAAACGCACACTTCTCGCCTACCGGATAAGTCTGAGCCTCTTCATCGCCGGGCTGGTCCTGAGCGGCCTGACGGCGTTTCCCTTGCTCCATGAGCTTTCCCTTCTTTGCCGCTGGCTCGGCATCAGCGATCCCGCCGCCTACGAGACGCTTTCCGGCTTCGGGCGTGGATTGCCTTTGTCTTCTTCGGTCTGGAAAGAACCTACGCTGCATTTCCGTTTGTCGGTTATGGGACCGATTGGCTTGCGTTCGGGCATTTCATCATCGCCTTGTTTTTCATCGGGCCTTTTCGGGATCCGGTTCGTAACGCCTGGGTCCTGCGCTGCGGGTTGATTTCCTGCGCGGCCGTCATTCCGCTCGCCCTCATTTGCGGACAGATCCGGCAGATTCCGCTCGCCTGGCGGCTGCTCGATTGCTCGTTCGGGATCGTGGGCGCAATTCCGCTTCTTTACTGCCTCCATTTGACGAGGAGACTTTCCCGCGAGACGTGAAACCACGGGAACGAAAACTATCGCGCCCATGGCGCGTCGTGCTTGTCCTGGCAGTTTTGTATTTTGCCATGATTACCCTGGCCCCAATTCCAGACCGGCTGGTCTTGTTCCCGACCACCAACCGCATCAACGCCGGGGCGGCCATTCGAAAACCGATTCCGTTCGATGGTGGTGAATTGGAAATCTGGAGGGCCGCTTCCAAACAGACCCAGCAGCGCGGGAGCTCTCCGATCTACGTTTTGCGATTCTATGGCAATGCCGATCGCGCCGATCGCTGGGTCGAGGCGGAAACGGAAATGTGGGGCAACCGGGCGGTCGAAGTCTGGGGAATGAATTACCCGGGGTTCGGCGGCAGCACGGGTCCCGCGCGACTGGCCCGGTTGGGGCCGGCTGCGCTCGCCGCCTTCGATGAGCTCAAACGCACCGCCCGCGATCGCCCGATAATTGTGTTTGGCGCGAGTCTGGGTACCACCACAGCGCTCCATGTCGCCGCGCATCGGCCGGTGACGGGCCTGATCCTGCATAATCCACCCGCCTTGCGGCAGATCATCCTGCGCCAGTTCGGCTGGTGGAACCTGTGGCTGCTGGCCGGGCCGCTCGCCCAAAAAATTCCCGCCGATCTCGACAGCGTCGCCAACGCCAAGGCTGTTCGCGTGCCCGCGATTTTCCTGCTCGCGGAAAAGGATGAAGTCGTCGCGCCGAAATTCCAGCGTCTGGTCGTCGATGCTTACGCTGGCGAAAAGCGCGTCATCCCCCTCGCCGGCGCGGGCCACAACAGTCCCATCGAAGGCACTGAGTTCACCGAGCTCCAGAAGGGCTTCGACTGGCTGCTGAAGTAATGTGGGAGGGGCCTTAGCGCCCCGACACCAGTCCCGCAATCACCTTCTCCATCCCACTGACGACGAGAGTAAAGCGGTCGTAATCGAGCTTATCCGGCGTATCGGTCGCCTCGTGGTAGTGGGGGTAACGAAACGGAGCGGTGTCGGTGATCATGATTCCCGGATAACCGTGCTGCCAGAAGGCCCATTGATCCGACCAACCGACGCCTGGGATAAATGAGGGCAAGGCCGCGCCTTCGGAAGGAAGTTTCGCCTGTTCGCGAAAGAGAGCGAGGGCGCGCCGCAACAAGGTTCGGGAGCCAACATTTCCGACGAACCCGATGAAGTTCCCGGTGGTGGGATAGAACGCGCCGATTCCGAGCGACGGATAAGTTTGTGAACCCGGGGCATCAGAAAAATACCCAATCGTTTCCAGGCTGATCATGGCAGTAATTTTATCTCCGCGCGCTTTGCACCGACCCGCATAAACCAAACTTCCCATCTGGTCGGTCTGGAAATAGCCCGGCTCTTCATTCGCGAATGCAACAAAGCGCAAGGTTTGCCCGGACGGTTTTCCGGCAAAACGGCGGGCCAGCGCGAGCAGGGCAGCCACTCCGCTGCCGTTGTCGTTTGCGCCGGGTGAGCCGAAGACCGAGTCGTAATGCGCGCCAATGACCACGATCTCCGGACGAGCTCCTGGAATTTCCGCCTCGATGTTGTGGCAGACTTGTCCGTTCAATTCATAGGTGTCCCGCCGGGGTCGCAGTCCGGCTTGGACGAAGGAAGCTTCGATGAAATCGGCCGCCGCATTAAGCTGCGGATAGCGCTGCATGTTTCGCTCGCCGATCTCGCCGGCGAGTTTTTGCACGTCGGCCACCAGTTCGGCGCGCAACCCCAGCTCATCGGCGGAGAGTGGCGCCGCGGTCGAAATATTCCTTCCCGGCATCCTCATCCCAAACCACCAGAGTAAGAAAAAGAACACGCCCACCGCGAGCGCAATACGGAGACCGCTCAGCAACACGCGCCGGAGGATGCTGGAATTGCACGTCTTCAATTCATCCGATCTTCTTCCTGAACCGCAGCGCGCAGACGCAGAAGAGCAGCACGGCCATGACCGACAGGATGGCGAGCGAGGGCCAGTACTCCAGGAAGGTGGCGCCGCGCAGAATGATCGCGCGCATCAGTGCGATGAAATAGGTGGTCGGGAGAAGGGAACCGATCGCGTAGAAAATCCAGGGCATCGTTTCTCGCGGGAAGATGAAGCCGGAGAAAAACACGCTCGGCAGAATGAACGCCATCGACATTTGCAGCGCCTGCATCTGGTTGCTCGCCTTCGTCGCCACGAGCAGTCCGATGCTGAGCAGCGCAAAAACATAAACAAACGTCGAGGCGGTCATGGCGATGACGCTGCCCGCGATCGGCACCGCAAAGACGAAACGCATGATGCGCGAAAAGCAGGATGGCCATGAGCATCCCAATACACAGATAGGGGATGAGTTTGCCCAGCATCAGGCCCCAGCGACTGAGCGGACTAACGAGCAGTTGCTCGAGCGTGCCGCGCTCTCGTTCGCGCACGACGGCCATGGCGGTGGCAAAGGTCGTCCCGATTTGCAGAACAATGCCAATGACGCCCGGCACGAAAAAGTTCGGGCTGCGCATCGTCGGGTTGTAAAGCATTTGGGGACGGACTTCGATCGGCACAGTGCGCCGCCCGCTGTCCCGCATCATCATCTCCATGGATTGGGTCAAGGCGACGCTCAGGCGCGGTGTTGAGCGCCTGGAGCGCGATGGTGGAATTCGAGCCGTCGATCAGCATTTGCACCTGCGCGGGATGGCCCGTCCGCAGATCACGCGTGAAGTGGGGCGGAATTTGCAGCCCCACATAGGCGCGGCCTTTGCGAATCTCGCTCGCCAGTTCCTCAACGTTCTGCACTTCGCCGACAATCCGGAATGTCTCCGTATTAACGAAGCGATCGAGAAACTGCCGGCTTTCGACCGTGCGATCCTCATTCAGGATCGCCATGGCCATGTGCCTGACATCGTTGTCGAGCGCGTAACCGAACGCGATCATCTCAACCAAGGGCGGAAAGAGCATGAAAAAGAGCGTCAACGGATCCCGCAGGACCGTGATGAATTCCTTGAAGAGAATGGCGTCGAGGCCGCGAAACGGTGCGCGTTTCATCGGGATCAACTTACAGGAGCAAACAGAGAAAACAGAGACTTCGGAAAGCCTCCGTGCCCTCCGTTACCTCCTGTTAAGAGCCTTCTGTGTTCCCGAATCACGCGGCCCGCCCCTGTTGATTTTCGCTGGCGTGCTTCGCGGTGAGCGAAACGAAAACATCCTCGAGCGAGGGACCGATCTCGTGAATATCCGGACTCGCGATCCCGACGCTGCGCAGCTTCGCGTCGATCTCCTCGCGCTGCACGCTCTGATCGACGAGCAGGTGCATGGATTGCCCGAAGACCGTGGCGTTGAGCACACCGCGCACTTCGCGCATGGCCCGCAACGCGACGGTCACGTGATCGCACGTCACATCGAGGCGGCGCGTGCCCGGCGGGCTGACGTCCGGCATTTGTTTCAAATCGTCCGGCTCGCCGCAGACGATCAATTTCCCCATATAGATATAACCGACATGCGAGCAGCGCTCCGCTTCGTCCATGTAATGCGTGGTGACGAAGAGCGTCATCCCCTGCCCCGCGAATTCGAAAAGCAGATCCCAAAGCTCGCGGCGGGCAACGGGATCGATGCCCGCGGTCGGTTCATCGAGAAACAGAACGGTCGGTTTGTGCATCAGCGCGCAGGCCATCGCGAGGCGCTGGCGCCAGCCTCCGGAGAGAAGCGGGGCGCGGCGGTCGAGATACGGTTCCAGATGCGTGATGGCGATCAGCTCGTCGCGGCGCTGCTTTAATTGCTTGTCCGGCAGGCTGTAGAGTTTTCCGGAGAAAATCAGGTTCTCATTCACGGTCAGCTCGTCGTAGAGGGAAAACTTCTGCGACATGTAGCCGATCATTTCCTTGATGGCGTCTCCCTCGCGCGTGATGTCGTGACCGGCGATTCTGGCCGTGCCTTCCGTCGGCTCAAGAATGCCGCAAAGCATTCGGATGACGGTGGATTTGCCGGAGCCGTTCGGCCCGAGGAATCCAAAGATCGAGCCGCGCGCGACGGAAAGACTGACATGGTCGACGGCCGTGAACGTGCCGAAGCGCTTCGTCAGTCCTTCGCACTCGATCATCACGTCGGTCATGGGAGAGGTGAATCGGGAAAAGCTGCAAGGAGCGGCGGTTTGCAACCGCCGTTTATTAAGGTGGACGATTTTACAAACGCCCCTCCTTGGATTCTTCATTTTCCTACGTTCGGGAAAGACGACATCGGCCGACATCCCCGCGCGCAATTTGTCTTCGCTGTTTGGCAGGCGGATTTTCACGCCGAAGACCTGCCGGATGCGGTCTTCGACGGTCTGGACGTTGCGGGGCGTAAATTCGGCCTGGCGATTAATCTGCTCAACGGTGCCGTCGAAATCCTTCCCGGGAAACGAATCTACGCGGACGCGGACCGAATCCCCCACTTTTATCAATCCGAGCCACGGTTCCGGAACAAAAACGCGCACCCACAAATGTTGCGGGAGGATCAACGTGGCGACCTCGCGGTTCGCCGCCAGAACATCGCCCACCTTCACGCTCAAAACCTCCAGGATCGAATCGGTCGGAACTTTGACCTGCATCTCGGCCAACTGCGCGTCGATGTCGGCGAGTTGAGCGCGGGCCTGGACGACGCGCATCTTGGCCGCTTCGACGATTTTCTCCTGGGCCCGCGCGATGCTCCCGGCCCGCTCCGCGTCACTCGGAGAAACGACGTTCCGCTTGCGCAAGTCCTGTTGCCGGACCGCGTCATCGCGCATGAAGACGAGCTGCGCGCCCTGGGCTTCGGTATCGTGAATGGCGCTGTTGATTTGCGCAGCCGCGAGGTCCCGCCGCGCGTTCAACTCGGCCGCGTCGAGCTCCACAATGGTCTGGCCGGCCTTCAGCTTATCCCCTTCCTGCGCGAATATTTTTTCCACCCGTCCGCCCATGCGCGGCCCCACATGCACTTCATCCACCTCGATCGTGCCGGAGACGGCATTGTTCTGACGGTGACATCCCGCGAACAGAGCGAGAGGCAAGCACGCGCGAAGAATCGTCAGAAGAAATCGTAGCGCAACGAAGTCGCAAACGAAGGCGCATCGATCGAATCAAAGTTTGCGCGACATTATGTGCCGGAAACGCTAGGAAAGGAAATGGCTGGTTACTCGGGGACACCGCTGGCGCAAAAGCTCGGGATCAAGGCAGGACAGAAGGTCGTGACGATCGGCGCACCGCCGGACTACCGGAAACTGCTCGCACCCTTGCCTGACAAGATTTCATTCGCCAGGGAATCGAAGCCCGGGCGCGACATTCGTTCATCTTTTCGTGTCGAATCGCAAGACAATGGAGAAGCGAATTGAAGCGGCTTCGAAAACTGATCGCGGACAGCCGGAGTCCTTTGGGTTTCATGGCCGAAGAAATCTTCCGGGGTAAAGACGGACATCACGGAGGACGTGATCCGCGAGGTCTGCTTTGCCGCTCGGTTTCGTCGATGTGAAAGTTTGCGCCGTGGACGAAACATGGTCCGGATTGAAACTGATGGTCCGGCGCGAAAATCGGCGATGACGCGTCTAAGACGACCTCCCCGGCTCCGCGAACGTCCATGACGGCATAGACCCGCATCGGCTTATCCACCCCGCGCACCGTCTGCGGAGGCAATTCTTCCAGCGCGCTTTTCTCGAGCAGGTGCTCCGCGGTCGCCTCCGTCAGAAGCAAAGAGCGATGGACGGTCTTGGTCAGGCCTTCGATTCGCGAGGCGATGTTCACGGCGCTCCCGATGGCGGTAAACTCAAGGCGCTCGGGCGAGCCGATGCTGCCGACAATGGCCGGACCGGTATGAATGCCGATGCCAATCGCGATGGCTTCGCGTCCCTCCTCGAGAATCCGCGCGTTGAGCTCTTCCAGCGCCGAGAGCATGTCGCGCCCAGTGGCCAGCGCTTCGTCGGCGTGATTCGCCGCACCCGCACCAATTCCAAAAAGAGCCATGAAACCGTCACCGAGGAATTTGTTGATGATTCCCTCGTGGCGATTTTCCACCACGCTCACCATGACGCGAAGGAATTCGTTGAGCATTCGCACGGTGGCGGCGGGCGGGAGGTTGGCGCTCCGTTGCGTGAACGAGCGGATATCGACAAACATGATCGTAATCAATTGCTCGACTCCGCTCAGGCCGGGATCGCGCGCCAGGATCTGGTCGGCGGTCTTGCGGCCGACGTGCAGCCCGAAGGTTTGCCGCAAGCGCTCTTTCTCGCGCAATTCGTGCAGCATGTGGTTGAACTCCGCGATGAGAAGCCCGAACTCGTCCGCCCGCGGCAAATGGACGTTGGCATCGAGCCGGCCCTCCGAGACGCCCTGAGCAGCGGCGCGCAATTGGTCGATCGGCTCCGAGACGAGCCGGCTGATCATCAGCGCGGTGCAAAGGCCAAACGCGACGCCGACGGTGCCGACGAAGACGGCGAACCAGGCCGGATCCGTTCCCGGCGCGGGCGGTGCGAAACTCAGGAGAAGGAGTGAACCAATCGGGCAAATGCCTGCGGAAATCGCCCAGAGCAGGCCGCGCCCGCGCAACGAAAGCGCTCGGCCTCCCGGCGTGAGGTCGGCGCGGGCATCGCGAAAGAGCACGGGGAAAAGTCCCCAGTGACTCGCCAGTTCGACCAGAAAGAAACTGTTCGTGACGGAGATGAAAGCGGAGACGAGAAACGAGATCGGCAGATGCCAAAGCAATTGACGATCGAGCGAGCCGGAAGCAGCACCAAGCGAGATGAGGAAAACGGGAACGCAGAGAAACCAGGCGGCTCCGGAAATCGCCGAGATCGACCAGGGAAGGTTGATGGTTCCGCGACGCGCCTTCATCAGCGCAGCTGCTTCCGGTTCGCCGCCGGCATCCAGCGTTCGCACCACCGGGCCAAGGGAGAAAACCTGCCGAAGCCACAGGAACAGCGCGACGGGATAGACGATGGCGTTATAGATGATGCAGGTTTGGAGAAAGCGAGCTTTGAGCGCCTCCGTGCCGAGCAGCGGCTCAACGACCGCGAGATTGTACCAGATGTTGAAAGCGCTTCCGAGCAGCTGGGGCACGACCGGGGCGAGGGCCGTGACCATCAAGGCGAGACGCGGTCGCGGCCGTTTTAGCGCAGGGTCCATGGCCGGAAGTAATCCAACAAAATCAATTCGCTGGAGCTGGCTGAAGCCGCCGCCCGCACCGCGGGAAAATCGGTGAGCGGAAGAAAAACAAAACCGCGTTCGAGGGGCCGAAAGAAATCGTCCTGATGGCTCGGCAGGATGTAGCGAGGACGCAACTGGCTCAGGATCGGCGGAACGGCCCGGATCGAATCGCGCGCGGCCACCCCAAGAATGGCGAGATCGACCGGGCGCCAGTCCGCGGAAACGGCGTCGTCCGGTCGTCCACCAGAATTGATGAAGATGCGCTTTCCGCCGATCTCGATGAGGAAGGCAAGTGGAACGCCCGTGACCCAGTCATCGATTTTTTGCGGCGGCAGGCGTTTCAACGGGCCATCAAATGGAACGGCGCCGAAGAGGCGGTCATGCTGGGCCGGAAGGACGCGAATGACGGCATTCTTCACGGATATCGTCCGGCCCGGTAGGACAGGGCGCGTCTGGCTCGCGGGCACGCCGAGTGATTCCACCAATTTTACGCTCGTGGGCGAAGCAATCAAAGTCGCCCCCGTTTGCCGCAAGAACTCGGGGGCGTCGTAGAGATGATCGACATGCGCGTGGGTAACAAGAATGGCATCGATCTTCGGATGACCCCGGAGCCATTGCGCAATCAAATCGTTCCGGGGCACGGGCCGAAGCTTGAACGCCATCCGGAACAAATTTTGTCGGGAAAAATAGGGATCAACGAGAAGCGTTGTATCGCGGGTCTCGAACAAATAACCGTTTGTCCCGAGATAAGTGATTCTCACACCGCGGCGCGGCGCCGCGGTGATCGCGGGCAACGAATCGGCCTTGACCAGGCTGGAATACTTTTCGAGGCCGCCCAGCGCCAGGATTCGCCAGCGCGACGAGGCAGAGGAAAACTAGCGTCTTCAATTCAAGGCTGATCTTGCGTCGAATTGATTCCCATGCGGAAGCCCAAAAAGCCTGGTAGTAGACAACATCGCTGGAGCCGTCCAAGAATCTGGCATGAGCAAACGCCTTTTCGATCACATCGATCTCCGGGTTAGAAATCGTGAAATCGCCCAAAAATTCTACGCGCAGATCCTGCCCGCAATCGGCTTTCGCGTAGATAAGAGCGGCGAAGAATACGGCTTGTTTGAGGCGGAGGGAGGGAAGGCCGTCGAGTTTTTTTGCTTCCAGGAAGAGGCCGATCATCAGCCGAACGCAAATCGCATCGCGTTTCTGGGCCGAGAGTCGCGCCGCCGTCGACAAGGTGGCCGAAGTCGTTCGCAAGGCGGGCGGAAAAAACGTCGAAGGCCCGGAGCTTTGCGTGGATTACAGCCCCGGCTATTACGCGGTCTTTTTCGAAGACCCGGACGGTAACAAGCTGGAAGTCTGCTGCCGCGAAAGCGCTGCCAACTCGGGGTAATGACCCAGCATCCAGGCGATGTTATACAACGTTCCGACGCCGTTCCAGCGTAAATGGTTTCCCTGGCTCGAATGCGTCCTATTCGGGGCGTGCCTGCCATCTCTCTGGGAGATTATACAGGTTCTCAAGGCTTCCCGGTGAAGCTTTCGCTCGAGACCTAGGTCTTCATATCATGATTGTGTCCGCCCTTCCGGCCTTGTATTTCGGCATTAGGTTAGCTTCCATTCGCCCCAGGCTTGCGTGGCTCTTTCCCGTGTTCTTTATCGGTTTTGGAGGCTGGATTGGGGTTCTCTACGAAATCCTCAACTATCTATTCTCGAATTAGGGGCACTACCTAACCCGGAGTGAACTGGACAATTCGGCGCGGATTTGATTCAACGTTGTCCCGAAAGGACAACGAACATGAAGCAAACGAAGACACACACAATCACGTCAAGCCTGCGGCTGCTTGGGCTGGTCGCTTACCTCGCTTTAGTGGCGCAGGGAGTGGCTGCCGAAGAAAACAAGAATGGGAGCGACCCAACGAACGTATTGAAGGAATTTCTCAAGCCGGGCGCGGACCATTCGGCGTTAAGCAAGCAGTTGCGCCCGACGACCGCCGATTATGCGGCCGTTTTTGATCCGGATCTCAGCATGAAACTCGAAGCGTTGTACGGTCCGGCGTGGGAGGCCGGGCAGCTGGTCTTGGCGCCAAAGCCCGGGCAATCGGAGCTCAAGCTATTCTCCGCCACGAGCGAGGAGATGAAATCGGGAACCGGAACTGCCGCGGAATTTCCCGGCGGTTGGAAACAAGTCGCGCCGAAACTCAAACCGGGTTTGAAGATTTACCGCTTCAAATTTGTGGAGCCAGGGAAGGATCTGGGCATGGCGTTCGACGGGTTGATTTACGTCAACGGGAATTGGCGGATTTTTCCCAAGCCGTGGCGCGCGATGGAGAAGCAGCCTTAACCGGAGCCCCGACATCAACGTCGGCGCCGTGGATCAAATCGGTCCGGGTTAACTCTGATGATTCGACGAACGAATAGAAGTTCGACAACTGGAAAATGAAGATACGCCACCTTGATCACGTTGATTTGCGCGTAAGGGATTTTAAGAAGGCGATGAAGTTTTACGGCAAACTTCTGCCCGCGCTTGGATTCACCCACAATACTTCCGATGACGAATGGGGGACATTCTACGCTGTCGGTCGCGACAAGACTTCGGAGTTTTTCGGATTTACGGTGGATCCAAATCACAAACCCAACGGGACCCGAATCGCCTTCTGGGCGGAGACGCGCGAAGAAGTCGATCGGGTCGCGAAGATTGCGGCGAAAGCGGGAGCGAAGAATTTGGACGGACCTGAGCTGGTGCCCGGATATCGGCCTGGATATTACGCGCTCTTTTTCGACGACCCCGAGGGCAATCCACTCGAGATCTGTTGCCGGGAAGAGCCTATCGTGAAGAAGTAGCAGCGGGCGAAACGCCGAAGGCGGCGAGAGCAGGGACACTTTGCTCCATGGGCAATCCGACGACGTTGCTATAAGATCCGTCAATCCGCTGGATGATTTCCCGCCCGTGCCCCTGTGCGGCGTAGGCTCCAGCCTTGTCCAGTGGATTAATTTTCGTGAAGTAGCTCTTGATGTCGCGATCCGTCAGATCGCGAAATTTCACCCGGGAAGCGACGCAAAAACTCCGCGACTTGCCCCGGGCCAAATGACAAAGACAGACCGCGGTCCAGACCTCATGCGAACGGCCGCTCAGACGCCGCAACATTGCGGCGGCATCCTCGAGATCCACCGGTTTTCCCAGCACGTCGCCGTCGATGGTGACCAGGGTATCGGCGCCGAGGACGATCGCGTCGGGTAAAGTCTGCGCCACCGACCAGGCTTTTCGTGTCGCGTTGCACACGGTCAACTCCCGGATGGTAAGCCAGCCCGAGGAAACTTCCTCGACCTGGGACAAGACGACCTCGAAGACGTAGCCGGCTTCCGCGAGTAATTGATGGCGTCGCGGCGAGGCGGAGGCGAGGACGAAACGTGGAACCACCGTCGGCAACGGACTCGCAGCCGTCACGGCTTCGTCGAAGGGACGGAGGTCTTATCGGAAAGCACGTCCTGAAGATTGGGAACTTTCAGTTCCTGGAAATCCCTCGGCACAGCGAACTCCAGGTCGCTCAATAAATCCTGTTTGATGGAGATAATCGTGCTGACGAGTTCTTTCCCGTCGGTCTTGATAATCGTGCGCAAGGGGAGACCTGGGAAATCGTTGAAATCGAGCATTCCTTTCGCGATCTCATTCCAGGCGGTCGGAGCGATCGCCTGAAGTTGCTTCACGATTGCAGCTGAATCGGGGTAGGTGAGCGCGATCCAATAGCTTTCCTTCATTGAGGGAGACTCGCGGACATATTCCTCCGTTTCGAAGCCATTGATCGTCTCCTTCCGGCCCGTGGGGGTCAGCTTCGATTTTTGCGCCGGGGCCGACGAATCCTTTCCGTATTTGCTGGCCAGCTCGGCAATCGCCCTGGACTTCTCGGCCGAGATGCGCACGAATTTCTTTTTCGTGTTCATCAAGGTCAGGATGTCGCCCCCCTTAGTTTCCATGATCGTCGTGAGCTCCGGGGATACTTCTACTCGAGCCTTGTCTCCTTTGAGTTTCATCGTGATTTGTCTGAGGGAACCGCTTCCTTCGATCTTTTGCACGATGGTGAGATCGCCCCGCGCCGTGACTGAGATGAAGGCGGCGACGATCAGAGAGAGACCACGGATTTTCATGATTCTATCTAGCTAGAGCGCGCGCCCGGAAAAGGCAAGATGAAGGAGAACGCGCCGCGAACCAGAAAAGGACTTGGCAGCTGTGGCGAGCCGCGTCAGCTTATGCGGCGCGCGGGTGTAGCTCAATGGTAGAGCTGTAGCCTTCCAAGCTACTGACGAGGGTTCGATTCCCTTCACCCGCTGATCCCCCAAGGTATTTTCCGCTCAATCAGGAATTGTTGTCTTGCTTATAAGGGCGCTGCCAGATATGCCATCGGAGATGGTCCCTCAACTCCCGGCCGCTCACGTTGTCGCGTTCCCTTCATGGACAGGAGTAGCATCCAAAGCCAGACGCGCTGCGCTCTTTTTGTTTCTGCTGGCAGGCAGCATCGTGGCGGCGCATGGGCAATTCGCGCGGGACGGCTTCGATCCGAACGCGAACGGCCCGATTTACGCGTTCGCCGTTCAACCAGACGGCAAAATTCTGATTGGCGGCGATTTTACAACGCTTTCGGTTAGCGGCGGCGCGGCGGTCGCGCGCAACAATTTGGCCCGGTTAAACCCGGACGGCACGCTCGACCCCAACTTCAACCCGAACGCGAACGAGCAAATCAACACAATCGTCGTCCAGGCGGATGGCAAGATCGTAGTCGGCGGCCGTTTCACGGCGATCGGTGGCCAGAACCGCAACTATATCGCCCGGCTCGATGCCGCCACGGGCCTCGCCGATTCGTTCGACCCGAACGCGAACTCGGACCGGCCCCTGGACACTAGTGTCAAAGCGACAGCGCTGCAGGCGGACGGCAAGATCCTGGCCGCCGGCTTCTTCACCAGTATCGGCGGGCAGACGCGCCGCCACATCGCCCGGCTCGATCCCGCGACCGGATTCGCTGACTCGTTTGACCCAAACGCGAGCCATATCGTCTATGCCATTGCGGTGCAGGCCGACGGCAAGATTCTAGTGGGCGGCTTTTTCAATGGCATCGGCGGAGAAATACGTCACAACCTAGCCCGGCTCGATCCCAACACGGGGCTGGCAGATTTATTCAACCCGGACGTGGGCGATTTTGTCCTTTCCCTTGCGGTGCAGGCCGACGGCAGGATTCTGGTGGGCGGCTTTTTCGCGCAGGTGGGTGGACAGGATCGGCTCCGCATCGCCCGGCTCGACCCCAAAACCGGCCAGGCTGATTCGTTCAACCCGAACGCGGATGCGGTTGTCTATCAGATCGCGGTGCAGGCGGACGGCAAGATCCTGGCGGCCGGCGCCTTTAACAACATCGGTGGGCAGACGCGCCCAGGGATTGCACGCTTGGAGCCCAAGTGGGGCCTGGCAGATTCGTTCAACCCGAGCGCGAGCGATTCTGTCGCTTCGATCGCGGTCCAGGTGGACGGCAAAATTTTGATAGGCGGTAACTTCACCACGCTCTCCCCCAGTGCGGGAGCGGCGTTGACGCGCAACCATTTGGCCCGTCTGGAACCCGACGGTACGGTCGATCGGACCCTCAATCTCAACGCTGTCGGATCCGAGGTTTTCGCCACCGCCGTTCAGGCGGATGGCAAGACAATCATCGGCGGCAACTTTACCAGCGTTTTGGGCGTGCCACGCAACCATCTCGCCCGATTGAACCGCGACGGCACGCTCGATGCCGCCTTCGACCCCAACGCGGACGATGCTGTCTACGCGATCGCTACGCAGGCAGACGGCAAGATCCTTGTGGGCGGCTCTTTCACCGGCATCGGCGGACAGATACGCTTTCACATCGCCCGTCTCGACCCCCTGACCGGCTTGCCCGATTCCTTCGACCCACATGCGAACGACGATGTTCTTTGCCTGGCGTTGCAGACCGGGGACGGCAGCATTTTGGTCGGCGGCCAATTCACCACGATCGGCGGACAGATGCGCAACCGCATCGCCCGGCTCAGTAAGACCACCGGCCTGGCTGATGAATTCAACCCAGACGCGAACGGGACTGTCCGGGCAATTCTCCCGGTAGAATACGATCATGGAAGTCTTCAGATTACGGTGGGAGGCGCTTTCACGACCATCGGGGGACAGATACGCAACCACCTCGCCGGGCTTCAAGGCCTCGTGGGCGGAGGCAGCGGGTTTGTTACCTCTTTCAATGCTGATGTGCAGGGACAGGATGTTTACGCAATCGTGGTCGAGCCCGGGAAGGGGCTTCTAGTGGGTGGCCTTTTCACTGGCATCGGCGGACAGGCGCGCAACAACATCGCCCGAATCGCCAACGGCGGTGCGCCTGATTCGTTCGATCCGAGCGCGAATGGTGCCGTCCATTCAATCGTGCTGCAGGCGGACGGCAAGATCCTGGTGGGCGGAGCGTTTAACGGAGCGAACAGCATCGGTGGACAAGGGCGCAATCGCGTGGCCCGGCTCGATCCCGCCACCGGCCAGGCCGACTCGTTCGATCCGAACGCAAATGAACCGTTAATTCCCTCGCTCTCCAGGCTGATGGCAAGGTTCTGGCGGGTGGCCTCTTTACGAGTATCGGTGGAGAGCCGCGCAACGCTTTCGCTCGACTGAGTAATGATACCGCCGCCCTGCAAGAGCTCGTTGTGACGCAAACGACCGTCACCTGGACGCGGGGCGGCTCCAGTCCGCAATTCACGGAGGTCTTCTTGTCGTATTCAACCGACAATCTGAACTACACTCCGCTGGGCCAGGCTGGCCAGTATCCGAAGATTTACGGCGCTAATTGGTTCTGGGGAGCTGCATATGGTCCGCCCCTTCCGGCAGAACAGAACTTTTATATCCAGGCGCGCGGTCACTATGGCGGTGGCTACTTCAACAGTTCGGAGTGCATTGCGGATTCCGTGCGGAACGTTTTCGTGTTGCCAGGCGCGCGGGCTCGCAACCTCTCGACTCGGATGCAAGTCGGGACCGGTGACAATGTGGGCATCGGCGGATTCATGATCAACGACGCCCCGCTTCCGGTCATTTTCGACTACAAGCGCGTCCTTATTCGGGCTGTGGGAGCGTCATTCGATCAGCTGGTGGACCCAGTGCTGGAGCTGCACAGTCCGGACCCGTATCCGACGATCATCAACGACAATTGGAGAGACGACCCCATTCAAGAAGCGGAGATCCTGGCCAGCGGCCTCGCGCCATCCCGTGATTTGGACTCGGCCATTGTGGCGACCCTGAATCCGGGATCCTATACCGCGGTCGTCAGGGGCAAGAATAACAGTTCAGGCGTCGGCTTGATTGAAGTTTACGACTTGGATCAGCCCATTCCGACGAAGCTGATCAATCTCAGCACGCGGGCTCATGTCGGCACGAATTCGAATATCTTGATCGGCGGATTCATTCTGGGCGGCAGCGGCGCGAATGACCAGGTCGTGGTGCGTGCTCTTGGTCCCAGCCTCACCGCCGTGGGCGTGCCTAACGCGCTGGCGAATCCCAGGCTGGAGCTGCGCGACAACAATGGGGCGATTCTAATCGCGAATAACAATTGGCAGGATAATCCGGCTCAAGCAGCGGAACTGACTGCCGCCGGTTTGGCGCCGAGCAACAACCTCGAGGCCGCCGCGGCAGTGACGCTGTCGCCAGGCACTTACACCGTCCTGGTCTTCGGAGAGAACGATGGCACCGGTATCGGCCTCGTTGAGGTCTACGACCGCGAGGCACCGTAGCGGGGGACAGACAATTCAAGATCCGAAATTCGGATTGGGCGATTTTAGTTACTGATCTGGCGCGATGACGTCGCGATGAAGCCAGGCGTAGCGAAGGCCGGAGTAAACCGTAAAAGCCACGGCGATCCAGATCAGGAGCGGTCCTCCGTGATACCACGCTCGAAACCACCAGTCCCCTTCGCCGCTGGCATATTTCAACTCGCGCGCCGAAAGCAGCACGAGGAAAAACACAACCGTGATGATCTGCCACGAGGTCTTGTGTTTCCCGAGGCGTTCCGCCGGCAGGATCTGGCCTCTCGCGCTGGCAATTAGACGCAATCCCGTGATCAAAAAATCCCGCGCCACCACCGTGATCGCAGCCCAGGCGGGAATCGCCTCCAGTGGCACAAGTGAAATAAACGCCGCAGCCATCATGATTTTGTCCACCAGCGGATCCATCAGCTTCCCGAAATTGGTGACCGACCCGTAGCGGCGCGCGATCTCGCCGTCGAAATAATCGGTAATCCCCGCCAGGATAAAGATGAGCAGCGCCGCAGTGCGCCCGTAGATCCAGTTTGAGTTGAGCGACGCGACAAACAGAATTGTCAAAACCAGCCGGCTAACAGTGAGACGATTTGCCCAGTTCATGCGCGCGGGTGGGAATCTCCGTTCTTGAAGACCGGGTGTTTCCAGATCGGCACAGTCTGCTTTAGCTCATCCATGATCCATTGATTTGCGCTAAAGGCAGCGGCGCGGCGCGCACTTTCCACCCGGACAACGATCGACGCTTCCGCGGCCGGGACAAAGCCCACTCGATGATGGATGACCACTTTGGTCAGGCCAAACCTGGACGTAGCGTTCTCAGCCAAGCCTTGCATTTGATGTTCCGCCATTGAGCGATTCGCCTCGTATTCGATCCCGGTAATCTCTCTGCCATCCTCAAGCGCGCGCACCACTCCCCAGAAATCGACAATTGCGCCCGCCGTCGCGGAATTTTCCCACGCCGGCAAAACAAGCGGCGCCTGTGTGATCGAAACCTCGCAAACGGAAATTGCCATGCGCTATTAAGAACGGATACAGTATGCCATCGTCGATTCCCCCGGCGTGACCAAGGAGATACTCAAAATGAACACGAAGCAATGTGATATCGGACTGATCGGTCTCGCTGTCATGGGCGAAAACCTCGTCCTCAACATGGAATCGAAGGGATTCACCGTGGCCGTGTTCAACCGGACGGCTGAAGTGACCGACAAATTTGCCGCGGGAAAAGCCAAGGGGAAGAACATTGTGCCCACGCGCACAATGGAGGAATTCGTCGGTGCTCTCCAGCGTCCGCGGAAAGCGATGATCATGGTCAAAGCCGGCGCGCCGGTGGACGCCGTTATCAATCAGCTTGTCCCCCTGCTCGAAAAAGGGGACGTGATTATCGACGGTGGCAATTCCCTTTTCTCCGATACCCAGCGGCGCTGCAAGGACCTCGAGGGTCGCGGTCTCCACTTCGTGGGCTGCGGCGTTTCGGGCGGCGAAGAAGGCGCGCTCAAAGGGCCGTCCCTCATGCCCGGCGGCTCGCGCGATTCGTGGGACATTATCGCACCGATTTTCACCAAGATCGCGGCCATCGTCGATGGCGAACCCTGCTGCCGTTACATGGGGCCCGACGGCGCCGGCCACTACGTGAAGATGGTGCACAACGGCATCGAGTACGGCGACATGCAGCTCATTTGCGAAGCTTACGCGATTCTGAAGGACGTCGCCGGTCTCGAGGCACCAGCGTTGGCCGACATTTTCAGCGAGTGGAACAAAGGGGATCTGGATAGCTATCTCATTGAGATTACCTCGCAGATCTTTCGCAAGATCGACCCCGATACGGGCAAACCCCTGGTCGATGTGATCCTGGACAAAGCCGGACAGAAAGGCACCGGTCTTTGGACTTTGCAGTCAGCGCTCAGCCAGTCCGTGGTGATTTCCACGATAAATGCCGCGGTCGAAGCGCGCGTCATCTCCTCGCGGAAAGCCGAACGCGTTGCGGCCTCGAAAATTTTGCCCCAGCCGAAGGTGTCGAAGTTTACCGGGGATCGGGCTGAACTGATCTCGTCGGTGCGTGACGCGCTCTACGCCTCGAAAATCGTCTCTTATGCCCAAGGGATGGAACTGCTCGGCGCGGCCAGCGCCGGGTCGCATTGGAATTTGAATTTCGGCGACATCGCCACCATCTGGCGCGGCGGCTGTATCATTCGCGCGAAGTTCTTGAATCGGATCAAGGAAGCCTATGAGCGCGATGCGGCGCTGGAGAATCTCCTCCTCGACCAGTACTTCACCGGCATTATCGAACGGACCCAGGACAACTGGCGCGTGGCGGTGGCCTCCGCGGTGAAACATGGCGTGGCCGTGCCCGCCTTCAGCGCTTCTCTCGGCTACTTCGACAGCTACCGTTCCGCGCGGTTGCCTTCGAATTTGCTCCAGGCCCAGCGCGATTTTTTTGGCGCACACACCTACGAGCGGATCGACAAACCGGGTGTGTTTCACACCGAGTGGATGGAATCCGACACAAAACCAAGTGAGAAACCGGCGCAGCCGAAAGAGCAATCACGCGGCGCCGAGTAAGGTCACTATGCCAATTTACGTTTACGAAACGACCGATCCGTCGAAACCAATCCGCCGTTTCGAAGTGAAGCAGAGCATGAAGGAAGAACCGCTCCGCGTGGATCCGAAAACCGGCGAGCCCGTGAAGCGCGTGATTTCCGGCGGATATGGCGTCCATGTTCCCGGCGGCTCGGCTGGCCCATCCGTCGGTTCGGTTGGTTCGCATGGTTGCGGGCCAGGTTGCGGGTGCGGTTAAGCGACGCGCGAAACGTTGTCATCTCGAGCCGCGCAGACGGCGAGGGACCGCACAATGGCACTTCCGTCTCCCCAAGCCTTCGGAAGCACCATACCATTAGTGACGGGATGCTTTCTCTGCCGAGTGTGATCTTCGACCTGTTGGGAGGTCCCTCGCCGTCTGCGCGGCTCGGGATGACAATGCGACCCCTCAATGAAAGTCATGCGAATCAGTCCCGACGAGTTGTTCGCCCGCCTGCAACGCTGTAGCAACGGCGGGCAGATGCGCCAGGGCTCTGATCTCCTGTGCCTTGATCAACACTACGTTCTCGGAATTCTGCACCGTCCCTTCGATGACCAGAAACGGCTCTTCCGTGATCAAGAGCCGTACTCGCTCAAATAAATCCGGGGTCACAATCGCGTTGGAAACTCCGGTCTCGTCTTCGAGGCTGACAAAGACAAAGCCTTTCGCCGTGCCCGGCCGCTGACGGCAAATCACATTCCCGGCAATCTGAATCGTGGCGCCATGGCGGGCGGAGGCCAGATCGCTGGCGCGCCAGATATTCGGCAACTGCTCCCGGAGCAACTTCATCGGATGCGGCCCGGTCGTGAGATTCATTCCGTCGTAATCTGCTTTGACGCGCTCGGGCAATGTCATGGGCGGCAACGGGGTGTTGTAGCCGGGGTCGGTGACCCCGGCCGTCCCCCGGCAACGCTGCTCCCCACCGAGGTCACCGACCCCGGCTACAACCGCAAATAACGGTTCTGGTGGTTCCTCCTCCACTCGCCACATCGCCGCGCGCCGATGCTCGGCAAAACAATTGAGCGCTCCCAATTCCGCGAGCGTCCGCAGTTCTTCTTTGGTTAACGCCACCCGCCGCTTGAGATCATCGAGGGACTCGAACGATGCGCGCGAGCGTTCCGCCACGAGCTTTTCCCCATGCTCCTTCCGCAGTCCGTTCACCACGCAAAACCCCAACCGAACCGTGTCGTCGGAAACAACCTGGCAACGCCACTCCGATTCCCTCGCGCAGACCGGTCGCATCCGAATTCCATGGCGTTGGGCGTCGGCTACGATCGTGGCCGGCGTATAGAAACCCATCGGCTGATTGTTCAACAAACTCGCGTAAAACTCCGGCGCGCGATGCACTTTCAAGTAAGCGCTCCCATAGGCCAGAATGGCGAAGCTGATCGCGTGCGACTCGGGAAATCCGTAAAGCGCAAACGATGCGATCGACTGAATGATCTTCTCGATCACTTCCGGCGCGACACCTTTTCGTTCCATCGCCGCCCGAAGTTTCACGCTAACGCGATTCATGCGTTCTCCAGAGCGGTGAAAGCTGAGCGCTCGCCGCAGCTCTTCCGCTTCGTCACCGGAAAAATCAGCCATGACCATCGCGATCTTCAGCATCTGCTCCTGAAACAACGGCACACCGAGCGTGCGCTCGAGGACCGGTTCCAATCGCGGATCGAAATACGTGACTGGCTCGCGTCCCGCGCGCCGCGCCAGATAGGGATGCACCATATTCCCCTGGATCGGCCCCGGCCGAATGATCGCGACTTCGATCACGACATCGTAAAAACATTTCGGCTTCATCCGCGGCAGCGTGGCCATTTGCGCCCGGCTCTCGATTTGAAAAACGCCGATCGTGTCGGCTTTCTGCATCATTTCATAGGTCGGCCCATCATCCGTCGGGATGTGAGCCAGATCGAGCGGCCGCCCGCGTTCGCGGCAAAGCTCGAAAGCATCCTGCATCACCGACATCATCCCGAGCCCGAGCAGGTCCACCTTCACGATGCCGAGATCTTCGCAATCATCCTTGTCCCATTGCGCCACGACCCGGCCCGGCATCGAGGCATTTTCCAGCGGGACAAAGGAACTGAGTTTCCCCTGGCAAATAATCATCCCGCCGGAATGCTGGCCGAGGTGGCGCGGCAATCCGTAGATGGCCTGATACAGCGAGATGAAGGCCGGCATGCGCGGATGTGCTTTCGGCAATCCCGCCTGCTCGATCTGCGCCGCCAGATCGAGGGTGTGCGGGAAATCGCCGTTCGCAAAAAGATGCGAAAACCGATCCAGGATATTGGACGAAAAGTTCAGGGCCTTGCCGATCTCGCGCGCGGCACTGCGTCCGCGATAGGTGATGACGTTCGCGGTCATGGCCGCGCCGTGTTTGCCGTAACGCCGGTAAACTTCCTGGATCACGCTTTCGCGGCGATCGCCGCTCGGCAGATCGAGATCGATATCAGGCCAGCCTTTCCGGCTTTCGCTGAGGAAACGTTCGAAGACCAGATGGTTGCTCACCGGATCGACCGGCGTGATTCCCAGGCAATAACAAACCGCGCTGTTCGCCGCGCTGCCCGCGGCCCTGCACCATGACGTCGTGTTCCCGGCAGAAATTAATGATGTCCCAGACGATCAAAAAATAACCGGCGAACCCGAGCCTTTGGATCAGGCCCAATTCCTCCTCGATCTTCCGCTTCACCGCCGTGCTGATGGACGGCGTAACGCTGCTGCGCGCCAAAGAGCGTGATCGTGCGCAGAAACGAATTCATGTCGTGCCCATCCGGCACAGGAAAGGCCGGGAATTCGTAACCGATATTTTCCAGGGAAAATTCGAGGCGCTCAGCGACGCGAGCTGTGTTTTCGATCGCGTCCGGGCGATCGGGAAAGAGAGCGCGCATTTCGGCGTCGCTCTTTAGATGTCTTTCCGCGTTCTGGGTTAACAGTCTTGCCCGCGGCATCGAGATGCGTGTGCTCGCGAATGCAGGTGAAAACATCGAGCGCCTGGCGGCCGTTCGGCCTGCGCGTACTGCACGCCATTCGTCGCAACGACTGGCAGCCGGTAATGTTCCGCCAGGTCACAGAGTCGCTGATTGATCCGATCTTCGCCGCGCAGGAAGTGGCGCTGGATCTCGACGAAGACATTGTCGCGACCGAAGACGTCGATCAGAAACTGCGCGCGATCTGCGGAACTCCGGGGAGCGCACGCGCCCTCGCGTGCCGCATTCGGCGCCTCGCCGAATGCACAACGAACGTCGGTGAGCACTTTCTGAGCGGGAAGATTTTCCGGCGAGGGCGCCGGAAACAGCACGCGAGGCGCGTGCGCTCCCCGGATCGGAGAACAATGCGACCAGCCCTTCCGCAAATTGCGGCAGCTCATTCCACTGAACGGCGCATTGTCCCTTCTCACTCCGCAGATGCGCCTGCGTGAGCAGCTCGCACAAATTTTTGTAACCGGTGCGATTCTTCACCAGCACCGGCAAAATGGATCCATCCTCCATGCTCAATTCAGCGCCGACAATGGGCCGGACATTTTGCTCCCGGGCGGCGACGGAAAAACGTTGCGCGCCGTAGAACGCCGTTGCGATCGAGCAACGCCATCGCCGGCATCTCGAGCTCGGCTGCGGTTTCAGCTAGTTGCTCTGGAAAAGAGGCTCCCCGCAGAAAGCTGAACGCGCTGCACGCATGTAACTCGACGTAAGACATACGGCGATTCCATTCGGACGAAAACCCGCCCTCACCCCAACCCTCTCCCAAAGGGAGAGGTAGTTCCTTCTCCCTCAGGGAGAAGGTTAGGATGAGGGTTCTTCATGCGGCATGACCGATCCCTAATCATAAACTCCATCGAGTTCCCAGCGGTCCTCGCGGGAATGGCATTGGCAGAGCGCTCCGTTCTCCAGTTCCAAATCCCATTCCGCGCGGTCCCAGGCTTTTTCGTCCCACCAATTTCCCGAGACCAGTGTAAGGACCTTTCCGCTGGAGCACGTCTCCCTGGATTTCGGGCGCTGCGCAGATGAGCTGGAATGATTTTTCACCAGCAACATCGAAGCCGGCAGAGGCGGGCGAAATCGACGCAGAGCGCAGGAAGGCAACGGCTCTGGTTTCCCCGACCGTTTCCTGCAACTGCCAGGCAAAAGGTTCCATCCGAAACGCATCAGGACGATGCGTCTCTTCCAAAACCGGCGTGCCGACGCGATCGGAGCCAAGCAGGCCGGTCAACCGCGCCAGCGTTTCGGAAAGACGCGCCGGATCGCGCAACGCCGTCTCAAAGAGATTGAATTGTTGAGTAGGATGGTTTGGCCGCCTCGGCCTTCAGCGCGACGGCCAGAATCGGAAAGTCAGATTTAAAATTCTCCAGATGCGTGTGCAGCATCCGAAAGAGCACTTCGCCATTATTGGTCGGCTCCGGAATTTTAAATTGATGCTGGTAAGCGCTCTTATCGCTGAAGGTAATTTCCAGTCGGAGCTCACTGGCGACCAGGTAAAGCGCATCGAGCCGAAGCGATAATTGCTGGAGAAACCGGCGCAGCATAAAGAGCAGCGGCTCGACCGTTTCGATTTCGTTTTCGAATTCGAACGCTTCCTCGAAAGACTCCGGGGGCGAGACCAGCTTCAAGAGGCGCGTGGTTTTTCCCTTCGCGCGGTCCCAAAGCTCGAAGACCAATCGGACCAAGTCGCGCTCCCACTTCTTCCTTATCCAAGGCCGCGAACTGACCCAGCGTATGAATCCCCCACCGATGCAAGATGTCCAGGACGCGAGCCGATTTCGGCGTCACGTCGCGTTTCTCCGAATGAGCCAGTGTGACCTGCATCGGGGATAGATTTAAGCCGAGGCAGGAATATGTTCAAGTGATCATATCGCGGCAATATTCCTATTTAGGCAGCGCACAGTTCTCGCCGAATAGGCGCTAAATAACTTTGACCGGGCACTCCGGCAGCGCTTTCAAGAACGCGCGTCCGTAAGGACGGGTCACGATGCGATTGTCTAGGATCACGACAATTCCGCTGTCGCTCTTCGTTCGAATCAGGCGGCCTACTCCCTGACGGAATTTCAAGATCGCTTCCGGCAGGGAATATTCCGTGAACGCATCCCCGCCGCGCGCCTCCACCAGCTCCAGTTTCGCCTCGATCAAGGGATGATCGGGGACCGCGAAGGGCAGCCGCGTGATGATGACGTTCGAAAGCGCATCACCGGGCACGTCCACGCCCATCCAAAAACTATCGGTCCCGAAAAGAACGCTGCGCGGCGTCGTTCGGAATTGCTCGAGCAATTTTCCCCGCGGCGCGCCCTTCCCCTGGACAAACAGATTCATCCCGTTCTCCGCAAAGAACGACTCCATTTCTTCGGCGAGTTGCTGCATCCCCCGATAGCTGGTGAAAAGGACAAAGGCGCGCCCGTCCGTTTCCGTCACGAAATGCGCGACCCAATGCGCGAGCGCTTTGGCATAACCCGAATCTCGCGGATCCGGCATTTTGCGCACGACGAACAATTTCATCTGCGTGGGAAAATCGAAAGGACTTCCGAGTTGCAACGGCTCGACCGATCCGGCGCCGATTCGGTCGCGGAAATAAGCGAGATCCGGCCGGCCGACGGCCAGCGTCGCGCTGGTCAGGACGCAGGAGCAGTTTTCCCGGAAAAGCATCCGCTCCAGGACGGGCGCGATGTCGATCGGCGCCGCGTTCAGGGTGAGGAACTGCGCGGCTTTGCCGGTTCGCTCCACCCAATAGACATGCCCTTCGGCACTCTGTTCGAGGAACGTCACGATCCCGACGCGCGCTTCGTGAATGCGCCGCCCCAGCTCCTGCAATTCCGCCTTCAGAAATTCGTCCTCGGTCCGTTTCACCACCTCGGCGACGCGCGCCTGAAGAGCGATCAACCGCCCGGAAATCGTGTCCGGGACGAAATCGGGTTCGCGCACGCGGAACCTCGCGGCCCTTCCGAAAATCGCAGCGTTCGTCGATCGCGCGAAAGAATCGATCGATCTCGTCGACGACGGCGGCGGCCAGGGTGACGCCGGCGGCATCGCGGGTCACGGTGAAAAGACCCTTCCGGGTTCGCGGCGTTATAAAGCCGCTGGACGGTCGCGCGCAATCCGTATTGCGAGATGCCGATCCCGATCTGCCGGGAGGCGGTCTGCTCGAGAGTGTGGGCCTCATCGAAAACGATGAAGTCATTTGGGAAGAGATATCCACTCTCCCGTTCCTCCTGTTCGATCGGCGAGCCCAGGAGCATGAAGAGCAGAGTGTGATTGATGACAATCACATCCGCCGCGAGGAGGCGTTTGCGCGCCTGCTGGAAGAAACAATTCGTGTGCTGGCCGCACGTCTTGGCCGTGCAGATGTGCGCTTCACTGCAAACTTGCGTCCAGACCTTCGGATCGGGCTCGACCGCCAGGTCGCTGAGCGATCCGTCCTTCGTCGTGCGCGCCCAATCCGCCAGCCGCGCCAGCTCGGCCGCTTCCGAGGTCGTGAACAGCTCGCCGGCTTGCTGCAAGGCGCGCTCGAGCCGGCGCGGACAAAGATAATTCTGCCGCCCTTTCATGAGCGCAGCCTCAAACTCGATCGGGAGGATCTTCTTGAGGATCGGGATGTCTTTGTAAAGGAGTTGTTCCTGGAGATTGATCGTGTGGGTCGAGATCACCGCCTTTTTCTTCTCCGCCATCGCGTAGAGAATGGCGGGCGCGAGATAAGCGATCGATTTGCCGACGCCCGTCCCGGCTTCGACCACGAGATGCCGTTCTTCCTCCAGGGCGCGCGCCACGGCCACCGCCATCTCCTGTTGTTGCGGCCGGTACTCGAAGTTTTTCGCCTTCGCGAGCGACCCGCTTTCCGAAAAGAGGGACCGGACTTCTTCGACAAAGTCGCTGCCAAGAGAATCTCGAAGTGCGATCATGATGAGGAATTGCGATTGCCGATTTGCGATTTGCGATTTGTCATGAGGCGGTCGAGACGTTCGATGCGGAAGGCAACCTAGATCGCAAATCGAAATTCGAAATTCCCAAATTTCCCATGAGATTGCTCGATCGCTATGTCCTGCGCCATTTCCTGCAGGCCTATCTTTACTGCATCGCGGCTTTCATCTCGATCTGGTTCATTTTCGACGTCAGCGACAATATCTCGACCTTTCTGGATGAGCGCGTTTCGGGCTCGCTGATTGCGAAATATTATTTCACGCAGGTGCCGCAAATCCTGGTGATTTTGCTGCCGGTGGCGCTTCTGCTCGCCCTGCTTTTCTGTCTGGGCCGGATGTCCCGGTCTAACGAAATCGTCTCCATGCTCACCGCCGGGGTCAGTTTGCCCCGGCTCGTCGCGCCTCTTCTCCTGGTGGGTCTGCTCACGACCGCGCTGAGCACGGTTTTGAATTATTCGCTCGCCCCTCACGCGGACTATGCGCACAAGAAACTTCTGGAAGATCCGAGCCGCCAACAGGTGAACTTGCTCGCCCAGATTTTCCGGAATCGAACGGATAACCGCACCTGGTTTATTCAGCAGTTCAGGCCGGGGAAAACTCTTTCACGACCGTGCATATTGTGCAGCAGGACGCGAATGACAACATCGTGACCAACTACATCGCGACCAGCGCGCCTTGTATCATCCGGATACGGGCGGCTGGGAGCTGCAACAGGTGAAGGTGGTTCAGTACGATGAGGCCGGTAACATCACGAGCGCGGCAAGTATCCGAGTCGCTCATGATGAACGACTGGAGTGAAACACCGTTCCGCCTCGGCCAGTGCCAACGTGCGGGCGGAGTATCTCAGCGTCCCGGAGTTGCGTGAGTATCTCCACTTCAATTCCGATTTCCCGCCAACACTGCTCGCGCCGTTTGCGACCCATTTGCAATACCGGCTGGCGCTGCCGTGGACCTGTTTCGTCATCGCCCTCATCGCCGCGTCGCTCGGCATCGGATACTCGCGCCGGGGAATCCTCTCGAGCGTGGCCGCCGCGATCATCATCGTTGTTTTCGATGAATTTCGTCGTCCATCTCTTTCTCGCCCTCGGCGAGGGAGCCCGGATCCCTGATTGGGCCGCGGCTTGGACGCCGAATGTGCTTTTTGGGGCGCTCGGTCTGGTGCTCCTCTATTACCGCGCCACCAACCGCGAGCCGCCCCGGTTAAACCTCTTTGGGGAAGGACGCGTCTTCGCCCGATGAATCCGCTCGGCAAACGATTGGCCGATCAAGCATCGAGCGGACGCCTGCGCGCGAACCCAGCGCGCCTTCGAGCCGGGTGAGCAGTTTTACACCCTGCTCTTTCGCGAAGGCGAAGGCTTCCGCCGCGAAGATTTGAGCGAAGAGGCCTGGACCCAGCGCAACGAAAACATTCGGCCCTTTTCCTTTTGGAAGACGCGCTACGAACCGCCGCCAGCCGCGCCGCCGGAACCGCTCGAAAAGGAAAACGCGGAGGATATTTTGCGGCGTCTCCTGGCGGAGAACGAACACGTCCCACGCCAACGCCTGTTACGTTCTGGCCGTGATGCTGGAACGAAAGCGAGTCCTGAAACAAATCAAGGTCGACCAAACTGAAGAGCCGTCCGGTGCTGGTTTACGAACACGCCAAGACTGGTGACGTCTTCATTGTGCCTGACGTGCGCCTGCGGCTGGACGAAATCGAACAGGTGCAGAATGAAGTCTCCCAGCTGCTTCGGAGTGCGGCGCCGTAATCGCGATGAATTCCACTCTTCCCTGGTTTTCCCCGTCCAGTTTTCCGCTTTACCTGGCGCCGATGGCTGGAGTCTCGGACAAGATTTTCCGTCAGCTCTGCAAAGAGCGGGGCGCGGATGTCCTCGTCACTGAATTTGTTTCCTCCGAAGGCGTGTTCCGGAGGAATGAACGAACGCGCGAATATCTCGATTTCGACGAGTGCGAGCGGCCGATCGGGGTTCAGCTTTTTGGCGGAAATGCGGAGCACATGGCGGAAGCCGCGAAACACGTCGTCGATTGGGTCCGGCCCGATTTCATCGATCTAAATTTCGGCTGTCCGGTCAACAAGGTGGTGGCGAAGAACGGTGGCTCCGCCCTGCTCAAAGATTGTCCCACCCTGGCGGCGGTGACGGAAGCGGTCGTTCGCGCCGTGGCGCCGCTGCCGGTCACGGCCAAAATCCGGATCGGTTGGGACACGGACTCGATCAACGCTCCGCAAGTCGCGCGTATTCTCGAGGATACGGGCGTAGTTCGCCCTTGCGGTCCATGGCCGGACACGTGCGCAAGGTTATTCCGGAGCGGCGGATTGGGGCGTGATCGGCGAAGTTGTCGCGGCCGTGTCGATTCCTGTGATCGGAAATGGCGACCTGACGAGTGGCCCGGATGTTGTCAGACGCCGTGCTGAAACGGGTATCGCCGGCGCAATGATCGGCCGAGCCGCGATGAGCTCGCCGTGGATTTTCAGTCAGGTAAAACATTATTTTGCCACCGGCGAACATCTCGTTTCGCCTGGCCTGACCGAGAAATGGGAATTGATTCAGCGACATTGCCAGCTCGCCGTCCAGGAATGGGGATGCGAGGACCAGGCCATCCGGTCCATGCGCGCGCGTCTCATGGCCTATTCGAAGGGATTTCCCAACAGCAAAGCGCTTCGGGAAAAACTCCAGCACGTCTCGACGCTGGCGGAGATCGATGAGATCGCCGCGGGCCACATCCCTTCCGTGGGTTTGCAACCGGCGCTGTAGCCGTCCCGCTCGGTCGGGGCGTTGAAAACGGCACGGCGACTGAGCGCCGTGGCTACAGCAGCGCGATAAATGCTCGGTCCCTTGCGGTAATCCCGCCGCAAACTACCGTTTCCCCGTGCCCGAAGCTTCCACTCCGCCCGCCGCCATCAATTACAAAATTGGCAATGAGCGCCTGATCAAAGTGACTGAGAACGCCTCGCGTAAGCTCAACTCGCTCCTGGAAAAACAAGGCAGGGCCACAGGGGCGCTTCGCGTCGCCGTGATCGGCGGAGGGTGCTCGGGGTTGCAATACAAAATGGACCTCGTCGATGGCCCCGCGAATCGCGACATCATGGTGCAATCGTCGGATGTCCGGGTGGTGGTCGATCCGAAAAGCGCCCTTTTTGTCAGCGGATCACTCCTGGATTACAGCGACGACCTGCAAAAAGGCGGCTTCAAGGTTACGAATCCGAATGCGGTTGCCCATTGTTCCTGCGGCGAAAGCTTCGCTGCATGATCGATTACTTCGCTCTTCTCGATCAACCGCGTCGCCCGTGGCTCGATCCAGATGAAGTGAAGGACACGTATCACCAGAAGACTTTGCTGGCGCACCCGGACGTTCAATCGCAGGGCATCGCCGCCGGCCCTCCAGACGCGGCCTTTGCCAGTCTGAATGAGGCCTATCAGGTTCTACAGGATCCCAAGCGACGACTCCACCACCTCCTGAGCCTGGAAGGGGCCGCTCCTTCGTCCACGGACCAGACCGTTCCGCAGCAGTTGCACGATCTCTTTCCCAGGATTGGCGCGCTCACCCGGGAGACGAACCTTCTCCTGGAAAAAATTCGATTAACTTCAAACGCCTTGAGCCGCTCGCTCCTAAAGCCGCAAATCCTGGAAGTGCAGAAGGAGGCGAAAGAAGTGCGCGCGGAAATTCAGCAGTTGTCCGACAAATCCCTCGATCGACTGCGCCAAATCAATCCAGCCTGGGCAAACAATCCAGCCGAACAGATCGAAGATTTGTCGGATCTCTATTTCGCTTTCGCCTATTTGGGCCGCTGGTCTGCTCAGCTCGACGAAATGACGTTTCAGCTATCGCTTCACTAAGCGGTCCGACGGATTGTGTTCATTTGAACTTGCACGCTTTCTTTTCGTAGAGATCGTAACCCATGCTCACGGAGCGACAGCGAGGCGTGCTGGATTTCATCCAGTCGGAGCAGCGCGAAAAAGGCATCACCCCCAGCACGCGCGAGATCCAGCACCATTTTGGATTCGCGAGCCAGACATCGGTGATGCAGTACATCGACGCGCTGGAGCGGAAAGGCTTTCTGAACCGGCACGCGCGCAAGGCGCGGGCACTCATCACGCCTGTCCAGAAAGTGCGGATCACCGATGTCCCGATTTACGGGCAGATCCCGGCGGGAATGGCCTCGCTCACTGAACAGGCAATCGAAGGGCATATTTCACTCGATGCCAGCTCGGTGAACGCCTCGAAAAATGGGCGCACTTTTGCCCTGCGCGTCCGGGGAGATTCCATGATCGACGCTCATATTCTCGACGGCGATATCGTGATCCTCGAAGATCGAAAAGATGTGCAAAACGGAGATATCGTCGCGGCCTTGATCGACGGGGAAACGACCTTGAAGCGTTACGTGACGGAGCATGGCCGTCCCTACTTGAAGGCGGAGAATCCGCTTTACCCGAATCTGGTTCCGGCGCGGGAGTTGCGCATCCAGGGTGTGCTGATTTCTCTGGTCCGGAAACAAATGGCGGCTCCGCGGCGAAAGAGGAGTTAACTCCGAAAGTTTCGCAAGAATGTTCATTTGAACATATTCTGCGACCATGCCAATTTTGGGGCATGGCTGCGAGCAGTAAGATTGATGATTCGTCTCCCGACTCGCCACCCTCTCGGCCCACCCGTCTATGTCGCTCGGCTCCCGCCGGCTCCATTATCGATCTCCGCAATCTGCTCGCCGAACGTTTTCCCCAATCGTTTACTCCCCTCGCCCCCCGTATGCCGATTGGTTTGCCCGCAATCGACGAGGCCATCGGAGGCGGCTTGCCCCAAAGCGCCATTACGGAACTGAGCAGCCACGAGGTGAGCGCCGGCAGCGCGCTCCTCCTTTGTGCTCTGTTGCAAAACGCGCAGCGCGAGCGCCATTTTCTCGCCCTGGTGGACGGACGAGATTCGTTCGATCCCTCCGCCCTGGGCGAACTGGGGAACGGGCGCTTGCCTAACCTGCTTTGGGTTCGTTGCACGAAGGCGCTCGACGCCGTTAAAGCCGCCGATCTCCTGTTGCGCGATGGTAATTTTCCTCTGGTCGTTCTCGATCTTGTGCTGAATTCCTCGGCTGAGCTTCGAAAAATTCCGCAAACGAGTTGGTATCGGCTGCAGCGCCTCGTCGAGACAGCGCCCACCGCCTTTCTTGTTCTGACGCGGGCGAGCATGATCAGCAGCGCGCAATTAAAGCTCTCGCTCGATAATGCCTGGACGCTGCCCGACCTAGAACAGGACCATCTCTCCGCGCGTTTAAAGATTTTCGTGCAACGAGCCCAGGGCGGGAGACGACCCAGCGCGGAGGCAGGTTGATGTTTGCGACGATTTATTTGCCGGATTTTTACCTGCAAGCCGCCTGCCGGCATCAACCGCAGTTGCGGGAAATACCTGTGGCCTTAATCGACGATCAGGAAAAAAAAGCGGTCATCATCCAACTCAATGCCGCGGCGACACAAACCGGCGTGCGCTGTGGAATGACGCCCAGCCAGGGTTTGGCGCGGTATCTTCAGTTGGTGGTGAAAACGAGAATGCCTTCGCAGGAGAGACTGCTTCAGGAAATCCTGCTTCACTTTGCCGGCACTCTCGCGCCGTATGTGGAAGCCACCGATGCCGGCATCGCGACCATCCAATTTACCGACAGGAAAAACCTGAGACAGAAGATGGCGCACGTGATCGCGCTGTTAACGGAAGCGGAGATTGTCGCGCAAGCCGGCCTTGCGCCTACGCCCGAGGCCAGCTTTCTGGCCGCGCATCTCGCCAAGCCGGTGCTGGAGATTGACGACGTAACCCAATTTCTGGCCGCGCTTCCGATCGAAACGCTGAAATTGCATTAATGCGGCAGGGCTCCCGGCTAGCCGCCGGCGAAATCCGGGTACTTATCGCGCAGTTGTTTGACCACGCGATCGGCTTCCTCTTTCTTGCCGGCCCTTTCATAGGCCCCAGCCGCCTTTTGCAGAGCGCGAGGAGTAATGGCCGGGTCGTCATAAAGCAAGGCGACACCCATGAAAGCCTTGCCCGCTTCGTCGAAATGCTGGCGCTCAACCTGGACATCGCCGGCCAGCAATCTCGCCTCCGCATTCACGCGCCCTTCCGGCTGCAGCCTCATGATCTCCTCCGCGATCTTCTGCGCGTCATCAGGCTTGTGCGCGGCAATTTTCGTGGCCCCGAGCGCGAGCAATGTCTTCGCCTTCGCGGCCGGATCGGTCGCCACCTGGAGGTATTTTTCGTAGGCGGCTTCCGCCTGCGGGAAATTTTTCAGCTTCGTTTCCGTCTCCGCGAGATAGAACCAAAAATCCGGCTTCACGTTGCCGAGGCTGTCGCTCTGACCGAGGACGCTGAGATATTTCTGCGCGGCCGTGTAATTCTTTTCGTTGAAGGCCTCCATGCCAAGCCACTCGAGGATTTCCGCCGGCACCTTCGCGCTCGAATTGGCCGCGAGGAAACTGTTCAATTCATTAGTGAGCGCCGGGCGATCCTTCAGGTAGAAAAAGGCGGAAACGATCCGAAGCGTGGCCAGGTTGTAATACTGTTCTTTGTTCAACTGCCGCGCAGCCTCCAGCGGCGCCACTGCTCCTTTGTAATCTTTGGCCTCAAAGGCGGCTTTGCCTATGTAGTAATTGGCCTGTGCCGCCACCGAGCTTTTGGGAAATTCCTTCAACAGTTGCCGGAATGCGTCCGACATTCCCTTCGGATTCTCCTGTTGCCCGAGGATAAGAGCTTTCTGTTGCAGCGCGGCTTCGCGCTCTTTCGCCGCCGGAAACTTCGCCAGGAGCGTGTTTAAATCCTGGACCGCCGCGTCGTAATTCTTGGTTTCGTGATAAGCGAGTGCGCGCTGGGTGAGAGCGGAGGGAAGTTGCGGGCTGTCCGGAAAACCCTGCACAAAATAGCTGAACGCCTCCACGACCTGCGGCACGTCCTTCAGTTGAATAAAGCACCACCCCAGTTTGTAGGCGGCCTCAGCGCGCAATTTCGGCGAAAGGTGCGAGGAGCGCAGCTCCGCGTAGATGGGTGCCGCGTCCGCGAACTTCTGTTCTTTGTAATAATATTCCGCCTTGAGCAGCTTCGCCTGGTCAGCGCGCTCGGGGGTGGGACTCGAGGTCAGGTATCCCTCTATTTCCGCCAGGAGCGTTGGGGCATTGCTGTTGTAGAAATTGATCAACCGCTGGTATTGCGCGTCTTTTGCTTCCTCCCGGTCCGGATACTTCGCGATGATTTGCCGGTAAACGTCGTCCGCTTCCTTCGTCCGTCCCAGCTGCCGCTGACTGTTACCTACAATCAGCATCATCTCCGGGCGCACTTCTTCCGGGATCTCTTTCTCTCCGCGCTTATATTCCGCCAGCACCTTGTCGTACTGGCCGGACTGGTATTGCAGGCGAAGCAGTCCCACTTCCGCGACCGCGCGCCAGCGGCCGGCGTCCGGCAAAGTGCGGCCTTTCTGGAGCAAGCTCAATGCTTTCTCCGCCATCGTCTTATCTTTCCCCTTCTCCGTTTGCTGAAGGTCCACCGCGACCATCCCGGCGCGCACAGTCGCCTCGGCTTTCAACGCCGGCTTCTGCGTTTCATTCGCCAGGGCTTCGTAGTTTCTGAAAGCGTCCGCCTTTCGGCCGCGCGCGAGCGCGATCGAACCGGCAGCGAGACGCGCATCGTCGCGATAAGGATTCGGATTTTTTACCTCGGCGACTTGCTGATAGAGAGTCAGCGCTTCGTCCTTACGGTCAACATTTTCGAGACAGCGGGCTTCGAAATACCGGGCGGAGAGGGCCAACGTTGATTCCTTCGATTTTGCCGCGGCACGATGGAAAAGCGTGAGCGCCCCGGCGTAATCTTTCTGGGTGAAAAGAATCTCCGCGACCCCGTAGGAAGCGGGGCCGGCGAACTCACTCTCGCCATAGTTATCCAGCACACTTTGAAAATTGCTTCGGGCGGCGCCGCTGCGATTGAGCGCGCGATAACATTGCGCCAGGTAAAAATAAGCGCTCACTCGACCGGGAGCGCCGGCGATATTGACTCAGGAATTTTTCGTATTCCGGGACGGCCAGATCATAGAGCTTCCTCGAAAAAAGCCCGTTGGCGTAATCGAGCTGACGCCGGTCCGGCGCTTCCGTGTCGGTGGTCGGAGATTCGGGAGGAGGCTGCTCCAAATCCGGTGGCGTGTTCAGCCTGGGAGCAACGTCCGAGTCCGGAGGAGCTGTTCGCTTTGGCCGCACGGAGGGAGCAGGCGCCGGCGTATCGAACGGGACCGCTTTCGCGACCGGCGGTTCATTCGCGGGCTGGGCCCGGCGCACCTCCGGAGCGCGCTGTTGGGCCTGAGCCGCGGGAATCGCGGAAACGAGCAGCGCCGCGAGCACGAGGCAAACCGCGCCTCGCCCGGTTTTCATTTTGCCGTGGCGAAAGCGACGTTGGTCACGCCCGCCTCGCTGCAAATGTTCAGGACTCCGACAACGTTCTTGTAGGCGCCAGTTTCATCGCCGCGGATTACGATTGCCTGGTCCGGGTAGAGCTGGACCAGGTTCTTCAGCATCTCGGACAACTCGGCGGAGCTAAGGGTGCGCCGATTCACGACGACATTGCCGTCAGCTTTCACATTCACAACCACATCACCGATCGGCGCCGCCTTTTCTTTGGCAGAGGAAGCCTTCGGCACTTTCACATCGAGCTCATTCTCGTTCCGCGCCGCGTTCCAGGTCATGAGGAAGAAAATCAGGAGCAGGAGGAGCACATCCACGAGAGGCGCGAGCTGAATGCCCGGATGCTGCGGGGTCGCGTGCTTGCGCAGGTTCATATCACAAGAAGGCAGTCAGAGTTCTGACGAACCTGGCGCCTCAAAATTCATCCTCGAGCAGCACCGGCGCCCGCTCGGCCGTCCGCTTGTTGTACTGCAGCGAAAGCAACGCCAGGACATGCGTCACGGCCGATTCCAGCTCGGAAATGATTTTTTGCACGCGTCCCCGGAAGAAGGCGTAGAAAATCATGGCCGGAATACCAATGGCCAGGCCGGCCGCCGTGTTGACGAGGGCCTGGCTGACACCACTGGAGAGCAGGGCATAACGCGCGGTGCCAAGGTCGGCTCCGAGGGCGCCGAAGGATTTGATGATTCCAAAGACCGTGCCCAGCAATCCCAGCATCGGCGCGATCATTCCAATGTCCGCCAGGTAAATGACGCGATTGTTCAAGCTTGTCGCCACACGCGTCCCTTCTGTTTCCGCGATTTCGCGCACCTGCTGGAAATCCGCGCTGGGGTTCTTGGTCGTGAAATCGAGCATCTTTTGCACGACCCGGGCGATTGCCTCGCCATGGCGATTCGAGACCGCGAGCAACCCAAGGTAATCGCGTTTGCGCAGGAGCGCGTCCGCCGTGGCCATGTAGCCGCTCGAAACCACCGCGCCGCGCCGGATCGTCAAAAGATAAACGATCACGAGCATGACGGAAAAGATCGAGAGAGCGAAGAGCGGAATCATGACCGGACCCGCATCGATCAGGGTTTGCAGGATCGATTTGGTATGCTGCGGCAAATCCGGAGCCAGCGGGGCGGGAGTTTGCGCGAGAAAAGGCGTTGCGCCCGCGAACAGCGCGAAGAGATTTTTCATTCCGAAAGTGCTGTTATGATAGGCAGCGGCGGTAACAGATGCAAATAGCGCGGGTGGCGCCGATTCGGCAGGAGCCACCCAAGCGAGCCGCAGAGCATCAGCCTCCAAAGACCTCTCGGAACGTGGCTGCGTTCAAACAAACTTCTCCCCGGCCAGCCACCGGCGGACGCGAAAGATGTGGGCCGGCTGCACCTCCGGATTCAATTCGACGTAGTTTGCGCCCCCGCGCCAGATGTAACGCGCATCATTCAGGAGGTCGTGGACCTGATAAGCATCCGCCTCCATCGCCCCAAAATCTTCCAGCGGAATGTGGATGTACGAATTCTGCGAACGCCGCGGATCGAGATTCACCACGACCAGAATGATGTTGTCGCGCGCGGGCGTCATCTTGGCATAGCACAAAATGGCGTCGTTCTCGGTTCGGAAGAAGCGAAGGTTATCGTATAAATGCAGCGCGCGATTTTCCTTCCGAATGCGGTTCAGCCGCGTGATCCAGTCCTTGATATTGCCGGGCGCATCCCAGTCGCGCTCCTTCCACTGGTACTTTTCCGAGTCGAGATATTCTTCGCGCCCGGGTAACGCCGCGTTCTCACAGAGCTCGAAGCCGCTGTAGATCCCGTAAACGCTCGAAAGCGTCGCGGCCAGGACCGCTCGGATCATAAAGGCGGGCCGGCCCCCTTCCTGCAAATGCAGGGGCAGAATATCGGGCGTGTTTGTAAAAAGATTGCCCCGAAAATAATCGCGCATCCCGGTCTGAGTGAGCTCGGTGAAATATTCGGTGAGCTCCGCCTTGGTGTTCCGCCAGGTGAAGTAGGTATAGCTCTGGGTGAAGCCCGCCTTGGCCAGCGCCTTCATCATCTTCGGCTTGGTAAAAGCTTCGGACAAAAAGATCACGTCCGGATACTGCTGGTGCACTCCCGCGATCAGGTATTCCCAGAAAGGGACCGGCTTGGTGTGCGGATTATCCACCCGGAAGATGCGCACCCCGCGCTCGGCCCAGAAGAGAATGACGCTCTTCATCTCTTCCCAGAGCTCCGGCCAATTTTCGCAGCGAAAATTCAGGGGATAAATGTCCTCGTATTTCTTCGGCGGATTTTCGGCATATTTGATCGTCCCGTCCGGCCGTTTATAGAACCATTCGGGATGTTCTCTGACATAAGGATGATCCGGTGAGCAATTGATCGCGAAATCGAGCGCGATCTCCATCCCCCGGCTCCGGATCTCGCTCTCCAGCCATGCGAAATCCTCGAAGGTTCCCAGCGCAGGCTCGATCGCCTTGTGCCCGCCAAATTCACTCCCGATGGCGTAGGGCACTCCCGGCTCCCACGGCTCACTTGTAACCGAGTTGTTGCGTCCCTTGCGATTGGTCCGGCCGATCGGGTGAATCGGTGGAAAATAGATCACATCGAATCCCATCGCTTTCGCATCGTCGATCCGCGGCAAACAATCTCGAAACGTTGAGCCCCGATCGCCACGACCTTCAGCCGACCGGGGGAAGAACTCATACCACGCGGCGGTTCGCGCCTCTTTTCGGTCCACGAAAATGCGGGGGGCCGGCGCATATTGCGTCGCGCCGGCGCGATCTGGATAGGTCGCCATCAGGACTTCGAGTTCACCGGAATGCGCGATCTCATTGATCTCAGCGACTTCACCCGCTCGGATCATCTCCGCGAGCTCGCGGAGCCGAGCGGCGTCGGCCGGGTCATCCGCGCGGTTGGCGGCCTCGTCCAGCAAGACTGCGCCTTCCAGCGTTTCACTGAGCAAATTCGTGATCCCGGCCTCGAATTTCGCGGCAAACTCATGCTGCCAGCCGCGAAACGTGTCCGTCCAGGCTTCGACGGTGTATTCGTAAATGGCGTTTTCGTAAACCGTGCAGACGCCGCGCCAGCGATCGTTATCAACATGCGCCATCGGAGTCTCATGCCAGTGTGCTTCACCGAGAAGGCGCCATTTCAACGCCGCCGCCACGACATCGTGCCCGTCCTTAAAAACATCCGCCTCCACGGCCAGATCGTCTCCCACCACTCGCTTGACCGGATATCGCCCGCCATCGACAAGCGGCTGCAGATTCTCGATAACTGCGGTCGGAAAGGCCCGTGACATGGGGCCATCAATCAACTGAAATTCGTCTGATGTGAAAGCGGAATTCTCCGGGGAGAATTTTCTCGAAAATCAGACCGAGAAGAAAAACGCGCACTCGTACAAGCCCGACGTGCGGGTTTCTTCGCGTCGGACCTCCGTCCCGAGGACCCCGGCGACGAGGTCCTGCTCGAGGCGGCCGATGATGGGGTACTGATCGAGCAGATTCAGGATCGGCGAATGGCATTCGAGGATCTGAGGACCCTCCTTTTCATCGCCCACGTACTGCGACATGAATCCTTCTTTTTCGCGCTGGGCCGAAAGCCACTTCGCGCGCTCCACTACCGTATCGCCTTTGACCTTTGCCTTTAGCGTCGCGGTCTTCCGCTCGAAGACATTGAAAAGCATCTTCTCAGGGCCATTGGGGCCATAAACGTCCTTGATCGACTTGAGCAGCTCAAGGGTGAAATCGTTGCTATCGCAGGGGAACAAATCGTGGGTCCGCCGCGTCAGGCGATAGACCATTTCCGGCCGGCCCATTTTTTGCGGGCGTCGCCACGTATCGAGATAGCCATCGCGCTCGAGGGTGAGGCAATGTTGTTTGATGCCCATGTAGCTCATCTTCATTTTCCCGACGAGCTCGTTTACCGAAAGGCCCTTCGTGCGCTTGAGCGTGTTAAGAATTTCTAACCGCTGGGTGCGGCCGATTTCAGAGAGTAGTTGTTGGTTCAATGTCGGAGCCCTTCGTAGGTAGGCGCCGACATTACCCGCGCCCGCTTTGGAAAGGCAATAAAAAACTTACGCAAGATTCAGGAATGTAGGAAATTAGCCCGGTTTCGTGATCCGCCGCGTCGAGACGGGGTCGAACAGGCATAACCTGTTCGTATTCAACTGGAAATGCCCCCGATGGCCGGCCTGCCGGGAACTTAAGTTTCGCGGGGTGCGACAAACTAACGTGTTTGCGCCGGTCTGAAGATGAAGGTTTACCTCGGCCCCGTTCGTCTCGACCAAGTCTATGATCGCCGGAAAAATGCCGGAGTATTTTTCCGCTTTCGGTAATTCCGCAACTCCGATTTCTTCCGGCCGAACTCCGAGCAGAACTGGCTGGCCCGCAAGGTCTTGGCCGGCTGGAAACTCCGAGATCGGCCAGCGCGCTTCGATCGTTCCCTCGTCCGCTTCGGAAAAGAGAAGCCAGTCGCGATCCTGTTTCAGCGTGCCCCGGACAAAATTCATCGGAGGGCTTCCCAGAAATCCGGCGACAAAAACGTTGGCGGGCTCGTCATAAAGCGCTGGCGCCATGCCGTCTTGCTGGATGGCGCCGTCGTTCAACACCACAATCCGGGCGCCCAGCGCCATCGCTTCAACCGGATCGTGGGTGGCGTAAATCATCGTCGCCTGCAAACGCTGATGCAATTTCGCGATCTCGTTGCGCAGTGGCCCGCGCGCCGCCATCTCCAGATTGGCCAACGGCTTGTCAAAGAGAAACACTTTCGGCTTAAGAGCCAGCGCGCGAGCGATCGCCAGGCGCTGTCGTTGTTCCACGGATTCCGGTTTGCGCTCCAGCAGTTCCTGGAGCCCGAGGATCTCCGCCGCTCGCGGCCACCCGTTTTCTTATCTCGGCGCCGGGAAATTTTCGCGATTTCAAGCCGAAGGCGAGGTTCTCCTGCACCGACATCCGCGGGTAGGGCGCGTAGTCTTTAGGCACCAGGGCAACGTCGCGGTCTTTCGGCGCCAGGTCGTTCACGCGACGATCGCCGATTAAAATGTCTCCTTTCGAGATGTCCTCCAGGCCCGCGATCATCCGAACGATGCTCGATATGCCGCAGTTTCGCGGCCCAGCGAGAACAACAAACTCGCGATCTTGAATCTCGAGAGTCAGGTCGTCGATCGCCGTAACGTCTTGCCCGTTCCTGCCGGGAGAGATTTTGGTAACGCTCTTAAGACTTACCTTTGCCATTTTGTCGGTGCCTAAACGAACGGGACTGCCACCAGTTCGACAGGGACATTAGTCTCGCCGCCAGACTTTTCCGGCGAAATAGCCTGAAAGCGCGACCCCAAAGAATTGAATCCTCGCTTCACGTAGCCGAGCGCGATCTCCTTTTCCAAGCGCGGGCTGCGCGTGGCACTGGTTATCCAGCCGGCCTCCTTTCCGTCACCTTCCGCTGGCACGAGCCGTAGACCAGGCCGGAGCGGCGTTCCTGAAATCGAAACCAGGCCACACAACCGCTTGTTGTTTTGCCCGGACATCTTTATTCGCGAAATCACTTCCTGTCCGATGTAGCAGCCCTTGGAATAGTCGATCGAAGTGGCCTCGAGGTTCGCCTCCGTCGGGATGATCTGATCGGTCAATTCGCGCCCCCACCGTGGAATCCCCCGTTCGATCCGAAAAACTTCCGCGCATTCCTCATCGCAATAAACCAGCGTCGCGGACAACTCCTGGCGAACTCGCTCCAGCTCGGCGCGCTCCAACCAGATATCCCAGCCGGTGACACCGAAACGATCCGCCTGCACAGTCCGCCACGGCTGAGAAAGAACCGGTTTCACCTCACCAGTGACATGAAAGATCGCAAACCGATCGGTCACATCTTCGATCTGCACATCGTCCGCGATGATGTATCGCTCGATTCGAGCCGGAAGCTCCTCTCGCACTTCCGGGTCGGCATCCAGCAGGAAGGAATCCGCTTCCGCGGAAATGAAAACATTCGCGTTCATTTTCCCTTTCGCGCTCAAGACGGAAGCTTGAATTGCGAAATCCGCGGTCGCTTTCCGCACGTCATTGCTGATTTGGCCATTGAGAAAACGAAGGGCGTCGGCTCCGGTCAGGCGCAGCTTCACGCGCGGCGAAAGGTCAAAAACGCGCCGCTTTCTGGATTGACGAGCTGCGTCATGAGGGACGCGTCGGGCAGGCTCAATCGTCCGTCCGGCGCCGCCAAAGGCCGCCCCACATTCCGCGAGGCTCTCCGCTTCGCTCTTCTTTGCCCGGCGACTCAGCTGGAACGGATGGTTGGTGCGTCCGATTCGACCACGGCCGCAACGGAATGCGTGGCTGCGACTGGCAAGGCTGCGTCGTCGGTTTCATCGGGAGCCGGACTTGCGATAATGGAGGGTTTGTCCGCCTCGGTAGGGGTCGGGGCGGTTGGCTCAACCGCAACAGCAGGCGTGGGCGCAGCTAAAGCCGCGGCTGTGTTCGTGCCCTGCTCCGCGGCAGCCTCTTTTTCGACATCCAGCCCGGCGAATCGCGGTTGATCGTCCTCCCCGTTAGAGATCTGCTGGTCGCTCTTGAGAGAGCGGCCCGCCGGGAAATATTGCCGGAAAAGGGAGGAGTAATCATCGTCCCCCCGGCCTTGGCGCATTTCTTCCGTCAGTCCGTGACGCGAAGCGTCCGTCGCCCCGAATTCCAAGCCAAAGGCGCGGGCCAGACCGTGTCGCAATCACGACATCTTTCAGCATGTGCTTCACCGAAAAATGCGGCTCGAAATTGCCTTCCATCATCATCGGCAGCTTCATGTCCAGAGTGGACGAGTTGCTCCCATTGTTCCGCATCGCGTCGGCAAATTTCTCGACCGGCAAACCCGATTTGGAGATAAGCGCCAGGGCTTCCGCCGCCCCTTGCACACTGGCCGCCGTCACCATGTTCGTCGCGACTTTGACCGTGGTCGCATCTCCCACCTTGCCGATTTCGATGATCTCCTTGCTGCTCGCTTCCAGAACCGGGCGCGCCTGCCGCAGGGCCGCCTCATCTCCTCCCACGTAATAAACCAGCTGGCCTTTTTCCGCTGCCATCTTGCTCCCGGTGAAGGGCGCATCGAGAAAGCGCGCTCCGCGTTTCTCAACGATTTCCGCCGCGGCCCGCATGGTATCGGGCGAAACCGTGCAATGGGCCATGACAATGTGGTTCGGGCTCAAGTCGCGCGTGATCCGTTGCGCCATCTGGAGCAACGCCTCGTCGTCGGAGACAAAAATCTGGATGAAATCGCAAAGCTCCGCGACTTCCGCGGGCGACCCGACGAAATTGGGAACCGGTCGCGGCGTGCGATTCCAAACGAAGACATGAAATCCGCGTTCGCGCAGATTATCGGCCACCCGCTGGCCGATGATTCCGAGGCCGATGACTCCAACATTTTTTCGTGTGCGAATGACATTCCAGATTAGTTCCAAGCCCGATCGCTTTTACCGGCAACCGCTGAAAATCAGGGAAAACCAGCCGTGACGCAATGCCCAAAATTCCCCGGGCTCACACAGGCGTCAGTCGGAGCGGGCGTAGGTAGCGGCGCTGAGCATGTCAGCCAGGCGTTCCGCAATCAAGGCGCGTCTTTCATTGGCGAGGGCGAGGGATATTTCTCCTCGTGCCTCATCGAAACCGAGCACGCCTGCCGGCCTGACCTCCGCTAGTTCAACAATATGGAAACCCAGATGCGAGCTGAAACGGATTGCTCCTCCGGCCCGGTGCGAGTTTCTGGACTTCCGCGAAGAATTCGGGAGGCATTCGCGCGGAGGAGAAAAAGCCAAGATCGCCACCGCGCGTTTTTGTCGCTTCATCCTCCGATGCTTCCGCGGCGAGCTGGGCCAGGGTTTCGCCGCGCGCGAGGCGAAGGGCGAGCGCGTCGATCAGCTCGCGCTTGGCTTCGACAACTTCAGGCGGCGTCTCGGCTGGGGCGGCGAGAAATAGGTGCGCAGCGCGGAACCGGACGGGCTGCGCAAAGAGCGTCGCCGATGCGTCAGGTAAAAATCCCGGCATTCCTGGTCGCTTATCGCTGGCTCCGAAAGGATCTGTTTCTCCAGCCACTGAAGCGAACGGAGTTGATCGGCGATTCTCTCGCGCAAGGACGAAATAGAAAACCCGTTGGATCGAAGGTGCTCCGAGAAACGCCTCTTCCTCGCCAAACTGCGCACGCAGGAGAGACAATTCTCGATCGACTTTCGCCGCATCCACCGGCTCATGGCGCGCCGCACGGCGAAGATTCTCCAGGACGACCAAATCGGACGCCGCCGGAAAAGTCCTCGTCCTCCAAATCCTTCTCGTAAACACCTCTGCCGTCCGCGATGGCGATGAGCCCGCCGCGGCCAAAAAGACGTCCGGCGGCATCGCGAAAAGCCGTCGAACGGCAAAGCAATTCACTGCAAAACACGCCAAGGAAAGAGGCGGCCGCGATTAAACAAAGCAAGCGGAGCTGGCTCATTCCTTCAGCGCCATTTCCGACAGGTAATAGGACACAACCGCGCCGACCGCTCGAAGGCTTTCCGCGCTCAGCTTATCGATCGTGTCCTCGGGCGTGTGCCAGGCGGCAAAATCAAAATCGATCAAATCAATCGTGGGAATGCCAACGGCGTTCAGCGGCGTGTGATCATCCACGATGTCGCGGTCGAAATAGGTGAAGTGCTTCCGCAAATTCAAAGTCTTCGGCGGAAGCGAAAATATCGCGCGCCATCTCGGCGGGCGAATCCGGCGGAAGCGTAATCGTTAACGATCGATCGCCGACCATGTCGAGCAGAACACCGCCGCGGAATTGTTTCGTCTTGTTCTCGGCCGCCAGTTGCCTTGGCGAAGTAACGGCTCCCATAAAGCCCGTCCGTTTCGGAAAAGGCTTCGTACGCTTCCTCGCCGTCAAAAAAAACGAGTTCTGCTTTCCGGGCCAGGTCCGGACGCTGGGCGAGGACCCGGGCCAGCTCGAGCAACACGCCGGTGCTCGACCCACCGTCGTTCGCGCCCACGAATCTGGCCGTGTCGAATATCTTGGTGTCGTAGTGCGAGCAGACGAGAAAGGAAGGGGCGCTCTCCTTTCCGGCAAACGTGGCGATGAGATTTACAAACTCGATTTTCCCGCGCGGCGTGTTGTCAGAAAAAGTCTGCCGGGTCACTTTCCATCCCGAAAGTTCGAGCTGTTTGGTGAGATAATTTCTTGTCTTTTCGATCGCCTCCGTCCCCGGTGGCCGCGGGCCGAAATCCACCATGGCCTGAACATGCGCGAGCGCTTTCTCCCCCGAAAATTCCTCCCAGATTTTCGTTTGCGGGTCGCGTCGCTGGCTGCGTCTGCGCCCGATCGCACGCCACCAGGAGGCCGAACGCGAGAAGCAATCCCGCGCAGCGTAGGGCTGATTTCCCCATGTTACGTCTCGCTCGCGAGCCAAACCGAGCGCGGCCAGAACGCGCTGCAAATCGTCACTGCCGTAATACTCGATCTCGATGCGCCCGCGTTTCTCACCGTGGTGAACTGTGACCCGGGTGCCGAGATGTTCCTGCAATCGATTCTGCAGATCATCAATCGTGGCGGACGTGACCATCGCCGCGCCGGTCTGCCGTCGCCGCCGGGGCCGGGTCGTGCCGAGCTGGCGGGCGACGAGACGTTCAGTCGCGCGGACGGTCGCGCTCCGGCGCAAAATCGTCTCCGCCACCAGCAACTGTTCCTCCGGTTCTTTCAAGGCGAGCAAGACCTTCGCGTGCCCCACGGAAAGCAGATCCTGGGTCAGCCACGCTTGCACTTGCTGGTGCAAATCGAGCAGTCGCATGGAATTTGCGACCGCCGCCCGGCTCCGGCCCACTTTCTGCGCGATGTCTTCCTGCCGCATTCCAAATTCATCCGCGAGCCGGGCATACGCTTGCGCTTCCTCGATGGGATTGAGATCCGCGCGTTGCAAATTTTCGATCAACGAAATCTCGAGAACCTCGAGGTCGGTGGCGACGCGAGTAATCACCGGCACTTGTCCAAGCCCAGCTTCCTGCGCCGCCCGCCAGCGGCGTTCTCCGGCGATCAGTTCGTGCCGGCCGTCCACTTCACGAACAACCAGCGGCTGGATGATTCCATGCTGGCGAATCGATTCGACCAGTTCGCTCAGGGCCTCGCGCGCAAAAGTCTTTCCGCGGCTGCAAAGGACTCGGCACGACGCTGGTCACGCTCACCTGGCGCACTTTCTCGCCCGGTTCCGCCTCGAGCCGGATGGCCGGTGGCCGGGCGCTAATCAGCGCGCTGAGACCTTTGCCAAGAGCTGATTTTGCCATGCCGCCGAGGCTATCGGTGCGCACGTCATCACGCAAACAAAGAGAGCGCCCGCATTTTCGCCTTCTTGCTCTTCATCCTGATCTTAATCTTGATCCATCCCAGAGATCAGAATTAAGAGCAAGATCATGAGCAGGAGAACATGGGCAAAGCTCTGCCCATCGGCTCGACAGAGTTGCCCTACCTTTGCCAAGACGCCGCGTCACCGCTAACGTGCGCTCATGACGTCCGGTTCGGAAATTTTCACCCTGGGCCATTCTCCAGACCCGGACGATGCGTTCATGTTTTACGCCATGGCGGAAAACAAGATCGACCTGCGCGGCTATCGCTTCGAGCATCGCCTCGAAGACATTCAAACGCTGAATGAACGGGCTCTTCGCGGGCGAGCTGCACATTTCTGCGATCTCGATTCACGCTTTTGCCTATGTGAGCGACCGGTATGCCCTTCTCCCCTGCGGCGCCAGCATGGGCGATGGCTACGGCCCCATGGTGGTCACCGCCGGAAGCGAAGGCCCTGGCGCTAATGCGCCGGACGAAGAAATCCGTGCGTGGCTCCGAAACCAAGACAATCGCGATCCCGGGCCGGATGACGAGCGCATACCTGGCTTTGCAACTTTATGTCGGCGGCTTCGATCACATCGTCGTCCCTTTCGATCAAATCTTCGAGGCGGTGAAAAGTGGGAGAGCCGCGGCCGGACTGATCATTCACGAAGGCCAGCTCACCTACAGTCAGGCCGGATTCACCAAGGTCCTCGATTTGGGCGAATGGTGGAAGCGCGAGACCGGCCTGCCCTTGCCGCTCGGTGGGAATGTCCTGCGCAAGGACATCCCGCCAGCGGTCCAACGCGATTTGCTGGCGATCATGCGCGAGAGCATCGATTTCGGTCTCGCCCATCGCGACGACGCTGTGCGGCACTCGATGCCTTATGCACGGGATATGGATGCAAACCTCGCGGGAAAATTCATCGGCATGTACGTGAACGACTACACCCGGGATTACGGAACGATGGGGCGCAGAGCCGTGCGCGAATTTCTACAGGCCGCACACCAACGGGGTTACGTGGAAAAAGCGCCCGCAGTCGAATTCGTCGAATAAAATGTGGGAGGGGCCTTAGTGCCCCGACAAGAGCATTACAAGGATCGGGGCACTCAGGCCCCTCCCACATTATTTTTTCGGCGCTGGCGCTGGCGTAGGCTTGCTGGCTTCCATGGCATACGCCTTCACCCGTTCAAACTCCTTCTGGAATCCAGTCACGAAATCATGCGTGCCGTACTCGAAGAGCACGACGAAGCAGAAGGTGAAAAACACGAATAAAACGAACCAAAAAAGGCTGCGAAGCAATGCCATGGGTCTGATGGTAACTTACTCGCCTGCTGCGGTCAACGAGGGTGAACAAGCGCCAAACTTCCCATTGAACGCCCCGGCGAAGCTGCCATCCTTTCCCAGCCATGCGCGTGCCCCTGCTCGATCTCAGCGAACAGTACCGCGCGCTCGCTGAGCCGATTCGCGCGCAGCTCGACGAAGTTCTCGCCAGCCAGAGCTTTATCCTCGGCCCGAAAGTCGCGGCGTTTGAAGAGGCAATCGCCCGCTATTGCGCCGCGCCCCACGCGATTGGTGTCTCCTCTGGAACCGACGCCCTCCTGGCCATCCTTATGGCCCTGGAGATCGGACCCGGCGATGCCGTAATCACGAGCGCCTATTCGTTTTTTGCCACCGGCGGCTGCATCGCGCGGGTCGGCGCCAGGCCGGTCTTTATCGATATCGATCCCGCGACCTACAATATCTCCCCGGCCGCACTAGAGCGGTATCTGATCGAGAAGTGTCGCAGGGGAGAAGACGGATTCTTGCGGGAGCCGGGGGGCAAGATTGTGCGGGCCATTGTTCCCGTGCATCTCTTCGGCCTCTGCTGCGAGATGGACGCCATCCACCAAATCTCGGAACGCTTTCAACTCAAAGTGATCGAAGACGCGGCCCAAGCCATCGGCGCCGAATATCCGTTTGGTGGCGCGACCGCGAAGGCCGGCGCCATGGGCGAGATTGGCTATTTCAGCTTTTATCCCTCGAAAAACCTTGGCGCTGCCGGCGACGCGGGAATGGTCATATGCCGGGATGACGCTCTCGCACAACGCCTCCGGGTCTGTCGTCAGCACGGGATGGAACCCCGTTATTACCATCATTTCATCGGCGGCAATTTCCGGCTGGATGAAATGCAGGCGGCCGTCCTGGGTATGAAGTTGCCGTTCTTGGATGGCTGGTCGGCCGCGCGGCGCGGAGTGGCGGATTTTTACCGCGAAGAATTCCAGCGGCTCGACCTAACGAGCCGGATCGAGCTGCCCGCGGAACCGTTCCGGGACCGCGGCCTGACGAACCACCACATCTACCACCAATATGTCATCCGCACTCCGCAGCGCGATGCGCTTCGGGAACATTTGACGCGCAAAGAAATCGGGACGGCCATTTATTATCCGCTCGGGCTGCACGAGCAGAAGGCCTTCACCTACCTCGGTCATCGCGCGGGGGATTTTCCGGAAACCGAGCGCGCCGCGCGCGAAACGCTGGCCCTGCCGATCTATCCCGAATTATCGCGCGAAGCGCAGCGCTACGTCGCCGAATCGATCGCGGAATTCTTCTGACCAAGGAGCGCTTCCTCGGTTCGCAACTCCGGGCAAAAGACTTGCGACTCCGAGCGCCCGAGCCTATATCAACGCTCGCCTTGCCAGCATACGGGTAGGTACCGAAGTGGCCAAACGGGGCGGACTGTAAATCCGCTGGCTTACGCCTTCACTGGTTCGAATCCAGTCCTGCCCATTTCCTGCAGCTACGTTCTCAACGCGCCCGCTCGCGTTTCGCGCGTGCAGCGACAACAATCCCCGCGCCGACGATATTGGCGGCAACGATCACGGCCGCGATCTGAGCGTGAAGGAGAAATTGCTTTTCACCTCGCTGATCGGAAAGACTGAGAGCGTGACGTAAAGCAGCAGCGTCATGAGAAAAGTCTAGGCGGCGACGAGGCGCAGCCACCACGGCGGCCCCGGCTTGAGCGTGCAGATAAATGACAACGGGGACGGAAGGCAGGTAAAAAAGCCCAAGCTCCTTCCTGAAGCCAGCGTTGTGCGCGGCGACATCCGACTCCGCACTACGCACCTCTTCGGCGGGCGCTCGCTCAGGCGCCGACCTTAGCATGGCGCCGAAGCCGGCCGCACCAGAATTCAAGGCGCGTTTCTAACGCTTCTTGCCCTTACTGCCGCCGCTCTTGCGGGCGGCCGAGGCTTTTTTGCCTTTGCTTTTGCCCTTGGACTTCGCCGCGCTCTTTGACGTGGACGACTTTGCGCGCCGCGCTGCGCTGCCCTTCGATTTTGAACTCTTCTGGGCCGTGCTTTGCGGGGCCTTGGTTTTCGCCGTTTTGCCGCGGCTCTTCGCCGCGCCCTTCTTCGAGGCTTTCTTGCCGCCGGTCTTCGAGCTTGTCTGTTTCGTTGCGGCCTTGGCCTTCGCCACGACCTTCTTGACGGCTTTCTTGACCTTCGGCGCGGTCGAAGGACGAGAAGCAGCTCTTCCTGCAAGCGCCCCGATTACGCCGCCAACGACTGCGCCCACCGGACCAGCGATGCTTCCGAGCACAGCACCGGTTGCCGCTCCCGCGGTTTGTTTCGAGATGGGTGGAATCTCGATGTTCCCAGGTGATGAACCCGATGTGTCAGTGGATTGTTGATTTTCGTCAGGCATACGAGTGGCTCCTTTACGGCAATAAGTTGAGTTGGCTTCTATTCACCACGTAGTTCGCGCGGCACCGGCCTTTTAGCCGTGGCGGGGGCCATTTTTTGCCACGGGCCGCGGCCGGCGGGCCACCACGTCTCTCCATTCAGGGACGCGCAAACAGGACGTTTTCCCTTTCGACCGATGCACCTCGATCGAGAAAAAACTCCCGTAACTCGGGAGTGTAATATTCGCCGTCTTCCTTGGGATTGAGGCCGAGAAAAATGCGACCGCCGGGGTTGAGCTGCCGCTTGAGATCGTCCAGGAAAAAAGCCCACTCCGATGGGCCCCACCACCAGTCGCGTTTGCTTTCTCGATTAAAGTCGATCGAGAAAGCGGTGATCAGGTCGAACTTTCGGCCCAGATCCGGCAGTGGCTCGTGAGGGCGAATCGTCCAGACCCGGCGCTCGACTCGAAACAATTCGAGCAGCTCCGTGAAGAGTAGGATACTCGTCGATATCCAAACCCAAACACGAGTGTCCAAGTTGCTGAAGGATGAAAAGGAAGAACCCGCCTCCGCAACCAAGGTCGAGAACCGATTGCGCCGGGTCCCGGTGCAATTTTAGGTCCTGCGCGCGGGCAATATTCAGGCGGAGCCAACGCGGGACATCGGCGTACTTAGCGTAATGCTCGGCGGACGCGGCATAGCCGGTCCGGAGTTCGGTGAGCCGGGCTTGGTCGAGCGTTGCCAGGAGGGGCGCAAGCGGTAATGGATGAATGAAGCGCTCGGCGCGCCGCCAGGCGCGCCGGTAGGTCAGAGGCTGCGTGAGCTTCGAGACTTTGTGCGAGAATCTCATCTTGGGAGCGGGATGCCCGGCCCCGCCAATAGCGCTCCGGCACGCAAACTCACATGGGTGCGCGGTTCGACCGGCGGGGTCACCGACCCCGCCCTACAAAAGCAAAAATTTGGCGCGCAAACGCGCGGGCTTATCGACCGCGCCGGTTTCCACCGCCGCTGTCGCGACGTCCACCGCCACTGCCGCCGCCGCCGTAGCCCCCACCGCCGCCACCATAGCCGCCACCGCCACCGCCACCGCCATAACCGCCGCCGCCACCACCGTAACCGCCGCTGCGTCCGCCACCAGGCGGGCGAGCTTCACGGGGGCGCGCTTCGTTTACGGTCAAAGGCCGGCCTTCGACTGTCTTGCCATTGAATTCCGTAATCGCCTTTTGGGCATCTGCTTCCGTTGTCATGGTGACAAAGGCGAAGCCGCGCGATTTACCGGTGAACTTATCCTGCATCAACGTGACCTCTTGTACTGGTCCCGCCTGAGCGAAAAGATCCTGAAGATCAGTTTCGGTCGTGTTGAAGGAAAGATTTCCTACGTATAATTTAGTTCCCATCTGAGTTTACTGTGGAAAACGCCGCCAGGTCACTGTTCCCGCTCATCGGATTTCAAATCGCCACTGAACAACTCAACTGACAATCTACCAACGCACCGAGCCTCCGTTTTCTTTTCGGCGTGATTAGTAGAGGCTTTTGCCCGCGAAAGCAAATAGAATCGAGGGTGCGCGCCACCCGTGAAAATGCCTGAAAATTCCCCGATAAACCAACAACTTAACGCCGCCCGCGTGGCCGTCATTGCGACGGGCATCGTGAGCCCGCTGGGCTATGGCTTGGGCGAGACCCTCGCAGCCCTGCGCGAAGGGCGGGATTGCGTTTCGTCTGTGACCCGCTTCCCGGTCGAGCACTGCCGGTGCAAGACCGCCGGGCAAGTGGCCGATGCGCGTCTCATTGGCGCTGGGGCGCCTCAGCTCCGCTCGGAGCGGCTGCACCGCGTCGCCCAAATGATGATTCTCTCCTTGGGCGAAGCGCTGGCCCAAGCCCCCGGGTTCGACCCCCAGCTTAGTGTGGTGGGCACAACCAGCGGCGGCATGACCTTCGGCGAAGAGTATTATCGCGGCTTAAAAGGGGGTGGGGCCTCCAGGCGCCGGGCGGCGACGCTGATCGCCAATTACACGCCGCAAAAGCCCGTTATGGATGCGCAGGAGGCGTTCGGCCTCTCCGCCCCCTGCCAGGTCATTGCGAATGCCTGTGCCTCCGGCACCAACGCCATTGGGCATGCGTTTGAATGCATCCGATCAGGCCGCTACGAACGCGTCCTCACGGGCGGATACGACGCCCTCTCGGAGCTGGTCTTTGTCGGGTTCGATGCGCTCCAGGCCTCGACCCCGGACCGATGCCGGCCGTTCGATCGCGAACGGAGCGGATTGGTCATCGGCGAAGGCGCGGCGATTCTTTTGCTGGAGAATTTCGACTCGGCCCGGACCCGCGGTGCAAACGTCGTGGCCGAGATAATTGGTTACGGCATTTCGACGGATAATCATCACCTCACCCAGCCGAACCCGTCCGGCATCGGGCCGCGCCAGGCGATGGAAGGCGCATTGCAGAGCGCGGGAATAGCCGCCGGGGAGATCGATTACATCAACGCGCACGGAACGGCCACGCCGTTCAATGACGCTGCGGAAGGCAAAGCGATCGCGGAGTTGTTCGATGGTGTCGCCGTCAGTTCCACCAAGGGAATGATGGGCCACTCGCTGGGTGCGGCCGGGGCGATTGAAGCGATCATCAGCATTCTCGCATTGCAGAATCAATTCCTGCCTCCGAACATCAATTTCCGGAGCGGAGATGCCGGACTGGACCTGAACGTCATCGCGAATCGCTCCCAGCCCGCCAACCTGCGCACCGTCCTGTCGAACTCCTTCGGCTTCGGAGGCACGAATGCTTCCGTGATCATGCGGGCGATCGAAACATGAGCCTGGGAATCGAAGGCATGGGTTGGGTGACACCGCTCGGGAGCGATCTGACCGGCGTCTGGGACCGGCTGCTCAATGGCGAGACCGCCTCGGTCGAATCCATTTCGAGTCCGCTGGGACGCGCTTATCCCGTTTTCCCCGTTCCGGCTGAAGCAACCGCGCGGGCGCCCGCGCATCCGCGCCTGCGACGATCCAGTGCGATTTCGCGATTCGCCGTGATCGCGGGATTAGCTGCGCTGGAAGACGCCAAGTTGAAGCTCGACGCCGAAGCGGCCGCGCGGACTGCGTTGATCTTCGCCGTTTCCAACGGCGGCGTCATTTATACCAAGCGCTTTTATCACGAGATCGTTGAGTCGGGCGCCCAAGCCGCCAGCCCCCTGCTCTTCCCCGAGACGGTTTTTAACGCACCTGCCAGCCATTTGGCCGCCGTCCTTGGAATCAGCGGCGCGAGTTACACCCTCGTGGGCGATGGCGCAGTCGGAGTTCTAGCGTTGAAAATGGCGGAAGACTTGATGGCGAGCAAGGCTATCGATCGCTGTCTCGTAGTTGGCGCCGAAGAAGCCGACTGGCTGCTCTGCGATGCCTACCGCAAATGGCGACTCCTGCGAGCGGAGCCTCCGCTCGAACCCTTCGGGATGCCGGCGCGAGGAACAATCCTGAGCGAGGGAGCAGGAGCGGTCTTGCTCAGCCGGAGCGGTGACATTCGCCTTGAGAAGATCGCGGCCGGAACAAATTTCCGCAAGCAGAGTGAAGCTGGCGCTTCGGTAGAAAAGATCTTCACGGAGCTTTGTGAAGGCGAGATAGATCTGGTCATTGCTAGCGCGAACGGCACTTTTATCGACGCCGTTGAAGACGCGGCTGCGCGGCGAAATTGTCCTGGCGCGCAAGTTTATGCGCCTAAGCGTGCCCTTGGCGAAAGCGTCGGTGCGAGCGGGCTCTGGCAAACCATCTGCGGCGCTCAGTGTCTCCACACTCAAACGGTGCCGGCGGGGGCAAGAACCGAACGGGCAACTTCGCCACGCCTCATCTCCGTTTGCGGATTAAGTCAGCAGGTCGCTGGCCTGCGGTTGTCAAAGAACTAAGGTCTCAACCGCCCGCCGGCCTCGTCAAATCGCCCATTTGCCCTCGCGCGTCCCTGCTTTTGCCTTTGCAACTGCCTCTGGCTCCGGTAGCTTCGGCATCCGCCATGCGTAAGCTGCTTTTGCCTGTTTTTGGCCTTTTTTGCGCGGCGTCGCTGGCCCCGGCGGAGATGGTTTCGCCGAAGCAGCCGATCGAAATCACCGCCACCGGCGACACGAATTACCAGGATGGGATAGCCACCGCTCACGGCAATGTAGCCATCCATGCCGGAGATAGCGATATCTACTGCTGATTCTGCGCGATACGACCCGAAGACCCGCGAGGTTCTCGCCGAGGGCCATGTCCGAATTTATCGCGCGACCGGTCTTTTTATCGGCGACCGCGCGATTTACAATATCGACACCAAGCAGATTCAGGCGGTCGAGATGCGGACCGACAAGTCCCCCTACCTCGTGGGGGGTGAAAAGGTCACTACTATCTCCGAAGGAGCTTTTCTTGTCTCGAAGGGCACCTTCACGACACACGATTCGTCCAACCCGGATTTTCGGCTGCAGGCCAAGACTGTTCGAATCTACGAACAGGATCGGGTGGTCTTTCAGAACGTCACGTTCTACGTCAAGAACGTTCCCATTTTCTGGTGGCCGTATATGTACCAATCGCTGAACGACGCCTTCAGCTACATGGTTTCTCCCGCGTATTTGAGCTCCTGGGGACCGTCACTTCTCTTCCGCGTCGCCATGCCCATTACCGACGACATCAAGGCGCAAATCCGGCTGGATTATCGTTCGCGGCGCGGGTTGGCGCTCGGGTTCGAACCGGATATTCGTTACGGGCAAAACAAGACGAGTTGGGCCAGACTGCGCACCTATTTTCTGCGCGATTCAAATCCCAACATCAATCGCACCTCGGAGATGCGTGAGGGGGTGCCGAAGGATCGTTACCGGGTTTCGATCCAAGACCGGACGAATTTTGCCGAGGATGTCTATGGCATCGCCAACATTACAAAGCTAAGTGACGAATTCCTCTTGCAGGATTTTTACCAGAGCGAATTTCAGCTCGACCCGAAGCCCGACAACGTCGTGGCGGTGACCAAATTAAATCCGATTTACACGCTCACGGCCATCGCCCGTTTCCAAGCCAATGATTTCTTCGAGGCGACCGAGCGGCTTCCCGAAGTGGTGCTCGACGTAAACCGGACTCCTCTGTTTGGAGGGCCGATCTTTTACGAGGGCGAGACAGGTATGGCCAATCTCCGGCGTCAATTCGCGGCTGATTCCGGTTTCCAAAATTATGGGACGCTGCGGCTCGATTCCTTTCACCAGTTTCTCTACCCGAACACCTATTTCGGCTGGCTTTCGGTCGTGCCGCGGGTCGGTTTCCGCGCCACCTACTACGACGAGACGCGGGACGCGCGAAAGACGCTTCTCATTCCCAATGACAACCCGTTCATGCCTGATTTCCTGACGCGTGGATCTCAAGCAACCCGTGCAATTTGGGGAGAGCACGTTCCGAACAGTGGTGAACGCTGGCGTAGAATCTTCGTTTAAGATCTCGCGCGAATGGGAAAATGCGCAAAGCCGGAGCCTGGGACTCGACGGTTTGCGGCATATTATCCAACCGTTCACGAATTTTTCCTGGGTCTCGAGCTCCGAGCCAAACCCCGTTGCTATCTTGCAGTTCGATCGCCTTCAGCCTTCCACCCAGTTGCGGCCGATCGACTTTCCGCAGTTCACCACCATCGATTCGATCGACAACTGGACCATCGGGCGGCTGGGTGTTCGTAACCGGCTGCAAACCCGCCGGGACGATCTGACCGTCAGCTGGATGGATTTGGAAACCTATATCGACGTGAATTTCGACAACCCGTTCGACAAGACGCAATACTCCAACCTCTTTAACAAAATCAACTTCACGCCCGTGCCTTGGGCTTCCTTCGGAATCTCCTCGCAGGTGCCCGTGTTCGAGAAGGGATTCACTGAAGTGAACACGAGCGTGAGCATCCAGCCAATCGCAAATCTCCAGGTCAGTTTTGGACACCGTTATCTGAATCAGAACCCTTTCTTCGACAACAGCAGCCTCTATGTCCTGAGCGGTTATTATCGCTTTAACGATAACTGGGGCATCGGCATCCAGGAGCAATACGAAGGGACTACCGGCATTCTGGAACAGCAGCGCTACTCGATCTATCGCGACCTAACGAGTTGGGTGGCGTCGGTAGGCGCCATCATCCGTGATAACGGCGGAGTAAAGGAATATGGCGTGCTCCTGACCTTTACCCTGAAAGCGATGCCTAAACTTGGCTTCGATCTGAACTTCGATCCGGCCGGAGCGGATCAAACTCAATAAGCAACGTGGCGCTCTCTCGATTGCAATTTGCGCGCTTTGCCGGTTCTTTCACGCGCCGCGCCTAAGCTGCAGCATAATTTCACCCGCCATGGATATCTCGATCATCGGTTCCGGTTATGTCGGTCTCGTCACCGGCGCCTGCTTTGCCGACGTCGGCCATAACGTCATCTGCGTGGATAACGATCCACGAAAAGTAGAGTCCCTTCAGGCAGGCAAGGTGCCCATCTACGAACCCGGCCTGGAGGAAGTCATTCACCGGAATGTTTCGGCTCAGCGGCTTCGCTTCACCGGCAGCATTCAGGATGGCGTCGAGAACTCGCAGATTGTCTTCATCGCCGTGCCGACTCCACAACAGCCGGACGGCAGCGTCGATCTCAGCTTTATCGAAAAAGTCGCCCGCGAAATCGCCGGCGTTCTGACGAGTTATCGCGTGATCGTGGACAAGAGCACGGTCCCCGTCAAAACGGGCGAAAAGGTTCGCGAGTCCATCAAGCGCTACAATCGCCATGGCGCCGAATTCGACGTGGTCAGCAATCCCGAATTCTTGCGCGAAGGCTGCGCGGTGGCCGACTTGATGCACCCGGACCGGATCGTGATCGGGGCGCAGAGCGAGCACGCCATCGACCTGATGAAGAAGGTCTACGAGCCATTCATGGCGCCGATCCTCGTGACCGATATCAACAGCGCCGAGTTGATCAAGCATGCGGCGAATTCGTTCCTGGCCTTAAAAATTTCCTACATCAATGCGGTCTCCGCGATCTGCGAGGCCAGCGGAGCGGACATGGAGAAAGTCGCGGACGGGATCGGCATGGATCGCCGGATTGGCCGGAGTTTTCTCAACGCCGGGATCGGCTACGGCGGCTCCTGTTTTCCAAAGGATATCGCCGCGTTCATCACGATCTGCGATCAGCTGGGCGTGCCGTTCAACCTGCTGAAGGAAGTCCAGCGGATCAACGCGGACCAAAAGACTCGGTTTCTGAAATCGATCCGGGAAACGCTCTGGGTTTTGCGCGACAAGAAAATCGCGGTCTGGGGCCTCGCCTTCAAACCGGACACCGACGACCTCCGATCGTCCGTCGCGATCGAGCTCGTGTCGGACATGTTGAAGGAGGGAGCGCACGTGACCGCCTACGATCCGAAAGGAATGGAAAAGGCGCGCGAAGTGGAAGCGATCGCCGGCGCGAAGTTTGCCCAATCCGCGCTCGAGACGGTGGAAGGCGCCGAGGCTCTTGATCGTCGCCACGGAGTGGGCGGAATTCGCCAACGTCGATCTCGCAATCGTGAAGGCGAAGATGACGACGCCGATTATTTTCGACGGGCGCAACTTGTTCGATCCCGAGACGATGGCCAAGCTCGGTTTTCACTACCATTCCATCGGGCGCGCAAGTGTGAAGCCGCACTGAGGTGGATCGCGCGCTCCGTCGCTCGAATCCACCCAAGAAGCATGCGTTCGGAATTCAGCTCCCGCGGAGTCGCCCTCGCTGCCCTGCGAGAGTGGCGAACCGGCGAACAATTTGCCGACTCGATTCTGGCGCGGCTGTTGCGCTCGAGCGACCTCACCGGCTCCGGACCGCGCCTTCACCACCGAACTGTTCTACGGGATCCTCCGCAACCTGAGCCTGCTCGATTTCTGGATCGGATCGCTCAGATCCGGGCGTCTGGATCGATGACGCGCGCGACCTATTGCGCCTCGGCCTCTACCAACTTTTTCTCCTCGAAGACTCCGGAGCACGCGGCCGTTTACGAAACCGTCGAACTCGCCGGCCGCAAGGAATCGATCTCTCGTCAACGCTGTCCTGCGCAACGCCGTCCGCGGAAAAGAGGAGCTCGTGGAAAAGGCGGGCCGAGCAGGATCTCAGCGTTAGAGACCTCGCATCCTCAATTTCTGATTGATCGCTGGAGGCGAAAACTTCGGCGCGGAAAACACGGCGGCTCTTTGCGAGTGGAACAACCGCCCGGCTCCGATTTACGCCCGGATCAATCGTCTCAAGATTTCGGACGAGGAGTTTCTCTCAGAGATCAAGTCGGCCGGCTGTACCGACCGGAGCCCGCAAGTGCGGGACGGCGTCCCGGCCAATTTCGTCCATCTGACGGGCGTTCCGGACGACGCACTCGCTAGCGGGCACTGCTACATTCAGGATCCGAGCACCGCGGCCGCCTGCATGCTTGCTCGATCCCACGCCGGGTGAAAATATGCTCGACGCCTGCGCCGCGCCCGGCGGGAAGACGGGATATCTCGCTGAGTTGATGAAAAACCAGGGCGCCATTATGGCCTGCGATCGCGACGAGGGCCGAATCGGAACGCTGCGGGATAATTTGGAGCGTCTCGGCGTCGAGATTGCCCGATTCGCGCAGCATGACTGGACCAGCGGCGGACCCGCTGCCGGACGCCGCGGCGCTTTCTTCCTTCGATCGGATCCTGGTCGACGCACCGTGCAGCAATACGGGCGTGATGCGCCGCCGCGTGGACCTTCGCTGGCGATTGACTTCCGAACGGATTTCTCGCGAATGCGCGAGGAGCAACTCCGCATTCTCCGCGCGACAATTCCGTTGCTCAAGATCGGAGGCGTCTTGGTCTACAGCACATGCAGCATCGAACCGGACGAGAATGAAGAAGTCGTCCAGGCCATCACGCAGGAATTTCCTTTCCTGAAATTTGTCGAGCAGGTTTCGCTGCTTCCATTTCGGAATGGATTCGATGGCGCCTTCGCAGCGAAACTGGTAAGAGCCGCGTAGCAAGGTTGCATCCGGCATCGCCGATGGAATCATTATCCTCTATGCATGACTCGCGCTTTGATAAGCTCGCAAAAGTTCTTGTCGAGTATTCGACCAGATTGAAGCGGAACGAAACCGTTCTGATCGAAACATTCGACGTGCCGGACGAAATGACGGTTGCACTCGTCCGCGCGGCGCGAAAAGCGGGCGCAATTCCTTTCGCCCAAATCCAGCATGCCCGCGTCAATCGGGAACTCGCGCTCAACGCCACCGAGCGGCAACTGAACCTGACCGCGATCCACGAACTGGCCCGGATGAAGAAGATGGACGCTTACATCGCGATTCGCGGCAGCCATAACATCACGGAATTATCGGACGTCCCGCCGGAGCAAATGAAATTGGTCGCGAAGAAAATGCGGCCGGTGAACGACCACCGGGTCCAGAAAACGAAATGGGTGGTGCTGCGATGGCCCACCTCCTCGATGGCGCAACTCGCCGGGATGAGCTCGGAGGCGTTCGAAGATTTCTATTTCGATGTCTGCACCCTCGATTATCGCAAGTTGCAGCCGGGCATGAAGGCGCTCAAGAAGCTCATGGACAAAACGGATCGCGTCGAGATCAAAGGCCCCGGGACCGATTTGCGCTTCAGCATCAAGGGCATCGGCGCGGTGATTTGCGGAGGCGATCGCAATATTCCGGACGGCGAAGTATTCAGTTGTCCGGTCAAGGATTCCGTCCAGGGCCACGTTCTGTTCAACGCGCCCACGATTTACCAGGGGATCGGCTTCGACAACATCCGGCTCGAGTTCAGCGACGGGAAGGTCGTGAAGGCCACGAGCAACCAAACCGAGAAACTAAACAAGATTCTCGATTCGGATCCGGGCGCGCGCTACATCGGGGAATTTTCGCTTGGATTCAATCCGTACGTTCTGCATCCGATGCGCGACATCCTCTTCGACGAGAAAATCGCGGGCTCGTTCCATTTTACCCCCGGGCAGGCCTACGAAGACGCCGACAATGGAAACCGGAGCCAGGTCCATTGGGACATGGTCAACATCCAGCGACCCGATTACGGCGGAGGAGAAGTTTACTTCGACGGGAAGCTCATTCGGCGGGACGGCGAATTCCTGCCTGCTCAACTACGATCGCTCAATCGCGGCCGGTTCGCGAAGAGGTAACCAAGGAGCGGCGGCATGAAACCGCCGACCCAAGAGCCAGCGGTTGCGACCGCCGCTTCTTGATCCCGTACGCAGAACGAGGAGGCAAATGCCTCCTCGCCTGCAAGATTGAATTGAAGAAATCCTAGGCCGGTTTCGGAGCCGCGCCCTGCGCGTTGAGCTGCATGATTCCGATCTCGCCACTTCCGCCCAGTTGGACGTTGGTGATTTCGAAAACCGGCGCGCCCTCGACGGCGCTGGGGCCTGCGCCCGGCAATTGCACCGAAACATTCTTCGACGTGGAATTCAGAACGATCGAAGCAATCTCGAAGGAGGGCGAGAATTCGACGGTCGCGATTTGGAACCGGCCCGTCACATGGACTGAGGCCTGTCCCTGCTGCGACGGCGTGATTTGAACGGCGCCGCTGTCCGCGCCGGACAGAAGCTGCAGACCCGCCACATTGAAGGAAGGCGAGCTGATTACGCTCGGGCGTTGCTGTTGTGATGGAGTCAGGCGGATCATGCCGAGCGCGTTGCCCGCGAGTTGCACGGTGGCGATCTCGAACGTGACCTGAAGATTCATCGCCGGCTGCGGTTGCTGCGAAGGAGCAAGGCGCATCGTGACGATTTTCGAGGTCGGCTTTAGCTGGAGCGCGCCCATCTTGAAACTCGGAGTGAGTTGCATCGATGCGATCTCAAACGAGAAAGTGAGTTGAACGGCGGTATGCATGCCGCTGGCTGGTTGAGGCTGCGGACCGGCCCCAGTCATTGGAGCAGTTCGGATTGGAGCGGGTGTTGGTTGGATCGGTTGAGGCATGGTGGCTGGTGTTGTTGGCTGCTGAGCTAAGGGTTCGGTGGAAATAACTTGAGGCGCGAAAGAGGGAGACTCGACCGAATGACGGAGTCCGCCAACTCCCGCAATCGCCCTTTCGGGCAGTTGCGTCGGAAGGGATTCCGGCTCGGGTTTCGTAATTTCGGCCATGGGTGCATCGGTTGAAAACGCGGGAACTTGATAAGGGATGGGTTGACCTTGTGCAACTGGTTCTATTTCCGTCCGGAAATTTTCTGCTGGCGCGGCCACGGGTTCCGCAAAAGTCTCCGCTGGCATGCGGAACGGGCTCGCTCACCGTTTCGAAGAATGCGGGCGTTTCAAATGCGATCGGCTCACTCACGGCTTCGACGGCCTCCGCCGTTTCAAATGCGATGGGCTCGCCCACAGCTTCGACGGGCTCCACCGTTTCAAATGTGATCGGCTCGCTCACCGCTTCGATAGGCTCCAGCATTTCAAATGCGACCGGCTCGCTCACGGCTTCGACGGGCGTCGGCATTTCAAATGTGGACGGCGCATCGAAGTGCGCGGGTGCGTCCGCCACCATCGACACTTCTGACGCCGCGGGAGCGACGTCTTCAAAACGGTCGGTCGATTCGGTTTGGACTGGAGCAAATTCCCATTCCGGAGCGGAGGCCAGTTTCGGCACTTCGGGAAGAACGGCCGGCACTGAATCGACGCCAGATTGGGTCTCCGCAGCCACGAAAGGCTCAGGCGCTGTCTCCGTGATCGGCTGAGGCACCGGTCTGAACATTTGTTCCGGTTGCCGAACTGGAGTGATTTCCCGAGGAACAAAATTCTCGACCACCGTGCCGTTTCCGGCTGCAGTCGCGCCCGCTCCAAAAGGACGGCTCATTTTCCCGAAAGGAACAGCGGCACGCCGCACTGATGGCTCTGACGCCTTGAGCTGGAGGGAAACCTGCGGCGGTCCGCCGGCGAGCCGGCTCGGGGCGGCAATTTTCACCGCCTTCGTCTCAGGCTCAACCTCATCGAAACTTGGGCCCATGGCGGGCGCGGGCGAACGATACATGGAAACGCTCATGCGACGCCGCACTTCGGAGTAAATAACCCATCCGATAATGGCAAAGCCGGCCAAAAGCAGACCGCTGATGAAGAATGTCTGCGAGTTGCCAGCGATCGCTGCGCTAACCGGCTGGGCCCATTGCTGGACGGTGGCTGGCGCGAGGACCGTGGCGGGCGTGGAAGCGACGGGCGCGGCCTCCTCTTTCTCGGCGACTCTGCTGCGTCAAGGCTGCCGCGGAAGCGGGGCCCGTGGCAGGGATCTGCTCAGGTTCACGCGGAAGCGGGGCGCGGGTCTCCGCCGGCAGCGCGTTCGAAGCGACCGGCATCTCGACCGTCGGAGAGGAGGCGGGGTCCGCAACAGTTTTATCGTTCTTTGCGATCGTGCTCGTCGTCTCTGTCCCCGGGGCCGTCGCAGGTAACTTCTGGGGGGCGATTTCGGTTGGTTGCTTGGCGGACTTATTAGCCGCGACAAGGGCTGACGTGAGTGGGGTGGGTTCGACCGAAGGCGGAGGCGGTTCAACTTTCGCGATTTCCGTCGAAGCGGTCGCGGGAGCAGTCGCCTGATTCAGCCACCCAAGGTCGTAGAAAGAGTCGGCGAAGACATAATTCAGAGCCGGCGAATAGATCTTCCGGGCCGAGACAATCCAGTCGTTGGCCTTGGCCGTGTTGTTATGTTTAAACTCCCAGGCCGCCTGAGCGTAATACGAGCGCCGGCGTGTCGCCGGTAAATTGGAACTGCTCCATCATCTTCTGCGCCCGGCTGTCTTTTCCTTCGAGCAGCAGCGTCAGATAGATTTTGAACTTAATGATTTGCGACGTTTGGTTCTTGTCGGCGCCCGGCGCCGGTGTGGTGGCGGCAAAAAGTGCTTCGAAACGATCGCGCGCCTTCGCGTATTCCTTTTTCTTGAACGGGATTTGCGCAATGTTGTAGTGCGCCTCGGAGAGTTTCGGATCGAGTTTTACCGCCTGTTTAAAGGCGGCGTCCGCGCCGTCGAAGTCTTTTTGCGCCAGAAGAATTTCACCGCGCAGGTTGATGGTCGCTGCTTGATTCGGATCCGCCGCGTCAGCCTCATCCACCAAACGGCGGGCCGCCGTCAGATCGCGTTGTTGAAAAGCTTGTTCGGCCTGTTCGTACTTCTCGGTCGAAAGCGCCTTGGCCTTCGCCGCGCGATCCGCCGCCGAAGTCAGTTCGAGGGCCGCGCGCGTTTGCCCGACCGGTTTTTGCAGCCAGCCCACTTCATAGAGCGACTCGGCGAAAAGCTTGTTCAGTTGCGGCGAGAAATTCTTCTCCGCGGCGGCCAGGAGATCCTTCGCTTCCTTTTCATTCTTATGCTGCAGAGCGATGGCGGCGTTGGAATAATTCGCCGCCGGCGTGTCGGGCGAAAGCTCGAACTTGGCGAGAATGGAATCCACCATGTTCTCATTGCCCTGAAGGAGATAGGTCAACAGGATCTTGTATTGGATCAGTTGCGCCGCGTCGCCTTGCAACTCGGCGGCGTTTCCCTGGAGCAGGGCGTCGAAACGCTTCCGCGCTTCCGCCCAGTCTTTTCGCAAAAATGGGATCTCGGCCAGGTTGAAGCGCGCGTTCCAAAATTTCGGATCGGTCGCGAGAGCCTTTTGCAGCGCCACCTCGGCTTGGTCGTAATCGCGCCTGCCGCATCAGGATAACGCCGCGCAGGTTTTGCGATTCAGCCAGATCAGGCTGACGCGCGTCGATCGCGTCGAGTTCCTTCAACGCCTGCGGATAATTGTTGGCATTGAATTCGCGAAATGCCTTGTCGTACATCGACTCAAGTTCCGCTTTGGTGGGGGCGACATTAGTCGCCGCAAAGGAACTGAGAACTAAAACCGTGATCGTCGCGAATTTACGAATGTTCATGCCGGAGCGTATGGAAGCGATTTGCGAGCCTGCTGACAAGTCAATTTTGCCGTTTTACCCGCGAAAACGCTTTTTTTTACCGGAATGTCACAAAAAACGGCCGGAACCGATGTCAAGTCGCTGAACGTTCCGCTGCCGTCGATGGCCAGCGCGGCGCTGCCGATCATACCTCCATCATTCCCCAATTCCGCTGGAACCACCTCGAGATTCTCGTGAAAGACCGCGGAAGTCCGCTCGCGGATCGTGCGCTTGATCGGCTCGAAAAGCAGTGGACCCGCTTTCGCGACGCCCCCGCCAATAACAATCCGATCCGGGTTGAGCAACCAGACGATGTTGGTGAGCATGATGCCTGATTTCGAATCCGATATCGTCCCAGAGCTTCGCGGCAATTTCGTCCCCACCCAGCGCGGCCTTTTCCAGGAATAGCGGCGTGAGTTCCTCGTTCGTGCGGTACGATGCCGGCCGCCGCATAAGCCCTTTGGGCGCGCTCGGCGATCTGCCGGTTGCCAACATATTTTTCCAACGCGCCGAAATTCCCGTATTGGCCCGGAACGCCCCGCGGCTCGATGATCATTTGGCCGATTTCCCCGGCGCCGAGCTGGCTGCCTCGAAATAATTTTCCGTCCAAAATCAAACCGCCGCCCACGCCGGTTCCAAGCGTCATGCAGATCACGTTCCGGCGATCCCGGCCCGCGCCGAATCGCCATTCTGCGTAGGCCATGGCGTTCGCGTCGTTTTCGATGATCGAGGGCAGGCCGGTCTCTTCTCTGAGCAACGCGGCCAACGGGACGTCGCGCCAGCCGGGCACATTCGAGAGCTCCCGCACGCTACCATTGAGTCCGTCAATGATTCCGGGAAGTCCGGCCCCGAGAGCGCAAACCTCGGGATGTTGCTCGCGCAGGATTGCGACCTCCCGAAAAACAGCGGCCAGCAGGCTATCGGCGCCGTCATGCTGGCGCGTTGGGATCGGCTGGGACCGGGCGATGATTTCCCTTCCGGAAACGACGCCCGGGTTTTACGCTGGTCCCACCAAAGTCGATCCCGATTGCGATCTTCGTGTTCATCGAGCGGATGGTTCTCCGATGTTGCGATTGGCAATGATCCGCAAACCTTCCAGCGTCAGGTTCGGATGCACCGCACCGATCTCGGGCAGCTCTTCGCGCGATCAATTGCGCATAACCACCCGGTCGCGACGATTCTCGGTTTGCGCCGGGGAAAATTCTCGCGACTGACGCGCATAAGAATTTCGCGGACCAGGCCGCGATAACCGAAAACCGCGCCAGACATCATCGCCTCACGCGTGGTTTTCCCAATCGCCGCGCACCGGCTCGCGCAGACTCAATTTCGGCAGCAACGCAGTCCGATCGTAGAGAAAACTGGTCATGGCCTCCAAACCCGGCGCAATGACTCCACCCACGTAATCGCCGCCAGCGGAGACAACATCGAAAGTCACCGCGGTCCCGAAATCGACGACGATCGCCGGATAACCATATAATTGCGCCACCGCGGCGGCGTTCGCGAGCCGGTCGGCGCCGATCGATCGCGGCGCCGGGTAGTCAATCCCGACGCCCAAGATCAAGCCCCGGACTTAGGAAAAGCAGACGCGTCAGAACCCGCCGCCGCCGCGACCACCTTGTTCTTTCGCGGCACGACTGAAGAAACGACGATGGTCTCGACGCTTCGGCCCGCAAAATCCGTCGCAGGACAGCCAACCGTAAGTTCATTCGTCGGACGGCGCATCGGCTGGCCAGACCGTTCCCTCGGTGGCGAAAGCAAGCTTCGTGTAGGAATTGCTGATATCGACCAACAAATAAGTCGGTCGTCCGTTTGCGAGCCGCGCGCATTCATTGAAGTCCTGCCCCTCAGCCGCTATCTGGAACGCTCGGCCGCGTCAAGTCCTCCAGTTGGACTCGACTCGTCCGTGCGGCGAGCTTGCGACCCTTGGCGTAACGCTTAGCCTCGGCCGGTGAGGAAATTGGTTCATCGGCCGCGCCGCTTGCGGCGCAGCGCCGGCCTGCGAAATCTCGTTCGCGAGACAAAGCTCAGCGCGCACGACTTCGTTTTGCCTCTTTTTGTCAGCGAACGCATCGCGAGCGCGGAAACCGATCGCGAGCATGCCCGGAGTTTTTCAGTTCGCGCTCGCGGAAGTCGCCGAGGAAGCGCAGCGCGCCTAGCGATCTCGGGCTGCAAGCGGTCTTGCTCTTCGGCATTCCGAAGGAAAAGGACGAGCAGGCAACCTCCGCCTATTGCGGAAAGACGGCATCGTGCAGCAGGCCGTTCGCGCGATCAAGGCCCGATGCCCGGAGCTGGTCGTAATCACGGATGTTTGCCTGTGCGAATACATGAGCCATGGCCATTGCGGCGTGACCCGGATCGACGGCGAGCATTTCCATGTCCTGAATGACGAGTCGGTCGAGCTGCTGGCAAAAACTGCGCTGTCGCATGCCGCCGCCGGCGCGGACCTCGTGGCTCCGAGCGACATGATGGACGGGCGCGATCGGCGCCATCCGCGAGGCGCTGGACGCAAATGGTTTCGAGCAAACCGGCATCATGAGTTACGCGGCCAAGTTCGCCTCGGTCTTTTACGGGCCTTTCCGCGAAGCGGCGGAAAGCCCTCCGCAGTTCGGCGACCGGCGCTCGTACCAGATGGACAGCGCCAACGCGCAGGAAGCGTTGCGCGAAGTCGCGCTCGATATCGAAGAAGGCGCGGACATCGTGCTGGTGAAACCGGCGCTGCCCTATCTGGATATTCTCTGGCGAGTGCGCGAGCGTTTTGGCAAACCGACCGCGGTCTATCACGTGAGCGGTGAGTTCGCGATGGTGAAGGCCGGCGCGGAAAAAGGCTGCTTCGAAGAGCGCGCCGCCGTTCTGGAAATCATGACTTCGCTGAAACGCGCAGGCGCCGACTTGATCATCACCTATTGGGCGAAGGAGCTCGCCGAATGGACGCGCCCATAGTAATTCGTCGCGGCGAAACGGAAACGCACGTCCGGCTCAAACGTCTCGCCCTTCTCTGGGCGCAGGCGAACGGTTATTCCGCCTGCGCGGCGGAAGTCACCCTGCCGCAATGCCGATATCGCGCCGACGTGGCGGCCTATCGGCCACAGGGAAGACAACCTGGCGTGACCGCGATTTTCGAATGCAAACAGGCGTTGGCCGATCTTGCGCCGAGACAATTGTTGCAGCGACGCGACGCGCGAACGGCTCCGTTCGCTCAGCCGACGCCGCGAGGTGCTCGAAAAGCATCTCCGCGTCCACTACCCCACCCTGCGCACCGGCGACTCACTCTTTCCAGAATACGACTCGCACGATTTCTCCGCCATCGGGCATCACGGTTACAGCCGCGTCCTCCGCGAATTCACCGCGTTGCAGAACCGTCTGAACGGCGGAAGAAAATTCGAATGCCTGGTCCGCTACCATTGCGCGAACCTGTTTTTCCTGGTCTTGCCTAACGAGTTGTTTTGCGAATCTGGAAGTCCCGCTCGGCTGGGGCGCGCTGGTCGAAACAAACGACTCCCTGGCTCTGGTGCGCAAACCAGTCTGGCACGACAACAGCGCGGAGACCCGACTTCCGATTTCTGCAACGCATCGCCACGGCGGGAACGCGCCAATTCAACCGGGCGCTCGGCATCACCCGGGAAGAAATCGTGGCGGCAGCGAAATCAGTTTGAGCCGCGCTTCCCGTCGGCGACTAACAAATTGCGGCCGGTCATCTCCTTCGGCTGTGGCAAACCGAGGAGAAAAAGCAGCGTCGGCGCGACGTCCGCCAGGATGCCGTCGTCGACGCGAAATTGCGCGGCATTTTCCGCGACGTAGACGAGGTGGACCAGATTCGTGGTGTGCGCGGTATTCGGCGAACCATCCGCATTCCGCATTTGCTCGCAATTGCCGTGGTCCGCTGTGATCAGGCACGTGCCGCCGTGCGCAAGAACCTCCGGCACGATACGCGCGACGCATTCATCGATCGTCTCGACCGCCTTGATGCCGGCCGCGACGACGCCCGTATGCCCGACCATGTCCGGATTGGCGAAATTCAGAATGATCAGATCGAATTTGCGTAATTCGCGCGAGGACTTCATCCGTGACTTCCCGTGCGCTCATTTCCGGCTGCAAGTCGTAGGTCGCGACCTTGGGCGACGGCACGATCTTGCGCTCTTCCCCGGCAAAGGCGCGCTCGATTCCGCCGTTAAAAAAATAAGTCACGTGCGGGTACTTCTCCGTCTCGGCGATGCGCAATTGCGTTTTGCCCGGCGTTCGCTCACAACCTCGGCCAGAATTTGCCGCAACTCTTCCGGAGCGAAAATGAACGGCGAGGGATAAGTCGCGTCGTATTGCGTGAGCGTGACGTAATTGATCTGCGGCCAGACTTCGCGGTCGAAGCCGTCGAAATCTTTTAGCAGAAAACGCTTGTGAAAGTTGCCGCGCCCGGTCGGCGCGGAAATTGAAAAAGAAAACGGTATCGCCATCACGGATCCGTTGCTCATCGGCGTGCGAGAAAATGAGCGGCGGCATGAATTCATCCGTGATGCCGCGCTCATATTGCGCGCGCACCGCTGCGGCCGGGGACACTTCGCACCGTTCTCCTCGCCCAAGCACGATCGCATCCCAGGCTTTCTTCGTTCGATCCCAACGCCGGTCACGATCCATCGCAAAATATCGGCCGACGACGGTCGCGATTTGCGCGCCGCTTTTCGCTAACTCGGCCGAACAAGCTTCGAGAAATCCGGCGCCACCAGTCGGTGATGTATCCCGCCCATCGGTGAACGCGTGCACTAGAATGTCAGTCGACTCCGGCGGCTCGCGCCTGCTGCGCGAGCGCGATGAGGTGCCGATAGTGGCTGTGCACACCACCGTCGGAAACCAATCCGAGAAAATGAAGCCGATGGCCGCGGGCCCGCGCGAAAGTTTCCTGAGCGATGGGATTGCGTGCGAGTTCGCCTTCCGCGATCGCCTTGTTGATTCGAGTAAGATCCTGATAAACGATTCGGCCCGCCCCCAGATTGAGGTGGCCCACTTCCGAGTTGCCCATCTGGCCTTCCGGGAAGCCCGACATCGAGCCCGCTCGCGCTTAATTTTCCGCCCGGGTATTCGCGATAGAGCCGGTCATGAAAAGGCGTGCGCGCGAGCAAGGTGGCGTCGCCATTCTCTTCGCGCCGTTCGGCGCCGCCCGGGTTAATTCCCCAGCCGTCGCGAATGATGAGCATGATCGGTTTCGCCACGGTGGCGCAGTCTGCCGAGGATCGGCCGCACCGCACAAGCGCTTCTTTCGTTGACAACGCGAACCGCGCGCTCCTACATCGGCTTTCATGAAGTGGCGCAACCAATTGCTCGCGCTGTTTCTGCCTGGTCGCGTTCGCCGCCGGCGGCGTTTTCTATTTCCGGCATTGGGTCATCCAGAAGCCGTTCGGAATCATCCTCTTCGTCGGCGAAGGCCTGACGCCCGGGCGTTTGGCCATGACCCGAATCTATGCGCCGGCGCCGACACACCGCTCGCGCTCGATTTGATGCCGCACATGGCGTTAGCTCACAAACTACTCGAACGATTTTGCGGCGCCGGACCAGGCGGCCGCCGCAACCGCCATCGCCACCGGGGTGAAAGTAAATAATCGATTGATCGGCTGCGACGCGGAAGGCAAATCCCTTCCGACTCTGATCGAGCTCGCCCACCAGGCGGGACTCGCGCGACCGGCCTGCGTCACGAACGCCAACATAACCGGATCCGACGGCGGCGGCTTTCTATGCGCACACTGCTGATCAGAACGACAAATCCGCCATCGCCGCGCAGCTGGCGGAAGCTCCGTGATCGATCTGGTCCTGGGTGGCGGCACCGACGATTTTTTGCCGGAGTCGAAAGGCGGACATCGCCGGGACGAGCGCGATCTGCTCTTGGAAATTCGCCGGAACGGTTTTGATCTCGTCCGCTCGAAAGCGGAACTCGAGGCGATACCAGGCTGGCGCCGCCCCGAAGCTCTTCGGCGCGTTTAGCCACGCCGAACTTGGCCTACGCGGATCAGATCGAAGCCCGAAGCGAACAGCCGAGCCTTTCAGATATGGTCCGGCGCGCGGTCGAACTTCTTCAATTCAATCGTTCGGGATATTTCCTGGTGGTGGACGCCGGCCTGATGCGGAAAGCAGCCGAGAAAAACAATGCCGAACATACCCTGGCCGAGACTGTGGAACTGGATCGCGCCCTCGCGGTCGCCCAACGATATGCGGGCGGGAAATCCGCCATCTTTGTCTGCGGCGACGTCGGGATTGGGGGATTGAAGTCTGAACGGATATCCGTTTCGAAAAGATCGGGGCATCGCGGTGCTCGGGTTGAATTCCGCGGGCGATCCGTGGTTCTCGTGGGCGACCGGACCCAATGGCGGGAGATACTATGGAGCGGCAAAGCTTGCCGCCTCCCAGGAACCGCACGCGACGCCCGGTTACTTCGCCGCCAGAACAGCCGCAAGAACCAGCTGCGTTTTATGCCCCATCGGCGCTTGAATACGGTGGATGAGTCGTGGTTTTCGGAACTGGTCCGGGTGCGGAGGCCTTGCACGGCACCATGGACAACACCGCGCTCTTTCGAATCATCTCGCGACAATTTTTGACGACTCTCGGCGTTCGACCATCGCGAGCAGAAACAAAAAGCCCGTCGATCGGCTCGCGCCGAGGACGGGCTCTTCTGAAGAATGGCCGCTTAGAAGCTGACCGGAACCAACTGAGGAATAAACGTGAATGGCGGCGGGTTCGGAAGCGGGGGCGGAGGGCCTTCCGCCGGGGGGCCCGCGCGCCCGGTCTTCTGGAATGTCTTTGCTGTCGGACAATATCTTTTGAGTCAGCGATGTCCTTGGAATCGGCAGCCGTCGTGCGCTCGGTCGAGGCGCTGGAGAAGTTCCGGCTTGAGGCGATCAAGTTTTTCTGGTCCGGACCCAAAGCCGAGACTTCGGCCACGGTAAAGGCACTATCGGCGCGCGATGCTGGAATCCAACGCAACATGACATAACGGCCGGTGGTTGCCGGAAAATCTATCGAAGCCCGGCCCTGGGTGCCATCATCGACCGTCGAACCAACAGGCTTCAAACTTGCGAAGGCCTTGTCATCGAGCTTCCAGCGTGTTCGAGGTATTATCGCGATCTGTTCCCGGAAGGGACTTCATGACATAGAAATCGATACTGCCCGGACGTGCTGAATACGTCGCGGAAAGGTGCCGCACCGTGCAGACTTTTCCCAGATCAATGACCGCGGTGGGAGAGCTATCCTCCGCGGAGAAACCAAAGGAGGTCGCGGCTTGCTCGTCGATCATGCTGTTGGCCTGCGTCAGATCGCTTCCGGAACTCACGTAGAGGGCGCGCGCCTGGCGTGTGCTTGCCACGCTGTAATTGATCAGGGCAAAAGTTGCCTGCGGGCCGAGGCGGGAGGCGGAGCTGGCGGTGGCGGGCGGCACTTTTTGCAGAACCATGTCCGACGCGAGCAAGCCCGACGCGGTGCACAGAAGGAGGCAAACAGGACCACAAATTTTGCCGAGCGAAGAGGTAAGTGTTCTCATAATTTCCATATCCACAAAAAAGATAGTAGGACGTTTGGCTTTTTTCCGCAATAAAAATCTTTCTCAGTTTTTAATTTTTTTTCAGTAAGCCAATTACTGAGACGGAGAATGCACAAACGAGAGGCCGTTGGCGAGCCCTTTTTCACATCAAAATTATCGAAAAATGTCGTGTCCGCACCTGTGGAGTTGCGGCTTTAGGCGGGAATCCGATCTAGTGAGGGCGGAGTTCTAAGTCCCCCGGGCCGGGTTGAGGGGCGAGAGCTGCTGGGGCTGGGACAGCTCGTTCTTGAATCGAGTCAGCTCACGACCAGCGGGGCCCGGGCGCAAGCTCAGGAAGATTGAATCGGAAAAGCAGATTGCCAAGGAGAAGAGCAGGGTTGCGACAAGAAGAACCGTCTTCCTAAAGGCAAATGGTTGGATACTGACTAAAACCATACTGGTTATGGTTATTATGAGCACTGGCCGTGCCAGCTGCTAGCCAGAGATCGTTCCATCCGCACGTTGCCCGGAGGAAAACGTGACGCGATCCGCTTGCCAGGAATGCCTATTTCCCGACAAGCGTGCGTGCGAAGGCTAGGTTTTCCTTCGCTTCTTTGAAGTCCGGCTGGATCCGAAGAGCCTCTTCGTAATGGGCAATGGCCGAGTCGTATTCGCCATCGCCGCAAAGCATGTCCGCGAGCTCTTTGTGAGCGATCTGAAGGTCAGGGTTCACTAACAGGCTGTGTTCGATTCGGCGACGTGCTTCAGCCCGCATTCCCTTGGCGAGAGGATACCGGCCAAATTCAATTCGCACTTGCCATTCTGATTCTTGGGATCCAGCTGGAACGAGCGCTCATAGTGCTCGAGCGCACGATCCAGATCTCCTTGCTCAGTCTTGGCCAGCCCGAGAAAAAACTCCGCCTCTGCCAGGTCGGGCTTCTTGCCAAGGGCGAATTCATATCGACTGATAGCGTCCTCCACGTGGCCAGCCTTGTGCAGGGCCTTCCCGTAATTGAGCTGGGCCTGCGCGTCCTGCGGCAACACCTCGGCGACCTTCGCCGTCCGCTCAATCGCCGGCACAACGCGACCGACGAGTTGAGTGGCGCAGAGCGCTCCAAATGGAATGACCAGTGCGGCCCACCGTAAGCTGTGCCGAAACCATGCCGGCCAAAACCGGGGAGATGCCAAAGCAGCTGCGCCAGCCCCTTCAATGCCAAGCATCGTTCGCGTCTGTGTTTCACGAACTTTCCAGATGAATCCATCGTAGTAAAAGTGCAACAGCGCCGAGGCGGTGACGATGCCGATGAGTCCGTGGCGAATCCCTTCCACGGTAATGGCAGACTGGGTCAAGCCGATCGCCCCGTAGGCCAGGACCAAACCTACGTAGACTCCGATCAGCGCCCCACTACGTCGAAAGACAAAGCGCATGAATCCACCGATGCTCTTGTCGCGTTCCACGCGGGTCCGATTATAGATCCACACGATCGCCAGATATTGCACATCATGGAACACCTCGAAAAGGGCGATGCCCACGAGGATATTCTGCACGCCGTTATTGCAGTACCACCAGAAGCCAATGCTGCTGACGAGAAGCGTTAACTTTACGGGGCTGGCGCCCCGTTCCGCGCGCCAATCACTCCATTGACGCCACAGGAAGACGACCGTCACAATGCCCAGGACGACGACCACGCCCGTCCGAATCGCCGCAACAGCCGCTGACGCAACAACCGGGCCGCCACTCTCATAGTACAGCTCAAACAAGCTCCTGAACCGCATCGGCGAGAGCAGCACGGCCGCCAAGAACCAGGCGGCACAAAGCGCCAGATCGGCCCGCGCCCGCGCAGCCGCCCGAGCAGAGGCCTTGGCGTCGTAAATCCGGCAGAATCCGTACGTCTGCATCATCCCGTGCCAGATCCCCCAAGCCATCGCCACCAGTTGCACCGCTTGGATGTTGTAGAACGATGACCAGACGCAGACTGCCAGGATCGCCAACGGGGCGACGATGAAGCGTATCTTGAAGCGTTCGAATAAGGCGCGATCACCATACGCGCGAATCATTCCCGGCAGATGGTGACCCATTGCGCCGAAGGCACCGACAAAAAGGAAAATGTCCTGAGCGCTCCAGCGCGTTTGGGCCGCCGTAAAGATCGGAATGAGGAGTAACGGCGTCCCGACAAAAAGGAGCAAATCCCGCCACCGGTCCAGAATCCAAGGTGACGACTTCGCCGGAACGGTAGGCATGGCCTGCTTCCCGGCGTCCTTTTCCGAGCCGAGGATCTTTGCCAGCGGCAATGCTTGCGTCGCCATTCTGGTTTGATAGTTCAAAGCGTACTCAAAAACAAGTCATTCGCGGTGCCATAACCGTCATTTTGCCCGCTCCGCCTCATCCCAAAGATGAAAGTGGCCTCGGCAAATCCCGTCCTGCCACATCCGCGACCAAACACAAAAGTCGCATGCAAAAGCAAAAGGCGGGTGGCGTTTCCGCCACCCGCCTTTGCAATGATTATCTGACTTAGCTTAGAACTTCTTCTTCAAGCTCACGTACCAGTAACGGTTACGGATCGAGTAGAGCGAAGTGTCGTAGTTGTCGTTGAACGCTCCGATGACCGATGGTGGCTGGCGATCGAAGGCATCGTTCACGCCGACTGCGAGGGTCGTTCCCCAGAGCATGCGCTGCCAGATCGACGAGGTTTCCGCCGCCGGCTGCATCACATTCTTGCTGTCCTTCGAATCCTTGGCCGTAGGCATAGGCTCGACGGTCGGTTTCACGAACTCGTAGCTCAACTGCATGTCGAGCGTGATGTAGCTCGGCACATTCCGAGGCTCGGCCCGGACAATCGTATCGAAGCTCGGATCATCCCGGAAATCTCCGATGTAGTTGCCCGTGGCGATGAAGTCGAAGTGTCTCCATTCCCATTCCCCGCGGAGAAATCCCTTGTTCCAAGGAATTGCACCAGGGGCCAGCGGGAGCGTGCCATTGTTATAGTTGCCCAGGAAGCTGGTGTAGGGCTTCCAATGCCCGGCTGAGCCTTCCAGGCTGAAGAAGTGGTTCCAACCACCGGAGAAGGTGAACTTGCCCCAGCGTTCGGTCGGCAACTCATAGACTGCCGTAACATCCAAGCCTTCGACGAAGCGCTTACCCGCGTTGCCGAAACCTGAATCGACGCAATCCACCTTGCCTGCTGCATCACGGGTCACGCCAAGCGCAGGGCCGCTCCCAGGGTTAACACCGAGTCCGCAACCGTCCGGATCTATTGTGTTGTTGGTCAGCAACACTTGCGCGAAGGAATCGGCATCGAGAATCAGATTCGTGGTGAAGAGCTGATAAACGTCCACGGTCATCGTAAACCCAGGGAAGAACTTCGGGGTCCAGACAACGCCCATTGAATAGGCGTCGGTGTTTTCCGGGATCAGGCCCGGGTTGCCACCTTCCCAGACGCCGCTGGGTGGCTGTCCCGTCTCGCCCCGGATTGGATCGAAGAGAACAGGGAAGTTCTGGAAGACAGGCGTAAACAGTTCGTTCGGCGAGGGCGAACGGAACGATTGGCCCCAGCTGGCGCGCAGGGTCACGTCCGCTATCGGTTGATAGCGAAGTGACAGACGCGGAGAACCGCCGAAGTTTTCGTCTGGATTCTCGTTCACAAAGCTCGCGTTGGTCAGCAGCGGAGATCCGGTGACGAGCAGAAGGTTCGTGTCCGTGAACTCCTCACGACGCCAGGCGAAGTCCAGGTCGAGCGAGCGGACGAACGGAATGTTCATCGATGAGGTTACGAACGGGATGCCAACCTCGAAGAACCAGGAGTCGACCTCTTGGCGGAACTTCAAAGGAGGCTGCTGGTTGAACCCGAGCTGATCGTTGGAGGCCTGAACGGGATCAGGAATTTGCTTTTGGTTGATCTCCCGGTGCTCGTAGCCAACGGCCAGATCGATACCACCATTCCACAAACCCGGGAAGAGGTGCATATTGATTTTGATGTCGGCTAGCATATCGCGCTCGTAGAAGAACGAGTGGCCAACGTAGGAGGCCCCGCCGACCGTCCAATCCTGAGCCGCTATAGTGTTGTCGTAAGCCCTAACGCCAGTCGAAACGCCAGTGTTAAAGGTGGGGTCTGGGACCGTAGATGGCTGTCCATTCGGAAGCAGAATGAACGGACGTGAGTTGTTATAGATGGGAGCGGTTCCGGTGATGGGCGCATTTTGGCCGATAAACGGATTGAAGGTGCCGGTGCCGGGCACCGGAATGGGGAACGCCCGCATTAGTAAACCCAACCGGAGCGATCAACGATCTGAGATAGGACCGTCTGGCGTCACCGCTATCGATCCGCTGTTGGTTGAGACGTTCATAGACAAACCCGGAGTCGTAGCCGAAGCGGCTGATAAATCCGTTATCCTTGAAGTTGAAGTCACCGTTAATTCCCACGACGTAGCGGTAATAGTCCTTGTCGAAGAATGTTCGGCGGTTGGTCAGCTCATTTTGGAGGCGATAAGCCACCGCAGCGAGATTGTCCGCCGAAGGGGTTGAAGTCAGACGCTCTCGCTTCGGTTCGGCCATTGGCAGCCGTCCCCATGGTGAAGGGCGCGCCAGCCAGGCCGTTGTCCTGCTTGACCTTGGAATACATGATGTCTCCGTAGAGTTGGAGGCCATCGCCAAAGATCTTGTAGCGTCCGGTCACAGTAATACATCGCTTTCTCCATTGCCGGAATGGCAGGGGTGAAGGCGCGGAAATTGAAGCGCGACGGATCAAGCCCGGCGAGCGCGGCTGTCTGTTCGAACGCGCCGGTAGCTGAAAGGCGTCGGCACGTTGTTCCCCAGATTGCTCAGGACGAGTGTCCCGGTGGGAGCCGGATTCGCGACCGTTCCCCGGCAAGAGTGGAACCGGCTGGGTTGACCGAAACGCGGCCGGCGAAAGTAGGGCTGTTGCTATTTGCACCACCCCATCCCATTCCCGCCTGGACTGTTGCTGGCATTACCGGTTGTCGAAATTTCACGATCTCTCGAGAACAGGTTCGCGCGGGAATAATATTCACCGGCCGCCGCAATGGAGACCTTGCCGTCCAAACCTGTCACACCGCCACGGACGTAAACCTGGCGAACGTGAGCGTCCGTCTCGGTGGTATTGCCGTAGAGGGCGTAGATTTCCGCTCCTTCATAGGGCTTTTCTCCCGGCCCATTGAGCAGGATGAAGTTCACGACGCCCGCGACGGCATCAGAGCCGTAAATGGCCGAAGCGCCATCTTTCAGTATTTCCGTCGCGGGAAAGGGCCCCAATCGGGAGAGCATTGATGTCGTTAAAATTGAAAGTGCGCCGGCCGTTGACGAGGACGAGCGTATTCTCCGGGCCGATACCGCGCAGGTTGATGAACGCCGAGCCGTCGCCGCCGTTGGAATCGTTTTCCGTCGACGCGTTGCCGACAAACGAAGGCAACTGACGCAGACCTTCCACCGGGGTGTTGGCGCCCTGCTTTTGCAGGACTTCCGCCGTGTAGACTGTCACCGGCAGCGCCGATTCTGTCTCCGCGGTCGGAATATAAGAACCAGTCACGATGACTCGTTCGGTTGTCGCTTCGTCCTGCGCGAAGGCGCTGGCGGCGATGAGGAAAGGAAGTCCGACGCCGACTGCGAGAGCCGAGCGGAAGGATCCTAACGTGTTCAGTACGTATCTTATCATTGGTTTCTCCATTGGTTTGGTTAGGTTTGGCGGTGAGGATTACCGACGTTTTAGAGGCGCTGACAAGCCTTTTTTTCATTTTTTTTAAAATATTTTGAACGGACGCGGACAGACTGATGTCGTGCCGGCCCCCGAGTCAAGCTGGTTTCGGGCCCGTTTTTGCCAAATTTCCAGGATGGAATCAATTAAAAAATGACCTCCGCTGACGCCAACTGCGATTAACGCCGCTTTTTGACTGCTGACGACCGTCCCCGAGTCAGTCAGTCGTGGGAATTTCATAGCGATTTCAACAAATCGTTAGGCCGCGAAAACGTTCCGGAAAAATCTGCGGGCAATCTGTGTTAATCTGTGAAGAATAACCTCATGTTTACCGGTCTGATCGAAGAAGTCGGCAGCGTGCTTGGGATCCAGTCGACGGATGGGTGCACGCAGCTTCAGATCGTCGCGCCGCTTATCGCAGAGGGCATCCACCGATCGGCGACAGCATCGCGGTAAACGGTTGCTGCCTCACAGTCACGGCCCATCGCGGAGACCAGCTTACCTTCGATCTTCTCGAAGAGACTCTCGACCGCACAAATTTGAAGACGTTGTGCCCGGAGAGCCGCGTCAATCTTGAGCGCGCCCTCGCGGCAGACGGGCGTCTCGGCGGCCATTTTGTCCAAGGCCACGTGGATTGCGCCGCGCGCGTTCTGGCCCTGAAAGAAACCGGCGCGGACTATCGGCTGGAAGTCGAATTACCCGCCGCGTTTGCGCATTATGTCGCTCACAAGGGCTCGATCGCCGTCAACGGAATCAGCCTAACGGTAGCCGAGGTGTTCACTGGAAAAGTTTCGCGGTTTGGATCATTCCCCATACAAAATCACAAACGAATCTCGAGACGGTGCGCGTCAATGAACTGGTCAACCTCGAATTCGACCTGATCGCAAAATACCTCGAGCGCATGCTCGATCGTCATGTGCCTCGCCCCTAATGATGAAGCCGCCGGCTCCGCAGATCGTCGGCGTAATTTTCACGCACGCCGATTTCAGCGTGCTGCTCAAATGCGAAACCCTCCCGATTTGTTCGAGCTGCGGCTGGACGCGTTGTTTGCCAAAGGTCCAGAAGTTGAGGCCGCCCTCGCAGACCTGCGAGCGCCGCTCATCATCACAGCGCGCCATCCTCGCGAGGGCGGATCAAATCAACTTTCTGCCCGGAAACGCCGCGCCCTGCTTGTGCGGTTCCTGCCGTACGCGGCCTATGTGGACATTGAACTGCGCTCAGCCGGCGCGTTCGCGGCAATCTTGGCGGAAGCCCGCAGCGAAAAGAATCCGAACGATTGTCTCGTTTCACGATTTCGATGAAACGCCCAGCCGTTCGCGACTCGACGAAATCGCACGCGCCGCCCGGTCGTTAGGCGCGGACGTGTTGAAAATCGCGACGCGAACCGACACCTCCGCGCAACTGGCAAGGTTGCGGGATTTTTTTCAGCAAGAGCGGCTGGAAATAGAAATCGCTGTCATGGGAGTCGGACGGCTCGGTCGCATTTCCCGGCTCGAATTCGCCCGCCACGGCTCGGCCTTGAACTATGCCCACCTCGGGCGCCCTCGGGCTCAAGGCCAGCTTTCGATCGCACAACTGCGTCGCGCCTTGCGCTAAATTGTCATTTGTCGATGTTCTTGAATCCATGGACCAACCGATCGCACTGCCAGCCCAGGTGCCGGTAATGCCGCTTCCCGGCGCGCTTTTGTTTCCCCACGCCCTGTTGCCGCTCCATATTTTTGAGCCGCGCTACCAGGAAATGCTGGAACTTGCCTTGAGCGAGCACCGGATGTTCTGCGTCGCACTCGTAAAACCCCAGCGGGCCGATGGAAATCGCCCGACGATTTTTTCCATATCGCCGGCCTCGGGTTGATTCGAGCCTGCGTGGGTCGCGGTGACGGCACCTCGAATTTGATCTTGCAGGGCTTGCGCCGCGTCCGCCTTTCCGGATTCGAACAGGGCGCTCCGTTTCCGATCGCCCGAATCGAGCCATTGGAATCCAAGGCCACGTCCATCCGTTGAGACCGATGCCCTGGGCGCAAAAGTGCTCGAGCTCTATTCGAGACTCAAGGAAACTGGCCGGCAATTGCCCGTCAGGATAGATGAATATCTTTCCCACCTTGGAAGATACTGAAATGCTCGCCGACCTGATGGCCGCGACGTTTATTAACGACCCGCTCCGCCGGCAGCAGGTCCTCGAAGAGCTCGCCGTCAATCAACGCCTGCGCCTCGTCATCCAATATCTCCGCGAAGAAACGGGCAGCGCTGCCGCCTAATTCAGCCGCGCATGTTCTTCCAATAAATATCGGTCGGTCATCCCCGCGACATAATCGCAAATCGTCCGGTGCAGACCCTCGCTTTCGATTCGCTTCGCCGCCGCGTCGCCGAGCAGGTCGGGCGCGAGCACGTAGGCTTCGAAAACCGAGCGCAGCATCTCGCAAGCCCGCCGGTTCACCTCCGCGACTCGCGGGTGGTAATAGACGTTCTTATATAAGAAGCGCCGCAGTTCACGGTTCGCCTGCGACAGTCCGGCACTGTAAGAGACCAGCGGGCCCGCCTGCCGCCGCGCTTCATCCGCGCTCTGAATCCCGGCACTGGCGATGGCCGCCGCGCTGGTCGCAATTACGTCGCGCACCTGCACGTCGATGATGTCGCGAATGATTATCTTGTGCAACTCCGGCTCACGGACATCGGGATAACGCGTCACGACCGACTCCTGGCTCGCGCGCCAGACCGCGTTCTCTTCCAATTGCGCCGAGCTCAGGATTTCGAAATCGACCGCGTCATCCAGGTCGTGGCTGTAGTACGTGATTTCATCCGCCAGGTTCGCGACCTGGGCTTCGAGCGACGGATACCGATATTTCTCTTCGCCCGGCGCCGGCCAATCGTAAACGCTCCTGATGCTTTTGCAGGCCTTCGCGGACTTCGAACGTCAGGTTCAACCCCGGAAAATCCGGATACCCCGCTTCCAGCAGCTCGACCACGCGCAAGCTTTGCCGGTTATGATCGAAGCCACCATGCTCACGCATGCATTCCGCGAGCATCTCTTCGCCCGAATGTCCGAAGGGCGAATGCCCAAGATCATGCGCCAGCGCAATCGCCTCGGCCAAATCCTCGTTGAGCGACAAGGCCCTCGCGATCGTGCGGCTGATCGAGGCCACCTCGATCGAATGCGTCAGACGCGTCCTGAGATGATCGCCGGTGCCGTTGAGGAAAACCTGCGTCTTATATTCCAGCCGGCGAAAGGCGCGCGAATGAATGATGCGGGCCCGGTCGCGTTGAAATTCAGTGCGATAAGCGTGGCGCGTCTCGGGGAACTTTCGTCCGCGCGAATCGCCGGATTTCTGCGCGAACGGCGCGAGCACGCGACGCTCGTCCGCCTCCATTTCTTCCCGCGTCTTCGATTGGCCGCGTGAAATTCCAACCGCGCCAGAATCTTTGGTCACGGCGGGGAATATCCATCCCAGGGGGATTTCTTGCGAGTCTGGAATTGACCGCGCGGAAGGCGCGGCTCCATGGTGGCGCACTCAAATGCGTCGGCGACCAAAAAATCGGATCGATCGGAAAGCTGTCGCGACCGTTCAGACGGCCGTTTCGCGCGATCGCTGGCTGCTTCTGGGCGTCTGCGTTTCCCTCGTCGCTCTCACCTGGATCGTCTTCGGTCAGACCGTCCACTTCGAGTTTATCAATTTCGATGACGGCGACTACGTCTATAAGAACCCGGATGTCACGCATGGGCTGACGCTGACGGGGATCGCCTGGTCGTTCACGCATCTGCATGCCGCCAACTGGCACCCCGTCACCTGGATTTCCCATATGCTGGATTGTCAGCTTTATGGCTTAAGTCCGGGCGGCCACCATCTCAGCAATGTGGTCATTCACGCCGCGACGGTCGTTCTTCTCTTTTGCATCTTACAGCGGATGACGGGCGACTTGTGGCCCAGCGCATTTGTCGCGGCCGTTTTCGCCATTCATCCCTTGCGCGTGGAATCCGTCGCATGGGTGGCCGAGCGCAAAGACATCCTCAGCGGACTGTTCTTCATGCTAACGATTGCCGCCTACGTCCGCTACACGCGCCGGTCGTCCGTTTGGTCGTACGCTCTTGTCCTTCTTAGTTTGGCCTTGGGGCTAATGTCCAAGCCGATGCTTGTCACTGTCCCCATCGTGTTGCTCCTCTTGGACTATTGGCCTTTGAATCGACTGCTACCTGATGATGCGAGGAAGGCGCCGTCTCAACGACCACTTCTCCTCGAAAAGCTGCCTTTGGTGGTCCTCGTTATCGCCTCCTCGGTGCTCACACTCCTGGCCCAAAAGGTCGCTATCCAGCCATTGACGTATCTTCCCATCACGACGCGAATCGGCAATAGCGTCATCTCCTGTGCTTTCTACCTCTGGCAGATGGTTTGGCCTTCTAACTTAACGCCCTATTATCCCCTTCGGCCCGATGCAATCGTGCTTTCAAACGTCCTGTGTTCCTTTTTCTTGCTGGCTGCGATTTCCGTCCTCGTCTTCGTTTATCGTCGCCGTCGCTACCTCATCACGGGTTGGTTCTGGTACCTGGTGATGCTTGCACCGGTTATCGGACTCCTCCAGGTGGGCAACCAGGCGCATGCTGATCGGTACACCTATCTTCCTCAGATTGGCTTGTCCCTGGCGTTGGCATGGGGAGCCCGTGACTTGTGCGCCAATTGGCAGCAGGGTCGTCTTGTTCTTGGTGTTCTGGCCGCCGCTATCGTGACGTTACTGGCGCTCGCTGCGCGAACTCAAGCGGGCTATTGGAAGGACAGCGAATCGCTCTGGAGTTATACCCTTAGCCGGATTTCGAACAACGCCATGGCCGAATTGAATTTCGGCGAAGCTGTCATTAAAAAAGGAAGAGTGGACGAGGCGATTGCCCACTTGACCAAGGCCGTGGAAATCCAGCCCGGCAACTTCACCAATCACGCCTCACTGGGTATCGCTCTGTTAAAGAAAGGAAGGCGCGACGAGGCTTTGGCTCACTTACGCGCGTCCCTTGCCCTGAATCCGAACCAGGCTCCGATTTATTCATCTCTTGGCGTGGCTCTGCTGGAGGCGGGACAACCAGAGGAGTCGGTCGCTCATCTCCGCAAGGCATTAGAGATCGACCCGAAGGATGGCGATGCCCATTACAACCTGGGTAACACCCTGATGCAAATTGGGCAGGCCCGCGACGCACTTAGTTGAGTACGAGCAGGCTGTGAGAATCAATCCCAAGGATACTCAAGCCTTGAACAACATTGCCTGGATTCTGGCGACCTGGCCGGATGCCCTCATCCGCGATGGCACGAAGGGCGGTCGAGTTGGCAGAACGCGCGGAGTCCCTGACCCACAGCGCAGTCCTGTGATTAGCGCTACTTTGGCCGCCGCCTATGCCGAGGCCGGCCGATCTGGCGACGCGGTAAAGACCGCCCAGCGCGCCTTGCAGTTGGCGACAGCCGAGGGAAATAGCGGCGCGCGCCGATTCCATTCGCGCTCAGATCGAGCTATATCAGTCCGGCGCGGCTTTTCGTGACAGTCGCTTCGCGCCCACGCCCCGTTAGAAACTCGATGCTCAACGGCCAGAAAATTGTTGTCGTGATGCCCGCGTATAACGCGGCTCGAACACTTGCGCCAGACCTACGACGAGGTGATGGCGCAGGGGATCGTCGATCTGGTCATCCTGGTGGACGACGCCAGTCATGACGATACCGTGGCCATCGCCCGCACCCTGCCAGGCGTGCAAGTGGAGATACATCCCATGAACCGCGGCTACGGCGGAAACCAAAAGACCTGCTATCGCCTCGCCCTGGCCGCCGGCGCGGACATCGTCATCATGATTCATCCCGATTATCAATATACGCCGCAGCTTATTCCCGCGATGGCTTCCCTGGTCGCGAGCGGTCTCTATCCGTGCATGCTTGCTTCACGAATTCTGGGCGGGCGGCGCGCTTCGCGGCGGCATGCCGGTTTGGAAGTACGTGGCCAACCGTTTTCTGACTTTGGTGGAGAATTTCTTGCTCGGGGCAAAGCTCTCGGAATACCACACCGGCTACCGCGCTTTTGCGCGAAGCTTGCTCGAACGTTTGCCTCTTGAAAAAAACTCCGACGACTTTGTTTTCGACAACCAGGTTCTGGCGCAGGTGCTCTGGCTGGGCTGCCCCATCGGCGAAGTCACCTGTCCGGCAAGGTATATGGCCGAAGCCTCTTCGATAAATTTTCGCAGAAGCGTTCGTTACGGTTTCGGCTGCATCTTGACACGGCCCTCGAATATCGCTGGGCAAAGATCCGCGGCGCGTGGACGGTTGTTTCCACTCGAGTGCGGTCGAACCGCGTGAAGCGCAATCTCCTGCCACGGAGCAGCGACGCCCTCGACGAGGACTCGTTCTTCCGGCCGTTCGCTACCTTGCTCGCTGGACTTGCGTCTCCTGCTCGTCGGCGCGCTGATCTTTCGGCGATTTCCTGTTCGGCAACGCAGTGCTTCTTTACAAGGATATCGGCAGCGATTCGGTCAACAGCTATTATCCGGATTTCGTTCACCTTTCGAACTACATTCGCAGCCAGGGCTTTCCTTCGTGGTCCTTCTGCGTCGGGATGGGCCAGGATCTCGCCTATGCCACAGGCTATTTGATCTGGCAGCCCGTTAGTTGGCTGCCCAGCAGCTCGATTGCGCCAGCGCTTGGTCTTTCAGCATCTGGCCAAGGTTCTCATCGCCGGATTGCTTTTTTTTCCGCTTTCTCCAGCTTCGCCGCCTTCGTTCGCCCGCTCCGCTCCTGGGGGCGCTCCTGCTTTCTTTCTCGGCCTACATGTGCATCGGCAGTTGCTGGTATCCCTTTGCCGATGAAGTGGTTTGTTTCGCCGCGATCTTGCTTGGCGACGGAGGAGGCCGTGCAACAGGGCCGATGGCTCTTTCTTGGCTTTGGCGGTCGCGCTGGTCGGAATGATAACGCCATTCCACCTCTATCTTTGCGCCTTGTTTCTCGTCATCTTACGTCCCGCTAAGACTCTTGGTCCAATTTGGATGGCAGCCGCGGATTATCCTGGGCGTCTGCCTTAGGCTGGCGGCCGTGGCTGTTCTCGGCGTTGGCCTCGGCGCGATAGTCACTCTGCCCTATCTTCATGCTGTTCTGAACAGTCCTCGACGGTTCCGGGACGACATCCGCCGTGGCAGACGCTGAGCTCCACCGGCATTTTGAGTCTTGAGTCATCTCTCCACTACATCACCGCGGCTTTGAAACCGTTCGCCAACGACATGCTTGGCACGGGAGACGATTTCCGCGGTTGGCAAAATTATCTCGAAGCTCCCCTAACCTATTGCGGGCTGCTTTCACTTCTTATGCTTCCTCAGGTATTGAGGTCGGGAGACGCGCATCACAGGGTCATATTCGTCTTCTTTTTAGCCGGCCTGCTAATTCCCGACGTGTTTCCCTGGTTTCGATATCTTTTTTGGTTGTTCCAGGGCGACTATTATCGCACTTATTCGTTGTTTTGGGTCCTTGGGGTAATCACCCTGAGCACGATGGCGTTCTCCCGCTACATCGAGGGCCGCGCCCTCAACCTTTGGTTCCTCGCGGCGACGACTCTGGTCTTGGCGGGCATTCTTTACCTGCCATTTGAGCAATGGCAGAGCCTCATCAATCCCGGTCTGAAAACCAGCGTTACGATGTTTCTTCTCTCGTACGGCGCTCTTCTGGCTGCCGGGCAGTTGTTGAAGAGGCAAGAAGTCGCGGCGTGGCTAATCTTGGGTTTGTCGGCCATCGAGCTGGTGCAGTTTGATCAGAATCACTGTCTCCGATCGGAAGACAGTCACGAAGGAGGAACTAAAGGCCGCGTATGGCTATAACGACGAGACCGTCGACGCGTTGCAGGACATCACGGGCTGGCGCCGATGAGAAGTTTTACCGCATCACGAAGCTCCGCCCGTCCGGTCCCAGCGTTTGGCCCAGTCTCAACGATGCCATGGTGTTCGGTTACTACGGCACGTCATCCTACAGTTCATTTAATAACATCAACTACACTAACTTTCTGACCGCGGTAGACGCCATTCCGCCCAAACCTGGAAGCGGACACACGCTGGTCGGTTGGATTGCTCAAAGAATCCATCCTGTCCTTATTCGCCTGTGAGAAGTATGCGCTGGTGGACGATCCGCTAGCCCTTCCAGAGGGCCGTGCAATACGAATTCGTCAAGCGTTACGAGAAGGACTTCCTCTTCCGAAACGCCCGTTTCCTCCCTTTCGGGCTTGACCTTCGATCGCTACATCCCAGAGGATATTTTTCTGAACCTTCCCGCCGGCGGAAAAGCCGGCGGTGCTGCTGCATGCCGTCGTCCTTTCGGACGCGAAGCCAAGCGGAGAAGCAGGGACTTGCGCAGACCAACCTTTCCGACCTTGCGCAGAACGCGAGAGACCTCTCGCTCGCCGATGTGGCGGCCGCGCGGCGGAAGACAGCTCTCAAGCTGACCTCCTTCAGCCAAACGCGCTTCGAGGGCAACGTCTCCCTCGATCACGAGAGCATTCTCGTCTTGCAAACACCCTTTGATCGCGGATGGCGGGCCTTCCAGGATGGGCAACCCGTGCCCGTGCTAAAAGTGGACGTTGGACTGCTGGGCGTTGGACTGGACGCAGGGGAACATAAGGTGGAACTGCGTTACCGTAATCCCTACCTGGTTTTCTCCTTGGTTATCAGTCTGCGTCGCTCTTGATCCTGGCCGCGATCTTATGGCGTTGGCCCCGGCTCGGCGTGCCGCTGGGCGCAGAACCTGCTCTCGGACTCGCCTTGAGTTACCTTTCGTCCTTCGGCGTCCGGCGAGTCTGGCATTGCACTCTCTGAGAAAACTCCTCCTGGAAGGCTTTTCGCGCAGCGCGCGCTTGCGCTCGGACGAGCAGGAGATCCAGAAGAGCCAGCAACAACACGAGCAGTGTCTCCCAGGCGCAGGCGAACCAAAAGAAAATGAACCGCCAGGGATGTTCGTGCGGATTCAACCACGGTCGCAACACCGTCAAGCCGGCCACCAGCATGACCACCGCAATGACCAGCGAGATCCCCATCGTCTTCCGGCGGGAGCGCTCGTCGCGCAGCAACCCGCGCGTGACCTGGACGGTAAACGGCACCATCCAGAAACTCTTTTTCGGCGGCCGATCTTCCATGGCCTGGCGGCTAAATCAAAAGCAACGCCGGATTCTCAAGCAGCTGGCGCAATTCCTTGAGGTATTCCGCGCCGAGGGCGCCGTCGATCACCCGGTGATCGCAGCTCATGCCGATGCTCATCCGTTGACCGACGACAATCTGGTCGCAATCATCGATCACCGCCTTTTTCACGATCGCGCCGATCGAAAGGATGAAGCCCTGCGGCGGATTGATGATCGCGGAGAAGCTGTCGATGCCGTAGCTGCCGAGATTCGAAACGGTGAAAGTCCCGCCTTGAAATTCTTCCGGCTTCATTCGTTTGTGGCGGGCGCGATGCGCGAGATCCTTCACCGCTTCGCTAATTTCGCGCAGCGATTTGCCCTGCGCCGCTCGAATGACCGGCGTCACCAGTCCATCCTCGATCGCCACCGCAATCGCGAGGTTCACGTCGCTGTATTGCACGATCGCGTCGACATCGAAGGACGCGTTGGCTTTGGGCACGCGCACCGCTGCCTCGACGGAAGCCTTCAGGACAAAATCGTTCACTGTGATTTTCGCGGCCTCCGCTCCTTCGCCCGCGGATTTCAGTTCGGCTCGCGCACTCATGAGCGGGCCGGCATCGATCTCGATGTTCAAATAGAAATGCGGCACCGGGCCTTTGCTCGCGACCAATCTTTCCGCGATCACTTTGCGCATTCCCGTGAGATTGATCCGGGAGCCTTCGCCCGGCGTGAATCTGGGAAGCTGCGGCTGGCGGCGCTCCTTTGGACTTTCGCAGCCGCGCGCACATCGGTTTCCGTGACGCGGCCTTCGGGACCCGTGCCTTTGACGGCGGAAATATCGACGCCTAGTTCAGCCGCGACGCGGCGGGCCAAGGGGGAGGCTTTCACCCGCGCTTCCCCACTCGTTTCCGCCTTTGCCTCTGCCGCCGGTTTCGCTGGAGCGGAGGATTTCTTTTGCTCAGCCGGTTTCGCTTCCTTCTTACTCTCCTGCGGAGGCGCGGTATCGGCTTCCTTTTCTTCGGCGGCGCCGGCTTTTCCGTTTCGGTCTGCGCCTTCTTTTTCGGCTCTTTCCTTCTCGTTTCGGCTCCTCTGCTTTTTTCTCCTTGGCTTCAGCTCGGCGCCGCTTCGCCTTCGCCGCCGATGAACGCGATCTTGTCGCCCACGTTCACCTTGCCGCCTTCTTCGACGTAAATTTCCGTCAGCGTCCCGTCTTCAGGCGATTCCCATTCCATCGTCGCCTTGTCGGTCTCGATCTCGGCGATGACATCGCCCGCCGACACTTTGTCTCCCTTCTTTTTCTTCCAAGCGACCAGCGTGCCCTCGGTCATCGTGTCGCTCAGCTTCGGCATTTGGATCTCAGGCATGGCGATTAGTCGTTAGGTGTAACAAACTTTCTTGACTGCGGCGATCAACTTTTCCGCGCTCGGCAGGACCGCTTTTTCCAGCCGCTCGTTGTAGGGCATCGGCACATCTTCCTGCGCCACCCGCATGATCGGCGCATCGAGCGCATCGAATATTTCCTTCTGAATGCGATAACAAACTTCCGCGCCCACGCCGCAGAAAGGACGGTCCTGTTCGACGATCACGACGCGATGCGTTTTCGAAACCGATTTCAAAATCGCCTCGAGATCGAGCGGCTTGATCGAGCGCAGATCGAGCACCTCGGCGCTGATCTCTTCGTCCTTCTCGAGCGTTTCCGCGACTGCCAGCGCGAGCGGCACGGTTTGCGCATAGCAAATAATCGTGACGTCGCTGCCCTCGCGCTTCAATTCCGCTTCGCCCAGCGGGATGAGCAGTTCGAAATCCTCCGGCTCCACCATTCCTTTCGAGCTGTAGAGAAGCTCCGATTCCAGGACCAGCACCGGATTGTTGTCGCGGATCGCTGTCTTGAGCAACCCTTTCGCGTCGCGCGGCGTGGCGGGCGTGCAGATTTTCAAGCCCGGAACGTTCGCATACAGACATTCCGTCGCGTGCGAGTGGGTGGCGCCGAGTTGATGCGCCGGGCCATTCGGTCCGCGAAAAGTGATCGGGATATTGAACTGGCCGCCGGACATCGTGAGCATGTTCGGCGCGTTGTTCACGACCTGGTCGAAGGCGACGAAGGAGAAACTGAACGTCATGAACTCGATGATCGGCCGCAGCCCGACCATCGCAGCGCCCACGCCCATGCCGGCAAATCCGTTTTCACTGATCGGCGTGTCGATGATCCGCCTGGGCCCGAAACGTTCGAGCAAGCCCTGGCTCACTTTATAGGCGCCGTTGTATTCAGCGACTTCTTCACCCATCAGGAAGACGTTCGGGTCGCGCGCCAGCTCTTCGGCGAGCGCTTCATTGAGCGCCTGGCGGTAGGTGATTTCTCTCACGCGCTCGCTCCGTTCACGTAGGTGTAGTCGTAAAGTTTCTCGAGCGGCGGCTCGGGGCTTTCCTCGGCAAATTTTACGCTGGCGAGCGCGATCTCCTTCGCCTCCTTGTCAATCCGGTCGAACTGCTCGTTCGTCAGCTTCTCCTCGCGCGTGAGCTGCGCCCGCAATCGCGTAATCGGATCGTCCACCCGGAATTTCTCGAGCTGTTCCTTTGTGCGATAGCTCGCCGGGTCGGACATGGAATGTCCGCGATAACGATACGTTCGGATTTCCGCGAACGCAGGGTGCGGATCCTTGCGAATCGAGTCGATGATCTCGGCCAGCTTGTCGCGCACGTCGCGAAAATTCATCCCGTCGATCACCGTTCCCGGGATGTCGTAACCTTCCGCGCGTTCGACGATTTCCTTGAGCGACGTCGAACGCTCCACGCTCGTCCCCATCGCGAACAGGTTATTTTCGCAAATGAAAACGATCGGCAATTTGTAAAGGCCGGCGAGATTCAAGGCTTCATGGAACGCGCCCTGATTGATCGCGCCGTCGCCAAAGAAGCAGAGGGTGACGCGATCTTCGTCGCGATATTTCGACGCGAAAGCCATCCCGGCGGCGAGCGGAACGTGCGCGCCGACAATCGCGTGGCCGCCATACATGTGGTGCTCCTTGTCGAAGTAATGCATCGAGCCACCGAGCCCGCGCGAACAGCCGGTCGCCTTCCCGAAAAGCTCAGCCATGCAGGCGTTCGCGCTCGTGCCCCGAGCGAGCGCATGTGCGTGGTCGCGATACGCGGTGATGAGGTAATCATCGTGCCGCGCGGCCGCGACGGCGCCCACGACCACGGCTTCCTGGCCGATGTAGAGATGGCAGAAGCCGCCGATCTTCTGCGCTTGATACTGTTGACTCGCGCGCTCCTCAAAGCGCCGGATCAACAGCATCAGCGAGAGCATTTCGACCTCGTCGCGTTGCTCCGGCGGCTGCATGCCGGTTTAAGCAGTGTGCGGAAGGACGGAAGCCGCGCGGGCGCGTTCCGAGCTGCGACCAAAGTGCATGCAGAGAACGAAGAGCCCGGTGAAAAGCAGATCGCTCACGACCGAGTTGCGGAAAAACATCCAGGTCGGCGTGGCGCTGTATTGCGGCAAACCGACCGTGAGCGCTTGAATCAATCCGGCGAAATTCTTCGCGTAGCCCGGGTCGCTAAACCACGAGAACGAGTTCGTGACAACATAGAAGAGCGTGCGAGCCGGCCACCGAAGCCGGAAGCAGAGTTTTCCACGAAGGCCGATTCTGCAGGAGCAAGCCGAGCCAGCCGACCAGCGCGAGCGCGAAATAGCGGCAGACAATCAACGGAGCGAGCAGCGGCGCACCGTAATGAATGTTGAGCACCACATCGGAGAGAACAGGAGCGACGACAGCGGAACGGTGAACTTGAGTTTCGCCGGAAAATAGACTGCCCGCAAAGCGCGATCGCGGCAAGCGGCGCGAAGTTCGACAGCCAGGTCGAGCCGGAATGGATGGCGAGCCCAGTCACGATCCGATAGGCGACGCGGCGAGAATGAGAAGAAGAGCGGGAATCATCGGCATGAATTTTATCCTTCCTGAGAGATATGCAATCCCCTTTTGAGACTCTGCCTCGCTCTCATGCTTATGCTCGTGTTCGCAACCGGAGTCGGGGTCGGAGTCAGATCGGAGGACATTCGATCGCGAGCATGATTACGCGGTCCAAGGCGGGCCGCGAGAAGACGAGATGCTACGCGGCGGCAGGAGTGACGAGAGATTTGTTCAGGCGGGCTTTCCGGCGGTTCGCCGCATTCTTGTGGATAATGCCCCGCTTGGCTGCCTTATCGATGGCCGAGATCATTGCCTGCACGTCCTTCGCTTCCGGTTTTGCCGCAGCGGCCGAGATGCCTTTCTGCATTTTGCGCAGGCGGGTGAGGACACTGCGATTACGGAGAGAGCGCACGGTGGTCTGACGAGCGCGCTTGGAAGCGGATTTTGTGTTAGCCATTGGAGAGACGCGGAAAATTGTGAGCGGGGAGGGTCGCGGACGGGGAGCCACCTGTCAAGACGCGATGCGCTCCATCGCAGCGCGGCTCAGAGCGGGGTGAACTCAACTATGCGCCGCGGCCAAAGTGACGCTGCTCCTCGGTCTCGGCCTTTTTGCCGGCAGTCGTTTCGGAGGCCTTTTCTGGCACTGCCGGCCCCTCTGCCTTTTCGGGTTCCGGCTTTGGCGTCTCGACCGTGAAGACTGCGCCGCGCGGAGCCTTGGGAATCTTCGGTAATCTGTCGGGAACAATTTCCACGATCGCTCCCAGCGGCACCTGGGCGTAGAGAGCGGCCACATCACGCGACTTCATACGAATGCAGCCATAGCTGGCCGGGCGCCCAATCAATTTTTCCTCCGGCGTGCCGTGAATATAAATGCACCGGCTGAAGGCATGCGCATTCGAGGGTTGCAAGACCACGCAGCCAAATGATCCTCGTGATGACGGGATCTCTTCCGGGAGCGTTCGGCTTGATAATTTCTCCGGTAAAACGGCGGTTGCGAAAAACCGCTCCGACCGGAGCGTGATCGCCAATTTTCTCCGCTACTTGCAGGAAGCCAAGGGGAGTGGTCATGCGCCCCCAGTCGTCGCCGAGTCCAAACTTGGAGGTCGAAACCGGGTAGGTGGCGAGCTTCTCGCCATTTCCCATCAGCATGAGCTTTCTGTTCGCGCACGCTGATGATGACCCGGCTCGGACCCTCGGCCCGCAATCCCGGCGACAGCGACATTAACGCGAGCAGGACCAGCGACAGGCGAAACATCATGCAGTTCTTACTTCGGATCGAAAATTTGTCACGCGGGAATTGTTATCTCCGCTTCCTCGGCAGCGAGGTTGATTCTTGGGAACCATTGGCCAAGCGAGGAGAGCGAAACGTAGAGGAATCCTATTTGGAACATGGCGAGAAAGGGCACGGAGATGAACTGCCCGTGCTGAATCGCGAACCAAACGAAGTAGGTAAAGTAGAGCCCAAAGGCCATCTCCGCGATCGGGAGAAGCGACTTCAGCGGCATGTATTTGCAACTTCGCCAAGGCTGCGATTTGCGCTCGATCCCGTACTTGGGCGTGCGAGCGAAATCCGATTTGTGATTGAAAACGGCCTCGAGAACTGCGCGCGCATTGTTCAGCGAGAGGCCGACACCGAGCGCGAGCAGGCAAGGCAGGAGCAGGATTTCCTTCATCCAGGTGCGAGGATGCAATTCGCGTTGCGCGCAAATATAAAAGACCGCGACGGAAACGGAGGCGGTCAGGAAGATGGGGACATCGACCAGTACCATCCGGATCCAGCCGGCTTGCGGCCCACCTGTGGAAGGATGGAGAAGCACGCATAAACAAGCCAGCAGGAGGTAGGCGAAATTGGAGGTTAAGTGCGCCGTCGCCTCGACTTTTATGGTGAGCGGGAAGGTTGCTGCGCCAGATGGTTGGAAGCAATTTCTTGCAGGTCTGGACCGAGCCCTTCGTCCAGCGGTGTTGCTGCGACTTGAAGCCGTTCATATCCACCGGCAGCTCAGCTGGCGTGATGACGTCCGAAAGGAAAATGAACTTCCAGCCCGCAAGCTGCGCGCGGTAACTCAGATCCAGGTCTTCAGTCAGGGTATCATGCTGCCACCCTCCGGCCTCGTCGATGCAGGAGCGCCGCCATAATCCGGCCGTGCCGTTGAAATTGAAGAACCGCCCGCTTCGGCTTCGGGCCGTCTGCTCGAGCAGGAGATGGCCATCGAGAAACATCGCCTGCACGCGCGTGAGCAGGGAGTAGCCGCGATTGAGATGGCCCCACCGTGTCTGGATCATGCCCACCTTCGGATCGGTAAAAAAATGGATCGTCCTGCGCAAAAGATCGGGCTGAGGAACGAAGTCGGCATCGAGGATACAAACGAAATCACTCTGGGCGGAGGCCAGCCCGGTCTCCAGAGCGCCGGCTTTGAACCCTGTGCGATCGACGCGGTGGATCAGCTCCACGTTGAATCCACGACCTTGCAGATTCGCGACGCAGGAGGCGGTCAGCTCCCGGGTGTCGTCCGTGGAATCGTCGAGGACCTGGATCTGGAGAAGTTCCCGCGGATAGTCGATCTCGCTGACCGATTTGAGCAGCCGCTCGACCACGTAAACCTCGTTGAAGATCGGCAGCTGCATCGTTACTTTTGGCAACTGCTCGAAGTGGCCGGCCGGCGTCACGGCTCGCTTCCGGTTTTTCAGGAAAAGGTAGATAATCACATACCGATGAATCCCGTAGGCGGAAAGGCCGACCAGCACCGATAAGTAGCAGATCGTCCAGATGATAGAGCCGAGGCTTCCTTGCATAGCGGGATTAAGAGAAACTGCCCCGAAGGCTTTCGGAGCAAGGGCGACATGATGCCGCTTCCGCCGCATCCGTCAAATCAAAAATGGCGAGTGCGCCTCGCACGGCGGGGGCCTTTCGCGGGCAGGGCGGCGAGGAAAAACAACGGTATTTTAGCTGGGGCGATACCGCTTGCCCGTGAAAGGCAAGCAGGCAGTTGCCCATCGCCCGATTCAGAAGGGAATGAACGCCGCCATCCTGCCCTGGCCTCCTCTTACTATATGTACGCTGCTGCTTTTGACCCTTTCCGGCCCGGCCCCCGTCCTGGCGCAGGGAAAGGCCGATCAAAGAGACGGATTACCAGAAGGAAGAACTCGGCGTAAATCCCTATACCGCGCCCTCCGTGGCCGACATTTTCCAGCAGCTGGACGACCTCAAGCCTCTCCCTTTCGAGGAGCTCAAACGCGAATTCCCGCAGGCCTTGCATTCCGGCCGCGAGCAGATGGGGATGGTCTTCGGCGGATTGGTGGCCGACGGCTTTCTCATCGTCGAATGCCAGAAGAAGAATCTGGTGGAGGATCTGGGCCGCGTTTTGCTGCGGCAGGCGCGCAGTCTCGGGGTGGGCGATCGAGTAATGCGCCATAGCGCGAGCCTCACCGACCTCGGCCAGCGCGGCGACTGGGCCGCCGTCCGGCAGGAGTTGATCGCCACGCAGGAGGATGTCGAGCAGGCCATGATAGCGTTGCGCGACCAAAAACTGGCCCACCTGATCAGCCTGGGCGGCTGGCTGCGCGGCCTCGAAATCACCTCGGGCGCGGTGGAATCCAAGTACACCCCGGAACGGGCCGCCGTCCTATGGCAACGTGATTTGATTAACTATTTCGCCGAGGAGATGGAGACGCTTCCGCCACCCCTCGCGCACACGCCGCTCTTCGAAAAACTCCGTTCGGGCGTCGGCGCTATCCGAACCTTATTGAACCACGCGCCCCCTGACTACGATGAGCCTGGCGGAGGTAAAGGCCCTCCACGCGCAGGCCCGGGAGCTGAATCTGGCCATCATTGCGGGAGAGTAGGCGGCGAAGTATTTAGGGCCTTGCCGCAGCGAAAGAGACAGCCGAGTTTTTGATGGCGATGTCCTGGACCAAGTCGATCCCACTTCTGGCTGGCTTAAAACGCCGCGACCGCGGCAAGTTCGCGCGCTTTAACATCGTCATCGCAATCCTCCTGGCGGGTTGGGCTCCCTCGATTCTGATGCTGGTCGTTTCCTATACGAGCCTGACCCATACGCTCGAGTCGAAAATCCTCCACGATCGGCAAACCTTCGTGCAACTCATCGCGCACATGGTGGGCGACGATCTTAGCCGGACGGGCGGCGTCATCGAGTACTACCAAACCCAACCCGAAGTCGCGAGGATATGGTCGGCGACCAACACGGAAGTTGCAGCCCAGCAATGGCTCGCCCAGACATTTTATTCCCATCCGCGGATTGACGGCATGTTCATCGCCGCCCCGGATGGCCGGCTGATTGCGTCGCTGCCCGCCATTCCTTCCGACGGGGCGCAGGATTATTCGTCGGCCCTCTGGCGGGAAGGCGCCGCCGGGTCGCCCGACGTTTACGTCTCGCCGGTTCACGCCCGGCTGCCCGATAGGCGGATGACGACAGATATTGTGGGCGCGGTTCGAACTCCGGAGGGCGCAATTGTCGGCTACCTCGGGGTTTCGGTTCTGGTGGAGCGAATCGGCCGGCGCCTTTCCTCCATCGATTTCGCGGATCACGCCAATTGCCAGGTGCTCGATCAAACTGGCATGGCGCTTTTCATGAATAATTTCGTTCCCAACATGGGCACCGCCGCACCGCAGCCCGAGGACCTGATCCAGGAGGTTCGCCAGCGCAAGACCGGCCACCTCGAACGAAACGGAAGTCTCTACTCGTTCACGACCATCGATTCGACCGGCTGGATGACGATGGTCGAGCAGCCGAAATCCGTCGCCTTCAAGCCGGTGCGCGATCTGCTGAGACAGGATCACCATTCCGGCAATCTGGCTCATTGCTCTGACCCTGCTGGGCGGCGGTCTTCGTGGGGAAATCCGCCCGCCGGCAGGCCGAGGCGGCGCGCCGGATCGAACGCGAAGTCGTCTTTAACGAAAAAATCCTGGCCAACATGCCGAGCGGCATCGCCCTGGTCGATCCCGATTCGCGGCATTTCCTCCAGGCCAACCAGGCCTTCAGCGAAATGGCAAAACGCTTCGGCGCCTTACCCCCGGAAAAGGACATTTACGACGCCAGCTACGATGAAGTGAAGATCGCTCCGGTTGATGCGATCGAGAAAGTGCTCGCTTTCGGCGCGCCCTTTCAACTGGTCGAGCAGCCCTTCACCGATCAGGACGGGATGACCCGGTTCGTGAATGTGAATCTGCTCCGGCTCCAAGGCTCGGAACAAACCATTCAAGGCGTGCTTTATCTCGTGGAAGACAAGACGCGCGACGTCACTCTGCGGCAGGAACTGATTGGCGCGAACGCCTCCAAAGATCAGTTTCTCGCATTGCTCTCGCACGAATTGCGCAACCCGCTTTCCCCCGTGATCGCGATGGTGGGCGAGCTGGAAGCGAGCGCTCCGGATTCGCCCGACGTGCGCCGGGCTCTCGAAGTGATCCGTCGCAACGTCGAACTGGAAGCGCGGCTGATCGACGATCTCCTCGACGTCACGCGCATCTCGAAAGGCAAGCTCCAGCTCAGCCTGGAAACGGTGAGCGTGCACGAGATTTTGCAGCGGTCTTACGAGATTTGCCGCGAGGACATTGGCGCGAAGGATCTCAGGATCGAATTCCGCTTGCGGGCCGAAAACGCTTACGTCGAAGGCGACCCGGCCCGATTGCAGCAGGTCTTCTGGAATCTGATCAAGAACAGCGTGAAATTCACGCCGGAAAAAGGCCGGATCGTGATCGAAACATTCAACCCTTCACCCGGGGCGATTGAAATCCGGACCACGGACACCGGGATCGGCATCGAAACGGAAAAAATCCAGACGATTTTTAACGCGTTCGAACAGGGTCAAAGCTCCATCACCCGGCGTTTTGGGGGCCTCGGGCTCGGTCTGGCCATTTCCAAAGCCATGGTCGCGGCGCACGGTGGAATCATCAAAGCCGAGAGTCACGGAAAAGACCGGGGAGCGGCTTTTGTCGTAACGCTCGAGACAGTGGCGACGCCGGCCGTGGCTTCCACGGGCGGGGAGAAGACAAACACCGAAACGCAAAGCTGCCCAGGAAACGCAAGCGGCCAAACCTGGGCACCGTGTCCTCGTGGTCGACGACCATTTCGACACCTGCACCGGGATGAAAATGATGCTCGAACGCCGCGGCTATCGGGTCACGGTCGCTCACACCGCAGACCAGGCCGTGGAAAAAACGCTTCACGAGGAATTCGACCTCGTCATCAGCGACATCGGCTTGCCGGATCGGTCCGGCTACGAGCTGATGCAGGAATTGAGCGCCAGCAAAGGCCTGCGTGGAATCGCCCTGAGCGGATTTGGCATGGAGAACGACGTCAGCCGCGCCCGTGCCGCCGGATTCTCCGAACACCTGACCAAACCGATCAACTTCGAGCGCTTGGAAGAGTCGATCCAGAACCTGCTGGAACCAGAAGCGGTCGGATCGTAATCAGGGCGAGGTCGCCGGCGCGCCCCCGGCCGCTTCGCGCTCCGCCGCCTGCTTGTCGGAAGCTTCCTTCAACTCGCGCGAAAGTTTTTCCACGCGCTGCCGCATGATCTTCCCCGCCTTGAACTTGACGGTCGCGCGCGGCGGAATGACAAAACTGCTGCCCGGTTCATTCGGATTGCGCCCGACCCGGGGTTTCGTTAGACGCGGTTGAAAAACGCCGAAATTCCGCAATTCGACCGCGACATTATTAGCCAGACTGTTGGTAATGTGGTCGAGCGTTCGCTGCACAACGTCGAAGACATCGTGCTGGACCATCCCAGTCTGATTGCTGATGGCCACAACAATATCCCTTTTTGTAAGCTTCGGCATATCACAACTATATCGTGTCCTGGGTATTAAGGTGGTGGGGACAAAACGCAATAAATTTGCCGTGCGCAAGCGACAGACCCCGTTTCCACAGGCCGGAAGGGTCGAGTTCTCGTCTGTCTTAGCGCCGGGCCGGCTGCAAGGAAGGGAAGAGCCGGCTCAAATAATAGGTAAGAGGAGTTTGTCCCGCCAGCGCTTTGCGCCGGGATTTCAACTGCCCCTGCACTACGCCGAGCTTGGTGAAGACCCCGTTCCATTCCGATTCGAGCCGGCGAACCTCTTCGTTCGACAACTCGCGCACCCCGCGCACCGAAACGCAACGCTGCAGCACATTCATCGCCCGGCCCGAAAGCTCCGAGAGGATGCCCAGTTCCTCGAACACGTGCTCGGTCTCCTGCAGGAGATTCGCTCGTATTTCCGTAAACTGACGTTCCCGCTCCGCGGAGATCATCGGCTTGGTCTTATCGAGACCGTACGTGATCACGTCATGCAGCTTCTTCCAATTATCCAGCTGCAAAGTCAGCAGCCTAAGCTTGGTCTCGACGATCTTGTCTCTCATGATGGTCCTGTCGCTGAAAGTTCGAGGGTCTCGTCGAGCTTCTGCAAATTATCGATCAGGAGATGCGCCCAGGGGCGGTCCACGGTCTGGACCTGGCTGATGATCCCTTCTTCAAAATAAAACCGGCCCTGGCGCCATCGGAAGATTTCCGCGACGGCTGATTCGCCTTCCAGCGATCCAAAGACCGCATGCCGCACGGAGCCGTGAGCCAGATAGATTTCGCTGTTTCCTCGGCCCGACTTGAAGGTAAACCGGCCGCTGCGCTGACCCAGGCAGCTCATCTGCAGGATTTCGGCGGCGGAAAATTGGTTGAGATTACCGATGAGCGAGTGGCAGGGATCGATTCCCTCGGCGGGTATCCCCCCTTGCGCGAGCGAACGCACAAACGCGTGCAGCTGCCTGCGCAAGCCGCGCTCGCTGCCATTTGTCGCCACTCGCAAGATTTTCTGCTGGAGCGTGACGCTAATGAACTCCTCGTCGTGAGGTTTCGGAGCCAGGCAAATGATGTTCAAGGAAGGGAAATGCTGGCGGGCGTTGGTGGCCTGCTCCAGCGCGATGGCGGCCTCGCCTTCCACCACAAAGCCATCGAAGTTTTCCGCTAACAAGACGGAAACAGCCTCAGGCAACCGTCGGACGACGCGGGTTTCGATGTCGTCGATTTCGTCGAAAATGCCCAGGGCGCGGTCCTGAAAGACCGGGTCAGCATTCAATATTAGGAGCCTGGTTTCCACAAGTGCGCTTCAGGAAGTAAAAAGTAGATAGCAGGAACCTTGCCTGCCGGGTCGGAGAAGGTCCTCCTCCCTACCTGCGCCACTCGCGCCGGGCGGGCGGTGCCGCATAACTCTCAGGCGCGATCTCGTGCGCTGTCCGGAAATGCACCTTCGCGACCTTGCGCAGCGCTTCGGGCCCTCCGTCTCCACCAGCTTCTTCGCCGCCTCCTTCACCTGCGCCGAAACGCCGCGCCCCAGCTTCGTGCCGATCGCCTTCCCGCGCCGGTCCAGCCAATCGATGAATGCTTCCCGCGCCAGGATGGAAGCTGCCGCCACGGCCAGGTCGGATTCCGCTTTTGTCCGTTGCTCCAGGTGAATCTTCCGCCCGTGTTGCAGCAGGGCCCGTTCGATCACCCGGGCGTCCGCAAATTTGTCCGACAACGCCCGGGGACAATCCGGCTTCTTCGCGAGCAGGTTTTCAATCACGCGCGCATGCCCCCAGCCCAGCAAGCTGTTCAGGTTGCCAAATTTTTCGTAAAGATCGTTATAGCGCTCCGGGCCGATGGCGACCGTATCGATGACGCGACCCGGGCGTGGTTCGGATGATTTTCGCGAGGGCCCGGATCCGCGCATCCGACCCGATTCGTTTGCTGTCCTGAATCCCGGCATCCAGAAATTTTCGCGCGACATGCGGCATCGACATAGACGCCGGCGATGACCAGCGGCCCGAAGAAGTCGCCCTTTCCGCTTTCATCGATGCCGAAATGCGGCTCGAACATTTCCGGCGAATGAACTTCCTCGTAGCCAAGTTTCGCCTGTTCGAGAATTTTCGGCTCCAGCTGGAATTGGACGAACTCCTCAATCCCTTTGCCCTGCAACAAAACCTTCGGACCCTTTTCGTAGACGGCGACGCTGAGTTTGTTTTTTTGCGCGAAGAAGAGCGTGTACGGCTTTGGCGCGAAGTCGAAACCGAGTTCCTGGAGCAAGGCGCGAAGCTTCGTCGCTTGATCCGTCGTGAGCGGGTGAGTGTAGGAGTTCATCCTTCGCGGCAGAGAACGCCTAACGTCTAACGCCTAACGCCTAACGTCCAACGAAAGACTCTGGAATTAGGCGTTGGACGTTAGGCGTTGAGCGTTAGACGTTTCTCATTCGTGAACTCTGCCCCGTCCGCCGCCCGTTTCCGGCGATCTCTCCTTTCTTGGTATCGAAAAAACGGCCGCGATCTTCCCTGGCGCCGCACCACAGATCCCTACGCGATCCTGGTTTCGGAGTTCATGCTCCAGCAAACGCAGGTCGCCACGGTCATCCCCTACTATAATGAGTGGATGCGGCGCTTCCCCGATTTCGCCACTCTGGCCGCCGCATCGGAGCACGAAGTCCTGCACGCCTGGCAGGGACTCGGTTATTATGCGCGAGCTCGTAATCTCCGCGCCACCGCACAAACCATCATGGAGAAACATGGAGGTCAGTTTCCCGAATCCTTACCTGCGATGCGGGAGCTGCCGGGAGTTGGCCGTTACACCGCGAACGCCGTGGCCACTTTCGCCTTCGATCAATCTGTTCCGATCGTCGAAGCGAACATCGCGCGTCTGCTCGCCCGCCTCTTCGAATCTCCAGATTCCGATCGATACCGGCCCCGGCCGCGAAGCGCTGTGGCAGCGCGCAAGTGATCTGCTGCCAACTCGGGACGGGGGCCTTCACAACTCGGCCCTGATGGATTTGGGCGCGCTCGTCTGCGGATCGCGGCCCGATTGCGTTGTTTGCCCGGTGCGGAATTTCTGCCGCGCGGAAAAACCTGCCAGGCTTCCGATAAAAAGAGCGCGCCAGGCAATCATGCTCCGAACGGAGCATCACGGCTTTTCTGTGAGACGAGGGCGCGTCTTGCTCGAGCAATCGCAGGATCGCTGGCGCGGGATGTGGATGCTGCCGCGATTGGCGACGGCCCCCGCCAAACGCAAGCCGCTGCACGTTTCGGAATTTCCGTTCACCAATCATCGCATCACCCTGACCGTGTTCCCGCAGAGAGGCGGCCGGGCGTTCGGCAAGATCCCTCCAGCGCTGGTTTCCTATCGACGGACTTGCACTCGATCCCGCTACCTTCTCCCCATCGTCGGGCCTTGGAGATGTTGATCCCGGCCGGGTCACAAAGACTTTGCGCCCCGATGACTCAGACCTAACTTCGCCTAACGAACCTCGAGACCTAAAATCCAAAATGCGAAGCATGACTGGTTACGGCCGTGGCGAAGTGGACCACGGCGGGGTGAAATTGAGCGTGGAACTGAATTCGGTGAATCGGAAGCAGAGCGACATCGTCGTGAATCTTCCGCGCGATCTCGCCGAGCTGGAGCCGCGCATCCGCCAGACGATCAACGAGAGAATTTCGCGCGGCCGCATGAATGTGCTGGTCGCCTTGCAGGAGAGCGCGAACGGCGCGCGCAAGCTCGCCCTCGATACCGGGTCTGGCCCGCTCCTACCACGATGCGATGCTCGCGCTGCAAAAAGAACTGAGCGCGCCGGGCGAAATTACGATCGGGACAATTCTGCAGGCGCCGGGCGTGATGCGTTCCCCCGAAGACAGCATCGACTGCCGCAGAGGCCTGGCCGGTTCTGGAGCAAGCCTTGGCGGCGGCGCTCGCCGAACTGATCAAGATGCGCGAGCGCGAAGGCAAACATCTCGCGAAGGATCTGATCCATCGCTTGAAAGTCATGCGCAAGGAAATCAAGGAGGTCCGCGCCTTATATCCCGACGTGGTGAAAAAATATCGCACCGCCTTGCTCGAGCGGATCGAAAAGGCGGGCCTCGATCTCCCGATCGATGACGAGCGCCTGTTGAAGGAAATCGCCTTTTTCGCCGATCGCTCCGATGTCTCGGAGGAATTGACGCGGCTGGAAAGCCATCTCGCGCAGTTCGCCCATCATCTGCGCAAGAACGAGCCGGTCGGCCGCACGCTCGAATTCATTACCCAGGAAATTTTCCGCGAATTGAATACACTGGGCGCGAAATCGAACGACGCCGCGATTTCCCAGCACGTCGTCGCCTGCAAGGCGGAGCTGGAAAAAATCCGCGAGCAAATCCAAAACCTTGAGTAACCAATTCACCCGCAGGGGAATTTTGTTTGTCGTCTCCGCGCCCTCCGGCGCGGGCAAGACGACGCTGTGCGACGCGCTGCGCCAGACGCCCGATTTCGTTTATTCCGTTTCCTGCACGACGCGACCGCCGCGCGCCGGCGAAATCGAAGGCGAAGATTATCATTTCCTGTCCGAGCCGGATTTCCTTGCGCGCAGTCAAGGCGGGAGAATTTCTCGAACACGCGAAAGTGCACGAGCATTATTACGGCACGCTGCGCAAACCGATTGTCGCCAATCTGCAAAACGGCGTCGATGTCTTGATCGACGTCGACATCCAGGGCGCCGCTTCGATCCGGGCCTGCGACGATCAAACGATCCGGCAAGCGCTCTGCGATGTTTTCATCATGCCGCCCGATCTGGATGAATTGCGGCGGCGCCTGACCAAGCGCGGAACGGAAACCGCCAAGCAGATCGAGCTGCGCATTGTGACTGCCGCGCGCGAAATGGACCTTTGGCGCGACTATCGCTACACGATCATCAGCAAATCGATGGAGGAGGATTTGCAGAAATTTCGTCACATCATGGGCGCGGAACGCTATCTGAGCCGCCGTCTTGTCCTGGCCTAGCCGATTTCCGATGTCTGCCCATCCGAAATCCGATCCGCCTCAGGCCAACCTAAATCCGAAATGCGTCGTGCTCGGCGTGACGGGCTCGATCGCCGCCTACAAATCCGCCGAGCTCGCCAGCTTGCTCGTCAAACAAGGCCACGATGTTTTCGTCGTGATGACGCGCGATGCGGCTGAATTCATTACGCCGCTCACCTTGCAAACGCTCTCGAAGAATCCGGTCACCACGAGCTTCTTCGACGAAAAAGAAAACTGGCGGCCGGGACATATCGAGCTGGCGGATCGCGCGAACCTTCTTCTCATCGCGCCCGCGACCGCGAACGTCATTGCCGAGCTCGCGCACGGTCTGGCGGGTCATCCGCTCGCGGCCATCGCGCTCGCGACGCGCGCGCCGATTCTGATGGCGCCGGCCATGAATGGAAAAATGTGGGAGCACCCCGCCACGCAGGAAAATGTCGAGAGATTGAAAGCGCGCGGCGTCGAGTTCATCGGTCCGGAAGAAGGAATGCTCGCCTGCGGGTATGAAGGCGTCGGCCGTTTGTGGAAAGTGGATGACATCGCTTTCCGCGCGGAATTTCTGCTGGCGCGCCAGGACAATTTGATCGCGTGAGGTTTGTCGTCACCGCCGGCCCGACGCGCGAACCGATCGATCCGGTTCGCTTCATCAGCAATCGCTCGTCCGGAAAAATGGGATACGCCATCGCGGAAGCGGCGCTCGCGGCCGGACACAGCGTCACCCTGATCTCCGGCCCGGCGACCGTCGCGCCGCCTGAAGGCGCGCGACTCATTGCCATCACGACGAGCGATGAACTGTACGATGCGGTCCAGCGCGCGGTGCCAAGCTGCGATGTGCTGGTGATGTGCGCGGCGGTCTCGGATTACAAGCCCGCGACCGTCGAGCCGCGGAAAATGAAGAAGCGAAAAACTTCCTTCGCGCTCGAATTAATTCCGACGCGCGACATTCTCGCTTCGCTCCCGAAGGAAAATCGCAATTATTTCGTCGTCGGCTTCGCGGCGGAGACGCACGATCTGGAAACGAACGCGCGAAAAAAACTCCGCGAGAAAAATTGCGACATGATTGTCGCGAACGACGTGAGCAAGACCGATTCCGGAATGGAAAGTGACGAAAATGCAGTCACAATTTTTTTTCGAAACGGCGAATCGAAAACAATTTCGCGCGCTCAAAAAAAATAATCGCGCGCGAGCTCGTGAAAATAATTTCAAAGATGTCAGAAAAAAGTTTGACAAAAAAAACGTGATGATTACTGACACAGGTAAGTGAAGTTAAAAAAATCCTTCACCAACCCACCGCGTTAGCGGATCGAAAGGGGGGATCGTCTCATGCCAGCAAAGAAAAAAGCAAAGAAAGCTCCGGCCAAGAAAAAGGCAGCCGCGAAGAAAAAGAAACATTAGTTTCTAATAATCCGGAAACGAGCTACGGAACTTTTTCGTAGTTCCAACCAATAACTTCAACCCGGGAGGAGGATTCATTTTCTCCTCCCGGTTTTTTTATTTCGCCGAGCGCCCGTGGGTGAAATTATTTGGCAGCGCGGAGTCGCAATCCTATTAATCATTCCACATGACGCATTACCTCGACGCGGCGATCGAAGCCGCGCGCGCCGCGGGCGAGTTGCTTCGGCGCCAGTTTCAGCAACCGCTCCGCGTCAACTCGTCCGAGGCGCACGACATCAAGCTCGAGATCGATGTGCAGGCCCAGGATTTGATCACCGAATCGCTTCTGAAAAAATTTCCGGAGCACGCGCTTTATGGCGAGGAAGGAATCGTGGGCGATCAGACGAGCGATCATCAATGGGTCGTCGATCCGCTCGACGGCACCGTAAATTATTTCTACGGCATTCCGCATTTTTGCGTTTCGATTGCGCTGCGCTTCAAGGGCGAAATCATCGTCGGGGTAATTTACGATCCGATGCGCGAGGAAATCTGGGCGACGCAGAAAGGCGGCCAGCCGACCTTGAACGGCAAACCGTTTCGCGTGAGCGAGCGCGCCGATCTCGCGGAAGCGGTGATTTCCGTCGGCCTTTCGAAGACCGGCGTGACGATCGAAGCAGGCCTGCCGTTGCTCCAGGAAATGGTGCATCGCGCGCGCAAATGCCGGCTCATGGGGAGCGCCGCGCTCGACATGGCCTATGTCGCTTGCGGACGTTTCGACGCCTACATCGAACAGGGAATCAGCCTTTGGGACATCGCCGCGGGCTGGATTCTCATCGAGAATGCGGGCGGCAACGTCGAGATGAAACCGCGCACCGACATGAAGGAGAAATACAGCATCATCGCGTCGAACGGCGTGATCGATTTGAAACTCTGACGCATGATCAGATGTGGAATTGGTTACGACGCGCATCGGCTTTCGCTGGGCCGCAAACTGATTCTGGGCGGAGTCGAGATTCCGCATGACCGCGGATTGGACGGACATTCCGATGCGGACGTTCTCTGCCACGCCATTGCGGACGCGCTGCTGGGCGCGATCGGCGAAGGCGACATCGGTCACCATTTTCCGAATACGGATGAATCGATTCGCGGGATCAGCAGTCTCGAAATCTTGCGGAAAGTGACCGCGGTGCTCGGGCGAGAAAAACGCCCGCGCCGTGAACGTCGATGCGACTTTGATCGCGGAGGCGCCGAAGATTGCGCCGCATATTCCCGCGATGCGGGAGAAAATCGCGGCAGCGCTAAATCTGGAAATGTCACGCATCAGCATCAAGGCCACGACGAACGAAGGGCTGGGAGCGATCGGCCGCGGCGAAGGGATGGCGCGATGGCGGTGCGCTGGTGAGGATCTTGGACCGTCGAGCAATGAAATCGTGAATGGTCTCCTGCTTCGACACGAATCCCTGATTCAGATGGCGCTGCGTCTTCAATACCTACTCGCGCGCACTCGAGGAATTTCAGCCGCTCGATTCGGCGGGACGCGAGGTGAAGATGTACACCTGCGGGCCGACGGTCTACAGCTACGCGCACATCGGAAATTTCCGCGCCTACACTTTCGAGGATCTGCTCCAGCGACATCTCGAGCTGCGCGGCTACAAGGTGCGTCGCGTGATGAACATCACCGACGTCGACGACAAGACGATTCGCGGCTCGCGAAGTGCCGGCGTTCCGCTGGCGGAATTCACTGCGCCGTTCAAGCAGGCCTTCTTCGACGACCTGGACACGCTGCGAATCAAGCGCGCTGATTCTTTTCCGGAAGCGACGGAGCCGCGCCAGATCGCGGCCATGATCGAGATGATCAAGACGTTGATGGCGCGGGATCTCGCGTATCAGGCGGAGGACAAATCCGTTTACTTTCGGATCAACAAATTTCCGGATTACGGAAAGCTCGCGCATTTCGATTTATCGGAGCTGCGATCGACCGGGCGGGTGAAGAACGACGAGTACGACAAGGAACACGTCGGCGATTTCGCGCTCTGGAAAGCGTGGGACGAGGAGGACGGGCCGGTCCGTTGGGAGAGCCCGTGGGGACCCGGGCGGCCTGGCTGGCATATCGAGTGCAGCGCGATGGCGACGCAACTCCTGGGCGAGCAGCTCGACATTCATTGCGGCGGGGTGGACAACATCTTCCCGCATCACGAAGCGGAGATCGCGCAGACCGAAGGATGCACCGGCAAAAAATTCGTCCGCTACTGGCTGCATTGCGCGCACCTGATGGTCGACGGGCAGAAAATGTCGAAGTCGCTGGGGAATTTTTACACGCTGCGCGATGTGCTCGCGAAAGGCTACAGCGGCCGGGAGGTGCGCTATGCGTTGATGCGCGTGCATTATCGCGCGCCGCTCAACTTTACCTGGGAAGGAATGGAGGAAGCGCGGGAGGCGTTGCGCCGGATTGATGATTGGGTGGCGCGGCTGCGGGAGAAGGCGGAAGGAGGAACGTCCAACGTCCAACGCAACGCCCAACGGAAGAGGGCTCGGGGTTCGAAGACGCGCTGGATGATGATCTCAACATTTCTGGGGCGCTCGGAGTGTTGTTCGAGACGATCCGGGAAACGAATCGCGCGCTCGATCTTGGGAAGCTGGAAGCGGAGGCGGCGAGTTCGTGGTTGCGGTGGTGGGAACGGATCGATCGCGTTCTGGGCGTGAGCGGAGAAGAAAGTGTTATCCCGGCCGAAGTTGAGGCGCTGGTGGAGGCGCGGACGCAGGCCAGGCTTGCAAAGGATTGGAGAAAAAGTGATGAATTGCGCGACGAACTCGCCGCGCGAGGCTGGGAGGCCCGCGATACGAAGGACGGGCAAAAGATCACGCGGCGCGCTGGAGTCTAAAACAATGTTTGCGCCGGAAGAATTCCTAAGTCTCGAACACACGGCGCATCCAAAGCTGTTTGAGTCGCAGAAGTATGTTTGGGACGCGCTCAAGCAGATCGCGAGCTATCTGCAATTTCGCCTGAAGCCGGCGGTGCTCGGCGAGCTCGTCGGCAAGCCGTTCATCAGCAACGCGGTTTTCATCGGCGCCGGCACGATTGTCGAACAAGGCGCGGTCTTGAAAGGCCCCGCCTGGATCGGAGAAAACTGCCACATCCGCAGCGGCTGTTACGTGCGGGAAAATGTGATCGTCGGCGACGGCGTGGTGATGGGAAACTCGTGCGAGTTCAAGAACAGCATCCTGTTCGATGAAGCGCAGGTGCCGCATTTCAATTACGTCGGCGACTCGATTCTCGGGTTCCGCGCGCATCTCGGCGCGGGCGTGATTCTCTCGAACGTGAAGCTGGATCACCGCGAGATTCACGTGAGCGCGGCGGATGGAGATATCGCGACCGGTCTGACGAAATTTGGCGCGATCGTTGGGGACCGGACGGAGATCGGTTGCAATGCGGTGATCAATCCGGGCGCGGTCCTGGGCCGCGATTGCCTTATTTATCCGGGCGCGAATTTTCGGGGCGTCTTGCCGAATGCCAGCGTGGTAAAATTTCGGCAGAATCTCCAGGTGTTGACGCGGCAGGACGGTTGACGCGGGCTAGGTGTCGATCAGAGCAAAGAGGGAGCGGATGGGCAGGGATTCGAACCCTGGTTGCCTTTCGGCAAACACGCTTTCCAGGCGTGCGCATTAGACCACTCTGCCACCCATCCTTGCTAACTCCTGCTCCTGATCTTGGTCATCCTCCTGCTCGCACTGAAGGAATCATGAGCACGATCAAGAGCAAGAGCAGGAGGAATCAAAGCTGCAACCGGCGGAACAGTTCGTCGAGCGGCAGTTGCAGGCCGATGTAAAATTCACCGAAGTCGCCATAGACGGCGCTGACTTCGTCGAAACGCATCTGGTAGACGATCGCTTTGATCTGAAAAGTATCGCGCGCGAAAAGCGTCACGCCCCATTCGGCATCGTCGAGGCCGCTCGAGCCCGGTGATGAGTTGCTTGATCTTGCCCGCGTATTCACGCCCGACCTTCGCGTGGCCGGCCATAAGCCGCCGGCGCTCGTCATACGGAAGCGCATACCAATTGCGCTGCTCGCCGCGGCGTTTGCTCATGTTATAAAAACAGACGACCGGCCAATCAGGCAGCGTTGGATAAACGCGTTCGTGGCGGTATTTCGCCATGCGCTCGCGGAATGCGGCCATGGCCTGGTGAAATTCGGGCGAACCCGGTTTGAGCTTTTCCTCCGTCTCCAGGGTGCGAGCGTATTCTTCCTCGGTGGTGACGTACTCGCTCTCTTCCGTGAGCGAGAGATAGCTGTAAACGGGGATGAGAACATCGGCGCCTAGCGAAAGAGAGAGCTGTTTTTCGATTCGATTCGCGGCGTGCAGATCGGGCGTGATCAACATGAAGCCGAGGTCGGCCTTCGGAGTCACCACGCTCATCGTGAGCAACTGGGTGGATTCGAGCGCGCGAACTTCCTGGACCAGAGCAGAGAGCGCCACCTTGGCGGTTCGTTGCTCCTCCGCGCTGAGCAATTGCCATTGGCTGAACTCGATCCGGTAATAGAGATGCAGACAATGCCAGCCCTGTTCGGGAACCAGCGCCGGTTCTTTGTCACTCATCGGGCCAGTGTCAGGGTCGAGCGGAACGGGGTCAAGCGACGTGCGCGCCTGAGTCAGACCGCGGCGTTCGCCGGCTTGCGGCAAGATGCGCGAGACAATATTCTTCGCCGTCGCGCGCGACGCGAAATTCCAGATTGGGATCGCTCAATTCCGTCGCGCCGCAGGTGGCGCAATTATGGAGCGGCTCTTCGTCGCTGCGCGATTGGATCTCGAAACGCTGGCGCCGGCCCGACCACTTCTTTGCGCTGCCGGAGGTCGCGAATTACTCCCGGTCCAAAGAAGATGAGATAATTGCTGAGCGCCGCGATGAAGGCCATCCGGAAGGAATTCGACTGCGTCACGAAGCTAAGCAAAAGGAAGCCGGCGTAAATCCAGGCGATCCATTTGATCTTCAGCGGCAGGATGAAGAAAACATAGATGATCATCCTCGGGATAAAAGTGGGCGAAGGCGAAGAAGAGCGTGGTGAAAAGCATCTGGCTGGAAAACTGACTGTTGGAGAGAACGGCCGCGACCGTTGTTCCAATCATCCCGACCAGAAAATAAAGGGTGACACGAAACGGTCCCCAGGCGCGCTCGAGCCCATCGCCGATGAACCAAAGAAAACAGAGCGCCATGGCGACCAACAGAAAATGACCCGTCTGCGGAACGAAAATGTAGGTGACGAGCCGCCAGACTTCACCGCGCGCGAATGCGCGCGATATCGAGGGCGAGATAAGAATCAAAACCCTGGTTCAGGAGGACGAGAACGAAGACGAGCGCGGTCAACGTCACGACGGCGCGGATCAGTCCGGGAATCGCGATGAAGCCAAGCCGCCGTTCGAGTTTATCCAGAAAGCTCATCGTTGTGCTCACGGTAAAGAAAGCGCGCCGCGCTTCAACTGGCAGGCGGACGATTCCCCTGCGTTGACACCAGAATGCGGCGTCTAGGATGACGCTCGATGAGTGACGCCGCGCAGAAAAAAACACCGCTCTACGAGGAGCATGTGCGGCTCGGCGCGAAGATGATCCCGTTCGGCGATTGGATCATGCCGGTGCAGTACACGGGCATCATGGACGAACATCAGGCGGTGCGAAACAACGTCGGCGTCTTCGACATTTCGCACATGGGCCAACTGGTCGCGACCGGTCCTGCGGCCGGCGCGTGGCTCAACGAAATGCTGACCAACAACATCGACAAACTCGAGGTCGGCACCGGCCAGTACACTTTTCTGCTCAACGAACGCGGCGGGATCATCGACGACCTGATCGTCTATCGAACCGGACCGGAGGAATTTCTGCTGGTGGTGAATGCATCGCGCGCGGAGGAAGATTTCGCCTGGTTGCAGAAGCACCTGGCCGCTTCGGGTGAACTGCAGGAATCGCAGCGCGGACTATGGCGGGGTCGCGATTCAGGGGCCGCGCGTGGTCGATCTTTTTCACGCGCTGCTCGGCGATCAGGTCGATCTGCCGGCGCGCAACCACATCGTCGAGCGTGAACTGGACGGGATGAATATCTCGATCGCGCGCACCGGCTACACCGGCGAAGACGGCGTGGAGGTTTTCTTTTCCGCGAAAGATGCCGCCAGATTTTGGAACATGCTCCTGCAAACGGGCGAACAATTTGGCATTCGGCCCTGCGGTCTGGGTGCGCGCGACACGCTCCGGCTGGAGATGTGCTATCCGCTCAATGGCTCCGACCTCTCGCCGGAACACAATCCGATCGAAGCCGGCCTGGGATTTTTCGTTGACCTGAGCAAACCAAAATTCATCGGACGTGAAGTGCTGATCGCAGGCGAAGGAAAGCGGCACCGCCCAGCGGCTCGTTCCCTTCCGGATGAAAGGCAAGGGACCGCCGCCGCGCCCGCATTATGGGGTCTGGCTCGGGGGCGAGCAGATCGGCGAGGCCACCAGCGGCACGCTATCGCCGAGCTTGAATCAGGGGATCGGGATGGCTTACCTTCCTACGCCGCATGCTCGCGCCGGCACCGAGATCGAGATCGAAATTCGCGGGCAGAAATTTCCTGCCGTCATCGAGAAGAAACCGCTCTACAAAAAATCATGAACGTTCCCGACGATCTTTTTTACACGGAGTCGCACGAATGGGTTCGCCAGGAAGGCGAGAACGCGCGCGTCGGCATCACCGATCACGCGCAAGCCGAGCTGACCGACGTCGTTTATGTCGAGCTGCCGAAAGTCGGCGCGCAGGCGGAGGCGCGCGGACAGATCGCGGTCGTGGAATCGGTGAAGGCGGCCAGCGACATTTATGCGCCGGTCAAGGGGACCGTCGTGGAAGTGAACAAGGCGCTTGAAGGCAATCCCGCGTTGATCAACACGGACCCGTTCGGCGAAGGCTGGATCTTCGTGCTGAAGATGGATTCGCCGGATGACGTCAAGCAGTTGAAAGACGCGGCCGCCTATCGCGCGGCGATCGGATAGACAGAACGCTCGCCGCGACGAGCGTCTCTACACTGTCTTTCGCTTGGCGGAAGCTGGAAAAAGCATTTCATCCACGCAGCGGATGAGATCATCGAGCGAGACCGCGGTGGCGAGGAAGCTGTAACCGTTGATGAATCCGCCCGTCACAACTTTCTTTTCCGGGGCGGCGTTCCCGCTCAGGAACAGGAAGGGCGTGTCCTTCAGCGCCGGCTCAGCCTTGAGCTGGCGATTTACGTCCTCGCCCTCCGACTCGGCCTTGGCTGCGTCGAGCAGGATAAGGTCGGGCAAGAACCAGGGCGCGGCGTGCAAGGCGAGGCGGCTGTCTTGCTCCACCTTGACCAAATATTTGCCCGTGCTTTCGAGTGCGCGCCGAACGAGCGCGGTCACTTGTGGCTCGTGATCCACGAGCAGGATCTTTTTCAGAAACTTCATCGCGCGGTTCTCACTCTGGCCATGACTTAGCATCGCGTATGCCAGAGGGAGGCGGCGCAGAGCACTTGCCGGGAACCAGTGAAAGCCCGTCCCTCCGAAAGAATGGCGGCTAACCGAAAATGCCGATATTCGGATGAGCGAATCGCCCGATGTTCGGCAGCACCGTCGGCAGATCTGAACTGCTCACGCCGAACCATGTCGCCAGGGTCGCGGAGAATTCATCCACTGAGGTTGTCGGGATCCAGCGGCCTTGCCCGGTATCGTCCGGTCCATTGACGGCGAGAGTCGGGAAAGTTCCAAACAAGCGACCGCCCTGGACGGCGCCGCCGAGGACGAATTGATGGCTGCCCCAGCCGTGGTCGGAGCCCGTCCCATTGGTGGGGAACGTGCGGCCAAAATCCGAGGCGGTGAAAGTGGTCACGTCTTGAGCGACCCCCAGCTCGGTGGTGGCGGAATAAAACGCGTTCAGGGCCTGGCTCAGTTCCGTGAGCAGATTTGCCTGGCCCGTGAGCTGATCGCCATGCGTGTCGTACCCGCCGACCGAGCAGAAAAAGATCTGGCGGCGCATGCTGAGATTGGTCCGCGCGGCAATGAGCTTGGCGACCATGTTCAGCTGTCTGGCCAGCGAGGTCGTGGGGAAAACGGTTTGGAGCGGCGGGAGACCGGCGAGGGCGGAGGTCAGCAGCTCGTTCGCGGCGATGGAGCGGGAGACCGTATCGGAATAAGCCTTCTCGAATAAGTTATTATGCGGCAACGCCAGGAGATCCTTGAAAGCTTGCAGACGCACGTTGGCGTTCGCACTGCCGTCGAACCCGGCCAGACCAACGCTTCCATCGGACGAAACATTGTAAGGAAGCACGGTGTTTCCGACTTCGAAGGTATTGGTTCCGGCGATCGAGATGTTGAGGGAAATCTGCGAATTGCCGTTGAGCGAATGGAGCACATCGGCCATCCGTCCGCCCCAGCCCGTGCGCGAAATCTGATCCGGGACCGAGGTCTGCCACTGCACTGATTGGTCGGCATGCGAGAAGAGCTGCGGCGGAACGGCGGCCCCGCCGGAGAGATATTGGGCGCGGGTGATGGGAGCGACGAGAGTGCCCACATTCGAGACGATCCCGAGGTGGCCCTGGTTAAAGAGGGCCTGCAATTCCGCGAGGTTCGGATGGAAACCGAAGTCGCGGCCGTCGCCATTCAGCAAAGTGAGCGGAAGAAGCGAAGTCTGCGGGATGGCGAGAGCGCCTCGGGCGGCGGCGTAGGAGCCGTAACCGCTCAGGTCGCGCGGCACGATAACGTTGTTGGCATCGTTTCCACCGAAAAGGAACAGGCAAATGAGCGCCTTATAGTCGTTGCCGCTGGGAATGGTGGCGGCGCTGAGCCTGCGAAGATCGAAGATCGTGTTGAGCAGCCCCGTGGTGGTGAGCGCCGCGCAGGCAGCCTGGCGAATGAAGGTGCGGCGGGTAGGTGCGTACATAACTATTTGTCGATGGTGAACTCGGGCGAATTGATCACGAGATAGATGGCGGTCTTGGTCCGCTCCGTGGGATTGTTCGCGGGAATCTGGGTGACGGCATTGATCACGATGCTGCGCATCTCCGGGGACATGCTGTTGAGCCATCAACAGGTAATTGAGATAATCCACCAACTGCGGCTGGGTCAGCCGGCCAGCGCCTGCGCGGCCGAGAGATTCAAGGTTATCCGGTCGGTCGAAGGCCCGAGGGTAGTATAGATGCCCGTTCTGAGATAATTGGCGGTGGTCACGACCGTAGTCTCGGTCGTGATTTCGAATTCGGGACTCTTCAGGCCGGCTGCCGCAATGGCGCCGGGCGCCGAGTAGTCCGGCGTGAAAAAATTGAAGACCGTGGGCGAATGCATCGCTTCCTGGGCGAAGCGCTGTATAAGCATTGCGGATTGAAAACTTGCCGGAAGGCGAGGAGGCGTTGAAGGCCCGCAAGAGATTAGTCAGCCGAATGACGGGCTCGCGTTGATGCCCCACGCCTTGCCCGGTCTTCGCGCTGCCCCGGGCGTCGTAATCCATCAGGATGGCGCGCACCACCGCCTTCAAATCGCCGCGAACGCCCTGTCCGTTATCGTTGAAGACGGCGGTGACCCGATAAAGATAACCCGGGCTCGGGTTACTCGTCACCAGACGCTGGATGAGTTGCCGGCAGAGGAACGGTCCCACATTTGGGTGATTAAAAACTGTGTCGAGAGTCATCTGCAAATCCTGCGCTGCGGTCTGCCCGGCTGGGATCAGGACACCGTTCAAGATTGTCTTGGCGCCGGGAGAATGACGGCTGGCCACGTTCACCATGGGATTGCGCCAGTCGGCCGGCGGATTGAAAATCGGAGGATTTGTCGTCTGCGCGTAAGTCCAGCCGGTTAAGGCCGCGGCCATTCCCAGGATCGCGTCCTGGCTATAGGTCGCAATCGGGAAACCGGTGGAACCGAGGGTCAAACTCCCGTCCAGATTGAGATTGTAGAGGCCGATCGAGAACAGCTGCATGAGCTCACGCGGGTAAGTTCTCGTTAGGCAGCGTCGTTCCAGAGGCATTCGCCTTTTGGCTCTTCAACATGTCGAGGTACGCGCCCATCGCGGGATTCAGCGTGATGTCCTCGAGCAGTTGCCGGAAATTTCCGAAAGCGCCTCTGACCAGCACATCGTAGTAGGCCGGGAGCGCCCCGGGCTGGTTGCCCAGGTTGTCGCTGGCATTGGAGACCACCAGGATTTCGCTCAAGGCGAAGGCCACCCGCTGCCTCAATTGGTCGGGGGCGGAAATCGCATAGAGTCCACCAGGCATCCCTCGTTTGGGTCATGGTCGGCGGGTTAACTCCCGACGCATCGACGAACGCGAGATGCGAAGAGAGCGGCGCCGCGAATTGCTGGTCTAAGAATGCGTCAAAACCCTGGTTTTGGACGGTGGCAATCAGCGCCTCGGTTGCGCCAAAAGTTGCTTGGGAAAGGAATCGACCCGCATCGGTCACCGTGGGCGTGCCGGCCGGAAGCGGCGGCGGTGGCGTGGGCACCGGCGCGACCACCGCGCCCGTCTGGAGATGGAAGAACCCGGAAATTTCTCCCGACGGATACAGCGCGGTGTGAATATTGAAATAGATTTGGCCAGACTTGAGCATGGCGATAATGTCGGCCACGGAATACGGCCCAGCCGGAGTGAAAACCCAGATGTAAGTCCCATCGGGTTGCGGAATCGCGTCATCGATGTCGAACAGGATCGTGCCGTCCGCCGCGTGGATGTGCATGCTCGTGATCGGTCCGGTCAGATTCGAAAACTCGAAGGAAAAGATCGCGGACGCCTCGTCGGCCGAGAGTCGCAAGCTCGCGATGCCGGATCCCTGGGAATTGACCCCGCCTGGCGGACGCAACGAAGTCAGGTAGAGCGTCGATCCATCAGCCTGCGGCGGCTGATCGAGATCGTACATTTCGATCAAGGCAATACCGGTCGTATCGCCGACGCCGCGCACGACAGCCGTGTAATTGCCGGGCGCGAGCGTCGCGACGATTGCCGGTTCGCGATCATCAGTCGGCGCGAGTGTGCTGGCGTGGATCTCCGCTTGCTGCGAACTGCGCCAATTATCATTTACCATGAGCGAAGCGCCGCTCCCGTCATGCAGCTCGAGCATTGGGTCCATGAGCCGGCCCGAGATCGGAGCGCCGCCGAGATTGAGGGAAGGACCTCGTGAGCGGATGATCACTCTCTTGGGCACATCGCCGCGGATGATAAAACCGCCAATCATGACGTTATCGACGGTCAGGACGTGTCCGCGGCTGGAGATATTCCCCAGGCGCGCCGTGGGAGTCCCGGCGTCCAGATCGTAAACTTCGACGATTGCGACTCCGGTCGCATTGTTCGCTCCGCGCACGACGGCGGTGTAGCTGCCGGTCGGCGAGCGTCGTAATCAAGGCCGAATCACGATCGTCCCCGGGCGCCAGACCGGCCGCGATGATGGCGGTCTGTTGGGAACTGCGCCAATTATCGTTCGTCGCGATCATCGCGCCAGTCGCGTCGTGCAACTCGAGCACGGGATCGTTCAGGGCGCCTGGCACGGGGAGCGATGGCCCGATGGCGCGCACGGCCACCGTCTTCTGGCCAGCGCCATAAACGATGAAGCCGCCGATCAGAACGTTGTCGCCGGTCTCCACGACCATGCGGGTTGAGATGTTGACCGCGCTCGAGATGGCCTGAGCCGATGTGGCAAACAGGCACAATGCAATCACCGCTGCCGCCGAACGTCCCGCGTATTGAAACAAACGCCTCATAATATTTAGAGCCGCTGCCGCAGGAGAACCTCAGTTTTGCTGAGGAGGCAATGGATTTTGGATAAGAAAAATGAGCAGGAATTGAACCAATTTAGCCGGTGCATTTCCTCGGATCTTCTCCGGCGTCAATTCGAGGAAATTTCCGCGATGAAACACTCGGTTCCGGCAGAAGTCGCGCTTTTTATCCACCGCCCCTATGCTTAATTGCTCCAGCTTTCCTATGCCGACTGCAAAAAAAACCGAACCCGGACCAAACTTTCGAAGGCGCGATGGATCGGCTCGAGGAAATCGTGGAGCAAATGGAGTCTGGTAAAATGATGCTGGAAGAGCTCATTGTGCGTTACGAAGAAGGAATGAAGCTGGTAAAGGTTTGCCAGGAACGCCTGGCCAGCGCAGAGCAAAGAATTGAAATCATCACCCGCAACAATGCCGGCAAGCCGATCGTGAAGGATTTCGAACCTACCGCTGAAAAAGAGCGCGCTGCCGAAATCGGACGAAAAAGGAGAAACCGCAAATGACGAAGTCAGACTCTTCTGAGCCAGCGAGCTCCCCACGGCTGCTCGACGGCATCCATTCTCCGGCGGACGTAAAGGCCTTGCGCGAGCAGGATCTGCCGCAGCTCGCGCAGGAAGTGCGCGATGAGCTGATCAAAGTCCTATCGCAAACCGGCGGTCACCTCGGTCCGAACCTCGGCGTCGTGGAATTAACGATCGCTCTGCATCGCGTCTTCGAGACTCCCAAGGACAAATTTGTTTTCGACGTCAGCCACCAGGGTTACGTCCACAAGATGTTTACCGGCCGGCTCGACCGCATCGGCACAATGCGGCAATACCAGGGATTGAACGGCTTTCTTGCTCCGGACCGAGAGCGAACATGATTGTTACGGCGCCGGACATGCCGGCACGGCCCTATCCGCCGGGCTTGGGCATGGCGGTCGGCCGCGATCTTCGCGGCGGAAATGAGAACGTCGTCGTCGTGGCCGGCGATGCCGCCTTCACCTGCGGCATAAGCTACGAAGCGCTCAACAACGCGAAGTCCCAGACGCGGCGCTTCATCGTCGTGCTGAACGACAACGAATGGTCCATTGCCAAGAATGTCGGCGCGATCGCGAGTTACCTGAACAATATCGTCGCCAACCCGACCTACGCCGGCCTGCATGATAAGGCGCGGCGTTTCATCGAAGCGGTCGCCGGCCGCGGCGCGGTCGAGTTCGCGCACAAAGTCGAGGAGGGCGTGAAGAACCTGCTCCTGCCCAGCGTGATCTTCGAGGAGCTGGGCTTGCGCTACTACGGCCCCATCGACGGCCACGACATTCCCCTGCTGACGAAGACATTCGAGTTCCTCAAGACCCAGGACGAGCCGGTCCTCCTCCACATTCTGACCAAGAAGGGGAAAGGTTATGAGCCGGCCATCGCCAAACCGGACAAATTCCATGGCCTCGGAAAGTTCGCCCCCGACACTGGCGAAACCGCGGCCGCGAGCACGCCGACCTATTCGGAGCTCATGGGCAAGACGCTGGCGAAATTTGCCGATTCAAATCAAAAGATCGTCGCGATCACGGCCGCCATGCCGAGCGGAACCGGGCTCGGATTTTTCCAGGCCCAACATCCGACCCGTTACTTCGACGTCGGAATCGCGGAGGAACATGCGGCCCTCTTCGCCTGCGGTCTGGCCACGCAGGGTTTGAAGCCGTTTCTCACGATTTATTCGACCTTCATGCAGCGCGCTTACGACATGATCATTCACGACATTGCGCTCCAGAACCTAAACGTCGCGCTTTGCATGGATCGCGCCGGATTGAGCGGAGACGATGGCCCGACGCATCACGGACTTTTCGATATCGGCTATCTGCGGCACATCCCCAACTTCGTTCACATGCAGCCGAAGGATGAAGATGAATTCGTCGACATGCTCTGGACGATGGCCAACTACAATTCCGGGCCGATCGCCATCCGCTACCCGCGCGGCCCCGGCACAGGCGCGGTCCCGAAGGCAATCTCCCAAACTGCTCGAAATCGGCAAAGCCGAGGTCGTGCAACACGGTCGCGACGTGGCCATTTTCGGCTTGGGAAACATGTTCGAGGTGGCCGAAGAAGCGGCGCGCAAGCTGGAGGAAAAAGGCATCTCGGTCGCGCTCATCAATCCGCGCTGGATCAAACCGCTCGATACCGGCACCCTGGAGTTTTTCGCGCGCGGCGTGGATGTCGTCTGCACGATCGAGGATCACGTTTTGCACAACGGCTTTGGCTGCGCCGTCATGGAGCATCTGCATCAGCCAGATGATCAACACGCCAGTGGTGCGGATTGGCTGGCCCGACCAATTTGTCGAACATGGCACCATCCCGATTCTGCGAAAAAAACACGGCCTTACGGCGGAAGCCCTCGTGGAAAAGGTCCTGCCCCTCTTGAAGAACAAAGGCGCCAAGGCCCAACCGAGCGCGGCGTAACTCGGCCCTCACGACCATGGCGTTTCGTTTGAAGCGATCGGGCGCAATCCTCGCCTTCGTTCTCCTGCTGTTTTTCGCCTCAGGATTTGCCGCTCTGCTTTACCAGACAATCTGGCAGCGCATGCTTGGATTCTTTTCCGGCGTCGACGTCTACTCGGTCACCATCACGGTCGCCGCTTTCATGGCGGGGCTGGGCTGCGGAAGCCTCGCGGGCGGCCATCTGGCGGATCGCTTGTCATCCCGGAACCGGCTGCTGACTTTCGGCCTCGCGGAAGCGGTCATCACCCTCTTCGCCCTCGGCAGTAAATGGCTCTATTACGATCTTCTGTATGTGAGATGGAGCGCGCTGGCGGACTCGCCGGTGCTCCTGCCGGTGATTCTTTTCGCGAGCCTGCTGATTCCGACATTTTGCATGGGCGTGACGCTGCCGATTCTGGCGAAGACATTCACCGCGAAAATCGAAACCGCGTCCGCCGTGGTCGGTTACCTCTATGGCGTAAATACCCTTGGGGCCGCGGTTGGCGCACTTGCTACGCCCTGGATACTGCTCCGCCATTTTGCGTTTCCGGATGTCCTGCAGATCGGCGCCGCCTTGAACGCGATCTGCGCACTCGGCGCGGTGCTGGTTTGGTGGTGGTCGGGCCTGACGCGCGCCCGCTCCCGCGCGCAGTCGTCGAACCGGAAGTGCAACCATCCGTGGAGGACCGAGCCGTTTCCCGGCTCGCGTCTGGATGATTATCTATGCGTCTGTCCGGGTTCATTGCGCTTTCGCTGGAGATCGTCTGGTTCCGGCTCCTGGGCGTTCTCCAGAAATCAACTTCCTTTACCTTCCCCTCCCTCCTGGCGGTTTATTTGGGCGGCCTGGCCCTCGGCGTGATGATTGGCGTTCCTCTCGCGAGGCGCGTTCGCCGTCCGGCGGTTATTTTTCTCGCGCTCCAAAGCGGCATCACGCTTTACGCGGCCATTGCGTTCACGCTGCTTCTTCGCCAGGTGGATCACCAGCCGTTCTTGCAGCCGCTCTGGAGCTATCTCGGAGGTTACGAGCCGGTTAATGCCGCGGATTTGTTGAGCGCCATCCCCGCCTGGTTTTCCGGCGCGCCGGTAGCGCCCGCTTTATTGGAAAGCGCGCGCTTCGTTCTGCTTCTTTACTTTGTTCTGCCGTTCGCGCTCATCGCTCCATCTACTTTTCTGATGGGCGTGAGCTTCCCCGTCTTGCAAAAACTTGTGCAAGACAATCCGGCGCTTCTCGGCCGCCGCGTCGGTTGGCTGCAGACCCTGAACATCGCCGGTTCCATGCTCGGCGCTTTGCTCGTGGGATGGTGCTTGCTTCGCTGGCTGGGGAGCTCCGGAACCTTGAAACTGCTGGTGCTCCTCGGCGGGATTTTTCTCTGTCTCGCCGCGTGGCATGTCCCGCGACGGCCATGGGTTCGCGTGGCTGGTATCGCTGTCTCGATTGCTTTTGTGAGTTGGATCGCCGCTGCCGATCCCCACCCCACACAAAGCTCTGGGCGAAGCTGCATGGCGCCAGAGCCACGCGCGATCATCGCTCGCGAGGGCGCATCGGGACTGGCGGTGCTCAAAGGCAATCCAGACGGCTTCGAAGAAGAGCGTCGTCTGGGTCTTCAGCAACGGCATCGGACAAAGCTGGCTGCCCTATGGCGGGGTCCATACGCAGATCGGAATGTTTGCCGTTCTCCTGCATCCGAGGCCCGAGGAGGTCGCTGTCATCGGCCTCGGCTCGGGCGATACCGTCTATGCCCTGGGTGGCAGTCCGCACACACGGCGACTGACCTGCATCGAAATCGTCGAACCCGCCTATGACACCCTCAAAGAATTGGCCGCCCGCGTCCCGTATCCACCTCTCCACGCCTTGCTCGAGGATTCCCGCATCCAATGGGTCTTCACCGACGGTCGCGCCTACATCCTGCGCAGCGGCAAACAATTTGACGTGATTGAAGCCGACGCCCTCCGCCCAAACAGCGCCTACTCCGGCAATCTTTACTCATGGGAATACTTCCAAATGCTCAAGGCTCACCTCAAACCTGGCGGTTTCGCCGTGACCTGGGCGCCGACAAATCGCGTGCTCGCGTCGTTTCTTCAGGTTTTCTCGCACGTCATCGTGGTCGACGGGATCGCGATCGGGAGCGAGCAGCCCATTGTGGTCGAACCAGAGGCGATCTTGCGCAGGCTCGCGGATCCATTCACGGCTGAGTACTATCGGCGCGTGGGAGGGGACTTGCAGCCACTCGTGGACAATCTTGTGGCGGGAGAATTCAGGCGCTATTCGCCGGAAACAGAGCGACCCGTGACAGCGCGATTTGAATTCCGATCTTTTCCCGAAAGACGAATACATGGTACCTCCGCAGCCGTGAGCACGATTGAAGCACGCGGCCTGACCAAGATCTACCGGACCTACCGGAAGGAAAGCGGTCTGCGCGGGTCGATCAAGGGACTGATTCAGGCGAAAATATGAGGAGACTCGCGCGGCGGACGATGTCTCCTTTCAGCATAGAGGAAGGTGAGCTGGTCGGTTTTCTGGGTCCGAACGGCGCGGGCAAGACCACCGTCCTCAAGATGCTCTCCGGGCTGCTCAATCCCACCTCGGGCGAGGCGCGCGTGCTCGGTTTCGTCCCGTGGGAACGGAGCAATGAAATGAAGCGCCAGTTCAGCCTGGTGATGGGACAGAAAAATGCGCTTTGGTGGGACCTTCCCGCGCAGGAATCGCTCGAACTCAACCGCGCCATCTACGGGATCGAGCGCGACCGTTTCAAGAAAGTAGTCGGCGGTTTGAGCGAACTCCTGGATGTGCAGGACAAGATGAACGTGATGGTGCGCGAGCTTTCGTTAGGCGAACGCATGAAGATGGAATTGATCTCGGCCCTCATCCACGAGCCCCGTGTCCTTTTCCTCGATGAACCGACGATCGGTCTCGATGTCGTGAGCCAGAAGCGCGTCCGCGAATTTCTGCGCCTCTATAACTCCGAGCACCGGATTGTGACGATGCTGACAAGTCACTACATGCAGGACATCGAAGAGCTGTGCGATCGCGTCATCATTATCGATCACGGCAAAATCTTTTTCGATGGACCGCTCAATTCCATCATCGACCGATTCTCCGGATACAAGATTATCAGCCTGACTTTTCAGGACAGCCAGCGCCGCGGGACTTTTCCGTCCTGGGCGAAGTCATCGAGCAGACGCCGGTCTCCGTGCAGCTGAAGGTGCCGCGCGCCAAGGTGACTGAAACCTGCCGTCAGGTGCTGGAAGGGTGTGCCGTGATCGATATCAACGTCCAGGAATTGCCCGTGGAAGAGGTCATCCGGCAGCTTTTCGGCGAACGCACCACCTTGCGCGACTCCGCGGAGGCCAGCTTTCAGCCACCGCTAAGAGCTGAGCGTTATCGGCGATAAAGCGCCTGTTTCAACTCCTGGACGTAGGCCGGATTCAACTCGAACGCCGTCACCGGCATTTCAGCGATCTGCACCTCTTCGCAAAACGGGATGCTCTCGACGTATCCGGCCGACATCAGGCTATTGAGCGTATCGGTCACGTCTCCGACTTCCATGTGCGTGCAATCCTGAATTTCCGCGCCCATCATGGCTTCGGTGAAGCCAATCGATCGCACAACTGTCGCTTCGCGACCGCTGAGTTTGATATGACGCATACCCTTCGTTTCTAGCAGCTTCCATACCGGCGTCGTGACCCGTGGCCGGTTTAGCCTTCGAATCCGAAGCTCGGAAGGATGCTTTTCGTCATAGCGGCGCCAAGATTCGGGTAACGCGGCTCCCACCCGAGAGCGCGCAGTTTCTTGTTCGATACCCGCTTGTTTCCGTCTCCCCGCTTTCTCGCAGCGGCGACTTGTCCGGCCGGCAAGGGCTGCCGCAAGTGCGCGCTCAACCACTGGTAAGCGTCGCGCTGTAAGGATCGGTTGATCATCCACCACATTATAGATTTGGCCTCCAAGATTCGGCTCGCCGTTCCGCCAGTAGAACCAATGCGGAGACGATGTCGTCACGATGCGCCTGGTTGATAAAGCGATCGTGCTCCCGATCGAGCCACTGCCTCGCCCTGCGAGAAATTTGCGCAGAAGGAAAGAACGGCCCGGTCCATAGATTCCGGCCAGCCGCGCCACGATTCCGTTGTGCGAAAGAACCAGCTCTTCGGTTTCACGCAAAATCTGTCCTTTCTCGTGAGCTGGGATTGGCCGGACTCATCTCATCCACAACTTCACCTTGCCTGTTGGGCGTAGACGCTCGTGCTGCTGGTGAAAAGGAGTCTCGCCGTTGGAAAGGTGTGCAGGAGGTTCCGCGCACCTTCCAGGTAGATCCGCCGATATTCTTCGGCCTCGCCTCCGCCGGAACTCGCGCATTGCATGACGACATCGAATTCCCCGCGACTGGCTGAGACCTGCGGCGGAATCGGTGAGGTCGACGGCGCGGACCGCGTACGGCTTGGCGGCAAGCTGCCCGGCCGATTGCGCGGAAGCCGTCCACCCCTCGACGTTCCATCCTCGCTCATGCAGGAGATCGGCGGCGGCTTGCCCGACGTAGCCGCAACCGGCGATCAGAATTCGCGGCATGGCTTCGGCGCGTTTCGCTAATTCGAAGCGGAGGCGATCTCGATTTCGTCGAACGGATTCGTCTGCGTAACCCGAACCTGTTTGAGGCGAATCAACTCGAGCAAAGCCAGAAAACGTCACCACGATCTCAATCCGCCCGGCCATCTCGGCGAACAGCTCCGAAAACTTCAACGCCGCCCCACCCGAGACGCGCCGCAAGATCGTGTCGATTTTCTCCGAGACGGTGAAATGTTCGCCAAAAATTTCGCGCAAATCTTCGCGGGCTTCCACCCGTTTGATGACGGTCTGGAGAGCGTTGATCAATTGGAAAATGCCGACTTCCCCAAGCGGAAGAGGTGACGAGAAGCGTTCTTTCCAGTCCGGTCCGGCGCGCGCAAAGATCCGTTCCTGTTCCAGGGCGAGCGCCTGTAATTGCGCCGCCGCTTCCTTGAACTTCTTGTATTCGATCAGCTGCCGGATCAGGTCCCAGCGCGGATCGTCCTCGGCTCGCATCTTCGTCCGGAGGTTGTTGATCGACCGGCAAAAGGCTGCGGCTTTTCAGGTAAATCAGATTCGCGGCCATGACGATGAATTCGCCTGCGATGTCGATGTTCAATTCCTTGAAAGCCTGGAGATATTCCAGGTACTGACTGGTGATTCGTTCGAGCGAGATCTCGTAAATATCGATCTCGTCCTGCTTGATCAGGTAAAGCAGCAGATCGAGCGGACCTTCGAAAATCTCGAGCTTGACCTTGTAATCAGTTTCCATGCGGCGCCGCGGAATTTAGGGACGCAGACTGCGAATGTAAACTGCGGCGCCGGGGCGGCTCGGCCTTAGCGCTCCGGCTCGTTCCGATGCACCCAGACGCTGTTCACGATTCCCAGGCCGAACATGATCATGAGCACGAAGGAACCGCTGTAACTGATCAGGGGCAACGGAACACCCGTGATGGGCAGCATCGAAATGGTCATGCCCACATTCTGAAAAACGTGGGTGAAAATGAGCGCGGTGACGCCAATAACGAGGAGCAGGCCAAATTGATCCCCGGCGAAAAAGGCCACGAAAAGACACGTCAAAAGGAGCAAGGCGAAAGCGCCAATGCAGAAACATGCCGCCCACGAAACCCCATTGCTCGCCGATGGCTGAGAAGATGTAATCGTTGTGCACGGTGGTAGAGGGAAGGAAACCGAGCTCGATTTGGGTGTTTGGCGCCTTGAAACCCTTGCCCGACCAACCGCCGGAGCCGATGGCGATGAGCGATTGATTGATGGCCCAAGCCGACCCCTGCTTGTCGATATCTGGATGAACGAACGCGGTAATACGATCCTGTTGATATGGCTTAAGTCCTATATATGCGATTGGCACCAGGGTGGCCGCGATCAGCAAAATGCAGATCAGATAACGCAGCGGAATTCCACCGACGAAGAGCAAGGCCAGCAAGACTGGTCCCCAAATGATGGTCTCCCCCAAGTCCGGTTGCATCAGAATAAGAAGACACGGCGCCCCGACAATCACGCCGCAAAGCAGCAGCCGAAGCATGGGATGCATCTCGCGGAACTGGCTCAGAAATAAAGCGAGCACCATGATTCCAGCGACGACTGCGACCTGCGCGGGCTGAAAATTAATCGGTCCCAGATGAAGCCAGCTGCGCGATCCGTACACCTTCGTCCCCATGAACTTGGTCAGAATCAAGAAGCCGAGGCCCGCCAGATACATCGGGAGCGCGCCCCAGCGGATCCAACGATAATCGATCAGACTGGTGACGATGAAGGCAACAAAGCCGAGCGCAACCCAGTTGGCTTGCTTGCGCCAGAACTCACCGGCGATCCCGTCGTCCCGCATATAAGTAGCGCTGTAGATCGCGATGACACCAAAGATCGCGAGGGCCAGCATGTTCACGAGCAGAAGCCAGTTGAGGCCGAGCGAGTTTTCTCAGGAACGGTGTCATGTCGAGAGCGCGGCGGAGTATACGCGCACTCTGGATTCCCGCAAAATGGGATCATTCGGGCGATTGTCCCACCGGGGCGCGCAGTCCGTTTGCCCGAACAGCAGTTCCTCCCAGGAATCAGGATAGCGCCTGATTTTCGCGCTTTGCTAAACGCTGTAGGAAGCTGATTTCCAAGCTCTTGGCTTCCGTAAGAAATATCAAAAATGCAGGATGGAATTCTCAAATCGCATCCCATTCTCAAGGTTGCGACCAATAATATAAATGACTTATCTTGTGTTAGTTACATATGTGGATGAAATTTCTTTCACCATCGCTTGTGAACCTGAACGAAGCCCGGTAAAATGCCTTCCGGTTAAGGCGTTATTTCAACCAGGGACCCTCATGGCAAAGAAAACAAAACGAAAAATAGCGCACCCGAAATTGCCGATGCAGCGGCAGCTCAATCTGCAGCATGAAGGAAAATATTTCGATCTCCGCGCAATTTTCGATCGATTGAACGAGCGCCATTTCCGCGGCCGCTTGCGCGGATACAAGGTGATGTGGGGCCGGCGCCAAAAGCGGCGCCCGAAAGAATATTTTATCTTCGGGACAATTCAGGAAGAAGACCGCGTCATTCGAATCAATCCGCTCCTGGATCAGCCTTTCGTTCCGCTTTGGTTTCTCCAATACGTGCTTTACCACGAAATGTTGCACGCGGTGGTGCCGGATGAAGTGGGACCTGATGGACGGCGGCGGGTTCACACCGAAAAATTCTATCAGCGCGAACGCGAATTCCCGGGTTACCGGCGGGCGCGGCGTTGGGAAGAAGAGAATCTCGCGCGTTTCCTGCGCTAGCGTTTCTCCATCAAGGAGGGCTGCCCATCCTGCTCGTCAGACAGCGAGGGTGTCGTTGCTACGTTCTTTTTGATGAGGTACCAGAGGGTTGTCGCGAGCAGGAGGGAGATCAACTTCGCCCGCCAGTTGTTCAGGATCAGTTTCTTCATCTTCATAAGTACCTTGGAGGAGAATTTCGCCGATTCGTTTGCGGAAGGTGTCCGGAGTGAAGTTGCGTTCGATCCGGCGCCGGTGGCAGATCGAAATCCCGCCGGTTTCTTCCGAAATAACCACCGCGATCGCATCTGATTCCTCGGTGATTCCCAGGCCGGCGCGGTGCCGCAGGCCGAGGCTCCGGTCGAGTGTCTCCCGCTGGCTCACCGGAAAGATGCACGCGGCCGCGGCAATGCGTCCGTTGCGCACGATCACTCCGCCATCATGCAGGGCGGCTTTTGGATGAAAGAGCGTCAGGAGAAGCTCGACCGAAAAAACGGAATCGATGATCACTCCGGTCTCTTCGTAAACGCGAATGGAAGTATCACGCTCAATCGCGATGAGCGCCCCGAACTGTTTGTTCGCCAGCTGGGCTACAGCCTCCGCAAGGTCGTGCACCGTCTCGCGCTTTTCACTCGTGAGGGAAAAAATCGGGTGCCCGCCCAGCTCGGCCAGGCCGCGCCGCAGCTCCGGCTGAAAAATCACGACCAGAGCCACGGCCAGAAAGACGGAAAAGCTGCGGATGATCCAGCCAATGACAACCAGATTCAGCAACTGCGAAATCAGGGTCAGGGTCAGAAAAACGATCGCCAAACCGGTGAGGACTTTGGCGCCGCGCGTCCCGCGAAAGTAGAGATAGCCATAGTAAATCCCCACGCTCAGCAGGATGATCTCGATGAGACTTCTCCATTTTCCGATCCAGAGCTGAAGGATTTGCTGAGTCATGGGGCGGTTTCGAGAAGTCTTTCCGTCACCGCGCAAGGCCGCCACGTTTTCTTTGACGTCATGGACCCGCAGGACGTTCGCGCCACGTTCCCGCAGCAGCGCGGTGAAAGCAATCGTGGGCGCAAGCCGATCGCGCATCGTCGGTCGATCCAATCATCTTGCCCAGGGAAGATTTCCGGGAAACGCCGACCACGAGCGGCCGATCGTGCACCCGGAGACGCGGGAGGTTGGCGAGCAACTCGAGATTGTGCTCAACGGTTTTACCGAATCCAATTCCCGGATCAAACGCGATGGCCATGGAATCAATGCCGCACTCTAGGGCGCGCGCATATTGTTGTCGAAAAAAATCAGCCACCTCACGGACGACATCATCGTAGTGCGGATTCGCTTGCATGGTTTGGGGCGTGCCCTGCATGTGCATGATGATAACGGCGGCTTTCTTTTCGGCCGCGAGCTTCATCATTCCGGATCGGCGCGGCCGCCGCTCACGTCATTGATGATGGACGCTCCCGCTTCCAGCGCTTCACGCGCGACGACGGCCTTGGTCGTGTCGATGGAAATACACCGCCGGGATTCTTCTCGCGCAATTTCGCGATCACCGGCAACACTCGCGCCAGTTCTTCGTCCGCCGAAACCGGTTCCGCGCCGGGGCGAGTCGATTCCCCTCCCACATCGATGATCTGCGCGCCCTCGGCGGCCATGCGCACGCCGTGCTCGATGGCCTTCTCGGTCGTGAAAAACTCGCCGCCGTCCGAGAACGAGTCCGGCGTGACGTTGAGCACTCCCATGATCAGACGCATGCTGAGAAAGATCGACCGCGCGGCCGGCGATTTTCCAGAGCATCTCACTCATTCAGGTGAGACTACCACGGAGCGGCATTTATTCGATGCCCGCAGGGAAGTCCGGGCGGAAACCAATTAGCGTGCTAAGGTAGGAGCGGTTCACCTGAACCGCCCGCGGCGATTGCGTCAATCGCCCCTGCCATTTCGGCGGCGGTTTCGCTCCAATATTTTGAAATCAGACAATCAGCAGCTTCGCGAACAAATCCTCCGGTTACTGAGCGCGCCCAAATACCGGCCGCTCGATAAGCTTGAGCTGGGAAAAGCTCTGGGCCGGAAAAGCGGCGTTCGCATGGGCCTAAACGAGGTGCTGCGGCAGCTCGAGCAATCCGGGGAAATCGCCCGCATCCGGAAAAACCGCTACGTCCTGCCCTCGGAAGCGGATCTCGTTACGGGCACGTTGCACGTTCACCAGGCGGGCTACGCCTTCCTTTCAACGGGAAAGCCGGGCGAACAGGACCTTTTCATCGCGGCCGAAAATACCGGCACGGCGATGCACGGCGACAAAGTGGTGGCGCGCATCACCCGCGACGAACGTTATTCGCGCGCGAAAAGTGGTCGCGAGCGGACCGGAGGGCCGCGTGATTCGCATCCTCGAACGCGCGCACGATTCGCATCGTCGGGACTTTGCAGCAGTCGAAAAACTTCTTCTACGTCGTCCCGGATGATCCTCGCATCGTCCACAACGTTTACGTCCAGGTTCCGCCGCAGCCGCCGCTGCCGAAGACCCCGAGCTCGCGGCGACAAAGTCGTCGTCCGGCTCGAGACGTGGGAATCGCGCCACGTCAATCCCGAAGGGCAAATCATCGAAATCCTCGGGCCCAGTTCCGCTCCGGGAGTGGACATGCTCTCGATCATCCGGAAGTACCATCTTCCGACCGAATTTCCGAAAGAGGTTCTCGAGGAAGCGCAGAAAATTCCCGAAACCGTCGGCGAGGAGATGTTCGAGGGACGCGAGGATCTGCGCGACCAATTCATCGTCACGATCGATCCCGACGATGCGCGCGATTTTGATGACGCCATCAACGTCGAACGAATTCCGGGCGGCGGCTGGAACCTCGGCGTCCACATCGCCGATGTCTCCGCCTACGTGAAACCAGGCGCGGCGCTGGACCGCGAAGCCTACAAACGCGGCAACAGCGTTTATCTCCCCGATCGCGTCATCCCCATGTTGCCGGAGCGATTGAGCAACGGCGTTTGCAGTCTGAATCCCGGAGTGAATCGCCTCACGCATTCGGTCTTCATTCAATTCACCAAAGATGGCCGCACGAAGAGCAGCCGGTTCGCCCGCACGGTCATCCGCAGCGCGCGCCGGCTGACCTATCGCGAGGCTTACGCCATTCTGCAGGCCGCGCCTCACGATCAGTTGAGCGAGCGGCTCCACGTAGCCTGGGAACTCGCCTCTCTCCTGCGCAAGAAACGCTTCGAACAAGGGTCGCTCGACCTCGATTTCCCGGAAGTGAAGGTGCGACTGGACGAGCAAGGCAAGCCGATCCTGCTCGAACGCATCGAAAACGATGAATCGCATCAACTGGTCGAAGAGTTCATGCTCGCGGCCAACGAAGCCGTCGCGCGCGAGCTCAAGAACCGGTCCATTCCCACGATCTATCGCGTGCACGAGAATCCCGAGCCGGACAAACTGGCGGAGTACCGCGAACTCGTGCTCAGCTACAATTACAAGGCTGGCGACCTGACGAACCGCAAGGAACTGCAACGACTGCTCGCGTCACTCACCGGCAAGCCGGAAGAGCAGGCTCTCAAGATCGGGCTTCTGAAAAGTTTGAAGCGCGCGCGTTACGCGGCGCAACCGCTGGGCCACTTCGGCCTCGCCAAAACCAATTACACTCATTTCACCAGCCCGATCCGGCGCTACGCCGATTTGGTCGTCCATCGCGCCTTGGCTGGACGCGCGACCAGGCTCGCGCCAGCTTCCCGCGCTGGACATGGGCCAGATCGTTTCGGCCGCCGAACATATCTCGATCACGGAACGCGTGGCCGCCGAGGCCGAGATGGATTCCGTGAAAATGAAGAAGCTCGAGTTTTTTCAGCGCCAACTCGACGCGCGCGATCCGCAAGTTTTTCGCGCGACCGTCATCGATGTCCGGAATTATGGACTCCTGCTCGAATTGCCGGACGTGCTCCTGACCGGGCTCATCCATGTTTCCTCGCTGACGGACGACTTTTATGTTTTCCATCCAACCCAACGCCGATTCATCGGCCGGCAATCCCGACGCCGGTTTTCCGTGGGCGATCAGCTGCGCGTTTTCGTTGCGCGGGTCGATGTCTTCAAGCGCCAGGTGGATTTTGCCATCGCGAACGGAACGGCGCCAAAACCAGAGCGCTCTCGGAGCAACAACCGGCCCTCGCCGGCGCGCCGCCGTTAAAAGCCGCTAGCGCCAAAGAGCTTGCGGGCTCGAAACCGCGCAGATTTTGCTTCCAATTCCGCGCCCGAGTTCGTTAGACTCAGGAGAGGTCTTCAAATGGACAGCATTCTCGAAGCGAAGGAAGTGCAGATCGAACGGAAGCGTTTTCATTTCGAATTCCGCGAGAACGAGCGCGGGAAATTCCTGCGCATCACCGAGGAAGCGCACGGCCGCCGAAATACGATCATCGTCCCGGGCACTGGGTTGAATGATTTCGCCGCGGCAATCGACGACGTTCTTGGCGCAAACGGCCAGGCGCCGACGACTTGATTCGATCCGCTATCGACGCGCTCCGTTGACACCCTGGGGACCGGACACTTAGCTTTGCGTCCGTCCGATCCCGCCGTTTCTCCTTTCAATCTGCCATGGCCAAAAAGAAAAAAGCTCCCGTTCGCTCATTAGCGTCGCCGCCCAAGATCCAAGGCGGCTCCTCGTAAAGCGAAGACGCCGAAATTTGTTTATTATTTCGGCGACGGCCGGGCGGACGGCGACGGGAAGATGAAGCCGCTCCTCGGCGGCAAAGGCGCAAATCTCGCGGAAATGACCCGCATCGGTCTTCCGGTTCCGCCGGGATTCACGATCACGACGGAAGTCTGCACCTATTTCTACGAGCACAAGCGGACCTATCCCACGTCGCTTCAGGCGGAGATCGAAAAGGGCGTGGCGAACATGGAGCGGATCATGGGCACCAAATTCGGCGATACCGAAAAGATGCCGCTGCTCGTGGCGGTCCGCTCTGGCGCGCGTGATTCGATGCCGGGAATGATGGACACGATCCTAAATCTCGGCCTGAACGATCGAGACGGTGAAGGCGCTGGTCCGCGCGACGAAGAACGAGCGGTTCGCGTGGGATTGCTATCGCCGTTTCATCCAGATGTATGGCGACGTCGTCATGGGCGTGCAAAAACGCGAAGGCGAAGATCACGATCCCTTTGAATCGGTCATCGAACACTACAAAGACGAAAAGTACGGCCAGCACGATATCGACGATTCGAAACTGGCCGCGTCCGATTACCAGGAGTTGGTGGTCCGTTTCAAGAAGCTGGTGAAAGACCGCACCGGCCGGGCCTTTCCGAACGATCCCTGGGAGCAGCTCAAAGGCGCCGCCGGCGCTGTCTTCGGCTCATGGATGAACGATCGCGCGATCGTGTATCGCCGGAAATACAACATCCCGCAGGACTGGGGCACGGCCGTCAACGTGCAGGCGATGGTCTATGGAAACACCGGCGAAAACTCCGGCTCGGGCGTGGCGTTTACCCGCAACCCGGCCAACGGCGCGAACGAGTTTTACGGCGAGTTTCTGATCAATGCCCAGGGCGAAGACGTCGTGGCCGGGGTGCGCACGCCGCAACCGGTCGTCGAGTTGAAGAAGCTGATGCCGAAGTGCTACGCGGAATTACTCAAAGTCCGCGCCATCCTCGAGAAGCATTTCAAGGACGTGCAGGATATCGAGTTCACCATCCAGGACGGCAAGCTGTTCATGCTCCAGACGCGCAACGGCAAACGGACCGCGGCCGCCGCGCTCAAGTTCTCCATGGACATGTTCAAGGAGAGGCTCATCGACTGGAAGACAGCGGTGATGCGCAATCCGGCGGACCAACTGGACCAGCTCCTCGCCCCGATCTTTGACGTCGCCGAAGTGAAGAAAGCGAAAGCAATCGCGAGCGGTCTTCCCGCCGGTCCCGGCGCCGCCTGCGGGAAGATTTATTTGAACGCAGACCGCGCGGCCGCTGCCGCGGACAAGGGCGAGAAAGTGCTGCTCGTGCGCAACGAAACGAGCCCGGAAGATTTGCGCGGCATGATCGCCGCGGAAGGCATCCTCACGGCGAAAGGCGGCGTCTCGTCGCACGCCGCGCTTGTCGCCCGCCAGATGGGCAAGGTCTGCATCTGCGGCGCGTCGGCGCTTCAGATCGATTACGGGAAGAAGACCGTTTCCGTGGACGGCCAGACCTTCAACGAAGGCGACTTCCTCTCCATCGACGGAACCGCGGGGACCGTTTACGCCGGCCAGCTCGCCACCGCGCCGAGTGAAATCATTACCGGCATGTTGCACGGCGACAAAGCCGCGCAGAAAACGGAGAAGTTCAAAGCGTTCAACCAACTGATGAAGTGGTGCTCGCAGGCCGCCCGTCTCGATGTCCGCTGCAATGCCGACAACCCCGAGCAAACCGAGAACGCCCTCGCCTTTGGCGCGGTCGGCATCGGCCTGACCCGCACCGAGCACATGTTCTTTGAAGGCAATCGCATCGACGCGATGCGCGAGATGATCCTCGCGGCCAACGTCGAGGACCGGAAGAAAGCCCTCGCGAAACTACTTCCTTATCAGCGAGACGATTTCACCGGCATCTTCAAAGCGCTGCGAAGGCTATCCCGCGACGATCCGTTTCCTCGATCCGCCGCTGCACGAGTTTCTCCCGCACACCAAGGAGCAGCAGATGGATCTCGCCAAGAAGCTCGGCATCAAAGTCGAATTCATTCAACAGCGCGTCGCGCAGCTCCACGAATTCAATCCGATGCTCGGCCACCGCGGCTGCCGTCTCGGAATTGCCTACCCGGAAATCACCGAAATGCAGGCGCGCGCCGTTTTCGAAGCAGCGGCCGATGTCGTGAAGAAGAAGATCAAGGTGAAGCCGGAGATCATGATCCCGCTCGTCGGATTCAAGAAGGAGTTCGATCTCCAGGCTGAGATCGTCCATCGCGTCGCGAAGGAAGTGATGACGGAGAAGAAGGTGAAATTCGATTACCTGGTCGGCACCATGATCGAAGTGCCGCGCGGCGCGCTCACCGCGGACGAAGTCGCAAAAAGCGCGGAGTTCTTCAGCTTCGGCACGAACGACCTCACGCAAATGGCGCTCGGCATCAGCCGCGACGACATGGGCAACTTCCTCATGCCCTACGTCGAGAACGATATCTTCAAGAAAAACCCTTTCGCCACGCTCGATCAGACCGGCGTGGGGCAGCTCATGCAAATTGCGGTCGAGAAAGGCCGGAGCAGTCGCCCGAACATCAAGCTAGGCATTTGCGGCGAACATGGCGGCGATCCGGAAAGCGTAAAGTTCTGCCATCGACTCGGGTTGGATTACGTCAGTTGCAGTCCATTCCGCGTCCCGATCGCCCGCCTCGCCGCCGCGCAAGCGGCCCTCGCCGAAAAGTAGCGCGAGTTTCCGGCGGGCGAGTTCCAAATCGACGCGAAACTAAGGCGCCGCCCCGCGATCGTAGACTTCAACCAAGCCGACGCCAACGCCGTTGTTCACTCCCGAGAGCAGAGCAGTGTAAGGCCCCGGAGGCAGCGTTGCCGCTATACCCGACTCGAGAGGGTTTGCGGGCGCCAGCCCTAGCAGCCGTCAGTTCCGCCGCTTGAGCCGAGTCACTCTCCCAGTCGTTATTCGCCACCAGAACTGTGCCATTACCGTCGCGCAGCTCTAACATCGGATCCGTTAGCGCGTCAGCCACTCCCACCTGACCGAGGCTGGGACCGATACCACGCACCACGATCCTGTCGGCCCCGCTGCTGCCGCCGAGAATGAAGCCCGCGATCAAGAGGTTATCGGCTGTGCCGACGAAGGCGCGCGTGCTAATGTTAGCCAGCTTCGCGGGAACGGCCTGGCTAAGGTCGTAAACTTCAACCAACGCGACACCCGAGGCGTTGTTCCTGCCTCTCACGACGGCCGTATACGACCCGGGAACCAAGATCGCATCAATCGCTGATTCGAAATTGTCAGTCGGAGCAAGACCCGTGGCTAAGATCGCAGCCTCCTGCGCGGGCTCGTCTCTCCAGTCATTGTTGGTAACAGTGACAAATGCACCTGGACCGTGCAGCTCAAGCACCGGGTCAGCCAAAATATTTGGAACACCGAATTGGGCGAGCGACGGTCCAATGGCTCGGAGAAGCACATGCTTCGGAGCCGTTCCCGAGATGATGAACCCGCCGATACCAACGTTATCACCGGTCTGAACTCCCATTCGAGTCGAGAGGTTCATGGTCTGTGAAGCTGGCGCCGGACTGGGCGTGGCTGTTGGCGTTGGTGTCGGGTGGAGTCGATGTTGGTGTTGGTGTTGGTGTTGGGCTCGGAGTTGCTATGTAGGTGTAGGCGAAGGTGTAGGTGCCGGCAGGGAGGATTCAAAAGTGAAGCCTGCCACGGCGTGCCGAGCCGAAATAAAGACGCGGGCCTGCCCGTTGCGATAGTCAGTAGCGACGAAACGCCCAAAACCGCTGCTGCCGAACTGCGAGAATCCAACAACGGGCTTTGCCATTCCACGCTATCGTAGGCTGGCGGAACACGCAGATTTACCGCGCCCCCGGTCCCGGTCCAGAGTCCACCGTTGGAGAGAACATTAATCCCATCGAGAGCTGCCGTGCCGAGCTGACGGCTGAAGCTCTCCGTGTAGGTGTTGTTGGAATACTGCAGGAAGTGCCCTACACCGGCGTTATCTCCTCTGATCAGACCGGACGGAAGACGTCGACTGAGGATGGTCCCGCCTGTCTGTTGCACGAGGCTCTCCAATTGCCGGGTCGTGCCGTCAAATGTGTAGAGATCGCCGCTGCCGACGAGGGCGGCGATTTCTTTGCCGCCGTTTCCATCAATGTCATCTACGACCAGCCCCATGACTTCCGAGAAGACCCCAGATTGACAGAGCGCCAGGGATTCGTGCCGGAGGGATAATCGTAAATGTAGACATACACACCTTCCGAGCCGGTGTTTCGACGTGTCCCCCGATAATCTCAGGGGTGCCATTCCCGTCCAGGTCCGCCACTTCAACGAAGTTAAATGTGCCGCTAGGGCGGGTGGTGTTGGCCCATTTAAGGGAAAAAGTGTTGGAGGAATTGAAACCGTAAATTTCGATCACGCCGTCGTAGAGTCTATCGGCCGCCACCACTATTTCCATGCGGCCGTCGCCCTCCAAGTCGCGCAGCTTTAGGTCGCGAGTTCCGGTCCACGAAAGGTTCCCGACGATCGGCGCCGAAATTCCGCGAAGGGCCATGGTGGCGAGATCGAAAACGAGGATCCGCCCGCTATCATAACTGGACTCCGCGTCGAAGGAACAAACCACCAACTCCTCCTGCCAGTCGCCGTCAAGATCTCCGATCACTGGCCCGAGAAAAGGGCCTCCCAGATCGACGCTTTGCCACTTAATGGCATGACTGCCAGTCGTGCTCGCCACATAGAGGTAATCCGAGCCGCTGGATGTATGACCAGCACCCCAAAGGAGATCAACCACACCGTCATTGTCTACATCAGCCTATGGCGATGTTGGTCACGCCATGTTCTGGATTGTTCGCGTCCCATTTCTGCGCCTGGGTGACGAGGTCGTGCACGTGGATCTTACCCCATTGGCCGTCGCCGATGAGCACCTCCGGCGTTCCGTCGTTATCCACATCGGCAACTTCAATAGCGCCAATGTCCTGCGGCGTGTCGATCGACCAGCGTGGCAATTGCGCGTTCACATCGTAGGCGTAGACAAGCGACCATCCCTGGGCAACGATCAGTTGCTGGTAGTTGGAGCCCGGAAGTGGTGCCAGCTTCAGACGCGAGCCGAAACCGCCTGTGCGTGTCCACTGCACCGTGTGCGTGCCCGCATCTACCACCTTGCCGATGGTCGTTGCGATTTCGATCGCCGGATCATTGTCCATTTGACCCGCAACAATGTCGGAGCCGCCGGCACCCGGGACTTGCCAAAGGAGAGCGCCCGTGCTGTTAAAAACACGAAGATCGTTCGAGGTGGTCACGATCAACTCCGCCAAGCCGTCACCATTGAGATCGGTCAGGCTGAGGCCTTCCAACCCATTAACGGCCGTGTTGATCAAGCCAAGCTGGACCTTTGTCGTGAGGTCGTAGAGGTAAATGCGGCCATCCGCCAGCATTACGACGAGTTCCTCCTGGGCATCGCCGATCACATTGCCTCGGTCAATGCGCTGGATGCTCGCAGAATAGACTGGACTCACGAAGAGCTGGTCGTAGTTGCCGGTTGCTGAATTGCGGCGGAGGACTTGCCAAAAACCGTTGTAGTTGCCGACGATAACCTCTCGTGCGCCACCTCCGGCCGGCGCCGGACCAATAACAATATTACTTACGCCGATCCCGCCACCAAAGATGGCATACTGCCAAAACGGCGGAGCCGTACCTCCCGCAGGCACGAATCCTGGCGGCGCGACAATCGCTGTGCCACTCACAACCGGCGCGTCCGGGGTCTTCCCCATCGCCGCGAGTTCATCGCGCGAGTAGTTCAGTCCATGCCCTTTCGCATCACGGACTGCCGTTCCAAACGCATTCACGGGCGGCTTTGATCGGTCCGTGCCTTGCGCGGTACCGGCAATGCAAATTAGCGCAAGCGCGACCAGAGTGAATGGCCGGCAAGAGCTAGGAGGAATGGTGAGATTTGCTTTTAGATGGGTTTTCATTTGGGTGGAAGCGACGAGGGAGAATCTGGGGAAAGCAGCAATGGAAATGGGGGCATAACCGGGCTGGAACGCCTCCTATTAGTGAACGAAGGAAACGTTGTCCAGATCATTTTTGCTGATGTTTCATATTTAGTTTTGAGCGCGCACCGGAGGCGACCTCATCTGATTCTTCTTGGGTAATGCAACGGTCTTGAGATCTCTGTCGATTCGGATTTTTCGCGCTCACGGACATGTCGCTGGGAGGAAGGTATCCCGGGGATTTTATCGGAGCGTGGATGTATCTGATAGTCCGGACTGTCGCTAGACAATCATTTTGGGATCAGATAGAACACTTGGAGAACGCATTTTCGGCGTTTCCGCGCTGCAGCATTCTCCGGAATAATCATGGCCCGCAAGAACGTCCCACGCTCGCTGGCGCCGCTTCCGGGCAGGCGCGCGGTCGAAAGCGCGCATCACAAAACGGAAGCGTTGATGGAAGTCTTACGGGACGTCGCGGCGAAGAATCAGCTGGATCAACCGCGCGCCTTTTACTCGATCAGACAGATAGCGACGCATTTTCAGGTGCCGTTTTCGACCGTCTCGCGAGTTTATCGACGCCTCGAACAAGAGGGTCTTATCAGCCGCGTCCGGGGCTCGAAAACCATCCTGCAAGGTCTCCACTTCGATCGGCACTTGAGCGTGCGGGCGTTCGTCGGATTGCCCGCATCGCTTTCCTCGTTTGTCACGCTTCAGGACTACCGCATGTTTCTTATCCGCCTCCGGCGAGAATTGCGGTTACGGGGGTTTGCAGCCGCCACAGCCTATTTCGAACGGGGCGAGGCCGGGACCAATGGATTGAGCAAGCGTCTCAAGGCCTATGAAGTAGACACTGTTATCTGGTTTCAACCTCCACCAGAGGCGAAGGAAACCGCCTTGCGTCTCGCCGATCTGGGAATTCGACTGCTCGGGGTGGCGAACGATAATTTCCCGAGTATTCCGTGCCGTTATCAGGTGCGAAGAGATGTGGCGACCAGAGCACTCCTCACGGAATGGAAGGCTAGCAAGGCCATCGAGCGAGTGACCCTGGTCCAGTCCACGGACCAGCAATCAGCGGCGGAAGGTGAAGCCTTGCAGATCCTTCTCGACGACGTAGGGCTCAAGTGGTCGATCGCCAAATATGGCGGACAGCGGAGCCAGGCGTTCCTGCGCACCCTGCAAAAAACGAAAACCACCGGAATCCTTTTTTCCTCGTCCGCGCTGGCCTCAAAATTTTGCTTCCGCTCTCCGGTCGATGTCAGTGAGCTATTGAAGAGCCATCGCGTGGCGTTCATCCAGGGACCGGTGGGCATGCCTTTCGCGCGAGTGCCGGACGTAGGGGTTGACCTTATCACGGTAAATTGGCAACTGGTTGCGGAACGGATCGTGAATGACTTAATCACGCAGGACGCCTTCCAAGAGCCGGGTCCGACCGTCTTCGAAGCCGAAGCGCGATTGCGAGTCTCCCTCAGCGATTTCGCGCAAGACATTTGAAGGGAGCGATAAGCGATGACAAACATTACCATGCCAGCGCCAGCGTCCGTTCTTCGGCGATTCCTGCCTTTGCTGATCCTTCTCGTCTTCTTCCTGGCCGTCGAGTTTTCTTGTCCGCGTTTTCCTGACAACGACGAAGTCATCTGCAAAGCGGCCGGGCGGAATCTGGCCGCGGGCGGGTCATTTTCCGCGCCGGAATTGGAGGGCTTCCTGCATCTTGAGCCACCGATTACGCGGGTTTTTTTCGCGCATCCTCCGGTTTACTCCTGGCTCTTCGGACAAGCTGCCGGGCTCTTCGGTTTTGGCTGGAAGGTTTGCGTGGGGTACGACGCAATCATTTCCGCGGTGCTCAGCGTGTTCGTTTTTGGCCTGACGCGAAGGGTGAGCAACCTGCCCGGCGCCGCAAGCGCACCCGGTATTTTCGTTTTGTTAGTGCCGGCGGTGCTTACTCTTCTTCTCCGCCAAGCCGGGAGACCGGATGAACTGGCGATGACGTTCGCTTACGCGGCTCTCTGGAGCTTGTCGGGCGGCCCTGTCGGGATAGCCACCGCTTTGCTCAGCGGCTTTCTCGCCGGACTAACGTTCTGCACCAGCACGGGCGTTTTGCTCGGCTTCCTTCCACTCATCGCCGGGTTTTGGTTGCTGCACGTTGACCGCGTCCGCTGGCCATCACTCCTAGCACTCTCCGCAGCCGGGGCGATAACCGCGATCGCGCTCTGTCTCGTCCCGCTCTACTTGATCGAACCCACTTTTTATCGTCAATATTTTCAGCACGCCAATGCAATCATATCGTCGCCGTTGGCCCGAATGCGTGGAGAGCTCGAACTGGCTATCCGGGTTGCGCTTCCCCGCATCCTGATCATGGTAGCAACCCTGCCCCTTCTTTTCCTGGGATTGGTGCGAAGCTGGAACACACGCCCGCGCCTGGAGACTTTCACGATCTACCTTGCACCGGTAGCGGGCTTTCTTTTGCTGTTTTACCTCCGCTCCGCTTACACCTATTGGTGGTTTCTTCAGCCATGGTTCCTGATAGTCGCTCTCCTGGTCGTGATACAGGGCTGGCAGAAGCGCAAGGTAACGAGTGTGCTCTCGACGGCCTGGCTCGCCTTGTGCGTGTCCGCGGCGCTGATCTGGCCGGCGAAGGGATACATCGCCCGCATGACGCTGCCGCCGGAGCAACGCATCGCCTACTGCGAAGAACGGTTGCGGCAAATCATTCCGCCCGGCTCAACGGTTCTCACCACCCACGGCTGGTGGGCCCTGGCAGGCGACCATACAATCATCGATCCAACCTTTTCCGAGGTCGACCTGCAGCGGATCGATTTTTTTGTCAGTGATAGCAACGGGACCGGGGAAAGGGGAAAGTGGCGGGAACCGGAGAATCCTCGTTACGCCGAATGGTTGCGAAATGAATTCGCAATCTTGCACGACGAGCTGCCGCGAGAACGCGTCCATCTTTTCGGAAAGACAGTTTCCCGGAGCGCCTATGGCTTCGGTTCGATCGTTCTGCAACGAACGTCAAAACCTGCAATCACGCCCAAGGCCGAGAACTAGCACAGCATCGCGCCCGGGCGATCACGCTGTGATCCGTTCGTAGACCCGGTTGTGTCCGACATTGAGAATATTCGTGAATTTGCGTGCATCTATTTCTTCAGCCGCACGAGAAACTGTTTCGTGGCCCTTCCAAAAGGCAGTCCCGGGTAGAAAGACGGCAGCATCATCGATAACCAGGTATCCGCCGCCCTTAACCTTCTCACCAAAGTAATTTATGTCGTGAGATGCTTCTTCGTAGCTGTGACCGCCATCGATGTAGACCAGGTCGAACATCATGCCGGTTACCATCTTCTTGATGTGTTCGTCCCCCGAATAGCCGCGAAACAAGGTTGTTAAGGAGAAATCCAGATCGAACTGCGCATACATGCGCTCGATGCACTGGAAAAAGTCAGCCTTTACATAGAGGTTTCCGCTTAACGCTTCCTTTCTGTAGCGCTTGCTTAGGGCCGATGCCACACGGTGAAGGTATGGCGAAAACAGACGCTTGGCCGATAGAGGAGTGATGGCGTAGATCGAAGCCGGTAATTCCTCCCGGGCAGCGATCAGCGACCAGAGCGAGATAACCTGCCCTTTGTAGACTCCTATTTCCAACATCGACGGGTTCGATCTGGTGAGAACGTCCTGGGTCAGCAGTAGGTACCACATGTAATGGAAAGCCCGGTCGCCAAACCCCCATTTGTTTTGCTCCACCCAGTCACGATGCGCCTTTAGATAAGGCACATCAGCCACACTATCCGTGAACTCCTTGTAGATGGAGTCGTTTGCCCGCTCCGACGAGCGATATTCCGCCAGGACCTTCTGTAACGTGCTCATTAGAGTCCGAGGTGTTTAGCGGAGAAAGTCACTCATGGACGTTCTGCTCATTGGCTCCTGGCCATCTGAAATTTCTCCCATGCCTTCCAGGCACGCTCCCAGTTCTCTTTGGCTGCCCAGGCCTCCGCTTCGAGAAAATGAAAATAAGGTGGACAACCGGGAAGGGCGGTGAAGTGACGCGCTGTCATGAGCGCCTCGTCGATTTTTCCTTCGCTCATCTGCTCGTGGTAGAGCTGATAGCCAACTCCGTAATTTTCCGGCATCGCATGAAGCGCCTGCCGGAGTTGGTCGATTGAAGAGCCGATGGCCGCGTCGGGCAATGGCGGCGTCGCAACAAAACGGCGGACGATCTCGAACGCGCGCCGAAAATTACTGCGGCTGGCGTGAAACTTGGCCATCGCGCGCCAGGCATGCTCCAGCCAATCGGGACGGGCCTCGACGGCGCGCGCCATTTCTTCCGCATTACCCCGATCCCCCCAGAGTGAGAAAAATCTGCTCTTCTCTTCGCTGGAGAAGGTTTGCAGGTTCGGGTCGTAATCGAGAAGACGATTAAGAGCCGCGGTGAAATCCGCGCCGCCCGCATGCGAGAGATACACCAGGGCCAGGTCGGGGTGGATCATGCCCATTTCTTCGAGCGCTCGATGCACGCTGGGACTGTGCTGTGACGCGAGTCCAAGCATGTGGCTGTAAACCTGGGGTCGTTGCGCCCCGGCGCGCCGCAAGGCCTCGCGCCATGCCGTGATCGCGAGAGCCGGCTCCCTCGTCAGCCAAACAGTTCCCTCCTGGGATGGAACTTCGTAAGCGTTTGGCTCGAGAAAACGCGCGCGCCGAAAATCATCGAGCGCTTCGGAAGGCGGTCGTCCAGCTCCGATCTTGGCCAGGGCGCGCGAAAAGTAGAGCTGCCACTTGAGCGGCGCCCACTCGAGAGCGCGCGTGGTCCGTTCAATCGCTTCGCCGAAACTTCGGCCCTGGCTCGCGGCTGCTGCCTTGCCCATTTCGTTTTCCACCCCCAGTGCTCCCGGGAGAGACATTTCGTAACGAGTCGCTACGAGCCAGGCCATCCCGCTAGTCAGGAAAAGTAGGCCCACCAGTCGAAACAATCGGGGCGCCCAGGCGCTGGCCTGAAGTTCCAGCGGACGCCGCAGTGCCAGGCCGAGGAAAAACAGACTGGAAAAAGCCGTGCCAACTCGATGGCCGGAAACATCGACCAATCCGTGCAACGCGAAGAGAACAGCCGCGATCAAGGCAGCGAGTCGAAAACGCTGATTGGTTCCCTCTTGCAACGGGAAAACGCGGCGAACGAGCAGGGCGATCCCGGCGATCGCCAAAACGGGGGCGAGCCATCCCATTTCGACCCAAAACCAAAACCAATCGCTTTCGGGGTGGATCGTCCGGGACGTGGTCAAGGAGGCATCGCGGAAGACTGCAAAAACGGCGTCGAAATTTCCGAGACCGATGCCGCACCAGGGCGAGGCGCGAATGAGCTGAAAGGCGTCGTGGTAAATCGACCAGCGCAGATCCGTGGTCACGTCTGCCCCGGCGCCGGAGCGGAGGTTAAAGCGTTCGAGGGTTTGCCCGCCGAAGATCAGCATCGCGGTCAGGAGAACGAGGAGGACGGAGAGACCGAGCGCAATCCGCGCGGCCGAGCCTCTGCGCAAGACGAACGCCCCGAGCCAAAATGCGCTTCCAGCAACAAGAAGGAGAATGCCCGCCCGCGAGAAATTGAGGAGGACGGCGGCCACGAGGATGACGAGACCGAGGAACCAAACCACCCAGCGATTCCTTCCGTTGCGGATATCGTCCTGGCCGCAGGCCAGGATAACGATCGCGGTAAGGCCGAAGAGATTCGCTGTCTGATTGCGATTGGGGAAAGGCCCGAATCCTCGCGCGTTATGCCAGAAAGGAAGGGGGCTGTGGGCGTAATAGAGCGCGATGCAAAGGGCGGCCAGGAGGACGACGCCCGCGGTGAAAAAGCGGAGTTGCTGGCGCACCTCGCGCAGATCGAGATCAAGCGCGCTGACGTAATAAAGCCAGCTCAGCGCCGCCAGAAAGCTGACCAGGCATCCAGCGGAGATCCAGGGCTGGGGAGACACCGTGCCCGGGAGACTGATTCCGAAATCGTTCTCCAGGACGAGGCGCCAGGCCGGCTGCATGAACCAGCTTGCTGGCAGGAACGCCGTAACCGCGCAGGCCACGGTCCCCAGCAGGAGCAGGTTCAAATTTCGTCCGAGTGAAAACCTTGGCGGATCGACCAGCAGGATGAACCCGAGCAAGGCAACGACGATCCCCTCGCTCCATTTCTCAGTGGCGCCAGCGAGGAAACAGGCGAGCACCGGGAGCGCCGGAATCGCTATATTTTTCCACCATCGGCCTGCCCTGGATCGCTTTTGTTGCATCGGTTTCGGGGTGTTGTCTTGGTATGGGAGTAGCTATTTGAGAAGGGAGCGCCAGGAGCGCCGCAAAATCAAATGGACGCGCTGGTTTTACCATGGGTTGAACACGGGCCGCCATCGCGTACTCTCCCCATCGGTTTCGGGAAATAACCATGGTTACGCAACGCACGCAGGGTCTATATCGCGTTTTCCTGCTTTGCCAGCTCGTCCTCGTGGCCGTCCTTTTCTGGTTCGGCGTCTGGATAATGGTCACCTTTTATTCTCCGGGTGCGCAACTGACCTGGAACCGATACAGCATTTACTGCGGGTTGCTGGTCCTGGGCATGACGATCGAGTCGTTGAGCCGGGACGGCTCCAAGAACTATTTCCTCCAGAACGAACTCCTGCGTCAGCATCGGTTGAGTTTGCGGCAGGTCTTCGCCAGCATCGGCACCCTTGTTCTCTATTTGATTGCGACCAAGGACGCCTTCATTTCGCGAATTTTCTTCTTCAATTTCGTCCCCTGGCTCTACGTGGCGCTGCTTTTTTCGCATCATTACCTTCCGTCCTTTCTGGCCCGGCGAATTTTTACCGGCGCGCGCGAGGAAAAAACGGTGCTGGTCGGGTCGGTGGAAAAGGCCGCGCAGCTGCGCAGCTGGTTGCACCGCAAAGCGGATATCGGACTGCGGACCGTCGGTCTGGTTTGCGACGACCAGATCGAAAAGACCGAAGATGGAATTCCCGTCCTGGGCAACTCCGACGATCTCGAAAAGATCATCGTCGCGCACGGCATCACCCAAATCATCATGCTGGAGTTTCCGCTCTTCACCGAGGTCAACCGGCAGATCATCAGCGCCTGCGACCATCTCGGCGTTCGGCTGCTCATCGTGAGCGACCTCGAGGAAAAATTGCGCCATCCCGTAACGCACTTTGAAGACGATGGCTTTCGCTTCATCGGACTTCGGGAAGAACCTCTCGAGAATCCGCTTAATCGCTTCTTCAAACGCGCCATCGACATCGCGATCTCCCTGCCGGTGATGCTGTTCGTGTTCCCAATTCTAACCGCCATTGTCTGGATCGCGCAGCGCCTGCAATCACCGGGATCGCTCTTTCACATCCAGACGCGCGCGGGAATGCAGAACCGGCAATTCAAGATTTATAAGTTCCGCACCATGAGACCCGACCACGAGGAAGTCGACCCGCCAGGCGCGGGACGGGGATGAACGGATTTACCCGTTCGGGAAATGGTTTCGCAAGCTGAGCATCGACGAGGTGCCGCAGTTTTGGAACGTGCTCCGCGGCGACATGAGCATCGTCGGTCCACGGCCGCATCTGATCGAGCACAACAAACAATTCGCCCAACTGATGGCGAACTATCACGTCCGCGCTTTCGTGAAGCCCGGCATCACCGGGCTAGCCCAAGTGCGAGGCTTTCGCGGGGAAGCGCGGAACAGTTCCGATATCGAGAACCGGGTCGCGTGCGACATCGAGTATCTGGAGAACTGGAATCTTTCCCTCGAATGCGGAATCATCCTGCGCACGTTCGCGCATCTGATCGTTCCATCGCGGAATGCTTACTGATCGGTAAATAGGTCCTGCGTGACCTATGCGGTGCTGGTCAACTCCGTCCGAAAGTTTTCCAACACGCGAGTTTTCTCGAATTGTTCCACATAACGGCGCCCGGCGGCGCCATACGCGGCGAGCCGTGCCGGATCGCGCGAGAGAGAATCGAGCAGATCAGCCAACTCCCGGGGATGGCCCGGTGGAATATTTACGCCAAATTTTCCCTCGGCTAACGAGACGGCCAGCTCGCATCCGGGGGCCGCGACCGTGACAACCGGTTTCGATTCCGCCAGGAGGCCGAGGAGCTTGCTCGGGAAAAAGGAATTCCCCGCGCCGGCTTGCTGTGTGATGAAGCAAACGTCCGCGTCGGCCAGCAAGCTTCGATAGTTGGCCTCAAAGGGAAGGAGGCTGACATTCGGCAGCTTCATCCCTTGCACACGTTGCGCGAGCGACTCGCGCCGAGCGCCATCACCACAGATCACGATTCTTACGCGCGGATCGCGCAACAATGGCGCTGCTTCCAGCAACACTTCCAGGCCTTGTTTCGCCCCGAGATTCCCACTGTAGACCGCGAGAAATGCGTCCGGCCCGAAGCCGTGCTGGCGCCGGAATTCACCGCGTTCGGGAGGCACCCCGCCATTCTCCAAGGCAACGGCATTCGGAAAATAGATGAGTCCCGATTCCGGTACTCCTTTACCACGAAAATTTGCCAGCATGCTGCGCGTAATACCGGAGACACGCGTGGCCTGCCGATAGGCGAGCGATTCCAGCCAGTACAATGCTCGTGTAAACCAGCTTTCTTTTAACATCCCGAGCCCGATGGCAGCGTCCGGTTGCAGATCCTGGACATGAAAAACAAAAGGCGCGCTCTTGATCATTCCAACAAGCCAGCCGGCGACACCGAGCAAAAGAGGGGGCGAAACGATCACATAAACATCGGCCCGCGGAAGGGACAGCGCGCGCAGAGTTGAAATCAAAACGAAACTTGCCTCGTGAAAAATGCGCTTCAGCGCTGAAACGCGATTGGGGACGAAATGCCAGCAGCGATGCACCGGCACTCCGTTGATCCGGTCGGTCCGAAAGAGCTTTCCGCGATCCTCAGGCCGCTTTTTCCACGAAGGGTAATAGGAAAAGGTCGTGACCATGGACACATCCTCACCGCGCGCGTGCAGGAATTCACAGAGCGCGACGCTATGGGGCGCGATTCCCGTAAACTCCGGCGCGTAGTTGATTCCCCAGACGATGACGCGCATGAATCAAGGGACGCTCTCGGCCGTGGCGGTCATCTCTCTCGCCTGGTCAACTCGTAGCTTTTCGCGACGGAAAGGAGTTCGTACATGGCATGGAGCCGGGCGAAATAATAGCCTTCGCGACCGTCGAGAAAACCTCTTTGCCAAACGTAGATATACAGAAAACGCAGGAACGGACGGAAAGGCAGGCGCTGCGAAACGAGCTTCAGTTTTCGGCGTCGTTCCACGGGAGCGCTTCGGATTTGGGCGGCGCTGCCGGAGAGCCGCTGATCTGCCGAGACCCGCGCCTCCCAGTTCGAATAGCGATTGTGCTTTTCGACAAACACTTCGACGGACGGAAACGCGTAGTGGTCCATTTCGCAGTGGAGACGGCCGGTCTGGCCCTGCACGATCACATGCTCGTGCACCTCGTTATCGCCACTGTTGGTATTCGCGTCGGTCAATTTTTCGTACCGGCCCAATGAGTGGCGGAACAGGCGGAGGTTCCAGTTCGGATAATACGAATGCCGCAGCCATCGACCCATGAACATGAAGCGCCGGTTGATCCAATATCCGGCAATCTCTCCGGCGTTGGCAATCGCGAGGCCAAATTCCTCCCCCGCTCCCGTTGGCAACACTTCGTCAGCGTCCAGGATGAAGACCCACTCGTTTCGGAAAGGAAGATTCTCCAGGGCCCAATTCTTTTTCTTCGGCCACGTTCCATTGAAATCGAACTGCACTACTTTCGCGCCGTGCGCCTGGGCTATCTCGATTGATCCATCGGTGCTGTGCGAATCAACGACGAAGATTTCATCGGCCCACGCGACCGCGCTCAAGCAGCGCGGAAGATTAGCCGCTTCGTTTCTGATCGGCACGAGTGACCGAGACCGGTGTCTTCGCTTGCCATGGGCCAAACCAGTCATTCATCCTGGAAGCGATTGCGCTCTCGGACCCAGAACGCGGCAGGGGTTGCCTGCCGCCAAGACATCTGGAGGCACGTCCTTTGTCACAACGGAACAGGCGCCGATGACGCTGCGGGCACCGATCGTTACGCCCGGCATGACAAAAGCCCGTGCGCCCAAAAAGGCGTCTTCGCCAATGGTAATCTTTGCGGTCATAAGAGGAAGTTCCGGTCGGGTGAAATCGTGCGTGCCTGTGCTCAGGTAAACTTCCTGGGCGACCGTTGCGCGCGCGCCGATCTCGATTTCGCCCAGGGTGTATGCGTTGGCCCGATCGCCGAGGCAGGCGCGGTCGTGCAGGGTCAAATTCCACGGAATCGCGATCCGCGCGCGTTGATGAACGAAAGGTGTGCCGTCAATTTTCGCCTCGAATAAACGCAACCAGAAGAGGCGCCAGGGGTTGAGCGGTTTCGGCGTCCATTGGCAGAAAACAAACCAGGAGAACTCCCAGAGCAGCCGGAGCAAGCGATCGCTCGCCGGCCACGGCGATTCCTGGGCCGAGGACTGGTCGGGTTTTACGAGTTTCTTTTCCTCCATGGTGAAGTTCGGGTGATTACAGGGTAATCGTCAAAAAGCAGGTGAAGAGCCACAGATGAACACAGATTTTCATAGATTAGGAGCAATGCTTTCTTATTCGGCTCTCCCCTGCCGGTTTTCGAGAACATCGAGAAGCGAATCGGTCGCGCCGTTGATCTCAAAGTGCTGAGCGAAGCATTTCCTGGCCCTGTCCCTCATGGCGGCGCGAACATCCGGCGTTGTCTTTACCCAGCGTTCAAGCAGACGCGCAGTGCCCGCGAGATCATCATTCTCCACATATCCCGCTTCGTCCGCGACTATTTCGCGCCAGATATTTACTTTGTTCGAGATCAGGACGGGAGTGCCGCAGGCGAGCGCTTCGACGACCGCGATACCAAAATTTTCCTGATGAGAAGGCAGAATGAATGCCTCCGCGGCGCTGAGCGCGCCCCATTTCAGGCTGCCCGAGAGCATTCCAGTGAAGGTGATTCCAGCATTCGGGGCCATGCGCTTTAGGTGTTCCTCGTAGGCTTCATCAGCGGATGGCCCGGCAATGACGAGCTCGAGCGCCGGGCCTGCGCGTCCGGAACGGGGCAGGGCCGCGAACGCTTCAAGCAAAAGTTCGCAGCCTTTCTTTTCGTGCAGACGTCCAAGGAAAAGCAGAAAACGTTTGTCGCGGAGCTGGGGAAAGCCTTCCAGGAAATCCTTGCGGGCGCTCGCAAGGTCGACCTCCGGCGCGGCGGTCCCATAATTCACGACCAATTCATCGCAACGGTAGGGCGAGAACGATTCGCGCGCCAAACGCCGCTCCTCGTCCGAGGTGAAACAGGACGGCGGCGGCGTCTCGCAGCACGCGATACTCCGCCCAAGGCCAGTAGAGCAATTTCTTCAGGTGTTTCAGCGGATACGTTCGATTGAACCATGGATCGAGCATGCCATGCGGAAAAACGAAGTAAGGGGTCCGCGTTCCGCGCAAGCCTCGCCAGACACCGAAGCTGCTGTATTGCCAAAGTCCCTGGACGATCATGGCGTCATAATTTGCGTGCCGCTCCTTGATCCAGTCCGTGAAGGCCGGCGTGTATCCGTAACGGCCCCGGCCCGGGCCCAGGGCGTGAACTTTCACCGGGCATTCCCGGACCCACGAGTCGTTAGGCGCATCCAGGGAAATAATTTCCACGACATGGCCCCGGCGAACGAGCACGGCGGACGATTGCTTGACCGACTCAATCGGGCCGCCCAGCACGGGATTAACAGAGTGGATGGATCGAAGTATTCTCACGGCGATGGGCGGAGAAACTTGGCTACATCAAAACAGACCACCCTTTGCGACTCATCAAAGTCATCACGCGCTCCGGCTCGAGCGTGGCGACGAAGCTCGCCGACTCCCACGAGGTATCGATGGCGATCTCACCTAAGAAACTTTGCTGCAGCAACGGTCCCATCGTGTTGTGCCCGATAAAAAATACGGTGTAGCCATGGCTGGCCAAGAGCGCGGCTAATCCGCTGCCACCCCGGGTATGATCCTCGTAGATCACGTGGCGCACGCGATTCTGAGACAAAATGCTCTCCGCGCCTTTGAGCACCTTTTCTTCAAATTCTTCCACATCGATTTTCAGCAGCGCGAAGGACTCACTTGGAAACAGGTTATCGAGCGTTTCAATCTGGACCGGGTGGCTCCTAATGTTTTGCGTGTCCGCTTTTGCGGTGCTCGAAATCCTGGCCGTGCCCTCGTTAGTCGCGAAATAGTCAGTTTCAATTAGCTCTGCCGCTCCCCGCGAATCCCCCAAGGCGTAATCATGGACCACGACGCGGCCGGCATCCCCGCGCTGGTGGACGCGATCCACATTGCGCTGGAGCGTTGCGCGGACTCGCGGATGTGGCTCAAAGGAATGGACCACTCCCGTCTTTCCTACCCGAGCGGCGAAGAGCATTGTCATGTATCCGATGTTCGCTCCCGCATCTATTACCTGGTCGCCGGGTGCCAGCAGCCGCCACGCGCACTCGCTCACGCCTATATCAAAGATTCGCTGTTTGAATATCTCGCTCCCGATCGCGTCGTTGAGGCTGACCTCGATGCGCATGCCCCAGGGGAGTTCCACCACAGCCAGGTCAGATTCGGGCCATGAGAAATGAAGATAAATCCGCCGAACTAACGTTGCCGGCGCAAACAAATAGCAGGGCTTTAGAAGTCCTAAAAGGGAGCCGAACATAGGCACACCCCTAACGAGAAGCTAACTCCAGTTGAGCCAGGGGCACTTCGCGCACATCCCGAGAAAGCCCGTTACGCTTCGCGAAGTGACCGAGGACAACGATGCTCCAAAGACGCGTCCAGTGCACGCTGCCATCACGGAACCCCGCGTTAACGTTCCCGACAAAGTCTTCCGGCAGAAGTTGGCGCGCCGTCGTTTCGCGAAGTCCTTCATCCACAAACGACGCAAGCGGCCCGCGCATCCAGACGTTCATCGGCAAAACAAAACCCGCCTTGGGGCGCTGATAGACAGTCGCGGGCAGGAGATCGCGGCAAGCTTCCACGAGCAGCCCCTTGACGCCCGCATATCGTTTCTTCACTGCGGCTGGAAGACCGAGGACAAACTCGACGAGTTCGTGATCGAGAAACGGCACTCGCAACTCGAGCGAAACCGCCATGCTCATTTGATCTGCATCGCGCAGCAACATGCGGCGCATATAGCCGGTCAGTTCCGCCCAGCTCACGCGCGCGTAATCGTCCGGTAATTCGACCTCGCACTCGAAGGGAGCCGGCGTGGCTGGAAGCCCCGCGCGACGAATCATGTCATCGGTGAAAAACCGCCTGCGCCACCGGGCCAGCTCGCCCGCATCGGTGGTTCCGGGAAGATCTGCCAGGCGGTCCCCGAGGCCGGCAAAACTCCCGAGGATTCGGCGAAGCGGGCGCGGCCATACGGAGATGAGCTTGAGCCGCGGAACATCGCGGAAGCTGGGATAACCGCCGAACAATTCGTCCCCGCCGAGCCCCGACAGGGCGACTTTCACTCCGCGCTTTGCCACCGCGCGCGAGACGATGTAGGTATTGATCGCGTCAACCGACGGCAGGTCGAGTTTCTCCACTGCTTCAGTCACCGAGTGAAGCGTTTCTTCCTCCGAAAGTTGAATCCGATGATGTTCCGTCCCGTAACGGGTCGCGATCTCCTGGGCGATCGCCGTTTCGTCGAATTCGGCAAGGTCGAAACCCACAGAGAATGTCTGGAGCTTTTTCTCAAATTTCTGCGCAGCCACGGCAGTCACGATGGAGGAGTCAATTCCGCCGCTGAGAAAACAGGCCACGGGAACGTCGGCGAGAAGATGTTCGTCCACGGCCCGATCGATCAGATCGCGCACGTTCCTAAGAACATTGTCCGTTGAAGAAATAAACGCTTTGCACGCCGGCCAGTATCTCCACGTCTTGATCTGTCCCTGGCGCGTGATTGTCATGGCATGCCCGGCAGGCAAGGCGCGGAGGCCGGGATAAAGGAGATTTCGCTCCGGGCAAGCGCCCCATTGCAAATAACCGGAAATCGATTGTAGGCTGATTCCGCTCGTCCCCGCGGTGACAAGCATTCTCCCTTCGGAAGCCCCACGGAGGCCATTGGCGTCCAGGGTGTAGTAGAGCGGCTTTATCCCAAGGCGGTCTCGCGCGAAAAATAATTCCTCACGCGCGGCGTCGTAGATCGCGAAGGCGAACATTCCCTTGAGATGATCCAGCACGCCGTAGCCCCAGCGGGCATAGCCTTGCAAAAGCGTCTCTGTGTCGCTCGTGCCCTTCCAACTTACGTCAGGCCCCAATTGCGCGCGCAGGGCTCGATGATTATAGATTTCGCCGTTCGCCACGATCACGTTGCCGGTGGCGGGATCGGTCATCGGTTGTTCGCCGGCGGGAGAAAGATCGATAATCGCCAAGCGCGTGCTGCCCAGCCAGCACTGGCCATCGGGGGACGCCCATTCTCCGGAAGAATCCGGGCCGCGGTGCCTGATCAAGGAAAGGTCCAGCGGCGTGGCCGGACCGTTTAGGCTGAAGTGAATGGCGATCCCGCACATCTTTTCTTATTTGGAACGAGGTTGCCCCTGTGATTCACCAGACGAATCCCTCGGTGCGCCGAAAATATTCCATCTCGGGCGACAACTCCTTCAACGGTTTCGCCGGGACGCCTCCATAAAGCCGATACGGTTCATCCCACTTCTTGTTTAGAAGCGACTGGGCGCCGAGCACTGAGTGATGCGGCAGACTGCTCCCGCCCAGCATCACGCAATTTGTCCCGGTGAAACAGTAATCCCCGATGTCGATCGGCTCGGCGGATTGCCGGCCGGCCTCGAGATCGATGCTGTGGGTGATGAGCTGGGAGCGAAATCCACCGATGGTGGCAAACGCGCCAATGCGCACTCGCGCAGTACAATCAATCAGGTGCCGGCTGCTGATTCCCGCGTGGGCTTCGACGATCAGCTCTGGGCGCCGGTCTGTTTGATGGGCGAAATGCCGGCCAGACCCACTGGGGAAACCGGTGATCCAATTCAGCTGTCCGACAATCGCGTGAGCCCCGAGATGCAGCAAGTCAATGTTCTTGCAAACGGTCAAGTGCCCGATCCTGGAGTTCTCTTCCATGATTAGGTTTCGTGGAAAAATCCAGCACAAGCCGATGCGGCTGCTGGGATGGATGGAATAGCCAAACTGATTCTCCAGAAAAGAACGCCGCAACCCCCAGGGAAGCAGCACCGAAAAAATCATCAGGAGTCGCTTCATACGGGCGCGAGCGAGCGGTAAAGCGCGCAATATTCCTCGATCATACGCGTGGAAGAAAAGCGCGCGGCGTTCTCGAGCGACCGAGCGCTCCAAGCCGCGCGCTCCTCGGGGTTCGTGAGGCGCAGAAGATCGGCGGCAAATCCTGCTTCGTCATCGAGCTCGTGAGTCAGCCCCGCAACTCCGGCCACTTCCGTCATGGGTTCGCGAGCGGTGCAAATGACCGGGCAACCACAGGCGTGCGCCTCGGCAATGGGCCATCCGAATCCCTCGCAGGTGGAAGGGAAAAGAAGCGCGGTCGCGAGATTATAAAGACCTTCGAGCAATTCATTGGAGGCCTCGGGCAGCTCGACGATGCGGCCTGCGATGCCCAGTTCCTGACCTAACGAGCGTAGGGATTCCGTCAACGGCTCTCCCGCGAAAACCAGAGTGCCATTCCAGTCCCGCTGGCAGCGCGCGAAAATGCGCAGGACGCCTTCCCGATTTTTCCGGCGCAGGTTCGAGCCAACGTGAATGACGAACGGAACGTGCGGATCAATTTTCCTAACGGCCGCCAGACGCGCCTGCGCCTCTTCCGGGGACAAAAGGCGATAAGGATAACTCAAACCCAGCGTAACCATTTCCAATCTCGGAGTTCCGTCCCGGCGAGCGAGGAGACGCCGGGCGTCGGTCAGGGTGGCCTGAGAATCGCACACGACGACGTTCGTTTTTTCGAGCCCGGCGACGATCCAGCGCTGTAGCCACTTGCCAGTCACAGTGGCCGGGCAATCTGTCGGCTCTCCCAGCGCGCCGCACACCGCGAGAAGATCGTGGCAGGTGGCCATGACCGCAATTTCCCGGATCCAGCCCGCATACATGGCATTCGAGTGATCGGCAATGTGAATGATGGCCGGCCGCAGCGCCGCTATTTTTTTCCGCAACCGCGGCCGAAAAAGAATGAACTTGTCGACATACGCCAGCCACTTCGCCACGAAGCGGCCCGCCCAACGAATTCTTCCCAGGAAGGGCTCCGGCTGGACTAGCTCTGCCGGCACGCCCGCCGCGGTCGAGACCCTCGATCATCATCGAGGCGAACCGCTGCATGCTTTGCTGCCGATCAAGGGGATAGTTACCAATCAGGAGAATCATCGATCGCGAAACGTGGCCGAAGAATGGTGCAACTGTTCGGCATAACGCGAACGCCGGGCCACTTTAGAACGCGCCGGTCGGACTGGCTCCAACGCCGCTGTTTCCGAATCCTGGTCGTTCCTATTTGCGGTGGCCAGAATAAGTCCGCAGATAGAAACGGCGAATCCGAGGTTTGTCGGCTGTCCAAATGGACCGGAGAGCATGGCGATGAAGCCGGCGCTATACAGCATGATGCCAAGAATCTGACCGCTCTTAAGTTGCCGGTAGCTAAATACGCCGAGTCTGATCGTGAGGATGGTGCGCCAAATGAGAAAAGCCAGGCCGAGGATGGGCCCGCTTTCCAGAATGATCCTGCCCCATTCGCCTTCGGCCAGCAGAAAAGTGTTTTGGCCGGTCAAAAATTTGGCGCCGCCATTGGTGCCGATGCCGAGCCCGTACCCCCCAATGGGCGCATGCGGCACGTGCATCAGCCCTTCGGCAAAACCGCCCCCTACCCGATACAGTAACCCCCCCGCGATCGACCTACTCTCTTCCGCCTCAGCCGCATCGCTAAAGCGATTGGAAAGAACTTGCACGCCTTCCTTGAAAATCGGCAGCTGACTGGCGAGCACAACGGCCATCGCCACGAGGACCAGAGTCCGCCCAAACCGATTAATGGCGTTCGGGCGGACGAGAATGATGACCAGAAGCGATGAGATGACCACCAAAACCGCCAGAAGAGCAGAGCGGCTGCCCGACACACCGATCGCGACGATGAGCGCAAAGCCGGCGCTATAGAGAAGCCAGTTACGGTAGACCCCGCGCCGGAGCGCTCCGTAGAGAAGGAAGGTGGCGGCCAAAGCCGCATAAGAGACCACTCCTGTGACAAACGAAAACGGCCCGGCTGGCCTTATTTTTCCGCCGCCAGCGCCGATCTGGAACGAATCGCCGAGCCCCGCACCGCGATTCACAAAAGAATCCGGGGACCCGTTGAACTGGAGGGCCATAAGCAAACTCATCGGCAGCATGCCGAGCAGAATCCACCATCCCAGTTTCTTTACGTCTTCGACATCGAGCACCCGGCCAATGATGAAGATCAGGGGCAGGTGCAGGAAGTTGCAGCGAAACCCATAACCGCTGACCAGGAGAAGCTGTTTGGGGGCGAGATACGGCAGGAGGACGAGAAGGGCCACGAGCCAGGAAAAGAGGCCGATAAGGGCGAGGGAAAAGATATAGGCGTTTCGCGGAAAGACGCGGGCCCTGAAGGCCAGGAAGTAAATGGCGATCACCACTGGATCGCGGATCACCAGGAGAACGTCGGAGAATTGCGGGAGCACCCACTTCCGGAGCGTACCCTCGAAGATGAGAAGCCAGAAGTACAGCCAAATCAGCCGCTTTATATTTCTCAGCGTCGGGTCGTCGGCAGAAATGGCCGCCTCAGACGAGGAGGGCGGTGACTTAAGGGCTGGCGGCATAGGAGATCGGGGACGAATTAAGGATCACATCTCGTGCCATTTGCGCGAGGGAATCGCGATAGCTCTCCCACCGGAGCTCGCCCGCTTTCTGGCGCGCGGCCTGTTTCATTTCCTCCAGGAGCGTCCGATCTCCCGCAAGCTGCTCCAGCTTTTCCGCAATCGCTTCCGCCGAGCGGATCGGGACGATGAATCCGTCCACGCCATCATCGATTAGGTCGGGTGCGGCTGTGTGGGGCGTGGCGATCACGACCAGACCCTGCGCCATGGCTTCGCCAATAACCAGCCCAAAGCCCTCGTGCAAGGAAGGCAACACGAGCACGTCATGGCGCGCCATTTCTCGCAGAAGGTCGTCATGGGCGAGTGATGGAATCCAACGATGCTTGTCGAGTAATGCCGGAGCGGGAGCGACCGGACTGACGCGTTTGCCGACAAGAGTGAGATCAATCTGGCGTTCCAATTTTGCCGCGGCTTTTAAGAGATAATTCAGACCCTTTGCCTGACTCAACGCGCCAACAAAGAGAACGGCCAGTCTGGCGTTTCGTTTTTCGGCTGCGGGATGACTTACTGAAGGAGCGCCATACGGAATTACCTTCACCGTTGCCTTAAACCCAGGCGCTTGTTTGAGACTCTCTTTGGAGAAGGTGCTGGCCACGATCACGACATCGGCCAAGACCAGCTCGGCATCCTTGCGAGCGAGCTTTTCCTCGCTGTCCTGGAGCGCCCCGAGAGTCGACCTCCATTCCGGATGCAATTCCGCTTCCTCCTGCTGATATCGCCGCACTTCGCGCCAGTACACGATCGGATGTTCGTAGATGCATTTGAGGCCGCGACTCTTCGCCGTGCGAAACGATTCGAGAGCGCCATCATCGTAAGCGTAAACCGCTTTGATCCCATTGCTGTCGGATAAACGCCTCGCGACGCGCCGATCCAGCGCGAAGTAGACAGCGTCCATGCTGAAAATGCCGGTCTCCCCCCGAGTCAGGGAACGCAGACCCAGTTGTTGGGACAACAGCCGTCCCGCCTCGCGCCAGGGAAACGTCTTGATGAAGGGTGTCACTTGATCGGGAAAAGAACGGCGACGGAGTTCGTTTCGAATCCGGGCCGGCAAATGTCGATCGAGGAAACTCCCCCCTTTCCAATTCAAGCACGTCCAGAATTCCGCCAGCAAGTCTTCATCAGCAAAGGCCGCCGCGGCCTGGCGCACGTTCTGATTGGCAGTCGGATGCGAAAGCAGAATCACAAAGATAGGGTTTCGAACAAGGCGCGGTAACGCTGGGCCACGAGCCGTGGCTGAAAATGGGCAAGATGCCGTGGTCCGGCCGCGATCAACATTTCGCGCTCCTCCGGTCGCGTCAACAATCGCTCTAACGCGTTTTCAAGAGCGACGCTGTCGCCGTTAGAGAAGGTAATTCCGCCGGGACCGATTGCTTCGGGTAAGCCGCCTCCATTCGAACCGATGACCGCGCAGCCGCAGGCAATGCCTTCCAGAGCGACAACCCCAAATGGCTCATCGTATTTGGAAGGAACAATCAGGATTTGGTGTTGATTCAACGTGGCCGCGAGTTCCGGGCCGCTCTGTGCTCCCCGGAAGTGAACCTGGTCTGCGAGACCCAGCGTTCTCGCTAACTCTTGCATGTTGGTCTGCTCAGGGCCGGAACCCACGACAGTAAGTCGCGGGTAAAGCTGCCGCTGTCGCAAACGTCCCAGGGATTCGAGAAGCGTATCGAGACCTTTCTCGGAAACAAGCCGTCCCAGGAACAGGAGTTCGTGCGTGCGCGCGGAAGGCGGCACCTGTGTGCGGAACGTTTCCGCGTCATATGGATTGAAAATAACGACCGGCGTTGGTTCGAAAAAAGAAGCCACATATCGGCTGATTGCGACGCCGGTGACGCGGTTGACCAGCGCATGTTTGATCCTGAGAGCAAAATCAAATCCCACCGGACGCCGGCAATAAGAACCTTGATGCGTAACGACGAGCGGCTTCTTAAGAAGCAACGCCGGCCACGCCGTTCGAAGACTTAGATTGTTATGCCAGAAAACATCGCACCATTTTGTAAGACGACGGAGCCGGCTCGTCGAAGGTGCGCGAACGATAGGGATAGCAGATTGCGTTAAATTGGGCCCATCGGCGGTCTGGGTAATTACAACCACCGAGTCACCGAGTTTGGCAAACTCTTCCGCAAGCAGCGCGCTGACCGTTTCAATTCCGCCGAGACTCGGGGCAAAGGCGTGCGATGAAATCAGGATGTTCATCTTATTCGGCAAGGTCCGGCTTTCGCGCGATGTCCATCACACTCTCGGGGCTTCATGAAAGAGGTATTGCGAGCGTCGCCCCGACGCCTTTGGCAAGTTGCGCTGAAGACGCATTTTTTTGATACCACTCGTAGGTCTCGCGCGAGATTCTCGAGAGCTCGGCCTCGAATGGCAGTGAGCTCTGTTTCAGGCCTACGAAATATAAACCCGGCAAGGGATCGTCTTGCAACACGACCGGGGCGCCCGCCGCGGGCATCACCGGGATTACACCGTGGGCGCAGTAAGCAGCAAAGGATCCCGATTTGAGAATGACGCTCGGGGGAACATTGGGTTGCCGGAAATAATCGATCCAGCCAAAGGCCGCCGAGGAAAGAACGGCAGAGCCCGCTTCAGGTTCAATCGCCGGCAGATACTGGGACTGAACGTCGGACAACTTATCCAGCTCAGACCGGACGGCGCCATTATCTTGCCCTCCGAGGACCAACAACTGGTGAGGAAAAAATGATCGCGGGATCGCAGCCATCCGCGAAATGAAGCTGCGTAACGAACGTTCGACTAAATGAGTTCCACCGAAAATCACCCACCGGTGCGGATCACGCTCGGCAAAATGAGCGGGGGGTAAAGCGGGTTCGCCGAGCGTCGAAAAAACTGGATGGACCGAAATCAATTTCCCGGGAGCCAGGCGCTGCAGCACGTCGCGCGACGGCTCGCTGCTCACGATGCAGTGATCAGACATCCGGGCGATGTCTCGGGCCAGAGACTTTTGCCATGGTTGGAGCCAGAAAGCGCTTTGCCACGGCGGAGCCGAGGCATACAGCTCGTGAAAGATGGTGATAAAGCGACCGCGACACCATTGGCGAAGCCGGTGCAGAATTGGCGGAAGGTTGAAGGGGACACCGCGTTTTTGGTATCCGTAGTTGACGTAGTGGAGGATGATATCGGCACAGGGTTGATCGCGGAAATGGCTTTCAGAAATTGAATCGAGCGGGGAAAGAAATGGAAAATCGACACTCGGTGAAGCTGTTGCGAGAACCGCGACACCGAAAACCGTTTCCCGGTTGAATCCGATTCTTAACCCCTTCGCCAACCCCAACGCGTATTCAGCGACGCCATCGTGAGCGCCCGGCGCATGTGGGACAATCTGCAGGATGGAGCCGTTACTCATGTCGCTCGGCCAGCCGGAGGCGATATTCGGCGAGCGTGTCCTGGGCGATGCGGGGCCATGAAAACCGTTCGGCCATCTTCACGCTTCGCCGGCAAAGGTCTTGATAGCTCTCGAAATCACGCTCAAGGATTGCAATGATCGCCTCGCTGAAACTGGCAATATCGCCCGACAAAACTAACAATTCCGACGATGCGTCGTGGAGAATATCACGAGGTCCCGGCGCATCGTAAGCCACGGTCGGCAGCCCGGCGGCGAGCTGCTCGATCACGGCCAGGCCAAAACCTTCTACGTAGCTCGGGAATGCGCCCACCGTACAATCGGCCAGGAATCTCGGAAGCTCGTCGGGTTCGAATCGTGGCACCAGCTCAAGAAAGTCAGGGACGCCCAGATTCAAGTCCTCCAGCACAAGGCGATCCTCCACCATCGTTCCCAGGAAGACGAAACGTGCGTCCGGCACCCGGGCGCGGATTCGCTGGATTATCTGCCCCCAGTCTTTGGCCCCTTTTCGCGCGCTCCACATCCCGAGAAAACAGACCTTTTTCGCGCGCCACCGGCTTGCCACGGAATTCGCGACCGACCCTAAAGCCCGGTGGCGATCCGGCCTCAGACCGTAAGGCTGGACCACGGCCGGTTTTGCCAATTGCATTTCATCTCGCACGCAAGAGAGCTCATTCTGGTTTGGCAAATTCAAGAGATCGCAATACTGGACGGAGGAATCCGACGCAGCCCTCACTCGCTTCTTGAAGAAGCTGTAAAAAATGCGTCCACTCAATTTTCCCTTGTTCGCAGGCGGCCAGCGTTGAGCCGCAGTCTTCTCGAACTTCTCATAAAGCCGGTAGAATCCGACTGAACGCGCTACGAGCAGGCCGTTCCACCGAAGCGACTGTTTAGAAAACGGGAGGACGCCGATATGAGCGTCAATGACATCAAAGCGGTCCGCGTTCTTTCGGACGAAGCGGGCCGCACGAAATGGAAACAGGAGGAGGCGAAACGCCGCCAGCGCCGCTGACGAGGTCGTGGTCGGAAAAGCGTCGGTGAGACAAAACTTTTCGACAAGATTCCCTGCTTTGGTCCATTCCGCGGCCAGCTCGATCCAGACGCGGACGGCGCCGAACCGCGGATCCCAGGCGCCGTTTACGATTACCAGGATGCGCAAGGGCCTGTCATCGATCATCAAGGTAGAAGCGGTGTCCAAAATCTGGGTCTGACTGGATTCAGGCGCTGCCGCGCGGGATGGCGACTTGCGCAACGATTCGAATAAGCGAATTGATCATGGAACCACAGTATATCTTTCCTTGGAACGAATGGTAATACCACCCGCCAGACGCTGCCCCTGCGAAATAATCATGGCATCTAATTTGACACAAATGGCCGCATGAGAGGCGTCGACGGTCTGAGATGGCGCGTGGCGAATTGGCGGGCTCGGCGGAACCGGGCCGCTTTCGCCACGGCGATTCGTTCCACCAGTGCGGACACACTTCTCGGTCCCTTGGCGTCGCCTAAAGAATGGGATTTTCATCTGGTGAGCTTTTCCGGTGCTCGCGATTTCGAAGAGCAAATGCTCAGCCTGCTTACTTTTCAGCGCTGGGTCGGCCGGCCTCATTCCTGGATCGTTTTCTCTGATGGCACTCACACCGACGAAATGCGCGATTTGCTGCACGCGCGATTTCCCTGGGCCAGTCTGCGTTCCTGGGAGCTCTCGAAGCCGCTGGTTGCCGGCGAGGCAAATTTTCTCTTCGAATACGCGCGAGAACACGCGATGGGGAAGCGCCTCATCGCCTACTCGACCCTGCCGTTGCAGGCGCCAACGCTCTTCCTCGATAGCGACGTCTTCTTCTATGCCAAGGCGGCGGAATTGCTGACGCCCGCCGTCGCCGGACCGCAAAATTGGTTCCTGCCCGACATGGATTGGGGAACACTGGATACTCGCTTCCTCGCAACGAACAGCCGCGACCTTTACCAGAGCAATGGAGGTTTTTATCTGCTCAAGCCAGGTTTCTCCTGGGAGCCGGTCCTGGATTTTTTGAAGCTGCTCGATAACAAGTTTGAATATTTCTCAGACCAGACGGCCTTCCATGTCGCCTTTAAAGAGCAGGGCGTCATGGCCCTGGATCCGCGAGTTTTTATCCTGCATTGCGACGACCAGTTCGCCCTCGGCTTGAACGAAGCACCACGGGAGATGGCGATTCGCCACTTCGTCGCCATGGTGCGGCACAAAATTTGGGAACCAGGGTGGCGATGGCATCTCGCTCCTTAAGTTCCAAAGCCGATTAAAGGCGGGAGACGAAACGCTAGGAGGATTGGATATGTTTCGGCTGGGCGTGATGCGTGGCTGCAACCGCATGTTCCTCAACCGCTGCCGGCGTGTTGTAGTACTCCGAATACTGATAGTAATAATATTCCGGCAGCGACGTATCGACGTAGTTCAGAATGACGCCGGCCACATTGACCTGGCGATTGTAGAGCAGCTCGAGCGCCTTTCGCGTGAGGCGCGCAGAAGTGTAGGAGAGCCGCACGACGAAAAGCGTCGCGTCGATCTTGGGCGCGAGACTGGTCGAATCATCCGCCGCCAGGACCGGCGAGCTATCGATAATAATGTAGTCGTATTGATCGTAGAGTTCCTTCAAGAGCGGGTCCGTGGAATCGCGCAGGAGATGTTCGCTCGGCTGCCCCAGCGCCTTGCCCCGCGGGAGCATGAACAGGCTCGGATAGGCGGTCGGGACCACCACTTCGCGCCAATTCACTTCCTGCTGCAAGACTTCCGACAAACCGATCTTGGATGAAATACCGAACGTTTCGCGAAGAGCGCCTCGGCGAAGATCGCCGTCCACCAACAGAGTGCGCGCTCCCGATAAAGCCATCGTAATCGCGAGATTGGCCGAAATCGTCGATTTGCCTTCGTTAGGGACAGCACTGGTGATCAGGAAGGTCTTCGGCCGCGGTCCTTCATAGGGCATGAAGAAAATCGACGAGCGGATGTTGCGGTAGGATTCGGCGAAGATGTGGCGCGCATCATCCGGTTGCAGCAGGGTGACCCGGCCCTTGGTCTTTTCCTTCGGAATCTGGCCGAGAACGTTCTCGGAGAATTGATGCTGAAATTCGCCGAAGGAAGCCATCCGATCGTCGATCCGGTCGAGAAGCAACAGGATGAGAATGCCGGCGATGGCGCCGCAGACGAGGCCGATCAGCAGACTCTTGAGCAGACCCGGGCGCACGGAGATCGGTGGACTCGCCTTTTCCATGATGGAGATCTGATCGCTGCCATCGACGGTTTGCGAAACGTTCACTTCCTTGAGGTTATTCGTGAGGCGATCGTAAAGCGTTTTCAGCCGATCGACTTTTCCCTTCACGCGATTGAACTGCGCGAGCCGCTGACTCAAGTCGAGGGCTTTGCTTTCCCATTCCTTGATGTTGCTCTGCAGGTTCTCCATTTGTTTGCCGATGGACTTGCGGCGGGTCTCGAGTTTTTCCACGGTGTCCGCCCGGTAAAGCTTGATCAGGTTCTCCGACTTGGCGATCTCATCGTTGAGCTTGATAATCTTCGGATGCTTGGGACGAAGATCCTTGGAGAGAGTGTCCTTTTCCGCCTTGAGTAGTTGCAACGCCTGCTTGGCTTTCAGGTAATCGCCCTCCGGCCCGACGTCGGAAAAAGGCATGCCGCCGCTTTGTTCATCCGCTGGTTGCCGTCCCGGTTGCGGCGTCCGGACGCGTTTTTTGCGTGCGATCCAGGTTCTGGTCGAGGTCGAGCAGGCTGAGGAGGTCGTATTCGGTCTTGAGCGCGGCGAATTGCTGATTTAGCCGCACGAGATAGGCGGCGGCGCTGTTCCCTTCCTCCTGAATGAAGCCGATGTTATTCTGCTTCTGAAACTCGAGCATTTCGTCTTCACCGTCCGCAGATCTTTTTCCACCTGAATGAGTTGCTCGGTCAGTGCGGTGGTGACGTTGTGCCCCTGGTCCTCGCGCATTCCCTTTTTGAAATCGAGATACTTCTGCATGACCGCGTTGAGGTACTCCTGGGTGTATTCGGCGGTACTGCCGATCGCTTGCAGGTCGAAAATCGAGGTCCGCGGCTTCTGCGTAACCGAGATCTCCACCGGGACTGGTTGCAGTTCTGGGTGGATCGAGCGGACGAGCGCTTCGGCGCTGCGGCGCACCTCGGCGCTTTGCATAAGCTGGATCTGGGTGCCGTAGAAATTAACATTGTCTTCGCTGTAAACCGCGCTTTGGCTGATATTCAGCTTGCCGGCGAGAATCATCTTGGCCGCAGAAAGAAAGGATGGCGGCGTCTGATAAATGAGCCAGGCCTGGACGAAAAGCCCCAGGCAAATGGTCAGGACCGGAATCCACCAGCGGCGCAGGAGCAGGGATCGATAGCGGTAGAGCCGCGTGATGAACGCTGTGCTCCAGGAGGCGGGAGAAGGACGATCCGTGACCAGGGCTTGCATAGCTTACATGTTGATCAGACGCTGCGGGACGTAGATTTGATCGTCCGGTTGCAGGACCACATCTTCGTCCGTGCGGCCCTCTTCGATCACGCGCTTCAAATCCACCACAAAATCCTGGCCGCTTTTACGCGTTACCTTCACTTTTCGCTTGTTGGCAAAATCACCGAAACCACCCGCGCGAATGATTGCTTTGCTGACGGTGTAGGATTCGTCGGCCGGAATTTCCTGCGGCCCCTGCCCCTTGACCGAGCCGTAAACGTAGATCCTCCCGCGCGACTTTTCGCTGATGTGATCGACCGCAATAATGACCGTGGCGTGATAATAATATTCGCGCTCGAGCGCGGCCTTGACGGTATAAGCCAGCTCCTTGCAGCTCTTGCCGGCCGCCTGGACGAGCCCGACGTAAGGAACTTCCAGCTCGCCGCTGTCGTTCACGCGTAGATGCTGGGATTCGTTATCGCGATCCTCAACCACGCGGAAACTGACGTAATCGTTAGACCCGAGCCTCTTCTTGTCGTCGAGCACCGCCATGGAATTGGTTCGCATGACCGTGCTGGTCGTCGCGGGCTCGACCGCGGCGGCCTTGGGAATCGGAGGCGGCATACCCGGACTGGTTTCCTGCGCCGGAAGCGGCATTGGCGCTGCGATAGAGGCAGCAGCGAGCAGTGTGAAAGTCCAGGTTCTCATTCAATTGCAATTGTCTTCTTAGAAACTGTAGGTGCCATCGAGTGAGACACGATTCTGGCTGTAATCGCGCAGAAGCAGATCTGAGTCTTTCTTTGTGTATTGGTAACGAAATCCGAGCGTCACATGTTGGGTTAGCTGGTAGCCGAGGGAGAGCGCGCCACCGAAGCGGTGGACGTGTTCGGCGCGGAAAGGATTGAGGAGGAAAGCCCCAGGACCGGGAATGAAGGCCGGACCGGCTCCACCCGAATCCTCCGCGTCCTCGTAAAACAATTCCGTCGAAAGGAGAGTGTGAAGAAGAATGTTCCAGTTCGCGGTGTGGCGAACGTAGTTCAAAACGACGTAGTTCGAATTGACACCCAGTTGAGCTTCGTGGCCCAGGGACAGGCTGTGATTGAGCACCGAGTTGACTCGGTGGGAAAGCAGCAGGTTCGCATAATAGTCATCGAGATTATGCGCGTCATTGACCACGCCGGTGTTGTCGAAATCAATGTTTTGATATCCACCGGCGACACGCAATTTCAAATAGTTCGTGATCTGCGTTTCGAGGAAAGCGCCGGCGCTAAATGCCTGCGAATCGTTCATGACATTCTGGTCGTACGACGTGTCAACATACGACGCTTCGGGGCCGACGCTCATCGTCGAACTCGGCGTGAAAGCGATCGAGGCGTTCAGCATTTCCGCGCTGCGATCGAGATACTCGAACCTGTCCTCGAGCGCTACGAAATTGTAGTGATCATAACCCAGGGTCACGACGGCAGCATTCAAGTCCCAGAGAACCGAGACGCCGGCAACGTTTTCAAAGCGGCCATAATCCGCCACGTTGCTCAAGGTCGCCTCCGCTACGGGATCCTGCTGAACTGAAAAGCGATCGTGGATATTGATCCGGAAATCCCCCACGAAGATGTCGAACGCGAGCTGGGATCCCGGGGTCACGAGCAGAGCGCTGGTATTGTAGTCCGAGTGCTCCATGTAGAAAGCATAGCCGAGACCCAGGTCCAACTTCAGCGTATTGAGCTGCGTTATAGGCCACAGAAGGTTGACGTTGATCTGCGGACGGATGATGAAATCGCTCTGCTTCTCAGTCGTCACCAAGAGGGGCCCAAAATTGGTGGGAACGACAACCGTCCTGTCCTCCGACAAATTGACGTTGTCGTTGTACTCGAAGCCAAGAGTCGCGCTGAAGCGCAGCTTCATCGGCCCGAGTTGGAGATTATAGGGAATATTCTCAATGGACTGGCGCCGCGCCTCGGCGGACGCTTCGCCGGCCAACGAAGGCCGAACAGCGTCCTGCGCGGGGGCGATTGGCGTCGCTGCGAGCAGCAAAGCGAGAAGAATAAGGCCGATTTTTCCGGCAGAAAGCGCGGTAAAGTTAAGGGTTGCGGGACGGCTCATAGGTGTCAATCCGGTTAGGGTTAGCAGATGTGATACCAAACGTTGAGATTGCAAATCAGCGATCTCAACACCTCGGACGATATCGGCCGAGATTGGTTTGGAATAAGGACTTGTTGTTTCAGATATTTCTCAGTTAACGGCGATTTCTCTATCAACAGACGGAAGCCACGGCAAGCTAAATCGCCTGTTTTTCTGGATGTGAATGGCTTCTCTCGCCGAATCTAATTCGTCTTACCAGAATCAAATAAAATAGGAGCCCTTGGGAAGCCTTTTGTAAAAAATCTTAGGACTGGCCTGCTCTAAGCTTGGAGGGGACTCACCATGAGCCCGTTACGTCACTTCCGCTTCAGTCGCATTGTTCTGGCCGCTTTCGGCATTTTTGCCTTCGCCAGCGCGCTAATCCAGCCCGGTCTAGCCGGCGAATCCGCCCCCGCGGCAGAGGATGAGGCCAACCTCGTGAAGGAGCAGGGCAATGCCGCAAAAAACCTCGCCCGAATGAATTGTGGCGCAAAGATCGATTGTATCACGCCAGATGGGCGCCTCGCCGCCGTGCCTAATGCGAGCGAAAAGAACTCCAGTGCGACGGCGTTGATCATGGATGACGACACGCTCAGCTGCCCGCTGCAGGAGGGCGAAACCACCTTTATCATCTCATTCCCAAAAACGTCGCTCCTCGATCGCTTTACTTTCATTAACGAGAATGCGGCTGTGCAGGGCGAAATGAGGATCGCTGTCTCCAATTACCGGCTTTCCGCCGACAGCCCAAAATGGACCGATGTCAGCGGAAAGACCGAATTCACCAGCAAGCGGCTTTTCAACCTTTCGATGGTCGGCGTGGAAGCGCGCTACGTGAAGCTGTCGTTTCACGTGGCCAAAGGAGGCCGCATCGCTTCCCTGGGCCTCTTCGGCGGCATTTCGCTCGAAAAATTTTCGAACCGTCAGGAGGGCGTGACCCGCATCGAGAACCACACGCGCGCGACTCACCGCATCGAAGACATGCTTAACTTCAATTTCGCCAACCTCTATGCGAAAGGCCGCATCGCTTATGTCAGTTCCGGCGCACCCGCGGCGGCCCGGAACATGATCGACGACGACACGATGAGCACGTTTCATTTCGCATCATCGGACGCGCAACCGATGGTCATCGTTGAGTTGGCCGAACGGGAACGCCTCCATCGCGTGAGCGCGCTCTACAAAATGCAGGCCGGACAGCTTGATGTTTTCTTAATGAATGAGCTTGGGCAGAATCCCGGCGACCTGGCGGGCGCAAAGCACATCGCGTCGGTCACGGATCGGGACGCCGAGGGAAAAGCCGCCGTGAATTTTGATTCCGAAGGCGCGCATTATGTTGCTTTGCGCTGGACCTCCGCCAAACCAAACGACCCTCACGGATTCGAGGTGGCTGAGATCAACGCCTTCGGCGACATGCCGCTAGCGATGCTCAATACCACTGAACTTCCCGACGTTTACGCCAGCAACTCAATCCCGATGCACTTTTCCGGTGAAGGCGGACCGGATGCGAGCAATGAGCTCGGAACGCTGTCCAATCCGCCGTTGGTCCCAGTCGTCAGCCAATAGGTTGGTTGAGCGACGCGGGTGTTCTTGTCCGCCGTTCTGATCGCTGCCTTTTCGCCCGATCGGAATTCATCGAAGCCGGTCACGGAGATTCCCGGCAGATGCTGTTGGGCGCATTCCAATCCTCCTCTCAGAACACTCGTAAACGGCTGTTTCTGTGTGGCATGAGCGTTGCTAAGAAGACCAGCCTCTTCATGTTTGTACGCTTCTCCTTATCCTGCTTTACCGCATTGGTTTTTGCCACAGTCTGCGCTCCTGCCAGCGCCATTACCCTGAATTGGGGTTCGGCGCCATGGGCCGCCGGAAGCCTAATAAATTCCTACGATATCGACCCGGCCAAACCCGGCAACGACGTCACTGTGACCGTCTCCGGCAACACCGGTGTATTACAACCGGAGCTCGTCTCCCCCAATCCTATAACGCCTGCGGTCACCGCGGCTTTTCAGGGTGGAGCGGGCGCGCCCCAAAACAGTCTCTGTATTGCCACCAATTTCGCGAACCAAAGCCAAGGCATTACCGTCACGGTCGATTATTCGGCTCAATACACCCAGGGTGTGAGTAATGTTTCGTTCACCATCTTCGACGTGGATTTCTCGAGTGCGAGCGGTAACAACTACCAGGACCAGCTTCGTTCCATCAGGGCGGTTGGGGTCGATGGAAGCTTGATCGCGCCCACGATTACAACGAGCGCTAACAACGTCCGAAGCGGGACCGGACTGAACCAGATTGTCAACGGGGTCACCAGCACTCCAGACACCGGGGCAGGGTCGGGCAACGGGAATGTGACGATTAGCTTTGGCACCAACGCGATCAGGTCTTTCACGTTCACTTATGGCAGCGGCACCGGAACGGTCGCTGATCCGACCTATCAGCATATCGGCATGTCCAATGTTGTCTTCACCCCCGTGCCCGAGATGAATCCCGCGTTCGGCGCCTCGCTTTCCTGCCTCGTCGCCATGCTTCTCGTCCTTCGTCATAATGCGCGGCACCGCAAGTAGCGACTGCCACGGGGATGTCCGAGCTCTGGCCCGGCGTGATTTCAGGATTCGATGGGGGCGGCGCCTTGGTTACCTCGTTGTCTTTCTCGCCCTGAGCTTCGGCGTTTATCGCGGCTATGACGCACTTCGCGCAAGGCACCTGGACCGGCAGGCGCGGGCGTTTGTCGCGAAAGGCGATTATCGCAGTGCCGCGCTTGCGGCCCGCCGCGTTCTCCAACTGGACCAAAATAATGTCGCAGCCTGCCGTGTAATGGCGGAAGCGGCTGAGATAGCGAATCGTCCGGAAACAATTTCGTGGCGCCAGCGCATCGCCGCCTTGGAACCGAATGTGCCAGAGAATCAGCTCGCGCTCGCCGCGGCGGCCCTTCGCTTTGGAGAAGTGGACCTCGCGCACAAGGTCCTCGATTCCGTCGGGCCGGCCGCGCGGGCGAGCGTGAAATACTGGGAGTTGTCCGGTGGCGTCGCGATTACCGAGATGCAACCCGCGGTGGCCGAGGAGCACTTCGCTGCCGCGCTTCAACTCGAACCCGCCAATCCACGGCTGATACTCAACCTCGCCAGCATTCGCCTCGCCTCGCCGAATGTTCAAACGACAGAGCAGGCGCGCGCCCAGCTGAAACTTTTGTCAGAAAACCCCGCCATGCGGCTCGAATCACTAAGGGCGCTCGCGTCAGACGCGCTCGCACATAAAGCCCGGGCGGAGGCGCAACGCTGGGCCACACAATTGAAATCCGAAAAGAGTGCAACCTTCTCCGATGCCCTGCTTTATCTCGAAGCCGCCCAGGCCAGCGACAAGGCGGAGGCTGCGCTCCTGGAAGTCGAGGCCAAGGCAGAGAATTCGCCCGCTGCGGCAGTGGCGTTGATCACCTGGATGAACCGCCACGAAATGGCGAAGTCTGCGCTCGAATGGGCCTTAGCGCTTCCGCAAGAGGTCTTAACGGCACCACCGGTTTCTTTAGCCGTCGCGGAGTCGCATAGCTTCCTCCAGGACTGGGGCGGGTTGCAGGAATGGGTCGCGGGCAAGAACTGGAGTGATTACGAATGCTTCCGCTTTGCCGTGCTCAGCCATGCGTTGCGTCGGCTCACCCCATCCGATCGTTCGTCGACGGAATCACAGACCGCCTGGCGCGCGGCGTTGGCGGCGACCAAATCGCGTCCGGATCGGCTCACTCCCATCGCCCAACTCGCCGAGGGATGGGGCTACACCGCCGAGGCCGAAGACGCCTGGTGGTTGATCGCAAATGGCAGCGAAAATGCCAAGGGTGCGCTGACCGCTTTGCATCGTCTCTACAAATCGAAACAAGACAGCCATGGCCTTCTTCGCGTGGCAAAACGCGCTTTGGAACTGAATCCGCGTGATCTTGTTGCCGCAAACAACTGCGCCAGCCTCGGCTTACTCTTGACCGGCGATAGTTCGGCCCGCCGTCTGGCCGCCAAATTGCACGTCGAATATCCGGCCAACACAGTTTTCAGCGCAACGTACGCTTTTGCCTTGCACCTCGAAGGCAAAACGGGCGCGGCACTCAGGGTGATGGAGACTTTGAAAGAGGCGCAGCTTCGGCATCCCGAGATCGCCGCGTACTACGTCGTCATGCTGGTCGAGAATGGAAACATGGAGCGTGCGCAGTCCTACCTTTCATCGGCAAATCAAGCGGCGCTCCTGCCCGAAGAGCAGAAGCTGTTCACGGCCGCGACGCGCAAGCTTTTGACCAACGATGCGAAGCCTTTGGCGGTGGCGGACCCGAGCCGGAGTTGAGGAGAAACCAGCGCGTCTAAATTCGGTCGGGAACAAGAATTTTCTGATTCTTGCGGGCCTGTCCTCAAGGCATAGAACTAGCTTTCCATAAACGTGGGTTCAAACAGACCTGAAGATGCGATTAGCGACCGAAATTCAGGGCAATGAGACACCCGTGCAGAATCCAAGCTCCAGGAATCCCACTCACCGACATGAAACTTGCCCTGAAATTCCGGAAAGCCGCCCGATTGAGAGCGCGGAATATTTTGCGATCGTTGCCCGGGCTACGAATGATGCTGTTCGGGTTTGGAATGTAGAAAGCGGCGCGCTTTCCTGGCCGCAAGGCCTCGAAACTCTGCTCGGATACGATAATTCCAGCGCAAGCGGGGACATCGGTTTCTGGCAAAAACAGGTTCATCCTCAGGATCGGGCGCGGGCCGCCTTCAGCATCCGCGATGCTCTTGCCGCCACGGGCGATCATTGGACGGGAGAATACCGCTTTCGGCACTTCGACGGGTCCTACCTCGACCTGCTCGAGCGCGCGCTGATCATCCGCGATTCCACCGGCGCGGCCATCCGCTTCGTCGGATCGCTCATGGACGTGACCGCGCGCAAACAATTGCAGGATCAACTCATCCGCTCGCAGAAGATGGAAGCGTTTGGCCAACTCGCGGGCGGCGTCGCGCACGACTTCAATAATTTTCTTACGACAATCCTCGGCTATAGCGATTTGCTGCTCGACGAGCTCGGGATGAAAGGCGCGGTCGCCGATCATATCGGCGAAATCAGAAGTGCGGCAGGCCGGGCCTCTGTCCTCACGGCTCAATTGCTCGCCTTCAGTCGGAAGCATCCTCTCGCCCCGCAGGTGATCGAAGTGAATTCGCTTCTGACGAATCTCGAACGCTCCTTGCTGCGTCTCCTCGGCGAGGACATTTCCGTCCAATGCCATTTCGATCGCGCGCAAAGACGGCCTGCACACCAAGGTCGATCCCGGGCAGCTGACGCAAATCATTCTAAACCTGGTGGTGAATGCGCGCGATGCCATGCGTTATGGCGGCCGGCTGACGCTGGAAACGGCTTCTCTCACCATCGACGCCTCCGAGGAACAGGAGATCGGCTCGGAGGAACTCAAGCCAGGCGAATACGTTCGCCTCAGCGTGACCGACAACGGCATCGGGATGAGTGACGAAGTAAAACAACATTTGTTCGAGCCATTTTTCACGACGAAAGACGAAGGCCGCGGGAGCGGACTCGGGCTCGCCACGAGCTACGGCATCGTGCGGCAAAGTGGCGGCCACATTTGTGTGGAAAGCGAGCTGGGAAAAGGCACCACCGTCCAAATTTTTCTCCCCAGGGTGCCCGCTCCGCCCCCGCCTCCTTACAAAACGGCCGGCGGAAACAAAATGCCCACGGGTGTGGAAAGCATTCTTGTCCTCGAAGACGATATCAGCGTGCGCCACATTTCCGTGCGCGTTCTGCGCGGCCTGGGTTACGACGTGATCGAAGCCGCGAACGGCGATGACGCGCAACAGTTGATCGCCGAACGCGGGGACAAAAAGATTGATCTCCTCCTCACCGACATGGTCATGCCGCACATGAGCGGACGTCATTTCGCCGACTGGCTGCGCAAAACCAGCCCGCAAACAAAAGTCGTGTTCATCTCCGGTTACCTCGAAGAGTCGCTTCAGCCCGACGATCGCCGCGACCAGGAAATGTTTTTCCTGCCGAAGCCGTTCGATCCCGAACAGCTCGCCACCAAGATTCGCGAAGCGCTCGATTCTCATTGACCGGGCGGTCAGGGTGCGGGCGAGTCCCGCCGCTTCCTCTCCCTTTTCCTCTACCCTTAATCTTTCCGCGGAAACGCACTGGAATCGGTAGAGGAAGATTACCACCCACCTCATGCAAAACATTGCCGCTCTCCGCCGCGGGGTATATTAACTCTCAGCGTGATCACGTTGAAGATATCGAAGAGGCACGGAAGCGAATCGACGGCGCAGTTTATTATTCTCCCTGCCAGCCTTCGATTCCGTTGAGCGAGATCACGGGCATGGAAATTTTCTGCAAGCTCGAGAACTTGCAGCGCACCGGCAGCTTTAAGGAACGCGGCGCGCGCAACGCCCTGGCCCAACTGCCGCCCGAACAACAGAAACGCGGCGTGATCGCGGCCTCCGCCGGCAATCATGCCCAGGCCCTCGCCTATCAGGGCAAGCTGCTCGGAATTCCGGCGACGGTGGTGATGCCGAAACACGCGCCGCTGATCAAGATCGGCAACTGCCAGAAGCTCGGGGCCACCGTCATCCTGCATGGAAAAGATTTCGCGGAAGCAAAGGCGCACGCGCACGAAATCGGAACCGAGCGCGGGCTGGCCTATATCGACGGCTACGATGATCCGGCCATCATCGCGGGCCAGGGCACGCTGGGACTGGAAATCGTCGAGCAAGTGCCAAACCTCGATGCAGTCATCATGCCGGTGGGCGGAGGCAGGCTTGCTGGCCGGCGTCGCACTCGCCGTGAAAAGCTTGCGACCCGAACGTAAAAATTATCGCGGTCGAAGCGGATCACGTCGCCAGTTTTTCGGCGGCGATCAAAGGCGGGCAAGCCGGTTACCATTTCCCCTCAGCCAACCCTGGCGGACGGCCTCGCCATCGCCACAAATCGGCGGGCAACGCTTTCGAGCTCGCCGCATCGCTGGTGGATCGCACCGTTACCGTCGCGGAGGAACAAATTGCCGTTTCGGTCCTGCGCATCGTGGAATTGGAGAAAGGGGTCGTGGAGGGCGCGGCGGCCACTCCGCTCGCGGCCTGTTTATCCGGCCAACTCCCAGAACTGGCCCGGAAACGCGTGGTGCTTAATCCTCAGCGGCGGAAATATCGATCCGAATGTCTTGAGTCGCGTGGTCGAACGTGGCCTGGTCGCCGACGGTCGACTTGCCCGGTTCACCGCCATTATCAGCGATCGGCCGGGAGGATTGGCTGATCTGACAGCCCAGATCGCTTCCGCCGGTGCCAGCATCAAGCAAGTCCTGCACGATCGCGCTTTCGCCGGCTCCGACGTCTCCGCCGTCCATGTCTTGTGCACCGTGGAGACCCGGGACCAGCAACATTTGCTGGATTTGCGTGCGCTTCTAAAAGAACACGGCGTCGAGACTTTCGATTCCAAATAGCTCGCGGAGGGCTGGCCGATTCAGGATTGCTGATGAGCGGAAACGAAAAACGCGCCTTCGATCCGCTGCGGTTCTTCTCCAGACTGAAGCGTTCGATCCGGAAGCGCGTCCTCTTTCGCAAGTTCGGCGACGAATGGAACGCGAAGAGCGCTTTTCAAAACCGCAGTTACGCTTCCTACGAAGCGTACTTGGAACACCAGAAGGCGAAGCTCGAAACCCACGATTTCGCGAATTACGATACGGAATTCCGGGCGGCCCTGCGCGAACGATTGGCCGCGCTGGATGTTGTCTGGCCGGGCCGGACGGTCCTTTGCCTGGCGGCCCGGATCGGCACCGAGGTGAAGGCTTTTCTCGATCTCGGCTGCTTCGCGATCGGGATCGATCTGAATCCGGGAAAGGAAAATCGATACGTGGTCCAGGGCGATTTTCACGATTTGCAGTTCGCGCCGGGATCGGTGGACGTCGTCTATACGAATTCGCTCGATCACGCCTTCGACATCGATCGAATCGCGCGAGAGAGTCCTGAAAGTCTTGAAACCGGAGGGATTACTCATCGTCGAAGCAGTGCAGGGCCGCGATCAAGGCGTGAACCCGGGGTTCTTCGAGAGCTTTTTTTGGAAGAACATCGACGAATTGATCAGCGTGTTTGAAACAGCCGGCTTCAAGATGCTTCACCGCGCTCCCATCACTCATCCCTGGCCGGGCGAAGCAATCTTTTTCCAACCAGCGGCGAAGATCTAGAGCCTCAAGGAGCGGCGGTTTACAAACCGCCGACCCAACAAAAAGGCGGTTGGTACCGCCTCTCCTGATTTGATTTCGCCCTTTCCTGTCGCGCGACGGCTTTCGCTTGAACCGGCAAAAGCACTCCGTAGTTTTGCCAATGCCCACCGCTGAAACGGACTCGCCCGCGAAAAACGCTGAATCTGGACGCAACCCGCGCACTCGCTCCGGCACGGGAAACGGACCGCGTCGATTCCTTCGCCCGGCGGCACATCGGCCCCAACCGCGAGGCGCGCTCGGCGATGCTCGCGGAAATCGGCTTCGAGAATCTCGACGCGCTGATCGACGCGACGGTCCCGAAAAATATTCGGCTCGATCGGCCGTTGAATCTGCCTCACCCCGCCTCGGAGTGGGACGCGCTCGCCGAGCTCCGCGGACTCGCGAAGAAGAATATCGTCGCACGCTCGTTCATCGGCGCCGGCTATTCCGACATGCATCACGCCTCCGGTGATTCAGCGGAACATTCTCGAGAACCCCGGTTGGTACACCGCTTACACGCCATACCAGGCCGAGATCGCCCAGGGCCGGCTCGAAGCGCTCTTGAATTTCCAGACGATGATCACGGATCTGACGGCGCTCGACATCGCGAACGCGTCGCTGCTCGATGAAGCCACGGCTGCCGCGGAAGCGATGGCGCTCTGTCACGCGGTTGCTACGGCCGGAAACATTTTCTTCGTCGCGGACAATTGCCACCCGCAAACGATCGAGGTGGTCCAGACCCGCGCGAAGCCACTCGGCATCGAGCATCGTGATCGGCGATTTTTCCGAGTTCAAATTCGAAGACACGGTTTTCGGCGCTCTCGTCCAATATCCCGCAACCGACGGCGCGATTTTCGATTACGAGCCATTCGCCAAAGCGGCGCACGACGCCGGCGCACTCCTGGTCGTCGCGGCAGATATTCTTGCGCTCACTCTGTTGAAGCCACCCGGGCGAAATCGGCGCGGACGTGGCGGTGGGCAGCACGCAACGCTTCGGCGTTCCGCTCGGTTTTGGCGGACCCGCACGCCGCTTATTTTGCGACGCGGGATGCCTACAAGCGCCACATGCCGGGACGGCTCGTCGGCGTTTCGCACGATACCGACGGCCGCCCGGCATATCGGCTCGCGCTCCAGACCCGCGAACAACACATTCGCCGCGACAAAGCCACCAGTAACATCTGCACCGCCCAGGTTCTCCTCGCCGTGATCGCATCGATGTATGCGGTTTATCATGGCCCACGCGGCCTGCGCGCGATTGCGGAACAGCGTGCATGGCCTGCACAAGTCGCTTGCCGCTGCCCTGGAGGAAGCCGGGCTCTCAATCGCAGGCGAGAATTTCTTCGACACGATGCGTGTCGAGCTGCGCGACAAACCAGCCGGCGAGATTCTGTCCGCGCGCTGAGAAAGCTGGGATGCAATCTTCGCGCATCTCGGCCAGAACGCCGTCGGCATTTCGCTCGATGAAACAACCACCGAGAACGACTTAGCGAAGCATCTGTCAGATCTTCGGCGCCAACGAATCAGATCCTGACGAGTCGAGCGACGGACAGACTTTCCGGTTTCCGCAATCCGCAATCCGCAATTCCGCTTATCCTGACCCATCCGGTTTTCAACACCCACCACACCGAGACCGAGATGCTGCGCTATCTCCGGCGGCTGGAGTCGCGCGATCTCTCGCTCACGACTTCGATGATCCCGCTCGGGTCGTGCACGATGAAATTGAACGCGACGGCGGAGATGTTTCCGATCTCGTGGCCGGAATTCGCCAAGCTGCATCCGTTTTCGCCCGATGACAGACCATCGGTTACCGCGAAATGTGCGATCAGCTCGGAGATTGGCTCGCCGAAATCACCGGCTTTGCGGCGGTCGCGCTCCAACCGAACGCCGGTTCGCAGGGCGAATACGCCGGACTGCTCGCGATCCGCGAATACCACGCTTCACGCAGCGAAGCGCATCGCAAAGTCTGCCTTATCCCAACTTCCGCGCACGGCACCAATCCCGCCAGCGCGGTCATGGCGGGGTTCAAAGTCGTGCCGGTGCAGTGTTTGAAGGATGGCGACATCGATCTCGCCGATCTGCGCGCAAAGGCCGAGACGCACAAGAACGATCTCGCCGCGTTGATGGTCACCTACCCCTCCACGCATGGCGTTTTCGAAACGACCATCCGCGAGATTTGCGAAATCGTTCATGCGCATGGCGGCCAGGTTTACATGGATGGCGCGAACATGAACGCGCAGGTCGGCCTTTGCCGGCCCGGCGACATCGGCGCGGATGTTTGCCATCTGAACTTGCACAAGACTTTTTGCATCCCGCACGGGGGCGGCGGCCCTGGCGTGGGACCGATCGGCGTCGCCGCGCATCTCGTGCCGTTTCTTCCTGCCCTCTCCGCAATCCGAAATCCGAAATCCGAAATTCAAAATCCCGTCGGCCCGGTGACTGCCGCTCCGTACGGCAGCGCCAGCATTCTGACCATTTCGTGGATGTACATCCGCATGATGGGCGGGGAGGGACTAACCGAAGCGACGAAGATCGCGATCCTGAACGCGAACTACATCGCGAAGCGACTCGATCGGTATTTTCCGGTCCTGTTCAAAGGCAAAGGCGGTCTGGTCGCCCACGAATGCATCGTGGATTTGCGCCAATGGAAAAGCGCGGGCGTCGAAGTGGAAGACGCTGCCAAGCGCCTGATGGATTACGGATTTCACGCGCCCGACGGTTTCGTTTCCGGTGGCCGGCACGATGATGATCGAACCGACTGAGAGCGAATCGAAAGCGGAGATCGATCGTTTTTGCGACGCGATGATTTCCATCCACGGCGAGATCGAGGCGGTCGCCTCGGGGAAAGCCGATCGGCAGAACAACGTGTTGAAAAATGCTCCGCACACCGCGCAGCAGGTCATCTCGGAAAAATGGGAGCGGCCTTACTCGCGGGAGCAAGCCGCGTATCCGGCGCCGTGGACGCGCGAATACAAATTCTGGCCAGCCGTCTCCCGGATCGACAGCGTTTACGGCGATCGCAATCTGTTGTGCTCCTGTCCGCCGATGGAGGCGTTCGCCGAGTAGCGAGGCGCGCCTGGGTTACGTCCGCTCGGACGCCAATTTAGATGGACCAGCGACGCGCGTTGGCACATGACGAAGCGCCGTTCCTGTGACGGGCGCCTTGCCGGCTTCGTGGTATTCGGCGTCCCCATTCACCTGCCAGAGATCGTAAAGCCTGGTGTCGGCCAGAATATTTTCCACGCACAGCATCGCGGTCATCATCGCATGATCCTGATTGTTGTATTTATGCATCCCGTTGCGCCCGACGAGATGCAGGTTCGGGTAACGCTCCTCGATTTCGGCCCGAATCGTCTCCACGTGCTGCGCATAATCGTCATCGTAAACCGGATAGGCCTTCTTTTGCCGGACGACACAGCCGTCAATGAGGTCACCTTCCTGCGCCAAACCGATTTGGATCAGTTCCTTTTTCCCGAGCTCGATCAGGTCCGCGTCAGACGAATCCCAAAGTCCGTCATGTTCGAAGCAGAAATACTCGAGTCCGTAACACGCTTTGTCCGGGTCCGGCACCATCTCAGGCGACCAGGAACGGAAGTTTTGGACTCGGCCGACCTGCACGCTCGGATCGTGGATGTAGATCCAGTTGTCATCGAACATGTGCCGCTCTTTCAAGATCAACATGACCGTGAGGAAGTCGCGATACTTCAGGCTATCGGCGGCGTTCCGGGCCGCTTCGGACATTGGCGGGATCAATCCCCAGCCAACTCCCGCATTGGCGCGGACGAGATTACATGACGGGCCTCGATCGTTTGAAGGTTGCCTTCCTGATCCGAGTAGCGCAGCTGCCAGGTCTTGCTCTTATCGTCGTAAACGCAGCCGGTTACTTTGCTGCCCATCTGGACCTTGCCGCCCATTTCTCTCGTTTTCCGAGCGCAAGCTTCCCACATCATCCCGGGACCCTTGCGCGGATATCGGAAGGAATTGATCAGCGTCTTGATCACTTTCGTCCTGTCTTTCGGCTGGCGCTGCGGGAAAAGCGCATTCTTAATGGCGCCGCCTAACGAGAGACCCCTGATTCGTTGCGCCGCCCAATCGGCAGAAATGTCCTTGCAGCTCATTCCCCACACCTTTTCGGTGTAGCTCTTGAAGAAGGTATTGAAGAGACGTTTGCCGAATTGATTAGTGACCCAGTCCTCGAAGTTGCCCGGGTTGCGAATCGGAAAAAGCTTCGCTTTGAACCAGGAGAGGACGCACAGAAGCGACCTCCAGATGCCGAGTTTGGTCAGCGCTTCAAACGCTCTCAGCGGATACGCGAAGAACTTGCCGTCGTAAAAAATACGCGACGAACGCGCCCGCTGGAGCATGTCGTCAGGCAAAATCTCCGTCCAGAAATCTTCCACGGCCTTCGATTTCGAGAAGAAGCGGTGCCCGCCCATATCGAAGTGAAAACCCTTGTAACTGACGGTGCGCGAAATGCCGCCGACATAGACCGGATCGGCTTCGAGCACAGCGACCGGTACCTTGCTCTGGGCGAGGAGGTAGGCCGCCGTCAAACCAGCCGGTCCAGCTCCGATAATTGCCACCTCGGTTTTCACGTCTTCTCTTCTTAAGCCACCGGGCGCGCGTTGCAAAATCGTTCGGCTGTCCTCGAACGCGGCGACAGCTTCAATGCCCGCCGGTCACCGTATAGCCTTCGTTGCGCAGGTCTTCGGCCAGCTCCATCTCCATTTGCAGCGCGGCTTCGTACGGCATCGGATTGAGATGTGCGTAGAGCTCCGGCAGTAACCGAACGCCATATTTTTTCACAACCCACGCGGCCTTGTAGCCGTGTTTGTGATTTTCGAAACGATGTTCGGGTGGCAGGCCGCTCATTCCGACATACACACACGGCTTGGAGGCATCGCGCTTCGGATTCACGCGCAGAATGGATCGATGCCTGGCCGTTTTCGGGTCGAGCAAAATCACATAAACGTTGTGGTGGAATTTCTCTTCTTCCTCGCCGGCGTCATCCTCCCGCCTGTATCGCAGCCGTGCCATCAGCCGCGATCTTACGAGCCGGAGACGGGGGTTGCTCCAAAAAGTTCGCCTTTTCAGCGAATTCTTGTCTAAGTCGGGTTGGGTGCCATGAGCGTTATCCCACGCCGAGAACCCCGACGCCAGTCATGCCCCGCCAATCATCGATGAGCCTCTGACCATGTTTGCCCGGAAAAAATCCGTTGTTGTGATCGTCGTGATCGCCCTGTTGGTGATCAAGACGGTTACGCTGCTGATTTTGGGTACGTTCAGCTTCTTTCGCCACACAAAGAGGGACAAGGAATATGTGCGAACGGCACTCGCACTGGATGCAGACCAGATTGTTCCCAATCTGGTCAAACCAGTCGCGAATTCTGACCGCCTTGGAATCGAGAACGTAGTCCAAAGCATGATGCTCGATCCTGCTCTCAAGGGGGTGGCGGTGAAATCGGCGGACAATCAGACCTTTCTTTGCGCGCGGGAACGCGACGATCAGGGGAAAGTGACGGAGGCCAGGGGAGAAATTCTGGTCGAGGGACCGCTGGCAGAGAAAAGAGAGATCAAGGTCGACGATCGGACCCTGGCCACGGTTACGCTTTTTGGCACGACCAAACCTATACAGGACAGGATACGAGGCACGCTGTGGTGGATTACTTTCCAACTCCTGTGGTCCGATGCGGTTTTGTTCCTCGGCGCCTATCTGTTGCTGAACCGCTGGGTGTTCAAACCGCTGCGGGAAGTCGAAGCCTCTGCGGCCAGGTCCGGCAGTGGCGAAAAAGCTGCGCCGATGCGCGCCTTTCACGGCGAATTCGAGAGCCTGCGCTTATCTCTGGAAAAAATCATCGAACAGCTCAGGGCCGAAATCGACGAGCGCAAGCGTGCGGAAGAGGTCTTGCGGGAAAAACAAGCGCAGTTGTTCCTCGCCATGGACATTGCCAGGCTGGCCTACTGGGAGTTTGACGTGGAGAAAAACGACGTCACCGGCGACGAGCAGATGTTCCAACTGCTCGGCACTACCTCGGCCCAGGAAGGAGGGCTCTCCCTGTCTGCGGACGATTACATCCGGAAGTTTGTCCACCCGTCGGACGCAACGATCGTTGCAAACGAACTAGCCTTGGGACTCAGCACGACCGATCCGAATTTCGCCAGGCAATTTGAGCATCGCTTTGTTCGCCGGGACGGAACAGAGGGCGTCATGATGGTGCGCTCAAGAATCGTCATGGCCTCCGGACGACCGGTGAAGATCCTGGGCACCAATCAGGACATCACCGAGCGCAAAAAGCTTGAGCAGCAGTTCCTCCGTGCCCAGCGCATGGAAAGCCTTGGCATTCTGGCGGGTGGTGTCGCGCACGATCTGAACAACTCTCTCGCGCCGATTGTCATGGCCGTAAGCCTGATGGAACTGAAATTCACCGATCCACAAAGCAAGAAGCTGATCGGAACCGTGGAACTCAGCGCGCGCCGCGGGGTGGACATGGTTCAGCAGCTTCTTTCTTTTGCCCGCGGTGTCGAGGGCCGAAAGATGGTGTTGCAGGTTGGCCACCTGGTCCGCGACGTCGAAAACCTCATCAACGACACATTCCTCAAAACCGTCCGCGTGTGCACGAATGTCCCAACCAGGACCTGGGCCGTGGTCGGCGACCCGACCCAAATTCACCAGGTTCTTCTAAACCTTTGTGTAAATGCGCGCGACGCCATGCCCAATGGTGGCGAGATCGCCATTTCTGCCGAGAACCTCACGATCGAGACGCCGCCTGTCGATGTTAATCCTGACGCTAAAGCGGGAACCTATGTTTGCCTGAAAGTCAGCGATACCGGCACCGGAATATCTCCCGAGATCATTGAAAAAATCTTCGATCCATTTTTTACGACCAAGGAGGTCGGCAAAGGCACGGGCCTGGGACTTTCCACCTCGCTTGCCATCGTTAAAAGCCACGGTGGTTTTATCCAGGTCCAGAGTGAGCCGGAAAAGGGAACCTCGTTCGAAATCTATCTTCCGGCCCAGAGCGATTTGTCCAGCCGCCGCGAAGCAAAAACCGATATTGAACTGCAACGCGGCAACGGAGAATTGGTCCTGATTGTCGACGATGAAGCCAAGGTGCGGCAGATGATGCAGCAGACTCTCGAGAACCTTTGGTTATCGCGCCATCACGGCGTCGGGCGGCGACCAAGCGGCACTGATCTTCGCAAGCCGACATTCGGAAATCGATGTCGTGATTACGGATATGATGATGCCGGTGATGGATGGTCCGGTTACTATTCAAGTATTGAGGAATATCAATCCCTCGGTGCGCATCATCGCCACCAGCGGGGTCGCGGCGAAAGATCACGCCGACCGCCTGGGCGTGAAATATTTCCTCTTAAAGCCTTACACGGCAGAGATCTTGTTGGCGGAACTAAAGAGTATTCTCGGGGAGGCCTCGTGAGCTTCCACGGCGGCCTAGGCTGCGGCGCTGTTCGCGTCCATTAATTCCTCATAGACGCTCTCGTAGCGCGCCGCTACTTCCTTCCAGGAAAAGTCGCGCGACATGGCGCGTTCCACCAGCGTCCCCCAAAGCCCCTTGTCTTGGAAAATTTCGCGGGCGCGTTTGATCGAATCCCAGAATGCGTCCGGCGTATTCTCGTAACAAAGAAATCCGTAGCCGATACTCAAAGTCGGATCGTAATCCTCGATGATCTCTTGAATTCCGCCGGTGGCGCGGGCCACCGGGAGCGCTCCATACTTCAAACTGTACATCGCACTCAAGCCACTTGGCTCAATCCGCGACGGAATCAACGTGACATCGGCCCCCGCTTCGATCAGGTGAGCGAGCGCTTCATCGTAGGTTCTGCGATACGCAAATTTTCTCGGGTATTTTCTGGCGGCGATGGCCAGAGCGGTTTCATATCCCGGGTCGCCTTCCCCCAAGATAATCAAGCGCACATCGTCCGAGAGCAGCCGATCGAGCAACGGCATGAGCAGATCGAATCCTTTTTCCGGGACCAGGCGGGTCACCATTCCGAAAACCGGACCGGCGGGGGCGGGCGCGAGGGCACGCCCCTCGAGCAACAGGTCGCGGCAGACCGCTTTTCCTTCCAGGTCACCGGCTCCGAACGGTCTGGGCAACAGGCTGTCGGTCTCGGGATTCCAGCGCTCGTAATCGGCGCCATTCAAAAGCCCCACGAGCCGATGGGCGTGTTCGCGCAGAACGATATCGAGTCCGGGCTCGCTGCCGGAATTCAGCATCTCGCGGCGATAGCGCTCGCTCACGGTGGTGATCTTGTCGGCGAACAGAATTCCGCCCTTGAGCAGGTTTAACCGGCCGAAGAACTCGACGCCGCGCGGCTTGAAATACCGTTCCGGTAGATTGGTCAGCTCGAAATCAAGGCCCCAGAAACTCCCCTGCTCCGCCAGGTGATGAATTGTGAGAACGGTGGCGAAAGGCAATTGCTGGTCGCGCACCAGGACGGGAACGAGCGCCGCCGCCCAATCGTGCACATGAAGAATCTGCGGGGTCGGCGTCATCCGGCGCGCCAGCTCCAGCGCCGCCTTGCAGAAGAAAATGGAGCGCGCGGCGTTATCTTCATACGGCACGCCGTGTTCCCCGTAGAGACCCGCGCGATCAAAAAACTCGTCACAGCGCACAAAGAAAGTCTGGACACCGCCAGCCGTCCGGCCTTCCAGGAATTCCGCGACGTAGGCTTTTGGGCCGACTCGAACGTCGACGGTGACACCGGTGTCTCTCAACTCCGAAGTGCCTTCTCTGATTTCGCGATAGAACGGCATCGCGATCCCGACCTCGTGCTTCCTGGCGCGCAATTCCCGGGGCAGCGCCTCCAGCACGTCCACAAGTGCGGTCGCGCGTGCGAGCGGCGGCCCCTCGGCGCTGATCATCAGGATACGCATTCGATTAGGAATCTAGCCACGGATTAACACGGATTTTCACGGATGAAAGAAGAAGAGCGAAATCGCACCTCTGAATCCGAGTTTCATCCATGTTTATCCGTGGCCAAAAATTCGCTTTTCACCCACTCCAACGCCTCCGCACGACTTCCCAACATTCCTTCCAATTGCCGCGTCTCCACCGCTTCGAGAATTTCGCCGAACCGCGGTCCCGGTTTCAATCCCAGCTCGATCAAATCATCTCCCCGCACGAGCGGCGGCGGGATGATCGGCTCATTCGCGAACTCCTCACTTTTCTGCTGCAAAAAATCATAATTATCCATCATCCCGTGGCTGCTCGCGCAATCGACCCGGTGTAGCTCGAGTTCGTCGTCGAAGGTGGGGCGCGCCATGAAACGCTTCAGCTTCGCCACCCGCATGTTCGGCACATCCTTGAACACCATGTGCTGGCGGACTGCTTCCACCGTCGCGTCAATTTCGGCGCGAGAAAAGCGCAAGCGCTCCATGACCACCTCCGTCATCTCCGCGCCGACACGATCATGTCCGTTAAAGCGAATGCGGCCGTTCTCATCCACCGAGGAGGTCGGCGGCTTCCCGATATCGTGAAAGAGCACGCTGAAGACCAGCGGCAGCGACGCATCCTGTGGCAACAGCTCCAACATGATCCGGGTATGCTTGAAGACGTCGCCTTCGGGATGGAATTGCGGTGGCTGTTCGCAACCTTTCATCGCCTCCAGTTCCGGCAGAATGGCACCCATCAATCCGCTGGCGTCCAGCAAATCCCAGCCTCGAACCCGTTGGGGAGACAGGAAAATGCGCACCAGCTCTTCGCGAATTCGTTCCGCGCTGATCTCCTTGATCGACGAGGCTTGCGCCACGACCGCGTCCCACGTCGAGGGATCGATCTCGAAACCGAGCACGGTCGCAAAACGAACCGCACGCAGGATTCGCAGCCGGTCTTCCGCGAAACGCTGGGCCGGATCGCCGATCGCGCGGATGAGTCGCGCCTCCAGGTCCGCGCGCCCATCTACGAAGTCGATAACGTCGCCGGCCTCTGGATCGAAGAACATTCCGTTGATGGTAAAATCCCGGCGCGCGGCGTCTTCCTCCGCGGTCGAGAAATGCACTTCGGCCGGACGCCGGCCATCAAGATAGGCGCCGTCGGATCGGAAGGTCGCGACTTCAAATTGAAAACCGTCCTCAAGCACGACAATGACGCCAAAGTGCGCGCCCACCGCGTAGGTTCGCGAAAACATTTTCTGCACCGCCTCCGGCCGCGCGGCCGTCGCGATGTCGATATCCTTGGGGATCTGCCCGCGCAGGAGGTCACGGACGGAGCCGCCCGCGTAGAAGGCCACGTGCCCGGCCGCGCGCAATCGCCGCACAATGTCGTGCGCGGTCTTTTCCATTTCTGTCTCAGGCGTCCTCATGGCTCGGCCGCATTTTCGCGGTTGAAACGCAGCCTGTCGAATGGTGAACGCTCGCCACGGCGACCCGGCCTCCACGAACTGCGGACTGGCAGCCCGCGCTTCCCAGTGCTATCCCATTCCACGCGTCGCGACGTATCCAGACCACTTGCGCATGAAACTGAAGCTCTCAATCGACTGGCTCCTTGTTTTCGTCCCGGCTGCTCTGGTGCTTCGCTTCTGGCCCGGCCTCTCGAACCCGACCGCACTCTTCATTTGCTCAGCTCTCGCGATCATTCCCGTGGCCGGCTGGATCGGCCGCGCGACTGAGGCCCTGGCCGCGCGAGTGGGCGAAGGACTTGGAGCACTCCTGAATGCCACTTTCGGAAACGCCGCCGAGTTGATCATCGCCGGCATCGCGCTTTACAAGGGCCACATCAGCGTGGTCAAGGCCTCCATCACCGGATCGATCATTGGCAACATTCTGCTCGTGCTCGGTCTCTCCATCCTGCTCGGCGGGACAAAGCACAAGGAACAGCGTTTCAATAAGACCGCCGCGCGCACCGCGGTAATCTCGCTTTCCCTGGCCGCCATCGCCCTCATCATCCCAACAGTTTTCCACATGTCCGCCGACGTGAGCCCGGCCGGCTGGAGCCCTGTCATCGAGCGCCAGCTCTCGCTCGGCATCGCCGTCGTTCTTTTCGTCACCTACCTCTGCATGCTCGCGTTTTCGCTCAAGACCCATAAACATTTTTTTGTGGGCGCTGAGGAAAAGCTGGAAGAAAAGGGCGATCATTGGTCCCGCGGAAAGGCGATCACCATTCTCATCATCGCGACCGCCGTCGTGGCGGTGCTCTCGGAGTTTCTCGTCGGAACAATCGAGAGCGTGCGGACCACTTTCGGCATCACTGAAGTCTTCGTGGGTGTGATCGTGGTCGCGATCGTCGGCAACGCAGCCGAACACTCAACCGCGATCATCATGGCGCTGAAAAACAAGATGGATTTGAGCGTGGGGATCGCGATCGGCTCGAGCCTTCAGATTGCGCTCTTTGTCGCGCCCGTGCTGGTCTTTCTTTCCTACTTTTTCGGACGCCCGATGGACCTCGAGTTTTCGCTCCCGGAAGTCTTCGCCGTGGTCGCATCTGTTTACATCCTGTTTCAGATCAGCGGCGACGGCGAAACGAACTGGATCGAGGGCGTCCAACTCCTCTCGGTTTATTTGATTCTCGGGATCCTTTTCTTCTACCTGCCGGAACCGCACGCGTCGGCGCATTGAGTTGGGGCAGGCGCTGTAGCCGCCCCGCTCTGTCGGGGCGTTGCGAGGTCGCGGCGACAGAGCGCCGCGTCTACAGCGCGCTATCGGCTGGCTCGATTTTCTCCGGGCTCTGCTTGAAGGAATGAATAATGAAGCAGACGACCGCGATGCAGATGCAGGAGTCGGCGACATTAAACGCCGGCCACGGGTGCGCGAACGGGATGTGCAGATCGAAGAGCAGGAAATCGATGACATGACCGTGGAGGAAACGATCGGTCAGGTTTCCCATAATGCCGGCCAGGAGCAGGCCGAGCGAAATGTCGCGCAAGGCATCAGGTGAGCGTCGACGCAGGAGCAACGCCAGGACAAAACCAAGCGCGACGCATGAGAGGACGATAAAAAACAGGTTGTTGTTCTTGAAAGATCCGAAGGCCGCTCCGGTGTTGGTCACGTGTACGAGACTAAAGAAATCGGGGATAACGACGCGAAGCTCCTCCGGATGGACGTGGCGGAGCACAAACCACTTCGTGATTTGGTCCAAGGCGTAAAGCGGGAACGAGAGAAGGAAAATGAATCTCATATCAACACCGGTCGACGATTAGCCACGGATGAACACGGATTTTCACGGATCAAAACAGGCACACTTTTTGTCCGTGTTTCATCCGTGTTCATCCGTGGCAATATTCTGCCCCCGTGCATTCCGCGACGCATTAAGATTCATAACCACAGCCTCGCACCGGTCGCACAATTCCGGATGCTCCGCGCTCTTTCCTACGGTCGGCCGATGTCGCCAGCAACGCGCGCATTTTGCATGAACAGTCTTCGAGATCAACGCAGCCGGCTCCTGGCCTGCCTCGATTTGCAAATCGCTCAGAATAAAAAACTCCTCGAGCTGCTCATTTGGAATAGACGAAATCGTTTCCTTTTCGCAGCGCAGGATCACCGCGGCTTCCAGGGCATTACCGATCAGCTTTTCCTGCCGCGCCCGCTCGACCGCCTGGCCAATCACGCCTCGCAAATTCAATAACTGCGCGACCTGACTCTCCACCCCGGCATCTCGCCATTCCGGATTTTGCTCGGGAAATAATTCGAGATGGACTGATTTCGCGGCGCCGAGATAACTCCACGCCTCCTCAGCGGTGAAAACGGTGATCGGCGCCAGCAGCCGGCAAAGCGAGTCAAAAATCCGATGCATGGCGGCCTGCGTCGCACGGCGGCGCGGTGAATCCGGCGCATCGCAATACATCCGGTCCTTGGTGATATCGATGTAGAGGCTGCTCAGGTCTACCGCGCAAAATTGGTTGAGGGTGTGATAAACCTTGTGAAATTCGTAGGCTTGATAGGCTGCGCGACACTCCGCGATGACGCCTTCCAGCCGGTCGAGAATCCAGCGATCGACGAGGGTTGGAGCCGGCGTCGCTGACGTCGGGCCGCGGTCGGCGACTGCGGCTGCAAGATCGAAACCCGACAAGTTGCCGAGCAAAATCCGCAGCGTATTGCGAATGCGGCGATAGGTGTCGCCGAGCCGCGTGAACATCTCTTCCGAGAACGGCACGTCATCGGTGTAGTTGATGCTGCTCACCCAGAGCCGAACGAGATCCGCGCCATGCTTGCCGACGAAGTGCCCGGCATCCATCGGCTTGCTGTAGCTGCTCGATTTCGAAATCTTCTTGCCGTCCACATCGACGACAAAACCATGCGTGACACAGGTGTGGTAGGGCGCTCGGTTGTGCAAACCGACACTCGTCATGAGCGACGATTGGAACCAGCCACGATGCTGATCGGTCGCCTCGAGATACATGTCGGCCGGATCGCGCAGGGCGGGATGCGTCGCCAGCACGGCCGCGTGCGAAACGCCCGAATCAATCCAGACATCGATGGTGTCGTTGCGATGGCGTGTGCCTTCCGGCAAATCGAGCTCACGTGCAAGCGCCGCTTCGTCGAGCTCGAACCAGACGTTCGAGCCGCGTTGTGCCACCACATCAGCCAGCTTCCGAATCCATTTCGAATCGAGAATCGCTTCGCCGTCGGGCGAATAAAAAACGGGGAGCGGCACGCCCCAGCTGCGCTGCCGGGAAATCACCCAATCCGGACGCGATTCCACTGTGCCGGAGATGCGATTCTCGCCCCACGGCGGGATCCAGCGCACATTCTTGATCGCAGCGAGAGCGTTCGCGCGCAGATCGTCAATCCGGATGAAGAATTGTTCGACCGCACGAAAGATGATCGGCGTTTTCGAGCGCCAGCAATACGGATACGAATGCCGGTAATTTTGTTCGGCAATGAGCATCCCCCGCGCGCGGAGCAACGCGACAATCTCCGCGTTCGCGTCAAAGACATACTTGCCCGTTAGTTCCGGCAGCCCGGCTTCATCGGTGAACCGCCCGTGATCATCGACGGGAGAAAGAATCTCTAGTCCTTTGGTTCGGCCGAGCGCGTAATCGTCTTCGCCGTGGCCGGGCGCGATGTGCACGCAGCCGGTTCCGCTATCCATCGTTACAAAATCAGCCGCGACAATGATTGCGGTCCGAGGCAGGAACGGATGCTGCGCTGTGACGCCTTCCAGTTTGCTGCCGGGAAAAGTTGTAGCCGCGGTCGTCGGCCGCGGCCCATTGATTGCGGCGGCGTCTCGGCCGGGGTCAGCGACCCCGGCTACAACAAACCCGGTCGCGGCGCAGAAGGCTTCCACGAGTCTGGCGGCCACGACGAGCGTTTCAGAAATGCCGGCCTTCTGGAACTCCCGCGCAACGTAAAGTTCCTTTGGGTGCACCGCGATGGCGAGATTGGCCGGCAACGTCCAGGGCGTGGTCGTCCAGATGACGATGCTCGCCTTGCCGGCTAAATCGCCGGTCACGATCGGAAACTTCACGTAGACGGCGGTGTCCTCGCGGTCCTGATACTCGACTTCCGCTTCGGCTAGGGCCGTCTGCGCGCCGGTGCTCCAAAAGACCGGCTTCATGCTTTCGTAAACGAGGCCCTTTTCGACGAAGATGGCGAAGGCGCGGAGAATTTCCGCTTCGTAGGCGGGATCGAGGGTCAGATAGGGATGCTCCCAGTCACCAAAGACCCCGAGCCGCTTGAATTGCTCGCGCTGGATATCGATGAACTTGCGCGCAAAGGCTTCGGATTTTTGGCGCACTTCAAGGGGCGACAAACCGCGCGATTCCTTCACGACCTTGTATTCGATAGGGAGCCCATGACAATCCCACCCCGGCACGTAAGGCGCGCGAAAACCGGCCATCGTTTTGGATTTCACCACGAGATCTTTCAGGATCTTGTTCAGCGCGGTCCCCATATGGACATCGCCGTTGGCGAAAGGCGGGCCATCGTGGAGGACGAATAATTCCGCACCCGCGCGTGCGGCCTGAATCTGCTGGTAGAGCCCGGCTTCCTCCCATTTCCTGAGCATCTCCGGCTCGCGCGCGGCGAGGTTTGCCTTCATCGGAAAATCCGTTTTCGGCAGGTTGAGCGTCTCTTTGTAATTCTGACTCATGCGCGAGCGGCGAGGGTAACACCCGGCGCCCGACTAAGCAACGGAGGGCCGGAATCTCCGGGTCATCCAGCGTCTGCGACTCGCCAATTGGGCCTCACGTTGTATGATTCTCCCCGCGCAGCGTCGCTCATCTATGAAAATCGGTTCCGTCAGTCTCATCGCCGCCCTCCTTGTCACCGCGTCGTTATCTCCCGTCCTGGCCAGTCAGGCCGATGACACCACGATTATTATCGTCGGAAATACGCCGGGGGTTACTCCGTTCATCAGCCATGTTTCATTGAACGCCAGTGACACGAGCGTGCTTAGGAGCATTCAGTTCACGATTATCCCCAAGGCTGGATCAGTCACCCGGGCCTTATCGGGAGCTTATTCCAGAGGCTACCTGACTGAGCGAGGCTTCTTGCAACCTACCAGCGGAAACATTCTCCTGCCGGTTTACGGACTCTACGCGGGATTCAACAATGCTGTTGTTCTAACCTACAACTTCAATGATGGCTCCTCCCGTCAGGCTAACACCGCAATCACGACCGCCAGCTTTACTCACCCGTGCGGGTCTCGACAATCCCACGGTTTTGCAGCCGAGGACGAACGACACCACCCTGAGTTATGACTACATGCTGGTAAAAGGGAACTGCGAGGGCGGCTTCACTCCGGTGATCATGGATACGGATGGCGCTTTGCGTTGGGTGAGCCCGCTACCTATCGTGGATAGCCCCGCTGCCTTCTTTGATAACGCCATTTACCAGACTCTGCGCACCCGTCTTTATCGCGTTGAACTCGATGGCGCCATCACTGAGCTCCGCAACTACCTCGACGAGGGCGTCATCTTTCTCGACCACAATATGGATCCCGGTAAGTTCGGCGTAATCCTGGACGTCGATACTCAAGCGCAGTACCGAGTCGGTCTTTTTCGAGGTGGACAAAGCGGGCGGAATCCTCAAACGCTGGGACCTGGCCGACATCATTAGCCAAGCCATGATCGCCGGCGGGGATGATCCCAGCCAGTTCGTCTTTCCCGGGCCGACCGATTGGTTCCACAGCAACGCTGCTTTCTATAACCGGGCGGATGACTCCGTGCTCTTCTCGAGTCGGGAGAGCTTTGTTATTTGCGTCGATTACCAAACGAACGCGATCAAGTGGATCCTGGGAAGACCTGACCAAGAAATGGCACCAATTCCCCTCACTGGCGAAGTACGCGCTCACCGTGCCAGCAGGCGGTTTGCCCCCGATCGGACAGCATTCCCTCTCCATCACTTATGATCAGAGCCTCCTTTTGATGGACAACGGATCTAACAGCACGCTTCACCAGCCGCCCGGCGCCAGCCGTCTCAACGCCAGCCCCCGCAAATATCAGCTGGATTTGGAGGCGATGACGGCAACCGAGGTCTGGAACTACGAAGTGGGCGTCCGGAGTCCGTTCTGCAGCAGCGTCTACGAAGACGCTCCGCACAACTATGTGATTGATTATGCAATTGTCGGTCTGCAAGGAATGAACGCCTTTGCCCAAATCCTCGGATTGGATACGACCGGCAAGAGGATTTTTTACTACCAATATCCGACGCATCTCTGTGACACCGCCTACAACACCACCCCCATACATTTGGAGCGCACCGCCTTCCCCGCCGTGGGACCGCAGGCGCTCAACCTTTCCACCCGTGGAGTGATCGGTCCCGGAGCGAACGCTCTGATCGGTGGATTCATCGTCACCGGAAGCGCCCCGAAGACCGTGGTGCTACGGGCCCTCGGACCAACGCTCGGCCAGGTGGGCCTTTTGGGCACTCTCGCCGATCCAGTCATGACCCTCTATAATGCCTCGGGTGTCGCCATTGAGACGAATGATGACTGGGCCACGGGTCCGAGTGCGTCACAGATCGTCGCCGATCATCTTGCGCCTGCCAATCCCACCGAATCCGCCATCCGGACAACTTTGGCACCGGCCGCTTACACTGCTGTCGTTACAGGAAAAGACGCAACGCCGGGACTTGGACTGGTCGAAGTATACGATCTCTCATCGTCGAGTAACTCGAAACTGGCTAACATCAGCACCCGCGGGACAATTGGCTCGGGCGATAATGTATTGATCAGCGGCTTTATTCTGGGTGAGGTGCAGAACTCGACCGTGGTTCTTCGGGTCCTGGGCCCTACGCTCGCTTCTCTCGGGATCAACAATGCCTTAAGCGACCCGATTCTGACGGTCTATGACAGCAACGGCACCATTCTCGCCGGGAACGACAACTGGCGAGAGGGTGCGAATGCCACGGACATCGGTCAGAATGGCCTGGCGCCAGGGAACAATGCGGAATCGGCGGTCATTCTCAATTTGCCTGCGGGGGCTTATACCACCCTTGCCTTTGGAGCGAATGGCGCCACCGGCGTCGGGCTGGTGGAAGTGTTTGGTCTCCAATAATCCCGTCGGAGAGGGAACGGCGGCTGCGGCTTGAGAAAGCCACAACCGCCGCCTGTTTTCCCGAACAAATCAGAATTCGACTGAGAGGCCGGCGTAGGCCGAGCGGCCCGGAGCCGGATCGATCAAACCGGTCAGAAACGCACGGGAATAGTATTTCTCGTCCGCCAGATTCGAGATGCCGCCGATGAGGCGCACGTTCTTGGTCAGATACCACTCCGCAGAAAAATTGAAGACCGCGTAGGACGGGATTACCGCCGGAACGAGCACGGTGGTTCCAGTCAGGAGAGGCTGGTTAGAGTCGGCCCAGAATTGGTCCGAGACGTAAATGCCCGACAAAGTGAAGTTGAAGCACTTTTCCTTTCGGAAACTAATCCCACCCTTCCAGATGACATCGGGCGCGTAAGCCGGTTCGTTTCCGACGAAGGTTTGTCCCCCACTATTGGGGATTATTTGGGTGCTTTCCGTGAATTCCGCGTCGAGCAGTTGAATGTTGGTAAAGACGACCAACTGCAGCGGGTGCGTGACAATAGGGGGGGCCACGTTCTTGCTGTCCTTCGAGTCCGGCGCGGGCACCACATCCTGGTGGAAGAACGCCAGCAGATCGTAGGAGATTTCTGCTTCGAACCCGCGATGCCGGGTGTTGCCGGTGTTCAGGATAAAGAAATCGGTGTTGCTGGTGTTTTGCGTTTCGGTGCGGTTACTGAACTCCATCCAGAATAGGCCGACGTCGTACCACAAGCCTTTGATGGGAGTGCCGTGCACGCCTAGTTCGATATCGAGCGACTCGAACGGGTCCGATGCTTCCCCTTGGCGCGGATCAAGTGTCCGGGACGTTCCGGCTATATCGAAGAACCGGGTTGGTCGCCATCCGGAGGTAGCGCTGAAGTAGGTTCTCGTTGCCTTTGCCAAAATCGTTGCCCATCCCGATACCCCAAAGCGGAACCCAATGATCCGCGCTAATGCTCGCCGGACCAGTCTGGGGCCGGGGCGGGGTTAGTCTCGGATCAGCCAGCCAAGGTGCGTGCGCCGATTCCACCTCGACGTTTTCGTGATCGAGCCGGAACGAGGGAACGATGTGGAACTTCCCGATTCGGATCAGGTCTTCGATAAAGAAGGCCTGATAATCTGCCGTGCGAGATTGATCCAGCGGGATGTTCTGGAGGTTGAAAGGACCCGTGGACCCAGCGCGAGTAACGCCGTCCGGCACCGTCGTCCCGCGCGGCGCATAAAGGAAATTCGGGCCCGTGTTGTCATTGGTTAGGGTGTACCGGGTGAACGGAGCATCACCATGATAAACGACCCCGCCAAAGGTCAGCGCGCTGCCGCGGAACATCGTGTCAGCGCCCCATTTTTTCCGAAAACGCAGATCGACCCCGCCGTTGTCGAATGCTTCGTATCCGAATGTTGTACTGGTGGGAAATACGGTCGGATTAATGAACCCCGTCCCAGGGAGATTTCCGAGATTGGCCGCAGTGCGGGAATCAATGTCCTGATGCGTGTACCAACCTTTGGCTTGCATGAGCCAGCCGTCCCCGAACTCCAGTTCGTAGCGAAGAACCGCCGTGTAGCGATCGACCCAATTCTCATTGTAAGGGGTGGTCGAGAAATTCTGGTCGGCGTCGAATTGGAAAATATTTATCTTTCCCGGATCGCCGCCGTTGAATCGGCTGGCGTGGACATCAAGCGCGATCAGTTGCTTATCATCCGGGCGGTAACCGAAGTATCCGTCGGCCTGCCAGATATCATATTCGCCGTTGTTGCGCTGCCCGTCGGAGTGTTGATAGCCGGCATCGAGGCGCATTTCGAACGGTCCAGTGGCCTCCTGCACCGAAGCATAGCTGGAATAAAACCCGTCCGATCCGCCCACCTGTTCCATGTAAGTCTGCCACGGGCTGCCGGGCACCGGGCGTTTTGAGACGAAGTTGACCGCCGGCGCCGGTTCCGGTCCGTAAAGCAAGCTGCTGCCGCCGCGGATGAGTTGGATCTCACTTACGCTCTGCGGGAACGGCTGATAATAGAGCGTGGGGAAACCGATCCACTCACTCATGAGGGGCAAGCCATCCTGGAGGAAAAGTGTGTACTCGGATTCCTGCGGATTCCCCAGGCCGCGATAGCTGTAATTGAACTGTCCGGGGTTTTGTTGTTCCGAAACCAATAATCCCGGCGCCTTGATGAAGAGTTCCTGCAGGTTGTTGTTCTCGACCGGCGGTTGCTTGTCGAGTTTGATCACGGTCGCTTTCTTCGTGACCGTGATCTGCGTCCCGGAAACTTCCCTCATGATGTGCTCGAGTTTGGGTCGCGTGTCGTCCTGCGGATGTGGAGTCGGCGTCAGTTCCGCGGCCGTCACCACAATACGGTTTTCGGTGTTGGAGGTCTGCGCCCGAATCAACGGACTGATCGCCAGATAAGTGAGAACAGCGCCCAGGCTTGCGAAAGTTCGAAGTCCTGATCGGAAAAAAAGATTGTTTAACATAGGTAGGGTCTTGTTGCGGCTTGGTTAAGGTTAAGAGGACTGAAGAATCAGCCGGTGATCACCGGCTCTCTTCGCTGTCGGCGCTTCTGCCGCGGCAATTCGCCGCCAGCACCGATTGACACCGAGAACACCACGAAAGTGGTGCTCGGCTAATTTGGGATCACACCAAAAGTGGTGACGAAATATTAGGGCGCGTATGCGACGCAGCCTTGGAGGCAACTTTCGGCCCAAGCTCTACCCAATCGATCCCGGAGAAGCGCTCCTGAATATCAACGCGCAATATTTCGAGCGAATCGTCATCTTCAAAGGCAACGCCGAATTCGTTCGGCAGGCCCACCTCCACTTGCATGGCCAGCGTGAGATCACCGTTGTCTGAGATTGCGCACCGGCTCTGACCGAGGTCCGACGCGGCCACACCAGCAGCCATCACGGCCTTGCTTGCGACAACCGAGGACTCGCTCGTGGCCGCCTGGCTGGAAACCATTCCCGTGGCAACGAGGCAGCCGAAAAATGCTACTGATACTGCCGCCCGGAGCAGCCTTTTTCCGAGCGAAAACTGTATCGACATATCACGGGATTACGAATTCGTAATGTCCGAGGCAAGCCAAATCGATGAAGGCTTGGCGGCAAGATTACAGAAAGATTACCGGACGATTACAAACTGGTCAGAAAAGGCTTGCCTCGCCTGGGCGGGTTTGGTCTTCTGCGCCATGTTTTCACGAAATAATCTTCTTCTCCTGCCGGCGCTTCTGACGGTTGGACTCTTTGCTTTCGGTCAAACAACCCTGGCGGAAGAAGCGATCCCCCCGGCACTCTCAGATGTTGAGAACGACCTGGACGACGCAGAGGACGATCGTTCGGACGCGCCCAAACGCTCTGCCGGCGTAACACGCACTCCCGCCGCCGAGTCTGCTTCGGCCGCGGAAATGGCGAACGCCGTTACGGCAAACGGCACCCTGCGGTTGGATTCCGGTTCGACATACACTTTCGCGCCCGTCGCCGAGACGGCTGAAACGGAGCGGGTGATGGTGCGGGGATTCTACATTGACCCGCCGGATTACCCGGCCCTACCCGAAGTGGAAGGCACAAAGATCAATTCGGGAAAGAAGACTTCGTTCGTAAAACCGGACGAGTTCCCGACCATAGCGAACAACAATTACCGCGAGGCTCTGGCCATGACGCCGGGCCTGCTGGTCAGCGAGGAACCCTCCTCGCCGATCGTAAACTTCGGTTACCGCGGCCTCGATTCGCAACGGGCGGAGACCATGCAGGTCCTCAAGGACGGCATCTCGCTCAAGAATGAACAATTCGGTTTTCCTGAGACCCATTACACCCCGATTCTCGATGCGGTCGAGCGGATCGAGTTCATCCGAGCCGGCGCGGCCTTGCAATACGGCTGCCAACCGGGCGGCGCCCTCAATTTCGTCATGAAAATGCCCAGCCGCGATGTAGCGTTTCATTTCGTGACCAAAAACGCCTATGGCACGGATGATCTGTTTACCAGCTACACCGCCATAGACGGAACGATCGGCCAATTCGGTTATTACGCCTACTACGATCACCGCGAGCGGGAAGGCTTCCGCGCGAACAGCGACTACGACCTCGACAATGGAAGCGTGAGGCTCGTCTGGGACCTTACCAATAACGACCGCTTTATACTTACTCTCGACGCCTATGATGAGGAGCACGGTGAACCCGGCGGACTGCGCACCTTCATCGATCCAACCGTGCCTTTGGCAAATAACGTTCTCTATCAGGTCGATCGGAACGCGAGCTCACGCTTTTTCGATCGGTTCCGCCTCAAACGCTATTACGCCACCCTCGAATACAACCACATGTTTTCCGAACAGACCCAAATGGACATCAAGGCATTTGGTGGATATCTCTCCCGCTATAGCAAGCGGCAACGGGGTGGCGGAGTCGGTATTCTGCCTTTTGGAGGAGCGTCCAACACTAACTCCATCCAACTGCGCGAAGCTTGGAACGAGGGTGCGGAAGTGCGCTTGCGTCACGACTACTCCCTGGCCGGCGATACCTCCACCTTTGCGGGAGGGGTGTATTTGTATCACGCCCTGCAGGATCGCGACGATGAGCGTGGGACCACACCCGGCGCCGACAGCGGCGACCAGCGGAATTTTACTACGGGCGAAACCTGGAATTTTTCAATCTTCGCCGAGAACCGGTTCCACTTCGGCCGGCTTTCCATCACGCCCGGAATGCGCCTGGAATTCATTAACCAAACCCTGGAAGAGACCTTCAACATCACTAGGCCGACGAATCTGCTAACGAAAGACGACGACTTCTTTGTGCCGCTGTTCAGTTTGGGACTGGGCTACGTTTTGATTGAAGGCCAACATCCCGTCACCTCGACAGCCAAGGACGCCAAGGACGCGAAGAATATGACAAGCACCACCACGATGGTGGCGGGCGGCGTTCCGCGTTTGGAACTCTACGGCACCGTCGCTCAGGCGTATCGCCCGATTACCTACGGAGAACTTGTCCCAACGAGCGCGACCGGCATCGTGAACGGCGATCTCGAGGAAGGCAATTCGCTCCAATTCGAGCTGGGCTTGCGCGGCAAGCCAACGTCCTATCTGACCTTTGACGTAAGCGGGTTTTACTTCACTTTCGACAATCAGATTGGCGAGGTCATTCTGCCGGGCGGCCAGATTACGACGCAAAATGTGGGGGATGCGCGTTTCGGTGGCTTCGAAGCCGCGATGGAATTGGACATCCTGGGGATGATCAATGGCGGCGAGGAAAGCGCGTATGGCCAATTCAATCTCTATGGCAACGTCACCGTCCTGGATGCCGAATTTACTTCCGGCCCAAGCAACGGCCTGATTCCACCTTACGCCCCGGATTATCAGTTCAAAGTAGGCGGGATTTATCGCTGGAAGGATCGGGTCAAGGCCGGCCTCATCGGCACGATCGTGGACGACCACTTCGCCAACGCGAGCAATTCCGCGACTCACTTCGTTCCCGCCTACACCGTCTGGGACCTGACGGCCGAGGTGAACTTCTGCAACGGACGCATCGGAGTCTTCGCCGGGGTCAACAACGTGTTCGACGAGGATTTCTGGGCGGAAGTCCGCGACGAAGGCATCCTGCCCGCGTATGGGCGGAATTACTACGGCGGCGTCAAGATTAGGTTCTAACGAACCCACTCGGTTTTCCGGAGCTCTCGCCGATTTCATTGCGGCGAGAGCGCCGCGGGATTAGCCGATTGTATTCGGAAACGTAAGAGTCACGACCGTCCCGCGATCGATTTCGCTCTTTACGACGGCGGAGCCGCCGTGGAGATCCATGATCGATTTCACGAGGGCCAGACCCAGGCCTGAGCCCTGCGAACTGCGCGACGAATCAATTCGATAGAACCGATCGAAGACGCGAGGCAAATGCTCGGCGGCTATTCCGCAGCCGGTATCTTTCACCGAGATTTGCGAAAGCGTGGCGCCGGCTGCAATCGAGATTTGAATTGTTCCTCCGGCCGGAGTGTAGCGCAGCGCGTTCTCCACCAGATTGCTCACAGCCCGGCCAAAAAGCATGGGGTCCGCCTGGATCTCCCCTTCTCCGGCACACGTGATAGCTGTTCGGTGCTCTTCCGCGATCGGTTCATGGAAGGCCGCGATTTTCTCGACGGCGGCGCGCCCGTCAACCAGCGTCCGCTGGATATGTCCTTCCGCGGCTTCGGCGCGGGCGAGGAAGAGCAGATTGTCGACAATCCCCGAAAGCCTTTCGCATTCTCCCACACTCGATTCGATGACTTCCCGGTACTCGTCCGCCGTCCGGGCGCGGGTCAGGGCGACCTCTCCCTCGCCCCGGATGTTGGCAATCGGTGTGCGAAGTTCGTGGGCCAGGTCGGCCGAAAATTGCGAAAGCCGCGTAAACGAGTCTTCGAGCCGGTCGAACATCTCGTCGAAAGCCACCGCAAGAGGCCGAAGCTCCCGCGGCCATCCGTCCGGTGGGATTCTCTCGTGCAGGCGCTCGGGGCCGAAGCTTTTTACCGAGCGCGCCATTTCCCGCAAAGGCCGCAGCCCTCGTTTCGTAACCGTTATCGCTATTGCGGCCGAGGCGAGAGTGCCGAGGGCAAGCACAACCGCGAGGAGGACGCCGAACTCCTTCACAAACTCCTCGTCGCCTGAGCGATCCTGCGCCACCTGCATTGCATAAGACCGGCCGGCCACCTCTTCCTTTGTTGTCACCAGGGCGAAGTATTTGCCGCCTACTCGATAATCCCTCGGTCTGCCTACGGATGGATTCGAGCTCTCCGGCAGTGGAAAGAGCCCTGCTGGCAGAAAGGCATTCATTCCGGGCGTCTCGGCCACCGGGCCACCCTCGGAATCAACCACTCGCACCCAATAAACGACCCGTTCACCGCCCGCGTGCTGGCTTTTCAATTCTTCGTTCAGTGCCTTGGGATCGCTCGCTGTCTTTAAATCGGCGCGCAGGGCCAGGACCTTGTCCGCCAGGACTTCACTGTCTTCCTCGAAGGCGTGCTGGACAAAGATCCAGTACAACACGCCCAGTCCGCAGCAGAGCAAGAACGCCGCGGCCAGCGTAAAGAGGATGACCAGTTGCGAAGCGATCGACCGCGGTTCAACCGGCTTTGAGAACATATCCGGCCCCGCGAACGGTGTGGACGAGCTTGGTCTCGAATGGATCGTCCACCTTCGCCCGCAATCGCCGCACCATCACATCCACAACGTTCGTGTCCGTCTCAAAATTAATGTCCCAAACCTGCTCGACGATCTCCGTGCGAGAGAACCACCTCCCCGGTGGACCGAGCCAAATGAGCCAGGAGAAGGAATTCCTTGGCGGTTAGATTAAGCGCAACCCCGGCCCGAACCGCCTTGTGGCGGCGGGTGTCGATTTCGAGATCCTGGATGCGCAAGTTTTCGATCTCGCGCGCGGGCGACCGGCGCAAGACGGAACGCACGCGAGCGAGCAGCTCGGAAAACGCGAATGGCTTTACCAGATAATCGTCCGCCCCCAGCTCGAGTCCCTTCACCCGGTCCCGGACGCTGTCGCGGGCGGTCAAAAAGAGGATCGGCGTCTGCATCCCCTCCGCGCGCAGTTCCGAAACGACCGACCAGCCATCTTGCTTGGGCAACATCACGTCGACGATCAGAAGGTCATGTCGCGTCGCCCGCGCCAGCTCCAACCCTGTTGCTCCATCCGCGGCCACCTCCACGGTAAAGCCGGCCTCGCGCAGGCCTTTGGTCAGAAAGGCGGCCGTCTTTTTTTCGTCTTCAATCAGCAGAATTCGCATCGGGAAAAGCGCGCCTCATCCGGCGGCAGACTATACGCCTGCTCGCTCGAAATCGCGATCCAGCGCTGTGACATCGTCAACTGGCGCGAACTCCGCTGATGAATTCTTCCACGCCCCGATGCGCATCGTCATCCGTCATTTGCACCGGCGGATGTTTTGAAAAATAGGCGGACGCGGAAAGAAGCACGCCCCCCGTGCCACGATCCAGAGCAAGTTTGCAGCAACGGATGGCGTCGATCGCGACGCCGGCGGAGTTGGGCGAGTCTTCTACGGAAAGCTTCACGTCCAGTTCCATCGGCACATCGCCAAAAAGCTTGCCCTCGACCCGGATGAAACAAATCTTGTTGTCGTTCTGCCACGGAACGTAGTCGCTCGGTCCGATGTGGATATTTTCGTCGGCGAGACGTTCACCGATGACCGACTGCACCGCCTCGGTCTTGGAGGCTTTCTTCGAAGCCAGCCGGCCCCGGTTGAGCATGTTCAGAAAATCGGTATTGCCGCCCGTGTTGAGCTGGTAGGTCCGTTCGACTTTTACGCCACGCTTCCGAAAGAGATCGACAATCGTCCGGTGCAAAACGGTGGCGCCCATCTGTGCCTTGATGTCGTCGCCCACGATCGGCAAATTCTTGTCCGCAAACCGTTTGGCCCAGACCGGATCGCTCGCGATAAAGACCGGGATGTTATTGACGAAGGCGAGGTTGGCTTCAAGCGCGCAGGCCGCATAGAAACGGGTGGCTTCTTCCGATCCCACCGGCAGATAATTCACCATGATCTCGGCGCCGGACTTGCGCAGTTCCTCAATGATCTGTTCGCGCGTCGATTCCTTTTCCAAAGGGAGGAAGGTGCGGTTCGCCTCGTATTCCCGCATGTGCGAGGCATAGCCGTCGAACACGCAGCCCATCATGACGATGGTGCCGGTTGGTCTGATTTTTTCGCAAAAGATCTTGGTGCAGTTCGGCGGCGCGAAAATCGCCTCGGCCGCGTCCAACCCCACTTTTCTCCGGTCGATGTCGAAAGCGGCGACAACCTCAATATCCTGCGGCTGATAAGGCCCGATCCGCCGGTGCATCAACCCGACATCAGCACCGCTCCCGGAAGAATCCCGGTAGAAGTTGATGCCCTGGAGAAGTGAACTCGCGCAGTTCCCCACTCCAACAAGGGCAATTCTGATTTTGTTCATTGCAGGAAAATTTCAAGCTATCCGCTGCCTTGGGATGCGGGCAAGAAAGTTGTCACAATATTGTCATATTTGGGCGGCGCAATCCGGAAGCGGTATGATTATGACTGATCGCCCCTGTTGTGGATGAGATAGAGGCGACGTTATGGGATTTTTATTGAAAAAACGAGGGTCCGGCCCTGAGATAGAACGCATGCGCCGCAGTGTCTGGATCGTTATTTTTCTGCTGGCGTCGGCAAAAGTCAGCCCGGCCTCATCCAGTTACACCGTCGAGGACGCGGTCGCGCTCGCCAAAAAACAGAATGCGGAAATCGCCATTGCCGCCAAACAAGTGGAAGCCGCTCGTGGCGGTGTCACGGAAGCGCGTTCCGGGTTTCTTCCCTCGGTGGTCTCGAGCGGGTTGCTGCGCAAGAGGGAGCGCCAGGAGGCATCACGGTTGCGTTCGGATGATTACGACGCCTCGCTCCGCATTGTGCAGAATCTTTACACCGGCGGCGCGATCACCAGTCAACGAGCCATCGCGCGCCTGATCGAGGAGAAGCGCACGCTCGAGTATCAGGCGCTCGTCAATCGGGTCTCGATGGATGTGCGCGTCGCCTTTTATGATGTGCTGCTCAATCGCGCAAAAATCCGGGTGCGCGAGCAATCCGTCGGCGTCTTGCAGGAAGAGCTTAGGACGCAGCGGGAACGATTGTCGGCGGGGATCGTGGGCGCCCTGAATGTCAGCCGCGCGGAAGTCGCCCTGGCCAACGAACAGCCCGAGCTGATCGACGCGCAGACACGGCTGGAAAATTCCTACCTCCGCTTGAGTCAATTGATCGGGGTGGATCCACGCTCGAGCGTCCAGCCGTTGCGCTTCGAGGCCACCGGGCAATTGCAATATCATCCGCGCCGTCCGGACTTGAACGAAAGTCTCGCCTTTGCCGACGTGACCCGGCCGGAAATCCGGGCGCGAGAAATCGATGTCGAGATCGAGAACCAGCAATTGATCCTGGACCGGAGCGCGACGCGGCCACGGGTGGAAGCGTTCACCGGTTACGAGGTCTATAGCGAAAGCGACCCGCTGGTCGGCCCGGAGTTCAACCACGGTTACATCGTGGGGATAAATGCGACCTGGCATATCTTTGATGGCTTCGCCACGCGGGGGCGCATGCAGGCCACAAGCGCCCGGCGAGATGCCGCACTCGCTGCCCTGGACGCAGCACGCCGGTCGGTCGCGGCGGATGTGCGGAGCGCTTTTCTCGATCTTCAGCAGGCGGATCGCCTCCTCGAATCGGAAACCCGCAATGTGCAGAATGCCGATGAATCCCTTGAAATCGCCAAAGGGAATCTCGGCGCGGGATTAGGGACTCAGCTTGATATTCTTCAAGCCGCTACCGACGTGACGCGCACGCGGACAACGCGCCTGGGCGCATTCTACCTGCACAACGTCGCTCGGGCGCGGCTCGCCCGCGCGTCCGCCCGCGAGCCGGAGGCACTCGGATTCGCCGCGAAGGCGCCCGAGAATCCCTCGTCCGGAAAACGCGTCGCGGAAATCGCCACCCCGCCCTCAACCTTGGGAGGCGCGAAATGAAACTGCGTCTTGTCGCGACTGCTTTGCTTATCTCCGGCGCGGCCAGCGCGAACGCAATCAGTCTTGATGCCGCGCTTGCGAAAACGGTCGAGAAAAACCCAGTCATTCTCGAAGCAAAAATAGCGCTCGAACAGGCGGCCGGACGGCGCCTCGTCTTGCGCTCGAATGGTCTTCCCAGCGCGAGATTGCAAGGCCTGCTCGGAGTCCAGGGCGGGCATCGTGCGGGCGAGCCGGACACGCAGCCTTTCGGACTCGTGCGCGGGTTCTTCACCCAACCGTTGTTCAACGCCGCCGTGCCCGCGTCGCGTCGGCGCGGCGACGTCGAAGTGCTGCTCGCGCAGCAGCGCTTGAACGTCGCGGTTGTCGAGCAGCTTCACACCACGCGGATCGCCTTTTATACCGCCCTCCTGAACGACTCGTTGCGCGAGCTCGGCGAAGCCCAACGGCAGCGCCTCGCCGATAACGTCACCACTCAGGCGGAACGCTACCAGGCCGGCCAGTCAGACCGGGGGGCGATGGCCAGCGCACAATTGCTCGAGCAGGAACTCAATCCGCGGATCGAGGAAGTGCGCCGCGGTTATCAGGGCGCTTTGCTCACGCTGGCCACATGCATGGCGGAGGACGTGGCTGCATCCGCCAGCGTCACTCGACCAGACGGAAAACTGCAATTCGCGAGCGTGGGTTACGACCTGCGGGCCGAGACCGCCGCGGCGTTACAGCGCCGGCCGGACTTGAACCTGGCGCGCCTCCTGGTTCGCGCAGCGGAAGAAGACCAGAGAATAATCGAGGCGGCCTATTACCCTGCCCTCGATGCGACGCTCGCGGGCACTTACATTCCCGTAACTGTGCGCCAGGCGAATGGCGGTTCCGGGAACAGTTCGGACGATATCATTTCCTCGGAAGGGTCCGCCGGCGTGGCTTACACGTGGCGGGTCGTGGACAACGGCAAAGTCGGCGGCCGGGTTGCGCGCGCCCGCGCCGTCCGCGAGATGAACGAAATTTCACTGCGGCAATTAGAGGCAAACGTTTCGCTCGAGTTGCGGCGCATCGACAATAATCTGCATGCAGCCGAGGCGCGTTGGAAAGCGTTGAGCGCGGCGGTGGCCAGCGCCGAGCAAAACGTCAACGTAGTCCAGCGAACTCTGGCCGAGGGCCTTTCCTCGCAGTTGGAATTTCGCACGGCCGAAAGCAGTTTCCTGGAAACCAAGAGCGCGCTCTTGTCCACCATGTATCAACAAAATGTGGCCCGGGCTGAGTGGGACCGCGCGACCGGCCGCTATTTTCAATTTTCCGAGGACACTGCGGGAAATTCGCATTAGGTGCAGCAGTTGAAGCTCCCGCGTTCGAAGAAACTTATCTGGGTCACCGCCGGCGCTTTGTTGCTGGCCTTCGGGCTTTTTTATTTCCTCACCTTGCCGGTCGCGGAAATCGCGGTCGTCCGGCGCGGCACGGCGATCTCCGCCGTTTATGGGACGGTTCGCATCGAACCCACCCTTCTCGTTCCCGTCCGCGCGCAAAACGCCGGGTTTATTCAGCTGGCGGAAACTTTGTCGGCGGGCCGCGGCGCAGTCGGCACGACAGTCGAGAAAGGCCAGTTGCTCGCCACTATTGCCGATGAGGCCACCGCCCGTCAGTTAAAGCAGGCTCGCGCGGATCTCCAGGCCGCGCGGCAAAGAGCCGAGCTTTCCCTGCCTTCCGCGGAAGCGCTCAAGGTCGCCGAGGACAATCTGAGCCGTCTCGATAAATTGACGGCGCTGAGCAACGTGCCGGCGGTCGAATACGAAAAGGCCCGGAGCGAAGTGAACCGCCTGCGCGGTCTGCTGGAGAGCGAGAGGATCGAACGCGATCGCAACCTGGCGATGCTCGAGAACGCTGCCAAGAAACTCGAGGCGCAATTGAAGAACTCGGAAATCCGCGCGCCGGTGGACGGTTTGCTCACCGCCATCAAGACCATCGACGGCGAGCTGGTCGCGGAGCGGGCTGAGCTCTTCACGGTTTCATCCCGGAAAAATTACGTGCGTGGAGAAGTGGACGAAGAGGATGTCGGCGAAGTGAAGGTTGGAATGGAAGCGGTCGTGCAGGTCTATGCCTTCCGGACCCGCCAGTTCCGCGCCAAAGTTTCGGCCATCCAACCGGCCGCTGATCCCGAAACCCAGCGTTATACGATTGTCCTGGATCTCGAAAATCCGCCCGAAAACCTCATGGCCGGGATGACCGGTGAGATGAATATCATCACCGGCACGCACCAAAATGTTCTCCTCCTCCCCACCCGCGCCCTGGTGGTCGATCAGGCGCTCGTCGTAAAAAACAATGTCGTCCAGTCCCGCACGGTGAAGATCGGTTATCGCACCCTCGATTTTTCCGAGATCGTCTCGGGCCTTTCCGAAGGCGAACGCGCCGTGCTCTCCGATCAAGATAAACTGCGGCCCGGGAGAATTGTCCGGCAAAGAGTCGCCAGAATCCCGGCTCCGTCCGAGCAACGGTGACGCCGACCCTCTACATTGCGCTGCGCTTCCTCAGTCACCGCAAGCGCGCCTTCGTCCTGAGCCTTTGCGGCGTTGTTTTCGGCGTGGCGATTTTTATTTGCACCCAGGCGCAAACGCAAGGGTTCGCCAAGAGCTTCATCGATTCCACCCTCGGAAGTAACGGCGCCCTCGTCCTGCGCTCGCGCTTCGAACCCCGCGCCGCCGCGCTCATGGTCCCGCCGAAGAGCTCAGTCAAAAATGGCACCACGCCAGGCCGTCATTATCTTAGCGGGATCACCAACGCGCGGGAAATCATGCGCATCAGCCGCCAATTTGCGGACGTGGCCGCCTGTTCGCCCGTCCTCCGTGGGACGCTCAGTGCGCGCGCCGGCTTCGAGAACGCCACCGCCGATCTCTTCGGCATCGAGCCCGCGTTCCATCTTCAAACCACCAACCTGGCGCAGCAGCTCAACGCCGGGAGCTTCGAGGATTTTCGCAATAATCCGAACTCCGTCATAGTCGGCTCGCGTCTGGCGGACGCTCTCGAAGTGGGCGCGGGCGATGCGATCCAATTGCTTTCGCCCGGCGGAGAGTATCGCCGCTTCACCGTCGCGGCCATCGCGCACAGTGGCGTGGGCGTCGTCGATTCCGCCCGCATCTATTCGCACGCGCGGGTCGCGCAGACTTTGCTGCGCAAACCGTTCCCCGCTTCCATGATCGTTTACAAATTGCGCGATCCCGCCCGGGCGCCGGCCCTGGCGCGCGCTTTCGAAACGCTCTTCCAACACGAATCGCAAAGCTGGCAGGAGCGTGAGGAGGCCAACCTTCAGCTTTTTCTCACCCTCAGGATTTCCGCCGGCATCACCGTCTCGCTGATTATCCTGCTGGCCGGGTTTGGGATCTTTAACGTCCTCACGATGTCGGTCCTCTCGAAGATCAAGGAAATCGCCATCCTCCGCTCGATGGGTTATCGCGCCCGCGACATTTCCTCCATTTTTCTCTGGCAGGGCGCCATGATCGCCCTGGCCGGCTCACTCATCGGGTGCCTGGTCGGCGCGCTTTTTACCTGGGGCGTCTCGCAAATCCCGATCCGGGTTCGCGGATTGATTTACGCGAACCACTTTCTGGTCACGTGGGATTGGCGGCATTATCTTTGGGCCACCATCCTGGCCATCATAGCGGTCTTCATCGCCAGCTACGTTCCGGCGCGCCGCGCCGCACTTCTCGCTCCGGTCGCGACGATCCGCGGCTCGAGCGCTTAGGCTGTAGAGGCGCCTGTGCCAAGCGCCTGTTCCCACACGTCAGACACTCACCGCGGCGAGCGTCTCCCCATCTTCGTGACCCCTTACTGGCCTCGTGAACCCCGGCGAAAACGGGGCGTGATCTCAATAGTACGGTTCCGTTTCCCGGACCACCTTTGTCCCCCCGATCTTCGTCCACTTTCCGCCATGCCAGAGGCCAACCCAGACGTCGCTGTAGGCGCGACCGGCATAATAGGATTCGTCATTGGCAGCGAAGTTCACGGCCATGAGGCCGTCCACCACTTTATAGACGAGTAAATGGACCTGAAGCGCGGGCCCCGTCTTGAGCCGGCTTTCTGTGGTGTTGTATGACGTGGGAGCCCATGACGTCGCCATGAGGAGGGCCATCTTATCGAAAACACCGCCGCCTTCCGAGTGGATGATCTTGCCCTCGCCGCCATGGGGCGGGAGCTGCACCACGACCCAGGCGTCTACATTCGAGACGCTCAGCGATTTATAGAGCTTCGGGCTCAAGCTCATTTTCAACGTTGGCAACGGAAAGTTGGCCAAATTCTGGATCGTGCGCGGATTCTTCAGGACCCGGATGGTGCGCGATTTTGCCGGAGGGGAATCGGGCTTGGCGAAGAGTGGGAGGGGAAGGAGAAGAACAACAACGGCGGCTAGGAGAAACTTCATAAGCCGGAAAGAGTGCCGGGTTCGGTGGCGCCAGTAAACCCCTTTCTATTGATCGTTCCGTGAAGAGGCCGTTCCACATTGAGGATGACAGAAACGGCCACGCCTCGTAAGGTCGAGGTCCGCTGGAAGTCGAATGAATTTGCTCGATAAGATCGGCCGCGAGTTTTCGGGCTATAACCTGCTCGAATCCGGCAAGCGCCTTTTCGATCGCAAGCCGCTGCAGTGCAGCCTTTACCTGACCGATAAATGCAACCTCGATTGCTCCTACTGCACGGAGTACGACAACTCAAAGCCGCACCCGAAGCTCGAGGATCTTAAGCTTTGGATCCGGAAGATCCGCGATCTGGGAACCATGCGCATCGCGTTGGTGGGCGGCGAACCACTCATGCATCCGGACGTGGTCGAGATCGTCCGCTACTGCCGCGAACTCGGGTTCGCCACCAGCCTGACGACGAATGGATTTCTTCTCACCCGCGCGAAGTTAAAGGAATTGGAAGAGGCTGGCTTGCAGGTCATGCAAATCAGCGTCGATCGCATGACGCCGAGTGCGATCACGAAGAAATCGTTCAAAACGATTTTGCCGAAGCTTGATTACTTCAAGGATTCCAAGATCAGCCTGCATATCACCGGCGTGATTTGCGCGGACACGCTGCCGGAATCAAAGGCGGTGCTGGAAACTGGATTGTCTCGCGGAATCCCGACCGAGGTCCGCCTGGTCCATGCCGATCCGCTCAACCGCTTTCGCGTCGAGCGCGGCTCGAAGGAGGAGCTCGAGACGTTCGTGGATTCGATGATCGAGCGGAAGCGCCGCGGCGAAAAGATCCATACCAACGAAGCGATCCTGAGCTACCAGAAGAGCCTTTTGCGCAACGAGCCGGTCGAGTGGACCTGCAACGCCGGTTACAAGCTGTTCTTCGTTTCCGCGCAGGGGAAGTTTTGGATTTGCAGCATGGTGCACACGGAAAAGCACATCATGGATATCACCCTGGACGACCTGTATGCGAATAATCGCAAGAAGAGTTGCCAGGCGGGATGCGGTGTTTATTGCGCGGTGAGCACGTCATTGCTGGTGCAACAACCGGCGAGCGTGATCACCAAGGAGATCGTCTCGCGCGCGAGGCGCATTCCCGGTCTGATCAAGCAGGCTGTCCGTAGATCGGAACCGGCCGAGCCAACGCAACCTGTCCAACCCGCTGCAGTCTGAGAAATCAGGTAAGGACGCCTCTCCCGAGGCGTCCGACTTTTCCAGCTGCTAGCGCGTTATCAGAATAGTCGGACGCTTCGGAGAAGCGTCCCTACCTGAGAATCTGGAACGCGCGCACGACATGCGCCGCGGCGGTGGCGGCGCCCCACCAGCAAATCAGGACAAATCCATTCGCGGCATCGCCGAGAGCCAGCGCGGCGATCAGGATCCAGATATTGATATTCCGCCGTCCGCCGATGCAACGGACGAAGCGATCGACATTCGAGACGTCATCCAGATTGCGGCCCACTTTCTTTTTCACTGCTCGTTTCGCCAGCCGATCGAGCAGGTCGGAGCCAACGAGCAGAACGAGCAGCCAATACGCGGAGGCCAGGTTCGCCGTGTGAAAGTGAAAAGCGAGCGCGGTCCACCAGGATAACTCGATGCAATAATCGACGACGTGTTCCCACTCGCCCGCCACCGTCGTTTCCACCTTTGTTCGCGCCAGCTTTCCATCCACGCCATCTAGGACTTCGATCGCGTAGGCCAGGGCCACCCCCCACCACAGATGGCCGGTCGCGAACAGCGCGGTCACGACCAGGCCGATCAGCATGGTGATGAACGTGACCTGGTTCGGCCTGATGGAAGTGCGGCAAAGGCGCGCGACAATCCAATCCTCGAGTGGCGAGTCGAGGAACCCGGGGAAATCCAGGACGCCGTTTTGCGCGACATCGCGCGGGAATCGTTCAGCCAGTGCGATCCGATCCGGCGAGGGCGCGGGAAAAAAGACTGGGCGGACGTGTTTGCGCAGAGCCGGCACATACGTCGGCTGTCTTGCCGCATCGCATGCTTCAACCCGGCCGGTAGCAGCATCGGAAGAAAGCTGATCCATCAACCCGGCGGTATGATCCTGACGAGAGAGCCAGCCTCCCTCCAACAACCCAGCGGCGCGAAAGACGCCGCCTTGATCCTTCCATAACGACAGGCATTCCGGAGGTGGAGCGGAATCCACCAGCGCCGTGGTCGTCGTCTGTTCGGCGAGCGCCTTCAACAAACGCGCGTCATAATAAAATCCGGCCGAGACCACCAGGATCCGGCCGGGGCCGGTGGCCACTTCGCTCACCTGCACAGCCCCCGAACCTCGCGAACGGAAGCTCAGCGCGACCTCCGCGCGCGCCCAAGACGGCTTCGCCAAATGCGCTTCTATCTCGTCCGGCGAATTGGAAAGAATGATGGCTTCACGGAATCCGAGCCGTTGCACGACCCGAAGCAACCGTTCCAAGAGTGAAATGCCGAAGAAGGCGCCGAGCGCGTGCGGAGAATTGGCGAGGATGACTAATTGCGGACGCGACGATTCCATTTCGCAGAGAAGGCAGAGCAAAAAGGTTTCACTGCCGTGGCGAGTGAAGCTACCCTAAAATGCATGAACGCCGAAGTTTCGCTCAGTTGCGAAGGCATCGAACGGTTTCTCGGCGAGGAGGATTCGCGCGTGCATGCGTTACGCGGCGTGTCGCTCCAACTCGAGCGCGGCACCGTGCACGCCGTCGTCGGGCCCTCCGGCTGCGGCAAGAGCACTCTGCTTTACATCCTCGGGTTGCTCGACCAGGCCGACAGCGGCTGGGTCACAATCGAAAACGAGGCCGTTTCACACCTGGAGGACGACGCCCTGGCCAAAAAACGGAATGAACTTCTCGGGTTCATCTTCCAATTCCATTTCCTGCTCGAGGATTTCACCGCCCAGGAAAACGTCATGATCCCGATGCGGCGCCTGGCCACCCTGAGCGAGCCGGAGATGCACGAACGCTCCGCGCACTTGCTCGCGGCCGTCGGCCTGGGCAGCAAATTGAAGCGGCCAAGCCGTCACCTCTCCGGCGGCGAACAACAGCGCGTGGCCGTGGCGCGCGCGCTGGCTAACAACCCCAGCGTCATCCTGGCCGACGAACCTACTGGAAATCTCGACAGCGCAAATTCCAGGCGCGCCTTCGAATTGCTCCAAAGAATTGTGCAGGAAGAGCGAAAAGCTTTGCTCCTGGTGACGCACAATCCTGAAATCGCCGAAGCGTGCGATTGGATCCACGAGATGCAGGATGGACTGATTGTCGGAAGTCATCCGCGCGGCCACCGATGAAGCTGGCCTTCGGCACCCGCGCCCCATGACTGCTGCCGAAACGATGGTGCGTCCGATTACTCCTCCCGGAGACCTCGGGGGAAACGCGCCCGCCGATTATGCCGCAGAACTGAAGCACGGAGCCTGGACGAATCTCATCGCGCTGCTCGCCTCGAATTTCCGGGGCATCTTCACCTTCCTTGTGGCCCGGTTGCTCGGTCCGGCCGCGCTCGGCATTTTCTCCGTCGCGTGGGCCACGACCGATCTCGTGAGCAAGATCGGCATCTTCGGCCTCGACGACACCATCATCACGTTCATCGCGCGGGCCGAGGCCGCCGGCGACCGCGCTCGCAGCGGCGCTCTCTTTCGGCTCGCTGTTTTTCTTGGCGTGGTTCAATGCGCCATCCTCGCGGTCGTCTCGGTCACGATCGTTCGTCTTTTTGGCCCCCGGCTGGGCCTTGATCCACAAATGGCGCTCGCCCTTTCCGTGATGCTTTGCGCGATGCCGGGAGTCGCCTTGTATCGCATCAACACCGCGGTCTCGCGCGGCATGAAAGTGATGCGGCACGACATTTTCTCGCGCGGCCTCACCGAAACCATCGTGACCACCCTCGCGTTCCTCGCCGCGCTTTCGCTGGGACTGAAGACTTTCGCGCCGGAAATCGCGGTCATCGTGGGGATGGGAGCGTCAGGGATCGTCGCGCTGTTTTTGGCCGCGTCACTTTTTCGTTCGGCCCCGCCCCGCCCGGCGACCTTTTCTTATCGCCCCGAATCCCGCCGGCTGCTCGCCTACGCCGCGCCCATCAGCGCTTACGACTTGCTCAACGCTGTCATCGTTCGTCTCGACGTTGTCATGCTGGGATGTTTTGTCGGACGCGCCCCCGGCGTGACGCTGACCACGCTGGGGATTTACGGCGCGGCGGTCGAAGTCGCCGGCGGCCTGCGCAAGGTCAACCAGGCCTTCAATCCGATCTTCGCCCCGATCGTGGCCGGCCTGACGGCCGGTGGCAACCAGGCGCACGCCGCGACGGCGTTCTCGCGCGTCTCACAATGGATGCTCTGGATTCTGTTGCCGCTCGTGGCGGTGATGGTCTTCGCCGGTTCCGTCATTCTCGGGATTTATGGGCCCGCGTTTCGACAGGGTGGAATGTGGCTCGGCATCGTCGCGCTCGCTTGCGCCACCAATGCCTTCGTCAGCCTGGCCGAAACCGTGATCATGGTGCAAAAACCGCGGCTGAATTTGCTGAACTCGCTCGTCACCTGCGTCGTCGCGCTAACCGCGAATCTTTGGCTCATCAGCCGATTCGGCGTGACCGGCGCGGCCTTCGGCATTCTGCTTCCGTACGTGCTGCAAGGAATCCTCCGCTATCGCGCGTTGCGAATGGTTTTTCGCTGGCGCAATCCGTGGGGAGACATCGGACATCCTTTGATCGCCGCGTTTATTGCATCGGTCCCCGCCCTCGCTTGTTACGCGATGATCGACGGCACTGCAGGTCAACTCGCGGCCAGCGGCGCGTTCCTTTTGGTTTACGGTGGAGCGTGGTTATATCACCGCCGCTCCGCGACCCAGGCATGAGCGGGTTGGCGCCATGAAACGTGTATTCATCACCGGCGTGAGTTCGGGGATCGGCCTGGCCACGGCGAAGCTGCTGGCCGGCCGCGGCGATGAAGTCTGGGGAACCTCGCGTGATGTCGCGCGGATACCGCAGTTGCCGCGCCTGCATCCCGTTCGGCTCGACCTGAGCGACAATGTGTCGTTAGGTGAGAGTTTCAACGCCGCCCTGCGTGAAGCGGGGCGCTTCGACGTCGTGATCAATAATGCTGGCAGCGGTCATTTCGGGCCCGCGGAATTTCTCTCGGCGGAGACGGTGCAGACCCAATTTCAAACACTCGTCTTCGCGCACATCGAGTTGTGCCGCCTCGCTTTGGCCGCAATGCGGACCAACGGGAGTGGGTGCATTATTAACGTCACCTCGCTCGCTTCGCGGTTGCCCATTCCGTTCATGAGCGCCTACAACGCGGCGAAAGCTGCGATGGCTTCCTTCACCATGACGTTGCAACTGGAACTCGAAAGGTCGGACATTCGCGTCATTGACGTCGAACCGGGCGATATCCACACCGATTTCAATGACGCGGTCGCCAAAACGGAGAGCGGGGATCCGCGTTACGCCGCGCGCGCCAGCCAGGCGTGGCGTGCGATCGATCGAAACATGAAAGCCGCGCCCGAGCCCGAGCTGGTCGCCGGTCGCATTGCGAAGCTGATCGACGCCACGAGTCCGCCACCGCGGGTGACGGTGGGCGATCCATTTCAGGCCGTCGTCGCTCCGCTCCTCTTCCGTTTTCTGCCGCAGCGCGTGGCGATTTGGGGCTTAAAGAAATATTACGGGTTGTAACGCTTGAGCATCACCGACGCGGTCATTCTTATGGCGGGAACCGGCTCGCGTCTCCGCGGCTCGACGGATCAAATAGCCAAACCGCTGATCCCCATCGCCGGCCGGCCGTTGATTTCCTACGCGATCGATTCCTTCGACAAGATCGGCGTGAAGGCCGTGCATGCCGTGGTCGGTCCCAACGGCGAGGAATTGGCCGCCGCGGTGGCGCCGCTTCTTCCCGCCCACATGCGGTTTCATCCCATCTCGAACCCGAACTGGCGGAAACAAAACGGTGTCTCACTCCTGACCGCGGCGGGAAAAGTGAACGCGCCTTTCTTCCTCGTTATGGGGGATCATCTTTTTCAATCTTCGATTCTCAACAAACTCGTGGTGCAGGCGGACCTCAGCCGATTAAACCTGGCCGTCGATCAGAAAATCGGCGCGATCTTCGATTTAGACGACGCGATGAAAGTGCGGACGCAGGATGGCTTGATCGCCGCGATCGGCAAACAGCTCGAAGACTACAACGCAATCGACACAGGAATTTTTCTCTGCCCCAACGTCCTGTTTGATTACCTGCACCGCGCGCTCAACGAGGGCGATTGTAGTCTGGCCGATGGCGTCCGGCTCATGGCTGAGGACAGGAAAGCGCTGGCCATTGATATCGGCGACGCCTGGTGGCAGGACGTCGACACGCCGGAAATGCTGGCGCGCGCCGAGCAGGAAGCAGCGCGCCTTTTCAGGTAGGGACGCATCTCCGATGCGTCCGACTTTGTTGCTGACGCGTCCCTCAGAATAGTCGGACGGCTCGGAGAGCCATTCCTACCTGGAAGCATGGCGATGGGCCTTCAACGCGAGCGCCAGACTAATGGCCGTAACGCTGAAGAGCAGATGCAAAATCCAGGCCGGCTGTCCTATCGCCGCAAGGAGAACAAACAGAAGCATGGCGACATCCCGCTTGGTTAGCTGGATCAGCCAGAAAGCGAACTTTTCGCCGAGAAGCAATATCCCGGAACGCTCTACCAATTCGCGATGTCGCGGATAGAGCGTGGCGCCTAACGACTTTGGCGTCACCTCGTTTACGCCAGGCTTGCGCGCTGCGAGGTAAACTTCATTCGCGCCGATCAAAGCGGCCGCAGCGAGCCCTTCGAGCAGGTAGAACCAGCCGGAGTGCCCGGCCAGATTCGCTTGCCGGGAGAGTCCAAATCCCAACCCGATCACGAGCAGAATATGGCTGAGAATATCGAAAAGATCGTCGAGCCGGCGTCCGCGTTCGCTCTCAAGAAACTTCGCGCGCGCGATCTCGCCGTCGCACCCGTCCAGGACACTAAAGACGTGAAAGAGGACGAGACCCCAAAGGAACGACCCATAGGTGCCGTAGAGCAGAATGAGCGCTGCGACGACCGGGATCGGAGAGATCAATAAGGTCCACGCGTTCGGAGTGGTGGGAAATCTCAGGAGAAGGCGCGTTACCACGCGGGAGATCGGACGATTCAAGAAACGGGAGACGAACCCGTCCTGAGACTTGCCGCTCCCACGCAGGAATCTTACCTCGATCCCGTCGATCTGTTCGCCATCCGCAATGTATTCCCACGCCCCAGCCCGCAAGCCGGGCGACGCTTCCACCCGGCGAAAAAAGCCTTCCCAATATTCCTGTTCACTCGGAGGGACGTGCTTCGGCACGTCCCCAATCTCAGAAAACGCCTGCTCAGGAGTATTGGGACGTGCGGAAGCACGTCCCTTCGAGATTAACGCTCTCATGGCCCCGCGATAGAGAAACAAGCGGGTGCTGAGAACCAGATCGAAAGGCCCGCCGTCGAGATCGGTCGTGAAAGCAACCATGGTCAGCCGCTCATTCGCCGGCACCCATCTCTGGGATTGGTCAAGGTCCGGCCGCCAGAAGATGCAGACGAGAACAGGCGCGGTCTCCTTGTTTTCCAAGGCAAACTCATCGACCGAAAGGGCAAGGCGCTCGAGCTGTCGCAACCCCGCGACTATCCAATCCGCCGATTCATCCGCGACGATCAGAAGGCGGCGAAATTGAATTTCGAGCGTCACTCCAATCCTTTCCCATTCAGACCGCGCCGATAAATTCGATAGGTCTTTTCCTTGATAAGGCCGATCGCTGCGAGAAATCGGTTCATGAGCAGGTTGTTCTCCAGGATCAAACTGGCTTCGCCCACGAAGCCTCTCTTGATCATTGCCTCTTCGATCGTGCGCAGAACAAGCATTTCCGCGATACCATTCCGGCGATACTTCGGCAGGACGCCAAGCGCAACGAGTCGGACCCTCTTGATCCGGCTCTTGTAGTAGAGAAGTTTCGCCAGCCCGATCGGCCAGCCGAAGGTCGTCAGGCGTCCGTTAATTTTCCCAAGCGCTTCGTTGATGTCGGGAAGGCAAAGAATGAAACCAACCGGGTTCCCCTGCATCTCCGCGAGCCAGACGAAATCCGGCACCAGGATCGGCTTCAGGTCCTCCGTCATGAACTCGAATTCCTTCTCGGTGAACGGCACGAAGCCCCAGTTATTCCGCCAGGCTTGATTGTAAATCTCCCGAATCCTTCGAGCTTCTTCGGGCAGGTCAGCCAGACTGGCCGGTCGGATAGTCACGTCGCTACGCTTCGTTTTCAGGCCAGACGCCAATCGTCGCAATCGAGTCGCTGCTTGCGTGGGATCGACCAATCCCCAGGCATACAGATCCATCGCTTTCTCGAAACCCCATCCCTCGATCAAGGCCGGGTAATAAGGTGGATTGTGCGAAGTCAGAAGCGTCGGTGGAAACTGAAAGCCATCGACCAGCAGGCCGCAGAGGTAGTTCGTCGAATAATCGATCGGTCCCATCATCTCGTTACGACCTGATTGACGAATCCAGGCCGCCGCCGCGTCGAAGAGCGCGTTCGCGACCTCCTGGTCGTCGATCGATTCGAACATTCCGAAGCAGCCGACATTCGACTGGTGGAGCGCGTTGTATTTCGGATCGTCGCTCGCCATGATCCTCCCGACGATTTCGCCACCCGACCGAGCCAGAAAAAGCGCGGCATCGCCGTGCTCATAAAATGGATGCTTCTGGCGATTCAGGAATTTTTTGCGTTCGAGCAGGAGCGGCGGCACCCATGCCGAGTCGTTCGCATAGATCCGCCAGGGAAATTTGATGAAGGCGTTTCGCTCGGCGCGCGAACCAACCCGGATGATTTCGATCTGCGGCACGGCAGAATCATGTCTTCAACGCGGCCCCTGAGCCAGCATCAAGGAGCGGCCATTTTCAATCGCCGTTTTAATAGGTCGGCGGTTTCAAACCGCCGCTCCTTGGAGGTTGCAGCGGAGGCAAAAACTAGGTACTAGCATCGGCCTTGTGACGCCACCTGTCGGCCAGCCTCTTATTGCGCAAGATCTCGCTTCCAAAGCGTCCGAAATCGAAGAGCTGGCGGACGCTTATTTTTTCCGCCCCCTGGGCTCAGTCATCGTTCGTGCCGGACGCACCGTCGGCATGACGCCGATCCATCTCACCGTCATCGGTGCATTGGCCGGCATTGCCGGTGGCGCGCTGCTCTACGACGAACGTCTCGGCGCATTCGCCTTCGCGCTTCTCGTTCTTCACGGCATTTTCGATTCCGCGGATGGGCAGCTCGCGCGCACAACCGGGCAGGTTACGGAGCTGGGCCGCGTGCTCGATGGCGCCGCCGGATACGTCACGCATGCGGCGATCTTTTTCGCGATCGCCGGGGGCATGCTCCATCGGGGCGAAAGTAGTTCCGTTCTAATTTGGATGTGGCTGGCCGGGATATCGGCCGCGATGCACGCGCAGATGTATGACTATCATCGGACTGCATACATCTCGGTTGTGATTGAAGGCCGCGCGCCGGGGGACGATCCGGCCACGGTTCCGTCATGGGTGAGGTGGCTCTATCTCGGATACTTGATGATGCAACGCTGCTTGATCGGTTTGCACGCGCAGGTCGAAGCCGCGCTCGCCACCCGGTCGATCGCAGGACTGGTCTCGGACGAGGATCGGGCTCGATATCGGGAGTGTTTTTATGGGCCGATCTGGGGTTGGAACTTGCTCGGAGACAATACCCGGTTCTGTGCCATCGGTGTATTGGTATGCCTGCACCGGACCGAATTGTTTTTTGCGTTCGTTCTGCTGCCCATGAACCTGGGTTTCATCGCGCTCTGGCTCTGGCAGCGGAACGCGGACCGCAAATTTCTCGCGGGACTGTAACCAACTGATTCGATGATTCGCGCGATCTTTTTCGACATGGGCGGCACCCTCGACGGCGACGGGTGGCATTGGCTGGAACGCTTTCTGGCCCTCTACCAGGATTTCGGCGTGGAATTCTCGCGCGATGCGATTCGCCGCGCCTTCGATGAGGCAGAGCGAAAATCCGCCCTGGACGAAGACATTGCAGCGGCAAACCTCGCGCAAATGATCGAGCTCCACGTGAAATGGCAGCTGGAACATCTCGGATTGAATAATCCGCAGCTGGCACAACATCTCGTCAAAGGTTTCATCGCGCCCGTTCGCGAAGCCGTCACTGCGAATGCCCGGTTACTCGCGAATTTGGCTGAACGCGGTTTTGAACTGGGTGTGATCTCCAACGGCTGCGGCAATGTCGAGAAACTCTGCGCCGATTTTGGCTTCGACCCTTACCTGGCGGTGATCGTCGATTCGCGGCGGGTGGGACTCTTCAAGCCGGACCCGGCGATCTTTCATCATGCCGCTGAAAAAATGGGAGGCGATCCTGGCGGGATGATGATGGTAGGCGATTCGTTCGAGCGCGACGTTTTGCCGGCGAAAAAAGCAGGGATGAAAACCGCCTGGCTCCAGGGCCCAGAGCCTCGCGAGTGTCCCGATCCAGCGATCGTCGATCTTCAACTTCGCCGGCTCGCCGATCTCCCCGCGGCTTTGGCGGCAGCTCCCCTGGCGCTGGCATGAACCGCTCTCCCTCCGGCTGGAAGTAGAATGAGCGCCTCCAATAATTTTTCGCTCAGAGCGGGCGTGCTGGCCGCAGGCCGTGGCGAACGATTGCGGACGCAATCAAATCGTCTGAAGCCGCTCGTGAAAGTGGCCGGCCGGACTTTGATCGAGCACGTTCTAAACTCGATGGCCGACGCTGCTGCCTCGGAAGTCGTCGTCATCATCAACGAGGATTCCCTTGCCGTACGCGATCATGTTGCCGCGATGGATTGGCCCTTCGCGCTTCGCTGGATCGTCGAGACCACGCCCACTTCGATGCATAGCTTCCTTCGGCTGGTCGAGACGCTCGCGGCGAATGGAGATGACGGACCCTTTCTCATTTCGACCGTCGACACCGTGGCTGGCGCGCAGACCTATTCCCGATTCCTCGCGGAAGCGCGGCGGCTCGAGCAGGCGGCTGTGACGCTCGCGCTCGCCTCGCCCGGAAATGACGAAAACCCACTGCTCGTGCGGACTGCGCCAGGAGATTCGCGCATCATCGCGATCGGTCGGGCGGCGGCGCCCTCCGATCAGGCGACAGCTGGAGTTTATGCGGTGCGCGGTTCGATTCTCCGCGAAGCCGAAGCGGCCCGACGCGAAGGAGTCGATGCGCTTCGAACTTTTCTCGAGCGTCTGCTCGACCGCGGCTACCACCTTGCGGGCATCCCGATTGAGCAAGCGATTGATGTCGATCGCCCCGGTGATATCCGGATCGCGGAAGAATTTCTCCGGAGCAGTGCGGTATGAAACGGCTGCTGGGCTTATACCGGGAAAGGCAATATTCACCGGGCCGACATTTATCGAACGATGTGCTGCTGCTCGATCAGATCGCGCATCGGCTGCGGGAACGCGATTTCACCGTGGACCTGAGCACCCTCGAAGAGGCGGAGGGTCGCCGCGCGGACGCGGCCATTATCTTTTCGATGTGCCAGGGGAGATCATCGCTGGAAAGCCTGGCTGGCTGGGAGCGCCAGGGCGCCAGGATCATCAACAGCCCGCAAGCCGCCCTGAACACTCATCGCGACCGGTTGCCGGCGTTGATGGTCCGGGCCGGTGTTTCGTTTCCGGAAACGCAATTGATCGGCACGAGAGAAAAGGCGGACCTGGGATTACTCGATCTCAATGGCGGCATCTGGTTGAAGCGAGGCGATGTCCACGCCTCGGTCACCGCGGATGTGCAATGGATCGATTCAATGGAGCGCCTCGACGCCGGCATGGCTGAATTCGCAAAGCGCGGCATTGCGCGGGCGGCGCTGCAAACGCATCGGCCCGGCGACGAGATAAAATTCTATGGCGTCGCCGGTGGATTTTTTCACTGGTTCTATTCGGGGGAAGCTCGCAAATACCCATTCAATGTTGTCGCACTGGAGGGCCTCGCCCAGCGAGCTGCCACGGCGGCGGGTCTTCATATTTTCGGGGGGGACGTCATCATCTCCTCTTCCGGTGAGCTGACGCTTATCGATTTGAATGACTGGCCATCGTTCGCGCCCTGCCGCGAGCGAGCTTCCTATGCGATAGCGGATTTTATCACGAGGCGAGCCCATGCTGCATGATCTTCAGCCTCAATCCCAGGCGCGGACGAAAATGCTGTTCGACCAGGAACATCAATTCATCGCGCCGGGCTTGCAGACGATCGCTTTGTTATCCGAGCTGGCGATTGAGCGCGGAGAGGGCGCAACCCTGACAGATCTGGATGGGCACACTTATCTGGACCTGAACGCCGGGGTATCGGTGGCCAGTCTCGGCCACGCCCATCCCGGTTACATCGCCGCGCTGACGAAACAACTTGGAGCGGTCTCGGTCGGCAGTTTCACTTCGCGGCCACGGACCGAACTCGTTAGGCTGATTGCAGAGTTGGCGCCGGGTGAGCTGGCGCGTACGCAGTTCTTTAGCGGTGGCGCGGAGGCGGTGGAAGCCGCCATTCGCCTGGCTCGCTCCTACACGAAGCGGACCGATATCATCGGTTTTACCGGTGGCTTCCATGGGAAAACAGCGGGCGTCCTTCCGATCTCGGATGTGGATTGGAAGGACTTGATCGGGCCGCTGCCGGCGGGCCATCATCTCGCCCCTTACGCCGACCCAACGCGGTTCGCAGGCTCGGAGGCAGAGTGCCGGGAACATGCGATCGGCGAGCTGCGGCGCGTGGTTGAGGGCGGCGCAGGCGGACGACCCGCCGCGATCGTCATCGAACCAATTCAGGGAACAGCCGGCAATATCGTGCCGCCTCCGGGGTTTCTCCGCGATGTGCACGCAGTTGCGCAGGAGTACGGCGCGCTCCTGATCGCCGACGAAATGATCACGGGCTTCGGCCGTACGGGCCGCCTGTTTGGGTGCGACAGCGACAACGTGGTTCCGGACATCATGACTCTCGGCAAGGGAATGGCCTCCGGTTTTCCCGTGAGCGCCCTGGTTTCAACGGATGAGATCATGGCGGCGAAGCCGTTCTCGCTGCCCAGCGCCTCCTCATCCAGCTACGGCGGAAATCCACTCGCGGCGGCGGCGGCTCTGGTTACGATCCAAACCATCTTGTCCGACAAACTGGTCGAGAATTCGGCCAAAGTTGGACGCATCCTGCGCGAAGGACTGCAAACGCTCGCAGCCCGGCACCGGTCCATCGGCAACGTTCGCGGGCAGGGATTGTTGATCGGATTCGATCTGGTTTCCGATCAGGAGACGAAGGCGCTCCTGCCCAAAGAGAAATGCATCGAGTTCTTCAAAGCCTGTCTCGCCGATGGCCTGATCATGATGAGTTACACCCCGAGAGTCCGCATCCATCCGCCGCTCATTCTCTCGGCGGAGCAGGCGGCTTCCGCCCTGGCTGATTATCGATCGCGCGCTGGAGCGCCTTGAAGCGGAATAAACGCGTGCTAAGAGGTGCGATAATCGGCTTCGGCGAGGTCGCCCGGAATGGGCACTGGCCGCTCTACGCGAAATGTCGCGACGCGCAGATCGTGGCGGTAGTCGATCGAACGGAAGAACGGCGGGCGGCGGCCCGGGATTTACGGGCGGGGATGGCGACCTTTGCCACGATCGCGGAACTGGCGGCCGGCGTTGAGATCGATTTCGTGGATATTTGCACGCCGCCGGCCTGGCACGGCGAGCCGATGCTCGATGCGCTCGCGCGGGGATGGAACGTCCTTTGTGAAAAGCCGCTCCTCCTGGATTTGGTTGAACTCGAGAAGGCGCGGGGCCTGGCGAACGAGCGCGGGTGCGCCATCATCCCGGTGCATAATTGGAAATACGCGCCGATCATCCGGCGAGCGACCGAACTGCTGCGCTTGGGCGCTATCGGGCAACTGCGCGAGGTGGAAATTGAAACGTTGCGCTCCCAGGATTGCGCCGCGGCCGATCCGAATCATCCGAACTGGCGGCGCGATCCCGCCATCGCCGGTGGCGGGGTGCTGATGGATCACGGCTGGCATGCGATCTATCTCGCGCGTCACTGGTTTGGCGAGGACCCGGACGAGGTCGGCGCATCTCTCAATCGACCGAGCCCGACAGAAGGCGAAGACGAGGCCAGGCTGACGCTCGTCTTTCCAGGCGGAACCGCGAAAATTTTTGTGACTTGGAGGGCCGGTGTGCGGCGAAACACGATGCGATTGATCGGCGAGCAGGGGGAGATTGGGATCGATGACGACACGTTGAGAGTTGCGGGGGAATCAATTCCATTTCGAGAGCGCGTTGTCCGCGGGCTCGCATCATCCCGATTGGTTCGCGGCGATGTGGCCCGACATTGTTGCGGGTCTTCGTTCGCCGGAAGTTGCGCGGCCATCCTTCGATGAAGCCGCGCTTTGCCTTTCGGTCATTCGCCGCGCCTATCAGGCAGCGTGAACCGGAGACGAACGCTCTCAGCCTGATGCGACATTTTCGCCCCGGGCGGCTTCGCCTTGCGCATGTTCGGGCCCGGCGGCGTGGCTGACCCTCGTTCGGAAAACATGATCCCAGAGCGGAGAACTGACGCCGTAGCCGGCGTGATCGTCTTTGTAGTGATGACGCATGTGGTATTGCTTCAGCCAGAGCCACACGCCCTTTTTCATTGAGAAATGATGCGACCGCGTAATGGATCATGTCGTAGCAAAGATAGCCGAAGATCAGACCCGCGAACGCGGCCGGCGCCAGCCGCCCAAATATCCCAAGAAAAATTCCGTAGAAGCCCAGCGCGAGCGGGATGCTGACGATCGGAGGCATCACGAGCCGTTTCGCATCCTGCGGATAATCATGATGGACGCCGTGCAACAGGAAGTGGAGCTGCTTCCCCCACCTGCTGGTGGGTTGATAATGGAACACCCACCTGTGCATCACGTATTCCACCAGGGTCCAGAGGAAGAGGCCGAGGATGAATAATCCAGTCGCTGCACCGATCGAGAGTCCCCGATGTTCCAACGCGACATAAAGCATGTAGCCGATCACTGGGAGGTAAATCATCAGGGGCGTCACCGGATGAACGCGAGTGAAAAACTCCATGAAATCGCTCTCGAACATCCGGACCGTTTCGTTCTTGCTGGAGACGTAACGCTGCGGCATGCCTTCAAGTTGCCCCAGTTTCGGGACGGGATCAACGGAGCTAAGCGGGCTGTATCTTGGCGGGAACGAGTGTGTCCGACAGGATATTGAGCGCCTCGTCCAAATCCGCGCGGGTGTGATTCGCCGTCACGCAAGCGCGGAAACAAATCCGGTCCTGCGGCACAGCCGGATAATCGACGGGCGCGACCCACAGACCACGCTGCCGGAGTTCATGTCCCAGGCGATACATGCGCTCGCGATCGCCAATCACGAGAGGCATGATGTAGGTGGTCGAATTTCCGGTATCGATGCCGAGCCCGGTCAATTGTTTGTGGAAGTAATCCGCGTTTTCCCAGAGCCGAGTGCGCAGCTCAGGCTGGCTCGTTCCGATTTCGAGCGCTTTCAAAATTGCGGCCACGACCACCGGCGGTAGCGCGCAGGAATAGACATAGGGATGCGAGTAGAAGCGGAGGTAATCGAGTGTCTCTTTTGAGCCGCAGACAAATCCACCCAGCTGCCCCAAACGCTTTTGAGAAAGTTCCGTAGAGAATTCGGACCCGTTTTTCCACCCCGAAATGCTCCACCGCGCCCCGGCCGTTTGCGCCGCAGGCCAGCATCGAATGCGCCTCATCGACGAAGACGCTCGCTTCGTGCGCGTCGGCCACATCCATTAACGCTTTCAGATCGCCGAAATCGCCGTCCATCGAATAAATGCCTTCGACAATAACGAGCTGGCGTTTCCCCTTGTGACGGGTCAGGGCGGCGTCGAGCGACTCGGGATCGTTGTGTTCGAAGCGTTCAGAACGAGTGCGCGCGAGGACGGCGCCATCACGCAGGCTGAGGTGAGAGCGATTGTCCATCACCGCCACGTCGCTCTTGCGCAAGAGCCCGGAGATGGTTCCGAGCGCTCCGCCGAAACCGCTGTTGAAGAGCATCGCGTCCTCGTAACCGAGAAACTCCGCCATTCGTTTCTCCAGCTGCCGATGCAGATCGGTCATGCCCGACAGCATGGGCGAACCGCACGCACCCAGGCCGTGGGTGCTCAGGGCCTCGTGCGCGGCGGCGATCACTTCCGGGTGATTGGCCAAGCCGAGATAGTTGTAGGAGCAGAGATTGATGACCGGATGCGACTTGCCCCCGTAGTGCAGCGTGGTCCTCGCATCGGCCGGGCCGAGGAGTTGAGGCTCGTATAATTCGATGGCCCACTCCCCGACGTGGTGCCAGCGCGTGAAGGCTGGCGGCGGTTTCAGCGGATCCTTGCTGTCGCCGACAAGGAAATCGCTCAAGCTGAACTTGCCCGGATCCGTTTCCACACTCAAAGCGGCCTCCTCCTCCGGGCGTGCAGGTCCTGGATTCATTTCCATAATAGCGATATGCGGCGCTCCCACGCCTCATGATTCTTTTTGAGATCGCGAATGAAGGGCGATGCAGCAGCGATCACCTCGATGACCATTCGATTGAGCAGCCCTTCAAAATAGGGAACCGGCCGAAAAGCGTCCATAACAAAAAGTCTCTCAGTTCTCTGCCTTGGGAAGCTTGTGACTTTCGAAGTACCAACGATGAGCGGGAGCGGCCGAAGCTGGGACCTACCCGCCGGATGAGCAAGACGACGAGTCTCTGAAGGTAAGTGACTAACACGCCAAAACGGATCTTCGACTCGCCCCGCTCCCGGTCCCGAAAGACGATCGGCACCTCCATGACCCGGAATCCACGCTGCGCGTTGACGATCAATTCAAGCGCGATTTTGAATCCAGCCGCATCTGTCTTGCATTGAACAAGCGACGCCCGCTCCGTGGCAAAAAATCCTGAGAGCGGATCATGCAAGCGAGAGAGCGGCCAGGCCATCAGGCAGGCCGTGCGCGACATAAAGCGCCGCCACCAGGGCCAGCCCGGCGTGCGTCCACCCCCGACATACCGGCTGCCGATGACCATGTCGTATGAACGATCGAGAAGCGGCGCGACCAGATCACCAATACGCTCCGGCGGATGGCTCAAATCGGCATCCATGACCAGAATCCAACGCGATCTCGCCTCCGCCGCCGCGGCCAGCACCGCGCCGGCCAGACCCCCGGCCGGGTGCTCGCGTCGCAACAAACGGACCGGACGACTCTGGTCGAAAGCGAGAACGCTTTCGCAGGTTCCGTCGGTCGAACCGTCGTCGACAATCAATACTTCAATCTGGAGCGCCGCGGTGTTCTGCTCGAAGATTCGGGCCAGGAGCGGTTGGATGTTCGCCTCTTCGTTGAGCGTGGGGACGATGACGGTGAGTTGTTCGGCCATTGCGCCTGGCAATTTCATGATCCGAAGTTCAGGGCGACGATCGACGGCGCGTGACACATTGCCGTCGGCTGAAGGCGGTTGCTGTGACGGCAATCGAGGGCGATTCGCATGGGTGGGGATGCTAACCTGTAGCCTTCGACAGTTCCAGTTCGCCGCGGTCGCACTCGTTTTGATGACGGTCGCGACCCGGCTGCCATCGCTGCTTCATCCGCAAGCCATCGACGATGAGGCGGTCTATTCCGTTGTGGCCAATGAGATTGTCGATGGAGGCCGGCCTTACCTCGACGCGGTGGAGCGCAAGCCGCCGCTCCTCTTCTGGACCTACGCGGCGGTGTTCGCCCTCGCCGGAAAATACAACTGGATGGCGCTGCATACCGTCGCGCTCCTCTGGACGCTGGGCACCATGGCCGGCCTCCATGTCATTGGCGGACGCCTGTTTGGTCGCGAGGCCGGATTAATCGCCGCGTTGCTCTACAGCGTGTTCCAACCTTGGGCGACGGCGAATAACCTGGCGCTTAACGGTGAGCTTCTCATGAATCTGCCGCTGGTCTTGGCCTGGGCGATCGCTTTCGGGCGGAGTGAGTCACGACTGCGGCCCTGTCTTCTCGGAGCGGGCGCGCTCCTCGGTGCGGCGTTTTTGCTCAAGCAACCCGCGGCAATCGCAGCGGTGCCGCTTGGAATCTATCTCTTGTTGCCGAGTTACCGCGCGAGCCGCGGCTTCACCAAAACTGAATCCGTCATTCAAGCTGCCATGCTCGCAATTGGATTTTCTGCTTCGCTCGGTTCTCGTCGCAATCATCCTTCACCAGCAAGAAATTTTGCGCGAAGCTTTCTATTGGACGTTTACCAACCACTCGATCCCGCACGTCTTCTGGGACGCCGGAGTTCTTTACACGCTTGCTTTTATCGGAGCTTGCCTGCCGCTGGTCATCGGCGCGGCGACGGCGTTGCGGGATAACGATGGCCTCTGGGCGGATAAGCGCGCTGAGCGCTGGGCGCTCCTCGGGCTCGTCGCTGCCTCCGCGCTGGGCGCGGCGGCGGGAGCGCGATTCTACCCTCATTACTACATTCAATTGGTTCCGCCCCTCGCGTTGCTCGCCGCGCCCTATTATGCGTCGCTCTGGTGTCGGAGAACGCCACCGCGCTCTTGGTTCTCGCGTCCTGTGGTCACATCCGCGTGGCTCGCCCTCACGGTCATCGCATTCTCCATCTCGCATTGGCAATTCCTGGCCTGGCATCGCGAACCCTCGGAAACGGCACGCTATCTTTCGGAGCATTCTTCTCCCGAGGACAGGGTTTTCATCTGGGGCCGCAGCGCTTCGGAAATGTATCTCCATGCTCGAAGGCGACCGGCGTGTCGCTACGTCCTGACTTTTCCGCTCACGGGAATGGTTTTCGGCGGAAAGCTCCCGGGGGTCGATACGCGCAAGTGGATCGTGCCGGATGCCTGGTCTAACCTCGAAAAGGATTTTCGCCAGCACCCGCCGCTGCTCATCGCGGACCTTTCGGAGCGCGACGCGCAATTTCCCGTGAAGGATTTTCCGATTCTGGCCACACTGCTGGCCGAACAGTACGAACCGGTGGCGCGAACGGCGCAGAGCGTCATCTATCGAAAGCGCTAGCCGCAAACCGGCTTCAACGACTCGCGGCTGGTTTGCTCTCCGGCGTTACAAAGCGCGCGGGTGGCTGCGAGACATCGGGCAGGATTTCGTACATTTCCGCAGCCGTTGCGTACAACCGGCGCGCTTCCTCCAGCCACTCTTCGCCTTCGACCGGAGCGCCATCCCGCCTTTGCACTCCCGAAAAGAGATAGCTGTGCACAGTGTAGCGCCAGCGCGACACGTAAGTATTCGTCACCAGGGCACGATATCGCGGTGGCTTGGAAAGGTGTTCGCACAGGCTGAGCATGGGTCGATCTGCACGAGGGCCGAGAAGCGAGCGGCCTTGTGTGTAAAGGACATCCTCGCCGAAACCGAGCGTATCAAGGAGCGTAGGGACGATGTCCATGTGAACGGTCGGCGCTTCCCTCGACGGCGGCGCGGCAACGCCTTCGGGCAAATGGATCCAAAGAACCGTGCGGGCCTGGAAATCGTTGAGCACCCCGGCGTGCGTGAGCTGACCTCGTTCCTGAAATTCCTCACCGTGATCGCCGGTCAACACGACGATCGTGTCATCCAGATCACCCTGCGCCAACAGGTTATCCAAAATGCGCCCGACCAGTTCGTCGGCAAAATGACATCCGTTGCGATAACGGTTGCGCACGGCCTCGAGATCCTCATCGGAGCGGAGAATGTGGTGCGAACTGGTCAGTCTTGGCGCCGGCTGAAAAATCGCGTGTTCGGCCGGAAACGCATACGGCAGATGCGTCGCATTGAGCGCGACAAAGTCGAACGCCGGTGTCTCCGCCTTCCGCTCGCCGCGATCCTTTAGATACCGGGTGACCGTGCGCCGATCTTCTTGCTCATTTTCGCTTACATCGATCGGCTCGAAAATAGTCCCAGCGGGGAAGAGCCAGGCCAGCCCCGCCGCATCGATATGGTCCTTGTTCGCCACGCGCAACCGATAGCCATTTTTCGAAAGGAGCTCGAGGAACGGATCCTTCATTCCGGTCCACTGAAAGTCTTTGAACTGATAGCCGCTCAGGCCGGTGAGCATCGAGAAAACACCCCACGGTGTCGCGTTGCCGCCGCTCCAATGCTGGCGATCTAGTTTGATCTGGAATCGATCCCGGTAAGCGGAAAGGCGGGGCATAACCCGCTCGTCCACGGCGTCGAAGCGGAGCGACTCGATGTTGAGCAAAAGAATGTTGTGCCGTCGTGGGATCGCCGGCATCGGAAGCGTCCGTAAATAATTGAGATACTGCGCGGTGCGGCTTTCGGATTCGAAATTCGGCAGCGCGATCCGGTGAATGCCCAGGCCCGGGATAAGTTGTTCGGAGCGCAGCGGGAATGGCGCGCAATCGTCATAGGCCAGCACTACGTGATGGTTTCGGTTGAGGTGATAGACGAAATACGTCCGCACCGTGCCATGCACGATCGCAAACGCCGCGAGCAGCACCAGACAAACGCGCCGCCGCAGTCTTCCCTCGGCCCGGGTGCTGACCTTGTTACTGACTCCCGTGAGTGTGCTGACAATGATCAGGGAGATTCCGATCGCCAAACCCCACTCCCAAGGCCCCAGGCCCACCGCCGCAAACTGTGCCCGGCTGGTAAAGAGTTCCGCAATCGTACCGAGCGTTAGCTCAATCCCGAACGCTCGCTGGACCAATCCCCAAACTAGCACCCACACGAACAACAAATAAAACGCCGCAAAGACCAGCGATCTCACCAACCACGGCAGCCGGCTCTTGGGCAGGAGATAGAGCAGCGCCGCCAAAATCGCACCTCCGAGCAATCCGAACTGAATGGGAAACAAGTATTCGAACAGGGGAAACCAGGACGGATAGGCGAAGCCGCCGCGCACCTTTACCAGCAGCAACGACAAGGCGGTAACTCCCACCACCCCGAGAACAAGCGCAAGATATTGACGCCGCCAACCCAAGCGCTGTTTTGTTATCCGCATAGAACCAGACTCACGTCCGAAACGTGTCAATACGACCCTAACGGGATTCGAACCCAATCCTTAAATAGCACGAATTAGCGCGAAAAAGGCTGAATTACGGTGGTAAATCGCGCGATTTCCGCCGTTCACGGTATCGGCCATCGCGTCGAGTTTACGCAGATTGGCGCAGTTTTGCTGACCGAATTTGTCCGAACGCCAGGCTGCGGTAGGGTTATTGGTTTCGATCCAAACCAAGGTGGTTTCTTATGGCAGTTCGGAATCCTTTCTTGAGGACTGACCCCGGCTTGGCCCCCAGAAACCAGTCAGGGCCTCTGCTTGCCGTCAGCCGCTGGCCGATCTTCCGTCGTTTCCTTCTCGGCGAGTCGCGATCGGACCCAGGCGAGATAGTCGCGGGCCTGCCGGTGCTCCGGATCGCCGCGAAGAACTTCGCTAAATTCCGCGGCGGCTTCATCCAATCGGCCGGCCTCGGCCAGGACTACGCCGAGGTACACGCGGGCCGCCACGTACCCGGGGTCCTTCCGCAGCACCTCGCGCAGGTGACCCAGCCCCTCCTCGAATCGACCGTTCCGGCACAGCAGCAGTCCGAGGTTCGTTTGAACCGCTGGTGCACCGGGGGAAAGGCGCAGCGACTCCTCGAACTCCGGGATGGCGGCCGCGGCGTCTCCGTTCATCATCAGAGCCTGCCCCAGGATCCCATGCAGGAGCGGATGGTCCTCGTCGAGACGCAGGCCTTCGCGGCACTGGTCGATCGCTTCCTGGTAGCGGCCCTTCTTGATCAGCGCGCTGACCAGACCGACTCGGTCGGGGGTGAACCGCGGGTCGGCGCGCACGACCGCCGAGTATTCGGCGATGGCGTCGTCCAGCTTTCCATGTCGGAGGTACAGGCCCGCCAGATTGCTTCGAGCATCCGCATAGGCCGCATCGAGACGGAGCGCTTGCTGATAGTGCAGCAGCGCCTCGTCCACTCGTCCTGCCGACTGCAACACCATGCCGAGGTTAGTGTGGGAGAGGGCGCTCGGCGCGATCTCGACGGCGTTTCCGAAGAGCGAGACGCTGTCGCGCCAAACGCCGACTTGCCGTACCGAGCCGAGGGCGAGAGCCGCGATGCACGCAGAGCCGACCGTGACGGCCAGACGATGGGCACCGGTGTCATGCAGTCCCAGCCCGCTGCCGAGCCAGCGCAGCACGGCGGAGCCCTCCCAGGCAACGATGATGAAGATCCCGATCAGCGGGATGTAGGTGTAACGATCAGCCATCGATTGCAGCCCTACCTGAACGATCCCGATCACCGGGACGAGCGTCACGAGGTACCAGCCCCAGCCAGTGACGAGCCACGGCCGGCTATTGCGAAACCTCAGAACCAGCAGCGTCGCGGCGAGAAGAGCGATCCCGCTGGCAACGATGCGCCACGTGGGGATCGATGCCAATGGATAGAACACCGCGAGCCGGTCCGGCCAGATCGTCTTTGCAAGATATTCTGTTGCGGAGGTGACAGCGTTGGCCAGACGGGAAGCCAGCGGAACGCGCTGGAGGGAGAGCACGGAGCCGGCAGATTTCTGGACGAGGAGCGTGACGCACGAGGAAACCAATGCGAGAGCGAAGAACGGAGCGATCTCGCGGACCCTTCGGGACAGTTCGGCCCGGCGGTCGGCAAAAGGCCAGACGTCGAGGAGCAGGAGGACGATCGGCAGGCTCACGAGCATCGGCTTGGCCATCAGACCGAGGGTGAAGGTCAGGAGCGCGACGAGATAGCTTCGCGTCTCGTCCTGCCGGCGGTAGCGCGCCCAGGCGAGCATCGTCAGCAGCCAGAGACAGCCGCTCAAGACGTCCTTGCGCTCGGCGACCCAAGCGACCGATTCGACGTGCAGCGGATGGATGGCGAACAGTGCCGCCACGAATGCCGCACGGGAGGTCGCCCCGGTGATCCGATCGAGGAACAGGAAGACCAGCACTGCGTTGGCGATGTGGAGCAGCACGTTGACGGCGTGGAAGACTCTGGCGTCGATCCCGCCCAACCATGAATCGAGCATCAACGACAGCCAGGTCAGAGGGTGCCAGTTTCCAGTGTGGGCGGTCGAGAAGGCCCAGACGAGTCCGTTCCAAGACAGACCCGATCGGACCTCGCTGTTGGCCGTCACATACGCCGGGTCGTCGAAGCTCGTGAACTCGAACCCGATGGCACGACCGAAAACGGCCAGCGTGAGGAGAACCAGCAAGGCCAGGTAAAGTGTGCGGGGAACGGGCCTGGAGCGGCGTTTCGTCGTGCGGCTTCGCGATTTGCGGGAATTCCTCACGGATGCGGCTTCGCGTTTGTTGTGCTCCGTACCAGTCTAAAAGGTCTGCGATTTTTTCATGCTCGCTCCAGCGAACAACGGAATTTCGGGACTCATTTGCCAATTCCTTGATTTGCCACCCGAGCTCCGAGGGCCGGTAGCCGGTCGCTTGGTCGTTCACAAGCGGAATTGTGATTCGCTTCAAAAATTCCTCGTACATACCGAAGTCTCGCTTCACAATGGGGAAGAACATTTCAGTCGCGATCATTTTCAACAGAGAGCGCATTCTTCCCCGTGTCAGACCAAGCATCCAGCAAATAACGCGCGAGCGAACGGGAACGTTAACCGGCCCTGCGGGTCGGCGCCCAATAGCCGTTCCCATTCCCCAAGGCAGTAGCCGCTTTTACCTATGAGACGGTGTGGCGACCCTAACGGGATTCGAACCCGTGTTACCGCCGTGAAAGGGCGGTGTCCTAGGCCACTGGACGATAGGGTCAGGAAAGCGGGGCAATATCAGAAGCGCGTCCCCGCGTTGCAAGTTATTTACGGAAGCGCGCCGCCGATTCCAGATTCGTCACGAGCAGGGCGGTTCGACCGGTTGCGCCGCTGTGTCTGGCAAGGACCGCTTGCGCATTCGCGACAAGACGCAGAGCCGCCTCGCGATCCCGGAGGAGCCAGGCAATTTTTTCGTGCAATGAATTCGGGTCAGGGACCTGGATTGCGGCTTCGTTCGCGACCAGCGCCTGGGCCAGCGCGGAAAAATTTTCCATATGCGGGCCGAAGAGGACGGGCTTGCCGGCCATGATAGGTTCCACTGGGTTTTGCCCTCCACGCGCGGTTAGACTCTTGCCGACAAAGACAATCGTGGCGACGGCGTACCAATTTTGCAGCTCACCAGTGCTGTCCAGGAGAATGCAATCCGGCAGGGACGTGCGCGCCGCATCGGCTTCGCTGCGAAGGCTCACGGTTAATCCGAGCCGGGCGAGCCGTATGCGGATTTCGCCCGCCCGCTCGACATGTCGCGGCGCGATGATCAGGAGTAAACGCCGGGAAATCGGCCCGGAGTCGTTTGGAAAATCTTGCCGAGAACTTCTTCTTCGCCGGCATGCGTGCTTCCGCCGAAGAGGATTGGCCGGTCCGCGTCGATCCCAAAGGTCCGCAAGACCTGCAAGGGCAGATCAGGATTCACCCTGGTCTCCGCCGGATCGTATTTGATGCTGCCGACATGATGAATCCGCTCTCGCGGAACGCCGAGCGCGACCCAGCGTTCGACGTCTTCGGGTTCCTGCACGCAAACCAAGATCGAGACAACGAAAGGTCGGCGCGACCAGGAAAAGGAAACGGCGGAATCCGCTGCTCCGATCGCTGCGAGAGGCGCGCGTTGACCAGCGCGAGCGGAATGGCCGCGTCCACGGGCTTCGGCGGCAAGGTTCGGCCAGACTTCGGCCTCGACCAGCACCACCCGGATGGGGCGGATGACCGCATAGGCGCGGCGCATGATCGGCCAGAAATCGAGCGGACTATAGAGCACTTCCATCCCCGCGCCGGCTTCCTGGGTGGCGAAAGCGAAACCAGTGGTGGTCGTCGTGGTAAGACGCAGAAAAATTCAGGATCGAGCTCCTTCAATTTCGCGGAGAGTTTCAACGCGATCGCCACTTCACCCACGCTCACGGCGTGAATCCAGGTGCAGCGGCGCGAAGCGAGGCGCGAACGAACCTCGCGATCATAAAGACCGAAGCGTTGTCCAAACTTGTGGCGGTAATTTCCGCGCCGCAGCAGCTTCGAGATCTGTCCGGGAAGGAAAAGTAACAGCCCGAGCGGATAGAGAAGATTGTAAATGAGCCTGATCATTCAGCGGCGCGGACCTCGGCGGGAATGCCGGCACGTTGCAGAAACAACACTTCGGTGGCGCCGTACGCTTTGGCCCGAAGGACGTTCCACAAGGGCATCTGCGGCATCTGCTCAACTGGACGTTTCTCCAGCACAAAGATCCCCGACGGTTCAAGGATTTCGGCCAGCCGCGCGTCTTCCAGCAAGAGGCTGGTGAACGCAGCGCCCGATTTCGCCTTCTCGTAGGGCGGATCGGCAAAGATAATTTGGAAAGGTTCTCGCGTTGGCATCGAGCGAAGAAAGGAAAAGACATCCTGTCTGCGAATGCGGCCCTTTAGTTTCGTTCGGGCCAGGTTCCGCTCGATCGCCGCGATCGCAGCGGCATTGTCCTCCACGAACAACGCCGAAGCCGCGCCGCGGCTGAGCGCTTCGATTCCCAGCGCCCCGGTCCCAGCGAAGAGATCGAGAACCCGCGCGCCGATGATTTCTTGACCGAGACTGGAAAAAATCGCGGCTTTGACCCGGTCCATGGTCGGCCGCACATCGGTCTTGGGGACATCCAGCCGGATGCCACCGGCCGTGCCAGCAATTACTCTCATGGCGATGCGGTGGGCTGAGGCGACTCCGCCACGGCGGCAGGCGCCGCCGGGCAGTGAGCTTTCCCCGGGCGTAGGCGTGACCGACGGCTCCGAGGCTGCCGCCGCTGCTTCGGCTGCCTTTTTCTTTTTCGACTTCTCGGATTTTCCGCCACCGATAAGGCTGTTGATCACGCTGCCCAGGTCCTTCAAGTCGCGACCGATCAGTTTGTCCATCAGGTTCGTTTTGGGGCGGCCCACCGTGCCGCTGACCTGAAAGCGGACACCGGAGTATCCCGGCTCGTCGATCGGCTGAAAGTTTTCGCGAATGGCCCGAAAGAGCTGGCTCCGCATTTTTTCACTCACAGCGAGTTGCGATTCGAGCTGAAGATTGCCTTCAAAGGAAACGGTCCCGGTAGCGGAAAGCCGGATGTTTTGGGAGCGGAAAAGCAATTCGTCGATCGTGACCACTCCAGGGTTGAGGTGATATTTCACCTGCGCCTGATCGAAGTGGAGCTGCCGGAGTTCGTCGATTTGCAGCAATTGCCCCAGCGCGACGAGCAAGCTGTATTGCTGGACCTGGCCATCGCGCAAGATTATTTCCCCCGCGCCGGCGAGCGCATTCTGGTCGGCGGTGGTGCCGCTCGCGTCGAGATGGCCTTCCAGCCGGCCCGTGATCATCCCGCGAGCGCCGCCGGCGTCCGTCACGATGCGGTCGGCCTGAACATCATGAAACTTAATGCTGACCGTGAACGGAGAGTCTTCGGTTTGCGGCAGGAGGGTAAAACGGCCGGTTATTTCACCGCCGCCAGCGCGCGCCGTGATTTGCGAAAAATCGAGCTCATCCGGGGCGTAGCGCACCGGCGATTGCAGTTGCTCGAGAAAGAACCGATCGCGGAGCGAAGTCTTCTCGATGCTGACGTTTCCGCGCAGGTCGGTCGCCGTCCGAAACCCCGAGCGAAATCGGACGTCATCAAACGTCGCGACGCTCCTTGAATTTCTCGTCGAGGAATTGGAAGCGGCCATGCACCAGATTGACCCGCTGAATTTCCGGCGTGAACGGACCCGGCTTCCGCCGTCTCCACCGGCATGACGCTCTCCGAGGCGCTCGCAGACGCCATTTCCTGCGCCGGCTCGTCTTTGTCGGTCAAGGGCGCCGCTTCCGTCATTGGTAGCGGAGGGGGACCCGGCCTCGCCGGTTCCGGCGGCATCGATGGCACCCGCCATTTTCCGTCTGCATTCTGGGCCCAGACAACCTCGGGATTAATCAACGAAATCTCCTTGATCACGAGACGTTGCGAGAAAAGAGACCCGAACTTGATTCGGAGCCGAAAAGTCTTCGCGGTCAGGAAATCAGCGGAAACTCCGGGCTGGCTTTGCGGGATGGTGATGCCGCTCAGTTTCAGTCCCCACCACGGAGTGACGCTGATCTGGCGCACTTGCAGCGTGGTCCCGAGCCGCTGGCTAAGTTCCTGCTGAATCCTGGCTTGTGTCCCTTGCGACTGCACATACATGTTCACCCCAATCAAAATGAGGACCGCCAGGCCCAAGGATCGCCGCAAGCACGATCACCAGGATGCGGCTCAATTTTTTCACGCCGGAAGGTTACGCCCTCCCAGTTTGAAGAAAAGACCAAAGCCCCGAGCCTTTCCGACTTTGAAAGATACCGTTGTCATTCTCAACCCCGCGGCCCGGAGCACCCGGGCAAATCGGTTGCGCGCCCGGGTGGAATCGATCACGCGCGGAGCGACCCTGTGCGCGACCTCGCGCGCCGGGGAAGCGGAAGTCGCTCGCGCGGCACGCCGTCGCGGAAGGTTTTGACAGAATCGTCGCCGCAGGAGGCGACGGGACGATCAACGAAATCGTGAACGGGATCGCCGGCAAGAACGTCGCGCTCGGCCTCCTCCCCGTGGGGACGATGAATGTTTTCGCGACGGAGCTTGGCCTGCCGACGAACGATCTGGCCCGCTGCTGGGAGATCATCCAGGAGAACCGGACGCGGCCCAGTGGACCTGCCGAGCGCCAACGGCAAACATTTCGTCCAACTCGCCGGGGTCGGTCTTGACGCGCAAGTGGTGAAGGAAACCAGCCGCGCCTTCAAACGGAATTTCGGGCCGCTCAGCTACATGATCTCCGCGGCGCAAATCGCTTCGCGCCAGCCGCCGCGTTTGCGGATCGAATCGGAGAACGCCGTGACCGAAGAAGGATCGTTCGTGCTCGTGGGCAATGGCCGGCTTTACGGCGGTCGCTTCCCTTTTTTCAAGCAGGCGGTGATCGATGACGGTTTGCTCGACGTGATCGTTTTCAAGCGGCTCAACTACGTGGAAATCATCCGTTATCTGCAGAATGTGATTTTCACCCCGCAAATCACGGCGCCCGAGGTGGAGTATTTTCAGACGAGCCGCGCTGCGCGTCAGCAGCGAGGAAGACGTGCCGGTGGAAATCGACGGTGAGCTCATCGGAAATTGCCCGGTAGAATTCCAGATTCGGGCGGCGGCTTGCGGGTGCTGGCGCCGTCATAGTGGCATCGCGTCCTGCGGGGCCGTGCCAGCTGCAAGGGGCACGTGCCCACGGAAACACGGGCGACGGAGCGCCATGGCTACAATTTCATCGACAACGGATTTTCGCTGCGATACTCTCGTGACATGCGCCTGTCCGGCCGAAAACCTTCGTCGTTTACCCGGCGCTGGACGCAGCGGCCGCGCGTCATTCTGCTCGGCGTTGATCGGCGTAAATGTCAGCGCCTTCGTCGCCCAAATTTTCCTCGACGCATACCAACCGGGCTTCGTCCGCGAGTACCTCGGCCTGAGTGAACGGGGCGTTCACGCCGCCTACGGATGGCAATTTCTTACCGCCATCTTCCTGCACGACGGGCCGTGGCACTTGCATTGGCAACATGCTCGTGCTGTATCTGCTCGGCCGCGATGTGGAATCGATCATCGGGCAGCGGCAATTTCTCTTCCTCTATCTGGCGGGCGCGGCGGCGGGAGAACTGGGCCACTTGTTCTTGATGCCGTCGACCTCTGTCTTGTTCGCGGCCTCCGGAGGCGTGGCGGCTGTCCTGCTGGCCTACGCGACGATCCTGCCCGAGCTGGAATTGACCTCGATGCTTTTCCTGCTCGTACCCGTCCGGCTGAAAGCGAAATATCTCGCTTACGCGGCTCTTGGCGATCGCCCTTTGGGGCGTGACGCTCGATCGCAGACGGAGCGGTCGCGCACAGCGCTTATCTCGGGTGGAATCGTGGCGGGATGGTTTTACGCTCACCTCCTGGGTTTCGGCCGGGCCTCCATTCTCCAGCGTGCGCTTCGACGAGCGCCGCGCGAAGGTGGAACGGTATCGAGCGATGACTGCCGAACAGTTTATCTCCGAAGAAGTCGATCCGATCCTCGATAAGATTTCCCGCGAAGGTTTGCAAAGTCTTACCTGGAGCGAACGGCGAACTCTGGCCAGAGCGCAGGAAAAAATCGCGGAGAAAGCGCAAGCAGGCTAGCTGTCCAGCGCGGTTCTCCTCGTCAGGTCGATCTTCCGCGATGCGCCTTCCACGCTGCGTTTGCTCTCGCAAATGACCGCCGTCTCAGACTGGATCAGAGACAGCGGCTGGAACGCTTCACCCCGCGCAGGTCCAGAACACTCTGGAACAGCTGCGCGGGAACTGGCCCGCAGGATGCGCCGCCTCTGCCGCGACTTGATCAGGGAATTTCCCCTGGGAGAAGCATCGCTCCTCCATCTGATTTCCGTTTCCAGCATCTGCGCCGCGCGGTTCGTGCGTCATCCTGAAATTCTTCTCTGGCTGGGCCATCCGGAAATCTGTGCCGCGCCTCGCGGCTCGCGGCGAGATGCTCGCCGATCTTGCACGCCGCGGAAGGTGATTCCATTCCGGCGGAAAATTTCCGCGCGCTTCGGTTCTGGAAGGGACGCGAGATGCTCCGGATCGCGTTGCGCGAAGTGGCCGAAGTCGCGCCGCTGGAGGAAACAACCTTCGAGTTGTCGCTCCTGGCAGAAATTTGCCTGCGCGAAGTTTATCAACACTGGAACGGCGGAGCTGCGCAGCCGCCGCGGTGCGCCAGAGGCGGAATTTGCGATTCTCGGCTTGGGAAAACTTGGCGGCCGCGAGTTGAATCACAGCTCCGACATCGACGTCATCTTCCTTTACGGCGAGGAAGGCCAGGTTTCCCCGAATCTCACTTATCACGAATGGTTCAACCTGCTCGGATCCAAGATTGCGGAAACCTTTGCCGCTGCAAGTCCGGATGGGCCGCTCTTTCGAATCGATCTCCGCCTTCGGCCGGAAGGGACGGCCGGGCCGCTCGCGCGTTCGCTCGAGAGCATGGAGAATTACTATGCGGGTTTCGGCGAAACCTGGGAGCGGCTCGCGTTGATCAAAGCGCGTGGGATTTGCGGCAGCCGGGAGCTCGCCTACGAATTTCTTCGGCAGCACCAGCCCTTCATTTATCCCAAGAGCCCCACGCCGGATTTGCTCGACGAAATTGCCGCGATCAAGCGACGGATCGAGCGCGACATCGTTGGTCACGAAAACATCTGGACGGGACGTCAAGCTCGGGCGCGGGCGGGATTCGGGAAATCGAATTTGTCGTTCAGGCGCTCCAGCTCCTGCACGGCGCGCGACACGCGTTCCTCCAGGAAACGAGCACCCTGAAGGCCCTCCCGGTCCTCGCGGAATTGGAATTGATTCCGCGCCAGGAAGCGCGCGACTTGGAAGCAGCCTATCGCTTTCTCCGGCGGGTGGAGCACCGGCTGCAGATTGAAGCGGAGCAACAAACCCACACGATTCCGGAAGAACGGCGAAGTACTCGACCGGCTCGCGCGGAGCCTCGGATTTTCCTCCGAGGAAGATTTCACTCGACGCGCTGCGCGAGCACATGGAGAAGGTTCGCTCGATTTTTCGCAGAATCATCGTCGACGCCACCGCAGGAGCGGAATCCGTCCGCCGAGAGTCTGCACATTTTTCGGGACGAGAAAGGCGCGGCCAAATCGCTGGCGGACCTCGCGAAAGGCACCGGTGGATTGCACGTCGCGGCCCGCACCCGCCAGGTCCTCCGCAACCTGCGCCCGCTCTTGTTTCGATGGCTGGCGCGAGCCGCCGATCCGGACGTAACGCTTGAACCAGTTCATCCGCTTCGTCGAAGCCTACGGGCTGCGCAGCATGCTCTTCGAGCTGCTCGTGGTGAATCCCAAGCTTCTCGAGCTCCTCGTCAAAACGTTCGACGCGAGCCGTTATGCTGGCGACCTGCTGATTCGGCGGCCGCAACTGCTGGAGGAAATTACCCGCGCGCGGGATGCTCGATCGCGAAGTGTCGCGTCGAGCGAGCACTTGCGGCGCCTCGACGCGCTGAAAATTACCCCGGCCTCCCTCGATCTGCTTCGCGTTTATCGACAGACGCAGTTGCTGCGGATTTTCCTGCGCGACGTGCTCGGTCTGGCGGATCTCCCGGCACTCTTCACCGAACAGTCCGCGCTGGCCGAGGCCTGCCTGATTTTCGTCAATCGCGTGCTGCGGGAACGAGAGCGACGTCACGATTATCGCTCTGGGAAAATTTGGCGGCGGCGAAATCGGTTACGGAGCGGATTTGGATGTGCTTTTCGTCGGTGAGGATATCCGCGCGGCCCAGCATCTCGTCGTCGCGATGGCGCAACCGACCGCGGAAGGGAGCATTGCCACTCTCGATGCGCGCCTGCGGCCGGAAGGCGAGAAAGGGAATCTCGCCTGCTCGCTCACGGCCTACGAGGCCTACTACGAAACACGCGCCCAGCTTTGGGAAGTCCAGGCGCTCACGCGCGCGCGCCCGGTGGCTGGCCCGCTGCAAGACCCAGTTCATGGAGCTGGCCAGACGCGTCTGGCGCAAAGCGGCGCAACGCGACGACCTCTATTCACAGATCGATGGAATGCTGCAACGGATTCGGCACGAGCGAGGGAGCGCGGCTGACGTGCTCGATTTCAAGACCGGCACGGGCGGAGTGATCGAGGCCGAGTTTCTCGTCCAGGCTCTACAGATGCGCGCCGGCATCTGGAATCCGCAGACCCTCGGCGCGCTCCGCGAGCTGACGGCCAGGGGGCTTTTGCGGGAAGAGGAAGCCGCCCTGGTGGAAAGCAGTTACCAATATCTCCGCTCGATCGAATCGGCTCTCCGGCGATGGGAAAACAAGAGCGTGTCTTCTCTTCCTGCCGACGAAACGGAACAGCGCAAACTGGCGAAGCGCATCGGCGCCGATAGTCTCGACTGCGTTCGCGCAACGCTATCGGGAAGCGCGAGAGAGCATTCATGCGGTTTATTGCCGTTATCTTCGGTAACGAACGGCTCAGAGCCCGGCCGCCCAGCAGTCTCACGATCTCCCGGAGAAACAGGAAGCTGATTAGCAATCCGCAGCAAACGATCCCGAAAAGAAGCAGGAGCACCGCAATGACAAAGATCCAGTCGCTCCGGCGCGCAACACCGCGCCGGAGCCGCGCGTGTGGTCTTTGATGATTTGATAGTTACGCGCGTTTGATTTGAACCAGAACGAGAAGGCGTCGCCGACCACGGGCACAATTCCAATGAGCTCGTTAATCAGAATATTCAGCGACATGCGAGCGAGCAGGATCTTCGGCACCCCGAGGCGGGCGGCCTGGATAAGCGCGAAAGCAGAAACCAGCGCCGAGCCGGTGTCACCGAGACCAGGCAACAGCCCGATCAAGGGATCGAGGCCAAATTTGAATTTTGTTCCGGGGACGCGAATGAACTCGTCCATGATCAGCGCAAGCCATTTGAAAAGAGGCTCCAGCGCCTGGCGCTTTCGCTTTTCCTCCGGGGGAAGGACTTCCCATTCGACTTCCTGTAACGGCGGTCTGGGACCGCTGGACCCTGGGTCTGAGGCCACTGTGAACAGAACGGCCCCGAACGCTTTCGGGGCCGCGACAGGTTAACCCGGGATTTCTTTCAGCATCTGCGTGTTCGTCGGGAATTTCTTGACGAACATGAGCAGACGCTCGATCGCTTCGCCCGGTTTATGCCCGGCCAATCCGCGCCGGATCATGTTGATCTTCTCCAGCTCCCACGGCTGCATGAGCAGTTCTTCGCGACGAGTGCCGGAAAGGAAAATATCGACCGCCGGGATAGATGCGTTGATCGCTGATCTTGCGATCGAGCACCATTTCCATATTTCCGGTGCCTTTGAATTCCTGGAAGATCAGTTCGTCCATGCGGCTGCCGGTTTCGATCAGCGCCGTGGCCACGATCGTCAGCGATCCGGCTTCCTCGGTGTTGCGCGCGGCCGCGAAAATTTTTCGCGGGATTTCCATCGCGCGCGCATCGATGCCACCGCTCATGGTGCGGCCTCCTCCGCCGGTCGCGTTGTTAAAGGCGCGCGCCGTTCGGGTGATCGAGTCGAGCAAAATAAACACATCCTTGCCGGCTTCGACCAGACGCTTCGCCCGCTCGATCGCGAGCTGCGCGATGCGGGTGTGGCTCTTGATGTCGCTGTCATTCGAACTCGCCATGATTTCCGCCTGGGGACAGGAACGCCGGAAGTCGGTCACTTCCTCCGGCCGTTCATCGACCAGAAGGATGATCAGTTTCATTTCCGGATGGTTTTTCACGACCGCGTCGGCGATGTGATGCAACAAGGTCGTCTTGCCGGTGCGCGGCGGCGCGACGATGAGGCCGCGCTGACCCATGCCGAGCGGCGTCATCAAATCCATGATGCGCGTCGTATAACGATCCGGAACGGTCTCAAGCTTGATGCGCTGATTCGGATTGATCGTGGTCAGTTCCTCGAACGGCCGCAGCCCCTGATATTTCGTCGGCTCGTCGTCGTTGATCTTCAGCATGCGGGTCAACTGCGGCCCGCGATTCCCGCGCCGGGTTTCACCGTGAATCCACATCCCGTCGCGCAGACCAAAGCGGCGGACAATTTCCGGCGTCACAAAAATATCCTGCGGGGTCTGGACAAAATTGCGTTTCGCATCGCGCAGGAATCCAAAGCCCTTGCCCGAGATTTCGATGATGCCGTCGCCAAACTCTGGCTCGCGCTCCAGCTCGCCATTCTGAGACGAACCGCGATCGCGGAACTCGCCCTCGGCGCCGCCAGATTGGCCGTCCCCTTGTCCAACGCGCTGGTTGCCTTCCCGGTCTGTCCAGATTGGAACCAGCCCGGAGCAATTGTCTCTGTCGACCCGGTCCGCGCGGTCCGTTCAGATCACCACGCTGTCCCTGTCCTTGTCCTTCCGGGCCCCGGCCACGCGGGCCATCGTGCCGGTCGCGGGAACCTTCGGCGCGGACGCCGTGGTCGTTCCGGCGCGGCGTTAGTTTCCAGCGGTCGCTGGTTATCAGTTTCTTCACTCATAAATGCAGAGATGTTCAGTGCCGCCGGAGCAGCGCGCTGCTAGTCAACGGCAGCTTTCTTCTACGCTGGCAATCTGGCCAGCAACTCGTCGGGAATATCTAAATTTGAATAGACGTTTTGAACGTCATCGTCGTCTTCGAGGCTGTCGCACAAGCGCAAGACCTGCAGCGCGACCGCCTCATCGATCGACCGGAACTGTCGTATCGGGAATGAAAGTAAACTTTTGCCCACTCGGTGGTGACGCCCGCGTGTTTGAGCGCCTCAGCTACTGCGTAGAGCTGATCGTGGGAAGTGGTAATAACATACTCCTCCTCCTCCGTTGTCAACTCCTCAGCCCCAGCTTCCAGGGCCAGCTCAAAAATCCGCTCCTCCGCAATGGCGCTCCGCGGGACCGTGATCCGCCCCTTTTTGTGGAACATGTAGGAAACGCTGCCGCTCGTCCCGAGGTTGCCGTCGTTCTTGCTAAAAATCCGGCGGATCTCGGCGGCCGTGCGGTTCTTGTTATCGGTGGCCGCTTCCACGATCACGGCCACGCCCCCCGGAGCGTAGCCTTCATAGACGATCTCGTCGAAATGCTGCGCGTCCGACTCCCTCGCCCGTGCCGCGTTTGATCGCGCGCTCGATATTGTCGTTCGGCATGCTCTGGCCGCGCGCGGAAAGAATCGCGCTGCGCAGGCGCGCGTTCGCGTCGGGATCGCCGCCGCCGGTTTTGGCCGCGATGGTGATCTCCTGCGAAAGCTTGCTGAAAAGCGCGCCGCGCTTCACGTCGATCGCGCCTTTGAAGCGTTTAACCTTGGACCACTTGCTGTGTCCGGCCATGAGATGGGAATTCTGCTTAAAACGACGTTGCCGGCCAAACCTGTCTCTCGAGAGACTCGGAACCAAAGCGCCTCGAAAAAGAATCGTTATCGAGGAGGCAGACCGAACGCTCGCATTCAACCGCCTTCCACGGTTTTTGTCAAGGAGCGCGTGACCTCGCTTTAGGCCGCGTTCTGGGCCCGCTTCCGGGCGGTCGGATCGAGGATGCGCTTGCGCAGCCGAAGCGATTTCGGCGTGGCTTCGACAAATTCGTCCGCACCGATGTATTCGATGGCGCGCTCCAGAGCTCATGCGCAGCGGCGCTTCCAGTTGAATGCCTTTCCCGTCGCCCTGGCTGCGCATGTTCGTGAGATGTTTCGCCTTGCAGGGATTGACCGGGAGATCCTCAGGGCGCGCATTTTCGCCCACGATCATGCCGGCATAAATCTCTTCCTGCGGCGCCGATGAAGAGTTTGCCGCGCGCCTGAATGTTGTTGAGCGCGTAGGCCGTGCTGGTGCCCGGCTTCCATCGAAACCATCACGCCGCGATTTCGTCCCTCGAGCTCGCCTTTGAACGGCGCGTATTCCCGAAAGAGATGGCTCATCATGCCTTCGCCGCGCGTCAGATTGACCAGATCGCTCTCAAACCCAATCAAGCCCGCGCGTCGGAATGATGGCTTCGACGGAGACGCGCGTCGTGTGATGATCCATGCTGACGACCTCGCCCTTTGCGCGCGGCCAGCGATTGCAGCACATCGCCGAGATTTTCGTTCGGGACTTCGACATAAAGATTCTCGATCGGCTCGAGCAGAGTGCCGTTTTCGTCTCGCTGAAAAATGACCTCGGGCCGCGAAACCATCACTTCATAACCTTCCCGCCGCATCTGCTCGACCAGGATGGCGATCTGCATTTCCCCGCGCGCATTGATCTCAAAAGCGCCGGCGACTTCGGTGTCCTTCATCTGGAGCGAAACATTTCCGCGCGTCTCGCGAACCAGCCGCTCGCGCACGTGCCGCGCGGTGACAAACTTCCCTTCGCGTCCGGCGAAAGGCGAATCGTTCACCAGGATCCGCATCCGGATGGTAGGCGGATCGATGTCGACGAACTGAAGCGGCGGCGCTCTTCCCGATCGGTCAGCGTTTCGCCGATGTAAACTTCTTCAAAACCAGTCAGGCCAATGATATCGCCCGCGCTGGCGTGCTTGCAGCTTCCACCTGTCCCATTCCGGCGAAGGTGTAAAGCGCCGGTCACGTTGGCGCGCTCGCGACGTCCATCGCGATGGATGCAAACGATCGAATCTCCGACCGCGACCCGGCCGCTGACGATGCGTCCAAGGGCAATGCGGCCGAGATAATCGCTGTAATCAAGATTCGAAACGAGCATTTGAAAAAAGGCTCGGTCGAAACTGTCGGCGGCGGCACGTGTTCACGATCGCCTGAAACAGCGGCGTCATGTCCTCGCTGTTCTCGTGCAGCTCGCGCATGGCGAAACCATTCTTCGCGCTCGCGTAAATGATCGGGAAATCGAGTTGCTCGTCCGTGGCCTTAAGCTCGACGAAGAGATCGAAAACCATGATCGAGCACTTTGTGCGGCCGCGCGTTTTCGCGATCGATCTTATTGATGACGACGATCGGCTTGGCTTTGTTCTCGAGCGCCTTGCGCAAAACAAATCGCGTCTGCGCCTGCGGGCCATCGTGCGCGTCGACCACCAGGAGCACGCCGTCCACCATCTTCATGATGCGCTCGACTTCGCCGCCGAAATCGGCGTGGCCCGGAGTATCGACGATGTTGATGCGATAGCCGTTCCATTGGAACGCGGCGTTCTTCGCGCGAATCGTGATTCCCTTTTCGCGCTCGAGATCCATCGAATCCATCATCCGCTCCTCGACCTTCTGGTTGGAGCGGAAAGTGCCGGATTGGCGCAGCAGTTGATCGACAAGCGTGGTCTTGCCGTGATCGACGTGCGCAATGATGGCGATGTTACGAATCTTGTCCATGGGACGAGTTCCTCGAAATTGAGGAGCGCGAATATGGTCGCGGCTCGCGTCCCGCGTCAACCGGCGGGGCGCAATTGGTGCAACAGCGAGGTAGAACTTGGCAACGACGGGATATCGGATGTCATTGCCTTCATGCGCAAAACAGGTGCATTTTTTCTTCTCGCGGTGTTGCTCGCGTTATTCTTTTGCGGCGTTCTGGCAGAAACACCGTCCACGCCGAAGGCCGAGCTGGAACAGGGCTCGAAGGGGTCATTTTGGCCGGCCCCATCCAGGGTGGCCCGACGAGGCAGGGTGTTCCCGATTCGCGACCGCTTCCGAATACTGAATTCCTCGTCGTGAGGGAAAGTAGCGCCGTGGCGTCATTCAAGACCGACGATCAGGGCCGGTTTCAAATTTCGCTGCCAGCTGGTCACTACACCATTTCTAGGAAGGACTGGAACGCCAGTATTGGAAGCTATGGCCCCTTCGAGGTCGAGATAGCTGCGGGCCAGATCAAAAGAGTTCAGTGGAACTGCGACACCGGCCTACGCTGAGATTGTCTTACGGTTGCCCGCTTATTAAAGATTGCCTCTTGCGCTGGTCTGCCTCTCCTTGCGGGAGAGGCAGACACAGCGTCAAAAAAAGGATCTGATGGGGAACTTACCGCCTTAGGGAGGGCAGGATCCACCGTTGATGATGAGTCCGTCCACGTGCACTCCGTCCCCGGGCGAGAACAGGTCTGATCCCATCCGGAAGCGCAGCTTCACCGTCTGTCCGTTGAGGTGCGACCCCAGATTGATCTCCGTGTCGATGTAGCCGGTATTTTCCCCACTCCACGCTTGCCGTCCCGCCAGCGGGTTGCTCGCTATCCCGTTGATTTCCCCGGTGTAGCCACCAGAAACAAATGTCCCCGCCCCACCACTCGGGGCTGGATCGGTGATGTCCGCCCAGTTCGCTCCATTATCCAGCGAGATCTCCAGCACATACCCATCCCAGAACTCTTCCGTCGGCGGTGGGTCATATTCCGTGCTGAAGAAATTCCGGAACTTTAGGTTCGCCGCCGCAGAATTGATCGTGATGTTGCGCGTGATCATATACTTGTCGCTTACCCCATTCTGATCGTCGACAAACGCTGAATTGGGTGCGCTATCCGGTGTCAGCGTCGTAGTCACCCACGTCACCCCGTTATCCGGCGGCGAGCCTTCGTTGCTTGCTGTCCACCCCGAGGGCAGCGCCGGCGCGGTCACTGTATCGAAGCTCTCCGTGCACGTCGTTGGACTTGGCGTTGGTGAAGCCGGCGGCGGCGTCGGTGTCGGACTGGAAGGTGGCGTCGGCGATGGGGTGATTCCCGGTGAAACACTTGGACTCGGCGACGGTGTGCCTCCGGGCGGTGTCGGCGTCGGCGTCGGTGCCGGTCCGCCACCCCCTGTGGCCCCGCGGTCGTAAACTTCCACCAAGCCGTTGCCAGTGGTGTTGTTCAGTCCCGCCAGCAACACCGTGTAGAGGCCCGGCGGCAGCGAGGCCGCTATGGCTGACTCGAGGCTACTGCTCGGTGCCAAACCCGCTGCCGTGATAAGCGCGGCCTGGCTCGGGCTATCTTGCCAGTCGTTGTTCGAAATCTGGAGCGTCCCATCGCTGTTGCGCAGCTCGAGGGTCGGGTTGGCCAGCACGCTCGACACGCCCGCAGCAGTCAGACTGGGACCGAGCCCGCGCACGACCACGTCATCATCCGACGTGTTGTTGCCCAACATGAAGCCCGCGATGACGATGCTGCCACCGACGCCGCAGAAGGCCCGAGTGCTGATGTTAGCCAGCTTCCCATCTGACTGATCCAGGTCGTAAACTTCCACCAACCCGATACCGGTGGTGTTGTTGTTGCCTTTCACGATCGCGGTATACTGTCCTGGAACCAGCGTTGCCAGAATGGCTGATTCAAGATCGTTGGTAGGCGGAATACCGGTGGCCTGAATCGCGGCCTGCTGGGTTGTTCTCCAGTTGTTGTTGCTGACCGTGGTAAATCCGGTCGGACCGTGCAGCTCGAGCGTTGGATCCGCGAGCACCACTGCGGGGTCAAGCCCGAAGCGGGTCAAGGTGGGTCCGATAGCCCGGACGAGCACCGTCTTCGATGTGCCACCAGCGATGATAAAGCCTCCAATGCCCACTCTGTCTCCTACGTCCACGTTCATACGGGTGGAGAGGTTGACCGCCTGGGCCGGCGGAGGCGGTGTTGGCGTCGGCGTCGGAGTTGGCGTTGGTGTAACCGAAGGAGTGGGAGTCACCGTTGGCGTAGGTGTTGGGGTCGTCGATGGTGTGGGAGTCGCCGATGGTGGAACCGTTGGCGATGGAGGTGGTGTTGCTCCCGTCCCTAGACAGCAGTTAACCGTAGTCGTGCCGCCCGCTGGCACCGTCACATTTTGGAAGCAATTTCCCAAGCCGGAACCTAGCGGTCCATTGGCGACCACGAGATAATCCCCCGGTGCAACGGTCATCGAAAACGTTCCATTGGCCAGAGTCTGTCTTGATAAACCATCGGGCGTAGTGATGATCGCGTCCTGGATTGGCAGGCCGGAGGCGCAATTCGTAATCGTGCCGTTGATTGTTCCTCGCGTCGGCGTTACGCAAGCCGGGTTAACTTTGAAACTGAAAATTCGCGTATTCCAGTCGAAGCTTCCGGTCGGAAAATCGACATATTCAATCGCTCCCCAAAAAGTACAATCATCCGTGGGATCGATAAACAAGGAGCTGTAGTCGCCCCAGCGATTTTGCGTGCCGGTCTGCACGCCGGTGGAAGCCGCTGAAAGAATATCCACTTCACTCTGAGGCAGCGTCCCGGGCGGATCGCTCGCCAGACGGCCGGTGTAGATTCCTGTCGGTTTCAAGGCAACCGAATCTGTCGCGCTGGCGGCCAGGGCAATATTTCCTTCCCCGTCTTGAGCAACACCTGCCATCCAGAGGTCGCGGCCAGTCGCCCCGTTGCCTGCGCCGGGCGCGTAGGTGGCTTCCTGGTTGATGGTGACAACTCCGGTGCCGGCATTGCGCCGTAACTCCACCCAGCGAACACCCGCCTGGTAGAGCGCTGCCGTCGTCGGATTCACGCCGCTCACGTTCACCGTGAAGTTCAGCACAGTGGATTGGACGCCACCGGGCAGCACCCGGAAGTTTATGGCGTGCATCATGCGGTCGTTTAGCCCATCCAGGCCCTCGCCTGGCGCGGGCTGTTGCATATCGGTTCTGCCCGCCGGGTTGCGGCTGTCGAAAGCCAAATTCGAGATGCTTGGGCTAGTCGTCAGGGTTGAATTCGCCGGCGTGGCAAAATCCACGTGAAAGATGTGCGCGTGAATCGTCGAGTTGGTCCCGACGAACTCCCAGAAATAATTCGGCGTTCCGACCGGCGGTGTCGTCAAGCCCTGGAAATTGGTCGGCAGGATTCCAGCATGGGAGGTGCCTCCATTAAACCCAACAATCTTGGCCGTCGGATCGCCGACGAGCATCTTGTTCCGCTCCATCGCATACCAGCCACCGCCCAGGAAAGGCGCCACCAGCGGCGGAGTGAAATCGTTGGTCGACATGTAGTAGCCGTCTGGCCAGACCGACATGTGCGGATAGTCTCCAGCCCGGCCTGGAGTCAGGAGGAAGTCGTAGACCCAGTATGCGCCGGTCGGGTCGCCTGTCTTTGAAACGGCCACATGCTGGTGCGTGCTATTCGTGGTCACGCGCAGATTGAACTGGGTTAGGATCCAGCGGTCCGCCAATGCGTCATAGAGCACTACGGGATCGCCGTCATCATCCGTCGCGTTGGCGATCCCCACCATGAAATCGCTCATTTTCTTTATCGGCGTGAGGGGAAGGCCCGTCTTGTCATAAATCCGCACGCCCAGATTGGTGGTTATGAAGTAGTGGTTCGGGCCCACCGCGCCGTTTGTATCAGGCGGAGCCGTCCGGCCGCCGAAGATCGCCGCGCCGCCATCGGCGTCCACCCCGTCAAAGTTTGCTATCGGAGGAGTGACCACATCGGGGTGCGGATGCTTATAGTTATTAATGGCCGGGTCTATGAACGGGAGCAGGTTTCCGATGAAGTACGGCTTCACGTTCTCCGAGTTCATTTCATTCATCTCTCGCGCCTCGTAGCGCTCTTCGAAAGCCTCCACCTGCTCGGGCGTGAGCGGCTCCGACAGCATGTCCCTAATATTAGGAGTCTCAGCGAAGTTGACTGCCTGCGACCAGGTTGGGCGCAAGTTCTCTTCGCCCTGCGCGGGCGTCGCCGCCATCGCCCACAGCGCCAGGCCCGCCGCGATGCAGAGAACTCCCGCTGAAGCCCATCCGGCACCGGGTGCGCCTCTCCGTTTGACTGTTTGAATTGCCTTTTGTGTGCATGGTCGATGTTCTCCGCGCATCCATTTGCGCCGTTGGTTGTGAATTCATAGGAATTTGCAACCGCCGGGTTTGTTCCGCTGGAGCGGAGCACTGTGCGGCTAGATCGCAAAACACGTTGAGTGCGTACTTAGCGAGGACCGGAATCAGCAGCAATCTTTTTCCGCATACATGACATAAATGTAATGTAAACGACACAACGCGAGGAGCCCCGAGCTTTTGGTACATGACGCAAATGTAATGTAGCAAATAATGACGAACGCGTTGTTGCGCGGGCCACCAAACGTCCGATCAGGACGCGTGTAAACGCTTCACCCAGCTTGAGAGAAGCCCGCTGGTCTGCCTCTCCTTGCGGGGAGAGGCAGACACAGCGTCAAAAAGGATCTGATGGAGAACTTACCGCCTTAGGGAGGGCAGGATCCACCGTTGATGATGAGTCCGTCCACGTGCACTCCGTCCCCGGGCGAGAACAGGTCTGTTCCCATCCGGAAGCGCAGCTTCACCGTCTGTCCGTTGAGGCTGCGACCCCAGATTTATCTCCGTGTCGATGTAGCCGGTATTTTCCCCACTCCACGCTTGCCGTCCCGCCAGCGGGTTGCTCGCTATCCCGTTGATTTCTCCGGTGTAGCCATCCAGAAACAAATGTCCCCGCCCCACCACTCGGCGCTGGATCGGTGATGTCCGCCCAGTTCGCTCCATTATCCAGCGAGATCTCCAGCACATACCCATCCCAGAACTCTTCCGTCGGCGGTGGGTCATATTCCGTGCTGAAGAAATTCCGGAACTTTAGGTTCGCCGCCGCAGAATTGATCGTGATGTTGCGCGTGATCATATACTTGTCACTCATCCCATTCTGATCGTCCACAAACGCTGAATTGGGTGCGCTATCCGGTGTCAGCGTCGTAGTCACCCACGTCACTCCGTTATCGGGCGGCGAGCCTTCGTTGCTTGCTGTCCACCCCGAGGGCAGCGCCGGCGCGGTCACTGTATCGAAGTTCTCCGTGCACGTCGTTGGACTTGGCGTTGGTGAAGCCGGCGGCGGCGTCGGTGTCAGCGTCGGCCCAGGTGAGGGACTCGCCCCAGGTGAAGGACTTGCCCCAGGTGATGGAGCCACACTCGGCGTCGGTGTGCCTCCGGGCGGTGTTGGCGTCGGCGTCGGAACCGGTCCGCCTCCCCCTCCGGCCCCGCGGTCATAAACTTCCACCAAGCCGTTGCCAGTGGTGTTGTTCAGTCCCGCCAGCAATACCGTGTACAAGCCCCGGCGGCAGCGAGGCCGCTATGGCGGACTCGACGGCGTTGCTCGGCGCCAGACCAGCTGCTGTGATTAGCGCGGCCTGGCTCGGGCTGTCTTGCCAGTCGTTGTTGGAGATCTGCAGCGTCCCATCGCTGTTGCGCAGCTCGAGGGTCGGGTTGGCCAGCACGCTCGACACGCCCGCAGCAGTCAGACTCGGACCGAGCCCGCGCACGACGACACTGTCATCGCCCGCGTTGTTTCCCAGCATGAAGCCCGCGATGACGATTCTCCCACCGACGCCGCAGAAGGCCCGCGTGCTAATATTAGCCAGCTTCCCGTCGGATTGCGCCAGGTCGTAGACTTCCACCAACCCGATACCGGTCGTGTTGTTCATTGCCTTTCACGACCGCCGTATATTGTCCCGGCAGCAGCGTCGCCAGGATCGCTGATTCGAGATCGTTCGTAGGCGGAATGCCTGTTGCTTGGATCGCAGCCTGCTGGGTTGTTCTCCAGTTGTTGTTAATGACCGTGGTGAATCCGGCCGGACCGTGCAACTCAAGCGTTGGGTCAGCCAGCACATCGGCCGGATCCATCCCGAAACGCGTCAATGTCGGTCCGATGGCGCGGACGAGCACCGTCTTCCCGCTGCCTCCCGTGATGATGAAGCCACCAATGCCCACTCTGTCTCCTACGCCCACGTCCATGCGAGTGGAAAGGTTGACGGCCTGTGCCGTCGGCGGAGGTGTTGGCGTCGGTGACGGTGTCGGTGTCGGATGACTGAAGGAGTGGGAGAGCTTGGAGGAGTAGGAGTGCCTGAAGCGGTAGGAGTCGGGCTTGATGGTGGAGTGGCTGAAGCCGTAGGAGTCGGGCTCGACGATGGCGTCGGGGTCGGCGTGACGATCCCAGCAGGCAGGCCTTTGATCGCCACGGTGAGGCGCTCAGGAGGTGAAACCGCAGCCGCCTCGGTCAGCAAGACTTGACCGAAAGCCACCGGCTCGGTCAGAGCCACAAGCGGCGTCACCGTGATGGTCAGGACCTGTGTCTCCGCCACGTTGCCGGTGAAGTTGAAAGTCGGTGGCACGATGGCGACCGTCATAACTGGCCGGCAGTGATGGCTGGATCCGGCCGCGGTCCAGCTCGTCGGCACGGTCTTGGTATTGCGCACCGTGCGCGTAAAGACGCAGCTCGGCGAGCAAGTCATGTCGCGGACCGACGGAACATTCAGCGTCCTGGGATCGCCGCCGGTGCCGGGATTGGCGGCCAGGAAATTCGCAAAGGTTTCATTCATCACTAATCCGGCTTTGGCTGCCTGATTCAGGTCCACGCGGCCCGTGCCGACATCATCCGGATCCCAAGGCGTTGTTCCGTTCTCTTTGAAGCCACCATTGAAGGAGGTCATCATGAGGGCCGATTTCACCTCCGAAGGAAGCCAGGTCGGGTGCACCGCTCGCAGGAGCGCTGCACTGCCCGCCAGGTGCGGACTGGACATCGACGTGCCGCTGATGTTAGTCCGTAGTTCGCAAGGACGGCAGCATAGATGTTTACTCCCGGTCCGGTGACGTCTGGCTTTTGTGATATTCAGCAAAGCTTCCGCGATCGGGCCGCGGAGGCTGAAGTCTGCCAGGATATCGCCGGTGCCGGGACCTGCCGCCATCTTTGGTGGACGCGGCCACCGTCATGACCCAGGGACCGCGGTGGCCCAACGTTGCCAACGGGATTGGGAATGCTGGCGCCCGTGTTGCCGGCGGAGGCGGCGACCACGATGCTGGCATTGACCATATCAAGGAACCGCCGGTCGTTATCACTCCATGGGCTGCCTCCGCCCGAAATGGAGAAATTCACCACATCAACATCGCCGTGCAATAGAATGCTGTTAATACCAGCCGTGATGTCGGCCGCAGGGCAAGTATTGGTGGGGCAGACCTTGTAAGAACGGGTATTGGCGCAGGGTGCCATACCCGAGATTGCTTGGGCGGGCGGCGGAACCGCGCTTGTGGGCACAGTATTGCCGCCTGAGGTGCTGTTGGTATGCGATCCGTGGCCATTGGCATCGTCTGGAGTGGGGCCATTGCAAAGCCGCCCGGGCCCGTGGCTAGAGGCGCAGTCCAGCGAGCTGAGCAGCTTCGGCGAGGCTCGGTAGTGGCCGCACGACGCGTCGTTAGCAAAGGAGGGATGGGTCGGGATAATGCCGGTATCGAGCCCGCCGATAACACGCCCTGGCCCCTGGTGCCCACGCCGCCCGGCACCGCTGTGCCATCCCAAATCTTGTCGGCGCCGATGAAAAACGGGGTGCGAAAAGTGTCCATCTCGTAGACCCGCTCACGCTCCACCGACGCCACGCCCGGCATCATGCGAACGATCTGCGCTTCCTCCGGAGTCAGGCGGGTGGCGATGCCACTATGCGTCATCAGCGAAGTGATGGGTCACAACCGGCTGACGGCCGATCGCGCTGGCGATTGCCTCAACATGAGCCGCCTGCTCTGCCTTATTTGCTCGAGAGCAGCCCGCGCTTGCGGCGTGTTTGCCTTGAAGTGCTCTCCGGAAGTGTGTCCCGTCCGCTGGAGCACTCCTGGCTCAGCGAACTCGATGAGTTGAACAAACCGGCCGTTGCTGTCCGCAGGAGACAGTTGTTCAGTCTCCTCGAGCAAAGGTGCGACGGCATCCGGCGCCGGAGTCTTTGCTTTGGCGAACGGTGTTCGAAAACGTTCCGGAGCCGAGCAACGTCAGAAAGACGCCGATCGAGCAGAAAACAAAGCTAAGGATGATACGTGGAATAAAGAAGGCGGATTGCGAAGCGGGCTTTTTTTTCATGATCGAATTTCTCTAGTTATGTTCGGATAAGTAAGGTGTGTGTCGTAGGTATCGGGGATACGATAGCGTCAGTGATGTGAAGGGGGGGCATTTCAGCCTCGGCGTCATGCACCAAAACGCGGATAATGTCATCGGCTCGTTTTGCCAAGGCGCAAAGAGAGCGTCAAGCTTTTTATTACATCCTCGTAATGTCGAGCCGAGCCAGGCTAAATTCCAGGAAGAACGGTGTCGCAGCATCCTTTTCGCTACAAACTGACCCAACGGTAGAATCATATCATGTGACGCTCGTACCTGCTGGAGCGGCTATTGCCGACTCCCTCCGGCGCTTGCCTGCCTCACTGGGAGAGAGGCAGACATAGCGCAGAGTAAATATTACGGGAGTCAGTCTCTCCAATTAGGGAGGGCAGGATCCACCGTTGATGGTGAGGCCGTCCACGTGCACTCCGGTCCCCGGGCGAGAACTAGGTCTGTTCCCATCCGGAAGCGCAGCTTGATCGTTTGTCCGTTGAGGCTGCGACCCCAGATTGATCTCCGTGTCGATGTAGCCCCGGTATTTTCCCCACTCCACGCTTGCCGTCCCGCCAGCGGGTTGCTCGCTGTCCCGTTGATTTCCCCGGTGTAGCCACCAGAAACAAATGTCCCCGCCCCACCACTCGGCGCTGGATCGGTGATGTCCGCCCAGTTCGCTCCTCATCCAGTCGAGATCTCCAGCACATACCCATCCCAGAACACTTCCGCCGGCGGTGGATCATATTCCGTGCTGTAGAAATTGCGGAACTTTAGGATCGCCGCCGCAGAATTGATCGTGATATTGCGCGAGATCATATACTTGTCACTCATCCCATTCTGATCGTCCACAAACGCGTTATTGGGTGCGCTATCCGGTGTCAGCGTCGTAGTCACCCACGTCACTCCGTTATCGGGCGGCGAGCCTCTTGCTTGCTGTCCACCCCGAGGGCAGCGCCGGCGCGGTCACTGTATCGAAGTTCTCCGTGCACGTCCGTCTGGACGGGTCGGCGTTGGTGAAGCCGGCGGCGGCGTCGGTGTCAGCGTCGGCCCGGTGAGGGACTCGCCCCAGGTGAAGGACTTGCCCCAGGTGATGGAGCCACACTCGGCGTCGGTGTGCCTCCGGGCGGTGTTGGAGTCGGCGAAGGCACCGGTCCGCCACCTTGAGGCTCCGAGGTCGTAAACTTCCACCAGAGCCGTTGCCAGTGGTGTTGTTCAGTCCCGCCAGCAGCGCGGTATACAGGCCCGGTGGCAGCGTTGCCGCAATGGCAGACTCGAGGTTATTGCTCGGCGCCAGACCTGCCGCCGTGATTAGCGCGGCCTGGGCTGGGTTATCCTGCCAGTCGTTATTCGAGATAAGCAGCGTTCCATTACTGTCACGCAGCTCGAGTGTCGGATCTGCCAACACGCTGGACACTCCCGCTGCCGTAAGGCTCGGGCCGATGCCGCGGAGGATTAGGCTATCCGAGGCTCCGCGATCCGTCGCCGTCGTGATCGTCGAGCACGAAGCCCGCGATGACGATGTTATCCCCCGTGCTAACGAAGGCGCGGGTGCTGATGTTAGCCAGCCTCCCTGATGCCGGGCTCAAGTCGTAGACTTCCACCAGGCCGACACCGGAGGTGTTGCCATTGCCTTTAATGATCGCCGTATACGCTCCCGGATTCAGCGTCGCAAGGATGGCTGATTCGAGATCGTTGGTAGGCGGTATGCCGGTAGCCTGGATCGCAGGCCCATTCGGGACTCTCCAGTTGTCGTTCACGATCGTGGTAAATCCAGTCGGGCCGTGGAGTTCAAGCACTGGGTCTGCCAGCACGTCCTCGATCTTGTAACGTGTCAGCGAAGGTCCGATGGCCCGGAGAAGGACCGTCTTCGGTCCGCCTCGTGACGATGAATCCGCCGATGCCAACCCTGTCACCGGTCTGGACGCGCATGCGCGTCGAGAGGTTGACCGCCTGTGACGTAACCCCCGGTGTTGGGCTGACTCCCACCGTTGCGGTTGGGCTCGGTGTCCCTGGCACCGTCGCGGTTGGGCTCGGGGTCCCGGGCACCGTTGCCGTTGGGCTCGGTGTCCCCGGCACCGTTGCCGTTGGGCTGGCTGTCGGTGTCGGCGTCACTGGAGGAATCGTCGGTGTCGCACTTGGAGTCGGTGTTGGGCATGCACCGCCCGCGACGAGACTCACGTTGTCCACACTGAAGTTGCTCACCGCGCCGCCCGGTCCGATATATTCGAACAGGATTGCATGCGAGGCTCCGTTGGCGAAGGCGCTCACATCGATTGTGCGCAGCGTATAGCCCGGTTCGGCCGTATTCGGTTCGACGAAGCTCGCCACAATCGTGCCGTCCACTCGCACGTTAAGCACGTCGGTAAACGGTGTCGCGACCGCGCCGATCCACATTTGGAAGGTCAGCGAGGCTGGGCCGCCAGAAGCGATGACCACACTTTGTCCGGTCGTCGCCGTCTCAGCTGAGGCCGTGCCGCCAAACCAGGCCCAGTTCGCGGACCCGCCGAAGCCACCAGCCGTGCCACCGCCCGTGCCGCAACCGGCATCGCACATCGGTGTGCCGAAGTTGGTCGAGGTCTGGACCGTCCAGGCCGACCACGGAGTGCCAGCTTCAAAGGTGCCATCCTGAATCACGTTCGCTGCCGGTGGGCAGGAGGGGCTAGGTGTAGGCGTTCCCGGGCTGACTGACGGACTTGGCGTTGGAGTTGGGCAACCGCCGGATGCTGTCAGCGTAAGATTAGCTCCTATAACCGATCCCGTATCGGTCCCAGCGCAATCCAGGAAGGTCAACGTCCACGTTCCGTTGGCCTGAGCCGGAGTCAGACCAGCGAAGGTCGCGTTAAGACTCGTGACTGGCGCTGGGTTAACCTGTCCCGCGCCGCCCGACGCCGTCGTGCGATAAGTGCCCCCGGCAATCGGGTTGGTTGCTGCCACCGTCCAGAAATTGGTGGGCGAAGTATCGGCGAAATTATACACATTCGCAGCCAGGAAGTCGCTTCCGAAGCCAAAGCTGGTCCCGGTCGTGGAGCCCACAAACCTGTAAATTGGCAAACTCGGTGACCCGCCCGGGGCCGCCAGGATCACGCTGAGATCTCCCACAAACGTGTGCGCCAGCTGCATGTTAACAGTTGCGGCGGTCAGATTTGAGGTAACCCCTGCGACCGCGAAGCTGATAACTCGAGGTGCCGAGGTGCAAGTCTGCGCCAATCCCGCCGGCCCGTCAGCTATCGCACCAGCCCCGGTGCCAGCGACTGTCGTGTTGTCCCCGCAGGGCGTTGGCGTAGCTGTAGGTGTAGGAGTAGGCGTTGGTGTCCCCGGGCTTACGGTTGGGGATGGTGTCGGCGTCCCAGTTACCGACGGCTTAATGGCGATGTCTGAGACCTGGTTGGGCTGTGGGTTGGTGGTGTCACCCATGCCACCGACCAGAGTCGCATTGCCGGTCGCTGGATCGATGGTCCAGAGTTGGCCCGCGAACGCAGTCGAGTTGAACGCCGCATGGTAGAGCGTGCCGTTATTTGGATCGAATGTGCCGCCCTGTCCGAAGTTGGTGTCGAATGGAAGGACCGCCAGTGGCGTGGCCACGAAGGTCGTCGGATTGACGTTGTACCAACGGTCCGTCGCGACGCCGTGCATGAAGATCGCGCCGTCAGACGCTCTTACCGCCAGTGACACCGCCACCGTCTCGGTCGTTCCAGTGATGGTTCCGAGCGCGGTCGCAGCTCCGGTCGCGGTATTGATCTGCAACAATACCGGGTTAGTTCCGCTGCCAATGGCCAGCATCCGGTTGTTTAACCGGTCGAAGGCCAGATCCACAACGGTTTGGCCCCCCGCCAGCCCGCTACCGCCGATCACGGTCGCAACGCCAGTCGTCTGGTTCACACTGAACAAGAAGTTGGTGTTGGTCCCGCCGGTGCAGAAGAGGTTGTTGGCTGCGTCGAAATCAAGCCCATTCGGGAAGTTGCTTGCCGTCACGATCCCGGTGTCGCCGATGACCGTGAAGGTCTGCGGAGCAGTAGGCGAGAACGTCACCAACCGGGCGGTGCCGCCACCCGAAGCCGGGCTCGTCCACAGGCCCCAAATCACTGAAACACCGGGTGTCGGTGTCACTGGAGGTGTTGGGGTTCCTGACGGAGTAGGTGTAGGAGCACCCGCCAGGGTGATCCGGAACTGGATGTCGTCAGCCGGAGCCACCGGCGCTGGCGTATTGAACTTATAAGGCACGATGAAGTATTGCGTCCCAGCGGTCAGCGTCGTGTTGCTGATGATGGCCTGTAAGGCCTGCGTCGTGCACGAATCGTCGTCGCAGCCCGCTACCCCCGCGAGTTGAGTGAAGGGACCGGCGCATCCAGCCGCAGAGGTATAGATCGCCAGAACGATATCGGGCAACGTCGAGGCGGGTGCCTCGGTTTGGCACGAAGAGATCGTGTAGGAACCCGTCACCGCAGGCGTAAAGGTGTACCAGATGCTGCGCGAAACGTTGGTCTGGCAGGAAGGAATCGGCGGATCGCCGGTTATCGTCGCATTGGTCACGTCAACGGGGGCGGTCAAGAATGGGAAGGGCCCAGCTGGCGGGATCACGATCGCGCCAGCGCACTGATCATTGGCCGGAACACCACCAGGTGAAGGCGTCACGGAAGGTGAAGGCGTCGATGAAGGTGTTGCGGTTGGAGTAACCGAAGGCGTCACCGTAGGTGAAGGGGTCGCCGTGGGCGAAGGGGTCGCGGTCGCCGTCGGTGAGGGCGCAGGACCTCCGCCGCCGATCGTACAATTCTTCGAGATCGAGAGCAGGTAATCTCCTGAACCACTTACTCCAGTGGAGGTGCTCCCAATTTGCACGATGGCGTAGTAGGTGCCGGTGGTGGCTGCCCGATAGACCATGCTCTCGCCCGGAGAGTTTGGCGTCGTAGCGGTCAGAGAGCCTGTACCGGGGGTGATGCTGGACGTTGCGCCGCCATCATTGGCGAATTGCAGGAGGTTGCCCGCGGAATCAGCCAAAATGACAAGTGCGTTGAGTGGCGTGTTGTCGCGGAGCGGGTCACCATCCACGGAGAGGAAAATCAGGTCGCCCGCAGTGGCCTGGAAGGTATACGTGTCGACATCAGTCGACGGCGCCGGACCTGCCAGTGAGCCGGAGAAGTAATTGTTCGTGGCGAAGTTTGCGGTCCCGGTGGTGTTGTTCGGTTCCGTTTCAGTCGTCGCGGAGGCAATTGGGGGCTGGACCGCAAAGTAAAGGCGGTAGGGGTCGGCTTGGCCAGTAGCGGTGGTGAAGTGACTTACGCGCAGGAACGTTCCCACCCCGGTGGCGGGAACACCGGCGATGTTGGGCCCGAGCGAACCGTAGGCAGGATCGTTGCCCGCGTCGTCGTATTCGAGGGTGTCGGCCGCTGTAGTTACACGCAGATCGGCGTCGGTTGAACTGCTAGCTGCCGTATCCAACAGGGCAAAGATGCGCGAGCCGGTCGCTGGCGTGCCGAGAGTATAGAAATCAAGGTCGGCGCCTGGGGTAATTGAACCCACGAGCCCGCAGACGGGAGTGTTGGCCGTCGCCGTCGTGTTATTGGGTTCAGTTTCCTGCCCGGGGCAGTTCTCAGCTTGAACCAGGAAGGTGGTAGCGCCGGCCGCAGCCGCCTGATCGACGTACAGGAACACCTGCTGTCCTGCCGTCATCGCCACACAGTTAATCTCTTCCGAGTTGCCACTGCGATTCGAGGCCGAGGTACAAGTGACGGTGACCGGTGTTCCCGGCGTCGAGGCAGCACAAGTGTTTGAGAGATAGATAACTGGATTACCGCCTCCGAACATACTCCAAACCTTGAAGGAATAATTGCCCGCGCTTGGCGCTGTGAACGAGTAGACCACGTCATTTCCGGCGGCATTGCTGGCGGTCTGGCCCACCGTGGCGGGGAAGCAGGGGCTTGCCGCTACCAATTGGTAATCGTTTTGTGTTATATCGAAGGAACCCACAAGCGTTTGGTTAAGGGGCAGTGCGGTCACACCTGCGCAATTGTCGTTCGCTTGAGGCGTTCCAATCGAGAACCCGCAGTTGAACCGCAGTGTTTCCGACCGTCGGGGCCGTGGTGCCAAATTGCCACATGACGATATAATATTGGGTCCCCGCCGTCAGAGCAGCGGACGTAATCGCTTGCAAGTCCTCGGTCCCGCACGAATCGTCGTCACAGCCGTTTGTGTAGCCACCGGTTGGAATCTGCGTGAAGGGACCAGCGCACCCACCCGTCGAGGTGTAAATCGCCATCACCGTATCATCCACAGTTGTCCCAGTCGGGGCGTTCGCGCAGGAGGAGATTTTGTAGATGTTACTGACCGTAGGCGTAAACGTGTACCATATACTGCGTGAAATGCTGGCTTGGCAGGACGGTGTCGGCGGGTTTCCGGTGACAGTCGCATCGGTAATGTCTGCGGTTACCGCCGTCAGAAGAGGGAACGGTCCCGCGCCCGGGATGACCTCGGCGCCAGCGCAGGTATCGTTTGCCGGAGCAACGTCTGGCACATGGGGAGGATTAGAATTCACTGCCGCCTCCCGTCGCGCCAGGGCGCTCATCTTGGCCGCTTGGTGGACGGCGGCTTCGTCCATCAATACCTGAGAGCGAGTTTCATCCAAAACGACCTCGGGCCGATTTTGTAATTGTTCCAGTTGAATGGGGGCGGCCGATGCTTGGAGAACGGCCTCCATGGCCTTATTCGCCAACGCTGTAGATGTGCCAGGGTAGCCAAAAACCAGAAGCGCGAGGATGACCCCACATAAGAAAGCGAAACTGATTAAGACGCGCGGATTGAAGAAGGCTGATTTGGAGGCGGGCTTTTTTTTCATTTGGAGTTTCCTTTATTGGTGAAAGCACTCGGGATCACAGTCCACGATTTGGAGGCGCAGCGTATGAAACCGGGTTGATACGCGTCAACAAAAAAATTCATGATCCGGCAAAATCTCCGCTCGGGCCTTTTCCCCAGGGAAATCCGGTCCCCAGGCGCGGGGACACCGCACCTCCACGAAAAAACATTTGGGCGGGAATTCGTTCCGAGTTCCGAAATCCGTGGCGAGGTTTCTTTTGCCCCAAGCCGGATGGCTTTTATGACGAAAATCCGGCGCAAATTGCTCACCCGCGGGAGCTCGTTACGCCGGAGAGCGCGTCTGTGTGGAATGCGCGCTAGCGTAGCGGAGCGCTGGCCGCGGGCGATGATTTAGCCGCGTCGTGTTTAGGCCGCAGCCTTTTTCTTGGCCAAACCTTCTGTTTCGAAGGCGCGCCAGTGTTTGCTCAACTACCTCTTGCGCTGGTCTGCCTCTCCTTGGGGGAGAGGCAGACACAGCGTCAAAAAAAGGATCTGATGGAGAACTTACCGCCTTAGGGAGGGCAGGATCCACCGTTGATGATGAGTCCGTCCACGTGCACTCCGTCCCCGGGCGAGAACAGGTCTGATCCCATCCGGAAGCGCAGCTTCACCGTCTGTCCGTTGAGGTGCGACCCCAGATTTATCTCCGTGTCGATGTAGCCGGTATTTTCCCCACTCCACGCTTGCCGTCCCGCCAGCGGGTTGCTCGCTATCCCGTTGATTTCCCCGGTGTAGCCACCAGAAACAAATGTCCCCGCCCCACCACTCGGCGCTGGATCGGTGATGTCCGCCCAGTTCGCTCCATTATCCAGCGAGATCTCCAGCACATACCCATCCCAGAACTCTTCCGTCGGCGGTGGGTCATATTCCGTGCTGAAGAAATTCCGGAACTTTAGGTTCGCCGCCGCAGAATTGATCGTGATGTTGCGCGTGATCATATACTTGTCGCTTACCCCATTCTGATCGTCCACAAACGCTGAATTGGGTGCGCTATCCGGTGTCAGCGTCGTAGTCACCCACGTCACCCCGTTATCGGGCGGCGAGCCTTCGTTGCTTGCTGTCCACCCCGAGGGCAGCGCCGGCGCGGTCACTGTATCGAAGCTCTCCGTGCACGTCGTTGGACTTGGCGTTGGTGAAGCCGGCGGCGGCGTCGGCGTCAGCGTCGGCCCAGGTGAGGGACTGGCCCCAGGTGAAGGACTTGCCCCAGGTGATGGAGCCACACTCGGCGTCGGCGTGCCTCCGGGCGGTGTTGGCGTCGGCGTCGAGCCGCCTCCGCCTCCTGGCGGGGCTCCGAGGTCGTAAACTTCCACCAAACCGTTGCCCACGCCGCCGTTCAATCCCGCCAGCAGCGCGGTGTAAAGGCCCGGCGGCAGCGAGGCCGCTATGGCCGACTCAAGGGCGCTGCTCGGCGCCAGACCTGCCGCCGTGATTTGCGCGGCCTGGGCTGGATTATCCTGCCAGTCGTTGTTCGCGAAGAGGAGCGATCCATTATTATCGCGCAGTTCGAGAGTTGGATTGGCTAGGACGCTCGACACGCCCGCAGCCGTCAGGCTCGGGCCTATGCCACGCACGATGACGCTGTCATTACCACTGTTGTTACCCAGGATGAAGCCCGCGATGACGATGTCGTCATCGACGCTCACAAAGGCGCGAGTACTGATATTGGCCAGTCTCGAACCCGAGGACTGATTGAGGTCGTAGACTTCCACCAAGGCCACGCCCGTGGTCCCGCCGTTGCCTTTTACGGTCGCGGTATACTGTCCCGGATTCAAAGTAGCAACGATGGCTGACTCGAGGTCATTTGTCGGCGGCAGGCCGGTGGCCTCGATCAGATCTCGCTGAGCGGCGTTCTCTTTCCAGTTGTTGTTGGCCAGAATAAGCGCGTTGGAGCTGCGCAATTCGAGCGTTGGATCGGCCAGCACAGCAGCCGGATCGATCCCGAACCGAACCAACGAAGGTCCAATCGCTCGAACAATCACATTCTTCGGTCCACTTCCGGTAACGATGAAGCCACCGATGCCAACCCGGTCCCCGGTCAGGACGTGCATGCGGGTCGAGAAGTTGGTCGCTTGTGCCGGCGTAGGAGTAACTCCCGGGGTCGGGCTAACTCCTGGGGTCGCACTGACTCCTGGGGTCGCACTGCCTCCTGGCGTTGGACTAACTCCGACCGTTGCCGACGGCGTCGCCGAAGGTGCAATCGACGGCGTCGCCGAAGGTGCAATCGACGGTGTCGCCGAAGGTGCAATCGACGGCGTCGGTGACGCGCACGCACCCGCACCAAAGATCCGCATCGTATTCACTTGCGACGCTAGGTTGTCGTATCCCCCGCCAAGGAAGACGCGGTCGGTCCCGTTGCTGTCGGCCGAGAAGTTACGCCGTCCTACGGCATCAAAGGGCTGTCCCGTGCTCCAGGTATTGCTGACGGGGTCGTAGATGTCGACTTGGGCGCTCGGGTTGGGGACAGTTCTGCCACCACCCAACACCCACATCGTGCCATTCACCACAACCGCGCGGGTTTCGGCTGTGACCCGCGGTATGTCCGGGATGAAGTCGGCTGCGGACCAGGTGTCGGCCACAGGGTCATACCTGAACGCATCGTTGGTATCCAGGAGCAGCGTGGCGGTCGGATCAGCGTCCGAGCCACCGGCGGTGTAGATGAAGTTCCCAATGGTGGCCGCCGGGACGTAACCGCGCGATACCGGGAAGTTTGCCCGTGCGACCCACTTCGATCCCACCGCTGCGGTCGGATCGAACTGCCAGACCTGATTGGTCACGACAATAGTGCCGGTGGCGTTAATAAATACGCCGCCAATGACATAGAGCTTATTCCCATGCACTGCGGCCCCGCCGGGCAGGAATGTGCCGCCTTGGCTTCCGGGCCAGTTGTCGCCGGCCGCCAGCGTGGTGACCGCGTTGGTCGCGGGATTGAAACTAAACACACGCGAGGCGGTGCCAGTGACTGTGGCCTGAGAGCCACCCACGCAATAAATTTGCGGAGTGCCGCTCACAGTGAGGACACCGCATACCATATTGTTCACCTGGGCATCTGGGAGAATGGCAGCCGTGGTGGTCCAGGCATTGGTGGCCGGATCGTACTCGAATGGGTTGACGGTGTCCGAGCCCACCAAGTCAGACGTGCGACCTCCGACGGAGTAGAAGCGCCCGTTGGCCGGGAAGTAAACGCCTACGCCCCGCAAAACGGCGGCCGGCGGCATATTGGGACCTGCCGACCAGGCTGGAGCACAAGAGGCCGAAGGCGTTGCTGTGGCCGACGGTGTCGAACTTGGAGTCGGCGTGGCGCACACGCCACCCGCGACGACACTCACGTTGTCCACACTGAAGTTGCTCACCGCGCCTCCGGGTCCGACATACTCGAACAGGATGGCGTGCGAGGCTCCGTTGGCGAAGGCGTTCAGATTAACTGTTCTCTGAGTGTAGCCCAGTTCGGCCGTATTCGGTTCGACGAAGCTCGCCACAACCGTGCCGTCCACTCGCACGTTAAGCACGTCGGTAAACGGTGTGGCGACTGCGCCGATCCACAATTGGAACGTCATTGACGCCGAACCGCCAGAAGCGATGACCACACTTTGTCCGGCCGTCGCCGTCTCGGCTGAGGCCGTGCCACCAAACCAGGCCCAGTTCGCGGACCCGCCGAAGCCACCAGCCGTGCCACCGCCCGTGCCGCAACCGGCATCGCACATCGGTGTGCCGAAGTTGGTCGAGGTCTGGACCGTCCAGGCCGACCACGGAGTGCCAGCCTCAAAGGTGCCATCCTGAATCACGTTCGAGCCGCCCGGGCAAGGTGTCGGCGTAGCCGGCGTGATTGACGGCGAAGGTGTTGGCGTTCCTCCTGGTCCCGACGGCTTGATGGCGATGTCTGAGACCTGGTTGGGCTGTGGGTTGGTGGTGTCACCCATGCCACCGACCAGAGTCGCATTGCCGGTCGCTGGATCGATGGTCCAGAGTTGGCCCGCGAACGCAGTCGAGTTGAACGCCGCATGGTAGAGCGTGCCGTTATTTGGATCGAATGTGCCGCCCTGTCCGAAGTTGGTGTCGAATGGAAGGACCGCCAGTGGCGTGGCCACGAAGGTCGTCGGATTGACGTTGTACCAACGGTCCGTCGCGACGCCGTGCATGAAGATCGCGCCGTCAGACGCTCTTACCGCCAGTGACACCGCCACCGTCTCGGTCGTTCCAGTGATGGTTCCGAGCGCGGTCGCAGCTCCGGTCGCGGTATTGATCTGCAACAATACCGGGTTAGTTCCGCTGCCAATGGCCAGCATCCGGTTGTTTAACCGGTCGAAGGCCAGATCCACAACGGTTTGGCCCCCCGCCAGCCCGCTACCGCCGATCACGGTCGCAACGCCAGTCGTCTGGTTCACACTGAACAAGAAGTTGGTGTTGGTCCCGCCGGTGCAGAAGAGGTTGTTGGCTGCGTCGAAATCAAGCCCATTCGGGAAGTTGCTTGCCGTCACGATCCCGGTGTCGCCGATGACCGTGAAGGTCTGCGGAGCAGTAGGCGAGAACGTCACCAACCGGGCGGTGCCGCCACCCGAAGCCGGGCTCGTCCACAGGCCCCAAATCACTGAAACACCGGGTGTCGGTGTCACTGGAGGTGTTGGGGTTCCTGACGGAGTAGGTGTAGGAGCACCCGCCAGGGTGATCCGGAACTGGATGTCGTCAGCCGGAGCCACCGGCGCTGGCGTATTGAACTTATAAGGCACGATGAAGTATTGCGTCCCAGCGGTCAGCGTCGTGTTGCTGATGATGGCCTGTAAGGCCTGCGTCGTGCACGAATCGTCGTCGCAGCCCGCTACCCCCGCGAGTTGAGTGAAGGGACCGGCGCATCCAGCCGCAGAGGTATAGATCGCCAGAACGATATCGGGCAACGTCGAGGCGGGTGCCTCGGTTTGGCACGAAGAGATCGTGTAGGAACCCGTCACCGCAGGCGTAAAGGTGTACCAGATGCTGCGCGAAACGTTGGTCTGGCAGGAAGGAATCGGCGGATCGCCGGTTATCGTCGCATTGGTCACGTCGACGGGGGCGGTCAAGAATGGGAAGGGCCCAGCTGGCGGGATCACGATCGCGCCAGCGCACTGATCATTGGCCGGAACACCACCAGGTGAAGGCGTCACGGAAGGTGAAGGCGTCGATGAAGGTGTTGCAGTTGGAGTGGCCGAAGGGGCTACGGTGGGTGTCACCGTTGGCGTTGGTGTAGCTCCTACCTGAATTTCCACGGAGCCTTTATCGCAAGAGGCTCCACCAGGACGGACCAAGGCGCGCTGATCGACCGCAACCGTCGTGCCACACTCATTGGTTCCGCTCGGGATTGTGTTGAGGACGACGCTGGCTCCTCCAGGAAGATGGGTAAAGGTCGGACCGCCGTTGTTGGCCAACGCCCCGAGGGCCGGGTCGCCCGTAACAACGTCACCGCCGGTAGGGACGAATGTTCCGCCCGTCGTGCTTTCGAGGTGATTGAAACCTTGCGAGGTGATTGTCCCGAAAATGTCAGGCCCAGTCGTAGCAGTGTTGTCGGCCACAATGCTGCTCTTCAAGTTGGTAGTGCCGCCTGCAGTGAAGGTATCCTGGAAGAGGCCGCCCCCACGAGTGGCGGTATTTGAAGCGATGGTGCTGTACTTAATGGTTACGATGGTCGCGGCCGGGCCGTCACTGTAAATTCCGCCGGCATCGGCGGCACTGTTTCCACTGACTGTTGAATTGGTCAGATTAAGGACAGCGGGCGCGGTGGCTATCGTACCGATATTCTCAATCCCGCCCGCGGTCGTGCCCGCGCCTGGAGCCCCTAATACTTGGGCGCTATTGCCACTAATAGTCGAACCGGTGATATTCATTGTGCTGGCCGGGGCTGCCAGAGCGAAGTTTGCCACCCCGCCGCCTTCCCCGGCGCCACCCGCGGCATTTAGACCCTGAGCCGCGTTATTGCTGATGGTGCTGTTGGTAATGGTCGTGGTCACGCCCGCATTGGCAAGCACGCGAATCCCGCCGTGGAAACTACTGGCGAGGTTCCCACTTACGGTCGAGTTGATGACATTGAGGGTAGAATTCTCGCTATAAATGCCTCCTGCAAAACCGTTGGCGGTGCTGACGGTGCCAGTGCACAATGCGCTATTGTTGCTCACCGTGGATCCGGTCAGCGTGAGAGTCGCACCTCCCACTACACCGATACCACCCGCAAAAACGTTGGTAGCTGCAGTAACCCTGTTGTTGGTTACGATAACATTGGTGAAGTTAACAACTGCGGTCGCAGAATCGATCCTTACCCCGCCACCGACATTGTTTGTCGTCGAATTTCCATTTCGGATGGTCACGTTATTGATATTCACCGCGCCCGCGGCGCCAGTGATATGGAGTACTTTTTCCGTGGCCGTATTCGGAGCCGCGTTGGACTGGAGAATCGAGGTTGCTGAACTAACGCCATTGATCGTCAGGGCGGACGTGATGTCGTAGTCACCGCCGGCGTTAGCATTATCATTCGCTGCCACCAGCGTGGTTGTGTAGACAACGGGCCCGATCGTGATGGTATCGGCACCCGCGAGCGCATTCGCTTCCGAAATGGCCGCCCGAAGCGAACATGCTCCAGCGGAATCGAGGCAAACCCCGTCTCCCGGCGCTACGTCCGCCGTATCATTGATGGTGTTCACCACAAAGGTTGCCCCGATTACATCCGGGTTCACAGGAGCGACGGGGGCGACAATTGCACGGTCAACCTCCTGGTCGTCCTCAACCATAGCCAGCTGCGGCAGTCTTGAAGCGGGCGCAGTGGCGTTTTGCCGGACGCCCGCCGAAGCGGCTCTTACCTCTTGCTTAGCAAAGGCGTTCCCGCCGGGATAGGCGTTAAACGCTGCCAGCGCCAGGACAAGGCCGATCAGGCAAAAAGAAAAACCGATTAAGACGCGTTGATTAAAGAAGGCTGATTTAGAAGCGGGCTTTTTTTTCATTAGGAGTTTTCTCTATTGGTGAAAGCAGTCGGGATCACAGTCCAAGGTTTGAGCTGGAGGGGCAGACTAGGGGACCGAGTTCATACGCGTCAACAAAAAAATTCATCAACCCGCAAAATCCTGAGCCGGGTCTTTTTCACCCCATTTTCCCAGGTAAAATCGACTTTTGCACGTGAGCGCGCCGCCGTCTGTCCGAAAAAAATTCGACTCGGGAATTCGCTCCCAGCCCCCAAATCTCCGGCGAATTTTCCTTGCCGAAGGCGTCGAACTTTTATGACAAAAAGCCGGCATTATCACCCATCCGACCGAACTCGTTAGGCCAGAGAGCACGCCCCGTGACGTTCCGCGCTAGGGCTGGGCTGGGCTGGGCGCAGGCGATAATTCGGCGCGCCGTCTCTCTTCCGCGGCTTTGGCTGTCGCCTGCTGCAGGCGCTCAGAATCTGACTTCAAATTCGCGTTGGGCGTCGTTTGAGTCGTGTCCGGTTGTTTTTCCGAGCGAGAACACGCTCCTCCCAAAAAGGCGCACGCCAGCAACACTGTCATTATTATCGTTTTCATAGGCAATAGGATTGAATCGTGGGTTTCCGGACGGCAGCCATCACTGCTACATCCCCAGTCCGGGGCAGGCAACCAGGAAAAGAGCGGCGCGTCCGTCCGGCGGCGCCCTTTTTGTCAGGCCGGGTTTCCAAAAGCGCGCTTATCAGTGATGCCGGGGTGCGTAGTGACCGTGAATCCAGACCTTCCGGTGGTGGCGCCAGGTCCAATGGCCCGGGACCCAATACCAGCGCACACCGCGATGGTAGTAATAGGGACCGCGGTTGTAATACGGGCGATCGCCGATTTCGATCGAGAAGCCGGTCGCCTGTGCCGGCGTTGGGGCAGTGATGGCACCGGTGCAAAGGAGTGCGCCCAAAATAACAGCAAGTTTGTGTTTCATGTGATTTTCCTTATTTCGTATTTAGACCGGGTTTGGCCGGATAATATTCGAGCGCTCCGCGTCCCGCAGGGACGGCGGCACTACACCAGGGCCGGCGCAACGCTGGCCGGTTCCACCCACTTGCCATGCTCGCGGATCAAATCCTGCAAGCGATCGACCGCGGCCGCCTCGGGAATATTGAATTTCACGGCCGTCTTGCCGACATACAGATTCACCTTCCCCGGCGCCCCGCCCACATAACCGAAGTCCGCGTCGGCCATTTCGCCCGGGCCGTTTACGATGCAACCCATGATCGCAATTTTCACCCCTTTCAGATGCGAGGTGGCCGCCTTGATCCGCGCGGTTGTGCTTTGCAGATTGAACAATGTCCGGCCGCAGGAGGGACACGCCACGTAATCGGTCTTGAAAATGCGCGAACCCGCTGCCTGCAAAATGTTGTAGCTCAACCGCAAGGCCTGCCCTGGCGCCTCCTCGCCCTGGATCAAAACGGCGTCGCCGATCCCATCGCAGAGGAGCGCGCCAATATTGGTGGCGGCATTAAGAAGTGTTTGCAGAAATGTGGGAGCCGCCTCAGTGCCGCGACCGCCGGGACGCTGAGGTCCCTCCCACGTTCCCAGAACATCCTTGAGGAGAATCGGGTGATGCGGCTGCACCCTGGCCGCCAGCAGCCGAAAAGCGGTAATTACGGGCAGCGGAACATCATCGCGCACGGTAATCAGTTGTGCCGCCGGCGATTCATTCAATCGCGCCACCGCCGTTTCATCGCGCGGATCAATTTCCACGATCCCGGCTTTTTCATAAACGATCTCCGGCTGGTAATCTCCGAGCCGGTCCAGCTTGTGCGCGACCTTGTCGAAACTCGCCTGGCGGACAACGATGCGGATCAATTCGTCTCCGCCCAGCTTAACCCCGCCGAGCTCAATCTTACTCGATCCTCTTCGCTCGTATTCGAATGGATTGAACGAAATTTGCGCTGGCCCAACCTCCACATTTCCGGCTTCCGCGATCCGGTTTCCGATTTCGATCAATGCTCGCGCGACAGGAATTTCGTGCACGCTGTCCTCGGTCAACGAAACCCGAATCGTGTCCCCAATGCCATCGTGCAGGAGCGACCCGATGCCGATTGCGCTCTTGATCCGCGCGTCCTCCCCTTCCCCCGCCTCGGTCACACCGAGATGAATCGGGTAGTTCCAATCATCTCCCTCCTCGCCCAGTCGCGCCGCCAGCAGCCGATAGGCGTTGATCATCACCTTCGGGTTGCTCGATTTCATCGAAAAAACGAAGGCATGGTAATCGAGATCGCGGGCAATTCGGGCGAACTCGAGGGCGCTTTCGACCATCCCCAGCGGCGTGTCGCCGTAGCGGTTCATGATGCGATCGGAGAGCGAGCCGTGGTTCGTTCCGATCCGCATCGCGATCCCGCGCTCCCGGCACAGCCTGACGAGTGGGGTGAAGCGCTCCCGGATCCGCTCCAGCTCCGCCGCATACTGCTCGTCCGTGTATTCGACGATCTTGAACTTCTTCGAGTCGGCGTAATTCCCCGGATTAATCCGGACTTTCTCGACCCATTTGGCCGCTTCCAGGGCGGCTTCCGGTTTGAAATGAATGTCGGCCACGACCGGCACATCGCAGCCGCGCTCGCGCAAGCCGCGCACAATACGTTCCAGGTTCGCCGAGTCCTTCACCGTCGGCGCCGTAATCCGGACGATCTCGCATCCTGCCGCCGCCAGCTCCATCGTCTGCGCGATCGACGCCTCGGTGTCCATCGTGTCGCAGGTAATCATCGACTGAACGCGGATCGGATTCGCGCCGCCGATGCCCACGCCGCCGACCATCACCTCGCGGGTGAGGCGGCGTTGATTGGCGGAAGAGGAAGGACTGTGCTGCATCACGCCGTCGCAACCGGCTCGACGAGCACGGCGGTTCCGTAACACAAGACCTCGGTCACGCCCTGCATGACCTCCGTGGCGTCATAGCGCAAACCGATCACGGCGTTCGCTCCCAGGCCGCGCGCGTGCTCCAGCATCCGCTCCATTGCATCCTGCCGAGTCTGCTCGCAGAGGTCGGTAAAGAGAGAGATGTTGCCGCCGACCAGGGTTTGGAGGCCCGCGCCGATCGTCCCGAAGATGGAGCGCGAACGCACAATGATCCCACGAACGACTCCGAAACTTTTCACCACGCGATAACCGTCCAGGGTAAAGGCGGTGGTGGTCATGGCTGAGTTCATGGCCGGAATTTACATGCAACTCACGCGCAACGCACTGAGATTCCGGTGAGCGACGGGTTTGCGACCCCTGCTTAAGCGCTTAGGGCGCGGGCGTCACCTTCTCTGCCACCGGCGATTTCTTCGGCGAAGACTGGTCGCCGCTTTTTCCCAAGAGATCCCCGAGATCGAAGAAGGTAATGTAGAGCATGTAGCCGATAATGAGCGTCGCGCAGGCCGTTTGCACCCACTCCAGGATCTTCATGTTGACGGGCTTTCGGCGCACTCCTTCGATCACGGCCAGAACAATGTGTCCGCCGTCCAGGACCGGAATCGGGAGCATGTTCAGAATCGCCAGATTGACGTTGAGGATGACGCTAAACCAGAGCGCGAGCTTCCAGCCATTTTCGCTCTCAAAGAGCAAATAATAGATGCGCACGATCATAATCGGACCGCTCATGTGCTGGAGCTTCACGTCCGAGCTGGGAGAGGCGACGGCGCCAATTGTCTGAAGCGTGCTGGTGATGCTGTGATAAACCTGCTCGACCGGGTCGGGATGCGAGAGGGACATCCGTCCGCCCGTGTCCCAATGAATACCGATCATTGGCTTTCTTTCGCCTTTCACCTCCAGCACTGCGGGCCGCATTTTTAGTTGAAATTGCTCGGCGCCGCGCCGCACATCCAGAGTCAGCTCATCGGTGGGGTGTTTTTCGATTTGGGCGACCAGGGCGACGGCATTGAAAATACGGGCGCCGTTTATCCCCGTAATGATGTCGCTCGGCCTTAATCCCGCCTGAGCCGCCGGCGAATCCTTTTCCACTTCTCCAATCACCGGCGTAACCGCAGGCTGAATCATCACCTGCCGAGTGCTTTTCCGGCGCCAACCGCTCGTTTCGGCAATCCGCGGCACCACTTCGACGTTCACAACTGCACCGTCGCGTTCGACTTTGAAGGGAATGACCGGGCCCTCGCTGCGGACCACGTTCCAGGCCACGCTGTCGTTCATTCCAAAAAAACGCGAAACGTGCCGGCCATCGACTTCCAAAATCTTATCCCCAGGCCGGAGGCCAGCCTGGGCCGCGGGCGAATCCGCTTCCACATAACCGATCACCGTGGTCAGGTCCGATTCGCTCACGGGATGGCCGACCGCCCAAACAACACAGGCGAAAAACAACGCCAGGAGTAAACTGAAAAGAGGCCCGGCCACCGCGACGATGATCTTGTCGAGCGCGGAAATTTTCGGGAGGCGCGCCCGGTCCACGTCCGCCTTGCCCTCGATCACATCCATGGGGGCGAGCTGCGGGAGCGCGACGAAACCGCCGAACGGAATCGACCCTAAGGAATATTGCACGCCCCCGATGGTTTTTTTCCAGAGCGGCTTGCCGAACCAAATGCCAAATTTTTCGATGTAGAGTCCGCGCCAGCGTGCCGCCAGGAAATGGCCCAGCTCGTGGACGACGATCAACAAATTAAAGAGGAGGACGACTTCGAGAAGGATGAAGACAACGTGAAGGACGCGAGATAACATTGGCGGATCGTCTTTAAGCTTGGCGGACTAGTCCGACCGCGGCGCTCGCTTCGGCCCGCGCCCACTGATCGGCCCGCAATATTGCATCCAGATCGGGGTGCGCAACGCCCGCGTGCCGATTCATGACTTGTTCGACCATTTGCCAAATGCGCGGAAAAGAAATCCTTTGATCAAGGAAAGCTGAGACCGCCACCTCGTTCGCCGCGTTCAAAACAGCCGGTAAAGTTCCGCCTTCGTCCCCTGCCCGCCGCGCCAGATTGAGCGCCGGAAAATCCTCGTAGCGCGGGGTGGCGAAATCGAGTTGCCGCAACTTCCCGAAATCAAGCGGCGGCAGAGAATTCGGGACGCGTTCCGGCCACGTCACCGCGTACTGGATCGGGAAACACATGTCCGAGTGGCTGAGCTGGGCCAGGACCGATCCATCCGCAAATTCCACCATCGAATGCACGATGCTCTGCGGGTGGATCACCACTTCCACCCGCTTCATCTCCACGCCGAAAAGCCAATGCGCTTCAATCATCTCGAGGCCTTTGTTAAAAAGCGTTGCTGAATCGATCGTGATCTTCGGCCCCATGTTCCAGGTCGGATGACGCAACGCTCGCTCGATCGTAATCGATTCAAATTCGCTTGCGGGCGTCTCGCGAAACGGTCCGCCCGATGCAGTAAGAATTAGACGCCGAACGTTGCTCTCTTCGTTAGGCGTTGGGCGTTGGGCGTTGGGCGTTGGGTGTTTCCCCTGAGAATCGAGGCACTGAAAAATCGCGTTATGCTCACTGTCGACCGGCAAAACCATCACGCCCTTTTCGCGCGCCGCAGCCATGACGATCTCCCCCGCCATGACCAAAATCTCCTTGCTCGCCACCGCCAGATCCTTCCCCGCCTCAATTGCCGCCAGCGCGGGCCGCAGCCCTCCCGTTCCGACCACCGCCACCAACACCATCTCCGCTTCGTCGAGACACGCGATCTCGATCAATCCGCTCTCGCCGGATAAAATCTGCGGCTCGTATTCGAGCAAACCGCGCAATTCGGCCAGCTTCGATTCATCCACCAGGCAGACCGCTTTGGGCCGAACGGCGTTCGCCTGAGCCGCCAGCTTTTTGGCGTTGCTGTTCGCGGCGAGCCCGACGATCTCCATCCGCTCGGGAATATCGTGGGCCACCTTCAGGGCGCTTTCACCGATCGATCCGGTCGCGCCGAGAACGACAACGCGTTTTCGCTTCATTTAGAAGAGCCTCGCACAAAGCTCACAAAGTTTCGCAAAGGAAGGTGTGGAACCGTCGTGGCCTTTGTGACCTGCCCGAACTCTAGGGGAGGCGGATCACGAGCCGGAGATAAAAGAAAAGAAGCGGCGCGGTGAAAAGCAGACTGTCCACCAGGTCCAGCGCTCCGCCGATCCCAGGCAGCAAGTTTCCCGAATCCTTCACTCCAGTGCTGCGCTTGATGATCGATTCGGCGAGGTCGCCGATGACCGCAGCGAAGCCAAGGAGCAAACCCAGGACCGTCGCGTGCGTCCAGTTCAGCGCCGAAAGATGAACCGGCATCAACTTGAACATTCCCCAGCTGGCGAGAAGCGAGAAGGCGAGCGCCCCAAAAAAACCTTCCCAGGTTTTCTTTGGGCTGATGTGCGGAATCAATTGATGGCGTCCGATGAGACTGCCGGTGAGGTACGCGCCCATGTCGCTGAACTTGGTAATGGCAATGAGATAGAGGACATAGAATTGTCCCGTAACCGCGCCGGCCGGCGAACGCGGAACCACGTAAACGATCTTGGTGATGAAATTGTAAAGCCAAAGGACATAGAGCAGTCCGAAGATCGTGTAAGCCATCGTCCGCAACGGCGCGTCATCCCGCAGACCGCCAAACATCTGCCGGGTGAAAACCGTAAGCAGAAAAAACAGCAACACCGCCATCTCGAAGTCATAGGAATGGCCGGGACCGAGCTTCGAGAAATAATAGAAGCTGCCGCACAACATCACGGCGCCGCAGATCATGGCCGTGATTTTGAAATTCGGCAGGCCCTTGTGATCGAGCATGCCGTAAAACTCCCAGAGCGAGAGGAGTCCAAGCGTTCCGATCAGGGCGAAAAACGCGAGCTCATGGCCGGAAAAAATAATCCCCAGCGCGATCGACCAGAGCACCAGCGTGCTGGCAAAACGAAAAACAAAAACAGAGCGCGCCGTCGGCGGTTTTGGTGCGGCGACGCGCTCGAGCGTCTCGGACATCCGTGGCACAATCTGAAATGATTCCAGCAAAGGCAAGCGCAGAAGGCAGAACAGGATTGCGCCAATCCCCCGCTCATCTATTTTCAACGCCGTGAGCAAAACCATGCAAGCGCTCGTAAAACGCCGGCCCGAGCCGGGACTTGGGTTGGAAGAAGTTGCCGTTCCCGAAGTCGAACCCAACGACGTTCTCATCCGCGTCCAGAAGGCTTCGATCTGCGGCACCGATGTACATATATATAACTGGGACGCGTGGGCGCAGAAGACGATCCCGGTCCCCATGGTGATCGGGCATGAATTCGTCGGCGTGATCGATCGGGTCGGCAGCGCCGTGCGCGATTTCAAGGAAGGCGAAACTGTCACCACCGAGGGACACATCGTTTGCGGTCATTGCCGGAATTGCCTGGCCGGGCGGCGCCATCTTTGTCCGAATACCAAGGGGATCGGCGTCAATCGTCCGGGCGGGTTCGCGGAATATGTCTCAGTGCCCAGCACAAACCTCTGGCGCTGCGATCCAAAAATCCCGCTCGATGTCATTTCCTGCTCCGATCCGCTCGGCAACGCCGTCCACACCGCCCTGGCTTTCGATCTGGTCGGCGAAGATGTCCTCATCACCGGCGCGGGACCGATCGGCTGCATGGCGGTGCCGATCGCCAAGATGGCCGGTGCGCGCAAAGTGGTCATCACGGACGTCAATCCGTACCGGCTCGATCTCGCGCGCCGAATGGGCGCGACGCTGGCGATCGACGTGCGTGAACGCAATCTGCACGACGCCATGCAGGAACTGGATATGCGCGAAGGCTTTGACGTCGGCCTCGAGATGTCCGGCAATCCCAAAGCTTTCACCGACATGCTCGACGTGATGGTCAACGGCGGCCGAATCGCGATGCTCGGCATCATGCCAGGCAGCGCCGCGATCGACTGGAATCTCGTCGTCTTCCACGGCCTAACGATCAAAGGAATCTATGGCCGCGAGATGTTTGAGACTTGGTACAAGATGACCGCGCTAATTCAAAGCGGCCTCGACATTTCACCCATCATTACCCACCACTTCCCCTACCGCGATTTTCAGGACGGCTTCGAGCTGATGAAGTCCGGGAACTCAGGCAAAATCGTTCTCGATTGGGCGGCGTAATCGTGGATGGCGCAATTAGCGCTAACGGCGCGGCTTTCACGTTAGCCTGGGGCAACGCCCCAGGAAAACATGTATCAATATTCCCTGGCGCTGAAAGCGCAACTCATTCACGCCACGCTGTCTAGAGACGCGCTTTCAGCGCTTGGGCGCCCGGTGGGCAATGTCCCTGGGGCGTTGCCCCAGGCTGGAATGATGCAGCGCCTTTGGCGCTAAACACGAATCGGCCCAGCGCGCCGTCCCTCCCAAAAAGGGAACGCTATTCCAAACTCGCCGCCGCGGCTTCCTGGCCTTGAAGTTGCAGGACCATCCGGCGGATGTGTCGATAACCCTGGTGCCCTTGGAGCAGGCGCAGGCTTTCGTTCGGATCGCCCCAGCGCAAAATCTGTATCCCCTCTTCCCGCGCGCCCCACGAATTCATGGCACTGCGAGTCGGCATGTAGAGATCGATCGTGTTGCGACCGGCCAGCGCCCAGCCGTAGTCGTCAATCTTATAAACCTGCCCGGTCGAGAGAAGACGGAAGACCGTTCCCGCCGGCCAGCGGGACCAATCCGCCGCCGCGCTCCCGATTTGCGGTTTCGTGACGACGGTCACACGTTTTTTCCCGTGTTTCGTTTTCACGATCTTTGTCGTCTTCCGGGGTTCCAATGAAAATGGCTGAACCGCCGCCGGATTGTACGACGCGCGCCGGTAGTCCGACTGGTCGTCCATATTGACCGCCACCGCCCGCGGCGTGTATTCCGCGCGCCGGATAGCGCCACTGGCGGCACGCAGTTTGCCCCCCAGCGCATTGTGATTGGTGAACTGGCGGTGATCCGACTCGGTGTGGGTATAGGCCGTGGTGCGGACGTTTTGGAAATCCCGCTTTACCAGGGGGGTTTCGTATTTCGGCAAAGGCGACGTCCGCGACGTCTTCGTTGAGGTGGTCTCGCAAGCGGTCAGAACAAGGGTGCAGGCCGCAATACAGAAAAGAGAAAAATACTCCCGGTTACGCATGGGGAAAAGTTATTAACAGTTATTCACAACCCCACGCAAGAGTATTTTTCGCGGCTCCACCCGCTCGAAACAACTAGATGCATTGGTCGTGATCATTGAAGGCAAAAACAGCAACTCACAAAAGAGCCGTTCGCATGCCACCACGCACGCGCGAACTTTTTTTGCATCGCGTCCACTTTGTTCGAAGGTTCGCCATGCTCGAGGACTTCGATCAGCAACTCGCAAACACACTCGCGGAGATCAGGTCGCAGGGTCTCTATAAGACCGAGCGAATCATCACCAGCGCTCAGAACGCACAGATCGAAATCACCGGCGGCCGTCGCGTCCTCAACATGTGCGCGAACAATTACCTCGGCCTGGCGGATCACCCCGCGCTAATCGCCGCGGCGAAAGAAGCGCTCGATACCCACGGCTTCGGCCTGGCCAGCGTCCGTTTCATTTGCGGCACGCAAGACATCCACAAGGATCTCGAAGGGTCGCTGACGAAATTTCTCGGAACGGAAGACACGATTCTCTATCCCTCGGCCTTCGATGCGAACGGCGGTTTGTTCGAGACGTTGCTAGGCCCGGAGGACGCCGTCATTTCGGATGAACTAAATCACGCGTCGATCATCGATGGGATCCGGCTCTGCAAAGCGCAACGTTTTCGTTACAAGAATAACGACATGGCCGACCTCGAAGCGAAACTGAACGAGGCCAGCGGGGCGCGCGTGCGTTTGATCGCCACGGACGGCTGCTTCTCGATGGACGGGACCATCGCGGAGCTAGGCGCGATCTGCGACCTGGCCGAGAAATACCAGGCGCTGACGATGATTGATGATGCGCACGCGTCCGGTTTTTTGGGCCAGACCGGGCGCGGCACGCACGAATATCGAGGCGTGATGGGAAAGATCGATATCATCACGGGCACGCTCGGGAAGGCGCTCGGCGGCGCGAGTGGCGGCTTCACGAGCGGCCGCAAACGGATCGTGGAGCTGCTCCGGCAACGATCGCGTCCCTACCTTTTTTCCAACACGGTGGCGCCCCCGATTGTGGCTGCGTCGATCAAGGCGATCGAGTTGCTGACCGCTTCCACCGAATTGCGAGACAAGCTGGAAGAGAATACGAAATATTTTCGCGCGGCCCTGACGGAGCGTGGCCTAACGATCAAACCGGGCACGCACCCGATTGTTCCAATCATGCTCGGCGACGCGGCACTCTCGCAGAAGTTTGCGGCGCGGATGCTGGAAAAAGGCGTGTACGTGATTGGCTTTTTCTATCCCGTTGTCCCGCATGGAACGGCGCGCGTTCGGACGCAGGTCTCGGCCGCCCATTCCCGTGAAGATCTGGAGTTCGCCGTGAACGCGTTCGCGGAAACGAACAACGAACTGAAGCAGGTTTAAGGGCGGTCGGACCGGCCGCAATCGAACAAAAGCGGCGACAGGCCCGTTCCTACATTGCGTGCAACGCGATGTTCGAGCCGACCCACGTCTTTTCCTTGTTGAAGTCGACCCCCATCATTTTGCCCTGACTCATCCGGACCAGATTGTTCACCAGCACCGGCTCCCCCCGTCCGGCCAAATGAACATCATCCGGATTTCCGCCTTTGATTTTCGGCCATCGATCGTGCGAATAAATTCCGCGTAGGTGACTTTTTTTTGCAAAATCCATTCGTGCGGCTTCTCCAGCGCGCGGAGTTTCTCCGGCGTCGGATCCATGTCCACGCCCAGCCCGGCGAAGGAATAAAGCGGCTTGAGGACGTAATCATCGATCGATTCGTCCTCGGGAAATTCGTCGGCAAAGAACGCCGGCGCGGTGTGCTCCGTTTTCAGAAACGGCAACGAGTGTTTGCTGATTCGAAAATACCAGTTCGGGTGCCCGACCCATTTCACCTCCAGCTCCTCCTGAAACCGAAAGGACGGGTTGAGATCCGGCCGTCGAATGAGCTCATCGAAAATGACGCGATTGTAAATGCGCTCGATCCGCACTTCCCGTCCATCGCGGTCGTAGAAGAGCTGCGCGCCGCGATTGCGAATCTCCGTCAGGCAGACCGGCCTCACGCCCAGGAGCGTTTCGGTGCAGGCGAAATCGATCCTGGTTTTTTGCTTCTCCGGTTCGATCTCGAGCAGGATCACGTTCTCGGGCTTCGAATCACCCACGATCACGCTCCGTAAGAGTTCGAGGTAGGCTTCATCCTTCAATCCGCCAAATGATGAGGTCCAATTGCGCGGGATCGCCGGAAAGGCCTGGCGCAGGCAGCCAAGGAAAAATAGCTGGAAGGCATACAGGCTGGGAAACGCCTGCAACTCGATCAGCCGCGGCGACAGCCGGCCATCGATCTCACAAACGCCGAAGTCGACGACGAGGAAATTGGGGTGCGCGGTTTCATTCGGCACCTCCAATCCGGCTGGAATCGCATTCTCGGCGTGACGGGCAAACTCGGTTGTGCGCACGCGATCTACGATGGTCGTGGCCGCGTTGGTGAGCTCTTCCGTGAAAGCGTCGGTCAGAAAAATCGGGGTTTCGGAAACGCGGAAATCGGCCGGCCACTTCTCCGTTTCATTCACGCAGCGCAGGAGCGCCTCGTATTTGTCGGAGGTGAAATCAGCGTTGAAACTGGCGCGGAGCTCCGGGTGCATGACCCGGCATTATCAGAGATTCGCCGCAGGTTTCCTCTTTTTTCTTACTTCGGCAGTTCGGCGATCACTTCTACCTGGACGAGCAAGGCCGGCACATAAAGTCGCTTTACCCCCACCCAGGAAGCGGCTGGCCAATCGCCTTTGTAGAAATCGCGACGCACATCCTTGTGCTTGATCATCTCGTCGAGATCGGTGGCGAAGACATTCTCTTTCACCACGTTCTGGAACGTCGCCCCGTACTTCGCGAGGGACTTGCCGATCGCCTCATACGCCTGCCGAAGTTGCGCGCGCATATCTTTGCCTTCACCGACGCTGCCCGAGACATAAATGGTCGATCCTACTTTGACGGCTTGCGCATAGCCGACCTCGTCTTCGCCGGCTTTATCGAGATTGAATTTCTCTTTCGCGACTATTCCGGCGGACGAAGGCGTCTCGGCGCGGAGCGGCGAAAAAGAGAGTGCAACGAGCGTGACAACCAAACTGGTCAGGATTCTTCCGGTCATGGAGACTCAATACACGACGGCGAATCGCGTTGTCTTGACGTTTCATGCCATTCTTGGCCTGGCCAGCGTCAACGCGAGTCCCGGGCTTCCATGCGAGCACGCGACGCGTGCGCAATCGGGACGTCGGCTACCTCAGACCAAGAACTTTCCGCTCTTCATCACCTGTTCGCCGTCGAACCAGATGTCGAAGTCGCGGCCGACGCAGTCGATGTGCGTCTTGGAAAGCCAGGTCTGACCGGTGTGTTCGGCGTAGGGATGGCCGAAGGCAATGTGAATGCCGGGAATCTTTTCGTCCTGCAAAATGTTGCCGATCACGTGCGTGCAGGCGGTGTTGGTCCCGACCGCGAATTCCCCCACGCGATTGCTGTTTTCGTCCGTGCTGGTGTAGGCACGGAATTCTTCGAGCAACTCGCGGTTCTCGCACTCAAGGTGGCGAATGCGATTGTTCTCCACTTCGATCGTGAGCGGCGTCTCCTGAATGTCGCCATACTTCTGGCAGAGGTAATCCCCCACGACGCCGTCCACCACGAAGACGCCGTTGGAATTGGCGGGTGAGGTGAAAATCTCGCCGCCGGGCAGGTTGCCCCATTTATCCGGCGTGATGATGCCGCTGGTCTTCAGCCATTTCAAAGCCGGCGAAAACTCGCCCTCGTAATCGGTCCCAGCCGGAGTTTGGCACTTGATGCGTTGGGTCATGCGCGCGCGCTCGATCAGGCGCTGGCTGAGCGCGTCAATCGCGCGAAAATCGGCCCGCATTCCTTCCAGCATGATCTGGCGCGTGATATTGACCATGTGGCCATGGCGAATGCGATGCTGGTTCACGACATCGCTCATCTGCATGCGCGAACGGAGCTCGCCGCGCTGCGATTGCGCGCAAAAAATGCTGACCTGCGATTGCGCCAGATCTTCCAGGACGATCTCCGGCATATCGGTCAGGGGACGCTCATCATATTCTTCGAGCACGAAAACCGCGTGCTCCGCTCCCACTTCTTCCACTTCCTTTTGCAGAGCGGCGGCAATTTCGCGGCTGACCTCGTCGGTAATAATCGTGATCCGCTCCTCGGGTTTCAGGCGCAGACAAACGCGAATGGCGTTCCGCGCGCCTGGCTGAAGTTCCGGATCGATTGCTACGGTGTGAGCGCGGTCGGGCATAGTGGCGAAAGAGCGGTCAGCATTACGCGAAAAGCGCGCGAGGGCAATCTGGGATCGCGTCCAAAAACGCTCGCGCCATTTCCTCCGCCACTTACGCGGAAGCTCCGCCCGTGGCGGCAGGTCCGGGCTCGGTCAAACCCTCGGATGTCTCCGCCACAATCTGATCGACCACTGCCTTCATATCGTTCGTCTGGGCAAACACAGCGAGTTGCCGATCCGCTCCCGTGCCTTCACGCATGATCCGTTCGACGTGCGCCATCTCGCGTTTGCTCCCGAGTTCGTCGACTTCCGTCGAAACAAAATGGAGGAGCTCGTCGATCAAACTGCGGGTCTCGACCTCGGCTTCCCGGCCGAAATCGATCAATTTTCCATCGAGCCCGTAACGGATGGCGCGCCAGCGATTCTCATCGAGCAAGCGGCGGCGATAAACGCGGAAGGTGATGTTCTGGCGGAGCAATTTGTAAAGCTTGGCCACGATCGCCTGGATCAAGGCCGCGATCGCCAGCGTATCGTCGACACGCGATTGGGCGTCGCACACCCGTAGCTCGAGCGTGTCGAAAAAGGGATGAAGCCGGATGTCCCACCAGATCTTCTTGGCGTTATCGACGCAACCGGTTTTGACGAGCAGTTTGCAGTAATCCTCATACTCGGAAAGGCTCTCGAACGCGTCCGGAATCCCGGTGCGCGGAAAGCGCTCGAACACTTTCAGCCGATATCCCTTCAAACCGGTGTTGCGTCCGACCCAGAAGGGCGAATTTACCGAGAGGGCATAGATGTGGGGCAGGAAATAGCGCGCCTGATTCATGACCTGGATCGCGGTTTCGCGCTCCGGAATCCCGACGTGGACGTGCAACCCAAAGATGAGATTGGCCCGGGCCAGCAGCCCCATGTCCTTGACGATCGTTTCGTAACGCTCGCCTTCGGTGATGAGCTGTTCGTGCCAATGGGAAAATGGATGCGTGCCGGCTGAGGCGATCCTCAAACCTCGCGCACCCGCGAGTTCGCACAGTTTGCTGCGCAGATCGATTACGTGATGGCGCGCATCTCCGATCGATTGGCAAATCTCCGTGCCAAGCTCGACGACCGATTGGTGCATCTCCGGCTTGATCTGCTCCTTGAGCGTGACCTTGCCGCCTTCGAGAATTTCCTGGATGTGCGACCGCAATTCGCGCGTCTCAGGATCGACGATCGCAAATTCCTCTTCGATTCCCAGCGTGTAGACGTGATCTTGCGCAATCATTCAGCTTCGGGGGTGTCTCGTTAGGGCGTCGGCGACGAGGTGGTAGTTGCCGTCGGGATCATGATCGTCTGGCCGATCTGTAATTTTCGATCGTTCTCGATATGGTTGAAGCTCTGCAATTCCTCCACGCTGACATGGTGCATCTTCGCGATCGACGTAAGCGTTTCCCCCTTGGCCACGACGTGGCTGTTGCCGGTTTGAGGTGGCGGCTTGGGTGCCTCCGCCGTGACCGGTGCCGGGGTCTCGCCAATCATCACACCCGGCCGGATGGCCGAAACGTGCTGCTCCAATTTCAGAATCTGTTGGGAGAGCGCGTCGATCTTCGCGTTTTGCAGGTCGATTTTCTTCGTCAAAGCGTCCAGCAGCGCCGCGTCCGATTTGTCTCTGAGCTGAAGCTGTCGTGCAAATCAGCGCGGCAAGAAACGACAAAAGGATGTAACCAGCAAAGCGCTTCATCGGGCCATCTTGCCAGAGAGGGGAGAGGCTGGCAAGTCTGCCGGGGCCAGCTTGCCTTTCGCTGATTTATCTTCTAGCCTTTTTTCCATGCCCGAGCGCATCCAAAAACCCCCGCTCCCGTGGGGACCGAAGCAGGGAGACGGCGACGGCCCCCGCTCCCCGGACATCTCGCGGCCCGATACCCGGGACCTCCTGAAAAAGATGCGCAAGGTCGATCCCAACCAATCCAAGCGTTATCGCCAGCGAACGGGCCAGTGATGGAACCGACCGCCCTCGGTCTCGACCAGAATGCCTCTGGAGCGAGCGACGATTTCCCGGCGTTGCTCCGCCGCCGCGGCCTTCTGGCAGCGCCACCGGTGCCGGCTGGCAACACCTCCGCAGCCTATCCCGCCTGGGTCCCGACGCAGGCTACCACCATTCTGGCCTTCAAGTTTCAAGGTGGCGTCCTCGTCGCCGGAGATCGCCGCGCCACGTCGGGCAATACCGTGGTTTACGATCGCGCAGACAAAGTGCTCGAGATCGACCGGCACTCGATCATGGCGATAGCGGGAGTGCCGGCGACGGCCTGGGAGATGGCGCGGGTTCTCGAACATTCCTTCCAGTTTTTCCGCCGAACCCAATTGCAGGAAATGAGCGTGGACGGGAAGGTGCGTGCGCTCTCAAAACTGTTGCGGGACAATTTTGGATTCGTCCTGCAAGGCGTCGGCATCGTCGTTCCGATCTTCGCTACCTACGATTCCGGCGCGGACCCTTCCGCGCGGCTTTACTTTTACGACGCGATGGGCGCGCAATTTGAAGTGGCCGACTATGCCGCCACGGGCTCGGGGTCCCCGGCCGTGCGCGGGATTCTCTATTACGAAAATAACTGGGGGAAAAAGCCGCTGGCCAAGCTCGGGGAAGACGAGGCGGTGACGGTAGCGTTGCGAGCCCTGGACACCGCGGCCGAATCGGACACAGCCACGGGCGGAGTGGATCGAAACGCGAAGATCTTTCCGGTCATCAAAATTGTCTCTCGTGACGGCATCACGACTCTGCCCGAGAAGCGGATCGCCGCGCTCTTCAAACGAAGCGTCGCATGATTGAAGAGCCATATCGTTGGGTCGAAGCGATCGCGAATCGCGGCGAATACATTGAGACGCAGCTGGCCGCCGGCAGTCCAATCGCGGCCGTCGGCTATCGCGACGGGATTTTGTTCCTGACCCTCGGCCGGAACCGCCAAAAACTTTTTGAGATCTACGACCGCATTGCCATGGGCGCGATCGGCCATCCGGGCGATATCGAGCGCTTGCGCATGGCGGCGATTGAGTTGGCCAGCGCTGAAGGCTTCACCCGTTCGGCGGCCGACGTTTCGTTGCGGCGGCTGGCGCATTATTCCCTGAGCCCGGTCTTGAAAACCGCCTTCGAGCAGGTTTACGGCGCACCTTATCTCGCGCGCCTGCTTTTTGCGGAGATCGGCTCAACCCAGGAGACGGATTTGTTTCTCCGCTTGGAGTACGACGGCGCCATCGCGACCAACAGCGCGAGTTTTGCCCAGACTCGGCAGGATTTTGGCGTGATCAGCGGGACGCGGCAATCAACGGAACTCATGGAGACGTTCCTGCGCGCTGAACACTCCGCCGGGGCGACCTTTGAACGGGCGCTGAAGATTGGCGTGGATGCCTGGACCGTCGGTCACCTCGCGCTGGGAGAGGGCGGGGTGAAGGAACTTCCTTCGCGCGACAAGATTATGGCCGAGCGAAAAGAGCGGTTGCGCGAAGCGGGCGTCGAAGCGGCGATTCTGGAACGCACCGACAAGATCGCGATCCGGTATCGCGGACTGGCCGAATCTGAGATTCGATCCGCTTTGGGCAACTAGGTTTCCTGGCCATGTTCAGGAGAGTCGACCGGCACCGGGGAAGTCCGCGATCATTCCTCGCCTGGGCCGGTCTGCTGCTGATGGCGGTGTCGTTCGTCTGGCTGCAAGTTCTTGTCTCCGAGATTAGCGCCGCGGGTCCAAGTTCCTGCGCCCGCCGTCGAAGGCCCCTTCGCACTCGTGGTCCTCGATCCCGGCCATGGCGGTCGGGATTCTGGCACGATAAAGGCCGGGATGCTGGAGAAGCAACTGGCTCTCGACGTCGCCCAACGGGTGGAGCGACTTCTAAACCTTCAGGGTGTGGCGACCCTCCTCACGCGCACGGACGACACCTATGTTTCGCTGGCGGGCCGCGTTGCGATCGCGAACGCGCAACGCAAATGCGTTTTCGTCAGTATCCATTTCGACGACGCCACCAGACCGGCGGCGACGGGGATCGAGACCTATTACGCGGCGCGCCAGGTTTCGAATTCACCCCCCGTGGCGCTCTGGTGGCCATTCCTGCAAGCAGACGCCGCAGGAATCGGGCAATGGTGAAAGCCAGAGCCTGGCTGGCTTTATCCAGGAGGCTCTCGTAAACCGCACCCAAGCGGTGAATCGCGGCACGACGGCGCAGCAGTTTTTCGTGATCGCCTACGTGCGCCATCCGGCGGTGCTGGTGGAAGGCGGCTTTCTCACGAATGCGGATGAGCTAAACAAACTCGCGACCGGCGATTACCGCGAACAGATCGCGGCTGCCATCAGCGACGGAGTGATTCGTTACCGGGAGGTCCTGCGGGACCAGGAGAGGCCTCTCACGGTCGACCTGCCTGGCGGTAAATAGCGCGCCGCGATCGGGCCTCAGGCCAATCGGCGAACGGGCGAACTGTTAGTCCAGGCGGGGCGCCGGCGTGGCATTTTCAAATTCCACGGACTGAAGCTCGGCCACCACTGTTCCGACGAAAACCTGCGCCTGGATCCGCAACAGAAGTCGATCGGAATCGTCGGAGAGCCAGACCGTGCCGCGGCGAAACTTGCGGTGCCGCTCGAGCTCCCGGTTCTTTCCGATCTTGCTCAGCTGCAAATCGAGTTTGATGGCATTGTAGGTTCCCGACGGGCCGGTGAGCCGTTCGCGGCCTAGCACAGTCACCGTGGCCAAATAAGCGGACGTAGCCGGATAGACGACAATTCGTTGGACGCTACGATCCTGGAGCGGCTGGCTCCTCAGGTAGAGTAACGCCGAGTACAAATCGAAAACATGCGGAGAGTCAAAGCGCCGGACTTTCGGACCCGCGCTCGAGCCCGGCGTCTCGGTTTCCTTCGAGGTAACGCCGCTGGCATCGAAAGATAAGTTTGTGACGATTTTTTTGTTCCGAACATTTTCGACCTGCTTCATCTCGAGGGGATGCAACGTGGCCGCATCCGCACTCGCTGTTTGCGTGGCGTCGAATTTCCAAAGCGTTCGAACCAATCCACTGGTGTGAATCGTCCCGTCGAGTTGAAAACGGTCGCGCGATGGCTTGGTCAGCCGCACATCCGCGTTCGCTCCCGGAAAACCGCTCCAACCGAAGCCGTATTTTGCGTGCAGTGGACGGGATCCTGGAAAGCTCGGCGGCGACGCAGAGGTCACGGTCGCCTCCCACTTCGCACCCGAAGCCGCCGAAGCGAACAACGCGACCAGCGAAAAGACGCGCGTAATTCTCCGAAATTCCAATCTCACGAATGATCCTTCCCGAAACTTCGAACCAATGTCGAAAGCGAATGCGTCATGGACGGTAGATTGACCGGCGCATAAAAAACACGCGGAGAGACCGCGTGTTTTCTACTCTCGAAATGAGAAAGAGGCTTTAAGGCTTCGCGGGTGGTTTGGCCGGGCTCGTCGCTGGCGCCGCCGGGGCGGCCGCCGGTTTTTCTGGAGCGCTCACCGGCTTCTTGTTCAGCGCGGTAATGATTTCCGTAGTGAAATCCGAACTGTCCTTGGAATACAAAACCAGGGGCACATAGTTCGTGCTCTGCCCTGACTTATCGAAGACCAGATCCATCCCATTCGTCTTCACGCGTTCCAAAACGACCTCGGTGATTTCCTTGACGATGCCTTCCCGCATCCGCATCGCCTGCTGTTGCAGCTGTTGCTCGCGAGTTTGCCGAAATTCATTGATCTCGCGCTCCATGTTTTTGATGTTCGCGATCTTCTCGTCCCGGTCCTTGGCCATCTTGCTCTTGGCATCCGCGGCCAGCGCCGGTGAATCAAGCTGCTGATTGAGCTTGTTGATGTCGTCGAGGGCCTTCTTGTACCCCTCCGTCCGGTCGTCAAATTCCTTTTTGGCGGCATTCTTGGCGTCGTTAACTTTCGACTCGGCGTCCTTCGTTTTGTTGTATTCCTTGAACGCACGCTGCATATCGACCGTGCCAATTTTAAGGGTGCCCTGGGCGAAGCCCGCAGCTGGAAACGCAAGACCGGCGGCCAGTGCGAGAAGAAGGAATTTTTTCATAAACAGAGGTAAAAGAGTTTGCTGGAAAGGGATTAGACCGCGACCTGAATCATTCGTTCAAAATTGATAACCGACGTTAAAGTTGAATTTGCCGCTGCCTCCGTACGGATCTTTTTGGATGGGGATGCCGTAGTCGATTCGAATGGGGCCGATGGGCAAGTCGAGGCGAAGACCAACGCCAATATCCGAAACGAGGGTGTTGGTGTTGAAATCCCACGCGGCTCGATTCACGAAGCCCGTATCGTAAAACATGGCAAAGCGCGCTTTTTCGATGATCGGAACGGTGTATTCAATGGTAAACCGGGCGAGCGATTGACCCCCGAGCGGCTCGCCATTGATATCTCGCGGGCTCACATCGTGAAAATCGAAACCGCGCAAATCATTGGAGCCTCCGAGAAAGAGCCGGTCGTAAATATGAACGAACTTCCCGTCGCCCCATGTGTCCACCGACGCGATCGCGCCGTTGAACTGGAGGATCGAGTCCTTCCAAAGGTGGATAAAATGGGCGCCTTCCAGGCTGAATCCGTAGATCTGGATATCGCCTCCCAAAAATCCGCCCGCAATGTAGGGAGTCAGAATGACTCGCGTGCCGCGCCTGCTCAGAAATGGATTATCGCGTGTGTCGAAGAGGATGGACGGAGTTAGCTGGCTCTTGCTGGCCGCTCCCGATTCCAGGAGCAGCGCAGTCGAGGCGCCGGGCGAAATATCGAAGAGCTCTGTTTGGGTGAGCGAATACTCCAAACTGACCGACATGAAATTGCTGATCGCCTTTCGGGCTTCAATCGACAGACCCCAGTGCCGCTGGGAGTAAATGTCACTGTAATAGTCTGCTTCGTTGTAGAAAATCTGGCCCCCAAGCGAGAGACGGCGATCGAGAAAAAATGGCTCCGTGAGTGAGAGAATGAAATCTTTCCGGCTCGTGCCGTACTGGATCCGAGCGCGAAACTTTTGTCCTGCGCCGGTGAAGGTCGGCCAATTCAGCAGGTCGAAATTACCCTGGGTCATTTCGACGAACCCGACCAGGTTGTCGACCGTGCTGAAGCCGGCGCCGAAGTTGAGCGAGCCGGTGCGTTTCTCCTCTACCTGGATAATGAGATCCTTGCGCCCCGTCACCCCGGTGTCTTCGGGATAAGTCTCGACCTTCGAAAAGTAGCCAAGATTATCGAGCCGTTTCTTGGTCGTCTCGACCCGCACGCTGTTGAAGATATCGCCGGGCGCGATCAAGATTTCGCGCCGGATCACTTTGTCTTTCGTGCGCGAGTTCCCAACAATGTTGATTCGTTGGACGAATGAAGGGCTGCCCTCCTCGATGGTGTATTTGACGTCGATCGTGGTTTGGCCAGCCGGCACGCCCTGAGGAGTGACTTGCAAATCTACGTAGCCGCCAGTCCCGTAAGCGTCCGCGATTTTCTTGGAATCGTCGCGAATCTGCTTGGGCGAATAAACGCTGCCCTCTTTCATTTTCAAAAGAGCGCGCACCTTCTCGGCGCTTGTGACCTTGGTCCCGGCAATCGTCAGTTTGCCAACGTGATACTGGTGCCCTTCCACCAGCACGACCACAATCGTCATCTTCCCCTTGGCCCGGTCGCGCCGGACTTCTTTCACCTCGACATCGATGTAGCCGTGGTCCTGATACCATTCCTTGACGGCATTGACGTCCTGCTCGAACTGCGTTTCATCGAGCCGTCCGGACTTGTCGATGATCGAATAGAGCGTCCTGCCCTTGGTCTTCATCTGCTTGCGCAGGAGGCGATCGCTGAATTTTGTGTTCCCTTCGAAACGGATCGCGCTGATCGTGCCTTTCTCCCCTTCGTTGACCGTGTAGATCACGCGAGAAGTTCCGCGCGCTTCATCGGTCTCGACGTGGAATTTGACGTCGATGTTGGTGAATCCCTTGGCCTGGTAGGTGTCGACGATTTTTTGCCGCCCTTTTTCCAGCTCATCTTCGCTGAGCGGTCCATTGATCTTCAGGTCGATCCGCTTGCGCAGAGTCTTGGCACTGATCTTCTGGGCGCCGACAATCTCGATTTCGTTCACGAGGGAACGCGTCTGGAGGACGACCATCACCTTCACGCCGTCGCCCTCTGGCTCGGCGAAAATCCGCACGTTCTGCACCGCGCCCGTCGCGTAGAGAGCGCGAATGTCCTGTTCGGCGAGCGACTCGGAATACGCCTGGCCCGCTTTCGTGCGAATCTGCGCTACGATCCGCTGCTTGGAAATGGTTTGCGGCCCGACGTATTGAATCTCGATGGACCGGATGATCGGCGGTCCCTGCTGCGGCTGCGGCTGCCCGTGAGCCGACACCCCGCCCAGGAATGCCAAAGCGATCGCCAGCAGGATGGCGGTGGCTGGGCGACGAATCGAACCGACAAATTGTTTCATAAGGTAAAATCCCCGGGCGTCATCCGTATCCGACGCGGCGCAGGCGGTATTGATGGGTACGAAGGTGGGTATCGTCAAGGCAGGATTTAGCTGGGACACGGGCGCGGGATGAAGAAGAACGCACTGGTCGGGCCTAATTCAAGAGTTCGTACCAATTATTCCTGCGCCGCGGTTCGTAGCCCGCCTCCCGAATCAAGGCCTCGATTTGCCCTGCATTCAGGTGAAACGTCGTCCCGGCGCTGCTCACGACGTTTTCCTCCATCATGACGGATCCGAAATCATTCGCGCCGTACTTCAGGGCCACCTGGCCGATCTCCGGGCCTTGCGTCACCCACGAGCTTTGGACATTGGGAATGTTGTCCAGGAAAATACGGGCGAGCGCCTGCATCCGCAGATACTCCGAAACGCCCGTCCGCCGATTCACTTTCAGGACCGTGTTCTCCGGCTGAAACGTCCAGCAAATGAACGCCGTGAATCCCCCGCTCTTGTCCTGCTGGTCGCGCAACCGCTGCAAGTGTTCGATCCGATCTTCGATGGTTTCGACGTGGCCGAACATCATGGTCGCGCTCGACTTCAAACCAAGCTCGTGCGCCGTTTGCATCACTTCCAGCCATGCGTCGGAATTGCACTTGAGCGGCGAGATTCGCTCCCGCACCCGATCGACCAGAATCTCTCCGCCACCGCCCGGGATCGAGCCCAACCCCGCCTCTTTGAATTGCGCAGATCACTTCGCGCAGCGGCAGGCCGAAGAGATGCGCAAAATGTTGCAGCTCGGGCGGACTGAAGCCGTGGATATTAATATGCGGATATTTTTCGCGGATGTGGCGGAGCAATTCGAGATACCAATCGAACGACAACTTCGGGTGGTGCCCGCCCTGCATGAGAATTTGAACACCGCCCGCGGCGGAAAGTTCGTCCAGCTTTTGATCGAGCTGCTCCCGGCTCAGCACGTAGTGGTCTTCGTCTTTCTCGGTCCGGTAAAACGCGCAGAACTTGCAGTAAACGTTGCAGACGTTGGTGTAGTTGATGTTGCGGTCGATGATGTAGGTCACGATCTCCCGGCCGCGCTCGTCGTAACTCGCCCTTTTCGCCAGGTCGCGGCGCACATTGGCCAGTAGGCCCAGCGCCTCGAGCGGCCACTGGTAGAGACGCGAGCGCTTCCGCCGGCGAAATCCGTTCGCCAGCCAGAACCCTCTCCGTCAACCCGTCCCCATTCAACGCTACCATCGGCGAACTTTAACCGATCATCGCCGCCCTTACGAGCGCTTTGGCGACAGCTTGTTTTTCTCCAGGAACGCGATCACCGCGCCGTTGAACTCGCGCGGTTTCTCCATCATCAGAAAATGGGAGACTTTGTCCCAAACTTGATAGTCGAGATTGGTCACCAGCGAACGCACGAATTGCTCGTACTCCGGCGTCCAGACCGGTTGTTTCGCGAGGACCATCAACACCGGGACGTCGATCTTGTCCGGCTTCCAGAGGGCTGGATCGACTGTCCCTTCAAATTCGCTTACGGCGACGTGCTGCGGCGTGCGCAACACTAATGTCTTGATCCGCTCGCGCAGTGCCGCCTCTTTGATTGGACTGGTCATGCCGTCGATGAATTTGCCGGCGACCTCGGCATAATTGTCACCGCGTAACGGCGTAATAAACTTCTCCATGCTGGCCGCATCAACGAACGGCCGCAGACCGCCCTCGACAATCACCAACCCGCGCACCTTCGCTGGAAACTGACGACAAAAATGGCGGATCACCGGTGTCCCGTTGCTGTGTCCGGCCAGGACCACCGAAGTCACGCTGGCATCGCGCAACACGGCATCGATTGCGCGCACGTAGAGGTCCACCGAATATTTCACCTGAGGTTTGTCGCTCTGCCCGTGCCCGGGCAAATCGATCGTGATCACCCGCATCTTGTCGGCCAACGCCGGAGCCTGCTCGCTCCACACCGTTTCATCGCAGGCCCAGCCGTGGACAAAGAACAACGCGGTCTCGCCCTTGCCGTAATTCGTGTAGTGGACCTTGGCCCCATCTACCGTGACAAAATGCGAATCGGCTGCGATCGGCTGCGCCGGAATGGATTTCGTCGCGGCGATCAAGATCAAAATACTCGCCAGGAACTTCACCTCCGCATTTTATCTGAGCCGCCCATTTCTGCACGCGTTCTTTGCCGGCAGCCCAACAGCATTTGTTGATTTCGATGGCGGACAACACCCGGCCGCGGCAAAGATCTGACGTGGCGAAATCTGTCGCAATCGTCGGGGCGGGCGTGTCCGGGTTGACGAGCGGCGTTCTCCTGGCTGAGCGCGGAGATCGTGTCTCTATCTTCGCCCGCGAAATCGGTCAACACACCACTTCCGCCGTGGCCGCCGCCATGTGGTTTCCGTACGATGCCGGACCTTCCGACCAAGCCATCACCTGGGCACTGGAAACCTATCGGGTCTTGCTCGATCTGTCGCGCGATCCCATTAGCGGCGTTTCCATCATCGAGCTGCGGCAGTTTTCGAGCACGGGTGAAATTGAAATTCCGGAATGGGCCCTGCCGTTGGGGGCGCAACGAATCCAATCCGAAATCCCGGCCGCATTCGTGTCCGGCTTCGCCCTGAATGTGCCGCTCATGGACACAACCCTCTATCTCGATTACCTCAGCCAGCGTTTTCGCGAGGCCGGCGGCGAAATCCACCCACGCCAGTCCTTCGCGAAACTCGAAGAGATCGACCCGGCTTTCGACCTCGTCATCAACTGCACCGGCATCGGCGCGCGCACCCTGGTTCACGACTCCGATCTCGAACCGCATCGTGGTCAGGTCGTCATCGTCCCGAAAATCGATCTTCCTTATGCAGTCGTCTGTGATGGCCCTCCGCTCATGTACGCGATCCCGCGGTTAAGGGATTGCGTCTTCGGCGGGACCAATCAGCTGAGCGCCGATTGCACCGTCGACCCGGTAGCGACAGCGCAAATCGTGAATGAGTGCATCCGCGTTCTCAACCGGGAGCAACCGGATGTGCTCGCCGAACGAGTCGGTTTCCGCCCTTTCCGCCGTTCCGGTGTTCGCGTCGAGCGCGCCCAACTACTCGACGGCCGCACCCTCATTCATAACTATGGCCACGGCGGTTCCGGCTTCACCCTCTCGTGGGGAGGCGCCGAAGCCGTCGCCCGGATCGCCCTGGAAACCGATGTTAGGTCAGCTCGATCGCCTGGAAGGAGCTGATGACATCATCCGGCCCCTTGTCTTTGAAAAAGCATTCGTAGAATCCTGGTCCCAGGTCCCACGAATCACCCTTGTAGTAGTCATCGCGATAAAATCGCCAGACGCCGCTCACGATGATGAGCGAGCTGATCCGATCGTTCCAAAAATCGCCCAGAAAATGGAAACTGAGGTTTGTCCGGCAGGCCGCGCCCTTGAAACCGACGTGGTCGAAGATCACAAGTTCCGGCATCGGTGCGTCGTGCACCGCGTGAGGGTCGCCGACCTCGCTCGCGCAGGCATGGTAACTTAACGGGCCCACTTTCCATTTCGTGTCGATGATACAGCCATTTTCTGGCGCCAGTTCGGTCTTGGGTATTTTACTCATAAGCGAAGTTTCGGGAATTTGACCAGACGAACCGCAGGATGTCGAGGAGAGATGTCTTCGATTTCTGTCCCTCTCCGGTTGCCCGTCTCCGGTGTCCGGTTTTGCTTAGATCTTATGTTCGCGATTGTCCGAGCGCAGCCGGATCGTTTTGTTCTGGAGGTCGTGCGAGGCCCGAATAAATCGCACCGTTCGGCTCTTCGCCCGCATCAGGATCGAGTAGGTGGTCGCTGTGGCGCCCTGTGATTTTACGCCGCGCAGCAATGCGCTGTCGCTAATGCCGGTCGCGCAAAAAATGATGTTCTTGCCGTTCGCGAGATCGTCGGCAAAAAAGATGCGGCCGAGATCGGCTTCGTGTCCGCCGGCGACAAGGCTTTTGCGCTCCTTCTCATCGCGCGGCCACATCACGCATTGCATGTCGCCACCGAGACACTTGATGCCCGCCGCCGCCAGCACCGCTTCCGGTGCGCCGCCAATCCCGAGATAAAGGTCGATGCCGCTCTCGGCGATGGCGGGCGCCATCGCCGCCGCGATATCGCCATCGCTAATCAACCGCAAGGACGCGCCCACCCGGCGAATCTCGGCCACCATTTCCTGGTGCCGCGGCCGATCGAGCATCGTTACCACGACATCCTGCACGCGTTTGTTCAAGGCTTGGGCGACTACGAGCAGAGTCTCCTCGATCGGACTCTCGAGCTTGACCATATCGATGCCGCTCTTCTGCATGTGTTGGAGCACACGCGGCCCATAGGCCAGCTTCATCATATAAAATGAAGGAATGTCCCGGAGCGCCACTTTCACTCCTTCCTCCGGACTCGCCGCCGCGATGCAACTGATCGAATTTGGCGCGCCCTTCGAAATGTTGGTCGTGCCATCGATCGGATCGAGCGCGATATCGAACGGCGGGGAACCGGGGAGCCACGTCCCAAGTTGTTCGCCCTTGAAAATGCCGGGCGCGTCATCCTTGATCCCCTCACCGATCACGACCTCGCCGCAGATGTTCATGAGGTCGAACATTCCGCGCAATGCATCGCACGCCGCAGCGTCGGCCTTTTCCTTCTCGCCGCGCCCGAGCCACGGCAACGAGTTCAGCGCCGCCGCCTCGGTCGCCCGCACGAAATCGAACTCAATAATGCGCTCGATGTCGTGATAATTCTGCCGCCGGATTCGCATCGCGTTTATTCTGCATTGCCGCGGCAGTTCGACAAGACAAGTCTCGGCACACCTCAAATTACTCCGAGGGACCTACGAAGTATCATTTAGCGTCCGGGAAGCGCCGGAGGTGCAAAGGAATTTAGCCCGGAGTGACGCGCAGCGAACTCCGGGGAATCGCCAAAAAATCCCCAAACCCCTGAAGGGGGTGACGGATACCGTCGGACATTGTTAAATACGGCGCAGCGCCCGAAGCGCCGCTTCCGTCGCTCTTCCGGGCCTTGAACACGCTTTGGTAATGATCCCGGAGCTCGCTGCGGTCGCTCCGGGCTAAATTCCGGCGCACCCTGCGGGTGCTCTATAATCTTAGCTCACGGCTTCGGTTTCGGCGCGGCACTGGGCTTCACCGGCACGTCACCATCCGGCGCAACGTCATACTCCGGCTTCGCCATGCCCATGAGCCATTTGTCGAACCAACCCACGATGTGCTGAAGCCTTTCGACCCGATGCCATGGGCCGCCGGAACGCGTATAACTCGTGCGTCTCGTTCGGGAATTTCACCATCACTGTCGGAATCTTCCGGAACTTCAGCGCTCGAAACATCTGTTCGCCGCCCGCCCCGGGAGGCGTCCGGGTGTCGTTCTCGCCCAAAATGAACATCGAGGGCGTCTTCACCTCATTGATGTAAGTGATCGGTGAGCGGGCCTTGAAATCTTCCGGGTCTTGAAACGGCGGCGCCTTGAACCAGGTCGACTGGAAAAGCGTGAAGTCGGCCGTGTACCACCAATCGGTCCAGCTCGCGATATCGCGCTGCGCGACCGCCGCCGCGAAACGGTCCGTGTGGCCGATCACCCAGTTCGTCAACAACCCGCCGCCGCTGCCGCCGGTCACACCGAGCTTCTTTCGAGTCGACGTATCCGCGCTTGATCGTTTCATCCACGCCCAGCATCAGGTCCTTGTAATCGTCTCCGGGATAATGGAACTGGATCACGTTCCCAAATTCCTGGCCGTAGCTCGTGCTCCCGCGCGGGTTCGGATAGAGCACCACGTAACCCTTCGCGGCCATCCAGTGGAATTCGTGCGAGAAAATGTAGCCATACGCCGCGTGCGGGCCGCCGTGGATATTCAGGATGAGCGGATATTTCTTGCCTGGATCGAATCCCGGCGGCTTTTGCAACCAGGCCTGAATGCTTTTCCCATCGAAGCTCTTGTAGCGAATTTCTTCCGGCTCGGTCAGGTTGAGCTGGCCAAACAATTCCTCGTTGCTGTTGGTCAGCTGCCGGGCTTCACCGCTCACCCGATCGAGCCAAAACAGATCGCCGATCTTCGTCGCCGTGGAGAGAAAATAAACCAGCCGGGACGCGTCCGGCGCCGCCCGGAAGCGCACGATCGCTTGATTTCCTTTCGTGATTTCAGTGAGCGCGCCGGTCGCGACATCGAACGAGCCGAGATTCGTTTGCCCTTCCTTTGCGAAATTCTCGACGATGCTCTTCCCATCCGACGCCCAGATCGGAACGTTTCCGCCCCCGCCCCGCGGGGCGCCGTTGTCCCCGAAGACGCTTGCGCCGACATCCCAATCAAAAGCGGCGGTGAGATTTCGCGGCTTCGCGTCCTTCACCAGATCCAGCACCCACAAATCGGGTTGCGTGTAGGAATTGACCGGCTGCGTCGTGGACGCAATGAAAGCTACCTGCTTCCCATCGGGGCTGAGAGCAAAGTTGCCCGTATCCATGTCGATCGTCGTCAGTTTCGTCGGCTCGCCGCCGGCCGCCGGGATTGAATAGAGTTCCGTCTTGGGCCGGTCGTAGTACGGCTCGTCGTTATGGAGCGACGCGAAATAAATCTGCGTCCCATCTTTCGACCAGAGAGTCCCGCCCTCGTCGAATCGGCCGCTCGTCAGTTGCCTGGCTTGCACCTTCTCGTCGGCGCTCCGCGGCGCCGGGACGATCCAGATATGTTGAGGCCGTTTGAAATCGTAATGGCCTTCGTTGTCCCCCCGATAGACTGCGCGAGTTACGACATGGATGTCGCTTTCGCGCTCCGCTTCCGCCTCCGCTTGTTTCACTGCCGCGTCCGCCGGTTTCTCCTTTTCCTTCCCGCCATCCTTGCCCGGCGAAGTCGACGCTTCGGCCGAGACCGCCTGTTTTAGCTCTTCTTCTTTGCGCTTTTTCTTTTCCTGTTTCGCCAGGTCCTCAGGATTGGTCGCGCTGGTGAAAGCAATCATCTTCCCGTCCGGCGACCACCATGGATCGCCCGCGCCTTTGGGCAGAGTCGTAAAGGAAAACGCGTCGCCGCCCGCCATTGAGAGCATGAATAGCTGCGGCGGCTCGGGTTTCCCGTCCTTCTCCGTTACCCGCGTGAACACCATGAATTTTCCATCGGGCGACCAGCGCGGAGACGAATCGCGCTCGCCGCTCGTGAGGCGATGCGGTGCTTCGTTGCCCGCGGTCGAAACCGCCCAGATCGAGGTGCTGTAGCCCTCTTTTTTCTCATTCACTGTCACCCGGACGAAAGCGACCCGGGCGCCGTCCGGCGAAACCTGCGTATCCCCGATCCAGACGAAATTGAACAGGTCCTTCTCAGTGATGTTGCGCTTTTGGGCGGCGCCGTTGGCAGCGAGGGCCGGGACCAGGATCGCGCAGAGGAACAAAAAACGGCACAACGGAGATCGGTTTTTCATGCGCGATCAATCTGCGCCGAACAAAGAACCTCACAAGTTTTGTTCATGACAGATCACGCGCTACTTCCCGTTAGACTTCATTTCGTCGTGCGCCATCGCGTGTTCGCTCATGCGCGACGCCCGGATGCGCAGGAAAACCTGAAACGAGTAGGCCAACTCGTCCCCATAATATCGATCCAGCCCGCTGGGTACATCATGGATCGTGAATTGTCCGCCAACACCCACATCGATTCCTCGTCCGTGCGTGAGATCGCGGACGTACCCGACCGTGCCGGCGGTGATCGGGAAAACGCGCTCGTGATCGACTTCATCGAGCACCAGCTCGTGTCCCGGTTTTTCGACCCGCTCGACCCGGGCGTAAACAGTATCGCGCCCGCGCTGATAATTCGTCTCGACCAGGAACGCTTGCGTCTTGCCGCCGCCCGAACCTCGATTCTGTCCCCAAACAAACGAGTTCGACCAGTTCGCGTCGGGGCCGAGCGGTCTATTATATATGAGCGAGGCCGTGGTGCGGTGCTGGTTGAGGTCCGGTTCAAGTCCTTCCGGGCTCCGGAGATAACCGTGCGAAACTTGCAGCGCCAGGTTTTTGGTTGGATTCCAGGAAACCCTCCCGCTGTACGAATCGAGCTTCGGCTCATCGAAATCGTAACGCACCTCATCCGGTTCCCGCCCCGTGAACGCGCTCCCCTCGATTTTCAGGTCGCGCCAAACCGCGCCCAGCGTCACGACGCCAAAGGTAATGTGGGTCGAGTCCTGCCAGTGATGGCTGATCGGCGCATCGGGGTTATCCATCGCGGAGAGCCGATGCATGAAGGCTGGCGGCCCCAGCGCCGGTTCGCCCGGATAGGCGACATAGAGATAGGCCGAAAGATCGCGACCGAATTTTTGCGAATAGCTCACCGAAATCTCATCGACCAGCTCGTGTGGATGTTGCCGGTCGTGCAGCGCCTCGCCATCCCAGCTCTCGCCGGTTTGAAATAGCAGCGGATACCCACTCCCGCGTTCCGTGACCAGATCCAGGCTCATCATTCCGCGAAACCCGAGTTGCGCGCTTTCCCCGATCGGATGCGAATACATGGCCATGAACCAGTTCGGCGCATCGATCCGGTCGTCGCCCCGGCGCGTGCTGGCGTTGACGTAACGCGGAAAAATCCCGCCATGCAGCATGAGCATGTCATCACCGAACATGAACATCCGTCCGTACATCGGCGTCGAATCCGGCACCCAGCTCGAGCCCGAGCTTTCGCGGCTCATCGGCTCCGCCAGGTTCACCGACGATTGCATCGGCCCGTGCTGCATGTCGTGCTTCTCGTGCGGACGTTTCTTCTCTCCATCGACCGCGGTCAACGCCATCCCGCACTTCGAGCAATCACCCGGCCGATCCAGCGTGATTTCCGGATGCATGACGCAGGCGTATTCTTGCGCCGCCGCTTGGGCGACGGCTGTCATCGCCGCGAAGCTCAAGATCGCGGCGAGAATCAAAAAAATCAGTTTCTTCATGTTATAGCTGTAAAAAATTGGGTTGGTTTATGCGGCGGACGTTGCCCGCCGTGATCAAACGACCGAGTGGTCGCCGTCTGGCTCGATCAGGTAGTGATCCGAACGCTTTTCGGAGCGTTCAGTTAACTACAACCGAGAGAAACCCGCGGGAGGCGCGTGAGCGAGAATGCTCCGCTGCAGAATCGATTCCGCGAAACTAAGGGAACGTGGCGGACCTGTCTCCAGGACAAGCACCGGCGCCGTCAGGCACGGCGGCGCCAGAAAAACTGCCACCACATAACTCTGACTTCCGACCAATTGAGGCGCCAGAGCCGTGACGCGTTTCACCGCGTGCGTCGCCACCGCGCGCAAGTCTTTGCAGCACGGAAGATTTGTCGTCGGCTCCTCTTTGCCGGGCGCGGAATGCATCGGGCATCTCGCCTCAGCGTCCGACTCTGCCACCGTGCCGCTTAGCCCGAGCGCACAGTGATTGGACAGAAGCATCCAGGCCGTGATGGTCATCAGCACCGTCGTCCATCGGCTTGTCAGGGACATCGCGCCTCGGCTCAGCATGTTTTTTGATCGTCCATCCTTCTCCGGCCTTCCAGCGATTTTTTCCAGGGAGAGCAACGCCTTTCTGTTGCTTTGACCGGATGAAGTTTCAATGATCCTGCCCGTGAACCAGATGCGCCTGACGAAAATGCTCGTTTTCGCGCTCTGGTCTCTCCCGGCCATCTGCGCGTTCTATATGATATGGACGCACTGGGTGCCGGTGCCGTTTTGGGACGAATGGGACACGCCCGGGGCCCAACTCGCCTCCTATTATCGCGGCACCCTGACCTTCGCGGACCTTTGCCGTCAGCATAACGAGCATCGCCTCCTCTTTCCGCGGCTGGCCTGGCTGCCGCTGGCGATTATCGCCGGCTGGGATGTCCGGCACGCGATGGTTCTGACGTTCTGTTTCGTCTGCCTTGGGTCCGCCGGGCTCTACCTTCTGCTTCGCTCCGCGAACGGAACGCCCGCAGGCCGCGCCTTCGTCTTTGGCTTGATGAATCTCGTCCTCTTTTCGCCGCGCCAATACGAAACCTTTCTCGTCGGCGCACAGGGCCAGACCTTTGTGCCCACTTTCATGCTCGTTCTCGCGCTTCTCGTAAATCTCTCGGAAAAATCGCTGCCCACGAAGACAATCCTAAGCGCGGCTCTCGCGCATGTAGCCGCCTACTCCTTTGGCAATGGGATGCTCGTCTGGTTGCTGGCCTTCCCGGTGGACACACGGTCAACCAATCTCCCGGCCAGGCACCGCATTTTGTGGCGAGCGGTTTACTTCTTGATGGCGGGGCTTTCCATCGCCTCGTATTTCATTTCATACCAACACCCCGCCAGCGTCCCGCCAATCGTTTCGCCGCTCGCGCAGCTCCCGGGATTCCTGCGCTTTGTCCTCGTCTGGGCTGGATCGTTGTTTAGCGTCAACGCGCCGACGATTTGCGGCGCAGTCGTCCTTCTTCTTTTCGGCGGTCTTGCCCTCCTGGCCCTCGGGCAGATGCGGCGAACGAGAGCATGGCGATCGCATTACCCATGGCTTGTCCTGGGTTTCTACACGGTGATTTCCGGTTGCGTCGCCGCGATGGCGCGGCTGGGCTTCGATTACTCGATGGCGGGCGACGCGCGCTACACGGCGTTCTCCGCGTTTCTCTATATCGCCGTTTTAGGACTCGGGTTCAGCGTCTATGCGGGAATGAAGCCGGGCCAGCTCAGGCGCATCGCGGTTTCTGCTGCCGTCGTTTCCTTCGTCGTCCTGCTCACGCTTTGGGCAATCACCTTCAAGAAGGAGCGCAATCTCCTGGGGATCTTCAAACCCGCGTGGGAACATTCACTGCTCGTGATGCGTTGGAGCGAGGCGATTCCAGGAAATCCGGAGATCGCTTTGTTAACACCGGATCCGGCCCAAAAGACAGCAGCCACGATTCGCACGCTGGCCGAAAACGATGCGCTGCGGCCACGCCTGGTCAGCCAGAAACTGGCCCGTGCGATCAACGAGCGTCCGAACACTGACGCTGCACCGGCCGGGAACCTGGACGGAGCCACGCTCGAAGCCACCGGCCACCTCTCATTTCAGGGCTGGGCGCGCGTGCCGGAGCAGGATCGTTCGGCCGGCTGCGTGGTGATTGGCTTCGAGACGGTCGACGGCGCTTGGAAGCCGCTGTGCGTTTTCGAAACGGGCGGGAACCGGCCCGATGTGGCCCGCCATTTTGGAAGCAACGGCCTGACCCGCTCGGGATTTTCCGGCAGAGTCGCTGCTACCAGCCTCCCAGCGGGCGATATTCTCATCAAAGCCTGGGCGCTCGATCTTCAGACCGAACGCGCGTTTCCGCTGAGCGGTCCCGTCAGGCTCCAGGTTCAGCGCTGATTGCGCATTCGCTCAATGCACATCCAATGGCGCCGGCGGCGTCACCACCGTTGAGCCCGTTCCCGCTGGCAGGCGCGGGATCCGCGTGGCCAGGGCCATCGCGACAAAAAGCAGAAATCCACCGAGATACCAGGGCGCTCCGGGAATATGCCACCCGTGCTTCTGATCGATGAAATAGGCGAACGTAAACGTGAACAATCCCGGGCCGATAATCCACGCCAAGCTGGCCAGGCTGCCGATCGCGCCTTGCAGTTCGCCCTGTTCCGATTCGCTAACGCGGCGCGTCATCATTCCCTGCGCGGCCGGGCTCGAGATCGTCCAGAGCATCATCACCGGAATTGAGAGGAAATAGAACAAACTGGTCCGCGCCAGACCCGCCAGGATCATCCCGACCGCGCCGAAGAATTGTCCGATGTAAAGCGTTCGCCGCTCGCCCAGGCGCGCCACGATCGGCTGGACGAGGCCCGCGGAAATCACGATCGAACAGGCGCCCACCAGCGCGAGCGAAAGTCCGATCGTCCCTTCCTTCCAGCCATAACGAAAAATCGTGTAGAGCGCCCAGACGTTGAAGACTTCGTGCGCGACGTAGCCGATGAACTGAATCACGGCCAGCTGGGTTAATTCCGGATGCGAACGCAGCAACACGAGCGCGCCCACCGGATTTGCCCGCCGCAAAGTGAAGGCCTGGCGTTTCTCAGGCGGCAACGATTCCGGCAGAACAAAATATCCGTAGATTGCATTGGCCAGGCTCAATCCGCCCGCGACCCAAAACGGCAACCGCGGATCGGAGTTTCCGAGCAAACCTCCCAGGGCCGGACCCAGCACAAAGCCCACGCCGAAGGCCGCGCCGATCATGCCGAAAGCGCCCGCCCGTTTTTCCGGAGGAACCACATCCGAGACGTAGGCCGTCCCGGTCGAGATGCTGGCTGCTGTGATCCCCGAGATGACGCGCCCGAGGAACAGCCAGCCGAGCGTCGGCGCCAGCGCCATGACGATGTAATCGAGACCGAGCCCCAGGTTCGAAAGGAGAATCACCGGTCGCCGGCCGAACCGGTCCGATAAGACGCCGAGCACCGGTGAGAAGATGAACTGCATCAAGGCCCAGACCGTCCCGAATATGCCAAACCACTTCGCTGCGCTCGGCGCATCGCCCCCGAGGAAATCGAGCACCAGCTTCGGCAACACCGGCGCGATCAACCCAAGCGCCAGCATGTCCAGCGTCACCGTGATGAAAATGAAAATGACGGCGGCTTTGCGAGGTTTCATCATTTCTTCGAGTCGAGTCATTCGCAGAAGACGCGATGGCAATCAAGGAGCGGCGGCTTACAAAGGGCCGTCTCAGCCTTTGTCATTCTGAGCGGAGTTTCGCAGAAGCGAAACGCGGCCGAAGATCCCCCCGGCAATTTGGGATTGCCGGGAGCGAGTGCCACCCTGTATCGTCGCGCCAATGTTCGGTGTCCTCCCGAGCTTGTCCGAGCCGTCGAAAACAGATTCTTGTTTTCGCTGCCGTGGCAGCTTTCGCGATGTGTATCGGTTACTCTCAGACACTCGGTCGGTATACCTGGCCGCCACTTGCGTTGGTTCTGTGGTTCCCTTGGGCAGTCATTGCCTTTCGCCTCTCGGGCGGCGAAGTCCTGTGGATGGCGATCGCAGGTCTGCTTCAGTATCCGCTCCTCACGACCGCGTTCGGCACCGGCATTTATCGATGGCGGAGCAAGAGCGTTCTCATTGCTGTGTGCTGCCTTCATGCCGCAACGCTCGCAAGCGTTCTGACAGTGTATTGCATGCAGCAACGCGTTACGTCTAACCAATCACTGGAGCGAACCGCTGGCCGCTTTGCCGCCTCGCTTTAATTCTATGGAAGACTCTCCGCTGTTTACCACGCTCGCCCTCGCCAGCGGTCGCTCAGTTCATTCTCGTTAGATGCTCTTTCCATTCACACGCGTTTGGACGCGCCGACAAAAGATTTTAGCCGTCGCCTCGGGCTCATTCGTACTCGTGCTGTCAGCTGCACTCATCTACGGCTACGAGCGCTATTACCGTGGACGCGGCGAAGAGATACTTTACGGCACGTGGAAAGGGGGGCTTGATCGGCACGGAAGCGAAAACTGGTTTGAGTTCCGCTCCGATCATACGTTTTCGTTATGGGATCGGGCCTGGTTCGCAAAGCCGGACAGCAACCCGGAATTCGTCACCAAAGGGCGATGGTATGCCGGTGGGAGGTTTCTCTACTTGCGTTTTCCTCCAGGGTTTCGGACGGACGGCGGCGTGCTTGAGTTTTGGCACATCGACGATATCTCGCCACAGGAGCTTCGGATGAGATTCTGGCAGGACGGTGGGGTTCACGAATTTCACCGTGTTGACTCTGTCGCCACCCGCGCATCTAACCGGGCGATGGAGCGAACGGCCACCCGCTACGCGTTCGCGCCCTGCGTAATTAAGGTGTCTTCACTCCGAGCCGAGCGCGCTGCCGGTGGCCGTCGCTCACTTTATTCTCGTTAGATGGTGAGTCCCTCAACCGAAATGAAAGACATTGCGACAATCCAGTTCGAGGATGCTGCCGAGCATTGTGAGGCCGTGGCCATTGTCCGTGCCGATTCCACGCATGTCGCAGTTTGTCTCTCGCTTGCGACGGATGGAGATACAGAGGTCGTCATGCCGCGCGCGACGGCCAGACAGCTCGTGGCCGCTCTGGAGAAAGGCATTTCCTCCGATGCACATTGAGCAGACTCGGTGGTGTTTGCCACGCCATCCATCTAACCCTGCGATGAAGCGAACCGCCGCCCGCTGCGCGCCTCCGTTTTGGGTCGCTACAACGCGTTCACGGCGATCTGTGCCCGCTCTCGACGGCGGTCGCTCATCTTATTCTCGTTAGATGATTCGGGTTTCCGCACTACTAGCAAGCTGCGCGTTGACCGGCTGCGCCGCTCTTCCTACGGGACAACAGCTCATCGGCACATGGAGAATGCCCGTGAACAAATATTACAGCGAGTCCGGAACGGTTGCCGGCTATTCTAAGCAGATGTCAGAGACGACCGTGCGACCGGATCATACCTATGTCGCCATTCAAGACGGTAAGCGCGGTAGGGTCGTGGGCCACTGGCGTCTCAGCGGACGATGGCTGATTTACGAGTTTACCACTCGCCAAAACGGGCGACGAGTTGTAGAGCGGCATCGCTCCAAGATTGTAAAATTATCAAATCGCGAACTTGTAGTTTCAGGACCCGAGAACGAACCCGGTGAATGGACAAAAGTGCGCTAAAATCATCTAACTATGCGATGGAGCGAACGGCGGACCGCTGTGCGTCCACATTTAAAATGACTTCCACATTTCCACTCAGAGCGACGCGCGCTCTCGTCCGCCGTCCCTCATCTCGTTCTCGTTAGACGTCATTCAGGCCGTGCCAGCAAATCATGCCACACGGAAATCACCGCTTAGGAAGATACTCTGGCTTGTGTTCGCGCTGCTTCTTGTTTTCATCGCGTTCCTATTTGGCCCATGGCTCATCCATGCTGGGTATCGAGCAGCGACTCCGGGAACGGTCGTGCAGAGCCAACGAGCAGAGGATGCGCGCCTTGCGAGCGCGAGTCAGAACTTACGGACGCGGCGAGGAATGCCAGCGAAAGGACTCGTTACAAGCTCTATCTTTGGTTCCACGCACGGGGCTTTTCCATCGACAAGGGGCATGAGGCGGCCTCACTTTGGCAGTCTTGGAGCGATCTTATCGACTACTGGGGAGATGACGACGGATTACGCTTTTACCCGAATTCCACCAAATGACGCCTAACCAATCGCTGGCCGCAGTGGATCAAAGCGGAATGATGAATTATGACTTATGAGATGACGGAAACACTCGCTCCCGCCAGCGGTGGCTGAGCTTATTCTCGTTAGGTGCTATGACGCGTACCTTGCTAGCGCTGCTCTTGCTCGGCATATCGGGAGCCGTCGCACAACCCCAAGTCACCGTTATGCAGCTATTGCGGAATCCGCGTCAGTATGTGGACCGACGCGTCACGGTAAGCGGTTACTACTATGGCGACGCGGAGAGCCAGATCATCTACGCGGATCGCGACGCCGCTAAACGTGGCGACATCGACCGCAGTGTTTCGGTTGCTGTGCTGCCCCCAGTATATTGCCGGCCAGCACGCCTGGCCTTCGTCACGGGAATTTTCCATCATGACCCTCATCACAAGCTAAACAAAGGCTTCGGCGCTTTTGGATTATTCTCCTCTGAGCTCAGAAACTGTATCGTGCATCTACGCAAAGCACCTAACCAAACGATGCAGCGAACGCCTGCCCGTCGTTCGCCCAAGATTTCCCATGACTAGCCATTTCACCTCCGGTTGACTCACAGTGGCACGCCGACCATCTAACCTCTCGCTGCAGCGAACCGCTAGCCGCCCTGACACCTCGCAGGAGATTATGAAGACACATCCATTGCAATCAAGCTCGCTCTCGCCAGCGGTCGCTGACCTCATTCTCGTTAGACGAGACATTATGAAGCTTCCAACCAAAGTAGGTTTGACGTTGGCCCTGCTTCGCTTGGCATTCGTGGTCGTCTGTTTCGGTTCGGCCGATGCCGCGGGTTTGAATTTCGAAGGCGTGCCGCTTTCTCCCGGCGCCACGGTGCAGGTAAGCGTACCCTTGAGCGCCCAGGGAAGAGCCTACGTTGCGGAAGGGGGCAACGCGGTGCCGCCTTACACGGTGGCGGTCCTGGCGGTGCCAGCGGGCTTCGATCCCAAGAAATCGTGGCCGGTTCTCGTAGCCTTCTCCTCCAGTGATAGCCAGCGTCAGAATCGTGATGCCCTCAAGTTTCATTACCGGCGGATAGCGCTGGCAGAAGGATGGGTCGTGCTCGCCGGCGATGGCCCAGCGCCGGCGCCTCGCGCTGACGGTCCTGGCTGGCGCGCCGGTCATACCCTTGCGGCGCTGGATGCGCTCCACCGAAGCTTTCCTGGTTCGACGCAATGGCCGATCGCGTGCGCCGGGCATTCGGGCGGGTCGAAACGCGCGAGCTATATAGCCCCCCTCTTGGCGCTGGCAGGTAACCGGGTTATCGGAGTTTTTGTTTCCGGGATTACACAGGAGGGCCTAACGAAACAACAGCCACCGTCGGAGGCAGATAGACCAAACTACTTCACTCCGCAGGTATCCAGCGTCTGCTGCGAAAGCATCGTCGAAGGTTACCGGCGATTTCACCCAGGCAGCAGCTTTCTGCGCACTCCGATCTTCATCAGCACCGGTCGCACCGATCAAATAGCTACTTTGGAACAACAAACCATCGTTGAAGATTCGCTCCGACGCGGCGGATTCACACACATCCGGCACCGAATCTGGGACGGCGGTCACTTCGTCAAGGCGTCCCACGTTCAGGAAGCCCTCCGCTGGTTCCGAAAAGGACCGTAGTTACACGCTCCGGGATACACTGCAATTCGATCCGATGGAAGTTTCGAAGCTTGGCCGCTATCCCGAGATGGCACGGTTTCGGTCTAACCAAACGCTAGATCTGACAGCGAGCAGCCTTGCGATCCACGTCAGCTTAACGTTCGGCGATACGACATTACGGTGCTCGTGGTGCTTATTGGCGTCGGGGCTGGGATGTATTGGGAAGAATCAGAAGATTTTCAGCTTTAAAGCGACTGGACGATCGGATTGCTAGATTCGCGCCCCAGCGGGCACCCGTCCGTTAGATCACGTCGCTGCTTTGTTCTTGCCGAAGAATTTGCGGACCAAGGCCGCCAGGGCGACGACCCCGATGATCACAAATTTCTTCGCTCCGAGAAGCAGGACCCAAAGTCCTTTAAAAAGGCCAAGCTTCGCCGCCACTCCACCCGCCACCAGTGCCGCGATCCCGTACGACGCCACCTTATCCCCAGCCGCCTCGCTGAAATCGGCGTAGCGGTGGCCCGGATTGAAGTCGATCGCCGCGAGGACCCTGGGCGCGTTTCTTTCGATCTCCGGGAGTTGCGACATCGCCGCGACGGCATTCAAGTTGAGCACACCCCTCCGCCCGAGAATGCGGATGTTGTAGTTCAAGGTGTCCTCGCCCTCTCCGCTGAATTTCAGCTGCTTCGCCCAATAAAGTTTGTGCACCGCCTTGTCGTAATGAGGCGGCGCCGCCCATCCCACCAGCTCGACGCTCGCATATCCCTGTTTCTCCCGTTCCTTGTTGGCTTCGCGCGCATCTTTTTGCATCTGCTTGAGCAAATCCGCGTAGTCGATCTTTTCCGCATCCTGGTCTTTGACGTAGCCTTCCTCTTCGTAGGTGATAATCACGGCCCAGGCCTCCGGGCTCAGCGGCCCGGTATTGACCGGCATGAGCAAGCCGAGCGGAGCGGACATCGGCGGATTGCCCCACAGTTTCACCAGGACGGTTTGCGCGTCCGCTCCGTTGAGGAACTCGACTCCATCGGGGACTTTCAGCGTCGCCAGTCCATCTTTCAGGACGACTTCGCCTCGCTGAAATCTCAGGGTCGCAGCCAGCGCCTCTGCCTCTTCTTTGGTCTTCTGGCGATCCTGACCGTACGTCGGAATGGTCGGGACCGTGCCTATGGCAAAGAGGAGAGTGACAAGAACTGGCAGCTTCATTCGGAGGAAATGAGTAATCACACTCGCTCTGTATTGATAAACGCCAGGCGGATAAAGCAATTTCGTCGGCCTGAATTTCTCGCGGACTGGATCGGGATCCTCCCAAAACCGGCGAATTCACGCTGATCCGTTTTGGAAAATGGAATTGGAGGAGGTTGCCCACTCCAAGGGCCGATTACAAAGATCGCATTTTAGAATATTTGGATCGTCGTATCGGCTCGAACACATGAAACTACGCGGACATCCTGGCTCGCTCCATTCTTTTGCCCACCGCTATTTCACTCAATCAATCTCGCACCATGACTGACGCGCCTCCACCACTCCCAAAGTCGCAGCCGTTCTTCAGCCGGCGCAACAGCACGATGTTCAAGCTCCTGGGCGTCGGCGCGCTCATCCTCATTTTGCTCATTCCCCTGGCCATGATCGACAGCGTGTTAAGCGATCGGCTCCAGCGTCGGAATGAAGCCGTTGCGGACATCACATCCTCATGGGGCAAGGAACAAAGCATTATCGGCCCGGTTCTTTGCCTTCCCTATTATTTTCACGGCACCGTGGTTCGCGCGGTCACGTTGCCGGATGGCCGGGTCGAGTCGCGGGAGGTGGAGGAAACGACTGTGGCCACCGCATATTTCCTGCCGGACACACTCGAGATCGCGGGCGACGTGCAGACGCAAACACGCTACCGCGGAATATACGACGCGGCGGTTTTTCGAGGGCAGATCAAGCTCTCCGGGCAGTTTGCGGCGCCCGATATCGCCGCGCTCAAAATCGATCCGAAGGATGTGATCTGGAAAGATGCGATGGTCACTCTGGCCGTAAGCGACCTGCGCGGCACGCGGGAAAGCCTGGTCCTGGATTGGGGCGGAAGGAAAACGCCGCTCCAGCCCGGCTCGCAATTGCCGGGATACACCACCGGGATCACGGCCCAGGTCGGCACAGAGCAGCCTATCACCGCACTGAGTGCGTTCTCCATCGCGCTCGATATCAATGGGAGCGGAGGCATTTTCGTTGCGCCTTTCGGAATGCAGAACCAGGTCTCGCTCAAATCGAATTGGCCCGACCCGGCCTTTCGCGGCGCCTTTCTCCCGACGGACCGGTCCGTGCGGGAAGATGGTTTCGACGCAAAGTGGCAGGTCTCCTACTACGGGCGCGATTATCCGCAGCGCTGGACCAGCCGCTCCGGCAACGAACGCTTTAGCACTAATTCGGTGAGCTCATCTCTTTTTGGCACCCAATTCATCAAAGTCCTTGATGCCTACCGCTACGTGGAGCGCTCGATCAAATACGGCGTTCTTTTCTTTGTGCTCGTTTTCACGACATTCTTCCTTTTCGAAATCACCGCACGCCAGAAAATCCATCCGTTGCAATACCTGATGGTGGGCGCGGCCCTCTGTCTCTTTTACCTCGCGCTGCTGTCGGCGTCGGAATTTATCGGCTTCAGCTTGTCCTATTTGATCGCGGCGGTCGCGGCCACGGGTCTAATTACCTGGTATTGCAGCCATTTCCTCGGGGGAGGAATGCGCACCCTCATGATCGGCGGCGGACTTCTGGGCGTTTACACGTTCCTTTACATCACGCTGCGGCAGCAGGATTACGCGCTTCTCATGGGAACGGTCGCCCTCTTCGCCGTGCTCGCGGTGGTCATGTACGTGACCCGGAAAGTCGATTGGTACGCGCGGGACGTGAGTTGAGGTTGAAGGGTTAAAGCGTTACAGCGTTGAAGCGGCTCCGCGATTTTGCCTTCCAACGCTCCAACGCTCCAACGCTCCAACCCTTCAACCCTCGACAAACTCGTGACTGAAAAAAAGGAAGCAGATTACGTTCTGGGAACGAATGACGAAGAGCTGGACCGGCTCGGACTCCAGCATCGCGTCTGGCGGCCGGTCGTGACCGAATGCTGGCAGCGCGTCGGGATCACACATGGCTGGCGCGTGCTCGATGTCGGCGCCGGACCCGGTTACGCCACGGCTGATCTGGCCGAGATTGTCGGACCAACCGGCTCGGTCCTGGGAATTGAACGTTCGGCCCGTTTCCTGGAAGCGGCGCGGGAAAGGTGCCGGCGGCGCGGGTTAACCAACGTGGAGTTTCGCGAAGCAGATTTGATGGAAGTTTCGTTAGGCCAACTGGGGTTCGACGCCAGCTGGTGCCGATGGGTGGCTTGCTTTGTCTCTTCGCCGGAAAAACTGATCGACAACATCGCCGGCGCTCTGCGCCCCGGCGGGCTCGCCATTTTTCACGAATACAGCGACTACGAAACTTTTCGCTTCATGCCGATCCGGCCGGCGCTGGAAAAGTTCGCGCAGGAAGTGATGGCGAGCTGGCGCGCGACTGGCGGTGAACCGAACGTGGCGCAGGCCTTGCCCGGCCTGTTGCGCGAGGCCGGGATGCGCGTGCTCGAGATCCATCCGCGCGTGCGCACGGTGGCACCACGCGAATACGCCTGGCAATGGCCGGCCAGTTTCATCGAGATCAATGTCGGGCGTTTGCAGGAGCTGGGTCGACTCACCGAGGAGGAGGGGGCCGAGGTTCTGCGCGAATTTCGAGCGGCCGACGCCGATCCGCAGTCATGGTTCACTACGCCGATGTTTCTCGAAATCGTCGCCCGCCGCGAGTAACCTCTTCCGCTTCCTCTTCCTTTTCCTCTTGCTCGGAAGAGGCTGGTGAACGGGTTGAGCTTGCCAGTCGTGCGGATGTCCAGGAATCTGTGAGCCCCAAGCAATGAATCGACGCCAGATCGTTTACAGCATCCTCGTGGCCCTCGCGCTCACTCTCCTGAGCATTTTCTTTTTCGATCAACCGATCGCGGCCTTCGTTCAGAAAGTGGACGGAAGGTCGTCGGCCATCTTGCAGCAGGGCACGTCTTTCCTGGAGGTGATTTCTGGGTTCCCGATCGCAAGATATGCGCTCACCTATGCGTTGCTGGCGGCGGCGGCCCTTCTGTTCGTGTGGAAGTCGACCCGCTCGGCCGCCTGGATGCTCTTGTTCATCGGCGTCGCCCAAATCGTGACGCGTCTCACGGCGGGAACGCTGAAAAATGTTTTCAATCGGCTACGCCCCTTCGAAGTCATTCAAGCAGGCAACTGGGATTGGAATTTTTTCGGCGACCGAGGCAGCTCCTTCCCTTCCGGCCACTCCGCGCATTTCTGGGGCCTCTTCTTCCCACTCGCGTTTCTCTTCCCGCGTTATCGCATCCCGTTTTTGATCATCCCGCTTTTCATCTCCGTAGCCCGAGTCGGCGTGAACGATCACTGGTGCAGCGACGTGCTCGCCTCGATCGCGATCGCCGCTGCCATCACGCTTCTCTTTATTTGGCTTTTCCGGATGAAACCGGCCTCGGCCAGCGATCGGTCGCCAACAACAACGCAGAAAGAGACATCAGAAATCCACCAAAACTGAGGTTACAAGAATGATTCAGCCCCGCACGTTTCTCGCCATCGCACTTACAGTTTTTCTCCTGGCCAGCGGCGCGGCCGCGCAGAAATCCGAAGCGCCGGCTCCCGACTATTTCCCGCTGCGCCCGGTGATCGTGGACTTACCGCAGCACGAGCGGCAGCACCGAACATACTCTGAAGGTTGTCCGCGAGGAGAAGCAGGCTGACGGCACGGTCCGCTACGAGGTGGAAAAGCTGGCGGGCGCGAAAGTCCTGATGTCGTTCTCCAAGGCCGGGGACTGGGTCCTCCTGCATTCCGAGCGTTACCCGGAGCATGAGGGATTGGAGGCGAAATACGAGCCGGCCAAACAGTACCTGAAAAACCCTCTCGTCGCCGGCGCGCAATGGGGTTGGAGCGGCAAGGATTACACCCAAACAGATCTTGAAGAGGATAATCAGGTCACAGGCCCCGAGGATGTGACGGTGGCCGCAGGCAAGTTTCGCGCGATGAAGGTGGTGACCAGGGTCGCCGGCACGACCGCACCCCTGACCAGGACCAACTGGTATGCCGACGGCGTCGGCCTGATAAAATCCATGACCGAGGCTGGAGAGATCAAATACGGCTGGGAGCTGAACGACTACAGCTTCAAGAAGAAGGACTGAGCCCGGCGCCTCGCATGCCCCCAGCCTTTCCCCGATTGAAACGCCCCTGTTGGTAGGGACGCCGCGCTGCGGCGTCCGATCTAAATATGAAGCCGCGGACAGCGCAACGCGCTGTCCCTACCTTCCACCCGTAACCCAGGCCCGGGCACCGCGGTCAGCGACCGCGGCTACAACAACAGGATGACAAACCGTTAGTACCGGTAATGCTCTGACTTGTACGGGCCTTCGATCGGCACGCCGAGATATTCGGCCTGCTTCTCGGTCAGCTTCGTCAGTTTCACGCCGATCTTTTGCAGATGCAGGCGCGCGACTTCTTCGTCGAGCGCTTTCGAGAGAACGTAAACGCCGACCTTGTAGGTGTCCTTGTTCTTCCAAAGATCGAGTTGGGCCAGAACCTGGTTCGAGAACGAGTTCGACATGACGAAGCTCGGGTGGCCCGTGGCGCAACCGAGATTCACGAGCCGGCCCTCGGCCAGCATGAAAATTTCGTGGCCGTCGGCGAAGGTGTACTTGTCCACCTGCGGTTTGATGTTCGTGCGCTTGATGTCTTTGCGCTCGTTCAACGGCTCAACCTGAATCTCATTGTCGAAGTGGCCGATGTTCGCGACGACGGCCTGGTCTTTCATGCGCAGCATGTGTTCCAGTGTAATGACGTCGACGTTGCCGGTGGTGGTCACGTAAATGTCCCCGCGGCCGAGCGTGTCTTCGATCGGGGCGACCTCGTATCCTTCCATCGCCGCCTGGAGAGCATTGATCGGATCGATCTCGGTGATGATGACGCGCGCACCCTGTCCACGCATTGACTGGGCGCAGCCTTTGCCGACATCGCCGTAACCGCAGATCACCGCGACTTTGCCGGCGATCATTACGTCCAGCGCGCGGTTCAGGCCGTCCACGAGGGAATGCCGGCAACCGTAAAGATTATCGAATTTCGATTTCGTGACCGAGTCGTTCACGTTGATGGCGGGAACGAGCAGCTGGTTGTTCTGCTGCATTTTGTAGAGCCGATGCACGCCGGTCGTCGTCTCCTCGGAAACTCCGCGCCATTCCTTCACCATCTCGTGCCAGCGATAGGGATTCTCCCGTTGCAGGTCGAGCAGCAGATCCTTGATGACCTGTTCTTCCTTGCTGGTCGCAGGCGATTTGGCCCAGTCCCCGCCTTCTTCGAGCTCATAGCCCTTGTGAATGAAGAGCGTCACGTCGCCGCCGTCATCAACAACGAGCTGCGGACCCTTGCCATCCGGAAACGAAATCGCCTGGTTGGTGCACCACCAATATTCTTCGAGGCTCTCACCCTTCCACGCGAAAACGGGCACGCCTGTCACGGCGATCGCCGCCGCAGCGTGATCTTGCGTCGAAAAAATATTGCAGCTCGCCCAACGCACATTCGCGCCGAGCGCGGCCAGCGTCTCAATCAGCACCGCCGTCTGGATCGTCATGTGCAGCGAACCGGTCACGCGGACGCCCGCGAGCGGTTTGCCCGGCGCGTACTTCTCGCGGATTGCCATCAGACCCGGCATTTCCTTTTCCGCGATCGAGATTTCTTTGCGGCCCCAGTCGGCCAGGGTGATGTCGGCGACTTTGTAGTCGTTCGTTTTTGTTTCGGTGATGGTTTTTGTGCTCATAATGTTATTTCCTGAAGGTTGTCCGCAGATTCGCAGATTGACGCAGATTTTGGGGAAGGGTCCGGACAAGCCGCTTCACTTCGAGACTGCGTGCACCAAAATTCAACAGCAGGCCGCGCTGGTAGCCAGTCGCTTTGAGCTCGTTCAAGAGCTGGGCATCATCGGCGGTAGTCAGTCTGGCGATGGCCTTAATTTCGACAAGAACGTCTTCGAAACAGACAAAATCAGCGCGATAGCCACAGGTCAAAAGTTTCCCCTTGTAGCGAACCGGTAGCGCGACTTCTCCTTTGAATGGAATGCGGCGGTCCTGAAACTCCAGAGTCAGGGCAGTCTGGTAGACGAGCTCCAGAAATCCGCGTCCCAGCTCGCGGTGCACTTCCATGGCTGCTCCGATGATTGCGTGGCTTTGAGGATCCTTCTCCATTCGAATCTGCGTAAATCTGTGAAATCTGCGGACAATTATCTGGCCGCCTTTTTTAACGCGGCGACCTTGTCGGTTTTTTCCCAGGTGATATCGGGATCGTCTTTGCCGAAGTGGCCGTAATTCGTCGTCTTGCTGTAAATGGGTCGAAGGAGATTCAGCTGCTGAATGATCTCGGCGGGTTTGAAGGAGAAAGTGCGATTGACGGCGCGCTCGATCGCTTCCTCGTCCACGGTGTTGGTGCCGAAGGTGTTGATGTTCATGCTCACCGGATCGGGATAGCCAATGGCGTAAGCGAATTGGATTTCGCAACGCGTCGCCAGTCCCGCGGCGACCACGTTCTTCGCCACCCAGCGCCCCATGTAAGCCGCGCTCCGATCGACTTTGCTCGGGTCCTTGCCGGAAAAGGCGCCGCCGCCGTGCCGGCCCCAGCCGCCGTAACTGTCGACGATGATCTTGCGGCCGGTCAGCCCGGTATCGCCCTGCGGCCCGCCGATGACGAAACGGCCGGTCGGATTGATAAGAAATTGCGTCGTGCCGTTGACCATCGATTTCGGCAGCACTTTGCGGATAATTTTTTCGATGCAGAATTTTTCGATCTCGCCGTGATCTTTTTCTTCGGTGTGCTGGGTCGAGATGACCACGTTGGAAATGCCAACCGGCTTCCCGTTTTCATAGATCACGGAGACCTGCGACTTCGCGTCGGGCCGCAGCCATTCCGCCTTTCCGCTCTTGCGAATGCGCGTCAGTTCCCGGCCCAGCCGGTGGGCGAACATGATCGGCGCCGGCATTAATTCCGGCGTATCGTCGCAGGCGAAACCAAACATCAAACCCTGATCGCCCGCGCCCTGCTCGGAACCTTCTTTTCCCTTCGCTTTCTTCGCGTCGACGCCCTGGGAAATGTCGTGCGATTGATCGGTGATGACGGTGTTAACGAAAATCTTCTTCGCGTGAAACACGTCGTCGTCATGCACGTAACCGATTTCGCGCACGGTATCGCGCACGATCTGATTGATCGGAATGACGTCTTCCAGGTGTTTTCCCTTCGGCAGATTCGGGATGGTGATCTCACCGCCGACGACGACGACATTGCTTTTGGCGTAGGTCTCGCAGGCGACGCGGCTCTTGCGGTCCTGCCGCAGGCAGGCGTCGAGGACGGCGTCGGAAATGGTGTCGCAAACTTTATCCGGATGGCCTTCGCCCACGGATTCGGAAGCAAAAATGAAGCGTCGGAGCATTAAGAATTAGGGTTCAGGTTTCGGGATTCAGGGTTCAGGCGGAGCTGGGTTATTTTTCGAAACCTGAACCCTGCGACCTGAAACCTTCTGATCGGACATATTGACCAATCATGATACGTCGATATATCGTGGAGGTGCAAAATGGCGTCAACCATTAATTTTCTCCGGCTGCTCGCCGACCCGACCCGGCTCCGCCTGCTCTTGCTCCTCGAGGAAGAGGAGCTTTCGGTGGCGGAGCTGCAGGAAATTCTCGGCATGGGCCAATCGCGCATCTCGAGTCATCTCGCGCAGCTCAAGCGCGCGGGCGTGGTGGAAGATCGCCGCGCGGGAAAAAATGTTTACTATGGGCTGACGGCCAAAGGAGGAGCGCAATCCGGCCCGCGCGAAAGTGAACGAGCTCACCCGCGTGCTGGCCCGGGAAATGCCGGAGACAGCGCGCGATCGCACGGCCTTGCAGCTCACGCTCCGCAAGCGGCGCGACAAAGCGCGCGAATATTTCGACGAGCTGGCGGGAAAGTTCGGCCGGAGCTACGTGCCGGGCCGTTCCTGGCAGGCGCTCGCCCATACGGTGATCAGTCTGCTTGCCGGCCTTGACCGTGGCCGACCTCGGGGCGGGAGAAGGAACGCTCTCGCAACTCCTCGCCAAAACCGCGCGCAAGGTAATCGCCGTCGATAACTCGCCGAAGATGGTCGAGTTCGGATCGAAGCTCGCGAAAGAACACGGCTTTGCGAATCTCGAATATCGGCTCGGCGATATCGAAGATCCGCCGATTACCAAAGGCACGCATCGACCTCGCCATCTTAAGCCAGGCATTGCATCACGCGATCCATCCCGAGCGCGCGATCGCCAGCGCTTATCGCATGTTGCGCAAAGGCGGCCGCATCGTGATTCTGGATTTGCTCAGCCACCGTTTCGAACGGGCCCGGGAGCTTTACGCCGATCATTGGCTCGGCTTCAGCGAAGTGCAGCTCCATCAATTTCTCGAATCGGCCGGATTCAAGAACATCGAAGTCACGGTCGTCTCGCGTGAAAAGCAGAGCCCGCATTTCCAAACCGTTTTCGCGACCGGAATCAAATAGCGCCGAAGTTGCCTGGCGCGATTGCCTTCCATCGTGTCCGGCTTTGTTTCGGAAGAAAATGATCGATTGCTGGGGTCGAAGATTCCGCGACCCCGTGTAAAGTGATCCTCTTTTAATATTCGTCGCACTTGGGAAACTCATTTCACTCTTCTCGCCTCTACGGATTTTTCTGCGAGTTGCGTCGTCGCAAGGTGTGGCGCGTCGCCGCCGGCTACAGTGTCGTCGGATGGCTGATCATCCAATTCGCCACGACCGTGTTCCCGGCGCTGGCCCTGCCGGTTTGGACTGCGCGCCTCGCCATTATCGTCGTGCTCGCCGGTTTTCCGATCGCGCTCATTCTGGCCTGGGCCTTTGATGTCAGCTCGGCCGGGATCGAAAAGACACCGGACCTCCCGTCGCCCGAGTGCCCGCCCACCTTTTCGGCTCGTCGAAAAAATCTGCTCCCGCTCGCAGTCTTTGGCCTGGTTATCGCGCTCGTGGCCGGTTATTTCCTGATCCCCCGCGTATCGGCCCGCAGCCTTGAGAAATCGATCGCGGTCTTGCCCTTCGATAACTTTAGCGCCGACCAGGAAAACGCTTACTTCGCCGACGGCATTCAGGACGACATCCTGACAAACCTGGCGAGAATCGGCGACCTCAAGGTTATCTCCCGCACGTCGGTGATGCCCTACCGGGGACAAACGCACAACATCCGCGAGATCGGGCAAGCGCTGAATGTGGCGACGATCCTGGAGGGAAGCGTGCGGCGCGAAGGAAAGCGCGTCCGGATCAACGTGCAATTAATCGACGCCTCCACTGACAAACACCTCTGGGCGCAATTTTACGATCGCGAATTGACGGATGTCTTCGCGATCCAGAGCGAACTGGCGCGGGAAATCGCCTCAGCCTTAAAGGCAACCCTTTCACCCGACGAACAGGAGCGGATGGAAAAGAAACCCACCCAAAACGGAGAGGCCTACCTACTTTACCTCCAGGCGCATGAAATCTTTAATCGCCCGGATCGTCATCACGCCGACCTGGCCCGCGTCGAATCGCTCTACGAGCAGGCGATCCAGCTCGATCCTTCCTTCGCCCTGGCGCACGCGCGGCTGGCGCAGGTGGAGAGCTGGAGCTATTACGCCATCGAACCGGTGGCGACCCGCGCGCAAAGAGCACGGACCGCGGCGAATGAAGCGGCCCGGCTCCAGCCCGACCTGCCCGAGACCCACCTGGCGCTCGGTTATGTCCATTACTACCTGGATCGGGATTACGACCGCGCGTTGAGCGAATTTGCCATCGCGCGCCAGGGTCTGCCGAACGATGGCGGGGTCTTCCGGGCGATGGCCGCGATCCAGCGACGCCAGGGAAAATGGACCGAATCGAATGCGAGCTACGAGAAAGCTGTTTCGCTCGATCCCAAAGATCCAATCCTGCTTGAAAACATGGCCATGAATTATACGGCGGAACGAGATTACCCGACGGCGGCGAAGATCTTCGACCGCGCCATCCAGGCGTCGCCGGACACATTCACAATCCGCGAGCTGCGCGCGCGCATTGATTTCTATGCGAAAGGCGACCTGCGGCCAATGCAGCAGTTGCTCGCGAGTCTGCCGGAAAGTGTCGACCCGAATGGGACAATCACTTTGGCGCGTTACAACCTGAAAATGTACGAGCGGAAATTCGACGAATTGATTGGCATTCTGGAGCGTAGTCCCGCGGAAAAATCTCGCGGAGAAACCAGCGCACCGCTTTCCCGGTCGTTCCTGCTGGCGACGGTTTACGCTCAGAGAAAAGATGAAGCGAAAGCCAGGGCGAGCTTACGAAGACGCGCGCGCCAAGGCCGAGAGCGCGGTCGCAGAAAGCCCGGCGGACGGGCCGCGCCACGCGTTGCTCGGATTGATTTATGCCGGGCTCGGCCGGTGTGAAGAAGCGTTGGCCGAGGGAAAACGCGCGGTGGAATTGCTGCCGGTAGCACGGGACGCCTTCGACGGTCCAATATTGGTGATCAGCCGCGCGCGCATCCATATGATGTGTGGCGACTTTGATACCGCACTCGCCCTCCTCGACCGGTCTTTACAAACGCCGTCCGGCGTCACGATTCAAGAGCTGCGACTCGATCCGGTCTGGGACGCGCTCCGCGCCGACCCGCGCTTCCAACGGTTGCTCACGAAATTCGGAGGCAAACCGCAGCCGCCGGCGTCATTGCCACAATAGCCGCAACGCCAGCCGAAGAATCTTGTCTCAGAAGGGGTAGAGGATTGTAATTGAAACGCGATGAGTGGTTTTTTTGAGGAAATCAAGCGGCGGAAAGTCTATCGCGCCGCCGTCGCCTACGTTGTCGTGGCTGGCGGCGCAATCCAGCTTGCGTCCGCGGTCTTCCCCGCCTGGGAGCTGCCCTCCTGGAGCTTGCGGCTGGTCATCATTCTCCTCCTCGCCGGTTTTCCCATCACGTTGATCCTGGCCTGGGCCTTGGAAGTAACTCCGGAAGGAATTCGCACCACCCCGCCACCGCCCGCTGCTCCGCGCCGGAGGCGGAACGTGATTGCCCTGCTTTCGGTGGGAATCATCGTCTCGGCGGCGGCCGGGTTCTTTCTCTTGCCGCGCGCTTCCGCCCGTAAGCTCGACAAATCGATCGCGGTGCTGCCCTTCGAGAATTTCAGCGACGACAAGGAGAACGCATTTTTTGCCGATGGCATCCAGGACGACATCCTCACGAACCTGGCCAAGATCGGGGATCTGAAAGTCATCTCTCGCACGTCGGTGATGCCGTATCGCGGCAAGGAGAAAAACGTGCGCGAAATCGGAAAAGCGCTAGGCGTCTCCACGATCCTTGAGGGGAGCGTGCGCAAATCCGGGAATCGAGTTCGCGTCAACGTGCAGCTGATCAATGCGGTAAACGACGAACATATCTGGGCAGAAGACTACGACCGAGAGCTGACGGACGTGTTCGCGATCCAGACTGATCTCGCGCAGAAAATCGCGTATGAATTGCGGGCGAAGCTTTCGCCGGCGGAGAAGGCCCAGTTGACCCGCAAGCCGACTGAAAACGGCGAAGCCTATCTCGCCTTCGTGCAGGCGCACACTCTCCACACACAAATGGAGGACCTCGATAAGCTGAAACAGGCTGAGCAACTCTACGAACGCGCCCTGCAACTGGACCCAAACTTCGCTCTGGCCGCTGCCGATTTCTCCCGGCTCGAGAGCTGGATCTATCATACCTTCGATCCGACGCCCCAGCGCCGCGAGAAGGCCCGCTCGCTCGCGGAACGCGCGTTGAAATTACAACCGGACGGCCCGGAGGGCCATCTGGCCCTCGGTTTTTGCTACTATTACGGCGACCGCGATTACGAAAAAGCCCTCAAGGAATTCGCGATCGCGCAGCAGGGGTTGCCGAATGAAGCGGAAGTTTATCTCGCGATTGGCGCAATCCAGCGGCGCCAGGGGAAATGGACGGATTCGAACGCGAATATCGAAAAGGCGGTGAGTCTGAATCCAAACGATACGTGGCCGTTGCAGAACCTGGCGCTCAATTATCAGATGTTGCGCGATTTCGACGCGGCTAACAAAACCACCGACCGCGCTCTGAAGTTGAGCCCGCAATCGATGGGTCTCTGGTCCATCAAGGCGCAGTCGGAAATGGCGGAAAAGGGTACCTTCGAAATCGCCGACCGCGGCGTGAAGCTTTTCTGGGCCGGTCAGATGCCGGAAAGTGAAAGAGTCCACATGGCGGGGCCGGTTATTTCGATCCGCCTGGTGCAACGCAAATATGCCGAAGCAATCCATGACGCAGAGAGCATCAGGGATGAACTGCTGGAAAAAGACCTCGAAGCTTTGTGCTCAAAATACGAGGTGATTGGGATCGCGAAGAAGATGCTGAAGGACGAGGCCGGTGCACGCCAGGCGCTTCTTACCGCCAAGGGGTATGCGGAAAAACATGTCAACGAAGCGCCTGGTGAGGCGCCGAGGCACGCCAAGCTGGCGCAGATTTTAGCGGGGCTGGGCGAGAAAGATGCGGCCATCGCGGAGGCAAAACGAGCCACCGAAATCCTTCCGGAGAGCGTCGATGCTTTCAACGGACCGGAGATGACCCAAAGGCTGGCGGAAGTGTATGCGTGCGTGGGCGAGCACGAAAAGGCCATCGATTTGCTGGATGGGCTTCTCTCGCGGCCGTGCGCGTTGACGGTTGCCGTCCTCAAGGTGGTTCCGGTCTGGGACCCACTCCGCACCAATCCACGCTTCATCGCGCTGCTGAAGAAATATGGTGGCCCGGCTTAGCCTAGGATTCCTCCTCGCCTTGTTTCTGGCCGGGACGGTCCGCGCCGAATGGGCCGTCACCGGTTCGCAATCCGAAAAGGGTTCCGCGGCTGGAATCGAACATCGCCGTATCGAGCTGAGCGACGACGGGATTGGCGAACGAGCGACGCTGGACCTCGCTCTGTTCTCCACGAAATCCGCCACGGTCCGCGTCATGGATGACCCGGCCGGCGAAGAGAATCTCGCCGCGGTAATGCGGCGCGGAAACTGTCTCGCTGGCGTGAATGGCGGGTATTTCGATCCGGAAAACAGGCCGGTCGGATTGGTCATCAGCGGCGGGAAACTCATCGCGCCGCTGCGAAAGGCCCGTTTGCTCAGCGGCGTGCTGGTCGTCGCGGCTGGACGCGTCCAACTGCTTCGCACCGCGGAATACTCGGCGAAACGGCCTGCGAACGAGGCGTTACAGTGCGGACCGTTCCTGGTCGATCGCAGCCAGCCCGTCCCTGGCCTCAACGACACACGCTCCGCGCGCCGCACCTTTGTGCTTACGAGCGGACCGGACCGCGCGGCCGTTGGCTTTTGTTCGGGGGTAACGCTCGCGCAACTGGCGGGAATTCTGGCGACACCCGGGATCGTGCCGGACCTGAAAGTGCAGCGCGCGCTCAATCTCGATGGAGGGTCGTCGAGCGCGTTCTGGTTCAATGGAGAACGCGGTCCGTTCTCCATTTCCGAGCAGAAGACGGTGCGAAATTTCGTCGGCGTAGTTTCGAAGTAGCCACTTGACTAGCGCCGCTGCTCCACTCAAAGCTCGCGCTCCATGCTAACTTTCGGCGGCTTTATTTCCAACGGCGAGGTGGTTTACGGCGAAGTGCGCGGTGATTCCGTCCATCTCCTGACGAAACCGTATTGGCTAGGCGTGGAATTCGAAGGCCGCGTGTTACCACTGGGCGACCTTCAGATCCATTTGCCGGTCGTGCCCAGCAAGATCATCGCGGTGGGCCTCAATTACGCCGATCATATTAAGGAGATGCAGCGCACGCCGCTCGGCACGCCGCTGATTTGGTTTAAGGCGCCCACCTCTCTCCTTCCGCACCGCGGCACGATCGAGATCGCGTTTGCGGAACATCAAACCCATTTCGAAGTGGAATTGGGCATCGTGCTCGGGCAGACGGCAAAAAATGTGAGCGTCGAGCGCGCGCTCGAATACGTTTTTGGCTACACGATTGCCGAAGATATCAGCGACCGCGATCTGCAGAAATTGGAGAAGCAATTCGGGCGCTGCAAATCGTTCGACACCTACACGCCGGTGGGACCGTTCCTGTACACCGGGGTCGATATTAGCGATCTGCCGATCACGCTTCGCCAAAACGGCGAGGTCAAACAACAGGCGCGGACCAGCCAAATGATTTATTCCCCGGCAGAGATTGTCTCTTTCGCCAGTCAATCGATCACGCTTCTCCCCGGGGACATTATCCTGACCGGCACGCCGTCCGGGGTGGGCCCGATTCACGCGGGCGACGAGCTGGAGGCCCGCATCGGCGACTGGACACCGCTACAAAATTCGGTCGGACGGACGCGCTGAGCCGAAAATAGTTCTTTCCAGCCGCAATTTCCTCACCCTAAGCTACAACCCAAAAGGTCGGATGATGCGAAATAAGCTTAGTGGCTTCGCCAAATCCGAAACGTCGAAAAGAGAAACAGGAAAGTTTTGCTGGACTCGCCCTAACCTGATTGAGGATAAACGAAGGCGAAATATTAATCGGGAATCGAGCCGGAGAAAAACTTTCCAATCAACCTTATGAAAACACTGCTAATTGCCAGCCTCTGCTCCGTCACACTCTTGCTGACTTCTTTCGGCCAAGCGCCGCCGTCATCACCGCCCAGCATGTCGCCACCGCCGGCGGCCACTCCGGTCACGGCGCTTTCGCCAGCTCCGGGGATGACACCCCTGGTCTCGCCGGCGACGACCATGGCGAGCGTGGCTCCCCTGGCCTCACCCGCGGCGACGGCAAGTAAGGATGCTCCCAAGCATTCGGATGCGGCTCAGACCACCGGGAACTTCTTGGTCGATAACTTCGTTAAGGGCGGCTACATCATGTATCCAATCCTTGCTGTCTCGATCGTGGCCCTGGCGGTGGTGCTCGAGCGTATTTTCTGGTGGCTCGGCCGTTGGATGCGCCGGGATCCCAAGCGGATCGAGAAAGTCTTTACCGCCATTGAGGTGGGCGATGTGACCGAGGCTTCCCGGCTTTCACGGGATTCGCGCGACCCAGTCTTGCGGATGATGTGGAATGGACTGAACCACCAGCATGCCTCGCTCCAAGGCGCCCTACAGGTCGCCGCCGGCATTGAGATCAAACGGGCGGGCCGGTTTTTGGTGGTGATGGATACCCTCGTAACGCTGGCACCATTGCTCGGTTTGTTGGGAACGATCACGGGGTTGATGAGATCATTCGCCTCGCTGGGCAACGAAGAGTTGGCCGTGGATGCTGTGACTGGCGGTATTGCCGAAGCGCTCATCGCCACCGCTTGTGGTCTCGGGATTGCGATTTTTGCGCTGATTCCCTTTAACTTTTTCACTTCCCGAGTGTCTAACTTAGAGTTCGAACTGCAGACGGCAGCAACGAACCTCGAAGTTATGTTGGAAGCTCAAGGCAAGGCGAAAGAGGTGGAAATTAGCGGAGCAACTCCGAGTTCCGCTACCCGTTCTTCAATCTAGGGACCTGAGATGAACGTCGGCTCGCCACTCTCTCACAAAAAAGCGCGGATCGAGATCATTCCGTTGATCGACATCATGTTCTTTTTGCTGGCGAGCTTTATGATGGTGAGCATAAGCCAGACGGTCATGAAGGGGATTAAGGTCACCCTCCCCACCGGGAAATCGGGTGTCACCCAAAATAAGAAAGAATACATCGCGTTGTCCGTAGATCGCGACGGGTTTTACTATTGGGATAAGGACAAGATACCGTTGGAGGGGATTCTACCGAAGCTTCGGCAGGTTTACGCTACCTCGCCGGACGCGAAGCTCTTCATTCGGGCCGACCGGGAAACTCTACACGGTAACGTGACCCGTATGCTGGATGAAATTCGCAGTTCGGGCTTCACCAAGATTTCCTTTGAGATAAAAAGCGAGGCTCTCTCGGGTCTTTCAAAATAGCTGCCATGAAACCGCTTCTTTATCGTCCTCCGCCACGATGGCAAGTCTTCGCCGCGATTGCGGGAGCTTTGGCTCTTCACGGAGCTGCGGTAGTGATCGCGTCGATCAAGCCGGCCGAACTACCGCCGGAGGATCTGTCAAACCTCCCCGAAGCGGTGGAGTTATCCCTCGACACGGCGCCCGAGCCGCCGATGCCCACGCCGCCGCCGGAAGAAGAGCCGCCGCCGCCGCCGCCGCCCGACGCCATTCCTGAGCAACAACCGGAATTTGTCGAAGAAAAGCCAACACCCCCGCCCAAGCGTCCGCCAACAAATAAGCCCGTGGCGCCGATTGCGCGTCCAACGACTCCTGGGCCCTCCGGTCCGGCTCCCACAGGTAAGGCGGCCATGGTCTACAAGCCGCGCATTGAGTACCCGTATGAAGCTCGGCGTTCGAAGATCACCGGGAGTGGAACGATTGTTGTTTCGGTTGGCCCAGATGGAAGCGTCACCGACGCAAGTATGGGAGCGAGTACCGGGAGCCCCATTTTGGACAATGCGGCCACCTCCGCCTTCCGCCGCGCCAGATTCAAGCCTGGCACGGTCCCAAGGGTCCGGATTCCAATTACTTTCACCATGACCGGGGCATCGTACTAAGAGCGAGGACGAGTTATGAAAATGCGGTCGCCCATACCAAAGAAGCATGCCCGGATCGAGATCATTCCCTTGATCGACATCATGTTCTTTCTTCTCGCCAGTTTCATGATGGTGAGCCTTACCCAGACCCATATGAAGGGCATCCGCGTGAATCTGCCGTCGGCAAATTCCCCACCGCCTCCGCCGAATCAGTTGAAAGATTATGTCTCGGTCCGCGTGTCCGACGGAGGTATCATTTACTTCGACAACGCGATGGTGCCCACTGACCAGGTTCTGCCACGCTTGTTAGAATTACATAAGGCGAATAAGGACGTGAAGGTTTCCATTAGCGCGGATAAGCTCGCGCTGCATGGCGACGTGATTACCGTGCTCGACCAGGCTCGTTCGGTCGGAATCGATAAAATCGGTTACCAGATCAAGACTGCGTCGGGTGAGCCTGGCGCGGCCCCGCCACCCGCCCCTGGCGCGCCACCAGCCGCGCCACCACCTCCTCCGAAACCCTAAGCCGGTTTCTCTTTCATTCGGTCCAGCAGGGTCTGGCGCAATAACTGAATTGCGCGCGCGCGATGACTTATTCGATTCTTTTCGGATGGTCTGAGTTCCGCGAAGACTCGATCGAAACCACCTGGCAAGAAGATAGGATCGTATCCGAATCCTCCTCGCCCTTGAGGCGCTTCGACGATCGTTCCTTCGACTACCCCGTGGAATATTTCCAGAAGCGTCCCTCCACGCGCAAGCGCCAGCGAACAGCGAAAACGCGCGGAATGCGGACCAGGAGGATGACGAACCAGCGCTCCCAGAAGTTTCTCCACATTTTCCGCGTCGGTGGCGTTTTCGCCGGCGTAACGCGCAGAATAGATCCCGGGCGCACCATCCAAGGCGTCCACTTCGAGACCGGAGTCGTCCGCGACGACCAGACCTGGAAAATGCTTCGATGTTTCGACCGCTTTCAGGACCGCGTTGGCCTCGAACGTGAGACCGGTTTCTTCCACGGGTGGTAATTCCACCGCCCCGGTCAGGTCGTGAACATCAAACTCCTCACCGAGGATCTCGGCGAATTCCCGGGTCTTGTGCGCGTTGCGGGTCGCAAGCAAAAACTGGTGCATGAACTAAAATGAATTAGGAAAAGAGAAACGCTGGAGGATTTTTCAGTTTCTTTCCGGCTTAACCTGTGTTCCTGATTCTTTCCGCATGAACGAGCGCCGCAAACCATATCCTTTCGATCGGATCGAGCCGAAGTGGCAGACGCTGTGGGACAAGAATCGCTCATTCCATGCGCCGAATCCCGGCGAAGAGAATTTCGACCCGGCGAAACCGAAGTATTACGTGCTCGATATGTTTCCGTATCCGAGCGGCGCAGGGCTGCACGTCGGACACCCCGAGGGCTATACCGCGACGGACATCATCGCGCGCTACAAACGGCTTTGCGGCTTCAATGTCCTTCATCCGATGGGATGGGATGCCTTCGGTCTCCCGGCCGAGCAATACGCGATCAAGACCGGGCAGCATCCTGCCATCACCACGCGCGAGAACGTGGCGAAATTCAAGTCTCAACTCAAACGCATCGGTTTTTCCTACGATTGGGAACGCGAAGTCAACACGACCGATCCCGCCTACTACAAATGGACGCAGTGGATTTTCCTCCAGATCTACAATTCGTGGTTTAATCCCGAAGACGAAAAGGGCGGAGCCGATTTCCACCTATCGAGGCTCCGATCCCGACAACGTCCGCCTCGCCTACGTGGCTGAGGTCCCGGTGAATTGGTGCCAGGAATTGGGGACCGTCCTCGCGAACGAAGAAGTGATCGATGGGAAAAGCGAGGTCGGCGGTTTTCCGGTGGTACGTCGGCCGATGCGCCAATGGATGCTGCGCATTACCGCTTTCGCCGATCGGTTGCTCGACGAACTCGATAGCTTGGACTGGCCGGATTCCCTAAAAGCGCTTCAGCGAAATTGGATCGGACGGAGCGAGGGGGCCGAGATTCGTTTCGCTCTAGCTGGGGTCGTTGACCCCGGCGCCGCGGCCAGCGACCGCGGCTACAACAACATCACCGTCTTCACCACCCGGCCCGACACACTCTACGGCGCGACCTACATGGTAGTTGCTCCGGAAAACCCACTCGTCGACCAAATCACGACAGAAGAGCAGCGTAAATCGATCGAAACTTATCGTGCCGGGATCGCGACAAAATCCGATCTGGAACGCACCGATCTGGCCAAAGAGAAGACGGGTGCGTTCACCGGCGCGTTCGCGATCAATCCCGCCAATGAAGAACGTATTCCAATCTGGATCGCCGATTACGTCCTGATGGGCTATGGCACCGGTGCGATCATGGGCGTGCCGGCCCACGACGAGCGGGACCTCGAGTTCGCGCGAAAGTTTGAGCTCCCGATTTTACCGGTAGTCCAGGCGCCCGGGAAGACGCCTGAGGAATCGATCGGCTGCACGGGCGTCGGTATCGCAATTAATTCACCGCTGATCAACGGACTTTCGCGCGTTGAAGCTACGGCCCGAATCATCGACTGGCTGGAGCAGAACGGGCACGGGCGGCGGGATATTCGTTACAAGCTGCGCGACTGGCTTTTTTCGCGGCAGCGTTATTGGGGCGAACCGTTCCCAGTCATCTGGCGCGATGGCAAACATGAAGCGCTGCCGGAATCGGAACTGCCGCTCGAACCTCCTGCGCTGGAGGATTTCAAACCGACCGGGACCGGCGAGCCGCCGTTGGCGAAAGCGAAAGATTGGATTCGTTATTCGGACAACGCGTCGCGCGAAACCAACACGATGCCGCAATGGGCGGGCTCGTGCTGGTACTACCTCCGGTTTTGCGATCCCGGAAATCCCGAGCGCTTCGTCGGCGAAACGCCCGAGCGGTATTGGATGGGCGATTCTAATGCGGAATGCGGAACGCGGAATGCGGAATCTGAGGAGACAATACCAGGATCAATCCGCAATCCGCATTCCGAAATCCGAAATCCCCGCCCAGGCGGGGTCGATCTTTACATCGGCGGGGTGGAGCACGCGGTCCTGCATCTCTTATATGCGCGGTTTTGGCACAAGGTGCTCTTCGATCTCGGCCACCTCTCGACTCCCGAGCCGTTTCAGCGCCTGGTTAACCAAGGCATGATCCTCGGGGAGGACGGCCGCAAAATGTCGAAACGGTGGGGCAATGTGATCGACCCGATCGACGTGATCGAAATCTACGGCGCGGATGCATTCCGTTGTTACGAGATGTTCATGGGCCCGCTCGAGCAGATGAAACCGTGGAGCATGAAAGGGGTCGAAGGCGTGGCGCGATTCCTCGCCCGCGTCTGGCGTCTGATCATGGAGGAAAACCAGGCCGGCGAATGGGTTCTTTCCGGCGAGGTGCAGGAAGTCGAGCCGCAGAAATCGGAGCTCAAAGTCCTGCACGCCACCATCAAGAAAGTCACGCGGCGATATCGAAACGCTTTCCTTCAATACCGCGATCTCGCAAATGATGATTCTGGTGAACGCGTTCACTAACGCGCCGGCCAAACCGGTTTCCGCGCTCCGCACATTCCTGCTTCTGCTCAATCCGTTTGCGCCCCATCTCACTTCCGAGCTTTGGCAAACCCTGGCCGAAAAGTTCCGCGGGCCGAATGGCGAGATCACCGCGACAACGCTGGCCCGAGCACGATGAGCGTCTGCTCGTCGAAGACGAAATCGAGATCGTCTTGCAGGTGAACGGAAAATTGCGGGACAAGATCACCGTCGCTCTCGACGCCACGGATGGCGCGCTCGAGGCGGCGCGCGCTCGCGAACCAGAAAGTTCAAAATGCCGTTGGCGGACAGACGATTCGCAAGGTGGTCGTCGTTCCCAAAAAGCTTGTGAACGTGGTCGCGAATTGAGAGAACCGCGAAGAATGTTCAAGGAATTCAAAGAGTTCGCCATCAAAGGGAACGCGATCGACCTGGCCGTCGGCGTGATTATCGGAGCGGCTTTCGGCGGGATTGTTACATCGCTGGTGAAGGATATCCTGATGCCTCCGCTCGGTTTGCTGACCGGCGGTCTGGATTTTTCAAACAAATTCCTGATCCTCAAAGATGCTCCCGGCGGCGGCCTCTTCGCCACCCCGGCCGACGCCGTCAAGGCCGGCGCGATCACATGGAACTACGGCAACTTCATTACCCTGATCATTAACTTCCTCATCGTGGCGTTTTGCATTTTCCTCCTGGTGCGGGCGCTCAACAAGATGAAGCGGTCAGCTCCGGATTCCGCCCCGGTTTCCAAGGACTGTCCGGCTTGTCAGATGACGATCCCGATCAAAGCGACGCGCTGCCCGCACTGCACCTCGGAGATCTCCGGCAACGTCGCGCGCCTAAAGCGAGGCGCGGTTCGCTTTCGGGCAGGCGCAAGACACGCTCAGGCGTGCACAGCCAGACACGGCTTTCCTCGTCTTGCGTCCACCGGCTGCCACTCGACCAGGGAGAAAACGCCGGCATGATCCAGCACCGCGACTGCTGAACGAAAGCCGGACATTTCAGCCGGAGCCCGGCTCCGTCGGTGATGGTTCCGGCGGGATGATGATGTCCGATGACCTGGATCCGATCCAGCGGCCTCGGCGAGGCAATGGCCATGATGAAAATAGAATTGCTCGGTCTCCCATGAGTCGAACAATTCAAATTTACCGCGCAACTGCCGATCGTGGTTCCCCGCCACGACGATCGGTTCGCAAAAATCCTGGAGCCGTTCGAGCAGACCGCGAGCTTCGGCCGCGGCGGTCTGGTCGTGCACCAGATCGCCGAGAATGATTAAGCGGCTTGGCCGATATTCAGCGACCAGCTCGAGCAGACGCTCGGCAGATCGACGCCATTCCCCAGAGCGGAACCAACCGGCCCGCCGCGCGCTGACTCAATTCGTAGCCAAAATGCAAGTCCGCCACGGCGAGCCAGCGCTCGCGCTGATGAAAAAGCGCGAGACGGCCATCGAGCGAGAATTTCGTCGGCGACGAGCGCCTGGTTTGGACGGAGCGAGCAACATGGCAAGCCAATCGGCCGCGCAAATTATCGCTTGCCTCTCCCGCCTTCAATCGGTAATGAGCGCTTTCCCGCGCCGATGAGGACATATCTGAAATTCGCCGGTCTCGGGGCGCTGGTCTGCCTGTTCGCCAGTTGCGAGACGCCGGGCCCGCAAGCCTCGAGAGAAACGCCCAACCGCTCACGGACGCCGCATTACCAACGTGCGGACGACGGCCTACACCCACACCGAAAGGGGCGGCCGGCGCAACGCCATCGGGAAATCCTTGTCCGGCTCAAGGACACGTGAGCGCGGCCGCCGACTGGTCGCGATTCCCGCTCGGGACACGGTTCCAAATCGTCGGCACCCAGGACCGTTACGTCATCGACGATTATGGCGGCGCTCTGGTCGGCACGAACACGATCGACCTCTACAAGACCAGCCGCCGTGCCATGCGCGCATGGGGTGTCCGCCGAGTCGACATCGATATCATCGAATGGGGCTCGAAGCAGCAGAGTCTCAAAGTGCTCGCACCCCGCAAGAAGAATGGGCTCGTTCGGCGCATGATCGCCGGGATCGAAAAAGACAAGAGTTAACGAACTGCGGCGCGCGGTTTGTTTTGACACAGCGCGCAGGAGCGCGACAACTTCCCCGATGAAAGTTCTCGTCGTCGGCGGAGCAGGCTACATCGGCAGCGTCTGCGCCGAACTGTTGCTCAACGAAGGCCACACCGTTGGCATATTCGACAACCTGACCGAGGGACACCGGCGCGCGGTGGATTCCCGGGCGCAGTTTATCGAAGGGGACCTGGCGGACAGCGAGCGAATTCAATCGACCCTCGCGGCGTTCCAGCCCGAGGCGGTCATGCATTTTGCCGCTAACGCGCTCGTGGGAGAATCGATGGTGAATCCCTCGAAATATTTTCGTAACAACATCGGAAATGGCTTGAACCTCCTCGATGCCATGGTCGCGACTGGCCGGAAGCGGCTCGTCTTTTCATCGACCTGCGCCACGTTCGGTCCGCCGGAACGAGTGCCGATCGACGAAACTTTGCCGCAACGTCCGATCAATCCCTATGGCGAATCGAAACTGGCTTTCGAGAGAATATTGCGGTGGTACGACGAGATCCACGGCTTGCGCTTTGTCGCCCTCCGTTACTTCAACGCGGCCGGCGCTTCAGAAAATTTCGGCGAGGAACATCGCTGTGAGACACATCTCATTCCGAATGTATTGAAGGTGGCGCTGGGGCAAAGTCCTCACGTTGAAATCTACGGCACTGACTACGAAACTCCGGATGGCACCTGCATCCGCGATTACATCCACATTCTCGATTTGGCGCGAGCGCACATTCTGGCCTTGGAGGCGATGAAGAGTGAATTCTACAACCTGGGGACCGGCGGCGGTTCGAGCGTGCGCGAAGTGATCGATTCCTGCCGGAAAGTGACCGGCCACAAAATCCCAGTCGTGGAAAAACCCCGGCGCGCCGGCGATCCGCCGCGGCTGATCGCGGCCTCCGAGAAGATTCAGAAGGAACTGGGCTGGCGTCCGCAATTCCAAAATCTGGAAGCGATCATCGAAAGCGCCTGGAAATGGCACCAGAAATTTCCGAACGGCTACGGGGATTGAAAACTCTTGCTCATGATCATGATCCTACTCTTGATCGTGTGAGTGACGGTTACCCCCGGTTGGAGGATCAAGATCAAGATCAGGATCAGGACGGGGAAAAAGAAACGCCCGCGGAAACACGTTCCGCGGGCGCTCTCAATTTCGATTAGGAAACTACGCTAGCCGTTAGGGCTTGGTCGTAGTCGTCGTGGTCGTCGTCTTTTCGTAGGTCGACACCGGCTTCGCCAGCGTGATCTTGCTGATCACCATGCGGTCGCCTTCTTTGACGTAGGTGTATTTCACCGGCATGTCAGGCTTGAGCATGGACCACTCAACCGTCTTGCCGTCCGGATCGACGATGGTCGTGCTCTTGGTGTAGTAATACTTCACCGGCGCGGTGCTCGTCTCCGTCCGGAACGAGATGTAGTCCGATCCGGGCGTGTAGGCCGTGATCGTGCCCGACGCGTCGATTGTCTTCGTGCTCGTTGTGCTGGTCACTCCCGTCGCTGAATCAGCGGTGGTGGTGGTGCTCGTGCTGGTGCTTTGCGCGAAAGCTGTGGTGAGCGCGATTGCGCTGACGGCTCCGGCTGCCAATAATTTCATTAATCTGTTTTGTTTCATGTTTGTCCTTTGCTTTGGTTAAACGGATGCTCTCCGTCGTGCATGTATCCGACTGCTCGACGGAGGAGTTTATTCAACCGCATCCTAATTTCGTAAGCGACGAAGAGAATGGCTGTCTTCATTCGCATCAGTCAGGCGCGCTCTTCCGAAGCGTCCGACTCATTTGCTTGGCGGCGAAACAGATAGAAAAATCTGACCTCTCCACAAAAAATCCCGACCGAAAATAACGCATGCAATCGCTCCCCGGTTTCCGTGATTTTGTTCCAAAGGATTGCGCCACGCGTAATTACATCTTTGAGCGCTGGCGTGAAGTCGCCCGCCGTTACGGCTTTGTTGAATGGGATGGGCCGGTCCTTGAACCAACGCAGCTTTACACAAAAAAAAGCGGCCCCGAGATCGTGGGGCAACTTTTCAATTTCACCGACAAGGGCGAACGCGAAGTGGCGATGCGCCCCGAACTCACCCCGACCCTGGCGCGCGTTGTCGCGGCACATGAGCGTGAATTCAAGAAACCTCTCAAGTGGTTTTCAATCCCGCAATGTTTCCGTTACGAGAAGCAACAACGTGGCCGGCTCCGCGAGCACTATCAATTCAACGCGGACATTATCGGCGAGAAATCTCTGGAAGCGGATGTCGAGTTGATCGCGCTTTGCATCGACATCCTGCGAGCGTTCGGGTTTACGGCCGCGGATGTCGTTGTGCGAATCAGCGATCGCGAATTCTGGATCGACTTTCTTCGAGCGCAAAACGTGCCGGAAGAGCAGTGGCAGGAAACGTTGCAGACGATTGATAAAAGTGAACGTGAACCCCGTGAAAAGACTGCAGGGCGCCTTGGTCCGCTGGCGGAGCCGGTGTTCAACATTCTCGATGGAGGCGGCCAGAGTGAAAAACTGGAGCGACTGCTGTCCGCTCTGAATGATCGTGGCCTGGCCGAGTACGTGAAGGTCGATCTCGGGATCGTGCGCGGGCTGGCCTATTATTCCGGCGTGGTTTTCGAGGCGTTCGACCGCGGAGGGAAGTTGCGCGCGCTGGCCGGCGGAGGTCGCTATGACAATTTGATCCAGCAACTCAGTGACGGCGGTGTGTCCTTGCCCGCCCTCGGTTTTGCCATGGGAGACGTCGTTCTCGGTGAGTTAATCGGCGAACACCCTGCTGCCAAATCCAGGATGGAAGAAGCGATCGCCGCTCAACAAAACCTCGACATCTACGTCGTGATAGCGAAGGAAGAACGCCGCGCTGATGCGCTCGCGCAGATTCAAACGTTGCGCGACCGCGGTTATCGCGTCGATTTTCCGCTTGCCCCCGCCAAGGTGGGAAAACAGTTTCAGACCGCCGAACAACTGGGCGCGCGCATCGCGATTCTCTTCGGTGATGAATGGCCCCAAGTGAAACTAAAAGACCTCCGCACCGGCGAGCAAACCCTGCTGGCGCACGGAGAACTACCCGCGCGTTTCGCCGCGCTCTCGCCCTCCTCGACCTAGGCGAGGGTTGGCTAATTTACCGACACGGCTTGCGAGATTCCCTGTTTCGCCCAGAATGGGCAGGCTAAGCGCGCATTATGTACCGAACCCATCATTGCAACGAACTCCGCAAAGGCGACATCGGCCGGACGGCCATGCTGGCCGGCTGGGTGCACGTTCGGCGTGACCATGGGGGCGTGATTTTCATCGACCTGCGAGATCGCGAAGGCTTGACCCAGGTGGTTTTCCGGCCGGAGGAGAATGCCGAGCTCGCCGCTCAGGCGCACCACCTGCGGCACGAAGACGTAGTTGAAGTGGAGGGCAATGTCTCCGCCCGCGTCCCGGGCACCGAGAATCCAAAGCTGCCCACCGGCGACATCGAACTGGTGCCCGACAAGTTGCGAATCCTGAATCGCGCGGACGTTCTCCCCTTCCCGCTCGATGCCGAAGTCAGCAACGAAGATCTCCGGTTGAGCTATCGCTACTTCGACCTGCGCCGGCCCCAGATGATGCGCAATATTCGACTGCGACACAAGGTCACCAAGGCGGCGCGAGATTTCCTCGATGAAAAGGGTTTCATCGAAATCGAGACCCCGATTCTTTCCAAGAGCACCCCGGAAGGCGCCCGCGACTTCCTGGTGCCAAGCCGTTTGACCAAAGGAAAATTTTACGCGCTGCCGCAAGCGCCGCAGCAATACAAGCAGTTGCTCATGGTGGGCGGGATGGAAAAGTATTTCCAGATCGCAAAATGCTTCCGCGACGAGGATCTCCGGGCCGATCGCCAGCCGGAATTTACCCAGATCGACATCGAGGCGTCGTTTGTTGTCCCCGACGACATCTTCGTCCTGGTGGAAGGCATGCTCGCCTCGATGTTTCGCGTCGCGCAAAACGTGGAAATCGCAACACCGTTTCCGCGCATAACCTACGCGCAAGCGATGGACGAATTCGGCAGCGACAAGCCCGACCGGCGCTTTTCCATGCGCCTGACTGACCTGGCTGATGCCTTCCGCTCGAGCTCCTTCAAAATGTTTCGCGGCGCGCTCGATGCCGGCGGCGCCGTGAAAGCGATTAACGCGAAGGGATTCGCGAGTCTCACGATCGGACAGAGCGACGAGCTGACCGCCATGGCAAAGCAATACGGCGCGAAGGGACTCGCTTTCATCAAAGTGGAAAACGGCGAATGGAAATCGCCGATCGTGAAGTTCTTTAGCGAAGCTGAGAAGGTGGCGCTCCGCTCGAAACTGGAGGTCGAAGAAGGCGACCTCATCCTGTTTGCGGCGGATAAATGGGAGGTTGTTTGCGAAGTGCTCGGCCGGATTCGTTCCCGGATTGCCGAGATGCAAAAGCTGACAACCGGCTCGAGCCAGCTCGACTTTCTTTGGGTGATCGATTTCCCGCTCATGGCTTTCAGCGCCGAGGAAAACAAATGGAACGCGGTGCATCATCCGTTCACGCGCCCCAAAACCGAGGATATCGGAAAGATGGAAGCCGGGAAGTTCGACGAAGTGCGCGCCGAAGCGTACGATGTCGTTCTAAATGGCGTGGAGCTGGGCGGCGGCAGCATCCGAATTCACGAACCGGATTTGCAGGCCAAGATTTTTGCAGCGCTCGGCGTAAACGAAGAAGATCAGCAAAGCATGTTTGGCCATATGCTGCGCGCCTTCCGCCTGGGAGCGCCACCGCATGGTGGGATTGCCTTTGGTCTCGATCGAATCGTCATGCTGATCTGCGGCGAGGAAAGTATTCGCGAAGTAATGGCCTTCCCAAAAAACAATCGCGGCATCGACTTGATGTCGAATTCGCCGAGCGAAGTCGACCCGCGGCAGCTGCGGGATCTGGGAATTAAGCTGACTGGCGAACAGCCTACGTAGCCGGCCCCGACGCTGAGGACGCGCCGCTCCCGATCTTGTTGAGGGCAAGCTGTTGATGGCTCGTCTTGAACAAGACCGCCACCACGAACGTGACCACCGTGCCGAAGAATATCCACCAGGGAAATTCCATGACCGGCAGCCAGGACGGCTGTTCGTAAAACGTCGTGCCGAAGATGCGCGCGATGTTGTTCGGCAATCCGCTCAGGATCGCGACGACCACAAAGCCGGTGATCATGGCGATGATGTTGCCGCGATCATTTCCGCGCGTTTTCGTTAGCATTCCGGCAAAAAACACCCCGAGCAATGAGCCGTAGGTGTAACCAAAAATGCCGAGCACGATCGGAATAATCCGGATGTTGGGATGCACGATCACGAGATAAGCCGTGGTCGAGGCCACGATGATCATCAGAACAGAAAACCAGACGGTGGCCCATCGCACGGCGCGTAAGCTTTGCGCATCCGTGGCGCCTGGATTGATGTAGGGCTCATACCAATCGCGAGTGAAACTGGTGGCAAGCGCGTTCAAGGCGGTGCTGAGCGATCCCATGGCGGTGGCGAAGATTCCGGCAAGGAGTAATCCTCGAAGGCCTACGGGCATTTCATACAGAATGAAGTGGCAGAACGTTTCGTTCGGGCTCTTGGGCAAGGTCGGATCGGGATGGGCCTGGTAGTAAACCCAAAGGAGCAAGCCGATGCTGAGAAACGTGAACGCGATCGGGATGTCGGCCAGGCCGGAGAGAATCAGCGAGCGGCGGCTCCGGCGGATATCGGGCGCGGTTAACATTCGCTGGACCATGTCCTGATCGGTCCCATGCGTGCCCATTGTGATGAAGACCGCCCCGATCAAGCCGGCAAAGATCGTGTACTCCGTCTCGAACATGCCTTTCACTTTGTCCCAGCCATGCCTGGCCGGATCAAGACCCGTGGCGAAGAGATCCGACATCTGGAATGGACCATGGCGTTCGACGATTTCGCCCCAACCACCCGGAATGGCCGAGTAGAGCAAGCCCAGTGCGATCAACGCGCTCCCGATCATAATTGAGGCCTGAATCAAATCGGTCCAGATGACGGCCTTGATCCCACCAATGGTGGTGTAAATCGCCGTCAGAATGACGATGGCAATTGTAGCGCCGACGTAGATCCAGAGAGTTTGCGATTGGTTCGGTCGCGCGCCGCTAATCATTTCGTAGGCCAGGGCGAGGGCGATGGCCGCGACATACAAGCGCGCCCCGGAGGCGAGCAGGCGCGTAATCATGAAAACAGCGGAAGCGGCGTTCTTGCTCGCGACCCCGAAGCGCGCGGTCAGATACTCATAAATCGAGAAAACTTTGTAATCGTAGTACGGTTTGATGAAAATGTAGCTGACGAGAATCCGTCCGATGATCGTGCCGAAGGCGAGCTGCAAATAGGTGTAGTCGCGGTGGGTGTAGCCTTCCCCGGGAGTGCCGAAAAATGTGCCGGCGCTTGTTTCAGCGGCGATCAGGGAAGCCAGCACCGCCCACCACGGAATGCGACGGCCGCCAAGAGCGAAGTCCTCGAGATTGTCTTCCTTTCGGCCCATGCGCAGGCCGATGAAGATGATGACGACGAAATAGAGGAGGAGAACTCCAGTGTCGATCACGAGGCGGAAATCCATGCGATGAGGTATTTAGCCACGGATGAACACGGATGAAACACTGATTTTCAGTTCGATACCCGCGCCCTCTCCCGCTTCCGTGTTCATCCGTGTTAATCTGTGGCTCATGAGGAGAGAGATGGAAGCGACTGATTTCGATCTGGCGGGCACGCTCGATTCCGGGCAGGTCTTCCATTGGGAAAAATGCGGAGACGGTTATGCGGGAACGATTGGCTCGAACGGCGTTTACGTGGAACAGCGGCAACGGCGGCTTCTGTTTAGCGGCGCGACGGCGAAGGTGATAACGAATTATTTTTCGCTCGATCATCCGCTCGCAGAGATTTGCCGTTCGTTCCCGAGCGATCCGGCGATATGCGCGGCGCGAAATTTTTGCGAGGGCCTTCGGATTATCCGGCAACCGCGCTGGGAGTGTCTGGCCACGTTCATTACCTCATCGATGAAACAGGTGGCGCACATTCGCCAGATGGCCCGGGCATTGCGGACGCGGTACGGTGAACGCCGGCGCGTCCTGGATGGCGAAGTGCACACCTTTCCCCCTCCGGATCGAATCGCGAAACTGACGGAGCTAGATTTGCAGGCGTGCGCGCTCGGTTACCGGGCGAAGAACCTCCTGGCGACCGCGCGCCTGGTTGCCGCCGGCGACGCCGATCTCGAACGATGGAGCGAGCTCCCGGATGAATCATTGCGGGCCCGGTTGTGCGAGCTGCCTGGCGTAGGCGCAAAGGTTGCTAATTGTGTCATGCTCTTTGCCTACGAGCGATTGCGCGCCTTCCCGATCGACGTTTGGATTGAGCGCGCCGTGAAACAACAATATTTCGCCCGAAAGCGAAAAGTGACGGCTACCCAGCTTCGCACCTTTTGTGAGACCTACTTCGGAGAATACGGCGGATACGCACAGCAATATCTGTTTCATCACGCGCGAAAGGGTGGAGCTGCTCCCCGGGCGAACCCGAAATGAGGAGAGGGACCGAACGTTGTTAGGCCGGGGGATGTGCGATATTATTCGGCGCGTCGACGCGCCTCAGACCTGAAAATGATGGAACAGACAAAAGAGGGCCGGAAACTAGGATTAGCGGTTCTAATATCGCTCTCCCTGCATTTCCTGGTGGGGTTCTCGCTCGCCGCTTTCGGCAGTGCGCTGACCCCGGCGCCTCCAATGGAAGATAAACCCGTCGAGCTCACCATCGTCGATTTGTCCGCGACACCACCGCCGCTCGTCCCGAAAGACCCGCCGTTCATGGAGACGGCTCCGGCCAGGGAATCGGCCGAGAAGCCAAAGGAACAGACCTTCGAGTCGAACGCCAACTCGATCGCCGCAAGCAAGCTTCCGGCGACGGGTGATTTGCCCCTGCCCTCGCAGGACGGCAAAGAACGTCCCGCTGTAAATCTGGAGACGCACGATTATTCGCTTCCCACCGACGGCGTGAAGCCGCAGCCCGAGCCGCAATCAACCGCCGCGCCGGAAGCGAAGCCAACGGCGGCGACCACACCGGCGAAACCAGAACTCTCGCCACCGCCCGTCTCGACTCCGAAGCCGGCGCCCGTCTCGACTCCGGAGCCCGAACAGTTCGCGATGTTGAAGTCATCCCCTCCGCCGCCCATCAAAGCGCCGGACGAAACAGAGCCTGCACCGGAAGTTCCCGCATCTGTGCCAACCGCGGCCCCGCGACCCAAGCCGGCGTTGGCCGCTTCCAGTTATCAGGCGCAAAAAGAGGAAACTCGCATTACGGGTAGCATCACCAATCGCGGCCCTTCCGCCGTGAACGCGGTCGGAACGCCGCTGGGCCGATACCGAAAAGCGGTGTCCGACGCGATCGGTTCTCGCTGGTATTACCATATTGATAAGAAGAGAGATCTCATCAGCATCGGGACGGCACACCTCGAGGCGGAACTGGATGCGCAAGGGCACGTGAAGCAATTACGGGTCCTCTCGAACAACGCGAACGAAGCCTTCGCCAACATCTGCTTGCAATCGTTTCAGGAAGCGCACATTCCTCCCATTCCGCCTGACCTGATTACCACCCTGCCCGACGGTCGAATGCATATCGATTTTTCCTTTACCAGTTACCCTAATTAGTGACGCCCGAATCAGCCTGCCGCCAATGACAGAAACACTTCAAACCATGGTGAGCTTTTTCACCAAGGGCGGCCTCTTTATGTGGCCGCTGCTCGCCTGCTCGATTGTGACCGTGACGACGATCGTTCTCAGCATCCTGACCTTGCGTGAGAAAAAAGTTTTGCCGCTGGTGATCGAAAGTGAAATCGAACGGCTCGTTCCGGGCGGGAGCGCGGAGCGGCTAACGCGCATCGTGAACGACGACAATTCCTCGCTGGCCCGCATCACGCGCGTCGCGTTGCAGCATATGCGCTGGCCGCGTTCGGAAAATATCGAGTTCGCCCAAACGCGAGCGCGGGCGGAATTGGTGCGGCTGGAGCGCGGCCTGATTGTCCTCGAAGTCGTGACGGGCATCGCCCCGCTCATCGGTTTGATCGGCACGGTCGCGGGACTCGTGCAGGTTTTCTCGGGGCTGGGTTTGAGCACAGGCGCGGGCGACACCAAGTCGGTGGCGCTCGGCATTTCCATGGCGCTGAACTGCACGATCTTTGGGCTTTCGATCGCGGTGCCCAGTTTGATCGCTTTCAGTTATTTTTCGAAAAAGGTCGAGGTGCTCTCGGTCCAGATGGAATCGATCGTCTCGGATTTAATCGCCAAATGTTATTACGGACGGACCGGCAGCGAAGAGGGCCGGCCAGTCCGCTCAACCGTGCCAGCGAACGCCCCACTCGCGTGACGCTCAGCAACCCGGCTTCGTTGCCATGAAAATCGCAGTCCGGAAAAGGCGCGCCCCCTCCATCATCATCGTTTCGCTCGTCGATATCCTGACGATTCTCCTTATCTTTTTTGTCGTCTCGACCACTTTCAAGAAAGATCAGCCGGAAGTTCAGATCAACCTTCCGGAATCGAAAACAGCGGCCAACGCCACGGCTGAGTTCGAGCACGCCGTCGTGAGCGTAAGCGAGAACGACGAAATCCGGCTCGACGGCCAGATAGTCAGCCCGGATGAATTGGAAGCATCGGTGCGGGATTTGCCGCCAAAGCGCAAATCCGCGCTCGCCTTGCAGGCAGACAAGAAAGCGTCATTCGGAACGATCATTAAGGTGATGGACGCGTTGAAGCTCGCGGGGGTGAGAAACCTGCCCGCCTTTACGCACGGGGAAAAGTGAAGTTACCGATCGTAAAATACGGAAACCCGATCTTGCGGGCGAAGGGAAAACCGATCGAGGAGGTGGACGAGCGCATTCGCACCCTGGCGGCCGACATGCTGGAGACGATGCATGCCGCCAATGGCATCGGCCTCGCTGCCCAACAGGTGGGCGCGGCGCTCCAGCTCACCGTGCTCGACATTTCACAGGTCGAAGATCGGCCGAGCACGATGACGTTGAATGGCGCGAAGGTCGACCCCGCGAGCGCGATGCCCTTGATCTTGCTCAATCCCAAACTCGAGCTGGACGACGAGATCGCCTCCGGCAACGAGGGTTGTCTCAGCTTTCCCGACATCAACTCCGACATCGATCGGGCGGTTTCCGTGCGTTTGGAAGCGGAGACACTCGACGGAGACATCGTCCAAATAGAGGCGGCCGGATTACTTGCCCGCGCTTTGCAGCATGAGATCGATCACTTGAACGGCATCTTGTTCATCGACCGGATGAGCTCTGTCTCGAAAGCCAGTCTGGCAAGCCGTCTGAAACGATTGCAGAAGGAGACGGCCGGGCGTCAAATCGCTTTGTAGGTGACGGTGATGCTGCGGAAGACCATCGGATCGCGTTGGGCGGAGAAATAGAAGAGTTCGAGCATCGTTCCGCCGACAATCCATTGATAGCCCACGAGGGTCTGGATCACATCGGACTCCGTATCGCGTGAGCGTGAAACCAGTTTCCCGGTGCCGAACTTGGCGTCGAAGTAACGTCGAATTTCTCCCATCCGATCGTTGTAACGCTCGATGCTCCACTCCGGGTATTCGGTACTGCAATTCCACCTCGACGAGAAAACCTTCCTTGAAAGTAAAGAGGGTCCGCTTGAGACCCGGCTGGACGAGGCCTTCCACGGTCCAGACAAAACGCTTTTCCTTTCTGTCCTTGGTCACGATCTTGGCTTTCGCTCCCAGGAGGACTTGCTCGACCTTCGTCATCGAGTCGTTCCAGTGAAATCCGAATGGCGGCGGAATGTCATCCACCGCTCCTGCGGGGACGGTGGAAAGGAACAGCGCGACCAAGGCGGCCCAAAAGAAAGCCATGCTTCGCATTCTGTTCATGATTCCGCGCAAAAGATTGGAAGACATTTCAGGGGCGCGGCAATTAAGACGAGCGCGAATTGCGCTGCAACGTTGCTCGTGCGAAGGGGGTCGGTCAACTTCGCGCGCAGGGTCTCCCGCCAACGCGATGGGCAACGCTTTCCGTAATTTTTCGTCAAGATTTTTTTGAATCGCAAAGAAAAATAAAGTTCAGGTTTTTGCTTGTCGCCTCGTCACACGGTTTCTAATCTCAAGCCGCTGGCAAGGAGAGAGCAGAGCAGGTGTTAATAAGATGTGAACAGTTTGGAGCAATTACAAAGAGCTAGAATGACAATAACACCCGCCAGAGCAACCGGAACAATGAGGGAGAGCCAGCTTCTCTCTGGGCCGCGTCCTTCGCTTTTCCCTGCCCAAGCCGTTTTTCCCTCGTATTTTCCCGATGGAATGGAGAATTTCCAGGAAAGCTTGCTTCCAAAACTGCGAGGAGGCAACGCTGTCGAATTGCAATTTACCTCGCAACTTTTGCCTCCGCCCTTCGCGCGGCAGGTTAATTAACCCTGTTAACAAGTCGGCATGGAAGAGAACTACGCACAGCTATGGCAGAAACTGTCGGCTGCGCTCAAACCACAGGTTAGTCCCGACACTTTCAAGCGTTGGTTCTCCGCGGTAAAGCTCGTCCAGGCGACGGACGACGCGTTTACCTTTCGCGTTCCAAACAACATCTATCAATTCTGGATCGAGAGCAATCATATGGCCGCGTTGCAAGCCGCGATCGTGACCGCTTTCGGCGCGCCGCGGAAAGTGAAGTTTTCCACGGCCTCCGAGGGACCGGACGGAGAAAGTCTGCCCGAGATTCCAGGAAAGGAATTTGCCAAGGAGAATTCGCGGGACGCCAAACAATCCAGCAACGCGCTCGGTCTTAATCCGCGGAACAGTTTCGAATCATTCGTCGTCGGCCCGAACAACGAGATCGCACACGCGGCGAGTCTGGCCGTCGCGCAATCTCCCGCGCGAACGTACAACCCTCTCTTTATTTACGGTGGAGTCGGTCTCGGCAAGACGCACCTGATGCAATCGATCGGTCAGTACGTCGGGATGAAAAAGAAAAATGCGAAGGTCATGTACCTTTCGAGTGAACTTTTCATCAACGAGTTCATCGACGCGATTCAGCACAACAATCTGGTGAAATTTCGCAAGCGCTACCGGCAGGCGGATCTGCTTTTGATTGACGACATCCAGTTTCTCGGAGGCAAGGAGCGCTCACAGGAGGAATTTTTCCACACGTTCAACACGCTCTTTGACGGACATAAACAGATCGTCCTCTCGAGCGACCGTCCGCCTTCCGAGATCGCGAATCTCGAGCATCGGTTGGTTTCGCGTTTCGAATGGGGCCTCACCGCCGAGTTGCAGCCGCCCGATGTGGAAACGCGGATGGCGATCCTGCGCAAGAAAGCGCACACCCTCGGCATCAAACTACGCGACGAGACGTTCGACTTTCTGGCCACCCGCATCCGCACGAACGTCCGCCGGCTGGAAGGCGCCCTCATGCGCGTCGCGTCGTTTGCATCGCTCAGCGGCAAGGAGCTGACTAACGAAGTCGTCGAGCATCTCCTGAAAGATATTTTGCAGGAAGAGGCGCGGCATGCCGTGACGATTGAGCAAATTCAGCGGCGCGTGGCGGAACATTACGATGTGCGCCTCGCGGATATGACAAGCAAGCGGCGTCCGGCCAATATCGCTTTCCCGCGGCAAATCGCGATGTACCTCGCGCGAGAATTGACCAAGGCGTCCTTGAACGAAATCGGCGATGCCTTTGGCGGCCGCGACCACGGCACCGTGCTGCACGCCTGCAAATTAGTGAAGCGGCGCATGCAGGAGCAGGACAACATTCGGCAAACCATCTCATTCATCGACAGCGCGCTGCAGCGTTGAAGGATGGCCTACCCTCGGCGAGATTGCGGTTGCCGAATAAAATCGCAAGCCTTACATCTTAGCTTTCCGCACCTTCATGAAATTTAACGTCACGAAAGAAAAGTTGCTCGAAGGTCTGCAGCAGGTGCAAAACGTCGTCAGCACCCGCACGACTCTCCCGATTCTTTCCAACGTCCTCCTCCAGGCCAAAGGCAACGAAGTCCACCTGACCACGACCGATCTGGATGTCGGCGTCCGCGGCGGTTTCGAGGCGAACGTCGAAAAGGAAGGCGCGACCACGCTGCCAGCGCGGCGTCTTTTCACCATCATTCGCGAGCTGCCCTCGAGCGAAGTCCAGTTCGAGGTCGACGGGAAGAACGCGGCTTCCATCCGCAGCGGCCAAAGCTTTTTCAAAATCCTCGGATTGCCCGAAGAAGAGTTTCCGCCGTTGCCGAAATTTGAGGGCGCGAAAGTCATTACGATTCGTCAGAAGGATTTGCGCGATGGATTGCGGAAAACATCCTACGCGATCTCGACCGATGAGACGCGTTACGTTCTCAACGGCCTGCTCTTCAGTCTCAAGGAAAACAAGCTGACGCTCGTCGCGACCGATGGCCGGCGGCTTGCGATGGTCGACATCGAACTCGAATTCCCGCGCAGCCACGAGGCGGACATTATCGTGCCGACCAAAGCGGTCACGGAATTGCAACGGCTCCTAACCGACGACGGCGAAGTAAAAGTGAGCATCGGGAGCGGCCAAATTGCCTTCGACCTAAACAATACGCTCCTGGTTTCAAAGCTGATCGAAGGAAATTATCCGAATTATAAACAGGTCATCCCGGCGGAGACAAAAGAGCGCGTCACTCTCGAACGCGAGACGTTCCTGAATTCGCTCCGGCGCGTTTCCCTGCTCGCCAGCGATAAGTCGAACTCGATCAAACTGAATTTCACGAAGAACAACATCGACATCACGGCCAATACCCCGGAAGTCGGCGAAGCCAAAGAGTCTCTGGCGGTGGTTTACAAGGGCCGGGATTTTTCCATTGCCTTTAATCCGGAGTTTTTCATGGCGCCCTTGCGCGCGTTGACGGAAGACGAGGTCTTTCTCGACCTGATCGATGAAATGAGCCCAGGCGTGTTGAAAATTCAGACGCCATTTCTCTACGTGCTGATGCCGATGCGCATCAGTTCGTAGGAAGTTTTCTTTCTCAGATCGCCTCGATGACGCGGGCGAGACTGAGCAACCCAAGATTCCCGTTCGGCGCCCGTAGCACCCTTACGTTTTCATTCGCCGGCGCCCAGATTTCGGGATCGGTGGGACCGAAGAGGAGGAGGCACCGAGCGCCAACCGCGGCGACGATGTGCGAAATTCCGCTGTCGTGCCCGATGAAGGCCGCGCCCTCAAGCAAAGCGGCGAGATGTGGCAGCGCGAGATTCTTTGCGAATGGAATCGGCGTGTCTTTCCAGGCGGCCTCAAGGAACCGAGAGCGGTCGTCGTCGGCTTCACCGGCAACCAGACATACCGTGCGACCGGTTGAGAAGAGGTATTCGCCCAGTTTCTCCCACTTCTCGATCGGCCAATTCTTCGTTTCGCTTCCGCTTCCCGGATGAAGCGCGATGATGGGTTTGTGGACGGCGCCCAGGAAATCCCGGGCGAACTCGCGATCGAGTTCGGTTAGGTAAATCTTTGCCGCCGGATCGCTCAAATGTAAACCGATCTGTTCCAGTGGCCGGGCAAGCTGATGCGCTGCATGCTCGCGCCCGCTCAGCTTTGACGGACCCTCAATGAACACTTTAATTCCGCAGCACTTCAGATTCTCCCGAAAGATTCCGTCCGGATCAAAGAGGTAGCTCACGATCAAATCGAAGCTACCGAAGTAATCGACCCACGCGGGAGGAAGGGCCGCTTTCTTCGCGAAGAACGGTGCGAGCGTTCCGGACTCAAGCGAGCGAACCGCGTCCGCATAGTAACGCTTCTCGGCCAGCGCGATGATTTGCCTGGCCCCCAAAATCTCGATCTGTGCTTCCGGAAATCGATCTCGCAAGAGTCCGATCGCCGGCAAAGTGAGAACGAAATCTCCGATCGCGCCGCCGCGAATCACGAGAATGCGGCTCATATGCCTTCGGAAGCAGCGATCATAGACCGCTCCAGGAAATCAATACTGCGTGATGGCGTAAGCGAGAATCGCTCCTCCGTAGAGCAGGGCCACACCGTGAGTCAATCGCCAGCGCCACGGCCTGCGCAGACTCCAATTTATCTGATCGCGCAAAAGGTACGGCATCGTGACCCAAAACAATCCGACCACGATCAGGAGGTAGGCAAAGACCGCCACGAGAAGCCGGCTGGTTTCCGCGCGAAAGAAAGCCGCATCGAGGAGCGGCTCGGCGGCCAATAGAAAAAATATCCCGAGCGCGCGGACGGCCAGAAACTCATCCACGAACCGCAAGACCAGAAAAAAGCCGATGGGCAGGATGATGAGCAAAGGCCGGCGAAAACCGGAGAATTCGCCCATCTCCATCGTCGCCAAGAGCCACAGCGTCCAAAATAAATCGACCGTCAGGAGGACGAAGCCGGCGACGCGGGAACGGGGCAGGCTCTGGGCAAAACCACGCGCGAGCTCGGGCTTGAGCAGCCCCGGCAGGCTGACGAGCAAAAGGAAAAGGCCGGCGATCAGGCCAGCCGTCTGAAGCGACAAATGATAAATCATGCGTGAGTCGGAGAGGAGGTTTGCACGAGCGGCGTTCCATACAAGCTGAATCCGTTTGCCTGCTCGACCGCGACCTCGAAAATCTCGCCGACGTGTTCCTCATTTCCCTCGAAGACAACGATCTTGTTCGTCCGAGTGCGGCCCATTAAACGCGCCGCGTTCGTCCGGCTCGGGCCTTCACACAAAATCTCGACGTTCCGTCCGACCAGTCGCTCGTTGGCGCGGCGAGCCGATGCATCGACAACGCTGAGCAGATCCTGATTCCGTTGCGCTTTCACCTGTTCATCAATTTGCCCGGCCATGGTCGCCGCGGGCGTGTCGCGCCGGGTCGAGTAACGGAAGATAAAGGCGTTATCGAACTGAATTTCGTCCACCAATTCCCGGGTCTGCGCGTAATCCTCTTCGGTTTCGCCAGGAAAACCGACGATCACATCAGTCGTAATGGCGATTTCGTGACGGGCCTGCCGGAGACGATCGACCAATCCCCGGTACTTCGAGGCCGTGTAGGGGCGGTGCATTGCTTTCAGAATGCGGTCGGACCCCGATTGAAGCGGAAGATGGACGTGCTCCGCGAGTTTCGGCAACTCAGCGAAGGCACCGATCAGGTCATCGCGAAATCCAATCGGGTGCGGGGAGGTAAAGCGCAGCCGCTCCAAGCCGTCGATTTCGTGCACGGCCTCGAGCAATTGCACGAAAGGACTCTTGCTCTTCACCTTCGGCAATTCGTGTCGCCCATACAGGTTCACGATCTGGCCAAGCAGGGTGATTTCCTTGACGCCTCGCGCGACGAGCTCGCGCACCTCGCGCACGACTTCTTCGATCGAGCGGCTTCGTTCGGCGCCCCTTGTCCGCGGCACGATGCAAAAGGTGCAGTGCATGTTGCAGCCTTGCATGATGGAAACAAAAGCGGTCGCCTGCCGGCTCTTCAGCTCGTGGTCGCGAATCGTTTCCTCGGAGCCGGCCTCGTCGCCGGTGTCGCAAATCGAATAACGGGGGTCATCCATCCGGCGCGTCCGTTTCTTCTCCAGGAGTTCTTCGACGTAGTCCGCCACGCGATGAAATTTCTGAGTGCCCACGACGAGGTCCACATGAGGCAGGCCGGCAAAAAGCGCGTCGCCCTGCGCCTGCGCCATGCACCCGAGAAATCCAAAGACGACCTCAGGCCGGCGCTTTGCGATCTGGCCCAGCATGCCCATCTTCCCGAGCGCTTTCTGATCCGCCATGTCGCGAACGCTGCAGGTGTTGAGGAGGACGACGTCCGCCTCGGTCTCACGCGCCACACGTTCATGGCCACGCGCAATGAGCGAGTGAGCGACCTGCTCGGAGTCACGCTCATTCATCTGGCAGCCGTAGGTTTTGATGAAGAATTTCGGCATCGGCGGACGGGAAAATGGCACAACACCCCGGGGCGCGCCATGTTCGTCCGATTGGAAGCGATTAAGGTGGCGTCGCAAAGCGGCCCGGGAATGGCTGAGCCTTCAAGCGCTTCTCCACCTCGCGGTCCGTCCAAGGATTCGTTCCGCGCTCGTTGAAAAGGGCGATCCCGATCACGCCAACATTGCGGGTATCGCCGTATTTCTGATGCGCGTACGACTCTCGCACGGGCCCGAAACGAAATGCGGCCACCGCCTCGGTGCTCTGGCGAAATCCTTCGACGACGAGTTGCCGGTGCGGATCAATGACGTAGCCGCGCTTTCCAAACGACGCCGAGCGGCCATCGATCACATCGAGGCCGTCCACGGAAAGGACGACTTCCAGGCGTAGCGCACTGCGATTGCGGATGACGATCGAGTAACGCCGGCCCTCTTCGCCGACGACAAACCAACGGTCGCCGACGCTAAGCCCAGGCAAAAAGTTGCCGCTTTGATCGCGCAATCCGACAGAAACCAAACTCCCGGCGGGACTGTGCAGTAATGGCCACCCGCGACGCCACTCCACTGCTCCGGCCATGGCGCGGATGCCGGCAGCGTCGTTATAATTAATGGCGGCGAGAGCCACAGGCCGGCTGCTCGCCCGTTCAAATGCCGCGGAGGCCACCCGCGAGATCCGGGTCTCTCCCCACTTTGTTCCAAGACCCGGCCGATCTTGCGGCGGCTGGGAGTATCCCGCACTTTCCGAGGCGGCGGCGGATCGACTGGAGCTTGGGGCAACGGCCGGGCCGGCACAGGACGAGAGGAGGGCGGCAAGAGCGATCCCCGCCAGGAAACGAAACGATTTCATCACCGAGCGATTGAATCGAACTGCCGCGCCCGGCGCGAATAAAATCGGCGTGACACAACCTTGTGGCTTGCCTTGACCAGGGTCCAGGCTGGAAGCTTGCGCCCTTCTTTCCTTCGAATGAATCGCGACACACCAGCCATTGGCATCATCGGCGGAAGCGGCCTCTATCAGATGGAGGGGGTGGAAAATCCGGCCGAGCAACGCGTCGATACGCCATTTGGCGAACCTTCCGACGCGCTCATCGGCGGCCAGATGCATGGAAGGCAGATTTATTTCCTGCCCCGACACGGGCGCGGCCATCGCATCCTCCCGCACGAGCTAAATCATCGGGCAAATATTTATGCGCTGCGTTCGCTGAACGTTCGCTGGATTATCTGCGTGACCGCAGTCGGCAGTCTCCAGGAAAAATATGCGCCGCGTGACGTGTTCTTGCCGTCGCAATTTTTCGACCGGACCAGCCAGCGCGCCACGCACACATTTTTTGGCGACGGCATCGCCGCGCACATCGCTTTCGCGGACCCGATCTCGACCCATCTGCGCAACATCCTCGCGGACGCCACCCGCAAGCTGGACCTCAAAGTGCACAACGGCGGCACCTACGTGAACATGGATGGCCCGGCTTTTTCGACGCGGGCCGAGTCGGAGTCGAACCGCCGCCAAGGCTTCGACGTTATCGGAATGACCAACCTGCCGGAGGCCAAACTGGCCCGGGAAGCCGAGATCGCGCTGGCCACCTTGGCGATGATCACGGATTACGATTGCTGGAAGGTCGAGGAAGAACCGGTCACGGCGCAGACCATTTTCGAGCATTTAACCGCAAACGCGGAAACCGCGAAAAAGGTCCTCGCTGAGGTCATTCCCCGGATCCCCACCGAACCGAACTGGCCCGAACATCAGGCGCTGGATTCGGCGTTGGTAACGGATCGCAAGCTCTGGCCGGTCGCCGCCAAGCAGAAATTAGGGGCGATTTTGGGCCGTTTTACCTAGGATAACGGCCTCGTCGCAAAAATGAGTCGCGGTTTGCAAAAATCGTTCTTGCCAAATGGGAACAAAATATAGTAATTATAAAGACCGTCGGGGGAAACCCGGCAAAAGACACTACGAAGTTCCATTAAGACCATGATTAAAATCGCCGCTTGCCTGCTCACCGTCGCTTCCTTCACCGCCTGCAGTTCCACGCAGACGGCCACCAAACGGACCACCCTGCGAGAGATGTATGCCAACAACCCAAGCGCAACATCCTATGTCAATTCCAGTGAACCAGCCCCTCCTGCCGAAGGGCCTGAAGCCGTCGGTGCCGGGCCTCTCGACCCGATGGAGAATCCGGCCCTCGTTCCTACGCCTCTGATGCGCACCAGCGCCATGGGCGGCCTGTAAGCGGAAGCGCGGTCTTTTAAGCTTGCCGAGCGACGCGTAAGGGACGCTGAAAGCGTCAATTAGCGGCGCTGCGGTTCATCCAGAGCCCCCACGAAAGCAGGGCTGAAGCATCCCGCCAGATGAGGGCTTTGCTGTCACCGAGCACGACGACAATAATATCTCGTCCAGGCCGGGCGCCGCTCGCGATCAAGCAATGGCCTGCAGCTTCCGTATAACCGGTCTTCATGCCGTTGCAGTAGGGGAGCTTCTTCAAGACCTTGTTTGTGTTTTCCAGTTGGCGAGTGCGGCCATTCGAATATCGAAAAACGAGCTGCGGCAGGCAGACGATCGAACGAATGGTCGAGTTCGCGTAGGCCGCTTTGGCAATCATGGAGAGATCTCGCGCGGTTGAGTATTGGCCAACCATGGGAAGGCCGTTCGGATTCCGGAAATGCGAATTGGTCGCACCCAGTTGACGGGCCTTTTCATTCATCAACTCGGCAAATGCTTCGACACTCCCGGCCGAATCCCGCGCCAGGCACCGGGCCACGTCATTCGGACTTTTCACGAGCAGGGCCCGGAGTAAATCGATCCGTTGATAGGTCTCGCCCGCCTTAATGTTCAGCCTTACCGGCTCCGCCAGAGTATCGACTGGCTCGACCACGACAGTCCGGTCGAGAAATCCGCGTTCCGCCACGATGAGCGCGGTCAATAGTTTCTGCGTGCTCGCGGCCGCGCGAGGGGCGTCGGCATTCTTCTCGTAAAAGATTTCGCCCGAGCGCGCGTCGATCACCATAACGGAGGCCGCACGCGTAGCCGGAGCTATTTGCGAGAAGGTCGCAGGATCCGGTGTGACCGGTTCAGCTTTCGGAACAGCCTTTGGGATGGCCCCCGGGCGATCAGAAATTCCGCCGGGCCGGACCGGCTTGAATTGCTGCTGCGGTTTTGCGGCGAGGCAAAAGAACCCACACAGAATCGTGCAAAAAAGCGGGATCCATTGGCGGGAGCGTCTCATGGGCGGCAATCTAGCGGAAAATTTTTCAGGCGCGCAAGCGATCGGATGCGGTTAGTTGCTCGATCCGGGTTGAATCAACTCGATCTCGTATCCCTCCGGCGCGTCGATAAACGCGATCGCTCCATCCTTGCCGTGCGGATGCGGACCGTCCGAGAGCGGGTAACCCTTTGCCGCCGATTCCCGGGCGAATTGCTCGATATCGTCGACTTCAAAGGCGAGATGGGTGAGATCAGGACCCACGACAACTGGACCGCTTTCATCGAATTTGCAGATTTCGATTTCTTCCTCGCTGCCGGGCGCCTTGAAGAAAACCAGTTGGGAACCGCGACCCGAGGTGTGGCGCCGCGTTTCCCGCAAACCGAGAACGTCCCGGTAGAAGGAGACGGTTTTTTCGAGGTCCGTTACCCGATACCTCGTGTGGAGAAGCTTCTTGACCATTGCGAACTAATTGCGCGTGCTCGCCCATAATTTCAAATGCAAATGGCGCCACGGGGACACTTCAGCCGGGATGACTAGTGTTTGCACACCGAATGTGATTCCTTAGGCGGATGAAACTCGTTCTCGCCGCAACTGGCGCCAGCGGCACGATTTACCTGCAGCGCCTGCTCGCGCAGATCGATTGCGCTGCGAACGAGGTCCACCTCGTCATGAGCTCGCACGCGAAACAGGTCGCGGCGCAGGAGGTCGATTCGCTGGTTATCCCCGCCGGCGTCTTGGAACACGGCGAGAACGATCTCAATGTCCCCTTCGTCAGTGGCTCGGCCCGCTTCGATGCCATGGTGATCGTCCCCTGCTCAATGGCAACACTGGGCCGCGTTGCCTCGGGTTGCAGCGACACGGCGCTCCTGCGGGCCGCGGACGTTTTTTTGAAGGAGCGACGCAAACTGATCCTGGTTCCGCGCGAGACGCCCTGGAGCCTCGTTCATGCACGCAACGTGGTGACTTTGCTGGAAGCGGGCGCGATCCTGCTCCCGGCGATTCCATCGTTCTACAGCCGGCCGGCTACGGTCGAGGCGGTGGCCGACACGGTTGCTTGGCGCATCCTTGATCAACTCGGCCTTCCGAATCCTTCCGCCTACCGCTGGCGCGATGACGCTGCGAAAACAGGGCAAAAGTGAAACTCGAAGGCTGGCGCGGGCGCGCACTGATCGAGTTTGGCTACGCATTGTTCCGGCTCTGGGCCAGGACGCTTCGGTTGCAGTTGGAAGATCCCCATAACGGTGTCGCTCTGGTGCGAGATCGGCCAGTCATCTTCGCCATCTGGCACAACCGTCTCCTGATGTTGCCGCCTCCCTTCGATCGTTGGTTTCCCACCAGGCAAAGCATCGGGCTGATCAGTGCCAGCCGTGATGGCGACCTGGTCTCCCTCCTCATCGAACGCTCCGGTTACGGCACCATCCGCGGATCGACCTCGCGCAAGGGGGTGATCGCTTTGCGTCAACTCGTTGAGGCGCTCGCCGCCGGAAGCAACGTCTTGTTCACCCCTGATGGTCCACGTGGTCCTGTCTATGCGGTCAGCCCCGGGGTGATCTTTGTTGCCCAAAAATCCGGCGCGCCAATCCTTCCAATCCACATGGAATTCTCGAGCTGTTGGCGCCTCAAAAGCTGGGACCGTTTCTGTGTCCCACGCCCATTCAGCAAGCTGCGCTTCATCCTGGGGGAGGCTGTGCACGTAAAGCAGACCACGGGCCCTGAACAATTTGAGGCAGAACGGCTCCGTCTTCAGGACGTAATGATTAGCCTGGTGGAACAAAAATGAATCGAGCGCGCGGCTTGTTCATTTGTCATGTTGAGCGAAGTCGAAACATCTTTCTCCATTCCTAGCCATGCCACATCTCATCGAAGGCCGTGCCGTCGCCGAAAAAGTTTACGCTGATCTGCGCAGCGAAATCGCGGAATTGAAAGGGCGCGGGCTGACGCCGGGCCTCGCCGTCGTCCTCGTCGGAGACAATCCGGCCTCACGGGCCTATGTGCGCGCCAAGGACAAGATGTGCCGGGCTCTCGGGCTGCACTCAGTGAAGCTCGAACTGCCCGCCGAGACGACGCAGGCCGAACTGCTCGCGCGGGTAGAAGAGTTGAATTGCGATCCCGCCATTCACGGAATTCTCGTTCAATCGCCGCCGCCGAAACAAATTGATGAAGCGGCCATCGTGCGCGCGCTCGATCCGGCGAAGGACGTTGATGGTTTCCATCCGCTCAACGTGGCGAAGCTCGCGCTCGGCGATGAAAGCGGGTTTGTGCCCTGCACACCGCTCGGCTGTCAGCGATTGTTGATCGAAAGTGGAATTGAAATTTCCGGCGCCCACGTCGTCGTTCTCGGCCGCAGCATGATCGTCGGGAAGCCGCTGGCGCTTTTGTTGATGCGAAAAGGGCGGGGCGGTGACGCGACCGTGACGGTGGTTCATTCCCGCAGCCAGCGCCTGGCTGAGATCACGCGGTCGGCCGACATCCTGATTGCCGCGATCGGGCAGCCGGAATTCGTGCGCGCAGAACATGTGCGCGACGGCGCGGTCGTGATCGATGTGGGAATCAACCGGGTGGACGATGCGAGCAAGGAGCGCGGTTATCGGCTGGTGGGTGATGTGGCATTTGCTGAAGTTTCGGAAAAGGCTTTCGCCATCACGCCGGTGCCTGGAGGCGTCGGCCCAATGACGATCGCGATGCTGATGGCGAATACGGTGAAGGCGTGCCGGCAAGTGTAGCGACGCTACATTTTGACAATTTTCGCCGTCAGAAGCCGAAGCAGCACAGGTTGAAATCGCGCCGCTTCCAAAAACCCCGAGGCCACGCGCGGGGACAGCACCGCAGCGCGCGCGAGTCGATTGATCCAAAGCCGCCCGCGATAAAGTCTCGCATGGGCCGCGGAATAGGTGGCCGCAACTTCCGCCTCATCGCGCCCATTGTGCTGCGAAATAATTGCATCCGCGGCCAACTCTCCTGAAGCCAGCGCGTAATAGATCCCCTCGCCCGTGAACGGCTCGACCACCCGCGCCGCGTCGCCGATCAGGAAAAGCGATCGATGAGCAGCTGCGATCGGGGCGCGCGTCAGCGGCGTGATCGTGCGCCAGGAGTGCTCCGGCGAAATTCCGAAGCGCGTTTCCGCCCAAGAACGCAGAGCCGCCATCCTTCGCGGCACACTAACCAAACAAAGATTCAGTTCCCCGGCCCCGACCGGTGCCTGGCCGGAATACCCATCCGGCAGGAATTGGAGAACAACGCGATTTCCGAAGTTGTCGGGCAAGGGCAAATGCGTTTGCAGCGCAATGCGCTCCTTCGTCCCCCGTGGAAGCAGGTGGCAGAGCCGGGCGATCGTCGAGTTCCGGCCATCGGCCGCGACCAGCGCTCGTGACTCGAAGATCTTGTCTCCCGCGGTAATCGTCCACGCCCCATGCCCAGCACCCGGGGCAGCCAACGCTGTCACGGTGCTCCCTTCGCAAACCGTCGCGCCCAGTTCGCGGGCCCGACTCATGATGAGTTGATCGAAGAGGCTCCGCTTCACGGCAATTTCTGCTTCGCCGCCAGCCGGCAAGGTCACCGCCAGGGTTCGTTCGCCGAGGCCAATGAACTCGACGCGATCGAGTACCCCGTGCGGTAAGGCCCGGACATGCGCCTCTAATTGGAGCCGTCGTAAGATCGGCCAGCCCGCTGGGTTCAGACAATCGCCGCAGACTTTTTCGCGCGGAAAAATCTCGCGTTCCAGGAGCAGGGTGCGCAGGCCGCCCTTCGCGCAGAAAGCTGCGCAGGTTGACCCAGCCGGCCCGCTGCCCACGATCGCCACATCGAACATGCCGTATTGTCGTGGCGAGCAGGGCGCGCCTCAAGGAGCTGCGATTTTCAATCGCCGTTATTCCAGGTCGGCGGTTTCAAAGCGCCGCTCCTTGAAGCTTTTCATGAATCAGCGCAACAGTAGAGGGACGTGGCTAAGGGAGAAAAACCGGACTTGAGCAAGAAGGTGCACGAGGTGCCGCACAAACCGGGGGTCTACCTGATGCGCGATCGGTTTAACCGGGTGATCTACGTCGGGAAAGCGCGGGATCTGCGCAAGCGCGTCGGCTCCTACTTCATTCCCTCCAAGCTGGCGCAGGCCGATATCAAGACGCGCGCGATGCTCGAGGCGGCCTGGGACTTTGAAACCCATACGGTCCAGAGCGAACCGGAATCGCTCCTGCTCGAAGGCAAGCTGATCAAGGAGTATCGGCCGCGCTACAATATTTCGTTTCGCGATGATAAGCGCTTCCTCGTCGTCAAAGTGGATCCGACCGAGGAGTGGCCGCGGTTTCGCCTCGCCCGTTTCAAGAAAGATGACGGGGCGCGCTACTTTGGCCCTTACGCGCACGCGGGTGCGCTCCGGCAAACCCTCAACTTCATGCGCAAGAAATTCGGCGTGCTTACCTTTGGTCGCGGCTCACCGACGGAGCGTGAGCTGAAATCGGCGACCTATCAGGTCCCGACGCGCTTGAGCGAGATCAGCGCGGAGCTGTATCGGGAGCGGGTCGCGCAGGCCTGTGATTTCCTGGAGGGACACTCGCGCGAAATGATCACGGCGGTGGAAGACGAGATGCGGAAATCGGCCGAGAAGCTGGATTTCGAGAAGGCCGCCGAGCTGCGCAATATGCTGGATGATTTGCGCCGGACGACGAAACCAATGCGGCGCTTCACCCGCCATAGTTTGCCGAGCACCATCGACCCGGTCAGCGACGTGCAGGAGCTGGCCGATGCACTCCAGCTCACGCGTCTCCCTTCGATCATGGAATGTTTCGACATCTCGAACATCTCCACGACGCACGTCGTGGCCTCGATGGTTTGCTTCCGTAACGGCGTGCCCGACAAGGATAATTACCGTCGCTACCGGATCCGGACGGTGGAAGGTCAGGATGATTTTGCCAGCATGGCGGAGGTCGTGCGGCGGAGGTACGCGCGGGTGCTTGGGTCGATTTCGGAAACCGGAAACCGGAAACCGGAAAATGATGAAGAAGCGGTCGCGCTTAGCGCAGCTGAATTTTCGCAGGAGAACCCCGTCGAGATTGCCGAGCGCCTGACCTCGAAAGCCAATCCGCTATCTGCAATCCGCGATCCGAAATTGTTCGCGGTCCGTTTGCCGGATCTGATCATCGTGGATGGCGGCAAGGGCCAGCTTTCGTCAGCATGCCGCGAATTGCAGCGTCTCGGGTTGCACGAATTGCCGATCATCGGCCTGGCGAAAGAGTACGAGGAGATTTACCGGCCGGGACGAGCACTGCCCCTGGTCTTGCCGCCGGATTCGGGCGCCTTGCGTTTGCTCCAGCGCATTCGAGACGAAGCCCACCGCTTCGCAAATACGTATCACCAGCTTCTGATGAAGAAACGGATCGGCGAAAGCATTCTGGACGATTGCCCCGGTGTGAGCCAGAACCGCAAGAATCTGCTTCTGCGCAAATTCGGGTCGGTCAATCGGCTCCGGAAAGCGAGTGTGGAGCAGATTGCCGCCACGGAAGGAATCGGCCCAAAATTAGCCGAGGACGTTCACCGCTTTCTGGAGCGGCATTAGCCAACGCATTTCCGCTTGTCGATCACGGCGTCGCCACCACAGTTGCCCTTGTGAATTCACGGCGTGCCTCCTTCTTCCGGTTCAGTTGCCTTTTGGCGGCTGGATGGATGGTTGCGCGCCAAGGCAACGCGCAATCGGAAAGTCCCTCCGCCAGCCCCGGCCGCCACGCCGTTCGAAGAAACGATCGTTCCGACGTTCGAGACCCAAAAGCTGGCCCGCACCTACGTGCTCGATATCCCCGCGCCTCGAGGTCAGATCACGGACCGAAACGGCGCACCGCTCGCGCAAAACCGGCTGAGTTACAATCTCGCGATCAATTACCCAACTCCGCTCGATTTTTCCGACGCGGAGTTGTTGAGCTTCGCGCACGAAAAAATTCAAGCGGCGGAAAAATTACTGGGCCGTTCGCTTAAGATTTCGGACGACCTGATCAAGCGGCACTACCGGAACCGCGGGATCTTGCCCTTCGAGATCGCGCAATATCTCAGCACTGACGAATACGACAGGGTGAAAGATCGGTTACCGGCGGGAGTCGCGCTGCGACCCTTTTATGTGCGCACGTATCCAAACGGGAGAGTCGCGGGACAGATCATTGGATACAGCGGGAAGACCGGCCGGACTCCGGATGGGATCATCGACAACCACGAAGTCCTCTGGCCGGAAACCGAGGGACGGGAAGGTCTCGAGCAAACTTTCAACCAGGTGCTGACTGGTAAGCACGGGGAATACAAAATCACGTTCGACCAGGATGGCCGCAAGACCTCGGAGAAAATCGTGACCCCGCCCGTCCCGGGACACACCGTGGTCACCACGCTCGATCTTCATTTGCAGGAGACTCGCCGAGAAAGCGCTCGAAGCGAAAGCAAAGCGCGGGGCGATCGTCGTCGTCGATCCCAATAACGGCGACATCCTCGCGATGGCCTCCTGGCCCACCTATGATCCGAACGCGTTCACGCCGACGATCTCGGCCGAGAAGTTCAAGGCGTTGCAGGACGATCCGGACATTCCGCTCCTCCCGCGCGCCTTTCGCTCGGCGTATCCTCCGGGCTCAGTTTTCAAAGTCGCGGTCGGAATCGCCGCCTTGGAGAGCGGCACGGTTCGCTCGGACGACGAATTCGACTGCATGCCGGCGCTGCAAATCGGCAACACGGTCTTTCATAACTGGAAGAAGAAAGACCGTGGCCCATTGAATTTCGTGCAGGCGCTGACCGAATCGTGCGACACCTGGTTTTATCAAGTCGGGATCAAGACCGGGGCGGAACCGATCCTGGATTGGGCGCAACGGCTGGGCTTTGGCGTGAAAGCGGGCATTCCGTTACGCGGCGAAGTCGAGGGCCGGATGCCTAACGATCAATACATGAAGGCGACTCACGGCCGCAAATTGCTCAATGGCGACATCGCCAATCTCTCGATCGGTCAGGGCGACTGCCTGACGACCCCGTTACAGATGGCCCAGGCCATGGCGATCGTCGGAAACGGCGGCACCTTCTATCAAACGCGCCTCGTTCAGCAGGTGCAAACGGTCGATAACGAAATCGTCACCGCGTTTCAGGTTCGCGCGAAAAAGACGCTCAATGCTTCGCAGGACACGATGGAGCAGTTGCGGACCGGGCTGATCAACGTGGTGAATGGACCCAGTGGCACTGCTCACCAGGCCGGTCTGGACAACGTGGACGTGGCAGGGAAAACCGGGACTGCGCAGTGGGGCCCCAAGACAAAGGAACGCACGGCGGCCTGGTTTGCCGGGTTCGTGCCGGCGGAACATCCGCTGTATGCCTTTGCCGCCGTTTACGAAGGAGATGTCGGCGCGAATGTTCACGGTGGATCGCACGCCGCGCCGATGATCGCGGTGATCCTAAAGGACCTGTACAAGCAAAACACAAACGGCAACAAACGCCGGCCTCCGCGACCCGAGCCAGCGGAGGAGGATGAGTCGGATTGAGGTCCGCTAGACCGCGGCACGTTCGGCCGCGGCGGGAGCTTCCATCGTACCTTTGAACTTCGGCTCTTCCCGCTCCACGCCGAAATTATCGGCGTAAAGCTCCGCGATTTTTTCCAGCTCCTCACCCGTGAGCGGCGGACAATCGGGTGCTTTCGCGAATTCGATGAGCTGCGCTTCTTCGTAAATGTTTGGCAGCGTGGAGGCGACGCGCTCGTCTTCGAGGAGCCATTGCAACGCCGCCTGGCCGAGCGTTCGATCGGAGCTTTCGAGAAAGCGAAGTTCGGTCGATTTTTTTCACGCCATTCAAGAGCCAGCTCCGCGGACGATGGCTGCGATGATCGGTCGGCGGGAACGTTGTCTCCGCAGTGTATTTCCCTTCGAGCATGCCGGAGGAATGCGTGACGCGAATGAGAAACATGGTGTCCTTGCCAGCTTCTGTTGCGGCGTCTTGCATGGCCCGGCCGGGATGTTGCTCCAGCATGTTGTAAATGTGTTGCACGCTGGTGACCTCGCGTTCCCGAATGCAATTGATGCCTTCGTAAAGCCACCCAACGGCCGGCCCGAGAGCAATGCCCGAGTACCGAATTTTCCCGCTCGACTTTCAATTTCTCGAGCGTCGTCCAGATGGCGTCGTCATAGATCTGTTCCATCCGAATGTTGTGCAGTTGCAACAGGTCGATGCGATCGGTCTTTAAGCGCTTGAGCGCTGCATCCGTCGCGCGCACGATGGCCTCGGGCGAAAAATCCTGCGGGATTTCACGCTGGCCCCGGCCGCGCGTTTCACCGTGGGTGACAAAATCGTAGCCGACTTTCGTTGCGATCACGATTTCATCGCGCTGCTTCGGGAAAGCCTTCGCGATCAGCTCCTCGCTCAGGCCGTTTCCGTAAGTATCGGCGGCGTCGAAGAGGGTGACGCCAAGGTCGAACGCCTTGTGCATGAGAGCGATCGCCTCGCCTTCGGTGAATTGGCCCCACCAGCCTGTTGAGATCGTCCACAGCCCAAACCCCACCTCGCTGACGCGCAGGTCGGTGTTCTTGTAGGTGCGAAAGCGCATGGAAACTGAGCCTAGCGAACGGGAGACAACGGCGCAACCCAGGCCCTCTCTAAATTCCGTGTTGGACGTTGGACGTTAGGCGTTGGACGTTTCTCTCCCTTCACGTCCCATGATCTCCCGCTCCACCAGCGCGCTGCTCATCGTCGGCCACGGCTCGACCGTGAATCCCAATTCCAGCGCGCCGACACTCATGCACGCCGCCGAAATTCGACGCCGTGGAATCTTTGCCGACGTGGCCTGCTGCTTCTGGAAGGAAGAGCCCAGCCTGCGCGACGCGCTTCTCTTTTTTCAAGATCCGGCGATCAGCGACGTTTGCATCGTGCCAAATTTCATCAGCGAAGGTTACTTCACGCGCACCGTCATTCCGCGGGAACTGGAATTAACCGGACCAGAAACCCATCGCCAGAGCGGCCAGACTTGGAAATATTGCCAGCCGGTCGGCAGTCACCCAGGAATGACCGATCTGCTGCTGCAACGCGCCCACGAAGTCGCGCCGGAGGCCCCCGCCGCGGAAACCACTCTCCTCATTGTGGGACACGGGACCAGCTTGAATGACAACAGCGCGGTTGCGGCCAAACATCAGGTCGAAATCATTCGGGCGCTGGATCGATATGCCGCCGTGCTCAATGTCTACATGGAGGAGCCGCCGCTCGTCTCGGATTGGCTGAATCTCACGAAAACGCCAAACGTGGTGGTCGTTCCCTTTTTCGTTTCGGATGGCTTGCACAGCTACGAAGATATTCCGGCGCTGCTCGGGATAAGCTCCAAGGGTCTGGATGCGGCATCCGGCAATCCGCATGAGCTTCACGGCCGATCCCTCTTTTACTCGAGCGCGATCGGCACCGATCCAAAGTTTGCCGATGTGATCATCGAACAGGCCGCGCGGAAACGCCAAAACTGGAATTTGCCTCGTAATTTAATCGCACCCGATTACGGTTCTAAAATGGAAGCGACCACGTGTGAAAGGCTCCAGGAACTCGGCGCCTACGTTTTGGCCGGCGCGCACGAGCCCCACCAGTTGTGTGAGATGGCGGAGATGATCCGGGCGGCGCGCGATTATCGCTGGGTCGGGATTTACAAGATCACACGCGGCGACTTTGTCATCGTCGCGAAAACCGGCAAATGCCCGCCCGCCTATCCGCGCTTTCCAATCACTCAAGGCCTGGCCGGCGCGGCGGTGGAATCCAAGCAATCGGTCATGGTGGCGGACGTCCACAAGGATCCCCGATATTTGCCCACGTTCGGAAGCACGCAGTCGGAGATCGTGGTGCCGATCATCACGGAGGCAGGAAAAGTCGTCGGTTTGATCGACGTGGAGAGTGACAAGTTGAACGCGTTTACGGAAAACGATCGAGATTTCCTGGAACATGCGGCCTATCTCATCTCCCGCGCGTTGAAGTGAGCGGTCCGGCGCAGGAGATCGCGCTCGCAAAATGGTTGGCCGCGGGCCTGCGTTGCATTGGACAAATTTCAATCGAAGCGAGGGGTGATGGCACCTTTGCTCTGACTCATCGCGAGGCGGCACCGCGAGAAGATCTGGCCCCTTACGCGCAGGCCGACGACGCCGCCCAGCTCGCGCGCTTCGACGATGCCGGAAACTATCGGCCGCTAAAAACAGCTCCGAATTTGCGACATGGGTGGCGACTGGTCCTGCCAGATCGAAACGCGTTAAGCATCGCGCTCGACTTTTTTTATCCTGCGCGGCTCGCGGCGTTTCTGGCCTGGAAAACCGGCGGGATGGTAACGACACCGTTACGCGAAACGCTCGAGCGTCAGACGGGGATGTATCGTCCCGCGGCAAAGATCAGCGACACGGAAGCGAACACGCTCGTGGGAAATTTTTGCCGCTCAGATGGCGGATGCCTGCGCACGATCCTTTGGAAACGCGATCGGGACGGATCGATCGCGTCGACGCTCTTGCCTTCGGAAAAGTTCGATCCAGCGCATGACCAGACCGGCTCCGGTCACCCGGTGATTCCGTTGCTCTGCCAGGAAGCCTGCAACCTCCTGGTGGCGGAAGCGCGCAAAATGGTCAAAACGGACGCGTCGCCATGATTATTCGTTCACGCGTCGCCGTAACGATGGCCGGCGAACCGATCGAGAATGCAGCGGTGGCGATCGCTGGAAATCGCATCGCGGGCGTCGATCGCTTCCAAGAGATCAGAGCCGCCTACGAGGGAGAGGTCCTCGATCTTGGCGAGCAGATCCTGCTTCCCGGTCTGATCAACGCGCATTGCCATCTCGATTACACCATGCTGCGCGGCCAAATACCGGCGCGGCAATCATTCACGGATTGGATTCGTGCGATCAATGCCGAGAAGGCAAAGCTGACGGGCCCGGATTACGCCGCATCGATCAAGGAAGGTTTTGTCGAAGCGCAAAGATTTGGAACGACGACAATCGTCAACCTGACCGCATTTCCCGAATTGATCGCGGAGATCAAAGAGCCAATCCGGACCTGGTGGTTTGGGGAATTGATCGACGTCCGAAATCCGGCGCAGGCTAGAGATGTCGTCGACCGCGCGGTTGAGGCATTAAGATCCGCGCACCATTGGGGCCTCGCACCGCATGCGCCATTCACCGCCTCCGCGGACTTATACGGGCGTTGTGAAGATATTGCCCGGCGCGAGGATGCTCTGCTCACCACGCATCTGGCCGAGTCGTCGGAGGAAACGCAAATGTTCCGGGACGCGGCGGGTCCTCTCTACGATTTCTTGAAAGGCATCGGACGCCCAATGGACGATTGTGGGGGCAAGACGCCGCTTTCGTGCTTCCTGCAGAGCCAGACGCCCAACGAGCGCTGGATCCTCGCCCACCTGAACGAACTCACCGAAAGCGATTTCGATTTGCTGGCCGGAGCGAAGAAATTTCAGATTGCACATTGCCCGCGGAGCCATTCGTTTTTTGGACATTCCGCGTTCGAGTTGCGTCGATTACGCACGCTCGGTTTCAACATTTGCCTCGGAACCGACAGCCTGGCGAGCAACTCGAGCCTGAGTCTCTTTGACGAAATGCGGGAATTACTGCGCAAAGAACCATGGATTTCGCCACGCGAGGTATTGACGATGGCCACGGTCAATGGAGCGCAAGCCCTCGGCCAAAGTGCGTCTTTGGGGAAAATACATCCGGGTTACCTGGCGGATTTAATCGCCATTCCTTCAGCGCAAGCTGGCAACGATGCTTTCGAGACCATTGTTGCATTCAACGGAGCAGTCCCGTGGATGATGGTAAACGGCGAGGTATCGCGAGTCTCTTAGACTCCGGTCCCGCTTAGTTCGCCCTTGCGGGAACGCGGCCGAGTGGATAGGTGATCGAGTTGCGTTGTCACCACGACCGGCAATTTTCATTTCGGCGGTAAGCCGCGAGCTGCGGAGCGGACGGCAACTCGTCGCCAACACTCTCACTTTTCTCGGTTACGACCCGGTTTGGCAGGAGATCTTTGGCCTGGAAGGGGGAGATCTCCGGGAAGTTCTTCGGCAACAGATCGATCAATGCCGGGGGGTGGTGCAACTGGTAGGTCGGTGTTATGGCGCCGAACCCCCGACGCCAGACGAGAATTTCGGGCGGGTCAGCTATACCCAATACGAAGCGCTCTACGCGCGGCAACGCGGGAAGAAAGTCTGGTATCTCTTCATCGATGAAACTTTCCCGATCGATCAGCACGAGCCGGAGAGTGAGGAGTTGCGCGAGCTGCAAGCCACGTATCGCCGGCGAGTGCAGGTGGACTCGCATCTGTTTCATGCCCTGAACAGCCGCGACGCCCTTGAGGCCGGCGTCCTCAAACTGCGCGATGACCTGACGCGCTTGCGGCGGGGCGCCAAATTATGGGCTGCGGGCGTGGCGATCCTACTGCTGATTAGCGTCGGGATAGGTTTCTGGCTGTTGCGAGGTCAACACCAGGCCGCCAGCGAGATGCACCAGGTGGTGACGGAGATGCAGAAACTTCGCCAGGGCATTCTGGCCTATCCGGAAGTGGAATCCCGAGTCCGACAAACGCAAACGACGAAGGATCCGATGGCGTTGCAGGACCGGGTTTACTCGGAGTTAAGCAGGCAACTCGGTGTGGACGTAAAACTGTTGAAGGAAAACGCGCCACGTTTGTTTGAGAATTGGAAACGCGCGCCGGACGCGACGAGTTTTGAACGGGCCACTGCTGCCTATGTGGCAAAGGATTATGGGGAAGCCGAGCGAATCGCGTTACAGGCGGCGGCGGAAGCGAGAAAATCCGGGCCGGAGAAATCATCCGACGTGGGTCGCGCCTTCAAGCTGGCCGGCATTGCCGCGCAAAGGAATGCGCAATACGACCGCGCCACGGCTCATTTCCGTGAGGCGGAAAAGCTCACCGATCCGGAGAAGGAGCCCGAGGATTGGGCCATCGTCCAGGAAAACATCGCCGCGGTGCTTTTCCGGCAGGGACGTTTTGGCGAACAGGAGAATGTGCTGCGAAAAGTCGTCGAAATTCGGACGCGAAAGCTCGGCCCTCAACAGCGAGAGACGCTCCAAAGTCGTGCGGCGCTCGCTGCGGCAAAATCGGCGCAGGCGAAATACACCGAGGCCGAAACAGAATTCCGAGAGCTAACCAAGCTGGATGAGAAGCTCCTGGGCCCTGAGGATCCCAACACGCTTTGGTGCCGGGATTCGTTAGCGCAAACGCTAATGAGCCAGGGCAAGTATTCCGAAGCTGAAAGCGAGTTTCGCGAGATCGTCAAACTCAACGACAAGGTCTTGGGCCCGGAGCATTCTGCGACCCTGATGGCGCGGAATAATCTGGCTACCGCAGTGTTGCAACGCGGGAACGGCGCCGAAGCGAAAATGGAATTCGAAGCGCTGATGCAGCTCAACGAAAAACTCGTGGGACCCGAGCACCCCGACACCCTGCTGGCCCGATGCAATCTCGCGGTCGCCCTCATCGACCTCGAAGCCTACCAGGAGGCGGAGGGCCATCTTCGTGAAGTCGTTCAACTTCGAACGAAAGTTCTCGGGCCGGAGCATCGCGACACTCTCAAAGCCCGCCGCGTCCTTGGCTTGGCCTTGGAGAGACTGCACAAGGACAAGGAAGCCGACGCAGAGTTTCGGGAGGTCGTTGCCCTTTCCGAAAGGGTCCTCGCGGCCGAGGACCCGGAGAGAATCGACGCCTACGGCGCGCTGGCATCGAGCTTGTTTCGTCGCAATCAATACGCTGAGGCAAAGCGTTACGCGCAAAGCGCGGTGGAAGGCACTCGCAAGGTCTTAGGGCCTCATCATCCCCGGACAAAGAGCTACGAAGACTTGCTTTACGCGGCGGAAACGCTCTTGAAAGTCCGTCGCCCGTAAGTTTCTCAATTTAGCTTTCCTTTTCTCAATTCTGAAATATTCTCCGCCCTGCGACTATGGCTAAGATCATCATTATAGACGACGAGCCCGCAATGGTGGAGGTCATCGTGACCCTCTGCCGCGACAAAGGGCATCAGGTTTTCCCCTTCAATTCCGCGCCCAAAGCCGTTGAGCAGCTCGACGCGATCAGTCCGCAAGTGGTCATCGCGGACATCAAGATGGAGACGATGACGGGCTTTGACGTCCTTCGGCATGTTCGCGAGCACCATCGGCAGACCGCCGTCATTTTGATCACCGCCTACGCGTCCGTCGAGACCGCGGTCGAGGCAATGAAGATGGGCGCCTACGATTACGTGACCAAGCCGTTCAAGATCGACGAGCTCCAGATGACTGTGCAACGGGCGCTCGATTATCAGGCCGCACTGCGTGAGAACGTTTACCTCCGTAAGGAGCTGAAAAATCGCTATCGCTTCGAGAATATCATCGGCACGAGCCGAAAAATGCAGCTCGTCTATAATCTCATCAACAAGGTCGCGGACACCGACAGCACCGTTTTGATTCAGGGCGAGAGCGGGACCGGGAAAGAGCTCGTCGCGCGCGGTCTGCACTTCAACAGCAACCGGCAGCATCATCCCTTTGTCGCGATCAACTGCAGCGCGCTGCCGGAAAACCTGCTCGAATCAGAATTGTTCGGCCACAAGAAGGGCGCGTTCACGGGCGCCGTGGCCGATAAGCGCGGGCTGTTTGAAGAAGCGAATCTCGGCACAATTTTTCTCGATGAAGTGAACTCAATGGCGCCGCCACTGCAGACAAAACTTCTCCGCGTCCTCCAGGAACGCGAAGTCCGTCGCGTGGGCGACAACAAGAGCGTTCCGGTGAATGTCCGGGTCGTGGGCGCGACCAACGAGGTCCTCCAAGGCAAGATGAAGGACGGCTCGTTCCGTGAGGACCTTTATTACCGGCTCGCAGTCATCCCGGTCGAAATCCCCCCGCTCCGGGAGCGGCTGGAAGATGTTCCGCTGCTCGTGAACCACTTTTTGCAAAAACAGGCGAGCGCCGCCGGCGGCGAAACCGAAGAAAATCGATCCGCAAGCGGTTGAGATTCTCTGCCACTACGATTACCCGGGCAATGTGCGGGAGCTCGAGAACGCGATCGAGCGCGCTTGCGCCTTGTGCGACGAAGATATGATCTTGCCGACCGATCTGCCGCCGCAAATCGTGGCCGCAGCCGCGGGCGAAAAAGCAGAGCAGGCCATCGCCGCGATGCCGGTTGGACAATCACTCGACGAATTTATCCAGCAGCAGGAGCGCGGATATATCGACGCGACCCTGAACCATTGCGGTGGCTCGCGCGAGAAAGCGGCGAGCATGCTCGGCATCAGCATGGCCACGCTCTATCGGAAAGTGGAACCGAAGAGCAAAAAGTAGTCTGCTCTTCTACTAATTCTCCGCCAAGATTTGGCCGCTTTGACCAAACTGGCAGAAACGAAAGCTAACCGCGTTTCGTGTAGATTTTGATCTGCTCGGAGGTCTTTTCCAATTGGTCCAGCTGTTGCAGCGTCGCGGCCTGTTTCCGCAGCGTTTCCTCATTGGCCGCCTTCATTTCCTGCAACATTTTCAACGCTGCCTGAACGGAGCCGCCGTTTTCCGGGGCTGCGGGCGCATGAGAAGGAGTGACCCCTGGCGTCGCAGCCTGAACGACCACTGGCTGGCGACTGCGCCGCAAGCGTGCCGGCGAGCGCAAAGGAAGCTAGAATCGAGAAGATTGTGGCGCGCATACTATTGTTTGCCTCCCCCTCTGGTTGCGTAGATTCGCGCCACTCGAAGGGATTCCGCGATTGTGGCGAGCTTCGCTTCCATCTTCGCCTGGTTTTCCGCGATCGCGGTCTGTTGGGCTTGCACTTCTTTGGCGACCGCGAGGACTTGCTGTTCTTGCTGACGGCTGTCTGGAGCTTCCGCCGCAGGGGCGGCCGCGAGCAGGGCCAGGGAAAAAAGAGCGGTGAGAGCTGGAAGGCGTTTCATAGCGGAAAATCGATTCACCTCTCTGGAGAGCAAGTCGTATTCCGTCCGCCATCCAGCCCGGCGCAAGAGCCTTTCACGAGGGCGCGCGGCGCGGTAATTGCTTGCTTTTAGGCCCTGCTACCGAGTAGCGTCCGTAATCATGGCCGGCCCCGGGATGCATCAATCGCAAAACCTCTCCCTCCAACAGGTTCTTGCGCCCCAGCTCCAGCAAAGCCTGCTCATCCTCCAGGCGCCGCTCCTCGAGCTGCGGAACCTGGTCCAGCAGGAAATGGAAACCAATCCCGTCCTGGAAGAGCTGGCCACAGAACCGAACGCGGATGGCACTGAAGACCCGCCTACGCCGACCGCGGACGAGGAGTTCAAGGCCGAGTTCGATCAACTGGCGAAACTGGACGACGAATGGCGCGATTACATGGCGCAGTCGGGCAGCTACAGCGCTCGTTCGCAGGACGATGAGGAAAAACGCCAGTTCTTCTTCGATTCCATCGCGACCCAGGAAACGCTTCAGCAACACCTCATGGGTCAGCTAAACCAGGCCGCCCTGGATGCGGATGACCGGAAAACAGCCGAGCTGATCATCGGGAACATCGACGACAACGGCTTCCTCCAGGTCACGCCGGAAGACATGTCACTCAATACCGGCATCGCGCAGGATGACTTCGAGACGATGCTTTTGCTCGTCCAGAGCTTCTACCCGCCCGGCGTCGGCGCGCGCGATTTGCGCGAGTGCCTGCTCATTCAACTCAAGCGCGTCGGGGAAACAGGCCAGCCTCGAATACAAAATCATCCAGGACCACATGCAGGACCTGGGCAAACGGCGCTTTCCCGAGATCGCCCGCCGCATGGGCATCAGCGTCGAGCAAATCCAAAAGTGCGCGAACAGCATCGCCCAGCTCGACCCGCGCCCCGGGCAGATTTTCGCCGCCGCTCCGCAAAATTACGTCCTGCCCGATGTAACCGTCGAGAAGATCGATGGCCAATACCAGGTCATCCTGAACGGCGAACAAATCCCGCACCTGCGCATCAGCAACACCTACAAAGACATCATGTCGCAGGACGGCAACGGCAGCGAAGTAAAGGATTACATCCGGGACAAAATCCGCAGCGGCAAATTCCTGATCAAATCAATCCATCAGCGCCAGCAGACCATTTCAAATATCGCGCACCAGATTGTCCTGCGGCAAAAAGAGTTCCTGGATCACGGCACCGCCCATCTGAAACCGATGACGATGGTGCAGATCGCCGATATTGTCGGCGTGCACGAGACGACGGTGAGCCGCGCCATTTCCGGAAAATACATGTCCACGCCCCAGGGTGTCTTCGAGATGAAGTATTTCTTCACGCCCGGCTATCAGACCTCCAGCGGCGAATCGATGAGCAACACGAGCGTGAAAGAAGCGATCATGGATCTGGTCAAAGACGAAAATTCCGCCTCGCCCCTGAGCGACAAGGAAATTGTCGAAATCCTGAGCGAGCGCGGCATTCCCATCGCCCGCCGCACCGTGGCGAAGTACCGAACCGAGCTGAATATCCTGCCGAGCAACATGCGGCGGAAATACTAGATCGCGTTTCCTGATGAACGCCTCGCTTCGCGCCGCCGTCGTCGCCGAATGGCGCGGACTTCCGGCGAACAAGACGCGTCCCGATCGCTGGCAGGCGCCGGGAGACCTCCTCCCGAAGCTGATGCAGCAGCTCGGGTTGAGCGAGCGTTTGCGCGAGTCGGAAGTTATCGACGCCTGGAAAGCAATTGTCGGCGAGTTTATCGCGGCTCACTCCTCCCCGGTTAGCTTGCGCGCCGGGGTCCTTTCCGTGCGCGTGCTCCAACCGGCCCTGCACTATCAATTCGAGCAAATCTCCAAGGCCGAAATTCTGCGCAAACTAAAGCAGCGCTTCGGCACGAAGATCATCCGCGAGATCCGTTTCCGCGTCGGATGACGTTTTCGATCCGATGCTGATCCGGCAAATTTTCATCTCGCCCGGCCACAACTTTGTCGGCCATCACGGCCGGCCGCCGGGCGAGTTTCCTCTGGTGGAAGTGTCGAAGGTGGAATGTGTGGCGGGCCATGGCCTGCGCGGCGATCGCTACTTCGATTTCCGCGAAAACTACAAAGGCCAGGTCACGTTTTTCTCGGCCGAAGTGTTCGAAAAACTCTGCGCGAACTTCGACATCAACGACAAACCAGCCGGCGTGCTCCGCCGCAACGTCATCGTTTCCGGGGTCGATCTTCTCTCGCTCATCGGCCAGGAATTCGAGATCCAGGGAGTCAGATTCCGCGGCACCCAGCATTGCGCGCCCTGCGAATGGATGAACACCGCGTTTGCGCCAGGGGCGGAGCAGTTTCTCAAAGACAACGCCGGCCTCCGCGCGAAAATCCTGAGCGACGGGACGATCACGGTCGGCGACGCGCGCTGGTCGGTCCTGTCAGAGTCGATTCAAACGTGATCGCCGGAATGTTTATGGCGACCTTTGAAGGTGAGCTCGGCGACGCCTGATTTGTCGAGTTCGCCCAACCCTTCGGCGATCATGCCGTCGAACTGTTCTTTGGTCGCGCGCGCCAGCGGAAGGTCGAGGCCGATGTCTCCCGCCAGTTGGAGCGCGATGCCACTATCCTTGGCCGCATGCGCCGCCGAAAAGAAACAGGCGTGATCGCGATTCTGCATGTCTTCGCCGTCTGTTTGGAGCACGCGCGACGCGGCGCCGGTTTGGGAAAAAACTTCACGCAACATCGTGAGATCGAGTCCGAGCGCTTCACCCAGACCGAGTCCTTCCGCGAGCCCCGCGGTGTTGATGTTCATCACCATGTTGACCAGCGCTTTCACCTTCGCGGCCTCGCCAGACTTTCCGATGTAGCGCAGCGACGCGCTTAATTCTTTCAGGATCGGCTCCGCTCGCCGGAAGTGTTCTTCGCGTCCGCCGCACATCAGATAAAGCGACCCTTCGCGCGCCTGGGTGATGCTGGAAGCCATGCAGGCTTCCAGCGACGCCGCCCCGGCCGCTTCCGCCAACCGCTCGACTTCCACATGAATCCCCGGGCGAGACTGTGGCGCAGTTGATGAATAATTTGCCCTGCGCGTTGGCCAAAAGGTTGTCGGCGCCGGTGAAAATTTCCCGCATCGCCGCGTCGTCCGTCACGATGGTAAAGATCACGTCGGCCCCTGCGCTCACATCTCCAAGAGTCGGGCTCGCCGCGCAGCCCAATTCCTGGGCCAGGGAAGTCGCGACCGCACGATTTACGTCGAAGACCGTGGTGACATGAAAGCCGCGATCCTTCAATCGCCGCGCCATGTTCGCGCCCATTCTGCCTACGCCAACGAAACCGATATTCATTTTGATTATTCTATTCTTGGTGCCGCAAAAAACGGATTGTCGCGTTTTTCTTTCCCAACGGTCGTGAGCGGTCCATGCCCGGGACAAACGATCGTCTCATCCGGCAGCGTCAAAATTTTCTCGCGATTGTTTCGCAATGCATCCTCGTAGGAAACGTTCCCGCCGCCCATCGAGCCGGCAAAAAGGGAGTCGCCCACAATCGCAATCGGTCGGGAAAGTCCCGTCACGACAAAAGTTATTCCGCCCGGTGAATGACCCGAGGTCAAACGCGCCTCAATCTCCAGTGATCCCACCCGAAAGCGTTTCCCTTCCTCTACCTCTTCCGCTCCCTCTGCCTCTTCTAATTTCGAAATGTAAACCGGCGCCCCCGTCGCCTTCCTCAGCCGGCGCAAATCAGCCACGTGATCCGGATGCGCGTGCGTCAGCAAAATCAACTTCACACTCAGCCTTTCTTGTTCGATCCGTTGCAACATCCCTCCACAATCCGCGCCGGTATCGAACGCCACCGCTTCCCGCGTGACCGGATCCCAAACCAGATAGGCGTTCACCGTCATGTCGCCGTAAGTGGTGTTGAACTGGGCAAGACCCTCAATTTCGTCGATCGCTTCGGGACCCCATTTTCCGGAGGCCAGTTTACGAAGAGCGACCGCATCCAGGTTCAAAACGGGAGCGGCCCGGGCGACCGTCTCATCATCAAATGATCCCTCGCGCACCGCTCGTATCTTCTCCGCGCTGACCCCCGACCTTTCCGCGAGCTGACTATCGGAGATGCCTAAACCACGCTGCGCTTTTCCAATGATATCGGAAACGTTGTCTTCGAGCGGGATGGACATGACTCACACGGTCGCCGCGGCGACCGCCTCTACATTGCGCAGCTCGCGCATCCGTCTCAACGCAATTTTCTCGACCCGGGATGCCATCTCAGAAACCGACTGCTCAGTTCCCGTTTCCCTGGCGATCGAGGTCATGGTCACATTGGCGATTCCGCAGGGCACGATCTGATCGAAAGGCGAAAGATCGCCGCAGACATTCAGGGCGAATCCGTGCATCGTGATCCAGTGCCGCACGCCCACGCCGATCGAGGCGATTTTTCGATCTTCGACCCAGACGCCGGTCAAGCCTGATCGGGTCGTGGCGGCGATTCCGACCTCGGCCAGAGTCTCCACCAGCAACGCTTCAAGCCAGCGCAGATAACGATGGAGATCCTGTCCGTAATTGCGCAGGTCGATGATCGGATAACCGATCAGTTGGCCGGGGCCGTGATAGGTCGCCTGGCCCCCGCGATTGATCGGAAACAGAGGATGCGGCAGCGACGAGCACGCCCCGAAGACTCGATTGGTCCGGCGTGCGGCCAATTGTGTAAACCGGCTCATGCTCCAGGAGCAGCAGCTCGTCGCCTAGCGAGTGCTTTGCTCGTTTCTCCGCGACCAGCTTTTCCTGCATCGCCAGCGCTTCCGCGAATGCGACGCGCCCTAGCCAGCGAATCGCCAAGGTGTTGCTCATATGCGCGCGCCCGTGGGCACTCCGAGCCGGGCGGCCTCCTGGGCGCGCAGGTGCGTCAACCCGATCGCGAGCGCGTCGGCCGCATCGGGCCCGGGTGTTTCGGTCAGCCCGAGCAAGGCGCGAATCATGAACGCCACCTGGTTCTTGTCCGCGTTCCCCCGGCCCACCGTGGCTTGTTTGATTCGCGTCGGCGCGTATTCAAAAACTGGAAGGCCTCGTTCCGCCGCCGCGAGAATGGCCGCGCCGCGCGCCGCGCCCAGCAGGATCGCCGTCTTGTGACTCTGCACATAGATAACTGCCTCGAGCGCGCAGCAATCCGGCTCGTGTGTGTGAATCAACTCCGCCAGCCGATCGTGGATCGCGACCAGGCAGGAGGAGGACCGAAGCGAAGTCGCATTATGGATCACGCCAAAATAAAGCGCGCGCGGCTTGCCGCCGCTGGCATCGATCACCGCCACGCCGGTGTGGCGGAGCGACGCATCTATCGCAAGGACACGCATCGAGCTAACGGGTTGTTCGCATTCACTTCAGACTAGGTTTCAGACTCCGCCGTTCAAGGTGGAACTCGCGCCGGGCCTCTGGACCAACCAAAGCCGGCCGCATCTGCAAGCGCGAAAATTAGGGCTAAACGCTGCGGAAAACCTCTTTCATTCTTCCACTGGTTCCTGGCGCTGAGTAGGCTTTGCCCTCGCGTGCAAGACCTGAGTGACTGCACGTCTGTATGTCACGCCGATAGGCGCTATTTATGCTCGAATTCCTTTGGCCGCTAATCCGCCCGTTCGCCTGGCTGGCACGGTTGTTGAGAAAAATCGCTCGGACTCTCTTTGGCCAGCTCTCCTGGGCGCCGCCGCCCTGGCTGCAACGCGGGATTTCTCGAGTCCATATCTTTCGCCGCCGGCGCCCCGTCCTGGCCGCTGGCATCGTTCTCTTCGCTCTCCTGCTGGCGAGCGGATCGCTCTGGACCTGGCGCTGGTATCAACGCCAGCCGAAGCCACACCGGGTTACCGCAACTGTCGCGGCGATTCCGATCACGCCGCTCGAGAAAGAGCTGAAGTTCCCGCCGCTCTCCATCGAGTTTTCCGACCCGGCCGCGCGGCTGGAGGACCTGAAGAACCCGGCGCTCCAGCACGTTCGGCTCGATCCGGCGATGCCTGGGACTTGGAAATGGACGAACGATCGCAAGCTCGTCTTTGCGCCCACGCAGGATTGGCCGGCGGATCGCAAGTTCCGAGTCATCTTCGACAAGGAACTCTTCCCGTCGCACGTGCGGATGGACAAGTATGAACAGGAAACCTCCACGCCTCCGTTCCGCGCCGAGATCAAGAGCGTCGTTCTTTCTGAGGACGCCAAGGAGCCGGGAGTCCAGCGCGTCATCGCCACGATTGACCTGACGCACTCGGTCGAGCCGGGCGAGCTCGACAAACACGCCATCCTCAACATGGTCGGCGGCTCGAACGTCTTCACAGCCGACGACCCCGCGCCGCACTTCTCGATCGTCTACGGTCTGCACAATCGAAAGGCCTTCCTCCGCAGCTCGCCGGTCGTCCTGCCCGCGATCGAGGATTGGATGCGGGTCACGATCAACAAGGATCTCCACACCGCGCAGGGCGGCGCGGAAATGGTGGAAGCGGTCGAGCAAAAGACGCTCGTGCCTTCAAAGGAGACCGCGTTCAAGATCAAAGTCGATCGACGGCAGCATCGTGCGCAACAAGGAGGGCGAGCCCGAGCAGATCCTCAACGTCGAAACCAGCGCGGATATCAGCACCGCTGAGCTGGCGAAGGCACTCCACATCTATCTCCTGCCAAAGCGTGAGCCGGAAAAAACCGAGGAGCCGGCGGAGGAAGAATCCAGCGCCGACACCTCCAGCGACGAATCCACCTCGGAGGAAACGGCCAAGTCGGACGAGGAAGAGAGCGGGAGCGACGACGATGGCGGAAGCACCGACGACAAATCCAGCGGACCAACATGGGCAAACGCCGAGGAAATCACCGAGGAAATCCTCGCGCAGGCGAAGGTCGTCAAGTTCACGGCAATTCCAACCGAGAAGGAACACGCCCGCGATCATCATTTCAAATTCAAGCTGGAAGGCGACGGCCAGCTCTTACGTGCGGATCGATAAGGGGTTGCGTGCCCGGAGCGGTTACGACCTCGTCGAAAATTTCACCAATGTCCTATCGGCGCCGGAGCTGCCGCAGGAAATCGATATCCAGGGTGACGGCGGACTGCTCGCTTTGAGCGGCGAACGGAAACTCTCGATCCGGTCTCGCGGCGTGCCGCTGATCAAGTTTGAAATCGACCGGGTCCTCTCGACCCAGATCAACCATCTGGTCAGCCAGACCGAAGGCGAATTTCAAGCGCCGGAATTCAAGCACCGTTCCTTCGACCAGGACAATATCTCGCGCATCGCCCGCGAGGATCAGCCGATCAACCTCCAAAACAAATGGAAGGCGAATTATTCCGCCTTCGATTTCTCCCAGTATCTGCAAAAGCCCTCGGATGGCGGCAGCGAGCGCGGCCTTTTCTTCCTCAAAGCGAGAGGCTGGGATCCGGTCACGAAGAAGTATATCAAGTCGGCCACCGCGAGCCGCTTCATCCTGGTGAGCGATCTGGGCCTGCTCGTAAAGAAGAACGCCGATCTCACCAGCGATGTATTCGTCGCTTCGATCAAGACGGGCGAGCCAGTCGCGGGCGTGACCGTTGAGCTGCTCGGCCGAAACGGAATCGCCGTGCAAAGCGCGAAAACTTCGGCCGATGGCCGCGTCACCTTTTCTTCAGTCGACAAAAACGAGCACGAAAAAAAGCCCGTCGTTTACGTCGCGCGACTGGGTGAAGACATCAGCTTCATTCCGTATGCGCGGGACGACCGGATGCTCAATTTCTCGCGGTTCGATGTCGACGGCGTGACGACAGTCCTGGCGGAGGACCTGGATGCCTTCGTTTTCACCGAGCGCGGCATCTATCGGCCCGGCGATGAAATTCACATCGGCCTCGTTATAAAACAGCGAAACTGGCAGGGACGCCTCGCCGGTTTGCCGGTGGAGACGGAAGTGATCGATGCGCGCGATCTCAAAGTGCAAACGAAGAAGCTCGCGCTCCCGGCCGGTGGATTCGCCGAGGTCAGTTACACCACTTCCTACGAATCACCGACCGGCGAATACACGATCAACGTCTATCTCGTGAAGAACGACAAACGCTCGACGCTGCTCGGCTCGACGACCGTCAACGTGAAGGAGTTTCTGCCCGACCGGATGAAGATCGAGACGCGGCTGTCGAAGACTTCGGCGCACGGCTGGGTCGATCCGAAAGAGATGAAGGCCTCGATCGCGCTCGCGAATCTTTACGGCACGCCGGCCACCGACCGGCGCGTCAAGAGCCGGGTCGAACTTTCGCCGGCCGGCTTTTCGTTTTCCGAATTCCGCGACTACAGCTTTTACGATTCGCTCTTCGACGAGAAGAAGGAGCGGCGGCACGAAACCGTGGATCTCGGCGAACAGACGACGAACGCCGACGGCGGCGCGGAGTTCGATTTGCAACTCGATCGCTTCGCCGACGCTACTTACTCGATGCAGTTCTTCGCCGAAGGCTTCGAGGGCGAAGGCGGGCGGAGCATCACCGGCCAGGCGTCCGTGCTCGTTTCCGCGCTGCCCTATGTGGTCGGTTACAAAGCCGACGGGAATCTGAGTTATATCAACGCAAACACGCCGCTCGCGGTCAATTTGCTCGCGGTCGATCCGCAACTTAAGCGCATCGCCCTCGAAAACGTGACACTGGACGTGATCGCGCAGGAACACGTCTCGGTCGTAGCGAAGAAGGAGAACGGCAGTTACGGATACGAGTCGGTCTTGAAAGAACGGGTCGCGAAGTCCGAGAAGATCGCCATTAACGCGGACGGGTTGCGCTATCAGCTTCCGACGAATGAGCCCGGCGATTACATCGTCGAGCTCCGCGACGAGGGCGGGCGCAAGGTGAGCCGGATTCGGTTTTCCGTCGTCGGCAGCGGAATCGTGAAGCGGGCGCTGGACAAAAACTCGGAGCTGCAGGTGAAGCTCCCGCGCGCGCAATACAATAGCGGCGAGGAAATCGAGATCAGCATCACCGCGCCCTACGCCGGAAGCGGCTTGATCACGATCGAGCGCGACAAGGTCTACGCGCTCCGCTGGTTCAAGACGGATGCGGCCAGTAGCGTGCAACGGATCAAGGTGCCGGATGGTTTCGAAGGCAGTGGCTACATCAACGTCGCGCTGATTCGCGCGCTCGACTCCAAGGAGGTTTTCGCCAGTCCACTCAGCTACGGCGTCGTCCCCTTCACCGCGAACATCGAGAAGCGGCGCCTGAAGATCGATCTGCAAACGGCTGCGATCGCAAAACCGGGCGAGCCGTTTCACATCAGCTACAAGGCCGACCGGCCGTCCAAGATCGCGATCTTCGCGGTCGATCAGGGCATCTTGCAGGTGAGCGATTACAAGCTGCCGGACCCTCTCGGATTCTTCTTCCGTAAGTGCGCGCTCGGCGTCGAGACGGCCCAGATCATGGACTTGATCATGCCGGAGTTTTCCGTCCTCCGCTCGATGTCCGCTTTCGGCGGCGACGGCGGCGACGAAAAGCAGTTGAATCCTTTCAAGCGCGTGACGGAAAAGCCGGTGGTGTTTTGGTCGGGCATCGTGGACGCCGACGCCACGACGCGGGAGGTGATCTACAACGTGCCAGATTACTTCAGCGGCACGCTCACCATCATGGCGGTGGCGGTGGCGGATGAGGCGACCGGAGCAGCCCAGCGCGATGCGCTGATTCGCGGACCGTTTGTCATCACGCCGAGCGTGCCGGTCCTGGCCGCGCCCTGGCGACGATTTCGAGGTGGGCGTGACCGTCGCAAACAACGTCGAAGGTTCCGGCGAAAACGCGGAAGTGCAGATCCGGGTCGAAACTTCGGAGCATGTGCAGATCGCGAAAACGCCGTCGCAAACGCTGAAAATCTCCGAAGGTCGCGAGCAAAGCACATCGTTCTCGGTTCGCGTGAACGACAAACTCGGTTCGGGCACGATCACGTTCATCGCTACGACCGGCGGAAAGGAAACGCGGCTGCGTTCGACCCTCAGCGTGCGGCCACCCGCGACATTCATGACCCAGGTGCGCAGCAGCAATTTCACCAAGACGAGCGTGGATGTGCCAACAACACGCGCCATGTATCCGGAGTTCCGCAAGCTCATCGCGTCCGTCTCCGCCCTGCCGCTCGGTCTCGCCCATGGGCTCGACGTTTATCTAAAGGAATTCCCGCACGGTTGCAGCGAGCAAATCACGAGCGGCGCCTTTTGCCGTCTCGTTCTGGCCGAATGAAGCCGATTTCGGATTGGACCGGAAGGAAGTGAACGCGCAGCTCGAAAAGGTTTTCGCCGTTTTGCGCCGCCGTCAAAACGACCAGGGCGGCTTTGGTTACTGGGGGCCGGAGAAAGGCGCGGGCATCGACTTCATGTCGGTCTATGCCATGCATTTCCTGATCGAAGCCAAGGCCGCCGGTTTCGCCCCTCCGCCGGAGATGCTCGCGAGCGGTCTGCGCAATCTGCAGGCCATGGTCGCGAAGGAACCCGCCGGCCTCGATGACGCGCGCAGCCATCGCCTACGCCATCTACCTGCTCAGCCGCGAAGGCGTGGTGACGACGAATTACATCCTGAATCTGCGCGATTATCTCGAGAAGAACTTCGCGAAGGAATGGCCGGGCGACCTTACCGGTGTTTATCTCGCCGGCGCGCTCCATATCCTGCAAAAGGAAGACGAGGCCGCAAAACTGATCGCCCGTTATCGCATCGGCAAGCACGATCCAAAGCAGATCACCGATTTTTACCAGCCGCTCGGCGCCGACGCTCAATATGTCGCGATCCTGGCGCGGGAATTTCCCGCGCGGCTGAAGAAACTATCCGCGGCGGAATTCGAAAACATTCTGAAGCCGGTCGGCGACGGGCGCGTTCAACACGCTCTCGGCCGCCTATGCCGTGCTGGCCCTGAAATCGTATTCCCAGGTGGTCGCGCAGAATCCGCCGGAGCTGACGATTGCCGAGATCGACAAAGCGAAAAAAGAAAAGCGCCTGACGAGTGGAAACAAACTGCTGCAACGCACGGATTTCTCAGGCGACGCCACAGCGCTTCGTTTCCGGAGCGCGGCAACGCTGAATCCGCCGGGGGCATTCTTACAGGTCATCGAAGCTGGATTCGATCGCCAGCTCCCGACCAAGGCGCTGAGCGACGGTCTGGAGGTTTATCGCGAGCTGCTGGATAAAGCGGGCAAGCCGGTTACGAGCACGACATTGGGCGACATGGTAACCGTCCGACTGCACATCCGCAGTTTGCGTCCCGAATCGGTGTACAAACGTGGCGGTGGTCGATCTCCTGCCCGGCGGTTTTGAAATCGTCGGAACGTCGCTGTCGCCCGGCATTTCGACGATCGACGGCGTGGATTACGTGGAGGTCCGCGAAGATCGCGCCGTATTTTTCGCGACGATCCCGACGGATTCGCTCCAAATCACTTACCAGATCAAGTCGTGCAACCGGGGAAATTTCGTGGTCCCGCCGGTCTTCGCGGAATCGATGTACGACCGCAATGTGAAAGCGCGCGGCCTGGGCGGAAAGATCAGCGTAACGAAGTAATTGCGGATACCGGAAAGTGAAACTCGCGGTTCGCAAAAAACTCTGGGGAGCGCACGCGCCTCGCGTGCTGGCGAGGGCGCCCCACCCTCGCGAACTTTTCGGTGCATCGCCGCTACTCGCTCCGGGAGAAGACTGTTTCGGCGAGGCGCCGAAACCAGCACGCCAGGCGCGTGCGCTCCCCGGAGATTCCGTTCTCCGCCGCTGTTTCTATTTCACGCTTCCCGTCCTGATTCCATTATGGCTGGTTCTTCCTGCCTAAGCCTCGATTATCGGCGAGATCGATTTCTCCACCCGGGTGCGCGATCGAAACGGCAACGTCCTCCGCGTCACGCTCACTCCGGATCAGAAATACCGGATCTGGACGCCGCTCCATGAGATCTCGCCGTCGCTGATCGAGGCGACGGTTCAGTTCGAGGACAAATATTTCGGACAGCATCCGGGGGTGAATCCGGTGCCGCTCTTCCGCGCCGCCTGGAACTTCGTGCGTTCCGGCAATCGGCGGGCCGGCGCTTCGACGATCACGATGCAACTGGCGCGGCTGCGGTTCCATCTCCACACTCGCACTCTCGGCGGGAAACTTCGGCAAATTCTCTATGCGCTCGAACTGGAGCGTCATTACTCGAAGAACGAAATCCTCGAAGCGTACCTGAACCTTGCGCCCTACGGCCGCAACATCGAAGGCGCCGGCGCGGCGAGCGAAATTTACTTTGGCAAAACCGCCGCCCGCTTGAGCGGACCGGAAGCGGTCGCCTTAAGTTTGATTCCGCAAAGTCCAACGCGCCGCGCGCTGATCGCCGGCCGCGAAAACGGGATCCTCACCGCGGCGCAAGAACGCCGATCCTCGCGTGCGAACGAGCCGGACGCCCGCGAGATGTTTCGTCCGGAAGCGCGCCCGAGATCTGAGCTGCTCGCTCCGCATTTCGTCCAAAGCGTGCTCGCCCGCAAAACAAATGGGCCGGAGATGGCGACCACGCTCGATCTTTCGCTCCAGCAGATCCTGGAACGGCGCGTCACCGATTACATCGCGCAAAATCGCCAGCGCGGAATCGAAAACGCCGCCGCGTTGCTGATCGATTTCAAGAGCATGGAGGTCCTCGCCGACGTCGGATCCGCTGATTTCTCAAACAAGGAAATCCAGGGCCAGGTGGATGGAACGCGCCGACCGCGCTCGCCCGGCTCGACCTTGAAGCCGTTCGTTTACGCGCTCGCGCTCGATCAGGGGCGGATTCATCCGCTGAGCTTGCTCAAGGACGCGCCGCGCAGCTTCGGCGATTACAACCCGGAAAATTTCGATCGCGAATTTCTCGGGCCGATCCGCGCCTCCGATGCCCTGGCCCGCAGCCGCAACGTCCCGGCCGTCACCCTCGCGTCGGAATTGGCGCATCCGACGCTTTACGAATTTCTTCGAGACGCGCGAGTGTCCGGCTGCCGCAGCCGGAGTCGCACTACGGGCTCTCGTTACCGCTCGGCGGCGCCGAAGTGACGATGGAAGATTTGGTGCGGCTTTACGCGACGCTGGCGAATGGCGGACAGCTTCAGCCGCTGCGCCGTCTCTTGCATGAACCGCGCGGCCGCCAGCCGGCGATTGCTCAGCCCCGAGGCCGCTTTCCTCACGCTCGAAATGCTTGGGCAAATTCCGCGGCCTGGAATGACCTGCACCGACTCCAGCGGGCAAGCGCAAGTCTTCTGGAAAACAGGCACGTCGCATGGATTTCGTGATGCATGGACCGTCGCGGTCTTCGATCGTTACGTTCTGGCGGTTTGGGTCGGCAACTTCGATGGCCGCAGAAATCCCGCCTTCATCGGCCGCACGGGCGCGGCGCCGCTCTTGTTTCAGATGATCGACGGCCTGCGCGCAAACAAGCCCCCGCGCCCCGAGCCGCATCTGCCTCCTCCCGGATCGAATCTGAAGCGGGTCGAATTCTGTGCGGTCTCCGGCCAGTTGCCCGAGTCCCTCGTGTTCGCATCGCGCGGAGAGCTGGTTCATTCCCGGGATCTCTCCGATCACGACTTGCGATGTGCATCGCGAAGTCCTGGTGGATGCGGCGACCGGTCTGCGGGTGGACCAGGACGATGGCACGCGAGTGTTGAGGCGCGAGGTCTACGAATTCTGGTCGTCGGATTTGCTTGCGCTCTTTGAGCGGGCGGGCGTCCCGAGGAAATTGCCGCCGCCATTTCTGCCGGCGATCGGGAACGACCTCCTCGCGCGCGGTGGCCACCCGCCCAAAATCACTCTGCCCGCGAACGAGATGACGCTCTCCACGGCGTCCGCCAGCACACCAGGAATTCCGCTTCGGGCCGAAACCGAGAGCGGCGTCCGGAAACTCTATTGGTTTGCCGACAAGACATTCATCGGCGCCTGCGACGCTCATGAGGTTCTTTGCTGGAAACCCACGCCCGGCGTTTATCAACTGACGGCGCTCGACGATCACGGCCGATCCGGCTCGCGCTCGGTGACGTTGCGGTAACGACCGCGAAATCCTCCCGGCGCCATCTGGTCGTCATATTTCCATTGAAGAGCGTGTGCCAACACCGGAGCGTTACGCCCGATGTCCCGCGAATACACGCTCCAGCGCGCTCCCTCCGCGACCGCGATCAATATCGATTACGCGGCGGAGCTGAATGAGCAGCAGCTCGCCGCGGTGACGGCTTCGCCGGGTCCGCTCCTGGTCATCGCCGGCGCGGGAAGCGGGAAGACGCGCACGCTGACTTATCGCGTCGCCTATCTGCTCGAGAACGGGATCGATCCGCGCAATATCCTGCTCCTCACTTTCACGAACAAAGCCGCGCGGCAGATGGTCGATCGCGTGGCCAATCTTCTGCCGGTGGATTCCAGCGGGCTGTGGGGCGGAACCTTTCACTCGATCGGGAATCGAATGCTGCGCCGGCATGGCAGCGCCCTCGGGTATTCGAGCGGGTTCAGCATCATGGATCGCGAAGATCAGAAGGATCTGATCAATACGGTGGTCGCGGCGGCGGGAATCAATCCGAAGGAGATCCGATTCCCAAAAGGCGATGTGCTCGCGGAAATTTTCAGCTTCGTCGTCAACACCGAGACGCCGATCGATGGGTTGCTCGCGGAAAAGTTTCCGTATTTCCTGCCGCTGCTCGACCAGATCAAGGACGTGCACGCGCGCTACGAGAAAAAGAAGAAGTCCACGAACTCGATGGACTTCGACGATCTGCTCGAGAAGACGCTCCGGATGCTGAAGGAGCACGAGGAGATCGCGGCGTTTTACCGGCGCCAGTTCCAATTCATCCTGGTCGATGAGTATCAGGACACGAACAAGATCCAGGCCGACTTCATCGACACGCTCGCGTCGGAGCACCGGAACGTGATGGTGGTGGGCGACGACGCGCAGTCGATCTATTCGTGGCGCGGCGCGAATTTCAAAAACATCCTGGCCTTCCCCCAGCGCTATCCGGACGCGCAGGTCTTCAAGATCGAGATGAACTACCGGAGCGTGCCGGACATTCTGCGCGTGGCGAACGCGGCCATCGCCGCGAACGTGCAGCAGTTCCGGAAGCAACTGAGCGCGACGCGGCCGACGAATTCGGTCAAGCCGGCCGTGGTGGGGTTGAACGACGGGAGCGAGCAGGCGCTCTTCGTCGCCCAGCGGATCCTGGAGCTGCGCGATGAAGGCGTGGAGCTGAACGAGATCGCGGTCTTGTATCGGGCGCATTATCACGCCATCGAATTGCAGCTCGAGCTTTCCCGGCGCGGGATTCCCTACGTGATCACGAGCGGCGTTCGATTTTTCGAGCAGGCGCACGTGAAAGACGTGACGGCGTTCATCCGGTTCATCGCGAATCCGCGCGATGAAGTGGCGTTCAAACGGATGGTGAAGTTGCTGCCCGGGCATCGGGGAACAAGAGCGCGGATAGTCTTTGGCGCGAATGGGAAAAAGCGCTGGGGCCTGTAGCTGGGGTCGCTGACCCCGGCTCTGAAAGCGTTGGCACAACAACACCGACCGGGGTCAGCGACCCCGGCTACAACTTTGGCGAGCGATTCCTGGCGATGGCGGTGGGCGCGAAGTCAAAGAAATCGTGGGAACAGCTGGCGCACACGCTCGATGAAATCGCGCCGGGCGGGCAGCCGAATCCGCCGTCGGAAATGATCACGTCGATCGTGGAAGCGGTTTACGACGATTACGCGAAGGCGAATTTCACCAACTACGAGCTGCGCCGGGAGGATTTGAATCAGCTCGCGGCTTTCGCGCGGCAGTTCAAGGATGTGCACGAATTTCTTTCGCAACTGGCGCTGATCAGCAACATCGATGCAGAGCCGGCGCTGGATCAGACGGCGGACAACGAGGCGGTTAACCTTTCCTCGGTGCATCAGGCCAAGGGCCTCGAATATCACACCGTCTTCGTCATCTGGCTGACGGATGGAATGTTTCCGAGCACGCGCTCCCTGGAAACGCGCGATGCGATCGAGGAAGAGCGCCGGCTGTTTTACGTCGCGATCACCCGCGCGCGGGATGAACTTTACCTCACCTATCCGCACATGCGCCTGAACGCGGGTTACGGCGACATGTTCCAGCGGCCCTCGCGCTTCCTGAAGGAAATTCCGACGCAACTGGTCGAGGACTGGCAGGTCCGGCGGCGGTGATAATGTCCCGCACACAACGAATGGACCTCACACGAAGGACACAAAGGTCACAAAGAATTATTGGGCGCATTGCGGACGTTGTGTCCTTTGTGACCTTTGTGTGAGTGCATGAATCTAATCGCCTGACCAGAAAATCGCCGGAGTCCTGGCGCCGCTTTTCGCGTTGCGCACCGAAACCGATCTGGGCATCGGCGATCTGGAGGCGTTGCGCGCAGTTCATCGATTGGGCGGCGGAGATCGGGTTCAAGATCGTCCAGCTTCTGCCGATCAACGAAATGGGCGGCGACCACAGTCCGTACAACGCGATCAGCGCCGTGGCGCTCGAGCCGACGACGCTGCATCTCGCGCCCGGATCGCCCGAGGACCTGTCGCAGGAAGACTTCGACGAGGTGACCGCGGAGCATGATCTCGAGAAACTGCGCAAAGGCGCGGTGAAGCATGATCGCGTCCGTGCGACTGAAATGCGAACTCCTGGAAAAGTCGTTCGCGCGTTTTTCCCGGCGAGCCGAGTGCCGATCCAGGCGCACGCGACGCGGCTTTGAGGCTTTCTGCGAAGCCGAGGCAGCCTGGCTGGCGGATTACGCGTTCTTCCGCGCGCTCATGGAAGAAAATGGTGGCAGCGAAGATGGGACCATTGGCGAGAGGAACATCGCACCGCGGACGGCGCGCGAATGGCTCGCCGCGCAATCCGCCGGAAAAGCAGGCGCGATTCAACGAGCGCCAGGCATTTTTCCAATATGTCCAATGGGTCGCATTCGACCAATGGACGCGCGGCGAAAGCGTACGCGGAAGAGCGCGGCGTCGCGTTGATGGGCGACATCCCTTTCGGGGTCAACTATTACAGCGCGGACGTCTTTTCGCGGCGCGGATGAGTTTGCGCTCGACTGGTCCGGCGGCGCGCCGCCGGAGCCGTATTTCAAGGACGACGAGTTCACCCAAAAATGGGGACAAAACTGGGGCATCCCGCTTTATCGATGGGACGTGATGCGGACGCGCAATCTTGCCTGGTGGCGGCAACGGGTCCGCGGCGTGCGCAAGATCTTCCACGTCTTCCGGATCGATCACGTGCTCGGCTTCTACCGGATCTACGCGTTCCCGTGGCGACCCGCAGCGCAATCCGGAATTTCTTCCGCTCTCCTGGGACGAAATGCTGCGAACGAACCGGCGGAGCGATTCCGCAGTTCTATCCGCGCGACGATTCCACGTGGGAAAACTGCGAGGCGAACCGCCGCGAAGGCGAAGAGTATCTGCGGATGGTCCTGGAGGCGGCGGGCGACACGCGCGTGGTCGGTGAAGATCTTGGGAACGGTGCCGCCTTATGTGCGGCCGAGTTTGCAGTCGTTAGGCATCGCCGGTTTCAAGATTCCGCAGTGGGAGAATCACGCCGACGGCCGGATCGATCCCGGGCAGCGAATATCAGCGGCTTTCCGTCGCGACCTACGCGACGCACGATCACAAACCGCTTCGCGCCATGTGGGAGGAAGCGTTGGACGAAGCAGCTCCGAGGCGAAAGAACAAGCGCGCGGGATCTGCGCAAGATCGCCGAATTTGCCGGCATTCCGCCTCGACGACGGAGCAGATTATCGATCGCGATTTTTATGCGCCGGTCATGAGAAGGCGCTCTTTCGGAGCGAATGCCTGGATCGCGATCGTCATGATCACCGATCTGCTGGCGCGGAAGGATCGCTTCAACGTTCCCGGCACCGCGGCGAATTCGAACTGGAGCCGGCGGCTGCAAAAGACGGTCGCACGGTTTGGACAAGAGCCGCGGCGTCCGAAAGCGCATGAGGCTGGTCCGCGACGCTGCTGGAGAAGACCGGGAGAATCTAGCCACGGATAAACACGGATTTTCACGGATGGCAGAATCTTCGGTTTTCCGAAAATCCGTGTTTCATCCGTGTCCATCTGTGGCTAAAGAAGATCATGAACTTCACCCATCAAAGTCGCGATCACCGGCGCGGCCGGACAGATCGGTTATTCCCTCGTTTTTCGCGTCGCTTCCGGCGCAATGTTTGGCCCGGATCAGCCGGTCCAGTTGCATCTGATCGAAATCCCGCCGGCTTCGAGGCGCTCAAAGGCGTGGTCATGGAATTGGACGATTGCGCGTTTCCGCTGCTGAAGGGCGTCGTCGCCACGGCGGACCTCGACGAAGGATTTCGCGGATGTGAACTGGGCGCTGCTCGTGGGCAGTGTTCCGCGCAAAGCCGGGATGGAGCGGAAGGATTTGCTCGGGATCAACGGCAAGATTTTCATCGGCCAGGGCCAGGCGATCGAGAAGAACGCCGCGAACGATGTGCGCGTGCTCGTGATCGGAAATCCCTGCAACACGAATTGCCTGATCGCGATGAACAACGCGAAGTCGATTCCGCGCGACCGCTGGTTTGCCATGACCCGGCTGGATGAAAACCGCGCCAAGGCGCAGCTCGCGCAGAAAGGCGGGCGTCGATGTGACCGAGGTCACGAACATGACCATCTGGGGAAATCATTCCGCGACGCAATATCCCGATTTCTACAACGCGAAGATCAAGGGCCAGTCGGCGGCGGAGGTGATCGGCGACGAGAGCTGGCTGAAGGAGACGTTCATCCCGGCGGTGCAACAGCGCGGCGCGGCCATCATCAAGGCGCGCGGTTCTTCCTCCGCGGGCTCGGCCGCGAATGCGATCGTGGATACAGTCCGTTCACTGACCACGGATACGGCGGAAGGCGATTGGAACAGCGTGGCGGTCTGCTCCGATGGCAGCTACGGCGTGGAGGAAGGACTTGATCTGTTCGTTCCCAGTTCGCACCCGCTGGCGGGAAATGGGAGATCGTGCAGGGCGTGCCGCTGAACGAATTTAGCCGCGCCAAGATCGACGCATCCGTCGCCGAGTTGAAGGAAGAGAAGGCGCTGGTGAGCGAGTTGATTCCGTAGCGTGCGGTCTATGACCGCCGAGCATGGCAATGCCACGGGACTCGCTTTCGACGAAGACCGGCGGTCATAGACCGCCGCTACAGTTACGTCAGGCCAATTCCGCGCCGGTCATGCATCGAAGGCTTCGCGATATTTCGCTGACGTTTTCTCGATGATCTCTGCCGGCAATGATGGGCCGGGCGGCGTCTTGTCCCAATCGAGCGTCTCGAGATAATCGCGCACGAATTGTTTATCGAAACTCGGCGGACTTTGGCCGACCACATATTGATCCGCCGGCCAGAAGCGCGAGGAATCCGGCGTGAGGCATTCGTCGATCAGGAGAAGTTTCCCGTCGACCGTTCCGAATTCAAATTTGGTGTCGGCGACGATAATGCCGCAGTCCGCGGCGTGTTCGCGGCCTTCCGAATAAATCCTGAGACTCAGATCCTTGACCCGGTTCGCCATCTCATCGCCCAGGATGCGCGCGCATTCCTCCATGTCGATATTCTCATCGTGTCCTTCTCGGCTCTTGGTTGAAGGCGTAAAAATCGGCTCCGGCAATTGCGATGCCAGTTGCAGACCGGAGCGGCAGTTTGATTCCGCAGACGCTCTCCGTTTTTCTGATATTCTTTCCAGCCAGACCCGGCGAGATACCCGCGCACAACGCATTCCACCGCCAGCGGCTGCGTTTTCTTCACGATCATCGAGCGACCGCTGAGTTGCTCGCGAAATGGCTGCAGCTCAGCGGGGAACTGCTCGAAGTCGGCCGTGACGAAGTGATTGTCGATGTTGTCGAAACGCTTGAACCAAAAGGCGGAGAGCTGGTTCAGGACCGCGCCTTTGGCGGGAATCGGGTCGGGCAGGATCACGTCGAAGGCCGAGAGGCGGTCGGTCACGACGAAGAGCAGCGTATCGCCGAGATCGAAAACTTCGCGGACTTTTCCGCTGCGGAGTTTCTTGATTCCGGGAAGATCGACATTCGATAGTGGAGTGGTCGGCATATGTGCGACATCATTAGCCCATGGCTGGAATCGTCGTCAAACCCCGCGCGCGGATTTTCCATGGGCACGACTGGGTGTTTTCGCGGCGAAGTTCTGAAGGCGTTCGGCAATCCAGCCGATGGTGACGTCATCTCGCTGAAGGAGGGCAAGATCACTTGCTCGGCAGCGCCATTTACAACAGCAAATCGCAGATCGTGGCCCGGCGCTTTTCGCGGCGGCGGCAGGACCTCGACCTCGATTTTTTCCAGCGGCGGATCGCGCAGGCGGTGGAATACCGGAAGCGCCGCGGGATCGATCCGCGACTTTGCCGCGTCGTCTGGAGCGAGAGCGATGGATTGCCGGGCGTGATCGTGGATCGCTATGGCGATCATGCCGTCCTGCAAACGCTGACGCTGGGGATGGATATGCGAAAGAGACTGATCGTCGAGGCGTTGACAAACGGCAGGCGAGGCGCCTGCTCTGCAATCAATGATTGAGCGAAATGATGCGTCCGGTGCGGCGGGCGGAAGGGATGGAGTTACAGAGCGGCGTCCTGATGGGCGAACCGCCGCGACGAAATGGAGATCGAGATCGCCGGCTTGCAGTTTCATGATCGATCTCCTGCACGCGCAGAAGACCGGCTTTTACCTGGATCAAGTGGCGCATTACGAAACCGTCGCGCGACATGCGCGCGGGTCGGCGGGTGCTGGATTGTTTCACGAACCAGGGCGCGTTCGCGCTCGCTTGCGCGCAGCGCGGGCGCGGCGAAGGTGACCGCAGTGGAAGCGAGCGCGCGAAAATCTCGCGCAGCGCGCGGCGAAACGGGGAGCGCAACAAATTGCCGGTCGACTGGATTGAACAGGACGTGTTTCAATTCTTGCGCGCGGCCGAAAAGGCGGAAGCCGAGTACGATCTCATCATTCTCGATCCCCCGTCTTTCACCAAAACGAAAGGCGGATTGCGCGACGCCCTGCGCGGCTATCGCGAACTGCACGTCCGCGCGTTCAAGCTGCTCTCGCGCGACGGATTGCTCGCGACGTTCTCCTGCTCGCATCATGTGAGCGAAACCATTTTCAACCAGACGATCGCCGACGCGCTGGTGGATGCGCGCCGCTCGGCCCGCCGGCTCCAGCGTTTCGAGCAGGCGCTCGATCATCCCGTGCTTCCGACGCTGCCGGAGACGGAATACTTCAAAGGGTTGCTGGTTGAAATGATGCCGGGTAGATAAACAGCCTGCAGAACAGATCTCTCCAAGACATGAATGCGGAATTAACATCTGAGTTCGCGAAACTGGGTCCGTGGGTTTTTCAGTTCCGGATCGACGGCGCAGGACTACGGCGGCGGCATCAGCGCGATCGGGGATGCCCGGGTCGAGCAATTTTTCCGCTTCGCGCCCGGGGCCGAGACGATCCTGGAACTCGGGTCGCTGGAAGGGGCGCACACCTTTATCCTGGCGCAACGGCCAGGAGTAAGACGCGTGCTCGCCCTGGAAGGCCGCGAGTTCAACTTGCGCAAAGCCCGGTTCGTTCAGGAGCTCTTGCAGGTCTCAAATGCGGAATTTGCGCAGGCGAACCTCGAGCACACCGACCTCGCGACGTTTGGGAAATTCGATGCCGTTTTTTGTTCCGGCCTGATGTATCACCTGCCCGAACCGTGGAAGCTCATCTCACAACTGCCCGCCATCGCGCCCAATCTATTCATCTGGACGCATTACGCGCCCGGACGCAGACGCAGGGATTGTTTTCGGCGATTTGCGAGGGGAGATCCACCCCGAAGGCGGCGCCGCAGATCCGCTCAGCGGCATGTCGGCGACAGCCACCTGGCTTACGCTGGAATCCCTGACCAAGGCGTTGAAGGAGAGTGGATATGCCAGTGTCCAGGTGATCGATAACAATCCGGCGCATCCCAACGGACCGGCGGTGACGATCGGCGCCACGACGGCCAGTTGGTAACAGCCAACGTGCGCATCAACCGTGATCTTTCCGCGCGCGGCGGTGCGTTTACCCCCATTCTTCCCGAGAAAACTCGCTGGCCGCGATTCGCCACCCTGCTCGCTGGACTTTGCCTTCTTCTCGTCGGTGCGCTGATCTTTCGCGATTTTCTGTTTGGGGATCGGGTGCTTCTTTACAAGGACATCGGCACTGACTCGGTCGTCGCCTTTCACACTGATTTCGTTCACCTGTCGAACTACATTCGGAGCCAGGGCTACCCTTCGTGGTCGTTCTCGTCGGAATGGGTCAGGACCTTGCCGTTGCCGCAGGCAATCTAATCTGGCAACCGGTAACCTGGCTGCCCGCCAATTTGATTGCTGCGGCGCTGGTCTTCCAACATTTGGGGAAGTGTCTCATCGCCGGACTGCTCTTTTTTCGGTTTCTTCAGCTTCGCCGCCTTCATTCACCGGCTCCCCTCCTGGGCGCGCTCCTTCTTTCTTTCTCGGCCTACATGTGTATCGGCAGCTGCTGGTATCCTTTCGCCGACGACGTTGTTTGTTTCGCCGGGATATTGTTAGGAACGGAGCTGGCCCTGCAACAGGGCCGATGGCTTATCCTTGCCTTCGCGGTCGCGCTGGCCGGAATGATAACGCCGTTCCACTTGTATCTTTGCGCCTTGTTCCTCTCACTGTACGTCCCTATACGGCTTTTCGTTCAATATGGATGGCAGCCGCGGGTCATCCTAAAAGCCTCTCTTAAACTTGCCGCTATCGCCGCTCTCGGGGTCGGCCTTGGTGCGATAGTCACCCTGCCTTATCTCCATGCCGTTTTAAACAGCCCCCGCGGTTCCGGGGCCGCATCGCCCGTGGCAACGCTGAGATCCTCTCCTCTTTTCGGCTTTGAGTCACTGCTTCATTACATCACGGCGATCTTGAAGCCGTTCGCTAACGATATTCTCGGCACAGGGAGTGACTTCCGAGGGTGGAAGAACTATCTCGAAGCTCCGTTAGCCTATTGCGGGCTGCTTTGTCTCCTCCTCCTGCCACAGGTGCTTGTCCGCGGGACACGGAGCCGTCGGATCATCTTTCTCTTGTTCCTGGCAGGAATCCTGATCCCGACCGTGTTTCCATGGTTCCGGTATCTCTTTTGGCTGTTTCAAGGCAACTACTACCGCGCCTATTCGTTGTTTGGTGTTCTTGGCATAATCACCTTGAGTATGATGGTCTTTTCCTGTTACATCGAAGGTCGCACCCTCAGCCTTTGGCTGCTTTCGGCCACGACGATGCTGTCGGTGGGGGTTCTCTTCGTGTCTTTCGAACCCTTGCAGGACTCTCATCAACCCCAGTTTAAGATCCGCAGTCACAACTCTCTTGATCTTGTACGGACTGTTACTAACTGCCGGGCAATTATTGAAGAAACAGCAACTCGCGGCATGGCTCATTGTCGGCCTATCGGCGATCGAGCTCGTCCAGTTCGATCGAATCACGGTTTCCGATCGCCAAAGCTTTACCAGAGAGGAAGCAACAAGCCGCGTTGGCAATAAGGGCGAAGTTGTCGAGGCCCTGCGTGACATCAGGGCCAGCGACAATGAAAAATTTTTTCGCGTCAGAAAACTACACCCATCCGGCTCCACGCTTATGTTCACAGTGAATGATGCCATGGTGTTCGGCTACTACGGCACTTCGTCCTACAGGTCATTTAACAACGTGAACTTCACGAATTTTCTAACCGCGGTAAACGCCATTCCACCCAACGTCAGTGGACGCTGCCACTTGGAACGCTGGATTGCTCCATGAGCCCATCCTGTCTTTGTTCGCAGGTGAGAAATATGCGCTGGTGGACAACCCGCTGGTACTCGATGGAAACGCGCAGTACGAGCGCGTCCGGCGCTATGGGACGGGCTACCTGTTCTACAACACGCAATTCCTCCCCTTTGGACTGACCTTCGATCGCTACGTTACCGAAGAGGCCTTTCTTAGACTTCGGGCCGACCAGAAACCGGCCGCGCTACTGCAAGCCGTCGTGCTGCCGAATGAGAGCGAAGGAGAGAAACAAGGACTTACGCAAACGGATCTTTCTGACCTTCAGCTGGATCCGGGAAGTTTCTCGCTCGAAGGTGCGGTGTCCACACGCCGGCAGACCGCCCTTGAGCTCACCTCCTTTAGCCAAACGCGCTTCGAAGGCCGGGTGCTTCTCGATCAAAAAAGCGTTCTTGTGCTCCAAACCCCTTTTGATCGCGGATGGCGTGCCTTCCAGGACGGGCAAGCCAGGCCGGTGCTAAAAGTCGATGTCGGATTGTTAGGCGTGCTGACTTGATGCGGGGAACCACAAGGTGGAATTGCGTTACCGTAATCCCGTTTTGGTGGCCGCGTTGATTGTCAGTCTTGTGTCCTTCCTGATCCTTGGAACGATTTTGTGGAGATGGCCCCGCCTCGGCTTACCCGCGTGAGCGGCTACTAATCTGGCGTCGCGACAGCGATCGGACGATTATGGGCCATCCCCTTTCAGGACGAGAATGCGCTCCTCGTTCGTCCGCCAGACAAAGGGAACCACGGGTGTCACGACCTGCCCGAAGTCGGCCTGGACTGGCAATGGCTGAGGTTCTTGCTTTCCAAACATCCCGATAGGCGGACCACGCATTAGGATCGCTGGCCAGGCGAAGGTCGAATTCGCCGGTCACGATGTAATCGAATCGCTGCCGTTGCATAAGATCCGCCGCTTCAAGCCACGGAACGACCGTCGACCTGGCCGCGACCCGTTTCCATTCAGCCGGCAAAATCATAAGCTCTTGGATACCAAGAACTGAGTCTTCTGGCCTGGCGTGCTGCTCGGAGCCAATCGATCGCCTTGATGCGGCTATCCCGATGCGCCATTCGCCCCTGCACCTGCCGGAATGATGAGAATCCGAGGGAGACCGCACAGCCTGCGATCAAGGCAACGGTTACGCCGAACCGCAGCCACACATGCGATCCTCTGCGCGCCCAGTCGATCAGAGCAGAAAATGCGATCGCGGCCGCGATACACAACGGCGGGATGAGAGGCAAGAAACTGCGGAACGGTCGAAAGGACTTGCCCATGAACGACGCCATCAGCAGCGCGGCAAAACAAATCCAACAAAGTGCGACGGTTCGTGTCTCCGCTCGCCGCAGCATCAAGACAATCCCGACAGACCCAACAAGCAGCAAGGGGACACCCAGTTCGATCGTCGAGATCGCCTGAACGAAGTAACCCTGCGACGAAGGAATTTCGGCGTAGGCTCGAACGTTAGCCGCAATGTCGCGCCAGACTGTAATCGGCTTGAAAAAAGTCATCGGCGCGCCCACCAGAATTCCAAGAAGAAGCCCTGCCGCTGCAGGAAAAAACAATTGCAGACGGTGTCCCCATCGAACCGGGAGCATGAGGATCGTCATGACAACGGCCACGCCGACGGTGGCGGCGGGGTATTTTGAGGCAAAGGCCAGTCCGGTCGCGAGTCCTGCCAGAGCGACATCCCGCCAAGCGGGTTGGCTCGTTTCCGCCCTAATTCGTGCGCAAAGGTAAAGGACCGCGAGCACGAAGAAAGTCGCGAACGTATCAACTATTACGATCGACCCGCGAGTCACGAGCGCTGGACATATCGACACCAGAAGCATGGCCAGGAGGCCGGCCTGGTTCCCCGCCAGCCGGGCCGCGAAAATTCCAACTAGAATCACGCTGGCAATGCTCAGACAAGCAGTCGCCATCCGGCCAGCGACAATGAGCTCGACCGGAGCGATGAGATCATAATTCACTTTCGACGATGGAAGGTCGCGCTCACGGGGAAGGTCTTCTTGAAAACTGTGACCGTGAAAATGCTGATAGAACGGTCCATAAGAAAGCAAACCGACCCCGCGCAATAGGCCGGGAGGGCGGGCAAGCCGTACCAGTAAACGTCGAGACTGCGATTGTTGAACGCGTCGATCGTTTGATGAAGCACGTGGCCCTCGTCGACATAGTCGCTGTAAGGCAAGCCGGATCGAATGGGCAAAATTCGGAACAATATTGCCAGGACAAGAATCGCCCCCCACGAGATCCAGAAGAAGACGCGGTTCTTTGGTGACGATACCATCGTGATGAGCAAAGATTGGACGTCCGCGACCAGCCATTCAACGCTGATCTGGATTATCGGCAGAATCGCCGGTAAATGGCTTTTCCATTTCTGAACCCGAACCAGGCTGAAAATCGATCATCATGAAGTGGTTTTTTGCGCTGACTGAAGATTCAACCGCGTTTCGGCAGTATGCCGAGATGATCATGGTGGCGGTCCACACGGCCCGGAAATTCACCTCGCTCGTTCCGCACTGCATTTACGATGGCGGCGAGAATGATTTCACCGCTTGGCTAACCAAACACGAGGTTCGGATCATTCGGCATCGCAGTTTTGTCCGTGATGCGCTGGCGGAACTGGGCCGGCAGCAAAGGAAACCCGCATCTCGCGCCGGCGCTTTCGGGCGCTTTCTCCCGGGTGGAACTTCCGGAGATTGTCGGCCGTCTGGGCGGGGCGGCCCGCGTTCTTTATACAGACTGCGATGTGATTTTCGCGGCGGAAGTGGTCCCCGAGTTGGAGGCAAACCCTTGCGAGTATTTCGCGGTCGCTCCGGAAGGGGCGCAGGACGATTACGTGAACATGAACACGGGCGTGATGCTGATGAATATCAACCGATTGCGCGAGAGCCTGCCGAAATTCCGCGCATATATTTCGGAAAACCTGGCGGAGCTCGAGAAGGAATCGTGGGACGAAGCGGCCTATCGCTGGTTCTACCGTGATGAGACCGGCCCGCTCTGGGATCGGCTGCGACCGGAGTTAAATTGGAAACCGTATTGGGGCGCGAAGGCGGAGGCGAAAATCATCCATTTCCATGGACCAAAACCGTTTCAGCGTGACCACATCGATGCCACCTGGCCGGAGCTCAAATTCTTGACCGGCGGCGCGTATGATGCGGAGGTCGAACGTTGGTCCGCGCTGTTAGAGGAAGCTCGATAGACGATGTCATTCCGAGCCGCGCAGACGGCGAGGAACCTCACAACTTCAAGATCGATACGCTTGCGCCACGACCTGGCCGCTCTGCGGTCGACGTTGAAAGGCGCAAGCAATTCGGCGTTCGATTGCGAGGTCCCTCGCCGTCTGCGCGGCTCGGGATGACCGGCGAAGTTGCTCGGATTCTACTTATCCGCTACGGCGAACAGATGACTGATGGAGCGGTACGCCTTCAGGCGTTCGCAGCGGATGTTCGCCATAGGAGAAAATTTCCACGCCGCGAAAGAACCGCGCGAGCAAGCTGCGCAAGCTGGCCCGGGTGAAAAAATTCTTGTGATCGCCTTCGAGCAGATGCCAGGGCACAACCCGCCAGTCGTGAAAGTAGGGCAGCACTTCCATGTTGGGAACGGAGAAGAGCGCGCGGCCCCGGATCGCGCGCGCGATTTCACGAAGAAACGTCTCCGGGTCCTTGGTGTGCTCGAGCACCTCGATGCAAATCGCGCAATCCCATTCGCCATCGGCGCAGGGCAAGTCGCCCGATTCCCGATCGACCCGGCGAAAAGGCAGCTGGCGGCGCTGGAGAAGGTCGCAACAATGGGCATTCGATTCCAACCCGAGCCAGTCGTGTCCCGCGGCCATCAGCCCCGGTCCATACGCGCCCGCGCCGCAACCGACGTCCACCACCGAAGAGCGTTCCGGCAAATATTCCCGGAGCAAATTGGAGACCTCGATTCCGGGCTCCTCCGCTGGGGGACCGGAACCGTAAATGTTTTCACGATGAAGCAAAGTTTCGTTCTCCGGGAAGACGACCTCTCCGTAGGGACGGGCGGGCAACAACGCCGGAACGAGCAATACCGTTTGCTCGGCTACCGTGTTCGAAACGCCGTCATCCCATCAGGCAACGATGCGCAACGTTGCTTCGCGTGCGGACGACGTTGTCACAGCGGGCCGAATCTTACCCAGCATTCTGAAGCCGGTCAGGACGTCGCGGGAAAGGGCCAGTTTCTCGCAGACATCGGCGCGGTAGGAAAGAATTCCTGTTTCCGCGAAGCAGGAATCGTCGAGATAGGCGCGAACCCGGCAGGAGTCCGGATCGCGGCCCGGCGCGTAAATCCAGCCGGAGAGAAAAACCGCCTCGTCATAGATTTTCTGGCCTGGCGAGGGCGATTCCAAATTTGCCTGAACGGCTGAAGCCGCGGCGGACGATCTTGCATTTTGATCCGACATAAGACGACGCATCACTCGTGCGCCTTGGATATGTTAATGCGCAAACCCAGCCGCGCGAATCGCCGAGCGCCTTCGCTGCCAACATTTCAAAAGTCCTCGGGGAAAATGGTGGAATTCTGAAGTTCGCCCGCTAATATCATTTCAGCCGCGCGCGATTCGTCGTGCCTGATCGAGCGCTGCGCCAAACCGATTGCCATGGCAGAACGAATACGACCGATCGAACAAATGCTGGAGCTAAGCGAAGAAGAGGCGATGTCGCCCGAGCATCTCGATTCCCAAGTCCAAAAGGCGCAGGAGCAACTCATGCTTCTGAAGCGGCAGTCGGAGCAAATCGAGAAACAAAAACGCGAACTGGAAGAGCTAAGCCGGCGCCAGGAAGAACTCGAACGCGGGCGCGCGGAAATGACGGACAAGCTGTCGCGGTCGCTCGTAATCCTCGAACGCGAAGGGTACGATTCCCAGAAGAAACTCGAACAAATTCGCTCGACCCACGAAAGCTTCACGCAACATTTGCAACTTCTCGAGGCGATCGAGCCCAAGACCTGGAACCCTGCCGAGCTGCCGAAAGAGTTGAGCCGCGCGCTCAGCACGGTGGACGATGCCCGGACGGAGTTCAGTCAGCAGCGGAGCCGCCTCGAAGCTGGAAACAGCGATCAATCTGACGACCTGGATTTACCGGACGCCGCGCCGAGCCTTTCCGGACTGGGCGGCGGGAAATCGTTCGCGCAATGGGTGCAGGTTGGTTTCGCTCTCTCGCTCCCGTTGATTATTTTTGGGATGCTCGCACTCCTGGTTTTCTTCTGGATGGCCGTGAAGGGTCAGTGATTCCGCATGCGCCGCCGAACGCCTAAAGCCGGAACGCCGCTCAACCAGAAACAGGAAGAACTCGCTCAGCGCGAATCGGAGCTGCGCGGCAAAATGGAAAAGCTCGAGCGCTTTGTCGCGGACGCGCCGCGCGTGGCCGAGGAAACCACTCGCCGGCAACGGGATGAATTGCTGGTCCGCGCGAATGAAGGCAGCAGCCGCCTCAATGTCTCGGTCGCGCTCCAGGACAAACGCTGGGGCGATGACGGGCACACGAGCAGCCGGCGCGGATCGCTACGCAAGGAACGGCGCGAAGGCCGGATCATTTTTCTCGTCCTGGTGATCGCGCTAGCTGTCGCCGTCGTCTGGCTGGTGAGCCATTTTCGTTTCTAGCCTGGCGCCGCATGTCCGAGACCGCTGAACTCGACGTGGCGCACGTCGCGAAGCTGGCGCGACTCCATCTCACTGAGGAGGAGACGAAGCTGTTTCAGGCCCAGCTCGGACGAGTTCTCGAGTACGCGGAGAAATTGCGGGAACTGGATACCAGCGCGGTGGAAGAGGCCGCCCATGCGGTCCCGATTTTCAATGTCTTTCGCGAAGACGAGCCTCGGAACTGGCTGAGCGTGGAAGAGGCATTGAGCAATGCACCCCGACAGACCAACGGCCTTTTCATCGTTCCGAAAGTGGTGGAATGAATGTTTCCGATTTGACGGCGTTGAGTATCGCCGAGCTCCAGCCTCTTCTTCGCCGTCGTGAGGCTTCTCCCCGGGAGGTGCTGGAGGCTCTCCAGGCGCGGATCGCGGAAACAGAGCCCCAGATCGACGCGTATCTCTCGATCGATTTCGAGGAGGCGCTCAGACGAGCCGAAGGCGTTGATGTGAACTTGCCACTCGGGGGCGTGCCCATCGCGATCAAAGACATCATCAGCGTGGCAGGGCAGCCGTGCACCTGCGCGTCGAAAATCTTGCGGAACTATCGGGCGCCTTATGACGCGACGGTTATTGCCAAACTCCGGGCGGCGGGCGCGATTCCCTTTGGGAAAACGAACATGGACGAGTTTGCCATGGGCGCGTCCACGGAAAACTCGAGCGTGAAAATCACTCGAAACCCCTGGGATACTTCGCGCGTGCCCGGCGGCTCCAGTGGCGGATCGGCCGCGGCGGTGGCGGCGGATGCGGCGTTCGGTGCGCTTGGAACGGATACGGGCGGATCGATCAGGCAGCCGGCGGCATTCTCCGGCGTGGTGGGAATGAAACCAAGCTATGGCCGCGTTTCACGCTTCGGTCTGGTCGCGTTCGCCTCCTCGCTCGATCAAGCCGGCCCGCTGACCAGGACGGTGCGCGACGCGGCCTTATTGATGAACGCGATCGCCGGGCCCGACCCGCAGGACTCGACCTGTTTGAACGAAGCGGTCCCCGATTATACCGCCAATCTCGGGCGCGACCTGCGCGGAATCCGGCTCGGGCTGCCAAAGGAATACATGATCGAGGGAATTGATCCGCAGGTCAGGACGGCGGTGGACAAGGCGGTGGCGCATTTTCGCTCGTTAGGCGCGGAGATCATCGATGTGTCGTTGCCCCACACAGAATACGCGATCGCTTCCTATTATATGATCGCGAGCGCGGAGGCGTCGGCGAATCTCGCGCGCTTCGACGGCGTTCGCTACGGTCATCGCGCGGAGAAGCCGCTGAACCTGCTCGACCACTATAGCCGGACGCGGGAAGAAGGATTCGGTCCGGAAGTAAAGCGGCGAATCATTCTCGGCACCTACGTCCTCAGCTCCGGCTATTACGAAGCGTACTACGCGCGCGCCCAAAAAGTGAGGACGCTGATTCGCCGTGATTTCGCCGAGGCCTTCGCCCGGGTGGACGCGCTCGTCTCGCCGACGTCACCGGTCCCGGCCTTCCCGCTGGGCGAAAGAAGCTCCGATCCGTTGCAGATGTACCTGGCCGATATTTTCACGAATGCGGCGAACCTGGCCGGTATTTGCGGGATCAGCCTGCCGTGCGGGTTTGCCCAGACCGAAATTGGAACTCGATTGCCGATTGGGTTGCAGTTGTTAGGCAAAGCCTTGGATGAAGGGCGGATCCTGCAGATCGCGCACGCTTACGAACAGAGTACAGATTGGCACAAGCAACGGCCACCGATCGGTGGGGAACGCCAAACGCCCCCTGACGGTGTGGCAGGCCAACGCGTGATCGTTGACCGTGCGATTCTCCGAAAATAGCCCAGCGCTTCAGCGCTGGGAAAACAGTGTTTGGGAAACAAGTCCCGTCTGGGACGGAAGGTGCCCTCAATCAAGCATCCGCTCGTCAAACTCCCAGCCATGTTTGCGAAGCATTGCGGCAAATTCCTCGCGAAACGTGCGCTTTCTGTGGTGCTCTTCCTGGTTTCGGATGTACGCCTCTGTCGCTCCTACTACGGAAACGCCAATGCTAAATGCGCCATAACCTTCTTGCCAGACGAAGTTGGTCTGTCCGGGAAAAGTTTCGTGAATCCATTTTGACGAATTGCCCTTGAGGAGCTGTATTGCCTTAGCAACGGACAGGGTCCCAGGCAGGGATACTAAGATGTGCACGTGATCGTCCACTCCGCCCACGGCCAACGCTTTCATTTTGTTTTCTCTCGCGATGCCACCGAGATACGGCCAAAGACGTTCGCGCAAATTTGAATCTAGGAGGGAAACGCGGTTTTTTGTGCTCCAAACACAATGAACGAGACAACTGTTGAAGGAATGCATAGGGGGAACGCTCCTTTCGCCCCTCGCGGGACTTCGACATTCGTTGTACCACAGTTTTCCCAGCATTAAAATGCTGGGCTATTGTCAGCAAATCAATCTCTCCCAGTGGAATTGAACGTTGTTCGAACCACGCTCTGTGGCTTTTCGCTGATGCCGAGATAGATCCGGCCGACGTATTCACCCATGATACCGAGCAGAAGCAACTGCATTCCGGACAGCAAGAGAATTGCCGCCATGAGCGAGCTCCAGCCGGTGGGATTTCTCTTCAAGAGGTGTTCGAAGAGGACTTCGATCACTGCCAGGAAACCGAGCGCACTCGTGATTATCCCGGCGAACGTCATGAGGCGTAGCGGCAGGACCGAGAAATTGACCAGCATGCTCATCCAGAGCCGGACCAACTTCCGGAAGGTGTAACCGCTTCTCCCCTGCCCGCGTCCCACGTGACGAACGAGCACGGCGCCGGCATTTTGCGTGATTTGGAAAATGAGCCCGTCAATATAGGGATAGGGCGTCCGTGACTTGGCAACCTCATCCGCGACGAGCCGGGTCATGCAGCGGAAACTCGACAGGTAAAGCTTTCTTGGTTTCTCGACCACGTAATCCGCAATGGTATTGGTGAGCCAGCTGCCGAAGTTCCGCCACCAGGCATGCTGTTTCCGCTCATAGATCGCGTAAACGACATCCCGCTGTTCCAATTCCGCCGCGGCTAGAAGTTTCAGCACTTCCGAGGGCGGATTTTGCAGATCGTCATCCATCGTGACGACGTAGTGGCCGGTGCTGGCGCGCAAACCGGCCAGGACGGCATTGTGTTCGCCAAAATTCCGCGACAGACTGACGAACGTCATCGGGATGCGACTTTCCCGGGTCAATTTCAACGCAATCGCTTCCGTGTCGTCGCGGCTACCGTCGTTCACCAGGACCAATTCGAGGCCGCCGGCAATCTCCAATGCGGACACTTCCTGACAGAGCGCGGGCAACGTGAGCGCCGCGTTGAAAAGCGGAATGACGATGCTGAGATGTGGTGTGGATTCAGCCATTTTTTCGAGCGACGGCAAAGAGAGACGTCCCAAACGGCAAGGATACGTGACGGCTGGCGCTCAGTTCAAGAGCCGCGACGCGCTGAAGGACCGAATTCACGACGGGCGGAACCGCGGTGAAATCTGATCGCGGCCGCTCATCGCGCTGCGCACGAGCTCGACTCAGCCACCGGACGAGCGCGATGGGAGGAGTGAGGGTCGCATTCCAGTAGGTCAATCCTTCCACCTGAAAATGGGCGCCCTCCAGCAGCGTCTGCAATTGGCGCCGGTTATAACGGCGATCCGCGTCCACGGCACAGTCATGCGCTCCTTTCAAGAATTCGAGCGCGGCCAAGTTCAAGATGAGTCGACCGCCCGGACGAAGCACGCGATGGAATTCGTGCGTCGCGAGTGAATCATCCAGGCCAATCGCGGTCAGCACATCGAGAGAGATGACGAAATCGAAGGAGTTCTCCGGAAAGGGAAGCTCTTCCACACTGGCAACACTCAGCTTCGCCCCTGTCTCGCGCTCGGCGGTCAGTTCCAAGGCGTGAGCGCTCCGATCGATCCCAGTTAGGTTCGCGGCTGGAAACTTCTCTCGGATCACTTTTAACATTCCGCCCGTGCCGCAGCCGGCATCGAGCAACGAAAAATCCGGAGTGTCCGGCTCCAGCGCCGCGACGACATGGGGACGCAACGCCTGGTACCACCAATAGTGGTCCTCGACCGAGCGCATGATGTCGTTTTCTTCCGGAGACATGGGTAGCTCTTGCCGCGATTTATTCTCGGAGAACCGGATGATCTCATGGACTCCTGGAGGAAAAAGCGTCCTCCAATCGATACAACGTTCCTTCGTCCGCGTTCACCGCCCAAAAGGAGAGCTTCGCATCGGCGGGGATGGCGCTTCGCGAAAATGTCACCGTCCAACCGGACCAAAAAAAGTCTATGCTCCGAAACCGTTTCATGACATCCAGCCGCATTTCGAAGGAATCAGAAATCGCGCAGGCAATCCATTCCTGACGTCCGGGATCCTGATAAGCGACCACCACGCCATCGGCCGGCCGGCCGTTCGCGTTGAGAATTGCCCAGCCGGAAGCCCGGAAAGATTCCGGGAGCGGAGAGAGCGTTTCACAGGCGCCGGAGGCGCGCCTGTCGTCCGCGTCTTGAAGGACGAGAGCATTCAGATGATTCGTTCGCACCAGCGGGGGACGAATCAACTTCAACTCGTCCAGAGCCGCCGCATTCCGGACCACGACGTCGGCGTCATCCGGATAGGCTGTTTTCCTGATCGCTTCTGAAGTATCGAATGCGCCGCTGAAGAGGACCGCGCCCCGAGCAAGCCTGTACTTCACGGAGGATGCCCGCAGGAAAAAGAGGGTGTTGGCGGAGCAGGTCTTGTAAGGAATCAGATAGCACACGGCCAAAAACAGGCTGATGACAACGACGACTATCCGCGCGCGTTTTGCCGGGTGCGCCCTCATGATTTCGCGTGCGATGAGCGCCAGAAGCACGGTCACCGCCACGGTCAGATAAAGCGAGAAAGTGACGTAGCGAGACGCCAACGCATAGCTGGCGCCGAAGCCGACTCGCCCGAGAGCGGCCAGGAGAGCGCTACCGAGCGAGTACAACCCGATGGCAAACCAGGGAAGCATTGTCGCGAGAAGCGCGCGATCTCGAAATCTGCGCAAGGCAAAAACCACCGCGAACAGGTAAAACGCGAGTTGCGCGGCGCCGAAGACGCTCGCCGCCAGGTTGGCGTGGTCCTTAACCGAATAGGCCAGGCCACCGCCGAGGAACTGCAGGAGAAAGAGCAGATATTGGAGCGGCGAAACCGCTGGAATGAAGTCGGGGAGATAGTCCGGTTTTCGATATCCCCAGAAATAGATCGTCAAACAGACCGCACAAGACCCGAGCCAGAAACCGAGCCAGGCTCGCCAGCGCGGAACGCGTTGGCTCAGCAAAAGCACCGGAAACGTCAGGCCCCACGCGAGCAAGCCATGGGCTAAAGTGAAAGTGCTCGCCGTGGCCAACGCCGCACAAAGGAAGAACTTCCAGGCGATGGAATGCCGGGCGCCGACGACCACCAATCCGGTGACCAGAAAAAGTGCGGGCAGGAAAGAGGGAAAGCCGGAAGCAAAAATCCAGAGCTCGTATTGCGCGAGAGAGAAGATGGCGAGAACGGCGAGCCAAAGGGAAATGGCGACAGTTGGAAGACTAAGCTGCGAACGCCGGAGCAGGATGAAAATGGCCGCGACCGTGAGCCAGCAGCTGACAACAGAAAGCATCATCTGGTCGCGCACATCCCAATGACCTAGGGCCGCCGAAAGGACGAAGATCAGTTTTGGCAGCAAGGTCCGGGCTTCCTGTTGTTGCGCGAAGAGATCCGCGAAAGTGAGTTGGCCTGTGTGCGCCTTGACGATCAGCGGCGCCATAGCCCAATCATCGAGGATCGGCACTTCCACTCCGTAATGCCGGACCAGATAGGTCACGTAGATCATTGGCACCAGCGCGACGAGCCAGACCACGACCCACAAAATCGTCTGCCGCCGTGCCGTTCCCTGAAGAAGCGACCGCGTCAGCTCGTGACTCATCTTAGACCGGTACCCCACCGCCGATGGAGAAAGCGCTCGATCGGCGCGAACAGGATCTTGTCGGTCAGCAAGCCAATCACGACAATGACCAGCATTACGCCGATCACCTGGTCCATCGCGTGCAGTTCGCGCCCGTAATGCAAAAGGTGGCCGAGCCCGAAGCCGGTCAAAATGGTCACGTAAATCTCGGCCGCCATGAGCGACCGCCAGGCGAAGGCCCATCCTTGCTTCATTCCGCTGACGAGGTAGGGCAGCGAAGCCGGCAAAATGACTTTCGTCCATTTGTGCAAGCCTCTCGATCCCATTGTCCGCGCGGCCCGGGCGTAGATGGGCGGGATATTGCGTACGCCAGTATCGGTCGCGATTACGACCGACCAGACGGTCCCCATGATAACGACGAACAACATGGCGCTTTCGGTCTGCCCAAACCACAGCAGAGCGAGTGGGATCCAGCAGACGCTGGGCAAGGTCTGGAGGCCCAGTGCCAGGACGCCGACCGTATCTTCCATGAACTTAAAGGCGGAGGTGAAAAGCCCAAGCGGCAGTCCGATCGCGATGCCGATGAAGTAACCAACCAAAAGCCGCCGCACGGTCACGGTCGTGGCCTGAAGCAACGTCCCGTCTCGCGCCGCGCTCAGGAGATATTCGCCCACACTTCGGGGCGACGGCAGGAGGACCGGCGACCAAATGTTCGCCTGGACAACGAAATGCCAGATGGCCACGAGGGCGACGAAGAACAAAGTGGCGAGGAGAGCGCGTCTCATGAATCGGATACCTCCCCGGCTGAATGTCCTTTCAAGGCGCGAGTGATTTTGCCGGCGTGCTCGGCCAGTTCGATACTGTTGATGTCGCGCGGGCGTGAGAGCGGGATGTCGAATTGCTCGCGAATGCGGCCGGGATTGCGCGAGAACAGGATGACGCGGTCGGCCAGGCAGACGGCTTCCCGCACGTTATGGGTGACGAAGACAATCGTCTTGCGGCGCTTCTGCCAGATCGCCTGTATGTCGCTGTAGAGTTGCTCGCGGGTGAGCGCGTCGAGCGCGGCGAAAGGTTCGTCCATCAACAAAACGCGCGGATTCGGCGCGAGCGCCCGAGCCAGGGCCACGCGTTGTTTCATTCCGCCGGAAAGCTCATGCACATGCGCGGCCGAAAATTTTTCCAGGCCGACCAGATGCAGAAAAAACTTCGCGACCTCGAGCCGTTCCTTGTGCTTCAGGCCGGGTTTGAGTTTCAACCCGAACATGACGTTGCCGATGACGTCGAGCCAGGGAAAGAGGGCCGATTCCTGGAACATGACGAGCCGATGCCGGCCGGGATTGAGCACAGGTTCGTTGTCGGCCATGACTCGTCCGTCGTCAGGTGTTTCGAGTCCCGAAATGATATCGAGCAAGGTCGATTTGCCGCACCCGCTCGGTCCGACCAGGCAAACGAATTCCCCTTCCCCGATGTTGAGCGAGACGCTGTCCAGCGCATGCACCGTCTGCCGCGTGGTCCGAAACCACTTCGACACATTGTCGACGATGAGCTTCGCCGGCGGCGGCCCAATTAACTCCTCCTGGAGCGACATCAGAGTTTCTCGAACAGCTTGGAGAGGTCCGGCGCGGTCTTGATGAAGCCTGTCTTGAGCGAGCTCTGCATAAAACCCTCGACCGCGGCGCGCGGTGTTTCGGAAGTGAAAACAATCCGCTTCCATGACTGCGCGATCAACTCCGGCGCCACCTCGCCCTTGGTTTCTTCAAGCAACTCGGCCTTGATGATTTTCTGCGCCTCTTCCGGGTTCTTCAGCATCCAGTCCGTCAGCTCCGCGTGCGCCTGAGCGAACTTCTTCGCCAGATCGCGATGTTCAGCCAGATACTTGACGCTAGAGACTAAAATTGTCGTCGCGACATCGCGTTCCTCGATGAGAATCTTTCCTCCCGACTCGCGTTCCAGGCGTGAAACCCACGGCTCGATCGTCCAAACCGCATCGACCTTCTTTTGCTGGAACAAGGCCAGCTGATCGGGATTTTGCGTCGGCAAAACCTGCGCGTCTCCGCCGAGTTGCGTGATTTTCAGGCCGCCCGCCATTAACCACGCGCGACAGGCAATATCCTGCGTGTTTCCGAGCTGCGGCGTCGCAATTTTCTTCCCGCGAAAATCAGCGGGCGCTTTCAAATTTTGGTTCGGTTGCACTACCAGGGCCGCGCCGCCGTTAGCCGATCCCGCGATCAGCCGGATTTCGGCCCCGTTCGATTTCGTATAAGCATTGAGCGCCGGTCCCGGGCCGACGTAGGTGAGATCAATCGAGTTGGCGAAGACCGCTTCCATCGCGCTCGGGCCGGCATTGTAAACGAACCACTCGATCTTGGTGCCGGGTCCAAGCCGCTCTTCGAACCAGCCCTTGCCTTGCCGTGTCAGATTGTGCGCCACGAGGGCCTGGGCGTGAGTGATATTTGGGAAGTGCCCGACACGCAAGACGGCGTTGTCCGCTGCTTCCGCGCGCAGGAAAGCAGAGGCAATTGAGAAAACCAGCAGAGAGATTGTCTTCATAGGCGATAAACGCATTTCGAGCGTTACCAGTATTCGTTTCTGCCCGCGAGGAAGAAGGCATGGTGATCGCGCTTTTTTCAACCACAGCCGGGCCTCGCGCGATTAACGGGGCGAAGCTGTCCATTCTCCTTGCTTCTGCTTTTCTCAAAAGCCAAATTCTGAGGCATGTTCCCCCTCCTGCGAAGAGTCTCGCCCAAACTCAAGCTGATTAGACCCAAAAAATACGTCTTTAAAGGCGTAATAATTGAGCCGCATTCTCGTTAGGCCGCTCATGCGCACGCTTCTCTTGGTTTGCATCTTGGCGTTTGCCAGTCAGTGTGCTGCGGTTGCGCGAGACGTGAAAGTCTTCATCGCACCTCGCTCGTCTATCGTTCCGACCTCGGGCAAGGTTCTCTTCGACGTTTACTGGTTCAACAGCGCCGAGAGAACCGAGGCCGATTCCGAACATGGAGTCCTATGGTTTTTCTCAGATGGTTTCGAGTCGCTCTGGCAAGACGTTGCCAAGTTTTCGCGGCGGAGCCCACACGGTGGACCACCATAGTGCGGATCGGTTGCTTGCCGGACGGACGATGCTCCGCGATGAAATCGTTGTTGAGATAGCGCTCACAGCCGACGAGTTCGCCGAGATGTCGGCCGAGTTTTGGGGCACTCGCTGTGGCACGTTTAAAAGCAACACGATTATCCTGACCAAGCACAAGTGACGCCTCCCCAACGCAGCCTAACCAGGCGCTGGAGCGAACAGCGGACCGCGGTGCGTTCCACATTTGATATGATTTCCACCCATTCACTCCGAGTGACGCGCGCCCTCGTCCCCCGTCGCTCATCTTGTTCTCGTTAGGCCTATGCGCGCTCGCTGGTTTTTGCTCTTGGCGGTAGCGAGTTTCGCTGCCGGTTGCAGGACATACGATGGCATCCCGGTATGGGGGACCTTCGCCAGAGTCTCGCCCGAAGACCTGCGTGCTGCGACTGTCGCGGTCCAGCCTTTCCTGCACGCGAGGCCAGGCGCATACGAGATCGTCAGCGAGAACGAGATTCACGTGCTTTACAGAGCAAACCCAAACAGCAGCTACCGCATCGCACGAAAAGCGGACGGCAAGTGGCGCGAGGATGGCGGAGCGATTGTCCTGACGCATCCAGTTTACCCATGAGAGCAAACAGGCCTAACCAAGCGCCGGAGCGAACCGCCGCCCGCTGCGCGTCTGCGTTTCGCGTCGCCACGACCCGTTCACTGCCATCTGCGCTCGCCCTCGGCGGCGATCGCTCATCTTGTCTCGTTAGGTCTATGCGATGCTCATTGATTGCTGTGGTCGCGCTCGTCATCGCTGCGTGCGCTCGGCAGCAAAGCTGGGGGCCGGTACTCGACGCGCATTTCCGCGCTCAAAAGACTGGTATCTGCCAGGTGCATCACATCCGAATGGAGCGCCAGAAAGTCGCGATGTCGTACGGACTACCCGTATACGATGACGCCTGGGTAGAGGCGAGTCGCCAATTCCCGAACGCAAACGCCTATGTGAACGGCGGTTGTGAAGTTCCCGCCCACCCCGAATGGGCTTCGGTGTATGTCTGTCCGAAATGCCACGCGTTGCAGCGAGAGTGGGCTCTGCGACATTCTAAAAACCCAGAATCAAGATGGATTCTCGAAGAAACCAAGACCTAACCCATCGCTGCAGGCAACCGCTGGCCGCTGGGACCATCATTTTCCTTATGAAAACGCCTCCATCGCAGTCAACGCTCGCTTCTGCCAGCGGCGCCTGAGCTCGTTCTCGTTAGATCGCATGAGCGATTACACGATCCTCGTCGCCTTCTGGTTGGTGTCGGCGCTGGCGATTGCGGCATACCTCGTCACACGTCGCTTCCTCCCGCACTCGCGTTATTTGTCCATGTTTTGATTCCGCAGTGTTATGTCTCGTCGTCTCTCTTTGAGTCGGGCTTTGGTGGCGGGAGATCACGGGGGTGTAGCGACACCGAAGTTTAACACCGGCCTTCAGGCCGGTGTTTCTGCGCAATGATGGATAGGGACTATCCCGACACGACGAAAGCCGTTGAAACGGCTCGGTCGTGAATGGTTCTCGTGGCACCGGCCGGAAGACCGGTGTTAGCGAAAGCATCTTTTCTCAATAAAAGGGAATCTGCTTTCTACGGAGAGAAGGTCTGCGGTTTCCACGGCGCAAGATATGCCTTGTTCATTGGCCTTCTGGAACATGGACTGTCGTGGCGCGACGACGAAAGCCGTTGAAACGGCTCGGCTGCGAATGGCCTCGTCCCGCCGACCTGAAGGCCGGTGTTAAAGAAATTACCTTTTCTCGTTGAAAGGGAATTTGCTATCGACGGTGCGAGAATCCGCAGTTTCTGCGGCGCAAGGATATGCCTTCTCCATTGGCCTTGTGGCCGCATTTTGACCCTCGGTGGCTGCGAGAGGAATTCCCTCGTGGTGGAGCCGAAGACGGGACTCGAACCCGTGACCTGCTGATTACGAATCAGCTGCTCTACCAACTGAGCTACTTCGGCCTGACTACGGAACGCGGGGAACATGCCACCCACTCGCCAAGCCGCAAGCTGCGCGGTGAGCGAAGCCGGTTCTCTAGCCCGCGGGGTCCCGCGTTTCGGCACCCCTGCTCGAAGCGAATATCTGTTTCAACGCGGTCCAAAAGCTCGGCCTCACCGCTTCACTCGATTTACCGGCCCTGGCCACGAGCACTGGCACATTGGCTCGATTCACGATGCTTCGGGTCAGGTCGCCCATGATGTAGTGGCCGAGCGGCCCGCGCGTCGGGGAAGAGCCAGTCACGATCAAATCGTGTTTCCGTTCCTTCACCTCGGCGAAAACCTGGCTGAGGACCAGTCCGTGGCGCACCCGCACTTCCGTCACGACGCCCAGGGCTTCCAGGCTTTTCTTCTGCGCGAGCAGATTGCGGCCGAGTTCGGAGCCAGAGTCCAGGAGATGTTCGACGTCTTCCTCCAACTGCACGAGATCGGCATAGATGGCCGGCGGCTCGGCCATCACGTGCAGGAGCGTAACCGAGGCACCCACGGCCGCCGCGACTTTGCCCGTCAGCTCAACGGCTGCATCGATAAAATTTTTTCCCCCAGTGCAAACAACAAAGCTCTTCAGCGTTTCGCATGCGCCGGTCGCAAGCAAAACCGGCGACGGGATCGCCTTGATGACTTCGTAGCTTTTTTCCGCGCGCCAGTAGAGGCCAGTCGTTCCTTTGGGCTCAGCGCCAATGATGGTAAGGTCGTAGGGTTCGGAGGTTGTCTGGTGCAGAATTTCCCGGATCGGTTCGCCAGTTCGCAAGACGAGTTCGGCCGAAACACCGAAACCGCGCAGCTTTTCCGCCTCCCCTTCCAGCGCCGTGCGCAAGGGCCCTTCCTCCCCAGCAACCTCGGCGATTCCGAGCAACGTCGTCTCCGCGTGGCAAGGACCAGCCAGCAGGCCGGCGAGCCGCACCGGCTTGTCCGCCGGGTCGGTGCCATCGCTGCAAATCAGAACGCGCATGAGTTAAAGTTTTTCTCCGGTCACCAAAGTATAAATCACAATCGCCGCGCCGATAAGTGGCAGCGGCACGAAGGCCAGCCGGATCTTCGGACCGGTGAAATATTGAGTGGAGATGGCGCCGATCTGGGCGCCGATCGCCGCCCCCGTGTGCATGACCAACGCGATCAGGATGTCGACGTTCCCTTTGATCGCGTGACTAAAGGTCCCGTAACTGGCAGAAATGACGATCTCGAAGAGGTCCGTTCCCACCGCCAGATGCGTGGGAATTCCGAGAACGTAAACCAGCATCGGCATCCGGATGTAACCGGCCCCGCCCCCGAGAAAACCGGCGAACAACCCGCCGATGAAGGAAACCAGGACGATGACCCAAAGTGAAATGGTCACGCCCGAAGTGGGGAGGTGGATCATGGGCCATAAATGGAAGCGTTGAATCGCCCTGGTCCGATGGCTGAAGGAGGATTCGTCTTTCCGCCCGGCCGTTCCGGGCACTTTCGTGCGGGGCCGGCGTTTCTTCTGCAGCCGCAGCGTTCGCCAGGCTTCCCACATCATGAAACCCGAGATGCTGATGTAGATGGTGATGGAAATGACGCTCACGACGGTGTTCACGTTTCCCGCGCGCTTGAGCATTTCGATTAACTGCACGCCGACTTCGGCGCCCCCCATCGTTCCGACCGCCATGATCAACCCGAGGCGCAAATCGACATTACCCAGCGCGCGATGCCGCTTCGCCGCGACGACGGATTTTCCGACGATGTGCGCGAGGTCGGTCCCGACGGCGTAATTCCAATCCAGCCCCACCGCCCGAAGCGCCGGTCCCGCGATAAAGCTGCCCCCAACCCCGAAAAACCCGCCCATGACGCCAATAAAAAAACCGATCACGACGAGATAGATCGGATTGATGTGCGAGTCCGAGATCGGGAAAAACATGATTTATTCCGAACGGCCGCCGCGGAGGAGGCGGAAGAGCCAGGTTGTAAGGCTTTCCAGGAGGACGGCTTGTCCGATGACCAGGGCAATCGCCGCCAGCGCGTAGAGTTTCACGTGATGCAGATGCAGCTCCTGCAGCCAATCCGAGAGGAAATGGAGGACGAGGAAGAAATAGCCGGTGACGAGAACGGCATAGAGCGCAAGCTCGACCAAAAACGCTCGCAGCGTCCGGGAGGTTTCAGTTTTCATTGTCGGCCGCGCGCATCACAGACTCTTCGGCCTTGGGCACTTGGACGGTTGCGCGGAACCGCGCAAAAATCCATTGCGTGGGGCACGATTCTTCCTACGTTCGACTTCGCTTTTAGCGGACGAACCTATGGCTGACGCGGCAAACAAATATCCGGAAAATGTAGACGGACAGTTCTACGTCGATGATCAGTGCATCGACTGCGATCTCTGCCGCGAAACTGCGCCCGCGAATTACAAACGGAACGACGACGGAGGGCATTCCTTCGTTTATAAACAGCCCGAGTCGCCCGAAGAAGAAGCGCTCTGCAAAGAAGCCATGGAAGGCTGCCCGGTCGAAGCGATCGGGAGCGACGGCGGTTAACGCCGACTTGGAGCCGCCGCCTTTCGGCCGGCGTGTTCGCACCAATGCCGGCGAAGGTCCCGATTGCTCTCACCATTGCCGGATCCGACAGCAGCGCCGGGGCCGGCCTTCAGGCAGACCTGAAAACGTTCGGCGCGTTTGGCGTTTACGGACTGACCGCAATCACGTGCGTCGTGGCGGAGACGCCGGGGCTTGTCTCGAAAATCGAAGCCGTGAGCGCGGAGATGGTGCGCGCGCAGTTGGAGGTTCTTCTCAAGAGCTTTCCGGTCGCTGCGATCAAGACGGGATTACTTTTCTCCGGCGACATCGTGTCTGTGGTGGCCCAGACGCTTCGAACGCATACGGCCAACGCGGCAATACCTCTCGTAATCGATCCGGTCATGGTCGCAACGAGTGGCGATCCTCTGCTGCGCGATGATGCGGTGGAGGCCTACGAGCGCGAACTCTTTCCGCTCGCGGCTCTCGTCACTCCAAACCTGCACGAAGCAGCCCGGCTCCTGGGAGAACCGATTGACGATTTGCCGGCCATGCGCAGCGCCGGCACAAGGCTGACGGAGAAATATAGAGTTCCCATTTTGCTCAAAGGCGGTCACCTCTCCGGTCAGGACGCGATCGATCTTCTGTTTCTCGGCGGAAACGTCGTCGAATTCTCAATGCCCTTCTCCCGCGGGATACACACCCACGGGACGGGATGCACTTACTCCGCCGCCATCACCGCCGGCCTGGCGAGCGGATTTTCGCTCGAGGAAGCAGTGCACGGCGCCAAGAAATTCGTCACCGCGACGATCGCGCAACATCTGAGTTGGGAGGCGGCCTCGGGCGAATCCGTTCACGCCCTGAATCACTCGCCGACGATCCCTTGATTAGGCGGACCGGGGTTTTCCTCCCTTGGTAGGGCGAGCCGTAATCCCCGCAGGCTCGACAGAGTCTCGCCCTACCGGGAAGCTGCAGCCGAGTTCTCTTCCGCCGCTTCCCAGCGCTTCTCCCGCATCGCCTCCACGGCGGCGGCCGTCTCCGCCTGTTTTTTGCTGCGGCCGGTTCCTTCCCCGAGCGTGATCCCTTCCCAAACGGCCCGCACGACAAATGTCTTCTCGTGCTCCGGCCCCGTCTGCGAAAGGACCTCATAGATGGGACTGCGCGGCGAAATCGCCTGGAGCAATTCCTGGAGATGGCCCTTCGGGTTGATATCGACCGGCTCCTCCACGAGCTGCGCCAGATCGCCGGCCGCCTGCTCCAAAATGAATTGCCGCGCCGTGGCCAGATCGCTGTCGAGATAGATAGCGCCGACGAGCGCCTCGAAGGCGTCGGCCAGGGTTGAATTGCGTTCGCGACCGCCGCTCGCTTCTTCGCCTCGTCCCATCATCAGATAACTTCCCAGTTCGAGCGCCGCGGCGTGGACGGTGAGCGCCTCCCGCGAAACCAGCCGCGAGCGAAGCTTCGTCAGCTGCCCTTCCGCCTCGTCCTTGAAATGCCCATAGAGATGCTCGGTCATGACGAGCTGCAAAACCGCGTCGCCTAGAAACTCGAGGCGTTGATTATCGAAATACTGCTGCTGGGTTTCATGTCTCAGACTGGGATGAGTGAGCGCTTCCGCCAGCAGGAGCGGGTTGCGGAACTTGTAGCCAATGCGGTCTTCGATCGGGTTCACCTTGGAACGCAAAGCCTACGACGCCGCCGCGATTTTTCCAACCAGGTAGGGACGCCTCCCCGAGGCGTCCGACTTATTGCAGTGAGCACGTCTTCAGAGAGTAGTCGGACGTTTCGGAGAAACGTCCCTACCTCTTCTGAAAAATTCCGATCGAGGTCACCAGGTCGAGGGCCCGCTGGAGCACCGGATCGCGCACCGTCGTTTTCTCCGGGCCACGGCCACGCCGTTGGGCCGCTTCGATGGCTTCGAGTTCGGGATTCTTGCCGGAGATGAGCGCGGCCTCGTTGAGATGCGGCCGTTCATTCTCGACCACGAAAGGAGTCATCCCTTTTTCCCGGCTTTGTTGAAAGACCTCGCGCTTGTCCGCGGCCGGCATCTCCACCGGCACATCCGGTTTGAGTCCGCCGGGAAAGAGCGGCCGCTCCTCGGGCAGGACCGCTTCGCCCACTGCTACCCGCAGGATTTTTCCGCTGGGAAGTTTCAGGTCGGAATACTCCACGGCACGGCCGGCCGTCGGCTGGCCGATGACCAACGCCCGGTCATAGAGCTGAATGGCGCCGGCAATCGCTTCAGCCGCTCCGGCCGTGTCGCCATCCGCCAGAATGATCGTCAGACCCTGGTAAGAGGGCTCTCGATCCGAGATGAAAGCGCGTTCTTGTTTGACGGCCGTCTTGCGCAGACTGAAAAGCGGTTTCCCTTTCGGACAGAAACGTTTCGCGAATTCCGAGGCCGTCGCAAAATCGTTCGTGGCCGGGCTGGCCCGCAAATCGATCACGATCGCATCCACCTTCTTCGTGGCGAACGTTTTCAGGTTCGCGTCAAGAGCATCCAGGTTCGGACGGGTCAGAGCACCGAGCCGAAGATAACCGACGTGGCCTTCCAGGATTTCACCGAAAAATGGATTGGCCGGTCCAGCCGCTTCGGCCGCAGAATCGGGGAGCAGAACGACCCCGCGTCCCAGGCGCGTGAGGACTCCTTCAAAGGTGGCGCGGTTCAGCTCGGTCTCGTTCAGCGCCTCCGGCTTGATATAATTGTTTTTGAGAAGCTGGATCGCTTCTTTCACGTCTGCGGGGTCCATTGAATCGACCAGCGCCTTCATCGTGGGCGTCAGGGAAGGCTGGGGCGAGGGCAACGGCGTGGGCGAAGCCGCCGCCGGCCTGGGAGATTGGGCGGAGAGATCACCCGCCGCACTCCAACCGAAAAGTGCGGCAATAAGCAAAGAGGCGCGCCAGGACATCAGTGGGTCAGGAAGCTAGCCGCGGCGACCGCCAAGAGCAATATCTCGCCGATAGTGACAGCCTTCGAAATCGATCCGTGAGACTGCTTCATAAGCGCGGGTGCGAGCCTCAGCGACGCCTTCAGCGAGTGCGGTCACGGCCAGGACACGGCCACCGGCTGTCACAATCTCTCCGTTCTGCCTCCTCGTGCCCGCGTGGAAGACGTGCACATCCTCAACGCTCGCCAAGGCCCCCAAACCGTGAATCGGTTTTCCGACATCGTATTTGTCCGGGTAACCACCCGAGGCCAGGACCACCGTAACGGCCGCGCGCTCATCCCATTCGATCACGCTGCGATCCAGCGTTCCGTCGATTGTCGATTCGAAGAGTTCGAGCAAATCCGATTTCAGGCGCGGCAGGATTACCTGCGTTTCCGGATCGCCGAACCGGCAATTGAATTCGAGAACGCGCGTCCCATCCGCGGCAACCATGAGACCGGGAAAGAGCAATCCTCGAAAACTCACCCCGCTTTCCTTCAAGCCCGTCAAAAGAGGACGCATGACCTCGCCGTCGAACTGCGCCTGAAGATCGGCCCCAAAATTGTCCGCGGGGCTGAACGCGCCCATCCCGCCGGTGTTCGGACCGGCGTCCCCATCGAAGGCGCGCTTGTGGTCCCGGGCCGTCGCCAGCATGCGATAGCTCGTTCCATCCACCAGCGCATGTAACGAGCACTCCGAACCAGTCAGGCACTCTTCGATCAAAAGGCGCGCTCCCGCCTCGCCAAAGCGGCGTTCTGTCATCATGGAATCGATCGCCTCCCGCGCCGCCCCCGCATCCTGCGCAATGATCACGCCTTTGCCGAGCGCCAGCCCGTCCGCCTTGATTACGAGGGGAAACCGCGCCTCCTCTACGAAGGCGACCGCGGCCGCGCGCTCCAAGAAACCGGCGCCACGCGCGGTCGGGATCTTGTTTTTGCGCATCAATTCCTTCGCGAAGATTTTTGACGATTCGAGGCGCGCCGCGGATTTCGACGGGCCGAAAACACGCAGCCCCTCCGCTTCGAAAAGATCCACGATGCCCGCTGCCAGCGGATCGTCCGGTCCGATCACCGTTAAGCCGATTTGGTTTTCTTTTGCGAACTGGACCAATGCAGGCAGATCGTTCGCCGGGATGGCAACGTTTTCTCCCACCTCCTCGGTCCCGGCATTTCCGGGTGCGCAAAAAATCCGGCCGGCGCCGGAGGATTGTTTCAGCTTCCAGGCGAGCGCGTGTTCCCGGCCGCCGCTGCCAACGACAAGAATTTTCAAAGCGGTATGGTGCCTCGGTGGGATATCCGCCAAATCGTCCTAGCGAAATCAAGCGAACGCAAGCTTGGAGCCGTCCGTGTTTTCCGCTCATCGTCATACCACCCTTCCGGTTCGTTACTCTCCGCTTGCGCCGCGTCCGATTGATCCTACAAATGGCGGATGCCCTCTGCCCGCGCCTCGGTCCTAAAACCGCAATGTCCTTCGCGCATCGTCCTGGACCGGATCGCGGATAAATGGACTGCGCTCATCATCCAGGTCCTGGCCAACGGGACCCGGCGCTACGCAGCATTACAACGGGAGATCGGCGGGATTTCGCAGAAGATGCTTACGCAAACCCTCCGCAGTCTCGAACGCGACGGTCTGGTCCTCCGCAAAGTGCATCCGGTTGTCCCGCCAAAAGTCGAATACTCGCTCACCCGCCTCGGACGAACTCTGATCGATCCCCTGAACGGACTTTGCCGATGGTCGGAGAGACATTTACCCGAGCTGCAGGCGAATCGGATCCGCGCGGGCACGCTCGAACCACCGGGCCAGTGACGGCGTTCCTCGCTCCCGCATGAGCCGCACTTTTCTTCTCTCGCCGGCCTATGCCGGCGGCCGGCGCGCCCAGATAATCATGAGCGAGCGGGCCCAATTCGATCTCGCCCGGCGGCTGCGGAGCGAAAACCGACCGACTCTTGGCGAAGTGTTTACGTTTCTCAGCGGGTTGTATTTTCGGGGAAAACTCGCTTACGCAAATGTCTTCGCGCAGCCGGCGCCTAAGACATCCGGCGTGCTCGTCATTACGCCAAATAGCGGCCTGGTTCCCGCAACGACACCGATCGGGATCGAGGATCTTCGCGAGTTCGGCACGGTGGACATTGATGAGAACGATCCGCGTTATCGCGCACCGCTCGAGCGCGACATTAAGAAGCTGGCGAAAAAATTGACGGCGGATTGCGAAGTCGTCCTCCTCGGGAGCGTGGCCACCGGAAAATATGTGGACATCCTCCTCGCGCATTTTGGGGAACGACTGCGTTTTCCGGCCGATTTCGTCGGGCGCGGGGATATGAGCCGCGGCGGGTTCCTGCTGCGTTGCGCCGTCGACCGCAACGAACTGCCTTACATCCCGGTGGCCGGGGCCGTGCGAAAAGGGAAGCGTCCAGCAAAGCTGGAGCCGCGAAGATATACCAGGTAGGGACGTTTACCCGAAACGTCCGACTTCTTTATGTTTCGCCACCAAACAGATTCGACGGACGCCTCGGAGAGGCGTCCCTACCTGTAAGAAAATGCCATTCTTAATCAAACCACCGCTGCCACCGATGGAGGCGCGCTCCGTTGACGAAATTCCTGTCGGCGACGACTGGCAATACGAGCCGAAATGGGACGGATTTCGCTGTCTGGCCTTTAAAAACGGCAAAGACGTTTTCCTGCAATCGAAAGCGGGTCAGCCGCTCGCGCGCTACTTCCCCGACGTGGTCGCGCAGATTCAGGCGCTAAAGGCGAAGTGTTTTGTTTTGGATGGCGAGCTGGTCATTCCCATCGGCCATGCTCTCTCCTTCGACGAGCTGCAATTGCGCCTGCATCCGGCCGCGAGTCGTGTGCAAAAACTCGCGGCAGCGCACCCGGCCTTGTTCATTGCGTTCGATCTCCTGGCCGACACAGCCGGAAAATCATTGCTGCCGCTGCCATTGCGCGACCGTCGCCAAGAGCTCGAAGCTTTTGCCCGCGAAAACTTTAAGCCAAAAGGTGCTCTGCGTTTATCGCCCGCGACCACGAAGCTCGCCGTGGCGAAGAAATGGTTCGATAAAGCTGGGGGCAATCTCGATGGGATCATCGCCAAGCAAATTGACGCGTCCTACGCTTCGGGTGAGCGCACGGCCATGGTAAAAGTGAAACAAATCCGCAGCGCTGACTGCGTGGTGGGCGGTTTTCGTTATGCCACCGGCTCGCGCTTGCTGGGCTCACTTCTGCTCGGGTTGTATGACGATGACGGACTGCTCCATCATGTCGGTTTCACCTCGGCGTTCAAAAAGGCCGACCTCCCCGCGCTGACAAAAAGATTTGAAGCGTTGAAAAAGAAACCCGGATTCACCGGGAACGCGCCAGGCGGTCCGAGTCGTTGGAGTACGGAACGGAGCGCTGAATGGGAACCGGTCGATCCGAAGACGGTCGCGGAGGTCACCTACGATCACTTTACCGGCGGTCGTTTTCGTCATGGCACAAAGATCCTGCGCTGGCGCAAAGATAAATCGCCGCGGCAATGCACCATGGATCAGGTGGAACATCGCGAAGGAAGATCGCTCGCGTTATTGTAGGACGTTGTTTCGCCCATTGTCATCCTTGCCGAAGCGAAACGTAGTCGAAGAACTACCCTCGGGATGACAAAGGGGGACTGGCGACAAATTGAGTGGACTTGGGGTGGACAAAGAATGCTGCCCGGGCAGCGCAAAAATGCCCATAGTCGAGAAATGCTTATCCTAGTCCGGTTTATCCCAAACCTAGCTCTACTCTTGGCGACTCTGATCGTCTCAAGTTCGTGCCAATCCGTAAAGCTTGCCGTTGGAAGGACCTTGACGAACAGAAGCGAAGCGACTCGCGAACAAGAGGGTTTGACCGGCGCCACGGTGAAGTTGACCACGATCCCAAAAGGATGGGCCACGCCATTTAAGTTGCCGATGAATGATATTTGGAGGGATTTGAACCTGCGCGGCGTAAATTACTTTACCTTCGGTGAATCGCCTGGCCTTGCTGGCTACAGCAGCCGTGCAGATTTTCGCTCCCCGCGCTACCAAGCGTGGATGGGCGTCTATGCGGTAGAGGCAAAAAGGAATATCTTTGATAGCGACAATTCATCGATCAATCGGAATTCTTCCCTGCTTATTCGGGAACTGTCTCGTTTGGCCGAGCACGACCAAAAAGCCTGGCTTAAAGCAGCGGGAGATCCCTCTCCAAAGGCGAGGTCCATCAAGTTCCGCCGTGTTGGTTCTCTAAGGATTGCCGGCGAAGAACGGGCGGTATTCGAGGGAACGATGGTGAGTCATAGCGACCTGTCGCTTTCGGAAAATGGCCCTGCCAGCCTTCTTGGACGCCCTAAGGCAAGCTACTGGAGCCCGCATCTAAGTCCCTACCACGACGTGGTGCTCAAAGGTTACTATGTGCCCTGGTATTCGGAGGAACTTAAGACGGTATTTGTCGCCTATGGCAATGCGGCTTCATTCAAAACAAAGTCGGGCGTGGTGATTGACTATCGCCCGGATCTCGAGAGCGAGCTCAAAAGCATGATTGCCGGCGTAAGAATCGTTAAAACGGGACCGACCAGCGTCCGATAGTTGACGAATTGTCGAACTCTTTCTGGCGGCTTCAAAACATCTTGTTCGTATCTGGTTTCCAAAAGCGCGCCCTCCGCCGCGATAAGAGCGCTAAATTGTCATCCTGAGCGGAGTCGAAGGATCTCTTATTTCTGCGAAGGGCGCGCCAGCGCCCGAGGTCCTCGCTGGCGCTCGCGAGAGTAAGAGGTCCGACAATGCTCGGGATGACACAGGAGGAGAGCGAAGTGCGCTTCTGCTACTGCTCCGGGTTTAACTCGAAGTTGATATTCACCTCGTAGAAGACGCCACCGAGTCCCGTGGGTAATGGGTCAACTTGCGTTACCCGTGTTGCCAGCGCAGCGACCGATTCATCCACGACCACGTTCCCGGACGGTTTCACGATGGTGAACTTCGAGACGCGACCATCTTTCTCGATCCGAATTCTGACCAGCGCAGACATCTTGGCTCCCACAGCAACGCTCGTTGTTGGCTGGATCCATTCACTGAAAAATCGGTCGTGAAGCATTTTTCCGTACCAGCTGAATTCAGAGGATCGGGCGCCGGTGCTTCCCGTTGAACCGCTCGGGTGGCCTTGATTGCTCTCGGCGTTGGCGGGCGCAACCTTAACTGACTCCTTTTTTACTTCGTCGGCCGCCTTTTTCGGCTCAGCTGGCGTGGCGCTCTTTTTCGGCGAAGGCTTCGGGGTTGCTTTTGCCTCAGCGGATTTTTTCGGGGTCGGTTTGGGCGATGGCTTTGCCGTCGGTTTCACCGAAGGTTTCGGCGCCGGGGTGAGGCTCGGCTTCGGAAGCGGGGTCGAGACGGGCGTTGGCGAAGGCGTGGCAATTGGGAGTTGAATATCGCTTTTCGCCGATGACGGCAGAGGCGGGTCCTCAGGTTCCTCCGGTTTGGTGCGCGGCGTGTCGGCTTCTGACGGGGCCGCTTCCTCAATTGCCGGCTCCGTGCGCGCGACAACCTCGCTGTTCAGCCAAACTACGCTCTGCAAATTCGGCCGCGCCTTCTCGTGGTTCCAACGAACGAGCGCGATGGCGACCGCGATGTGCGCGACCGCGATGATCGCGACGTTGCGCCAAAAGCGTGCGTCTCGCGCCATCGCCTATTTCGTCTCAGCCTTGGTCGCGATCCCCACCTTCGTGATCTGCGCGCGCTGCAGCGCATCCATCAACCCAATCAATTTCTGCACCGGCAGCTCACGATCCGGGCGAATGACGACGGCGACATCCGGATTCGTCCGCTTCAATTCGGTGAGGCGGGCGATAAGGGTTGGAGTATCCACCGACTCATCGTTAAACCGGATCGCTTCCCGGCGATCGATCGAGATCGTCTGGACCTGCGCTGAATTGACCGGCGCATTTGCCGCCCCGCTCGAGGGGATAACCAGGCTCACACTGTTTTCGAGCAGCGGCGTTGTGATCATGAAAATGATCAAGAGCACGAACGCCAGATCAAGCAGCGGCGTGATGTTAATCTCGGACAGAGTCAGGAGACTGTGACGTTGGGAGTAGCGCCGCATATCAGATTCCCCAGTTAGGCGTTAGGCGTTGGACGTTGAGCGTTAGGCGTTTCTGCGCCGGCCGAAAGGAACTCCTAACGCCTAACGCCCAACGCCTGACGCTTAACTGAAGAGATAGCCTCTTCATCGCCGGTACTCCGGGTCACGCGCATTATGATCGACGTATTTGTGCTCGAACTCCGAGGCCAATTCCGCCGCGAAGTTATCCATTTCCACGATCATCCCGCGAATGCTGGTCACGAGAAAATTGTAGCCGAACATCGCCGGGATCGCGACGCAGAGGGCCATGACCGTAGTGATTAACGCGCCCGAAACACCGGGAGCCATTGTGGCCAGATTCGGCGATCCGGCGACCGCCACATCCGTGAACGTGTCCATCACGCCCCAGACCGTTCCGAGCAGCCCCAGGAACGGCGCACCGCTCACCGCCGTCGCGAGCAGAATCATTTGCGACTCGAGGCCGAGCGCAGTCTCGCCCACCGCGCGTTCCATCGCGGCATTCACCGCGTGCATTTGCGCCGGTGTGATCTTCTCGGCAATGCCGAGCCGGGCGCGAAATGTTTCGTCCACTTCCGCGGAACCGAGGAGCTGAAAAGTCATCTCCTCGCAGCCGGCCCGGTAAATATTAAAGAGAGGTGCGCCGGGAAAACGCGCGTGATTTTCAAACAAGCGCAGCGGCTGCCGGTCCTTGCGGAAAGCCGCGCGAAAACGCGCATTCTGTTTTCGCGCGAACTGCACCACCCGCAGCTTCGTGATCATGATCGACCAGCTGAAAACGGAGACGATGCAGAGCAGCGCCAGCACGATCTTGCCGGCGACCGTCGAGTGTTCGAACGCGAAGAGGAGACCGCCGGCCGCGAGAATCTTCGGAAGTAGCATGTGCGCCAACTTGCCTGGAGTAATACCGGATTTTCCGCAAAAGGGAAAGCGTGGAGATGCTTACGCAGAGAGCTTCCGCGGGTAGGTTGGGCGCCGTTTCGCAGCCACGATGAAGCCAATTCCAAGAGCGACGACGAAAAATGAGAAAAACTGGCCTCGCGTGAAGATGCCAATCAAGGCCGCGTCCGGCTCCCGGAAATATTCCACGACAATCCGGAAGATGGCGTAGCAGATCATGAACAGTCCGGTCAGGAAACCGTTTGGGGTGCGCACACGCGTCCGCACCAACCACGAGATGGCGAACAACACGATCCCTTCCAGAAACGCCTCGTACAGCTGCGAAGGATGGCGGGGCGTGAGGATCCCGCGCAAAACTGTTCCGACGGCTGGATTTGTTCGGACAGCCTCGACAATCGCTTCGGCCGATCCGAGAGATGGATCGACTTGCCGGCAGGCCGCGACCGCCCGCTCGGCGAGCGCGGCATTTGCGGGCTCGAGTAATTCCTTGGGAAACTGGATCGCCCACGAGACGTTTGCGATTCGGCCGTAAAGTTCGCCGTTGATGAAGTTGGCGCACCGGCCGAGAAACAGGCCGATCGGCACCGCCACCACGAGATTATCACCAAGGTTCGTCCAGGTAAGTTTGTGCCGGCGGGCATAGTAAAGGGTGAAGAGCAGGACGCCGAGCATTCCGCCGTGACTGGACATCCCGCCTTCCCAAACTCTTAAGATGGAAAGCGGTTCGCGGAGCATCTCGGGCCGATAAAAAAAGACGTAGCCGAGACGGCCACCGACCATCACTCCGAACAGCGCCGTCCATGTGACGAAATCGCCCACGGCCGATGGGCTGAGATCCAGGTAGCCGCGCTTCGCAAACCGCGTCAGGAGCGCGAACCCGCAAATGAAAGCGAGCACATAGGCCAGGCCGTACCAGCGCGGGCCCACATTGTCCCAGAGCCTGAAGATGAACGGATCGAGATTATGCAGGTAATAGGCAAGCATGCGGCGAGCGATACTCAGCGATCTTCAGGCGACCGGCAATAAAAACGGTTTGGCCCAGTTGCGCGCGTGGAAAAAAGGCTGTCGTCCCGAGCCGCGGAGATGGCGAGGGACCTCGCAGGCGCTCAAGCGCTTCCGCGATACAACGCACGCCTACGTCAGGTCATGCGTCTTGCCTGTAGGGTACCGCAGTCTGCAGGTGAGAGGTCCTTCGCCGTCTGCGCGGCTCAGGATGACAAGTTGTGGGGTTTGCCTTTCAAAACTTCGCGCAAGAACGGCGCCGTTCGGCTGAGGCGACTCTTTGCCACCTCCTCCGGCGTGCCGGTCGCGACGATTTCTCCGCCGTCCGCCCCCGCCTCGGGTCCGATGTCCACAAGGTAATCGGCCTCCGCGATGATGGTGAGATTGTGCTCGATCACGATCACCGTATTGCCTTCATCCACGAGGCGGTGGAGCACTTTCAGCAGCAATTCCACATCCGCCATGTGCAGGCCAATCGTCGGCTCTTCAAGAAGATAGAGGGTCGATTTCGGCTTGCGCATTTTCCGGATCCGTTCGTTTTGGGCCCGCCCGATTCCGCGCGTTAACTCCGTGGCGAGTTTGAGGCGTTGCGCTTCACCGCCGCTCAGGGTTGGGCTCGGCTGGCCCAGCTTGAGATATCCCAGGCCGGTATCGACCAGAAGCGAGAGCGGACGCGCAATCTTCTGATTGGTCGCAAAGAATTCCGCGGCCTGCTCGATGGTCATCTCCATCACGTCGCCGATGCTCTTTTCGTTGTAGAGAACTTCAAGCGTCTGCGGATTATAACGGCGGCCGGCGCAATCCTCACACGGCACGTAGCTGCTCGGGAGGAAGCTCATCTCGAGCTTGATTGCGCCCTGGCCGCTGCACGTTTCGCAACGGCCGCCTTCCGCGTTGAAGGAAAACCGGCTCGGCGAATACCCGCGCACGCGCGAAACCGGCAATTGTCCGTAGAGCTTGCGAATCTCGTCGAAAACTTTGATGTAGGTCGCCGGGGTGGAGCGCGATGTTTTTCCGATCGGCGACTGGTCCACTTCGTAAACAGTCTCGAACGCTTCGGCGCCGGTAATGGCGGAGAATAATTCCCGCTGTTTGCCTCGTTCCTTCTTCAAACGCTCCTTTACCGCCGGCAATAAAACCGATCGCATCAGCGTTGATTTTCCGGAGCCAGAGATGCCGGTGATGACTGAGAGCCGGCCCACCGGAAATCGCGCATCCACATTCTTCAGATTGTGGGCATGCGCGCCGCGGACTTCGACCCACTGCTCCACTTCGCTCAACGAACGCCGCGTCTTTCGGGTGGGGTGGCACAATGGATTCTTCAGGCAGCGGCCTGTCTCCGAATTCGTGTTCTTTTCGATGTCCCGCAGCGTCCCTTGCACCACGACTTCGCCGCCATGCACTCCCGCGCCAGGACCGAGATCGATGATGTGATCGGCGCGACGCATCGTCTCTTCGTCATGCTCGACGATCACAAGCGAATTCCCCTTCTCCCGCAGCGCCGTCAGGGTCTCGAGCAGCCGCAGATTGTCACGCGGATGCAGGCCGATGGTCGGTTCATCGAGAACATAGAGAACCCCGCGTAAGTTCGAGCCGAGCTGCGCCGCGAGTCGAATCCGTTGCGACTCTCCACCGCTCAATGTTTTTGCCGACCGTCCGAGGGCGAGATAACCGAGCCCGACGTTTTCCATGAACCGGAGACGCTGCGAAATTTCCGGCACGAGATCGTCGGCCACGGTTTTCTGGTTGCCGCGAAAACGAAGTTTGCCGATCAACTGCACCGCTTCACCGGCCGAAAGAGCTGTGAAATTGTCGATCGTCTGGCCCTGCAACCGCACATGCCGCGCGATGGGATTCAAGCGCGATCCATGGCAGGCGGGACAGGGCGCTGCTTCCCCTTCGTCGATCCATTCCGATTCCCGTTCCGCGGCCAGCTCATTTTCCAGGACCGAATCGCCGGTATCCTCCGTGCCCGTTTGCTTCGCTACATTCCAGATCTCGCCGAAGCCGCCGCATTCCTGGCAGGCGCCGTGCGGCGAATTGAAGGAGAACAGACGCGGATCGAGTTCCTCAAACGCGCGCCCGCAACCTGGACAGCTCATCTCCGTGCTCATGACCGTGACGCGATGCTTTCCGTCAAGGAGGTGCGCGGTGCCGCGTCCGATATCGAGCGCGCGCTGGATCAGGTTCCGTGCTTTCAGGACGCGCTTCGCGTCGATCACTCCGACTACAACATCGATGGTGTGTTCTTTGAAACGCTCGAGCTTGCGGAACTGGGCGATCGGCAGGAGTTCTCCATCCACGAAGAGCGTGTCGAATCCCTGCCGTTCTGCCCAGCGCGCCACGTCGGTGTGAAATCCCTTCCGCGCCTTCACCAACGGAGCGAGAACCTTGAGCGGGCCGCGCTTCACCGCCGTCTCCAGTTGTTTCACGATCGCGGCCAGACTTTGTTTTTCGACCGGCAAATCGCAATCGGGACAAAATTGCGTTCCTGTCTTGGCGAAAAGGAGCCGGAGAAAATGGTAAACCTCGGTCACCGTCGCGACGGTGGATTTGCCGCCGCCGCGGGTGACGCGCTGTTCGATGGCAACGCTGGGCGGCACGCCTTCGACGAGATCGACGTCCGGTTTCTCGAGTTGCTCGACGAACTGCCGCGCGTAGGGCGACATGCTGTCGAGAAAGCGGCGCTGCCCTTCGGCGAAAAGAATATCGAAGGCGACGGTCGATTTTCCGGAACCGCTCAGACCTGTGATGATCACCATCTTGTCCCGCGGAATATCGAGCGAGATGTTCTTCAGGTTGTGTTCGCGCGCTCCATGAATGCGGATGGCGTTGGTTCCCTTTCCGGGGAGAGCGCGCGCCTCGTCCCGCACCTGCGGGAGCGCCCCGCCGAACGGTTCTTCGGCCACGCGCCGTGAAGTTTCACCATCGTCATCAGAATAGCGTAGCGCTCAGGGTTCGCGGCGAGGCGCCGCGAACGGCACGGGGGGCGCGTGCGCTCCCCAGAACCTCGCGCAGAAACCGTCCAGTATGCGACGCCTCCACCTTCGCTACGGCTTCCGGTGTTCCGGCAGCGACCAGTCTCCCGCCTTCATCGCCGGCCTCGGGCCCAAGGTCGATTACCCAATCGGCACACTTGATCACCTCCAGATTGTGCTCGATCACGACGATCGTGTTGCCGGCCAGCGACGAGCCGTTGAAACAGTTTCACCAACATCGCGACATCGTCGAAATGCAGCCCTGTCGTCGGCTCGTCGAAGATGAGAAGATTGCCGGCAGTCGACCCATTCTGCTTTCGCGTGGGCACTCTCATCCGCGAGATGCCGGACGAGTTTGAGCCGCTGCGATTCGCCGCCGGAAAGCGTGTTGAGCGGCTGGCCGAGCCGCAAATAACCCAGGCCGACTTCGTCCAGAACATCGAGCGGATTGCCCAGCTTCTCGGATTCCCCAATCTGAGCGAAAAACTGGATCGCTTCATTAACCGTGAGCTGGAGGATGTCGTGAATGGATTTTTCGTGCAGTCGCACGCGCAGGACATGCGGTTGGAAGCGGCGGCCCTCGCATTCGGCGCAGCGCACATACAGATCGCTCAGAAATTGCATCTCGATCTTTTCAAAGCCGGTGCCGCAACAGCGTTCGCAACGGCCGCTCCCGGAGTTGAAGGAAAAGGCGCTCGCGGTCAGTCCCTGCGCCATCGCTTCGGGTTGCGCGGCGAAAAGTTCTCGCACGCGATCGTAGAGTCCGAGGTAAAGAATCGGCGTCGAGCGCGGGGTGCGCGCGAGCATCGATTGATCGACCATCACCACGTCACCGATGCGGTGCGCGCCGGTAACCGATTTGCACGCCCCCGGTTCCTGCTCACTCGGCTGCCCTTTGGCTTGGAGAAGGTTCCGATAGAGAACTTCGTGAATGAGCGTCGATTTGCCGGAGCCGGAAACCCCGGTCACGCAGTTGAAAAGGCCAAGCGGAATTTCGATGTCGAGGTTCTTGAGATTGTGCTCCCGCGCGCCGGTGATCCGGATCGAGGAGGTCGATTTGCGGCGCGACTTCGGGACGGCGATCGATTTGCGGCCGAGAAGGTAGTCGCGCGTAAGCGAGGGGTGGACCGCGCGCGAAGCGCTCAATCCATTTAGACCCTCCAGAGATCCACTGAAAACCAGCTCCCCTCCCCGCTCGCCGCGGCCCGGGCCGATATCGATCACGTGATCCGACGAACGAATGATCGCCTCCTCGTGTTCGACGACGAGCAGCGTATTGCCTTTGTCGCGCAGATCGTGCATCACGCGCACAAGCCGTCCGACGTCGCGCGGGTGAAGACCGACGCTCGGTTCGTCCATGACGAAGAGCGTGTTGACGAGCGAAGCGCCGAGACACGTGGTCAGGTTCACCCGTTGCACTTCGCCGCCACTGAGGGTGCGCGTGGAGCGATCGAGCGTCAGATAGCCGAGGCCGACCTCGCACAGATAACGCAACCGCGTGACGACTTCGTTGCGCAACATGACCGCGGTGGAGTCGTTAGGCGGCAAAGCTAGCCCCGCGAAAAGCTTCCGTGCGTCGGCAATCGAAAGCAGCGCGACCTCGGGCAGGGTCCGGAGAATTTTGGATTGCCAATCGGCAATTTTGTAGTGCAGCGAGGCCGGTTGAAAGCGCCCCCCGTGGCAATCAGGACAGGTGGTATAGGCCCGATAACGACTGAGCAAAACGCGCACGTGCATTTTGTAGGTCTTGCTTTCGAGCCATTTGAAAAAACCGCGCACGCCATACCAGCGATCATTCTCCGCGAGCTCTTCGACATCGGTGTCCGTGTCCCGCGCCGCGCCGTTGATAACGAAATCCTGATCTGCTTTCGGCAGTTCCTCGAAGGGCAGGCGGACGTCAATCTCCTCGCGGGCACAGGCGCGGAGCAGGTCTTTCTGCGATTCGCCAAATTGCTGGCCCTGAAAGGCGCGCACGACCCCGGCGGCAATACTCAAACTGCGATCGGGAATCGCGCGGTTCAGATCGATCGCGATGGTTCGACCAAAGCCGCGACAGGTTGGACAAGCGCCGAGCGGATTGTTGAAACTGAAAAGCCCAGGCGTCGGCGGGCGGATATCGAGATCGCAATGCGCGCAATGCCAGCCGGTTGAAAAAGGCATTTCGGATTGCGGATTTCGGATTTCGGAAAGAATCTTGTCGCGCCGATTCGGTAATCCTTCCTTTTCCGGTTTCCGAAATCCGGTTTCCGAAATCGCCACCACATTGATCCGGTCTTTGCCGAAGCGAAGCGCGGTTTCAATCGACTCCACCAGACGCGCTCGGGTTTCCTCTCCGATCGTCAGGCGATCCTGAATGACCTGAACGCGCGCGCCAAGTCTTCCGACCTTCTTATCGGTATCGGCCCGAACGATTTCACCATTCAACCAGACGCGCAGATAGCCTTGCTGCTGGAGAAATTGGAAAAACTGGCCCGGATCCGTCTTCGGCCGGAACCCCGACCCAGAACGTGAGTAGCACGGTTTCGCCCGCGAACTCGCGCAGCACGTCGTCCGCAATCGAGCGCGCGGTTTCAGGACGGATCTCGCGGCCGCAGCCGGGACAAAAGGCGCGGGCGATCCGGGGCATCAAGAGTTTCAGGTAATCGTTAATCTCGGTCATCGTGCCGACGGTGGAGCGCGAGCTCTTCACCGGATTCGCCTGCTCGATGGCGATGGCCGGCGGGATTCCACGGATTTCGTCGACGCGGGGTTTGTCCATGCGGTCGAGGAACTGCCGCATGTAGGGGCTGAACGTTTCGACGTAACGGCGCTGGCCTTCCGCGTAGATCGTGTCGAAAGCGAGGCTCGATTTGCCGCTGCCGCTCGGACCCGTGACGACGGTTAGTTTCCCGAGCGGGAGATCGAGATCGATCCCTTTGAGATTGTTCTGCCGCGCCCCGCGAATCTCCACGCAGCTCGCCCGAGGTGAGTCAGGGGACGCAGTGAGGCACTTTTTGTCGGCTTTCGTCGGAACCACCGGAGACTATCCGGGAGGCAGAATCCGTTAGCAACTAAACCGAGCTATTTCGTAAATTTTGCTGCGAGTTTGTCGTGTTGCGCGATCAATTCTTGAGGCATGTCTTGGCCGAGGGTTGTGAAAAACTCGCTTTGCCCTTCGAGTTCTTTTTTCCATTCGTCTGCCTTGATTGAAAAGAGTTCGCGCATCGTTTCGCGCGTGATGTCGATCTCAGCGAGATCAAAGTCTTCCGGACGAGGGAATAGTTCCAATCTCCGTTTCCGCACCGCCGCCGTGGCCTTCGCAGCGGTCGATGATCCATTTCAGGACGCGCATGTTTTCGCCGAATCCGGGCCACATAAGTTTTCCGTCGCTGCCTTTGCGGAACCAGTTCACGTGAAAAATGAGCGGCGGATTTTTCAGGCGCGGTCCGATCTCGAGCCAGTGCTGAAAATATTGGCCCATGTTGTATCCGCAGAAGGGCAGCATCGCCATCGGATCGCGCCGCACCTGGCCGAGTCCACCAACGCGCCGCCGCCGTCATTTCAGACGCCATGGTCGCGCCGATGTAGGTGCCATGTTCCCAATCGTGGGCCTGGAAAACGAGCGGCATCGTGTCGCTGCGGCGCCCGCCGAAAATGATGGCGCTGATTGGAACGCCGCCGCCTTTTTCCACGTCGGGATCGAGGGCGGGATTGTTGCGCATCGGCGTGGCGAAACGCGAATTCGCGTGCGCCGCTTTCTCTTTTGAATCAGGCGTCCAATCGTTGCCTTTCCAATCGATGGCGTGTTTCGGCGGCGCGCCGTCTTTGCCTTCCCACCAGACATCGCCGTCGTCCGTGAGCGCGACATTGGTGTAGAGCGTGTCGTGCTCGATCGATTTCATCGCGTTCGGATTCGATTTGTAACTCGTCCCCGGCACGACCCCGAAGTAGCCGTTCTCTGGATTAACCGCGTACAGCCGGCCGTCCTGGCCGATCTGCATCCAGGCGATGTCATCGCCGATGGTCGTGACTTTCCAGCCCTTGAAATGCGCGGGCGGAATGAGCATGGCGAAATTCGTTTTGCCACAGGCGCTCGGGAAGGCCGCGGCGACGTAATGTTTTTTTCCTTCCGGCGATTCCACGCCGAGAATGAGCATGTGTTCGGCGAGCCAGCCTTGTTTGCGCGCGAGATAGGAGCCGATGCGGAGCGCGAGGCATTTCTTCGAGAGCAACACATTTCCGCCGTAACCTGAGCCGACCGAAATGATGGCGTTATCCTGCGGAAAATGGCAGATGAGCCGGCGATCGGGATTCACATCGAGAAGCGAATGGGTGCCGCGGTTCCATTCGCCATTCGTTTGCGACGCCAGCCGCTGCACGGCCACGTCGCCCATGCGCGTCATGATGCGCATGCTGAGCACGACGTAGATAGAGTCGGTAATTTCGAAGCCAACTTTGGTCAGCGGCGAATCCGGCGGCCCCATGATGTAGGGAATGACAAACATCGTCCGTCCCTTCATCGCGCCCTTGAGCATGCCGTTGAGTTTTGTGTATGTCTCGGCGGGTTCGGCCCAGTTGTTCGTCGGACCAGCTTCCTCTTTCGTCGGCGAGCAGATGAGCGTGAATTGCTCGACGCGGGCCACGTCATTTTGATTCGAGCGGTGCAGATACGAGCGTGGAATTTTCTGGTCGTTCAACTTCAAGACCACCCCCTGCTTCTGGGCTTCGCCTAACAAGTAGTCGTTTTCCCTTTCCGAGCCGTCGCACCAGAAAATGTTTTCGGGCTCGGTCAGCCGGGCCACTTCCTGGACCCAATCGAGGACCGCCTGGTTTGCCGGCTTCGAATCGCCAATTCCGCTCGGCGGCGAAATGGCTGGCGCGAGGTTATCCATATTTACGACCCTCCCGCTCATTCCCGATGGCGTAGAGAGAATGATCATTTTCAACGCTTCGCCCGCTTCTCCAAGTAAATTTTCGCGAGGGTGCGGTTGGGACCGATGGAAACCGGCTTGCGCGAGAGAGGGGCGCACCCATAATTGAAGCATGTTCGGAGTCACCACCTCGGATGACTACCAGCCGGTGACATGGGTAGGACGTCATCCCGTGCATGTCACGACGCTGCTCGTGGCCGTGCACGTATTTACCGCGATCGTGGCCTGCTTCCTCGGCGGCGCCGGCGTGCTCGGGCATCTCGCTTTTGACAGCGCGCTGGTCTGGCAGCGCGGAGAATTCTGGCAGCTCGCAACCTACGCTTTTGTTCATTCCCCCTCGGCGCTGCTTTGGTTTGCGGTCGAGATGTACATGCTCTTCGTTTTCGGACGGGAAGTGGAACGCTTCATCGGCCGCCGCGCCTTCATCGTTCTCTACCTTTCACTTCTCCTGGCGCCGACGGTGCTCCTTTCGCTCTGGGGGCTTTCGGATCGCGTCGGCCTCGCCGGTTCCCCCGGGCTCCATTTTGGAATCTTCATTGCCTTCGCGACCATCTATCCCAGTATCGAGTTGCTCTTGCGCATCCAAGCGAAATGGGTGGCGTTGGCCCTCGCGGCCATTTCCACCCTGCAGTTGCTGGCCTTTCGGGATTGGGCGGACATGGCTGTGCTCTGGGTCAGTGTGGCCACGGCATTTTTCTTCGTCCGGCTGCGCGGGGTCGGTCCCGAACTGGTTTGGTGGAGTAACCTGAAGTCCCGCTGGGCGCCCAAGCCTAGATTTCAGGTGGTCCCTCGCACCGCCCCTCGTCGCGTCGTCGAACCGGAGAATGTCCATGATTCCATCGACCCGGTCCTGGAAAAGATTTCCAAGCAGGGAATCAATAGCTTGACCGCGTCGGAACGGCGCGCGCTCGATCGGGCGCGAACGCGTCTCTTGAAAAAACCGCAGTAAACGGGGCGCCGGGGAGCCGACGCGCGCCCTCCAGAGTCACTCCACCAGGAGCGAGGCGGTCCGAAGTTGTTCGACAAAGTTTTCCGCGGTGGTCGCCGCCATGAGAGCTTCCCGCCTCGTTTTGTCCTTCACCACGCGAGCCACGGCACCGACGCAGACCAGGTAATCGGTCACCATTTGTTTTGGCACGCCGAAAAGGAAGATCAAATGGACCAGCTCTTTGGCGGGGCCGAAGCGAAGGCCCGCGCTGCTCCGCCCAATCCCCAGGGCAATCCGGTCGATGAGATCGGTCCGCGCATGCGGAAAAGCCACGCCGTCGCCAGTGTTCGTGGAACTTCTTCCCTCTCGTTCCATGACGGCATCGGCAAACTTGTAGAAGTCCTGCACGTGCCCGTGGTCGCGCAGCCGTTCCGCTATTTCCAAAATCGCCTCGGCCGCCGTACCCTCACGCAATTCGAGGACGACCAGTTTGGGATCGAGAATTTCAGTGAGGAGCGCGGACATGTGAGAATAGCTGAGCGATTGATTGGATTGACGGGCCAATCCGAGTTATCGAATTATTCAAGGACTCGTGGCAACAGTAAACAATCCCGGCGGGCTTAGTGAGGAAGCGACCATCTCGCTCCAAAAGAGCCTGTACGATCCCGGCTACGTCAATGCCATGTCGCATTTCTACCGGGGCGAACTGGGGCGCATCATGGTCTGGCGGCAGCGGCTCGACATCACGACGAACTGGGCCATTACCAGCAGCACCGCCATTATCACCATCGCGTTCGCAAATCGCGAAGTGCCGCACATCATCTTCTTTTTCAATCTCGCGATCGTCTGGGGCATGCTCTGGATCGAAGCGCGGCGCTACCGTTTTTACGACGCCTTTCGCGCGCGCGTCCGCATGCTCGAAGCGCATTTTCTCGTCCCGATGGTGATGGAAAATCGCGAGATGCTTCAGGGCGAATGGAAAAAGCTCGTCTGCGAAGATCTCATTCTGCCGTCGTTCAAGATCACGAAACTGGAAGCGGTCGGGCGGCGCCTGAAACGCAATTACGTTTTCATTTTTATCCTGATCATGGTGGCGTGGATCACGAAAATCTTTCTCCACGCCAGCGCGCCGATCGCGGGTTTCCCGGCGTTCTACCGGGCCCTGCGAGTCGGGCATATCCCATCCTGGCTCGTGGCGTTTATCTTCATCGGTACTCTGGCCATCGTCATCGGCATCACGATTTACGTCAGCAAGAAAACCACGGGCGAAGTTTCCGAATTCCGCACCCACCGGTCGCTCTGGCGAATCTGAGAAGGTTGAGAGTTGAGAGTCCCTAGTTGAGAGATTGGAATGCCTGATTCAACGCCGGCAGTCTCTACGGCGGCTCTCAACTCTCAACTCTCAACTTTCAATCAGCTTTGCGACATCGTCGCAAAACTCCGCGCGCCCGATGGCTGCCCGTGGGACCGCGAGCAGACAAATGAGACCCTGCTGCCGGGACTGATCGAGGAAGCCTACGAAGTCGCCGGCGCCGTCCGGGCGGGCGACGATGCAAAATCTGCGCGAAGAACTCGGCGACCTCATTCTGCTCGCCGTCATGCATTCGCAAATCGCCGAGGAAGACGGCCGGTTCAAAATCGCCGAGGTGCTGGAGGAGGTGACGGCCAAACTGATTCGCCGGCATCCGCACGTGTTTGGCGAGAGCGGCGTGCGCGACACAGATGGCGTTGTGAAGCAATGGGAGGCAATCAAGCGGGAGGAGAAGGGCGCGGCCGGCGGCCATTACCTGGCCGATCTTCCCGCGGCCCTCCCCGCCTTGATGCGGGCGCAGAAGGCGCAAAAGAAGGCGGCCCGCGTCAATTTTGATTGGGCCGAGATCGCCGATGTCGTGGCGAAGGTTGACGAGGAACTGGCGGAAGCCAAAGAAGCCATCGCGTCGCGCGATCCCGGGCGCGATTGCGGACGAGATCGGCGATCTGCTCTTTGCCGTCGTTAACCTGGCACGGAAAAGCAAACTGGATGCGGAAACGGTGTTGCAAGACGCGACCAACAAGTTCGTTTCGCGGTTCAACCAGGTCGAGGATGAGTTGCGCGCGCGCGACCAGAAACTGGGCGACGTGGGGCTGGAGGAGCTCGACGAGATTTGGAATAGCGTGAAACAGTCGGGCCGGTAGGACGGCGCTCTTGCGGAGGCGAACAAGTCCTCGCCTCGACGGAATCTCGCCCTGCCATTTACAAATCGCTCGACTTGGCGATATTGCCCGTCCCGATGACCATTCTGATCAATATCCTGCTCGGATTATACCTTTTCATCGCGGTGCTCATGATCCTTGTGATCCTGATGCAACGCCCGAAAAGCGAGGGCCTGGGCGCCGCCTTCGGGGGCGGGGTGACCGAGAACATTTTCGGGGCCCAAACGACGAATGTGCTGACGAAAATCACCGGCTGGCTGGCGGCATTATTCTTCCTCCTGACCTTTGCGCTCTCGATTCTTTATGCGCACAAGGGCAACACCAAGAGCGGACTTAGCCGCGAGCTGATGAAAGACGCTGCCGCCCGCTGTGGCGCTAGCCTCGCCCACGCCAGGCGCAACTCCCCTGGCCACGCCGGCCGCATCGCCCACACCAGGGGCATCGCCGATGGCTCTTGGGTCACCTGGAGCCAGCCCAGCTCCAGCCTCGAGCCCGATTAGTTCGGCCAGTCCGGCTGGCTCGCCCGGACCCAGCGCCAGTCCCCAGAGCGATAGGTTCCGCCGGGAAGTCGCTGCGTTTCTCCGCTGCTAGCGGAAAGATACCGCTCAGGGAACCACTTCCGGTTTTGGACCGGCTTTGTCGTTCAAGGCCTGGGTGAATTCCTGCAGGCTGGAGACGATCTGGGGTGCCTTCGTAAGCACCGTGCTAGCAAGCTTTTCCGAGTAATCCGGGCGCCTCTGCGACATCTCGGAGAGGGCCATCATCACCGCCAGGGCGTTATTGATGGAATGTTTGATCTCGCTGAATTTTTTCTGCAATTCGACGATCTCTTCGTGGGAAATTGTGCGGTCGGGGTCACTCATGATTGAAAGCATCCACTGGAGAAAAGCAGGAGTTGTGCTTGACTGACAGGTTCGACATTTGTCGTCCGATGCCTGCGCAAAGTATCAAGATCAGCGGTGCGCGCCAGCACAATCTCAAGAATCTCCATGTGGAGATTCCGAGGGAGAAACTGGTCGTGATCACCGGTTTAAGCGGTTCGGGGAAATCCTCGCTCGCCTTCGATACGCTCTACGCCGAGGGGCAGCGCCGTTACGTGGAGAGCCTCTCCGCCTACGCCCGGCAGTTCCTGGATCAAATGGAGAAGCCGGATGTCGATTTCATCGAAGGGCTGTCGCCGGCCATCGCGATCGAGCAGCGCAGCGCGGGCGCCAACCCCCGTTCCACGATTGCCACGACGACCGAGATTTTCGATTATCTGCGCGTGCTCTTTTCGGCCGTGGGCCAACCGCATGACCCCACGACCGGGCAACCTATTCACCGCCAGACGCCGCAACAAATCGTCGACCAAATTCTCGCCTACCCGGCCGAAACGAAGATAATCTTGCTCGCACCGCTCCTCCAGAATCAGAAGGGGGAATTCCGCGATGTAATCGAAAAGGTGAAGCGGGAAGGGTTTGTCCGAGTCCGAATCGATGGCGAAATAATCGAGCTCGGGCAACCGGAACCGATTCGGTTGAAGAAAACCGAACGACACACTATCGAGGCGGTGGTGGATCGGTTGGTCGTGCGCGAAGGGGTGCGGACGCGGCTGGCGGATTCGGTGGAGACGGCACTCAAGTGGGGTGGGAACCGGATGGTGGTGCTCAAAGAAACGTCCATCCAAGCCTCCTCCGCTAAAGCGGCTCCGGCGGCCAGGCGGGAAGAGAAGTGGGAGACGGTGCGTTATACGACGGACTACGGGAACGCGGAGAGTAGCTTTTCGTTAGGCGAGCTGACGCCGAAACACTTTTCCTTCAATAGCCATCTGGGGGCGTGTCCCGCTTGTCATGGACTGGGCACGCAACTGGTTTGCGACGCCGATCTGATGGTATCGGATCCGGAGAAGTCGCTCGCGGAAGGCGCGATCACGCCGTGGCGCCGAGGGACGAAACCAATGCAGGCCTATTATCGGAGCCTGCAAAGCGCGCTCGTGAAACATTTCGCGGTGGACGATTGCATTCCGTTCGCGGATTTGCCGGAAAATTTCAAGAAAGCGCTCTACTACGGAACGGGCGATGAGCCGATTCAGGTAAACACGGGAGGCAACGGAAAATCGCCTAAGACGGCGCGGCCGTTCGAGGGGCTCGTTCCCCAGATGGAGCGGCTCTACGAAGAGACGGAAAGCGAATTCACACGGAATCGCATCCGCGCCTTCATGACACGGGTGCCTTGTCAGACCTGCAAAGGCGCTCGTCTGAAACCGGAGATTTTGGCGGTCACGATTAAGGATTCTGGTGGACGCGAGCTGAATATCCACCAGTTCAGCGAGCTGACGATCGAGGCGGCGGCGGAATATGTGCGGCGGCTCGCGCTCACCGAGCAGCAGCGCCACATCGTTGCCGAAGTGGTCCGGGAGATCGATTCGCGACTGCAATTCCTTGTGGAGGTGGGGCTCAATTATCTATCCCTCAATCGCGAGAGCGGGACACTCTCGGGCGGTGAAGCGCAGCGCATCCGGCTCGCCACGCAGATCGGCTCGGGCCTGGCCGGGGTTCTTTATGTTCTCGACGAACCAAGCATCGGGCTGCACCAGCGGGACAACGCGCGGCTCCTAACCACGCTTTGCCGGCTGCGCGACCTCGGGAACTCCGTCATCGTGGTCGAGCATGACGAAGAAACGATTCGGGCCGCAGACCATATTCTCGATCTTGGGCCCGGTGCGGGACCGCGAGGCGGCGAGATCGTCGCGCAAGGAACGCTGGCGGAAGTGCTCCGCGCCAAAAATTCGCCGACGGCGGATTACCTTTCCGGCCGGGCGCGGATCGCCATTCCGCGGACACGCATCGCGCCTCGCTCCCACCAGACCGGAGATGGCTGGCTCACGTTAACCGAAGCGGCCGAGAATAACTTGAAAAGTGTGACGGCGTCGTTCCCGATCGGTTGTTTCACCTGCGTGACCGGTGTCTCAGGCAGCGGCAAATCAACTTTGGTGGACGATATTTTGCGCCGCGCTCTCTTCCGGCATTTCTACAATTCGAAGGACAAACCAGGGGCGCACAAGGCGTTGCGCGGTCTCGATCAACTCGACAAAGCCATCGTGATCGATCAAAGCGCGATCGGCCGAACACCGCGCTCGAATCCGATCACCTACACGGGAGCCTTCACGCCAATACGCGAACTCTTCAGTCAACTGCCCGCGGCCCGCATTCGGGGATACGACGCGGGGCGTTTCAGTTTTAATGTCAAAGGGGGGCGTTGCGAAAATTGCGAGGGCGGCGGGCTGATCAAGATCGAGATGCATTTTCTGCCGGACGTTTACGTGGAATGCGAAGTCTGCCACGGACAACGCTACAATCGCGAAACGCTCGAGATCACTTTCAAGGGAAAGAATATCGCCGATGTGCTCGACCTCACGGTGGACGAGGCGGCGCGTTTCTTTCGGAATGTGCCTTCGGTTTCTGATCGGCTCGTAGCCATGCTCGACGTCGGCCTCGGATATCTCCGTCTTGGGCAGGCGGCCACGACCCTGTCGGGCGGCGAAGCGCAACGCGTGAAGCTGGCGACCGAGTTGGCCAAGAAAGCGACAGGTCGGACGATCTATATTCTCGATGAGCCAACCACGGGATTGCATTTTGCCGATATCGAAAAACTGCTCCAGGTGCTCATGAAACTCCGTGACGCGGGGAATACGCTCGTGGTGATTGAGCATAACCTGGAGATGATCAAGTGCGCGGATTGGATCATCGATCTGGGACCGGAAGGCGGGAACCGCGGAGGAGAGATCGTCGGAGCGGGACCGCCGGAGAAGATTGCGGAGGTGGTGGGGAGTCATACAGGGCGTTATCTGAAACCGTTGCTTGCCGCATGAAGAGAACGCCTGATTCGCAAAGGCAGATAGCTGCGGCAGTTTTCGCAGCGGTGCTGGTATTCGCCGGCCAGATTTTCGCAGCGGATTTCCCGGACTTAACGGCCGCGGTCCGGCCCATGGAGGACGGAGTGCCTCAGGTGGCGGTGTTGCGGTTGCGGGAGCTTCTCGCTCGCAACCTCGAGGCGGAGGAACGACGGGACGTGACGGCCAAACTGGGGGAGGCGCTCCTCGCGGCGGGTGATGCTGAGGGAGCCTTGAAACTGCTGCAAGATCCGGCTTTGCAGGCTCGACCGGACACGCGGTTTTGCCGCGCGCAAGCACTCGCCACTCTGGAACGTTGGGCGGAGGCGCTTCCGCTTTATCAGCAAGTGGCATCCGACGCTGCTTCAGCATTTCGTTCCCGGGCGATCCTCGGTCAGGCGGAGGCCTTGAGGGCGCTGCGACGGCCCGAGGAGGCGCTTCTGGTTTTCGCGCTTCTCTTTTCCGATCCGCAGGCAAAAGACCGGGCTGAACTCCGCTCGGTGGAACTATTGCTCGAGAAGCGAGACACGGCGGGGGCGCGCCGCATCCTGGACAAGACCAGACCCACGGTCCTCGCGGACAAGAAGGAAAAACGCTTTCTCCAGGGCCGCCTCGAGGCACAACTGAATCATCGCGAGCGCGCCCTCGAGCTTTTCCAGACAATTTTGAGACGACCGGAGGGTGCGAGCCGCGCTGTGCTGATTGCAACGCTCTGCGCGGTAGCCGAGACCAATTTGCGCTTAAAAACGCCGGAGGCGGGTGATGATCCGCTGGAGGATTTCGTCGAGCATCATCCGACCGACCCGGAACTGCCGACGATATTCAAGAAGCTCGACCAGCTCTATCGCGCCGAGCGGGCCCCGTCGAATCAGGAGTTGCGCAGGTGGGCCAACGACCCCATCCAGCCGCGCCGCGCCCTTGCCCAATGGTATCTCGCGAGAGGCGAACTACGCGCAGGACGCCGCGAAAATGCATTGCGGGTTTTTGGCGAGCTGCGCGGTGCTCACCCGCAGTTGTCCGTGTTGGCCGGAGGCCTCTTCGAGTTCGCGCAACTCGAGGTCGACAATCGGCGTTTCGATGACGCGCTGGCCATCCTGGATGATGCGCGAGCGCTTCGCCCGGACCCTGCCTTGCTCGAGAGAATCAATTTCCTGGCCGGTCGCGCGCATTACGGCGCCAGGCATTTCGAGGCGGCGGCCGAAACATTCGAAACCGTAGCGCACACTTCACCGCATTCCGCGACGGACTCGTACTTCAATGCTTCGCTCGCCTGGCTGCAATTGAGCGACCATGCACGTTTTCTAGCCGACTATCGGGAGGTGGGCCAAAGCGGCGGGAACGAGGAAGCGCGCGGCGATCTACTGCTCGAAGAAGGTCTCACTGAGGCTGCGCAGGGGAACAAAAAAGCGGCGGAGACGCTGCAAACGTTTCTGCGGGAATTTCCCCGCCACAAACGCGCCGCCGAAGCGTGGGTTGCGCTGGCGGAGCTCGCGTTTCATGGCGTGCCGGCCAACCTCGACGCCTCCCGAAAAAATTTGGCGCTCGCCGCAGAAAGCGGGCCGAACGACAGCGCCCGCGAACGGGCTGATTACCTGATCATCTGGATCGAAGACGCCGCGCCGAAGACGGACGCGTCCAAGGTGATTGGCGTGGCCAATGAATTTCTCCAGAAACACCCGGCCTCGCCACTGGTTTCGGATGTCCGGATGAAGTTGGCGGAAACTTATTACCGGCAGCAGGATTTCCCCAATGCGCAAACGCAGTTCCAAATCCTCGCCCAGGAAAATCCGCGGGCTGGTTTCACCGAGAAGGCCCTCTTTTTCGCCGCCAAGTCCGCGATGCAAAGCATGGGCGCCGAGGCCCTCGACCGGGCGCTCGTCCTGCTCGACGAGGTGGTGAAGAAGAATGGGGAACTGAAGTGGGCGGCGCGGAACGAACAGGCCGTGATCGAGCGCAAACTCGGTAAACCGCAGGACGCCACGACCCTCTACGATGAAGTTTTGCAGGGGGCAGCGACGCCGGAAGAAAAGCGCGAAGCGCTGTGCGGCAAGGGCGATATTTTGTATGAGCTGGGACCGCCGGATCGCGAAAATTACCGCCGCGCCATCGAAGTCTACGATCAACTCGCGTCGCAGAAGGACGCCCCCCTTCACTGGCGCAACCAGGCGCTCTTCAAGAAGGGCATTTGTCTGGAGAAACTGGACGACCGGGAGAATGCACTCGCGACCTTTTATAAAATTATCGAGGAGGAGGGCCGTCCGGACCGGCCGCGAGAATTTTTCTGGTATTACAAGGCGGGCTTCAACGCGGCGCGACTGCTCGAGGACGCGTCCAAATGGCAACCGGCGGCGGTCGTTTATCAGAAGCTCGCTTCGGCTGGCGGCGCGCGAAGTGAGGAGGCGAAATCGCGGCTGGGACGACTACGCCTGGAACATTTTCTCTGGGAGCAGTGACGGTGCTTCCATTGCTTTGATGATCGCGGTGAGCGCGTGGTTGACCGGACAGGGCACGCCATGCCGTAAGCCTAAGGCGACGACGGCGCCGTTCATGTAATCGATCTCGGTCCGATGGCCGCGACGCAAATCCTGCAGCATCGAGACGATGTTACGCGACGCCCCAAAGACCTCTGTGATTTCCCGCATGAAATCCAGTTCGAAAGTCAGGCCTTGAGTCGCTGCGACCGCGAGGCATTCATCAATCACGAGTTGCTTGAGCGGGTCGATCTGTGGATTGGCAATGCCGCCGACTTCGTAGCCGAGGATGGCAGTGATCGGATTGACCACACAATTGAAGACCAGCTTGTGCCACACATCGGCCGCGATATTCGGTGAAATACGGCAATCGAGACCCGCTGCCGTGAGCACGGCGGAGACGCGATCACTTCTCTCATGCTGCTCCACGAGTGTGTAACCACCAGCCCGTGTACTGGATCACACCTGCGCGTGCGAAAATCGCGCCAAACTGCGTAATGCCACGCAGCACCGTCCCGCGATCACCCAGCGCCGTGCGCGCGATTTGCTCGCTGCCGAGGCCATTTTGAAGGCAAAGGATCGTCGTGTCTTCGCGGACCAACGGCGCGATTGGCGCGAGGGCAACCGCGCTCGCAGGCACCTTTGTCGTGAGCAAAATTAATGTGTCTGGGCCGATTTGGTCGATCTCCGTGGCCGCGCGAACCCGTACAACTTGCGGTTCCAGGCCTTCGATGCGCAGACCGTGCGAATTAATTGCGGCCGCGTGTTCCGGCCGGGCAATGAGCGTCACCTCGTTGGCGAAGGCGAGCTTCGCGCCGTAAAGGCTGCCGATTGCGCCGGCACCGAGCACAATAATCTGCATGCTTCGCAGCTTATCATGCCGCGCTGCAAGCGCGAAGCTGTCCTAGTTCGCCACGACGGCCGGATGGGCGATCGATTTCAGCCGGGTGATTTCGGCGAGCGTTTCGCGCGCCTCTTCGGTGCGACCCATCTTACTGAGGATGTCGGAGAGCAACAGGTATTGCCTCGGCTGATCGGGCTCCCGCGCCACCGCGCGGCGTTGCGTCTCGCAGGCCTCTTCCAGTTTGTTCTGTCGAACGCTTAACAGGGCCAGCAGATTCAGCGCGGCAACATCGTGCACGTCGAGGATGCTGGCGTGCCGAAAGGCGGCTTCGGCCTGGAGCAAATCGCCCGTTTCCTGGAGGAGGCTTCCCAGCATCATGGACGCGCCGGCATGCCACCAATGTTCGCGAACAAAGCTTTCCACGACCGAAAGCGCCCGAGCCGGACCGTCGGTTTCGCGAATGATTTGGGCCTGAACGCTGACGAGTTCCCAATTTCCCGGATAGTCACGCTGGGCCTTCTCGAGAATTGAGAACGCCGAGGCATCGTCGTTCTCTTTGTGGCGCAAGCGAGCGAGGCTCCGCGCGGCGTCCACGGTTCGCGGGTGGCCTGCCTTTCCCGACGTCGCTGAATTGTTGGCCATCTCGAACATAGCCTCAGCTTCTTTCGTTTTGCCCTGTTGAGATAAGGCAATGGCGAGGTTGTTGCGCGCCTGCGGATAGTCTGGAAAGGCCTCGAGCAATCGGCGCAAGACAGCTTCGGCTTTCGCGTGTTCGCCGCGCATTGCGTAGATCACTCCGAGATTCACGCCGATCCGGCTGCTTGTTCCGCCCGCGTTGAAAGTTCGTCGAAAGAAAGTCTCGGGATCGACCCAGTCACTGCTCCGGATGGCGCTGCGCGCACTCAATCCCGCCACCGCGACGCACGTGAAAGCGATCGCAGAGCGCAGATAACGCGCGGGCAAATCAAAAAGAAAGCCGGCCAGGAAAATGCAGAAGCCGACGCTGGGAAGATAGAGCCAATGCTCAGCCACCGTCGCATTAAGGTCGAATAGATTTGAGATTGGCAGATAGGCCAGGAGAAACCAGGATGCGCCGAACAGGCGCACTCGCCGTCCCGCGCCCTTGCGCAACGCGCCAAAACCCAAGACACCGAGCACTGCTACACCGCCAAGGCAAAGGCGCTCGTTCGCAAGTAGCGCGGAGCCAGCTCGCCTGATCATCCTTCAAGGCTGGTTTCAAGATAGTGCGTTCGACGTGAAGCTGGGAGGGGAAAACCATCAGGCGGCCATAATCGCCCAGCGCGCGAAGCATAAGGACACTGCGCATGGCGGGCGTCCAACGAGATTGGCCGCCGCTTTCAGAATGGTGCTCGGGTAGCTGTCGCAATCCGACGTAAAGCATCGCCACGATGAGGCAGGCGCCCAGGACGAAAAATTTCGCCTGAAGCAGCGGCTTTCTATCAAACGCGAACAAATACAGAAGAAAGACCAGCATCCAGAGCGCGCCGCTCTCGCGCGAACAAAGCGCAAATAAAGCTGACAACATCGCCAGAACAAACAAGCCTCGGCGCGCCCACGACGGCGACAGATCCTGCGCGCGCAAATAGAGAAGCCAACCTGCGCAGGCAAAGAAAAAAGCCAGACTGTCGGCCCGTCCGGAAATATAGTCGACTGCAGCACTGTGCACGGGATGGACGACCCAGAGGAGCGCCAGAAGAAATGCCGCGGTCGATGAATCGAGGCGCCCGGGCCGGGAGGACTTATCCTGCCATCGCTCCAGCAGAGATCCCAGGATCCGGCGCAGGAGGTAATAAAGAAGGACGCCGCTCAGGACGTGCCAGAGGATACTCGAGAGGTGATAACCGGAGGGCTCTTTGTTCCAGAATAGATAATCGAAGATGTAGGAAATCGTCTGGACGGGCCGATAATGGCCTGTGTAGGAACCAGGAAACAGGTAGTGCCGAAACGCTTCCAAGATAAGCACTGGGCTCCTAATCAAAGGATTGTCGTTGACCAGACAGAGGTCATCCCAAATCAGTTCTCCCGTGAGCGCCGGTAGGTGGACAGCGGTTCCAAGAAGAATCAACGTCAGACACCGCACCCATCCACGTTCAGCATTACGCGCAAGCTTCGACCACAACGATTCAGGGGCCGCCTCGATACTGCTTTGAGTCATGGTCAGGCGTCCAGTTTTAGAGAATCGACAGGACCCGATCAAGGCAGCGACGGCGTCAGCGGTTCACCCTTCATCTGGGATACTTGGGCCAGAGCGACCCGCGCTTCCTCGGCGCGACCCATCTTGCTGAGGATATCGGAAAGCAACAGATATTGCCGTGGATGATCGGGTTGCCGCGCCACCGCACGGCGTTGCGTCTGGCAAGCCTCTTCCAGCTTATTTTGACGAACGCTGAGCAGAGCCATCAGATTCAGCGCTTCTGTATCATGCACATCAAGCCAGCTGGCATGCCGAAACGCCGCCTCGGCCCCGGCGACGTCGCCTAGTTGCGAAAAAAGCCTGCCGAGGGCGATCGAGGCCCCCAGGTGCCACCAATGGGTGCGTTCGAAATCCTGGACAAGAGGCAGCGCTGCAGCTGGTCCGTGATTTTCGCGCAGCAATTCCGCCTCGAAACTGATCAAATCCCAAATTCCCGGGTAATCAGCCCGGGCCTTTTCCATGACGGCGAGAGCCGTCTGGTCATCCTTTGCCTTATGCCGGAGGTGCGCATAGTTGAGCGCCGCGACCCACGTGCGTGGATACTCATGGCGATCTTCCGGGGCAGTTCTGCTCGCGGTATCGAACATGGCCTCCGCCTCCTTTGTCTTGCCCTGACGAAAGTACCACATCGGCCAAATTATTGCGAGCGACAGGATAATCCGGGTAGACCCGCAACACCTTCCTTAAGATCGTCTCCGCCTTAGCATACTCGCCGCGCTTCACATAAAGCATCGCGAGGTTGACCCCCACGCGGCAACTATTTCCCCCCGCGAGAAACGTGCGTTGGTAGAAAGTTTCGGGATCAATCCAATCACTGCTGCGAATCGCGCTCCGTGCGCTCAGAGCCACCACCGCTCCGCACGCCAGCGTTACTGCGCCTCTTTGGAAACGCGCCGGGAACTCGAAAACGATGCCGGCGAGAAAAATGAAGAAACCGACGCTCGGAAGATAAAGCCAATGCTCCGCCACCGTGGCATTGAGTTCCAAGATATTAGAAATGGGGAGGTAGGTGAGCAAAAACCAGCTCGCGCCGAAAATGCGCGCCTTCTGTCCGGCGCCTTTTCGAAAGGCGCCGAGGGCAAAGGCCGCCAGGACGCCTGCTCCGGCCAAGGAAAGGTATTCGAGTCGAATGGAGCCTCTCCAACCATCTCGGTTCATGAGAGAAGTTGGATCGGTGACGCTCCGTTCCATGAGCAAAGTCGAAGGGAAAACCATCAAACGCCCGTAATCCCCCAAGGCTCGCAGCATCAGAACGGCGCGGGTGGGGGCGCTATTGGTCGCCGGGGCAACGGTCGCGGCGCGACTTTCTGGGAGCTGGCGCAAGCCAACATAGGTCGTCGCGATCGCGAGACAGGCGGCGAGGACGATCAGTTTTCCTTTGAGAGCCGGTCGTCTGTCGAAACAGAAAGTATAGAGAAGAAAAACAGACATCCACATGAAGCCGCTCTCCCGCGAACAAAGCGAGAGCAAGCCAGAAACAGTGGCAAGGGCATAACAGACGCCTCGGAGCCAAGGCCGGAGTGTCTTGCGCGCCTGGAGGTAGAGTAACCAGCCGGCACACGCAAAGAAAAATGCCAGGCTGTCCGCACGCCCTGAAATATAGTCGACGGCCGCGTTATGCACCGGATGAACGACCCAGAGGAGCGCTAGGAAAAAGGCTACTGTCGATGGTCTGCCAGAGACAGGCTGAGAGGCCTCGCCGGTACTTTCAGCGCGACTCCTGGTTCCAAGGGAGCGGAAAAGTTCCGTGAGCAGGAAATAGAGCAAGATACCGCTGCCTACGTGCCAGAGGACATTCGAGAGATGGTATCCGTAGGTATCGGCGTTCCAAATCAGGTAATCGAATGTGTAGGAGATGTTTTGGACCGGCCGATAGTGTCCGGAGTAAGAATCGGGAAAGAGATAATGGCGAAACGTTTCCAGGATCAAGAGCGGGCTCTTGATCAACGGATTGTCCCGGGCGAGATAAACGTCATCCCAGATAAGCTGCCCTTGGAGTGCGGGGATGTGAACGCCGGCGCCAAAGAGAGCGAGCACCAGGCACCGCAACCAGGGACGTTGGCCGTAAGTAAGCAGCGCCCTCCACCCCGCCTTGAGACGCCCCGGTCGAGCGGCGGAGTTTTCCTTTTCGGTCATCCTCGTTGGAGTTTCATCCGACTGGGTGTTGAGAAAACAAGAGAGCGCCCTTTCGTTACCGAAAGGACGCTCTTCATTGTCAGTCTGACGGTTAAACCGTCTTAATGGTAGGGCGACCAGAAGGCGGCGTCCGTCACGTCCGAAAGCGCGTTATACGTGCTATCGCGAAACCTTTGGGAGCGAGTCCACCGTTTGGGCGCCGTAGTCCTCACCGAACAAGTCTTTTCCACTTGTATAAAGGGCTGTGTCCTTCTTGACGTACTTGGTCCAGTCCTCAACGGCGATCGGATCGGCGCTTCTCTTGTTGGTTTCGATCGCGTATTGATCCATCGCCGAACTGATCAGGCGCAGATCGTTAAGAACTTTCGAGGCTTGCGAACGCTTGCGCGCCCGAAGGAAGCCGGGGACGGCAATCGCCGCGAGAAGCGCGATGATCGCCACAACAATCATGATTTCCACCAGCGTGAAGCCGGCGCGTTTGGTATTAAGTTTTCTGAGCATGGCTAAGGGAGTCTTTCTTTATTTTTTTATTTAGGGCGAGGTGCGAGGCGGCAGGACTTTGCGGTCTTGTTGCTCACAACTCATTCCCTGCCACCGGCGAACCAATGACAGGAGAATGAATCGTCAGATTCTTAATGGTAAGGCGACCAAAACGGGTCCGGCGCTACGTCCGAGAGCGCATTGTACGTAGCTCGTGGACACCCGCGGCAGTAGATCCACGGTCTGCTGACCGTAGGGCGTTCCGAGGATGTCGTTGCCTGTGACGGCGAGGTTCGTCCCGGCCTTGAGGTACTTGGTCCATTCCCCAATGGGAACAGCCAGCGCCGCTGGCCTTGTTGTTTTCGATCGCGTACTGGTCGACTGCGGAGTCGATCAAGCGAAGATCGTTGATGATGCGGCTTGCTTGTGAGCGTTTACGAGCGCGGAGAAATCCGGGCACTGCGATCGCTGCCAGCAAGGCGATGATCGCCACCACGATCATGATTTCCACGAGGGTAAAGCCCCCGCGGCGTTTGTTGAGTTTGTTTAACATGCTGTTTGCTTCCTTTTTATCTTGTTTGGTTTGACTGCGGATCCACGATACCGACCGCGGATGTGAGCCTCTCTAAAGCAGTGTTGATGCCACAGCTCCGATTTTATAATTACTAGAAAGTCGTATAGGACGGGGAGCGGGGCCCTCCGTTAGCGGTTAAACCACCTTGGCTGGGTGATTATCGAACATCTCCTGCCTGATAGACTTGTATGCCGCCATCTCCGGGGATAAGGCATGGACAGTGACCACGATGAAGCGGCCCGCGGCTGATCCCGGCAAAGGACCGATTCTCGCCCTGGCCCTGGTCTTCTTCGCCGCCTGCACCTGGACGTCCTATGCCCGCTGGGCGAATTTTGAATACCGGACCTTTGATCTCGCCTATTACGTCCAAGCCCTTTGGCAGCTCATCCACGGGCGGTTCCAAGTGTCGGTCCAAGGGGTCCCGCTCCTGGGGAATCATGTCGAGCCGATCGTCGTTTTGTTAGTCCCGTTCTTCCTGCTTTTCAGCCACCCCTTGATCTTTGTCCTGGCGCAAAACGCCGCCCTCGCATCGATGGGTCCGGTGGCCTTCAGCATCGGCCAGCGACTCGGTCTCGATCGAAAAACAGCGCTCCTCCTGGCGGGTGCGGTGCTGATCACGCCCGCGACCGGCTACGTTGCGCTCCATGAATTCCACCCCGAGGCATTCACCGCACCGTTCCTCCTTCTGATGCTTCAGGCGAGGCTTCGGGGTTCGCTCCGGGCGCACTGGGGGTGGCTGATTGCCATCCTCGCCTGCAAAGAAAACATGGCTTTGCTCATTGCTGCCTATGGCGCGGTGCACGCCGTCCTCGAACGGAAACGCCCGCTGGCAGAACTGCGGGCCTGGTATCTGTGGCCAATGGTCGTGTCCATCCTGTGGTTTCTCGCCTGCACCAAGTTGATCACGCCTGTGCTGAATTCGGGTAACATCGATTACCTTGGTTTGTATGACCGGCTGGGCACGTCCGGTGGGGACATTTTGCTAAAGGCGATCACGGAGCCGCAGCGGATTTTGGATGCTCTCTTCCAATCGCTTGGGCACGGAAACCTGCTCTGGGCGTTGCTTCTTCCATTCCTGGGAGTGCCGCTTCTGAGGCCACGCTGGCTGTTGATCGGCGCGCCGATTCTTCTCCAACACCTTCTCTCCTGGCGTTCCTCGGAGTGGACGATTTACTTTCATTACGCGGCTCCGCTTTTGCCTTTGTTTTGGATCGCGCTCGTGGAAGGCACCGCGAGAATCGATCGGTGGACGTCGCTTCCGGTCCTCCTTCGACGGTTCTCTTCCCTTCCTCGTCATCGGGGCGTGCCTCGCGGCTCAGCTTTTTCTCGGACCGGCCCGCGGGATTGCCGCGACGACCGCGAATTGGTCTAAGGAAGAACCAACCCGTGTGCGGAAGCGCGCGTTCCTCAGCCAGATTCCACCAGAGGCAAGTGTCCTCGCACCCCTTCCCTACCTGTCGCACCTGGCCCTGCGCGAGAACCTGTATTCATTGCATTACGTAATCAAAGGACTCAAGACCTTGAGCCGGTCGACCTATTCACCACCGTCGCCGACGGATTTCGTTTTGATCGACTCCGATGATTCCGCCACTTTCGACTCCGTCGCAGGTTACTACCATCCCACCATGGGAACGGTCGATGGTCGCGTGATTCCATCCAGTGATCGGCTGTTGCACGAATTCTTGCGGCCGCGCTCGTGGACGGTTCATGCCTCAGATGAACTGACTTTGCTCCGGCAAGGAAAGTCCCCGGTCGAGTTGCCGGCTTCGATTCCGGATTCGGGCAAAACGGTCGAGATAGCGCCAGGCTCCGCTCTTACCGGCATCACGAAGTCGGGGGACGACCCGACCGAGCAGGGAATCGAGATTAAGATGTCCTGGAATTTCCAGGAACCGCGCGAGGTATTTCCCTGGATGTTCTTGAAACTCACTCCGCGAGATGAGCGAAATGCGATTGTCATTTCGAAAGGATTGTGCGCGCCCGAAGTGACCGCTGGACTGCATCAGGAGAATTGGCTCATCACCCCGTCCAAAAAAATTCCTGAAGGAGATTATCGAATCGAAGCTTTGTTTTTTGACAACACCAAGCGCGTCTGGGCCGCAAAGTCCGGGCAGCCTGACCCGCAAGGCGGGTTGCTTTCTCCCGCGATCTCGCTCGGCGAGCTCCACGTCGCGCCCGGAAAGGAAAAGCCGGTCCGGAAATAAGGATGTCCTGGTCACACTTTCTTTCCCGGCGATTCAATGAGGGGAGCCTTTGGCGACGCTCGCCGCGCCTCGGCCATTATCTTTTCCTGTTCGTCTTTCTGGTGCGCCTTATCGCTCTCGCGCGCCTGACCTCGTCCCCTTTTCTCTTTCCCAGCGGCGGCGACATGCATTTCTACGATGATTGGGCGCGACAGATCCTGCGTGGACAGTTCACGGATCATTTCGCTTTTTACGGCCTGCCGCTTTACGCCTACCTGCTGGCATTTTCCTACAAGATTTTTGGCTACAGCCCCTTCGTGCTCGGTTTCATCCAGGCCTGTCTCGACGCGGGGACCGCGACACTGCTCTACAAAATCTCGCTCCGTATCTTTCACAACGACGGTGCACCAATTCGAACGCACGCGATCGGTCTCCTGGCTGCGGCCGGGTGGGCATTTTTTGTCCCGGCCCAGGCGTATGCAGTGATCCTCATGCCGACCACGTGGTTGGTTTTCGTGTTCTGGTTCCTGGTCTGGCACATCGTCCGCGCCGAACACGCCCCCACTCCCTTGCGCTGCCTCTGCTATGGATCGCTCATTGGCATCACCGCGACAGGCATTGCCACAATCCTTTTCATCGTTCCCCTGGTTTTGGCTGCTCTTTTCTTGAAACACCGACCCGCGATCGATACCCAATCGCCTTGGGCCGCTCGCGGCGCTGCCATTGCGCTGCTTATTCTCGGCCTTGGCGCCGGCACCGCCCCCTGCTGGATGCACAACTATTTTGCCGCGCGCGACCCGGTCTTCCTGTCGGCGCACAGCGGGATCAACGTCTGGCTCGGGAATAATCCGGAGGCAACGGGGTATCCGCATTTCCCGGGCCTGCGCGCGGGACAGGCGGCTATGTTAAAGGATTCGATCAGCCTGGCGGAAGCCGCCGCGGGCAAGAACTTGAAACGCTCCGAAGTTTCGAATTACTGGTCAGCGAAGGCGCGCACCTACATCAGGGACAACTTCGGCGCCTGGCTGAAACTGATGGGGCGAAAGCTCGGGAACTTCTGGAACGCGTTTGAGTACGACGATGTCAGCGTGATCGCGAACTTGCGCCAGCAGGGGGTTTTGCTGCCAGGTCCGCACTTTGGAATTGTCGCTGTGCTTGCCTTGGCGGGCGTTTTCTTTTCACTTCGAACGTTTCCCGCTTCGCGCTGGGTGGCAGCCGCCATCGTCCTGCACATGGCCGCAGTCCTTCCGGTTTTTGTCACCGAACGCTATCGTCTCGCCGCCGTGCCCGGACTGTTGCTCTTTGCCGCGTTTGGCTTGGACGCGCTCTGGCGAAATTGTTCGTTAGGCCATTATCGCGCGATTAGCACTTATCTTGGTCTCCTTCTGGCCGCGGCCTTTTTCGTGACCCTGCCGCGCGCAGAGCCATCACTTTGGGCCATGGAAGCCTACAACTCCGGACGCCTGGCACTCGAATCGAATAACCTGCCGCTCGCCGAGCAACACCTGGAACGCGCCTACTCCTATGTGCCGGATAACCCGGAAACGAATCTGGCTCTCGGCAACCTTCGCCTCGCGCAAGGGAATCGACCGGCCGCCAAATCCTTTTATCGCGCCGCCTTGCAGGCGGACAACCGGCACAAAAGCGCGCTGAATAATCTCGGAGTTCTCGCCTTGGAGGACCGCCAGTGGGCAGTAGCGATCAATTTTTTCCACGCCTCCATTCAATCGGACCCCGATGACGCCAAGACTCACTACCTTTTAGCCAGGGCGGAGCTGGAGAATGGCGACGTCGCCCGTGCTCTCGCAGAAATCGAAATCGCCCTTCGCCTGAATCCTGAGCAGCCAGAGTTTCGTGCCTTGTTTGAAACGATTCGGCTGAGCCCCTAGGCGCTGCGCCTTTATTGCGGCGGCGTCTCGGCGGTCTCGCGCCAGCCGTTGATGGCGCTCAGAGGCAGGTTCTCATACCGGCTCACCGGTTGAGCCAAAGGCACACGCACCCGTTCCACATGAAGCGCGTGCCGTTGCACCAGAAAGCCCGCCTGCTCCGCCCAAGCGAGATAGAAATTCCCCCCGACCCAGCCGTTCGGGCCATCGTATCCGGGCGGAACTGTCCGAGGTTCCTTTCCCGCCGGCACAAACTCCAAACCACCAATGACCCAGATCGTGTGACCGCCGCGGAGCGTTTCGTCCATCTTTTGCAACACGGGAGCCATGGGATCGCGCGACATCATCTGACGCTTGGCCAGATCGCAGCGATGAAAACGCAGATCCTCGATCGGTGGAACCGTCGCGATGGAAGCCGACCCGTGATAGTAGCGGCGAAACGGAATCCCGAAATTCCACGCGTTGATAAGAATCAAGTCGTCCGGTGCCGCCGATGATCGCAGCTGGGTCGCGATGGCATCGATATTTGTCTGCCGTACCTGAATTTCAGCCCACGCCGGACCAACTGCGGCTCCGACAAACAAGAGGGCGAACGCGGCCCGCAGGAATACAGGCAGGCTCCCACCGCGGAGCGACGCGAAGATGAGGTCCAAGCAGAGCGCCGCGAAAGCCAGAACAACTATATAGTACCACGGCTGCGTGACGTAACTAAGGACGCGCAGGAATCCCGCGTAGCCGGCCGCGCCGGTGAGGAGCGTCACCCACAGGAAGAGAAGGCGATCACGGGATTCGGCGGCCGGCCCGTCCGAACGCCGGCAAAGCACCCAAAGCCCCGCGCCGGCAGCGAAGGCAAACAAGAAGACCCATGCCCAAACCGCGGCCCCGATCGGCGAAGCCAGCGTTTCCGACACCTTGGCCCAGAGAAATGGAAAATTTATCCGCGCCTTGAATTGGAAGTTCCACGTCCCGACGCGGCGAATGATCGGTAAATAGGGCAACAACGAAATGCCAGCCACGGCACCAATCGTGAGCACGAGAAGAACGCTTTTCAGCTGGCGCCGACGGAGACCTACCGCTGCTCCCCCGAGACAAATGGCGAAGAGCAGGATGGCGTTATGATACAGGCATTGCACGCTCAGGAGCGCCGCCAGCGTGGCCAGGGCAATGCGCCGCGGGGTCGGCGACTCCACGACTTTCCAGATCCTGGCCAGAGCGAAAAGAATAAGCAAAGTCCCCAGCCCGTAGGCTCGAATAGAATCGCCGTATCGGATCACCATCGGGTTGAAACCCACGAGCGCGATCGAGAACCAATGGGACGCCAATCCGAAACACCCGCGCGTTGTACCAGAGCGCGCGGAGAACCAGCAAGCCGATCAGGACGCCGAAGATACGCAACTGTCCATCACTAATCGATGCCGGGACTCCCGCGAAGGGCCGCAGCACGAGAAAGAAAAGCGCCGGAAACGAATCGTAATCGAGATTCATCCACATTTCGGAAAGAGTGCGGACGGTGGCGAGCTCCAGGCTATTGACCTCGTCGCGCCATAAGGCGCCGACCCGCATCCCGAAAACGACGTGCAAACCGGTCGCCAGCAGGGTGCTGATCATCGCCACGGTTCTCGCGATGCGCCCGGAAGAAATCTCGTTCCAGTTGATGTTCACAGCGTGGGGAGCGGCGTGCGCGACGCGAGCAGATTCGTATAACGTTTATCGCCCAGCTTGCTCACTAACGAAGCCGGCCTGTCCAGCTCACGCGCCTGCCCCTTTTCCAGCTCGAAAATAAGGAAACCGCGCTCGTGGAAAAATTTGAACAACAGTTCAGGCGTTGCGTTCGCTGCGCGCAAACCGGCGGGCCAGAATTCGAAGAGCACCCGCACCTCCGGGCTGGACTCGAGCACCCGCTGCAATCCGGTCAAGGCGGCGAGTTCGTGCCCCTGCACATCGAGTTTGATGAATTGCACGGGGTGCGCCGGTAGCACATCATCGAGCCGAGCGACTTCCACTTGGATGGATTGCGCGCCGGGTTTGCTACCGCCCAGACGGTTGTCCCCGGAATTGAACGTGGCCCTTTGAAATGTCGCGCGTCCGTTTGCGTCGCCCGCGGCGCATTGAAATGGGGTAACGTTGACTGCGTTATTCGCCGCGCAATTTTCGCAGAGCACCGAGAACAGGTTTGGCTCCGGCTCAAAAGCAAAAACATGGCCGACCTCTCCGGTCAGGCGGGCCAGAAGCAAAGTGTAGAGACCAATGTTCGCGCCGACGTCCAGGATCTTCATTCCCGGCTCGACCAATTTTCCTAGGAGCGGCATTTCCTCTTTCCCCATCAACCCAGCACGATGGAGCGCGAGAAAAACGAGCCGATCGAGCGAAGCCGCGCGGATACGACGGTCCCAGACCCGGATTCCCCGCTGCCAGATCGGCGCATGATTGAGATCGTAGAGAAGCGACGAAATCATTTTTTCTCCAGAGTTACGAGGAGCCGGGTGGCGAAGAGGGCCGGGAGTCGGCTCGCCACGCGATCGACCGCGCGAAAGGCGGGCAGCAAGCTTTCCGGAAAAAGTTGCGGCCCGCGGAAACCGCCAGACGCCACATAGGGAATGCCAGCAAACAAACTCCGCCGCATGATCCGCCAGTCGTGCAGAGCCGAGGCGCCTTCGCCAGAACAAAAGATGCGCTGCGCATTTCCCTGGGCCGCGTAGTACTTCATGTCGTGCGGGGAAAAATCAGCGGGAGCCCGCCAGCGAATCTTCTCCTTCAAACCGAGCGGTTCATGATGAAAAAGTCCGTAAACAACTCGGCCGAGTAGTCCCATGGCGGGATCGAAAATGATCAAGCGCCCTTCCGGCGCAAGAACCCGGTGAAATTCGGCGAGGGCCGTCGCCGGATACTCGAGGTGGTGCCAGACATCGAACAGGATCAGGTTCGCAACCGACCCGTCCTCGAAACTCATCGCGTAGGCATTTTCCACTCGATCAAGCCACGGGTTCGGAAAAATGTCGGTCGCGAGCGCTTTCGGGACGACCGCCTTGAGATTGCCGATGCCCGACCCGATCTCGACGGTCTCACCCCGCAGGTCGCTCCGCAGCTCGCCCGCGATTTCCCGGTAGAAATCGCGGTAGATTCTCTGCAGAAGCGGCTTTCGGCGCCAATGCTCGGCGTTGGCCTGGATCTCCAGGTTGTGCTGTCCGACCTCAATCGGCATCCAGCTAGATCAATTTGATTTTCGTAATCGCAAGCAAAAGCATCTTAAGCAGGAGCACGCCGTGCCGCCAGCGCTGGATGTTTGTTTCGCCGTAAGTGCGATCGCGATACCGAATCGGGATGTCACCGATTTTAAGATGCAGATGGTTCGCGCCGAAGATCAGATCGAAATCGCCGAAGGGATCAAAGTCGCCGAAATGGGCGCGATTGGCCGCGATCCGCTCGTAATCGGCCTTGAGCAGGACCTTGGTGCCGCAAAGTGTGTCCTTGATTGGCTGGCCGAGCGCCCAGCTGAATGCGAGCCCGAAAAATTTGTTCGCGCAGAGATTACAGAAGCGCATCGCCTTGTCTTCCATCGGGTAAACAAGCCGGACTCCATTCGCGAAGTCGGCGCGCCCGGAAATGAGAGCGTCGTAGAACTTGCCGAGTTCCTCCGGCGGCATGGTGAGATCGGCGTCGAGGATCATCAAGACCTCCCCGCTCGCGACCGCAAAAGCTTCACGGACCGCGTTGCCTTTGCCCTTGCCGGTCTGGCGCATCGTCTTGATATCGAGGTCGGGATATTGCGTTTTTATCCGCTCGATTTCGACCCAGGTGTGGTCGGTGGAATTGCCTTCGATAAAAATGATCTCGGTATGTGCACCCAGACGCGGCATCCGGCGGACCGCGTCTTCGATATTCCCCGCTTCGTTGCGCGCGGGAATGACCACTGTGACTGTTTTCGGCCCGAGAGGCTTCTGCGCTGGTCGCGCGATTTGGAAAACGGTGAGGGCGAGTTGCGAGAGCAATGGCGCCAGGAATCGGTTAATGAGCTTTTCGAGCCCGAACAGCGGAAGCGTCATGAGCAGGCGGCCCTGTTGCTTCATCACGTCCCATCCGGCCAGCGACAACATGTTCCGCATGTCGGTGGCGCTCAGCCAATTGCACGGCGGATGGATGGCACGAACTCCGAAACTTGTCCCGAGCGCCAGAAATGGCCGCCACAGAGAGCTGTGAAAATTCAGGATCAGTCGGGTCTGGCGGTGAGAAACCGCATGGACTTTTTCCAAGACGCGCTGGACATCCGCGGCGAAGTTTAGGGTCTCGGAAAGGATGATGAAATCGAACTGGCGGCCGAGCTCCAGGTTTTCACCCGCCATGACATGGAACTTCCCGTTCGGTAACCGCAGCAGGGCCGCGGCAATTTGGTTTTCCGAGAGATCGATGCCGACAACGTCGCGATTTGGGAGTAATTCCAACAGGTTTCCCGCGCCGCATCCGACTTCCAGGACGCTCGCTCCCGCCGGGATTAGATTTCGATAATAAAGGGCCAGTAATTTGCGGTAGAAACGGCCTCCTGCCGTTGGTACCGTGGGCGCCGCGTCGTAGAAGGCGCGGAGTTTATCGAGATGGCGTTCCAGTAACGTCGGAACATTCGGCGCTGGCAGGACTTGCAGCGACGGCGGCTGGCCCGCGAGAGCCTCGGAAACGCTCGAACGAAACGGTGCAGGAGCAGACATCGTGTTCCCTAAAGCAGGAGCTACGCCAATAAGGGGGTCGAACTAAGGTTGCAGCCTCTTGACCGAAGCGTCCGGAAGTCTCGTCCGGACGGGCCTGGTCCCTCGAACGACAGCCATCACACGGAACGTCGATTGCTTTACGAGGGGATTCGAATGACGCGTCCATGAACAGCTCTTTTTTCGCTCGGGGGCTCACCCGATCGTGGCCGCTCCTCGCGCTGCTCGTCATCGCCGCGATTTGGCTTCATCGGACACCGTACAGCGCCTCAAATCTCGAGGTTCCACCCGACACGGTGGAATATGCGCTCGCTCCGCTCCAGTTCCTCGGAGACCGGCCGATACGAGATAATAGTGGACGGAAGAGGCCTGCCGCCGCGTTATCCGCCTTGGTTTCCCGTCCTCGTCATCTTGCCGGCGTATGTTTTGTTCGGGCACGAACCAGGCAATGCCATCTTACCCATCACGTTGTTGGCGGTAGCCGGCATCGGTTTCGCTTACGCGATCGGGAAACGGATCAGCTCCACCATGGGCGGAGTGCTGGCTGCGCTGGCCGTGCTGATTCTCCCATCGTACAGCCGTTGGGCGACCCAGGTGGTGACTGACGTTCCGTGCGCGGCTCTCATGTTGGGCACTTGTTTGCTCTACCTCCATCTGCGGAGCAAGCCACCATCAGCGCTTCTTTGTTTCGGAGCGGGTGTGCTGGTGGCGGTCACGACTCTATTTCGACCTGTGTTTGCCGCTATGCTGCTGCCATTCTTACTCGCGATTTTTAGGCAAAAAGGAAAGAGCGTCTTTCTTGGAGAACTGCTCCTGCTCTCACCAATGGCCGCCGCTGCCACGGCCACTTTCGCCTACAACGCCGCCACCTTCGGCTCGCCTCTTCGCAATGGTTATAAATTTTGGACGGCTGTGCCGATGGATTACCCGACGATGATGTTATCGCCCTCTCACATCGGGACAAACCTGCGAGAGATTGGCCCCGTCTTCCCAATCCTGTTGCTTGTTTGCGTCGGGGCCTGGCTCCTGGCCCGATCTCGAAGACCAGCCGCCCTCGCCGCTTCCCGGCAGTCACTTCAAGATGCAGTTCTCTTTTTCACACTCACGACCGTGCCCATATTGCTCTTTCACCTTTTGTATTTTTATCCGGCCGACCGGTTTCATATTCCGATGCTGGCGAGCGTCGCCGTCCTGGCCGGCTCAATGCTGGCGCTCCTGATTGGCCCTGGGACCGTTTTTAAACTGCTGTTGCCGGCCGTGTTCCTCCTGGTCACTTTCGCGCGAGTCGCCACCCCGACGCCACCACCACTCCGTCGGGTCGCGGCGGAGAGAGTACCGAATGCATACGCCCGACAATGCCATCGTTATTTCGGCCATCGACCCGGTTTACCTCACACGCCTGTCAGCGAACGGATCGTCGCGCCGGATTGTTCCGTTATCGCGCGACGTCGAATATGCGTGGGTGCTGTTAGTCAGGAAACGCGTGGACGATCCCCGTCTTCGCTTGGTCAAATGGGATGATGGCCGAGCGATTGCCTTCGTTCGCCCCTTGATCCGACCGCATGCCGAGGAGGCCGTCCGGTTTGTCGCCAGCGAGCGCATGGATGAACTGGCTGCAGAGGTCGCGCGGGGCGCGCCGGTTTTTTTCGAGTCGAGTTCGGTGGGTGAAAATGAGGCGAAGGTTGTGGCTAACTTGCGGGCGCACTTCAACCTGGTCCAACGGGCGTCCGATTTGTATCAATTGCAACCGAACTAAAGCTCAAGAGGAATTTATGTCCTCGGGATTGAAACGGGGAGGTGGCTCTCGAGGCCCGGGAGGGTTGCGGTGCTGCTGGCAGCCGAGAAGACATGGGATTCGCGTTTCCAGAGGTTGTACCTCAGGATCACGTAGAGAGCACGGACTCCGTCGCGCCAGCCGATTTTCTTCCCCTCTTCATACGTGCGGCCATAGTATGAAATACCGACCTCGAAAAAACGGCAGCGGCGCTGGGCCAGTTTCGCAGTTATCTCAGGCTCGAAACCGAACCGCTCTTCCTCGACGCGCAGACCCTCCAGGACATCTCTTCGGAAAACTTTGTAACCCGTCTCCATGTCACTCAGGTTGATATTGGTGAAAATGTTCGAGAGCAGGGTAAGGAGGCGGTTTCCGACCATGTGCCAGAAATAAACGACACGATGCGGACGGCCACCCAAGAAACGAGAGCCAAAAACGACATCGGCTTCTCCATTTTCGATCGGGCTGAGCAATTCGGCGTAGTCCCTCGGATCGTATTCCAAGTCGGCATCCTGGACCAGGACGATGTCTCCCGTCGCCTCGCGGAAACCGCTCGCCATCGCGGCGCCCTTGCCGCGATTACGCGCATGATGCACGATCACTACTCCATCGCCGGCCAGCGTATCGACGATTGCGCCGGTCCCGTCCGTCGAGGCGTCGTCGACGATGATAATCTCGGTCCCAGCGGACACCACCGCTCTAACCTTTTCCACGATCTTTCTGATTGTGCGGCGCTCGTTGAAACAGGGAATAATGACGGAGAGAGTCATTTGGTGATCCGAGATCGGAGCAGTTCAAGTACCAGCGCACTCGCCTCACGGAGACGGGCGAGATTTCGAAAACGTGAGAAGGACGCAACAACGCGCCTTACTACGGGGCCACGCGCGGCGGCTCCAAAGAAGTAGCCCCGATTTGGAAGGCCCGGCAGTTTTCGGCGTCGAAGGTCCAGGCGCGGACCACTCGGGCGCTACCCGGGATTTGCCCCGTTTTCCACGACTTCGTCCAGCCCGAGCGAAGATATGCTTCGTCATTGAGCCTCTGGCTCACCTCGGGGCGTTTGTAGCCCACTTCCGCCAAGGCAAAAATGATCGGCTCCCCCTCCGCGTCATCATAGGTCAGAAGAACTCCGTCAGCGGTTCGGTGTTTTTCCGGCAAAATGGCCCACCCGCTCACGACGAATTCGCCACCGCGTTTCCCCAGCTCCTCAAACTCACCCAGGGTTTCGGCATTCGTCCGAAAAGCGATTTCACGAATACGGTTCGACCGAACGAGGGGAGGACGAAGGTACCCCAGGCTCTCCAGGAAATTTGTGTGTGCTTTGAGGGCCGGCTCCGTCTTATGAACGTTGCGAGCAAGGTCCGCCGGTTCATCGACGACGTTGATCAGGAGAAGGCCGGCTTTGCCCGAGAGGCGACTATGCCGAAAACGCCCCCATGATTCCAATGACTGGACCGTTCCGGAAACGAAGAATAGAGCAAGCGCTGTCGCCACGACGACCAGGCCTCTCTTCAGGACGACTGTGTCCGAGCCGCCATCGGATTGAGCGCGCCGGTGTTTCAAGACCAGCGAAACGAGAAAGAGCAACCCGATCGGCAGCATGATGGCGAACGAGACGTAGCGCGAATTGGTGGCCGCGGAGACTCCAAAACCGAGCCGTCCGACCATCGTGAGAAACGCGCTGATTAACGCCGAACTCGCCAGTGAAACCCACGGCAGCGCTTGCGCCAGCAGCGTGCGATCCCGTCGCCAGCGCCACAAGTAGAGCAGGCAAGCGGCAAAGAGAACGACCAACACCGCGCTAGCCACCGGAGCTAACGCGGATGCATTCGGCGCCGTGCCGGAAAAAGGCGTGCCCAGATAGGCGAGAAAAAAATGAGTCGCCCGCAATGGATGCTCCAAGGCTTCCCCGACATTCGGATGCGTCGCGGGCCGCGTATAGCCATGAAAATAGAGATAGACACTGGTGGCTGCAGGGAAGAGCCACAGCAGCCACCAAATCTTCAACCGACGCCCTCGGACGTTGCCGTCGGAGAACAGCAGAAGAGGCGCGGTCAAAAGCCAGCAAAAGACGCCGCTCGCCACCGAGAAGGTGCTCATGAGGCAAAGCACCAGCGTAACCACAAAGCACCAGGGGCGCCGAAGGGAAAGGGCCGTCCACAAGCATGCGGTCAAGAAGGCGAGCGGGAGAAAAAATCCCATCTGGAAACCCCAAAGGAGATTTTCCCACTGGAGCGGAGTGAAGAGCAGCACATTGGCCGCGAGCAGGAGCCATCCCCGATCGCGCGAGTTTTGCCAGCCGGTGATCAGAGCTACGCGCCAAAGATTGACCGCACAAACGCAAACCAGCATCCAGTTAACCAGCAGTTCGGCGCGGATATTCCAATGCGTCAGCTTCGCGAGGCCCAGCGTGATCAGCCTCGGAAATAGAATGCGATGCTCGTTGTGAAAGGCAAAAAGGTCGGCAAATCCCAAAGTGCCCGCCTCCATCTTTTTGAGGAGAGGCACTGTCCCGTCCCACTGGTCGCCCCACGGGGTATCCACGCCGTAGAGAAACACCAGAATTCCTACCCAAATCGCCGGCGCGGCCAGGAGAAGGAAAGCAATAAGCGGGCTCCCAAACGGTGACTTCGTCCGCCTTTCCGGCACGGGCTCATCACCTCGCGAGGGGCGACGCCCATCAAAGGGGACGCCGGTCAATTCCGCGCCCGCCATGGCAGAGAAAAAAGGTGGAGTCAACGAAGGCCGTTTCCAATGGAAAAAAGCGGATTTCCGCGCGGTGGGATTGATGATCGATGCAAAGCAGTGGTCGTGCCAGTGGCCGCGCTCGCATCGGCGATCGCGAGCCAGCGCATTGTGTTTCCCATTGAACTGCTAGAGTCTCCCGACATGGCATTCGAATCGTCAGCCAGCCGAAAATCTTATCTGGCTGGACTGTGCATCATCCTCGCGCTTGGGATTTTCCTCAGGATACCCGCTTCGGTTTTTTCCGGCCCGAACGCTCCGCTCCACCTGCTTGAAGCGCTTCATCCCGCGCCAAAGTTCGACGGTATCGGATTCGACGAGGGTCTTTACCGGCATTACGTCAACAGCCTGATCGCCGGAGGACTGTTGGATTACTCCGACATCGTCGATCGCTATATCGAAGTTCAAAAAACACTGACCGGCTCGATTCTCCCGCCGGTCCGCTTTCTCTTCATCTTCTCGGCTTATCTTTGGCATCAGGTCTTCGGCACTGAAGCCCTCACGGCGCTCCACAATGTCGCGTCGTTCTTCAGCATCCTGACGCTGCTGCTCTCGACAATTTTCGCCTGGCGTTTGAAAGGGCCCGCGTGGGCCCTGGGCGTCGCTGCGCTCATGAGCTTCGCGCCGACTCAGATCCACATGTCGCAGCATGCGCTGGTGGACGGCTTCTTTACGTTTTGGGCGCTCCTGTGTCTCTGGCTACTCTGGGAAAATCTGCGCCAACCGGGCAACTGGCCGCGTCTCGCCGCCTACGTCTTCGCTCTTTGCTGCCTGGTTCTGACGAAAGAGAACGCGTTCTTTGTTTTCGTCGGTCTGGTGGTCATCATCGCATTGAATCGCTGGCTCGCGTTCGGTGTGGTGCGGCGCGAGCTTCTGCTCTGCACCGTTGTCGGACCACTGCTCGGTGTTGTCGTCCTCGTCTTTCTCGCGGGCGGCCTCGAAACCTTGCGCACGACCTATCAGCTTTCGGTCTGCAAGAATTATCAGCTCACCTACGCCATTCTGACTGGCGACGGACCATGGCATCGTTATTTGGTCGATCTGCTCCTGGTCAGTCCCGTGATCCTGCTCCTGGCCATCGGTGCGGCTTTCCGCCTCGATCGCTCGCAGAAGCCGGAGTTATTTCTCTTCGTTTTCATGGCGGCGAGTTACCTCGTCATGTGCAACATCAAGTACGGAATGAATTTGCGTTACGCCAACATGTGGGACATGCCGCTGCGCCTTCTCGCCTTCGGCCAGATCGTTGCCTTTTGTGCGCCGCTACAGCGCCATCGCACGCTGATTCTCTGCGGCGCCGTCGGCCTCGTCTGCGCGGTTGAGCTGCGCCAGTACCTTATTCTCTTCGTTCAATTTCCCCTCTACGAACTCGTCCCCGAAGGTCTGCTGCGCGCTTTGCAGGTTCTCAAACCGGCGCCTGCGCCTTAGCGGAGAAAATTACGCAACGCGACCGAGGAGCTGGGAACGGAGCTTCGCGCTGCCGGAAATTGTTTCCCGGAGCAAGTGACGCGAGTCAGGAAGGGCCCGCGCCCGAATACAAACCTGATAGGCGAAAAGGCCCTGGGAAATTTTCAGCAAAAATTGATTCACTTTCAGAAGCACTCTGCTCCAGGAGTTTGTCCCGATGGCCAGTGGGAAGGGCGCCGGAACCCCGCGCGCTTCGAGGATCTCGTAGCCCGCTTGTTCGAGCAATGCGCGCAATGATTTGAAGGTAAACAAACGCCGGTGTCCGATGCCGAGAATGCCCTTCCGGCTGTAGTTGAACTGACCGAGCGCGAGCATGATGCGCGTAACGAAGAAGGCCACGTTCGCCGTCGTAATGATCACCTCCGGCCGGCGGCCGGCGGTTTGTTTCCGCAAGGCGTCCATGAAGTTTTCCGGATCATGCAAATGCTCAACCAAATCCATCAGGAGGATTTGATCGAAAGCTGGAAGGTCCGCCGGCAGGCTCGGGCTCGCTGCGGAACGAATCGTGTCCGAGTTATCCACCAGTTCATGGGCCGCAAAGTCGATGGCGGTGACGACGACAGTCGCGCCGCTCTAAGTTCGGCGGCGACATTCGCATGGCCGATTCCAAGTTGCAGAACCCTCTTGCCGGCCGCGCACGATTCGACCGCAAAAGTTTGCGATGACGGAAAGGTGAGCTTGTCGCTGTGGCTCCCTGTCTCCGGAAGAGACATCGTAACTTCCGATCGTAAAAAAGGTGGATGCCGCAGAGCCGGGCTTTGACCGTGGATTTGAAAACGTCCCACGCGTACTTCATCCCGTTCACGTGGCAGACTTCGTCGCCGTAAAACGTCGGGATCGGCAGCTCCGCGATGCGCAGTTTCCCGAGCACGAACTGGATGATGATCTCCGTGTCGAAATGGAAATCGTTGGTGTTTTTCTCGAACGGAATTTGCGCCAGGGCGGCCGTCGAATAAAGCCGGTAGCCGGTGTGAAATTCGGAGAGTTTCGTTCCCAGCATCCAGTTTTGAAACGTGGTCAGGACCTGATTGCCGATCCATTTGTAGATCGGCATTCCGCCTCGCCGCGCCGCCCGTTTGTCGATCATGCGCGACCCGAAAACGGCGTCGGCCTCATTGCGCACCAGGGGCCCGAGCAGCATCGGCAGTTTTTCCGGCGCGTATTGGCCGTCCCCGTGCACGAGCGCGACAATGTCGAAACCGTTGTCGATCGCGTAGCGGTAACCGAGTTTCTGATTGCCGCCGTAACCCTGGTTCTCCGGAGTGCGCAGGACGGTAATCTTAAAGGCCGAATCCCGCTGCTGATAGCGGAGGCCTTTGAACAAAGTGTCGTCTCTGGAAGAATCGTCGATGATCAGGATCTCGACGTCTTCGCCGGGCAGGCTCTGCGGAATGCGGCTGAGCACTTTTTCGATCGTCGTCTCGGCATTGTAGGCGACAATAAAAATGAGCAGCCGCTTGCCGCCGAGATCAATCCGATCCGGCTCGACAGGTTCCAGCTCCGCGAGACGCATGTGCTCATTTTGAGCTAGAACTGCGCCACCAGGCCGCGGTTGGCGATGATCCCGTTCTTCGCTGAAGGAAAGGCGCTGGCGTTCCAATCAGTGGCAGCACGGTTCCTGCTCGCAATAGCCAGGTGCGCTCCACGAATTTTTCGATCGGTCCCAGGCGGCGCACTTTCGACCAGGCGTTCGATCCCAGGAATAATGCTTTCGGGTTCCTCCGCCTCGTCCTGGCGGTCCTCGTGATTTTTTCCCACTGCTTTCACTTGGGAGGGTTCGGTATGGATCCCCTCGCGGCTCTGACCCAGGGACGATATGCAATCGGATCGCTTGCGGTGGCGATGTTCTTCGTCCTAAGCGGCTTTCTCATTTGTCGCAGCGCCGCTGCCTGTAGCTCCGTCCTTCGTTTCCTGTGGCATCGGTTTCTGCGCATTTTCCCGGGCTATTGGGCGTGCCTCGTTGTGTGCGGCTGTGTCTTTGCGCCCCTGATGGCCTTCGCTGAATTCGGCGCTCTCGCCTCACGTTTTCTCCACGCTCAGCGGAACTCGTCCCAATCATTCATCATGAGCAATGCGGGATTATTCCATCTGAATGGATTTAGCATTGGAGGGATCCTCTTCATCCGTCCGAACTCCATCGGGGCTTTGCTTCAGCCACAATCCAGTGCCAGGCGTGTTCAACGGGTCACTTTGGTCGCTCCCCTACGAAGTCGGTTGTTATCTGGCGGTCGCTGCGCTGGCGGCGGCCGGAGTGTTGCGCCGAGCCAGGTCTGTCCTTCTCGGACTGTTTGCGGGGTTGTGGTGTCTTTACGCTTTTGATTGCATCGATCCAGAAGGCTTCGCGCAATCCCTTCCCTATCCCGGGATAAAGCTGCTCGTCCTGCTCGGCCTTTTTTTCTCCGCCGGCGGCGTCTGCTTTCTTTACCGGGAGAAGATTCCGCATTCCACCGCGATATTCGTCGTCTGCCTGCTCGCCTTGGGAGGAAGTCTCCCTCTGAGAGTGTTCGGATTGATCGCCCCTTTCGCGATGTCCTATGCTTTTCTCTGGCTCGCGTTTGCCTTGCCTTTTGGGCGCTTCGACAAAAAAGGGGATTTTTCCTACGGAACCTACATCTACGCATTCCCGGCGCAGCAAGGGATGGCTCTGCTCGGCATCCAGGAAAAGGGATTCGCCCTCTATTTTATTTCCTCATTGCTTCTGACATCGGTCTTCGCATTTCTGAGCTATCGGTTGATTGAAGCTCCCTGCTTGCGCTTGAAAACGGTCAAGATATCCACGCTCCGGCCGCGCGGGGGAATGGCCGTCGCTCAATTCAGCGGGCGCGAATCGATACCAGAATCAGTGGCCGTTTAGCCCAGCGCTATTGGCTTTCCGAGCACCGAATTAGCGGTGGCCAGCAACGCCTTGTCGTCGTTGTCCGTCAGTTCGCTGAGGAACCGCCGGATCCGGTGAAACGATTGGCGCAGGAAAAGGTCGGCGGCCCGGTGGCTTCCCGCGGCGGCCTCGCCATTTCTTCCCACGCCTTGCAACTCCGCATCCAACCGACTGATGACACAGGCGGACGCGAACATCTCCATCGCCGCGCCGGCGATCCGTTCCTGCACCAGCTGCATGTCCATGACCGGTTCGCGATAAGTGATCAGCGCCCGATTCACGCTCAGATTGAAACGCCAGACCAGCCGGCCAAGTTGCGATGCTTGCGAGCGCAGGCTTTCGCTCTTCACCGGCACGCTCGGGACCTTCACTGCGGCGCCGAGGCGATTCATTCCGGCCGTCCAGGCTTTTCCCAGACCGCGGGACGGATTGAACATGGTGTCGTGGATCTCTTTGAATTCCATGCCCGGCCCGCGCATTCCGACGAGCGCGATGAAGGACGTAAGCACTTCGTTGCTCCCTTCGCCGATCTGGTTGATCCGCGCATCGCGCAGCATTCGTTCGAGCGGCGAATCGTTAAAATAAGCCGAGCCGCCGTGAATCTGGAAGGCGTCGTTGACCGCTTCCCAGAGGCGATCCGTCGTGAAGACCTTCAGCATCGCCGTCTCCATCATGTAATCCTCGAGCCCGCGATCGATCAGGGAAGCCGTCACGGCCGTCATCGCTTCCATCGCATAAAGATCAGCCGCCATCCGCCCGATCTTCTTTTTCACGAGGTCGAAGTCACCCAGGGTCTTCTTGAATTGCCGCCGGGTGTTCGCGTGCTCGACCGCGAGACGCAGGCAGGTTCTCGCCGCACCGGTGCAACACGCGCCGAAAGTCGTGCGGCCGAAATCGAGAACCGTCAGAGCGACTTTCAATCCCTTGCCGAGCGGTCCGAGAATATTTTCTTTCGGCACCGCCATGTCGCGCATGGCAAACCGCCCGGTCGCGGTTCCGCGGATGCCGACCTTTTCCATCCGCGGCTCGAGCATCTCGAATCCCGGCATGTCGGGCGTGACCAGGAACGCGGTGATGGCTGTCTTGTCCGAACCCGGAACCGGCGTCCGCGCCATGACGGTCAAGACCTGCGCGATCGCCGCATTCGTGATGTAGCGCTTCTCGCCATTCAAAATGTAATGGGTGCCATCCGCGCTCGGCGTGCGCCATGCGTCTGGACGTTCGCCGCATCCGAGCCCGCCTCTTTCTCCGTGAGCGCGAAGGCCGCCAGTTGCTGGCCCGTCACGAGCGGTGGAAGCCATTTCTGTTTCTGCTCGCGCGTGCCGAAAAGGAGCAGGGCCCGAATGCCAATCGAATGGTGCGCGTTCGTGAAAACGGAGGTCGAAGCGCAGCGCGCGCCGATTTCCTCCAGGATCTTGCAGTAGGCCCGCTGGGAAAATCCCCGGCCGCCGTATTCCTTCGGCGCCGTCATCCCGAGAACGCCGACCCGAGCCAGCCCATCGATCAACTCTCGCGGAATATCCGCGGCCCGATCGATCGCCACCGGATCCAGATTTTGATCGAGAAATTCGCGGACCTCCGCGAGCGACTTGTCGAGCTCCGCCTGTTGCGCGGCGGGGACGCGCGGATAAGGCATCGCCCAATCCGCCACGAAGCGCCCCAGAAACAGTCCCTTGGCGAATCCCAGCGCCTGCGGGCCCGGTGAAAAGCAGCTCCTCCGCTTCTTTGATTTCTTTCTGCCGCTGGATTTCTGCTTCGTTCATAAACTCAGGTCGCTCACACGTTTTAAGGTCAGTCCCGTCTTCCGCAAAGGGGGCTTTGCAAAAGTGGGACTCAATGGCGCGAATGCGCGGGAACTAAATCGTGGATTCTACCCCGACTGACAACCGATAATTTAGGGCGCGACCGGTTCGACCTTCGAAACGTAGAGCGGGATCGAACCGAGTTGGCGCCCGTCCACCGCCAGATCGATCGTGTATTCGCCGAACTTCGGCAGCCGGATTTGCTGGATGACCATGACGAAATGGGAGGTCACGGTGCGCAAACCGGGGGCGAATTGGACCGCGAGCGTCGAGTCAAACTTCGGCATCACGATGTTTCCGTCTTCATCCGCGAAAGTCAGGCTGACCCGGTGATTGCCTTCCTCGATTTGCTCGAAACGCAGCCGGCCGGCAATGGCGCATTGCGGATGCGCGATCGGCGCCTCCAGGCCACGAAGCGCATCGAACGTCCCGATAATGTTCAGTTTGCCAGCGTGCTCCGTCGCCGCATCGCAGAGCGTAAAGATTTCCAGTTGCATAAACGGCCGCCAAGCAGCCAACGGGCAAGCCCGCCCTTACCTTAGCTGCATCCCTGGCTCGTGCCACATTCCGTGCAAACACCGCAGGCGCCCGCGCGCACCACTTTGTCGCTGCCGCAATGCGAGCAAAGAATGTCCATGAACATGTTCCCGAGCGCTTCCTGCACGCGTTCCGCGTGGGTGTGGCCGTTGCTGGCGACGTGCGGACTGCCTTCGTTCGGCGCGTGGTTCGTGATCACATCGATCAATTCCTTCTCGGCCGTGCGCGATAGATCGGGGACGGGGCGATTGAGCGCCTTTTTCTCCATCTCAGGAATTTCCTTCATCGGCAGCTCGCTTTGGCCGCGGTTAGGTGACGTCGCTTCCTTGTAGCCCGGGATGAACTGGCAGCCGAGCCAGCGGAAAACGTAGTCGGCGATGCTGGTGGCGTTGCGGATATCGGGGTTCTTGGTGAAGCCGCTCGGCTCGAAACGTTGATAGGCGAATTTTCTTCACCAGGCTCTGCAACGGCACGCCGTATTGCAGCGCGATGGAGGTCAGCGTGCCGATGGTATCCATCAGCCCGCCGATCGTGCTGCCTTCCTTCGACATCGTGATAAACAGCTCGCCCGGCTGGCGATCCTCATAAGACCGACGGTGATGTAGCCTTCGTGGCCCGCGATCTCGAAACGGTGGGTCAAGGACATTCGTGTGTCCGGCATGCGATGCCGCGAGGGCTGATCGAGCCGGCAGCGGAGTGACGCCACCTCTTGATCCAACTCGACGATACGGGTTTCCAGTTCGTCGCGACTCAGAGAGGCAATCTCGGCTTCGTGGTCCATCCCGCCCATGTCTTTCGTCTTGCGCGTGTTCAGGGGCGCGGAACGCTTCGAGCCGTCGCGATAAATCGCGATCGCTTTCAAACCAAGCCGCCAACCCTCGACGTACGTGTTCATGATTTCGTCGACGGTCGCCGTTTCCGGCATGTTCACCGTTTTCGAAATCGCTCCGCTCAGGAACGGCTGCGCCGCGGCCATCATCCGGAGATGCGCCATGTAGCCGAGGCTGCGCTCGCCTTTGTAGGCCTTAAACGCGCAATCGAAAATCGCGATGATGTTCCGGCTTCAGGCCCGAGGAAATTGTCGATCCGTCGGAATCGGCGACATCTTCGATCGTGTCGAACGCGTCGATGTGCGCGATGATGCGCTCGATCTCCTCGGAATTGTAGCCCAGTTTTTCCAGCGCCGGTGTGACCGTCTGGTTCACGATTTTCAGCATGCCGCCGCCCGCCAGCAGCTTGTATTTCACCAGCGCGATGTCGGGCTCGATCCCGGTCGTATCGCAATCCATCAGGAAGCTGATCGTGCCGGTCGGCGCGAGAACGGTGACCTGCGCGTTGCGATAGCCATGCCGCCGGCCCAGCTCCGAAGCGCTCTCCCAGACTCTCGCCGCTTCCTCTTTCAGGTAGGCAAATTCTTCGTTCGCGGCGATCTCGTTCACCGCCGAGCGATGAAGCTCAATCACTTCCTGCATCGGCGCGACGTTGTTCTTCGCCACCGGTTTCGGCACGCCGCTGCACCGCGCATCGCGATACCCTGGGAAAGGCCCCATCACCCGCGCCATCTCCGCGCTTTGCTCATACGCCTCGCCGGTCATGATCGACGTGATTGCGCCGCAAATGGCGCGCCCTTCCACGCTGTCGTAACCGTAACCGTAGCTCATGATGAGCGATCCGAGATTGGCGTAGCCAAGTCCGAGCGTGCGGAAAATATGGGAGTTCTCCGCGATCTCCTTGATCGGGTAGCTCGCGTTATCGACCAGAATTTCCTGGGCCGTGATATAGACGCGCGCCGCCGCCTTGAAACGCTCCACGTCGAAGACTCCGTCCTCGCCTTTGAACTTCATCAGGTTCAGGGAAGCGAGATTGCAGGCCGTGTTATCGAGAAAGAGATATTCCGAGCACGGGTTCGTGGAATTCTGCCGGTCGGTTCCCTTGCAGGTGTGCCATTTGTGGATGGTGGAATCGAACTGCATTCCGGGATCGCCACAGATGTAGGTGCCTTCCGCGATCTTGCGCAACAAACCACGCGCCTCTTTGCGTTCGCATGGTTTCCCGTCGCGCACGGTCCGGGTCCACCATTCGCGATCTTCCACCGCGGCATCCATGAACTCGTCGCTCACCCGCACGCTCAGATTTTCGTTCTGATACATGACCGAGCCGTAGGCATCGCCGTTGTAACTTCCGTCGTACCCCTGCTCGATCAGCGCCCACGCCTTCTTTTCTTCCTTCTGCTTCGCGTCGATGAATTCCTCGATGTCGGGGTGCCAGTCTTTAAGCGTGTTCATCTTGGCCGCGCGCCGGGTTTTGCCGCCGCTCTTCACCACGTTCGCGACCTGATCGTAAACTTTCAGAAACGAAAGCGGCCCGCTCGGTTTCCCGCCGCCGCTCAATTTTTCCCGGGTGCTCCGCAGCGAAGAGAGATCGCTCCCCGTGCCGCTGCCGTATTTGAAGAGCATCGCCTCGCTCATCGCCAGACGCATGATGTCTTCCATCGTGTCCTCGACGCTCTGGATGAAGCAGGCGCTGCCCTGCGGATACTGGTCCTGGGTCGCGGCGCGCTCAGCCCGGCCGAGTTCGCGATTGTAATAATAATTCCCCAACCCCGCGCCGCGGCCGACGCCGTATTGATGATGCAGGCCGACATTGAACCAGACCGGCGAATTAAAAGCGCCATGCTGATTCACACACAGCCAGGTCAGTTCGTCGTAAAACGTTTCGGCCGCTTCCGCACTCGCGAAATATCCGTCAGCGATGCCCCAATCCGCGATGGTCCGCGTCACGCGATGCACGAGCTGGCGCACGGAAGTTTCCCGGCCGCCCTTGTGCGGATCCGTCCCGTTGGCGATGTCGCCATAGAAATATTTTGAGACCGCGATTTTCGTCGCGAGAGCGCTCCAGCTCTTCGGTACCTCGATGTTTTCCTGCTTGAAAATCACTTTGCCGCTGTCGTCCGTGATCTCCGCCGTGCGCCGTTCCCAATCGATCTGGTCAAACGGCGCGACATTCGCGTCGCTAAACACACGTTCGAAACGCAGGCCCTTACTCTTCCTCTTGCTCCCGCGATTTTTAGTCCGAATGGAGGATTTTCGAGGGCGATTGAGCGAGGAAGGGTGAATCCCGGGTTTGAGTTGGATCATGGTGGCGCGGCGGTTAAGGTTGCGAATAGACGAGAATAATAGTGAACAGCCCTGCCAATAAGTTGTGAACTGCGGTTAATTACAGCCAACAACAATTACTAGCGGAGCCCATCCAGCGGACATACAACATGCGGTGGAAAATGGATGGTCGGCAAGAATATTTTTGTGACATTTTTCTTGTCTGGTGCTGAGGAACTTATCGCTGGGGCGAGGCCCGGGATTCGGTCCAAGGTCGCCGCCGAACAGGTCTCGCGGCGACATTTTGAGCTGTTCTCGCTCGTTCGATGCCCGCTTGCATGGATTTCGATTCTCGCGCAAGGTCGAGCGCAGCTAGGCAGAGTAACAGGAAGGGTGGCTGAGTCCGGTTTAAGGCACTCGACTCGAAATCGAGCGTGGGGTTAAACCCACCCAGGGTTCGAATCCCTGCCCTTCCGCCATGAATAAACCCTTTTTGAATCGACACGCTAGGGCCGCTCTTGCACGCCGCGAAACAGGGATGAGAACGCAGTTCGACTGGTGGGGCACGTCACGCGCCAGGGTTCCAATCCCGCTTTTGCGGGATCACTCTCCAGAGCCGAAGCAAAGCTTTGGATAATCCCTGCCCTTCCGCCACTTTGCTCTGTCGGAACAAAATCCCCTTAGGCCGACACGACTCGAACGCTCGCGTAAATACCATGACTTCCAGCCCACGAGCCTCCGTTACGCGCCAATCGCGCACAAAGGACATGCCAGGATGTGGCTTTACGCCGTCGGAATTGCGGACATTACGCGCGCTCAAGACGCCGGCCGGCATTCAGCGTTATCTCGACGACATGCCCTATCATCTCGCTGGCACCGCCTGGTCGCCGCGGCTGGTGCTGCGGGAAAAAACTGCGCATTGCCTGGAGGGCGCCGTCTTGGCGGCTGCAGCCCTGCGCGTAATCGGATTTCCGCCGTTGATCTGGGATCTCGAAGCGGATCAGGACACCGACCACGTTGTCGCGATTTATAAATCGCGCGGACATTGGGGCGCCATCGCCAAGTCTAATTTCACCGGATGCCGCTCCCGAGAGCCGGTCTACCGCACGCTGCGCGAGCTGGCGCTGAGCTACTTCAATGTTTACTTCAATCTCCGCGGCGAGCGCACGCTTCGACGCTATTCACAGCCGGTCAATCTGGCCCGGTTCGATCCTCTTCATTGGATGACCACGTCAAAGAACATCTGGTTCATCGCCGAATATCTCTGCGAAATCCCCCACCGGTCCCTGCTCAGTCACGGCGTGGCGAAAAATCTGACTCGCATCGACGTCCGCACGAGGCAGGCCGAAATGCTGGGCCACCGCCAGAAATAGACGGATCGTTTCTCGCGCAATCCATGTCTGGCGAATCCCATCCTGTTGCCCAAAAATCGCCCACCAATCGCGTCTTCGGCCTCGATCTGCTCCGGGCCGCGGCCATCCTGAGCGTGATCTGCGCGCACGGATTTGTCGTGCTCTATCCGCATTTTGGCAGCGTCCTGGGATTTTTCGGTCATGGCGGCTTTTATGGCGTCGAGTTGTTTTTTGTCCTGAGCGGTTTCCTGATCGGCCAGATTTTGATTCGACAGGGCCCTGCTCTCGGCCACGCCGGCAGCGTGGCGGTCTTCTACGTGCGGCGATGGTTCCGCACTCTGCCGCTTTTTTTTCTCTTTCTCGCGATCAACGTCTGGCTCGAATACCAATTTCGAGACCATCGCGTCGGCGTGTCCGAGACTCTCTCGCACGGATTTTTCCTGCGGAACCTAACCGGTTTCCACATGTCGTTTTTTGCCGAGTCGTGGAGTCTCGCCATCGAAGAATGGTTTTACCTCCTCTTCCCCGCCGCGCTCTGGCTCGGCTTGAAGCTGTCAAAACGTTTTGATGGCGTTTTTCTTTCCGCCGCCTTCGTCTTCTTCGCTTTCTCCACGGTCGCGCGCATGCTGGCCGCGACCAATCCCGCGGCCACCTGGTCGGACGCCCAGCGCATGGTCGTCATCTATCGCTTCGACGCGCTGATGTTCGGTATGTTCGCCGCCTGGCTCTCCGTTCGTTTTCCAAAGTGGTGGCGTAAACAGCGCTTGCTCGGCGCTCTCGGCGGCGCCGCCTTGCTCATCGCCATGTATTCCACCCTCTGGAAAATCGAGAACCATCACCTGGCTTTCGGGGATGATTCCTATTTCGCGCGGACCTTTCGCTTTACCCTCGTCTCGCTCGGTTTCGCTCTCCTCCTGCCGGGGGCTTCGGGCTGGACGCTGACCAGGGAAAATTATTGCAGCACCGCGATCCGGCGGATCGCGCTTTGGTCTTACGGACTTTATCTGGTCCATCTGCCGGTTTTTCAGATCGTGACAGGAGTGGTCTTCCCCGAGGCAAAGTCGCTGCCCCAGGCGCTCACCTCTTTCGCCCTGCAAATCGGCAGTGCGATCCTGCTGAGTGCGTTGCTCTATCGCTTCTTCGAATCGCGTTGCACCCGGCTGCGGGAGAGAGCGGCACCCGCCGTTGCCCGATTGTTTCCGCGCGTTTGACTCTCAGTCACCGCCTGCGGAAAACCGCGCGCATCCAGCCGGACCGGAACTAGGCGGACCGACGCTCCCTCGGTGCCTTTTCGGCCCACGTCCACTTCCAGAAGCGCGCCCCGATTCCAACTCTCCAGACCGGGCGCGCCGTCAAAGACCAGATTGCCTAACGAGTAGATAACCGGACGGCCGTGGTAGGAATCAACCGGTTGCAGGTAATGGGAATGACTGCCCACCACCGCGTCCACCTCCTGGTCGATCAACCACCGCGCCAGTTCACGCTGGCGTTCCGTCACGCGCGGAGTGTTTTCGTCACCCCAATGCACGAGACAGAGGACGAACCCTGCGCTGGCCCGCGCTTCCGCAATGGCCCTCGCCACCCGGTCTCGGTCCGAGGCCCGCGCAATGCGCGCGTCACTCCGATCATCCTCGACGTCGCTCAAGGCGAGGAGCGCCGCCTTTCGCCCATCGGCCATGGTGAAATAGTGCGGGGCATAGAGCTTTTTTCGGCATTTCCGCCGCGCCCACCACGGCGATATCGTTCGCCTTTAATCGCGCGATCGAATCGATCAGCGCGTCGCTCCCAAAATCGCCCGCGTGATTGTTGGCCAAGCCCACGGCATTGATCCCCGCGGAATGGAGGACGCCGGCTGCCTGGGCGGGAGCACGGAAGCAATACGGCTTGTTCGGCTCTCGCCACGCCTTGCTCGGAGATAACGCATTCCAGGTTTACAAGTCTCCATGGAGCGCCCTCCAGATATTCGCGAATACCGGCGAATGGATCTGCGCCGCTCTCAATCTGCTCGCCGATGGTGCGGCCAAGCATGACGTCACCTCCGACGATCAGATCGGCTTGGTGTTGCCGATGGGCGACGCGCAGCAAATCGAAGCGCGGATTGCTTCGCCGCGTGAGGAGCTCGCCTAACGAAAGCATTTCCGGAACGCCCTCGAGCTGATGCGCCACCAGGTCCGCTCGATTAAGCGTGCCGATCGGTGGGCGGTCTTCCATCACGACTGCGACGTGATTTCCGAAATGAATAATCAAACCCTCAGCCAAGTCCTCGTTGCTGAACTTCTGCGCGCCGCGCTCCGCGTCCCGCGCCAGCGGTTCCAGGTATTTTCTCAGTTGCCTAGGATTGGACCACGCGATCCGCAGGCCTTGGCGGCGCAGGGCGTAGACAACAAAGTTCGCGCAATCCGCCCCCCAGCCGGTCTCTGGCCCGGTGCTCGTTCCGTCCCGCATTTCGCCACTGCCGAAAAGATAGGGCAACCCGAATTGCTCCATGATCGCGGCGCGAAATCCCGATCCCGCGAAACGTCGAATCTCAATTGCGGGGGTCTCGCGGATGCGATGATTTATTTCGATGCGCGCTTTCAGCCGGACTGCGCCGCACCCAGTCTTAAGGTCGAAGAAGGCCCGGAGCGCCTCGACCGGTAATACGGCGTCCTTCTGAGGCAATCTGGTCTCCCGCCATCGCGGCCGCGGCGGCGCGCCGCTGGCGAAGCCCGGTTCGTCCGCACGTTCCGCTGTCAGGTTGCAGCGGACATGCTCCGGCGTGAGCGCGATCCATTCCACGCTCTCGACCGCCACATCCCAGGGCGTCGTTTGCAGTTCCACTTCGAGCGCTTCTGAAACGGAAACGCGCCAGATGCCATCGGTGGACGGCTCCTGATTCTTGACCGCGAGGAGGACAGCCGGCGCGCCATTCTGCCACTCTCCGAGAATCCTGGCCCATCCGGCGACGTCTCGGTGCACCGAAATGCGCTCCCGGTTCGCCAGGATCAATGCGCGCAGTTCTTCTGATGCGTTCGTTAGGCTGAACGCCGGCACTTCCTGATTTTTCGCGCGCAGTTCCCGGGCCCGCAACGACCGATCGTTCCCGACTCTCGCGAAAGGTTCGAACTGAATTCGCGCCGTCGGCAATGAGAGCGATGACGCCAGCGCCAACCGCACCAGAGCGTCCGCCTCATCATCTCCCGAAAGGTACGGCCGCGAGATCGCGAATGTAACCGCGCGCAGATTGCGGCACCCGGCGACAAATTTCCACACGCGCTCGAACGCCGCCGCCCGCGTGCTCGGCGAAACTCCGGCGAAGTAATCGAGATCGATCGTGATCACGACTGGCGTGCCCTCCTTGAGGTTGGCCTTGAGATCGTCCAACCCAAGAACGCGGCAGCGCTTCCCAAATGAACCGGCGGTGCGGGGCGCCGCTTCCAGGTGGCCGTCGAAATATTCGGCGGCTTCTGTTTCGAGCGTGCGCGCGTTGCTCTTGCTCAACTTGTCGTCGTGCACCCAGATCACATTCGCGATCGGTGCCGGCATGAGCGGCTCGATCCAATTGAAACACTGGACCACACCCGCCTCCCGCCAGTGTTCCAGCAACTCCCCGCGTTCCTCAATGGAAACGACCCGTCTCAGTCGCTCACGCAGCTTGTCCGAATCGAAGATGGCCGAGGCGTCGCTGTGCGCATCGAAATGAATGAGGGTGATTTCCTCATCGAGATCGAGATGCTGTGCCAGCCAATAAAACGAACCGGCGTGGCTGTCTTCTATATAGATAGGCACAGCGGCCGACGCCGCGAACCCAGCGCGCGCCAACGCCACGGTCAGGACCAGCGCGATCCAGCGAATCGTCACCGGGCCGATTGGATGGTCGGCTTCTTCGAAAGCTTCGCTCTCAGATCGACCGCCGAAATGCACGTGTCGCGGGCGGCGCTCCCACGGTGGACTCCTTTGATCGTGAGTTTCACGTTCTCGACGGGCTTCGAATAGCCCCGCACTGGAATGGGATAGGGCGAGATAAATTTTTCGTCCGGAATTGTGGCGGTGAACGTGTGCTCGCCGTTCAGCGTTACTTCCAATTCCGCCACCCGATTGTTCTTTCCCCAAAGTTCCTTATTCTCAGCCCTGTAGCCCGGCATGATCAGGATGGCGTCCAGCGGCAGTGGCCGATGCACCTTCAAGGCAATGTTTTCGCCGAGACCATCTCCTTCCGCGCCTTCTGCCCACGTCACGCCGTACTCGAGACTCTTGATGTTCTCGACGTCGTATTTGTGCTCGCCGTCGGGTTTCAGGGTCGAGCTTGCGACCGCATCGTAATCGCTGTGCTGAATGAAGTACCGGTTCGGCTCGATGACGTATTCCGCGCGAAACGTCTTTGCTGAGGAGCCGTCATCCCGTTCAACCCAGGCCGGTTGAAATTCGCCGCGCGCCGGATAGGTGTCGTAGGCCGGGTGCACCACGATCTTCATGTCGTCCGCCAGGGTCGGTTTCAGGTTCTTGAATTCCCATTCATACTTGGTGTCGCTGACTTTCTTGAAACGGTCCTTTGGCTTCTTGATCGAGATTTCTTCGGGGCGCGGGTGCAGATAATTCACCGTGATGTTCCCTTTCCCGATCGGACCTTTCCAGGTCGCCGCGGGCGAAAGTGAGTAACGAAAATACATTTCGTCGGAATGCCCGTCATCCGAGACGGAACTTTGGGTCGCGGCATAAGCCGAGCGATAGCGAATCAAAATTTCCTTCGTCTGTCCCTGCGCGAACGGGATGGTCGATTTTTTCCAGAGCCGGGTCGCAGCCTTGAACTCCCCCCAGTGCGGGTCCGTCACCGGCTTTGGTTTTTCCCCTTTCGCATCGACGTTTTGCCATTTCAATTCGGCGCCATCCGCCGTGATCGCATAGCCTTCCAAATCCGTCACCACGTTGTCGCCGGTTTCCCCATCGGCTTCGGCCCAGCGTTCCACCGGGAAAAAAAAGTCCTGCGCGACTTCTCCGCCAGTGTTCTTCATCCGGTAGCGCACTTCCACCGCGGCGAATTCCTGGTGCAGATCGATCACCAGCTTTTCGTCCTCGATCGTCACGTTCGTCGAGCGTTTCTGATCCGAGGCCGCGCCGTTGCCCGTGACCGGCACGCCGGTTTGCCAGGCCCCGCCATTGGCCAGCAATGATGTGTTTGCGCTCCCAAGGAGAACAGCTGTTGCGATCGTAACCAGGATCCATTTCATGGGCGCCGAGTGTATCGGATATGCGCGAACCAACAAAGTGGAAAGCTCTACAGACGAGGATCGACCGGTTCGCTTTCGAGCGCCAAGATGCCGAAAACGCATTCATGCACGCGGCGAAGAGGCTCGCGGGCCACGAAACGTTCGAGCCCCTCGAGCCCGAGCGCGAACTCTCGCAAGGCCAGCGAACGTTTGGCGGACACGCCGCGGGACCGAAGGCGGTCGAGGTTCGCGGGAGCCGTGTAATCCGGGCCATAGATGATTCGCAGGTATTCGCGCCCACGACATTTGATCGCCGGCTGCGCCAGGCCGCGCCGCCCCTTGGTCACGAATTGAAAGGGCTTCACCACCATGCCTTCGCCGCCGCGCGAAGTCAGTTCCTCCCACCAACGCGTCGCCCCGGTCTGGCTTTCTAGATCAATCAGATCGACCTGCTGATGAGGGGTGGCCAGAAGCAGTCCGGCGTCCGCCGCGCAAATTTTCGCGAGATTCTGCATATGCCAGAGATGATCGCGATCCGCGAAAATCTTGCCTTCGGTCGCGAGAAGATGGAAGGGCGCGATCTTCAGATCGCTGACCGAACTAACCGGCCAGCAATAGCGACGATAGGCCTCGACATACTGCTTGGCCGCAGTTTCACGCTCGCGATATTTCTCGAGCAATCCTTCTACGTCCAGACCCGCGCGAAGCGATTCCTCGAGCGCCGAGACTACCTGGGGCAAAGCCGCGCGCGCGGCCGTCCCGACGGCGGCGTATTGCTGGCGAAGAAGCTCCTGCGCTTTTGCCGACCAGGGCATTAATTCGCAGTCGAGACAGACCCAGTCGGTCGCAAAATCCGTCCAGAAATCAGTGGCAGTTAACGCCGCGCGTGTTCGCTCGAGCACCTCATTTTCAAATTGTTGATTCTCGAAAAAACGCCGGCCCGTCCGCGTGTAACAAATGCCGCTTTCACCCACGACGCCAAAACGCTTGCGCCCCACTTCTTCGTCGCGGCATACCACCAATACCGCCCGAGAGCCCATGTGTTTTTCTTCGCAAACGACTGAGTCGATTCCTTCGTGCCGATAGTAAGCGAACGCCTCGGCCGGATGTTCCAGCAAGCCCGGCTCGCCGGTTGTTCCAGTGGGCGACATCGTGGGTGGCAGATAAATCAGCCATTTCGGATTCGCCGCGAATCGACTCATCACCTCCAGTGCGGCGATCGCATTCTCTTCCCGGATGGTTACGTTGAAATGCAGCCGCGTGGAAATGATGCGTTTACCCAGGACATCATCCATGTCGAGCAGGTCGTCGAGCTGCTGTTGCGACGTAAGTGCGGGCGCCGCTTCGGCTTCAAGAAATGGTTTCGACGGTTCACAATAAGTGTACGCCGCTGGAATTGAGACGATCTCTTTTTCTGGGTAACGCAAGGCGGTCAGTTTGCCGCCGAAAACGCAGCCGGTATCGATGTTGATCGTGCGATTGAGCCATTCGGGTTCCGGCACGGGCGTGTGTCCGTAGACCACCATCGCCCGGCCCCGATAGTCAGCAGCCCAGTTGTAACGGACAGGCAACCCAAAGTCATCCGTCTCTCCTGTGGTTTCGCCGTAAAGCGCGAACTCCCGCACGCGGCCCGAACCGCGCCCCTGCATTTCCTCTTTCATGCCGGCGTGCGCGACGACCAGCTTGCCCTCATCAAAGACATAATGACTGACCAGCGAGTCAATGAACTCAGCAGCAACATGATTGAACCCGGGCGCCTGCTTTTCATAGACCTCGAACTGCTGCAACGAATCCGCCAGTCCGTGTTTGATCTGCACATCTTTGCCCCCGACGGCCCGCATAAATTTGATGTCGTGATTGCCAGGAACGCAGAACGCGTGGCCCGCGTTCACGCTCTCTCTCACTAACCGGACCGTTTCTGGTATCCTCGGGCCTCGATCGACCAAATCGCCCACGAAGATTAATTTTCGCCCGGCCGGATGTGCAAAACTTCCGCCTGCCTGCTCTTCGTAACCGAGCAGGACGAGAAGTTCGGTAAGTTCGTCGTAACAGCCATGGACGTCCCCGATGATGTCGAAAGGTCCATGGTCATCGCGCTTATCATTCCAAAGCGGTTGGCGCTGAATCGTCGCTTCGTCTACTTCCTCTGGCGATGAGAGCACGAAAACATGGCGGAACCCTTCGCGCTTCAATCTTCGAAGAGACCGCCGCATCTGCTGGGCTTGCTGGCGGATGACGTGCGGCCCAAACGCACGGTCAGGTCGGTCGCGATTGCGCTCCTGACAAAGTTTTTCCGGTAGATCGAAAACGATCGCGACCGGCAAACAGTGATATTGCCGTGCGAGCGCGACGAGCGGCCTGCGCGCTTCCTCCTGCACATTAGTTGCATCGACCACTGTCAACTTCGCCGCCGCCAACCTTTTCGAGCCGATAAAGTGAAGCACCTCAAAGGCATCCTTTGTCGCCACCTGAGCGTTCTCATCATCGGAAACCAGTCGGCGACAAAAGTCTGACGATAATGCTTCGGTCGGCTTGAAATGTTTTCGAGCAAAGCTCGACTTGCCGGAGCCGGACGGACCGATCAGCACGACCAGTGAAAGTTCTGGGATGGTAACTTTCATTCGGAGGATCGATGGGTCACTTCGCGAAGAGTGAAGAAACCCATCTGCGTCGGCGTGCCGAGGAGCGGATCTTCCGGTCCTACGGGTAGAACGCGGACGTTGTAATCAAACCGGCGGGCTACCTCGCCAGCCCAGGTCGCAAACTCCGCTCGCGTCCATTCGAACCGGTGGTCCTTATGACGAAATTTTCCGGCCGGGAGGGTCTCCCACTTCACATTGTATTCGGCGTTCGGCGTGGTCAGGACGATCACAGCCGGCCGGGCAAACTCGAACAGGACGCGCTCAAAGGCCGCCAAGCGCGGAGGATCGAGATGCTCGATCACTTCAATTACCGCGGCCGCGTCGTAACCGACGAGGCGTTTGTCCCGATAGGTTAGTGAGCCGTGGAGCAACCTAATGCGCTGTCGCTGCATCGGCGGGAGACGATCGAGTCGCAGCCGATCCTGCGCTATTTCAAGAGCCCGATAGGAGACGTCTACGCCGACGATTTCCTCGAATGATTTCTCCTTGAGCAAATCCCGAAGGAGCCGGCCCTCGCCGCAACCGAGATCGAGCACACGCTTTGCGCCGGAACCTCTCAACGCCGCGAGCACGGCTCCCAACCGCTGGTCGTTCAAGCGAATAGTCTGCTCGATCTGCGCTTCTTCCTCGCTGTGTTGGTGGTCGGATTGGTCCGGATCAGGATCGCTTTCTTCCGTCAAGCGGCTTAACGCCTCATCGACCAAATCGCGCCGATGCTTCAGATAGCGGCGCGTGATTAATTCGCGTTCGGGGTGGCTCGAGAGCCAGCCTTCGCCGTGACGTAGGAGTTTGCTAACTTCCTCATCGCCCACCCAATAATGCTTTTCGTTATCCAGCACAGGAATGAGCACATACAGGTGGGCCAGGAAAACCTGGAGCGGCGTGGTCGCTTCCAGGGTGACAGTAAAGTACGGACTCGCCCCCCAATCCGAAAATTTCTCGTCGAGCGGATATCCGACGACCGCCACGCGATAGCCTAACGGTTCGAACAAGCGGCGGAGAAACTCTTCGCCGCCACGGCAGGGCAGGACGGCAATGGTCGCGCTCAACGGAAGCGGTTTCTCGACCAGTTCCGCGCGTTCCTTGCTCTTGCCGCTCAACGCGCTTCCAAAGACGTCCGCAATGGCCACGCTCAGGAACGAGGAGGCAACGTAGGGCCGATCGTTCACGTATTGCTGCAAGGTTCCCCCTTCGCCGGCCGGACCCCGCCGCTGTCGCACCAATCCAACCGGATCTACGTCCAGCAGCAAAGCCGCGGTACACCGCTCTTCGGTCGCCTCGGTATAAAATACGTGCGCCTGGCCGAAGCTCGTTTCAAAGCTCTGCGGACGCGCCGGATTTTTGCGGAGCAAATGGCCAAGGTCGGTGGCCGGCATGTGCGTGGTGGTGATTTTTAGCAGCATTCGATGAAAGGAGTGTTCTGCGGGAACTGGAATCTGAACGCCTCTCGTTGTTACGGCAAGGTCGGGCGAGGGCCGCGGCAGGCGCCGGCTTGAGTTCGCATGCAATGCTTGCCAGAGGCACGGCCGATGCTAATACTCGGCTCTCGATGATTCGTGCGAATTGTCGGGAGCGGTTCACCGCGGGGGATTTCGACTTTGTTGTCCGCACGCTCGCCCGTTCCCGGGTCGATCACGTTTCACTTATCGAACTGCTGGGCGACGCGGAAACGCGCGACTCGGTTCTCGATAATCCCCGGCTGGTGGAGGCGATTCTCTCCAACGCCAGTCACCTTTGCATCTCATCGCACTTCTATTTTTACGTTCTCGCCCGCCACGTCCTGCGGGATGTCGGAATTACCGATCGGAAACTGTGCGATTACGTCGCCTCGCTGCTCGAAACCTTTTCCCGCGCGAACGGCCTGCAAGCGCCCCACGTGGGCGAGGAGCGCGGGCGCCAGTATGTTTCCGACATGCTGATTGCGCTGACCCACGCGAGCCCGGAACAGGCGTTTCTCTTGCGCGCGCACGTCGGGAATTATTCGCTCTTTCTCACCGGCATCTTTCACGAGAACACGCAGCGGCGCAGCCTGCGCGGCGCCCCCGATCTCGCCTTTTATGAGCAGGTCGGGCGGACAAATTATCAGCTCGTGGCTGCGCATGCGACCGCGCGCCGTTGCGAGTTGAGCGATGTCTATGGGGAGCTGGCGGACCGATTCCGGGAAGTGCGGTTCGCCCTGAATCGGCTCTCCGATTCGTTGTTGAACCTCGACGATACTCCCGCCGCGCTGCAATTTTGATTTCACGAAGGGCACAAGAAAAATGAAATTCTGCTTCGCCGTTGCGAACCTTTGTGACCTTGGTGTGAGGAATTCTTTGTCATGAGCGAAACGCTCTTCAGCCAGATCCAGCGCCTCTTCGAGCGGACCTACGCGCAGGTGGGAATCAACCTCGAGGATTGCCTGATCGATCAACGACGTTGCGCGCAACTGTCACGACTGGCGGGCGCGTCAGCGCGGGAACTGAGCGAACTCGCCCGCACTTTTCTCCGGCACGCCGATGATCAGCTTTACGTCGGCATTTATTATTCCCGCTGGTTGATCGAACAGCTCGAGCGCCACGATCCCGCGCGCCGGACTGAACGATCACAATATCCGGTCGCTCATCGCCTTCGTCGAAGAAATCAACCATGCCTTACACGCGGCCTTACAGTTCAAAACCGGGCAGCGCGAGATCGCTTCCGAAGATTTTGCGCGCAACCTCGAGCTCCAGGCGCGCGTCGATACCTATCTCGTTCTGCTCCTCTTCGTCGCCTTTTTTCGAAAAACGCAAAAGGTCTCGCGGACCGATCGACGCTGGCTCCGCTTTCATCTTTTTGCCGCGCAGAATCCCGGCGCGTTTCAAGCGGAGAACCTGCGCGGCCGTTATCTCGAGACGACGGAGCTGGCGTCTCACTACACGAAATTTCTGGACACGTTAAACGGAATGCGCCGGGTCGATGAGATCCGGCGTTTTCGGTCGCTCGATTACGGAGCGAAAAAAGAGCGCGTCCTCGCGCTCATGGACGGTCGCTAAACGCGATCGCTTACGGCGTTTTCTTCGCGCCGGTGATCGCCGCCTCCAGCTCAGGCATATGTTCCTGGACCCGCTTCTGCCCGATTTCCGCGCCTTTCGCCATCAGGGCCGGCATCTTCTGGATCGTCTTTTTTCCGAGCGGCGTTTGATAAAACTTGGTCAATTCATTCAGCTCACTCTCGGAAAACTCGGCCATGTAGATCTTGGCCATGTCGTCCTTGAGGCTGGCCCAGCTCATGTACTTGTTGAGGAACGCTTTCATCTGCGGCTGAAACTGGGCGATCGCCGGGTTTCCCTGCACTTGCATCGCGAGCATTTGATCGATCGACTGGGCGAGCACGGTCTCCATCCCCATCAAAGCGAAGAGAGATTCGACTGCCTTGCGGTGACTGGCTTCGTCAGCACGAGCCGGCGCGGTTTGGAAAAAGGCGACGGCGCCGATCAGGATGGAGACGAAAAATGGTTTCATGGGGGAGATGGTGCCGGCGCGGTCGTCTCAGCGCAAGGGCGAAGCGTGGAAAGAGATTTTTTCTGCGGTTCATCGGCAATTCCGTTTGAGAATGCGGATCGCGTCCGCTACTAATCGAACGTGTTCAGTTTGACGATGCTCGGGAGCGGGAGCGCGGGAAACAGCGCGCTCGTCGCGACCGATCATTGCCGGTTGCTAATCGACGGCGGCTTGAGCGCGCGCCAGCTCGTCCTGCGTCTCGACCAGTGCGGAATCACCCCGCACCAGCTCGACGGCGTTCTTCTTACCCACGAACACGGCGATCACGTCTGCGGTCTCGAAGTGCTTTGCCGAAAATTCCATGTCCCGATTTATTGCAACTCGCTCACGGCGGAAGCGATCCGCTGCGGGCCGCTGGCAGAACATCGGAACTGGCGGTTGTTTCGGACCGGGTCGGATTTTTCGATTTGCGATATCGCAGTTCAAACTTTTGCTGTTCCGCACGATGCGGTCGATCCCGTCGGCTACGCGTTTCATTCCGGTTCGAGCGCGCTGGGGTTCATCACTGACCTCGGTTACGCAACGAAGGTGGTGGTCGAGCGGTTGCGCCAGGTCCACACCCTCGTGATCGAGACGAATCATGACGAAAAACTTTTGCAGAACGATCCGCATCGGCCTTGGCCGGTAAAGCAGCGGATCCAATCGCGCCACGGGCATCTCTCAAATACGGCGGCAGCGACTGTGATCGAGCAATTGCTCTCGGGGAAACTCGAGCGGGTCGTGCTTGGTCATCTCAGCCGCGATTGCAACACACCGGAACTCGCCGCGGGTGCGATTCGCACCATGCTGGCCCAACGCGGCCGCAACGAAGTCGAAGTGCATTGCGCGGGACAAACCGAAATCAGCGTCCGCTTCCGGATCGGCGATACCATCGGACGCACGTTCCAGCCGACTTTCGACAGCGTTTTCTTCGAAACGGCCGCGGCGCCACTGTAGCGGCGGTCTATGACCGCCGTCGCGACCAACCCAACAAAATCGGTGGTCGTAGACCGCCGCTACAGCGCATGGTTACCCGGGACGCTTTAGAAGCTGACCTTCCGGCGATCGTCGAAATCTACAACGCCGCCATCCGCGGCCGAATCTCCACCGCGCAGTTGGAGCAGGTTTCAGTCGAAGAAAGGCTGCCCTGGTTTCGCGAACATTCGCCTCAAGCTCATCCGCTGTGGGTGGCCAAGATCGGCGGACAGATCGCCGGCTGGCTTAGCTTTCATCCTTTCATTACTCGATGCGCCTACCGTGGCACTGCGGAAATCAGTGTTTATGTGGGCGAGAAATTTCGGCGCCTCGGAGTGGGACGAAGGTTAATCGAACAGGCCATCGCGCAGGCTCCTGATCTGGAGATCAACGCGTTAGTGGGCTGCATTTTCGGTCACAATGAGGCGAGTCTGCGGCTTTTCGAGCGATTGGGATTTGAGCGTTGGGGATTTCTCCCACGCGTCGCCCTGGTAGATGAAGTCGAGCGCGACCTGGTGATGGTGGGCCGGCATATCGGAATGGAGACGCGCTTGTGCCAAGCACCTGACCCAATCCGATAGGCGCTGGGCACAAGCGCCTCTACATTACTCTTCGTCGCCGACCACCAGATGAATTACGCCCGCCGGATCGGAAATCCAAAAGCCGTCAAAGTCTTCGCGTAGCTGCTCCACTTCGTCCCGGCGCGGCACTCCGTTGATTTTCAAATAGGACGCGGCCGCTTCCGTGTCGTTGGTTTCGAGCTCCAGCCAGATATCGGGGTGGCTCAAATTCGGCACTCGATCGATCCAAAGCCGGTTCGGACCAAATTGGAAAATGCAACCCTCCGCCTCCTCCTCGATCAACGGGAGTCCGAGCGTGTCGCGGTAGAAGGCGAGCGTCTGCTCGTAGGTGTGACTCGGACACTTGATCGCGATGTTCGCACCACCGGAGAACTGAGGACCGTTTACGTTAGCGACCATATCGAATGCCCAGATTCAGTCCCGTCGCCCTAAAGCTTCGCGAGAATCTTGCGCGCGAGCGCCCTGGCTTTCTCGAGCGCCGCTTTCTCGTCGTTGATTCCGCCAATCCCGACCGTGACAAAGGCATTGCCCTTCGCCACATAAAGCATCAGAAGACGGGAAGGATTGTTTTGCGCGCCTTCGCTCGCGACCGCGGCTTTGTCGCCAAAACCTGGGAGCGGTTTGATCCCCGCGCTTCCGGCCATCAACTCCTCCAGTTGTTGCGCCGGGGTCAACTGGCCGGCCGAGGCCTGACGCACCCGTAAGACCAGGGACCGGCCGGGATTCTGACTGTAATAATTGCAGCGCGAATAATATCCGTCCGCCCCCTCTTGATTTCGCGGTTGCGGGTCCTGGACGGCCTCGCCGAGCGCGGCCTCGGCGTCTTTCTTATTGATGATGGCAGCCAGATCGATTCGTTTTTCGGTCGCGGCGCAGACATGACCGAGTTCGAAAACCAGGGTTGCGAATGCGGCCACGGCGGTGAGTCGGCGCCTCATGCTTATCCGCCGGCGGAGCCCTCGCCGCCCGGCTCGGTCATCGCGGTCGGATCGAGCGCGCGCTCCAGTTCGTCCACGGGCAGAACTTTTTTCTCGAGGCAAATCTCCCGGACGGTCCGCCCGGTCTGAGCGCTTTCCTTGGCGATTTCCGCCGCGCGATCGTAGCCGATCTTGGGCGCCAGACTTGTCACCATCGCCATGGAGAGCTCGACCAGCTCCCGGCAGCGCTCTTCGTTCGCCTCGATGCCACGGACGCATTTTTCGGCGAAGGCGTCACACGCGTTGGCCAGAAGCCGAATGCTCTCGAGAAGATTATGCGCCATCACGGGCATCATCACGTTCAGCTCGAAGTTCCCATTCGCACCCGACCAGGTGACGCAGTTATCGCTTCCGATGACCTGCGCGCAAACCATCATGAGCGCCTCGCACATGACCGGATTCACTTTGCCCGGCATGATCGAGCTGCCCGGCTGAGTAGCGGGCAGGCGAATCTCGCCGATGCCGCAACGCGGGCCGCTGCCGAGCCAGCGAATGTCGTTCGCGATCTTGAAAAGGCTGACCGCAATCGTCTTGAGATGACCGCTGGCTTCCACCACGGCGTCTTTGGAGCCCTGCGCTTCGAAATGGTTTTGAGCCTCGCGAAATTTGATGCCGGTGCGTTGCTCGAGATGCCGCATTACTTTCCCGGGAAATTCCATGTGCCGGTTTAAGCCCGTGCCGACTGCCGTGCCGCCGAGAGCGAGCTCTTCCAAGCCCGCGATGGCCCGCTTCGCCCGTTCTCGCGCGTAGGAAACCTGCCCGGCATATCCGCTGAACTCCTGGCCGAGGCGGACCGGTGTCGCATCCATCAAATGAGTCCGGCCGATTTTGATGATCCCCCAGAATTCCTTCGCCTTGGCGTCGAGTGCGCCATGCAACTCGTCGAGCGCGGGAAGGAGGCGGTTCTTGAGCTGTTCCGCCGCGCTAATGTGCATGGCGGACGGGATCACGTCGTTGCTCGACTGCCCCATGTTGACGTGATCGTTCGGGTGAACCGGCTCGCGCGCGCCGATCGGTTTTCCCGCCAGCTGGCAGCAGCGGTTCGAGATCACCTCATTCGCGTTCGTGTTCGTGCTCGTGCCGGAACCGGTCTGGAAAATATCGAGCGGAAAATGTTCGTCGAGCTTGCCCTCCACCACTTCTTCCGCGGCCTGGACGATGAACGCGCACCGATGGGAATCGAGCAATCCCAGATCCGCGTTCGCCTGTGCGGCGGCCCATTTGATCAGGCCCAGAGCGCGAATGAACGGCCGCGAAAAGCGATATCCACTGATCGGAAAATTAAGGACGGCTCGTTGGGTGGAGGCGCCGTAGAGCGCGGATTCGGGGACGGACATTTCGCCCATCGAATCCTTTTCGGTTCGGGTCGACCCGGACGTCATGCCGAATGATTCGTCGAAAATTCCGCCGCTCGCCGCTGAGGCCGATGATGTCCGTTCCGCCCGTTCATTTTGTGAAAAACCGTGATGAACATCGGTGGAATATTCTGAAGAAAATACTCCGACTCCGCGCGCTCGAAGAGCGTGGCGTGCTGGCGCAGCTCGTTCGTGACCTGATAAATGATGAAGTGGCCGCCATCCGCGAGCGCCTCATAGGTTTTCGCGAGCAAGGCGCGCTTCTTCTTGATCTCCAGAATGCTGAATGGGATTCCGGAAAGAATGTAGTCGCAGTGCGGGATGCCCCGGCGCTCTAGCTCTTCCGGCAAGCGGGCGGCATCTCCGTTGATGACGTGGACGCGCGGGTCATCTGCGAACTGGCGTGCCAGATCCCGGGAGAAGGCCGCATCCAGCTCGAAGAGGAGCAACTGGGAGCCGGGCGGCATGCGCCGGGCAATTTCTCGGGAGTGGACACCCTCCCCAGGGCCATATTCCGCGATAACGCGCGGCTGGCTAAAATCCATTTTCCGCGCCACTCGCTTCACGAGAGCCTTCGAGCTCGGTATGATGGAAGCGATTTGAAAAGGCCGTTGTAAAAACCGCTTGAAGAAGAGAGCGCTCATTGAAGGTGGGAATAGTCGGTCGCCGGTCGCCCCTTGTCCAGTCAGGATGTGAGCCTAGCCGGGCGGCAAAATCGAAGCAGAAATGGGCCAAAACGCGCGTCGAACGAGCATTTTACCCCAAGCCGCGAATAGGAAATTGGAAGTAAACATTGACACGGACCATAAATTTAATAATGCTCACCTCTCGAAAAGGCTTGCCCCAGGACGCGCAAGTTGCTGTTTTTCTCCAATGCACAACCTCTTAACGGTCAAGGAAACGGCCAAGTATCTCCGGATTCCGCTGCCGACTGTTTACTACCTTGTGCAACGCGGTCAGTTGCCCGCCATCCAAATCGGCGGCCGCTGGCGCATTAAGAAGGCTTCGCTCGACAAGGACATTTTGAAGGAAGACAAGTCCGGCCAGCCCACTGTGCTCGTGGTCGATGACGACGAGAGCCTCCAGAGCTTGTTCAAGATTTTCCTTAAGAAAATTGGATTCAGTCGGGTTGTGGTGGGCACCGTCAAGGAAGCGATTGCCGCGCTCGAGAAACAAAAATTCGACCTGCTCTTTCTCGATTTGAAATTGCCGGATGGGCCTGCCGATGACGTCTATGACGCGGCCAAAGATGCCGATCCGGATTTGCCCATCGTCGTCATCACTGGTTATCCCGACAGCGAAATGCTCGATCGGATTCTAGCCAAGGGCCCAATCACGGTCCTGAAGAAGCCGCTAAAAGTGGAACAGCTTCAGCAGACCGTCCGGATTCTCGGCCACAAAGACGCCGCGAAACTCGCGGCGTAGATCACGCTCAAAGCGCGATCATCCTGTAGGGTGATCGGCGAGTTGTGAATAGTCCCTTACGGCGCCCCGCGGTCGTAGACTTCGATGATGCCCACGCCAGTGGTGTTGCCTTGCCCGGCAAGCAACGCGGTGTATGGCCGGGCCCTAGCGTTATCGCCAGGCCAGACTCCTGTGCATTGGTCGGGGCGAGAACCGGCGGCGGTCAATTCCGCTGCCTGAGCCGGGTCACTCTGCCAGTCGTCATTCGAGGCCACGAGCGCGGCGTTGCTGTCGCGCAGCTCCAGCGTTGGATTGGCCAGAGCATTAGGCACTCCGAAGACGGTCAGGCTCCCGCCGATGCCGCGGAGCACAATTCTGGTCGAACCGTTGCTGTTGCCCAGGATGAAACCGGCGATCACGACGTCTTTACCCGTATTAACGAAGGCCCGCGTGCTGATATTGGCCAGCTTCGCCAGCACGGCCTGACTCAGGTCGAAAACCTCAATCAAGCCGACTCCGGTACCGTTGTTCTTCCCTCGGGCAACGGCGGTGTAGGCCCCAGGATTCAAGGTCACCTCAATGGCCGATTCAAGATTGTTGGTCGGGGCCAGGCCAGTGGCCAGGATCGCCGCTTGCTGGGCCGGATCGTCTCCCCAGTTATCGTTGTTGACCGTGGCAAATGGGGACGGCCCGTGCAGTTCCAGCACCGGATCAGCCAGCGCATTGGCTACCCCGAATTGGGTCAAAGAGGGTCCAATGACCCGGACGAGGACATGTTTGGGAGCGCTCCCGGAGATGATGAAGCCGCCAATGCCAGCGTTATCGCCAGACTGAACGAACATGCGAGTGGAAAGGTTGAGAGGCTGTGATGCTGGTGAAGCCGTCGCGCTCGGTGTGGGCGTGGGCGTCGCAGGACCAGGAGTCGGCGTCGCTCCAGGAGTGCCAGTTGGCGTAACGATCGGCGTCGCCGTTGGGGTTGTGCCCGGCGTAGCGGTGGGCGTGATAATCGGCGTTACCGAAGGCGTTGCAATCGGGGTAGCCGTTGGAGTGATGACCGGTGTGGGCGACGCCGTCGCAGTGGGTGTTACAACCGGTGTTGCCGTGGGGGTAGGCGTGGCGGTTGGAGCCGCGGTCGGCGTGGCGGTCGGACTAGGGGTCGGCGTTGCCCCAGTGGGCACGCTAAAAGCATAGACTTTGTTGTCGCCGGCAATATAGATGCGGCCGCGCGCGACTATCCCGGTATTAAAGGTGCGCGTGAAGCCGCTGATTGTATCGTTGGCGCCGCCGCCGGCGAAAATCACCGCCCCAGTTTCGCCGTTGAAGCCAAACAAGCGCTGGTTCGTGCCGTTTACATAGGCCCACACGATCGGGTTGTTCGTGCCATCGGTGGAGGTAACAAAGGGCGAGGTGCGCCCCGTCGAATTCGCAGTCCAACCGGTCGCAATCGTCGGCGGACTGGTTGGCGTTATCTTGAACGCGGTCACTATGTTACTAGACCGCAGCACGACGAACGTGCCCTGGCTTGTCCGATAGGTTGCCGCTGAATTGATGACTTGTCCGGGAGCGACCATTCCTTGCGCGATCGGTGCGCTAATGCCGCCGAGATTGGCGCGATTGAGCAGGTAACCGTTCCGATCTTTACCAATCGCGACCACCAGCGCGGAAGGCGTTGCGCCCGGGACATCGAGAATAATTGCATTCGAGCCGCCCAGATCGACGTCGCCGCTGTCGAGCGATTGCCAATTTGTCGGTGCCCAAAAATCAGCGGTCGATCCACTGAAAACCGGGCCTGGCTGCAGGCGGATGACCGCCTCGCTGCCTCCCCAGGGGGTGGTCCCGGGGGGCGCATTGCCGGTCACAACGAAGAGATTCGTGCCGTCACTCGCGATCCCACCTGGGTTCCAGATTCCAGACTTGAGCGAAGTCGCGACCCACGAGCCGAGTTGCGTCCCGTCCAGCGAAACACCAAGCACGCGTCCGTGATAATTGCCTCCATCCGCATATCCACCGTAGGGGACATAAACCATGTTCCCGAGGAGCATCAGAGCGCCCCGCTGCATGTGGAGCGACGAGCTGAAGTCTGGGAAGCTGGCGTTCACGTCGATAGGAAAACCGGGATTGATCGCCCCCGTATCAACGTTCAGGGAGTAAATCATGTTGTTCGGACCGCTGATCACGGCGACCAGAATGAGCGAGCGCGAGGCCAGATCGATGACCGGTGTTCCGGTAATACCGACGCCTCCCGTGATGAGCCCCATACCCGGCGCCGGCGTGCCCACGTTCCGCTGCCAGACGATGGCACCGTTGGTTGCGTTGAGCGCATAAACATTATTAGACTCGGTCGTCGCAATGACCACTGGCCCGCTCGGACCGCCCTCGACGTAAAGCGGTTGGGAATAAACGTTGCCGACGATCGTGCCGTTGAAGTTCAGGTCACGCGTGAGATTTGCCGCCGCGGCCATCGTGAACGCCGGATCAATGAACAGCCCATCGCGCGAAGGATTATTATGATGCTGAGTGACGTTAACGGAGGCGACGGCGGGCGATTCCGGCGCCTGCGGAAGGAGCGCTCTCGAGGCGGTCACACCCAGGACTCCCAGACCCATCGCGATTACCGCAGCAGAAAAACTCTTCATGATTCCCGGTCTTTTATAGGAAAAAATTCTGTCGAACAAGAAAGCATCATTGCCCCGTTAAGCTAACGCGCCCGCCCTGAGAACGGTGAATAGTCTCTCGATCTTCATTACGACAAATCACTCGCTCCCGCTTGACTGATCACCGATCACTCTTCACATATCACTTCCACCTCCACGCGCGGTTAGCTCAGGGGTAGAGCACTACCTTGACACGGTAGGGGTCAGAGGTTCGAAACCTCTACCGCGCACCATCTTTTCTCCCTTGCGAGCCAGCGAGTTACGCAAGTTTGCCGGAGAACCGCAAATGCGGTTGTAACACTTTACTGTAACACTTTTTGGTTTTGGCGGGTCGCAGCAACGAATTGAGATGGGCGCCCGCCGCAAACTAAAATCGCGTAGTCTCTAATTTTTCCATGAAGTCATGAATGCGATTTCCTGGCGTTCGCGGCGGGAAGAGGTCCTGCACCTGAACCTTCAGGACTTCGGCGAGATAGAGCAGTGTCTTGTCGTCGACGTACGAGAGGCGCGCTTCGATTTTTGAAACGCCGCTGCGGCTAATATCGAAACCGGCGAGTTGCAGTCTCGTCGCGAGATCGGATTGAGACCAACCGAGCGCATAGCGGCGGCGGCGCACCTGCGGACCAACGTTGTTCTTGTAACGCATCCGGTGAATCCTTCCTGTGCGTTACGAGGTTTTTGACTGCGCTGTCTCGAAGCTCACGCGCGGCGAAGATGTCGTCTGGCAGAGCTCAATCAGTTTGCCGGCTTCGGCGGTCGGCAGCGCCGCCCGGACTTCATCGCGGAAATCTGCCACAGGCCGCAGGAAATGAACTGATGCGAAAAGGCGATCTAGCGACTCGCCGGCCAGGGCGAGCACGTGGTCGAACGTTTCAGTTCTCCGAATCGATCAGCGGCACGAGCGCGGGAGCCGGGAAGTTCACACGAGCGATGCAGCCGTTGTTGCCGGTCACCGACCAGCGCGAACCGCCGTTTTCAGTTGGAGTGAATTCGTGTTCGTGGCGCCTCGCCTCGCGGACGAGGTCGGCTTTGAGGGTTTTCAGACGATCTGTTCGGATGGCAATGTCGCGGTGGAGGAGAACGGCTTCGTTTACGAGTCTCTTTACTTGGATTTCGGTCATGGCAATGAAAGCAGGGTTGAGGTTTCTTGCCGCGCTCACTCCGGCGCATTTGCTCCAGAACTCGCGCGATACGAAGGCTCTACACCCCGTTTTTTGCAGACCTGATCCGAGGCCGGTCACTCGTTCCGCAGTGTTCTCGAAAGCGTCTCAAGCGTTCTCCGGGGACCTGCGAATTTTTTTGACAGGATCTGATCGCCTGGCGGTTTGACGGCCTTTTTCGAGGCCACGCGGAGGAATTCCCCTTCGTCTCCTTGGACGAAGTGGCCATGACCGCAGGATTGTCGCGGTGTTCACCTGAACGTATTATTGGCCATGTAACAAGAAAAGGGACCAAACAAATGATTAAACAAGCCTCCACAGACCGCCTCGAAGCCGCAGGGAGCGGCTCGTTCTCCTCCGCAACGACCATCGCAGCGCTGCTCTTTCTGGCAGCGAAGTTTCCGCACCGTCAGTTCAACAGCGCGGAGCTATCCGTTCTCTCCGGCGTGGGGCGTACGGCGATGTCGCAAATCAAGAATGCCTCTGACACGCCATTCTCTCTCGGCAAATGCACCCTCCAGCGGCTCGACGCCTGGCTTGCCAAACATCCTGGGTACAAGCAAGATTGAATGCCCATTCGGAAAGGGCGCGGGTTATGCCAAAGGGAGTTCGCAAAAGCATCACGATTCCGGGCTTGCTTGCGCCGGCCGTGAAGCGGCGCAGCGGCGAATTCGGCCACAGCATCTTCGCACCATATGCCGTGGAGCTGGTCTGCTACGATCTGCGCTCCGACGCGAAGCACGAGATCACGGTTGCAATAGCTCGTGACACGCAAGCCGCGCAAGACGCCGTGGACCGCGAGCTGGTCTCGCGTTATCGCCCGGGACAGAAACGCGACGGGCTCCTAGTGCAGCTCGTCGAGCGTATTCACCACTTGCAGGACGCCGCGACGCGTAGCCGGCACGATTTACCGTTACAGCTCAGCGCAGTCCCGGAGCGTGTCACCTTCCCGTTCGATATCTGGAGGCTCGTCGATGTGCGATGGCAGGAACTTGGCTATCCCTCGTTCTCCGCCTACGTCACGGGGCTCATTCGCTACGACCTGCTCGTGGGCGGACCGCATTCCACCACCACAGCAGACCCGAGATCGAAGCTGCAACGGAAGCTCACGCGTAAGACGCTTGCGGCCCACCGCAGAGGAGGCCGCCGCAAGATTCTGCTGGATCACTTAATCGAAGAAGCCGAAGGACACCCGGTGCCGAAGGAAGAGATGCAACGAGTGAAAGCGCGAATCGCAAAGGCGCTGCGCGACATCTCGTTTACGCGCTGAGCCGTCATCTTATTTCGGAACGAGCAATAGCTCCTCGAACGGAACCGATAACGACCTCCCCTCTGCGGAGCGAGCACAGTCAAGGTGGAGCGCAGCGGAGCGAGCAATACCTTTACGGCGCGCAGCGAGCGATAAAATCGAAAGCCGGTTCAGACTTAAGGCGTCAGATTGAGAAAGGCATCCGTGTTCTGACCGATTCCGCTATCCGCCACAATTGGCTGAAGCACGCGAGCGGTGGATACCAATTGTGGTTCAGTGCGCGAGCCGATAAATCTAGATTAGGTGAAATACTGGGCATTTCTTAGTTACAGCCACACAGATGGGGAATGGGGGGACTGGTTGCACAAGGCGCTGGAAACCTATCGCGTCCCGCGCCGGTTGGTCGGCAAAGAGTCGCGCGCTGGCAAAATTCCCGCGCGGCTGTTTCCGATCTTTCGCGACCGGGAAGAACTGCCGGTTCCAGCCGATCTGTCATCAAACATCAATGAAGCGCTGAGGGATTCGCGATATCTAATCGTCATATGCTCGCCGCGGGCCGCGCAGTCGCGATGGGTCGGAGAGGAGATCAAAGCATTCAAGAAACTTGGACGCGAAGAGCGAATCCTTGCTCTAATTGTCGATGGGGAACCGAACGCCAGCGACAACAAGCCCGGAGTTCCTAGGGAGGACGAATGCTTCCCGGAGCCAATGCGGTACCGGTTGGCAGCAAACGGAGAACTCTCCGCGGACCGCACTGAGCCAATCGCCGCGGATGCGCGAGAAAACAAAGACGGAAAAAACAACGCGAAGCTAAAGCTTTTAGCTGGCTTGTTGGGCGTTAACTACGATGAGCTGAAACGGCGTGAACAACGCCGCGCTTTCCGTCGCCGAGCTTTAACCGCCTTGGCTGCCTTACTAATTCTTGCGCTCATCGGCGGGGTCTGGGCCTCGCAGGAAATAAAGCGCTTACATCTCGCGGTGCAAGAGCAAGAGCGCCGCACCGAACTGCAAGAAGAACAGAAGCGTGTTCTTAGCGCTAAGGCGTCGGACTTTTATTTGAACGAAGCGTGTGGACTTATTGAGAAGAAAGACTTCGCGACCGCACTTGCATATTTGGGAAGCGCGATTCGTTACAACCCACACAATCGCACTGCGGTTTTCCGAGTAACGGCGCTCATGTCAGAGCATAATTTTTGGATGCCTGTCGCAAAGCCGATGCGCCACCGTGCGTACGTCGGAACGGTTCGTTTCAGCCCAGACCAACGACGTCTTCTCACAATATGCCAAGGCGAAGTTCAAGTTTGGAATGCCAAGACTGGCGAACCAGCTGGCCCGCCGATCAATCCTGGGGGTTCGGCTGCGTCAGCTGTTTTCGATCGCACCGGCTCGAAGATTCTGACGATAGAACGTGACTCTTCAAAAGGGGGTCAATTTGACCAAAGAGTATTAGTTCGTGATGCCGAAAAAGGCACAGTAATGCGAGAGCTAACACGCGTGAATGGTCGCATCGGCGTTTTGGGAAATGGTGAATTTAGTCGCGACGGGTCGGTGGTTGCGATGATGGAGAACAATCGCGGCGAAAGCAATCGAGGCCCGTCGAGCCTTCGGATATGGGCCACCGAAACCGGAAAAATATTAGCAAACCCCGAGGATTTCCGTTTTCTTCAAACGCCCGGAGTTTGGACGGACTGGAGTATTTCGTTATCGGATGATGGCTCTAAACTCTTGGTTGAAGGCTCTACGCACAAAGCTGAGCAGACGATTTCCTCAACTCTTCAGCGGTCTGCCGCATTGTGGGATATATTGGCCCATAGGATTGTATGGGGGCCGGTCGATATGCCGCGTTTCCGGCTCGCTTCCGATGGTCAACACCTCATAGTTTTTTCTTCTGATAAAGTCTTGGAATTGCGCGACGCGCGGGATCGCGAATTGCAAAGTGTTTTCAATGGCGATTTTCCGTTCGTGGCCGCCGACTTGAGTCCTGATGGAAGGACGCTCATTGCAGTTGAAAAGCCGTCTGATCAGGGACGACGTCTTCATCGGTGGGAGCTTACGGGAAAGGAATGGAAAAATGTTTTTTCTGTCGGAAGTGAATTTAGCAGCGATCTCCTCTGGACACCTGATGGATTGCAGCTCTTCGACCTTGTAAATCACACATTTCATTCAACCCTCGATGGGCAAGAGAGGGGGGCGTTATGCGACCGCGACTCAGGACTTTCGTCTGCGGAATTTTCCACGGTGGGAGGCAGGCTCGCTACGGCCTCGCCTTCCGGCAAAGTTCGCCTATGGGAAGAACATCTGCGCTCTCCGGTAAGGAAAACGGTCCTCCTTCCTGAGGTGCGAGTTAATTCGTTCGTAGTGTCGAAAAATGCGGATCGGATTGCAGTTTGGTCCCAAATGAATCTTCCTGGGACCGGAGCGTTGCAGCTCTTGGACGGCAAGACATATCAATCGCTAGGTCCCGCTTTTGCTGTCGAAGGCGCGACGATGACGAATTCGGACAACAGCTGGGATTACGCGGGCTATCAGTTCAGTACCGACGGTAAACAACTTGCCCTCGTAACTTATGTTGGCATTTGGGAAACAATTATCGGAAGTCCACGCTGGCTTCGTACCAACCGAGAGGAAAGAACGGCGCAAATGTCGATTCGGGTGTTGGATACGAATCGCGCGATACTGATTAAGCCCGAGTTGAGGTTGCCGATTTCAGATGAGGAGAGTCGACCTTTTGTCGTTTGGAGCAGAAACTCAAACAAATTGGCAGTGATCTTAGCCGATACAGCCATTGTTTATGACACAGGGACCGGAGGACTTCAGCGGTATGATTGTGACAAACAGAAAACCCTGTTGACGGGGTGCTTTTCGCCGGATTCCAAGTTTCTTTACATTTTTTGCGAAAACGGCGTCCTAAAGTGGAATTTGGCGGAGAATGAACCCGCTAAGCTAATCACCGGGGACGCGAGTCTTGGCGCTCTCAGCCCAGACGGTAAAGTAATCGCGACCGCTGCGGGGTCTATGGGCGGATCCTTCGAGCTTTGGAATAGCGAGGACGGCAAAGCAATGTGTGCGCCGATTATCGCTTGGTCCGGCATCAAGAGTGAGATCGGTGGACTGGCGTTTAGTTCTGACAGCGAACGATTGCTTGTGACGACGTGGCAGACGGGTTTCCGCATCTGGAACGTTAAAACCCTGTTGCCTTTGACAGAGAATATTCAAAGCAATCCGCTGTTCGGAGGGCAGTTCATTGCTAACGATGACTTGATCATAACTACGAGCAAGTGGGGCATCGATTTCTGGAGCAGTGACGCCAAGCATCTAGCGGGAAGGGTCGAAACAAGCGGGATGCACCCAGGTGTCCGACTGAGTGCTGACAAGGACTCGTTGATTTTCATTGACCAGGAGGAGCACTTGAGCGCGAAACCAGTGCCTGGCCAACTTTGCGACGCTCCACAATGGCTTGCCGAATTGGCCGAAGCGACTTGCGGCTGGCGCATCAATGATGCGGGCGTGCTCGAATCCATTGAAGACTCGCAACCCGAAAAAGTTCAACAGGTATATTTGAAAATCCGATCCAGTTCTGACGGCAGTCCGCTGAAAGATTGGGCAATGACTTACGTCGTACCTTAATGTTTAGACGCTACATATCTGCAACGATTATGTGTCCGAGCGACTAATCGCGCACTGATGCGGCTGTGAAGCAGCGGCACCGTCGCCCCGAAAAAAAGCCCGCGAAGTCTCCGGGCGCGCGGAGCGGCGCACGCCCGGAGGAAGCTTGGAGTCTTCGCGTTTGGCAGCGCGTTGCCTAAACTCGCGCGCCTTTGCCCTGTTGCTGTTGTTGACGCGGCGTGATGGTCCGCAGCGTCCGGGCCGCGATGGATGTCATCGCTTTTTCCTGCTGTTCCGCAGGCAGGTTCTTCACCAGTTTGCGATACGCTTCCTTCAGCTCGGGATTTGCATCGAGTTGTTTCATCACGCTGCTGCGGACGCGTTCGCGACGCTCGACTTTGTTGACCTTCTGCAATACAAGCATCCGTTCCAGCCGCTCTCGCGGAAGGCCTTGGATGTAGGTCCATTCCTTGGGATTTGCCTGAATGTAGGCATCAATCTTGGCATTGACCTCCACGTTGTCGCGGAGCTTCGGCGAGTCGCCGCCGGCATCAGCGGATGCGCCGTTGCCGTTCGTATTTTTATCGGATCGTTTCAGACTCATATTTTGTTAGTGGGTAGCGGCGGTGGTTTGACGGAGAGCTTCGATGATCTCGCCGCAGAAGAGATCAACGAGCTCGAGGGCGTCCTCGTGCTCGACCGCCAGGCTCATGAGGAACTCGGGGCCGGGCGAAGCGCCGAGCAGTTGCTCGACTTGCTCGCTCGCTTCCAAGTACCGCGAGACGGTGGTCGGCGGCACGCTGACGATGACTGGTTGGTTATCGGTGGTCGGGGTTTTCATAATGAAGGCGCGGGAGGGCGGTCACCATTTGTCTTCAGGTGACGGAGATGGCGATATGGGTGGCTTGCGTTCGCGGAACTGTGCGTCGAGGGCGTTCAGGTGTTCTCGCAAAGCGGCTACGTCCCGTTTCAGCTCGAGGTTTTGCTTTGCGACTTCCTGGGTCTGCCCCACCACTTCGCCTAGAGAATTGAGTTTCTGATTGAGTGCGGCAGTCTGCTCGGTGAACGCCCGAGTTGCGGCGCGCTGTTTATTTACTTCTGCGACGACTGCGTCATTGGCCGAGACGCTCGGCGTCTGAATGACGTCCCGCCGCGGGATGGAGGAGCTTTTGCTCGGTCGCAGATCCCAGCGCGCACTGCTTTCGATTCGATAGACCGGATGGCCTTCGTGCATGACGAGTGGATCGCGTCTGTCCACGTAACGGCCGAGCCGATACTCAAGGAGCTGGTCGGCAGTTCGCAATCCGTTTGAACTAACTGGCCGTCCCGCTGGAGTGGCCGGGGCAACGGTTTTCTTGTGCGAGTGAGTAGCGCACGCCGTGAGGAGGAGAAGTGGAAGTAAGAGTAGTTGTTTCATGGAACGTCGGTTGATGAAGGGTTTGAAGGCGTGATGTCGGGAAGGAGAGGTGCGAACAGAGGCCGTTGCGACGTGGGGGAAGGCATCGGCGATGCAGCCGCCGGCGGATGAAGAGATGCCGTTAGCGTGCCGCCAATTTTCGCGTCGTCTTCATCGACCGTTTGCGTGATGTAGAGGTAGAATTGTTTTCCGGCCGGAACGCGGACATAAAAGCCATCGCGCTCGATCGCTTGCAGAATCTGCTGTGCGTACCGATCTAGAACACTTTGTGCGCCTCTCAACGGCGCGTTTTGCAGGGTCGGCAAAGCGAATGAACCAAAAGCAGAGATCTGCTTGTCCGTGAACGCCTCGGCCGCGCCGGAAAGCAGCGCCGCGATGTAGAGTTTTACCTCGGCGAGGTTGTCGGTCTTCAAGAGTTTGCCGCGAAGTCCGGCGCTTCCATCAGTGATCCCCCACATGCCGGTCTCCGCATCGCGCTCGTGATCCAACGCGAAACCGGACACATTCAGCTCTTGGCCGTTTTGCCACACCAGGGTCCAACGTCCGTTGCTCGCGATGCGCTCCCGCGCCCGGTCCACTTGCGCCGACCCGTGCACTTCGGTGCCCGCGGGAATGATCAATTGTCCGTGGTGAAAGATGTCTTCCGTGACGAGACCGACGATCGGCGTCTGAATTGAAGACGAATCGACGGTGATGACCAGCTCACACGGAATCAGCCGGCCGTATGGCGCAAAATCCGCGCTGAATTTCTTTCCTTCCCTTCCGGGCACCGCTGGCGTTTCTGCGATGAGGCTGAGCAACGGAAGCTGCGGTGTGCCTTCCGGTTTCGCGGGAGGAGCAGGAGTTGGCTCGACCTTCTGTTCTGCGCTGCTCGGGTCGAAAGGAACCATGTTGCGCCGCACTGTCTCGGGTAATTGCGGCGTAATTGCGCCCGCCTTCGCCGAAGACTTCTGCGGAAGGAGCGAGATTCGATTTTGTGACGGTCGCCTGCTGTTCACCAAGAGGAGAACAATGACCAGTCCGCTCAGGAACAGTGCGAGTGCGCCCGTCGGCGAACGGAAGAAATTCAGGAAGCGACGCGGGTTCATTGCGGGAGAGGAGCAGGCTCGATGTCTTTCGAATCCGGCGTGTTGATTTCGACCGCCGGGCCACCGCGCGAGAGGACGAAAGTGAAGTCGTTCTTCAGCGAGAGATCGATGCGGCCATTGGGTCCGCCGCTTACGACCACGTAACCAATCGTGGATTCATGCGGAGCGATCGTGCTGACGAGATCCGTGAGCGACGGATTAAAGACGCGATCGCCGACGCGCACCTCCAGCCGCTCCGGCGTGTGTTCGAGTGCAGCGTCGCCGCGATTCGCGATCACAAGATGAAAGACGACGGTGTCGTTATCCGGGAATCGAAACGCTTCCGTGAGCCGCACTTCGTAATCACCGCAGTCGCTCACCAACGGTTGTTCGCGCAGATCGCGATATTCTACGCCGGCAACAGCATCTGGCTCCTGCGTCCGGAGAAGTGCGAACGCCTTGGCTTTATCGAGCAAACCAAGCAGCCGTGGCGGGGTAAGAGGACCCACGATTCGGTTTGTTTTCTCCGGCTTGCTCTGGAGCACGACGGAATACCAGGGCTCCGCACTCTCATGCAGCTCAAACGCGTAGGTGCGATTGTTCCATCGGACGTTGAGGTTGGTGGTCGCTTCTTTCGCCAGAGCTCGCACCGAGAGGTAGGCGGTGCCTTTGGTGTGTGCGATTTGGAAAAGGCCTGGTGTCTTGCCGTCCAAAGTCACCAGTGCTCCATCGATCGCCGCAATCGGAGACGGAAAACTAATGGTCGTGACGCGTGCGCCGGAAACCGGCACAGCGTAAACGGTGTGATCGTCGAGCGTGAAATCCTGCACGCGTTGCTCGGTCGCGTGTCCGGTCGCTCCGACGAATACCAGAGAGAGGAGAGTTAGCCTACCGAGTGGGTTCATACTTGAAATCCTGGATGGCAGTCGGGAACCGGCCGTTTTCGACCATGTTTGGATTGCGGCGCATTTTCAGCTTGAGCGTGAACGGGACGGCTTCGCTGAACGCGCGCTCTTGAAAAATGCCGCTGCGGATCAGTTGCCCGCTCACCTGGGTGAGGACGGCGTCACTGCGCGTTTCGAGGAAGTCGATCTTCGCGATCTCAGCTTTTTGGTGCAGTTGCTTCGCCTTGAACTCGGGTTCTTCGATTGACCACTCGGAATGCGCTTTCTCTTGCGCTTGCTTGAGAAACATTTGTTTCAGCAACTCAGGGTGATCGAAGCCTTTCGGGTTTCGCTCCAGAAACGCGACAGCCGCGAGCGTGCTCTGTTGCGCGTGTAGATCGCGCGCTTCCTGGAATTGAAGGAGCGGCGAGACGAAAAATGTGCCGGTCGGATCGACGATGACGACGCGCTCGCGTTCCTTCAGCGTCCTTGCAAGATGAATGCGCTCGACCGCTGCGCCGATGAGCACTGCGACTGCGACGAGAAACCAGAATCGCGCGAGGCGATCCTTATCGACGAACACCCGAACCGGGTCTGCGTCCCGGCGACGGACGTTTTTTGGCCGCGTTGTCGGCGCGGTAGTTCTTAAGTCAGAAGAGATTGTTTCCATGGTTAGTTTCGAGACCGGAGGAGGAGGTCACGGACGGCATCGTCGCCGGTTGGGTCGTTCTTCTTTGGCCGTCGGCGAGACGCTCCGCGGGCGCTGGCGAGGGAGCTGATGCTGCTTCCCAACATCGAATAGGAGCTGCCGCTGATTGAAGCTTCGGCTGCTCCAAGAGTCGCTGCGGCACCGCCGCCCGCGACAGCGGCAGCCGCGCCGGCAAAGCCTCCGGCGGTCCCGAGCGAAGCGACAGCGCCTGCGCCGGCAGCGACAGCCGCGACGCCGACCGTTGTTGCCGTTGATGCCAGCCCTTGTCCAACTTGCGCACCCGTGGCGATCGCTTTCTGAATGATAATCGGCGCTGCAATCGTGGTGGAGATGAGCCAGATCGCGAGAGCCGCCAGGCCCATGAGATTTTGCAATCCATAGCCAGCGGCCCCGCCAATTCCGCCTGAGGCGAGAAAGCTTTGATCGGACATGAAATCGATCAGGCCCGACGTGAGCAGTGAAGCCGCGCCCCAACCGATCGGCCAGCAAAGCACCCCCGCGTAGCCGAGAAGAAATCCGACGCCAATCGAATGCAGCGTTCGCACCGCAAGCATGCCAATGAAAATTGGCGCCAGCGCGTACCCGACGTAGAGGATAAACTTCTGAACGAGATAGGCGTAGAAGACGATGACGCTGGCGAGGAATCCGAGCAGCCACATGACTCCCGAGATGAACATTTCGAAGAGGGCCTGCGCATCGAGCAAATCCCACCAGGACTTCGATCCGCCGGAGCCGGTGTCGCCCTTCTTTAAGGCCAGCGCTTTCTGATACTGGTCGTAAACGCGAGCTGGGTCAGCTCGGAGCGTTTCCCTCACCGTTGTGTCGATCGTGGTGCTGATCTCGTTGCTCCACGTCGGGAGATAGGAGAGCACCGCCGCGAAGGCGAAGGTGCGGCCAATCGTGCGCAAATATGCACTCGGACTGCGGCGACCGGTCACCGTCGAAGACACGATCCCGATCGCCAGCAGCACGAATGCAATCGGCGTCAGCACGCGATTCATTTCCGCGCACTGATTGAGGAAATTCGGGAAGAGTGTGTCGAAGTTGTTCATTCGCGCGAAGCGGTCGTGTTATTTGTTAGGGCCTGTTGTTATCGCCCGGTCGGAAAGCTGGGGGGCGATGTCTCCAGCCGGAAGACTTCGCCATATCGGCGGGAGCTCTCCTCCATTTGCGCCTGCCGTTCCTCACGACGGGCCTGTTCCTCGCGTTCGCGATCCGCGCGATTCTCCGCGTCCTGGGTTACGACTTGTCCGGTCGCATTGTCGATCTCGTGATCAATCGTCGCGAGCTCCGCGTTGTAGCCGACAAGAACACCGGTCAGCTTCTGCGTTTCGGCGTCGGTCGTGGATGCCTGGAGCTTCGTCGTGGTGCTGGCGATGTTGCTGCGCACGTTCTCGCGACGCCTCAACACATCATCGGTGACTGACTGGAAGTTCCGGGAGTCTTGCTGGATGGCGCCATACTTCCGGTAGAGCTGATCGAGGCGCGGTATCTGCGCTCCGCCTGGTGTAGTGAATGTTTGACCCAAGCTGGTGTAGAGTCCGTTGCCGGTGTAGCGCAACGCCTCGATTCCATTCGCAGTTCGCTGCAGTTCCCCAATCGTTTGACCAATGCCGCTCTGTTGCAGGCTGCCCACCAGTTGGTTGGCGCCGACGATATTGAGCAGCTGTTCGGGATCACCGAACGCCTTCACGTACGCTTGGATCTGCTGAAGCTGTTGCGTCAGCGTATTGATCTGCGTGACCTGGTTGTTGACCATCTGAACGTACTTCGCGAGGTCCACGACGTGATTTGCCTCGCTCCGCGCAATCGCGGTCGGATCGATCACGACGACTTGTGCGATCGAGAAAGACGCAGTGACGAACAAAGTGGCGAGTGAAAGGATGGGTTTCATAAGGCTGATCGTGTTATTCCTGAATGCGGATGGTTGCGGTGCTGGGGGCGAGAATGACTCCGTCCTCCTGCCGTTCCGGCAGCGGGACTTCGAGTAGCCGCACATTGGCGCGGTCATCGAGTTGCGGCCCGAGACGCTGGCGGTCGTTGAGTACCTGGTACTGCTGCTTCGCGGAGTCGCTTCGAGCTTTGTCATAACCGGCATCGTAGGACTTGCGCGAAGAGGCGTTGCTCTGCGCCTGGAGCGACTCGCTGAGGAGCACACCGCCGCCTGCGGCCGCGGTGGTGATTAACGGATTACCGTTGCTCAGTTTGTTGCCGATGAACGCACCGCCAGCCGCAGCGACGGTGTTTCCGATGATGCGCGTCGGGCTAACGCCCGCGCAGCTCGTCAGCATAGCGCTGGTGAGAAGTGAAAGAAGAAGTGTCGCGTTTTTCATTACGCGACAGTGATATCCGGTTAGCGACGCCACGCTGCTCCAGTGCGAGCGCGATGTGAAACCGCGAGGCTAGAGAGACCGTAACCGCCGCTTTAGCGCGCGGGGTCGCTTCGCGTGTAATATTATACGATCCGGTTTCAATGCAGAGCGACTCACATTTCTTCGATCAGCGAATCTCCGAAGCGGATATCGACTGGATCATCTGTGTCGAACTTAACGCTAACTCCCGATTTCGGGAGTGGATGTGTTCGCGTGTTTTCGGCCAGGCACGCGAGATCATTCACCTTGGAGCTTGGCGATCGGTCGAAACGCTCTTAGGCGAATCCGATCTTTTGTGGCTGGTGAAAGCTGATGGAGCTAAACATCTGACATTGATCGAAAATAAGATCAACGCGCCTTGCCAGCCGGGTCAGCAGCAAAGATACAGGCAACGAGCTGCGGCATACGTCAACGAGGGCATCTGCGGCGATTTCCGCGTCGTCCTTGCCGCGCCCGAAGCGTACCGCTCCGCAGATTGTGATGATTCCGACGTTCGGATTTCATACGAGAGTATGCGCGAATGGTTTGCAGCTGATACCTCTGAGCGCGGGCAGTACCTTTGTAAGATATTCGATTCAGCAACGCGAAACCGGCGCGAACTGGCACCCCCTGATGCGGCGGTGACTCAGTTTCGACAAGAGATTTGGAAACTCGCGGCGCGAGAGTTTCCTGCGCTTGAGTGGCCGAATCCCGGCTCGGTCAGTGCAACGATGTACTGGGTGGAAGTGAACTATTCAGGTTTCTGGCTCAAGTACAAAATGTACAAGCGGAACGGTGTGTTCGGACGGTGTGTCGTTGACCTCGAACTTCCTGGACGCGCTGGCGAAGTCGATACCTTACAGCGGCAGAACGTTGAGGAACTCGCGCGGCTGGGTGCAACGGTTGTGAAAGCTGACAACTCTGCCGCGATCCGCATTGAAGTGCCTCGAATAACGCCGCCGGTGTTTGAAGAAACGGCGGCTCGGACGGCACTCCGAGCGGCCGAGTCGCTGCTGCTCTGGTGGCGGTCGAAGCCGACTACTTCGCCATGAGTGCCGAACAAAGACAGCGGGAGTCGCCGCTGCGCGCTTTGATGAGAAAGCAGAGAGCTTGGGCAACTCTTGAAGCTCGGGCAGTCGATTCAAAAGGTTACCTCAATAGCGTCGAGGCGAATCTATGGCGATCGCTCTCAGAGTATTCGCGAACGGCATTTGAGAAGGGGAGCGGCTCCGAATTGAAACAGAAGATGCGAGCGCTTCATTCATCGTCAGCCTTGGCAGTCAATTTCTTTGACTACTGGACTACAGCAGAGCCGACGACGCTCATGCATTTGCTCGGACTCGATTCGCCTGTCAGCGCGATTAGATTTGAAGCGCAACACCACACCGGTTTGCAGGGAACACCGCCGAACCTCGATGTGTGTGTTGTGCTGGAATCCGGCCACACAGTGGCGATCGAGAGCAAATTCACTGAGTGGTTAAAGCGAAAACGGTTTCGCGACGATCCTTTCAAGGCGAAGTATTTCCCGCCGGCACAGGAACTCTGGACAAGTAGAGGGCTTCCGGCATGCCAGTTCTTGGCGAGTGATATGCAGAGCCGGCGTCAGCGCTTCCAGCATTTCGATGCGCCGCAGATGCTCAAGCACGCACTCGGCCTCGCAACTCAGTTGGGAAGCAAGTTTTCCCTTTGGTATGTTTATTTCGACTGCGAATGCCCCGAGTCCGATATTCATAAAGCGGAAATCCGGCAATTCGCAGATCGTGTCGGCGCCGAGATTCGCTTCAAGGTCCTGACATATCAGGAACTTTTTCGCCGTCTAGAATCCGCGGGGTCGTCCATCGACCGCGGGTATGTAACGTATCTCGAACGCAGATATTTCGCTGCTTCCAAAATTGGTTAGTGGTTAATCAAATTACGTGCTCGGGGCTTGTGTCCAATCACGTTGATGCACCAGCCACGACGGCAGCAACGATATCGTCCGCCCCGCGTAGCGCGCTTGCTCTTTCATCAAACTGCGCGCCGCTGCTGCCGCTGACGTAGAGCATCTCGGGTGAGGCGACATTGTGCGCGGTGCCGCAGATTGGGATTCTGCGCGTCGTTGTGCAGGTAGGTGAACGCCGCGAACTTTTCGCCGCTCTGCTGGTCGGGCAGCGGATAGGAGATGATGGCGTGCTTCGTCAGTTCGGTGAGGCCGATGTCGCGTGCCATGTCGTCCAGATCGGCGCGATCGTTCTGGCGCATGAGGAAGAATTGGCGAGCTGTTGCCGAAGACGGCGGAGCGGATGCGGCTTTCTTTGAAGCGCGCGTATTGCTGAACGATGGAGATGTTCCAGCAATTGAATTTCCGCATCTGGGCGTAGCTTTCTTTCACGATCTGTTCGCCGCCCGGGATGTCGAGAAGGCGCGCGACTTCTTCATAGACGTTCCGCTTCCGCAATCGGCGCGGCATCGTGATGATGTGTTGGCGCGCGTAGTTCGTGATGAGGAATCCGGCGACAGCGCGCAGCAGCTTCGCGGCTTCGGGAATGTAGCCCAACTCGAAATGCGCGATCTTGCCGGTGAGCGAGATGTTACTCGCGCCGTCGAGCAGGCAACCGTAGTTGCCGTCTGCGCACCACGGCAGCAAGCGCGTCGCGAGATCGCCGGTCGCAGCATCGGACGCGTCGAGCTGGATCAACTCCTGAAGCATCCGGTGCGTCGGGTATTCGGCCGGCGTGAAGTAGGCAAACGCAAGATTGCGAACTTCACGCCGCGTGTTCGGTTCTTTGAGAAAACGCAGCGCTTCCTCTTCGGTGACTTCGGCGAGCTGTTCGTTCGCTCGCTCGGCATCGCTGCGCTGTCGATCGCGGAAGTCGACGAACACATCGAGCGTCGTCGCGCCGGGCGCGCGCGCTTCAATTTCGCGAGCGTGCAAGCATGCCGCGCAATCTCGAGCAGCTCGGTCGGCGTTTCGACGGCTCCACTCCTCGAAGACATCTTCGTAGAGCAGCATGATGTATTTCGCGATCTGCGCTTCGCGTGAGAGCTGCTTGTCTTCGTCGCTGCTGACGCCGGCAATCTTGGCGACGAGCGCCATCGCCGACGCGAGTTGGTCCGCCGTGAGCGGCAGGCCGTGCGTGTCGAGATAATTGATCGTCAGGTCGCCGTCCGGTTGAATGATGATCGGTCGCGCGTTCGGTTCGACCGTGCGCGTGTAGATCTCGTACGAAAGTCCTTCCTCGATGATGACGGTGTAGTCGTAGAATGCCTCCGTCTGCGAAAGCAGGTCGCACACAGTGACGCTCTTGCCGGCGCCGCTCATGCCGAGCAACACGGCGTGTTGCGGCGTTTCGTTTCCTTTGGAACCGGAGAACGTCGTCACGCCGACCAGATTCCGTTGAGCGCCTTCGTAAATCGCTTCTGCCTGCTCCAAGATGACCGGTGAACGTCGCGCTGAACGGCAGCACGTCCGCGAGATAACGCGTTTCCGCGATAGAGTTTGCGATGTGGATAGCGTCCCCAAGGACAACCCGGCCAGCTTTGATAGAAGAGCTTCTTCGCGGTCGTCGGCAAGCGCGCAGGCGAGATACTGCGCGCCGTTCATTCCGTTGATCGCGTTCTTGATCGCGGCGGTTTTCACGGCGAGTCCCTCTCGCGTCTGATCCCATGCGCGGATGATGTATTCGACGTTGAACGGCAACGTGTGTCCCTGCATCAACGCGGCGATTTTCTTCTGCTTCTTCTCCATCGCCGTGAGCAAGCGAGAGCCGCTTCTCACTCGCGAAGTCGCCGGCCAGGCGATCGTGTGCTTTCTCTTCGCGCCCGATCTCCAGCGCGAGCGGAGAGTGATTCGATGTTCACCGTGATGTTGTAGTCGAGCAGCGGCAGACCCGGTGAGACGGTGCACTAGATCCGGGATACGTCAGCTTCGGCCAGCGGCTCAGCACGAGCACGGAATGATAAAAGCCGTCCATCCAGAATCCGGACGAATCTGAAAGACCCTGGGCCTCGCTATGCCAGCAGTTCTCCTGGATGGAGAGCTGCGGATCGAAGGTTTCGAGCGTGTCGTATTCAAACCGCGACCCGAGTGATGGATTCAGAAATGTGGCGCAGTGATGGTAATGATCCGCGTCCTTCATCGGGGTGATGCGCGCGCCGGAGAAAATGTTCGCAAGCATCTGGTGGAGCTGCTCGAACTCGGCCGTCATTTCCTGAAGCAGAGCGTCGTAGTGCGAGTGTTGCCGAGCAGCGGTCGCGATTACAGCCGGCGAAGTCTCGATCTTTCGAGAGAAGAAAAGAACAAGGCGCTGACGCCGCAGTCGGCGATCGACCATCGCCTCCCAGTAACGGGCAAATCGTTCGTTACGGCAGCGCCGCGTCCAGACGTTCGTCGCGCTTTCAGTCTGCTCACGATAACGCAGCAGGTCAGCGCGATAATCAGAATCGCAGAACCATTGCACTTGGAGACGCAGCTTGTCGTGCAAACAGGCGAGCAACAACGCGAGCTGATCTTGAAACGCGTTCAGATGTTCGGGAGCAGCCGAGCTCAAATCGGCGGGTTCGATGAGAAAACCTTTCGAGACGTGACAGCCTTTGCGCAGGCCGTCGAAGACGATGAGATCGCGAATGAAATAACCGTTCGGAGCAGATTCAAACATGGTCGTTGGAAGCGGAGGTTGGGCGCGCATCATCGCGCGAAGCTTGAGGACCGAAGCCGGGGCCTTTTAGCCACAACTCAAAAAGATCAGTGTCGTATCCGGGTGGCTTTCCCTGGCGTAGCGTGAGTGCGTAGAGCAGCGCCAGAGCGAGCGGAATCAATGCCGGAACCAGTGCGGTAAGCAGACTCCAGTGCGCCACGCTGAACAGGAGGAGCAACGTCACTACTGCGGCGAACGCTCCGCCAGCAACGAACCAGAAGAGATTTCCTTCCAGCCCCCACGTTTTGCCGGCGGAGTCGTCCGCGCTGTTTGTTTCCGTAAAGCGCAGCTCGTGTTTTGAGCCGCCGCTCATTGAAAGGGGCCCACGTCAACGGTCGAACTGTCGATGCCGAAGGCAGTGAAGAGCGCTTTCACGATCACCGGGGCGCCAGCGATGATGAGGCCGCCGATGATCGACAGCTTGCCGGATCCGTATCACCCCTTCGGATGGCAAATCCGCCACCCACCACACAGACGGTGCCGAAGATAAAGCCGATGAGCATTACGATCCCCATCGCTTTGCTCGCGCCTTGAGCGAGCCCGCCGCCGCCAGCTTGGGCGAGGATGAGGAAGGAACTGATTCGCGAGAAGTATTTTCATGTGGCGACGTTTTACCGCGCCGCGAAACGCATGCTGCTCCAGCGCCAGAGCGACCTCGCGTCGTGTCCGCTGGCAGGCTGCGGTGGATGAACGCACTCACCATTTCCGCCGAGCAACTGGAACATCTTCGTCACCTCGAAGCTCACCTTTGCGAAAGAATCCGCGGGCAGGATCATGTGATTCCCCGCGTCGTTGCCGCGCTTCATCGCGGCGAACTGGGCCTAACGCACGTTCCACTCGCCCGCGCGGCAGCTTTCATCTTTTTCGGTCCGACGGGCGTTGGCAAAACAGAAATGACGATCGCGTTTACTGATTACTTGCTAGGCGAGCGAGAAACTCTTCCGCTTCGACATGTCCGAGTATCAGACACAGGAGAGCGTTGCTGTTTTGATCGGCGGCCGAGTCGGTGAGGTGGGCCTGCTCGGACTGGCGCGCTCGAAATCAGCAACCGGCACCTTGCTCTTCGACGAAATCGAGAAAGCGCATCCCCGCGTGCTCGATCTGTTCCTGCAAATCCTCGATGCCGCACGCGTCACGATGGCCAGCGGCGAGACACTGGACCTCAGTGGCTTTTACATCGTCTTCACATCAAACATTGCTGCGTCGGAAATCCTCACGCTGCAGCACTCATCGTTCACGACAATGGAGCGCCACGTCCTTGCGAAGGCGCAACGATCACTGCGTCCCGAACTCTACGCACGCATTGCAGAGAAGTTGGTCTTCAACCGTTTGAGTTACGGCGTGCAAATGGAGATCGCGCGATTCCACATCGCGCGCGAACTCTCGTTCCTGCGCGACAAGGGCTTTCACTTGATCGCTGGTCCGCAGGTTATTTCGTTTGTTATGCAACGCGGATTTCATCCGCGGTTGGGAGCACGGCCTCTGCGTGATGCAATTGAGAAACATCTGCGCGGCGCAATTGCGGATGCGACACTTGCCGAGGTTCGCTCCTCCACATTGGAGTTCGTCGTTTGCGCTAACGAATTGGTCGTGCGGCCGTCTGAGCCGAATACGCGATCAGCTCCTGTCCCGTGATGATCTGCGCACCCGCAGCGGCGCGGCTTCGGCTGCCTTCCGCAGGGAGGAAGGGGCGGAACAGCCGGAGAGCGTTGCGAGGACGGCGCAGATGATCACTCACCCCCGAGGGGCAAACTCGGAGTCTGTGCGGGAAAAGGGGTTGGCACAGTCTCCACGCGGCGCAGCCGCATCAGAAACCCTTAAAGAGGTCGTGTCTTGTTCGCGCAACCCAGCCGATTGCGACCTTCCTCCACGACCGTGTAACGGTCCGTTGAGAGATCGAACAGACGGCTCGCCGTAATATGCTATGGCCTGTACGTTTTCGGACCGATGACTCCCCGATTAATTCCACTCCCGCCGCGCGGCTCTTTTTCAGACGAAGAACTGAAGCGGAATGCGGTCGAGTTCAACAAACGCATGCAACAACGCCGGACGGTGCGCGACTTTTCCGCCCGTCCAGTTCCGCGCGAAGTGATCGAATCGTGCTTGCGCGCAGCCGGCAGTGCGCCCAGCGGCGCGAACCTGCAGCCGTGGCATTTCGTGGCGGTGGCTGATCCGGCGGTCGAAGCACGAGATTCGCGTCGCGGCGGAAGAGGAGGAACGCGAATTCTACGAGCACCGCGCGCCCAAGGAATGGCTCGAGGCGCTCGCACCGCTCGGCACCGATTGGCGGAAGCCATTCCTCGAGATTGCGCCCTGGCTGATCGCGGTTTTCTCGCAGCCCTATGGCGTGCAGCCTGACGGCACGCGCATGAAACATTACTACGCGACCGAATCCGTGGGCATCGCCACCGGATTTCTGGTAGCGGCGATTCATCATGCCGGACTTGTTTCGCTTACGCACACGCCGAGCCCGATGGCCTTTCTGAATCGCATCCTAAGACGGCCCGCGCACGAAAAGCCATTTCTCCTGCTCGTCGTCGGGCATCCCGCGGAAGACGCGGGCGTCCCGGACATTCAGCGTAAGCCGCTTGCGGAAATCTCCTCGTTCGTCTCGTAAGAAGAGAGAGGACTGGGCAAATCACTCTCGCTGCCGTTGAAATGAGCTCGAATCGTTTCCAGCTCCTGGTTGATGCGCGCGCGGTCATAGGCGGCTTCAACTGAGCGGTTGGCGGCGTTAATGAGGACACGCGCTTGCTCGAGAAGCGGCTGTTTGCGCGCGGAGCCTTTTGTCGCGCTCCCGACGCGGCCGAGCACACGCAGCATTTGCAGGATGATGGTGACGTTGCCGTTGGCCGAGAGCCGGATTTCGTCGAACGATTTCGCGACGAACTCCGCAAAGGATGGAACCTGCGCGATGACGCGCAGCTTCCCGTCCTCCTGGCGGAAACGCGTCTCGAAGCGTTGGCGCGCCAGTCGCGAGAGGATGGCGCTGAGGTAGTCGAGACAGGAGACCGCGGTGCTGGTGTCGTTCACGCCGGGCGAGAGCGCTTTCAGCGCGATGTCCACGATCTGGCGGATGCCGAACCCGGCGTCCTGCTCCACGGTGCGGAAATCGGCCGACGACAAAAAGACGGCCGCAACGCTTCGCACGCTTTCTCGTCCAGTTCGCGATCAGCGGACACCAGGTCCACGCTCCGGGGCCACGAACTCACCCGGCCGGCGCTCCAGTCGCAGGATCGTGTCGTGCTCTTCCGCGAAGCGCAGCAGCCCCTCCGAATTGATATGCTGCAAGATAGCCTGTCGCCTGCGCGGAGATGGCGATGCCACCGTGCGCTGTCGAGCGCGGGCGGTCGGCTGCCGGTTGCTCCTCTTCGTCGCCGATGTCTTTCGGGGAAGAGCGTTTCGATCGCCGCGAGCGTTTCGTTCGTGATCGTCGTTCAGAATACTGGACGCCTGGATGGAAGTGGCGACGTGATGGATGAAGAAGATCAGGCAGCCGATCGAGAGGAGCGCGAGCAACATCGCGAACGCGACCGCGAGCATCGGGACAAAGCCCGGCGCCATCCTTTTCCGCGCCGCCGCGGATGGTGCGCAGGACGATGAGGCAGTAGGTGAAAATGGCGACGAAGACACCGAGCACGAATTGATTCGCGCGGTCGCGCATGAAATTGCGCAGGATGCGCGGCGTGTATTGGGTGGAGGCGAGCGAAAGGGTGACGATGGTCATTGAAAATGCGACGCCCGCGACGGTGATCATGGAGCTGGCGATGGCGGTAAGCATGCCCCGCGCGCCTTCCGCGCCGGTATTCAGCAGCGGCTGCCAGCGTTGCGCCTGAAGCTGCTGCGCGAAGGCGAGATCGAGCTCGACCAGCCCGAGGGCGAGTCCGATGGCGAGCAGCACGAGGACTCCCGGCACAAACCAGAGCGAGGAGCGGACTTCGATCCAGAGTTTTTCATGGCGCGCCGTTTCGTCTAGGCATAGCCCAGGATGCATAATCTTGCTCCGCTTAATGCGCTAAAGATACTGGCTCCAAGTGGCATGATCGCGTTCAAAGTAGCAATCGAGCGGAGTGCCCGGCGGCGAACCCAACGAAGGAGAACATCATGAACAAATACAGCAACCCACGCTTTACGGTCATTGCCTTGATGATCGGTTTGATGGCGATCGGAAATGCGGAAGGCGCGCGCTCGCGCGATCCCGGTGGCCATACGAGCAAAGGGGTCGCAGCCGCCAAGGGCAAAGAATACGACAAGGCGATCTCCGAGTTCACCAAAGCGATCGAAGCGCAGCCGAAAGACGCGAAGAACTACAAAAATCGTGGACTGGTCTATAAGCTCACCAACAAGTTAAAGGAGGCGCAGGCGGATTTCACCAAGGCGATCGAGCTGGAGCCAAAGGACGCGGATGCACACTCGGAGCGCGGCCAGGTTTTGCTTCGGCAGAACCAAATAGAGAAGGCGATCGCCGATTTCGATGCCGCTCTGACGCTGGCACCCAAGGACATCGGGACGCGGCGATTCCGGGCCTACGCGTTCTCCCAGAAGAAGGAGTGGGAAAAAGCGATCGCTGATTATACGGAAGTGCTCAAGAGCAAATCGGACGATGCCCAGGCACTCGAGCGGCGAGGCTTCGCCTATCGCAATCTGAAACAGTACGAGAAGGCCATCGCCGATTTTACCGCCGTCATCCAGAAGGCGCCGAAAGATCCTGAAGCCTATCGCCGTCGCGCCTACGCATACGCACTGACCGGCCAGAACCAAAAAGCCGCGACGGACTTGAAGGTTATCTTGCAATTGAAGCCGAACGACGCGGACGCGCAGAAGCGTTTGAAGTCTCTGGAGCGGAAGACCCCTGCAACGCCAACTCCAGCAGCGGTCTCGAAACCGCCGGCCGTGAAATCTCCGGCGCCCGCGAAGACGACGCCGGCGGCGAGTCCGAAGGCTGTTGCCAGCCCGACGCCCGCGCGCTAACGCCGGCTCATTTGCTTTTCACGCGGCCGATCACGCCGCAGGCGATGCGCGCCCCTGCGTCGCCGCTCGGCTGTGACTTCAGGTCGTCCGCTTTCGCGTGCACGATGACAGAGCGTCCGATGATCGACTTTTCGCAATCGTGGAGCGAGAGCGTGTGATCGACATAGTTGACCTTTGCCACGCCGGACGAGTCGGCCTCGATGTTGCCCATATCTCCTTCATGCCGTTCGCCTGCATCGGGCGCGCCATGCGGATGCTTTGCGGGATTAAAATGATCGCCGGCCGCGCTGGCGCCCGCGGCACTTCCATCCGCGGAGCTGCAATCACCGAACTCATGGACGTGAAAGCCATGCTTTCCCGGAGTGAGCCCGGTGATATGGGCATCGACGCGCACGCCATCCGCCACTTCGGTGAACGTAACCAGGCCGCTGACTTTGTCTTTCCCGGCCGGCTGGAGAACCGCAACCGCCCGCAACGGTCCAGACGTGTCCGGTGTGGGCGATTGCGCAAACCCGCCGCCGGCGGCCAATAGGGAAAAAGCGAGGGCGGCGCAGCGGAGAAATGAAGATGAGCTCATGTCATTGAATCGTGGCCCTCCCGCGGAGCGGATGTTCGACCTGGCAGTTTGACCCCACGGCTCCTGTAGGACACCACCACATTTACGCGTTCGCGGCGTCGTGCGGCGCGCTGTTGTGGCGAAGTCCGGCTTGATCACGTTGTGGGCTGACGCGTTGCCAGCATGAGCTCCACCCGTTTTAGTTCCCGCAGCACGCGGTTGGTCTGCATCTCAATCCAAAACCAGATCTTCAGAAAACCGATGGAGAGCATGGCCCACATCGTCAGAGCGCCCCAGAGCAATTGCTCACGCATAGCTTCCGCTGCGTAGAAATGCCACCCGGCCCAGACTGCGGCGCCAAAGAGGGCAAAGCTGAGGATCAGCGCCGCCGTCGAGAGCCAGCGATGCCGCCCGCGAAATGCAATCAACGCTTCCTCGGCCAAGTTGGGTTCGTCGGTCAGAGCGTCAGGGTCTGAGGTGCGCCGGAGCGCGGTCTGGATTTTTTTGTCGATGTCTTTCATGTGGATGGCCTTTCGAGGTGTTGTTTCAAGTGTTCACGGACGGAAGAAAGCCGGGACTTCACGGTGCCGGTCGGGATCGCGAGAACTTCAGCGATTTCGGCAACACTGCGTTCGAGATCATAATAGAGGTGGAGCAGCTCGCGCTGCTCCAGCGGCAACCGGGCAATAGCCGCGCGCAGCCTGACGATATCGTCGCCAGGTTCAACTGCGCTCGCTGGTGAAGGGGTAAGGTCCTCCGCCGCCTCGACGGCCGCCGTTTCACGTCGGCGTGCGAGGTTGCGCTGCCTGATCCAGTCGGCGCTGCGCCGCGTCACAATGCGAAACGCCCAGCGGGGGAAACAAGCCGGGTCATCCAGTCGGTGCAGCCCGCGCGCGATGGCCAGCCAAACCTCCGCCAGCACATCGTCCGCCGCCTCCAGCCGTTCCACCCGCACCAAGGCCAACCGGCGCAAGTCTTCTCGCCACAGGCCATGCAAATCCGTGAAAGCGGCCTCACTCCCACCCTGGGCGGCGAGCACCAGGCATTCGGTCACGATTTGGCGGGAGTTCCTTTTCATCCGTCTTCAACCCAAAGGTCGCGCCCCGGATCGCATTGGTTCACACAAAACGCTCTTCGTGGCGAATCGATCCTGCATTCGAGCAGGCCGGGGCACGCCGCCGAAGTCCGGCGATTTAACGACATGTCCGGAAATGCATCCAGGGCAACAGCGCTTCGCCTACTGCTTCTGACCGATGATCGTGATCGGCGTTCCGCGATCGATCAGGAGCTGGAGCTCTTCCAAATCATCTTTCAACAGCGCGATCCCGCGTGGCGGGACATTGGGATCATCCGGTGAAGCCTTCTCTTCAGCGTCGGAAATTTCGACGGCCGACTCGGAGACGCCTTCCTCTTCCGACACTCCGTAGAGAACATATCCGCCGTTGGCGAGGTGCAGCCAGGATGTGCCGACCGCGCGTTCGCTTTTGGACGGACGAGCCAGCATCTCGCCATCCTTCCAAAACGAACTGCCTTTGATCCTCGTGGTAATCGGGGCTTTGATTGGGCGCGGCAGGTTGATCGCCACAATCGGATACTGTTTGAAAAAGCCGTCACCGGTATGGACGACGGCGCGCTCGTTCGGCAGGTCAAGCGTGACGGTAAATTCGGCGTCCGGGACCAGGAGATGGTCGCCCGGCTTAATGAGGTCGGAGGTCATGTTGTTCGTGCGCATGATGACCGCCGGGGTGGAGTCGAGCTGGCGCGCGATCCGCCAGAGCGAGTCCCCGCGTTTCACGACGTATTCGGTTTTGCCGAACGGTTGCGCAGTCGAGAAAAACATCTCGGTGTTGATCTCACCGAGTAATTCGCGCGCGGCCTTTGCCTCAGGCCTCCGGCCGTAACTGCGCAGTTGCTGCCGAAGGAGCTCTTGCGCGTCGGCTAATTTCCCACCGGCGCGAAGTTCTCGTGCCTTCTCTATCTCGACCTCGATCGGATGAACCCAGGTGGCGCGCGTCGCCGGTCCGGGCGCAGCAAGGTGGCGGTAAGGATAAAGCCGATCGTAAATAAAGTAGCCGGCGCCTCCGAAAATGGCGGCAGCGAGCAGGATAACGACGAGGAACTGGAGCTTTTTCACGTGGCGTGGAGCGAAGCCGACGGGCGCGCTCATAGCACTTTACTCCACTTCGCGCTTTCAGCGAAGCGCTACGATGGCCACACCCCCTACCGCGGCCGGCGATCGGAGCGGAAGATCGGGCTCAACTGCAAATAGACCGCCGCCTCGCTTCCGCTCGCGCCACCGACCCCGAGATAGAGCGGCCCGAGGATCGTGTCGGCCCCCAAGAAGACCGAGCCGCCGTATTTGATGTTCCCGAGATCGAGATCATCGAGATCGGACCAGACATCCCCCGCTTCGAGAGAGAAGCCGGCATAAATCCCCCCGCCCACCGCCGCCGGCAGTTTGGTCAGCTCGCGGTAATAGATCAGCTCGACCAGCGCCGCGTTTTGATCGTAGAGGCCGCGGCGGGAAAAGCCCGAGAGCTGCAGGAATCCGCCCAGGGGAGAACGATCGTAAAGCGGGAGATCGTTTCCGCTTATGCTGAGGCCCGCCACAACGCGCGGCACAATAGTGTTTTTTCCAAACGTAATCGGCTTGTAAAGTTGCGCATCGAGGCGGCTGTAGTTGGCGCCGGCGCCCAGCTCTTCGCGCGAAACAGTCGCCGTCGCGCTGCCGAAAAATCCACCCGTCGGAAAATTGGCGCGGTCGAGCGTGTCGAGGGTCAGTGCCCCGCGCAGCTCACCGCGAGCGGACCAGCCGGTTGAATTCGGCGGCAAATTCAACTCGCGGCTGACCCGGCTGGAGCCGCCCGAATAACCGAACCGGAATTCCCCGGATTGACCCAGCCGGAGACCGGCGTCCACCCCGGCGAGCGCGTTTTGCAGGCGAAAGGCGAAACGCTCATCTCGGCCGTCGAGAGCGTTGATGAATTCATTCGAATAGAGAACGCTCGCGGCGAGAAAAAAGCGCCGCGCGGGATCGACGGGCTGATACCATTCCGAGAAGACGCGCGTCAGATCACCGATACTCAGGAACGTCTCCCACTCCGCCCCTAACGAATTCAATTCCGTCATCCGAAACGAGAGGAGCACGTCGGCGTAGGTTTCGCCCGCGGAACTGTAGTCGAAGTCAAACCCGGCATTGACGTAATTCGGTCCCCGACTCTTCGGCCGCGTCTCGAGTCGCAGGCCATAACTGCCATCGGCTTCAATGACGCGGTAATCCACGATTTCGGAGTTGTGAAAGCCTTCCAGGCCCACCAATTCCTTTTGCAGTTTCCAGAGTTCGATGCGCTCGCCGGGCGCGAAAGGGATTTCGCTCGCCAGGCTCTGCCGGACGGGGCCGTCCACTCCCGGATATTCCAGAAACGAAATGCGGATGTCGGATTCGCGCGCCACGCGCTGCCCGGCCAGGTAGGCGTTAAATCGCTGTTCCGAGAGAGCGAGCCGGCGCAGCTCGCCCGCTTTTTCCATCGTCCTCTCGTAGCCGAGCGGGATGCTCGCGACAGATCCGGCAAAATCCGCGGAACCCGCGCCGGGCAGAGGGAGCCTCACATAAATGTCGCCCGCACCCAGGGTGCGGATTTGCGCGATCGTGTCGCGCTGGATCAGGATATCGAGCATCTGATTGGTAACCGCCAGCGCGGAAGAAAGGTCTTCCGGGGACTTGAGCAGCTCGGGGCGCACATCGACCGCGATCACAATGTCCGCGCCCATGGCCCGCACCGTTTCGATCGGCAGATTGGAGGATAATCCGCCATCCACAAGCAAGCGTCCGTCGATCTCATGCGGGGTGAAGACACCCGGCACCGCCATGCTCGCGCGCATCGCATCCGCCAGGCTCCCGCTGCCTAAGACTACTTTTTCGCCGGTCTGCAAATCCGTGGCGATCGCGCGAAAAGGGATCGGGAGTCGATCGAAATTGTTCCGGTTCCGGACGGGCAGGGTCAGTTCCCGCAGATTCAGGAGGAGCTTCTGCCCGGAGATGAAGCCGGCCGGCACTTGCACCTGACCAGAGCGCGACACGCCGATCTGGAGATTCTGATTGAGCCGCGCGTCTCGTTCCTTGTCTCGAAAGGACCGGCTCGCGCGCGGAGGCGCGTCCGATAACAGGTAACGCCAATCCGCCTCGGCGAACCAGCGCTCGATCTCTTCCGGCGACATGCCGCTCGAATAAAGCCCGCCGATGACCGCGCCCATGCTGGTGCCGGCGATGTAATCGACCCGCACATGCAATTGTTCGAGGGCCTTGAGCACGCCGATATGCGCCACGCCGCGCGCCCCGCCGCCACTCAGGACGAGGCCGATCTTCGGACGTGCCCTCTCGTTCTGAGGAGCACGCGCCGCCTCCTGCGCGACTGCTGCCAGCGGCACGATTGGAAGACCCGCCAGGAGAAGGCAGCGGACAACCACGCAAAGCGCAGCTGCGCGCGTTGTTGCGCTCATCGATCTTGAGGCATACCCCCGAAATCCCCGCGAGGCAATCCGCTGCCTGACGAAAGCTTTCGGCGTCGTGCAGGCGCGCGAGGGCGGCAGACCGAGAGTTGGCCCAGCTCACCTTGCGAAACGCAGCTCGAGAGCTGGGACGTTCGGCGCCGATATCCCCGGATTGAGGAACGCCTCCTGGAGAAGCTCCTGGCGAGCCCGGCAGCCCCAAGTTGAGCAGGCTCAAATCAAGGCGCGTTGCGGTCGCGTACTCTGAACTTCTTCGAGCGCTACACCGGCTGGCGCGACAGGCGCGGACTTGCTCCACGAAGACGATTGATCGGCTGCTCGATCAATCGCCAGGACAGGACGGCGGCAAGCAATGTCGCCGCGCTCAAAGTCAGGAGACGCATCGCCGGGACATCGATGAGCCAGCGTCCCGGCTCCGGCAGCCAGCGATCCACCAGAACGCTGATCAGGATATGGTAGATGTAGAGGCCATAACTAATTTGACCCGCGTAGACCAATCCCCGGAGAGTAAGGAGCCGCCCGATCCAGCCGTTGAATCCGGTGACTGTCCGCGCGACTAAAAGAACCAGGGCACAGGCCTCCAGCGGTTCCACCAAAACGGAGACGAGGCGCGTGGCATCGCCGTTGCGCAGGTAAGCCGCAGCGCTCAGCATCAGGACGCAGCCGATGGCCACGGGCCAACGCGTGCGGTTCGATAACAAACGCCCGCCCCACCAGCCTAATAACGCGCCCGCGCCCAGAGAATCCAGACTGCCGAAAGGCAGAACCCACCGCGAGATCAAAGGCGCAGAAAGCAGAACGCAACCGATCCGAAAGGCGATGCCAGCAATGGCCGCCGTGACGATCGCGTGCAAAATCCACCGGCGCGGCAGAAATAGAATCACGAACGGCCAAACCAAATAGAATTGTTCCTGCACGCAGATCGACCACAGATGGGAGATGGCTAGCGGCCATTGGTCTCGCCAGGCGATCAGCCAATTCACTGTGCCGGTCAGAAGCCAGCCGGCATGCTCACGCATGGCGCCAACATTCAAGGCCAGTCCGACCACCGCGAAGAGTCCGTAGGCGGGCAGGATCCGAAGAAATCGCCGTCGATAAAAGACGCCAAGCGCCGTCCGGGCCTTGACCTGATCGGCGTCGATGCAGTCGCGCGTCCGGCAGAGTGACGCGGTAATGAAGTAGCCGCTGAGCACCAGGAAAAGTCGGACCCCCGTCGCGCCAAGATGAACCGAATCAGGCAATGGAAAATCCGGAATGTCGGCCCCGAAGTGGTCGAGCATCACCGTTAGCACCGCAATCGCGCGTAACCCGTCGAACTGCGGCTGGTATTCCTGCGGGGGAGCTTTTTGGCGGCCCATGTGATTGGTCCCTGGAATGAAATGCACCGGTCAAATGGTGAATCAACGGACCAAAACGGCGATGCTTTACCGCTTGAACTGCCGACCCGCCGGGACCTTTATCCAGTGGCGGTGTGCTCGCAAGATTTATCGGCTACCGTAGGCCGCGGGCAGTGAAGATGGGATTATCACAAGTCTCCGCGCCCTCTCGGCAGACTAGCACTTTAACGCGCGGAATCGTCGGAAGGCGCGAGGAGATTCTCCGCTTCTTGCAACGGCTTGGCTTCCCGAGCCTGTTCCTGGAGGACGTCCGCGTCGCTGGCGAGCCCGGTTTCGGCTTTCGTCGAGACCGCCTCCGGGTCTCCGTCGTTCGACGAAGCAGGTCGCGCTTTCGCTGAGCGGGCGCTTGGTTCCTCAGGCGTCTTATTATCGAGCATCGTAACTGGAACGCCCTGAGGAAAGACGACTTCCCGGGCTTCGTCGGGCATGGAGATCCCATGCTCCTGATAGGCGCGCTTAACCAGGCGGATCAGCGAAGAGCGCACCTTTAACCAACTGTATTCCTGACCGTTAATCCAAAAGTAGATGCGCAAGGTGATGGTGGCATTCCCCAGGTTCTCCGCCAGAACCTGTGGCTCCGGATCTTTCAGGACCGCCGGGTGACTGGTCAGGACAGAGCGCGCGATCTCCTGCGCTTCGTTGATCGAATCGTCATAGCCGATGCCGACGGCGAAGTCTGCCCGCCGGTTCGCGTTTGTTGTAAAATTACAAAGGTTACTCTTATAGACCGTCGCGTTCGGGATCTGCACGAGGTTGCCGTCGAGAGTCATCAGGATCGTCGTGCGCACGTTTAACTGCTGCACGTAGCCGGTCACGCCCGATACTTCGACGAGGTCGCCCATGGCGAAGGGCCGTTGCATGCTGAGGAAAATGCTGGCCAGAAAATTCTCGGTGATATCGCGAAAGGCGATGCCGACCGCCAGACCGATAAGGCCGGTGCCGCCTACCACGGTCAATGCCAGTTGGGTCAGGCCGGACACCCTGAGGACCACATAGGTGCCGAAAAGAAAAACGAGAAAGCCGATTCCACCGGCAATCACATTGCGCAGGAGCTTCGCGCGAATCCGCTGGTGAAGGAGTGCGCGTGCTCCCCGTGTTGCCACGACGCCGGCCCCCAGCGATAACACCAGGATAACCAGCCCGAAACCAAGAAAAGGAAGCGAGCGAACAAAGTCGCGCCAAAGGAACAACACTCCGCTCCACGCTGGACTGAAGTCCCAGACCGGCGGCGCGGTTACCTCCATCCGGTTGACCACGGCGACGACATCCTGGGTATTACGCGCCAAATCGCCGGCCCATGTCTTCAGATCGGCAGACGCCGCCCGTCCTTCGAGGAAAACAACACCTTCCTTCACCTGAACTTGCGGAGTGGTGAACCATTTCGTGGCCTCCAGCACGCTCTGGAGCCGCTGGCGGATCTCTTCGTCATGCGCGACGGGTTTGACGTCCACTTTCGCGGGAGCCAGGGAGAGATCCTGTTTAACGGGGGCGGATTTCTCCGTTTCACCGGTTTTGTCTGCTGGTTCCTGTGCCAGAACTGTCGCTGACAGCATGCCGCAGATTGAACCGAGCAAGATCCATCGGAGAGCCAGCATGGAAAAGCCGTCAAGACGGCCAAACGCCGAAGCGCGCGGGCGATCGGAGGTGCCGGCGTTGACGTTGGAGTTGTCCACGCTCTAACAATCTTTCAGCCGAACAAGGAGCGAAAACTCTGCACGCGTTTCCTTTTTTTCAGAGGCCTGCCGCGGCGTTTCGGCGGACCGGGATTGTACGGCCCGGGCGATGGGTTCGGCGGACGCGGTCTGCGGCCCGGCGCTCCCGGTCGTTTGGGTTTGGCCAGCATGATCATACTAGTCACGTTTCAGCGAGATCTTGTTCTCAACCGACTGTACTCCAGACACGTCCTTGGCCAGGCGTTCCGCGGCAGTCTTTTGATCTCCGGACACGACAAAGCCGCTCAGTTGGACAGTCCCTTTGTACGCGGCCACCTGAACATCAGGAAACTTAAAGCTGGGCGAATTCGCGAATGCCCCCTGCACCCGCTCCGCGAGTTTTTCGTCTTCCTGCTGCTGGGCCGGCGTCCGCGCCGCCGGCTTCTTATCGCAGCCTGTGAGGGAAACGCTCAATATCGCAGCCGCCGCTATTGCTATCACACACATCGCTCTCATTGGATCCTTTTCTTTGCCGTCTCGGGATTTAACCGCGCGCCCCGGCTTTATTCCTGGCCGCTTTCGCTTTCTTATCGCTCAGCACGGGCTGCATTCGCGTGTTCCTTTTGGTCGAACCGGCGACTTTTGTTTTCGGACGATTGGCCGAGTCAGGCATCGCCTTTCGAGCCTTGGCGGTGACGGTCATTTTCTTGGTGGGCATAAGGTGGTGTCGCTTTAGCGAGTCTTGCGGTCGGAGTTGGAATCGGCATCTCCGTGAAGTTCCTGCTCAGCACGGTGCCAGTGCTCATCTGCTCTCCCATCCGGATGGCCTTCTTCTTCCCAAATCCTGTGCGCTCGCGCAGTGATCCCGTCGCGCGTCATGACTGGGTTAGACTTGCTGCCTGGGACGCTCACGCCTGGCGTATTTCCGTGACCGCGCGCGTCCTGCGCAAAGCGTCGTCGATCGCTTCGGAAGCAGGCGGCGCGTCGGCGGAGGGATGTCCTCCTCCTGAGACGGTACCTACCGCCGTGTTCCGGCGAGAGAAAGAAACTGAAGCGGAGGCCGCGAGAGCGATAAAGATCCATATTTAATGATACGTGCGTGCGGCGACGTTCAGCCGTGTCGCCGCCGCAGTGCTTCCAACCGAGCCCCGATCGCAGACGTGATGGCGGTGGTAAACACGCAGAGTTTATTCAGCCGCGGTGCGAAAGCCTGAAGACCCCGCGACCGATGTCCTGGCGAGTTGGCGGGCCTCGGAACTTTAACGCCGAGTTTGCGAATCTCGTGCGACTACATTTTTGATAGACCTGCGCGTTCTCTGCGCTGCGCTTCGATGATCTGGTCGGCGAGTTTGCGGACGAGCAAAGAAATCCTTGTTTGGTTCCTCCATGTTATCGCAGCCGCCCTCTTCAATGCGGGCAGTAAATTCACGGAAAGCGCGACAGATAACGCGATCGGCCATAGGGTCCGAGATGATCGCCGCCCGCGTCGACAAAATCTTCGTCCTGATCGCCGGCACCTTCATTGCGCTGCTGAGCGCGCCGGCTTTTGCGCAACTCGAACGCGCTTTCGAGGCGCACGGCGGACTGGCGAAATGGAAGAGCTACGGCGGCGTGGAGTTCGATTTGAGCTGGGTGGGCGCGAAGGGGATGAAGAAGGATCATCAGCTCTTCGATCTTCGGAGCCGGGACGGTTTGATCACGAGCCAAAGCTACTCGTTAGGCGCAAGCAACGGCGAAGTCTGGATCAAACCAAATCCGGCCGCTCTCGGTGGGACGCCGCCCCGCTTTTACATGTGGACGCCGTTCTATTTTTTCGGAATGCCGTTTGTCTTCGGTGATCCCGGCGTGAATCGGGAATCGCTCGGAAAGAAAAGTTTCCAGGGACAGGAATACGACGCGCTCAGGGTGACGTTCCAAAAGGACACGGGTGACACTCCGGACGATTTCTATGTCGCGTATGTCGATCCGGCGACGGGCCAGCTCAAGCTCGCGGCCTACATCGTGACTTATCCGCCGCTGCGCAAAGGGAAGCCGATCGACGAGCTGGAAAAGCACGCCATCATCTTTCAGGAATGGCAGGAGGCGGGCGGCTTGCGAGTGCCCAAGGTGGCGCCGTTCTACCTCTGGAAGAACGAAAACATCGAAGGCGAACCACTCGGAACCTTGGAGTTTTCGAATGTGCGCTTCAGCGAGAAAACGCCGGCCGCGACGAAGTTCGCGAAACCAGCCGATGCGGTCCTGGCGCCGATGGAGTGAGAACGGCGGTATGATACCGCCGTTCCAATCAGGCCCGCCGGTTCTTATCCACGACCGCGCCGATGATGAGCGCGAAGGCGCAGAGCCGCACCAGATAGACGTATGGTGCAAATTCATGGGAGGCGGTGATCGTGAGCAGAATCATGCGTTCCACCATCATGAGCCAGAAAGCCGCGGCGAAGACGACGAAGAGACGATCGTGAGTGCGCCGCCAGAATTGGAAGAAAAAGAGGCCAATCGTGAGACAGGCCATGCTGATGGCGCCGGAGAGAAATGGTTTCAGCATGGCGGTTACGGTTGGGTTTCGAAGATGAGGCCGTAAAGCAGAAGGCCGAGCGCGCCGAGGGTAAAGGCGGAGCGCCAAAGCGAGAGGTCGATCTGTTTGAAGACGACCAGATCCGCGAAGAGGAGCGAGTTCGTCGCGGCGAGTACGAAAAAGCAGAGAGCGCCCCAGAACAGCAGGCGCGTGCGCGTAGCGCCGTAGCCCCGCCAGAGGAGGAGCGCGCACCCCAGACTGGCGAGCGCGCAGAGTAGGTAAACGATTAGAGCCATATCATTCTTTCCGGAGTTTGAAGGCGTCGGCGAAGTTTTGCACCGGGTCCGACTCGGGCGCGAAGATCGCTTCGATCACTCGAATGCGCCATGTCTGGTAAGCTGCCGCGGTTTCTTCCACCGCGGAGCGAAGGTCGGCCTTCGGCGCGTAGCGATACGTGGCCGGCAGCCCCTCCTCCTTCGCAAGAAAGCCGGCGGCGGCGAATGCGTCCAGGCGGGCGCTGATGGACGAAGCGCTGCTGCGGATCACGTCATAAACATCCGCGGATTTCCAGGCGCGGGCCGGCTGGCTGCGGAGCAGGAGCAGCACTTCGAGTTGCTCGACCGACCGGATATGCCGGGCGAGCAACTGTTTGACGGCAGGTGGAAGAGCTTCACGCGACATCGTAGATGCGTCCGCCATCCGGCCTGAGTCCCGGGCATTGCGCTGCGTTTCATCCTGCAGGGCGATGGCTAGATGTTTCGGGAACGGGGTCTGGCGCGGTTGCATTAACTGACGAATCTTTTCGTCTGGCCGGATCCAGCTTCAAAGCCGGGCGCAGCTTCGCCCCGAAATACACCCGCTCCAGTCGCTTCCGCTCCAATAACGTCTAAGATGATCAGGCTCACATTACGATGAACGCGCAATTCTTACCGTCCAAGCCACCTCTGCCTTCTCGCCGACGCCTATGGGTAATCTGCACCAGTGTCGCGCTCGCCGGGGGAATTCTCGCAATTGACTGTCTGGTGCCGCGAGGCGTGAGTATTTCGCCGCTCTATGTAATCCCGATCGTCTTGGTGCAGCGCGCGGAATCAATAGCATGGACAGTTGCAGGCGGTATCTGCTGCGCCATCCTCGCGACCGCAGGGTTGATCGTATCGGCCAACGTCGGCATCCCGGCAAACATCGTTTTGGCGGACTATGCTGTCACGCAGATGATCATCTTTGCCACCACTCTCTTGGGAGTGATCGCAAATCGCCGCAAGGCACAGCTACAGATGGTGAGCCACCTTCTCACGATGTGCGCGTGGACAAAAAAGGTGAAAGTTCGAGGGGTATGGGTCCCGGTCGAACAATTCTTGATCGAGAATTTGGGCATACGAATTACACATGGAATAAGCGAGGAGCAGGCGCAAAAGTTTCTCTCAAAGTCCGGATTGGAAGTCAGCGAGGAAGAATCGGCTAGGGAGTGACCTGAGTTACCCAGGCTCGCCTCGGGTTGCCCTGTCGCGCTTCCAGTTGCTCGCGTGCATGGCATCGCCGATCTTTTCATGCGCCTCCGAAAAGGCAGGCGGTATCACACCCCCTTTTTAGTTAACTCAACGCACGGAAGTCTCATCGAGCGTGTAAAACGTGGCTTGATCTTGATCTGTTGAAAAAACAGGGCATTATTTTCAACATGAAAGCAGCCCGGCTTACGATTTCCCATCCGCGGCAGATTCTTCGGCGCATTGCCAAAAAGGGCCGTGGCTGGGCGTTCACGCCACACGATTTTGCAGATCTTGGCGACCCTCGATCCGTCGGAATGGCCCTCACCCGGCTCGTGCGCGACGGCAAGATTCGCCGGGTCGGCCGCGGAATCTACGATTCCCCCCAGCCTCATCCTGTTCTTGGACAGACAGGCGCCACCTCCGACGCGGTTGTCTCTGCGGTTGCTCGAAATAAGAACCTCCGAGTCCTTCCGTCCAAAGCGGTAGCCGCCAATCTGCTCGGACTTAATACTCAAGTACCCGCGCAGATGGTGTATCATACCGACGGCACCCGCGCCCGCGTCGATCTTGGCAAACTCAAGATCGTCTTCCGTCGCAATAGCGGGCGCAATCTTGCGCTGGCCGGCCGGCCGAGCGGCCTCGTCGCTCAAGCCCTGCGCGACGTTGGCAAGGATCATGTCGGACCACATCATCTCAAGCGCATCCGTGATCACCTTCCCGCCGCGGACCGGAAACAATTGAAGCAGGACCTCGGCCTTGTGCCTGCGTGGATGCGGCCGCACTTCCATGAGCTCGCTCGCACCGATGCCTGAAGACGCGTATCTCACCCGATCCCGTCGCGAGCGCTTCGAACTCCTCGATGCCGGTTCGCGTGCAGCCGGTCTCGCCCCGGCAATTCTGGAAAAGGATTATTGGGTCTGCCGCACGCTCGATGTCCTCTTCGCCCTGCCCGACCTCGGGGAACATCTGGTTTTCAAAGGAGGCACATCTCTCTCGAAAGTGTTTCGCCTGATCGAGCGCTTCTCCGAGGATATCGATGTCTCATTCCACCGCGACTTCCTAGGTTTCGGCGCCGACCGTGATCCCGAAGCAGCATCAGGCAAAGAACAAGTCCGTAGGATCGATGCGCTGCGGGATGCCTGTACCGCATGCATTCGCGAGAGCCTGCTTCCCGCGCTCAAAGCGAAGCTCAGTGAAGAGCTCCCATCCGATCAAGATTGGTCGATCGAGATCGATGCGCAGGAGCCGCAGACGATCCTGTTCCATTTTCCACAGGCCGGGTCACCGGAGCTTTCATACATTCAACCCTCGGTTCGGATCGAACTCGGAGCTCGCTCGGATCACTGGCCGCAGGCACGCCATGAAATCCGGTCGATCCTCGGGCAAAAGACTCGACCTTCCCCTCGGTCTTGCCACCGTCCAGGCGCTCGCCGCCGAGCGAACGTTTTGGGAAAAGGCAACGCTGCTGCACGCGGAATATCATCGTGATCCCGCACAGCCAATGCGGGCGCGCTATGCTCGTCATTACCACGATCTAGCCCAGCTCGCCGCCGCGCCCGTGACGGATGCCGCGCTCACCGATGTCGATCTGAGAAAACGCGTCGTCGCGCACAAGACAGTTTATTTTCGTTCCAAATGGGCGCGGTATGATCTCGCGGAGCCCTCCACCTTCCGGCTCGTGCCGCCAAGAGAACGATTCGCCGAATTGGAAAAGGATAACGAATCCATGCGGGAGATGTTCTTCTCTCAGCCGGCTCCGATGTCGGAGGTGCTTCGGACTCTCTCGATTCTCGAAGAGAAGATTCACAACCTGCCGGCCTAGTCGCGTGCGCGGTGCTACTTCGGCGCGACACCAACGCGATCAGCTCCTGTCCAGTGATGATCTGCGCACCCGCAATGACGCTCTCCGGCTGTCTCCGCGAGGGAAGAGGGGGCGGGACAGCCGGAGAGCGGTGTGAGGACGGTGCAGATGATCACACCGCCGGGACCGGCAAACTCGGAGTCTGTGCCGTGGGTTCTTCAGGGCGGGCACAGTCTCCACGCGGCGCAGCCGCATCAAACGCCCGGCAATTCGCCGTCATGACGAGCAGGTGCTCGGTGTTGCGAACGGATCCGGAGTGCAACCTGAACCGAATTATGATACCAATCCGTCCGATGTTCGAGGCACTTACCGTGGCGCCCGGCTCACTGCCCGTCGGCGCATTTCCTCTTTTGGAGGGTATCTTTCCCCCTGGGAGTAGCGATAGCGAGAAAGCAACATGCCTCTTGAGTTTGTTTCAAATGGCGTTGCAATCTGAAGACGAATGTTTGAGTCGCAGTGTCGACTGCGAATCGTTTAGCCAAACTCTGTTGAGCCTCCGTGATGATCTGTGCACCCGCAGTGAAGCGTCAGGCTGTCCGCATGGGAGTAGGGGGGTGGAACAGCCGCGAGCGCCGCGAGGACGGCACAGATGATCACCCTCCCAGCGGGCAAACTCGGAGTCTGTGTCCGCACAGTCTCCACGCGGCGCAGCCGCATCAGGAGGACGTTGCGGTCGACAAGACTGGCGTCGTCTGACAATTTCGACACAGCAGCTTCTTTCCAAAGCGTTTGCTGTTGAAGCGACAGAAAGCCACGACCTTGCTATCGACCGGTGTTCCACACGTGGAGCAGGAAGCGGCTGATGGCGGTTGGTGCTGACAGGAGCGGCAAAGTACCTTGCCGTGAAAGCGCTGCGAATTGATGCGACAGTATTTGATCACTTGGGCATCGACGGGCGTGCTGCATTTTTCACACGTTGTTTTTTCGAGATTGTCAGTTCCGAGAAGAGATAGCCCGTAAGCAGTTGTATTCAGATTGCCGATCGAAACGCGGAGGCCGAATTTCGCAGCGAAATTGATCTTAGCTGGAGTGTGAGCTTCGATGAGACGTTGGGCAATTCCTTCCAGGGTCTCCAACGAAACCAGTTTCGATACGGAGGAAAGCGTGTCGAAAAAGGTCGTGGCCTGAGCGCATTCGCCAAAGCGCTTCTCAAACAAATCCATTTTCACGACGTGGTCCCATTCGCCACCGCCTCTGCGAACCTGGCACTTCGGCGAGACCAGCACCCAATTGTGAAAGCGGATCGGTAGAGAGAGTCCAAGTCGTTTTGGCGAGAGATTGTGGTCGCGCACGAATGCCTGCAGGACTTCGATGTGCCGACGATTTTGCTCCACGGGAGAAGGGATGCCTCGCCAGCCAAAGCGAGTGCGGCTTTCCCATTCGCCACGTTCGGAGATGCGAACGTCGGAGCTGAAGCCTTTCGTTTCTAAGAGATGGCAGTCGAGAGTCCGCATTAGGATCAAATGATCGATTTGCGCGACTCTGCCGCCGTGTTCGATGCGGAGGTCGTGAATGACGGCGCTGTTCTTACCGTCTTTCCAACCGAAGTCGATGTGGTAGGCGGCGTCTTTTTCACCTTTCGCGCCAGCGCGCATCGCCTTTAGCTCCTGTAAAAGGTCGTCCCTCTGCGATTTCAAGAGGCACGGGAGCGCAAGCAAGCCTTCTATTTCGGCGATCTGAGGGGCTAAATCGTCTTTGTGTTTGAGGATCACTGGGGGTCATAATTCAGCCGGTTCAATGCCAATTAACGAGTGCTGATGCTAACACCTCTTCCAATTCCCCCGAGCGACTGGATCGCTGCCTTCAATAAGGACTGCTGGAAACGCCAAGTTCCAGTCGGCGAACGGCCGTTCTTTGCGTTGCAAAAATGGGCTGAATTCAACGGCCAAAACCACCTGTTGGCCGAATTGATCTTGGCCCACCTCGGATCGGAAGCGTTCAACGCGCTTTATGCTTTTTTTAAGGCGAACACGTCCCTAGGGCGCGATCACTCCGCACCGATCCGGCAATCGTGTTTCTTGTACGACGAAGCTTTTTGGCCGGTTTACGTGCCAGTGATTTACGGGAGCTGCGTGGTCGATCCGATTCGTTCCGTTGCCGGGATGCCCAATGCTGTCCTTCAGGCCCTCGGGTTTGACTCCGCCGCGAGAGACGAACTGGACGCCCACTGGCTTGACTGCTCGCATCACATGAATAACCACCGGCTGATCGATGGCGATCAGCTTCCGGAACTTGCCCGCAACTTTCTCGCGGGCGGAGAGAAGAGTCTATTCGCGGCTGTAGAAAGCCTGCTAGCCGTTCCACCTAATCCGAAAGCCGCGGAGCTTTCACGGGATGCGTTTGAGAGCACCCTCAAAGGTTTCGCCGTGGTCAAAACGGCACTCACAGTGGAAGAAGCGATCAAGATTAGACATCGGCTTCCAAAACTGGTGCAGCATTGCGCGTCCGTAATTCCTGTATCTGAAACTACGCGATTAGAAAAAGCATGTTCGCTCTATCCAAGAGTTGACGTTCGTTACGAGAAAACAGCGTTTTCGACCAGACAGCTTTGGCAGTGCTATGCGGAAGCGCAGCACGCGATGGCGATTAGTCTGCGGATCATCTCTGGGGATGTGATCACATAACGCGATAAGCATCTTTCTTATGTGACGATCTGCGCACCGCAGCAGCGCGGCCCGGTTCCAGAGAGGGAGTTCGGCCGGAAGACCGAGAGCGCTGCGAGGACGGCGCAGATGATCACGCTCGAAACGCAACCTCGGAGTTTGCGCCGTGGGTTCTGCAGGGCAGGCACAGTTCCCCGCGGCGCAGCCGCATCAAAAAGATGTTCGCTCGCGCTCATTGCTGAATCACCTTTCTTTGCCGCGTTTGGCCGCTAAAATGTCGGCTCGTTCAGTCCCCGCCCCGTATGAAGCTCGAAGAGATCGCTATTGGAAACAACCTCACAGGCGTTGAGCCCACCCTCGTCGTCAGCGTTGTTGCGGTTGTTCCGATCGCCGAGGGCGCAGTCCAGGTCATTTACAAAACTCCCGACGGCACTCTCCGCGACCGATTGCTCGGACGTGCGGATGAAGCGGAAATCAATATCGCCACAGTCGAACGGCCATGGTCGTTCGACGGCGACGGCGAGGCGTTCCAGCTCGCCTGCGAGGCCAAGCGGATCGACCTCGCGTTCCTCTTCGACCCGATGATGGCGGTCCACACGTCGAACGTCGAGCCGCTGCCGCACCAGATCACCGCCGTCTACGAGTCGATGCTGCCGCGCCAGCCGCTGCGCTTCGTCCTCGCCGACGACCCCGGCGCCGGCAAGACGATCATGGCCGGGCTCTACATCCGCGAACTCATCATGCGGGCCGACGCCCGCCGCATCCTGATCGTCGCCCCGGGCAGCCTGGTCGAGCAGTGGCGGGACGAGCTGTTCGAGAAGTTCGGCCTTGAGTTCCGCGTCTTTTCGTCCGCGCTCGAGCAGCGTCGCCGAGCGGCAATCCGTTCGAGGACCATCGACCAGCTGATCGTCCGGCTCGACCAGATGGCGCGCAACGAGGAGCTGCAGGAGAAGCTCTCGCGCCGCCGGCTGGGACCTGGTCGTCTTCGACGAAGCCCACAAGCTCGCCGCCCACTTCTTCGGCTACAAGGTGGAGAAGACCGGCCGCTTCCGGTTCGCGGAGAAGCTCGGCGCGCGACACGCGGCACCTGCTGCTGATGACCGCGACGCCGCACAACGGCAAGGAGGAGGACTTCCAGCTCTTCCTCTCGCTGCTCGACTCCGACCGCTTCTACGGCAAGTTCCGCGAACGGAGCGTGCACAAGGTCGACGCCTCCGACCTGATGCGGCGCATGGTGAAGGAGGAGCTGGTCAAGTTCGACGGCACGCCGCTGTTCCCCGAGCGCAAGGCCTACACCGTCAACTACAAGCTCTCCGACCTCGAAGCCGCGCTCTACGAGGCCGTCACGAACTACGTGCAGACGGAAATGGGCAAGGCCGACCAACTCGCACGGCGCACGCAAAGGCTCGGTCGGGTTCGCCCTCACCGCGCTCCAGCGTCGGCTCGCCTCCAGCCCGGAGGCCATCTACCAGTCGCTCAAGCGGCGGCGCGGAGCGGCTGGAGCGCCGCCTTCGCGAAGAACGAACGATGGAGCGCGGCCGGCAATTCCTCGCCGAGAACCTCGAAGCTCCGCCCGAGGACGACGACGACCTGAACGCCGACGAGCAGGAGAACCTCGAAGAGAAGCTCGTCGATCAGGCAACGGCCGCCAAGACGATCGCCGAGCTTGAAGCCGAGATCGCGCATCCTCCAGGGGCTCGAGCAGCAGGCCAAGGAGCTGGTCGCGTCCGGCCAGGACCGCAAGTGGGACGAACTTTCGAAGATCCTCCAGAACGATCCCGAAGATGCGCGACGCAGGCGGCCGGCAGCGCAAGATCATCATCTTCACCGAGCACCGCGACACGCTGAACTACCTGCACCAGCAAAATCGCCGGCGTGCTCGGCAGCGCCGGACGCCATCGTCACCATCCACGGCGGCACGCACCGCGACGAACGCCGCAGATTGCAGGCCCTCTTTCGCTCCGACCCCGACGTGCGCGTCTTGATCGCCACCGATGCCGCCGGCGAAGGCGTGAACCTCCAGAACGCCAACCTGATGGTCAACTACGACCTGCCCTGGAACCCCAACCGGCTCGAACAGCGCTTCGGCCGCATCCACCGCATCGGCCAGACGGAAGTCTGCCACCTCTGGAACCTCGTCGCCAAGGAGACCCGCGAGGGCGACGTCTACCACCGCCTGCTCGAAGAAGCTCGAGGTCGAGAGCGACGCGCTCAAGGGCCGCGTCTTCGACATCCTCGGCGAAGTGTTCGAGGAGACGAGCCTCAAGGACCTGCTCGATCGAGGCCATCCGCTACGGCGACCAGCCCGAGGTCCGCGCGCGACTCACGCAAGAGCATCGACCACGCCTTCGACCACGGCCACCTCAAGGAGCTTCTCGACCGCAACGCCCTCGCCCAGGAGACGATGAGCGCCGAGCGGCTCTTCGCGGTGAAGGAGGAGATGGAGAGGGCCGAGGCCCGGCGCCTCCAGCCGTATTTCGTCCGCTCGTTCTTCCTGAAGGCGTTCGAGAGCTTGGGCGGCGCGGCTCATCCGCGCGAAAGCGGGCGTTGCGAAATCACCCACGTCCCGGCACTGATCCGCGAGCGTGACCGCCGGATCACCGGCCGCAACCGCCGCGAGCACGAGCCCGTCCTGAAGCGCTACGAGCGCATCTGTTTCACGAAGGACGCCGTCCGGCCGCTCGACAAGCCGGGCACGCCCGTTCGCGCAGATGATGCATCCCGGCCATCCGCTCATGCTCGCCGTGACCGACATGATCCTGGAGCAGCACGCCAACCTGCTGCGGCAGGGCGCTGTGCTGGTCGATCCGGCCGACGACGGAATCGAGCCCTGGCTGCTGTTCCTGCTCACGCACGAGGTCAAATCCGGCGACGGCGCTCGTCCTCTCCAAGCGGCTGCAGTTCGTCCGCGTCGCACCCGACGGGACGGCATCGTTTGCCGGCTGGGCGCCGCACCTCGATTTCGAAGCCGCTTCCCGCTGGCGACCGGCACTCTGCTAAAGCCGCTCTTCACGCGCGCCGTGGATTCGCGGCGATCAGGAGCAAAAGGCGCTCTCGCTCGCCGCCGCGACGCTCGTCCCGGAGCACTACAGGGAAGTGGCCGAGCGCCGCATCGCGCACGTCGAACAAGACGCTCGCGGCCGTCCACGAGCGGCTCACCAAGGAGATCGGCTTCTGGTCGGACCGCTGGATCAAGCTGAAGGAGGATCAGGACGCCGGCAAGGACGTGCGGCTTAACCTCGACAACATCCGTCGCAGCATTACCGACCTGGAAGGCCGCTTGGAGAATCGCAAGAAGGAGCTTCAATCGATGCGGCACGTCGTGAACGGCACGCCGGTCGCTTCTCGGCGGCGCGCTGTGGTGCCGGCTGGCCTGCTGCGCCAACTGCGCGGCGAACCTCCGCCCGATGAACCGCTGCGTTGTTCTCCGCCGATCCGGCAGCCCGCAGCCGGATCGAACGTATCGCCATGAATGCGGTGCGCCGCGCAGAGGAAGCAAAGGGCTGCCGCGTCGTCGATGTCTCGGCCGCAGAAATGCGGCTGGGACCTGACCTCCTATCCGCCGGCAGCAGATGGCAAACAGCCCGAAGCCGCGACACATCGAGGTAAAGGGCCGCGTCAAAGGCGCAACCACGGTCACTGTCTCACGGAACGAAATTCTCTACGCGTTGAACCAGGCAGAGAAGTTCATCCTCGCCATCGTGTTCGTGGGCGAAGGAGATTCCGCCGAGGGACCGCACTACATTCGCAGACCCTTTAAATCCGAACCGGACTGGGGCGTGGCTAGCATCAACTTTGACCTCAGTGCGCTGCTTCAGCACAAGGAGCTAGCAGCCTGATGGAAGCGCATCCAATCAAGTCGCCGCGAAAGCTCATCGAAGTCGCCTTCCGCTGGACGCGATCAATGTGGCTGTGCGCGGGAGAAATCCATCCGGCACGGACATCCTTCCACACTACATCTGTGGTGGGCGCGGCGGCCGCTGGCGGCGGCGCGGGCGGTTATCTTTGCGCAGTTGGTCAACGATCCTGGCTACCAGCAGGGCGGCGGGTTCAAATACGGAAAGAACAAGAAGGAAGCCGCCATTGAGCGGAAGCGGCTGTTCAAAATCATCGAGGACCTCGTGCTGTGGGAGAATACCACCAACGAGGAAGTGCTGGAGCGAGCCCGCGCCGAAATTCGTCGATCGTGGCGGGAGGTGTGCGAACTGAACAAGGACCACCCGCAGGCCGCTGAGCTGTTCGATCCCGACAAGCTGCCCGCCCTTCACGATCCCTTTGCGGGCGGCGGAGCCATCCCGCTGGAAGCGCAGCGACTGGGTCTGGAGGCTTACGCCAGCGACCTCAACCCCGTGGCCGTGCTCATCAACAAGGCGATGATCGAGATCCCGCCTAAGTTCGCCGGCAGGCCGCCGGTCAGCCTCCTGCAAAGTCGCGAAGATGCGAAGAAGGAACTCGCTTTGGGACGAGATTGGCCCGGCGCCAGCGGTCTGGCGGAAGACGTGCGCTACTACGGCGCATGGATGCGCGAGGAAGCGCAGAAGCGCATCGGCCACCTCTATCCGCCGGTGGAAGATCACGGCGGAGATGGCGAAGGACCGGCCCGACCTCAAACCAGCTCGTCGGCCAGAAGCTCACCGTCATTGCTTGGCTCTGGGTGCGCACGGTCAAGAGCCCGAATCCAGCGTTTTCGAATGTGGATGTTCCGTTAGCCTCAACGTTTATTCTATCGAGCAAAAGGGGGAAAGAGGCGTACGTCGAACCAATCGTTAAAGGCACCGTTTATCATTTCGAGGTCAAGAAGAGCGCTCTGCCCTCTGGAGTTAGCGCCGGAACTAAGGCAGCCGGCGTTGGATCCAATTTTCGATGTTTGATTTCCGACACACCTATTGAGGCCACCTACATTAGGACTGAAGCACAGGCTGGGCGACTAGGCGCTAAGCTAATGGCAGTCGTTGTCGACGGAGCGCAGGGGCGCACCTACCTTTCTCCGACCGAAGAAATTGAAGAGATCGCGAATCAGGCCAAACCAGCGTGGAAACCTGATGTTAATTTCTTCCAGCAGGCTCTGGGTTTTCGAGTGGGAAACTATGGGATGACCAAGTGGAGTGACCTATTTACCTCCCGCCAGTCGACAGCGTTGTCTACTTTCAGTGACTTAGTAGCTGGAGCGCGGGAGAGAATTGCTAGTGATGCCGAAGCCGCTGGCGTGAGCACCGGCGTCGCGCAAAGCTATGCGGAAGGTGTCGCTACGTTGCTGGGCCTTGGAATAGGACGACTTGCTAACAGATCATCGTCTCTGAATTTCTGGGACACAGAAGGCGAAAACATTCAACAGGTCTTTGCTCGGCAGACACTAACGATGACTTGGACTTTCACTGAAGGTAACCCCTTCAGCGACTCGACGGGCAATTTTGAAGGACAGCTCCTCTACCTTTGCAAGGCTATCTTGAACGTTCCGGCCTGCGGTGGTGGCTCGGCAGTTCAAGCCGATGCTCAATCGCAAACGGTCAGTACTAAGAAATTCGTATCCACTGACCCGCCGTACTACGACAACATCGGCTACGCCGACCTCTCAGACTTTTTCTATGTCTGGCTCCGGCGAGCGCTGCGGCCTATTTTCCCGACCTTCTTGCCACGATCGACAGTGCCAAAGGCGGAGGAACTCGTCGCGACGCCCGCTCGACATGGCGGTAAAGCCAAGGCGGAAGAGTTTTTTCTGCTAGGGATGACGCGGGCGATGCACAACCTCGCACGAGCAGTGCCCACCCGAGTGCGCCGCATCACGATTTACTACGCGTTCAAGCAATCGGAAACAGATAGTGATTCAGGAACTTCCTCTACAGGCTGGGAGACATTTCTTGAAGCGGTTCTTCAAGCCGGGTCTGCAACTTACCGGCACATGGCCGATGCGGACCGAACGCACGGGCAACCGTTAGAGATCAGAACGCAACGCCCTTGCCTCCAGCATTGTCCTCGTCTGCCGCAAACGCTCCGCGGACGCGCCATCCATTTCCCGCCGCGAGTTCATTCGCGAGTTGAACGGCGTGCTGCCCGAGGCGCTCGACGAGATGACCAAAGGCTCCGGCGACGAGCGTTCGCCCGTGGCCCCGGTGGATCTTTCGCAGGCCATCATCGGGCCGGGCATGGCGGTCTTTTCCAAATACGCCGCCGTGCTGGAGGCCGACGGCTCGCCCATGAGCGTGCGCACCGCCCTCCAGCTCATCAACCGCTTCCTCGCCGAGGACGATTTCGACGCCGACACCCAGTTCTGCCTGCACTGGTTCGAGCAACACGGCTGGACTGAAGGCGGCTTTGGCGAAGCCGACACTCTTGCGCGCGGCAAAGGCACAGCGTGGACGGCATGAAAGAGGCCGGCGTGCATTCGAAGCGGCGGCGGCAAAGTGCGCCTGCTCAAGTGGTCCGAGTATCCCACCGATTGGGACCCGCGCACCGACACCCGCACTGCCCGTCTGGGAAGCGCTGCACCAGCTCATCCGCGCCTTTCGACAAGGCGGCGAATCTGCCTCCGGCGCTCTGCTTGCCGCCCTCGGCGGCAAAGCTGAAGCCGTGCGCCAGCTCGCCTACCGCCTCTACACCCTCTGCGAACGCCTCGGCCAGGCCGAAGACGCCCGCGCCTACAACGAACTCATCACCGGCTGGACCGGCATCGAATCCGCTGCCGCAGGTGCCGGTCCGACAGCAGTGACCTCGTTCGATTCGGAGGATACACGTATGAAACCCTGGCGAGAAATCGCTGTTCCGCACCCGGACGTGCTCGAAGGCACGTTTCAGCAATCCGAGTTCGCGGCCGACATCACCGCCGTGCGCACAGGCAAGGCTGGCCTGAGTACGGCGATGCCGGCTGCGTTCTTCGAGCGCACCTTCATCACCGAGGGCATGCGCCTGCTCCTAACGCAGGTGGCGCAGCGGCTCAACGGCAAGGGCGGCGAGCCGGTAATCCAACTGCAAACCGCTTTCGGTGGCGGCAAAACGCACACGCATGCTGGCCGTGTATCACCTGGCGTCGCGGAAGTGTTCGCTTCAGGACTTGCTCGGCATCCCTGATCTGCTCGACAAGGCGGGCTTGATGGAGTCCCACAAGCCGCGTCGCCGTGCTCGATGGCACCGCCATGCGCCCGGCCAGCCGTGGAAGCACGGCAAGCACACAATCAACACACTCTGGGGTGAACTGGCCTGGCAACTTGGCGGGCGAAGAGGCGTTCGCGCTCGTGAAGGATGCCGACAGCGAACGGCACGTCGCCCGGTAAGGACGTGCTGCAGAAGCTGCTTGGAGCAGCACGCTCCGTGCGTGTTGCTGATTGACGAGCTGGTCGCTTACATCCGCCAGTTCGCCGAGAGCAAGCGACTCAGCGGCGGCACCTACGACAGCAACCTTTCCTTCGTCCAATCGCTGACCGAAGCGGTCAAGCTGGTGCCGAATGCAGTGGTGCTGGCGTCGCTTCCGGAATCAGAAGTCGAGGCGGGCAGCCAGCGAGGCGTGGCCGCGCTCCGCGCTTTGGAAAAGATATTTGGTCGCGTGCAGGCGCTCTGGAAACCAGTGGCCACCGAAGAAGCGTTCGAGATCGTGCGGCGGCGGCTTTTTGAGCCGGACATGCGAGACGCCAAAAGCCCGCGAAGCGTCTGCCGTGCTTTCGCCGACGCCTACGTCGCCGAGGGAGCAAAGCTGCCGACGGAAACACAGGAAGTCGCGTTACTACGAGCGCCTGCTGCAAGGCTATCCGATCCATCCCGAAGTCTTCGACCGGCTCTATGAAGACTGGACGACGATCGACGGCTTCCAGCGCACACGCGGCGTGTTGAAGCTGATGGCGAAGGTCATCTACCGACTGTGGAAGGACGACAACAAGGACTTGATGATCATGCCCGGCAGTCTGCCGCTCTACGATGGCGAGCGCGCGCAACGAGTTGACCTACTATCTCCCTGCCGGCTGGGACCCGGTGATGGAAAGGGACATCGACGGCGAGAGCGCCGAGACCACCGAACTGGAAGCAAGGAGCCGCGCTTCGGCTCGGTGCAAGCCGCCCGCCGCGTGGCGCGCACGTTGTTCCTTGGCAGCGCGCCGTCGTCGGTGGCGACCAAGTCCGGGATCCGCGGCCTCGACCGCGCGCGTGTGCTGCTCGGTTGCCTGCAACCGGGCCAGACCTCTTCCGTTTACGCCGACGCTCTCAATCGCCTGGCCGACCGGCTGCACTACCTGAATAGCTCCGGTGACAAGGCGCAGGAGCGACCCGCTATTGGTTCGACACCCGGGCCAACCTGCGCCGTGAGATGGAGGATCGGAAGCAGCGATTCGAGGACAAGAACGAAGTGCGAGGAAAGATCGCCGAGGTGCTCAAGAAGCTCGCGCGGCAACATTCGTTCTTCGACGGCACGCACATCTTCACGCCGCACGCCGACGTGCCCGACGATGGCGCGCTGCGCCTGGTCGTCTTGCCACCGGAGAATATCTACGCCCGCGACGAAACCACGGCTGGCGTTCGATACCGTGCTGGAATATCGTGCGCAACAACGGCACGAAGCCGCGGTATCGCGGCAATCGCCTGCTCTTCCTCGCGCCCGACCACGCTGGTCTCGCTCGCCTGCGCGATGCCGCACGTGTCGCTCCTCGCCTGGGACTCAATAGTCGAAGATGTCAAGGGCGGCCGATTGAACATCGATCTGCTGCAGAAGAAACAGGCCGAGAAAGAACTCGAGACTGCAGCGGACGTCCTGCCCCGCGTAGCTCGCGAGTGCTACAAGTGGCTGCTCTGCCCGGTCCAGCAAGCGCCGACAGATTCGCAAATCACGATCGAGGCATTCCCGCTGAACACGAGCGGGTCAACACTGGGCAGAGAATTCGAGCGAGTGTGCTCTCGACAACGAACTGGTGATCACTACCTGGTCGCCGATCCATCTGCGCACCAAGCTGAAGGAGCTCTACTGGAAGTCTGACAAACCGGCGGTGAAAGCAACCGACTTCTGGGAGGACACGCTGCGCTACCTTTACCTATCGCGCCTCAAGGACCGAGGCGTACTGGAGCAGGCAATCGTGAAAGGCGCGGCAACCCGCGATTTCTTCGGAACCGCCTACGGCCAGACGGGCGACACATTCGAAGGATTCAAATTGGGCGACGCCAACGTCCAGTTCGACGACACGCTTCTGCTCATCGAGCCAGAAGCTGCGAAAGCATACGAGACAGCGCATCCAGCCAAGCTCGATCCCGCTGCGCCGCTGCCGTCGCTGATCCCGGGCGGCACTGCAGGCGCGGGTGAAGGTCCCGTCGCCGCACCCACTACACCCCCAACGTCCAAGAAAAAAGGGCCGAAGTCTTTTCACGGCTCTGCGGACGTGGCTTCGTCCGCCGCCAAATTCCGCCTGGTTCAGATCGCCGAAGAAGTAATCGCTGTGCTAAACAGCGATCCTAATGCCTCCATCAAGGTAACTGTCGAAATTTCCGCCGACTTTCCCGACGGGGCGACAGATCAGGTCAAGCGGGCTGTTTCAGAAAACGCTAAAAGCCTGAATTTCGGCAGTGCAGAGTGGGAGTAAGCCGTGCCACTTCATCCAGCGTGGGTTAAAAACATTTCTCGGAGAGTCCTTTGGTCAGCGTTCGACCGAGACCTTACCAGACCGGAGCGCGAGGAGATGCTACGGTTCTTCGACGGTAACTGCGCCTATTGCGGCACAACACTCGGGTTCTCGATGGCATGCAGACCATGTCATTTCGGTGGACGGTGGCGGGTCGAATCATATTAGCAACCGCGTTCCTTCCTGCCCGAAATGTAACGAACACGAAAAACAGGAAAAGGATTGGCTCGCATTTTTAACGATGAAATGCGGAGCGGACAAATGCCTGCTCGGATCAAGAGTCGAAAAGATTGTCGCTTGGCGCAACACTCATTCGGTTCCGCCGTAGCAATTAGCGACGCTCAGCGCGCCGCATACCAAGAAGAGGTGGCCGTCGTCGCGTCCGCAATCGATACGGCTTGGGAAAGATTACGGGACCTACGCCAGCGTTAGGTCGAAATCCCGCGATCCCACTGCGACCGTATCTACGTCTACAGGATTTCATCGCCATATTTGGCAATGATTTGTCCGAGCAATCAGGTTAGTGACCGCCGGTCACCGTGTAGCCCCTGTTTCGTAGATTAGCGGCCAGATCTCTTTCCATTCGCTCCGCTGCGTCGCGCGGCATCGGATTCAAATGCTCGTAAAGTTCGGGCAGTAACCCCTTACCATATTTCTTCACGAACACTGAAGATTTGTGCCCTCGCTTGTGATTCTCGAAGCGCTGCGCCACGGTCAGGCCGGTCATCCCAACATAAACACACGGCTTCGCCGGATCGCGAGTGGGATTCTGTTTGAGGACCTTGGGATCTCTGCCGGCAGCCGGATCAAGGAGGATCACATAGACGCTTGTCTGAGACCGTTTCGTCGTTGCGATCATGCAGGTTTGTCAAGCAGCTAACCTGCCAGGAAACTCGTCATTCGGCCGCGGCGCTGCTCAGGCGCGAATTCCCCATTTTTACTCCTTTGTTTGCTCAACTCGGCCCGGACGCGATGCCGCCGCTGCGCTCCGAATCGAGGCGCGAAGTCAGGCTTCTTTGAAAGGAGGAGTCGGGAGCGTGGTTTCGATGATCCGCAACGCTAAGTCGCGCGAAATCTTCCGAGATGGATATGCGGAGAGAACGAGGGAGGGAATGAAGCGCTGCGTAATATCCGAAAATGTATAGCCATGTTTTCGGTTTTTTGCCTCGCCGAGCGCGCTAGCGATTGCCTCTATGTCCGCCTTCGTGAGGTCGGTGCCCGCAAGTTGCGTGGTGAGGAGCCGTTGCCGAAACTCAAGCGTCGGCCTATTAAACTCGAACACGGCGGCCGCTCTTCGTCGCACGGCGGGGTCGAGCGCATTCAGCCGGTTCGAACACATAATCGTCAGACACGGCAACTTCGCGGCTGCGATGTCGTCGATGCCTCGGATCAAAGCATTGACGCCCGCGCGATCTTCGTGGTGCATCTGCGCGAGCTCGCGAGACTGCGCGAGCGCATCGGCTTCATCAATGAGCAGAATCACGGCAGAAGACGGCTTCTTTCCGTTAGCGTTCTTTGGGCAGTGGGTTTTCACAGCTCGGAAGGCATCCGATATCAAACGAGTCATCTCACCGACGGCCCCGCTCCCGCGTGCACGGAGGCTCAACGGGAACAACTCTACGGAGAGGTGCGCCGTGCGCGCCAGGCGATCGCCAAACGTTGTGGCGAGTTCGGTCTTTCCCGTTCCCACATCGCCGGCGAAAATGAAAAGCGGCGGTCTGCGGCAGACGAGGTCGAGTGCGGCGAGCCGGCTGCCGTGTTTATCTTTGCTCCATTTTTCCAGAAGATCCGGACGCAGCAACGCCTCCGCTTCTTTCTCGATTCGCTCCTTCATCTCATCCAAACCGACAAGCGCTTGGTAGCGTTCGTGCATGTCTGGATCGGGGAAACTAACAATGTCGTCGAAAAGGCCAGGCGTCATAATTAAAAAGGCCGAAAGGTGCGCCGTCCGAGCGAGACTCCGCTCGCGGAGTAGTTCAGATCGCTAGCCCAATATCCCTGGCCATCTTTCGGACCATCTTTCGTGACTCGCTGGATCGGAAGTCCTGTGCAAATGCGATCACGTTCGGCCTGCTGCAGTGCACACCAAGTGCCTGAGAAGGTCAATCGGTTGAAGTATGATGCGCTGGCGACAGCGACGCCGGACACGATCCGACCGGGCCGATCATCGGTAGAGCAGAGGCCAGAGCCATCCACGACGTAGCGCCACGAGAGAATACGTTGGTCGTCTTGCGCGAAACCAAACTCGTATGCCGCGACGTAGCCGTCGCGAAGCAGAAGGGCCAATTCAGTCCCGTAGTTGTTGATGTCGCTCTGATTGGGGCGTCCGTAGTTCTGCTGACAACGCACCATGTCTGCGGTGACTTTGGAGGCGAGGTATTTGGCATGAGTGAGTGTGAAAGACTCACTGGCCGTGCGGGTCATGGTGAAGCTCATAGTAAGTTATGCGTTGAAAGTGGATCCCATCACCTCGTGCCAGCATTCGAGCGCGTCTCCCTTAGTCTGACAGGTGCGCGCGTAGCTGAGAGCATCGAGCGCTTTTTCGGCGAGCTCGACGAATGTGCGACGGGTGTTTTCCGTCACGGTCGACGCGACGTTGTTCTCGGCATTTACGGGATCGAAAATTTCCACCACCCCGGCCGAACTCGTCGGCAGCGCTGAGGCAGGATAGTTGTCGCGGAACGCGATTCGTTCCTTCAGCCCGGTCTTTTGCACATATAAAAAGAAGTGTTCGAGACCCGTATGGTAGTCGTCGAACTTGCATCCATTATCGGCGAGCTTTGCTGCAATCAGTTCCACGAGAAACGAGCGAATTGCGAATCCAGGAGTCTCCTTCCCTCGCTCGCGCATCCACCATTTCAGGAGGCGAATCACTTGCACGAAATGCTCCGGCTGCGCCGACTTCCGTTTCCGCAGGAAGTCGATATGCAGCGGGATGCTGGTCAACACCTTCGCACCCGAGAACCGGTCGAAGAGATAGCCCCTCCATTGCGGATCGCCTTCGTAGAGAATTGGAGCGATCTCCACATCCAAGCCGGTACTGAAAGAAATCACCACACAAGGGCCATCGACATGGATGTTCTCGGGTGAAATTTGGTGGTAGGTGGTGCGAAGACGGCCCACCAACCATTCGAGCAGCCGACGTCGGCCTCGACGGTGTCGTCGCCGATGATCGGTCGCCACGTGCCGGACGTGAAGTCGTCGGGCTGCGACGCCGCGGCCTTGCTGCGCAGCATCGACTTCGGGGTGAAGACGATGAGCGGGCGGTGCTCGCTCTCCAGGCTCTGCTTGCGCAGGAGGTGGAAGTACGACGCCGGGGTGGACGGCTGCGCGCATCGGTCATCGTTGTTCTCGGCGCACGAGCGGCAGGAAGCGCTCGATGCGGGCCGAGGAGTGGTCGGGCCCCTGGCCCTCGTAGCCGTGCGGCAGCAGCAGCACCACGCCCGACTTCTGGCCCCACTTCGTCTCGCCGGCGGAGATGTACTCGTCGATGACCGACTGCGCGCCGTTGATGAAGTCGCCGAACTGCGCCTCCCAGATCGTGAGCGCCTCCGGCCGCGCCACCGAGTAGCCGTACTCGAAGCCGAGGGCGGCGTACTCGCTGAGCAGCGAGTCGTAGATGTAGAACGTGGACCTGGTCCTCGTCGATGTGCGACAGCGGGCGTCCACTCGGCCGCGTTCTGGCGGTCGATGATCGTGGCGAAGCGCGATGGAGAACGTGCCGCGTCGGGAGTCCTGGCCGGCGAGCCGGACCGGACGCCCGTCGACCAGCAGCGATCCGAGCGCGATGATCTCGCCGGTGCCCCAGTCGATCGGGCCGGCGGTGATCGATGCCGCGCGTCGCTGCAGCTGCGGCAGCACCTTCGGGTGGACGCGTGAACCCGTCGGGCACGTTGGTGTAGCGAGTCGGCGACCGCCTTGAGCATCTCGGGCGTGACCGCGGTGACGAGCTCGCCGGTGTCGGGCTTGGCCGGGTACTCCGGGGTGCGGGTGTAGTCGCTCGCGGAGCCAGCGGCTTCCTTGACGTCCTTGAAGTTCGCGCTCGAGCTGCGCCTGGTAGTCGGCCAGTGCCTCCTCGGCCTCCTCCAGGGTGATGTCGCCACGACCGACGAGAGCCTCGGTGTAGAGCTTGCGGACCGACTTCTTGCCGTTGATCGTGTCGTACATCAGCGGCTGGGTGAAGCTCGGGTCGTCGCCCTCGTTGTGGCCGCGACGGCGGTAGCAGACGAGGTCGATGACGACGTCCTTGTTGAACTCCTTGCGGTAGTCGTAGGCGAGCTCGCGCGACGCGGATGCAGGCCTCCGGGTCGTCGCCGTTGACGTGGAAGATCGGCGCCTGGATCATCTTCGCGACGTCGGTGCAGTAGACCGACGAACGCGACGCCGACGGCGCCGTGGTGAAGCCGACCTGGTTGTTGACGATGACGTGGATCGTGCCGCCGGTGCGGTAGCCGCGCAGCTGCGAGAGGTTGAGCGTCTCGGCCACGACGCCCTGGCCGGCGAACGCAGCGTCGCCGTGGACGAGCAACGGCAGCACCGGGAACGCCTCGCCGCTGGTTGAGGCGATCCTGCTTGGCGCGGGCGATGCCCTCGAGCACCGGGTCGACGACCTCGAGGTGCGACGGGTTGGCCGCGACCGACACCTTGATCGTGTCGCCGGACTCGGCGGTGAACTCGCCCTCGACGCCCGAGGTGGTACTTGACGTCGCCCGAGCCCTGCACGGTGCGGGGGTCGATGTTGCCCTCGAACTCCCGGAACACCTGGTCGGGGCTCTTGCCGGCGATGTTGACCAGCACGTTCAGCCGGCCGCGGTGGGCCATGCCGATGCAGACCTCGTCGAGGCCGTCGCTCGCGGCGGCCTCGCAGATCTCGTCGAGCAGCGGCACGGTGGTCTCGCCGCCCTCGAGGCTGAAGCGCTTCTGCCCGACGAACTTCGTCTGCAGGAACGTCTCGAACGCCTCGGCCTGTGGTCACGCGGCCGTCGGGGTCGCCGGCGATCGACGGCCGCACCAGGCCGAACGTCTTGGGCAACACTTCATAGGTGCGCGTCAGGCTCTGGCTGGTTTTCGCGGCTCGGTCGGTTACGGTCACCTTGACGTTGTAAGGGCCGGGCGGCTGGTCGAGGCCGACATTCAGGTTCGCGGCTGCCGGCAGGCTGGTCCCGCCCAGGGCGTTGGTCGATTCGAGGTCGCGGGGCTCCTGCTTGAGCAGAACCTTGCCGGCGCCATTGGTGACTTCCATGCCGCCGCCCGCAAAGTGCGGAAATCGTCGTCCCCGGCCCCGTCACCACGGGGTCTT